>OZ260100.1:0-467500 GCA_965284565.1 Vicingaceae bacterium
ATGTTAGCAAATTTATAACCTGCACAACTTACAAATATATTAGGCAGGTTTACTAAAGATTCTAACCTTGATTGTGGTACTTCTCCATCCGAGCTATTCTGAAAATTTCTCATTTCTATTGAAATAACCAAATTAGCCAACCAGCCCACTACTCCACCGGGTCCATCACTACTTTCATCATCATCATAATGATCTTCAGAAGCATTATTTCCCTCAGAATCGTTGAATGCGTCCATCACATTAGCATCTCCATCAAAATCGAAAGCATTTATCAAGTTTACTGCATTTACCCAACATTTAAACAAATCCTCACAAACATAATTGAACTCATCTCCATCATTAATACCGGTTACGGCAACATATTCTGAAGGCGTTGTTGTTACTACCCCATACTCATCAATAAACTCTAAAGCACCATTAGCATCTTCTTCCGCTCTGTAATAAGTGCCGGAGTGTTCTTTAGATTGACCCTCCCAATATTTTGATGCCAACATATTTGTAATCATATCTTGTAAACTTTGAAAAGTAAACCCTGGAGCAAAACGATCTAAAGCATTTTGTAAGTCTGTATCAGTAGAAGGATTGTAGGTTGATGGGGAATTAGGGTCATAAACAGTAATGAATCCATCTTCATCTAATTTATTATACAAATAGTCCATAAAATGTTCTCCAACAATCTGTTGAATTGCTTGCCAATCACTTCCTGTATTAATTGTTAACCCGGCTAATGTTGAATTCTCTCTGATATAATTAATTCCATTAAAAGTATTTCCATACTCATCTTCATCCAACGCTTCACAAGGAATACATATTTCCGGTTTTGGCACAGGAACTTCCATGGCTCCACAACAACTTAATGAAAATGACATTACATTTTGAGTAGGTTCATTAATATCACTGCTTATTGGCGTTACATTATCAAAACTAAACTCATCAGGAAACAAGGTGTTTCCTACATAAGACGTTAGTCCTAAGTGCATATAAATAGCATCGCTTGTAGTTTGATTAGGTGTTGCTTGGTAGGCATTTACATAATCAACAAAACCCAACGTAGGCGAGTTTCCAGCATAAAACTCAATAAAAGCAGCATAGTCTGCTGCATTGTTAATGGCTTTCATTTTAGCTGCCAACACATCTAAAATGGGTTGTAATCTGTCGGTTAATTCTGCTGTTTGAAGTTCAGCAAAATTTTCATCGTTAGCTGAGAAAACTTCTTTCATTATGATGTATTCTCCTTCAGGAAGAATAAATTGATTGTATGGTGAATTATTTAAAACCGCAGGTGGAGTGGTTGTATTAGTTGGATCTACCCATTCCCAATTACTGGTAAAGGTTAAACTTGTCCCCGGCAAATCAAATTGGTCAAGTTCAGCTGTATTTTTATCAGCATCACTAACATACGTTATTCCTGAGTGAACTTCAATAAGAAAGAAACGAACTTTTAGGTTACAATCCCCACTTGGGCATCCTCCCATTTCTACACCTTCTACAACATTATAATCTAAGGTAATTGTTTTTTCTTCTTCTAAAGCTATCCGCTTAGAACTTACTAACTTTTTATTGGACAACACATTTTGATTGGCAACGTTGTTTACCGTTAATGGTGAAATGGCCTGTTCTAAAGCCGACAAAATTGTTTTAGTTCCATCAGTTATTTCGTTAGTAATTAATGCTGTAGCAATTGTTTTTCCTTCTTTAGAAGTATACGTAGCAGAGGTAACACCATTTGGATCTATGGTAATGGTTTTAATCACTGATTCAGATAAAGGAGCTTCGTCTCCAAAAATTCGTATTAATTCTTCATCTGATGGACTTCCAAACAATACTCTAGTAGTTTTTCCTCCTCCATCACCGCTTTGCGTACCTAGTGCATGCATTTTTCCTACTCCTGATTCTTCGTCTACTCTACCTGTACCGTCCGTTTTAAATAAGGTTCTTTTAAAAGCAAATCCTTCTGCATCAGCAACATTACTGTTGGTTCCATCATAATAAGAAAAGGCAGTATTATTATCTATAATCTTTGTGGGGTCGTTAATGTTAGCTCCATCATCAAAATCTAAGGCTGTATATAAGGTACTAGTTGATGATTTAACAAAGGTTGTTTTATATCCAATTAATCCACCATCAACAGGGACAGGAAGGGTGGTTAACGATGGTCTTCCAGAATAATCGCTTATGGTTTGTGTAATTAACGTAGTATCGTTGGAGCTATTATATGCCTGTGTTTGTCTAGCTCGTAGTAATCCATCTGCATAACTTATTCCTTCACTTGTTTTTACTCCCTGTGTATTTAAAGGATTGGAATTTCCTTCTGTAAAAACACGGTTATAAATCCAGTTTATATTTTCATCAGGGTCTTGAAAATAAAATACACTACCATAACTAGCTGCTGTTGCTCCTCCAATAGCGTTTAATTGTATGGACTGCGTTGATCCGTTGGCAAAACTGTTGCTCCATATCCCATAATTTTCATGATTGGCAATTCCTCCTTCATAAAAATTTCCTATTGGACGAACTCTCCATACATAAAAACCTGTACCTTCTGCAATAGTTAAATCAATGCTAGTTGATGATGATTGTGTTTCAACTTTTAATGCGTCAGCCCAATTAATTTTAGCAACTATTTCATTATTAACATTCTTTTTTGCAGGGTCTGTGTTGTATAAACGTAAAATTTGTAATTCGTAATTGGGATAGCTAGTATTTCCAGGAGGTGTCCAGCTAAAGTTTGCCAGTCGGTTGGTGAATGCAACCGTTGGTGCATTTAGTACTCCTGCCATTATTCCATTGGGTTGTCTTACATTCACTGCATACTCACGTACTAAAGTTGCTGATAAACGAAGGTTGTTATCAATATAGTTTTTAAGCAATCCAGCAGGTAAAGGTGTTGTTGGGTTATCATAAATATTAATAGCAGTGACATCTACATCTAATGTATTGCTACCAGTAATACTAGCAATATTTCCAATTAAATTAATGGTATGTAATGCCTCCGGACTATTCTCATTAATAACAATTACCTTTGTAACAGGAGTTATCGCAGGTGTTCCACCAGTAATTTGAACCGTAACTTCAACATAAAAAGCATTATTGGTTACATCTAATACATTAACGTAATCTTCTCCTAAATCTAATTTTAAATATAAGTTGGCCCCCACATTTCTCTCTTCCAACCCTGATGGAGTTGTTTTATCTGTTTGTGAAAGACTTATAGTTCCGGAAGAAAAACTACTCGTTCCCTGAAGTACATTTCCTTTTACAGAAAGATAACTAGGCGTTTCATATACTTGAGCTTGTACTGAAGAAGAAAGTACAACAGCCAGTGCTATTCCAATATAAATTACTAATTTATTTTTCATTTGTATCTATTTTATTATTATGCCCCCTAATCCCCCAAAGGGGGACTTTTCCAGCACACGTAGCCAATTTTAAAACTGCTTTGTATCCAAAAATTTATCGTGGCTCATTTTATTTGTTTATATTTTATATATCGTTTATTTCTTTTAAGTTTCTCCCGCAGATAACGCTGATTATCGCTGAATTTCTAGTTTAACCGCTAAGACGCAAAGGTTATTTTATTTTCTATTGTCTATTACTTCATATCCGGCATACTTGCTTAGTAAATTCTCTTTGGCATCCATTACATATTTTTTTGGACTATTAAATTTATAGGTATGTTCTAAATCCAATTTATTGTATGTTATGTCTATCTGTTTTACCTTATATCCTTTTTTGTAAAAGGTTGAATTTGATAAAATCTCTTTTGAAGTGGGTTTATACTTATAAATCATTTTATCTATGAATAATGCTCCATTCATATCGTCATTCACTTTTAACTCCACTCTTTTAACTTCCTTATTATTATCTAAAGCAGCACAACTAACTAGCTCGCATTGGTTTAAAAAATTACGTTTTACATTTAAAAAATCTTCATTTAAGCCTTTTGCCATTATTTCTTCATTGGAATTTTCAAGTACAATCAATTTTTGTAATTTTAATACCATTACCATTTCTTTTTCATTTTGATAAATGTCTGTTTGGGTCGAAAAAAAATGCATGTTATTATATGCTCTATACATTTTCACATCAACATTTACCGTTTTATTTTCCCAATCTATTGTTTTTAGACTGTAACTGAGAAATGCCGGTTTGTCTTTTTCAGTATATTTTTTTGCATATATTTTTTCTTCTAATTTTAAAATTTCATTGATACAGTCTGAATTTTGCTGGATAAATCCAACACAAAAAATAAGACTAAACAATAATGGTATAAGGCTCTTTTTATTCATTTTTAATTCGTTCTAAGTATTAACGGTGTATTGTATTGTTGTTCTTGTAATGTTTTTTTACCTCTTTCTGTTTCTATCGATTTTCTAACCAACTGTCCTTTATTATTATATTCATAATAGACACCAAAATGTTGATCATCAAACTGTGCTGCCACTTTATTATCTATGGTATAAACTGTACAGTTCATTAAAGCATCAAGGGGTTGTATTCTGAAATCATCTACTAATACCATTTCATTTGGCAAGTAATTATAGCCCAACTGAATGTTGTATGTACCGGCAACTAAACCATTAAAGTTTCTAATTTCAACCACATAAAGCGACCATTCTCCTGTTTGAGCTATTCTTTTAAAGTTAAATTGCTGCCCCCCTATCAATGCTTTTAAATCCGGTATTGAATTTTTCAATCCATAATTAGGACTTGATAGAACATTACTCAAAGAACTCTTCAACCATAGCTTTATAGATAATCCATTAGTAGCTATAATTTGCGGAGTAATTGGGTAGTTTTGGATAAACACATAATTTTTATCCAAACTTAAATCATACGATTTTGCTCCTGAATGGGCATAATTGTTATTGATATTGGAATTATTATTAAACCCATATTCAAAATCGATAAATTTAACCTCACTGTATGCCGCATTTTGAGCAACCAAAACAGGTAAGGTGTTATTATATCCGAAATGTGCTGTACTGCTAATATTCAACACATCTGTTTCTTGAATTGGATACCCATGAGGTGAATAAGATATAATTTCACTTGCTGAATACCATTTTCCTAACTCTTTTTGAGAAAAATCTCCACTTAACCAATCAAACATATTGAGTGGGTCAGTTATAACACCTCCTCCATAAATTCTAGCTCCATTATTGGCATCTGTAACTTGATCTCTATACACATAGGTTCTGTGTGGATAATAATTATTATTTAATACTGAACCTGTTGAATTATAACTAGTAAGCAATGGGTATTCAGCCTCTAAAGCAGTTTGATTAATATTTTCAGGGTCATTAACATCAAACCAACCTTTTTTATACACAGTAGCTGATGCATTTACCACATTGGTGAAAATACCCGAAATAGGATTGGCTGAAGTTGATTTTGCCTTACCTGTTGATGGATCTACCAAGGCATTTTCTCCATAAGTAACAATGTTTCCTACAGATGCGGTTAATTGATTACTGTGAGTTACCAAATCAGATTTTCTTCCCATTTCTGCATATACCCAACTTGCAGGAATATTTAAAGCATAATATTCTCCATTATGTTTTGCAGTAGTTCCTCCTTCTGTATTAATTTGCTCATCAACCGCATAGTAACCGTCATAGGTTTTTGTTAATACAGGGTCTCCTGTATATTTATCAAAGGCTAAATTTTCTGTTGTTTGAGTCACCCCATCTGTGGTAGTGGTAGTAGATAATAAATAGGATTTTTGTCGAATTACCTTTGAAGTAACATGCTGACTTAATTGGTCATCTGAGTAAGTATAAGATAATCCAAATCCTAAAGTTATAGGTGTAGGTAAGGTTATGTTCAAATCTAATTCTATAGAAAAATCATTTGTTCTATCCGTTACTTTAGAGCGATACATGGTTAAATCTTCTTCTTGTCCTGGTTGCATCAAACCAATAGTGAAATCCTGTGTTCCGGAGTCATATATTAAGGATTTAATTGCTGTCCCCGGCTTAGTATATTGGTAGGTAGTTTTACTGGTATATGCCGCTTCATTAAACGAATTAGGATTGTATGTTCCTGAATAAGTTGCTTGACTTTCAGGTTTACCATGCATGTCATTTAACTTAAACAAATACCCTTGTGTAACCCATGCACGATTTATTGACATGTTAAACAAACCCAATGGAAGGTTAAGGTTATACTTTTTATAGGTTGGAGAATCTCCATCTTTAGAAATTTCAGTAAAATCTACTTGCATAGGAAAACTTCTGGTAGTATGGTATTTATTTACCGCATACCCTGTTGTTGTTTTACCACTATGAATGTTTTTAATAATCACACGCTCATGAACAACCGATGCTCCCGGCAGCAAGCTTTCCCCTAAAGGACCTTCCTGTTCTTTAGAATCTCTTCCATTAAGCATCTTATTCCACCCCGATTGTTTGTTTCTTTCCACTATGGTGGTTAATGGACTTTCTTCTCTTCCTTGTTGTGGTTCATTAGTGGCTACTCCACTGCTTGTTCCATCGGAATTTTTATAGGTATATTCAGAACCGTAAACCATCGCATCACCGGTTTCCCCAGCTATACCAGGATCATAAGACAACAATCTTTTTACTCTTACTCCTCCTCCTTTTTTTGCATGATAGGCAGGGAGTTTAAAATAAGAAAGGTCAAAATTCAATATTTTGCACGCCTTATCCTTTGGATAGTTTTTAACGTCTCCTGCTACCCAATTTCCAAATAAATTAAATGTATTAGATAATGTATAATCCCTTCCTATTTTATTTATATTACTAGTAATTGCTCCACTAGTTTGATATGCTTTATTAAGGATTTCTCTATCATCAATCTCAACATTATGAGCATCCCAACCTAAGTTTCTATCTGCTTGTTGATGTAGTTTTTGGAAACCTACCCACCTTGGTATGGTCTTATCTTCTTCTCCTTCATTACCTAGGCTTAAATAGACATAAGCACCATCTTTTACAACTTCATTTACAGATGTATATCCTGTTATATAATCATATCGATGATTAAAGTTATCTAAATTAGGAATGTAATTAGCTCTATATGAATAAAGTATTTTATAATAAAGCTTATTTTTTAATGTTACAAAATGTTCTGTTAATGTGTTTACATAATTTGTTACCTGTTGTGAATAATCAGGGTCTAAAGGATCAAAACCTAAACTTTCGAGATTTATAAAGTATTTGTTCTTCATGATTCCTTCTGTATCATAACTATTCTTAAAATCATTATGATCTGTAAGACTAGTCATTACCATTGCTTTTTGATCTTGTACAAATCGATAATCTTTTTGTTCATATTGTACATGGATTTCTCCTCCAGAAGGCAAGATGATTCTTTTTAATTGCCAAGCAGCAGGGTCAAAAATAACATCATTTCCTTGAGGGTTTTGTTCTTTTTGATTAACCCAAGGCTGCATCTTTTCAAATCGGTCTTCTCCATCAAAACGATAATTTCCCCACATGTCTAACTGTCCTTCTTGATAACTAGGATTTTGACCAGGCTCCGTTAAAGAAGCATAAAATGCCCCCTCTGCGTCATTTAAATCTTCATTATTATCTAAAATGTAAGGATATTTAGTTGTTATTTCATCAGAATAGTCCGTAAAATATTCATATTCGAATTGATAAGGAGCAATTCGGCTTTTAATCGTTCCTCCTGATTCTGTCCATACTTTTTTAAGTGTTAACTTACCTTTCTGATTGCCTAAACCGTCTGTATTAGGAATGCCTTGTACCAACGCATAATCATATTCAAAATAGGTAGTGCTAATGGGTTTACTTAAATCGTTTTTAGCGTATAAGGCTATTCGTTCTAATTTTTCTAACTGTTTCCCCCCTTTAGTACCTATTGCAGCAGGGTCATCAGCATTAGTTCCGGTAGGTATAGCGGCAGCATCTAAGCCATCAAACCTATCATTCATAGAACCCGTTAAATCTAAAGATGAATAAGCTGCATCGAAATCTGAAGTTTGAGTTTTATTAGTGACAAAAAAAGCAATGTGTGTTTTGGTTTCAACGGATTTTAAGTATTTTACATCTTTCACACCGGAAGACATGCTTCCAGTCTGATCATCTCCATCGAACAGCCTTCCTCTATCGTAAAACAATCCTGTGTAAGGTGCTCTGTATCTATAATCATTATGCACTTGTCTATAGTCAAATTTAGTCCATCCTCCAAAATCATCCTCTGATGGTCCATCACCAGAAATATCCAAATAATCAAAAGTAGTATTTGATGTAAGTAAATAGGTGCTTACGTAAGGAGACTCTACCCGTTGTCCTACTGCTGTTTTATTTAAGGTTGGATTATTAAATTGTAATGGATGATTAACTACATATTGAGCCGGAGTAGCGTCCCCATCATTTAAAATAGATTTTAAGGTAGTATTTTCTATTGTAATATCATTCTCTAATCCAATTGTTAACTCTGTTTCTTTATAAACATATACAGGTTCTCCATAAGTACTTTTATTACCATCCTTGTTGGTTACCACCATTCCTACAATTAAATTTTCTTCAGAACTACTTGGCACCCCTTTTATGTATTCTATAAAAGAAGTTCTTCCAGCTTTAGTATTATCCAATTTTGCTTTTTCGCCTGCATTACCATCTTTAAAATTTACTAAATCTAATTTTCTATTCATATAAGAGCCTCCAACAATTGCTGTTAGTGGCTGATTATCTCCTGAATAATCAATTTGTCCTCCCATATCTCCGTTAAACCTCAAATAAGGAGCTGTATTATTATAGTCAAAGTCTTCTTCGACATCTCTCCAGTCACTTACCTTTGTTTCCTGAAAACCCAACCCAAAATCAAAACCAACAGAAATAGTTCCTCCTATACCCACTTCCACTCCTAATTGACTAATTTTTTGATTATTCTCTACAAATGGTGCATAATAATGTCCCACCTGATCGTGATATAGTTTAAAGCCACCGATTACACCATTACCTGTTGCAGCAAAAATATCTGCATTATTAAAGGGAATTCCTAAATTTCTATCATGCTTGTTAAAAGTAGATGGTTTTTCTATTTGAAAGTCTGATTCGACTCTTTCCTTATCAGAAACATTATTAGTTCCATCATCTTCGAGTTCTTTAGGGTTTTGTGAAGGATTATACATGTACCCATAAACCCTAATATCAACATCAGGTTCAGTAATTTGGTAATTCATACTACCCTTAATACCTGCCTGAAAACCAATAGGACCTGCCGGATTAATTTGTAAAGAAGCAGAAAAATTAGTTGCTTTACCTGAGTTTTGAGCTACTGAATAACCTATTGCAGGAGCATTAAATGACCAAGAAGAGTATGAAGTAGCTATAAATTTATTTTTAGCATCTTGTGTAATATCAGATACTATTTTCTGTGCTATTTTACCTGCTAACGTTTTTTCTTTCTTCTTTTCTGGCTCATTTTGCTCTGATTCAACCTTATTATCTTCTTGATTATTTTTAAAAATTTTCTGAAAAATTCTAACTGGATTTACTGAAAACCCCAAGGTGGTTTCTCCCGCAGAACGATTCATATTTAAACTTACCATGCCTTTGGAAGACACGCCAAAACCATTTACAATATTAAACCCCGAATAATTGTTGTACCTTATTGATTTGCTAAAGGACACCCCCACTTCTCCACTTCCAAAGGCATTTGGGTCATTATCTCCTTTTTTATCTAAAAATAATTTCTTTGCTCTGTTAGTTACAGCTGATGAAGTATCTTTTGGGTTATCTGCACTATTATATTCCATATTAAAATCGAAAGCAGAAACCTGAGTCCAGTTAGGAGTAGTTTTGTTGTATTTAGTTACAGAAACATCCTTAAAATCATCTGCATACCCTCTTTTTTGCCTGTTAATTGCACCAGGGTTTAGCGTCCAACCAAATCCTACCCATGAGGCTTCTTCTTCAGAAGATACTCCACTATGATAAGATAGTGACATGGAGTATCCACCACCATCAGGCCCTGGCACACTTAATACTGGTAGGTTATAGGTAAAATCTCCTGTAAAATCGTTGACCATATCGGTAGTAGCCACGGGCTCAAAACTAGAAAATTCCGGTGAGGCCGAACCAGCAGTTAATGCCATGGCAACTGTAGGGAATGCAATTTCTACCAACAGATTAATTGCTGCAAAAGCCATTATTAATTTAATGGTTTTACTTTTTCTTATTCTTGCAAACATTGATTTGTTATTCATATTTTTATCTATTTCTATCACTTATTTGTAACTAAAAAAATTAAATTTTGGAATTGCATTAACATCTGAAAGCTTAAATTGAAACTTATTTATGCCTGTATTAAACATTTCGTCAGCATAAATAAATTGAAAATCGTCCTTCAATATCGTATTTGATTTTTCGTCAACAGCTTTAAACACAAACAAAAATTTTCTGCTTTGTTCTAATCCGTAAGTACTTTCCATTTGATACAATTCAGGAGTATATTCTTCATTATTGACATGAAGTTTTACATGTTGCATCATATTAAAATTCATTTCTTCTATTCGTTGAGCAAATTCTTCATAATTAGCTATCCCAACTCGTGTAATATCAAAAGATTCATTTTTATCTGGTCCAATAACCATCATAAATGTTATAGAGTTGGCATAGGTTAGTTTCACACTATCTACCAAGCCTTTTGTTATCTGTTTATTTTGCTTAATATCGTTATATACTAAATAATCATTAGGTAAGTATTTCACCTTTAACTGAATGCCTCCTATTGATTTTTCTTTTACCAATCCATTGTCTTTATCTGCTAAATACTCCATATAGGTATTGAAATCATCAATAGAATGATTACAACTACTAAGTGTAATTGCAAGAAATAAAAATGCTATGTAAATGAATTTATTCACCTCCTTGATATTTAATATTTGCATATTCCAATAACTCTTTTGTAATATCCAACGCATCGTCTACATACCCTACATTTTGTAATTGTGTGTTCGCTATAATAATATTATGATGCTCTTGTTTTGCATATTCCTTAATATGTTGTTTTAATTGATTAATCACCCCTATGGTCATTTTTTGGTCTTCTTCCTGAGCTTTTTGTGCTACATTTTCTTTAAACTCATAATAAGAGCGTTGTAACAGATAAAACCTATGTTGATTTTGTAATAATTTTTCCTTATTCCCACCAATTGAGTCTAACTGTATTTCTTCGTACAAATTTTTAAGTATATTTTCTAAAGAATCTGTTTGATTGCTCCATTTGTCCATCTTAGCATTATATGTTTCTGTGGCGTCTTTCATTCCTTGGTATTCATAAACCAATTGTTCCATTTGGACAATTCCAATTTTATGTTGTTTAATAGTTATCTTGTCTATAACTATAAATACTATAATTGCTATGCTTAAAACTAACGCTATGTTTCCTGTGTGTTTCATCATTATTTTACTATAAAATGTCCTTCAATTGTTTCTGGAATACCTCCTATTATTATTTCTAATTCAAATCTGTACGAATTTGGCATAAGTGTACTTATTGCAGTAGAAAGTATTGTAACTTGTCCGTTAGAAGGTGTTGAAGGAGTATTAGCATCCGTATATACTGCCGTTGGGTTTCCTATTTCAAAAATTTTAAAACTTTGAATATCTGCAGGTGTGGTTATAACAATATCTTCGGAAGTGCCTAAATCTAACACAAAATCATCAAAAGGAGCTACTCCCATTTCCACTTTTACCGAGTTGATGCATTGAGCATAAATTTCTTCAGGAGTTCCTGTTAAAACAAACCCTGGTACACCAGGTATTTCATAATAAACTTCTTCTGAAAGTGGAAGTTTAGTTGTCATCCCAGTAGTAAAAAACTCAACATCTCCTAATGAAAGATCCTGATTAATAGTAAAATAAATCTCTCCATCTAATCTACAATCATCATTAGTGGTTATCGTCATAACATATTCGCAAGGAACAGTACTTGGAGTAGATGTGTTATTTCCATTAGAGCCACTTCCTGGCCCTGTACCTGTTGGAGTACCAACATTACCACCAGTTCCACATGGATTAGCAGGATTAGCAGAATTAATTTCTATAACTATCCCCGAGTTGTTTGTTATTATTACCTGTTGAGTAGCGGTACATGTATTTGCACCATCTACTATAGTTAAAGTAACCGTAAACGTTCCATTATTAGCATAAGTATGAGCAGCTGTAGCTCCTACTGTTGAGGAATTTCCATCACCAAAATCCCATGTAAAAACGGGGGTAGATAGTCCTGTAGAAGTATTTGTAAATGTTACTTGAGGATCATAATTTATTGAAGAAAAACTTGCTGTACAGCCATTTGAACTCCCTGGATTAGAATTACCAGGTGACCCTACATTTGTTCCTTCATCAATAACAGTAAAAGTGGCTGGAGAAGAACATGTATTGACACCATCAGTTATAGTTAATACTACAGTATATGTACCACTTGCAGCATAAGTATGTGTATAAACTGCTCCTGTTGCAAAATTTCCATCTCCTAAATCCCATGAATAAATTGCAGTACTTGAAACTACTGAAGTACTAGATAATACTACTTGATTACCATATATGGTATAAGTAAAATTAGCTACACATCCATTGCTTGATCCCGGTCCATTAGGTCCGGACGTTCCTGTGTTTCCACCACCTGTTGATGGCCAATTAGGTGTCCCTACAACAAAACCTGCTTGAGACAACACATAAGGTTCCTCATCAAAACTATGAGTTCCATCGGATTCAGCATAAACTAACCCCTGAACAGGAGTTAAACTGGAATTTTGACCTGGAGTAGTTTCCCAAAATGGATTTGTTGGTTCCCAGTGAGCAATACTCTGAAAATTACCATCATTAAGAAGAAAGTAATATTTAATATTAAAATCTGTTGCTATTTGAGATAAATTAGTAGCATTAATTTTATGATAATATTTGTCATTTACACTTAAAACTGCCGGAGATAAAGCAGTTAACCCATCATTAAACGGATTATGGTTTTGAAAATTAACTTTAATTTCATCATCTACATCTTTTATATCAACTTCAATAGGTCTATATCTCAAATTACCAAGCTTAGATCCCATCGGGAACAGGTAAGCTCCACTTGAACTAGCAATTTTTCTTGATAAATACCCTGTAGGTTCGTCTGTACTAACAAATCCATTATCCCTTTCAACAGAATTGGCATCATTGTTTTTCACATAAAACACATTGCCTTCGGTAGCTAATTCACTGTTTATCAAATCTAACCCATCATGAGCATATTGGTCTAACATTATTGATTTAACTGCTGAATTTTGTGGATATTCCCCAAGCTCTAGTTTATTAAAATGGGTACTTGAGTTCCCTTTCATTTTTTGGTCATCACCAATTAAGTCTGTTATTCCTTCTTGTGTTATAAATAAACTTCCTGCATTATTAATCCATTCTTTTAAAACATTTATATCTCCTTTATTTCTAAACTCGCCTTTTTCAATTAAGTTAGTTGTTGTATTAATACTTCCTAATTCATTAAGTAAATTACAATACACATTTAAATTTGTACCTGGATTAACGTAAACTCCTGCACCAAAATTCCCAAAAATACAACCTATTATTTCTTCATCAGAAGGTGGTTCTGCTGAACATTCTACAAACAATTCAACTTTGTTTAATGAACAATAGTTTATATCACCCTCTAAATAAGTAGTGATACTTACATCAAAAATATAGGTTCCATTAGCATTAGGATATAGTATTATTTCTGAACATTCATTAGGATTTTGACAGTTAAAAAATGTTCCCACTGTTGGAGATACTTGACTCCAAGAGAGTATATAATCAGAAATATTATAATTTACTGGTGCTTGAACGGTAATAGGTATAATATCGTCAGGGCAATGCACTAATGACTTATATAAAAACCCTCCTCCGGTCAATGGTGTTATTTCAAAATCATCACCTTGAAATGACAACTCAATATCACACAAAGAAACACACCTAAATGAAGTAATTGCTTCTAATATAGTTGTTCCGTTTACTCCAAACATTGCAGCATCTACTATTAAATCAGTAGCTGATGGAATTGGAACTGTTGATGTATAAAATACTACCTCATTTTTTAAATAAGTAATCGTATTACCTGTTTTTTCTACTTTAAATTTATCTCCTGTTTTGTAAGTTGTAAAATATTTTTCTCCAGATACAGGATCTAATACTCCCATATCAACACCATTTTCCCATACTGTAACCAATTGTGAAGGAAAAATAGGGTTTAAATTGGTTGATTTAAATAAATAAATACCGTAATCAACAGAGTTCAAGTTTTGATTTACATCTATCTCTGATAAACCAAAAATTTCATTTTCATCTTGATTACTATTTACTTCAAATGCTGCCCATCCATCATCTGAACTTTTTAAAACATTAACTGAAGATGCTCCACTAGGTTCATCATAAGTTGATGTATTTCTTATTAAAGTATTATCGTTAACAGTTGATGCTACTATATTTGTCCATTCTACTTTATGACCTAAATAATAAGTTTTAATTATGGAATTAGGAGTTGACCAGCTGTCTGTAATTGTTACAGTATAAGCTCCTACTTCAAGATTAGATATGTCTTGTGTTGAAGCTGTAAAGCTGTTTGGACCAGTCCAACTATAAGAGTAAGGAGGAGTTCCGCCTATAACATTCAAATCAATTTCTCCTGTATTTGTATTCGGAATATTACAATTACTATTTGTAATACTTGCACTAGCTGTTAACCAAAAAGGAAATCTTATAATAAAAACCTTTACTCTTGTTTGTGTAGAAAAAAAAGAGAAATCTAATCTGTATTCATTACCAACACTAACACTTACTTCTGAAATAAAAACATCATTTTTCTTAAAAGTAACTAACCCTCCCTCTCTTTCTACACTTAAAATATCTCCAGCTGTAATTGAACCTACATTGGTTAATGTACTGGTTGATTTGTTCCATGTATATAACGTATCTCCACTATTAATATAAAATCCATAATCTAAATCATCATAATAAACGGCCTGAGAATTAGCTGATAATCTGTATCCAAAAGCCCACTCCTTTTTATCATTTATAACTTCAACCCTTACTGCTCCATCTCCTTTTACTACATTTGAAAAGCTCATTTTCCCGTTACCCCAATTATCTGCTGCTGTTTTTTCTAAATAACGATTATCAAAAGTTACTCCTTGTGAATCTGCAATTTGAACTTCCACATCAACAGGTATAACTAAACTCACAGAATCTAATAAAGAATCGACAATGGTAACACTATATAACCCTGACTCTAAATCATATCTATTTTGAGATTGATCTCCATCATCCCAAAAATAATAATACGGAAGTATTCCACTAATTGGAAATAATTCTATGCTTCCTAAAGAATTGAAGGTTTCTTGAGTTGTAGAATATTGCACAAAAAATGGTGAAGTATAAGCTACCATCTTATCCGTTCCCGATGAAATATAACCATAGCCTGGCACAAACTTAACTTTTTCTTTTGCTATATGAATTTGGTTTCCAGATTCTAGTTGATCAAGCGTTATTATTGCTTGTCCAAAAGTGTTAGAAGCAACTATTATAAATAAGCAACTAAGGAAATAAGAGTATCGTTTAAACATTTACTTAGATTTATGGTTTGCCAACTAATAAAATAGTTGATTAATTATTTTTTCTCTTTGATTAATGTTTCTACTAATTTACTTTGCTCTTCAATTAATTTTTTCTGTTCATCAATTTGTTTTTGTTGAGCAATAGTATAAAGCGTTAATTCTTCTATTTTTTGTAATAAAATAGCATCCATTTCTGCTATGTTAATTCCTTTTTCTGCTACTTCTTCAGAAGAAGGTACATTAGGTAAGTGGCTATATTTACTAATATATTCTTCTACCTGAGCAAGTGTATTTAATTCGTAAGCAGTGCTAAAAACAAAATCGGGCCATGTGGTTGTCAGGCTGATTTCTATTTCTTCAGCACTTATTTTACCTGCTACGGCAAGCATAGAACCATTTGTTTTGGTGGTGCCTATGCTCATGGAATCAGCAAAATGAGACATTCCGTTTACATCAAGTGTTCTTATTGGACTACTGGTGGCTATCCCTACTTTTCCAAATGTTCCTACTCCTGTTGATGGTCCTACAAAAAGTGTTGCAGTATCGCTATTGAACCCTACCATTAAGGAATTAGTGGTGTTGTTATCTAAATAATAAATAGTTTGAAAAGGTGGAGTACCTGTAGTTAGACCTCTACCTATAGTAAAAGCATTGGTAGCAGAAGTACTTACATATTCTCCTAAGCTATAAGAATTCGCCCCATTTGTTATTGAATATCTTCCTATAGCAAACGAATAATCTCCAACCGCTTGTGAGGCTATTCCAAAAGTATGCCCATATGCGCCACTTGCTGTAGAACCATTTCCTAGTGCAAAAGAATAGTTACCTGTAGCTTGTGTAGATTTTCCAAAGGAATAAGTATATGATCCGGTAGCTTTTGCAGATTCTCCTATTGCATAAGATCTATTACCATTGGCATAGGCAAACATTCCCATTGATACACTATATGCTCCATATGTTTGACAAGAAAATCCATAGGTAAAACTTATTGTATTCGTAGCTTGTGAACTATATCCAGCAGCAAAAGAGTAATTTCCACTTGCTGTATTACTAGCTCCTGTCGCAAATCCATAAGTTCCTGTAACGCTATTACTAACTCCTGTAGAAAATGAATAACTTCCTGATCCTGTATTCGAATTACCTGTTGAGCTACTATTATTACTTAAAGTGTTTGTCCCATTATTTATTTGAGCATTTAATTTATCACCATTTAAAATTAAACAGCCAATAATTAGTCCTGATACGTATATAATTTTTTTCATATGTTTGTTTTTATTGTTTTTTATCGGTCATATGTAACTCCCAGAATAATCACTTTCCTTTGCTAGAAAGATTTTTATCATGGTCGTTTCATCGTTAAAAATTTTAATTAGTGTTAAAAAAATAAGAAATAAGCAATGAGTTGTGTTTCACTTACAGTTCCTACTGAATTTATTAATACTTGATTAGTATGGTAATCAAGTATTTTATTTCCTGACTGAACAATTGCTATTATTACATCTCCACCTATTTTAATTTGGGCTTCATTTCCTACTACTACTTTTTCTCCTCTCACTACTCCTGATACATCTTTAAACTCATTGCCAACAATATTACCTAAGGTTTCTCCTTGTGCATTTTTTATTACTCCTGATGAAGTAATTTCACCTATTTGATTACCTGTCACATCAGTTACTATACCTGATGAACTTATGCTTGAAACAGTATCTTTTTCTCCTACTACTATTTGTTGTGAAAAAATATTAATCGAACTAATCAGCAATAGGCTCAAGAATAAAATTTGTTTTGTTTTTTTCATTTTTAAATGTTTACGTTATTAATATGGTTTTAATTATTTATTGTTAATGTTTAAGTATTTTCAAAAATTCCACCCTTCTTCTTCTGGCAATGTCTAAGACAATATTTCCTTGTAATAAAATTTGGTTTCGGTCTTTGTATAATGTTATCATATAACTTGGGTTAATAATATGGCTCTTACTTATTCTAAAAAAATCATGTCCTTCTAATAATGTTTCAAATGAACTCAATGTCTTTGCTACCGTAATCTTTCTACTATCGTTTAACCGAACATGTGTATAAACTTCATCTGCATCACAACATATTATATCATCTACATTTACAAACTCTATTTTCGTTGCACTTTTAATTGTAATAATTTTTGATTTTCTAACTGGATGCTCTTCCTTTAAAATAGCTTCTAGCTGTTTATTGTATTCAGCTTCATGATGAAGTTTTTTTTTAGTTTGAGCTAATAACTTTTCTAATTCTACTAATTTTTTTTGCAGAACTATTGTTTCGTTATTTTCTTTAAGTAATATCAAAATTTATGAACAAAATAATGTTCAAACGTAAATGAAAAGGTTTTAAAATCAAAAAAATGGTCAATCCATCTAACTAACGGTCGATTTTGAGCAATGAACGGTCATTATTTATTTCAAAACACTCAAAATTCAAAAATTTAACACTAAGTATTTCTGCGTATTTTATTTTTAATTTAAAGGTTATATATTAGCACCCTGATGACAGAATTCTTAAATAATATTAAAAATGCTCGAATTCATATTAAAGAATTACAAAAAGCTATTGATAGTAATATACAAAAAATTTGCATACTTGAATCTCAAGTACATGAGTTATTAAGAATTCGACAATCTTCAACTATTCCAATTAAAGGAAACTATAAAATTGATTTTATTCCTATTAATGAAATACATTACTGTAAAGCTATACAGTCATACACTGAAGTGAGACATGATATTATTTTATCCACAAGACCAATTACTGAATTTGAAATATTATTAGAAACGTATCCTTTTTTTAAAATAAATAAAAGCGTACTTATAAATATGTATAAAATACAGACTTTTGATAAAAAAAGCAATATGATTATAATAAGCGATAATACCTCTTTTGAGTTAGCTAGAAGAAGAAAACTTGATTTTTTATCTCTTATAAAAGATATTTATTAATGACTTTATTTTTATAATAAGTTAAAATTATAATCTAACCTTTAAAATTATCTATATAAAATAATTACATTTGTTTATGAATTATTTATATTATTAATTTCATTATTTCTTCACTAAAACAAACCATGTTTATAAAACACCCGAAAATAGTACATTTAAATGATATGAGTGAAACCCCAGCCAGGTCACAGAAAAACAAAAAAGCTCCAACTTTTAAAAGTTGGAGCTTTTTTGTCCTTATTACTTTATCAAAAAGA
The DNA here is from genome assembly GCA_965284565.1 of Vicingaceae bacterium. Classification (GTDB taxonomy): domain Bacteria; phylum Bacteroidota; class Bacteroidia; order Flavobacteriales_E; family Vicingaceae; genus BRH-c54. The sequence continues at coordinate 18,813 of OZ260100.1, forward strand.
AACTCAAACAAATAACATTTTTCTCTCAAAACTTACTTCATACTAAAACAACCCCGTATTAATTTCCATCATGGGGATCTACATGGCAATTATGATAACACATAAATGTTACTCCCTTATAATTTAATTTCATAAATTAAACCTCTGAATAACAAATAGTTTTTTATATATTTGATACTTATTTTTTTAACTAAACATAAATATCAGATGAAAAAACATATTGTATTTCTACTACATGGTGTTGGAAAACATACTGAAGGTTGGGCAAAAGATCCTATTATAAAAATAAAGGAAAAAATTGATACTATCTTAGCTGAAACAAATAAACAACCTCGATTTAAACTTGAGTTTAAAGAACTAACCTACGGTGATATTATTGATGCTAATATGGCAACAATGATAGAGGGAACAGCAGAATGGGAACCACTTCACAATTTCTTAAGTACCGGATTAGCAGAAAGAAACAATACTAACCACGAACCAGATAATAATAAAGAAAAGATTGCAAGCGGCTTAAGAGATTATGCACTAGATGTACCTACCTATATTTTAAATCCAGAGATTACTGATCTTGTTTTAATTCCACTAGTAAATAATGTAGTTGACACCATTAAAGAAAACCCTGGGGCTAAATTCTCATTTATCTGTCATAGTTTAGGAACTAAAGTAGGGTTCGATCTGATTCATCGTTTATATTCAGGTGGAAGTGATTTTAATGTGTTGCCATCAGGATTGCCCGAAGATGGGTCTCCTGAAATTCGATCATTCTATCAATTAGCAAGTATTCCTGAAGTGATGAATAAATTTGATGCACATGACCGTAATCCAAGCAACACCTTTATTAAGGTGTGTAAAATGTCAGATATGGGAGAACAATTTGGAGTGATAACACATAGTTACCGTATCTTTGGTAATAAATTCGATCCTATAGTATGGATTGGATTATCTAAAAATATCTCGCCAACAGTATATACCTCTAAAATTCAATTAGATTATATTGATAGAGCTTGGATGCACGATTTTGACCTTTATTTGGACCATCCTAAAGTGCATTTACCAATGGTAGAAGACCTTTGTAATGTTGTACTTGATTCTAATTTTAAACAAGAAAAAATAACAGCATATGATAATAGTGATAATAACTTAAACGATGAATATAATCATATATATAGTGAGTTGAAGGATATTGTAAATGAAAATTCAAATGGAATCAATCTTTATAAAATGATTAACGATATTAAAACTATTATTGAAAAATTAAAATTATTAGACTTATGAGAAAATATATTTTAACTTTTATTCTATGCTTAATTGTTACACTTGGACTCCAAGCCCAAGGAGGTAATCAGGTTTTCCTAAAATCGCTACACGATGACATCGTTAATAATCTAAAAAAACAAAAAACAAAGGCAGATTCACTCGATTTTATATGGTATGCACAATTGATAAAACCTTTTACCTATGAGAACGAATTACCGGTTTTTTATTTTAAATATGATTCCTTAATGTTAAATAAGACAAATGATACTTTAATTAAGGAATGGGTAGCGTATAACAGAAGTAAAATTGCCATGTTAATTGAAAATGATTCAGTAATCATTAGGACTGAAGTAGAATCAGAAATAAACTTACTTAATCATACCATGTTCAGTTCAACTGTAGGAAAAATGAGAACCTTAAAATGGCATGAAGAATTTGCAATTTCGGCAAATACTATTGATAGTTTAATAAATACTAAAATTAAAGCAAATGCAATTGCATATTCAAAGTTTTTAGATGAGCTATATGAAAAATATGAGAATAAGTATTCGAATGGTTATCGACAAAGAAATCTGTATTCTTTTCTTGCCGATGGTTATATTTATAGAAGAAGAACCCATAGAATGAATAAGCGATATAGCATTGAAAATGATAAATTTCGTGATCCATCAAGATTTGCTATAACTTTAATATCACCTCCTATATTAATGATGAGTACTAATTCATTTAAAGGCTCATATGAAAAAGGAAATGTACTTGGAGCAGTACAATTGATTGGAGCTGACTATTTTGTAGATAAAAAATTTAAACATTATATAGGACTCTCCTTTTTTCATGCTTCTCCAATTGATTCTGAATATGGTTTATGGGGTGGTTCTTACGCTGGAATTGAATTACACTGGAACAACAAAGTCAATATTGGAATAGGTAGAAGCTATAAAAAGATTGAATATGATGGAGGAGAAAAAATTTGGAGTACTAAATTATTCTTCTCTTATGCCTTATTCGACAAACTATTCAAAAAATAAAATTGTAACACATGAAAGTTGGAATTTACATATCAGGCTTGGGGCAATCATTTGTTGATGAATCTGTAGAAAAATATGCCGAAAGATTAATGAATGAAATTAGCTTTAATACCTCCGGCATTGATTATGAAATTAAAAAAGAAAAAATAAACTACACCAAAGAGAGATACAGCAACGTAATAAGCATCTGCGAAAAGAACGAACAAGGCAAGATCATTTATAAGTTTTATGATTTTAGATACCACGAAATACTTACAGAAAAATTCAACAGCTATTCTCTGATTATAAAAAATCTTCGATTGTTCTTTCTAGTTTTTACAAAGTTTCCTTTAATTATTAGCCGACTTTTTAAATCTAAGAGTTATAAAAGACCTGGTCAAACCTTTTATCTTTTCATGATATTTATGCTTATCGCTTGTGCTGTTTTATTAATGCTACCGGCAACCATAGGTCTTATTCTTAATTTAGCTGAATCCTCTATAATTGGAGATGCATTAGCGACTATACAAGAAACTTTTCCCTTTTTAACAGATATTTCATTTATATCTAAAGCAGGAATTAAAAATTTTTCAAAAGGATTAATATCCCTCACTGCTTTATTAGTGTTGTTTTTACCCAAAGCAAATATTTTAATTCCCAATTTAGCAACAGAATTTGTTTGTGCCAACGATTATATTCAACATGGCACTCAAAGACAGCTTTTACAAGGTAATCTTGATCTTTTAATAAACTACATTACTGAAAAGGAAACGGACTGTAAAATTCATATTCATGCCTATAGTTTCGGTAGTATTTTAGCCATTGATTACATTCACCCTTTTGGTAATAAAGTATCAAAAGATGCTGATTTTTTCTGTGAAGCACTAATAACTATAGGTACTCCATTTGAATTTATTAAATCTTATTATCCCCAATTTTATAATGACAGAAACACAGAATTAGGGAATAAAATTAGTTGGATAAATGTATATTCTATTGCTGATGCTCTTGGTACCAATTTTAGAAATGATTTAACCATTGGCAATGCACAATTTGGAGTTAGTAATAATTCAAGTAAGCCAACAAATATTAATTATGAAGTTGTTTCAGCTCATAAAGGTGGTATTATTGATTTCTTTACCTTATATAATGTTAAGGTTCATGGAATGTATTGGGATGCTAAAACCGAAGGACAAAGCTGTTTAAGACTTGTGAATGAGGAAATGATAAACCAAAAATTAATTCTTCTGCATCAATAACAACAATACCTTACAAAGAATTTTAGCTGATAAAAAGTAACTCTACCCTTTCTTATTCAAGAAAACAATAAAAATATTGGACTATATGCGTGTTTATTTCGATAATATAAATGTAAACAATAACATACAAGCAAAATAAACTAATAAATTTAGAGTAAAAAATTGTATTTTAAATAAATATATATACCTTAGCATTATGTTAAATTGTGTGGAACTTATGTCTGTTCCCTCAGATAAATTAAAGCTAATGATCCAATCATACAGTACTCCTAAAAAAAAACATCCGCATATTTTCTCCACCCCAAACAATGTTTCTAAAAATAAACAATCTGTCCAATTTAAGGACAATCGTCCTGACGCTACAACACAATTAAAGGTACAGCAAATAGCCAACCAGCCTATTCAACGACAAGAGAATAAAACCGGTATGCCCGATAATTTAAAATCAGGCATAGAAAACTTATCGGGAATGGATATGAGCGATGTTAAGGTTCACTACAATTCTTCCCTACCCGCCCAACTACAGGCTCATGCTTTTGCACAAAGTAACCAAATTCATATTGCATCAGGGCAAGAGAGACATTTACCACACGAAGCTTGGCACGTGGTACAACAAAAACAAGGGAGGGTTACACCTACCAAACAGCTTAAAGGTAAAATAAATATTAATGATGATGCAGGGTTGGAAAAAGAGGCTGATATGATGGGGGCTAAGGCTTTTCAATTTACACTGAAAAAATCTAACAACAACACTATCCAGAAAAAGAGCATTTCAACATTACCTAAATCCACGAACACAAATATTATTCAACGTAACCTAAACACGCATGTTTTAGCCGGAAACGAATCAGGTATGTTAGGGAATTTATTTGGAACTAGTACATTCTCTGATATCCATAAAGCACTTGATGAGTACCAATCTATAACTAGCTCCCAAACTCAGAAAAAAGAAGCATTATCTAAAATGAAATCTCTTGGAAACAAGTGGTTATCAGACAACAGCAAAAAAACAGATGGAAACTCAGCAACTAAAAGAACAAGCCTCAAACAACTTCTATCTTTAGTTGAAGATGAATTATCTAGAATAAATGACAATTCATTGTTACAAAAAAAGTCTATAACTTTTGAGAAAAATCTTGGGTTATACACTTTCAATGAGAATAGATCTAAAGCAGCTGCAACAGGAGCAATCAATAAAATGAAACAAGTAATGGGCGTTCAAGCAGACAGAACAATTGCTGGACAGGTATTTGGTGGAGATTCTACGAAGTATGCGGGAGTTGTAGGTAGAGATGTTGATACTGTAATGGATGCCATTGATAATGGGAATTTAAGAGAAAAAATGACTGGTTTTTATAATGCTGCGTTAGGCCCTTTTAAAAATATGTTAGATGATCATATTAAATTAAAAGGAGCAATGCATGGTAATAACTGGACAACTTCTAAAGCAGCGTTAGCAACAAAAGGTATTAATGCTACTGGCCAAAATGCAATAGAAGATCGTAAAAATCAAATTGAATCTTATGACAATACTGGCTCTACAGATATTATTTATAATGCAGCAAAGGCAACGGGGAAAATTGACAAATACAAGGATGTGTATATGGCTCCTCTGGATCCAATTTATAGGGATGGAGATGATGCTTTAAAACAAGGTCAAAGAGGTGTTGTTGCTTCTGAAGGTAGAATGGATGCCATGGATGCTGCATTAAAGTCTCCAGGTAATTATCACTTCAATTGGGATTTATTCCATTACACTATCGCAGATCTACATGGTTCAGCTAGTGGAATATTTGATAAGACTAGTACTTTTAAAACTGTACAAACAGAGCTAGGAACATTTTTAGCAGCCAGTGATCAATCAAATGAAAAAATTATTTCATACAATAAACTTAAATCATCTACAGCTAAATGGTTAAAGGATAACGATTCAAAAACAGATCCTAATTCTGTTACCAAAAAAACTAGTTTACAACATCTAGAAAGAGAATTAAAAAAAATATATGGATCTAGCGATAGAACAGATGCAAATTTGACTAACGGAACGTATAGTGCCCATCTCAGTAATCGTGAAAAAACCTTTATTGCTTCTCAACGAACCGATTTAAGTAAACAAGATGATAGCCTTATAGCTCAAGGAAGAAGACTCTTTGGATTAGATACCCCAAATGTTTATGATCCAAGTAAAAAACTTCCATGGGAAGAAGGGGGTACCCGTTTTGCTCCTAATCCGGATAATGCTTGGGTAAATAAAGCAATTCATGAATTAAAAATGCCTGTTGTAGCTGGACCATCTGGAACAACGGATAGAATGTTGAGAGCTCTTAATTTTTTAGGTAATCCAGTACCACCCGTAAACTTCCGTTTATCTCTTTTAGGTTGGATGCTTACTAGTAATGATCATAGCTTTCATGAAATTATGGCTGTGTCCAAATCATTTGGACTACCTTATGACGAAGGGGCTTATGCATACCATTATATTCTTCCACTTACTATACCCGATTTAAGACAGCATGTGTGTGAAAATAGAATGTTTCCTGATGAACTTGTTTATTATTCACATTTAAATGACTTTATTTTAATGCAAGATTCTATTGATCAACCATTAGGGGAGTCTTTTGATCCAAAATCAAAATTTGCTACTCTAGGAGGAGGTTTAAATCAACAAATGAGTCCTGCCTCTTCTGCCTCAATAGCTTTATATACTACTGCTTCTTACCTTATTCAAAATCCTGCAAAACAAAATTCTGAAATGGTAGCAGGAATAAAAATTGGTTCTCATATAAAAAACAAACCTGAGTTAGCTACCTTAAAAGGGAAACAAGATGCAAATCCTGATCAGTTTTCTATTGCTAAGCTAATTACTGAAGGCAAAACACATAATGCCGCTTTAGAAAATGCATTAAAAGATTTACCCGACACGGCTCACAATCCAGTTTATAGAGGTCAGAACGATGGTATCCTATCAAGCTATAAAGTCGGTCAAACCATTAGTTATAATAAATTTGTTAGCACCTCTCTACAAAAAAATGTTGCCAATGACTTTATGGATCCCCCAACCAAAACCAACACTCCTGTTCTCTTTCAAATTAATGCCACCAAAGGGAAAGATATTAGACCTTTTTCTAAATACAACGAAGGTGAAATTTTATTAATGCCTGGTTCTCAATTGCATATAACAGCAGTTACTCCAAATCAACCAGCAGGAGGTGGAATTAACGTAGTACATACTAAAATTGATGCCACACAAACCTAATTTATTTTTCATGAAATTAAATTCCTCAAAAACAGGTTTAAAACATGCCTCACAACAAAAGGGTCATAATCAATCCATTCAATTCAAGGATAATCGATCAGAATCGCATATTCAGATGAAAATGCAACAAATAGCTAACCCAGTTGTTCAAAAGAAAGCCAACAAAACCGGTATGCCCAACAACTTAAAATCGGGTATTGAGAATTTATCGGGATTGGATATGAGCGATGTAAAGGTACATTACAATTCCAATAAACCGGCCCAATTACAAGCCCATGCTTATGCTCAAGGTAACCAGATACATATTGCATCTGGACAAGAGAGACATTTACCCCATGAAGCTTGGCATGTGGTACAACAAAAACAAGGAAGAGTTACTCCTACCAAACAACTAAAAGGAAAAGTAAACATTAATGATGATAGTAGGTTAGAAAAAGAAGCAGATGTGATGGGGGCTAAGGCTTTAAAGACAGGGGTTATGACCCAACGCAAATTAAATTCATTACATACTGATAATCAAGTCGTACAAAGAGCAACAAGCATACACTATTTTCCTGGAAGATTCAATTATATGGATTTAGTTGACGGACCAAGTGAGGAAATAGTTGGTAAAGAAATGCGAGCAACTATAGACCCTAATGACCCTATTATGGGATCTGAACCTGGAAAAGGAGTTCAGTTTGGAATTATGTCATCGCTAAATGCCATTGGATACAAACGAATGATACGAGGTCATTTGATGAATGGTCAAATGGGAGGATTAGGTATTGCTGCAAATCTCTTTCCCATTACTGCACAAGCTAACTCGAAACATAAAAGTTATGTTGAGAATTATGTAAAAGGTCAATTACATGAAGAAAATAAAAAACCAAAACATCTTCGGGAAGATATTGATTATCGAGTAAAAGTAATTAATCAAGGGGGAGCCGCGGCTCATGGATGGGACACTATTAATGTCGATTTTCAATGCATTGCCTCAACATCAGGAGGGGGATGGACTCATGCAATTAATATTTCATCTCGGCCCGCTAAAAATAGTAAGAACCAAGGAGGAGAAGGAGGTCCTGCCATAAAACCTGCTATTGCGGGAACAACTAATGGGAATCCACCGAGTCCATGGGGACAAGCAGGAGATGGATATAACGAACATAATTTTGATCATAGAGAATCTGTAAAAAAATCACTGTTTACCTGGGGAGAACATAATATTAGCCCTAATCCAAAGCTATTTGCAAAAGGACTTCATTTTCATGAGGGAGAGATAGAGTCAGAAAAACTAGAGGCCTATGAACTTTATTGGAAGTTAGAAACACTTGTAAATCAAGTTAAATTTAAAGGTAAGCCATTAAACGAATCTGTAATTGAAACAATGGCAACAGCTAATTTACCGAATTTTATTAAATGGCTTAAAGAGGAAATAAAATACAGAGAAAAGATATCAAATAACCTAATACTTAAAGCACAAGCCTATGCAAAAGACAACCCAAAACAGACAGAAGCTACTATTGCCAGTGCAGGGTTAGCTGGATTAATAGGAACATGGGCGTTTTGGGGAACCGCTTGGGCATGGCCTGGAGGAATTATTTTAGGAGCTAGTGCTATTGCTGCAACATTACACCACAAAGGATATATTTAATAATTCAAAGTAAATTTATACTAATGCAAAATATTAAGCAAATAAAAAAACAGGCTATTACAAATGATGTTTCACACACTACAATTCGGAGAGATAATTCTTTATATCAATTTAAAGACAATCGCCCTGAAGCTACTACACAGTTAAAAGTACAGCAAATGGCTAATCAGCCAATTCAGAAAAAAGAGAACAAAACAGGAATGCCCGACAACTTAAAATCAGGTATAGAAAATTTATCGGGTATGGATATGAGTGATGTAAATGTGCATTATAATTCACCTCAACCAGCACAATTACAAGCCCATGCTTTTGCTCAGGGTAACCAGATACATATTGCATCAGGACAAGAGAGACATTTACCCCACGAAGCATGGCATGTGGTACAGCAAAAACAAGGCAGGGTTGCTCCCACCAAACAGTTAAAAGGAAAGGTAAACATTAATGATGATGATGGGTTGGAAAAAGAGGCTGATGTGATGGGTGCTAAAGCGATGAAATTTTCTTTTTCAAATTATCCAAACAATCACCAGCAGAAATTGAAATCAAATAAAACTCGTAATCCCGACAACAGTAAAGCTCCTTACCAAAGGATAATGAAGGCCACTGGAAAAGATATGGATACCTTAAGAAAAGAATTTAGAAATACCGTTTATTTAGTAGCTACATTCACATTTCCTGACGGTTCAAACTTTCAAAGAGTATTTAATACTACCAGAGATAAACATGCTGAAGAAAATCTAATTGATTTCATTAATACAAATAATTACAGAAACTGTCATTTGCGAATTCAAATAAATGCAAGTCCTTGTAGCAGTGAGTATGGAACCAGAGATGATGGACATCCTGGTTGTCAAGAAAGACTAAGAGAGATGAGTGCTGCAAGAAATATCACTCTAAATGTTGAGGCTGATCACCCTTACCAACCTCAAAATGCCTCAGCAATTGAAAGGGAATTGGGATTCCCTGCTGGTTTCTCTTCTTTTTGTGCGACACAAGGTGCAGGATTTTTAATTCACTTCGATCATGCTAAAGGATTTGGAAAAGACTCACTTGTTACACCCGGATTAGGAATCATACAAGCACAAAAAAACAATACAACTATTTGCAATACATCTAATTAATTTTATCCTCTGAATTCCCCTTCAACTGATCCTTAACCTTTTTAATCCCACTAATGGCTTGCAAAGCAGTGATTATAGACTTTAAAAACATTACCAAACCATACAATGCAATACCATGGTGAATGGACAATCCTTTTACGTTGGATTGATAATTATCAATTAACCCAGTAATGCTGGTATATAAAAACAGTACTGCCAAAAACATATTGACATAAGGACTGTTTAATATAGTTTCTGTTATGTTTAATACTTTCTCCATTTTTTATTCTGCTACTGTACATTGTACCTGACCTGCTGATGTGAATGAAATTTCTCCTCCCCACATGCAATTGCATTTACAACTATTATTTAAGGCGGGTTGTTTCGCAAGTTTTACGGTACTGGATCCCGGTGACCACGGTGAAGTGGTTGCAGGAATACAAGGTGCCGGAGTGTGAACGCCAAGAGCTGCAGCTGTAAGTGCAATTACAGCCGGATTAGTGGTTGAATTACACATTCCAAATGTCGCAATGTTTACAATAGGTTTATAATCCTGAATATTTGCTGCAGGCATCATACTGGTTGTTACTTTATTCGCTGGCATCACTACCAAAGGGCATGGTGCCACTCCATATGAGCATTCCATCAATGCTCCCATACATACTTGATCTGGCATAATTTTTTAATTTTTAATGCATAATTATGAATGTTGAATAGGGCTTTATTTAAAATTCAGCATTCATAATTCAACATTTATTAAATAGTTTTATTCGATTTATTATATTCTCTTCTAACACCAATAATGATGTCGTTTAATTCAATTATTTTTTTATTTCTTTTGGCTGCTTCTAAAGCACAATACCTTAACACATTAATCATCTCTCCCCCACTCAATTCATAGTCATCTGATAAGGCTTCTAAATTAATGGCTGATTCTAGCTCAAAGGTGTCCTGAAACAGTCTTTCCCACAACAACTTCCGTTCTTTTTTACCGGGTTTCGGAAAATGGATCATACTCTGAAATCTTCTGGAGAAAGCTTCATCGATATTGGTTTGAATGTTGGTTGCTAACACTACTAATCCCGAAAAATCTTCTATTCGTTGTAGTAAATATGCAACCTCTTGATTGGCATATCGGTCGTTCGCTCCTTTGGTAGAGGTTCGTTTTCCAAACAAAGCATCAGCTTCGTCAAAAAACAAAATCCAGTCTTTGTGCTCTGCTTCGTCAAAAAGTTGCCCTAAGTTCTTTTCTGTTTCTCCAATGTATTTAGAAACCACCAACGAAAGGTCCACTCTAAAAACTGGGCGATTGGTTGCTTTTCCTAACAACGAAGCTGCCATTGTTTTTCCTGTTCCGGGAGGACCATAAAACAACACTCGATAACCGGGTTTTAATTTATTGTCTAATTCCCACTCGTTGAGTATCAAATCACTGTACAACAACCAATCTTTTACTTCTGTTAAATCTTCCATTACGTTTTGATCTACAATTAAATCTTCCCAATTTAATTTGGTAGAAATTTCTTTGGCTGGGAACTTAGCTCCAAATTGTGGTAAATATTTTTTTCCTGTAGTCAATAATCCTAAATATTCATTGGAGATTTTTAAGGGTTGGTGCAATCCAAAATCCTGTTCGGCATCATAATCTAAAATGCCCATTTTATACATAAGATGTTCTTTCTTAATGACGCTTAAAAAAGTAAACCGGGCATTAAAATCGTATCCTCCTAAAATAAAACAAGCGGTTTCAAGGGTTGGAAAAAATCCAGACTTGATGGTCGATTTAACTCCTCCAAATTCAGAAAATTCACAATCCAAGTTTTGATTCTTAATTAAAAACACATCTAAACATTGTGGTTTTACATGGGGAATTAAGGCTAAAATTAATATCAACCTTTCTTCAAATCCTAATTCATATTCTCGGATTAATTGAGTGTAAGGAGAATCAACAGTAACTATTTCTGGTGGTTGATGGGCATAAATGGAATCGAACTCACTTTCATTTTTAAAATAAAGTGTGAGAGCTGTATCTACTACTCTTTCGAACCACATCACTTCGTGGTGAATGGTGTGTGCTGATTGCTGTATTATCTCCATTCTATAATTAACATTTTTTGCATCCAACTTAATTTAATTCTGGTGATGTTCCATGAAATCTGATCCAACAACATGTCAAATGCTTTTTGTTCTATTCTTAAAAAATATTGTTCGTTCTCTTCTTCGAGTTTGCCATCTCGCTGTAAAAAAGAAAGCTGTAATCCTTCTATCGATGTTCCGTTTAAGGGTTTCCATTGCTGTGTTACAGCAGTCAATAAACCGTTTACTATTTCTTTATCTGTATCAGATAATTCTATGTTTCGTTCTACAGGATCGGTTACATTCATCCCACACAACAATTTATTAATGACCAATTCGTGTTCTTCTTTTCCTGTTTTTCCGGTAGCTGCATATTCTAATAAGTGAACGGCTTTAAATTTACTTTCTTCGTCTATAAATTCTCCTTGAAACATTAATCCACATTTCTCGAATAGCATTCCTAAATAAGGAGACAAAATAATTAGTCCTGCATTTTTAATAAAAATAGGATCTAAAAATTCTCTTGGTGTTTCTTCTCCTAACTTTCGGTAATCTTCTTCTTCCTTCTTTTTAATCAAGGCTGCATCTAATTCATCCTTCTTCATAATGGTTCGGTGCATCTGATCTAACAAAATAATTCCACTTTTGTATTGATCACCCTTTTCAGCCAGCAACTTTCCATTTATTTTTAATAAAACTTCATTGCTTTTACTTTCGCCCAACACATTTTCCATGCATTGCAATAAAAGTGTACTCCAGTTTTCTATTGTCCAGGCATTAAAACCACCTGTACTTAGTTTTAAAAGAATTAATTGAAAATATTGTTTTTTTAAGATGCTCAATTCTCTTGACGAAATAAAAGAAATGCTACATTCTATTACTGCCATCGATTCTACTAAAAACTGCTGTTGATTGGTATTTAAGTTAAGGTGAATCAGTTTTAAAAACGCTTGTTCGTCCAACTCTTCTACTAAACTTTCTCGTAATGTGGTTTGATGCAATATATTTTTCCACTCCACAGCAGCTGTTTGCCTCATTTTTTCTAGCTGTCCTAATAATGACAAATTTTTCCATTGTTCAGCAAGGGGATGGTTGGCTAAAAACTCTTGAACAGAATTAGCCATTGGTAAGGTGGTACTTGTTTTTTTGTTTTCAGAAATGTTGGCAAGTTCCTTCTCCCATTTTTGGATTTCATTTTTTAAATCAACCTGCGTTGCTGTTCTTCTTATTTGTTGCATAATGCGAATGAACAAGTTTTTAATAGTGGTCTGTTCTGCTTCGTTAACGGATGATATCCATTGTTTAATAAAGTTGAATAGTAACTCACTTGTTTTTGCTGAGGCTTGTTGTTGCGCTAAAACTTTAAAGACTTGTTCATTAAACTGATGATATTTCTGAAGCGTAATAATTCCTGCTGGTAACATTTGCTGTTTAAACAGCTCGTGAATCTTCACCATTAAAGCAGTATATATTTTATGGGATGATCTGTCCAGTTCTTTCCACACCTCCTCTAAATTAATTTTATTCAATATGGTTGGTAACGAAATCTTTCCTGCTGTTTTATGAAGCAATTGAATTAACTCTTTTTTACCTGTGGAAGAATTCCATAATTGAGTAAAATCAAGGTTAAATTCATCCCAAGAATAAGCTGCTGCCCACCACGGTAATAATCCTTTTTCTAACACATAATAAACTTTACTGTGTTGATGTTGTTCTTTTTCTTTTGTTGCCACTTTTTGGGTAAGGGCTGTAAAAACGGTAGAGGATTGCAAGTGAATCAATTGCTGATACAATCGTTTTTTTTCGGCAGCTTGCTTTAACTGTTGAACCACCAATTCAAAAATGGTGGTAAACGGAATGTTGTATTTTTTACTGATTTGCTGAAATAGCTCAACCACTTCTTTGCTCCACTCCGAAAATAGTTTCTTTTGACTCACTATTGCTGAAATGTTCTTTTCCAGTAACTCTAAAATTAATGGGCTGATCACTGTATTTTTAGCCTCCAACTTCTTGTTTAAAAAGAAGTCCTTTTCAGTGAGTTCACCTTGTGGTGGATATGAATCTGCAGAAGCTGTATTTTGTTGAAAAGCTCTTATTTCCAGTTGCTCTATAAAAGTGATGATTTGAGGCTGTGCTACTTGTTTGATTAACTGACCTTTTAGCAGGATTAATAGTGCATGCTTGTTTAAACCTGTTATTACCATCCATTTTGGTAATTCTTGATTAATCCAATAATGCCACAATTCTACTTCATTGTTATTGGTAAAATCACGAATGGTTTGGGTAATATTTTCTACTATTTTTTCATCTGCTATGGGCTGTTTTTTTTCGGGATGAATGGTAGAAAAAGTAACTAAAAACTGCTCTATTGCCTGATGATATTTTACAGGAAGTTTTTCTTGAACTTCTGTGAGTAACTGAAAAAGAACAGCTTGTTTTGCATCTAATTCGTATTTTAAATTTTTTAGTAAATCGGGGAACACCTCTTTTCCCAAGTATTGTTCACTTATAAATGATCCGATGATGAGTCGAGCTTTTTTTACTTCTATTTCGTTCCATAAGGCACTCGATGAGGATGAGAGTATGGTTCTGTTTTTCTGAATGTGTTCAAAAAAATCAATACTTTCGGTTATAAAAGGAATGGAAACATTTTGTATGAGTTGATTCAACACCCTGTCATTAAGGATCGCTAATAGTCGTTCACTTATTGAAGAATTGTTGAGCCAATTGGTAATATGATGAACCAAAATTGAATCTTTCGTCAGCAGTATCCATTCAAATTGATGGTTAAATGTTGTTTTTGAGGTATATTGAAAGTTGGAATGAAAGGAACCAAATTTCAAATAGTGTTCAACTTGGTCTATCCATTCTTTAACGGCTATTTTTTTAGTGGTTGACTTTGCTGATTTGGTTGCTTGTTGTTGCTGTTCTGTTTTTAGTTCAATAATTATTTTTTTAAACTCTAGCTCATTGGAGGCTTTTTGTTCTGAGGCAACTCCCTCCAAAAGAGCATTCAACAACAACTCATAAGTCAGATTATATTTCTCGGCAATTTTCCTAATCAAGTATTGTAAAAAACTTTTCTTGTTGTAATAACTGTTCGATTCAACAAATAAATAAGCCAAAATAACTTCCCATACAGCATTTCTAAAGGTGGTGTATGCTGTATCTATAAAGTGTTGTTGTTGCTGATGTTTCAGTATATTTCTTTTATAAGAAATAATGTAGATGCTTTCTGTTTTTGCTACTGCTGTCACAATACTTTCCAGCGGCTCTTCATTGAACTGATAAATTAACCTTTTACGAACGGATTCTTTTTTTCCATGTTCATTCAACAAGTTCACTAAACCTGTTTTATTCTCAACAATCAATTCCTTTAGAAGTGTTGATGGAGCTTTAGCTGCTGATGATTCCCAATTGAGATGTCCGTTTAATATAAAATGTTCAAACTGTTCCAATTTACGATCATTCAACACAATTATTTTCCCACTTCTTAGTGTTCCGTTGTCGGTAATATTTGCATTAAAATATTTGGTCAATTCTTCTTCTAAGCGATAAACCAACTCATTTTCATAATTGGCTTTTCTAATTACCCCTAAATCCAACTCTATGCTATCGAATTGATAAATGTTGTCTTCATTAGAAAATCTATTTAAAATCGTCTCCAACAAACTATTGATTCGGGATTCTTGCAATACACTAATTTGAGATTGTACTTGATGTGCTTCTTCTTCTTTGTCAAGTACAATATGATATTGCTGTGCTTTAATGATATGTTCTATTTTATCGGTCAATTGTTTTTTTGGTGATAATGTTGTTGAATTTTGGTAATGAGTTCGTAAGCATAATTCATTTGCTCTTCTTCATGCTTATTATTTGAAACTAATCCCAACCATTTGTAATAACTTTTCTCAAATTCTGCCATCGCCATCAAATCCAACCAATACGATTGAAAAGCAATGTGTATCGGTGCTTGTTCGTAGATAATATTCTCTAACTTGGTTCTGAAATTACCGTCCTGAAATCGTACTGGCCATGAAGGCATTACGATACTCATTTGAAACGAGAAAAAAGTTTCATCTACTTTATTCTCTCCGTAATGGGCAAAATAATTTACTGAATTTTTAAATTGACCGGGCTCAAATGTATAGAGTTGTTTTACGATATTGTCAGCTTCATCTTGTGCGGCTTGTTTCTCACTATAAGTATTAGTGGTTTCGGCCAATTGCTCTCCTGCTTTGGTAAGTATCTGAATCATGTAATGATCTTCTTTACCAATTACCCGAAATTGTAAAGTACCTGCACCTATTAAATTGTTTATGATGGTATTTACACACGTATTTCTATCTCCGTTAGATTGTAATTTTACCTGATTAAATTCCACTTGTTTTCCGTCTGCTAAAGGAACCGCAATAGAAAATCCAAAATAGCTTCCATGATATGGAGGTGCTAATAGTAAGTGCTCAATTAAATAAAGTCCTTCACTTTTTTGATTTAAATCTACCAGAAAATTAATGGAGTAATCAATGGCTTGTTTAGCCTCTTCTTCTGAATCGGAAATATGAATTACACTGGATTGTTTTTCGCCTTTAAACAACACATAAAAGGCGTTCTTTTTATCATTGGTCGTTTGTTTTATTTGATAATTTTCTACCTGAACTCCATTTTTGAGTACTTCTTTTAAAATATGACCTGAATTTCCTAAGTAATAAAAAGAATCTCTGAGGTTTTCGACTGTTTCATCAATAATAACAATATCATCTATGGTAGTTACTTCAATTTCTGCTTTTGAATAAACAACTTCCAGCCTTTCGCTGATGATTTCCATCCCTTCTTTTTTTTGATATATTTTGATTCCGGAATCGGCTACTACTTTGGATAAAAAACGGGTTTTATAATTTTTAATCCCCATTAAAATAGCTGTTTTTTGAATAATACCAGGGGTAATACTGTTTCTTACATCTTCTGCCTCAACATCATCTTTTATGGCTAATTGTTGAGTATAGTCATAAGCTTTTGCTCTGTTATAGCTTAACTGCCCGTAATTAGAAATTAAAGTTTTTTTCCATCCTAACAGGTCATCTTCAAATTTTTGGGTGGTTAATTTTTTTCCGTAGCAATTAATATGAATCTTTTTTAAGGAATAGATAGGAAATTGCTCTCCAAATCTTGCCAGTATATGGTCTGCCACTTTATTTAAGCGCTCAAGAGCTGAAGTATCAATACCTGTATTTAACTGCTTTAGCGTGTTTTTCCAGTTAGTTAGTGCATCTTCATTGCTTTCTTTTTCGTGGGATTTTATCAAATGAACCAATTCGGGCATATCTTCTAATTCCTGATAGAAATAAGAATGGATGTCTTTTTCGTTGGTATCATAAATTTGATAAAGATTGGCAATTTGAGCCAAAAAATTAGCCATTAACTGATCGAAAGGCATTAAATATCCTTTTAATTGATTGGCTTGTGCATACCTGCTTTCAGGAAGTCCGGTAGGTAATCCAAACTCTCCTATTCCATAATTTAATGGAAATTGTTCTCTAATGGAATAATAAGAAGACAATCCTAATGGCTGTCCTTCTGGTATCTCTATGGTATTATATGATTGTGCTACGGATTTAAAGCTTCCATAGTTCATTGCTTGAATATAAGAGAGTTGTTTTTGTACTTCTGAAAGATCGGGAAAGAATTTTACCCCATCGTGCTCCAGCACCAAATGACTGCTTACTTCAGGAAATAATAAAATAGGTGAAGAGTTTACAGGAATAGGAATGCTATCTTCTGTAATAACAGTACGACTCTTATTATTGGTGGGATCATCTTCATACGATAGTTCAAAAAAATCGACACTAATTACCCCTTCTACTTTTGCTATAATCTTAACAATGTCTGACGGAACAATAACATTTAATTGGTCTTTTAATTCGCTGTCGGATATAAATCCATTTTCTAATAATGGTCCGTTAAAAATGGTATTGATATCCTCATTTTTATTTTGCAGTTCCCACAACGAATAAAAACGAACTTCGTGGGTAAGGTAATCGTTTACTTTAAAAAATATTTGGGCAAATACTTCTTCTCCACTTGTGAAATCGCCTAAGGTTAATTTCAGTTTCATGTGTAACTGAAAGGGTTTTAAAATGGTAACATCGTACAAATCTTCACATAAATTTCTATGTGCATGATACAGTTCTCTTACTTCTTCAATAATGCGATTTTCTTCTTCCTGAAGGGTAACAGGATCGGTTGCGTAATCATACATTTCAACAAAAATATGGTACAACCCTTTTAAGTTTTTTTGATGTTGATGTTCTGAATAATCATCACTTTGTTGTATTTGTGGTTGTAACCAAACGTTCTTTACATTGGTAATGTCGTCAATAAAAATTTTCCTAAAATCTTCTATAGTAACGGGATTGGTGGTTAAAATATCTGAGGGTATAAAAAATCCATTGTCTCCTGATTCAAGTTGGTCGCCTTTAGATTCTGCCAATATATCTTTAATCGGCAAGTTTGCTTTGTAGGAAAGATTGGTCATAGTGTACACAATGTTTTCCAAAATAGTTACTCCCGGATCGTGTTCGTTATAATCTGTCCAGTGAGCACTCGAAAGCTTTTGAAGCAATTCAATTCCTTCTAAATAAAGGTCTTCGTATTCTCCCGAACCTTTGGCTTTTTTAGTGATGTATCCTTTATTGATTGCTTCCGACATTTTACTTATTGTTGGTTAAAAAGTCCCATTATTTCATTATCCCAAAGTTTGGTGATGTAAAATTTAACTTCCTGATCGGCTCCATAATTAGACCTGGTTTTTAACTGTAGTGAATAATTGTAAGTGGTACCTGTCCATCTTAACGCCAATTTATTCCACCACCAGCCATAATGTGCTTGTGTGGTTTTAATTTTATTTCTCGACTTGCCAAATGTGCTCAATGCATGTGCATGCAACAAAGCATACTTTCCTGTTTTTTCTTTGCCTACCTGAGCCATTATTTCAAAAGCACAACATCCGTTTAGTTCTGTAATTACATCGTGCCAGGCTCCATCTGCAGGGATGGTTGAAATTTTATATGTTCCTACTCTACTATTGGCTCCTAATATTCCATTTACCTCAAATGTGGTTTGGGGTTGAGAGGTATTTACACCTATGTTTCCTCCTTTTTCAAAAAACAATCTTGTTTTGGTTTCGGTTGCGGTAATGGGTTCTGTAATTCCCAAGCCTTGTTGTCCCTCCTGCACCAATTCTATTCCCCACTGAGGCAAATCGTCTTGTATTTTTTCATAAAAACTGACTAAACGGTCTGACTCTTCTCCTTCGGGAGAAAGGATTAATCCATCTTTTAAATTTTTAGAAATTCCATCATCTACTTTATTTACCATCGAATCAATAAGACTTCCGAAATTATTCTCATTCGGTCTGCTTCCATTACTGAAAACGGATTTTAAGCTGTCTCTATTAAGTGGTTTTTCTCCCATGTTTTCAATTATTTATTTTTAAATACTAAAATTGCATCATTACTAATCTCTGTCTCCTTGTCTTCTGGATGAGTAGATTTTATTAATGATTGAATTACAGTGGCATTATCGTTATCATTATCTCCCAAAATAAGGTCCAATCCTATTTCCATATTACCAACTCCTACTTCTAACAAATCGTAGTTTTGATTTTTATTTATTACACTTACAATGTGATGTTCTTTTACGGGTGATAATATGGACCATGGTTTGGTTGTTTTAATTTCTTCTCCATTTTTATACACTCCCAAAGAGTAATTATTAATGCCTTCTCTTACAATATGTTCTATGGTTAGTTTTTTCATGTTTTGAACGTAGGGAAGGTTTTCTAAAAAACTGACCAACATGGTTGGCACTACACTCCCTCCTATTCCTCCCAATCCATTATCAATACTAGATATAGGGGACAAAAAATCTGAAATATTTTCGTTTAACAGGTTCAGGTAATAACCACCATTATCTTCTGGTTTAAATTCTACTACACAATTAGCCAATAAATATTCTACTGTAGGATTCACTACTTCAATATCAACAAAGGGTGTAGATAGTTTTTTTACGAAAGTTTTCATTTGTTGAAGCCGATCTCCATCAAAGTAATGGCGTTCATCATTGGTCCAATTTGCACTTAATACAATTACTTTTACTTTACCAGGCAAAGCGTTAAAGGTTTCATCCAAATTGGTACATTTTACTACTTTTACATCGTTAAAATTGCTGAGAATCAAGTGTTCATAATCCCATATCGATAATGCTCTTCCTTTGTGTCTTAATCTTTCGCTTATTCCTGTATAAAATTGATCTTCTGCTTCTTGCAATCCCCCTCCTGATGAACTTACGGGTTGTTTTACTTTTTTAATGTCGGGAAATTTTTCGACCAATTTTGTAATACTTTCTGCTGGTACTTCTTTTCCCATTACCAACCCATCATTACTTACACAAGTTGCTTCTACAGCGTTTAAATAAATGCCTTTTATTTTAGGATAGTAGGCGGTGTTTTTAGGCGTAGATATTCGTATCCAATACAGGTGTTGATTTCCTTTTTCTCCAATGCCTTCTACTTTTGGCAACAGAAATTCTATAATGCCTGATTTTATAAACCCATTGGTCTTGTCTAAAATAATATTGCCTTCTTCAAACTTTACCCATCTGTTTACCTGAAAATACTCCCAGGTCAATGCATCTTTATCAATATTTATTCCTGTACTGGATTGTAAAAAATGAAAAAAGATAGCTACTGTGGTATTGCTTTTCACTCCTTTTAAACCTATAAATAAATATCCTTCTTGCTCGTAATCGCACACCAAAGTATGCTCACTTACATTCTGATTGTTAATGATCTCTTCTATGCCAAATGGTGTAATGTGCATAAACTCTGGTGCGGCTTCTAACGAAATGGTTGTTTTTGATAATTCTTCATTAAAAACTAAAGTGTCAGATGCTTTATAATCAACCGACAGATCTTTTATTTTTGGAATAAATGGTTTGTTAGGATAAGGAAGTTGAGTTTTATTTTTAGCATTATAAGTGGCTACTTCTATATATTCTTTCTGATACAATTCACTTCCAAAACCAAAATTAGGGGTTGTTAACGTGAGTTTAATAAATCCACTTTGAGAGGTCACTTCGTATTTTAATGGATCTTGTAAATTAAAATCCTGAGTGGTTCCCAAATCACTAAACTGAGTTAATTCAATGTCAGTTGAAGTATTTAATTGAACGCTTTGATAACCTTCTGGTGTAATACTGTTGTGGGTGGCAAATAAATTAAACGTAGGTGCAAATTTAAGGTCGGTAGGTAACCAATAATTATTGGAAAGTGCTGTTAGTTGAACATTGAATGAATCATTGGTAATCTCTTCTGGATAGGCATCATAATAGGTATCAAATCCTCCAAAATCATTAGGAACGGAATCCCAATCTAAATGGATAGACATTGCTGTTAGTTGTTTTTTGAAAAATTCGCTTTTACCAATCATTAAAAAAGAACCTAGGGTTGGAACAGGTCCAAATAAATCAAATGCCTTTCCTAAAGTCATTTTACCAATATTGTTATACAGTGAAAGGTTTCGTATCCGCTGAACATCTACATCAATATCAATGGTATTAATGGCTAATCCTTTCCAAAAAGAATAAAGATAAACGGGTGCAAATTCGTTGAGTTCTACTTTTATGGAAGGCCATTTTAATGGTTGTTCTATTTCAGTACTTGGCTCTACGGCAGGATCAAAATTCTCCAGTACCAACTGAATGGTAAAATAATTAGCTGCTTCATTATATTCAATGGCATACTCATTAAAATTAACCCATCCTTTTTTAGTGGTATATGAAATTTTAAGGCTTTGATCAAAAACAGCTGAAAAAACGGTGTCCATTCCAATTTTTCTATTGGTTTTGATCTGATTTAAGAGGTTCCAAAATGTATTTTGAGCTGAAACAGGTTCCATATTTACCTGAATATCTATTGTTCTTTTTCCTTCACTTAAAAAAAGTACGGAAGAGCCTATTATAAATCCTAAGTTGGCTACTTTCCCTTCATTAATTTGGGTATTTTGAAGTGTTTGTTTATTGGCTCCAAATACAAACCATTCATCCTGCGGAGCAACTTCTTTGCCCTTAATAATTAAATCATTTTTGGATATGGATGAAACTAAGGGTTGGTCTGTCCCTACCCGAATATAAGGGTTGGAATTAAATGTTAATGTTTGCAGTTCTACCAACTCCATTTGGTAAGCCACAATGGGTTTTTCTGTTTGAAAAAGCACATCGGTTTTACTGCCAAATAATTTTCCGGCTGTAAGTTGAGCACCTTTTTCTATTAATGAATATTGAACTCCGGGTAATAAATCAAAACTAACAGTGGTTTTAGTAGGTAAACCTTTACTTTTTTTCTGTTGAAGAATATCTTGGTAATAAAAATCTAAATGCCTTTTTGAGAGCGAATTTATATCACCTTGTACTCGCTTTAATAGTAATGAAAATGCAATATACATTGCATTGTTGGGCATGTGGTTATTGGCTGTTAAAATATTTTGTTCTAAATAATCTTTGGTAAAGTTTTGAATGTGCATAACTACCTTTTGGAAGGTATGGATCATTTTATCCAAATCAACATCTCCCGTAGGTTTTGGTGGTGGAGGCATTGATTTTAACAAATGTACCTTTGGAGTCGATTCGGTTTTTTGTTGTTCTTTAATTAACTTTTGTTGAAATAATAACAGGTTATTTTTGGGGTTATCTAATACATCGGATAATACATTCTTTATCTTGTTTGCTAATCGATGTTCTCCTTGGTTAAGAAGATTTTTATACCATTCGTTAATCTTATCATACCAACTCAATAAATTAGTTGCTACCTCTAAATTATCAACGCTACAAACCTTGGTCTCATTTACACTCTGAGCCATTTGGTTTAAATCGGTTAATGGTTGATTAATTATTACCACCATATAAATAATAGAATCTCCTTCTATCATAGCTACCCAGTCTCTACTCGGCTGATTATGGAGATCGTAATAATTAATTTTTTGCAAATAAGAAGATATGTAACCCATTATGTCCCAAAATGATCGTTGATCAATTTGAAAGGAATTGTCTAAAAGATCTTGGTTTAATCTTTTATTTCTAATGGTTCCATTTCTTCTTTCTATCATAGTAACTCTTGTTCTGATGCTACCACACTTTGTGTAACTTGTTTATGATACAATTGTGGTATTCCTGTTCCTTCTACTTTATAGTAAGGAAATACCAGGTTAAATCGAGTATTGGTCGTTTCTATCGTATAATCCAGTTTAATTCGAATAATGCCATCCTGATAACTAGAATGATCAATTATGACTTCATGTAATTCTATTCTAGGTTCATAATTAAGAATGGCTGACCGAATCATTTCTTGCAAAAGATGCATTTTGGAATCGTTAATTGATTCAAATAAAAACGATTGTAAATCACAACCGTATTCGGGTAACATAATTCTTTCGCCTTTGGTAGTATTCAACAATATTTCTAATGATTGTTTAATGTCCTGTTCTTTTTCTACCATCTCCACACCAACAATTCCGTTGTTATGAAATGTGGGTGGAAAGCTCCATCCTTTTCCTAAAAATGAATTATTTTTTGCCATAATTAATTTATTGCTACTGTTGATCCTTTTATTGCAGTAGATCCATCAGCACTTACTGAAATGGAGGCTCCCTGAACGTCTACTTCTTGGGCTGCTTTTAATGTAAGTTTAGATTTACTGTTTATTGTTATTCCGCTGCTGGTCATCTCTATTGTATTGTTGCTTTTATCTGTGAGTGTAATTCCAGCATCTTTCATTTCTATTTTATTCTTATTCTGGTCGGTTACTGTAATTCCTTTATCCTTATCGCTAAATACCATGGTATTTCCTCCGGGAGTAAGAATTGTAACCACTTTGTTTTCATCGTCAAATTTTAATTGGAGTTTACTCGATGTTATCAATGTTTTAATGGTGTTCTTCTCATCAGGTGTTTCCGGGGCCGGAATTTTACTACTAAAAACACTTCCTAAAATAATGGGGTAGGATGGATTATCATCCATAAAACCTAAGATGACTTCATCATCTACCTCTGGCATAAAATAAGCTCCAAAAGTATTGCCCGCATAAAAGGTTGACAATCTTGCCCAAATAGGGTCACTATCATCTCCTAAAATTGGCAGTTGCACCTGAACTCTAAACTCATTGTTTGGATCGGCATTTATTTTTTTTACAATTCCAGTTTGTAAGCCATGCACAGGTGGACTCACTCCTTCTGATCCGGGATTTAATAATTCGTTCTTTTCTGCAAATGATTCGGAAGACATTCCTATTTCTGCGGTAGTTGTCCATCCACCACCACTAATGCTATGGGTAATTCCTGAAATATAGGAATCGCCATTAAATCGATCACTTAATCCCAACAGTTTAATCAATGAATTAACTTTTGCTTTGGGTGAAC
The DNA here is from genome assembly GCA_965284565.1 of Vicingaceae bacterium. GTDB lineage: Bacteria > Bacteroidota > Bacteroidia > Flavobacteriales_E > Vicingaceae > BRH-c54. The sequence goes on from OZ260100.1 coordinate 42,877, forward strand.
CATGAAAGGTAACAGTTCCTGTAAATTGAGATAGACGTAATCGTTGTAATGTAGCATCTGCCCAGGCTTGTAATTCATCCTGAGGTAAGGGTGCTGATTTAGTGAGCTTTAAAGGGTTTGCCGATAATACGGAAGATAAGGTAGATCCTGTAAGGTCACCTTCTTTATTTACTGTTGGATCTTTAGCTGTTGCCGTTATCATTTTTTGAGTTGCCGGATCAAATGCACTACATTCTACGCCAGAATATTGTTCTGTTGCATTTATTTCAGAATCAAACTCAATCATATCATATCCAAACTGAATCTGTAGTTCGGGGGTAGCTGAAACATCAGGAACAGCCACTGTAACTTTACCGGCATCGGTTGTCACTATCATTCCGTTTTTTTCTGCCAGCATATTAATAAAATCCCAATCTGATATTTTAGGTTTAACTATTTCTTCGTTCACCAAAGTGGTAGCTGTAACATCAGCTGTTAAACCAGAAACATTTCCAATAATTTCTTGAATAATTTCACTGTCTTTTTTCTTTAAATAAGTTGCTTTTTCTTTGTTCATTGTTAGCACTTCTGCCTTGTCTTTACAACTAATTTTCAAGCTAGAAACACTTCCTTCACTTACCGTAATACTTTCTTTGGTCACTACTCCTTTAAAAATGCTATCATTTTTAGATTGATAGCCCAATTTAATTTCTATTTCGGTACCCGGTTTAAAGGTGTCTGAGTCTGTTACCTCAAATGTTTGGCTCGCACTGCTTCCGTCTCTTACTGTAATTTCTGCACTGGATAATTTACTAATCCCCATCGTTATATTCATTGACATTATCTCATAGGTAGAAGGTATTTCACTTCCAGCAGAAAGAATACTGAAAGAGAAAACATTGGTTTCTTCTATTAATGGAGATATTGGCATATTTTTATTTTATGGGTGGTAAATACAATTTTGTACCCGGTACTAATTTTCTAAAATTGACCAAGTTATTATATCTGGCTACTTCCATATAATAACTGGGGTCGCCATATACTCTGTTACAAATTAAAGGCAAGGTATCTCCTTGTTTTATTTCTATTAAATGGGTTAAATCCGGAGATTTATTATTGGCTTCTTTGGCGATTGTTGCTGCATCTATTGCTTTTATAAAAGAGCAGGAAGCTTTTGCTCTTAATGGGATTCCGTTTTTTTGAAATAAGGTGTATTCCACTTTTAAGGAGGATAATTTACATTTAAAAACCAACGAACCCCAATTGATAATCAAATAATTAGGTTCGTGAATGTCTCCATTATATTCAAAACATACTTTTTTGAAAAGGGTTATTTGTATGCCTATGGGTATTTTGTTTACCGGCATTAAGGTAGGTGCTTCTATTGCTCCTGTGGCATCGAAATAAATATCAAAAGAAATGGTTTCCGGGGGCATTCCTTTAAACATTAAAGGGGTTCCGGGTGCTCCAATGGGCACATCTTCGTTATAATTAACTTTGTGTTCATGGGTATAAGATGCCGGATTAATGACTACTACAGTCGCTAATTTAGGAGGCAAAGAATATTTGTTATCCTTAAACGCAGCTATTTTTAATCTGTCATGCATCTATTACCTTTCTTTTTTTCTGTTTAGTTCTCTCTTAATTTCTTTTTTACATTCTTTTAAAATCGATTGTTTTATTTTTTCTATGTCCAAGCGTTCATTGGTTCCTTGTACTGATTCTTCAATTTTAACTTTAATCACTAATTCTCGAATTTCTATTGCCATATCATTTGGTGGATTAAAGAATTTTAAAATAGCTATAGGCAAACTCAAGGGTTTCTATGGCTATCTCATTGTTCATTGAATTAAAATCTGAAATAGACCATTTTACAGGCCAGGCATTTACAAAACTCCATGATTTTAAAGGGGTTCCTTGCTCATTTAGTAATTTAACCACAATGTTTTTTGTGGTAATGGTTTCTGTTAATGAAACAGGTCCTAATGAAATCCCTCCTATAGGGTCTAAACACCATTTAGCCACTGCAGAGTCTTTAGCTACCAATCCTCTTTTCAACACCAGGTTGGTATATTTTACAGCAGTGGGAACCCGATGAATATATGGATTCCCACCTTCTGTAATTTCTTCTATCCCTCTTTCCAATGATATTCCTGATACTTCTTTAAAAGAAGCATCTGCTTTTCCGGTAACACCAGAAAAAGACAACTGGAAATAAAATGCTACTGGTGGATATATTTCACTCATTTATTAAGCATTTGCAATGGTTAATCCTTCATGAGCTAATTCTAATGTTTCCACTGCTACTTCATTCGCATCTGATTTCATATCAGGGCTGGAAATTTTAGTAGGCCAGGCATTAGTTAAAGTCCAGGTCATCGTAGGACTTCCTTTCTCATCTAATAACTGAATAGTAACTGTTTCCCTTTTAATGGTATTCATTTTAATGGCATCGTACCATTTAAAGAAATTATTGTCTTTTACAAAAACGCCTTTTTTAAGGGTTACATTTCCTGTTTTAGCGATTCCGGGCATTTTAATAGTAGAAAATTGTTTACTATCTCCATGTCTGTATTCAATCGCTTGTGTTTCTGTTTCTAATCCAGAAATTTCCTGGAATGAAACTGTGTTGTCTTGTGAGCCTAATTTTACTGTAAAGTAAAACTTTGGTAGTGGCCAATTACTACCTTGAGCTGATCCATCATCTGCCATAATATTATAGTTTTAAAATTTATATTATTTAATTAATTATTAATTTGATTATCCTTTTTGCATTTCTTGTTGGAATGTAATTTCAATGAATTCTGCAGGGTGAGAAACAGCTACTTTAACAGCCACTCTCATAATTCCCATAAGAATGTCTTCTCCGGTCATTGTACTTCCTAATCCTACGCTTACTGAAAATGCATCAGCTGGTTTAGGTCCTACTAATCCACCTTGTTTCCATAGTCCAGTTAAGAAACTATCAATCATGCTTTTTACATTTACCCATGTTCCTGCATCGTTAGGTGCAAATACATAAGCTTTTGCAGCATCTTGTACTGATTGTTCGATGTAAATTAATGTTCTTCTTACGTTTACATAACGCCAATCATTGGAGTTCCCATCTAATGTTCTGGCACCCCAAACAAGATTGCCTCTACCTGTAAATGCTCTGATGGCACAAACTGATTTACCACTAATTGGTACATTTAAATCTTCTTGTGCTGCATGATCAATTTTAATAGCAGGCATAATAGTGCTTTGTATTCCTACATTTGCCGGTGCTATCCATACTCCTTCATTGTTATCTACTGAAGTATAAATTCCTGCCATACCTGCACTCGGAGCCATCAAATTCATATTTGACATAATTGCTCCTGTTAACAATTGGTAAGATTTACTTAAATTTTGAAGTATTAAATCAGCTTTATCTAAGGTGGTTTGCTGAGGAATTGTTTTAGGATCAGATGTAAAAGCTGAAATAATTTTACTCATATCCGCATTTAATACTCCATTTTTATCCGTAAACTCTACATTCAGCATACTCGTTACCACACCATAAGAAGCTTTATTGATGTTTTGATAAGATATTTCTGATGTTTGATAAACCGTAGTGTGTAACCAAGGATAATAAACGGCTGCATAACTATTAAATTTAGGGTCTAATGGTTCTACACTGTTTCTAAATTGTTGAACGCTTGTTGTTCCCACTAGTGGTTCACTGTAACCTCCAGGAATATCTAAGATAGCTACTCTGTTCATCATTTCACCACAATGATTAATCATTTCATTTTGAAGTGAATAAGCATTCGCATATTTATCTTGTAGATAAGTGGCAGAACTAGGATCTGCTGCTGGATCCATAATTTCTACTAAATCAGGAATCACTAACATGGTAGGTTCTGTTTCCTTTTTCAACAAGGTAATAGCATTCATGAAGTCTGTAGTATCTGTAATGGCAGTTTTTGAATAATCGTAAGCACCAATACTCATTATGTAACAGTCTCCTCCTCCATTTTCATAAAAGAATTTGATACTACTATACATTCTGTAATTAATGGTAGTGGTATCAATATTATAAGCAAATCCACCGGTTGAAAAATCTGCATTTAAAGCAATATTATCCAACGTGGTTTGTGCTGCTTTTACAGCTGCTGCCAATTTACCATCTGCATCTGCTAAAGTTGGAGGAGTTGCTGCCGCAGCTGCCTCTTGAGCTTTAGTTAGTGCTGCCTGAGCAGCCAATAAAGCCGCAATGTTTGGATCACCCTGAGCTGCAGTTAAAGCTGCTATAGCATTATCATTAGCTGTTTTTGCCGCTGTTGCTGCATCCGTTTGAGCCTGTGTAGGCGTTTTAGGAGGTGTCGCTTTTGGATCTGTAGCTTTTGTCACTGCTTCATTAGCAGTAGCTAATGTTTTTGCTGTTGCATCTACTACTTTCTGCAAATTATCTATCCGCTCGGGTAAAATGGCTGAAGTGATTTTATATTGAACCTGCGGTGCAGTAGGTCCAAAGATCATTAAAAACTCGGCTAACGAAGTAACCTTTACTGCTTTATTCAACAGACTTTTTCCGTTGAAAGATGTTTGTGCTGTGTATCCAATAAATGCCGGTACGGCAGTTGGAACAGGTACGACAGCATTCCCAAAGGCATCCAGTTCCTGGATATAAACCCCGGGGGTTTTCATAGTTGTACTCATAGATTTAATTTATTAAAGGGTTAAACATACACTATTGTTGATGAGAAGAATGATCCTTCATTCTCTCCTTGATTATACTTTTTTATTTGTTCTGCATTGGGGTTAGGCAACTTAATCTCCATCTGATTTTTTCTGTTAGAGAAATCGTTGGAATAGGTTACTTGTAACTGGGGACTTTCTTCTAATTTATTTTGTAATGGTAAAGGATTAGCCGTAGTAAATACTTGTGCTGTTTGCCCTCCTATTATCTCTTGTTCAACAGGTCCCTGATATTTTTCATCAGTGAGTCCTGATATATTCATTTCGATTACTTTAATTTTTCTGTTTTTTTGAACCACTACCTGATATTCCCAAAAAACGGAACGTGCATTAAAATTGATGGTATAAACTGTATTGCTAGAATATTGAGCAATAATTTCCTGCATATTAAGCCGAACAATGCCTATACAGTTTTGAGCTACTGCTTCATCAGACATAAAAAATGTTTGTTGTAATTGATCATCTATCCATAATTGATAAATGCCATCATCATATAGTTTTAAGCTGATTAAGTAATTTTTAACTTTAGTGCCATCAATGGTTGTTGTTGTAAGCACTTCGTTGTTGTTTGTTTTTATTTCAACAAGCACTTCTTTATCAGGCAATTGTATATTAAATGTTTTGGGTTTATATCCAACAAGGTCTTGCTGAGTTACGAATGCTGATTTCTGAAAAAACTGAGGGTTAGAGGTATTAATAGCATTTTCAAAATAATAAAGTTGTTGTTCATTGACTAATGGAATGGATGTATAGTTAAAAAATAGTTCATCTTTGTTTACCAGCTGGAAGTAAAGATCTGTTAATCCATTAAAGTTGGTATTGATAGCAAATGATTCTTGAATATTTATTCCTGCATAAAATGAAAAAGTACTTGCTTCTTTTTTCATTAAAATCTGATAATTTTTCATATCGCGTGAAGTACTTTTAAAGGGTATCATCCCAAAATCAGCACAAACCCCTTCTGTAAAGTAATTGTTCATTACTTTCAGCTGCATCCACTTATGATAGTTTAAATTCATATTAACTGGTCTTTGCTTGAGGGTTATTTTGAACGCCTGATAATCCAGGAACTTCTTTCGTAATTAAGTCTTCTCTTATACTAATCATCCTTACTTTATAAACTATGGAAGGCACATATTTGGCTCCTATTCCACTCCAGATATGACTGAGTTCATTAATGGGTAAGTTGAATATTTCAAAGGTTAATTTTTCTAATGGGGATGGCATTGTTGGGTTTTTCTGTTGGGTGAAATAAGTATTTGCCTGAAATACTCCAATAACTGTTGAAAGCATTTTCAGTGCTTCTATATAGTTTCCTGAATCGTAATTTGCTGAGATAAGTAAGTAAATATTTAGATATACCGGAGGTGATACTTTTCCGAAATTATTATTACCTCCATTTACATAATTGCCTTGAGAGTTTACGGTTGTTTCATGCTCTAAGTTAATTACCGAAATCACAATTTTATTTTCTATGTTTTCCGTAATGGTTCCATCAGGGTTTATCAGACTACTTATCACCACACGATCTTCATCAATACCATAAGACATCTTAATTTCATGATTAAGAAAGTCGGATACAAATGTTAATGCTTTTGATATCATCGTTTTAGCTTTTTGGCTTGTTTGCCATTAAATTAATTGCTCCCACAACTGTTCTTGTAAAATAAATACCTGCCAGACTTACTGCGTAAGCTCCTATAAATAATGGCTTCCCGTTTAATAGTTTATTAATCATTTCCATTATTTTTTCAGAACCATATGTTTCTATTATATAAGTAATTATCAATCCTATTGGCAAGCCTAGTAATAATACAAACAGTACCCATAGAAATTCTTTTGCAAAGAATTTTTTAATGGCTGCTATCAGTTTTTTTAGCTTACCTTCTTCCTGTGCTAGTGCCGCTTTTTCTTTTGCTATTGTAGCACTACTCATGGTACATTTCTATTCAGTTTCTCAATCAACTTATTCACAAAATAAATCGCTATTGCTCCTGCAATAAATCCTATAATAAGCGCTACTAATAAATCGGTAATAATATCTGTCCACCTTAAAACAACTATTAAAAAGAGCAATACAAAACTGGTATAATAAACTCTGTATGCCATGTTACTAAAAAAGAACATTCGGGTATTGGGTTGAAACATTGCAATGACAAATCCTGCTCCTCCAAATAAAACCACCAAAGTCATCATAAACAGTAGTACTGTTTTATAGTTGGTCACCTGTTGTAACAGAGCTTCCACATTGGTTATAGTAGCCCAAAAACCTGTTGTATCACTACCTGCTGTACTACTTGTATCACTATTTAAAGTATCTGTATCATTGGTAACAGTTCCTTTATAGTTTACCGTTGTGTTAGTTAAGTTAACTGCTATTACTTCCCATAAGTTAGAATATCCTTTATCGTAGCCTAAAGCCCATATTCCCATCCCCTTTAACTTCTTGTATTTAATTAAATTTAGTTTAACAGCTATTGTTGAATCATTATCAAACCAACATTGCCTGTAATGAGTACCATCATCATCCAACACATAACTACACCATGCTGTATAACTTACAGTATCATACTGAACAGGAGCAACCTTTCCTTCTACTTTAGTTTTTATATAATCGTATGTTCTATTTCCAATAAATTTTTCGACTTTTGCCCCTCTATCTCCCGATTTAGTATCCCACATTACACCATAGTATGGTAATGCCATTATCAATTTAGAAGAAGGAACTGCATTAGCTATATAATAATCAATTGACGTTGTCAGATTATACGGTTCCCAAATCTTACCGCTTTCTGATGGAGCAACAGGTCCGGCAACATTACTGGTAGAACCATAATAGCCATACCCCATAATCACAAATTGATCTACAACCGGAATTAATGTTTCGAAATCTAAACTTTTTGCCCAATCAACACTGGGAACAGTCATATAAATCAGGTAATCAGAATTTTCTTTTTTTAATTCCTGACTAAGTAATGAAATAAACTTTGCATAAGCAGCTTTCTGATTTCCACCAACCCCTTCAAAATCGAGACATACACCATCCGATCCTCTTTTTTTGAGCAATCCTTTTAATTGTGTAATAAGATTTTTTATAGCTTTATCATTATTTAAAAAAGCTTTATTATTTGATTGTCCAAAATTGGTAACGGTTAACAATACTTTTACATCATTCGCTTTTGCAGAATCAATTAAGAGTGTTGTTTCCCAATCATAAATTGTTGTTGGATTTCCGGTTGAAGGGTCTACTTCATATGAAAAATAAGCAATTGTAGTTAATAAAGAATAATTTAAGTTTTTGTATAAATCTTCTTCCCAATTAGGATACCATCCAAATACTTCATAATCTAATTTAAATTTAGTTAAAGTTTTATACGACTGCAGTTTAAGATTTATTTTTTCATGGTCTACATTATATGGATAATCTTTTTTTCCTTTAGTTAATTGATGGTGTTGATGAATAAATTGGTTTGCTAATTTACCGGAATCACTATGATGGAAAAAATTCTTAAATGACAAGATTTTTTCGATTTTCTTCAAATCTTTTTTAAATGTACTCTCTTTTCCTTTTACCGCTACATCTTCTTTTTTTGTTAACGATGATTTATCATTATCTTCAATTATTTTATTTCCATAAACAACAAAAGAGATGAATACTAGAAAAAAACACAATAGTGTTTTAACACCAAAACTAAAAATATAATAATCTTTATTCTTCACTATCTGATTTTCTATCTATTTGAAAATATTGTACACAATAAAGTTCAAACGTAAACTAAAAGATATTAAAATCAAAAAAATGGTCAATCCATCTAACTAACGGTCGATTTTGACCAATGAACGGTCATTTTAAAAAAACACCTTGTAAATCAAAAATTTACACATAAGTATTTATATCTTTTATTGATAAGTATTTTTTGTTACTATACTAAGTATTTATATGTATTTATTTTTAATTTAAACATTGTACATTTATCATACTTTATAGATAATCAAACATATAATGTTTAAAGTATATAAATTTAAAGTTAGAAAATTTGAATCTTATACTTGAAACTAATTAGAGTTTACATAAATAATAATAATACTAACTAAAACCTTTAAAAAATGAAAAAAGCGATACTATCCGTAAGTTTAATTTTAGCAACAAGTGCTATTTGTTTTTCACAGTTTAATGTAAGTACATTCACACCCAATGATTTATATTGGAATCAAGGCCAGGTGGGAATTGGATTATCGGATCCAAAATCTAAACTTGATATTTCATTAAATACTAATTTTATGTATGAAGATGAATCCGGTTTTAAACTTACTTATCCGATTCCTTTTCTTAATCCATACCTACCTCCTATAAATCAAAATATTTTTGAAATTCGACAAAAAACTTTTGGCTCAAGTTTTTCAACAAAAATGGTAGTAAAGACCAATGGTAATATAGGGATAGCTACTGCTTCTCCAGATGCTAAACTTCATGTTAAAAATGTTAATGGTTCAACACTAGATGCCCATCTTGAGGGATTTATACTTATAGATGGTGATAATGCTTCAGCTTTATTTGGAACAAATACCGGTGCTCCATATGGAGAATGGGGAATTGAATATAATAATTATGGACCAATTTCAGGGTTGAATTTTTGGAAACCTTTTGGAAGTAATGGATTTGGAAACCACTTTATGTTTATATCTGACCAAGGAAATGTGAGTATTGGAACAGATGATTCTAAAGGATATAAATTTGCTGTAAAAGGTAAAATGATTGCTGAAGAAATAGTAGTAAAACTTCATGGAAATTGGCCAGATTTTGTATTCAAAAAAGAATATGGTTTAATGAGTTTAGAGGATGTAGAGTGTTTTATTAAAGAAAACAGCCATCTACCTAACATGCCATCAGCTAGTGAAGTTGAGGAAGCAGGTATCCCTTTAGGAGAAATGAATGCTAAACTATTGCAAAAAGTTGAAGAATTAACATTATATGTTATTCAACTAAAAAAAGAAATAGATATTCTTAAAAAATAAACATTATTAACTTAAAAATACATGTTATGAAAAATATAAAACATATAGTATCCTTACTTGTGTTTAGTTTTTCGTGTTATTATATTCATGCTCAAGAAACTAATAATGTTATTTGGAATGAAATTTTAACCGCAAAAGAACTAAATCATAGTTTCCATAAAATATCACCACCTTTAATACCTAATAAAGTATATGAAGATAATGATGTTGCTAAGGAATTAAATAAAGTCGAGTATTTTAATTATAATAATAATTCGATAAACGAATTAATGGCAACTTCATCAAACTTTGTAACTATAGAAATACCAACTATTGAAGACAAAAACAATAATTGGACTATAGATCTTGTTGAAGTAACATCTTCTTTTTACCAATATGATATTTCAACTGATTTAGGAGCCCCTTATCTTGGTGAATTAAATAAAAGAAAACATTATAGAGGTATAATAAGAGGGGTAGAAGATAAAAGTTTGGTTGCTATCAGTTTTTTCGAAAATGAAATTATGGGTGTAATATCAATTAAGGGTATGGCTAATGTAAATATTGCTAAATTAACTAACAGTACTACCCATATTATGTATAAAGATACTGAGACAAGATTACCTTCAAACTTTAATTGTGAGACGGTTGATGACCCTAATTTAACTTATGACCCTAAAATATTATTAAAAGGAGTTAATAATAATAAGTCTAGTAATGGTGATTGTGTAGAAATAGAATTTACCACAGAGGAAGATATCTACTCAAATAAAGGAAGTGTACCTAATGTAATTAATTATGTAGAAGGTGTTTTTAATATAGTAGCTACCTTATATCAAAATGAAAACATTGAGGTTCGCATTTCTCACATTCATATATATATAGGAGGCGATCCTTATTCGGGAGGTAATCCATCAGATCTGTTGACTGAATATCAGAATGAAAAGAGTTCTATTAATGCTGACTTATCAATGCTTTTAACTTTTAGAGGTATTGGTGGTGGTAAAGCTGCTGGTTTTAATGGTTTATGCAATGCTAATGTTGATCAAAGTCTTGCAGTTTCAGGTATAAACAGCACATATTCAGCCTTTCCTAATTATAGTTGGACTACTTCAGTAATAACTCATGAATTTGGTCATTTACTTGGTTCTAGGCACACACATGCATGTGTGTGGAATGGCAATAACACAGCTATTGATGGCTGTGCTGGTTCTACAGAAGGATCTTGTGTTATTCCTGGATCACCTTCAGGAGGAGGAACTATAATGAGTTATTGTCACTGGACTACAGGTATTAATTTTAATTTAGGGTTTGGCTCTCAACCAGGTAATGTTATTAGAAACTCTGTAGCTAATGCTTCATGTGTTACACCTTGTTGCATTCCTAATAGGAATATGACCATTAATGTTATTTCGGGTAATAATTTTGATTTTGAAGCAAGTAATCAGATTACTGCAGTTAATACAATTTTTAGCGGAGCAGTTGTTGATTATGATGCAGGTTATGAAGTTGTACTTCAGCCAGGCTTTAATGCTGTATTGGGTAGTGAGTTTTATGCTTTTATAGATGGTTGTGGTGGAGCAAAAAGATTAGCAACAGAAAACGAACCTGAACAAAATAATGAATTATCAGAAGCAGATTTTATGAACAATGCTTATAGTATTTACCCAAACCCAAGTATGGATGGTAAATTTAATATAGAAATGTCTGAAAATTTTGTTGGAACTTATGTAGAAGTGCTTAATTTAATGGGAGAATTAATTTTTTCCATACAACCAACAGCAAACACTAAAATTACTTTCGATATTGCTGATCAACCAAATGGTATTTATTTAATTAAATTAACTTCTAATGAGCAAATGATAACAAAAAAGATAATTAAACAATAAGTTATAATGATATAAAAAAAGTCTTTATTTCCGTTACGGGGTAATAAAGACTTTTTTTGAAATATTTCACAATAACCCTGTGGAGGCAGAATCGGTGGGAAAACCTGAGGATTATCTTTATTGTAGTTCGAAAAAATATGTTGGTGAAGTTGTACTAATTGATGTGGAGTTGATTGTGTAATAAATAGGAAAGTAATTCAGTTTGTAGCTTGTAGCTACAAACAGCGATTCGTAACTACTAAAAAAATACTTTTTTATTTTAACGTACGCTAGTACCAATAAGCCTTATAAAGAATTTTAGCTGATAAAAAGTAACACTACTCAAAAATTCAATAGTAAGTATTTTTACTTATTAACCTAAGTATTTTTGCGTATTTTATTTTTGATTTAAAGATTATATATTAGCAGCCTGATGAATGATCAAATACATAATATACAAAATGCACGAATTCATGTTAAAGAATTGCAAAAAGCGATAGACAGTAATATGCAAAAAATCTGTTTGCTTGAATCTCAAATACATGAGCTTTTAAAAATTCGACAATCTTCAACTATACCAATTAAAGGAATCTCTAAAATTAATTTTGTCCCCATTAATCAAATTCAATATTTTAAAGCAAGTCAATCTTATACTAATGTAATTACAGAAAAACATAATATTATTTTAGCTACTAAATCAATTAGAGAATTTGAAACATTATTAGGAGATTATTTTTTCTTTAAAATAAACAAGAGCGTACTTATAAATACACAGAAGATACATTCATTTGATAAAAAGAGTAATCAAATCATTATGAGTAATAATGATTCATTTGAAATAGCTAGGAGAAGAAAATGTGACTTTTTATCAGTAATAGATAATATTTTAAAATAGATTTTATTCTATATGTTAATATAATGTTGGAAGTAATAAAATCAAAAATCTGAAATAATATTTATAAAAGTATTATATTTGTTTTTTTGAATTATTTTCATTTTTAATTCACTAAAATAAAAAACGTTAATAGATTACACGAAAATAGGCCTTTAAAAGGCGTGAGTAAAATCCCAGCTAGGTCACAGAAAAAGCTCTGAAATTTGAATTTCAGAGCTTTTTGTTTTTTTATTAGTCTTCTTCTTAATTAAAAAGGTTTATTTCCTCTTATAATTCTTAACAATACTGCAATTACGGCAATTACCAAAAGTATATGAATTAAATTACCTAGATTAAAACCAACGAATCCTATAATCCATAATATGAGTAATATAATTGCTATTGTATATAATAAATTTCCCATAACATTTTTTTTATACATTAAACATTTAATTAATTATTGGTTTAGAAAACTATACCGACTGTAGCTTGTAATAACATGTTTTTATACTGAGGTGTTGACGAAGTTCCATCTCCATGATTATTCTGTAAATCCCATGAAGCTCTACCACCAATTATAAAGTTGCTTATGTTTATATCTAATCCTACTACAGCCCCCATAGTATTCTTACGCAGGTTTTCATTTTCAAAATCATCTTCATCATTAATGTCAATACCAAACCCAGTAAATTCATCTTTTCTAGATAATAAATAAGAATATTGAGGTCCTGCTAATAAAGTAATATTTTTAACCGGCTTAAAAGCAAATAATAAAGGGACATCTATATAGTTGGCCGTTCTTTCTAATTTATATTCACTTCCAAAAATAGTTCCCTCGCCTTTAAATCCTTTTTGAGAAAACATTACTTCAGGATGAAAACCTAAGTAAGTACCTATAGGAATTGCTATAAAACCACCTACAGCCATACCATAACTGGGATCGGCAACAAACTCATCATTATTTTCATCATAAATATTAGCTTTATTAACCCCTATTTTGGCTCCTATTCTAAGTTCATCTCTATTATCATCTTGTGCATAAGCACTCATACTTACTGTTGTAATAACCGCAAGTAATATTAATTTTAACTTTTTCATAATGTTATATTTTTTTAGTTTATAAATATTTTAACATTATTCATTCATCCAACGATTTATCCAAAGAACATAAATACATAATAATCAGTATTATAATTATCTTAAAATGCTTGTCATATTTTCATATTGAAAATAGTATTTTCAAATAAGAAAGATTTTACTTAAGACTAACATTGTATTAAGTAACGATAAGCAATCACTTTTTATTAAAAAATTTCCTTCCAATTATAGGTGTTGTTACCATTTATAGTTTTAAATTTGTAATGATGTGCTACCTGAGTGCTGAAATTGGTATACAGGCACGCTTGAGGTGCGTGTGTCGTAAGGCGTGTGGGTTCGAGTCCCATCTCAGGTACAAAATAAAAAGCCGAATTATAATGTTATAATTCGGCTTTTTTAATGACCTAAAAAAAGAGGTTGAATTACTCCAACCTCTCTTTTAATTTACTAAAAACAATTATTTATCAAGCTTCAGCAGTTGGACCTCCAAAGTTCATTGGAATTCCTCCTGTTGGGCCAGGATCTTTAATTTTACCCATTTTAGACTCAAACTTATCAATATTATCTTGTAAAGCATGTAAAAGTCTTTTGGCATGTTCTGGCGTCATCAATATTCTTGATTTAACTTTTGCTTTAGGAACACCCGGCATTACTCTTATAAAATCTATTACAAATTCTGAATTAGAATGGCTTATAATTGCTAGGTTAGAATAAATTCCTTCAGCAATATCTTCATTTAATTCAATATTGAGTTTGTTGTCTTGGTTATCTTGATCCATTATAAATTATTTTTTATTCTTGAATAATTGCATCGCTACTAGCTTTAGCTTTTGAAAGTTGTTCGTACTCTTCTTTAGATCCAACAATTAAGTTTCTAAACATTTTCATTCCAGTTCCAGCTGGTATTAATTTACCAACAATTACATTTTCTTTCAATCCTTCTAAATCATCCATTTTACCTCTAATAGCAGCTTCATTTAAGACTTTTGTAGTCTCTTGGAAAGATGCAGCAGAAATAAAGCTATCTGTTTGAAGTGATGCTCTTGTAATTCCTTGAATAATTGGACTTGATGTAGCTGGAATTGCTTCTCTGCTTTCAACAACTTTTTTATCCATTCTCTTCAACTTAGAATTTTCATCTCTTAACTGACGAGAAGAAACAATTTGACCTGCTTTTAGCACTTCAGAATCTCCTGAATCAGTAACGATGTATTTATCAAAAATCCAATCATTTTCTTCCATGAAATCACGTTTGTTAACGATTTCTTTTTCAAGGAATCTAGTATCTCCAGGTTGCTCGATAAGTGCTTTACGCATCATTTGTCTTACAATAACCTCAAAGTGTTTGTCATTAATTTTCACACCTTGTAAACGGTAAACCTCTTGTACTTCATTAACAATGTATTCTTGAACGGCAGTAGGCCCTTTAATTGATAAGATATCTGAAGGAGTAGTTGAACCTTCCGAAAGTGGGTTTCCAGCTTTCACAAAATCATTTTCTTGAACCAAAATGTGTTTAGATAAGTTAACTAAGTATTTTTTAACTTCTCCTGATCTTGATTCAACAATAATCTCACGGTTACCCCTTTTAATTTTTCCAAAAGAAACAATACCATCAATCTCAGAAACAACTGCAGGGTTAGATGGGTTTCTAGCTTCAAACAATTCTGTTACTCTTGGAAGACCACCAGTAATATCGGCAGTACCACCAGCAGAACGAGGTATTTTTACTAAAATTTCTCCACCTTTAACCTTTGCTCCTTCATTAACTGTAATGTGAGCTCCAACAGGTAAATTATAAGTTTTTAAAATCTCATTTTTTGAATTAACAATATTCAATAAAGGAATTTTTTTCTTGTCTTTAAACTCAGAAATTACTTTTTCAGTAAACCCAGTTTGTTCATCAGATTCCTCCTTGTAAGTTATTCCTAATTCAAAGTTTTCAAATGCTACTTTACCTTCAACTTCAGAAAGGATTACAGCATTATAAGGATCCCAAATACAAATTTTATCTCCTTTTTTAACTTTGTCATTATTTTTTACAAATACTTGAGAACCATAAGGAATGTTTCCTGTAGTTAATACAACATTAGTTTTAGGATCAATAATTTTCATTTCGGCAGAACGTCCAATAACTAATTCTATTTTCTCTCCTGCTTCGTTTGTTTTTTCAATAGTTTTTAACTCTTCTATTTCAATTTTACCATCATATTTAGCGTCAACGCTAGAGATTCCAGTAATTTTAGAAGCCGTACCACCAATATGGAAAGTTCTAAGTGTCAACTGTGTTCCTGGCTCACCAATAGATTGAGCAGCAACAACTCCAACAGGTTCTCCTTTTTGAACCATTCTTCCTGTTGATAGGTTTCTACCGTAACATTTAGCACAAACACCTTTTCTTTGCTCACAAGTTAATACTGATCTAATTTCAACTTCATCAATATCTGCTGCTTGAATTACTTCAGCAATATCTTCAGTAATTTCATCTCCTGCAGCTACAATTAATTCTTCTGTTTCAGGGTGATAAATATCGTGAACAGATGTTCTTCCTAAAACTCTATCATATAAGCTTTCAACAACTTCATCATTATTCTTTAATGCTGTAGCTATTAAACCTCTTAATGTTCCGCAATCTTCTGATGTAATAACAACATCTTGAGAAACATCAACTAATCTTCTTGTTAAATAACCCGCATCGGCAGTTTTCAATGCTGTATCGGCAAGACCTTTACGAGCACCGTGAGTCGAGATAAAGTACTCCAATACTGATAATCCTTCTTTAAAGTTTGCTAAAATTGGATTTTCAATAATCTCTTGACCTGATGATGAACCAGATTTTTGTGGTTTTGCCATCAATCCTCTCATACCTGATAACTGACGAATTTGCTCCTTAGAACCCCTTGCACCAGAATCAAACATCATATAAATAGAGTTGAAGCCTTGGTTATCATTTTTAAGGGTATCCATTAATACATTTGTAAGTTTTGTATTAGTGTGTGTCCAGATATCAATAATTTGGTTATAACGTTCGTTGTTAGTAATAAAACCCATGTTATAGTTGTTCATTACTTCTTCAACTTCTAAGTTAGCTTTAGCTACAAATTCCTCTTTTTCCTTTGGAATAATAATATCATCAAGGTTAAATGATAATCCACCTTTAAAGGCCATATCATAACCTAAATCTTTAATATCATCTAAGAATTTAACCGTTTTAGTTGGTCCTGAATGTTTTAATACTTTACCAATAATATCTCTTAAAGATTTTTTAGTAAGCAAATCATTAACAAAACCTACTTCTTCAGGAACAAGCTCATTAAATATAACTCTACCTGCTGTAGTTTCAATGGTTTTTAATACTGTTTCTCCGTTTTCAATATCAGTAGTTTTTACTTTAATGTTAGCATGAACATTAAGTTTACCTTCATTAAGAGCAATAATTACTTCTTCTGGAGAGTAGAACATTTTACCTTCTCCGTTTACTGGATGATCTTTAGTAGATTTTCTTTCTTTAGTTATATAATATAACCCAAGAACCATATCCTGAGAAGGAAGTGTTACTGGAGTACCATTTGCAGGATTAAGAATATTATGCGAAGACAACATTAATAACTGAGCTTCTAAAATTGCAGCATTACCTAAAGGTAAATGAACTGCCATTTGGTCACCATCAAAATCCGCATTAAATGCAGTACATACTAATGGGTGCAAACGAATAGCTTTACCTTCAATTAATTTTGGTTGGAAAGCCTGAATACCTAAACGGTGCAAAGTAGGTGCACGGTTAAGTAATACAGGATGTCCTTTTAATATATTTTCTAAAATATCCCAAACAACAGGCTCTTTTTTATCAACTATTTTTTTAGCTGATTTAACTGTTTTTACAATACCTCTTTCAATCAATTTTCTGATGATAAATGGTTTGTATAATTCAGCAGCCATGTCTTTAGGGATACCACATTCGTGTAGTTTCAAATCTGGACCAACAACAATTACAGAACGAGCAGAATAATCTACACGTTTCCCCAATAAGTTTTGACGGAATCTACCTGATTTTCCTTTTAAACTATCTGATAAAGATTTTAATGCTCTGTTAGCATCAGTTTTAACAGCACTAGATTTTCTAGAGTTGTCTAACAATGCATCTACAGATTCTTGAAGCATACGTTTTTCGTTTCTTAAGATTACATCTGGAGCTTTAATTTCCATTAATCTTTTTAAACGATTATTTCTGATGATAACTCTTCTGTATAAATCATTTAAATCAGAAGTAGCAAATCTACCACCATCAAGAGGTACTAAAGGACGTAATTCTGGTGGAATAACTGGAACTACCTTTAATATCATCCATTCTGGTCTGTTATCAATATTTTCTTTAGATGCTCTAAAAGCTTCAACAACTTGAAGTCTTTTTAATGCTTCATTTTTTCTTTGTTGAGAAGTTTCGTTATTTGCTTTATGTCTTAAGTCGTAAGATAGGCTATCTAGATCTAATCTTTTTAATAACTCATATAAAGCTTCAGCACCCATTTTAGCGATAAACTTATTTGGGTCAGCATCATCTAAATATTGATTTTCTTTTGGAAGTGTGTCTATGATATCGAAATACTCTTCTTCTGTTAAGAAATCTAAGTATTGAATTGGTTCTCCATCAACACCATTAACACCTGCTGGATTAATTACTGCATATCTTTCGTAATAAATAATAGCATCCAATTTTTTGGTTGGTAAACCTAAAAGGTAACCAATTTTGTTAGGTAAAGATTTAAAGTACCAAATATGAGCAACAGGAACTACTAATGAAATGTGTCCCATTCTTTCTCTTCTTACTTTTTTCTCAGTAACTTCAACTCCACATCTGTCGCAAATAATTCCTTTATATCTAATTCTTTTATATTTTCCGCAATGACACTCATAGTCTTTTACAGGACCAAAAATTCTTTCACAAAATAATCCATCTCTTTCAGGTTTATAAGTTCTGTAGTTAATGGTCTCTGGTTTTAATACTTCTCCACTTGATCTTTCTAAGATAAGTTCTGGAGAAGACAAACTGATAGTAATTCTTGAAAAATTACTGTTGGTGTTTTGTTCACGTTTAAAAGCCATGTTATATAGTTGTTTTTAGTTCAAAATAAATTAATTATCTAATGTTATGTTAAGTGCTAAACCTCTTAACTCATGTAATAATACATTAAACGATTCTGGAATACCAGGTTCTGGCATTGGATCTCCTTTAACTATTGCTTCATAAGCTTTAGCTCTTCCTTTAACATCATCAGATTTAATAGTTAACAATTCTTGAAGAATGTTTGCAGCTCCATAAGCTTCTATTGCCCAAACCTCCATTTCTCCAAAACGCTGACCACCAAACTGTGCTTTACCACCTAATGGTTGTTGTGTAATTAATGAGTATGGTCCAATAGAACGAGCATGCATCTTATCATCAATCATGTGTCCTAAACGTAACATATAGATTACTCCAACAGTTGCTGGCTGATCAAAACGATCTCCCGTTCCGCCATCATAAAGATATGTTTTACCATATTGTGGTACACCTGCTTCTATACAGTATTCGTTGATTTCTTCAACACTAATACCATCAAAAATTGGTGTAGCAAACTTTTTTCCTAGTTTTTGACCTGCCCATCCAAGAACAGTTTCATATACCTGACCTAAGTTCATCCTAGATGGTACACCAAGTGGGTTAAGAACAATATCTACAGGCGTTCCGTCTTCTAAGAAAGGCATGTCTTCTTCTCTAACAATGTTAGCGACAATACCTTTATTTCCGTGACGTCCAGCCATCTTATCTCCAACTTTTAGTTTTCTTTTCTTAGCCAAATAAACTTTTGCCAATTTCAGAATTCCTGTTGGTAATTCATCTCCAACAGAAATAGCATATTTTTTACGTTTAAATTTACCTAAGATTTCATTTACCTTAATGTTGTAGTTATTTAAGATTTGTTTGATTAAATCATTCAACTCATCGCTTGTAGTCCAATTTTTAGAATCTACAAATACAAAATCATCAACTTTTTCTAGTACTTTAATAGTAAATTTAGTCCCTTTAGGAATAAGTACTTCATTATAGTAGTTTACAACTCCCTGACTAGTTTTGTTATTTACAACAGCATAAAGTTTATCAATCAACACTTTTTTAAGTGCTGCAACTTCTCTGTTGTATTCTTCATCAAGTTGCTCTAAAATTGCTTTCTCTTCCGCTCTGCTTTTTCTGTCTTTAATAGCTCTTTCAAAAAGTTTTTTATCAATTACAACACCTTTTACAGATGGTTTAACTTTTAACGAAGCATCTTTAACATCACCAGCTTTATCTCCAAAGATAGCTCTTAACAGTTTCTCTTCTGGAGTTGGATCTGTTTCTCCTTTAGGAGTAATCTTACCAATTAAAATATCGCCTTCTTTAACTTCAGCACCAATTCTAATCATACCGTTTTCATCCAAATCTTTGGTAGCATCTTCGCTAACATTAGGGATATCTGCGGTTAATTCTTCTTCACCTCTTTTGGTATCTCTTACTTCAAGAGAAAACTCTTCAATATGTACAGAAGTAAATAAATCTTCTTTTACAACTTTTTCTGAGATTACAATCGCATCCTCAAAATTATATCCTTTCCAAGGCATGAAAGCTACTTTTAAGTTTCTACCTAAAGCAAGCTCTCCTTTTTCTGTAGCATAACCTTCGCAAAGTACTTGTCCTTTTTTAACTTTATCACCTTTTCTTACAATAGGTGTTAAATTTAGACAAGTGTTTTGATTTGTTTTCTTGAATGTATATAATTCATACGTTACAGAATCTCCATCAAAACTTACTAATTGATCTTCTTCAGAACGGTTATATTTAATGGTAATATTTTTTGCATCAACATATTCTACAACACCATCAGCTTCAGCATTAATAAGCACTCTAGAGTCTTGAGCTACTCTAGCCTCTAATCCTGTACCCACAATTGGAGCTTCTGGTCTTAATAAAGGAACTGCTTGACGCATCATGTTAGATCCCATCAAAGCACGGTTGGCATCATCATTTTCTAAGAAAGGAATTAATGATGCAGCAATAGATGCAATTTGGTTAGGAGCAACATCCATTAAAGATATGTTTTCTGGCTCTGTTAAAGGAAAATCACCTTCTAGTCTAGATTTTACTTTTTCAGTTAAGAAATTACCTTTATCATCTACTTGAGCGTTTGCTTGAGCAATAATTTTTTTATCCTCTTCTTCAGCACTTAAATAAACTACGTCTTTTTTAAAGTTTATTTTACCATCTTCAACGTGTCTGTAAGGAGTTTCAATAAATCCTAATTTGTTCACTTTTGCGTAAACACAAAGAGAAGAAATCAGACCAATATTTGGCCCCTCAGGCGTTTCAATAGGACAAAGTCTTCCGTAGTGAGTATAATGAACATCACGCACTTCGAAACCAGCTCTTTCTCTAGAAAGACCTCCTGGTCCTAATGCAGACATTCTTCTTTTATGAGTAATCTCTGATAATGGATTAGTTTGATCCATAAATTGAGATAACTGGTTAGTTCCAAAAAAAGAATTAATTACTGATGAAAGTGTTTTAGCATTAATCAAATCTGAAGGAGTAAATACTTCGTTATCTCTAACATTCATTCTTTCTCTAATGGTTCTTGCCATTCTAGAAAGACCAACACCAAATTGATTGTGTAATTGCTCACCAACAGTTCTAACTCTTCTGTTACTTAAGTGATCAATATCATCAACTAATGTTTTTGAATTAATTAACTCAATAAGATATTTGATGATAGATATAATATCTTCTCTTGTTAATACTCTTACATCGTCAGCTATATCTAAACCAAGTTTTTTATTAATTCTAAATCTACCAACTTCTCCTAAATCATATCTTGTTTCAGAGAAAAATAGTTTATCAATAACACCTCTAGCTGTTTCAACATCTGGCGGTTCTGCATTTCTAAGCTGACGGTAAATATGTTCTACCGCTTCTTTTTCAGAGTTAGAAGGGTCTTTTTGTAAGGTATTGTATATAATTGCAAAGTCAGATGAGTTTACATCTTCTTTATGTAAAATAATAGTTTTTGAACCTGATTCTATAATTTCATCAATATGATTTTTATCGATGATAGTTTCACGATCAATGATTACTTCGTTTCTTTCGATAGAAACAACTTCTCCAGTATCTTCATCCACAAAATCTTCAACCCATGTTTTAAGTACACGAGCAGCTAATTTTCTACCGATAACTTTTTTCAATCCAGATTTGCTTACTTTAACTTCATCTGCTAAATCAAAAAGTTCTAAAATTTCTTTATCTGTTTCAAAGCCTATAGCTCTAAAAAGAGTTGTTACTGGTAATTTTTTCTTACGATCGATGTAAGCATACATTACATTATTGATGTCAGTAGCAAATTCTATCCAAGAGCCTCTAAATGGAATAATTCTCGCTGAATATAATTTAGTACCGTTAGCATGTTTGCTTTGACCAAAGAAAACACCTGGAGAACGGTGTAGTTGTGATACGATAACTCTTTCAGCACCGTTAATCACAAAAGTTCCTTTAGGAGTCATATATGGAATAGTACCCAAATATACGTCCTGTACAATAGTTTCAAAATCCTCATGTTCAGGATCTGTACAATATAATTTTAGTTTTGCTTTTAAAGGCACACTGTAAGTTAAACCTCTTTCAATACATTCTTCAATAGCATATCTTGGTGGGTCTATGAAGTAATCTAAAAATTCTAATACAAACTGATTACGTGCATCTGTGATTGGGAAGTTTTCACTGAAAACTTTAAACAATCCTTCTGAAGCTCTATTTTCAGGAGTTGTATCTAATTGAAAATAAGATTGAAATGATTTAATTTGAATATCTAAGAAATCTGGATATTCTAATTGGTTTTTGGTTGAGGCGAAATTAATTCGAGAATTTTCCACCTTTTTATCTAATGTATTGTTCATTAGTAGTTTTGAGTTTAGTTTGTTTAAATAATACTTTTATTCTTTAATTAGTGAATACTTATTTTAAGTACACTAATTTTCTCAAAATGACATCAATTCACTTTGAGACAAACACTATAACTCCTTGTAAATCAATAAGTAAAATACTACTTATCTCAGTTTTCTATTTACAGAGGTTTATAAAGCAAAAGAGGCTTAGGTAATTTACCCCTAAAAATAAGGGTAAATACCTAAACCTAAATTGGGTTTGTATCAGTTAAATTATTTAACTTCTACTTCAGCTCCAGCCTCTTCTAATTGAGTTTTAAGAGCAGTTGCTTCATCTTTAGAAACACCTTCTTTTAATGGTTTTGGTGCTCCATCAACTAATTCTTTAGCTTCTTTAAGACCTAGACCAGTTAATTCTTTAACCAATTTAACTACTGCTAATTTAGCAGCACCACCTGATTTAAGAATTACATCAAATTCTGATTTTTCTTCAGCACCAGCAGCGTCTCCACCACCAGCAGCAGGACCTGCAACAGCTACAGCTGCAGCAGCAGGTTCGATACCATATTCATCTTTAAGTATGTTAGCTAATTCGTTCACATCTTTCACAGTTAAGTTTACTAACTCATCTGCAAGTTTTTTTAAATCTGCCATTTTGTTTTATTTTAGAAATTTAAATTAATATTAATTGTTTGTTTTTAATTATTTATTCAGAACGTTCTGATAAAGTTTGTACTATACCTGCCAGTTTACCTCCACTTGATTTAAGTGCAGAGACAACATTCTTAGCTGGAGATTGAAGTAATGCAACAATATCACCGATAAGTTCTTCTTTAGATTTAAGGCTTACTAATGCATCTAAATTCTCATCGCCAACATAAATTGATTCTTCAATATAAGCTCCTTTCAATAATGGTTTATCACTTTTTTTACGGAATTCTTTAATGATTTTGGCAGGTGCATTACCTACTTCTGAAAACATTATAGAAGTATTCCCCTTAAGTGAATTATACAATCCTTCGTAGTCTTTTTCTGCTTTTTCAAATGCTTTTTGCAAAAGCGTATTTTTTACTACTTCAAGTTGAATATTACCATTAAAGCAAGTTTTTCTTAACTTAGAAGTTGTTTCGGCATTTAAACCAGCAATATCTGCTAAATAAAAAATATTAGCATTGTTTAACTTTTCAGTTAAACCATCGATATACTGACTTTTTTCTTCTCTTGTCATTTTGCTTTTAGGTTAAATTAAATACTTTGTTAAACTTAAAATGATTTAGGTTCAACTTTAACACCCGGGCTCATTGTGCTTGATAATGTGATACCTTTCACATATGCTCCTTTTGCTGACGCAGGTTTTAACTTTAAAATTGTTTGGTATAATTCATTTGCATTTTGAGCTAATTTTTCAGCCTCAAAAGATGCTCTACCTATAGTAGTATGAATATTACCAAATTTATCTACTTTAAAATCTATTTTACCGGCTTTAACATCAGTAACAGCTTTACCTATGTCCATTGTAACTGTGCCTGATTTTGGGTTTGGCATTAATCCTCTTGGTCCTAATACACGACCTAAAGCACCAACTTTACCCATAACACTTGGCATAGTTATAATAACATCCATATCAGTCCATCCGCCTTTTATTTTATCAATAAATTCGTCTAAACCAACATAGTCAGCACCAGCCTCTTTAGCTTCAGCTTCTTTGTCAGGAGTACATAATACTAAAATTTTAACATCTTTACCAACACCATTTGGAAGGGCAACTGTACCTCTTACCATTTCATTAGCTTTTCTAGGATCAACTCCTAATCTAATACTAATGTCAACAGATGCATCAAACTTTGTAAATGTCATATCCTTAACAAGCTTTGTTGCTTCATCCAAGTTGTATAACTTTTCAATATCTACTTTAGATAAAGCCTCTTTCATGTTTTTTGTTAATCTAGCCATTGCTGATACAATTTAATAAATTAGTTTTATGCAGGAAAAGTCCCACTTACTTTTAACCCCATACTTCTTGCAGTACCTGCAACCATTTTCATTGCAGATTGAATTTTAAAGCAATTTAAGTCAGTCATTTTATCTTCTGCTATTACTTTAATTTGATCCCAACTAACGGTACCTACTTTTTGTCTGTTAGATTCCGGAGAACCTTTCTTCAATTTAGCAGCTTCCATTAATTGAACTGCAGCTGGAGGGGTTTTAATTACAAAATCAAAAGACTTATCAGAATAAACTGTAATAACAACAGGTAATACTTTCCCTGGTTTATCTTGAGTTCTTCCGTTAAATTGCTTGCAAAATTCCATAATATTAACACCTTTAGCACCTAATGCAGGTCCTACCGGTGGCGATGGGTTTGCAGCTCCTCCTCTGATTTGCAATTTAATTAATCCACTTACTTCTTTAGCCATTTTATTTACTATTTAGATTTGTACTCGCTCAATTGGAAGCATTATATATATTGAGTCTGTACGATTAATTACTACTTTATATTAACTTTCTTTTTCTACTTGTAAGAAACTTAATTCTAATGGTTGTTTTCTTCCGAAAATTTTAACCATTACTTCTAACTTTCTCTTCTCTTCGTTTATTTTTTCAATTGAACCAGTAAAACCATTAAAAGGACCATCTATCACTTTAATGTTTTCGCCTACAACAAATGGTATTGTCATCTCTTCATCACTGTCTGCCAACTCATCAACTTTACCTAATATTCTATTTACTTCAGCCATTCTTACTGGTAATGGATCTCCACCTTTTTCTGCTCCTAAGAAACCTATAACTCCATTTACATTTCTGATAACGTGTGGCATTTCTCCACTTAAGTCTGCCTCAATTAGAATATAGCCAGGAAAGAAATTTCTTTCTTTACTTATTTTTTTTCCATTTCTAATTTGAAATATTTTTTCTGTAGGTATTAAAATTTGTGATAAGTTATTACTTAAACCATTTCTAAGAATTTCATCTTCAATGTATTTTTTGATTTTATTTTCTTTACCACTTATCGCTCTAACGACATACCATTTTTTTGTATTCTCTGCCATAGTAATCAAAATAACTTATAAATTTCTTTCATCAATCTGCTAAAAGTACTATCCATCACAAATATGATTAATGCAAATATTACAGATGCAATTAATACAATTACTGAACTACTTTGTAACTCGCTCCATGTTGGCCACGAAACTTTGTTTAACAATTCGTCAGTTGATTCTTTTATATAATTTCCAATTTTAGCCATAATATTTTTTATTCTCTGCACGGGTGGAGAGACTCGAACTCCCAGCCAATGGTTTTGGAGACCACTACTCTACCAATTGAGCTACACCCGTAATAACTTTATCATTCTTAATTAAAATACCGATAAAGCGTACTAATAAAATAAAGTCAAGAAAGGTACCCACTAAATAGTGGATACCTTTATATTACTTTTACAAAATTCTAGTGTAATTAATTACTTAAGAATTTCAGTGATTTGACCAGCTCCAACAGTTCTACCACCTTCTCTGATTGCAAATCTTAACCCTTTATTTAAGGCAACTGGTACAATTAATTTAACTGTTACAGTTACGTTATCTCCAGGCATTACCATTTCTCTACCTTCTTCTAAGTAAATCTCTCCAGTAACATCTGTAGTTCTTAAATAGAATTGTGGTCTATATTTGTTTTGGAATGGAGTATGACGTCCACCTTCTTCTTTTTTCAACACATACACTTCAGCTTTGAATTCAGTATGTGGAGTAATAGAACCTGGTTTAGCGATTACCATACCTCTTCTAATATCTGATTTTTCGATACCTCTTAATAAAAGACCTACGTTATCACCAGCTTCTCCTCTATCTAATATTTTTCTAAACATTTCAACACCTGTTACAGTTGATGATAATTTTTCATCACCCATACCTAAGATATCTACTGACTCACCAGAGTTGATCACACCAGTTTCAATTCTACCTGTAGCAACAGTTCCTCTACCAGTAATAGAGAATACATCTTCAACAGGCATTAAGAATGGTTTATCAATATCTCTTGGAGGTAGTTCAATATAAGTATCTACTGCATCCATTAACTCCATTACTTTAGCTGACCATTTCTCGTCACCTTCTAAAGCTCCTAATGCAGAACCTGCAATAACTGGAACATTATCACCATCATACTCATAGAAAGATAATAATTCTCTGATTTCCATTTCAACTAACTCTAATAACTCAGCATCATCAACTAAGTCAACTTTGTTCATGAAAACAACCATTCTAGGAATACCAACTTGTCTTCCCAATAGGATATGCTCTCTAGTTTGAGGCATTGGTCCGTCAGTTGCAGCAACAACTAAAATCGCACCGTCCATTTGAGCAGCACCAGTTACCATGTTCTTTACGTAATCCGCGTGACCAGGACAATCAACGTGAGCATAATGTCTGTTAGCGGTAGAATATTCAACGTGAGAAGTATTAATGGTAATACCTCTTTCTTTTTCTTCAGGAGCGTTATCAATTGAAGCAAAATCTCTTAATTCAGATAATCCTGCTTTTGCTAATACAGTAGTGATAGCAGCAGTTAAAGTAGTTTTTCCGTGGTCAACGTGACCAATTGTTCCTATGTTTAAGTGTGGTTTGGAACGATCATAATTCTCTTTAGCCATGATTTTAGGTTTATTTTATTGTTTTTAATTAATTATTTATACTTATTTACTTATTAAATACATCTCTCACACTCTTTACACGACACTTCGTTAAGAGCCAATGACGGGATTTGAACCCGTGACCTCTTCCTTACCAAGGAAGTGCTCTACCACTGAGCTACATCGGCTAATAAAATACCGATATAGAAAAAAATAAAAAAAAGAGCGGGAAACGGGATTCGAACCCGCGACCCTCAGCTTGGAAGGCTGATGCTCTAGCCAGCTGAGCTACTCCCGCTAATTTTTTATTCGTGGGGAAAGCAGGATTCGAACCTACGAAGGCGTAGCCAACAGATTTACAGTCTGTCCTCGTTGACCGCTTGAGTATTTCCCCAACGTTTTTTTCATCGTTTTTAAAGAACTGAGCCAGTAGAGGGACTCGAACCTCCGACCGGCTGATTACAAATCAGCTGCTCTACCAACTGAGCTATACTGGCTTTCACTGTTTTCTAAAAAAAACAGACCTCTCCGTAAAAAGGTCTGCAAATGTATAAAAGATTTTATTTTAAACAAACAATAATTTCATTTTTTTTTATCACACTTTTTTTAGCTTCTCTTTGTGCTTCTTTAATTGCCTCCTAAGTGCCTCAACAGCAGCGTCAGTAGCTTCCTCAAAAGACTTGCATTGTTTCTTTGCAAAAGCATCATTTCCGGGTATTAAAAGCTTAATTTCTGCAACTTTATTTTTAGCTTCAGGTGTATTTTCTAACTTTAATATCACTTCACTGTCAATAATCTTATCATAATACTGACTTAATTTGTTTACTCTCTCTTGAATGAAGGCAATTAATTTTTTGTCTGCATCAAAATGTACTGATGTGATTTTTACATTTACTTTCATGTTTTCCTCCTTTTTAATTTATGCTCTCGGATGAGCTTGTTTGTATATTGTTTTTAATTTTTCTATTGTATTATGTGTATAAACTTGTGTTGCAGATAAACTCGCATGTCCTAAAATTTCTTTTATGGTATTTAGCTCTGCACCTCTGTTTAACATATGTGTAGCAAACGTATGTCTAATGACATGTGGACTTTTTTTATCAGCTGTTGTTACAAGGCTAAGGTAGTTATTTACTATTCTGTACACAAGTTTTTCATATATTTTCTTGCCTCTTTCTGTTAAAAATACATAATTGGAATCGGCAGGAATTTCGTCTCTATATACAAGGTAACTTTGAAATAGTTTTATAAATTCACTTGTAATAGGAATAACTCTTTCTTTATTTCTTTTCCCCAACACTTTTATGGTTAAATTATAGGTGTTAACATCACTTATTTTTAGATTTATTAATTCCGTTAAACGAATCCCTGTTAGATAAAACAATTCCATAATTAATTTATCTCTTTGTCCTTCAAATGTATCTTCAAATTCTATATTTGAAAATAGTTGGTTTATTTCATTTTCATTAACAAATACTGGAAGTCGTTTGGATGTTTTAGGAACCACTACTTTTAATAATGGATTAGTTGCTACCAATCCATTTTTCATCATGTATTTATAAAATGATTTTAATGATGAAATTTTTCGGTTAATGGTTGTTGATGTGTTTCCTTCTTCAATTAAAGCAACTATCCATGAGCGAATGATTGATGTGTTTATTTCACTCCATTCGTTTACAGCAAATGCTAGATGTGCATATTGAACAAACTGCTCTAAATCATTTTTATAAGCAACAACAGTATGGTGGGAATATCGTTTTTGATGCTGAATGTAATCACAAAATTGCTGTGCCTGATTTATCATAATTGTAAAACTGCTTTAGAACTTATTGAACGAGTTTAATTCTAAAATGTTATCTAAAACAGACTAAAATTAATGATTTTTAACTGCCCCATATCTCCCAAGCTTTTTCAGCTTGTAGTTGGAGCATTTGTTCTCCATTAATGGTTAATGCTCCTCTTTCTTTTCCTTCTTTTAAAAAAGCAGTTTCAGCAGGATTATAAACCAAATCGTATAATAAATGATTGGGTGTTATGGCATCGTAATTAATAGCAGGTTTTTCATCAATATTTGGGAAAGTTCCTAGCGGAGTAGTATTTACTATTAGTAAAAAAGATTGCATTAGGTTTTCATTCAAATCATCATAACTTAACTGATTGTCTGCAGTAGGATTTCTGGAAACAAAGGCGGTAATAATTCCTAACTCATTCAAAACATAGGCTACTGCTTTTGAAGCTCCGCCTGTTCCTAAAATTAATGCTCGTTGATGTTGGTTTTCTAAGAATGGTTTTAATGATTGCTTGAAACCATAATAGTCGGTATTATATCCTTTCTTTTTCCCTGTTGCTTTATCTATATATATGGTATTAACTGCTCCTATTTTTTGAGCTTGTTCATCTACTTCATCTAAATAAGGTATAATTTGTTCTTTATAAGGAATAGTTACGTTTAATCCAAAAAGGTTGGGTTGTGCTGAAAAAATTTCTTCTACTTGACTAATATCACCTATCTCAAAATTTTCATATACTGCACTAATATTTTCTCTTTTGAACTTCTCTTCAAAATATTTTTTAGAAAATGAATGTGAAAGCATTTTTCCTATTAGTCCGTATTGTTTCATTAAAAGTTAGAAGTTAGTTTATGAGGTTAAAAGTTTATAAGTTTATAGACAAAATACTCTTTATTAAAAATAGATACTTCACGTCATTTTACATGAAAACAAGTTTTCTGTAAAATTTAGTTCAGCATGACAATAATTCACACATTTACACATCTAAAAATTTACTCATTTATTATTTCTCTACAATAACAAATTCTGTTCGTCTGTTTCTAGCTCTGCCTTCTTCTGTATCGTTAGATGCAATTGGTTGGGTTGATCCAAATCCTTTTGAAGTAAGTCTAGAAGCATCTATATCTTCCAATAGCAAATAGTTATAAACCGCTTTGGCTCTTTGTTCAGATAATTCCATATTACTTTGCATATCACCAACATTATCGGTATGTCCGTGAATAGCAATTTTAACCGTTGGATTGGTTTTTAAAAAATCTATAAATTCATTTAATACGGTAATAATTCTTGGTGTAATTTGAAAAGAGTTTGTTTCAAAGTAAATATCATTAATAGTATAAGCCTCTCCTACTTCAATAGGTTTTATTTCTACTTTTTTAGTTTGTATTGGTTTTCCTACTACAACTTCATTAGAAGAAATTAACTGCGAAGAAAATGCATAACCTTCTTTTTTGGCAGTAAGCATAATATCTTCATCTTTATCTACCCTAACTACGCCAACATACGAACCTGTTTGCTTATCAATTACTGCTTCAACTTCTTGATTGGTTTTAGTGTTTTTTAGCATTACTTTAGCTCCTTCTGGAACTTTTCCGGTATTATCTAAAATTTCACCATTCACAAAAATAATTTCTTCAGGACGAGCTTCTTCATACAGTTCAAAAGAAAAAATATCTAATTGTTTATTATCGCTCATAGAACTGTAATAAGCATAATCTCCATCTTTACTTACAACAAATCCATGTTCATCTTTTTCTGTGTTAATAGGATAGCCAATATTAATTGGTTTACTAAACTGACCTGTAGTTTCATTCATTTTAGAATAAAAAATATCATAACCACCAATACCAATATGCTCATTAGAAGAGAAATACAAAGTGTAACTATCTGAATGCATAAACGGTGATTTTTCATCTCCAGGCGTATTTATAGGATAGCCTAAGTTTATAGGGTCTCCCCAAGAACCATCAGGTTGACGTTCACATTTGTAAATATCCATATCACCACCAAAAGGATTTACCACTCTGGTAAAGTACAATGTTTTATTATCGGATGAAATGGATGGTTGTGCCTCCCAAGTTGTTGGTGTATTAATGTGACTTCCAATAGATTCTAATTTTGACCATTCTCCATCTTTATATTCTGTAAAATAGATATCTGCATTATCAAACATTTGCCCTAAACCTGCCCTATCTTCTCCTCTGTAAGGAATTACCTCAACCAAAGTAATAAAAAGTAACTTATTATCTACAGAAACACTAACGCCACCTTGATACTGACCTAAATTAAATGGTGATGGCATGGGCATTCCGCTAGTGAATTTATTTACGCCCATTTTTCTACTTTGTACAAACACTTCTTTACTTCCTCCATCAAAAGAATTTTTATCTTCATGTGGCATATTTCGGGTATAAAATAAGTACCGATTATCTGGTGACAACATAGGTAAATATTCATTGTTTTTACTAGAAGGTCCTTCTAACTTAACTGGAGCAAAAGGAACGGTATCTTTAATTAATTTGAAATAAGTTGCTATATCTTCCAACCTCTCGTGAGCATAACGTTCGTCTTTTTTATACGCATTTGGTGAAGCCATTATTTTTTGGAAATAAGGTTTAGCTTCTGCATATTTTCGTTGACCAAAATAATAATTTCCCAACTCCATAGCATGGAAAAAGTTTCGATATTCTGGACAAATTTCGACAATCTTATTCCAGTAATTTATTTTAATTTTAGTGTATTGTTGAATTCCGCCTGCACTACCACTATTATAAGCTCGCTCAACACTTTTATCAGCAAGGTTTGCCAACTCATCATAAGCTTCTAAATAATTGGGGTCAATTTTAACAGCTTCTATTAGTAAGGTTTTTTTATCATTAAATGAAGCTGTTCTGGCATTTTCAAAATATTTTACCGCTTTTTTCTTCGGTTCAGGACAATTTTCTTCCTGAGCATATACACCCGAAAAACATAAAATTGTAATTGCTAAAAATATATAGTTACTCACTTTTTCTTATTTAAAAAACTAATAGAAAACCTGACAAACTGCTAAAGCCTGTCAGGTTTAATTTATTTCAATAATTAAACCAATATGGTAATTATTTCTCTTCTACCTTTTGCATGATATCATCAGCTTCTTGTTTTGCTTTAGAAACTAATGCATCTGCTCTTTTATTGCCTTCATTTTCTATTCCCACTGCTTTTTTATCAGCTTCATCATTAATTTTTTGTGCAGCTTTTTCTGCGGCAATTTTTTTAAGCGGATTTCCTCCTGCTTGCTTAATTAAATCTTTAGCTTGTTTATCAGCTTCAGCTCTTACTTTATCAGCAGCAGCTTTTGCCTCATCTCTAATTTTTTGAGCGTTCTTCTCTGCTTCAGCAATTAATTTATCAGCTTGTTCTCTAGCTTTTTTCTTAGCCTCTTCTTTAGCTTTATCTACCTCTTCGGTAATTTTTTCTTTTACTTGTTCTTTAATTTCATCTTTTATGTTTCCTACCGCATCTTTTAAACTAACACTCACTTTAGGGTCATCAAAAGTACCTTTAATTAATACATCTACACTAACCGTTTCAGCAGATTTTAATGTCATTCCTAGTCCGGCAGCCTGACTGTTTAACTTATTTAAAGCATCACCAGCTCCTAATTCTTTAGTTGGTGTTTTTAAAGTCATTTTATAATCTATGGTTTGGTCGAATCCATTAGAACCTGACATTGTCCCTGTAGTTTTTCCCAATTTAACATCAAACGGTTCAATAGTTACTCTACCATTTTTAAAAGCATATTTAATGTTAGCATCATTAACTTCTAATACTCTTAAACTTTCATTTTTAAGTGCATCTGCTAATTGATTCATTGCTTTTACATCTTCCACTTTTATGTTTTTGGTCAACATATCACCATTTCCTGTTAATGAATTCATATCTGGCATCATTTCTTTATCCAAAACTCCTGAAACAATCATACTTGTATTAAATCTACCTTTAGCATTTTTAGCGTAAGGAGCCATTGTTTCAATCGTATTAAATGTACTTACTACTGTTGCTACATCAAAATCTTGTATTGCCATATCGAAATTAAATCCAGGCGCAGCAGGGTTGGTAGTTTCATAAAATCCACTCATCATCATTTTTCCTCCCAATAAATTCATTCCAACATCTTTCATGCTTACTTTTTGGTCTTTTACTGTTATCAATCCTTTCATATCAGTAATTTCCATGTTATCGTAAATTACTTTGTTTAAGGTGGATGTTAGGCTAAAATCAATATTTTTTGGAACTTCAACAACCGACAACGGTTCTTCAGCTGCTTCTGTACCTTCTGCTGTAGCTACTTCTTCCTCTGTCATAAATTCATTTAAGTCCATCAAAGTAGAATTAAACATGAAATTCCCTGTTAACACATTAGTACTATCATCTAACACATAAGCAATAAAGTTCTCAATTTTTCCATTAGCATGCATATCCGATTTTCCTATTTGAGCATCAAAATTAGCTAACTCAACAAATTGTGGCGAGAAGTTTAATGTCATACGTTGTAACAGTACATCATAAGGAAGCGAATCGCTTTTGTAAAGCATATCTAAAATTCCAAAACTACCTTTAGCTTCAAACTCTTCGTATCTTTCATTATCTATAGAAGACATTTTTCCTTTTAAAGTTACATCTGCATTTATTTTCCCATTCATTTCATCTCCAGCTTCCATTGGCATAACATCTTTAACAGAAGCCAAATCTAACTTAGCCATTAAATTGGCATCAATGTTAGGATCGGAAATAGGTGTGCTTAATTTCATCTTCATTTCTACAGGATTTCCTGCCATTTCCATGTAAAAACGTTTTAGATTAATAAGTGTATTATCTTCACTTCCACCAGGATTAGAAATAGCCAAATCAACATGGATATTATTCACTGCTTTAGGTAAATCTGGATATTTAAACATGGCTTTTTCTACCAATAAATCTAATCCAAAAGCAGGTAAAGCAGTTTCTGTCATTTTTCCTTTAGCAAATCCATTCAAAGCTAATTTACCTTCTGTTTTTACGGATGCAAAATCTGTCATAAATACTGCAGGAACCAATGATAAAATATTTTTGAAATCGGTTTTCTGAGCATTGAAAGTAATGTCCATATCAATATCGCCATTATCTTCAAAAATAGCTACCCAACCATCAAACCCTAAAAATAATTCATTTAATCTGAATTGATTATCAGTAAACGTATATTTATTATTAGCCAAATCTGCTTTAATAATGGCATCAGCTTCAACATTCGCTTTTTTGAAATACGCTACATTGTCCATTGTGAGGTTTAACTCATCTATTACTGTTTTAGTAACTAAATCGGTAACATCTTGTGTCATATCTCCCGAAAGGTTGAAGTTTAACCCAATAATGGAAGTGGTTAAATTCATGGTAGCGTCTTCGTAATTTATTTTAGCATTCTTAATGGTTAAATCTTGTAAATTCAGTTTAAAAGGACTTGCTTCTTCCTCTGCTACTTCTTCTTCAACTTGTTCAGTTGCTTTAGCAATATCCCAATTAGCCGAAGTGTCAGCCATTACAATTGCATTTATTGTGGGTTCATCAATGTAAATGGATTTTATTTTAATTTCATCACCACTAATCACACTCATTAAATCTACTTTTAAGGATAGATTTTTAATGTTTGCCAACTGTGTTCCTTCAAATTTATCTACTCCATCAACAGTAACATTATCAATAGAAAAATTAAAATTGGGAAAGGTACTGATTAAGCCTAAATCAAACTCGCCAAAATCTACTTTTGCATTAAGATTAGCATTGGCCTGTTCTTTAACTATATCTATTATTTTACCTTTAAACATAAAAGGTAAAGCTATAATTAAAATGATTAGAGCAAGTAAGGTTATTCCTGTGATTTTGAGTGCTTTTTTCATAATAAATTGAATTATTTGATGTGTATTATTTTGTTAAATAATGAATTGCTAAATTAATTAAAGTTTTGTCATAATAAAACAACACATCAAAAGAGTTTTTATAGCCGACAAAAAACCACATAGAAACATAGACTTCTATAACAGGAAAAGAATAATATAGCTAAACAAAGCGTTTCCATTTTATGGAAACAAGCTCTATGAAACTCTTGTTAAACTAAATTTATGTGATGTTAAAAAC
This sequence comes from Vicingaceae bacterium, assembly GCA_965284565.1. Taxonomy (GTDB): domain Bacteria; phylum Bacteroidota; class Bacteroidia; order Flavobacteriales_E; family Vicingaceae; genus BRH-c54. The sequence continues at coordinate 77,932 of OZ260100.1, forward strand.
TATGTAACTATGTGGTTAAAAACTCTTAGAAATTCATACTAAATTGTAATGCGTTAATAAAAATTTAAAATTGATAGCTCAGAAATAAATAAAGATTTCTAATTTCGTAAAAAAATAAATTTACAATGGAAAATATAGAAGCAAATAAATTAATAGAGAAAATTCAGAAAGACATTAATAAATCAGGAATTGACGCAAAAAAAACAGTTGAAGCCTTAACTCAACTTAGAACTTATGCTCTTGAAGAACAAGACCCTACTGCTACAAAAGTATTACGTATGGCTTACGAACACATACAAGAACATGGAACTTTTAATATTCCTATTCCTGCTGATGAATTGGTTGCGGAAGGAGACGGAGAAGATAGTGAACCAGAATTAATTGAAAACTCTATTGAAACGGATGAAGAAAGAACTGAAAGTTTAGCTTACATGCTTTCTTTAATGTTAGACAGAAACAACCCAAATAACAAACAAGAATTGTTTGAGTACAGAGATGCACTAAAAAATTATTAATATAAACCACACATACTTACAAAAAAAAAGCAGCTGATTGGCTGCTTTTTTTTTGAATTCATAACTGATATTTATATAATTCTGCTACTATTTTGTTGTATTCCATTTCTGTTTTTAAATAATTCTTCAATGCCTCATAATAGTAGGTCATTTCCATAAAATACTCTATAGTGGAAATTTGTCCCAATGATAGAGACTTATCTAAAAGTTCAACATTATTCAAGGATGAGAATAAAGTTTGGTATTCATCCAATGTAATTTTTAAATTCGTCATTCGTTCATATTTCTGCTTAATATCAAAATAATGCTCGTTGATATGGTCTTGCAAGTTGGCTTCATTCAAATTTAATTCTGCTTGTTTAGCTTTTACGGTGTTCTTATTTTCCCAAAGCGGTATTGTTAATCCCAAATGCACACCATTAAAACGCTGACCTAAAATAGCTTGATAATGATATCCCGTTTCAATTTTTGGTAACGTAAGAGATTTTGATAAAGAAACTTCATTCTGACCTATCACTTTTTCTTGTTCCAAATATTTCCTTACTGGGTCTTTAGCTTCTATCTCATTCTCCAAAATTTCAAAATTAGGAAGGAGCGGAAAGGATGAATAAGTTGTATCTGAAAACTGGATGGGTGTTCCTCCATTAAGTTCTGATAGTTTTTGATTTAGCTGATTCATGACTGATTTATTTTCCTGGAATGCTGCATTAATTTCAATGAGTTGCAGTTTGGCTTTATTCACATCCATTATGTTGCCTTGACCCTTCTCTAAACTTTTCTGAAAGGCAGCCAACCACTTTTCTGTGTTTTGCTTTCGAATGGTTAATTCCGCATTTAATTTATTTCTGTATATCAGTTCAATACAAATTCGTTTCGCTTCCAATAAAATTTCTTGTCTATTTGCATTTAACTGAAATTCGGCTTGTTTTATTTGTTCATTAGACAACTGTTTCTTTTTTACATATACAGTCGGAAAATCAAAAGATTGTGTAACTGCAAAATCTGTTTGATTTCCTGCATTTTCAGGAGTCCCTATCAAATAATCATAATCCACTTTGGGATTATACGGGTTTAATCCGGTTTGATATTCTAGGTTTTTTGCTTCCCAATATTGAGTATTCGCAATGATAGTTTTATTATTCTTTGAAATATTTAGCAATACCGAATCCATGGTTATCTGACCATTTACTTTCATTGCTAAAACCTGCAATGGCAGCAATATATAAATTATTTTTTTCATTTCTCTTCTGATTTTGAGTTAGACAAAAAGTACACTATTGGCACAATGAAAATGTTGAGTAGTGTAGATGTGAGCAATCCTCCTAAAATTACTTTTGCCATAGGACTTTGAATTTCGTTTCCAGGCAAATCACCAGCAATAGCTAATGGAATCAACGCCAGACCTGCCGTTAGTGCAGTCATTAAAATTGGACTTAAACGGTCTTTTGAACCTTGAATAATGGTGTCATATAAGTTCAATCCTTCTTCTTGTAAGGTTTTGTAATGCGACACCAATAAAATACCATTTCGAGTAGCTACTCCAAAAAGAGTAATAAATCCAATTATAGCAGGAATACTTAAAATACTACTGGTAAAGTAGATGCTTAAAACACCTCCGATAAGTGCTAAAGGCAGATTTAATAATACAATTCCTGCAATTTTCACAGATTTGAATTCTTGAAACAGCAATAAGAAAATCACTAATAAAGAAAGTAGTGATGTTGCCATCAACGTTTTGGATGCCTCCGCTTCTGCTTTAAATTGTCCGCCATATTCAATATGATAGCCTTCGGGCAACTGGATTTTTTCATAAATTCTTTTCTGAATTTCTTCTACCGCACTCTTTTGGTCACGCCCAACAACATTCACAGAAACAACAGTCTTTCGTTCTACATTTTCCCTATTTATCGTGTTTGGCCCTGATGTGCTTAACACATCAGCAACATAATGCAGAGGTATTTTCTGTCCGTCTTCTGTGTCAATAAGAACATTTTCTATATCTTCTATTTTCGACCTGCTTTCTTTATCTAATCGCACGATTAAATCAAAAGTTTTAGCATCTTCATAAATGTCAGATACCTTTTCTCCTGCAATGGCAGCATCAATAAATTCATTAAATGCACCGATGGTAATACCGTAATGATTCAATAAATCTCGCTTGGCTTTTATTTGAATTTGTGGAATTTCTACCTGTTGTTCCACACTTATATCTACCAATCCTTCAACACCTTCAATTTCATTTTTGATTTGGTTGGAAAGTGAAAACAATTTATTCAGGTCATTTCCAAAAATCTTGATAGCAATATTGGCACGAGTTCCCGATAGCATATGGTCTATACGATGACCAATAGGTTGACCGATGGTAATATTCGCACCCGTTACACCTGTGAGTTTTTCTCTTACATCTTCCATAAAATCTGCACGGCTTCTATCGCTCAAAGTAAAAGGAGCATCAATTTCAGAAGCATTTACACCTTGTGCGTGTTCATCCAATTCTGCCCTTCCTGTTCTTCTTGTTGTTATGTTTATTTCAGGGACAGTAAGTAAAACTTTTTCAACATTTACGCCTATTTTATTGCTTTCTTCTAATGAAATTCCGGGCAAACTCACTGCACTTACCACCAATGAGCCTTCGTTAAATTCAGGCAAAAAACTTCTACCCAATTGAGTGAATGCTAAAAGTGCTATAAGGAACAATCCTATACTGGAGAAAACTACCGATTTTTTCCAACGCATTGCTTTTTCCAATAATCTGCTGTAGATTTTTTGCAATCGTTCTACCAACCAACTTTCTTTATGTTGCTTTGTCAGCATCTTATCATTGGTAAGTAAATAACTGCAAAGAACAGGAGTTAGCGTAATAGAAACAACCAACGAAGCCAATAAAGCAACAATAAAAGCAATACCAAGGGGAGCTAATAATTTTCCTTCCATACCCGAAAGGAAAAATAAAGGCAAAAATGCTACGATAATGATGAACGTTGCATTGATAATGGAATGTCTTATTTCAAATGAAGCATCAAAAATGACTTTTAGTTTGTTGGTTTGTTGTTGAATAGGTTTTTTGGCATTTTCTTTCAATCGCTTAAACACATTTTCAACATCAATAATTGCATCATCTACTAAATCGCCAATGGCAATCGCCATACCACCTAAACTCATTGTATTAATAGTAAATCCCAACCATTTTAAAGTAAGAATGGCTACTATTAAAGATATAGGAATAGCTACAAGGGAAATGGCTGTTGCTCGCCAATTCATTAAGAACAAAAAGAGAATGATGATTACAAAAGCAGTTCCTTCCAACAATACTTTTTGGATATTGCTAATGGATGCATTGATAAAATCTGCCTGTCTGAAAATGTTGGTATTGATGTGAATATCACCTGGCAGGTTTTTCTGCATATCAGCCACTGCTTCATCAATTTTGTCTGTCAGTTCAAGCGTGTTGGTGGCAGGTTGTTTCATTACAGTCATAATAACTGCCGGATTTCCTTTTAGCGAACCATCACCAATTTTTGGTGCAGCACCTATTTTTATTTCTGCTACATCCTCAATTTTTATCGGATTTCCATCAATACGTTTTATAACTGTCTTGCCTAATTCATCCACAGAATTAGTTCTACCAATTCCTTTGATGATATATTCATTTCCATACTGATTGATAAAACCACCTGATGAATTGCCATTTGCTTCTTCACTTGCTTTGAGCAATTCTGGAAGTGAGACATTATAATGCTTCATTTTGGTAGGAGATGCCAATACTTGATATTGCTTATATTCGCCACCAATCACAATTACTTGTGCTACACCACCAGTCGCCAGTAATCTTGGGCGTATCGTCCAATCGGCAATGGTTCGTAAATCCATTTGATTAGTGGAATCAGCCGTTAAGCTAATAAGCATTATTTCGCCCATAATGCTCGATTGTGGAGCAAGTGTAGGATTACCAACGCCATTGGGCAATTTTTCGCCAATGACACTTATTTTTTCATTGACAATCTGCCGAGCTTTAAAAATGTCGGTATTCCATTCGAACTCCACCCAAACAATAGAAATCCCTGCCGAAGATGAACTGCGAACCCTTCGGACATTCGTTGCACCATTTACAAATGTTTCAATAGGAAATGTAACGAGTTTCTCGACTTCCTCTGGAGCCATACCGTGTGCTTCGGTAAGCACAACTACGGTTGGAGCAGTAAGGTCAGGAAATACGTCCACTTCCATTTTTGTGGCTACAAACGAGCCAAACACAATCAACACCACTGAAGCTACTACAATAAGCAGGCGGTTGTTGAGAGCGAAATGTATTGTTTTGTTTAACATAGTTGAAATTTTGAATTTTAAATGTTGAATTTTAAATGGGCTATAAACTTTTAAAATTCAACATTCATCATTTAACATTTCTTCTAGTGTTCATGCCCATGCGCAGGCAGTTCTCCAGATGCAGACGAAAGTTTAATTTGATAAGCTCCCTTAGTTACCATCCGTTCACCTTCGCTAACACCTGAAAGCACCTGTACACTTTCTCCATCACTTGCACCAATTTTTATTTCTCGCTTTTGAAAGCTTTCGCCACCTAATTGCACATATACATAGAAATTTCCTTGCTCTTCCATTAATGCTGAAACTGGAATTATCAAAGTATTCGGAATAGGAGTAGATTTTAAAAAGACTTCTGCCGCAGAACCTGAAATAAGATTTCCTTTGTTGTCAATTTCAAAAGTGATTGGGAGAAAAGCTGAATTGCCTGCGGTGCTTTTTCCGTAGGAAACAATTTTTCCGTTTAATATTTTCGTATCGAATACCTCTTCAGAACCAATCGGTTTAAAATTTGCAGATGAAATAGTTGGTAGCTTGCTGAAATATTTTTGCGAAACACTTGCTTGCAGAATCAACTTTTTATTTTTAGAAACCACAGCAAGGGGTGTTCCTGTTTCTACAAACTGACCTTCATTTACCAAAATGTTTTTTACAAATCCATCCATTGGAGAACTAATTGTTTGCCCAACTGTCGAGTAGTTTTTAGCAATAACATTAAAAACGGTTTGTGCATTTTCAAAAGCATTTTTTGCTTGTAAAAAGGCTGCTTCCGAAATAATTTTATCGTTTACCAATTCTTTCGCTCGCTCAAAATCAGCTTTGGTTTTATCATAGTTGGCTTTTGCTTCTATGTAATTTGCGTCCAAATTATTCTCGGTAAGGTTACCTCCTGAAATGGTAAATAAAGATGTGTTTTGTGATACTTCTGAACCGATTATAGTTTTGTTTCCAGTAAAATTTACAATTCCACTTGCTCCTGCCGTCACCACCATTTCATCACCGGGGGCAGAAAGTATTTCTCCACTTGTTTTGATGATGTCGGAAAAAGCTGTTTTGACTACAGGAACATTGGCAAATTCTACTTTCCAGGCTTGTTCTTTGAGATAAACTATTTCATCCGATACCGTTGTTTCTACTTGATTTTCCATTGCAGAATGTTCGTCTGTATATACTGTAATGTTATCAATAACTATTTGGTCGGTATAACTTGCTGTTTTGATATCAAAAATAAGTTTCCCTTTTCCTGCATTTTTTGGAACTAAACCCAACCTAAAAATTCCTGGTGAACTTGCAGAGTCGGATCTGTTGCGAATGCCGCTATCACCTAAAATAAGGCTAACAGTTACCTTACCTTTAGTTAAGGGCAGAAACTGTTCTCCTAAAATGGTAAAGTGAGCAGCAAAATTAGATTTGCTACCTACGACCAATGGTTTAAACTCTACAAAAAGTTCTGTTTTATCAGAGTAAACTGTATAAACAAGTGGCTCTAAACTGGCTGTTCCGTGTTCGTGACCGTGTTCATCTGCCATTTTATCGGTACAGCCGACAAAAAACAAAGTAAACACAGTCATCAAAATTGATGTTGTCTTCATTATATAAGAATTTAAGGATGATTAATGCTTATGACTGCCGTCTTCATGACTATGTCCGTGTTCCTTTTCTGTTTTTACAGCAGAACTATCGCTTTCTACCTTAAATTCCTCTTGATGATGTTCTTCATCATGATGGTTTTCGTGTGTCGAGCCATCTTCATGTTCGTGTGTTCCTGTGGCATGCTCGTGAGCTTCACCATCGTGAGAATGTTCATTGTTTTTTTTGTCGCTACATCCAGCAAACAAAAGGGCTACTATAGCCAATGATAATATAGATTTCTTCATCGTTTAAATTTTTTGAATTGAGTAAAATTAAAAAACCACTTGTTAAATGATTAAACAAGCGAAAACTATCCTTTTGAAAAACGAAAGGATATTAAACGATGAAAACGGGAGGTGCTCTTAACCCCGAGGGAAGGAAAATTTGCGAATTGTAATAAGCTGCAATGAAAGGTGGTGCATTTTGCCTAACCTCAATAATTGCCTGCTTAAAAATAAAATTTGAAATACGCACTGCTATAAATTGTGGGGGTTGCTTAGAAAAATTGTCAACAGAACTATGGTTAGTTAAAAAAGTCAATCCTTCCACACCATGTTCTATAATCGAAAAGAGATGTTTCCAATCATCACTTTCATCCTCTGTATCATTATCATCATCAGCATCAGTATTATTATCGTGATGATGTCCGTCACTATGGTGATGATGCCCATCGCTATGGTGATGTGATGTTACATTCTGCTCAAAATCATAGTTATGGTGATGCTCAATAAAATCATGTCCAAGCATTATTGCAAGTGCAGAATACAACATTAATATGGAAGCAAATCTTTTAAACATTAGTTTCAAATGTACGATTATTTTTTTATAACTTGTTTATTAGTAATTAATAAAAAGAAAAATTAGCTTACATGCTTTCTTTACTATTAGACAGAAACAACCCAAATAACAAACAAGAATTGTTTGAATAAAGAGATGCTCTAAAAAATTATTAATGAAATAATTTCATTAATAAACGATTATTTATATTTTTACTTTACGAAGTCCTTAAAAGCTTTCATAAACACACTTTTTATCAAATCAATTTAACTGAATTATTAATTACCACCTATTATGACAGATATTTATCAAGCTGAAACATTAATTACACCTCCAGTTAATTGCACACACTGCAAAGTAGAAATAAAAACCGAAGCTGTTTTTTGTCCGTCTTGTGGTTACCCTGAAAAAGGAACAGATTTAGAGAAATCTAAGTTTATTGCTAACAGTATAATGAATAAAAACGAGCATTTTGATGCCGATAAAAAAGTAAAATCTGCCAGAAATACATTATACATTTTAGCTGCCGCCACATTTGTTTTAAACTTTATTCAAACAACTTACCAGCATGAAGACCTTTCCATTTTTATAGTTGGACTTATCCTTTCCGTTTCTTTTTTAGTTTTAGGTGTATGGTCGAAAAAAAAGCCATTGGCTGCTCTTTTATCTGCCTTGCTCTTATACATTACTTTAATTATTTTAAATGGCATTTTAGATCCTACAACACTTTATCAAGGTATTCTTTGGAAAGTTTTAATTATATCTTATTTAGGTAAAGGTGTTTATTCTGCAAACGCATACCAGAAACAAATAGAAGATAATGGAAATCAATAATTCATTCCTATGTCCTAGTTGTAGTTTTAAAGTTGACAACACAATGAATTTTTGTGATAAATGTGGTAATGCATTAAAACAAACAGATGAATCTCATAAAAAGTTTATTACAAAATCAATTGTTTTTTACTTAAGCTTTATTGGTTTTCTTGTTTTTTATTATTTTTTTCAACCAGAATATAATACCTTAACTAGCGAAATAATACTTAATAGTGTTTTTATTGTATTCGTTTTGTTTTTTTGTTTTTTGGATTTAAAAAAAATAATCCCTCTATTTTCATTAAAACAAATTCCCATAATAGTATATGTTTTAACTTTTCTTTTTCCGATATTTAGTACTATTATTGTCTTTATTTCTATTGGTTGGCTCAACCAAAGTTTAGGATTCGAAAACGAAAATTTATTTAGTTCTTATGCTTATTATAGTACCCCTTATATTTGGGCTTTTTTGTTTACGGCTTTAGTGCCTGCTATTTTTGAAGAATTAGCCTTTAGAGGTTATTTGTTTAATCAACTTATTCAAATTTTAACGCCTAAAAATACGATAATTGTTTCTTCATTTCTTTTTGCTTTAATGCATTTATCAGTACTTTCATTAATATGGATACTGCCTTTTGGAATAATACTTGGCTTTTTGAGATTAAAATATAACACCTTATGGTTGGGCATTGCAATACACTTTATTCATAATAGTTTAATGTTAATTATTGATATAGCTTACCCTGATTTACTTAATAACATTATATAACTTAGGTATCAAAAAACTAAGAACTACTCTTAGACTTATTCGTTCTCCAGTTATTTCTATTGTTGTTATTGTTCTTTGGTTTAGCCTGTTGTTGTTGCCTGTTATTGCCTTGTGGCTTTTTATCTGGCATTAGCTCCTCTTTACTCGCATCTGCATAAGGATGAGTGGAAACTACTGGAATTTTTTGCTTAATTAATTTTTCAATGTCTTTTAAGTAAGGTCTTTCTTCTATATTACAAAAAGAGATAGAAATACCACTGGCACTTGCTCTTCCTGTCCTGCCAATTCGGTGTACATAGGTTTCTGGTACATTTGGCAAATCATAATTAATTACCAAGGCTAAGTCGGAAATATCAATACCACGAGCAGCAATATCGGTAGCTACTAGTACTTTTGTTTTTCCTTCTTTAAAATTACTCAATGCTCGTTGCCTTGCATTTTGAGACTTATTTCCATGTATGGCTTCGGCTGTAATTTTAGCTTTTGATAATACCTTAACTACTTTATCAGCTCCGTGTTTGGTTCTTGCAAATACCAATGTAGATACTGCATTTTCTTCTTTTAATACATGCACCAATAGTTTTGTTTTGTCTGCTTTACTTACAAAATAAACGGCTTGCCCTACTCTTTCGGCAGTGGCTTGCTCTGGTTTAACAGTAACGCTTTCATAGTTACCTAAAATCTTACCCGAAAGCTCCACTATAGTTTTAGGCATGGTTGCAGAGAAAAACAAAGACTGACGTTTTACAGGAAGCTTGGTAATTAGCTTTTTAATATCGTGAACAAATCCCATGTCTAGCATTTGATCGGCTTCATCTAATACAAAGTATTCTACATTTTTAAGCGAAATAAATCCTTGATTCATTAAATCTAATAAACGACCTGGTGTTGCTACCAACACATCAACCCCTCTTCTTAAGGCATTGGTTTGCGAACCTTGTTTTATACCGCCAAAAATTACGGTATTACGAATGTCTGTATGTTCACCATACTCCGTAAAATTATCTGCAATTTGTATTGCCAACTCTCTTGTTGGTGTAACTACTAATGCTTTTATCTGGCGTTGATTTCTGTTTCGAGTTTTATCTAAATACAAATGTTGTAAAATAGGTATAGCGAAAGCAGCTGTTTTTCCTGTTCCTGTTTGAGCACAGCCTAATAAATCTTTACCTTTTAATAAAATAGGAATAGCTTGTTCTTGAATTGGTGTTGGATGAGTGTATCCTTTTTCTTGTAATGCCTTTAAAATAGGCTCTATTACTTCTAGTTCTTTAAATGTCATATACTGCAAAAGTAGGTTATTTTGTTGGATAAAGTTGTTTTTGCAGGTGGGATATTTTCTAATTCAATAACGATCTAAACTATTAAAACAAAACATTAAAACTACCTAATATTATTGTGTTTTAGCCATCTTGTTAAGTATATAAATTGTTATAGTTTTATAATTATACGCTCTTTTTCTTGATAAAAAGAGCCAAAAATCAAGAACAAACACCAAATCCTTTGTAATCTCTTCCCACAAGTCCATTGCATTTCCTAGTCCGATTACTCCGGATTTCGCACCGTTTGTTCATTTGCCCTCGCTCGGGTAATAGGTGTTAGTGATTAATTTTTTATAATTAAACCCCTCCCACCCTAAACAAACAATTTTTTGTTAAAAACACGTTATCTTCATAAGGAATTGGCTCAATTTTAGCCTTAATTTTATAGCTTATCAATTTAATTGGATTTCATGAAGCGTTTCATTAGTTTTTCTTTCTTATTATTTCTTGCCTCAAGTGCTTTTGTTGAGCCGACTATGGAAGTTCCCAAGCCAAAAAATACGCTGCCAGAGTTTATTATTAATGAAACCCCTTGGGCAGATTCGCTCATCCAAACGCTAACGATTGACGAAAAAATTGGTCAGCTGCTAATGGTGGCTGCTTATTCTAACAAAGATGCTAAACATGTTACTGAAATTGAAAAACTAATAACAGAAAACCACATTGGTGGATTAATCTTTATGCAAGGTGGTCCAGTTCGTGAGGCAACACTTTACAACCAATACCAACAAAAAAGCAAAGTACCTTTATTGATTTCCATTGATGGCGAATGGGGCTTAGCAATGCGTTTGGATAGTACTATTAAATATCCGTGGCAAATGACCTTGGGAGCTATTCAAAACAATGAATTAATTTATCAGATGGGGATAGATATTGGCGAACAATGTAAGCGATTGGGGATTCAGGTAAACTTTGCTCCTGTGGTAGATATTAATGTAAACCCTAAAAACCCTATTATAAATGCTCGTTCTTTTGGTGAACAAAAAGAAAATGTAGCCTTAAAAGGAATTGCCTACATGCAAGGAATGCAAGCTGTAAAAGTAATGGCAAATGCCAAACACTTTCCCGGACACGGAGATACAGACAAAGATTCTCATAAAGCCCTACCTGTTATAAATCACTCTAAAAGCAGAATGGACAGCATTGAACTTTATCCATTTAAGGAGTTAATCAACAAGCAATTAGCCAGTATAATGGTGGCTCACTTAGATATTCCCGCTTACGCAGAAGAAGCAGGAACTGCTACTACTTTATCGAAAAATGTGGTAACGCATTTACTAAAAGATACCCTAGGTTTTAAAGGGTTAATTTTTACGGATGCGTTGAATATGAAAGGCGTTAGCAATTTATTTCCTCCAGGAGTGGTGGATGTAAAAGCCTTATTAGCAGGAAATGATGTCTTGCTTTTTTCGGGAGATGTTCCTACAGCCATTACTGAAATAAAAAAAGCCATAGAAAATGGAGAAATTTCTGAAGAAGAAATTACTGCCCGTTGCCTAAAAATATTAAGAGCTAAAGAATGGACTAGGGTTCATAAAAATAAAAAAGTAGCAACAAAAAGTCTATATGCAGATTTAAACAAAAAAAAGTACGAAGTTCACAACAAAAAGCTATTTCATGCTGCTTTAACGGTACTTAAAAATGATGCTGACATTTTACCAATAAAAACCTTAGACACGCTTAATATTGCTAGTTTAAGTATTGGTAATGAAGGCGAAAACCACTTTCAGCAGACTTTAGGTTTATATACTAACATTACCCATTATTCCTCTGAAGATATCTCTAAAGATGATACCATTAAATTATTAAAAAACCTTAGTCAGCACAATTTAGTAATTGTTGGAATACATAAATCAGATAAACATCCATGGAAAAAATATGACATTGATGCTGCTACTAAATCATTTATTGTCAAACTGCAAGAAAAAACAAAGGTGATCCTTACTGTTTTTGCTAATCCTTACAGCTTAATAGATTTTCCGGAAGCCGAAAATGCTGACGGATTAATTATGGCTTATCAAAACAATGCTTACTCCCAAAGTGGAGCTGCTCAACTTGTTTTTGGAGCAATTGGTGCTAATGGAAAACTGCCTGTAAGTGTTTCCGAAAGCTTAGTAGCAGGAACTGGAATTGACATTAACCCTATTGGCAGATTGGCTTATGGCGAGCCTGAAGATGTTGGTTTACGTACCGAAGATTTGTATCGTATAGATTCTATTGCTTTATCAGGAATTCTAGAACAGGCCTATCCAGGTTGTCAGATTTTTGTAGCTAAAAACAACAAAGTAATTTACCACAAAGCTTTTGGACACCATACTTACGATAATAAAATTCCTGCCACCATTAATTCTATTTATGATATTGCTTCGGTAACAAAAATTTCTGCTTCGTTATTGGGATTAATGCAGCTGCAAGATAAAGGCAAGCTGAGTTTAAACAACAACTTAGGTGATTATTTGCCAGACTTGATTCCTGATAGTTCTGAATATGGCGACCTTAATTTAAGAGAAATTCTGGCTCACCAATCGGGCTTACAAGCGTGGGTACCATTCTATATTAAAACCATGCGAAATGGCGTGTTAGATTCTGTAATTTACAGCAAAGATTCTACGGTTTATTACCCTTACAGAGTTGCCGAAAACCTTTACATTAATCAAGAATATCCCGATTTTATTTTTGAACGCATATTAAGAGGACCTATAAAGACCAAAGAATACCGATACAGCGATTTAGGTTATTATTTTATGATGAAAATTGTAGAAAAGCAATCGGGAAAATCTTTATCTCAATATGTGGATGATGTGTATTCACAAATGGGAATGACCACTGCAGGCTATATTCCAAGAAGAAAATTTCCATTAGACAGAATTGTGCCAACGGAAAACGACAAAATTTTCAGAAAGCAACTCATCCATGGCGATGTTCATGACCCAGGTTCTGCTATGTTAGGCGGAGTTGGTGGACATGCGGGAGTGTTCTCTAATGCCAACGACATGGGGAAACTAATGCAAATGTATTTGAACAAAGGTTATTATGGTGGAAAAAGATACATTAGCGAGGAAACCCTAAATGAATACATTAAATGTCAGTTTTGTGATGAAAGCGATAATCGTAGAGCTGCTGGTTTCGACAAACCAATGATGGAAGGTGGTGGTCCAACTTGCAACTGTGTTTCATTCGATAGTTTCGGTCACTCAGGTTTTACAGGAACACTCGTTTGGGCTGATCCTGTAGAGCAAGTGGTTTATGTTTTTATGTCGAACCGAATACATCCTGATGCGGAGAATAAAAAACTACTAAAAATGAATATTAGAACAGATATTCAACAAGTAATTTATGATGCCATAAATAAGCAGAAACAGTTGGTGGATTAAAACTGTACTAAAACATAAGTAATTGAAATAATTATTACATTTGAGATAAAGATACAGTACGGATAAATAACACTGTTTTTTTTATTTGTATATTAGGCATGATTAAATTATAAGACAAATTGAAAAATACCCAGACAATTATTCTGTTTATCATTAGTATAATGCTGACAAACACAAGTTGTCAAAATTCACCACCAAATTTGTTTGACAATGTATCAGGAAATTTTGATATTTATGATTCAAACATGGTAGTGTCTTATTACAAGCTAAATATTAGTTCAATTTATCTTTACTCTTTAAAAAACAATTCATATAAAAGACTTACACACCCAAAAATAGGTAGTGATAATTATCCAAAATTTTCTCATGATGGAAAAAAAGTTGCATACATCAATTATAATTCAAAAAATCAAGTTTTAAATATTATAGATATAGAAACAGGGGAAGTTGAATCTCTTGTTACTTCACCTACACTATTAGATTATTGCTTCTCTAATAATGATAGTCTTATATATTTTTTAAAAGCAACTGAATTTAAAAACAACTCTCCAATTGAAAAAAAAGCTCCTCATGGAATAGACCTTTTTCTTGTAGATATTCAAAGTAAATCTATTTCAAAATGTTCAGATTTAAATGAATATTCAATGCATAGTATAACTGCTACATATTCTGATAGTTTATTAGCTGTATATAGTTACAGCCCTTATAAGATGGGAATCTCTATGATTTCAATAATAGATGGAAACATTGAACAAATCAAAATGAAGAACCCACCAAGACCTAAAGTTAAAGCATATTTCTATCCTATCTCTTCGAGAAAAGATTCTTGTATTTTCAGTGTACTTCAAGATATTTACAAATATGACTTCATTAAAGAAGAATATGAGTTACTTCACAGTAGTTCTAGTACTACTAATGGCTATTTCTCAAATATCATTATAGATAAAGAATGGAAAATCATATCATACAAAGATGAGGGTTATATTTATAGATATAATGTTATTAATAAATCATTACAAGAAATATTGATAGATATAAAATGAAAAAATGCCCTCCGCTCCCGAGAGTTTAGCGAAGCGTAACTCGTGAATTATTAAGTAATTTTCTATACGCGAATTTTTATTTCCTAATCAATAAGATATCTCTATTTCATTTTACTAAACTTCGTTCCTCAGCTTGTAAAATTTCAATCGATATGACATAGATGATTGGCTTTGTGCGGTAGAAAAGTTCTTCATCTAGGAATTTAGGGCTTTTACCCTCCTTCAAAACCACCATCAAAATCTCTTTGGTAGTTTTCTTGTCTTTTCTTTTGCTGATTAATTCTATAGGAGAAACTTAAACGAGCCCAACGTGTTCTCCATTGTCTTTCGTTTACAGAAATGAAATTATCTCCTTCTGAAGTTCCTCTCCATTTACGCGTATTAAAAATATCATTCACATTAAAGGTAATCGTTCCTTTGCCTTTTAGCAAATCGAACGAAAAACCAGCATCTAAAGAATACATTGCTTTGTCACTTCCTTGTACTTCCTGACGAGGAGCTCTGTAAAAAGCTGATGCTTGTAAGTTCACTTTCTTTTTTATCGTCCATTTTGAGTTTAACCTTGTTGACCAAGTATAAGTATCTGCATCATAACGTTGGTTATTCAATTCACCTTCCTGAATTTCTCTAAAAAAATTAAAACTACCTCTTACACTCCACACTTTAAAAGGATCGTAAGAACCAGAAAACTCAACACCATAAGCATCTCTTGTTCCTAAGTTATAAGGCAATCTTATGGTATTTCCTTCATCATCTGGAACAATAATTCTGGTAATAACATCTGTGGTATAACGGTAATAAACACTAGAAAGTAAAGAACCTTTTTTCCACATTTTTAAATATCCTGCTTCATAAGAATCTGAAAATTCAGGATTTAAATTGGGGTTTCCAGTAAAAACATTTCTGGCATCGCTAAAACTAAAAAATGGTAATAAATACCAATGTCTCGGACGCTGAATTCTCTTACTATAACTCAACTGAACAGAGTTTTCATTTTTTAATTCATACGAAAAATGCACACTCGGAAATAAGTTGAAATACTGTCTGTTATTTTCTTCATCCGTTAATTTTAACAAAGTAGTTACATCAGAATATTCAGCTCTAACTCCCAACTGATATGAAAATTTCTTTTTAATTTTATTACCAAACATCATGTAAGCAGCATAAATGTTTTCATCATATTGCATATCGTTATAAAAACCAGGCAAGGCTTCAAATTGTTCGGTAACATCATTAAAAGTCCCTACTCCATAAGGATTAGTAAGCGTTCTTAAGGTAGATTTCAAACCTGTTTCAAACTTTCCTTCTTTATACGGATGAACATAATCTGCTTGAAACAACCAATCGTCAGATTTTTCATTATTAAATACACTTTGAACAGAGTTTTGAGAGGCATCAGTAGAATTTTGGTAAATAAATGAATCTTCAAAATCCATTGCTCCCGATTTTTGAGCATCTATGGTAAACAATCTATTTTTTTGCTTAAAAGTTTTTCTGTAATTAAAAGAAACATCATAAGAAGAAAGGTCTTTATCTTCTACCTCATCTCTATTTACCACTTGTACAGGAATATCTAAACTATTATAATCAGAATATTGAAGTTCTACACTATTATCGGCATCTCCAGCATTAAAACTACCTGAAAGCGTTATAGAATTATGCTCATTAATATCATAACTTGTTCCTGCTCTAAAGTTATGATTGATAGTATTTCTTTCTGTTTTCGAAACACTTTCATAACTAAAAGAGGTGTCAGGATAGAAAAATCGTTGTGTAGAGATACTTGTTCCTGGAGATTCTCTATAATTTACTCCATAACCAAAAAAGTAGTTAATCTTTTCTTTTTTGATGTTTAAGTTAAAGCCTCCACCATAATTACTAGGATAACCTACATCAACATTTACAACTCCATTTATTCCTTCTCTTTTATCTTTTTTAAGAATAATATTAATAATTCCTACTTCTCCCTCAGCATCATATCTTGAAGACGGATTGGTAATTACTTCAATTTTCTCTATCTGGTTTCCTTGTAATTGTTTTAATGCCTGAGAAGTACTCATGCCAGTCATTCCAGAAGGTTTTCCATTAATTAAAATCCTTACATTCCCGCTTCCTCTTAAACTCACATTTCCATCAATATCTACATCTACCGATGGTACACTATTTAATACTTCTGTGGCATCTGCTCCTTGGTTGGTAATGTCTTTGTCTACATTAAAAACACGCTTATCCAAATCCATTTCCATCAGCTTTTTTTCTTCTACTACTTCAAACTCATCTAAAGCTAATGAAGAAGATTTCATCACAACTTTTTTCATATCCACAGCTTTGTCAGCAATTGTTATGTTAGAAATGATTTTGCTCTCAAAGCTTAAAAAAGATAACTTAGCGTAATAGTTTCCATTTGGAAGAGGAATTTTAAACTTCCCATCCATATCTGTTGCTGCTCCTTTTATATAGCTTGAATCTGCCATATTATAAATAGCAACAGCCACATAAGGCAATACTTCTCCTTTAGCATCAGTAACTTTTCCCGAAAAATCGTATGTTTTTCCACCTCCTTGAGCCAACAAAGTTGTAGTAAAAAAAATAGCTATCACTAGCTGAAGAAATATAATTCTAACAAACTGCATAAGCCAACAAAACTAAGAATAAGCATTTTGAGTTTATTTTTTTTAGGAGATTTTAACAAAAAAATAATCGGTTTAAGTTACTGTAGTCAAAGAATATCAAGGATTTTGCGTTCCTTTGTACTCCTATCTAAAAACCATGTACTTTAAATTCATCATAACTGCCTCTTTTTTTGTTTTAGCGATAGACTGGTACTACTTCCGCTCAATTAAAAAGCTAACAGAACCATTAGCAAAAACTTGGCGAAAATCCATTATTATTGCTTATTGGGTGTTTACACTTATGGTTTTAGGTACGCTTGCCTATACCTCTTCATTTTTTGTTGAAAAAGCAGCTATTCCCAAAATTTTAAGGACTTATTTAATGGGGTTTATTTTCGTTGTTTATGTTTCTAAAATTGTAGGTATTGTGTTTGTAATGATATATGATTTACAATCCATTACCTTGTTTATTAAGAAAAATATTATTAAAAAATTTCGTCCTGAAAAGATACAGCAAGACCTTGGTAGAAGAACTTTTTTAAAGAAAACAGCTATTGTAGCTTCTGCTATTCCCTTTGGTACATTGTTGTTTGGAATGATAAATTCTGCATTTGATTATACGATTAGAAAACAACAACTAAAAATCCCAAACTTACCAAAAGCTTTTAAAGGGCTCAAAATCATACAAATTTCTGATATTCATACAGGTAGTTTTATGTCGAACACTCCTTTAGAAGAAGCTGTGCAACTAATAAACAAACAACAAGCTGATATTATTTTCTTTACAGGCGATTTGGTAAACGACATAAGTGAAGAAGCCTTGCCTTTTGTAGATACACTTAAGAAAATACAAGCTCCTTTAGGTGTTTATTCCGTATTGGGAAATCATGATTATGGTGATTATTTTTACCAACCAGAAGATATTGAAGGCAAACAACACAACTTAAAATTGATGAAAGAAATTCATGCAAAAATGGGTTGGAAACTGCTTAACAACGAACACCATATTCTTGAAAAAGATAACGAACGTTTAGCAATTGTTGGCGTAGAAAATTGGGGACATGGAATGCGGTTTCCTAAGTATGGAGACATTGATAAAGCTAAAAATGGCTGTTTAAAAGAAGATATTAAGTTACTTTTAAGTCACGACCCATCGCATTGGGAAGCCCAAATACTAAAAGAACACCAAGATATTGCTGTTACCTTTTCTGGACATACTCACGGTATGCAATTTGGCATTGAAATTCCGGGCTTTAAATGGAGTCCTTCGGAATACATTTATCCACAATGGGCAGGTTTATATAAACACAAAAAACAACAAATTTATGTCAACAGAGGTTTAGGCTTTTTGGGTTACCCCGGAAGAGTGGGAATATTGCCGGAAATTACTGTTTTTGAATTAGGATAAATCCACAACTATTTTCTATTTTTGAACTTCATTTAATTAGCATAGTGTGAAATATAAATTTTTACTAATCGTTACTTTGTTCAGTTATTTATCTTCCTATTCTCAGGAATACATTGACTTAATTAAATTTCACTACTCTCCTACTCCACAGAATAATTTTATAGATACTACGGGAAAAGCACCTCTTTCAGAAGTTGGTATGGACTTAACACTTCCAATAAAAATTAATGACTCTCTAGCTATTATTACTGGTGTCTTTTGGGAAAACATCAATACTCAACTGGCTCCAGAAATAGAAAAAACTACAGTTTCTACCTTTAACCTTAGGGTAGGAATTAACAAAAAGCATAACGAAAAATGGTCGGGAACTTACTTGCTTTTGCCTAAAATTAGTTCCGACCTTAAAGATGTTAATAAAAATCATTTTCAG
Organism: Vicingaceae bacterium; assembly: GCA_965284565.1. Classification (GTDB taxonomy): domain Bacteria; phylum Bacteroidota; class Bacteroidia; order Flavobacteriales_E; family Vicingaceae; genus BRH-c54. Next base: position 96,950 of record OZ260100.1, read on the forward strand.
CTAGGCTTGTTAAGTTTGCTTAAACGTAGCTATTCTGCTAAAAAGAGTTATAGTCTCGGATTGTATTATAACCAAGAATTATTTGGTCCTTTTTTCGTCCCATTGTTAGGCATCTATCGCAAGACAGAAAAATGGGAAATTAATTTTACCTTACCCATTTGGGCAGATATCAACTATAGTATAAACAAAAAAATTAGTGTTGGAGCAACTTTTAGTGCTTTTGTAAGAAGTTATTATTTAGGAGAATACGATAGCTATTTGGTAAAGAAAAATAACGAACTTTTTGGGTATTTACAATACAATCTAACTAAAAGTGTTTTGTTACAAGCAAAAGTTGGTCACTCTATAGGTAGAAGCTTTAGGGCTTACTCCGAAGATGAAAAAGTTGATGTTGGCGTTTCTGCTTTTCGTTTTGGAGATGATAGAGAACAACTCAATCCTGATTTTAAAGACGGTTTGGTTTTTAATTTTAGAATGATTTATCGTTTTGATTTGAGTGGGAAATAATATTTCTTTATATTCGAATAATTAATCACACAGGTTTCCTCTTAAAATAGATTTAAAACACAATAAGCAAACCAATAAACAGTTAATTGGCATTGTAGTTTTTTATGTAGTTTTGCTTTCTTTAAAAAAAAGCATAAGCAAGGGAATAAATTGAGTTTTAAACATCTTATATATATTTTTTTATTGTTGGCAATTCCTGTTGTTGGAGTTTCGCAAACTGCAACCGTTTCGGGTAAGCTAAAAAATGCTAGTAACGAGCCAATAGAAAATGCATCTATAGCTATTATTGGTAGTACCAAAGGGGTTAAGTCATCAGCAGACGGAAGTTTTTCTCTTACCATTCCTGCCAATACTAATGTTACAATTGGCATTACATATGTCGGTTTAAAAACCATAAAAAAATCGTTTAACCTTGCTCCTAATCAAACAGAGGAATTTTCTCCTACAATGGAAATTGATGTGGTAAATATTGGTGGATTTGAAGTAAGTGAAGAAGGTAACCGTTCTACTACCATGAAAAAAATAGATCCGAATTTACTTAATTCGTTAACCAATCCATCAGGTTCTTTTGAGGCAATTTTAAAAACCTTTCCGGGAGTTAACTCCAATAATGAATTGAGTTCTCAATACTCTGTAAGAGGTGGTAATTTTGACGAAAACTTAGTATATGTTAATGATATTGAAGTCTATCGTCCATTTTTAATCCGGTCGGGGCGACAAGAAGGGTTGAGTTTTATCAACTCCAACATGGTAGATAATGTTTCGTTTTCTGCGGGAGGTTTTGAAGCTAAATATGGTGATAAAATGTCTTCTGTACTTGATGTTCATTACAAAGAACCTGATGAGTTTGCTGGCTCAGGAACACTTAGTTTACAAGGTGCTGAACTTCACTTTGAAGGTGCTAGTAAAAACCATCGATTTACACACATTACTGGAGCAAGGTTTAGAAGTAACCAATACGTATTGCAAAGCTTAGACACAGATGGAGAATATCGTCCCATTTTTATGGATATACAAACCTATTTAACTTATGATATTTCAGAAAAGTGGGAAATTGGTTTTTTGGGAAATGTAGCACTAAACAAATATAATTTCATTCCTCAAAACAGACAAACAGAGTTTGGAACAATAAACGAAGCTCTTCAACTTTCTGTATTTTTTGATGGACAAGAAATAGATCAGTTTCAAACTTATTTTGGAGCAATTTCTAATACTTTTAAACCTAAAGAAAACATTGAGCTAAAATTTATCACCTCCGCATTCAGCTCTTTAGAAGATGAATCTCTTGATATTGAAGGAGCATATAGAATTAGTGAGTTAGAAAGAGATTTGGGCAGCGATAATTTTGGTGAAGTTAAATTTGATAGAGGCGTTGGTACTTTTTTCGATCATGCCAGAAATAGACTTGATGCAGCAGTGCTGAACATAGAACACAAAGGAAAAATCGTAAAGCAACGCCACACTACTTTTTGGGGAGTTAAATACCAAAGAGAAATGATTACTGATAAATTAAGCGAATGGGCTTTTGTTGATTCTGCTGGTTACTTTACTCCTCGTCAACAGGATTCTATAGGTTACACCAATTCTGCTCTACAAGGTGAGCAATTGCTAGAACTAAGAGAAGTGTTAAAAACAGATATCTCTTTAAACAGTAATAGGTACAATGCTTATTTACAACGCTCGTGGCAATGGGAAAGAGATACTGTTGGCTACACTTTTACACTTGGAGGAAGAGTTGCTTACTGGGATTTTAATGATGAGTTTTTATTTAGTCCAAGAGCTGGATTCTCTTTAAAACCTAATTGGAAAAGAGACTTTCTTTTCAGACTATCTGGAGGAGTTTACTACCAGCCGCCTTTTTACAGAGAAATGAGAGACTTAGATGGAATTGTTAATCCAGATATTAAATCTCAAGCTTCTTATCAGGCAATTTTAGCTTCAGATTATAATTTTAAAGCGTGGGAAAGACCTTTTAAACTTACTACCGAAGTATATTACAAATACATGAAAAACATCATTCCTTATCAAATTGATAATGTTAGGATTCGCTATTTTGCTACCAACAATGCCAATGCTTACGCCACAGGTGTAGATTTTAAAATTAACGGTGAATTTGTAAAAGGTGTTGAATCTTGGTTCAGCATGTCTGTAATGAAAACGGCTGAAGATTTGGTAGATGACTTTTACTTTGTTGATATCAATAGTGATGGTGAAGAAATTGTTTATGGTTTTACCGAGAATGATACACCCGTAGAAACCAAAAGAGTTGAACCAGGTTATATTCCTCGTCCTACAGACCAACGTTTTAGCTTTAGTTTATTTTTTCAAGATTATATCCCTAAATTACCTAGTTTTAAAATGAATATTTCTTTGCATTACGCTACAGGATTACCTTTTGGGCCACCACAATCTAGAAATAGATATGAAGCTACCTTACGAATTCCTCCCTACCGAAGAGTTGATTTAGGTTTTTCATACCATGCTAAATCTGCAGAAAAACAACTCAAAGGAAAAAATCCTATTAACACTTTTAACAACATTTGGGTTAGTTTAGAAGTATTTAATTTACTACAAATTAACAACGTAATTTCTTATGTTTGGATAGAAGATGTAACAGGAAGAAATTATGCTGTACCTAACTTTTTAACTTCTCGTCAGTTAAACCTAAAAATTCATTTCGACTTTTAACCTTTAATTTTATGGACGACAATTTTTTTCCAATAATTGTAAACGAAGCATTACCTGATAAAGAAATAAAGGATAAATTTTTCCTGTTTTTGTTTCGTGCTACGAGAATCCCTCCACATATCGGACTTATTTTTAATGATAAAGTGTACGATATTACGTTAGTTGGTCCAAACTTAGGAACCGATGCTCCTACTTTTATTGCTACTATCAAAAAAAAATACACCAAAACCTTATATTTAGAGCTTACTAAACCCTATTTTACAGATGAGGAAATTGAATCAATTTTATTGAGTGAAATAAAAAAATTCAACAATGTCTCTCAAGAAAATAGCTGTCTCTCTCCTATCAAAACAGTTTTTAACCAATTTTTTGATATTAATATGGATAACGTAAATTATATTTTTGATTTAATTCCACTTCTCCATCAAAAAAATATTATTAAACAAGTTTTTCATTTGAATTTAGATAGAAATCTTCAAAAAAATACCTTTTATTTGCAGACCTACAACCAAAATGATATTCAACAATCTATAAAGGCTCTAAATAGAAAAAATATTATATGTTAGTTGGAGAAAAAATATTTCTAAGAAACGTGCTACCAATAGATGTAGAAAAGTTATTGGAATGGGAAAATGATACAGAAAATTGGGAAGTAAGCAGCACTGAAACAATGTTTACCCGAGAAGAAATAGCCTTTTTTGTAGCATCAAAACAACAAATAGAAACTCACGGACAAACGCGATTTATGATTTGTTTAGAAACAGAAGAAAACACAATTGGTTGTATAGATTTATTTGATTTTAATGCTGAAGAAAAAAAAATTGGCGTAGGCATACTTATTGGAGAAAAGCAACATAGAAAGAAGGGATATGCTAAAGAATCATTGTGTTTATTGAGTAAATTTTGTTTCAACAAACTTAATATTTCAACCATTTTTTCAGAAATTTTAGAAAGCAACATTAGTAGTATTCGCCTATTTGAAAGTTGTGGGTTTGTTTTTAAAAAAAATAATACTCGTAATGGAAAAACTATGCGGTATTATGAGTTCACAAATATCAACAAGTAAAAATTCATTTATTTTGCACTCTATTATTATTCTTATTCAATGCTCAAAAAAATAATCATATCTCTATTCTTAATCTTGCTTATTGGTGGCGGATATTTAGTTTACAATATGTATACAAAGGTTTATCAGCCAAATGTTACTTTAAAAAATACTAATTCTGCATATTTTCATATTCATAGTCATTATACTTTTGATGATGTTATTAATAGCCTTTATGAAAATGGGATCATCATTAACAGAGCTTCTTTTAAATGGGTTGCTGAAAAAAAATCAAACTTCATTAATAATATTAAACCAGGAAGATACAAGCTTAAAGAAGGCATGAGTAATAATGAATTGATAGATTTATTACGTTCTGGAGAGCAAGCACCTGTTAAAGTTACTTTTAATAATGTACGAACCATTAAAGAATTGTCAGGTGCTGTTACCAAAAATTTAGAGTGTGATAGTGTTGAGTTATATAATTTACTAAGTGATAAATCTTTCACTTCAAAATACGGATTTAACACCATAACTATTTTAACACTCTTTTTACCGAATACTTATGAGTTTTATTGGAACACTTCAGCAGAAGAGTTTGTGCAACGTATGGCCGAAGAATATAAAAAGTTTTGGACAGAAGAAAGAATAGCAAAAACTAGGGCTTTAAACCTTTCTCAATCGGAAGTAGCTATTTTGGCATCTATCGTTCAGGCAGAACAATCTGTACATAGGGATGAAAGAGCCAAAATTGCAGGTTTATATATTAACAGGTTAAGAAAAGGAATGTTACTACAATCCGACCCTACAGTAGTATATGGTATTGGCGATTTTAACATTAATCGTGTGCTTACAAAACATTTAGAGACGAATACACCATATAATACTTATATTTATAAAGGTTTGCCACCCGGACCAATAAACCTCCCTGAGATAAGCTCTTTAGATGCCGTATTAAATTACGAAAAACACAATTACATTTATATGTGTGCGAAGGCAGATTTTTCGGGTTACCACGCATTTGCAAGCAATTATAACGAGCATTTAGCAAACGCCAGAAGCTTCCAAAGAGAACTTAATAGAAGAAAAATTTATAAATAAGCTGGAAGACCGAAGCTGGAAGTAAGAAGTTTACGATTAACAATTAACCAATACAGCGTCTTTGCGTCTTTGCGAGAAATAAAATTCTTTGCGGTAAAAAACTAAATCTCCTTTATCTCCTCACTTTTTACCCAACCAATATTGCCATTTTGGATTTTAATTTTTGACCATCCATTTTTTTCGTCTAGCAAATTAACTTTTAATCCTTCATGTATGGTGAATAGTTTGTTAGACTTTTCATTGGGTTCACTCATTACAGATGAAATATTAGCGAACACAATAGCATCCGATTTGCTTTTTAATAAAGAGTTATGCTGATGTGCCATAAACCAAGTAAATAAACTCACTACAACTATTAAAACTCCTCCATAAAAACCTATTTTTTTAATTACTACTTGACGTAAAAATAAATATCCAATAAAGAAAAGTAGTGCTACAAAAATGGAGATAATGCTTAGTGTTGCCCATCCATCAACACTTCTAGAGGTAATAAAAGTTTGCCAAGCATTTTCAATAAATAATGAAGGTAAGGTCTCAACTTTATCAATGGTTTTTGTATTTGCAATTTTAAGATTAAAAGCAGCATCTTCATTACTTGGGTCTAACTTTAAAGCTCTTTCGTAATTTAAAATAGATGGCGCTATTTCATTATTTTTAAAATAGGCATTACCCAAATTGTAATAAACATCAGCAGCTATTTTTCCTTCTTCAATTAACGATTCATATTGCTCAATAGCTTCTTCATATTTTTTTTCATCATACAATTTGTTAGCTAATTTAAAACTATCGTTTGCCATTACCGTTGAAAAACTTAACAAGCTAATTAGAAAATAAAGTACACTTACTTTTTGTATCATTTTTAGTATAAAAAAATATTGATCCAAAAATAAATCTTTTAATAGATTATTTAGTGATTAAAGGATGATTAGTTGTTAAAAAAATTAAAACTAACTCAATTAAAAGGTTAATTTTGTTGATGAACATGAAGAACTTAATGTTTTGCTAAGCGAATCAGAAAAAAAAAGATATAACCGCCATTTAATTCTCGACAAAATTGGGGTTGAAGGTCAGCAACGACTAAAAAATGCTCGTGTATTGGTTATTGGAGCCGGTGGGCTAGGTTGCCCCGTCTTACTTTATTTAACTGCTGCGGGAGTTGGTAATATTGGAGTGATAGACTTTGATATTGTTGACGAAAGTAATTTGCAACGTCAAGTTATTTTCACAACAGAAGATATAGGTAAAAACAAAGCTTTAGCTGCTAAGGAAAGACTTTTAGCTCGAAATAATTATATTGAAATTAATGCTTTTCCTGAGCGACTAACTACCGAAAATGCCTTAGAACTTTTTAGTCAGTACGATATAATTATAGATGGAACAGACAATTTTTCTACTCGCTACTTGGTTAATGATGCTTGTGTATTAACTGATAAACCATTGGTTTATGGAGCCATTTTTAAATTTGAAGGTCAGGTTACAGTTTTCAATTACCAAAATGGACCAACTTACAGATGTCTTTTTCCAGTTCCACCTAAAGCAGGAAGTGTTCCTAGTTGTTCAGATGTTGGTGTATTAGGTGTTTTACCTGGAATTATAGGTTTGCAACAAGCCAATGAAGCGTTGAAAATTATTTTACAAATTGGAGAAGTACTTTCGGGAAAACTGACTATTTACAATGTATTGGAAGCTAGCTCTACCACTGTAAACATTACAAAAAATGATACTGAAATTAATAAAGCTAAAAACATCAATTTTAAAGATTATGACTACGATTTTTTTTGCGGATTAAAAGAAAATAATAACAATATGAAAGAAATATCAATTAATGACCTTGCTCATTTTTTAGAAGAAAAAGAATTACAAATTTTGGATGTTAGAATGCCTTGGGAACAACCTAAGTTAAATGATAAAAGAGTTGTAAATATTCCTTTGCAAGAGATTCCACAACAAATGGAGCACATTAATAAATCATTAAAAACATTGGTTTTTTGTCAACATGGAGTAAGAAGTGTTAATTGTATTGAGTTTTTAGAAAATCAGGGTTTTGATAATTTAATTAACTTAAGAGAAGGAATTGTAGATTGGAAATAAAAAATAAAAATATGAAAAAAGCATTAGTAGTAGGAGCAATATCTCCCGAAAAAATAGCCACCTCTATAGCCCACCATCAGGTTAAAACTAATATTGGTGGACATGCTATTTTTTTAGGGCAAGTTAGGGCTGATGAGATTGAAGAAAAAACTGTTAAAGCTATTGATTACTCAGCTTATGAAGAAATGGCAGAAAAAGAATTCCACGAAATTAGAGAAACCGCTTTTGAAAAATATGATTTAACCTGTTTACACATTTATCATAGTTTGGGAATTGTAAAAGCAGGAGAAATATGTTTATTTGTTTTCACATCATCTAAACACAGAGCAATGGCTTTTGATGCTTGTCGATTTATTACCGAAGAAATTAAGGCAAAAGTACCAGTTTTTGGTAAAGAAATTTTTGAGGATGATTCTCATCAGTGGAAAAAGAATAGTTAAATCTTCAACTTTGTTTCAACATTTAGTGTTAGTAAAAGCGTTAAGAGAGTCTATTTCTAAATAGAAATTATAGTATTTTTACCAAAACTAATTTCCTACACCATTTATGAACGAAATTTTTTCACCGTCATTTAACAGAGCAGTAGAGCAACTTTCATCATTACCAGGGATAGGTAGGAAAACTGCCACCCGATTAGTGTTGAATTTATTAACCCGAACAAACGAAGAATTAACTTCTTTTGGTACTGCTTTTTCTACACTGGCTAGTCAAATAAATTATTGCGATAGCTGCTTTACAATAACTGAAAATACTCAATGCAGTATTTGTACCCACCCCAACAGAAGCGACCAAACCATTTGTGTGGTTGAAAATGTATTGGATGTTTATGCTATTGAAAATACCAATCAGTTTAAAGGAAAGTACCATGTTTTAGGAGGTATTATTTCTCCTATGGAAGGAATTGGTCCAAATGATATTAAACTAAATGAACTTTTTGAACGCATTAGCAACGAAAATACTCAGGAGTTAATTTTAGCCTTGAGTGCAACAATGGAAGGCGATGCAACAAACTTTTATATCTTTAAAAAACTAAAAGATATTCCTATAAAAATTACCACTATTGCCAGAGGAATTGGTATAGGAGATGAATTAGAATACACCGATGAGCTTACGCTGGGTCGTTCTATTCTTAACAGAGTACCTTTTGAAAATACTTTAACCTTGCGTTAATAATTTGTTTCCATGCAACTATCCATTATTATTGTTAATTACAATGTAAGAAACTTCTTAGAGCAGTGTCTTACTTCTGTTTTTAAGGCTACAGAAGGCTTAAGTGCTGAAGTTTTTGTAGTGGATAATAATTCTTCTGATGATTCTTTGGAAATGGTAAAACAGAAATTTCCAGAAGTAATAATTATTGCTAACAAAAATAATGTTGGTTTTTCTAAAGCCAACAACCAGGCAATGGCAATTGCTAAAGGAAAATATATTCTATTGCTCAATCCTGATACAGTTGTAGAAGAAGACACTTTTAGTAAGTGTATTAATTTTTCTGATAAACATCCAGAACTAGGTGGTATGGGTGTAAAAATGGTTGATGGAAGTGGGATTTTTCTGCCAGAATCTAAAAGAGGTTTGCCAACGCCTGCCGTTTCATTTTATAAAATCTTCGGATTATCAGCTATTTTTCCTAAATCTAAAACATTTGCTAAATACCATTTAGCTTATTTAGATAAAGATGAAACTAATGAAATAGAAGTGTTGTCAGGAGCATTTATGTGGATGAGAAAAAGTGTTTTAGATGAAGTTGGGTATTTAGATGAAGCTTTTTTTATGTATGGAGAAGACATTGATTTATCTTACAGAATTACACAAGCAGGACATAAAAACTATTATTTTCCAGAGGCTCAAATTATACATTATAAAGGAGAAAGTACTAAAAAAGGTAGTATAAATTATGTTTTTGTATTTTACAATGCAATGATTATTTTTTCTAAAAAACATTTTGCAAGTAAGGCTAAAGTTTTTTCTTTCTTTATCAATATAGCTATTTATTTACGGGCTTTTTTGGCAATTCTAATGCGTTTTATAAACCAAATTAAGTTACCACTTATCGATATTGTTTTTATACTGACGTCTTTATTGGTATTTAATGCCGTAAAACCTTTATTAGGTTTTCCAAATCAGATAGAGTTTTTTGATAATTATGGAATACTAAATGTATTGACAGTGATTATCTCTTTTTTGGCAGGGTTATCTATTTCTGGAGCCTACTCTAAAAATGTAAGTATAAAAAAAACCGTTTTAGGCTTAATTTTGGGCTGTGTAATTTTTATTGGTATAAATCATCTTTTCCCTGACTCATCTTCATTCTCAACCAAATATATTATCAGCATTTTAACAGGAGTATTACTTTTTATTCCTTTTAGTAGAATATTCTTGAATTATTACAACTACCTTAGAATTAAAAAGAATAAATACAATACTAGTATTTTGGTGGGGAATGATTCTTTTATCAAAAAAATGAAAGAACAACTCAAGAATAACAATATTATTACTGTAAAACCAAGTAATAATTTACAAAAAGATGATGTAAATAATTATACTGGAAAATTATATCAATTACCAGATTTAATAGAAATATACAATGCTAACGAAGTCTTTGTTAACTCTAATGAAATCACTTATAAAAACATTATTGATTTAATGGATAAGACTAAAAGTAACTATGTGGATTTTAAGTTTATTCTTAATAATGAATTACTAATTAGTGGTCAGCATACGGGAAAGGTTTAGTTATCCCCCAAGTACAAGGCTCCTCCAATATTATCTTTTGAAGCACCAGTAACAGATTTTAAGCAATTAACTTCATTTCTCATTCTTAATACGCCTAAAAAAGCAAAGATTAAAGCTTCTTTATAATTTACTATTTTTTCATCGGGTACAATAATGTTTTTGTTACTTATTTGCTCCATTCGTTCTATTAAGAATTTGTTCCAAGCACCACCACCAGTAGCTAAAACAGTTTTACTTTCTTTTGGAAAAGTTATATTTAATTGATGTGCAATGTGTTCTACAAAAGTACAAAGCTGGTCGTGTATGGATAAGGAACTTTTTTCCAACAAGGGGAAAATATAACTCTCAATCCACTCTATACCCAAAGATTTTGGTATTGCTTGTGTGTAAAAAGCTAAAGCATTTAGCTTGTTTAACAATTCTTGGTCAATATTTCCTTGTCGAGCAAAATTGCCATTTTCATCATATTCAGCACCTAATTTATTAGCTAAATAATTAAATACAATATTACAAGGAGCAACATCGTAAGCAATAGATTGTTGTTGTAAAAAAGATAAATTGGCAATTCCTCCTAGGTTAAGACATACATCATAATCGCTAAAAAGAAGCTTGTCTCCAACAGGAACTAACGGAGCTCCTTGCCCGCCTAAAGCAACATCTGTAGAACGGAAATCGCAAATCACATTTATACTTGTTTTAGCAGCAATTTCAGCTCCATTACCAATTTGTAAAGTAAAATTTTTAGCGGGTTGATGAAAAACAGTATGTCCGTGAGAAGCTATAAAATCAATTTCAGATTTAATAATATTTTTTTCTTTAATAAAATTATTAATAGACTTCCCGAAAAAACTACCTAATTGATTACTTAATAACATTAAATCTTGTCCTGATAATTTTTTTGAGTTGCTTAAGTGTTGATTAAGTGTTTTTTCATAAGAAAAAGTTTTAGCGTTTAAAATCCTAAAACTCCATTGATTTTCAATAGAATAATTAAAAATAACTTCAACAACATCTAAACCATCTAAAGATGTACCCGACATTAATCCTATTGCATGGTAATTTTCTTTCATAAAACTGTTACTTTTTGAATAAATCTATTAGTTTTGTAACACTTCAAAATTAGGTGTTTTTCAGACATAAAATGAAGTAAAATATTACCTTGCAATTTAATTACTATTTTAACAAAAACAATATAAAAGTTATGGATTTTCAATTAACAGAAGAACATTTAGCAGTTAGAGATGCTGCTAGAGATTTCGCACAAAACGTATTAAAACCAGGAGTAATAGAAAGAGATGAGAAACAAGAATTTCCTGCTGAGCAAGTAAAACAATTAGGAGAACTAGGTTTCTTAGGAATGATGGTTGATCCGAAATACGGTGGTGGCGGAATGGACACTATTTCTTACGTATTGGCTATGGAAGAAATCAGTAAAGTAGATGCATCTACCTCTGTGGTAATGTCGGTAAATAATTCACTTTATTGCTGGGGAATTGAAAAATATGGAACGGAAGAACAAAGACAAAAATATTTAGTGCCTTGTGCAACTGGAGAAAAAATTGGAGCTTTCTGTTTATCAGAACCTGAGGCTGGATCGGATGCTACTTCGCAAAGAACTACAGCTATTGATATGGGCGACCATTATTTATTAAATGGAACAAAAAACTGGATTACCAATGGTGGTTCGGCATCTTACTACATTGTTATTGCTCAAACTGATGTTGCTAAGGGACACAGAGGAATTAATGCTTTTATTGTTGATAAAGAATGGGAAGGATTTAAAGTAGGAGCCAAAGAAAATAAAATGGGAATTAGAGCTTCTGATACACACACTTTATTGTTTAATGATGTGAAAGTACCTAAAGAAAACCGTATTGGCGAAGATGGATTTGGTTTTAAATTCGCGATGTCTGTACTTTCTGGAGGTAGAATTGGTATTGCTTCACAAGCATTAGGAATAGCTTCTGGAGCTTATGAATTAGCATTGGCTTACTCTAAAGAAAGAGAGGCTTTTGGTAAACCAATTCATCAACACCAAGCTATTGCCTTTAAATTGGCAGATATGGCTACAGAAATTGAAGCTGCTCGTTTATTATGTTTAAAAGCTGCTTACTTAAAAGACCAAAAACAAAACTTTGATAAAGAAGGAGCTATGGCTAAAGTTTTTGCCTCTAGAGTAGCTATGTGGGTAACTACAGAAGCTGTTCAAGTACATGGTGGTTACGGTTTTGTAAAAGAATACCATGTAGAAAGATTAATGAGAGATGCTAAAATCACTCAGATTTATGAAGGAACTAGCGAAGTACAAAAGATTGTTATTTCTAGAGCTGTTCTTAAATAAGGAATTTATTAATAATGCATAAAACAAAAAAGCCTCAGCAATGCTGAGGCTTTTTTATGCTTTTAAACAACTTAACTATGAATACATCACCTTCTAATAATTAAAATTTTATCATCAAAAACTTAATAATGCTAAAAATGGGTTGATTTAAATAGATTTAATATATTTGGGAAAAAGATACAATGCGGATAAACGTACCGGTACGTTTATCCGGTTGTTACCTGTAAGTACGTAGATACAAATATTAAAACCAATCCATGTCTGTAAAACATGTCGTCATTTTATTACTTATCCTCCTGCCTACTTTCCTAATAGGACAGAATGGACATTTTAGTTTTGGAATAAAAAATAATGGGATTTGCTTTGGAAACTCAAATAAATACAATGGAGTCAGATTAAACTTAATTGACAATAATGTTGATAAAGTTAATGGCCTTTCATTTAATGTTGCTGGATTGGCATTCAATAAAAGAGTCAATGGTATTTCTTTTGGACTTATTGGTACTACTGACAGCTTAATGAATGGACTCCAGTTTGGAAGTATTTATACATTTTCTACTAAAATAAATGGGATTTCAATTACTCCATTTTTATTAGCATCCGAAATAAATGGCCTCCAGATTGTTGGGGTTGCAGCTTTTGTTGATACAACAAATGGTGTATTAATAAGTCTTTTTGGAACGACACCTTTTGATATGATTGGATCAAAAATCATTAATGGACTTGCTATTGGAGGAGTAGTTATCAACTCAGAAAAAGTAAATGGTGTAATCATTTCTGGTATTCTATGTGCTGCTGATGAACTAAATGGAGTTTCCTTTTCATGTTTTAATTTAACTAAAAGCCTTCATGGATTTCAGTTTGGTCTAATAAACTATGCAGCAAATAATAGAAAATTGTTTCGGGTAATGCCTTTTATGAATTTTAATCTTAAAAAAAAATAACCTACAGGTAACATTATGTATGAAAACATGCGGTTGCTAGCTTGGTTAGTTACTTGAAACTTTATCAGTTTACGCCATAATTTTTGCTTGTGCTACAAGCAAATAAATTGCAAGTTGCATCCTTGCATAGGTTGGTTTGCTTTAGTTCTGTTTATTTGTTTTGTACTAAACTGGAACTTTGGCAAAAATTATTACTTTTATCAGTACTTGAAACGGAAATGCACGTTTCATACACATGCGTTAGCTGCAACCAAAAGAACATAAAAATGAAATTTCCTTTGTCTACATTATTAATTCTACTTCTATTTTCCTCCTGCAATGGACAGAAAAGTAAAAGTATTGAAATAAAAGAACCCAAAGTTTTTACTGATGCTGACATTGTTACAAGTAGTCTAATAGATAATAATGGAAACTTATGGTTTGGAACATCAACCGAAGGACTTTATAAATATGACGGAGAGAAATTTTCAAACTTTAATGAAAAAAATAGACTTTGTACTAACCAAATATGGGATATTATTGAAGATGACAAAGGAATAATTTGGTTAGCAACTAATAAAGGTTTGTGCAATTATGATGGTAAAACATTTACTCAAATTTCACTTCCATATATAGACACAAGCAGCGAATGGTACAAAAACATCTACCCAACTGTAAACCCTAATCAAGCTAATTCGATTATCCAAGATAAAAACGGGACATTTTGGATTGGAACTTCGGGTGGCGGGGCTTATAAATATGACGGAACAACATTTGATAATATTTTAGCTGACAAAGGCAGAAAATATGAAGACAGTCTTCATCACAACGTCATACAAAGTATCATAGAGGACAAGAACGGTAATATTTGGTTTGCTTCAATGAGTAATGGCGGAATAACTCGTTTTGATGGAGAAACATTTAAGGATTTCAAAAATAATAATGGATTAAGTGATAATATGGTTCGCTACCTCTATCAAGACATAAAAGGTAATATTTGGGTAGGGACAAACGGAAATCGAAATGGTGGATTGGACAAATTTGACGGAAACACTTTTACAAACTTCAACGAAGAAAATGGATTATGCAGCAACAATATTGCTGTTATTTTGCAAAGCTCTAACGGAAAAATTTGGCTTGGTAGCGATAGAGCAGCTATTTGCTATTATGAAAATGGAGAATTCACACCGTTTGAAGAGTTATCAGGAATTTCAATAAGAACAATCATAGAAGACAAAAAAGGAAATATTTGGTTTGGCGGTAGAAAAGGCAATCTATGGAAATATGACGGAGAGAAATTGACAGACCTAACACAATTGAAAAATGAATAAAGGCAGCAGCTAACACTGTATAACAAATCATAGCACCCCTGCGGGATGCTACGCTTGTTATACTAAACGTTGGGCATAATTAAAAAATGACAGTAATAAAAGGAATAAAATCAGGAATTGACAAAGGGGATAGTAATCAAGCTATAGCTCGGAAAATTTTCTTGTCATATACAACCGAGATATTTAAAGAGAATCAAGATGCTGAATTCTATATTAAGAATTCAATAAGTACTGCATTTGACATACCTTTTTCATCAATAGAAATAGTTGGCTCGGGTAAAACAGGATTGAGTTTCTTCAAAGATAAACCTTTTGAACCTGGCGTTTCAGATTTAGATATTGCAGTCATTAGCTTACCTCTTTACAACAAGTTCTGCGAGATTTCTCACGAAGTAAGTAGAGGATATGGGAATCTGGAGGTATTCCCTATTTATAAAGGGCAGAGAACTGACAAACAATTTATTAAAAGTCTAAAAAATGGATTTATAAATCCGTTTTTTATGCCTAAATCAGAGATGAAATCTAAATGGCTTGATTTTTTCAATAGTTTATCTAATGGATATTTCGAGCTTTTTAAAAACATAAATGGAGGAATATATTCATCAGAATACTTCTTTGAATATAAACAAACAGAATGTATCGAAGAGTACATTAAAAATCCGAAAAAATATGACGAAATATCAAGTTAGGTCAAAAGAACTAATTGACCTTGTAAATGAAATAAAAAATAAAAGACTAATTATGTCGCCCTATTTTCAGAGAAATTTAGTCTGGCGCCAAGTTCATAAAGTTGATTTTATCAAAACAATTTTATTAGGCTATCCATTTCCACAAATCTTCATAGCAAAAGGCAATATTGATTTAGAGACAATGACGACAACATCTTGTATTGTTGATGGTCAACAAAGAATGAATTCAATATTTGAATATATACGAGATAAATATCAGGTTGATGGTAAATATTTTTCTGAATTGGACTCTTCAATAAAAGAAAGGTTTTTGAAGTATCAAATACCCATAATTGATTTAGATATTGATAATGATGACCCACGTATAATAGAGATTTTCCAACGTTTAAATAGAACATTTTACGCTTTATCTACAGTTGAGAAATTATCTACAGAATATGCATCTTCTGAATTTATGCTATTTTCTAAATCAATGTGTAAAGAAATTGATTTTCAGGATGATGATCTTGAGGAATTTGATATTCTACCATTACAACACGACCCCAATATTCCTCAATCTTTTGTAGATTGGGCTTTGGTTAATAAAAGTAAATATTATCAAAAGCTAATATTAGAGAAAAAAATATTTACTTCATATCAGCTTACTAGACAGGTACATCTAATGTTTACCATAAATGTCGTTTCTACAGTATTTAGTGATTATTTTAATAGGAATGATTTTGCATCTAGATATTTAGATGAATATGCCGAGAGTTTTGCGGAAAAAGATAGAATTTTTAATGAATTAGAAAATTCTGCTAAAAAGGTTTTGGATTTAAAACTTAAAGAAAGTTCATATTGGTATAATAAGGCGAACGTATTTACCTTAATTTGTTTGTTTGCAAAAGAACCAGCTATTTTAGAAATTGACTCTCAAGTTATTAAAGAAAAACTCTTAAATTTCAACGATAATCTACCAGAAGAATACAGAATTGCCGCAAAAGAAGGAGTCAATAATAAAAAAGAAAGACTGATAAGGGCAAAATATTTAGAGGAATTACTAAAATAACTATGCCCAACATTGTATAAGCGTAATGCGGGATTTGTTAATAAATTAAAGATTTCATCAAGTAATAAAATCTTGGGTAAAATGAAAATCTCGTCTTCGAAAACCCGCACTACGCTTATACGTAACCGTTGTGAGTAATTATGATAAAATAAATTATGTCTAAGACTATAATCTATCTCAGTTTTCTACTACCGCTAAATTTACTTAGTCAATCTAGCCTAGATTTTTATTGTGGACAACAAAGACATAGCTATGACTTTTCAGTTTGGTCTGTTCCTGTTCAACAATGCAAAGGATATAAATTATATTCCAAGTCCGTAAACTTTAATGATATTCCCAAAAAGGACAAAGTTGTTATTGACGAAATCTTCACTAAAATAGAGAAAAGGGCAGGGAAAGAACTATTTAAAAAATTAGAACTTTATTCAGTAACTATTGCTCCAGGTTCTAAAGGGTGTAATGATCTTAAATATTCTCTTAGATATAAACTTCTAATAGACTCTGTTTTTTATGACAGGTTTACCTTGACTTACAATTCAGAAGGACAGTTAAAAACAAAACCTGAGTTCCCTGATATAGAAACAAATAATAATGCTAATAATATAATTGACTATTGTTCAGCCATTTCAATTGCAATGGAAAATCCGGAGTTTAAAAAGTCATGTAAAGAATCCGGTTGGGAAAGAAGTACACCTAATATATCAAGTGGAGAAATGGAGCCGCTTTTAAACATATCTAGTTTAGATCTAGATTATAATCTTGAAAAAAACATTTGGACTTGGATTTTAAAGTCTGAAACAAAACAGACAAAGAAAAACGGTTGGATTGGAAAAGTAATAGTCATAAATGCTGAATCAGGAAAAGTAATAGAAGTAACTGATTATTCAGAATCTAAAATTGTATGCTTTGAATAAAAACTACTCACAACACTGTATATAGCAAATAGGGCAACCAGTGGTTAAATAAAGTTAAGTGCCATTTACCAACACCGCCAAATCGTTGATTTGGCTTTTAAGAATGAATAAATTAAAAACAAAATACAACGCTTTGGCTCAGTGCAAATTTGAAAGTTTATTGCTTTCTACTGCCCTACTTGCCATATACTAACCGTTAGCAACAATAAAAAATTAAACCTTTCGGAATTACTTTAGTATAATTACTAAAATTCATTTTTATGAAAAAAATAAGTTATATCTATTTATTATCAAGTATTTTCTTAATAAATAATAGTGCATTTTGTCAATTGGATACTGGTATTGAGCCAGTTATCGTAAATGAAGTCTATGTTGTTCATTCAGAACTACACTCTAATTCAAATATCTTTAATACCTCTAATATTCTTTTACTAAAAGGAATAAATGATACTGTTTGGATATTTGGAACGGGATATGGTGAAGAAACAGATATTCAGTTTTACAGAAACAACACAAACTTAACAACACCTGGAGCAGCTGTAGATGCTAATTTAGTTGATAGTGTTATTCAGAATAATTTTAATATTTCAAATGTAAATGCGAAACTTCAATTTATTGTTCCTCATTTTCATTTAGACCATATTAATCAGGAATTTATTTCTGCATTAGAGAATTTTGAAAATTATAACCTAACCAACTCGAACATTTATGTTCATACAAACGACTCTTTTGGATCAACTTGTAACTCTCCTTGCTGCGGAAATACCACCTGCAACTCTACTTCCAACTATTTCGGAGCACCTTATGTTTCTTCTTGGAATTCAACTACCCTTTCAAAATTTGTTGCTATAGGACAACAAATAGACAGTTGTAATCAGCTAATAATGAGCCTGCAAACTTCTTATGGGAGTTGGGATTTATTAAAGGCTGGCAATCAACATACCCCTGGGGGAATTAATGTTGCTAATACGAATTTGAAATTAAAATTTTTAGGTGCTGCTTTAGGCACAGAATGTACAACTCCAAATGATTGGCAAATAATACAGGCTCACGGAAATATAAATCTGGATAGTGTTATTGTTTTATCAACTGATGAATTTTCAACAAATTTAAGAACCAAATTGAGTATCTACCCAAATCCTACCAACAATATTGTGACATTTGAGGTGTTGAATTCAAACTCTTTTATTAGTGGAAAAATTTTAATTTATAATACAATAGGTAAAGAAGTTGTACGAACCGACTTGCTTTCAAATAAAATGAATTTAAATTTAGAATTGCAATCAGGAGTTTATTTTGTTCAAGTAATAGATAATAAAGGACTTAAAGTTGCTGTAGAAAAATTAATAATAAAATAAAGTTGCTAACAATGTATATAGTTTATGGCGGATGAAATGCAAAATATGAACATTTTATATATAAATAAACATTGGTGCAAGTTGAAAGTTTTGTGTTCCAAAAACCGCCACAAAACCATATACTAACCGTTGGGGTTAATTACAAAATGAAAATAATTCTATCAATATTTTTTTTATTAGTCAGTATAATCTGTAAGGGACAAGACATCCCCTATGTTGCTTCAAAAGACACAACAAGACAACTGTTTTTCACACGTTCATTGCCACTTGACACAAATCAATACTCTTTTGACCAATATGACTATTTTGATTGGAAAATTTTAAAACCGGCCGTTGGAAAGAATACTTACAATATTTCTGTATATATGTATTTCTTGATTGACTCTTCTGGTAACGTTATAAAAAACACATTAGAAGTTTTTAGAATCAGCGGAACAGACATAGTTAATAATGATTATGAACAAAAAATAATTGAAGAAACTAAAAAGGTTTTTGCAAATCTTCCCAGACTTACATATTTATTGAGAGAAACAGACCCTTCAAAAACAAAGTATATATCTATGATAAATTATAGAAAATGTCGATAGAAATAGAACAAAAACTAACCCCAACAATGGCTATAATTCATTGTTACTTTGTGCTAAAACCAAAGTTTTGTACATTTACTCGGCTTGATTTCCTAAGCGGAAAAGTCTTCGACATTTTCCACAACGAAATCATAGCCTAATCGTTAGGCAACATTTGAGAAATGACCGAAAACCAACTAAAATCTGACAAACAATATGCTGCTTATCTTGCAAGAAAGTTTTTTAGCGGACAAATTTCAAAGCGGGAAGTTTTTGACCAATTCCCTGAATATGAAAAGGATTTTAAATTAAGACTTTTATTTGACCGAATTACGAAAAAACCTAAACAAAGTTGGTTTTTTGGAGTTTCAAAAAAGACGTATGAAAAATATATAACAGAAACTTACGAAATAATTGAGGACTTGGAATCTGGAAAATTGAGATTTAAAACAATGAAAAGGCTATTTCAAGAATTATGGATTCAGTCAAATAATTGCACTGAACCGATTGAGCATATATCCATTTCAGTATTCGAAGTTGCTAAATCAACGACAAATTCAAAAGAAGAAATAAGAAGATATTTAGACTTACTCGTTGACAAAAATTATTTAAAAAAAAC
Source organism: Vicingaceae bacterium (assembly GCA_965284565.1). Taxonomy (GTDB): domain Bacteria; phylum Bacteroidota; class Bacteroidia; order Flavobacteriales_E; family Vicingaceae; genus BRH-c54. The sequence goes on from OZ260100.1 coordinate 116,907, forward strand.
TTCCGACAAACCATTACTTTATGAATTTACAGAAAACGGAAAGAAAATAAAAACGGATTTGGAAATTGAAAAAACAATTAAAAACGTTGCCTAACACAGTATAAAAAAAATTGCTAATTTTAGCTAAAACAAAGGCAGTTACTTGTTTGCTTGCTGCTGATTTTCCTTCGGAAAATCCTCGCACACAAACACGCAACTTTCCTTATACATAAACGTTAGCTATCACCCTAAACGCCCAAAGAAAACAACATGATTAAATGAAAATTTTTGATAATTCACCAACCAAACAAATCCCTAAAGGAACCATTCTTTTATTTAAAGGAGATTCTTGTAATTCTGTTTATAAAGTAATGAGTGGCTGCTTGAAAAGTTATGTAATAGATAAATCCGGGAAAGAACACATCTTGCATTTTGCACCCGAAGATTGGTTAATTACTGATATGGATAGTTTTGTAAACAATAAACCTTCTACTATTTTTATCGATGCTATTGAAGATAGCGAAATATCAATACTTACAACTACCAATTACAGCGATATTAGTCAATTGAGTTATGATGATTTGCTTGAACAAAATAAAAAATTAGTAAATAATTTAATCACAACAAATAAGCGTTTAGTCAATTTATTAAGCGCAACAGCCGAAGAACGATATGTAGATTTTGTAGAAACCTATCCAACCCTTGTACAAAGACTTCCACTTAAACTAATCGCTTCATACTTAGGTATGACTCCTGAATATTTAAGTGATGTTAGACGAAAATTAGCTCGAAAGTGATTTCTTAAGATACCTTAATTTTTATCTGTTCGGTTGTTCGGACATTTGTATTATTAATAACTTAATATAATATAAAAATGACAGCAACAAAAATGAACATCACCAAATTTATGGCAGTAGCCGTATCTGTACTTCTTTTATCTGCCTTCACTGTTAACAATTCTATTAACTGGAAAATTGCCGATGGCTATTCGGTTAAATTCGCAGGAACAGATGCGGAAGGCATTTTTAGTAAACTTAAAGGAGATATCCAGTTTAACTCTGATAATCCTGAAAACTCAACCTTTTCCTTTACATTAGATGTAAACTCAATTAATACTGGAAATGGAATGAAAAATAAGCATGCCGTGAGCGATAAATGGTTTGATGCTGCGGCTTATCCCAACATTACCTTTAAATCCAAGTCGGTTTCCAAAAATGATGCAAATTATATGGTAACAGGAACTATGAACATTCGTGGTACAGCGAAAGAAATGACCATTCCATTTTCATTTGATGGCAAGGCTTTCTCCTCCAAATTTTCTGTAAACAGAATGGACTTCGGTGTAGGTACTATGAAGGGAATGTCTAAGAAGGTATCCAATGAAATCAAGCTGGATGTAACCATTCCTGTAACCAAGTAATGATGACTAAGCAACTATTAATATACGGTATTGTCGCTGGTTTTCTTTCTGGATTAGCAGGAGTTATATACCAGTATATCTATCAAGATATGTTCTTTGTAGATTACTCGGCTGTGGTGAACACAGGTGCTATTATTGGTTCTTCATTAATTGGAACGGTTTTGATGTCTCTAGGCTATTTTATCTTGATCAAAGTAAAAAAGGAAAAATGGATAGGGGTAATTAACTTTGTTTATATGTTCCTTGCCTTTGCAAGTATTTTGCCTGCTATGGCAGTTACGCTTCCTTTGGATGTAGAGTTTCCCGAATTGTTTCCTGGCTTGGTAGTCCCAATGCACTTTTTTGTCCCAATGATTTTCTTCGGACTTGGGCCATTATTTATGAAACAAAGCAAAAGTGAATAATATGCCGTCCTATGAGCAATCTTTCAAGAAAGATTGCTCATTTATTTAATAAAGCATGAAATCTAACAGCCGAAAAGTAAGCTTCTCTAAAAATGCCAAATTGCCTACAAAGCATGGTATATTTAACATTGTTTCTTTCAAAAGTGAGGAAGATTCCAAAGAACATCTTATCGTCTACATGGGAAATCTAAAAGCAAAAAGAGATGTCCTAGTAAGGGTGCATTCTGAGTGTTTAACAGGAGATGTGTTCACCTCATTGAAATGTGATTGCGGAGAACAACTGGAAGCCAGCATGAAAATGATTTCAGAAAAACAGGAAGGGGTAATTGTATACTTGAAACAAGAAGGTAGAGGAATAGGCTTGTTCAACAAAGTGAACGCTTACGCTCTACAAGACCAAGGGCAAGATACCATTGCTGCCAATCACTCGTTGGGTTTTGAAACCGACTTAAGAAATTTTGATATCGTTGCTAATGTAATTGATTTTTTAGGGGTTTCATCCATAAATCTATTGACAAATAATCCAGAGAAAATAAAAACAATTGCCGAATCTTCTGGTATTCTAACTAATGTACTGCCACTTATAGTCGAACCCAACAAGCATAATATTGACTACTTAAAAATTAAAAAGATACAGTTAAATCATAAGCTGTGATTTCTTAAGATACCTTAATTTTTATCTGTTCAGTTGTTCGGACATTTGTATTATTAATAACTTAATATAATATAAAAATGACATCAACAGTAAATTCAAAATGGCTAAACATTGCTTTATGGGTAGCACAAGGCTTAATTTCTTTAACCCTAATTTGGGCAGGTTATGCCAAATTATTTCAACCCATTGAAGAAACAGCAAAAATGTTGCCTTGGGCACTTGATAATCCTGGTTTATTAAAGTTCACAGGAATCGTAGATCTACTAGGTGGCATAGGTATAGTTTTGCCAGCAGCCTTAAGAATACAACCAAAATTAACGGTTTTTGCGGCTTATGGCACCATTGCATTAATGATTGCAGCAAGTGTATTTCATATATCAAGAGGAGAAGCATCACTTATAGGAATGAACATTTTCTTTCTTGTTCTTGCTGGGTTTATAGCTTGGGGAAGAAGTAAAAAGGCACCTATTCTCACAAAATAATTAAAACATAAAACTCATGATACTAATAACAGGAGCGACAGGAAATTACGGAAAATCAACCATTGACTTTCTTTTAAAAAAAGGTGTTTCTTCAACCAATATAGTCGCATTGGTAAGAGATGAAGAAAAAGCAGCTGACTTAAAAAATAAAGATATTGAAATTCGAATTGGCGACTATGATAATTACGAGCAATTGGTAAATGCTTTCAAAGAAATAGACAAACTACTTTTGATATCAGGTTCAGATATAGTAAATCGAGACCAGCAGCATCATAACGTAATAGAGGCTGCAAAAGAAGCTGGCGTAAAACATATCGTGTATACAAGTTTTGTACGCAAAAACGAAACCGAAACTTCACCCATTGCTTTTGTTGCTGCCTCACATATAGCTACCGAAAATTGGATTAAAAACAGTGGTATGCACTATACAATTTTGAGAAACAATTTGTATATGGATTTACTGCCTTGGTTTTTTGGAGAAAAAGTGATGGAAACAGGAGTGTTTTTACCCGCAGGAGATACCATAGCTGCTTTTGCTTTAAGAGATGATATGGCAGAAGCCACTGCCAATGTAATGATGACCGAAGGACACGAAAACAAAGTGTACAATTTCAGCAATACCGAAAACGTATCTGTTGGAGAAATGGCCACAAGTTTAAGTGAGATTGCTGGAAAAGAAGTTACGTACACCAGCCCAAGTACGGAGGTTTATATAGAAACCTTAACTAATGCCAATGTTCCTGCGGATTATGTAGGTATGTTTGCAGGATTTTCAACGGCCATTAAACAAGGAGAATTTACAGTTGAAAATTCAGATCTAGAAAATCTATTGGGAAGAAAACCCACCTCTGCAAAACAATTCTTGTCAATGGTTTATGCTTCAAAATAACCTTTGAAAGTAGCAGGCTTTGTCTGTTACTTTCTGATTTTATAAGGAATTACAATTGACTTTAAAATGAAGAGAACAGAGTTTCTTAAAATAATGGGTCTACTCCCTTTTACATGTTTAGGTATGAAATTAAATGATTTAGCTAAAATATCAGAAGGTTTTCCACTAACAGAGAAAATGCCTGTTCTATTTTTAGGTCATGGCAGCCCTATGAATGCCATTGAAGAAAATGAATTTGTAAAGGGCTTTAGAGATATTGCCAAAACAATACCAACTCCTAATGCTATACTCTGTGTATCTGCCCACTGGTTTACAAATGGCACTAAAGTGACAGCTATGGAAATGCCAAGAACAATTCACGACTTTGGTGGTTTTCCACAAGCCTTATTTGACGTTCAATATCCAGCAAAAGGAAGTCCGTCTCTCGCTCAAGAAACCAAAAGACTTTTATCGCCCGCTTTGGTAGAGTTAGATGAAAAATGGGGTTTAGACCATGGTGCTTGGAGCGTAATAAAACACCTTTACCCAGAAGCTAATATACCCGTAATTCAGTTGAGCATCGATTATAATAAATCTCCACAACAACACTACAAATTAGCACAACAATTAAGCATCCTACGTAATAAAGGAATTTTAATAATAGGCAGTGGTAATATTATTCACAATTTAGGTATGGTTGATTTTGCAAACGCACATAAAGACGATTATGGCTATGATTGGGCAGTTGAAGCAAGATCAGCTATCAATAATTATTTACTCGATGGAAATTACCAACCACTCATCGATTACCATAAGCAATCCAAAGCATTTCAGTTAGCAATTCCCACTCCAGACCATTATTTACCATTAATATACAGTCTTGGTCTTCAAGAAAAAGATGAGTCTATTAACCTTTTTAATGACAAACTATTGGCTGGAAGTTTAAGTATGACTAGTTTAAAAATTTCATGACAAATTGGTGGTATTTTGTACTATAAAGAAAGGCGAACAGCTAACAATGTATATAAATAATAGGCGGAATTTCACTAAATCCAAGGGTTTTGGCTCGCATCACACTTTGTGCTTAACCGAAAGTTTAGTACTTTGAAATCACCTACTTTTCATATACTAAACGTTGAAGAAAATACCGTTACTGATAAAACCTACTTCTAAAAAATTTTAAGTAATCATCTGGTACTTTGGTTTCAAAAACAACTTCTTTTTTGGTTATAGGATGGATAAAAGCTAACTGCTTTAAATGAAGTGCTAATCTGCCTATAGGGTTTTCTGTAGCTTCATATTTTTTGTCGCCAATAATTGGGTGTCCGAGGCTTTTCATGTGCACACGCAATTGGTTTTTTCTTTCTGTTTCTTGGTGAGCTTCTAATAAAGTATAAAATTCATTTTTCTTAATTACCTGGTAATGACTTACTGCCAATTTAGCTTCATCACTTTTGTTGGCAACAACATACATCATTAACGCTTTGTTTTCTTTAAGGTAATTCACAATTTTTCCTTCATCATTCTCCATGGTTCCTTGGGTAACTGCTAAATATTTTCTGTTAGCAATAGTTCTATCCCAATCTTTTTGAAGTGAAACCTGACTGTTTTTATTTTTTGCAAAAACCATTAATCCAGATGCATCTTTATCCAACCGATGTACAACAAATATTTTTGCCAAAGGATCATCGAGCTGAACATGATGGGTAATGGTTTTATAAACCGTTTGCATTTTAGTTTTTCCTGTAGAAATTGACAATAAACCACTTTTTTTATCTACAACAATTATGTCTTCATCTTCAAAAACTACTTTTACTCCTTGGTAAGAAAGTTCTCTAAAAGGCTTATCCCAACTCACTTTAACAATATCTCCTACTTTTAGTGCATGGTCAAATTGTTTTATAATCTTATCATTAACCATAAACTGTTTTCTTGCTAACATTCCTTTAACCTTATTTCTGGTTTTATCCTTAATATGCTGTAAAAGAAAATTTAACAATTCATCAGCTGCATCAACTTTTAGTCGGCTTACTCTGTTTAAATTTTTATTGGGCGATTTTTTTTGCATGCTATTTCTAATAAAGCATCAAAGTTAGGTTAATCGTAAGAATAAAATAAGTTTAAACCTAAACTTATTTTATCCTCACCCGAAACTACTATTAGTAGTTTCGACCTCTCCTAAAGGAGAGGTGAAAGTAGAACCTCTAGAATAAGCCTAGAGGAATTTTTTAGATTTAATTTGATATAATGAATAGCGAAAAATTATATTGCTTAATTTCGTTTTTCTAAAAAAGAAATTATGGTTACAAAAGAAAGCATTGTTAAAAATTGGCTTACACGCTATACAGGAAAAGCCTTAGAAGATTTTGGTCAGTATATATTATTAACCAATTTTAGTAATTATGTAGAGTATTTTGCTAAGATAAAAAACGTTTCTGTTGAAGGTAAAGATAAAGCCATGCCGAATGCTACTGCTGATGGAATAACCATTATTAACTTTAGTATGGGAAGTGCCAATGCTGCAACCATTATGGATTTATTGAGTGCCATTACCCCAAAAGCTTGTCTATTTTTAGGTAAGTGTGGCGGATTAAAAAAGAAAAATAATATTGGCGATTATATTTTACCCATTGCAGCCATAAGAGGCGAAGGAACATCTAACGATTATTTTCCTACAGAAGTACCTGCTCTACCCGCTTTTACCTTACAAAGAGCTGTTTCTACCACCATAAGAGAGTTTAAAAAAGATTACTGGACAGGTACCGTTTATACCACCAACAGAAGAGTTTGGGAACATGATGAAGAATTTAAAACTTATTTGAGAAAAATTAGAGCAATGGCTATTGATATGGAAACTGCCACTTTGTTTATTACAGGTTTTCACAATAAAATTTCTACAGGAGCACTGTTATTAGTTTCCGACCAGCCAATGATTCCCGAAGGTGTTAAAACTGATAAAAGTGACCAATTAGTTACTCAGAGTTATGTAGAGGAACATATAAAAATTGGAATTCAATCATTAGAAGAAATTAGAAATCACGGAATGAGTGTTAAACATCTTAAATTCTCTTACTCTGAAGATTAATGACTTACAACGATATACTTAAAGATTTAAAAAACAAGGTTTACCACCCTATATATTTTTTATGTGGTGAAGAGCCTTTTTATATAGATTTGATAAGTAATTTCATTGAAAAAAATGTGTTAGATGAAGCTGAAAAAGAATTTAATCAGCAAATTATTTATGGTAAAGATACCGACATTTCTACTATTATAGCTTCCGCCAAGCGCTACCCAATGATGGCAAACCATAATGTGGTAATTGTAAAAGAGGCTCAGCATTTAGTAAAACAAATAGATCAGCTAGAAGCTTATTTAGACAATCCTACTAAAAGCACTGTGTTGGTTTTCTGTTATAAATACAAAACCTTAGATGGTAGAAAAGGCATCACTAAAAAACTTAATAAAAAAAGTGTCTTTTTTGAATCTAAACCAATTTATGACAACCAAGTACCCGCTTGGATTAATGATTACCTTAAAGACAAAAACTATACAATAGCCCCTAAGGCAACTCATTTAATTGCTGAATTTTTAGGGACAGATTTAGGTAAAATAGCCAACGAACTTGAGAAATTAACCATTAACATCCCCGAAGGTACTGTTATTAATGCAGATATAGTCGAGAAAAATATTGGTATTAGTAAAGACTTTAACATGTTTGAGCTTAATAATGCCATTGGAGCAAGAGACATTCTTAAAGCCAATAAAATTATCAACCATTTTGCAAAGAACGAAAAAGAACATCCTATACAAGCTACTTTAGCTGTTTTATACATGTTTTTTACTGCTATACTTAAATACCATTACACTAAAGATAAAAGCCCAAGAAATATTGCTTCTGCTCTAAAAGTTAATCCTTTTTTTGTGAAAGATTATCAGCTTGCAGCTAAAAATTACGACATTAGAAAAGCCGTAAAAGTAATTGAATATATTAGAGAATATGACCTAAAATCTAAAGGAGTAAACAATGTTTCTTCATCTAGCGGTGAACTTACAAAAGAACTTGTCTTTAAAATTTTACACTAATTTTTTGGTTGATTTTAGTTTTTTTAAGTTTTGATAATTTTAAAAATTAGGCTAACAAAACTCATTACCTTAAATTTGTGATGTACTAATTTGAAAAAATACCATATGAAAGTCACACCAGTTGATAAGTGGATAATTAACCCTATTCAGCAGTTTATAAAAAGTAGTACCACTAGTGGAATTGTACTTTTCTCTTCAGCAATTTTAGCTATCATTCTTTCCAATTCATTATGGTCTCACCAGTTTCATGAACTATGGGAATTAGAGTTTTCTATTGGTTTTAATGGTCATTACATCAATAAAAATCTTCACCATTGGATTAATGATGGCTTAATGGCTGTTTTCTTTTTTGTGGTTGGACTAGAATTAAAAAGAGAAATAGTTGCTGGAGAACTTCGGAATCCTAAAAATGCTATTCTACCTATTGCAGCAGCTATAGGTGGAATGATATTACCTGCTATTATCTATTTAATTTTCAATCCTTCAGGAGCTACTGCTGATGGTTGGGGAATTCCTATGGCAACTGATATTGCTTTTGCTTTGGGAGTACTATACTTATTAGGAAATAAAGTACCTCTCTCTTTAAAAATTTTTCTTACTGTGCTTGCTATTGTTGATGATATTGGAGCAGTACTAGTAATTGCTTTTTTTTACACCTCAGATATTAATTTTCTAAGCTTAGCAACAGGTGGGGTTTTTATGCTGATATTAATTTTTTCTAACCTTATTGGTATTAGAAATACTATCTACTATGCAATAATTGGAATTGGTGGATTGTGGTTGGCATTCTTAATGTCGGGCGTACACGCAACTATTGCTGCTGTTATGGCTGCAATGACTATACCTGTAAATGTTAAAATTGCTGAAAAAGAATATACCAAACGCATTAAGAATTTAATTTTCAAATTTGAAGAGGAAGAACCTAACAACAATCCTGCTGTTACACCAAATCAATTACGAATTATACAAGATATTAGAGATTACTCTAAAAGTGCTCTTACACCGTTACAAAGGTTAGAACTCAGAATGTATCCAATAGTTGCTTTCGTTATTATGCCCATATTCGCCCTAAGTAATGCAGGAATAGTTTTTTCTAGCGAATCATTTAATCAAATAGTTAGCCCTGTATTTTTTGGCGTTTTTTTGGGCTTATTGGTAGGAAAAGTACTAGGTGTTTATGGATTAATTTCTATCCTCTTAAAATTTAAATGGGTTACTCTTCCTGATGGAATGAACAAAGTTCATCTTTTAGGAGTAGGCTTTTTGGCTGCCATTGGCTTTACCATGTCATTATTTATTGGTGGTTTAGCCTTTGTTGATAAAGTTTATATTGAAGAAGCTAAAATGGGTGTTTTATTTGCTTCTGTTATAGCAAGTTTTGCTGGTTTTTTCATAATTAAATATGCCAACAAAATCAAAACAATTTAATCAGTTTCCCTTCGTTTATTTCTCTTACCATTAATGGAAGATTTTCTACCTAAAAAGGAAGTTGTTTAAAGTCCAAATATAACCATGAAAATGAATTATTTTTTTGCAATACGAGGCATTTTTGAGAAACATAGCCGTAGGTTATGGTTAGAGAAAATAACGATGTAGTGTGAAAAAAGAAACATTTTTTAATTTATAGAGAGGGCTTTAAACAACTTCTTTATGTAGTTTTGTCTTTATCAACTTCTAAATTAAAAATAATGCATAAACTGATTTTATTAATAGCTTGCTGTTTGCCAATGTTTATTTTTGGTCAGACTTACAAACCAGGTAAAGGTAGTGGTCTTTATGGTACAGGTGCTGAAAATATTGACAAAGGTTGGTACTTTGGATTAGGAACAACTTATATGTTTCCTTACCTTACACAAGAAGAAAGTATTGATTATACCGATTCTTTAAATCAAACATTTACTCAAGATTTTGCTGCAAAACCAACAGGAAAGTTTGGCCTATTTGCCGAAATAGGTATGTTTAGAATGAACGATAAAAAAGTAATTAATTACATAGATTATGGTCTTTCTTACAAATGGTTTAGAGGTGGCGAAAATTTTGAATCTGCCACATTTTTAAATAATAGTTTAGTTGCTACACAGCAAACTGAAGCTTCTTATAGCAGTCATGCAGCTTCTTTAAACTTTAATATAGGTAACAGATACGACATGTCTGACAAAACATTTATAGTAAACGGAATTGGACTTAATGCCGATTATTTTTTCATTAAAAGTAGAAATAATGGTGGTGTAATTTTAGGTCAGCCCCACGAGTTTGTTTCCGATTTTGTTGGTGAGCTGCATTACTTTTTCGGAATGGGCTTTAAAACAGGCAAAAGATTAATAATTATGCCCATGATAGAAACACCAATATTTGCTATTTATGAGTTTAACCACATTAAATCTACTCATGATTATTTCAATACTCGTTCCAGACCATTTATCATAAAGGTTAGGTTTATGATATTGAAAAAAGGCTCTAAATCTTGTCCTCCAGTTTATAACCCTATGGGAATTACACCAGATATGTAATTAATTAATTTTTGTCCGTTAATAAGGCTAAAAACACATTTCTTTTGATAAAATTTCCAACATTTATAGCCCGCTCAGAATTTAGTAAACATGTTACTACGTTAATTGTTGGACAAATAATAGTACATGCCATAGCTTTTTTGGCACTACCCATTATTACAAGATTATATTCTGCCGAACAAATTGGTGCTTACTCCCTTTTTATGGCTCTTTTCATGGTGCTTTCAATGCTTAGCACTGGCAGGTACGATGCTGCAATTGTAATAGAAAAAGAAGAGAAGTCAGCTATTACACTTTGGAGCTTAGCTACCTTTATTAGTTTTTGGTTTAATGTTCTGCTTTTTATTTTTATTTATTTTTTTCATGAAACCATATTGGTATGGCTCAATAAATCCAGTATGGGAATTTTTATTTTGCTACTCCCTTTAGCCATTTTTTTTGGTGGATTAATAAGAACTACCCAATACTATTTTAATAAACACAAAGGATATAAAACCATATCTTCCTCTGATATACTTAAATCGGGGGTTAACTCTACAGGTGGTGTGGCTTTTGGTTGGTTAGGTTACCTATCAGGCGGATTAATAATTGCCAACGTACTTTCTAATATTGTTGCTTTTGTATTGTTAGCTATTAAGCTTCCTGTTTCTTTTTGGCAGGCTGTAAAAACAATCACTTTTGTTAATTTAAAAACCATAGGAAAAAAATACAAAGATTACCTTACTTTTTATACATTATCGGGCATATTGAGTGCTATTGTCTCTAACGGTACTCCTATCTTTATTATATTCTTTTTTACAGAAAAAACCGCAGGGTATTATTTTATGGCAGAAAAAGTAGTAAGTATTCCTATTGGATTATTAGTTGCTGCCATTTCTAGGGTTTTTTACCAACGAGCAAGCGAACTTTTTAATCATGATAAAAAAGGCTTTTTATCACTCACTTATCGAATTCAAAAAAAAATGTTTTGGGCACTTATTCCTCTTTTAATTTTACTTTCATTAGCTGCTCCATATGCTTTTGAATGGTTTGGAAATGATTGGCGACAAGCAGGAGAAATGATAAAATACTTTGCTATTCTAGTATTATTCAACAATTTGGTTTCTCCTGTTGGATCAATTTCTAATATTATTGACAGGTTAGATATTTTACTGTATTTTAATATTACAACAACTATTATTAGAGCACTAACTTTTTATGTTGGTAGCTTATATTTTAGTTTTGAACACGCACTTTTAGTATCTGCTATTTGTCTGTCCATTTGCTACATTGCTTTAGATTTTATTCTGAAAAAATTGATAAAAAAAATGATTGCTGAGAAGTAATTTCTAATGATTTATTTCAAAAATCTATTTTTTAGGATAACATACAAACCATTTCTTAACTGGCCTTGCCAATGAAGATATGTTCAAGGTATCTGCTGCCTCAGAAATATCTTTTACTGTGTTGTTTTTTAATAAAATATTTATTTTATCCATTTTAGGGTTGTAGGCATTGTTTTCTATAGCATCCTGAAAAACAAAATATTCTATTTCTTTCTCTGATATTTTTAACTGTTTAGAAAATTTTTCTTTTATTGTATTAAGTTCATCTTTAGCTAAGCGAGTATCATTTATAACTACTTTGTATAAGTTTCTATTCACCATCATTTTACACAATTTAGCTAAAATTTTATCATCAGATTTTTGCCAAACTTTTACCGAAGTCATTATATCATAATCATCTAAATTAGCAAATTCATCCAATAATTTAGGGTTGTTTTTAAAAGATGATAAATTATGTTGAGCGTACAAAAAAGTTCTTAAAGATGGCGTGCAAAATAATTCTTCATTGTTATTCGCCAAACTTTTTGCTCTTTTTAAAATATTTACCAATAAATTTTCTGCCGATAAAACGGTTTTATGCAAATAAACCTGCCAATACATTAATCTTCGGGCAATAATAAATTTTTCTATGGAGTAAATTCCTTTTTCCTCAATAGCCAAATGATCGTTATGAACAGTAAGCATGGTGATGATTCTTTCTGTACTAATAACCCCTTCCGAAACACCTGTGAAAAAGCTGTCTCTTCGCAAATAATCTAACCTATCCATATCTAACTGTCCGGAAACCAGTTGATGTAAGAATTTTTTAGGATATTCGTTTCTAAATATTTTTAAAGCTACATCCAATTTTCCTTTAAACTCCTGATTAAGTTTATCCATAAAAAGCGTAGAAATTTCTTCGTGAGAAATACCATTTACTATACTATGTTCTAAGGCATGAGAAAATGGTCCATGACCAATATCGTGTAATAAAATTGCAATAGTTACACCTACAGCTTCTTCATCGGTAATCTCATGTCCTTTAGAGCGAATTACATCAATGGCTTTAGTCATCAAATTCATGGTGCCCATAGCATGATGAAACCTAGTATGTAAAGCTCCCGGGTAAACCAAATGTGTTAATCCTAATTGTTTAATTCTTCTTAATCTCTGAAAATAAGGATGTTCTATTAAGTCGAAAATAATTTCATAAGGTAAGGTTATAAACCCATAAATAGGATCATTAAAAATTTTCTTTTTATTCACACTTGGCATACTACTTAGCGTTAATATTAGTTAAATATAATAACTAAAAATTATTTGAAGCTTCAAAAGTACTATTTTTGAAGTATTCTCAATTGAATTAATTTAGAATCCACTTTAAAACAATAAAACATGAACAATATAACCATACTTTGGGCTGATGATGAAATAGATTTACTAAAACCTCATATTTTATTTTTAGAAGAAAAAGGATATGAAGTTGTTGGAACTCAAAGTGGTGACGATGCAATTGAATTACTTGAAAAGCAACGTGTTGACATCATTTTTTTGGATGAAAATATGCCAGGCTTATCAGGTTTGGAAACCTTAGAGTTAATAAAAGCTAAGTTTCCAAGTATTCCTGTAATTATGATTACCAAAAGTGAGGAAGAATATATTATGGAAGAAGCTATAGGTTCTAAAATATCAGATTATTTAATAAAACCTGTAAATCCAAATCAAATTTTACTTTCTATAAAAAAGAACTTAGATACCACTAAATTAGTAAATGCAAAATCTACTTCTAATTATCAAAAAGAATTTAGAGAAATTGGTATGCAGTTAAATGATAGGCTCGATAAAAATGAATGGGCTGAATTGTATCAAAAACTAGTTTATTGGGAATTGGAGCTCGAAAAATCTAAAGACAGTAGTATGGAAGAGATTTTTGAGATGCAAAAAAATGAAGCCAACAAACAATTTGGAAAATTTGTTGAGAAGAACTACACCGATTGGCTCACTAATCCAGAAGATGCCCCGATAATGTCACATAACCTAATGGCGAAATATGTTTTCCCTGAATTAAAAAAAAGCAAAGAACCTTTATTCTTTATTGTGATAGATAATTTGCGTTACGACCAATGGAAAATTTTACGCCCTATTCTATCAGAAGATTATTGGATAGATAAAGAAGATGTTTTTTATAGCATTTTACCTACCACTACTCAATACTCTAGAAATGCCATATTTGCTGGAATGATGCCTTCAGAAATTGAAAAGCGTTTTCCCGATAAGTGGATAAATGATGAGGAAGAAGGTGGGAGAAACTTAAATGAAAAGTTTTTTGTTGAAAATCAACTTTCTAGAAATGGATTTTCTGACTCTAAAATCACTTATAATAAAGTATTAAATGTGAGCTATGGTAATAAAGTTTTAAGAGAAGTTCCCTCTATGTTTAATAGTCATTTAAATATTATAGTTTACAATTTTGTGGATATGCTTTCTCATGCTAGAACAGATACTGAAATTGTTAAAGAATTAGCAACTGATGAGGCTGCTTATCGTTCTGTCGTTAAATCTTGGTTTGAACATTCTACTTTATTAGATATTTTAAAAGAAATTGCTGCTCGTGGTGGAAGGTTAGTGATAACTACCGACCATGGTTCTATAAGAGTGAAAGAAGCATCTAAAATAGTTGGAGATAAAGATACCAATACCAATTTAAGGTACAAACAAGGAAAAAGTTTACAATATCAGGAAAAAGAGGTTTTTGCAGTTAAAAATCCGGAAGAAATTCATTTACCAAAAGTAAATGTTAGTCAGTCGTTTGTATTTGCTAAAGATGATTACTTTTTTGCCTACCCCAATAATTACAATCATTATGTAAATTATTACAAGGATACTTTTCAGCATGGAGGAATTTCTTTAGATGAAATGCTAATTCCTGTGGTAATGTTAAGTGCTAAAAAGTAAAATTGTTCTATTTTTTTTGTAGCACTATATCTTTAGAAATACTGCTTCTATAGGCATCTTTACCATAAACTTCAATATCTTCCATATACAATTTGTAACCGGGAACTTCAACTAATAAATTAAATTTACCAGGAGGTAAAATAATAATAAACCTTCCTGTGTTAGGATTTGGTAAGTAAGAACCATATTCTTCATCAATTTGTAAATCTAACACCGAAATAGCTGCATCAGTAAATATATGAGAAGAATCCGAAGTGGTTATAAAGCCTTTAATAACAGTATATTCAGGATCAACTTCATTAAATGTAACGCTATAAATATCTAAATCACCCACTCCACCAGCTCTTAATGTTGAGATATAACCTGTTCGACCAGATTTAGATTCTCTGTAATTCATATTATCTTCAGGAGTATTAATTGGATAGCCAATATTTTTAACTGTAGTCCAAATTCTTTTTACATTGTCCCAAGAGGCTTTAAAAATATCGTATCCTCCCATACTTGTGTGGCCTTTAGAGCTAAAGTATAATGTTTTGCCATCATTAGAAATATTTGGAAAATCTTCGTCAAACTTGGTATTAATGGTAGGTCCTAAATTTTGTGGCAGTCCCCATTTTCCGTTTGGTAGTTTTTTAGTAACATAAATATCAACCCCTCCATAACCACCATCTCTATTGCTAGCAAAATACAGTTCATTTCCATCAGCAGAAATGGAAGCAGCTATTTCATGGTCTGAAGAATTAATCTCAGATGGTAGTTTTTCTAAATTGATTACTTTTTCATCAGCTAATTCTGCAATAAATAAATCACCATAATGGTTATCATTTTCGAAATAAAAAAGAATATACTTACCGTCAGCCGATAAACCAACAACCTCTTCATTTCCATTAAGCATATTAATATTTTGATCTAGTTTTCTTGCCTTTTGAAATTCACCAGTTTTAGCTTTAGAAATATATATTTCAGAAAAATAATTGCCATTTTCCATTTTTAAACTTCCGTCATCTCTTTTAGAATTATAAACAATAAAAGACTCATCTTGAGGAACAAATGGATAATAATCTGGTCCAGGAGAATTAATTTGATTTCCTAAATTATTAAAAGAAACATCTAATTGAAATTTCATTAATTCTGTCGCATTGTAACAATATTCAATTTGCTTAGCAACATCTTCTATAGATATTACATCCCCTTTATTTATTTCTCTAAATTGCTCAAACATATTAATAGCATCACTAAAACGATAAGCATAATGATAAGCTCTTCCTAATAAATAAAAAGCAGTTGGATTTGGTTTTTCGCTGTTTACAACTTTTTCTAAATAACTTACAGCATTAGATTTATCAATGTTAGTGTTTAAGTAACAAACTCCTACTCTGTAATTAAACATCATATCGTCAGGAGTTTCTTCTAAAAGAGCAAGATACTCATCAAGTGCTTCAATAAAGTTATATTTATCGAATAAACTTGCGGCTTTTTTTACAACGGCTTTGTCTTGAGATTGAGCTGAAAAAGAAATAATTACAGCTATAGTTAACGCTAAAAATGATTTGTAATTCATTGAATATAAATTTAAAAAGGGCAAATTTAATGCTTATTTAACTAAGGTGCAATTAATTTTCGTAAGCACCTAAATCATACGGTAATGTACGGGAATTACCTAAAATATCAATAGTTACTCCTGCATTTTTTCCAGCATTTACAGCTGGTGATGAAACCCACAAACGATAATCATTTAATAAATAATTATTAAAAACAGCTACAGTAGGGTTTTGAATTATTCCTACATAATTTGCTCCCGATAAACTTTTTGTAGAACGAACAATCGAATGGTCAATTTTAAAATTAATAACTCCAGGAGCTAAAACATCTGTATCAAATTCAACTTCATTATTTCCTTCTATAATAGTATTTACAAAAACGGCCGAATCTATATCTCTTACTTGAATATTTCCATTAACATCTTGGTAGTAATTTTGTAGAAAAACTGCAGCAGCGTCTCTTGTTCCTTGATCCCAAAAATTAGCTATAGTGGTATGGTAAAATTTATAGTTTCCACCTCCTCTTAAAAATATACTCGATTGTCCTGCTTGAGTAATTAAAGAGTTAGTATCTGTTATTTGATAATTGGTTGCTAACAAATTTACTGCCGCAGAATTAGTTATTTCACAACCATTTAACCTTAATTTATTTGAACTTGTAGGCGCATTTGGATTAAAAGGTAAAGGTTCTGCTTGTATGCCAATAAAAGCATTTTTAATGATAGCATTATTAATGACATTGTCAGCACTACCTTCATTAATCCAAATCCTATCCCATTGTCCAGAAATATCCTGATAAGTATATTCTAACCTTGTTCCTTGAAAAATAACTGGGTCTGATGGTGTGCCATTAACCACCAAGTTTCCATCTTTATAAACCCACAAGCCAGAATTATTATGTAAATGTACTTTAACTCCCGCATCTATAACCAATTTATCTAACGAATCTATAACTAAATAACCGACAATAACATAAGGCTTATCATTTACCCAATTAACATTTGCAGGAGGCAGACTTCCTGAACAATCTCCATCTAAACAAGAATAAGGCGGCAAACCATTTACATATTTTTTTGGTGTAAAATAATGCGCGTTTTGTCCCCATGCCATTAAATGTACTTTTTGGTTGTTACCATTAGTGGAAAAAAGTAACTGTTCTTCAATAACAAAGGGAGAAAGTACACTATTAGGGTCAATTGTTACTTCTAAAAAAATATAAATACTATCTCCAGCTCTAATTTCAATATTATTGTGCTGATTTCCTGAAAGACCATCTACATTAATTCTAAATTGTGAGTTTGCACCATTTTGCAAACGAATATCTGAAATAATTAAATTGTCGGAATTTTTGTTGTAAACCTTTATTCTTTTAGTAGTAGAACTCATAGTTGTAAAAACCGTATCGAATAAAAGTGTATCTGTTGAAAAACTTAATTTAGCACCAGAATCGGTAGTGAAATCGTCTTTTCTACAAGAATAAAACATGGTAGATATTAACACAGAAAAAAGTGCTAATGCAAAAAAATATTTATGGTTTTCTAAACGCATGAGTGCAAAAATAGAAAACTATTACGTTGATTTACTGAAAATATTGTTTTTTGATATTTTTTAATGATGAGACCTAACATAAAGGTGAAAGATATTAAGAACCTCATCCTCGAAACTTCTATCCTTAAAGTTGATTAATCAACAATTCAAAAATATTTGGAATTTCAAATGTTGGCATTTTAACATTTGTAACAGACTTATCTTCACTTTTAGTTTCTGAAGGAGCATTTTCTTCTGAAGGAGCTTTTTCTTCTTTCCACTCTTCTACTTTATATTGGTCTGCAACCTTTTCTATAGCAGTAATAATTTCTTTTTCAGAAACAATAGAGGCGTCAAACTCAAAATGACCTTTTTCCTCATCAAAATCAACAGTACTTACAACAACACCATTTAAACCTGCTACCGTTTTTTCTATAGTTTTAGCACAACCCATTTTACAAGTCATACCATCAATTTTATAATCAACAGCTAATACTTTAGATTCATCAATAACCGATTTTTCGGAAGAAGTAGTTGCTTCTTCTTCTCCATTGTTTTCTGAAGGGTTATTACAAGCTGCAAAAAAACCTAGTGAAGCTGTTATAAGGGCTAAAAAATAATTGTTAATTTTCATAACTAAAGGGCTTTATATATTTCAGAATCGTTAATAGTTTGTTTTATTTTTTCAATATTGATGGTATTTTCATCAAATTCAACTGTAGCTTTATCGGGCAAACTAACCGTATATTGTTTCACTCCTTCTAAATCACCAAGAATATTTTCTACTGCTTTCACACAATGTCCGCAACTCAATCCTTCTATTTTTAATTCTGCATTCATCTTAAATAATTTAACACCTCAAAGGTAAGATTTTTTTTAACGCCTCCATTTTTTTAAGATTATTTAACTTCACTCAGTAATGTTCTATAAAAAAAAGATATTTTTGCACCTCTACAAAACAGAGAGGTGGCCGAGTGGCTTAAGGCGCACGCTTGGAAAGCGTGTAAACAGCAATGTTTCGGGGGTTCGAATCCCTTCCTCTCTGCTTTTTCTGTCTTAAATTAGCCATTTCTTAGTAACTGATTTTATTTTTATATTTTTGTTACAAATAATCTTCACAGTAAACAGATATGGCTAAAAATCAAAAACCAGTAAATAAAACCACTTCCTATACTGCCAAAAAAGCGGGACAACCACCAGGCACACTGATTTATACCGGTAAAAAAACTACCGAAAAAATAATTGTTACGGTTTATGATTATACTAACGATACTTTTGAAGAACAAGAAATTACCCAATTGGATGATTTAGCCAAGTTTAAAAATAATACTTCCAATACCTGGATAAATATTTCGGGATTACACGAAACGACTTTAATCGAAAAAGTTGGGACTTGTTTCAACTTAGATGCCATGCTATTGGAAGATGTGCTAAACACCAACCATCGTCCAAAAGTTGATTTTTTTGAAGGTCATTTATTTTTTACCTTAAAAATGATTGGAATCCACACCAACCAAAAAGACATAGATTATGAGCAAGTAAGTTTTGTACTTGGAGACGGTTGGTTACTTACATTTCAGGAAAGAAATGGAGATGTTTACAATAACATTAGAGAACGTTTAAAGAATAAAGTAGGCAAACTAAGAGATTTAGGCGTGGAATATCTTTTTTACCGACTTATAGATACTACTGTAGATTATTATTTTTACGTCTCCGACTTTTTAAGTGAAGAAATTCAGGAAATGGAAAATAAAGTGTTGCATGAATTTGATAGTAAGTTATTGGAAGATATTCAATTGCTTAAAAAAGAAGTAAACAAACTAAAGCGAATCATTATACCCACTAAAGAAGCTATTTCTCTTTTAGAAAAAGACAGTGAAAGTTTCTTAAAAAAGCAAACCAAAAGATTTTTAAAAGATGTTCATGAACATATTGTACATTTAAATGATGCGGTGGACTTACAAAGGGACAACATTAGTTCTGTTATGGAATCCTACCAATTTGGTGTAAATAACAAAACCAATAATGTAATGCAGTTGCTTACCATTATTTCCACCATTTTTATTCCACTAACATTTATTGCAGGAGTGTACGGAATGAATTTCGAAAACATGCCCGAACTTAGTTGGAAATACAGCTACTTTGTTATTTGGGGATTAATGTTATTCATTTTCATCATCATGCTGATTTATTTCAAAAGAAAAAAATGGCTTTGACACCGTTAACTTAGCATTATCATTAAGTTTGCACTTTATCAAAATTCATAAAAATGACAAAACCTTATATATTAGTGGTAAATGATGATGGTATTACTGCTCCAGGAATTAAAGCCCTAATAGAAGTGAGTAAAGAATTAGGTGATGTGGTGGTAGTAGCTCCCGACAAACCCCAAAGTGGAATGGGACATGCCGTAACTTTTAATTCTACCTTACATGTAAATAATACAGAGGTAGTTGGTGTTACAGGCTATGCTTGCAGCGGTACCCCTGTTGATTGCGTAAAAATTGCCGTAAACAAACTCTTAAATAAAAAGCCCGACTTAATTGTTTCGGGAATTAATCATGGAGCTAACTCTTCTATCAACGTTATTTACTCAGGAACAATGTCTGCCGCGGTAGAAGGGGCTTTACAGAACATTCCTTCTGTTGGTTTTTCTTTATTAGATCATTCTATTGATGCTAATTTTGATGCCGCCAAAGTAATTGCCAAAAAAATCATTGCGAACATGATTGAAAATCCAATGCCTAAGGATGTTTGCTTAAATGTAAATATTCCCAACGTAAGCATGGATTTAATTGCAGGAATAAAAGTTTGCCGACAAGCTATTGGCAATTGGGAAGAAGATTACGATGAACGTAAAGATCCTCAAGGAAGAACCTACTATTGGCTTTCTGGTAAATTTGTAGTTAATGATAATGGTACCGACTCTGACGAATGGGCATTGGCACACAATTATGTTTCGGTTGTTCCCGTTAAACATGATATTACCAATTACGAACATCTAGAAAAAATAAAATTGTTTGAACATGATTAAAAATAGCTTTAAAGAATTCAATCATATAGTTATAGGTCTAGTTTTAGGTATCCTCCTCCCCTACATCATCATGTATTTTTGGTTACAAATGTATTCTAATCTATCACTAATGGATATTATTTTCAATCCATTTTTTAGTGAAATAATTAATGTACTAAAAGGCAGTTTGTTTTGTAATTTAGGATTGTTCTTTTTGTTTTACTGGTTCAGAAAAGACCTTTCGGCAAGAGGTGTAATATTAGCCACACTTATATACGGTGCTTTTTATCTGTACTATATTGTTTTTATTTAATTGATGTGTGAATATGCAAATATGCAAATTTATAAATGTGAGAATACAAAAATTTCCGATTAACAAATAACTTTTAACCTCATAAACTTATAAACTAACCAATGAACTACTACATCATAGCCGGAGAAGCTTCAGGAGATTTACAAGCCTCTTTACTTATCAGGAAATTAAAAAATACTGATAAAACTGCTCAATTTCGTTGTTTTGGTGGTGATTTAATGGAAGCTGAAGGTGCTGAAATTGTTAAGCATTACAAAGAACTAGCGTTTATGGGTGTGGAAGATGTGTTGATGAACTTAAAAACCATTTTCAGAAATATTGCTTTTTGCAAAGAAGATATAAAAGCCTACCAACCAGATGTGTTAATTTTAGTAGATTACCCAGGTTTTAATATGAAAATTGCCAAATGGGCAAAAGCAAATAACATTAAGGTTTTTTACTACATCTCTCCTAAAATTTGGGCATGGAACCAAAAGCGTGTTCACCAAATTAAAAAAGTGGTTGATAAAATGTTTGTTATCCTACCTTTTGAAAAAGATTTTTATAAAAAATTCGATTATAGTGTTGATTTTGTTGGACATCCACTTATTGATTGCATTTCTGAATATCCCAATATTACTTTAGAAAATTTTAAAGAAAAATATCAACTTTCTGACAAGCCAATTATTGCTTTACTACCAGGAAGCAGAAAACAAGAAATTACAGCAATGCTTAATATTATGCTTTCTGTATGTAACAACTTCCCAGAATATCAATTTGTAATTGCAGGAGCTCCATCGCAACCATTAAGCTTTTACAAACAATTTGAGACCAACAACATCAATATCATAGAAAATAAAACCTATGATTTATTACAACATGCTACAGCTGCTTTAGTGGTTAGCGGAACAGCTACTTTAGAGACTGCTCTTTTTCATGTACCACAAGTGGTTTGCTACAAAACTGGTAAGCTTTTTTATCATTTAGCAAAAATGGTAGTGAAAATTAAATTTATTTCGTTGGTTAACTTAGTTGCCGACAAAGAAGTAGTGAAAGAATTAATTCAAGATGAGTTAAATACTGAAAAATTAACTATAGAACTTTCTAAAATATTAGCCGAGCCAGGTAAGTCCGACATGCTTAATGCTTACAAAGAAATTGAAGCTAAATTAGGAGGTAAAGGTGCTTCAAAAAGAGCTGCTGAATTGATGTTTGATTATTTAAAAGACTAATCCAATTCTATATTAGAAAATCTAATACGCTTTAAAATAAAGATTAGCTTGCTTTATTGAACAACATTTTAAAAGAAAGCAAAGGAATTAAAATTGGCTGAAACTCCACACCATTATTAGTGCTGACATCATTCCAAGCAATAGGCATAACCCCAATACCAAGCGACATGTTTTCTTTAATGGTGATTTTCACTCCTGCACTTCCAGTATAAACCTGATAAGAAGGGAAATACATCATATCAAAACTAATAAACACTCGCTGACTAATTTGCCTGTGTCCTCCAATAAAGAAATGAAAAAAAGACAGTTCATCTTTATTATTAGCAAAATCAAAAGTTCCTTTAGCATAATAAAAAGCAGCACCAAAAGTAAAATTATTCTGAATATTCCCCAATGTTCCCATAACACTACCACCACCAAAGACAACAACTGAATCTTCATTTATTGCCAATAATTGCCCCCCAGAAAGACTTGCCGCAATAGTGAGTTCATTATTTACTACAATACTTTGTTTTATAGAAGGAATTAACATTCCAAAAAGTGCCGTGTTAACAGAAATAGTGGTTGAGTTAGTTAATCCATAACTTGCTTTTGCAAAAATAATATCTGTTGAAGTCACCCTAATTTCACCTTTTTTTAAGGTTAGGGATGTAGGAGTTAAAAAATGATTGGTATAATCGGGGTTACTAATACCAAATATTACTGTAGCATCGCTATCTATAGTGCGTTTTTGTTTTGATGACGATGATTTATCTTCATTAACATAATCATCATCGGTTTGTGCAAAAGCAGTAACAGAGAATGAAATAAAAATTATGATGAAGAAGATGTTCTTCATTTTTTAGACAATTAATTTAAGCTTGGGTTTTCAGGAAACTGAGTAAACATTGCATATTTACCACCCTTTTTCTTTAATACATCTTTCCAAAGATTTTTCTTATTAAAAATTTTGGTGTTGATGTTAGAAATCAGCCAAGAATCTTCATTTAACTCTTCATTTAGTTGTTCTTTAGACCATCCTGAATATCCTGTAAAAAACATGATTTCCGTAGGAGCAACCTCATTGTTGTTGATCATTTTTTTAAGTTGCTCAAAATTTCCACCCCAAAATAAGTTACCTGAAATATGCTTGCTTTCTTCTAAAGTTGTACCTAGTGTATGAATAAAATGAAGTGACGAAGTTTCTACTGGTCCACCTAAATAAACAGGAAATTTATCGTTGTTTATTTCAGAAGGCAAAATTATATTAAGGGTTGTTTGTAAGGGTTTATTAAGAATAAAACCAACCACATCATTATCCGAATAAGCAGCTAGAAGTACTACCGAACGCTTAAAATAAGAGTCAGCCATAAATGGTTCAGCAATTAGTAAACGCCCCTTTTCAGGTTCAATTTTATTCAAGTCTGCAATTTTATAATCTAACGGGTTTAAAATCATGGCTCTAATAATTTTGCGAGGTTAAATTAAAGAAAAAAATTACTATTAACCTATATTTTATTGATTAATTTTGTTTCAACACTTTATAAAAGTGTCGTTACTTATGGAAGAATTAAAGAATTTTGTGAACTCCATTAGGAGAGATTTTGCTGGAAAACCCTTAAACGAGGATAGTATTGACGCTAACCCATTTAAGCAATACCAAATTTGGTTTGAAGAGGCTGTAAGTGCTCAGGTGGTAGATCCTTATGCCATGTCAGTTGCTACGGTAGGAAAAGATATGCAACCCTCATTAAGATTAGTCTATTTAAGAGATATATCTGAAAATGGTTTTGTTTTTTATACCAATTATGGAAGTGAGAAAGCTAATAATATTGCAGAAAACAACAAAATAGCATTAAACTTTTATTGGGTAGAATTGGAAAGACAAATAAGAATTCAGGGAGAAGTTTTTAAAGTAAGTGAAGATATGTCGGATGCTTATTTTGATAGCCGACCAAGAGAAAGCCAAATAGGTGCTTGGGCTTCTGCGCAAAGTACAGAACTTACTTCACGACAAGCATTGGAAGAAAAAGTAGTTGAACTTACCAAGCAATTTGAAAATCAATCCATCCCAAGACCAAAACATTGGGGAGGATACATTGTGAAACCCGCTAAAATAGAATTTTGGCAAGGAAGACCCAACCGACTTCACGATAGATTAGTTTATACCCTTAGTGAAAATAAAAAATGGAAAATAGATAGAATTGCTCCTTAGGGAAACCGTTTAAGGTTTACAAAATCTTCACTTAACAAGTCATCTGATGCGTAATTTTTCATTCTTTTAAAGTAGGATATAATGTTATAACCTTTCAAGAAAGGAAAGCTTAAATAGTTACTTTAATGATTTTTAAGATGTTTTATTTATCAATTCCTTTTATCAATTCCCCACATCAATTTACTTCTTAGTGTTGTTAAGAAAGTATGATTGTTTAATCTAATCAGTTTAATGGTGTGAGGTGTTTTAGTAATTTTTAAAGTAGCATCTAGTGGTAAGCTATATGAACGAGAATCTAATGCCACTACATAATTTTCTGAACGAGCATCAATTTGTATTTTAAGCACTTTTTCATCATTAATAACTAATGGTCTTACATTCAAATTATGAGGAGCTATAGGCGTAATAATAATATTTTCCGAATCGGGTAACAAAATAGGCCCATTACAACTTAGCGAATAAGCTGTAGAGCCAGTAGGTGTAGAAATAATTAACCCATCTGCCCAATAAGAGTTTAAAAATTCATCATCTAAATAAGTATGTACTGTAATCATGGTAGAGCTATCAGTTCTATGGAGAGTAATTTCGTTTAGAGCATAATTATTTGCTCCAAAATCAAAATTATCGGCTTCAATACTTAACATACTTCTTTCATCAATATCGTATGCTTTGTTAATTAATGCATCTATAGCCTGAGCAATTTCATCTGTTTTTACATTAGATAAAAATCCTAATCTTCCAGTATTTATTCCTAAAACGGGAATGTTACTATCTCTAACTAATACAATGGTTTCTAAAAAAGTACCATCACCACCAATGCTAATAAGGTAGTCTACCTTTCCTAATTCTTCACTATCATTAAAAAGAGCAATATTATCTTCAAAAGAAATATTTTTTTGCTTTAGGTAATTATGGAAATTTGCATCAATGGACATAGTAATGTCTTTTCGTTTGAGTTCATCAAACAAAAACTGAATATTAGCAATGTAAATATCAGCAACTTTTTTTCCGTAGATAGCTATTTTCACAACTGAGAGACTTTGAATTTATAATGCAAATTTAAACTACTCTTAAGAGTTATTAATTATTTTTAGTTAATTAATTGCTTAAAGTTACCATTTTTAAGATTATTAAGCTAATTTTATTCGTGAATCATGCAAGAAAAATCTCCCATAATTCTCTATGACGACCAATGCAGTTTTTGTAGCTTTTGGGTAAATTTTGTATTAAAAAAAGATAATAAACATATTTTTCTTTTTGCTGGACTATCAAGCCAAACGGCAAAAACTATTTTAAATCAATACCCATTTGCTAAAAATGTAGATACGGTTATGTTGCTAAAAGATAATAAATTGCACCTAAAATCTAATGCTGCGTTAGAAATCGCTAAAGCCTTGGGTGGATTATTACAGTTGTTTTATGTGTTTAGAATTGTTCCTACTTTTATAAGAGATTATTTTTATGATGTTATTGCAAAAAACAGGAAGCGCCTGTTAAAAGGCAATGGTTGTAATATTCAGCTGTATCAAGCAAATAGAAATAAATTTTTAACGTAATTTTGCAACATTATGTATGCAGTAGTTGATATTGAAGCAACAGGAGGAAATTACCTTAAAGGTAAAATAATTGAAATAGCAGTTTATGTTTTTGACGGTACTCAAATCGTTCATGAATATTCATCTCTTATAAATCCTAAAGTTAGTATAGATTGGTATGTTACCAAACTTACCGGAATTACCAATAGTATGGTAAAAGATGCTCCCACTTTTATGGATGTAGCCCAAGAAATCCATCAATTAATTAGTGATAAAATTTTTGTGGCTCACGATGTGAATTTTGATTATAAAATATTAAAATCAGAACTAAAAAGAACCGGACTGATCATACAACAACCTAAACTTTGTACCATAGAAATGAGCAGAACTGTTTTCCCAGAACAGCCATCATACAGTTTAGGTAAGCTTTGTAAAGAATTAGGAATAGAAATACCCCAAGAACAAAGACACCGAGCAGCAGGAGATGCGTTGGCTACCACTAAGTTATTGCAACTGTTGTTGGATAACTAGTTTTTTAATCACATAGGTTTAGTGTTAATTTTACAATTTCTTTTTTATAGCATGATTAATATTTTTATATTAGTTTTGTTACCCTAAAATATTTTGAATTAATGGCAATACATAATATTCAGATGGTGGACTTGCATAAGCAATATTTAGCCATCAAAAATGAAGTTGATGCTGCAATAGCAGGAGTTATAGAAAGCACACAGTTTATCAATGGCGATGAAGTAAAAGCTTTTCAGAAAGAATTGGAAGACTACTTAGGAGTAAAACATGTAATTCCATGTGCCAATGGAACTGATGCACTTCAAATAGCCCTTATGGCATTAGGTCTGGAACCTGGAGATGAGGTAATTACTTCAGATTTTACTTTTGCAGCAACTGTTGAAGTAGTTGGCTTGCTTCAACTAAAAATTGTTCTAGTTGATGTAGATCCAAATACCTATTGCATAGATACAAACAAATTAAAAAAAGCCATTACATCAAAAACAAAAGCTATTATTCCTGTTCATTTATTCGGACAATGTGCCAATATGGAGGCCATTATGCAAATTGCCAACGAACACCAAATTGCAGTGGTTGAAGATGTTGCTCAAGCGATTGGTGCTTCATATACTTTTAATGATGGAACAACAAAAAAAGCAGGAACGATAGGTACATTGGGAACAACTTCATTTTTTCCTTCAAAAAACTTAGGTTGTTATGGCGATGGAGGAGCTTTATTTACCAATGATGATACATTAGCAGAGATTGCTCGTTCTATTGTAAACCACGGAATGAAAGTGCGTTATTATTACGACAGAATAGGCGTAAACTCTCGCCTAGACACCATTCAGGCAGCAATTTTAAGAGTAAAACTTCGTCATTTAGATGAATATGCAACAACACGAAACAAAGCAGCAGCATATTATGATGAAGCTTTTAAAAATCACCCAAATATTAAAACACCTGTTAGAGACGAAAAATCAACTCACGTCTTTCATCAATATACATTGGTAGGGTGTGCTATAGATAATTTCGAACTGCAAAAAAGACTTACCCAAAAAGGAGTACCTTGCATGATATATTATCCAGTACCACTTCACACGCAAGAGGCTTACCGAACTCCTGAAATGAAAGATGAAGACTTTGAAATTACCAATGGTTTATGCAAGTCGGTGTTTTCATTGCCTATGCATACAGAATTAGAAGAAGATGAGCTGGCTTTTATAACCGAAACAGTAAAAGAAATAATTGAAGATATAAAACAGTAAAAATAAACAAATGAAAATAGCAGTAATAGGAACAGGGTATGTAGGTTTAGTTACAGGAACTTGCTTTGCCGAAACCGGTAATGATGTAGTTTGTGTAGATATTGATGCCAAAAAAGTAGAAAAAATGAGAAATGGAATAGTCCCCATTTACGAACCTCATTTAGATGTACTTTTTGAAAGAAATATAAAGCAAGGTAGGTTAAAATTTACAACCGAATTGAAAGGAGCTATTGATGATGCTGAAATTATATTTTTGGCACTACCAACTCCTCCAGGAGAGGATGGTTCTGCTGATTTATCTTATATTTTAGGTGTAGCTGATGAATTAGGAAAAATTATTACCAATTATAAAGTTATTGTTGATAAAAGTACCGTTCCTGTCGGCACAGCCGAAAAAGTTACCGCAGCAATTGCTAAAAATGCAAAAGTTGATTTTGATGTAGTTTCTAACCCTGAATTTTTAAGAGAAGGATTTGCTGTAGATGATTTCCTTAAACCGGATAGAGTAGTAATTGGAACTTCTTCTGCTAAGGCTAGAAAAATTATGGAACACTTGTACAAACCGTATGTTAGACAAGGAAATCCTATCATTTTTATGGATGAAAAATCTGCTGAATTAACAAAATATGCTGCTAATTCCTTTTTGGCAACTAAGATTACTTTTATGAATGAGATTGCCAACTTTTGTGAAAAAGTAGGGGCAGATGTAGATATGATTAGAATGGGAATTGGTTCTGATACTAGAATTGGTAAACGCTTTTTATTTCCAGGTATTGGTTATGGAGGAAGCTGTTTCCCTAAAGATGTTCAGGCTTTAGCAAAATCAGGTAAAGAATACGGTTATGAGTTCAGTATTTTAGATTCAGTGATGCGTGTAAATGAAGAGCAAAAAGTAATCATCATGCCTAAGATTAAAGCTTATTTTAATAATGATTTAAAAGGTAAAAAAATTGCTTTGTGGGGGTTAGCTTTTAAACCAGATACCGATGATATTAGAGAAGCTCCGGCTCTTTATATTATTGATGAATTGCTTAAATTGGGAGCAGAAATTACAGCTTACGATCCCGAAGCAATGAATAATGTAAAAGAAAAATATGGTGATAAAATAAATTTTGCAGCAGATAGAGATAGTGCTTTAGATGGAGCAGATGCGTTGGTTATTGCTACAGAGTGGCAAGTATTCAGAAATCCAGATTTTAATAAGTTAGCCAATAAAATGAATCAAAAAGTAATTTTTGATGGAAGAAATCTTTACGATTTAACAGAAATGAAAGAATTAGGTTTCTATTACAGTAGTATCGGTAGAGAAGTGATTCAATAAAAAAATACTTTAAATAAACAAGAAAGGCTGCTCAATTGAACAGCCTTTCTTGTTTGGTATCATTGAATAATTAAGCAAAAACTTCATTTGCTTTAAAATGAAAATCACCTTCAATTTTAGCATTTTCATCACTGTCAGAACCATGAACTGCATTTGCAGAGATAGATTCAGCATAAATTTTTCTGATAGTTCCTTCAGCAGCTTCAGCAGGATTAGTAGCTCCAATTAAAGTTCTAAAATCTTCTACTGCATTATCTTTTTCAAGAATAGCTGCTACAATTGGTCCTGAAGACATGTATTCAACTAATTCTCCGTAAAAAGGACGCTCTTTATGTACTTCATAAAAAGCACCAGCTTGTTCTTTAGAAAGTTGCGTGTATTTCATCGCTACAATTTTAAAACCAGCGTCATTAATCATTTTTAAAATTCCTCCAATGTAGTTTTTTTCAACTGCATCAGGTTTAATCATTGTAAAAGTTCTGTTTGTTGCCATTATAAATATTTTTTATTGGTTACTTATTTTTTAGGACGGCAAAAGTAGCTAATAAAAGCTAGATAAGTTAATAGACTAATTATTTTTTAATCATAAAAATTTCTACAGGTTTTCTCTCGGTATTTCAAGTAAGGATAATAAAAAAACAAATAAATCAAACTAGTATTAATCATAATTTACCACCTTTGCAGCAAAATAAAAAATTATGAATCCATTTTTAGTTATAGGCTTTGTTTTAGGATATTTCTTGTTACTAATGATTATAGCAAGAGTAACATCTAAAGGGGCTAATAACGATGCTTTTTTTATAGGCTCAAAACAATCTCCTTGGTACTTGGTAGCTTTCGGTATGATTGGAGCCTCACTTTCGGGTGTTACTTTTATTTCAATTCCGGGCTGGGTGGGTGACAGTGCTTTTTCTTACATGCAGGTAGTAATGGGCTACTTTTTTGGTTACATAATTATAGCTACCGTACTTATGCCATTGTATTACCGACTTAATTTAACGTCCATTTATTCCTATTTAGAAACTCGTTTTGGATATTATTCATACAAAACAGGAGCTTCTTTCTTTTTATTATCGAGAGTTGTAGGAGCTTCTTTTAGGTTATTCTTGGTAGCGTCTGTATTACAATATTTGGTTTTTGATACTTGGAATGTTCCTTTTTTTGTAACGGTAGCTTTGTCTATTATTTTTATTTGGCTTTACACCAATAAAGGAGGTATTAAAACCATTGTTTGGACAGATTCTTTACAAACCTTGTTCATGTTGGTTTCTGTTGGTATTGCCGTTTATACCATTAGTTCCGAATTAAATCTTACTTTTTCTTCTATGATAGATGAAATAAGCAACAGTGATTACGGACAAATCTTCTTTTTTGATGATTTTACCGATAAGAAACATTTTGTAAAACAATTTATTAGTGGAATATTTATCACTATTGTTATGACTGGTTTAGATCAAGATATGATGCAGAAAAACTTGAGTTGTAAAAACATTAAAGAAGCTCAAAAAAACATGTTTTCTTTCAGTGTTGTATTAATCTTTGTTAACCTGTTATTTTTAGCATTGGGAGCATTATTATTTATTTATGCAGCAGCCAATCAAATTGAAATACCTGAGAAAACAGACCATCTTTTTCCATTAATAGCCACTAACCATTTACCAGTTGTTGCGGGTATATTTTTTATTCTAGGATTAATAGCCGCAGCATATTCTAGTGCCGATTCTGCATTAACATCTTTAACAACTTCTGTTTGTGTAGATTTTTTAGATGTTAAAAACAAAACAAATGGCAATAGTATCAGAAAAAAAGTACACGTATTAATATCGTTTTTGCTATTTATTGTAATACTAATATTCAATGCTATTAATGAAGAAAGCGTAATAAGTGCTTTATTTACTGCTGCTGGTTATACCTACGGACCATTATTAGGTTTATATGCTTTCGGATTGTTTTTAAAAACACAGGTGAAAGATAAATTAGTGCCTATAGTTTGTATCCTTTCTCCAATTTTAAGTTATATTATTCATCTCAACTCCGAACAGTTATTATGGGGATATAAATTTGGTTTTGAAATTTTACTCGTAAATGGATTGTTAACCTTTATAGGTTTGTTAATTATTCAAAAGAAGTAAAAATAACACCTCAAATTCTCGAAAAAACATATTTCATTTCATTGGCAATAATTTGAGAAGTAGCTTTATAAGCTTTTTCAACTTCATCAGTATTGTCAAATTGTTTAGGATCTTCGTATCTCAATGGAATTCTGGCAATAGCACCTGGAACAAAAGGGCATCCTTCATCTGCCTCTGCGCACGTCATAACTGCTATAAAATCTTTCTTTGGATTAGTTACATTCTCCAATAATTTTGAAAACATTTTAAGAGGAGCAGCTTTATTGGCATATTTTAAAACATAAATAGGATTTTCCACACCTGACTTTTCAGTTTCAACACCTAATGATTGTAATGTGTTTACCACATTAGAATGAAGAGCAGTAACCTCTACTCCACTTGAAAAGCAGACAATATTTTTCACATCAAAATAACTTGCCATAACTGTTGCCCAAAATTGAGCAAATTGACTTCTTCTAGAATTATGGGTACAAACAAAATTAATAGCTACAACATTATTTTCTGTTAAATGTTGCTTTATTGTAACAATCAAATTATCTAAAATAAGCTGTCTATCTAGTTTTACATTGCCATCAAGTTGATACTTAAGATAGTTTTGTAATTCCTTAAATAATTGCATCTTTAGTATTTTTATACAATCTTATCACTAAAAATTAAATTATAAGTTAAGTTGGTGTTATATTTTGATAATTGAAAAATCAATCAATTAAAAGAATTTCTAATTGCATTTTTATATTAACTTTGTCTTCTAAAATTTTTAACTATGATAAAAACTATTCAAGGTGGAGTTGTCCACGGTGATGCCGTTCAAGAAGTATTTAAAATTGCCAAAGAGGGTAAATTTGCACTGCCTGCTGTTAATGTTACTGGTTCATCAACCATTAACACTGTAATGGAGGCTGCAAAAGAAGTTAATGGCCCTGTAATTATTCAGTTTTCTAATGGCGGATGTCATTTTAATGCTGGTAAAGGATTAAGCAATGAAAACCAACAAGCTGCTATAGCTGGAGGAATTGCTGGAGCAAAACACGTACATGAATTAGCAAAAATTTATGATATTCCTGTTATTTTACATACAGATCACTGTGCAAAAAAATTATTACCTTGGATAGATGGTTTATTAACTGCTGGAGAGCAATTCTATAAAGAAAATGGAAAACCACTTTACAGCTCTCATATGATAGATTTATCTGAAGAACCAATTGAAGAAAACATAGCTATTTGCAAGGAATATTTAGCTCGAATGAGCAAAATAGGCATGACATTAGAAATTGAATTAGGAATTACAGGTGGTGAAGAAGATGGTGTGGACAACTCTGATGTTGACAATAGTCTTTTATACACACAACCAGAAGAAGTGGCTTATGCTTATGAAGAACTTTCTAAAATCAGTAACCGATTTACAATTGCTGCTGCTTTTGGAAACGTGCATGGTGTTTACAAACCAGGAAACGTTAAGCTTACACCAGTTATCTTAAAAAATTCTCAAGATTATATTCAACAGAAATTTAATACAGGAGCTAATCCTGTTGATTTTGTTTTTCATGGTGGTTCTGGTTCATCATTAGAAGAAATTAGAGAAGCTATTTCTTACGGGGTTATAAAAATGAATATTGATACTGATTTGCAGTATGCTTTTACCGAAGGTGTAAGAGATTACTTTAATGAGAAAGCTGAATATGTAAAATCTCAAATTGGGAATCCTGAAGGTGACGACAAACCAAATAAAAAGTACTATGATCCTAGAGTTTGGTTAAGAGAAGGTGAACAAACCTTTAAAGCTAGACTAAAAAGATCTTTTGAAGATTTGAACAACATTAATACTTTATAAATTTAGTATTGAAAAATAGTGACAGAGTAAACAAATAACATTTAACGATTAACATTTAACGATATATGGGCTGGTTTAAAAGAATAAAAGAAGGAATTAGAACACCTACAACAGAGAAAAAGGAAACACCAGAAGGTTTGTGGTATAAATGTCCTAAATGTAGTGCTGTTATCCCTCAAGAAGATTTTACAGAAAATTTTTGTGTGTGCGATTGTGGTTATCACGATAAAATAGATTCAGCAGCTTATTTCAGTATTCTATTTGATAACAATAAGTTTAAAGAGTTAAATCCTGATTTAACTTCTGGAGATCCATTAAATTTTACAGACACTAAAAAATATGTAGATAGAATTAAGACTACTCAAAAGAACACCAATCTAAAAGATGCTGTAAGAACAGCTGTTGGCAAAGTAGATAAACAAGATTTAGTAATAGCTTGTATGGATTTTAATTTTATTGGAGGTTCAATGGGTTCTGTAGTTGGAGAAAAAATTGCTAGAGCAATACACCATTCTATAGAAAAGAAAATTCCATTTTTAATGATTTCAAAATCTGGTGGAGCAAGAATGATGGAAGCTGCTTTTTCATTAATGCAAATGGCTAAAACCTCAGCTAAACTTACTTTATTAGCTAAAGCAAAAGTTCCTTACATCTCTTTATTAACAGACCCTACAACAGGTGGCGTTACAGCCTCTTATGCTATGTTAGGTGATATTAATATTGCTGAGCCAGGAGCTCTAATAGCTTTTGCAGGACCAAGAGTTGTTAAAGAAACTATTGGAAAAGAATTACCTAAAGGGTTTCAAACTTCAGAATTTGTTTTAGAGCATGGTTTCTTAGATTTTATTGTTTCAAGAAGTGAGTTAAAGGAAAAAATTTCTTTCACTTTGAAATACTTTAAAAATTAAAGGAAGTTAAGCTATTTTACTTAAAGCGTATTCCAAGTAAGGTAATATCGTCATCAAAAGCTTCTGACTCTTTAAATATATTCAGTTCATCAATAATATTTTGAATAATTGAATTAACAGGGTCTTCTTGTCTTTTCTTCACTATCTTAGTAAGTTTTTCTATACCAAACTCTTGGTTTTGGGTATTTATTTGCTCTGTTACACCATCTGTATAGCAAAGTAGTAATGCGTTATCAAATATCACTTCTCCGCTTTCTATACTAGGCAAATCATCAAACATTCCTAATACAGTAGTTCCTGTACTTAAATAAGTTATTTCATTCTTATTAAGAAAAATAGGAGGATTATGTCCAGCATTAATATAACATAACTTTTTAGTGGTACAATTGTATTTTCCTATAAAAGCAGTAATAAATTTTTCAGTCTTAGCATTATTTATAATTAAGGCATTTAACTCACTTACAAGTTGTTTAAAGCTATCTGTTTTATCTATTAAGGCTCTTAGAGCAGCTTGGAAGTTTGACATTAACAAGGCTGCGGAAACACCTTTTCCTGAAACATCAGCTATACAAAAAGCAAATTCATTTTCAGAAAGTGTAATAAAATCATAATAATCACCACCTACAGATTGGTTGGAAATATATTGAGCTGCCACTTCTATTTTATCATTATTAGGAAAATAATTAGGAAACAACAACGCCTGCATTTCTGAGGCTAACTCCATTTCTTTTTTAATGGCAATTTTTTCTAAATTCTCTTTGTATAACCTTTTATTTTCTAAAGCAACGGCAATAACATTGGTTAACGTTTGTATAAAAGTTAGGTGTTTTATAATTGGACTCACCTCAATACTTTCACCATCAAAATCTGCTAAAAGCAAATAAGCTATTGGGTTAGATTTATGGTAAACTGGAATTATTACATCAAATTCTGCCAATTTAGGATATGTGTTTTCATCAATAAAAGTAATCTCATTAAAACCCAATAAATCTTTTTCTACATCAACAGAGTTACATTCAGTATCAATACAAATTTCTTGTTGCCAATTATCCCCATCAAAAGCATAAAGTAGCAATTTACCAATATTTAATTGATCGATAACAACATGTTTGTACAATTGAACAAGCTCTTTTTTAGACAAGTTATTATTAATGCTCTTGGTTACTTGTAACAAGATATCCAACTTCAACCTTCCGAGTTGAATTCGCTTGTTCTTATTTTTAATAACTTTTGACAATTGTGTAAAATTTATTCGTTAAAAGTACAACAAGTTTTAAAAAAAAGAAACTACAACTGTAAATTAAATTGATTTTAAACTACAATACCCTGAAACACCTTAACCTTATTAAAGATTAGAGTTCAAGATAATAAAGTGATTTTTTAATTCTAACAAAATTGTTTCAGAAAATTTTAATTTACCTCTTAAAATAATAATTACTACCACTCCAACGACTTATAAACTATTTTATATATATTTGGGGAAATAAACCTGACTGAGTAAATTACATAAGTTGGAAAATATAAAAACTAAATATAAAAATATGAAAGGAATAGTATTAGGAGTTTTAATGAGTTTGATCATGTCTGTTAGTTACGGACAGTATGGAGTAATGATAGATTATACAAAAGAAACTTGGAGTGAAGTAAAAAAGAGTAAACTTTATGTAGTTTATGAAAACGAAGGAACTTCAGCTTATGATAAAGCATTGAATGAGGCGATTACAGCTAACTGGAAGTTTAGTACTGTAGAATATATAAACTACGATAAGTATGAAGAATTGCAAAAAATAGAAAGTAATTTCTTTCTGCTATCGGTGGATTTTACTTCTAGTCAAGCTGGAAGATATAATGAAAATTTAAGTTACATGTATATTGTTAGAGGGTATAAAAAAGGTGCTAAAAAAGGTGATATTAGTCGTTTTCCTAAATTAGCAGCCATGCAAACAGGAGATCTTTCTCGTGAGGTATATTTACCCCTTCTTATAAAACACTTAAACAAAAGTGTTGAAGAAGTTGCAGCTGGAAAGATAACCTCTTTAGGGGATAATACTAAAAAATTAAATGCTAATAGAAGTAAAGTAAAAAGTAAAGTTTTGTACCTATTAGAAACAGATTTAAACGATAAAGTAACCTCTGAAAAAGATATTAAAGACGGTGGTTATGAGGGAAAAGTGAAAGTTGTTTCCAAAGAAGAACTAGCTAAAAAAATTAAAGATGGCGAAGATGTAAACATCCTTTTTTGTGCCAGATCATCCACAAAATCATACATACACGTTTACAATGCAAGCACAGGTGATGAATACTATAATTCATTTAATTTGGTAACTAAAAAATGGCCTGCAGGAATAATTCCTTATCATTTTAAAAAATGGAATAAATAACCAAAAGGTATACATATCTACAAGTTGGCGGTAATTAGAAGAACAATATGAAAGAACTTTGGAATTGGTTGGTTAAAAATTTCTCAAACCTGTTTACAATAATTGGAATTGTGCTAACTGTGTATTTTTCCATTTTTTATGTGCCAGATTATATCAGAGAGAATGAAAACGAGAAAATAAAAACATAAACTCAGATTTAATAGAGAGCATTCAAGAAGTTGTTTATAACAAGTACCAACTTGATCAGAAACAAATTGAAGCCTTAATAAAGGGAAAAGAAATAAAATTTAGAATTGACTACCCTTACTCCCCGAATGAACTACTGATTCAAACCCAAGAAACTTTTATGGCAAACAAGTTCATTCCATTAAATGAGCGTGTTGAGGTGGTTAATAGAATCGACAGTATTCGTGCAAACCTGAAAACAGAAATTCCTGAAACTAACGAACAGAAAGCAGATAGTTTTCTTGCTATTGACAAGCTTGAATTTATTACTATAACGATTTCTATCTTATTTGGAATATTA
Organism: Vicingaceae bacterium; assembly: GCA_965284565.1. Taxonomy (GTDB): domain Bacteria; phylum Bacteroidota; class Bacteroidia; order Flavobacteriales_E; family Vicingaceae; genus BRH-c54. The sequence continues at coordinate 153,781 of OZ260100.1, forward strand.
ACTGCGATGTTAGGAAGCATAAGCTTTCTAACTAAACTTAGAAAGGAAAGAAAAGATAAAATCAATAAAGAAGTAGAACTTGAAAAGGATGATATTGAAACAAGGATTGTTCAGGGAATAAATTTTGAAAAATCGATTCAGGATATTCTAGTAAAAAATAATTTGAATTTTCATAAAATGGAAGGTCCAAATGACTTAGGTTTTGATTTCGTTGTTAGGTTAAATCAAAGTGAAAGGATTGCTATTTCTGTCAAATATGTTAATAGTTCTCGTTCTCTGAATATGTCATCAATTGATAGATTATTTCATCCTTTTATGAGAGTGAATCATCCTGGGATATTAATAATTAATAAGGCGGACAGTAGACTAGTTCATTATTTAAATAAGTTCTCCGAAAATATGAAAGGACGATTGCATTTAATTGTTTCAAATGAATTGGAAATTATTGAATCTGATTTAATGAAATATATAAATAACTATCGCCAACAAAGTGTATAGTGCATAGCACCCTGCAGGATGCTACTGCTCATAGCTAAACCGTTACCAAGCATTAAAATGAAAGGACTGTTTTACATATTTCTAATAATCTTAATTGCTTCCTGTGGACAGTCAAGTAACACAAATCAAGAGACGACAACAGTTGACAGTTTGGAATTAAAATCCAAGTCAATCGTTAAATACAGCGACACTAAAGTGACCGTAGAAAAATCAACTGAACTTGATTCTCTGAAAAGCCTAGAGATTTTTAAAGAATTTGCTTTAAACTATGAGCCGACAAGAAAACCAAACTCAGGAGTTGCTATGCTCCCAAAGCCTTCAGCCTCAATCTTAGGTGCAATTGAAACTTTAAAGAATTCAAAACCAAGAGAATTTGAAAAGTATTTGACATTGATTTTTGTAAAGCTCTACAGTGCACACTTGGAATGTTGTCACCAATCCTATGAAATTAGACGACAACCTCTGGGAGGACTTGACAGAGAAAAAGACCCACTAGTTTTTGAATTTGTAACCTTATCAGGAAAGTTTGCTGACAAGAAAAGAATTGAATTCATTTCTTCAGCCGTTGTTTATGACTATGTGAACTCAAATAAGTTTTTGTTGGACTTTGAACCAATCAAGGAGCGAATTGAAATTATAGAACAAGTTCAGAAAAATATTGAAGACGGAATATATTGGGAATAAAAAACCCATCTCCTCTAAGCATAAATATTCTGTTTCAAGCATTTGCTTGGAACAAATACGCACCAACTCTACAACGGCAACTCAAACTTGGTTTCCCAAACTTGTTGGTCACCCACATTTTCTAGTTTCATTTTAAAAAATTATTTAGCATTAAACTGGTGGTATTACCAAGAATGAAAACGTAAATTCGACACCCCATAAAGACGTACAATAACTGACATATATCATACTTTTACGCATGTTTTAAGGCTACCTTTGTTGAATAATATAAAAAGAGAAATCTATAAAACATTATATATCATGAAAACTATAAAAAAATTACTACTGGGATTAGGCATTTTATTGAGCATCCCTACGTTTGCTCAATTCACCCTTGATGGTGAGATAAGACCAAGGTTTGAATACCGAAATGGTTTTAAAAATATACTTGATTCTACACAAAGCCTTGCTACTTTCGTAGATCAAAGAACAAGGTTAAATTTTGGCTATAAAACAGATGGCTACATTTTTAAAATTACCGTTCAAGATATTCGTGTGTGGGGTAGTCAGCCACAAACAATAGGAACTGCTGCACAGCAAAATAATAACGGAGCTTATATTGCTGTTCATGAAGCTTGGGCAGAAGCATTACTAAATGAAAAATGGTCATTAAAATTTGGTCGTCAAGAAATTGCTTATGATGACCACCGTATCTTTGGAGATTTAGGTTGGGCTCAGCAATCAAGAGCTCACGATGCGGCTTTATTAAAATTTAAAAACGAAAAAACGAAAGTAGATTTTGGTGTTGCTTACAATCAGGATAAAGCTGCACTTAGCGGTACAGATGCTCAATTCGGTTCATATAAAGCAATGCAATACATGTGGTTAAACCATCAATTATCCGATAATTTTAATGCCAGCATTCTCTTTTTAAATTTAGGTAAAGAGCAATTAGATTACGATAGTTCGGGTGTTGCTCCGGGGACTGCTACTGCTTACTATAAAGATAATTATAGTCAGACCGCAGGAACCAGATTGGTTTACAAAAAAGATAAATTCCAATTAGCAGGTGCTTTTTACTACCAAATGGGTGTTGATGGCAATAGAAATAGTGTTTTCACTGATGTAGAAGGCGAATATAATAGAGAAATTCAGGCAATGAATGTTAGACTAGAGGCAAACTATAAAATGTCGGAAAAAATTGCTCTACATGCAGGTTTTGAACACCTCAGCGGACAAAGTCAAACCGATACTTCTTTTAGCTACAGAACAGTTAGCCACTCTTTCACTCCTCATTTTGGTACTAACCACAAATTTAATGGCTACATGGATTACTTCTATGTTGGCAACCACATTGGTTCTGTTGGTTTAAATGATGCTTTTTTTGGCTTAAAATACACGCATAAAAAGTTTTGGTTAGGAGCTGATGTTCACTATTTCTTAGCTGCCGAAGAAGTCCTTGACGGATACAAAATTCAATTAGACAACAATGCTGCAATAGCGGCAGGAACTCCTCTTTCTGAAATTGACCAATTACAAGCAATGGATAACTATTTAGGAACTGAAATAGATTTCACATTCGGCTTTAAACTTTCTAAAGGTGTAGATGTTAAAGGTGGTTATTCTGTAATGATTAATACTGAAACCTTATCTTATTTAAAAGGTGTTACAGATGCTAATGGTAGAGGTGTTGAAGGTACTCATAATGGATGGGGTTGGTTAATGTTAACCATTAAACCAAAGTTTATTACTGGAGAGGAGAAAAAAGAAACTCCAACAGTTAATTAAAAAAAATTTCATCTTATGATAAGCGTCATAAACTAAAAGAATTTTCATAATTACATTTGCTTAGTTTTAGAGTAGCCAAAAGTAGTTTTACAAAAACATGTAGTTTTTTAGTTAGGTCAAAAGGTCGCACACCTCTCAGGTTGCGGCCTTTTTGGTTACTCAAAGTATGATACACATCATAACTTCTAAAATTGTTTAAAATTAACTTTGTTAGACAAGTCTTTAACAAGCTAATGCAAACAACTATTACCATATTATCCATTTTAATTGTTAGTCTGTTCTCAGGATGTGTAAAAAATGCTATTGAACCCGTTGAAACCACTCCAACCAATACAAATACTATAGCTGATGAAAACATTACTTACAACAAAAACATTAAACCTATAATAGACCAAAATTGCGGTGGATGTCATCATCCACAAACATTAAACATATTGCCTTATTTAAGCAATTACGAAGAAGTAAAATTTGAAGCTGAAAACGGCACATTTGCTTCTACTATTTTTGATGCCAACCCACGATTAATGCCGCCTTCCAATCCGCTATTAAACAATGAAAAAGAATTAATAACCAAATGGATAAACCTGTATTATCCTAAATAACAAAAAGCCATGTCAAAATCTATCCAACTATTATTGCTTCTGCTAATTGTATTAAGTGGTTGTAAAAAAGACAAGAACATTGAACCCTTCAGTCCCGAAGAAGATTTTTATGGAGATTATAATCCTACTTTCATTTCTCCTCCTACCCTTACCTACTTACCTCCAATGAGAAACCCAGAATTTAATAAAATGAGTCTTGAAGGTGTTGCTCTCGGAAAAAGTTTATATTATGACAAAATATTGAGCACCAACGGACTTTCTTGCTCTTCTTGTCATTTAAAAGAAGAATCCTATTCCATTTCTATTATGGGACCAACAGGAACAGCAGTCCTTCCACATGTAAACATTGGTTGGCATCAATATCATGGTTGGAATGGTGGCGAGCATCATTTGGATGATGTTGCTCTTGCAGATTTAGCTGAAGGCAATCCTTTTTTAAATGCCAATAACGATAGTATCCTCAATAGATTTAAAAGAAACGAGTTCTACCAAAAAGAGTTTTGGAAAACATTTGGGATAAAAATTACCGAATTAAGTACTCCAGAAAGACAAAAATACATCAGCTATGCATTAGCTCAATTTATGCGCAGCATGGTTTCTGGAGATTCTAAATTTGATAAATACATGCGTGGAGAAATTGCTTTAACTTCTTCAGAAATGAATGGTTTTGTTGTGTATATGGACGATAATCGAGGAGATTGTTACCATTGCCACGGAAGTGCAGGAAATCCATTATGGACAGATGGAGAATTTCATAACAATGCTTTAAACAGTTCTTTTTCGGGTGTTAATCAAGGCAGATTTTTAGTTACTGGAAATCCAGCTGACATGGGAAAATTTAGAACTCCAACACTTAGAAACATTGCGTTAACAGCTCCTTATATGCATGATAATCGTTTTGCAACTTTAGAAGAAGTTATCAATTTTTATAGTAGTGGTTTGCAGCAATCGGCAACTGTAGATCCGCTAATGACACATATTAATCAAGGAGGAGCTCAATTGTCTGCATCCGACAAAGCAGATTTGTTAGCTTTTTTACGCACCCTAACCGATTCTACCTTTATCAATAACCCTGCTTTTTACTGATTCTATTGTTTCTACAAAATTGTATTCGAATAAAAGCATCATTGGTTTGTTATAAATTCAGTAATTTTCAATCGTTAAATTTTTTTGTATAAAGTTTAATTGACCAATGAAAATTATGCATACCACCCCTCAAATAAAAGATCAATTTGGTAGAATCCACAACTACTTAAGGATTTCTCTTACAGAAAGATGTAATCTAAGATGTTTTTATTGTATGCCCGCAGAAGGCATTGAACTCTCTGAAAAATCTCATTTAATGAGTCATGAAGAAGTAATTGCCATTGCTAAAACTTTTGTGGAAATGGGGGTGAAAAAAATTAGATTAACTGGTGGTGAGCCTCTAATTAAAAAAAATATTGAAAAAATTATTACTGAATTAACCCAACTACCCATAAATTTAGGCATTACTACCAATGGAATTTTACTCGACAATTATTTTGAATTATTTAAAACATCAGGAGTTAAAGATGTAAATATTAGTTTAGATACGCTAGATAAAAAGAAGTTTGAAGAAATTACCAGGAGAAATTATTTTGATAGAGTTATCAATAACATTAACCTTTATGAAGCAAATGGTTTTAATGTAAAAATTAACAACGTAATTATTAAAGGTGTAAATGACAATGAAATTACCGACTTTATAGAACTTACAAAAGATAAAAATGTTGCCATCAGATTTATTGAATTCATGCCTTTTGATGGCAATAAATGGAATACAGAAAAAGTAGTAACTCTTAATGAAATCCTTTCAGTAGCTGAAAAAAGATATTCCTCAGATAACATTATTAAATTACAAAGTAAGAAAAATGGTACTGCCAAAAACTTTCAAATAAAAGGATATAAAGGTTCTTTTGGAGTTATTAGCACTGTTTCTAATCCATTTTGCAATAGCTGTAACAGAATAAGACTAACCGCCAACGGAAGAATAAAAAATTGTTTATTCTCTACTTCTGAAACCAACCTACTTACTCCACTTAGAAATGGAGAAGATATTAAACCTATTATTATAGATGGCATTTACCACAAAAAAGAAGTGCGAGGTGGCATGACTTCCGACAAAGATTTTTTTGACCCTGAGAAAAATGCCAACAACAGAACAATGATAGCTATCGGAGGTTAACTAATTAAATCTAATCCCCAAGTTAATTATAAGAAGGTGCCGAACGAATTTTTGATGGAGTATAAATAATAGAAAGTTCTGTTCCACCTCTTCCATTACTTGAATTATTTAAAGATGATGTATTATAATCGTAACTCATTCTATAAACAATGTTCTTATGCATAATTCCAGCATTAATTATTACTGCGTCATTCCATCTTACATCAACTCCTCCAACTAATGTATAATCATTGTCTTTTAGTTTATAATACGCTAATGCTCCGAAGTTTATTTCCTTTGCTGTTCTTTGTAATAGAAATAACGAGCGTACATCTATCATCAAATTAGGATTTACATCAAACTTACTTCCTCCATTAAAAGTCCATCTAATTGGCAACTTAGAATCACTTGCATCTGTAAACGACTCTTTTGGCATATTTATATGAAACAATGAAGCTCCAACATAAGGTCTTATTTTTGAATTTTTATCGGTATGCACATAAGCAACTCCCCAGTTAAAATCGGGAACAACTAAATTGTTTTTACTAAATACTTCTCCAGAAGGAATATCTTCATTAAACCCACCATTGCTATATTGACTATCAAAAATAAATTCTTGTTGATCAATTCTCTTATACAAAACACCCGCTTGTAAACCCGTAAGAATCTTATACTTATTTTGCAGTGGATCAGAAATTTGATAACTTCCTGATATCATAAAGTTAAAAGAATTAATAAACCCAGCTAAGTCATTATTGGTAGCATAAGCCCCAACTCCCCATCTAGCATTTAGTTTAGTATCAAAAGTTATTCCTGTTGAAGTAAAACTAGAAGAAGATATTGATCCCCATTGTGTTCTGTACAACGCTCCAATTCTAAAATCTCCATTTTCTATATGTCCTGTTAGTGCAGGATTTAATAATATAGGAGAAGCATCATATTGAGATAAATGAGCATCTTGAGCTTTTACCTGGGTACAAAAACCAAAAGCTACTACTATTGAAATTATATATATATGTTTCATATTCATATTTTTTTATTAAACATTAAACTATCTTATTAAAGCAATTTTTCCTGATTTATCATACTTAAGCCCATCAATGGTTTCCGCTTTAATGGTATAAACATAAGTACCTACTGGAACTTCTTCTCCATTGTGAGTTCCGTTCCAACCATTTTCTGCATCATTAGAACTAAAAATCATTTCTCCCCACTCATTGTAGATTCTGAAATTAACATACACAAATGGACCTCCTCTCACAAAGAACACATCGTTATTCCCATCTCCATTAGGTGTAAAAGCGGTAGGGAAATTAGGAGGATAAATAATAACATTATCTTCCTCAATTTTAATTTCTTTGCTTGTAGAATCAACACAACCAGCAGCACTCGTAACATATTGAGTAATTACATACACTCCCGGAACGGTATAATTATATACAGGGTTTTGAATATTTGATGTTCCTAAATCATCTCCGAAATCCCAGTTCCATGAATTTGCTCCTGACGATTGGTCATTAATATTCACATCAACTCCAACATAAAAAGGTGGAGTACCAAAATTAAAATCGGCAGTTGGCAATGGATTTATAGTAATGGATTGAGAAATACTATCTTTACAGCCTGTAGTAGTTGTTACCACTAAGGTAATGGTATAATTTCCGTCAGAAAGATACGTATGTGTAGGATTTTGAACAAATCCAAACCCACCATCACCAAAATTCCATTCCCAACTCAATATGCTTCCTGAAGCAACCGCAGTACTATCATAAAAATTAATTGCTTGTCCAACACATTGACCAGAAAAACTAAAATCAACTGTTAACGGATTATTAACCGTAATGGTCATTGTATCTGATTTGTCAGAACAAGTAGTTCCACTAACTGTTGTTAATATTATCTGAACACTTCCAGTAGTAATATCAGCAGCACTCATCACATAAACAGCATTCAAATCTGTATTATTAGGAACAAAAGTACCCGTCCCACTTGTTGTCCACGTTCCTCCTGTAGCATGTTGTACATTCCCATTTAAATAAACCGAATCAACTGTAGTACAAATGGTTTGATCAGTTCCTGCATTAGCAATTGGCACATAGTCAAAATTGATGGTTATGGTATCGTTTCCTGAAGAACAACCTCCATCATTATTTGTGGTTGTTAAATAGATATCTACAGAACCAGCTGCAGAATCTGTTGCACTTGCTAAATAAGAAGTAGTTAACACAGTATCTGATGGATTAAATGTTCCTGTACCATTGGTTGTCCAGATTCCTGAAGAAGAACCTCCTGAAACAACTCCATTTAATGGTACATTTAAGTTGTCAGCACAAATAGTTTGGTCTACTCCAGCATTAGCGTATGCTGCACTTCCAAATGTTACTATCATAGTATCAGATGCTGGTGAACAATTACCGTTGTTTGTTGATGTTAAAATAAACATTATCGTTCCTGCAGTTGTATCTGCTGAAGTAATCTGATAAATTGGTGACATGACAGAATCATGTGGGAAAAATGTTCCTGTTCCAGTAGTAGTCCATTGCCCAGTAGTAGAACCATTAAACACAGCTCCCATCAATTGTGTTTGAGTGCTTGTTAAACAAACCGACTGATCTGGACCAGCATTAACGCCAATACCTGTAGTTATTGAAATTAATAATGAATCAACAACAGGATTACATAATCCATTATTAGTTGAAGTTAAGTAAATAGTAACTCCACCATTAGATATATCTGTAGCACTTGCAGTATATGTTGGGTTCATTATAGTATTATTTGAGAAAGTTCCTGTTCCACTTGTTGTCCATGTTCCTGTTGTAGTTGGACCACTAACAGAACCGTTTAAACTAAACGTAGCATTTGTGCCACATACAACTTGGTCAGGTCCTGCTTCTACAACAGGAGCCGGTGTAATGGTTAACACCATGAAATCTGCTGCCGGACTACAACTATTGGTAGCGTTTAGCACTAAATTAACCGAACCAGCAGCAGTATCGGCACTACTTGGTATATAAGTAGCATTTAAAACTGTATCTGAAGGCACAAAAGTACCAGAGCCTGAAGTAGTCCATTGTCCAGTTGTTGCTCCTCCTGTAATTGAGCCGTTTAATGTTATTGTTGCATTATTAGCACAAACGGTTTGATCCGCTCCTGCATTGGCTGCTCCTGTTGGAAACAAGTTAATCACCACTGTATCCGTTACAGGAGCACAATTTCCGACATTAGTTGCTGTAAGATATAAAACAACCCCTTGATTTATAGAATCTGCTGCACTTGCATTATAAGTAGCATTAAGCGTAGTATTGTTTGGCGTAAATGTTCCTGTTCCACTTGTTGACCAACTTCCTGTGTTAGATGCTCCCGATACACTTCCATTTAAAGGAATATTTAAATTACTAACACACACCGTTGTATCATTACCTGCATTTACAACTGGTGAAGGTGTAATGGTTATTATCATATCATCAGTTGCATTATTACAACTATTTGCGGTAAGTGTAATGGTTACCGAACCACTAGCTATATCTGCCGCACTTGGAAGATAAGTTGTATTTAAATTGGTATTGTTTGGAGAGAATGCTCCTGTTCCACTTGTTGACCAAACTCCACCTGATGCATTTCCTGTTATTATTCCGGATAAACTTACATTAGCATTGTTAGCACAAACAGATTGATCCGCTCCTGCATTTGCTCCTCCCGCAGGTAAAATAGTGATTACCATATCATCAAAAACAGCATTACAATTGCCGTTATTTGTTGATGTTAACGTTAACGTTACTGTTCCTGCTATCGAATCTTGTGCACTAGCTTGATAAACCGCATTCAAATTGGTATTACTAGGAACAAAAACACCTGTTCCCGAAGTTGTCCAAATACCTGTTGAAGTTGGTCCACTAACTGAACCACTTAAGTTTACACTTAAATTATTTACACATATTGTTTGATCTACTCCTGCATTAACTACTGGCTCAGGTGTTATCGTTAACAACATAGAATCAACAACACTTAAACAATTTCCATTCCCGATAGATGTAAGGTATAACATTACAGAACCATTCGCTATTTCTGAAGCAGTTGGTGTATAGGTTGCATTTAAGGTCGTATTATTTGGAGCAAAAACACCTAAACCTCCCGACCATTGAGCTCCAGTTGCAATGCTAACTGCTCCGTTTAATGTTGCTGTTGCATTATTAGCACAAACAGATTGATCTACACCTGCACTAATTGTCGGGGCTGGCGTAAATGTAATAACCATTTGGTCAGACTCTGGATTACAATTTCCATTTCCTGTTGTGGTTAATGTTAAAGTAAGAGAACCAGTAGCTATCTCACCACTTGTTGGTGTATAGATAGCATTTAACGCAGTATTACTTGGTGTAAAAATTCCTAAGCCTCCTGTCCACTGACCTCCTGAAGCTAAATTAACAGAACCATTTAATGTAACATTTGCATTATTAGCACATACTGTTTGATCCACTCCTGCATTAGCTGTTGGTGGTGGAGTAATGGTAATCGTCATATTATCAGATACAGCATTACAATTTCCATTTCCTGTTGTTGTTAATGTTAACGTTACCGTACCTGCTGTTATTTCGCCTGCTGAAGGAGTGTAAGTTGCTCCTAATGATGCATTACCTGGGTTAAATGAGCCTGTCCCTCCCGACCAAACACCTCCTGTCGCTCCTGTTACAGAACCATTTAACGTAACTGTAGGATTATTACTACATGATGTTAAATTAGCACCTGCATTAGCTGTTGGGATTGGTGTTATTGTTAAAGTCATACTATCCGTAACTGCTAAGCAATTTCCATTTCCTGTTGTTGTAAGGTAAAGTACCACTGAACCAGCTGTAACTTCTGCTGCTGAAGGAGTATATGTAGCATTTAACGTAGTATTATTTGGAGCAAATGTTCCACTTCCTCCTGTCCAAACAGCTCCTGAAGAAATTGTTAAAGAACCATTTAATGTAATTGTTGGATTATTAGCACATACCGTTTGATTTACTCCAGCTTCAACAGTTGGTGATGTTGTAAAGAAAACTATCATATTATCTGATGTAGAAGCACAATTTCCATTACCAGTCGTTGTTAATGTTAGGGTTACCGAACCCGAAGCAATTTCTCCCGCAGTTGGATTATAGGTTGCATTTAGCGTGTTATTATTTGGTGTAAATACTCCTAAACCACCTGACCAAACTCCACCAGTTGCTATAGTAACCGAACCATTTAAAGAAATGGCAGCATTGTTAGAACATAAAGTTTGATCTGCTCCTGCATTGGCCGTTGGTGGCAATGTAAATGTTAGTTGAACATTATCCGAAACTGCATTACACAAACCATTTCCTGTAGAGGTTAATGTAAGTATTACACTACCATTAGAAATCTCAGTTGCAGAAGGAGTATAAATAGCATTTAAAGCTGTAGCACTTGGGTTAAACGAGCCTGTTCCTCCCGACCAAATCCCTCCTGTTGCTCCTGAAACCACTCCGGAAAGTGTTGCACTTGCATTATTCGCACATAATGTTTGATTAGCTCCCGCATTAACTTGTGGTGCTGGAGTAATCGTAATAGTCATGTTATCAGTTACTGCACTACAATTTCCATTTCCAGTGCTTGAAAGTGTTAACGTTACTGTTCCTGCTGCTATTTCAGCAGCTGAAGGCATATAAGTGGCATTAAGTGTTGTATTGTTTGGTGTAAATGTTCCCGTTCCTCCTGACCAAATTCCTCCCGATGCTATTGTAACCGAACCATTTAAAGTTACTAATCCATTATTCCCACAAACCGTTTGATCTGCTCCAGCATTTACGGTTGGAGCAGGTGTTATGGTAATAGTCATATTATCTGTTACTGCATTACAACTTCCATTACCTGTTGTTGTTAAAATAAGGGTTACAGTACCTGCTGATATTTCTGCTGCTGTTGGTGAATAAGTAGTATTTAAAGTGGTATTATTAGGAGAGAAAACACCTAATCCTCCCGACCAACTTCCACCTGTAGCCCCTGTTACAGAACCATTTAAAACCACATTAGAATTGTTTGCACAAACTGTTTGATTTGCTCCTGCATTTGCTGTTGGTGAAGGAGTAAATGTTATTAAAATATTATCTGAAACTGCATTACAATTACCATTACCTGTGGTTGTAAGTGTTAATGTTACATTACCACTAGTAATTTCTCCTGCAGTTGGTGTATAGGTTGTATTTAAAGAAGTATTATTTGGAGAAAAAGTTCCTGCTCCTCCTGACCAAACTCCTCCCGTTGCTATTGTAACTAATCCTGCTAATGTAACATTTGGATTATTTTCACAAACACTTTGATTTACTCCTGCATTTGCTGTTGGCGCAGGTCCAAAAGTTACTACCATAGAATCTACTTCTGGATAACATGTTCCATTACCTGTTGTAGTTAAGTACAACGTAAGTGAACCACTAGAAATTTCTCCAGCTGTTGGTGTGTATGTTGCATTTAATGCTGCTGCATTAGGAGCAAAAGTTCCCGCTCCTCCAGACCAAACTCCGCCTGTTGCAATAGTTACAGCTCCACCTAAGGAAACCGCAGGATTATTACCACAAACGGTTTGATCAACACCTGCATTTACCGTAGGTGCTGGTGTAAATGTAATATTTACCTGATCTGTCTCAGGAAAACAAATACTAGTTGAAGCTAATGTTAATGTAACATTTCCAGCTAATATATCTCCATTGCTTGGAACATATTGGGCATTTAAAGTTGTATTATTTGGAACAAAAGTACCTGAACCATTAGATGTCCAAATACCTGTTGTAGCTCCTCCTGTAACAGAACCATTTAGTTGAGCACTATCATTAGCACAAACGATAATATCAGCACCAGCATTAACAAAAATTTTCCCTGAAAACTCAGAAAAATAACCAAACCTAGTACCTGTAGAAGCTCCTCCATTAATTAAACCAACAGAAAAAACATCAGTAGAATTGGTAATTAAGTTATTCGTTCCAACAGGAACATCTACTGTATTATAGTTTATCTGCGCTGCTAACCAAACCCCACCTGTATTAGGAACAGGAGCAAAAGCAGCTGCTGGAATTAAAGCCGGATTACCATTTAACTGAAAATTTCCTTCGTTCCCCGCTTGTACAACTATATTTAAACCAAAAAACTCTGTTGTTGAACGCACCACATTCACTTGCGAAGAGCCCGCACAATTTAACGGTGGCAACAAAGCACCTCCTGTTTCACATCCAAATCCAGATACGTGATAAACATAAGCAGGCTGAGAACATGTAATATATGTTGATGGGTTAGTAATAGTAACCCTGAATGTTTCACCAGCAAACAATGTTGCAACATTTACCCCTGCCACATTTATAACATTATTGTTAGCTGTTGAAACAATATATGCATATTCAGGAGTGGTTAATCCTCCTTGAGTTACTATATATTCATTACCCACAATATCTACTGGTACAATTTGATCTCCGTTTAAATCTCTACATCCCGCAGGCGCAGGATTTACGGAATCATCTTTTATTGAAACAGCAATTGGTTGATCTGAAACAATAGCTGTCCCAGCAGGATTGTCTGCTCCAACACCTCCAGTAACAGCTCCCGAATAAGTCTGCCCTCTGTTTAATGTTACAGAATAGGAAGCTAGAGCTGGATGTCCTCCATCTAAAGGTACTCTAGGGTATATCAATACAGTTGTATTATCAACAGTTGCTACAATATCAAAAGAGGTATAGGCAGGGGGCGTATAAACACCGTTTGCCCAACTATTCTGAAATGGAGTATAAAACTCTGTTCCTAATCCATTTTGTCCTTTTAAAGCAAAAATATCTGGATTTAAAGGAGTTATAACTTCATAATAACATGTAATATTTGCTGTTGAAGAAATATGAAGTCCTGTATTTAAAACGACATCCTGAGGTGCTGTTTCTAAATCGGCTGTATGCGGTGTCATATCCTCAATATGACCTGAATTTGCAGGTATATTAATAACTATTGGAGCCCCTCCATTAAAAGCTAAATTAGCAGGCTGATCAATAGTAACCGTAGCTGGAGATGCTCCTGTTGCCATTACTAACCTTATCCCATGTGTTCCTACTGCCCCATGACCTGATGTAACCTCAGGTGGTGCAAACCAAAACTCATTGCTAGTTTGAGCAAAAGAGAGATTAAAAAAACAAATTGAGAATATTATAAAAACGAGGAAGTAACTTCTTTTCATAGACTATATTTTTATTGACAATGTTGCCTTTTACCGTTTTTAATTATAAAAGGTTTCAATTAAAATTTATTAGCAGCCAAGATTATTGCTTATTTACCTGAAAAAAATCATATTTTTTTATCTATTAATAAACTAATTTTGATACATCTTAAATACTAATTAATATGGATTCCTTTTTAAAACAATACTGCTCAAAAGAATGGCTAGATTTTATTGAATTTCATAAATCCGTTTATACCTTACAAAAAGGTAGTATCGTTTTTAATGAAGGTGATACTGTTAAAGGATTATTCATTATAAACAAAGGCAAAGTAAAAGTATTTTCAAACGAATCAACCGGTAAGGAGAAAATTTTCAGACTTGCAAGTGACGGTGAAATACTAGGTCATAGAGGTTTTGGTGGAGACTGGGTTTATCCTGTTTCTGCAAAAACATACGAAGCATCTACCATATCTTTTATTCCTATTAATATTTTTAACCAGGTTGCAAAAGCGAATAATGAGTTTACCTACCAACTAATGATGTTTTTTGCCGAAGAACTACGAAACTCCGAGATAGAAACAAATCACCTTCAAGTAAAAAATAGAGTTGCCAAAGCAATCCTTTATAATTATACTATTTTTGGTGCTGACAAAAAAGATCCTCAACTTTTAAGTTTTACAATTCCTCGTAAAGACTACGCCAGCATAATAAATACCACCTACGAAAGTATTATTAGAGCTCTTAAAGAACTTAATGATGAGAAAGTTATCCAATCTATCGGAAAAAACATAAAAATTATAGATTTCAATGCCCTTGAAAAACTAGTAAACCCAAAATAATTATTATTAGGTTTTAATTATTTTCTATCACAAATAGAAATATATAAAATCTCCCCTCAAAATAGTACTTTAGCTTAAATTTATAATCAATGAATTTATTTGAGATAGATTATATTTGGATTTTTCTTCTAATTCTACCTGTAGTAGCATTTATGTATGCAGCTGTCGGACATGGTGGAGCAAGCGGCTATTTGGCATTAATGGCTCTTTTTAGTTTTGCTCCTGACACCATGAAACCTACGGCTTTACTACTAAATTTATTTGTTGCTGCTATCTCTTTTATTCATTATGCTAAATCGGGGTACTTTAATAAAAAACTATTCTTATCGTTTGCTATTGCCTCTATTCCATTAGCTTTTGTAGGTGGTTTAATAGAAGTTGATGCAGCTATCTACAAAAAGGTGTTAGCGATTTTACTAATTTTTGCCATTCTAAAAATGCTCAATGTTTTTGGAAAAGAAAGCGACACTATTAAAGATGTAAAAGTATGGCAAGGATTAAGTATCGGAGGAATTATTGGCTTTTTCTCAGGGTTAATTGGTATTGGCGGAGGTATAATTCTTAGTCCTGTAATTTTATTAATGAAATGGGGAAAAATGAAAGAAGCCGCTGCTGTTTCTGCTTTATTTATTTGGGTTAACTCTGCTGCAGCAATGGGCGGACAACTAAGTAGCGGAGTAAAAATAGACGCTCAAGCATTTTTATTGGTTGGAATTGCTGTAATTGGCGGATTTTTAGGTGGTTATTTAGGAAGTAAAAAATTCAATAATCAAGGATTAAGATACATGCTGGCATTTGTGCTTTTAATCGCCTGCATAAAATTATTTTTGACTTAACTTTCTATTTATTCAAATTGACAATTTTTGTCACAACTTAATGACATTTATCATAATCAAATTAACTGTAATAGTCTAATTTTGCCGATAGATGTTACAAAAACATACATACTACATGCTTTCTCGCATAAAAGCTCCTGCTTGTTACAAAAACATTAAGCAGCGAGATCCTTTGTATCTCTAAAGGAATTCCACTATTTTATTATAAAAATTTATTTCAATCTTTACGGCTGAGGGTTTTCAGTCGTACGCTAAAATCAAAAAACAGATGAAACACAAAACCATTATAGAGCCTTTTAAAATTAAGTCGGTAGAACCCATTTATATGTCCACCGAAGAAGAAAGAAAAGCATTTTTAAAAAAAGCACATTACAACACATTTTTACTCCAATCGGAACAAGTAATTATAGATTTTCTTACCGATAGCGGCACCTCAGCAATGAGTGCCGAACAGTGGGCAGGAATTATGCGTGGTGATGAATCTTATGCCGGTTCAAAATCTTGGAAAAGAATGGAAAAAGCAGTAAAACACCTCACAGGAATGGAATATATTTTGCCGACTCATCAAGGAAGAGCTGCCGAGAGAATTATTTACGGATATTTAGGAGGAAAAGGCAAAACATTTATCAGCAATACACACTTTGACACTACTCGTGCCAATATAGAATTTTCGGGTGCTGAAGCAATAGACATTGTAATTGACGAAGCTCATGACCCGGCATTAATTCATCCTTTTAAAGGGAATATGAATACCGAAAAATTAGAAAAACTAATTGTAGAAAAAGGCGCTAAAAATATTGGAGCTGTTATCCTAACTGTAACCAATAATAGTGGTGGCGGACAACCGATAAGCATGCAAAATGCCAAAGAAGTTAGTGCTATTTGTAAAAAACACAAGGTAATGTTATTGTTAGATTGCTGTAGGGTTGCTGAAAATGCTTATTTCATCAAACACCGAGAAGAAGGTTTTGAAAATCATAGCTACGAACAAATTGCACAAGAAATGTTTGCCTTAACAGATGGTGCAGCCATGAGTGCCAAAAAAGATGCACTTATTAATATGGGAGGATTTTTAGCCTTAAAAGATAGTGCAATTGCAGAAGCATGTACCAACTTATTAATCATTACAGAAGGGTTTTCAACTTACGGTGGTTTATCGGGTAGAGATATGGAAGCATTAGCAATAGGTTTAAAAGAAGTATTTGAACCTGCTTATTTAGAATATAGAATTAAAAGTACCGCCTATTTGGGCGAACATTTACACAAAATGGGTGTTCCGGTAATGATGCCTATTGGCGGACATGCTGTATATATTGATGCAAAAAAACTATATGATCATATTCCTGTTAATGAATATCCTGGACAAGCTCTAGCTTGTGAGCTTTATTTAAAAGCAGGAATTAGAACTGTAGAAATAGGTTCTGTAATGTTTGGAAAATATGATGAAAACGGAAAATTAATTCCTGCACCAATGGAGTTGGTGCGTTTGGCAATTCCTAGAAGAGTTTACACACAAAGCCATATTGAATATGTAATTGAAACTTTTGATGAAATACTCCAAAACAAAAAACAAGTTAAAGGGTATCAGATTAAAAAAGAAACTCAATTTTTACGTCACTTTACAGCTCATTTTGAGCCTAATGAATAATTAAAAAACAAAAAAAATCCCTTGAGTACATTACTCAAGGGATTTTTAAATCAACCTAACCTTTACCTAACAGAATAAATGGGATTATTTTCTATTTGTTTTATAACTGAACTCAAATACCGAATCAACTCTAGTGATAAACTATTTTCATTAATTAAAAACTGTTTAAATTTTTCTATTTCAACAACATGTAATTCGGAACTTGTTTTAACTATCGCAGAATAGGTACATTTTTTATTATCAAAAATTAAATCTAAACCAACAATATCTCCTTTTTTATGTTCCATAATTTCAACTTCACAATCTGCTCCCGATTTTACCAATGAAATTTCACCTTTTTCTAACAAATAAATATAAGTTGGCATTTCCCCTTCAGAAAAAAGTACTTCTCCTTTATCATAAGCTTTAAAAAAGTCAGCAATGTGCTTTACTTTATCTATAAGCTCTTTAGATAATTTTATTGTATGTCGTTTATTAATATTCAAAATATAATTAATCTTTAAAAACTAAACAAAAGTAACTGTTATTCAATGCTTTAAAAATGACATTCGTCATATTCAAATATGATTAAATTCGTTAATTTTTCTGTCAATCAAATATATTGGCAGTTCTGTAGAGTTTTTTCATATCAAGAACCCTGATATCTTTACCAGCCAACTGAATTATTTTATCTTTATCCAGCTCCGACAACATTCTTATAGATGTTTCTGTTGTGGTTCCTGCAATATTGGCAATTTCTCTTCTGGTTAGTGTGGAGTCTATCGTTTTTCCATCATCTTTTAATCCATAGGCTTCATTCAGTAGTAATAAAGCTTCTGCAATTCTTTCCCTAACATGTTTCTGAGCCATATGAATAATGCTTTCCTCTGCTCTTTTTAAATCTTCAGAAAGTATATTCATAAAACTAAAAGTTAAGTTACTATTAGTTTTAATCAATTCTATAATATAAGCTTTAGAAATAAAACAAACCTCTGTATCTTCTATGGCTGTTGCTGAAGCGTAATAGGTATTATTATTAAAAATGGAACGGTAACCAATAATATTCGAAGCCTTTGCCAACCTAACAATCTGATCTTTACCTTCGTCTCCCATTTTATGAATTTTTACCTTGCCTTTATAAATACAATAAATACCGTGAGGCTGATTTCCCTCACTAAAAACCAATTGTCCTTTTTTAAAAAAAAGATTTCTTTTATGCTCCGATAAATTTTCAATCTCATGTAAATTTAAATTACAAAAGACAGAAACACCATTTTTCTTATGGTCGCACGCTGTACACGAAGGAATATTTATCTTGTTAAGAGACATAACTTTAATTTTACCTACAAATTTGTTCACTTTTTTTGGAAAAATTCCTGATATAAATCAGTTCTCTAAGTATTTTTTACATTTATCTTTACAAAAACCAATATTTTCGGCATTATGATATCTGTTTCTGAAGCACAACAACTTATTATTAAACATACATCTATTGGTAAAACCACAACAATTGCTTTGGCAGATGCTCTTAATTATGTTTTAGCAGAAGATATTACTGCCCCAATACCTATCCCTCCATTTAATCAATCTGCTGTAGATGGTTATGCTTTTTGCTTTAACACCAATAACAATAGTTATACAATTGTAGATGAAATTCCTGCCGGAGATACCAGAAAAATAGATATCAACGCCAATGAAGCTGCAAGAATTTTTACAGGTTCAAAAGTGCCTGAAAATTGCGACACTGTTATTATGCAAGAGTTTACTAAAGTGGAAAACAATCAACTTTTTATTGATGATGAGAATTTAAAAACAGGCGGAAATATTCGCACCAAAGGGTATCAAATTAAACAAGGAGATACTGCATTAAGCAAAGGAACTATTTTAAATCCGGCAGCTATAGGTTTTTTAGCTACCTTGGGTATTACTGAAGTAAGTGTTTTTACTTTCCCTAAAGTGAGCATTTTAATTACTGGAAACGAATTGGTTGCTCCCGGAGAACAACTTGATGAAGGTCAGATTTACGAGTCTAACAGTTTGATGCTAAAAACTGCATTTGAAAAGATGAATATTTCACCCACTATTAGCTATCTAAAAGACAATCAGGAAGCTACTACCAACGCCATAACCAATGCACTTAATAATGCTGATATAGTAGTTTTATCAGGCGGTATTTCTGTTGGCGATTACGATTTTGTTCAGCAAGGAATTTTAGAAAATAAAGTAAGTCAAATCTTTTATAAAGTAGCTCAAAAACCAGGAAAACCACTGTTTTTTGGCAAAAAAGAAAACAAAGCAGTATTTGGTTTACCGGGAAATCCTGCAGCGGCACTTACTTGCTTTTATGAGTATATTTATCCTTACATCAATCTATCTTTTGGGTTGAAGCAAGCTTTTCTAAATCAGCTACAACTTCCCATTAGTAAAGACATTAAACAAAAACCGAGTAGAGCTACTTTTTTAAAAGCAACTACCGATTTTAAAACAGTTACTCCTTTGGAAGGACAAAACTCTGATGCCTTACAATCTTTTGCTTATGCGAATGCTTTACTGCTCACTCCGGCTGATGCTGAAATTATAAAAAAAGGCGAATTGGTAAATGTGCATCTGTTGCCTTAAAAATTTATTCGTTAAATTTGAGACAACCCAAAACTTATACACCATGAAAAAAGACCATGTACCTGCCGGGAGCGATGTTTCTGCTGGAACTTATGAATGTAATAATTGCAAAAACCAAATAAAAGTACCTTCTGTTACTTCTTTACCTCCATGCCCGAAATGTAAACATGGCGATTGGAAAGTAATTAGTGGTAAAGGAGATGCTAAAGAAGACCCGTATCCAGATAGGGATTAATTTTCTTAAATGGGGAGATTACTTTCCGATACAGAATTTACTAAAAATGTTATCTAGCAGGTCATCTGTAGATATTTCTCCTGTAATTTGTCCTAAATGGTAAAGTGCCTGACGAATATCCATAGCCAAGAAATCTCCTGTAATTTGTTGGTCTAAGCCTTCTAAAACTCTTAACAAATATTCATTTGCTTGAGATAACGCCTCATGATGACGAGCATTGGTAACCACCGTATCATTAGTATTAACCAACCCTTCGGCAACACTTGTATATAACTTATTGGTAATTTCTTCTACATTTTTATTGTCTTTAGCTGCAATAAAAACCACATCATCTATCCCTTCAAATTTTTGTAACACTTCATGCTCGTTACCTTTGTCTATTTTATTGGCAATAACAAACATTTTTTTCTGCTTATTGCTAATGCGTTCTCTAATTTTTGCTACATCACTTTGTAGCTTTTCTTTCGAAATAGTTACCGCATCAACCATCAACAACACTACTAATGCTTGATCAATTTTTTCATACGATTTCTTTATCCCCAACGACTCAATTTGGTCGGTAGTCTCTCTAATTCCTGCTGTATCTACAAACCTGAAATTAATGCCTTTAATATTCAATTCATCTTCAATCACATCTCTGGTAGTTCCTGCAATATCAGAAACTATGGCTCTTTCCTCATTCAGCAACGCATTCAGCAAAGTAGATTTTCCTACATTCGGTTCTCCAACAATGGCAACGGGAACACCTGTTTTTATAACATTACCAACATTAAAAGATTGTATTAGTTGATGAAGTGTTTCGTGCAATTTAGTTACTAAATCTTTCAGTTGTTGTCTGTTGGCAAACTCCACATCTTCCTCACTAAAATCGAGTTCCAACTCAATTAAAGATGCAAAATGTATCAACTCTTCTCTCAGTTTTTTAATTTCATTACTAAAACCCCCACGCATTTGCTCCATTGCCAATTGATGTGTAGTTTCAGAGTTTGCAGCAATAACATCAGCAACCGCCTCAGCTTGAGACAAATCCATTTTACCATTAAGAAAAGCACGCATGGTAAACTCACCATGTTGAGCATGTTTAGCTCCTTTTTTCAATAATAATTGTAGTACTTGCTGCTGAATATAAGGTGAGCCATGAGTTGATATTTCCACAGCATTTTCGCCTGTAAAGGATTTTTTATCTTTAAAAATACTTACCAATACCTCATCAATAATTTTATCGTTTTCTCTTATTGTTCCAAAATGAATGGTATGAGATGGCACTTTTAGTAAATCTTTCCCATGAAAAACAGTATTCGCTATATTAATGGCATCTGACCCTGAAAGTCGTATAATGGCTATAGCTCCAACACCGGGAGGAGTAGAAATAGCACAAATTGTATCTGTAAGTCGGTTATTATTCATAAAAACAAAATTACGGATTAAGAGGCTCATCTAGCTTATAATCTACATACATTTCGGTAAGTTTGTTATAAAACTCCTCAGCAATCTTTTTTGCTCCTTTAGGCGTAAAATGTGTATAATCTGAAGCTGCCAAAGGCGGGTCTGCATTTACCCATTTAGGCATAGAGTTTTTTCCACCCATTACTTCATACATATCCCAAAAAATACAATCTGTTGATAATGCTGCATCTTTTAACGCATCTCTTACTCCCTCTAACATAGGATAAGTAACGTAAGTTGTTTTTTCCTTAATAGACATATCACTCGGACCAATAACCATTATAGCAGCTTTTGGATTATTTCTTTTAATAAAATTTATTTGAGATTTAAACCAATTTCCGTAATCTTCACATTCTTTTTCTGATTTGATATAAGGCATTACATTTCCTCCAAATTGCAGAATAATTAAGTCGGGTGAAAGGTTTGCAAAAGCATTTGCCATCAAAGTTTTGTCAAGTTTGGTAAAAATTGTTCCTGAAGAACCCCTAAGCGGAATATTATCCATTACCACTCCGGTATTTCCTTCTAATGAAAGTGCATAAACATCAGGACTATCTTTACCTTTAAAATTGATTAAAATTTCTTCTGGAGTAGTATTAAAATTAGCAGTAATAACCTCAAAAGGAGAATTAGGAGCTAACTTACCTTCTTTAGCTACAGTTCCATCAACAATAATTTCGTAATCTACATAAGTTACCATATTGCTGAGCATTATTTTTAGTTGGGTATATTGTTTTGTTTTTCCGTAAGATGCTTTGGGTTTATTAATCTTAATCCATGCTTCATTATCTGGAAGCTCATCTAAAAAAGTGGTTTGAGGCATTGGAGCAAACCTACTAAAACTAATTAGTGGCCCGTATCGTTGATGTGTTATAGTAGAATCTTTTGCTCCATAACCGGCATAACGCTGCCAATTTTCGGAATAACTAATATTCACACTCATTTTTGGAGCAATATCTACCACAGGAAAAAGCCCTACGCCTATACCTCCAAATTTAGTTTGTAATTCATTTCTAATATATGAAGTTATTCTATCTACTTCAATTTGAGAATCGCCATAATGCATGATACGGACTTTCTTTTTCTGAGCATTTTCTAACGCTTCAAAAAAACGATGCAAAGCTGGTATAGACTTATCTGTAACTTGTAGTTTTTTTCTATACGCTGCTAATGAATCTAATTTTTGTTTGATAATAGTAGAATCTATTTGCGATATTTTTTCTTTCACCATGGTAGAATCATCAAACAAAATGGCTAAATCTTTCTCATAATTTTCTATGCTGTCTGACCTATTTTCCATTCCAAAAAACTCATTAGGAGTAGGAAATTGCAATTCGTATTTTCCTAATTTAATCCCCTCGGCAGGAAAAACAAACATGACCAAAAAAAGCAAAAGAAATACTGCTACCAACGTTACAAACGTTATTAGTGGAGAAACTATTTTAGCTTTTGGTGCTGTTTCTAAAGGTGTTATTTCTTCGGAATCTTTAATTGTTGACCAACGTTTAAATTTGCATCAATATTATTGAATTTCATAATGTCATCAGCAGAAATCCCCGGATAGTTTTTAGCAATTAGCCATAAATTATCACCCGATTTTACAGTGTATGTTGTATAGCTTCCACTTGAAAAACTAGTATTTTTAGGTGTTTCTTGTTTTGTTTCCTGCTTTTCTTCAGCCACAGGTTCCGGAGCTGCTTGTCGCTCTCCGTAAATAGTCAATTTCTGCCCAATATCTATTCTTGTTCCTCTGAGGTTATTCCAACTTTGTAGCTCATTAACAGAAACTCTATACCTCTCCGCAATTATCCCCAACACATCTCCCGATTTTACCACGTAAACAACAGGTTCTCCATCAAAATCAGAAATATTTTCTAAATCATCTTTAGGCTCTATTTCCTTTGGTTTATTCAATATCGAATCCTGATAAAAATAAATACTATCCTTCATTTCAATAATTTTCTTTTTATCCTCTTTAGTAAAATACAAAGGATAGTTTGCTGGCAAAACTTCATCAAAATTTAAAACTGGATTAAAAAATTCAAACTGATTTTTATCAAAACTTATTACATCCTCCAAAGCTTTAGCCTGAAGTTTTCTTTCTAAAACAATGGTGTCTTTATCGAATTTAGGCTTCAACTTCACAACTTCATAATCATCATAATTAACAATATAAACCATGGCTGTAAAAGCATTTACAAACTCGTTGGTTTCAGTAGGTAATAACTCATAAAGCGATTTATAATCTTTCTTCCCCGAACGCAAGATTGCCTTATTCACATTTACTACTCCACATGAATAAGCTGCCAAAGTAAGTTCCCAATTTTGATACAATTCGTACAGTTGCTTGATATTACTTAACGCAGCAAACGTGGCTTTTTCCATATCTCTTCTTTCATCAACTAATTCATCTACACGCAAACCGTATTTTACTGCCTGAGGATAGGTTAAATGCCAAAAACCTTCACCACCAATACCATTTTTAGAAATCGGATTAAAAGCTGAACAAACCAAAGGCACTAAATTTAATTCTTTTGGCAATTGATGTTTTTCTAATTCCTTATCAATGATGGGTTGATAATAGTTTAGTAAACTTAAAGCTGTTGGACATTTATAAGCTTTTGATGAAAAATAATAAGGCAAATAATGGTTCTCAGGATAAGCTGTTGGAAAAGCTCTTTCTAATGGTGTCTCTCCAAACAAAAAAGTTGCTCCTGTTGTTATTTCGGGACCTTTATAATCAATGTGTTTAGGAGGTTGTTTTTCAGAAAGCGAGAGTAGCTTTTTGTTATAAGCGTTTCTGGTAACATCTTCATATTCTGATTTATAAACAGTTTCTTTTTGCTTTTTTTGGGCAACTAACTCAGTCGATAAAAAGCATACTGAAACAATAATGAAAATATGTTTTAAAAAAATGTTCATGGACATAAAAAAATACCTATTTATTAGTTGCTACTTTTTCAACTTTCAAACCAATATCTGATATTCCATTCAATCCATCTTCAACACGCATGGCTTGTTCGAGGTAAACCGTATAAATTCCTTTTTTGGCAAACTTTACATTTCCCAAATAAGGCTGCTGATAATCCCACAAATCGCCAATACCTTTCCCCTTCCATTTACCTCTATTATCGGCCATAACACAATTTACGGTATCTTTAGAAAAATCTCCACTTGGTCCATTAATCGTGACAAATAAATACAAATTGCTATACGCATAATCACCTTTATTTCTAATATTGATGTAAATATTATGAGGGTTTAAAGTGTCTTTTGCTTCAAATTCAAAAGTGGCAACATTTTCTTTTTTCCAATTGGCGTTATCTATAGCAATATATTCATCATACACCGTATTATCGGTACACGAAGCCATTAAAAAAATTAAACTAATTATACTGGTTATTTTTAATAATTGCGGCATGAATAATTGTTAAAACCTATCTTAATCTCTTTTATTGTTTGGTCGATTATTATTAGCATGTTGCTGGTTGTTGGGCTTTCCACCTTTTTTTCTTCGTTTGTTTTTGTTTCTGTTGTTATTGCCTTTTGGCTTATCGAAACGAGTTAAAGAATCTTGTCCGACAACATTTTCGTAATCAGGCTTTTTAACTTCCTCTTTAATTTCCATATACATAGCTAAATCCTCAGGGAACTCACTTTTTTTGTTCATCTCAATAATCTCGTTTACTCTATCAAGTTTCATCTCAATAAAACGAACAGGGTCATCTTTATAAGAATACCAAAGTGTATTGCTAAAAATGTCCATCTTTCTGTAAAAAGCCTCGCCTTTTTTAGTCTTTAAGTTAATGCTGGTATCCGGAAATGATTTTAAAGCATCGGTATAAGCATCCAACTCATAATTTAAACAACATTTAAGCTTACCGCATTGTCCTGCAAGTTTTTCAGGGTTTAACGAAAGTTGCTGATAACGTGCTGCTGAAGTAGAAACAGACCTAAAATCTGTTAACCAAGTAGAACAACATAATTCTCTTCCGCAAGACCCAATCCCTCCTAACCTACTGGCTTCCTGACGAACACCAATTTGTTTCATTTCAATACGGATTTTAAACTCTTCAGCTAATTTTTTAATTAGTTCTCTAAAATCAACTCTTGTTTCTGCTGTATAATAAAAAATAGCTTTTGAATTATCTCCTTGATATTCTACATCGCTAATTTTCATTTGCAAACCATAAGCAATAGCAATGGTTCTAGCTTTAAACATAGTATCTTCTTCTCTTTTTTGAGCAGTTATCCATTTTTTAACATCGCCATCATTTGCCAAACGGTAAATCTTAAGAATTTCTTTAGAATCTAAATCTACTTTGTGCTTACGCATTTGCTTTTTTACTAACTCACCTGCTAATGAAACAGTTCCAACATCATGACCAGAAGCTGCTTCAACAGCAACCACATCACCAACATTTAAACTCAGTTTGTCAGTATTTCTAAAAAATTCTTTACGGTTATTTTTAAATCGAACCTCAACACAGTCGAATGGTTCTTGTCCGAAAGGTAATTCTATGTCATTAAGCCAATTGGTTACATTTAATTTATTACAACCTCCCGACTTACTACTACAGCCAGATGAAGAAGTTCCACAACCTCTTCCTGTGCTACATCCACTACACCCCATACATATTAATTTGTTACGTTATATTTAAAAGTTCATTGCATTATTTTCAGCAAATTGAACATATTGTCTCTATTTAGTCTTTAAAAAAAGATGTAACAAAGATACTATTCTATCTCACAAAAAATTGATTATTTACATTGATTTATGAGAAATTGTTTGTTGATTAATCCTCTCATCTCTCTAACTGAACATTAAGAGTGTTAATATGATTTAAGAAAAAACATTAAAACCTAGCTCCTAACTAACAGGTTACTTCGTTCTTACCCCTCTTGCTATGACGAAAAATAAGAAGCTAGACCTTCCCTCTCCTTCTCTGCAATTCTTTTTGGATAAGCTGAAGCTCTCTTCCTGTTTGTCCAGCAATAGAGGTATTTTCTTCTGCTCTTCGGATAAGGTAGGGCGTTACATCTTTTACAGGGCCATAAGGCACATATTTAGCAACATTATAGGATGCTTTCGCTAAATTATTACTGATGTGGTTACTCATTCCTAATAATTGAGCAAAATAAATACGTGTATCGTCTTTAGCAATGTTATGTTCTTTCATTAAGTCCAATAAATACAAGGCACTTTTTTCATTGTGCGTACCGCTGCAAAAAGAGATAATATCTATATTTTCTATACAAATTTTTTGAGCAAGGTCATAATCTCTATCGGTATCTTCTTTCGTTTTCTGCATAGGATCTTCATAGTTCATTGCCGCAGCTCTTTCTCTTTCTTTTTCTATGTAAGCCCCTCTTACTAACTTCAATCCAATAATAAAATTATCCTGCTTAGCAATGGCTATCAATTCTTTAATGTAGGCAATTCTATCCCATCTGTAAAGCTGAGCAGTATTGTAAACAATGGCTTTTTCTTTATTATACTTACGCATCATTTCCAACGCTAATTCATCTACCGGATTTTGAATCCAGGTTTCTTCTGCATCTATAAAAACAGGTACATTGGCATTAAAAGCGGCTTCGCAAAGCGTATCTACTCTGTTCTTAAATCTTTCAAATTCATCTTTTTCCTGAATACTAAGTTGTTTTTTGGCATTTACTTTTTCCAACAACTCAAACCTTCCAAATCCTGTAGGTTTAAAAACCGCAAAAGGTATGTTTTTGTTAATGGATGCTTTCTTAATACTTTTTAATGTTTCTAAAATATTGGCATCAAAAACGATATCGAGTTGTTCTCCCTCTACGGAGTAATCTAAAATAGTTTTTACATTTAAGCTAGCTAATTCCTTGGTGGTTGACACCGTTTCTTCAATACTTTCTCCTCCACAAAACTGCTTGAAAATAGTAGCTCTAATAATTGGGATTGGAAAATATAGTGGCATAAAAATTTTAAGCATCGTAGGACCAATTTTTATCAACCAATTCCAAGCTATGATTTTAAATAACCAATAACTTTTTTTTAAGTCTGCATTTGATTTTCCAGCAAACGCTATTTCTGTATTATTAAAATCCATCTTACGCTAAAAAATATCTTCAAAGTTAAAGTGCGAAATTAATTGAATTTATGATTAGGATTAGCTTTTTTAATTTGTTATTTGAGTTTTTTATTTATCAAACAAACTTGCATAGCTATATCTTTTTCAAACAAAAACCTCCAAGGTTTTTTGAAGCCTTGGAGGTTTGACAAGTTGATTAATTCCTTATAAAACGCTAATTACTTACTTTCTAAAAACTCATTAAATTCATCTACCGTTGTAGAGAAAGTAAAATCATCGCTTAATTGATAGTAGTTCTTTTTATCAGCACAAAATTCATACGCAAATTTAGCATAATCCAATTTTGTTTCTTCAAAGCTAAATAAAGCCATTATTTCTTTTACCTGTTTTACAGAAAGACAGTTGTTTTTGGTAAATGTTTTGGCAACTTTCAATTTGGTATCTGCAAAAGACTGTTTTTCTACCGATGCTTTTCCTGCACTAAAATCTGATGAAGGTATTGCTTGATAACAACCCGTTGGAGTAACTTCAACAGGAACTGGCTCATGAACTGGATTGGTAGTCATGCCATCATTATAATTTCCTGAGCTAGTTGAACTTGATGTAACCGTAGTGGTAGTGACGGTTTGAGATGATGTTGTTTGTACATTTGTGCCTGTATTCATTCCACCATCATTTACACTTACATTTACGTTCATTCCTACGCCACCGACATTCATTCCTACAGATACATTTTCTTGATTAGCAGGATCAACAGTTGTAGTGGTAGTTACGGTTTCTGTTACCACAACATCCGTTGTTGCTTGTGGTTGAACAGTAGTGGTAGCATTAGCTGTCGGGGCAGCAGGTGGCGTTGTTGAGTACGAAACTACTGATTGTTGTGGAGCTAGTGGTGCTTGAGCTATGGCAACCATTCCGCTCGGACGCATTACATATTCTCCTTTTTTGTTTTTCTTAATCTCAAATGAATACTCTGTATTGTTATCCATCATGTAAATAGATTTGGTAACAGAAGCAAACTGATTGTTCTCAAAAATAACAGTTACTTTATAACTTCCTTCGAATTTTAAATCAGTTACCTTTACATTGGTTTCAAAATTTATATTTTGTAATACGCCATTTAGTACTACCTGAAATCTTGAACCATCTTGATTAAAAAATACGGCATTACAATTTTGTGCTTGAGCTACATATACGCCTAATATGATAGCTGTAAATAATAAAATTTTTTTCATCGTTTTTGTTTTTTAAATTAATATTGTGTTCGCTCTTAGCAAGTTAAATGCCAAGTTGTTTTTTTAGTTCATCAAAGGAATTTTGAAAACTAAAATCTTTTTCCAAAAGTAATATATTATCTTTATCATAAATAAATGGGTATGAATTTTTTACAATTTCTATTTTAAATTCATCGTACTCAAACAAAATTACCATGCTTCTAAGCTGTTCTACAGTTATACAAAAATCTAGTTTAGATTGTCTAAAGTCATTATAAACATCTATTTTTCTGTCGTCAATGCTTAAGTTGTTAATTTTTAATTTCACCTCGTTCAAATCCTCATCTTTAAGTGGCCACGGACAACCAATTTCTCCTTCATAATCGGGCATTCGGTAATAATCATCAAAAGGAACTTTTTGAGCTAAAGAGTCTTTTTCCGTTTCAATTGTATCTTTTGTTTCAGGAATTATAGCTACTATTTTTTGGGTTAGTTGAATAGTAAAAACCGAACTATCCACTTGCTGTTGATGTGGAGGAAATAACACTTTTGTCAGCTCCAATTTATTGTTTTTTAATAGATAATGTTGGGAAACGCCATCTCCCAATAAATAAATGGTAGCCGTATGCTGAAGGGTGTCGTCTTTAAAATTAAACGTTAGCTTAAAGTTTTGTTGCTTAACCAATCCAACTATCTGCACTTTTGAAAGATATGCTTCGTTTTGTAATTTTTCGTTTACAGACAATTGAAACAACACTTGCTCTTCTGCCTCTATAAAAGCTGTTGCTTCTTGCGAAAACAATTGACAGCACAATATATTCGCCAAAAAAACAAAGATAATTGTTGCTATATTTTTAGCTAAAAAGCTCATCAAATCTGAAAGTTTCTTTTAAACGTACACCTTTTTCAGTATGCTGAACGGTGCAGCATTCATTTACTGAATCGTGCTCTAAAAATAAGATATATTCTTTGTCAGCAGCTTCTTTTAAAAACTTGGCTTTTTCATCTAAGGTCAACAGTGGACGAGTATCGTAACCCATTACATAAGGCAAAGGAATATGTCCCACAGAAGGTAACAGATCCGCCATAAAAACTACTTTTTTTCCTTGATAATTAATGTGTGGGATCATTTGAGCATCAGTATGTCCGTCTGCTAATAAAATATCAAAATAATCAAAACCTTCTTTATCAATAAACTTCAGCTGACCAAATTCCATCATAGGAATAATATTTTCTTTCAGAAAAGAAGCTTTTTCACGTTGGTTGGGAACTGTTGCCCACTCCCAATGGCGACTATTACTCCAATAAGTAGCATTTTTAAAAGTAGCTTCGTATTTGGTTCTGTCAGCATTCCATTTTACTCCACCACCGCAATGATCGAAATGCAAATGGGTAAGAAAAACATCTGTAACATCATCAGGATGAAAACCTAATTTTTTAAGGTTTCCTTCCAACGAATCGTTTCCATGCAAATAATAATAACCAAAAAACTTATCATCTTGCTTGTTGCCCATACCGTTATCAATTATCATTAGTCTATCACCATCTTCAATCAACATACAACGCATACTCCAGCTACACATGTTGTTTTCGTCTGCAGGATTGGTTCTTTGCCACAACGATTTTGGCACCACTCCAAACATAGCACCGCCATCTAACTTAAAATTTCCTGTGTTTAATGGATAAATTTTCATGATATTTTTTTATGTGTTTTAAAAGATAAAATTAGTCAATTGATTTTGAAAATAAATTTTGACTGATTAGAAAATCAAAGATAGTTTTTTTCTTAGTCGGAAAAATCTAATTTTATCCCATGAAACGACTACGAGTAAAAAGTTTCTTACACAGGAGAATGATTATCATGGGAGTTCCATCTGACCGATTTAATAACAACAATATAAACAGATGAAAACAAAAGTTTTATTAGTTACACCACCATTTACGCAACTCAATACCAGTTATCCAGCTACCACTTACTTAAAAGGTTTTTTAGATAGTAAAGGTGTGCAGACAAATCAGTGTGATTTAAGTATAGAACTGTTTACCAAAATTTTCACAAAAGACTTTATTGCTCATCTCTTTAAAGAAGTTGAAAAAAGCAATGAAGAAATAGCATTTCCGATGGTTTATGCTCAGCAAGAAGAATACATACAAAAAGTAGATCGGGTTATTCATTTTTTACAACAACATGAGGTTACTGCTGCTTACCAAATGTTACAAAGCAATTTTTTACCTAAAGCTCACCGAAGCACCAATTTAAACGAAGATGAATTTGAGTATGGTTTTGGAAATTTAGGCATTATAGACAAAGCCAAGCATTTAGCTACACTTTTTATTGAAGAATTAGGCGATTTTATTAAAGCCAATGTTGATGAGTTCTTTTCTTTTACTCGCTATGCCGAACAAATTGCAACAGCAGCAAGTAGTTTTGATGAAATTGATGAATACCTTTCTTTTGAAACCACTATTATAGAAGATCAATTGCTTTTACTTATAGCAAGTAAGTTGGAAGAATACCAACCTGATTTAGTTTGTTTCACCATTCCTTTCCCTGGAAATTTGTTTGCTGCATTGCGTTGTGCTCAATTTATAAAAAAACATGCTAAAAAAATAAAAATTGCCTTTGGTGGTGGTTATTGCAATACCGAATTACTTTCCTTAACAGATACCCGAATTTTTAATTATGTAGATTTTATTACCTTAAATGATGGTGAAGGGCCGCTTTTAAAACTTTGCGAATACCTGGATAAAAAAATAACTAAAGAAGAATTAGAAAGAACCTACACCCTTGAAAATGAAAAAGTAGTCTATCAAAATAAGACGCCTAATACTATTTTTCATCACAGCAATTTACCCGCACCAAGTTATGCCGATTTACCACTTCATTTATATTTATCATTTTTAGACGTAATGAATCCCATGCACCGATTGTGGACAGATGGAAAGTGGAATAAATTAACCGTTGCTCATGGTTGCTATTGGAAACAATGTACTTTTTGCGATGTTAATTTGGATTATATTGCCAATTACCAAAACACTACTGCTGAAGATTTAGTAAATAAAATTGAACAACTAATTGCTGAAACTGGTACGTATGGTTTTCATTTTGTGGATGAGGCTGCTCCACCCAAAATGCTTAGAGCTCTGGCGGAAGAACTACTAAAAAGAAAAGTATATATTACTTGGTGGACTAACATTCGTTTTGAAAAAACGTTTACTCCAGAACTATGTGCTCTTTTGGCAAAATCGGGATGCATAGCCGTAACAGGTGGTTTAGAAGTAGCTTCTGATAGGTTATTAGAGAAAATGAAAAAAGGTGTTGACATTGCTCAAGTGGCAAGAGTTACCAATTCATTTGCAGAAAACGACATTATGGTTCATGCTTATTTGATGTATGGATTTCCAACGGAAACAGACCAAGAAACCATAGATTCCCTTGAAATTGTTAGGCAATTATTTGAAAACAACTGTATTCAATCAGCATTTTGGCACTTATTTACCACCACAGCTCACAGTCCTATTGGCAAAAACCCTGATTACTATCAAATTAAAATAGTTGGTCCTAAGTTTAAAGGATTTGCTCAAAATGACTTGTATCACGAAGACCCTCTTGGAGCCAATCATAAACAATATAGTGATGGCTTAAACCTTGCTTTACAAAATTACCTAAACGGACTAGGTTTTGATGTTCCTCTACAAGAATGGTTTGATTTTAAAATTATGCCAACTACTCATCCCAACAATTTAATTGCCTCTTTTTTAAACTAACAGATTATTTTTTTCTTAATCGGAAAAATCTAATTTTACATTATCGTATGTTAACTGCATTTCAAAATCATATCAACACTAATCAACTGTTTGAACCAACAGACAAAATTTTATTGGCAGTGAGTGGCGGAAAAGATTCTATGGCAATGCTACATTTATTTGTAGCTGCTAAGTTTAATATTGGTGTGGCTCATTGCAATTTTCAATTGAGAGGTAAAGCTGCTAACGAAGACGAAAATTTTGTTCAGCAAACTTGCCAACAACTCAATATTCCTTTCCATTCTATTAGGTTTGACACAGCCGAATATGCCGAAAAACATAAAATTTCTACCCAAATGGCTGCCCGAGAATTGCGTTACAACTGGTTTGAAGAAATAAAAAACACACATCATTACGATTCTATTGCAACCGCTCACCATCAAAATGATGTAGCAGAAACCATGTTAATCAACTTAACCAAAGGCTCCGGTTTAAGCGGACTTCATGGTATAAAAGCTAAAAATAATAATGTAATTCGCCCCTTACTTTGCTTTACTTCTGATGAAATTCAGCAATACATTAAAAACAATAACATTGTATTTAGAGAAGACCAAAGCAATGCTTCAGTAAAATATGTCCGCAATAAAATAAGACATGAAGTATTGCCTAAACTTGCTGAAATTAATCCCAATATTATTGATACGCTTAATGAAACTGCAAAACACTTATTGGCTACCGAAAACATTTTAGACCAAAAAATTGAAGCAGAAAAAAAGCATTGTTTTACTACTGAAAATGAGTTGTTTAAAATTAACATCCAACAATTAAGAGAGCTAAATCCATTAACTACTTACTTGTATTATTTTTTATCTCCTTATCATTTTAATTTTGATGATTGCGAACAAATTGCCCTATCTCTAAATGGAAATTCCGGCAAGCAATTTTTCTCCACTACCCATCAACTTATTAAAGACAGAGATTTTTTATTGCTTACTCCCAAAACAGAAAAGCAACCCGAACCAATTATTATTCACACCATCAATGATTTTTCCAAAAGCCCTATAAATATTAAGTTTGAGTTAATTGAAAATGAAAATATTACATTTAAAACAGCTAAAAACATTGCATATTTAAATGCTGATAAAATTGATTTTCCTTTGCGTTTTAGAAAATGGAAAGAAGGAGACCGCTTTACTCCTTTTGGTATGAAAAGTAAAAAGAAACTGAGCCATTATTTTATTGATGAGAAATTTTCCATCCCTGAAAAAGAAGCAACTTGGCTACTAACCGACAAAAACGACAACATTATTTGGGTGGTAAATTCCAGAACAGACAATGACTTTAAAGTTAATTCAACCACCAAAACAATTTTGCTTTTAGAAACTTTTAATACAACATTTTAAACCACATAGAAACATAGCACACATGAAAATAAAAGAAATTTATAGTAACACAAAGTTTCTGTCCACCAAAGGTGGACAAGCTATGAGAAACTATTTTTTCTCTTTTTGACATTAAAAACTATGTACCTATGTGGTTAATCCATTTTGTTTGACAAAAAAATTCAAAACCTTTATGCTTTTTACCGATCAAATTAACCATACAATTGAAATCACCAACACTCCCAAAAGAATTATTAGTGTTGTGCCTTCACAAACAGAATTGCTTTACGATTTGGGTTTAGAAAAAGAAGTAATTGGCATTACTAAATTTTGTATTCACCCCGAAAAATGGTTTAAGAACAAAACAAGGATTGGTGGCACCAAAAACCTAAAAATTGAAAAAATAAAAGCCCTTAAACCAGATTTAATTATTGCCAACAAAGAAGAAAATACCGAAGCAGAAATTAAAACTCTTCAACAGCTTTTTCCAGTTTGGACAAGCGACATTTCTACACTGGAAGATAGCCTAAACATGATTAATGCAATTGGAGAAATTACCGACAAATCTATTGCTGCGTCATCCTTAATTAAAAAGATAAAACAAGCATTTTCTCAATATAAAAATGACTTTAACACCCAACATACAGCTTTATATTTAATTTGGAAAAACCCCTATATGAGTGTAGGAAATGACACCATTATTCATCATTTAATGGAGTATTGTGGTTTTAACAATGTGTTGAGCAACAAAACGCGCTACCCTGAAATTAGTGAATCAGAAATAAAACAACTACACCCTGAATTTATTTTGCTTTCATCAGAACCTTATCCTTTTAAAGAAAAACACATAGCTGAATTACAAAACTTATGTCCAACCAGTAAAATTATGTTAGTGGATGGCGAAATGTTTTCATGGTATGGCTCTCGTTTACAATATACTCCTAAATATTTTTTTAATTTATGGAATGGAATAAAATTTGCTAATCAAAAAAATCTTTAATCAAATCTATGAAGTTGTTTAAAGTCAAAATATAACAATGAAAATGAATTATTTTTTTGCAATACAAGGCATTTTTGAGAAGCATAGCCGTAGGTTATGGTTAAAGAAAATAACGAAGTAGTGTAAAAAAAGAAACATT
The DNA here is from genome assembly GCA_965284565.1 of Vicingaceae bacterium. GTDB lineage: Bacteria > Bacteroidota > Bacteroidia > Flavobacteriales_E > Vicingaceae > BRH-c54. The sequence goes on from OZ260100.1 coordinate 188,863, forward strand.
TTTTAATTTATAGAGGGGATTTTAAACAACTTCAATTTATTAACTTAAAAATAAAAATCATGAAAAAAAATTTAATCATTGCTAGTTTAGTTGGTGCATTTGTTACCGCAGGTTTATTTAGTTTTACTCCAAAAGCTCAAGATGGAGCAACAGGAACACAGTTTAAAATTATTACAAGTATAGAATCTATTGTTCCAATGGGTATTGGTCGTTCTAGAATTATTGAAAACCTTACAGAGGTGAATCATCATCATTTTACTACTGGAAGAACTGATGGCAAAGACAGTGAACAAGGTAAAGTAAAAAGAAGTGATGCTAAAGTTGATGAATTAGCAGAAACAAAAATGCTTAACTTTTATAGTGGTGTTGGATTAAATTTCCAAAATGTTGCTTCAAATGATGCAATGATTACTTCAAAACTAAATGAAATGGCTGCTAATGGCTGGGAATTAGTTAATGTGGTTAGTGGTGTAGAAGCCGATGCAGGAAAAGAAGATGGTAATGGAATTTTTATTACCAGATATATTTTTAAAAAATAAAAAACCTTTAATCCCTCGTTTTTAAACGGGGGATTTTTTTAACCCAAACCCGACAGTATTTTTCTTTATTGAGAATCCTTACTAAACTTCAATATTTTACAAGTTATTTTTTATATTTGGAGAAGATTCAAATTACACTTGAATAAACTTATTTACAATTTATCAAAATTTAAAAATGAAAATAATCAGTTTAATATTACTCTTTTCTTTTATATTTTTTAATTCAAACCCTGATAAAAAAGTTGAATTACAAGGCTTTTGGAAATTAATTAAAGAAACTAACAACAATAAAGAAGTGAGTATTTATTATAAATACACACTCAATGGAAAAATTACAGAAACTGAATATGATCCTAATGGAGAAAGTCTTTTAGGAATAATTTTTTCAGAAGAGGAAGTTTGTGTTTTAGCTTTTCCAATAGAACTATCCGACAAACCTCTACTTAAAGAAAAAGGCAACTATGAAATAACGCAAGATAGCCTTGTTAAATTTACTAATTTAACACGAATGAAGCACTACAATAAAAAAGAAGATAGACCAGATAGACAATTTGATATACAACTAAAATCAGACACTTTAATACTATGTCACAAAACAGCAAAAAACTCAAAACCAATCAATAGATGTTTATATTTTGTTAAAAAATAAACACTTTAGCATTTAGCTAACATCTTATTAAAATTAATACAATGAAAAGGTTTATACTAATCATAATTTTTTTTGTAATCTTTACTAATACTACAGAAGCCCAGATTGATAATATTAAACTTGATTGCATTGAAAACAATCAAATTTGCGACTACTTACTAGAAAATGGTAATACCATTTGGAAAAATTGTGTTACCCCATATTTCCCTCCGCTACCGCAAGCTTGTAGCTTGTGGTTTTTTATCCTCAACCTCTACTTTCCAACTAAAAAAATAAAATTACTTGCCAACTAAACTTATTTGCTGAATTTCGCCATCATTTTTATTTCAGATGAATTTAGAAAAGAAAATTTGGCAATACATTCTCCTATTTTTCCTTGCATTTATATGGGGAAGCTCTTTCATATTAATGAAAAGAGGCATGAAAGTTTATTCGCATGATGAAGTTGGAGCACTGAGAATAGCTATTTCTTTTTTGTTTTTACTGCCTTTTTTATTCAAATACATTCGTAAAGTAAAAAAAGACAGGTGGAAATATTTAGCCATAGTGGGTATTTTTGGCAGTGGTATTCCTGCATTTTTATTCACTTTAGCAGAAACAGGAATTACCAGTTCCTTGGCAGGAATGTTAAACTCATTAACACCATTTTTTACATTAATTTTAGGAGTTGTTATTTTTAAAGTCCCTGCGGTTAAAGGCAAATTCTTAGGTGTTTTTATTGGTTTAATGGGAGCTTTAGGCTTAATCATGTCTAATGGTGTTGATTTTGAAAATACCCCCATATTTTATGCACTTTTAGTGGTAATTGCCACCTTATGTTATGCCATAAGTGTAAACACCATAAAAAAATATTTAGGCGAAATAAATTCAATTGCCATAACAGCACTATCCTTTTTAATTATCGGAATTCCAGCAATAATCTATCTATTCTTCACTGATTTTGTTACTACTACACAGTCCAATCCAGAAGCATCAAAAGCACTAGCTTATGTTGCTATTTTAGCTGTAATTGGTACGGCTTTGTCTATTATTATTTTCAATCAGCTAATAAAATATACTTCGGCAGTATTTGCTTCAACAGTTACTTACCTTATTCCAATTTTCGCTATCTTTTGGGGAATTATTGATGGTGAGGAGATTAACTTCATTCAAATCGTTAGTATTTTCATAATTTTAGTAGGTATTTATTTTGTGAATAAAATAAAATAATTGTTTGCTTTTTAATCTGCTTAGATACTTGAAAATTGCATATTGATTATTAAATTTGCCGCTTTAATTTTTTATCGTATCAAACCTTAAAATGGCATCATCAACTAAATACATTTTTGTAACAGGAGGAGTAGCATCTTCATTGGGAAAAGGAATAATTGCAGCATCTTTGGCTAAACTTTTACAAGCTAGAGGTTATTCAACAACTATTCAAAAGCTAGATCCTTACATTAACATAGACCCGGGAACATTAAATCCTTATGAACATGGAGAATGTTTTGTTACAGATGATGGTGCTGAAACTGACTTAGACTTAGGGCATTACGAAAGGTATTTAAATGTACCTACCTCACAAGCCAATAATGTAACTACCGGTAGAATTTACCAATATGTTATTAACCAAGAACGTGCAGGTGCTTATTTAGGAAAAACTGTTCAGGTAATTCCTCATATTACAGATGAAATTAAAAGAAGAATTAAGCTTTTAGGAAATACAGGTGAATATGACATTGTAATTACTGAAATTGGTGGAACTGTTGGCGATATAGAATCTTTACCTTACATAGAAGCAGTTCGTCAGCTAAAATGGGAGCCAGATTTTGACTGTATTGTGTTACATTTAACCTTTGTTCCATTTTTGGCAGCTTCAGGCGAATTAAAAACAAAACCTACACAACACTCTGTAAAACAATTGCTTGAATCAGGAGTTCAACCAGATATTTTAGCCTTAAGAACAGAACACAAACTTTCTGAAGGGGTAAAAGAAAAAGTAGCATTATTTTGCAATATCTCTCCAAAAGCAGTTATAGAAGCAATGGATGCGGACACTATTTATGATGTTCCTTTGTTAATGCAAGAAGAGGAATTGGATAAAGTGGTGTTGGATAAATTAGGTTTATCTTATGGTGAAGAACCTCAACTAGTTGCTTGGAAACAATTTCTAACCAAACTAAAAAATCCGAAACAAACCATAAAAATTGGTTTGATAGGAAAATATACTGAGCTTCAAGATGCTTACAAATCTATTTCTGAAGCCATAATACATGCTGGAGCACACATAGAAACTAAAGTTGAAGTTGACTGGATACATTCTGAAGACATTAATGAGAAAAATGCTAAACAATTACTTGAAAACTTAAACGGTGTGTTAGTAGCACCTGGTTTTGGAGAAAGAGGTATTGAAGGAAAAATTGCCGCAATAAAATATGCCAGAGAAAATAAAATACCGTTTTTCGGAATTTGCTTGGGAATGCAATGTGCGGTAATTGAATTTGGTAGAAATGTATTAGGGTTAACAGATGCTCACTCAACAGAAATGTACCCTGAAACGCCTTTTCCAGTAATTTATTTAATGGAAAGCCAGAAAAACATTAGCGACAAAGGTGGTACTATGCGTTTGGGAGCTTATTCTTGCAATGTGAAAGAAAACTCCAATGCTTTTGCTGCTTATAACAGCGACAAAATTCAGGAGCGACACAGACATCGTTATGAATTTAACAATAAATATTTAGGAGACTACGAAAAACAAGGCATGATTGCTACAGGTTTAAACCCTGAAAACAATTTGGTAGAAATAGTTGAAATTACTAATCACCCTTGGTTTGTTGCTGTTCAATTTCACCCAGAATATAAAAGTACTGTAATTAACCCTCACCCACTATTCTCTGCATTTATTAAAGCAGCAGCCAATCATCACAACAAATAATTTAAAAAATATTTTTCAATAAAACCACATAAATGAGTAAAGGACTAGATAAAAATGGCATAATTGGATTGGTATTAATTGGAGCAATCCTATTAATTTTTAGTTACTTAACACAACCAACAGAAGAAGAATTAGCAGCCAAAGCCAAAAAAGACAAAGCAGCTAAACAAACCGAACAAATAGATAAATCTAATGCTAAAGAAGTAATTTCTCCTACAGAAAACAAACAAGATACAACTAACGAAAATACTATTGTTACTCCTGCTGATTCTACGGAATTAACTACCAATACAGATTCATTATCTAATCTTCAATATCAATTAGAATACGGTCCGTTTGCTAATGCTGCAAGTGGCGAAGAAAAAACGTTTACCCTAGAAAATGAAAAAATAAAAGTTACTGTTTCTAACAAAGGCGGTAGAATAACTTCTGTTGAATTAAAAGAATACGTTACTTACGATTCTTTACCGCTTATCTTGTTTAAAGAAAATCTTTCCAGGTTCAATGCAGAACTTTCTATTCCTGGCGTTACAGGCAAAAATTCTTTACGAATTATCAATACCGAAAACCTTTATTTCGATACGGAGAATACTTCTTTTGAGGTTGGAAGTGGAGATAGTAAAAGCTTTTCTCTTAAATTATATACTAGCAATAGAAACAGCTTTATCGAGTATAAATATACCCTTACGGGAGATGCTTATTTGGTAGATTTCGATTTTACCACTTCAGGAATGAATGAAATTTTAACTGAAGAGCCTATTATTCAATGGCAAATGGTAACTCCAAGTCAGGAAAAGACAATACAAAGTCAGGAAATGGCTAGCACAACCTACTACAAATACAATAACAATGAAGTTGATTACATTGGAACTGGTGCTTACGAAAAAGAAGAGATGCTTTCTTCAATGGATTGGATAATGTTTAAACAACAATATTTCAATGCCACATTAATTGCCAAAGACAAACCTTTCGAAAATGCTAATTCTTTTGTTGAAACAAAACAAGTTCCTGAAGACTTAAAAAATACGCATGTAAAAGAAATGAGTGCTGGAATTACCGTTCCTTACGAGTTTAAAAACAACGAAACTTTTGCCATGCAATATTATTTCGGACCTAACCGATTGGATGATTTAAAAGCTGTAGGTGTAGGATTAGATGAAGCTATTGACTATGGCTGGGGAATTTTTGGCTGGGTAAATCACTTAATTATTCGTCCAGTATTTAATTTTCTAATAGGTTTTGACATGTCTATCGGTATCGTAATTCTGTTACTTACCATTATTATAAAAACCTTACTTTTCCCTATTACCTGGAAAACTTACCTGAGTAGTGCCAAAATGAAGGTATTAAAACCTGAAATTGCCGAACTTACCGAAAAACATAAAGGTGATGCCATGAAAAAACAACAAGCAACTATGGCATTGTACAGACAAACAGGTGTAAACCCGTTAGCAGGATGTATTCCTATGTTAATACAAATGCCAATTTTATTTGCATTGTTCCGCTTTTTTCCGGCAACTTTCGATTTACGTCAGAAAAGTTTCCTTTGGGCAGAGGATTTATCTACTTACGATTCCATTTTTGAGTTGCCTTTTGATATTCCTTTCTACGGAGCTCACGTAAGTTTATTTACCTTATTGATGGCTATTTCTATGATTTTCTACACAAAAGCTAATAGCCAAATGACTTCTGGAGCAGGAATGGAAGGAGCTATGGCGGCTCAAATGAAAATTATGATGTACTTAATGCCCGTAATGATGTTGTTTTTCTTCAACAGTTATGCATCTGGTTTAAGTTATTATTATTTAGTTGCCAACATGATGACAATCGGACAGCAGTATGCCATTAAGAAATGGTTTATTGATGAAGATAAGTTATTAGCTAAAATTCAAGCCAATAAAACCAAAGTGAAAAAGAAATCGGGCTTTGCAGCTAAGCTAGAAGCCAGAATGAAAGAAGCTCAAAAACTACAAGAGCAACGTAAAAAGAAAAAATAAATATAAAATTATGAAACCAACCCTCTACATACTTATCCTTATACTTTTTAGTGTAAGTGCTTGTAAAACCCAAGAAAAAACTCAAGAAACTGCTATAAAAGAAGAAACAACAGTGCCTAAAGAAACAGAAAACACACAACAAACAGAACCTCTTCCTGTAAAGGAAAGTCTGTTTATTACCATGGAAAGAACACCTTGTTTAGGAACTTGTCCTTCTTACGTTATTCGAATTTACAATACTGGAAGAGTAGAATATGAAGGTAGAACTTTTGCGAAAAAAGAAGGCAAACATACCAAAACACTTTCTAAAGATGCAATGGATGAAATTACCAATATGATTAGAGAAATTGGCTTCTTTAATCTTCAGGATAAGTACGATGCGCAAGTTACCGATATTCCATCTTGTATAATTTCCGTAAATTTGGATGGTAAAAAGAAAAAAATTCTAGACAGATACGAAGGTCCTAAATCTCTTAGGAATTTAGAAAAATTGATAGACCATCATGTCATAGATGATGAATTAATAAAAGTGGAGGAATAAATAAATATATTCAAAATCAAAGCCATGGCTGTTAAAATTATAGAGGTTACAGAAACCAAACACTTTAAAGATTTTGTAAATGTTCAGTTTGAAATTTACAAAGGCAATAATTTTTGGGTTCCACCAATCAAAAAAGATGAAGTTAAAGCTATTCAAAGTGCTTATAACCCTGCTTTCAGATTTTGTAAAGCTAAGTTTTGGGTCGCTTATAAAGACAATAAATGTGTTGGAAGAATTGGAGCCATTATTAATGAACAATACAACGAAAAAACTGGCGAAAAAGCAGGACGCTTTACTCGATTAGAATTTTTTAATGATGAAGAAGTAGTTAAAAACTTACTTCAAACTGCTGAAGAATGGCTTAAATCTGAAGGAATGACTAAAGTGTTAGGTCCATTAGGTTTTACTAACCTCGATCACCAAGGAATGTTGGTAGAAGGTTTCGACCATTTACCATCAGCAGCATCGGAATACCATTTGCCATACTATAAAGATTATATGGAAAAGTTGGGCTACCAAAAAGAAATTGATTGGATAGAATTCCGTTTATTTTTAGAAGGTATTCCTGATAAAGCCAAAAGAGTAGCCGAAGTAATAAAAACCAGAAACCAGCTTACAGTTAAAAGCTTTACAAAAACAAGTGAATTACAACCTTTTGCTGTAAAACTTTTTGAGATTTTAAATGAAGCGTTTAAGGATTTGTTTAGCGTGGTACATCTCGATAGAGAAATGATAAATTACTATGTTAAGCGTTATTTAATGATGCTTAATCCTCAATTTGTAAAATTAATTTTCGATAAAGATGACCAATTAGTCGCTTTTATTATTGGCTTACCATCTTTGTCAGAAGGCTTACAAAAAGCCAACGGAAAAATTTTTCCGTTTGGTTGGTACCATATCCAAAAAGCATTAAAAAAGCCTAAAGTAGTAGATTTAATGCTTACAGGCATTATGCCAGAATACCAAGGAAAAGGTGTTGCGGCAATTTTAATTAATGAATTGCAAGCCGTAATGGAAAAACATGGGGTTACTGAAGTAGAAACTACTGGAATTTTTGAAACCAACCAAAAAGCCATACAAAACTGGAAAAACTACGAAAACACGCAACACAAAAGAAAACGTTGCTGGGTAAAGAGTTTGTAAATTAAAATTATTCGTATGTTTAAATTTGTATTTACATATCTACTGTTTTACTTGCTATCTTCTTTATTATATGGACAATTTGAAAAAACAATTAATACAATAGAAAATTGTAACATTGAAATAGAAAATGATTCAACTCCAATAATTAATAAGGTAAGAAAAAACACTTTTTATTTACCAAAAGGATGGGATGGTGACTTTCATGATGACAACCCAACTTTATATATAAAAAAAATCATAGATAAAGATACGTTTAATATTAGAGTTCATGATGCATGGGATGTATATAATAATCCTGATTATATACAATCCATGAAATCAGAAAACAAAAACATCTTTGATATTAATGGATATTCTTTCTTACCTGATACAGTTTCTAGATTTTATATTTCAAATTTAAAATTATCACTAAGATATTATGAAGGTCAAAAAAATGACTTTGAAAACAAGTGGGTTTGGACATTTTTATTCAGTTCAACAAAAGATGAAGTGCCTGAAGTTATATTATGTGAGTTAAAAAGCATAATACTACAGTTTACATACTATTCAGAGACAAAAGAAAATTAATTTTTTTAAGCTAAAGAATTAATCTGATATTTCCTTTTGAAAATATTTTTTCTTATTGATACCATCCGAAAAAATGTAGTACAATTTATTCCTTTTAATTAGAAAAGGTTTATTATCAAAATTCTCAGTATCTAAAAAATTAAGGTTAAGAAAAATTATTTCTAGATGATTAAAATTGTTTTTGTATAACGGTTTTTCAAGAATGAAATCATTACCAATTTTAACAGAATCAATTTTTGTGAGATTAAAACTTACATACCCTAAAGTATCAGTATTTTCTTCAATAATTTCTCCATTACTATAAGCTTTAATTGAAATGAAATAACCCAATATTGAATCTTTATCAATTAATTTTATTCTTATTCCATCTAAATCAATTTTTGAGGAATCAACACTAATAACACTATCTGTTCCTGCTTTATTTGTGGTAGTTAATAATAATGTGTCATTTTTAGTCGTCCAATTGCCTACTGACTTCATCCAATGATAACACTCATGAGATTCGTAAGCAAAAGTACTATCAGCGTTTAAAACTAATTTTGCTCCAAGAGAATTCCAATAAGTTCCCGTTAATTTATTTTGAGAAAATAGATTAAATGAAAAACCTATAAACGCTAATAACATTATAGTTTTAAAGTTCAAATATTTTATAATGTTTTCTTTCAAATGATATTTGAATGTTTTATCTCTATACAAATATACTACAATAAAAAACACCTTACAGGTGTAGCATATAATAAATAAAAAACCTAAAAGGTTTATTCTAGGTATTAATAATATTTTCTTTAACAGCATAAATTACAATACCTGCCGTATTTTTAATATTCAGTTTGTGCATGATGTTTTTGCGGTGGGTATTTACGGTATGTGTGCTTAAGTACAACTTATCAGCAATTTCTTTATTGGTTAATCCGTCAGAAATAAGTTTAATAATCTCAATTTCTCGTTCCGACAAAGAAATTCCATCACAATCTAAGTTATTATCTTCATTCTTTTCTGATAATATATTAATAACCATTCCACAGTAAAACTGCTTGCCATTAAAAGTATCTTCAATAGCTTCTAAAATTTCTTGCTTATCGCAATCATCTAACAAGTAACTATCAACTCCGTAACTTAAAGACTTATGAATGATTTGCTTTGCTAAAGATGGCGTTATGGCTAAGATTTTAGCGCTTTTATAAATCTCTTTAATTTTTTTAACAGCATCTAATCCAAACTGCCCTGTAGAATAATCAATAACAACAATATCCGGAAAATATCTTTTAGAACATTCACTCAACTGCTCTATAGAATTAACAACCCCCAACACCCTATTACGCATCTTACTTTGCACAATAGTTTTTAAACCTTCGGCAACTATAGGATTGTTATGTGCTATTAAAATATCTATCATGAGTTTCTTTATTTAGATTAAGTCTAAATAAAGAGCAAAAATAAAGACAAAAAACCACTTCCGCTAAAAAAAAGTGAATAAATATTGTAATATTTTGGGCGAACGGAATTTATAGTTAAATTTACTTTATGAAACGTCTGGTATTGTTATCAATAATGTATTCTTTGTTACTTGCAAGCAATGTCTTTGCTTCTGGTGAACTTACTTTTATTGAAAACAAAGGTCAGTGGCACACCAATGTACTGCTTAAATCTGAGCTAAATAGTGGTTTTGTATATTTAGAAAAAAACCGATTAACTTTCGATTTGTATGATGTTGCCATGATAGAAAAATATGCTCATCACCACAATCATTACCAACTAAATGAAATTCCGAGCAAATTGAATTGGCACGCTTACAACGTAAATTTTAAAAATGGCAACCCAAATCCTACCATTATAAAATCTGAAAAAGTATTTGCTTATTTCAATTATTTTTTAGGAAATAATCCTGAAAAATGGGCTTCTGATGTAAAAGGCTATAAAAAAGTTACTTATCAAGAAGTCTATACAGGCATAGACTTTCAGATGTATTCTACCGATAATTTAAAGTACGATTTTATAGTAAAAGCTCAAGCCAATCCTAATCAGATTAAGTTAGTTTATAATGGACAAAATAAATTACAACTCAAAAAAGGACAGTTACACGTTACTACTTCTGTAAATACTATTATTGAAGACAAACCTTATGCTTATCAACTAATTGATGGCGTAAAAACAGAAGTTGTTTGTAGTTACACCCTCACCAATAATGAGTTAGGATTTGAATTTCCTAATGGTTATGATAAAAACTACGATTTAATTATAGACCCAACCTTAATGTTTTCTTCACTTTCGGGTTCAACAGCCAATAATTTCGGATATACTGCTACTTTCGATTCTAAAGGTTTTTTATATTCTGGAAGCTCAGCTTTTGGAACTGGTTACCCGGTTACTGCTGGAGCTTACAGCACCACTTTTAATGGTGGTGGCGATGATATTGCTATTTCTAAATTTGATACTTCGGGAACTTTTCTGATTTACTCTACTTACATTGGTGGAAGTAATGTTGAATTACCTCACAGTTTAATTGTCAATAGTTTTGATGAGTTGTTTATTTTAGGCACAACCAGTTCTTTTGATTACCCTACGACTACAAATGCTTATGACAATACTTTTAATGGTGGAACCATGAATAATTTGTCGAACGGATTAGGAGTAAATTACACCAATGGGTCAGATATTATTGTTTCTAGATTAAGTACTAACGGTACCAACCTCATTGCTTCTACTTATTTAGGAGGCTCTCAAAATGACGGACTAAATTCAACAGGAGCTAACACTCTAAAATACAATTATGCCGATGAAGTGCGTGGTGAAATTGATATTGACAAGAACAACAACATTTATATTGTTAGTTGTACCCGTAGCTCAGATTTTCCAATTGTGGGAAATGTTTTTCAACCAACTTACGGAGGTGGAGACATTGATGCTTGTGTCATTAAAATGGATAACAACCTACAAAACATTATTTGGAGCAGCTTTTTAGGTGGTAATAACCATGATGCTGCTTATTCACTGGCAATTGATAGCAATGAAGATTTGTATTTAACTGGAGGAACTAATTCTACTAACTTTCCTTCATCTACCAATGCTTACCAAAATGCTTTTGTTGGTGGAAGATCTGATGGATTTGTTACTCGTGTAGCTAAAAATGGAAGTCAAATACTCAATTCAACTTTTTTTGGATCAACCACTTACGACCAAAATTATTTTATTGAATTGGATAAAAATGATAATGTATATTTATTAGGACAAACAGAAATTACTGATAATACTTTTATTCATAATGTGCTATGGTCAAATCCTGGAAGTGGACAATTTATTAGTAAACTTACTCCTATACTAGACTCATTAATTTATTCTACTGTTTTTGGCTCAGGAAATGGAATTAATATTTCACCAACAGCCTTTTTAGTGGATTTATGTAATAAAATTTACTTAGCAGGTTGGGGAGGTGCTGTAAATCAATCCTCCACCAATAATGCTGGATATACTACAGGAATGCCCATTACTGTCAATGCTTTTCAAAGCACTACTGATGGTAGCGACTTTTATGTGATGGTAATGGAAGATGATGCTTCCAATATTAATTATGGTTCATTTTTCGGTGGTTCTGTAAGTTCCGAACATGTAGATGGAGGAACCAGTAGATTTGACAGGAAAGGCAAAGTTTATCAAGCAATTTGTGCCGGTTGTGGTGGGAATTCCGATTTACCTATTTATCCGCCAACCAACCCCATGAACCAAAACAACCACAGTTGTAACTTGGGTGTTTTTAAAATGGATTTTGATTTGCCTGTGGTAGTTGCCGACTTTGAAGTACCTCCTGTTGGTTGTGCTCCTTTTACAGTTAATTTTAACAATACGAGCTTAACTCAATCGAACACCAATTTTACTTGGGACTTTGGAGATGGAAATGGAAGTTCACAATTTTCACCAACACATACCTACAATACTCCAGGAACTTATACTATCACGTTAATTTTAAATGACACAACTACTTGTAATCTAGCGGACACAGCAGTAAAAACCATATTAATTTTAGGTAATAACAACACTACAGATTCTACAGTAAATATTTGCCCAGGAGAAAGCGTACAAATAGGGACAACACCTAATCCCGACCCCAATATTAGTTATTCTTGGTCGCCAACAGCGGGATTAAGTGATTCTACCATTTCCAATCCTTTTGCTAGTCCAACTAGCTCCACCAATTACCAATTGTACATTTCTGATAGCGTTTGTGTAGATACTATTACTTACCCTATTATTGTGAACACCCCTTTGCTTTCGGTTACTAATGATACAACGCTTTGTTACAACGAAAGTATTTCTCTTTCCGCCAATTCCTTTGGAACAAGTAACACATATGTTTGGTCTTCCAATAGTAATTTTACAGATACTTTAAATTCGCCAACAACCAACAACAGCTATACTCCTCCAACAAATATTTCAGGTACTTATTACATTCAAATTAATAACAATGGTTGCAAATTATCCGATAGTGTGGCAGTAAAAGCTATCGGGCAAAGCTCCATTTTAGGAACAGATTCTATTTGTTTTGGAGATACTGTTAGCATAACTTACAGCAATACCAATCCGGGAGATAGCACAAACTATATTTGGTCTCCCTCTGGTCAGATTATTAATGGACAAGGCACAACAAGTGTAGATGTTAGTCCGACAACCACTACCACATTTACTGTAATTGCTACTAATGATGTTTGTATAGATACACTTACGCAACAGGTAATAGTTACAACAGTTCAAATGAGTGTTAGCAATGACACTACGCTTTGTGTTGGCGATTCGGCTGTAACGTTGTTGGCAAGTTCTACAACAAGTGGAGCAAATATATTTTGGTCATCAAATGCAATGTATTCTGACACATTAAACAATGGAGCTGATAGTATTAATGTTAGTCCAACAACTACTACGACTTATTATGTTATGGTAAGTGCAGGTGGGTGTTTTCGAACCGATAGTGTTACTGTTTTTATAGCCAATAATGTAACTTCTATAGCTGATGCCTATATCTGTTATGGTGATACAGCAGCCTTAACCATAGTCAACCTTAATCCAAATGATTCACTTTTCCATGATTGGCAACCAGATGCTCAAATTATTTCAGGAGACAGCACGAATACCATTATTGTTTCACCAATAACTACCACTACATTTTATGTGGTTTCAGAAAATAGTGCAGGTTGTTTAATTTGGGATTCTGCCACTGTGTTTGTGGATATGTTGGGAAGTTTGAATATTAATGCTACAGTTGATAACCCTACCATTTATCCTGGAGAAACCACCCAATTACATGCATCACCCAATGGTTACAATTACACTTGGTCTCCTGCTACAGGGTTAGACAATCCTAACAGTCAGCATCCAAATGCATCACCGACACAAACCACTACTTATACGGTTACTATTTCTGGAACAAACTGCGAAAGAACAGCTTTTGTAACCATAGAGGTAAAAGAAATTGTTTGTGATGAACCAGATATTTTTATTCCTAATGCATTTACACCTAACGGAGATGGAGAAAATGATGTACTATTTATTAGAGGTAAAATGATAGAAAAAATGAATCTTAAAATCTATAACCGTTGGGGCGAATTGATTTTTGAAACAGACAATCAACAAGTTGGATGGGACGGAAAATATAAAGGAGAATTAGTACAACCGAATGTTTTTGTATATCACTTGCAAATTTGGTGTATTGATGGTCAAGAATTTTTCAAAAAAGGAAATGTAACAGTTATAAGGTAAGTTGGGAAATAAAAAATCACATATTAGTTTAATTAAAACATTGACAATTATTATAATTTCAATGTTGTCTACTAAGACTAAATTAGTTAGTCAAGATATCCATTTTTCTCAATTTTTCAATTCCCCCTTAAACCTCAACCCATCATTAACAGGTAATTTTATTGGCGACATTCGTTTGGTTGCCAACCAAAGAACACAATGGAGCTCGGTAACTACTCCTTATGTTACTTTTGCACTTTCGGGAGAATATAGAAATATTTACAATACTTCTTTAAACGCAGGACTTTCTATTTTTCATGATAAAGCAGGAGATTCTCAATTTTCAACTTTACAAATTGGTGTTCCTATAAGCTATACTTTATATATCAGTGACTCTTCACAAACGGTTCAATTTGGAATGCAGCCATCTTTTGTACAAAGAAGCATTAATTATGACGATCTGAGGTTTGACAATCAGTATGATGGAACAGTTTACAATTCGACTTTAGGAAACGGTGAAACGTTTGGTACCAACGGTCGCAACTATTTTAACTTACATGCTGGCATCAGTTGGAATTATTTATTTGCACAACGAAAATCGGTAAATGCAGGTTTTGCTGTACACAATCTAACCCAACCCGAACAAAGTTTTTTTAGTGGTGAAAGTATTCCACTAAAGCATCGTTATACTTTTCATGCTGGAACAGATTTTAAGGTTCACAACGATTTTGATATTCTTCCAAGAGTAATGTTAGGCTATCAACATCAATATAAAGAAATAATAATGGGTGGTTCAGTACGTTATCACCTCAATAACGGAAACTACAAAAACCTATACGGAGGAATTTACTACAGAAATTCGGATGCGGCCTATTTAACGGCAGGAATTGATTATCATAACTTCCATTTTAAGGTTAGTTACGATATTAATGTTTCTTCCTTAGAAGTGGCCAGTAACAACCGTGGCGGATTTGAATTTGCTTTAATCTATATTTTTGAAAAATACAGACCAGTTATTAAGAGATATAAAGCTTGCCCGAATTATATATGAGAATAAAAATTTGCATATTATTTTTTTTGGTCGGCAGTTTTATGAAAATAAACGCCCAAAGTCAATCACAATTAATAAAAGTAGGTGACCAACTATTTGATGAAAAAGATTATTATGCAGCTTCTTTGTGGTATAAACAAGCTTTAGATATTGACTCTACTTTTACCGAATTAAAATTCAAATATGCAGAATCTTTACGAATGTATAACGACTATGCAAAAGCCGAGTGGCAATACTTTTCAGTTTATAAAGATGATAGAGGGAGAGTTTATCCTCTAGCCCCATTCTGGTATTCCATGATGTTAAAATACAATGGCAATTATTTGGAAGCTAAAAAATCATTTAAAAGAATCAAAAGACATTTTACAAAAGACAGAAAAGGCTTTTATTACCAAAAAGTAATGCAAGAAATTGAATCTTGCGAAAAAGCCATTGAAATAATGAAAGATACCCTTTTAGTAGATGTGAAAAATATCGGAACAGGAATAAACACCTACAATAGTGAGTTGGGAGCGAACTTTATGAATGATAGTTTAATCATTTATACTTCTTTGAGAGATGAAAAAATGAAAGAAGACAATCAAGTTACAGATACCTCGCTTTACCTTACTAGATTATTTACTTCATCCAAAAATAACAACGATTGGAACCAAGGAAAAAAGCTCCCTGAAAGCATTAATATTCCTAATTACCATGTTGCTAATGGATGCTTAAGTCCTGATGAAAAAACCTTTTATTTTAATCAATGTGATAGAAGTTTAAGTTGTAAAATTTATGCCGTTGCTATAGAAAATGGTGAATGGAAACCACCTGTTTACGAAGTTAAAAACGTAAACATGGAAGGTTATACATCATCTCAGCCTTTTGTTGCAAAAATTAATAATCAAGAAGTCTTATTCTTCTCATCAAACCGACCTGGTAGCTATGGAATGATGGACATTTGGTACGCACAAAAAAATGGAAATGAGTTTTCTTCCCCTGTAAATCCCGGCATAAATATTAATAGTATCGAAGATGAAATAACGCCTTTTTACAATCATAAAGACAGTTCTTTATATTTTAGCTCCAATTGGCATTACGGCTTGGGAGGTTTTGATATTTTTAAAAGTAAAACCGATTTAATCAGCTTTCAAACGTCTGATAATTTAGGTTTTCCCATCAATACAAGTGTAAATGATTTTTATTATTACGAACATAAAAATATGGTTTTACTAACCTCTAACCGAAAAGGTTCTATGGCAAAAAAAGGAGAAACTTGTTGCAACGATATTTATTTTTATGAAATTCCTGATACAATTGAACCAGTTTACACCACATTAGAAGAACTAAACAGGTATTTGCCTTTAAAGCTATATTTTCATAATGATTTTCCTGACCCAAGAACAAGAGATACAACTACCCTACAAACTTATGAGCAAACTTATAAAGATTACACACATTTATACAACAAATATCGTAGAGAATATAGTGCAGATTTAAAAAATCAAGAAAAAAGCAATGCAGAAGTTGAAATTGATGAGCTTTTTTCAAATTATATCGACAAAGGAATTAAAGATTTAAAGATGTTTACTCCCCTCTTATTAAAAGAATTAGAAGATGGCAAATCCGTAACGCTAACCATAAAAGGTTATGCTAGTCCTCTTTCTAAAACAGATTATAACGTAAACCTTACACTAAGAAGAATTTCCAGTTTAATTAATTATTTAAAAGAATACGAAGGTGGTGTTTTAGCTCCCTACATCATCGGAACTGCTGAAAATGAAGCTAAGCTATCTTTTATTAAAGTACCTTTTGGCGAATATCAGTCCAACGAAATTAGTGATGATTTGGAAGACAAAAGAAACTCGGTATATAGTCCTGCAGCTGCATTGGAAAGAAAAATTGAAATTATAGCCATTTCACAAGAAGACACTACTCAAATAGCCATGGATGGTTCTGAATTAGAAAAACTGCCCTTACTTACATTTAAAGACAGTACTATAGAGTTCGATATTTCTACTACCGAACAACAAATTAAAATTATTAATAATGGTGAGGCTCCGTTAAAAATATTTGAAGCTAGTTGCAATTGTGATGCATTTGAAGTAATTTTTCCAAAAGAGGAAATTCCTACTTATGAAATAAGGTATTTAACCCTCAAAAAAGTAAAAGAAATTGGAAATGTAGAAGATAAGTGTAGTATTAGCTTTCTTACAAATACCATTCCTAATAAAAAAGTATTGGAGATAAAACTAAAGTAATTATTCTTTAGGTTTTAAATCATCTTCAGATGACAAACTCAATAATTTTTGTCGGAACATAAACTCCAATTGTGCATTAACTGTAAGCAAATCATCAGTAAGTTTTTTATTTTCTCTCCTTAAAGTAAACACTTCAAAAGCCTGTTCTATCAATTTTCTCATATAATCAACATCCCAAGGTTTTTGAATGTATTTATACACCTGACTTTTATTAATAGCATCAATAACCACATTAATATCACTATAACCTGTAACCAATATCCTAATCATTTCAGGATATTTTTCTTTAATCCTTTCAAAAAACTCTATTCCAGTAACTTTTGGCATTCGCTGATCTGAAAGAATTATGCTAATTGCACCTGCTTCTTTTTCTAGAATTTTTTCAGCTTCTTCTGAACTGATAGCTGTGTAAATTTTAAAATCTCTCCTAAATGCTGCTTTAAAGGAATTTAAATTTTCTTGCTCATCATCTAAATAAAGAATTACAGCTTTATTATCCTCTTCTTTTATCGCTTCAGTCATAATGTAATTTTTTTTATAAAATTATAATAAATAATTTGATTAATTATACCTAAAACATCAAAACAAATACTACGTAAAATTACGTAGTAAAGGTAGTCTTTTTTTTTGTAATATAGTCTTTTTAAACCAATCTATAAAGCAACAAGTTTAGTCATGAATAACTCCATTAAAAATCAGTACCCTGAACAATTTCCTTCAAAAACAGACAATGAAGTTTTGCGTCCTTTATTTTTTAAATTAGAAGAAGGTAGTGACAGAGAAACGCTACATCAATTAATTAAAAACAATCCTCAAATTGTCATTATTGACGAAATTCAAAGTCAGCTGGAGGAATTAATAAAATTAAGACATCCTCAAGAAAAACTTAGCAAAGAAGGATTAACTGAAAAAATTGAAACTCATTTAGGAAAAACTAATTTAGATAATTATGGTGTTTGGGTATATTATCCATGGCGTAATGTTTTAGTTCATTTATTAGATAAAAAAGAATTTGTTGAGGTCAGAACCAATAGAAACCAAAATAAAATTACTATTGAAGAAGAAAAAGTTTTAGCTACTAAAAAAATTGGAATTATTGGTTTATCTGTTGGAAAAGCCATTGCCCTAACCATAGCCATGGAACGTATTTGTGGAGAAATTGTGTTAGCAGATTTTGATGTTATTGAACTTTCCAACTTAAATAGAATACAGACTGGAGTGCATCATTTTAACACTAAAAAAACCATTGTTGCCGCAAGAGAAATTGCAGAGATTGATCCTTTCCTAAAAGTAACTTGTTATAATGAAGGTTTAACCGAAGCAAACATTAACGACTTTTTTACCAAAGGCAAAAACTTAGATATCTGTGTTGAAGTATGTGATGGACTTGAAATTAAAATTCTTACTCGCCAAAAAGCTAAAGCGCTAGGAATTCCTGTTGTGATGGACACAAATGATAATGGCATGATAGATATTGAAAGATTTGATTTAGAAACAGAAAGACCAATTTTCCATGGTTTACTTAAAAATTTTGATATCTCAAAAATTAATAAAGCAATAACAAACAAAGATAAATTACCAATAGTCAATGCTATTGTAGGTTTTGAAAATATGTCTGAAAGATTAAAAAAATCATTACCAGAAATAGGAAAATCTATCCTTACTTGGCCACAATTAGCATCTTCTGTTGTTTTAGGAGGTGCTATTACTTGCGATGTATGTAGAAGAATTTTTCTTGAAGAATTTAAAACTTCAGGCAGATATTTTGTTAACCTAAACAATATTATTAAATGATTATTAATGACTTAATTCCATTTAAAGAAATTAAGATACGTGTTTATAAGGCATCTAATAATATGTCAGCTTGTAAACGTTTTGCTCAAGGACATTCTGATGTATTAAATAGCTATGGAATTAAAAAAGTAACATCATCAGAAACAAGCTGGTTCAAAAACCCTTCTGTATATCTTATAATGGTTGAATCAATTGATGGAAATGAAATATATGGAGGAGCAAAATTGCATATTAAAAATAAAAAATTTAAATTACCCTTAGAATCTGCAATAGGAGAACTTGACCCAAAAGTTATTGATTTAATTAAACAATATGATGAAAACAAAACAGGTGAGTTATGTGGTCTTTGGAACACACGAGATATGTCTGGAACAGGTTTAAGCATATTGCTTACTAGAGTAGGACTAGCAGAAGCAGGTATTTTAACAGCTCATAAATTAGAGCTAGAAACACTTTACATTTTATGTGCCCCTTGGACTGTTCAAATGGTTAAAAATGTTGGTTTTGAAGTAGAAACAAATATCGGTAATAACGGCACTTTTTTTTACCCAAAGCCTGATTTATTAGCAACATTGTTATCAATTAATGATATAAATACATTAAAAAAAGCTAAAAATGAAGAACGATTAGGAATATTTGATTTGAGAAAAAATCCAACTCAAACAAAATTAGAAGATAGTCCTAAAGGAAAAATAGAAGTAGAATATAATCTAGATGTAACTTCTGAAATGCACAACATGTTCTCACAAGAAAACAATATGTAAATTTGAAAGTTTACATAAACTAATTTTATTACAAATTAAATGAAGAAATTTTTAACATTATTTTTATTTATAAGTTTTTGCTTTAATATTAAAGCTAATTATAATGTTATTTATAATGACTCTACCGACATCTTAAATATTGGGTCTAAAATTTTCATTTATGAAGACAATACAAACAAACTTAATGCGAACCAAGTTTTTCAGCAAGATAAGTTTATTAAAAGTGAGCAGGAGACACCAAATTTAGGAATAACTTCTTCTTCCTATTGGATAAAATTTAATGTTGTAAATCAGTCGTCTAAAAATAACATTATACTTTCACTTAGAAATCCATTATTAGATGAAGTAGAGTTTTATAAAATAATAGATGGTTCACCACATTTTGTAACTAAAGTGGGTGATTTACAACCCTACCATTTAAGAGAATTTATTCATCAAAACTATTTGTTTAATTTAGAGATTGCCCCCTTTAAAGAACAAGCTTACTTATTAAAAATAAAAGGTTGGGAACAAATAAGCCTGTCTATTGAAATTGGTAAAGAACAAAAAATATATGAGGCTATATTTATTCAAGACTTAATTTTTGGAATTTATTTTGGTGTAATTATCGCTTTAGTTCTTTACAATCTATTTATTTTTATTTCGGTAAGAGATTCTAGTTACCTTTATTATATTTTATTTGTACTATTTGTTGCCTTAACACAAGCTACAATTAACGGATATTCTTTTAGATTTTTATGGCCAAATATGCCTGAATTTGGGAATAGTTCATTAATTATTTTCCCAGCAATTGCTGGAATAGCCACCTGTAAGTTTATAGAACGTTTTCTTAATACTAAAAAATATACTCCTTATCTAGGTAAAGGATTAATTGTGATTGTTATAGCTTACATCATTTCCTCAATATCCAATTTATTAGGATTCAACTCTTTAAGCTTCAAACTAACCGATCTTAATGCCGTTATATTATCCTTATATGCTCTTATTATAGCTATTACTGTATCTTTAAAAGGATATAGACCTGCAAAGTTTTTTCTGTTAGCTTGGACTACTTTTTTAACAGGTGTTATATTGTTTGTTTTAAAAAATTCTGGTGTTTTACCATCAAACAATTTCACTCTTTACACAATGCCTATTGGTTCTGCTTTAGAAACAACTCTTCTGTCATTTGCACTTGCCGACAGAATAAACATCTATAAAAAAGAAAGATTAGATGCTTTAGAGGTAAACGAACACCTCATAAAAGAACAAAATGTAATCTTAGAACAAAAAGTAAAAGAACGTACTGCCGAGTTAAACAAAGCTATAGAAGATTTAAAACAAGCTCAATCGCAATTGGTAGAATCTGAAAAAATGGCTTCTCTTGGTCAACTTACTGCTGGAATTGCCCATGAAATTAATAATCCTATTAATTTTGTTTCTTCAAATGTATTTCCTCTAAAACAAGATATTGATGACCTAAAAAGAATCCTAAATAAATATGCAGAAATTACCGAAAGTGTTGACCTGAAAAATAAACTCAAGGAAATTAATGAGCTTAAAGAGGAATTAGATTACGAAGTGTTACTGGAAGAACTCGACACCATAATTCATGGTATTGAAGATGGTGCTAAAAGAACTGCTGAAATTGTTAGCGGACTAAGAAACTTTTCTCGATTAGATGAAAGCGAATTTCAAAGTGCTAATGTTAATGATTGTATTAACACCACTTTAAAAATCATCCAGACTAAATTAGCAGGTATAACCGTAAAAACAGAACTTGGAGATGTTTCTGCTATTGATTGCTATCCTGGAAAATTAAATCAATTCTTCTTAAATACTATAGACAATGCTATATACGCTGTTAATGCAATAAAAATATCTAATCATAAAGGTGAAATTACAATTAAAACAACATTGGAAAACAAACATATTGTGGTTACAATAAAAGACAACGGTATTGGTATGGATGAAACCACTAAAAATAAAATTTTCGACCCATTTTTTACTACTAAAGATGTGGGCGAAGGAACTGGTTTAGGTATGTCTATCGCTCATGGAATTCTTGAAATGCATCATGCAAAAATTGAAATTGAATCAGAAATTAGTAAAGGAACCGAAATAAAAATATTTTTACCCTTAACTTTACCAACATGGAAAGAATAAATGTTTTATATCTCGATGATGAAGCTACCAATCTAAAAGCCTTTAAAGCTGCCTACAGAAGAGTGTTCAACGTTCATACTGCTCTTTCTGCAGAAGAAGGTTATGAAGTGCTTAAAAGATTTACTATAGAAGTAATTATTGCCGACCAACGTATGCCAGAAAAAACTGGTGTTGATTTTTTTCAATCTATTTTAGAAACCTACCCTCACCCAATAAGGATATTATTAACTGCTTATAGTGATATTAATGCTGTTATTGATGCTATAAACAAAGGTCAAGTGTATAGATACGTTACTAAACCATGGAACGATTTCGATCTTAAACTTACTATAGAAAATGCTTATCAATTATATTTATTAAAAGAACAACACAATAAGCTTAATGCTAAATACCACAAAGTTTTTACCCAAGCAACCGATCCAATTATCCTCTTCGATTTAAAAGGTAGAATTATTGACTATAATAAATCTGCTGTTGATTTTATTAAATCAACTCCTGAAGATAATTTAAACTTAAAAACCTTTTCTTCTTTCTTTAAAAACAAATCCGACATCGCTAAAGTTGTTAACAAGATTAATGAAGATGGCTACATTAAAGATTCTGAGTATAAATTAGTTTTAAAAAATAATGATGTTAGAAATTGTCTTATTTCTGTAAATTCTATTAACGATTGTTACGGCAATCCTGTAATTTTCCAAGTAATTATTAAAGATTATACCGAGCATCATAGGGTTAATCAACTTTTATTAAAAACCATTATAAAAACTCAAGAAAAAGAAAGAGAAAGAATTTCTAGAGATTTACATGATGGCTTAGGGCAATCGTTGGCTGCTATAAAACTTCATATTGAAAACATTAGATACGAATCCCCTCATACCGAAGAGCTCAACACCATTTCAAAAATTCTAAAAGATACTATTCAGGATTTAAGAACTATTTGCTATGAAACTCTACCTTTGGTACTTTATGATCATGGACTAAAAAAAGCTGTTCAAGATTTAATTTCTAAAAATATCTCTACTCAGTTAGATATCAATCTAAAGTGTGATGACCATCTACCTGAATTAAACAAACACCTTAATACTGCTATATTTAGAATAATTCAAGAGTTCGTTTCCAATACAGTTAAACACGGAAAAGCATCTCTCATAAACATAAATATTTCTGTAGTGGAAGAAAATATTTTAATTGAATTAAAAGACAATGGAATAGGTTTTGAAATTGCCGATTTATCAGTTAATAATGGTCATGGAATTCAGATTATTAAAAGTAGAGTAGAATCTTTTGCAGGTACTTTAGTGATGGAGAGTGTTCTAAAAAAAGGCACTTCATTTTCTATTTTAATTCCTTATTAATTCAATGCGATATCTTTTAATTTTCTTCTCATTAATAACCTTATTTTCTTGTAGAGAGACAAAAAAAGAAGCATCTACTTCTGAAAATACATCAGAACATATTCGTTATGCAAAAGGATTTAATATTGAGTATCATGAAAATTATAAAATAGTTCAAGTTCTTCAACCATGGAAAGGAGAAAATAAAAGCTTAACCTATGTATTGTATGAAAATGAAAAACCAGAAAATGTAGAAGGAATTTTCATTAAAACTCCCATAAAATCTATTGTTTGCTTAAGTCTAACACATTTAGCTTTTATTGAAAAATTAAATGAAGTTAACTCTATAAAAGGGATTGCTGGTTGCAACTATGTCAGCAGCAAAGCTATTAAGGAAAAAATTAATACAAAGGCTATTCAAGAAGTTGGTCAGCACGAAGTATTTAATTACGAAATATTGGTAAATATTGCTCCTGACATTATCATGGCTTATGGCATAGACCAGTCTTCATCTACTAAACTCAATAAATTTGCTTCGTTAGGTTTAACAACTGTTCTAAATGCAGAATATATGGATTTACACCCTTTAGGCATGGCAGAATGGATAAAATTTGTAGCTGCTTTTTATAATAAAGAACAACTAGCCGATTCTATTTTTAAACATATAGAAGCAGAATATTTAAACGTAAAAAAAACAGTAACAGATGTAAAAGAACAACCAACTGTTTTTACTGGAATGCCTTGGAATGGTGCTTGGCATGTTCCGGGAGGAGCATCTTTTCAAGCTCAACTTTTAAAAGATGCCGGAGCAAATTATATTTGGAGCGATAATGATGAAGAAAGAAGCATTGTAAAAAGCAAAGAAATTATTATTGATGAAGCCCTAGATGCAGATTTTTGGCTCAATGTAAATGCTTTTAACAGTATAGAAGAAATTATTGCTCAAGATGCTGTGTTAGCTAATTTTGCAGCTGTTAAAAATCAACAGGTTTACAACAACAACCTAAAAGTAAATGATGCCATGGGCAATGATTATTGGGAATCAGGTGTAGTAAACCCACACATTATCTTAAAAGATTTAATAGCCATTTTTCATCCAACAAAAATTGATCATCAGCTTTATTATTATAAAAGATTAGAGAAAAAATCTTCATCAAATTAAAACCATCACAAACTTTGAAAACTCCAAACTGCAATACCATTGAAGCTCTTGAAGCAGATTATTTATACACAAAGCTATCTCAACTACTTGGTGCCGGTAACGGACTTTTTACTGCTATAGACATCTATAAAGATGAAACCATAGCCATTTTTAAAGGAGAATTATTAACCGATATACAGGCTAAAAAGAGAGCATTAGAAGGAAATGATAAGTACTTCATTAATTTACTAAATGGAAGCATCATGGACTCCATGAATGTAACATGCTTTGCTAAATATGCCAACGATGCCAGTGGTTTTACAAACTCAAACTTTAAAAACAATGCGAAAATTACTTTAGATGATAATGATAAAGTATGCATTCAAGCGACCAGAAACATTAAAGCCAATGAAGAATTATTTTGCAGTTACGGAAAAAGTTATTGGAAAAAACATGGTTGAATTAACATATATAGTATAAACATCTAAAAACAAAAAAGCCCTGAAAACATTAATTTCAGGGCTTTTTATTTAATTGTATTTTTTAAATTTAGATTTCAGCGTAATCTTCAATTGGATTACAACTACAAACCAAGTTTCTGTCGCCAAAGGCATCATCTACTCTACCAACAGTTGCCCAATATTTAGCATCTTCTACCCATTTTAGTGGGAATGCAGCTTTTTGTCTTGAATAAGGCTTATCCCAATTATCAGCTAACAATACTTTTGAAGTATGCGGAGCATTTTTCAACACATTGTTCGCTTTATCAGCTTTACCTTCAATAATTTCAATAACTTCTTCCTTAATAGCTATCATGGTTTCAACAAATCTGTCTAACTCTTCTTTGCTTTCACTTTCTGTAGGTTCTACCATTAATGTTCCTGCAACAGGAAAAGAAACGGTTGGAGCATGGAAACCATAATCCATCAAACGTTTAGCAATATCACTTACCTCAACACCAGATGCAGCTTTAAAGTCTCTACATTCTAAAATCATTTCATGAGCCACTCTACCTTTATCATTAGTATATAATATTTTGTAGTGTTGCTCTAATTTTGATTTTAAATAATTAGCATTTAAAATAGCAGCTTCTGTAGAAAGTTTCAAGCCTGATGTTCCTAACATTTTAATATAACCGTAAGAAATCAAACAAACATAAGCACTACCCCAAGGAGCCGCAGAAATAGCTGTAATAGCTTCATCACCTCCAGTTTTCACAATTACATTAGATGGTAAAAATGGTGTTAAATGTTTAGCTACTCCGATAGGACCAACTCCAGGACCACCACCACCATGAGGGATAGCAAAAGTTTTATGTAAATTTAAGTGACAAACATCCGCTCCAATATTAGCAGGATTTGTAAGTGCTACTTGTGCATTCATGTTAGCACCATCCATATAAACTTGCCCTCCATTTTGGTGTACAATTTCTGTAATCTCCATAATGCTTTCTTCATAAACACCATGTGTAGATGGATAAGTAACCATAATACAAGAAAGGTTGGCAGCATGTTCTTCAGCTTTAGCTTTTAAATCTGCTACATCAATATTCCCGTTATCATCACATTTGGTTACAATTACTTTCATCCCTGCCATTACAGCACTTGCAGGGTTTGTTCCGTGAGCTGATGAAGGAATTAAAGCAATATTTCTATGTGTTTCTCCTCTACTTTCGTGATAAGCTCTAATGACCATTAATCCTGCATATTCGCCTTGAGCTCCTGAGTTCGGTTGTAAAGAAACTGAATCAAATCCTGTAATCTCAGATAAATCATCTTCTAGTTTTTTCAACATTTCTTGGTAACCCTGAGCTTGATCTAATGGCACAAAAGGATGAATATTTGCCCAATCTGACCAACCTAAAGGAATTAACTCTGATGCAGCATTTAATTTCATAGTACAAGAACCCAAAGAAATCATAGAATGAGTTAATGATAAATCTTTATTTTCCAATCTTTTAATGTACCTCATCATATCCGACTCAGAACGATATTTATTGAAAATTTCGTGCGTTAAATAGGCAGATGTTCTTGCTAAACTAGATGGAATTCCTTCCATTCCTGCATTATTCCCCGATTGTTTTCCTAATGCTTTTTCAAAAACAGCTATTAATGCTTTTATAGTAGCTTCACCTTCTGTTTCTCCTATACTCATGGAAACAAAACCATCTATATAAAAATTAAGGTTAATTTTATTTTCTAACGCAATTTTATTGATAGCAGCTTTTTGTTCATTGCTAATCTCATAAGTCAACGTATCAAAAAAAGTATGATTAACTCTTTTTAAACCTAAGCCATCAATTCCGGCAGCTAATTGAGCTGTTAACTTATTGATAGTAATTGCTATATTTTTAATTCCTTCTGCACCATGGTAAACAGCGTACATTCCTGCCATTACAGAAAGTAATACTTGTGCTGTACAAATGTTTGATGTAGCTTTATCTCTTTTAATATGTTGTTCTCTGGTTTGTAATGCCATTCTTAATGCTCTGTTGCCTTGTGCATCAACAGAAACACCAATAATTCTACCCGGAATTGCTCTTTTAAAAGCATCTTTAGTAGCAAAAAATGCGGCATGAGGCCCACCATAACCCATTGGCACGCCAAAACGTTGAGAACTTCCAACAACAACATCTGCTCCCCATTCTCCCGGAGGTGTTAACAATGATAAACTTAATAAATCTGCAGCAACCACTACCATGCTTTCGTTTGCATGAGCTTTGGCAGTGAAATTCTTATAATCATTTATCTGACCCTTAACAGTTGGATATTGTAAAATACATCCAAAAACTTTATCATTAAATTCAAAAGAGTTTTCATCTCCAATAGTTAGTTCAATACCTAATGGAGTTGATCTTGTTTTTAAAATATCTATGGTTTGCGGCAAACAATCTGCAGAAACAAAAAACTGGTTCGCATCACTTTGTTTCAAAGCTTTACTTCTACTATTGTAAGCTAAAATCATGGCTTCTGCAGCAGCAGTTCCTTCATCTAATAAAGAAGCATTTGCCAACTCCATTCCAGTTAAATCTATTACTGCTGTTTGATAGTTTAACAACGCTTCTAACCTTCCTTGGGATATTTCTGCCTGATAAGGTGTATAAGCAGTATACCATCCCGGATTTTCGAAGATATTTCTTTTTATTACTGATGGGGTAATTGTACTATGATAACCTAATCCAATGTAAGATTGATATACTTTATTTTTTTCACCTAACTCGGTTATGTGATTAAGGTATTCAAACTCTGTAAGAGGAGCATCTAACTCCAACTCTTTTTTCAACCTGATTTTTGAAGGTATGGTTTGACTGATTAATTCTTCTATTGAGTTAAGTCCAATTGAAAACAACATTGATTTTTTATCTTCCTCACGAGGACCGATATGTCTGTCTGAAAATTTATTTGCTGCCATAAATAGTTAATGAATTAAGTGAATAAAAAAGGCATGCAAATGTAAGAAAAGTAGCAATACGACTTCATTATTTCCTACTAATAAAATCATTCTAAATAGATGATTTATTAACCACTTTTCAACTACTCAAAAACTTCATAAAAACAAAAAGCTCCAAGTATTAAAACACTTAGAGCTTTTAATGATTAATAAAATTGTTTAAAACCTAAATCCTAATGTAACCGAAAGGTAGTGGTCAGTCAAATCTACTGTGGCATAATCACCATGTTGTGCAATAATTGAAGTTACTGAATTATATTTTCTCATAGCATATGCCACATCAAAATAATATTCGTCTTGTTTAATTCCAATACCCGCAGAATATAAATTAGAACCGTAATCTGCATTAAATTTACTATCTAAAGGATTTCCTTGAAAGCGATATCCGGCTCTAAATCTAAATGGATCTAATCTCCATTCTGTACCCACTCTAATGTTATGTGTACTTTCAAAATTACTTCTAATAGCTTGGTTTTCTAAAGAAAAATCTGCTCCAACACCAAAAGAATTATCTTGTTTTATTCTTGCTGTAGAATAATCTACATATTCATAATCTACATTTAACACTCCATATCGACTGAAAACAAAGGCACCACTTGTAATAAAACGATAAGGAGTTGTTACGATATAATCAAAAGTACCGTAAGGAGATTTTTCTGTAAGCTTTTCTCCATTTTTATTTTGTGAAACCACAGTTGTTTCCCAACTATCAGACAAACCATAAACTGTTGGTGTATGAAAAGCTATACCAAATCTAAACCAGTCTGAAAAACTATAAATCATACCTAACTTAAAATTAACCCCTGCTCCTGACGTTTTAATGTTTTCATTCACGGAAAAAGCCGTAAAGTCTGTTAAGGTATCTCCTTCGGCTGAAGTTTCTCTGTAAAACCTATTGTATTCATATCGTACAGAAGGTATGCCTATTAAACCACCAATAAATAGTTTATCCCCATAATTTCCTCCCATTGCAAAATAAGTCTCTCCGGAACCACCTTTGGTTTCTATATTGGTTTGTTGTTTTATATTTTTAGAATCTTTAAAAACATGATCAAACTTAGTTGAATCAGCTGCCATTGGATTTACCAAGTATGTTTGATACCCCAAGTTGGCGGTAAAAGGAAACATTTCTGCAATATCTCCACCTTGAGAGAAATCAAAGCTATTTAATTCATCTGTATAAGTTGATAAAAACGAACTATCTGTAGTACTGTTAATGGTTACACTTCTGTTATAATTTGCCAATCTATTATATCCAACACTCATATTAAAAGATCTCCAACCATTGCTAGCTTCAAAAGTACCAACGATACCAATATTGCTAAAATGAAAGTTTAATTTTCCGTCTGCTCCCAAAGTGTTATCAGCTACACTTTCTGAATAATTATAATGAAATGAAGGGGTAAAAGAAAAATCAGAACTTTTAAAAACTCCCAATCCACCTGGGTTAATACTTAATGAAGACATGTTTGCCCCTAAAGCCCCAAAAGAACCTCCCATTGCATTAAATCGTGCATCACCATAATGTTCTATATTAGAATAACGTAGTACGTCAAATTCATTTTGAGCTTTACCATTAATAGTAAAACCAAAGAAAAACCCTCCAACTAATGCTATCTGAACTAATTTATATTTAGATACTAACATAATTTTTTATTTAAATTCAATTACCAATTTAATTAACGAGGCGACTTTCTACTTCCTCCATAAGAACCTCCACTTCTAGAGCCACCACTACTTCCTCCTCCTTTGTTATAGCTTCCACCACTTCTTGAAGGGGGTGAATAACTTGGTTTTGTGTTAGACTTTGGTGGATTATAGTTTTGCTTAGGCGAAGGCTTAGTATAACTCGGTCTAGTATTATTTTTAGGTTGAGGTGTATAATTTGGCTTCGGATTAGTTTTAGGCACATTATTTCTCGTAGGAGGCGTAT
Organism: Vicingaceae bacterium; assembly: GCA_965284565.1. Lineage (GTDB taxonomy): Bacteria > Bacteroidota > Bacteroidia > Flavobacteriales_E > Vicingaceae > BRH-c54. Next base: position 218,792 of record OZ260100.1, read on the forward strand.
AAGGGTTTGTTTTAGGTGTATATGGTTTTGTAGGAGCCGTATATGGTTTAGGGTTATTACCTCCTTGTGTTTTAGTCGGTGGCGTATAAGGCTTTGGATTAGTCCCCGCAGGTGTAGGATTAGTCTTTGGAGTTGTTCCATAAGTATTTTGCTTCACCGGAGTGATTACATTCCCTTTAGTAGGAGTATTCGCATTGTTCTTTGGAGAACTGCTTATACCATTTTTAGGAACGGTGTTCAAACTTGGATTACTCTTAATAGCTTGTTCATATTTCTCTCCAAAACTTAATGATTTTCCGCCTGCATTTACTGTAGTAGCTCTTGTTCCTCCATAACCATCAGAACCTCCTGTATTTCCTCTTTTTCCATAATAATGGCTATTTCTATCATAACTGTTATAGTAGTTACCTGAAGCATATAATCCATCATAATAACCGTTCATGTAACCGTGATTATAACCTGACCAGTATGAAGAACCATACCAACCGCCTCCATAACCCCAGTGCCATGGGCTACCCCAGCCCATGCCCCAGCCATAGTTCCAGCCACCACCATAGTAGCCGCCTCCCCAGCCCCAACCTACATTCCATCTCCACGGACTTGGGTACCACCAGCCATAACTCACGTAAATACTTGTTCCATAATAATAAGGATCGTAGTTATAATAGTAATAATTAGTATAATAATCATCATAATAACCATATCTTCCTGACGATCTATGGAACCTTCTAATTCTTGATGTATATTCATAATCATAATATTCGTTATCGAAATCATAATTATCACCATTATAATAATTATTGGTAATTCTTACATTACCATTCTCATCTTCATAATAAGTGGTAGAATCTGTAATTCCAAGTTGACGATTATATTCTTCTTGAGCTTCTTTTTCTCTTTGATCATAATAATAATCTGTTGCTGTTGAATAATCAGCATCATTTATTTCTTCTTGCTCTTGTTCAAGAAAATTAGCTTCATCACTTTTTTTAGATTTTTTCTTTGATGAAGGATAAAAATCATCTTGGGCATAAACATTTGCTCCTAAAAAAGTGGCTAATGTTATTAAGGCTATGGTTCTAAGTGCTTTCATATCTATATGTTTTAATATTCTTTACTTTTTCAAATAATGTTAATGAAATGTTAACACCTAAGAAGAAGCAAACTCTGTGCCAATAACTAATCCTACCAAGTTAATATTACAGCTATACTGAAAACAACATTGTAAATGATTTCTCCAACAATTTCTCCCGCTACTCTTCTGTTTCTTGCTTTACGTTGCTCTTCTTCTATTACTCTTTCACTTTCAGAAGTATATACCTCACTACTATTGTATTCATCATTATAATAGGTTTCATAGTAATCTTCTTCAGACATATAATTTTCTTCATCAAAAATTGATACCTCTAACGTATCTGAATCATTGGCTGGAGAAACTGTTTTTTCACTTTGTTTTTCAGTATAAAAATCATCCTGAGCAAAGGCAGAGGTAGAAATTAAAAAGATGCTTAACAAAAGGATTAAAAGATGAGTCGTTTTCATATGTATATATTTATTACATTAAATCAGTCGTACAAAACTCTATTGATAATTAATTGTTATAAGATAATATATTATCAAGGTCATTTCATAATAGATTTAATAAAATTTTAAACTAATTTTGGCACTCATAAAAGTAATTAATTAGTTTGCAAACCATCAAAAAATATACCTAAAATAAATGGCAAAAGATTTTACTACTCGAAAAGAAGATTATTCTCAATGGTACAACGAAATAGTTGTTAAAGCAGATTTAGCAGAACACTCTGCTGTAAGAGGCTGTATGGTTATCAAACCTTACGGTTATGCTATCTGGGAAAAAATTCAAGCTCAACTAGACAAAATGTTTAAAGAAACAGGTCATGAAAATGCCTATTTTCCATTATTTGTACCAAAAAGCTTATTTGAAGCCGAAGAGAAAAATGCAGAAGGTTTTGCTAAAGAATGTGCCGTTGTTACTCATTACAGATTAAAAACTGACCCTGAAAATCCATCAAAATTAATTGTTGATCCAAACGCAAAATTAGATGAAGAGCTAATTGTTAGACCAACTTCCGAAGCTATTATTTGGAACACTTATAAAGGTTGGATTCAATCTTACAGAGATTTACCATTATTAATTAACCAATGGGCAAATGTGGTACGTTGGGAAATGAGAACGCGTTTATTTTTAAGAACTGCCGAATTTTTATGGCAAGAAGGTCATACAGCTCACGCCACTAAAGTAGAAGCTATTGAAGAAGCAGAAAAAATGCTAGAAGTTTACGCTACTTTTGCTGAAGAATGGATGGCTATTCCGGTTTTAAAAGGCTTAAAAACGCCAAACGAAAGATTTGCCGGAGCCGAAGAGACATACTGTATTGAAGCATTAATGCAAGATGGAAAAGCCTTACAAGCAGGAACTTCTCACTTTTTAGGTCAAAATTTTGCTAAAGCTTTCGATGTAAAATTTACCTCAAAAGAAGGCAAACAAGAATATGTTTGGGCTACCTCTTGGGGAGTTTCTACTAGATTAATGGGAGCCTTAATTATGACACATTCTGATGATGAAGGGTTGGTATTGCCTCCTAAAATTGCTCCTATCCATGTAGTTATTGTTCCTATTTATAAAGGTGAAGAACAACTCAACCAAATTTCTGAAAGAGCATTACAACTTAAAAAAGAATTAGAAGAAAAAAATATTCGTGTAAAATACGATGACAGAGATACACACAAACCAGGTTGGAAATTTGCTGAATATGAATTTAAAGGTGTACCTGTTAGAATTGCTATTGGACCAAGAGATATAGAAAACGGAACAGTAGAAATTGCAAGAAGAGACACTAAAGAAAAAGAAACATTACAACAAAAAGATTTAGCTCACAAAGTAGAAAATCTGTTGGAAAAAATTCAACGAAATTTATACCAGAAAGCAATAGATTACAGAGAAGAAATGACCAACAAAGCAGATAGTTGGGACGAATTTAACAAGCTTATTGAAAAAGGTGGTTTTGTTTTAGCTCATTGGGATGGTACTCCTGAAACGGAAGAAGAAATCAAACAACAAACTAAAGCTACTATTAGATGCATTCCTTTAAACAACAAACAAGAAGAAGGTAAATGTATCTTAACAGGCAAACTATCTACCCAACGAGTAATCTTTGCTAAAGCTTACTAAAAATTGGAACTTATAGATTAGAGATTTTAACTTTGAACAGAAAAATGAAAAAGCCAACTACCCATGAACTTATTTTAGACACCCTAAAGGAAAAAGCTTGCTTAAAACAACATGTTTACAAAGAAACCTATGCTGCTTTTCAAGAGTTTAAAGTTGAAGCCAATAAACTAATTGGTGAATTAGGCTCTGAAATGTGCGATATTGATAAAGATGTTACTTTTGAATATGTTGACAAATCGGATTTTGAATTTCAGATAAAATTTGGAGGCGATGTATTGGTGTTTTTCATGCATACCAATGTTTTTGATTTCGACAAATCTCACAACATTTGGAACTCTTCTTATGTCAAAGAAGATAGACTGAGAACTTATTGCGGCATGATAAACATCTACAACTTTTTAGCAGACTCTTTTAAATACAATAGGGTAGATGATATTGGTTATTTGGTAGCTCGTTGCTTTATCAATAAAGACAAACATTATTTTGTAGAAGGTAAAAGACAACTGGGTTTTCTTTACAACGACTTCATTAATGAAACCATCAACACCAATAAAATAAAAAACATTATTGAATCATCCATTTTATATTCTATGGATTTTGATTTATTAACCCCAGGATATGAAACCATGAGCACTGTAAGTGTTCAAGAAATAAATGAAGTTACCTCTATCATTAAACTTAAAACAGGCAAAAGACTTGGTTTTAAATTTCAAAATGATAATGATGATATTATCTAATTAGAATAGTAGTCAATTTTGTTGGCAGACTCTCTTAGAGTTGGTAATTTTGGTCAGCAAAAAAATTTATAAACACATAAAAATAAAAACACTATGGCAAACGCATATTTTAATGTACCAATAGCAACAAACGAACCTGTTAAAGGATATGCTCCAGGCTCTAAAGAAAAAGAAGAATTGTTAGCCACTTATAAAGAATTAAAAAGCAAAAAAATTGAAATTCCTATGGTAATTGGCGGAAAAGCTGTTACTTCCGATGCTCAAGTTAGCATACATCCTCCACACGACCACAGACACGAGTTAGGGTTTTACCACAAAGGAAATACGCAATATGTTCACCAAGCTATTGAAGCTGCATTAGAAGCAAGAAAAACATGGGCAAATACACCTTGGCAAGATAGAGCAGCTATTTTCTTAAAAGCCGCTGATTTATTAGCCGGACCATATAGAGCTAGAATGAATGCCGCTACTATGCTTTGTCAAAGTAAAAATGCTTTTCAAGCAGAAATTGATGCTGCTTGCGAAATGATAGATTTTTTCAAGTTCAATGTTCAATATATGATTGACATCTATAAAGAACAACCTGAATCACTTCCTGGAGTATGGAACAGAATGGAATACCGTCCATTAGAAGGTTTTGTATTAGCCATTACACCTTTTAACTTTACTTCTATTTGTGCTAATTTATGTGCTGCTCCTGCATTAATGGGAAATGTAGTAGTTTGGAAACCTGCCAACACACAAATTTATTCTGCACATGTAATTATGGAATTGTTTAAAGAAGCTGGTTTGCCTGATGGCGTTATTAATATTGTTTATGCTAGCGGACCAGAGTTTGGAGAAGCTGTATTTAAACACCCAGATTTTTCAGGATTACATTTTACAGGTTCTACAGGAGTTTTCAAAAACTTATGGAAAACCATTGGCAACAACATAGATCTTTATAAATCTTATCCAAGAATTGTTGGTGAAACAGGAGGAAAAGATTTTATTATTGCTCACAAATCTGCCGATGCTAAAGAAGTAGCAACTGCTATTTCTAGAGGAGCTTTTGAATTCCAAGGACAAAAATGTTCTGCTGCTTCTAGAGCTTATGTTCCTTCTAACATTGCTGATGAAGTAATTGAATATGTAAAAGCTGATTTAGCTGATTTTAAAATGGGTTCACCAGAAGATTTTAGCAATTTTATTAATGCTGTAATTGATGAAAAAAGCTTTGATAAAATTGCTTCTTTTATTGAATACACTAAAACCAAAGATGATGCAAAAATTATTTGTGGTGGAAAATACGACAAATCTGTAGGTTACTTTGTTGAACCAACTGTTGTACTTACTACTAACCCACATTTTAGAACTATGTGTGAAGAAATTTTTGGTCCATTCATGACCATTTATGTATATGATGCCAACGAATATGAAGAAACACTACAATTGCTAGATGCTACTTCTGAATATGCATTGACAGGTGCTATCTTAGCTAAAGAAAGACCAGCCATTAACCTAGCTACTAAAATATTGGAAAATGCTGCAGGCAACTTCTACATTAATGATAAACCAACTGGTGCTGTTGTAGGACAACAACCATTTGGTGGAGCAAGAGCCTCAGGAACTAATGATAAAGCAGGTTCTTACCTCAACCTTATTAGATGGACTAGCCCAAGAACAATTAAAGAAACTTTTGTTCCTGCTAAGGATTATAGGTATCCTTTCTTAGGATAAGAATCTTTTTTCAAAAAAAATAAAAAAACCAACTGACCTATTTGTTAGTTGGTTTTTTTATTTCACTGACTAGCAGTCAATAAGATTTTCTCTTAAAAATAACAACGAATAAAATACGCTTACGAAAGCTAATTTTTCGAAATACAAAATTATATTTTGTGTTTTAAACCAAATAAACAAGTCATAATCTTTATTTTTGCAGAATAAAATTTTAAAAACATGAGCAAAAAATTACAACCCGCAGACAACATTCAAGATTTACAATATTTTGGTGAATTTGGAGGAGTAAATCCTTCTATTACAGATTCTTCTACCTACACTTTTTTACAAGCAGGTAAGATGGAAGAAATTTTTGAACACGAAATTGAAGGCTGTTACCTATATTCTAGACATTGGAACCCAATGAATAAGTATCTTTCTCAGGCATTAGCTCAATTAGAAGGTACAGAAAGTGCCTCTGTAACAGGCTCAGGAATGGCAGCTATTACCAATGTACTTTTACAAATTTGTAATGCTGGTGACGAAATCGTTTCGAGTAGAACCATTTATGGTGGTACTTATGCTTTTATGAAGAACTTTTTACCAAGATTCAATATTACAACCAACTTTGTTGATACTACCAATATTGATTTGGTAAAAAAAGCAATAACTCCTAACACCAAAATAATTTATTGCGAAACTATGAGCAATCCTATGTTAGAAATCTCTAATGTAGCTGCACTTTCCAAATTGGCTAAAGAGCATAACTGCAAATTAGTAGTGGATAATACTTTTTCGCCAATGATATTCTCTCCTGCTGAAATGGGAGCCGACATAGTTGTACACAGTATGACGAAATTCATTAATGGAATGAGCGATTGTGTTGCTGGTTGTATTTGCGGAACAAAAGAGTTTATTGATTCTCTTTCTGATGTAAACAACGGAGCAAGTATGTTATTAGGCCCTGTATTAGATAGTTTTAGGGCTGCAAGCATACTTAAAAACCTAAGAACATTACATATAAGAATGAAGCAACATAGTGCAAACGCATTACATATTGCCTCTAAATTAGAACAAGATGGTTTTAAAATAACGTATCCAGGTTTAACCAATCATCCGCAAAATGGATTAATGAAAACCATGTATAATGAAGAATTTGGTTTTGGTGGTCTGTTTGTAATTGACATGAAAACCAAAGAAAAGGCCAATATATTAATGGAAGCTATGCAAAATAACAATGTAGGATATTTAGCAGTAAGTTTAGGTTCGTACAAAACCCTGTTTAGTGCTCCAGGCGGAAGTACTTCATCAGAAATTCCTGAAGAAGAAAGAAACCAAATAGGTTTAACTGAAGGATTAGTACGAGTTTCTATTGGATTAGACAACAACGCTGAACGTACTTACCAAGTTATCAAACAATGTTTGGCTAAGGTGAGTTAAAAAATATTCTAACACCCAAAATCTTACTGAAATTTAGTGAAAAAGAAATGGTAATTCTATCAAAAGCTTATGATTTTTTTTCTATTATTTTTAGTATTTTAGCGTTCTAATTTAGAATAGAAAAATAATGAAACTAAAAGAGAAGATATCGCTCGAAAAAGTTTTTGAAAAAGAATATAAAATCAAACTTGTTGAACTCGAAAACAACAAAGAGGCGGTAATTACTCATTACTTACATAACAATAAAAATGGTGTTTCACAATTTTTTAAAAATGATGCTGTAAAATTTACAAAAGAGATTTTACAATACAAATATCCTAAAGAAGAAATCACAAATATCGTAGCTGAAGAAGCTCTACAATTAGGTATTTTTGACGCCTTTGATGTACCATTTCCACCTGTAGAAAACCCTGAATTTAAATTTATTGATTTGTTTGCTGGAATTGGAGGATTTCGTTTGGCTATGCAAAATTTAGGTGGAAAATGCGTTTTCTCAAGCGAATGGGACAAAGATGCAAAACGAACTTACAAAGCCAATTTTGGTGAAAGACCTTTTGGTGATATCACGAAAGAAAAAACAAAAGCTTTTATTCCAGACGGTTTTGATTTGCTTTGTGCAGGCTTTCCTTGCCAAGCATTTTCTATTGCTGGGAAACGCGGAGGATTTGAAGACACAAGAGGAACGTTATTTTTTGATGTTGCTGAAATCATCAAAAGAAAACAACCAAAAGCAATATTTTTAGAAAATGTAAAAGGGTTAACAACACACGACAATGGTAAAACTTTACAAATCATTTTAAACACATTAGAAGAATTAAACTACACCGTTCACACTAAAATTATTAACGCTAAAGATTTCGGAGTACCACAAGTCCGTGAGAGGATTTTTATAATAGGTTTTCACAATAACAAAGTGAAAAATAAAGATAAATTTAAGTTTCCAAAAATAAATAATCAAGAAGTATTTATAAATGATTTTATAGAAACTAATGTTGTTGGATATGATATTTCAAAACATTTACAAGAAAAATATTTATTTAAAAAAAATGATGGAAAACCTCAAATCATTGATACTAAATCAAAGATTCAAGTTAAAACTTTAGTTTCTACTTACCATAAAATTCAAAGGCTAACAGGTACTTTTGTTAAAGATGGAAAAACAGGTTTGCGACTTTTATCAATCAGTGAATGTAAAACCATTATGGGTTTTCCAGATAAATTCATAATACCTGTGTCTCGAACACAGGCTTATAGACAATTCGGCAATTCTGTTGCTATTCCTGCAATACAAGCAACTGCAAATGAAATATTAAAGGTAATCAATTAATTACAATGGGGAAACTAAACGAGTTAAGCATAACAATAGGAAAAAACAACAAAGCTGAATTAGTTTTTGATAGTTTATTTCCCAATTTCTTAGAAATAGAATACGATAAACCAAATGAATATATCCAAAAATATTGGAACGCATTTCTATTACATCCTGAAAGAAACAACAATTTAAATGGAAAAGTGTTTGAATATATTTTAGCTACACTTTGTATAAGAGAAGGAATATTGCCAATTTACATGAGTGCAAAAGTTGCTTTTGTTCCTAATGTAATTTATGATATAATGTTTTATTCAACAGAACGAGGACCTATTTGTTGGAGTGTTAAAACCAGTTTAAGAGAAAGATACAAACAAGCAGATTTAGAAGCAATAGCTTTAAAATATGTCCATAGAAAAGCTTTGAGCTATTTGATTACTCTTGAAGAAAATGAAGCAAGAAGTGTAAAAGCAAAAATAAAGAGTGGAGATGTAATTGGACTTGACGATGTAATTGTTGCAACTTCAGAAGAGTTTAATCAATTAATTATAGAATTAAAAGAGTTTCAATTCTCAGAACCTCCAACGGTAAAAGTAATAGAAAGCAATCAAATAATAACAGAAGAAAAAGTAAATCTAATAAAATAAAGCCCACATCTATTTCAAGCATTTGCTTGGAATACTACTTACCCAATCGAACGCTTATAATAATTGATAGTTGCAAAGATTTTTGCTTACCTACAACGTCATTCCTGAAATTTTCAAAGGAACGAAGAAAATTATCAGGAATCTCTCTTTCGTTTACCATGATATAGATTCCAGTTTCCGTTACACTCCACAGGAATGACGTAAACAAAGTGGAATGACTATAAGAGAAAACTTTATTAACAATTTCACTCTTTTTGTGAATAACTTTGTTGAAAAACACATTTGCTTAACATTAAATACACCTTAAACATCTTTTAGTTTTGTGTTAATTAATTAAACAACAGTTATGTTCACACTATTCAAAAAGAAAAAGATTAAAGAAGATGTTGCTGCCAACATATTTATTAATTCGATTCTCAATACAATAGATAGTGGATTCCCTGAAATTGTTGGCATTTTAAACGATGCTCCCGAATTTGTAAAATCTCCTCAACTATCTGTTACTAATGATGATCAGTTCACACTAATTGTTTTTGCAGTCAACTTTGATTTAATTGATGATTACTTTGATGCTTATGAAAGCGACAGCTTAAAAGCCATAATCTTAGAAAAAACTAGTGAAATTTTTGATGTAAGCGTTGAAGACTTTACTAAAGCCATCAACAATTATCAAAGCTATTTATCTAAAGTTAATTTTCCTTCAAAAAATAAAGTTTACGCTATTTCTAAAGCTATTTTTGGAAAATACAATCTATACGATTTCCAAGATGAATACTTTAGAAACATGAAAAGCCCTAATCCAATGTTATTAAAAAGATTGGATGAAGCTACCGCCAATTTCGTATTCAATTGGGAAGCTTTTCATGATAAGTATAATTACAGTAAGTAAACTAATCATTAAACGTCATTCTCGAAATTTTTAAGTGTAACGCAAAAATTATCGGGAATCTCCCTTTCCTCAGATACATTTGTAACACGTTCATTACTAAAAAGATTCCTGCATTCGCAGGAATGACGTATAAAAGAGATGAACACTAATAATCGTATAAGCTTTCAATACAACCTTCATTTCTGTATCAACTTTGTAATTAACTGATACAACTCTTTATTTGGGTTATTTTCCAACATGGTTAAATGTTTGGCTATAATCTTTTGGTCGTTACGTTTTGCTGGACCAGTTTGAGCTGCTTTAGGAGCTTGATTCTTAATTTTGTTAGCCGTTTCATTTATCAATGGCAATAAAATGGAAAAATCTATCTTATTTTTAGAAGTCAGGTCATATGCAACATCATACATGTAATTAGAAAAATTACACGCAAAAACGGCTGCCAAATGTAACACTTCTCGTTGCTGCGAAGTAAGTTCCTCTACTTTATTTGAAAGTTGCCTACCAAATTGAAGCAACACCTCAACAACCTCTCTTGAATTACCTTCAACACATAAAGGCACCTCATCAAAAGCTATAGGATTTTCTTTAGAAAAAGTCTGTAAAGGATAAAAAACACCATACTTTTCAAACCCATTAAAAACACTCAGTCCTACACTTCCAGAAGTATGCACAACCAATTTATCTTTAAAAGGAAAATCCTCTAAAACACTTGCTATGGCATCATCATTAACACAAACGATAAAACAATCTACTTCTTTATTTAAAGCACTCCAATCGGTTATCGCTTCTATAGACTGGTCAGAATTTAATAGAGCAAGTAATTGTTCTACATTTTCTATTTTTCTGCCAACTACCTGAACCAACGTAAAACCCTTGTTTACAATCGCTTTAGAAACAGATGCAGCAACATTTCCGGATCCTATTATGCTTATTCTTTTAATTGATTTCAATATTTCGTTTTTTTAACTTTTCAGCAAGTAAAATTAACTAATTTTGGGGCATTATTTAACTTGTATTTTTAAACAACTTCTTTACATAAAATACACTAAAAATTCGAAATGTTTGAACAAATTAAGAATATACTTTTCTCAACAAAACTTACCGCTGTTCTTTTATTTATTTTCGCCTTCGCTATTGGATTAGCCACCTTCATAGAAAACGACTACGGTACTCCTGCATCAAAAGCTATAATTTTTAACACTAAGTGGTTTGAAGTGATAATGGTTTTAATGGCTATCAACTTTTCTGGCAACATGTTTAAATACAAACTTTTCAGAAAAGAAAAACTAGCAATTTTAATGTTTCACCTCGCTTTTGTTATTATAATTATTGGAGCGGGAATTACACGATACATTAGTTTTGAAGGCAGCATGCATATTAGAGAAGGTGAAATGAGTGACAAAATTGTTTCTGCAGACACTTATTTTCAATTTAAGGTAGATAACGAAAAAATGCAATATACTTTTGATAAATTGCTTTTCTTAAACCCCAGATACAATGAAAAGTTTTCGCACGGTTTTACCTTTGAAGGGAAAGAAATAGAAGTAAAATACAAAGATTACATTCCCAACTCTATTGACACCGTTATTCCTACCGAAAATGGAAAAACCATTTTGGAGATTGTAACTACAGGTCAGGGCGGAAGAGTTTCCCAATATGTTGAAGACGGTAAAATTGTTTATTTTGGTGGAATACCAGTTTCCTACAATCATAATAAATTTGATGAAACAATTCAGGTTAATGATACTGACAGCGGAATAACCATTAAATCTCCTTACGACATTACCTACTTAAGTATGGACGACCAAACTACAGGAATGTTAGATGCTAATAAAACACACTTTTTCACTCAACGAAAATTATATACTGTCAACAATGTTCAGTTGGTTTTTAAAGATGTTCATCAAAACAGTAAAATTGAAAAAATTAGTGCCGACAAAAACAATAAAAATGGTGAAGATGCTTTGGTTGTTGATGTAATTTCTGGTAACGATACCAGAGAAGTGACACTTTTTGGTGGTAGAGGTTATGTTTCTCCAAAAACTATTTTTCAACTAAACGGTTTAAACTTCTCACTTGCTTATGGTTCCAAGCATTTTTATACGCCATTTAAAATTAAACTAAACGATTTTACCTTAGAAAGATATCCTGGCTCTAACAGTCCTTCTTCTTACGAAAGTAACGTAACGCTTTATGATGAGCGTAATGAAGGTTTTGAACATACTCAAAGAATTTATATGAATAATGTATTGGATTATGATGGCTATCGTTTTTTCCAATCTTCTTATGATAATGATGAATTAGGAACAGTACTTTCTGTAAACCACGATTTTTGGGGAACAACAGTTACCTACATTGGGTATTTCTTTTTATTTTTAGGAATGATTTTAACCCTTTTCAGTAAAAAATCTAGGTTTTTATCCTTACGAAAAAGTATTGATAAACTGAAAAAACAAAGAACTGCTAACCTATTATTAATTGCAGCATTTTTATCTATTCCAAGCACAGCACTTAAAGCACAGCACAACCATGACAATCACCAACATAGCGAAGAAACGGTAATGGATGCTTCGCATGCTGAAAAATTCGGAAAAATTATTATCCAATCTCCTGATGGAAGATTAAAACCAATTAATACTTGGGCTTCTGAAGTATTGAGAAAAGTTGCTCGTAAAGATAAACTTAATGGACAAACCCCCGAACAAGTCCTTTTAGGAATGCTTTATAATCCGAGACATTGGCAAGAGCAACCTATGATTTACATCAATAGAAACATAGAGCAGCTCCAAAAAGAATTAAATACCAAAAATAACTACGCTACTTTCTTCGATTTTTTCGACCATAATTTTAATTATGTACTGAGCGAACAAGTAAAAGAAGCTACCCGAAAAAAACCAGGAGAACGCTCTAAATATGACGATGAAGTAATTAAAGTAGATGAAAGAATAAACATTTGCTACATGGTTTATGAGGGAAGTTTATTACGACTTTTCCCAAAACACAAAGACACTAACGACACTTGGTATAGCTTTTTAGATTACAAAAAATTTGAAACACACGATTCCATTTTTGTAAAATCGTTTTTACCTCTATACTTTAATGCTATTCATCAATCTTTAGATGAAAACGATTGGCAAATTGCCGATAGCACCTTAAAATATTTAGATGATTATCAAAAGAAATTTGGAGCTTCTGTTTACCCAAGTGAAACTGAAATAAATGTTGAAGTTGCTTATAACAAAATCAATATTTTCAATCTTTTATTTAAGCATTATGCTATCATTGGTATTTTAATGCTCATCTTCTTATTTATGGATATTTTCAATCCTAAAAAATGGAAAACTACAGCCATAAATGCACTAAGTATTATTCTGTTCATTCACTTTATAGCTCATACAGGTGGGCTTGCCGCTCGTTGGTACATTTCTGGACATGCACCATGGAGTAACGGCTATGAATCTATGATTTTTATAGCTTGGGCAACATTATTAGCAGGATTTATTTTCTCCAAAGCTAATAAAATGTCTTTAGCATCAACAGCCATATTAGCATTTATCATTTTATTTGTTGCTAACCTTAATTGGTTAGACCCTGAAATCACACCTTTAGTTCCTGTTTTAAAATCATATTGGTTAATGATTCACGTTGCTATAATGACGGGCAGCTACGGATTTTTAGCCTTAGGAGCATTGCTTGGCTTCCTTAATTTATTGTTGATGATCTTTAAAACCAACAACAACAAAAACAGAATTGACAACACCATTAAACAAATTACTTATACCATAGAAATGACATTAATTGTTGGTGTTTTTATGGCTGCTATAGGAACTTTCTTAGGAGGAATTTGGGCAAATGAGAGCTGGGGAAGATATTGGGGCTGGGATCCAAAAGAAACTTGGGCTTTAGTAATTGTAATGTATTATGCTATGTTGCTTCACTTAAGGCTAATTCCTGGTGCTAACGGAAAATATTTATTTAATTTACTTGCTGTTTTAGGAATTGGTGTGGTAATAATGACTTATTTTGGAGTAAATTATTACTTATCTGGTTTGCATTCTTATGCGGCAGGAGATAGCATGCCTTTTCCCACTTCGCTTACTTATTTAATAGTAATAGTTGTGGTTACAGCAATAACAGCTTATTTAAAAAATTGGTACAATAAAAAAATATAAATATCTATGAGTGCAACAATAATAGAAGCAGAACAAATGAAGGAGTTACTTAACAAATTCGAAAATAAAGCCCCAGAAATAGTTTTTGAGTGGAATGATTCAGAAACAGAAGCTCAAGGTTGGGTAGTAATCAATTCTCTTAGAGGTGGTGCTGCAGGTGGCGGAACAAGAATGAGAGTAGGCTTAGACAAACATGAAGTAACTTCTTTAGCAAAAACCATGGAAGTAAAGTTTACTGTTGCAGGACCTCCAATTGGTGGTGCAAAATCAGGGATTAATTTCGACCCTAACGACCCAAGAAAAGAGGGCGTTTTAAGAAGATGGTATGCAGCGGTAACTCCATTGCTAAAACATTATTACGGTACTGGTGGCGATTTAAATGTAGATGAAATTCATGAAGTTATTCCAATTACTGAAGATTGTGGTGTTTGGCATCCGCAAGAAGGTGTTTTTAACGGACATTTCCAACCTCGTGAAGCTCAAAAAATAAACAGAATTGGTCAGTTAAGACAAGGCGTTCTTAAAGTTATTGAAGACCCAAAATATACTCCAAGTGTTGAAAGAAAATATGTGATAGCAGATATGATTACTGGTTATGGTGTAGCAGAATCTGTAAAACATTTCTACAACATTTATGGTGGAAATTTAAAGGATAAAAAGGTAATTGTTCAAGGTTGGGGAAATGTCGGTTCTGCAGGAGCTTATTATTTAGCTCAAGAAGGAGCCAAAATTGTTGGAATTATTGATAGTGTTGGAGGATTAATAAATGCTGAAGGCTTTTCTTTAGCAGAAATTAAAGCATTATTTTTATCTAAGATAGGCAACAAATTAAACGCTCCAAACATGCTTTCATTTGATGAGGTAAATGATAAAATTTGGGATTTAGATGCCGAAGTATTTCTACCTTGTGCTGCATCAAGATTAATTACCCAAAACCAAGTTGAACGAATGATTGCAAAAGGAATGGAAGTAGTTTCTTGTGGGGCTAATGTTCCTTTTGCAGATCCAGAAATATTCTTTGGCTCAATTGCAGATTATGCAGATAATCACATCAGCATAATTCCAGATTTTATTGCCAACTGTGGAATGGCAAGAGTATTTGCCTATTTAATGAGTAACGATTTGGATCTATTAGAAGACGAAGCTATTTTCTTAGACACTTCAGAAATAATAAAAAAAGCTATTGAAAACACTGCATCTGAAAATAAGTCTAAAACTAAAATTGCTAAAACCGCCTTTGGTTTAGCCTTAAAACAATTAGTTTAAAAATTATTGTTTGCAAACAATATTATTGTAGATTTGTCTCCAAATTTTTCTAAAAACATATAACAATGGAAGTTTTTATAGTAGTAGTTTTCGTCTTAGGTTATTTAGCAATTACACTTGAACATAGCTTAAAGATTGATAAATTAGTTCCTGCTCTTGCTATGATGGCTCTTGCATGGACAGGGGTTGCATTCGGATTGCAAGATTTTACAGGTTGGTTCGATTCTCACGCAAGTAAGTTAATTGAAGGTTTTGCCGGTTTTTTACCAGAGGAAAAACATCATTTATTGGAAGCTACACTGCTCCACCATTTTGGAAAAACTTGTGAGATATTAATCTTCCTAATAGGAGCAATGACTATTGTTGAAATAATCGACCATTTTAACGGCTTTGCTACTATAAAAGGTTTTATCAAAACCAACAAAAAAAGAACCTTACTATGGATAGTTGCCATTCTAGGATTTGTTTTATCTGCTATTATTGATAACCTTACTGCTACCATAGTATTAATTACTATTTTAAGAAAATTATTACCCGATGCAAAAGACAGAATTTGGTATGCTGGATTAATTATTATAGCTGCTAATGCAGGTGGAGCATGGTCTCCAATTGGAGATGTTACCACTACTATGCTATGGATGGGTAAAAAAGTAACTGCTGAAAAATTGGTAGAGTATTTAATTATTCCTTCATTAATATGTATGGTAATTCCTGTATTTATAGGAAGCTTTTTACCAGCATTTAAAGGAACTTTTGAAAGTGGTGATGATACCGAACAAGCAACAAAAACAGGGAAACTGATGCTATATTTAGGCTTAGCTTTAATTGTTTTCGTACCTATCTTTAAAACAGTAACACATCTACCTCCTTACGTTGGGATGATGTTCTCACTTTCAATAGTAGCATTAGTAGCCGAATTTATCACCAACAAAAAATTCAGCTTAAACCAAATGCAACATGGAGAAGATGCAGGACACCATAACAGCCCTACATTTAGAGCACTATCAAAAATTGAAATGCCTTCTATCCTATTCTTTTTAGGTATATTAATGACTGTTGCAGCGTTAGAATCTTTAGGGTTAATTTTCAGCTTTGGTCAAGAAGTACAACAAGTAATGTCTAATGAATTATTCATTTTATTACTAGGAGCAGGTTCTGCAGTTATAGATAATGTTCCATTAGTTGCAGCAAGTATGGGCATGTATGACATGAGTGTTTTCCCAATAGATGACCATGTTTGGCATTTTATAGCTTATGCAGCAGGAACAGGAGGAAGTATGTTAATTATAGGATCGGCAGCTGGTGTTGTAGCTATGGGCATGGAGAAAATCTCATTCTTTTGGTACTTAAAAAACATTGCTTGGCTAGCCTTAATTGGATATGTGGCTGGATATGCTTTTATGTTTTTCTTTCATAGTTAAGTTATATTACTTTAATCACAAAGTAATATAACTTACTACAATAAGGTAACTAACCCTATTTAGTAAAATACCCTTTAAGTCAGCATCTATTTTGCAATAAGTAAAGCCTATTCTAAACTTTTGATTATTAAAAAAGTATTTACAGTATTTTGATGTTTAAAGAATAAAACTTACTTTTGCCATCCTTTAAAAAAGGACGGCCATTTTCAGCACATGGTCTTAAACAAACCCTCTCTCATTGATGCTGTGAAGAATGAGATACAAATTAAATAAAATGACTGATAAAAAAAAGTCTGCCGATGAAGGCAAAGAAAAAAAAGTAGTAGCTAAAAAAACTACCACTAAAAAAACTGCTGAAAAGAAAGAAAAAACGGAAGCTAAAGCCGAAAAAGCAGTTGAAGAAAAAGCAGAAACTCCTGCAAAAGAACCAGTAAAAAAAGCCGCTCCTGTTGCTAAGAAAAAAGAAGAAGTTAAGCCTTTGGCTGATTTCGATTGGGACAGAATTGGTAAATACGAAGAAACTTACTCTGCTGCTGAGAAAAAAGAATTAGAAGCATTGTATGATGAAACTTTAAAAACTATCGGAAACGAAGAAGTTATTGAAGGTACTATCGTTGCTAAAACAAACAGAGATGTTGTTGTAAACATTGGTTTTAAATCTGAAGGAGTTATTTCTATTTCTGAATTTAGATACAATCCTGATTTAAAAGAAGGCGACAAAGTTGAAGTATTCGTTGTTAATCAAGAAGACAGAAACGGACAGCTTATTCTTTCTCATAGCAGAGCTAGAGCACTTAAAGCTTGGGATAGAGTTAACGAAGTACTTGAAACTCAAGAAATCGTTAAAGGTTATGTTAAATGCAGAACTAAAGGTGGTCTTATCGTTGATGTATTTGGTATTGAAGCATTCTTACCAGGTTCTCAAATTGATGTTAAACCAGTTAGAGATTACGATATTTATGTTGATAAAATCATGGAATTCAAAGTTGTTAAAATCAACAAAGAATTTAAAAACATTGTAGTTTCTCACAAAGCTTTAATTGAAGCTGAATTAGAACAACAAAAAGTTCAAATTATTTCTAAATTAGAGAAAGGACAAGTATTAGAAGGTGTTGTTAAAAACATTACTTCTTACGGTGTGTTTGTTGATTTAGGTGGTGTTGATGGATTAATCCACATTACTGACCTATCTTGGGGAAGAATTAATCACCCAGAAGAAATACTTGAACTAGATCAAAAAATAAATGTTGTTATCCTTGATTTTGATGATGACAAAAAACGTATCGCTCTTGGTGTAAAACAATTACACGAACACCCATGGGATAAGTTAGATGCTAACCTATCTGTTGGTGACACTGTTAAAGGAAAAGTTGTTGTTGTTGCCGATTACGGTGCTTTCATTGAAGTAATTCCTGGTGTTGAAGGTTTAATTCACGTTTCAGAAATTACTTGGAGCAACCACTTAAAACCAGCTCAAGAATTCTTTAAAGTTGGTCAAGAAGTAGAAGCACAAGTATTAACATTAGACAGAGAAGAAAGAAAAATGTCTCTAGGTGTTAAACAATTAACTTCTGACCCTTGGGAAGATATCGAAACGAAATACAGTGTAGAATCTAAACACAAAGGAAAAGTTTCAAATATTTCTGACTTTGGTGTTTTTGTTGAACTAGAATCTGGTGTTGATGGATTAATCCACATCTCAGACTTATCTTGGTCTAAGAAAATTAACCACCCTTCTGAAATAACAAAATTAGGTGACGAAATTGAAGTAGTTATCTTAGAAATTGACAGAGAAAACAGAAGATTAAGCTTAGGACACAAACAATTAGAAGAAAATCCATGGGATGTATTCGAAACTGTATTTACGGAAGGTTCAACTCACGAAGGAACTGTTACAGAAATTACTCCTAAAGGTTTATACATTGTTTCTCTTCAATATGGTGTTGAAGGAATAGTTACTAAGAAAAATGCCGAAAAAGAAGACGGCTCATTCTTAGCTGCTGATGAAAAAGCATCATTTGTAATTGTTGAATTCAACAAAGGAGCTAAGAAAATTGTTTTATCTCATACTCAAACTTTCAAAGAAACTGAGGATGAAGTTAAACCAAAAGCTAAAGGAAAAGCAAAACCTTCTTCTAACAATGCAGTGAAAAAAGTAAATGACAACATCGAAAAAACCACTTTAGGTGATTTAGATGCACTTTCTAAATTAAAAACTGACTTAGAAAAAGAAGAGAAAAAATAATTTTTCTTTTTTAAAACAATAATAAAAACTGCCTTGATGTTTATCAAGGCAGTTTTTTTTTTGAATAAGTCAAAAAAATATAACATAAATTGCAACTACAAACAACTTAGTATCTATATTTGCAAATACATGGCAAGTTCGGATAGAATCATATTAGACCCTAAACAATTTGAACTAACAATCAAAAGATTATCTCACCAACTTATTGAAAACTATGGTGACTTTAAAGACACTGTTATTATAGGGCTTCAACCTAGAGGTTATTTCTTAGCAGAAAGAATTCACCAAGAATTAATGAAAATTGATGCTAAACTCAATATTAAACTCGGTTCGCTTGATGTTACTTTCTATAGAGATGACTTTAGAAGACAAGATGCTCCTATTATTCCCAACAAAACTGAAATTAACTTTATAATTGAAGATAAGAAAGTTATCCTGATAGATGATGTACTTTTTACCGGCAGAACCATACGCTCAGGATTAGACGCTATGTTGGCATTTGGGCGACCAAAAACGGTTGAGTTGCTGGTTTTAATAAACCGAAGGTATAAAAGAGATTTACCCATACAAGCAGATTATATCGGAAAAAATGTACATTCAATTGTTTCAGAAAGAGTAAAAGTAAACTGGAAAAATATTGATAAAGAAGATAAAGTAATTTTATATACACCGGAATAAAGTGATTGGAGATTAGAAATTTTGGGATTAAAATAACGATTAATAAACAACAACATAAATGAGCAAGCTAAGCACCAAACATTTATTAGGAATAAAAGACCTTCAGAAAGAAGATATTAACCTAATTTTTGAAACTGCCGATCATTTTAAACAAGTAATTAATCGTCCGATAAAAAAAGTTCCCTCTCTAAGAGATATTACCATTGCCAATTTATTTTTCGAGAACTCTACCAGAACCAAACTTTCTTTTGAACTAGCTGAAAAAAGACTTTCTGCCGATGTTATCAACTTTGCATCATCGAGTTCTTCTGTTACCAAAGGAGAAACCTTAATAGATACCGTAAACAATATTCTTTCTATGAAAGTGGACATGGTAGTAATGAGACATCCTAATCCGGGAGCAGCTTATTTTCTATCTCAACATGTAGATGCAAAAATTATAAATGCAGGAGATGGTGCTCACGAACATCCTACGCAAGCACTACTTGACGGATATTCTATGAGAGAGAAATACAAAGATTTAACAGGTAAAAACATTATAATAGTAGGAGACATTACCCACTCCAGAGTGGCTTTATCTAACATCTTTTGCTTACAAAAAATGGGGGCAAATGTTAAAGTTTGCGGACCACTAACACTCATTCCAAAATACATTAGTTCACTTGGCGTGGAAGTTATTTCTAACTTAAAAGAAGCCCTAGAATGGTGCGACATTGCCATGATGCTTAGAATACAACTAGAAAGACAAGACACCAAATTTTTCCCATCATTAAGAGAATACACCCAACAATATGGTTTAAATAAAGAATTGTTAGATTCACTTTCAAAAAAAATAACCATTATGCATCCGGGACCTATTAACAGAGGTGTTGAGATAACTTCTGATGTAGCAGACAGCAATCAATCCATCATTTTAAATCAGGTAGAAAACGGTGTAGCTATACGGATGGCTGTGCTGTATTTGTTAGCAGGAAGAGTGGATTGATTGTGGATTAGAAATTGAAAATTAGAGATTAGAAATCTGTCAACCGTGAACTGAAAACGCAACAACTATTAACCTCAAACATTAAACTTTAAACATATAAACATGAAAGCAATAATTAAAACAGAGAAAGGAGACATGACGGTAGATTTTTACGAAAAAGACGCTCCTAAAACCGTTGAAAACTTTACAACATTAGCAAAAAAAGGATTTTATGATGGATTAACTTTTCACCGAGTACTTCCTGATTTTGTAATTCAAGGTGGATGTCCTGATGGAACAGGTGCTGGCGGACCAGGCTATTCTATCGATTGTGAATTAGATGGTGAAAACCAATATCACGATAGAGGTGTTTTATCTATGGCTCATGCCGGAAGAAACACAGGTGGCTCTCAATTTTTTATTTGCCACAGCAGAAACAATACCGCTCATTTAGACAGAAACCATACTTGTTTTGGTAAAGTAGTAGAAGGTGTTGACATCATTGATGAAATCAGACAAGGTGATAAAATTTTAAAAATTGAAGTAATGTAATTTTAATTTTCTTTATTTTTATACACTCATTTAAGAAGCGAAGTCTCCAAAAGGCTTCGCTTCTTAATTAAAAAAATGTAGTATGCCAAAATCAGAAACACAAACACTAGTTGAAATGCTTGAATTGTCGAGAGATTTAACCAAATTTTACCTCTCTAAATTAAAAGGCAAAGACGAACACAAGGTTTTTGAAATTGATGGTAAACAATTTAATAGTATAAGTTGGTTAGTTGCTCATATTACAATTTCAGAAAACTGGCTATTATTGGTTTGTACTGGAGGCGAACATGTTAAAATTCCATGGGCAAGACAATACGGTTTAGGCTCTATTCCTCCTAAAAAAGAAGACGCTCCTCCTTTTGAAGAGATCTTGAAATATTTTAAAGAAGTACATCAAACCGCTATAAATCATATTAGCAAACTAACAGATGAAGACTTGTCTAAGCCAACTGCTAATGGAATTGATTTTGGTGGTGAAGATAGTGTAAGAGCAATCATTAAACATGCTGTTCGTCACGAATGTGCTCACGCAGGACATTTAAGCTGGTTATGTAAATTGTTTGATGTGAAAACCATTTAAAATAAATAATCAATTGTGCAGTTTATAATTTAACAATACTTAAAACACTTATATGAAATTTCTACCTATTCTAATCTCAATTTTTACCATAACATCGGTTTATAGCCAAGAAAAATACCAAGGGCTACTTTGGAAAATATCAGGAAATGGATTAGAAAAAAACTCATATTTATATGGAAACATGCACGTTAGTGGTAGAATTGCTTTCCATTTAGGTGAAGAGTTTTTCGATGCTATAAATGAATCTGATGCCATAGCTTTAGAATCAAATCCTATAATGTGGCTCGATGAAATTCTTGATTCTGAATATGGAAGTGATTATTTAGGAAGTTATGCCATTAACAACCAAACCTACAATGGTTTTTACCAAGAAGCTTTTAAACTTAAAAAAGTAGATAACAATGTTTTAGGAAACGAAATTTCTACCGATCACTACATGGCTAACTGGCTATTATACAGAGAAAATAAAGCTAATTCAGATTTTGAAGAAGAAACTTTTTTAGATATGTTTATCTATCAAGTTGCTAGTAAAAACAACAAAACTATTTACAGTTTAGAGGATTTTAAACACAACTCCAAGCTTGTTAAACTAGCTAGTATTCCAGACATGGAAAATAAAGAAACTCCTGAATGGGTGAAAAAACTTACCAAAGATAAATCTGCTTTCGAAATTTTAATGGATGCTTACAGAAGTCAGGATTTAGATATGATAGACTCTTTACAAGCCGCACTTTCATCTGACAACTATTTGAAATATATGTTGTATGAACGAAATATTATAATGGCAAACCAAATCGATTCTATTATCAAACAAAATATCAGTCTTTTTAGTGGTATTGGTGCTGCTCATTTACCTAAAAAGAATGGTGTTATTGCTTTATTAAGAGCCAAGGGCTATACCGTAGAAGCTTTGCCTGTTACCATTTCAAAAAAATCTAAAAGCCAGATTGAAGAAAACCATAAAAAGAAAAGGTTGTTGCCTTATAACACCAATTTTCAATCAGATTTTTTCTCACTAAAAGTACCTGGAAAAATGTATGAAACACCTTCTTTTACTTACCAAAGGTTATTTTTCTCTCCAGAACTTACTAATGGAAGTTTCTTTTTAGTCAATCAAATTAGTACTTACCATTATTTTAAAAGTTATAATAATGGCGATTACCAAGCAAAAATAGATAGTTTACTTTTTGAAAATGTACCAGGAAAAATAATTTCTAAAAAAGAATTTGAAAAAAATGGTTTTAAAGGTTTAGATGTATTAAACAAAACTAAATCGGGTAATTACCAACGTTACCAATTTATTTTTACTCCATTAAATATTTTAATTTTTAAAATGGGTGGGAAAGATGAGTTTGTAAAAAATGAAGGCGAAAACTTCTTCAACACCATTTCTTTAACACCCATAGCTAAAGATTGGAAAAAGGTACAACCTTTAAAATCTGATTTTGAAGTTGAAGTACCTAATTATTACCATTTTAAAAGCAACACTAAAATGTCGTCTCTTTACGACCATACTGAGCTAGAAGCTTATGATGCCAATGACAATAATTATTACTACTTAAAAAGAGCTTCTTTATTCGATACTAAATTTATTGAACAAGATAGTTTTGAATTAAATAGAATTGCCGATATGTTTTTAAAAGAATTAAAAATTGATTCTTCCTCTAAAAACATCAACTTAAAAAGTCAATATCCTGAACTAATAGCTTACTCTACACTCCCAGACAGTAGTGGATATATCTCCCTAAAAATTGTAATTAAAGGAGCTTATTACTACTTATTAGCAAATGTTTCTCCTACACAAAAAAATACCAACCCATTTTTTGAATCGTTTACGCTAAAAGATTTTTCTTACACTTTTGAGTTTAAAGAAAAATCAGACTCCTCTATGTTTTTTACCGTTACATCTAATCATCTATTGCCAGATGATTACGAACAAGTTTATGATATTGCTAGCGATAAAAAAGCAGCAAAAAAGAAGACTAAAGACAACTCCTATGAATATAAAATTAAAAACCGTTCTTTCTACTCAGAGAACTTTGAACGTATTGATTTAGAATTTATTAAAGAGCATCAATATAAACAATATAAAAACATAGACTCTCTTTGGAGTAGTGAAATCAAGTACATTAAAAACACTAATCATTTAGTGATATTAGATTCTTCTTCAACAAAAAAAGGAAACGTATATGCTCTAGATGTAGTGTTTGGCGACACCAATAGTACTAGAACCATAATTGCTAAAATTATTGTTAAACACGCTTCTATTTATGTATTAAAAACTACTGGAGACACCATCAGCAAACCTAGTAAATTCATTTCTCAATTTTATGAAACATTTATACCTTTTGATACTTTGATTGGAAGTTCTGTTTTGGCTGATAAATCTGAAATGTTTTTTAATGCCATAAATGGAAACGATAGTATTGAAAAAGAAAGAGCCTTAGAGTCAGCCAAAAAAAGAGTAATATTTACTAAAGATGATGGTAAATATGCTGACCAATTAATACAAACTATAAGCAACTACCCATTCGGTAGTGACTACATTGCAGCTAAAGAGCAACTTATAATGGATTTAGGTAGAATTGAAGATGATAGAATTGTTCCTTTTTTAGAAAACTTATACCCAACAGTAGAAGATACTGCCATGTATCAAATTGCAATTCTAAGAGCATTTATTCGTCAGAAAAATAAAGAAGCTTTAAATAAGTTTATTAAATTGTTAGATTATGATATTCCGCTAGGGAGTAACCAAGACGATATTAAATATTTATTTAGAGCATTTGAAGACAGCTTAGAACTTGCTAGTACAATTTTTCCTAGAGTGTTAGACTTTACTTTTGTTGCAGATTATAAAAAACCTATTTACGAATTATTAGCTCAACTAATTGATAGTAACCATATAAAACCAAAACAATATGCTAAGTTTTACAAACAAATTGTAAGAGAAGCTAAGATAGAACTTAAAAGCCAGGTGAGCTACGAGCAAGCTGAAGGAGCTAAAGAAAAAGATAAAACCTATTACTATTCAAGTTATAAAAATAAAGGCAACGACTTTTTAGTTACTTACACCAAACTATTACTACCTTTTTACGACAAAAAAGAAGTTAAACCTTACTTCAACAAACTACTTGCTGTTCAAGATTATAAATTATTAACCGATGTTTATTGTAACATGGTTACCAACAATATTTCTGTAAACAAATCTGTATGGAGTTATCTCGCTAACGATGTAATTAATTATTCTTATTTATACCAAGAATTAGCCAAAATTAATCGTCTAGAATTATTTCCTGAAGATGAAAATTTAAAGCAAAATATAGCAAAGTCTATGTTGTACTCTAGTAGTTTTAACTTTAGCAAAGATACCTTAGAGTTTATAACTGCTAAAGAAGTAAGTATTCAAAACAAAGTTGGCCATGTTTATTTTTTCAAAAGTAAAAAACCAAAAGATGATAATTGGAGCTTAGATTATATTGGCATTCATCAAAACCAAGATAACTTAATTCACAAAGAAGATTTAGTAAAAGAAAAAAACAACAAAATTGCCAAAGACAAAGACATAGATGAGTTTATAAAAGAAAAAGTAAAATCCATTGAAATAATTGGTCACAAAAGAGCAAGGGAAGAAGACAGCTCCAACTCATATTTTGATTTCTTTTAAAGTTTCAAATAAATATTATACATATTAAAAAAATATTACTAAATTTGCATCCCCTTAAAAAATACAAGATTTAAATTTAAGAAAAATGAAAAAAGAAATACATCCAGAAAATTACAGATTAGTAGTATTTAAAGACATGTCTAATGAATACTCTTTTTTAAGTAGATCTGCTACTAATACTAAAGAAACTATTGTTTGGGAAGATGGTAATGAATATCCTTTAATTAAATTGGAGATTTCTCATAAGTCTCACCCATTTTACACAGGAAAAATTCAGTTGGTGGATACTGCAGGACGTATTGATAAATTTAAAAACAGATACGGAAAACATTCTAAATAAATTAATCTTAACAGATTTTAAGTCCTTTCGTTATTGCGGAAGGACTTTTTTTTTGTACTTTCGAAAATAAAACTACGCTACAAAATGAATGTCATTTTTTTTGAGAATAATAGAGAAAAACTACTTCCATTAGTTTTTGCTAAACCTATTGCTAAACTTAGGGTTGGCATTACCACCATTGAAGAAAAATGGATGGACTTACTTGCAATTCCTGAAAATAAAGTTTCTTACCTAACGGCAGATTATCTTTCAAAAAAATTTACACTTAATGTTACTACAGAAAATTTATTTATTAATGGTAGTTTTTTACCAACATCAGAACTTGTTGCTTTTATAAAAAACGAACTTCAGTTAAATGAGGCACTTATTTGCGATGATGAAATTGTAGCAGCAAAAACAAGTTTAAAAATATTTAATAATGAATCTTTTGAAAATCTAATTGACATAACAGATTTCTACTTAACCTCAATTAGTACGGTAACTGATATCTTTACAAAAAATCACGAAGCTATTGAACAAGATTTTGAAAGATTAACTAAAAATAAAAAATCAGCAAAAGCCAATAAAACTAACACTATTATTGGGGAGAAGGTTTTTATTGAGGATGGAGCTACTATAAATGGAGCCATACTAAATAGTAATTTTGGAGCCATCTACATTGGTAAAGATGCAGAAGTAATGGAAGGCAGTTTAATACGTGGTCCTTTTGCTCTTTGCGAAAATGCTGCTTTAAAAATGGGTGCCAAAATTTACGGAGCTACTACTATTGGTCCTCATTCTAAAGTTGGTGGAGAAGTTAACAACTCTGTAATCCAAGGTTATTCTAACAAAGGACATGATGGCTTTTTAGGAAATTCTGTTATAGGAGAATGGTGTAATTTAGGTGCCGACACCAACAATTCTAACTTAAAAAATAACTATGGCGAAGTAAAATTGTGGAACTATAGGTCTAAAAAATTAGAAGGTACTGGTTTGCAATTTTGCGGATTAATTATGGGTGATCATTCTAAATGCGGTATAAACACCATGTTTAATACTGGAACTGTAACAGGTTTTTCAGCTAACATTTATGGTGGTGGATTTCAAGATAAATTTATTCCATCATTTTCTTGGGGAGGAAATGGGGAATCTACCACTTACCAATTAGAAAAAGCTATTGAAACTGCCAAGAAGGTAATGGAAAGAAGAGGAGTTTTTCTCACAGAAGAAGATGAATCTATTTTCGCTGCCATTCATCATCAATCTATGCAACACAGAAAGTAAAAACCGCCAAAAATTCCGATTTTTATTAATTGGCACAACCCTTGAATAATTGATATTACTGAATTTTCAGTACAATTTTATTTTTTACAATGTCAAATTGACTTATTATTTTTTTATCTATGAAACATCCTTTACAAAAACATGCTACGCAAATTAGCTTAATGATTAGGATGTTCCATGTGACAGATTAAAACAATTATTATAAACACATGAAAGACTCATTTAATTTCGACAACCTTACTATCTCAAACATAATTGATGATGACACAGAATTTATTCCTCTTTTATCTTCTGATGATGAAGAGCAAATGAACTCTGAAGAAACACCAAAAGAATTACCCCTACTTCCATTAAGAAACACTGTTTTGTTTCCAGGTGTAATTATACCCATTACAGTTGGAAGAGATAAATCCATTAAGCTAATTAAAGAAGCCTATAATGGAGATAAAACCTTGGGTGTTGTAGCTCAAAAAAATGATGCTATTGAAGATCCTGATCCAAAAGATTTAAATGAAATTGGAACAGTTGCACACATTCTTAAAATGCTTCGTATGCCTGATGGAAACACTACTGTTATCATTCAAGGTAAAAAAAGATTTAAAATTGAAGCGTTTACCCAAACAACACCTTATTTAAAAGCTAGGGTTAAAGAATACAATCAATTAGAAAAACCTACAGGTAGAAAGTTTAATGCTTTAGTAAGTTCTATTAAAGATTTAGCTACTCAAATTATACAACAATCACCAAGCATCCCTACAGAAGCCACTTTTGCTGTTAAAAATATTGAAAGCCCTACTTTTTTAATCAACTTTATTGCATCTAACATGAATGCAGGAGTTAAGGAAAAACAAATATTGTTAGAAATTCCTGAGTTACAAGAAAGAGCCAATTTATTGTTACAACACCTAACCAAAGAACTTCAGTTATTAGAACTTAAAAATGATATTCAATCTAAAGTTAGAACAGATTTAGATAAGCAACAAAGAGATTATTTTCTTAATCAACAAATTAAGCAAATACAAGAAGAACTTGGCGGAGATCCACAACAACAAGAAATTGCTGAATTTAGAAAACAAGCCAAAACAAAAAAATGGAACAAAACAGTTAAAGAACGTTTTGAGAAAGAACTAAGCAAGCTTGAAAGGT
The DNA here is from genome assembly GCA_965284565.1 of Vicingaceae bacterium. GTDB lineage: Bacteria > Bacteroidota > Bacteroidia > Flavobacteriales_E > Vicingaceae > BRH-c54. Next base: position 246,999 of record OZ260100.1, read on the forward strand.
TAAACCCACAAGCAGCAGAATACTCGGTTCAATCTAATTATATTGAAACACTTTTAGAACTTCCTTGGGAAAAATATTCTAAAGATAATTTTGATTTAAAAAGAGCTCAACGTATTTTAGATAGAGACCATTTTGGTTTAGAAAAAGTTAAAGAAAGAATAATTGAACACTTAGCTGTATTAAAACTTAAAGGTGATTTAAAATCTCCTATTCTTTGTCTTTACGGTCCACCTGGAGTCGGTAAAACCTCTCTAGGAAAATCTGTTGCTGAAGCATTAGGCAGGAAATATGTACGAATGTCCTTAGGCGGATTACGAGATGAAGCAGAGATTAGAGGTCACAGAAAAACCTATATTGGAGCAATGCCAGGAAGAATTATTCAAAGCTTAAAAAAAGTAGAATCTTCTAACCCTGTTTTTGTTTTAGACGAAATAGATAAAGTTGGAGCAAGCCATCAAGGCGATCCTTCATCAGCTTTACTAGAGGTTTTAGATCCTGAACAAAATGAAAATTTTTATGACAACTTTTTAGAATTAGATTATGATTTATCCAAAATCTTATTCATTGCTACTGCTAATTCATTATCAACTATACAGCCTGCACTTAGAGACAGAATGGAAATTATTGAGATGAATGGTTACACCGTTGAAGAAAAAGTAGAAATTGCCACAAGACACTTAATTCCTAAGCTGATAAAAAATCACGGATTAGTAAAAACCCAATTACAAATTCCTAAAAAAGTAATTGAAAAAATTGCAAGTGAATACACAAGAGAATCAGGAGTTAGAAATCTGGAGAAGAAATTAGCAAAAGTAATACGTCAAAAAGCCAAACAAATTGCTATGGAAGATGATGATTACAATCCAAAAGTAGTAATAGAAAATCTTATTGACTTATTAGGCCCTGGTCACTCAAAAGACAAATACCAAGGAAATGATGTTGCTGGTGTTGTTACAGGCTTAGCTTGGACTTCTGTTGGTGGCGATATTTTGTTTATAGAAACCAGCTTAAGCAAAGGAAAAGGAAAGCTTACACTTACAGGGAATTTAGGTGATGTGATGAAAGAATCAGCTATAATTGCACTTGCCTACCTTAAAGCTCACGCTAATATTCTTGATATTAGTCCAGAAACTTTTGACAAATGGGATATTCATATCCATGTTCCTGAAGGAGCAACACCAAAAGATGGTCCTTCAGCAGGAATTACCATGCTTACAGCTTTGGCGTCAGCATTTACACAACGTAAAGTAAAAGCTAATTTAGCCATGACAGGAGAGATTACATTAAGAGGGAGAGTTTTGCCTGTTGGTGGAATTAAAGAAAAAATACTGGCTGCAAAACGTGCTGAAATTAAAGAAATCATACTCTCTAAGGACAATGAAAAAGACATTAAAGAAATAAAAGAAACATATTTAACAGGTCTTAAATTTCACTATGTTGAAAATATGACTGATGTAATTGATTATGCACTAACCAAACAAAAAGTAAAAAACGCCATTAATATCACTGAAAAACAACAATTAAGAAACTAATAATCAGTGTTTTAATTTTATCAACAATGTTGATAATTATTAATAATTAATTCGCAGTAAGCACACATAAAAAATTACTTTTGTTACACTTATAAAAAAGACAATTAAATAATTTACATACATATGAAATTTATAGTAACAAGTACAGCATTATTAAAAAAACTACAACAAATTAGTGGCGTATTAAGTACAAACAATACTTTACCAATTTTAGATAATTTTTTATTTGAGATTAAAGATAGTGAACTTTCTGTAACAGCTTCAGATTTAGAAACAACTATTACTACAAAACTTAGTATTGAATCTAAAGAAGATGGAATTATTGCTATACCTGCCAAGTTATTGTTAGATACCTTAAAAACTTTTCCTACTCAACCGCTTACTTTTACTATTGATAGCAAAGATTTTGGCATTGAAATTACTTCTGATGAAGGTAAATACAAATTAAGTGGTTTAAATGGTGAAGAGTTTCCTAAAACTCCTGAAATTGAGAAGCCGTCAACTATAAAAATTAATGCAGGTATTATTGAAAATGCTATTAATAAAACACTTTTCGCTACAGGAAATGACGAACTAAGACCTGTTATGTCGGGAGTGTTTTTTGAATTAAACAATGATGACATCACTTTTGTAGCTACTGATGCACACAAGTTGGTAAAATACAGAAGAACAGATTTAGGAGCTAAAACAGGCTCTTCATTTATCTTCCCTAAAAAACCATTAACCTTACTTAAAAATATTTTGAGTAGCGTAAATGATGATGTAACGATAAAATACAACGAAACCAACGCAGCTTTTGAATTTGAATCTACCAAGTTAATCTCTAGGTTAATTGATGGAAAATATCCAAACTACAATGCTGTTATACCAACTGAAAACCCAAATATATTAACTGTTGAAAGAAGTAAATTTTTAACTGCTCTAAAAAGAGTTGCGATTTTCTCTAACAAAACAACTCACCAAATAAAACTAAAAATGTCAGGCAGCGAATTACAAATCTCTGCTGAAGATTTAGATTTTTCTAATGAAGCTGTTGAAAGACTTACATGTCAGTTTGAAGGTGAAGACATGGAAATAGGCTTTAACGCTGCATTTTTATTAGAAATGTTAACTAACTTAACATCAGACAATGTAAGTATTGCGATGTCGGCTCCAAACAGAGCAGGAATTTTAACCCCTGTAGAAAAAGAAGACGACAACGAAGAAGTATTGATGTTGGTGATGCCTGTAATGTTAAACAACTAAGAAAACATAACTCTTCATCACCATGAATTTTGATTTGCTTCAACAACTTTGCAAAGTACATGCCCCTTCTGGCAGCGAAGAAGCTATGACTAAGTTTCTTTTAAAACACATCAAAAAAGAGCAAAAAAACTGGAAAGTTCAACCTGAAATTTTGATGGGAGAAGACTTTCAAGATTGTATTATACTGATTTTTGGTGAGCCAAGAACAGCTATTTTCGCTCACATGGATTCTGTTGGATATACGGTTGGTTACGATAATAATTTCATTAAAATTGGAGGTCCTTCAGCTAAAAAAGGAGCTAAATTAGTTGGAAAAGATAGTCAAGGAAAAATAACTTGTACGCTTGAAGCCGTTGAAGACGAACACGAGTTTCTAACCTTTTCAGCAAAATACACAAGAACAATAGATAGAGGCACAACACTTACTTATCAGCCTAACTTTAGAGAAGACAACAACTATGTTCAGTGTTGTTACATGGATAATCGTTTAGGTGTTTGGAGTGCTTTAGAAGTTGCCAAAACATTAGAAAATGGAGCTATAGTTTTCTCAGCTTGGGAAGAACATGGTGGAGGAAGTGTTGGTTATTTAGCCAAATTTTTATATGAAGGTTTTGGTGTAAAACAAGCTCTTATTTCAGATATAACTTGGGTTACAGAAGGTGTTAAACATGGAAAAGGTGTTGCTATTTCTATGCGAGATTCCGGAATACCAAGAAGAAGCTATATTAATAAAATTGTTGATTTAGCAACAAAAAGTAAAATCCCATTTCAGTTAGAAGTAGAAAGTGCCGGAGGAAGTGATGGCAATGCACTTCAACGCTCACCCTACCCTTTCGACTGGTGTTTTATAGGAGCTCCCGAAGACAATGTTCACTCTCCTGATGAAAAAGTACACAAGAAAGACATCAAAGCTATGGTAGAGATGTATACGTATTTGATGGAGAGGTTGTGAAAAACTCATTTTAAAAATATACCTCATTGTAAATCAATATTTTTTTAGTCTTTTAGTAAAAAAACTATCTTCACATTAACCTAATATCCTTCACATTTAATTGTAATGTTTTGATGTTGTTCCATTCGTTTTCTTCTATGGTATAAACCATGCTAAACAACACTCCTGGCTGAAGTTCTTCAAACAAATGTGCAAACTTAAAAGCAATGCAAGATAGTTTATAATCTGGTGCTTCAGGCGAATACACTTCTAATTTTAAATGATTTTCGCCAACAATTCGCATGTTGTCTGATGCTAATAAATTCTCTGTTACAAAAACTGGCTGCATGTTTTCTGGCCCACAGGGAGAAAATTGTTTTAGCACACTATAAAAACGAGGAGTAATTTGAGTCAACTCCAATTTGGCATCAATTTGTAATTTAGGAATGAGCATGTGGTCTTCAATGGTACTACTTACAATATCCTCAAACTTATCAATAAAAGCAGCTACATTTTCTGGAAGCATAGTTAAACCCGCAGCATACATGTGTCCACCATATTGCTCTAACAAATCACTACAAGCATCAATAGCATTATACACATCAAAATCTCTTACCGAACGTGCTGAACCAGTTACTTTGCCATCGGAATGGGTCAACACAATGGTAGGTTTGTAATACGTTTCTATTAATCGCGATGCAACAATTCCCACCACACCTTTGTGCCAATCTTCTTTATATAAAACCGTAGTTTTTCTTTGGAGGTAAGTGGTATTTTTTTCAATTATTTCAAGGGCTTCTTGTGTAATATTAGAATCTATATCTTTTCTATCGGTGTTCAAATCATTAATACCTTTACCAAAATCTACTGCTTCATCCTCATTATCTGAAACCAACAACTCAACAGCTTTGTTTCCACTTTTTATTCTTCCAGCAGCGTTAATTCTTGGTGCAATAGAAAAAACTACATCAGAAACAGTAAATTCTTTTTTATTGTTGGTCAAATTCACCAATGCCTTTATTCCTGGTCGATTTAGTTGATTGAGAACTTTCAATCCGTAATAAACAAAAATTCTATTTTCACCAGTAACTGGAACTATGTCAGCACAAACACTAATGGCTAATAAATCTAAGAAGGTATATAAAAATTCTTCATCTTTTTTATTGTTAATAGTCCACGCTTGCATCAATTTAAAGCCCACTCCACAACCTGATAATTCTTTGTAAGGATAATTACAATCTTTTCTTTTAGGATCTAACACAGCAGCTGCATCAGGAATATTATCTCCCGGACGATGATGGTCGCAAATAATAAAATCTATGTCTTTTTCTTTTGCATAAGCTACTTTTTCAATAGCTTTTATACCGCAGTCTAGCGCAATAATTAGTTTAAAATCATGCTCTTTGGCAAAATCAATACCTTGATAAGAAATGCCGTAGCCTTCTGCATATCTATCTGGAATATAATAAGCTAAATTTTCATAGTAATTTTTCAGATAAGCATAAACTAACGCTACTGAAGTTGTTCCATCAACATCATAATCTCCGTAAATTAATATTTTTTCGTTATTGGCAATGGCTTGTTGCAACCTCTCCAGAGCCTTATCCATATCTTTCATTAAAAATGGATCTAGTACCTCTTTTAAATCGGGACGAAAAAAATCTTTGGCTTTCTCAAAGGTATCTATGCCTCTTTGAAGTAGAATATTAGTAAGTGTTGGGTCTAAATTATTTAGTTGTTCAGAAAGTTTTTCTATTGCTTTAGCGTTGGAAGTAGGTTTTATTTGCCATTGGTATTGCATGGAATAGTTATTTAATAGAAAATAATGATACACAAATATAACATTACCCACTAAATTTGTAATTATATAATTGAATAAAATATAAGAAAAACTAAGCCAACGCTTTATTTTCTGAAGTATCTATTAAAGATTTTACTGTTTCGATTACAGCTTTTGCATCATAAAAACATTCAGCATAAAGTTCTTCTTGTGTACCGTGATCAACAAATCTATCAGGTATGCCTAATCTTTTTACATGTGCTTGGTAATTGTTATCTGCCATAAATTCTAAAACCGCACTTCCTAAACCACCCATTATACAACCATCCTCTAAGGTAATTACCTTATTGAATTTAGTAAATACTTCGTGTAATAAAATTTCATCAATGGGTTTCACAAAACGCATATCATAGTGAGCTATGCTAATATTGGCTGTTTCTTCCAGTTTTTCAATGGCTTTTTTAGCTTCCACGCCAATTGGTCCAATAGATAAAATAGCAATGTCTTCACCATTTTTTAAACGCTTACCTGTTCCGATTTTAATTTTTTTAAATGGAGTTTTCCAGTTTATTATAGAACCATTTCCTCTTGGATAACGGATGGAAAAAGGCCCGTTGTTTTCTGCTTGTGCTGTAAACATTAGGTTTCTCAAATCTTCTTCGTCAATAGGGGAAGAAACTATCATGTTAGGAATACATCTGAAAAAAGCTAAATCGTAAGCTCCGTGATGCGTTGCTCCATCAGCCCCCACTACTCCACCTCTATCTAGACAAAATACAACATGTAGGTTTTGTAAAGCTACATCATGTATCACTTGATCGTAAGCACGCTGCATAAAAGAGGAGTAAATATTACAAAATGGCACTAATCCCTGACTAGCCATTCCAGCGGAAAAAGTAACTGCATGTTGTTCTGCAATACCTACATCAAAAGCTCTGTCGGGCATAGCTTTCATCATTATGTTTAATGAACATCCTGAAGGCATGGCAGGCGTTACTCCAACAATTTTATCGTTTTGTTCGGCAAGTTCAACTATGGTATGTCCAAAAACATCCTGAAATTTTGGTGGCTGTGGACTTTTAGGAGCTATTTTTATGATTTCGCCTGTTTCTTTATTAAAAATACCCGGAGCATGCCATTGAGTGGTATCGCCTAATTCGGCAGGTTCGTAACCCTTACCTTTTTCGGTAATGCAATGCAAAATTTTAGGCCCGGGAATATCTTTTAAATCTGCTAATACTTTTGCTAAGTAATTCACATCGTGTCCATCAACAGGTCCAAAATACCTAAAGTTTAATGATTCAAATAAATTACTTTGCTTTAACAAGGTAGATTTTATTCCATTCTCAATTTTTTGAGCAATGGCTTGAGCATTTGGTCCGAATTTGCTAATTAATCCTAGTAAATTCCATACTTCATCTTTTACTTTGTTGTAAGTATGCGAAGTGGTTATATCTGTTAAATATTCTTTTAATGCCCCCACATTAGGGTCGATAGACATGCAGTTATCATTAAGAATAACCAGTAGGTTGGTATCCTCACTTCCACCGTGATTTAGACCTTCAAAAGCCAATCCGGCAGTCATAGAGCCATCACCAATAACAGCAATATGTTGTTTATTTTCTTTTTTATGACGAGATGCTACTGCCATACCTAAAGCAGCAGAAATGGAGGTAGAAGAATGTCCTACAGCAAAAGTATCGTATTCGCTTTCGGATGGTTTTGGAAAACCACTAATTCCTTTATAAATTCTATTGGTATGAAAAACCTCTCTTCTTCCGGTAAGGATTTTATGTCCGTAGGCTTGGTGACCAACATCCCAAACAATTTTATCGTTAGGAGTATCAAAAACATAATGCAAAGCTACTGTAAGTTCAACTACGCCTAAGCTCGCTCCAAAATGTCCTCCTTTTTGAGAAACCACATCTACAATAAAATCTCTGAGTTCGTTACAAAGTTGAGGCAGGTCGTCCTCTGTTATTTTCTCTCTTAAATCTTGGGGATAAATGATTTGCTCAAGGAGCTTTCCTGTTTGGTACTCTGCCATGTATAATCCGTTCTTAAAAATCTACTTACGAAATTACGCCTTTTTTAATTTTACGCACAACGTTTTTCCAGAAAGAAATTACTAATAGTTGTTAATAACTGTTACTTTCTTAGGGTAATAGATTTTTTAAATTCGTAAGGTTGGTTATCTTCACCTAAAGCATTAACAACTAAGAAATAAGTCCCATCAGGAACAGGCTGGTTATTCATGTCTTTACCATCCCAAAATCCTGAAATAGTATTCCATTCAAAAACAACAGTTCCATTTTGGTTGTAAACAACAGCTTTAAACTCTTTAATATTTTCTCCCTCTACTTTTAATATATCATTCGCACCATCTCCATTAGGAGTAAAAATATTTTGAATATCTGAAATAGAAGATTTTACAAGCGATAAAACTTCAATGTTTTCAGTAATAGTTTTAGTTTTCCCTTGCTTATCTTTTACGGTAAGTAGTACTTCATATTTACCTGGATTATCAAATGTATGGTACACATTTTCACCCGACTTAGTTGTACCATCAACATTCCATTGATAATCAGCAGCTTCTCCAACAACATTGAACTCAACATAAAGTGGAGCATCGCCTTTTTTGGTACTTGCTTTTAAGGTAACATTTGCCAACACATCTACTTTTGGTGTATTGGTTGTTGACGGTTGAGTTGGTGGTGTATTGGTATTTGTTACCACCGTACTTTGCGTTTGAGTTTCCTTATTATTTTCAACAACAGTATTGGTAGGTGTCGTAGTAGTTTCAGTTGTATTATTGTTGTTTACAGTATTGCTTGAATTATTTTTTTCAGTTGAAGTAAACTCTTTATCCTCCACTTCATTTTGTTGGGGAGTTACCACATTACTTTCATTTTCAGTAGTATTGTTTTCTGTTGTTAACGGTGTTTCAGTTGCTGTTTCTTCAATAATTTGTGGCGCTGAGTTTTCAGTTATCACTTGGTTTTCGGCAACTTCATTAGTGTTAATTGGTTCGTCTTTAAACGCATTGTAAATCAATACTGAAGAGGTAACTACAACTGCAGAGGTAATAGTAGCTGCAGCAATTTTAAAGAAAGCACTTTTAGCAGCAAAACCTCCTAAATTTCCTGCAGATGAAGATGAGGCTGCGGATGAAGCTGGTGAGTTAATAGACTGCTGTATGTTATTCCATACAGAAGCATCAACATTAGCATCATAATTTTCAAAGGTATCTTTAAAAAGTTGTTCTATATTTTCAAATTCTTTTTTCATTTATTTATTTTTATAAGCCCCCTCTAACTCTCCCCGAAGGGGGAGAACTTCCAACCCACAAAGCCAATAATCGTTTAAATTTGTTTATCGTTTCATTATAGTTCGTTTCATTAAGTTTTTTTACTCCTCTAAACAAGTCCCCTTTCGGGGGATTTAGGGGGCTTTATCTCGTAATCGCTTCTTTCATTAATAAATTTTGCAAACAAACTCTAGCTCTAGAATATTGAGACTTAGAGGTGTTTACTGTAATGCCTAATTGTTCTGCAATTTCTTTATGCGAATAGCCTTCTATAGCGTACATATTAAAAACTGTTCTAAACCCGGTTGGCATTTGCTGAATAATTTTTAGTAAATCTTCTGCTTTTAAATCATCCAACGCATTGGCTTCATTATTCGCTAATAAAAAATCTACTTTTTCTATATCAATATTCTCGTTGTTTTTCTTATTTTTTCTGATGTTATCTAAAGCAGTATTTACCACTACCCTTCTAATCCATCCTTCTAAAGAGCCTTCACCATTATAGGTATCCAATTTTTCAAAAACTTTTATAAATCCCATTTGTAAAACATCTTGGGCTTCATCATGGTCTTTGGAATATCTAAGGCAAACTCCCATCATTCTTTTAGAGTAATACTCGAACAAATGCTTTTGTGCTGATGAATTATTCTTCAAGCACTCTACCACTAATTGCTCTTCACTCCATTTCATTTTTTATAGAAGATGTTTGTTTGTTAAAAAAGGTTGCATGGGGAGTTGTTAAGAAATCCTAATTTATTAACTCCCTTATTTTTCATAAAGTTAATGAAAAATGTCAAATTAAGACTAATTGAAATTGTTTTTTGCTTGTAAAATAACAAGCACTTACCTCAACAAACTTACCGTTCCTTTTTGAGTTACTGTTTCTCCTGCTTTGGTTTTGTAAGAAACAACATAAAAGTAAGTACCTTCAGAAGCTTTATTTCCTGATGAAGTAACTCCATCCCAAAGTAATAATTCAGGTGTTGATTCATTATTTATATATTCATACATCTTTTCTCCCCATCTATTATAAATAATTACTTCTATTGTTGAAATTAATTCTGCATCAATTACTTGTATGCTAAAAACATCATTATGACCATCATTGTTAGGTGTAAATACGTTTGGAATTATTATATTAATATCACAATCTTCAAAATAAATATTAATAGTATCTTTAAAATAACATCCTTGATAAGCGGCAGTCGCGATGTACTGTCCTTCTTTTTTAACGGTAATTGGAGAAGTAAAACTGGTATTCCACCATGTTGCTGCATTTGGTAGGCTATTTATTCCTATAACTAATTCTTCATTATTGCATAAAGTTATGTCATTACCTAATTCAAAATAGGGAGATGGCTTAAATATTATATTAATGGAGTCTGTGTCAGTGTAACAGTTGTTTATTACTTGAATCCAATAGAAACCAGTTTGTGTAACAAAGATTGTTGAGTCAGTTGAGTTATTTGACCATAAGTAAGAGCTATTAGGAAGTGATGCTTTTAACAATAATGTGTCTCCTTCGCAAACAGAAGTGTCATTATTTAAGATATTTCCATTAGGAAAAATGTTATAGTCAACAAGTATAGTATCAGAACCACATCCATTACTATCTGAAACTTGTATCCAGTATGTATTTGATTGGGTAATCCACGGTTGAATAATGAAAGTAGGAGTTGTTGAAAAGTTTTGCCACAAGTAATTAGCATTTGGAATGTTTGGATTTAAGGTTAAACTTTGCCCAACACAAAGAGTTTGGTTGCCACCCAAACTTACGGGAATGGTGTTATAAGTAATGTTTATGGTATCAGTAAAAACTCCACAACTATTGGTTACTTGTACCCAATAAGTGCCAGCTTGTGTAGCATCGTACTTGTAGTTAGTTGAATTGTCTTGCCATAAATAAGTTGAGTTTGATGTAGCAGCATTTAGTAGTAAGGTTTGTCCTTTACATAGATTTGTGTCATTGTTTAAATGAAAAATATCATTATTCATCACATTAACAATAAATTCAGTTGTATCGCCATTACTATAATCATAATAAATAGTATTTGAATTAGGGTTGACTGTTATAATTGAGTCGTTTGAAATAATTATATTTGGGCTTAAACTATTTGCCCAACCATATAAAGTATCTCCTAGTGAAGTTAAAGAAATACTATCCCCAAGACATATTGTGTTAATTGGAGTTAGAGATACATCGTCTATGAGAATGTACGGAAAGTCTGTAGGATTCCAACCCGAATTTGAATATGTATCATACATATTAGTATTGTAAGAAGAATGAAAGTTTCCAATTGTTAAAACTTGATATGATGAATCCGCAATAAAAGATTGTTTTATTTCTTTCCAGTTTTGTTTATCATGAATAACATTTCCAAAATAATTTTCAATCTGTGGCGAAAATGGTATATATCCTCCAAAGTTAAATGGATGTAGTGAGTTACTTGAAAAAAGTACTCCAATTTTATCAATTGTATGTTTTGATTTGTCAGCTAAATTTACATACATCTTAAATTCATATTCTTGATTAATACTTAGAGGCGTTTTTAAATATACCCCTATATATTCATTCCATTCTCCAATATTGGTAGTATCAATCCTATGTGTAATTATACCACAATATGCTTCTCCAGTTCTGGCTAATTGATATCCAGTCATATTGTTAGGAACACCTCTAGCACCGATACTGCATGAATTGTAATAATCAGAAGTAGTACCACTTGGGCAATACCACTCCTTACAATTACTAAGAGTTATTAATCCAATAGTTGAACAACTATAAGTTGTATCCTCAAAACTCGGATTAGGCACTAAGTTTTGAGCAGTTAGGATTTGTTGTATGAACAAAAAAAATAAGATTAGTATGGTAAAATTAGTTTTCAAATCTTTGAATTATAAATAAATTTTGGTGTAATTAATAAGCTAGTTGCCTCCTGCATGACAGTTCAAATGCTCCTACCTCAACAAACTCACCGTTCCTTTTTCACTTACCGTTTCTCCTGCTTTGGTAGTGTAGGTAATAACATAAAAATACGTGCCTTCGGAGGCTGTTGCTCCTGCATTAGTAGTTCCATTCCACACTGTAAAAGCCCCTAGCCCAGAAGGGGAGCTATCCATCACACTAGCTAAACTTTGAACATCAAACTTCAAACCTCGAACCAACATTCCCCAACGGTTAAATACCTCCACTTCCAAACTTTCTAAATAGGCTGCTCCAATAAGTTGAATAGTAAAATTGTCATTTTCATTATCTCCATTAGGGGTGAATACATTGGGAATAAATAAGCTTATTTCTTCATTGGCATCTATAAAAATAGTTTTACAAACCGTATCTGCACATTGGGGTTGGTCGTTATAAGCAATTAAACAAATTTCATAAACTCCGCCTTCTGTAAAGAAGTGTTGATTGTTGATTGTTGAATGTTGAGCAAGTGTATCTCCATTACTATTGATTACCGTCCATTCAAAATTATTAGCTCCATTACTGATGTTATTAAAAGTTACATCTAAGGGTGCAACACCACTTTGAGGATTAGCCGTAAAGTTAGCAGCTGCATTATTGGTTTCAGTTATAGTAACTGTATCTCGCCATTGACAACCATTGGTATTGGTAATTTGTATTTCATAAATCCCTGTTCCGAGATTGTTAAATGTGTTTGTAGTTTGGGTATTGCTATTTGTAGTTTGTAAGTTGGTTAGCATATAACTATAAGGTGGATTCCCATTAGAAATATTCCCTATGGTTATGCTTCCAATACTATCACCACAAACATTATTAGTAACTACAATAGTATCTGGTTTTGGTAAGGGGTTTACCCAAATTTTAACATGTTCTGTTTTTACACAACCACTATCGTTTTTTATGGTAACAATATAGGTGGTAGTTTGTGGTGGACTTGCCATAGGGTTGGCTATACTTGTGTCACTAAGTCCTCCAAATGCTCCAAACCAACTATAAGTTGAACCGCCTGTGGCATTTAATTGTACGCTATCTCCTAAACAAATAGTGTCTTGTAGTGCTGTTGCTGTGGTGCTAAAGGTATCGCAGGGGGTGGTGTAGGTGAGGAAAAAACCACCATAATAATTAGCAGCATCATTAATAACTTGATTTTGCCAACTTAACCTAAAATCAAAAGTAGTATCATTATTTAATAAATAAGAGGATATGTCTGCTAATCCATCTGGTCCACTCATTAAACTATTAGGGGTATCATCATCTAAGCCAAACAATATATTATTTTGATAGTAAAAATGTCCTTTAACTCCACCCCAACCCCATGAGCTATTAACATTATCTGCACCTCCTAATAAACCCAATAAATTGTTATATATATATATATATGATCCATCAAGTAGTGATGTGTCTCCTAAATTATCTGTGTAAGTTGCAAATCCAACTGGAAAATTTGTATTTATAGGAGTTAGATTTTTAGCTTGGTAATTTATAGTCCTATTGTTTAAGTCAAATTGATTGAGTAGTATAACACTATTAGTTAAAGATAATGTAGGGTTTTCATACTGAACCCATAAATAAACAGCTCTATATTTAGAATTAGGATGAGTATTTATTTGAGGCGGTATTGTTACATTATAGGTTGTTACGGCTGGACTTATATAATTAGTAACATCTATTGCATGTACAGCACTCATACCAGATATAGCAAAATAATTAGTGGTAACCTGATTTTGGGAATTAAAATTATATCCAGTACCATTAATAATAATACTTACAGAGTCTGAGGTACCAATTCTTTGTGCAAATAACCAAGCTTTTTTTATAGTACTACCTGGTTCTATGTAAATATTAAAGCTACCACTTCCACTGCCTAAAGCTGTTGAAAAACCAGCACCCGTTGTGCCTCCTCTAAAAGTTTCTTGATGAAAAACAAGTTGACTAAACGAATTAAAAGAGGCAATAAAAAAAAGGATAATTAATAGCCATTTATATAACATAATTTTATTTTGCTTTTTCGTCTTGAAAAGCACGTTTTACAGAAATAATTTCTTCTTGTATATTGGATAATATATCAAGAATATTTCCATGATTATTCTGCGTTCCAACACTTCCTGTTATAATGGAATTAGTATTATGACATTGGTTAAAAATATTTTTGGGGTCAAAGTTTAATATTGTGCTTAAATCTGTTTCTAAAATCTCTGCAATTTGCTTAATTCTAGAAAAAGTTACATCTGTCTGACCAGATTCTATTTTACTATAACCACCAATACTCATATCTAATCTTTCAGCAATATATGACTGAGTTAAATTTTTGAGCTCTCTTATTTGTTTAATGTTTTTTCCTATTTCCATAATCATTTTTTTACTCAAAGTTAAATATTTTACTTAAAATATAGTTTTTTTGATTAAAAATTAATTTGATTTGTATTAATAATCAAATTTAACCTATCAATTTTTAACAAAAATATACATAAAAAAATAATGTAATGTAAAAAAAGAGCATTTATACCCCTAAAAATTGACCGTTTAATGGAAAAAACCGACCATTTATATATTAGAACCTACCGTTTATATATTTGTTTTAAAATTAATAAGATAAGCTAACTGAACCTTATACATTTGTAAAAAAAAGTATTCACCAAAACCTATAAATTATGAAACATAACAAATTAATTTTCAACTTAACTCGAAGCTTATGGCTATTTGCTCTAAGTTTTCTAATTTCAATTGTTGGGCTACAAGCCCAAAATGCAACATGGAGTTTACCTCCTTATTATTTAGATGTAATCCCAAATGTAATAGTTTCCCTCCCCACGCAAACAGGTTCCAGTGGTATATTTCCGAATTATGCAGGAGGGGCAGCCGATTACACCCATGCTGCCATGCAAGATATAAATGGGGATATTTTATTTTTTATGGTAGATGGCGTAATTTACGATAAAGACGGTTATGGTATGGGCGAGTTGGATGGTTCTCATTTATACGCTTTAGGGAATTTTAAAGGAATAACAGAAATAATAATTGTTCCTGTACCAGAAAATTGCGAACAATATTATATTGTTGGTGTTTTTGCTGATAACAATCCCTTAAATGCAGGAACTACTTTTAAACCGTTCTATGCCATTTTAGACTTAAGTGTTCCCAATACCTCTTCGGGCAGATTAGGCACTTTAGTAGATCACTCAGGCAGTGAACTACTTACTGCTAATCTTTATGATTTAACTAGCAGTATTTCTCCTAGTTGGACTTTGACAAAAACTAAAAATGTTACGATAGCTGCAAGTAAACTTAGAACAGATAATACTTATTTTTTATTCGCTACAGATGGTGCTAATGTATGGAGATATATTATCTCATCTACAGGTATAGCCTTTGATAATTATTCATTTAGCTTACCTTTATCACAACCAAATGCAATTGATATGCGTTCCGAAATGGAATTATATGAATTTAGTAATGGTAATTACAGAATTGCTGTACCTTATTCCTCAGGAGACCCTAGTTCAAAAGTTTTTATTTCTGATTTAGATAATGATGGAGATTTAATTCCCAGTACTGACCATGTGTTAAATTTCCCCTCACAAATTTCTCCATCAACTAAACATGCTTTTATTAAAGGCTTAGAGTTCTCTCCCAACGGAAGGTATTTATATTTAACACACATTACCAATAGTTTAACTTTTACTTCTTTTCCATTTAAAATATACGATACAAATACTAGTAGTTATGTTACTCCTGTTCATTCAGGGTTAATAAATGATATACCTAATTTTCAGCATTCAACCATTGAATTGGCAAGTGATGGAAAACTATATTTTGCGAATGGTTCTAATCTTGCTACTATTGATAATGCTGATGACCCTGGTAGTGGAGGTACTTTATCATGGAACAATAGTCAAGTAAGTTTAAGTAGCTACAACTACAACACTCTTGGTGGTAGTTACCCTGTTAGCAACTCTATGTCTTTATATGTTATCCCCGACCAAATAGACGGAATGGACTATACCGCTCATTTTACTTCTACACCAGAGTGTTGTATAATTTATACCAGTTTTGATGTAGAAGCTGATAAAAATAATCAAGAATATACAGGAACAGCCACATGGAGTCCGGGAGCAGGCAATAATCCTTTTAGTTCTGTAAGTGGTACAGTAACCGTAAGAGATAAATTGGTAATAAAACAAGGAGCTAACATTACCATTAATAGCATGACTTTTGAGTTTGCTGTTGGCGCAAGGTTGATAGTAGAAAATGGAGCAAGATTAACCATTAATGGGACTACACTTACTGTTTATAGTGATTGTGGTGGAAATGCCTTAATGTGGCAAGGAGTAGAAGTATGGGGAATAGGAACAGGCACATTTCAAGCAGCCGTTTCAGGTAAATTTATCGCTCAGAATTATTCTGTAATTGAACATGCTATTGAAGGAGCTGTTAATTTTAACCATGCAGCTAATCCATCTTACGCTAATAATGGCGGTATTATTCAGGCAACCACAGGAACTAAATTTAGAAACAACGTTAAAGATGTAGTATTTAATGCGTTTCAATCAGTGTTTAACGGTAATCCTTACAACGACCAATCGTATTTTAACGATGTAACCTTTATTACCGATGCGTCTTTAAATGACCCTACGTATAATAATAGCATAACACATGCCACTTTGAATGAAGTTACAGGGATTAATTTTACAGGCTGCAATTTTGAAAATACCGATGTTGCAGGAACAACTTACCCTTACCTAAACAGAGGACAAGGTATATTAACTTATAATTCCAAATTTACGGTAAACGCCAGATGTTTAACCCTCACCATCCCTTGTACCAGCTTTGATGAGTCCAATTTTACCAACCTTACAGAAGGTATAGTAGCACTAAATACCATAAGAACACAAGTTGCATTTGTTAACAAAAGTAACTTTAACAATAATTTTAAATCGATCTATATATTTAATATGGAAGCAGCAAAAATCACCGAAAATGATTTTGATATAGGTGCTTCTGTATCAACCAATTTTTCTTACGGATTGTATTTAAACAATTGTAGCGGATACATAGTTGAAAACAATAACCTGACTACTACTTATGGCGGTTATGTGGGTGTTTATGTTAATAATTCGGGAACTGCTGCCAATGAAATTTACAGAAACAACTTTAGTAATTTAATTGTTGGTTCACAAGCAGCAAGTACCAACGGAGATAATATCGGTAACGGAGTTGGCTTAGAGTTTAGATGTAACAATTATGAAAGTATTGTTGACTATGATATTTTGATTTCTTCAGGAATGGTAGCAGACGACCATGGAAATTGTTTAACCGTAACAGGACCTTCTAATAACGAATTCTCCTATACTGCTCAGTATGGTGATTTTTGGGCGGTAACGTCTTCTGTGGGAATACCAACTTACAGATATAGCCCAAATAGTTCTAATTTAGAACCTCGTAACGGTTATTTTAACATATTAAATACAGCAAAACAAGAATGTATTAATCTCCCTGCATTTAATTCAAGTAATTCATGTCCTAACAGACAAGGTGGAGGAAGAACGATGTTTATGATGTCAACAGAATTAACCACACAAGAGGCGGAGTATGATAGTATAAATAATCTTATGAGTACTAAAGACACATCGTTGCTAACAACCTTAGAAGAAGATATGGCAGTTGTAAAAAGCCAAATGCAGCGTACCAGAAGCTATATGATGCAAGAACTATTGTTAGGTGATGAAAATAGTGATGGTAAATTAGAAGCTATCAACTTTTTACAACAACATGCTGCTTATAATACCAATGCAGATGAACAAGCTCTTGCACAATTGTATATTTCTACAAACAACATTGGAGCTGCACAAAGTAAAATTGCTCAATTGCAAAGCAAACCAAACAATGGGCAATTTGTTGAGTTCAGTAATATTGCTATTACTTTAAAGCAACATCCAAAACAAAGCAAAGCCTTACTAAAAGACAGTGTTTTGTTACAACAAGTAAAAGACCTTGCTAATCATCCCAACGAAAACTCAGCAGTAGCTTCTGCTCGTGCTTTACTCGAAAGTTTAGGGTTAGCAATTTATGAGGAAACAATTGAGGTAGTTATTCCAACAGGTAGTAAAGCTCGTTTAGCAAATGAAGAAGAAACAAAAACTACCAACAAGAATAGTTTTGTTAAGGTATTCCCTAACCCAGCTAACGATAATTTAACCATAAGCCATAATTTAGCTACTAAAGAAGGTGTTATATCTCTTGAAATTATGGATGTGATGGGTAGAGTTTTAATCAACAAAACCATCAACAACACTAATAACCAAATAGACATCAACCAATTATCATCTGGTTTGTATTTTTACAATATAATTCAAAACGATAAAATGGTACAGAGTGGTAAGTTAGTGGTGGAGTAAGTCAACGGTCACATTATACAAAAAAATCAGCCTTGAATTTTCAAGGCTGATTTTTTTTTTTGCAATTATACCATCTTAAAATATTTTTATTGTGATTTAAAACAAATCAACACCAGTAAAGGTTGATGGCGATATTTTTTTCAATTCTGCCTTAATTTCATCATTCACATTTAACGTTTCAATGAAATCGGCAATAGAAGTAGCTGTAATTTTTGTATTGGTTCTTGTAAGTTCCTTTAAGGCTTCGTAAGGCTTTGGGTAACCTTCTCTTCTCAATACTGTTTGAATAGCTTCTGCAACTACCGCCCAATTATTTTCTAAATCTTCAGCAATTTTAGCTTCATTTATTAATAATTTGTTCCAGCCTTTTTGTATCGACTGAAGTGCTAAAACAGTATGTCCTATTGGCATTCCAACATTTCTTAATACTGTTGAATCTGTTAAATCTCTTTGTAAACGAGAGATAGGCAATTTTGCTGCTAAATGCTCAAAAAGTGCATTGGCAATACCTAAATTACCTTCGGCATTTTCAAAATCTATGGGATTTACCTTGTGTGGCATAGCCGAAGATCCTATTTCTCCTTCTTTAATTTTTTGTTTGAAGTAATCCATAGAAACATAGGTCCAAATGTCTCTACTTAAATCTATTAAAATGGTATTGATACGTTTTTGAGCATCGAATAAAGCTGCTAAATTATCGTAATGTTCAATTTGTGTAGTAATTTGAGAACGTTGTAAACCTAGTTTATCTTTGGCAAAATCATTGGCAAATTTAATCCAGTTTATTTGTGGATAAGCTACATGATGTGCATTAAAATTACCTGTTGCTCCACCAAATTTTGCAGCAAAAGGAATGGCTTTTAATTGTGCTAACTGAACTTCTAAACGTTCAATAAAAACAGCTATTTCTTTACCTAATTTTGTTGGAGAAGCTGGTTGTCCATGTGTTCTTGCCAACATAGGAACATTTTTCCAATCGTTAGCACTTTCTTTTAACATGGTAATGGTCGAGTTCAACAACGGAAGATATTCTTCTTGAAGTGCTTCTTTAATTGACATTGGCACAGAAGTGTTGTTAATATCTTGAGAAGTTAACCCAAAATGAACAAACTCTTTATATTCAACAGGAACACCAAGTTCATCAAATTTTTCTTTAATAAAATACTCTACTGCTTTTACATCGTGATTGGTAATTTTTTCTGTGTCTTTTATTTTTTGAGCATCAGCTAAAGAAAACTGTTTGTAGATAACTCGTAACGGCTCAAATAAATCTTTATTTATTCCACTTAGCTGTGGTAATGGCAACTCGCATAGAGCAATAAAATATTCAATTTCAACTTTTACTCTATAATTGATTAATGCCGCTTCAGAAAAAAAAGGAGCTAATTTTTCTCCAGCATTTCTATACCTTCCATCAAGTGGGGAAACAGCAGTAAGTGGTGATAATTCCATAATCATTAAATTTAAAAAAAGAACAAATTTATGCCTTTTGAAACTATTAAACCCACATTATGTAATAGAAAATAAAGAATTTCTTTAACCTAACATTTTTAGTTTTTTTTATTAGGTTTCTCAGATGTAATTTCTGTCATAAAAGATTTTTGTTGTCGAGTAGCTATAATTGTATCGTTTATTGTATCTTTATAACTTTTAATTGGGGTTATTTTCTTTAATATCTCAATTAATTTATTATTCTGTTGTAGCAAGTTTTCTGTCAGTTTTATCAACTCATCTGTAGAATAGATTTTATTGGTGATTTTTTTATCTTTGGTTGACTTTGCCATGATAGTTATTAATTCATCAATTTCATTTTTTTCGAGCCAAACAATAAATGGTGTCATAATTTTTTTATTTTAGTAGTTTTAAATTTATTTAAAAAATAAAATGTAACAAATTTTCAATAAATGTAATAAAATTTCATTAAAAGAAAAAAAATGATTCGATTTTTTTACAAAAAAGTTATAAAAAAGAGGATTCAGCTAAACATACTAAGTATTTTTACTTAATTAAATAAAACATAAATTCAATGTCTGTCAATAACATCTTAAAAAAAATAAAACTTGCTAGAATAAATAAAAACTATTCCCAAAAAGATATGGCTGAAAAGCTAATGATATCAATACCTACTTATTCTAGATTTGAGCGTGGTATTACCAAAACAAATTATAATTTTCTAACAAAAGTTTGTAATTTATTAGGTATAAACATTAACCTTTTAGATACAGCAATAGACATGGACTTAGTAGAAGATTTTCTTCCTGTTTATGAAACTACATCATCAAAAATAACTACTACCACAGGTTCTATATCTCAAAAAGAAATAGAGGCTCTTATTAAATTACTCGAAAAACAACAAGAAGTTAATAAACTAATTTTAGAAAAATTAATTCATTTAAAAGCTAAGAGTATCTAACACCAATCCATCATAAGCTAATTCAATAAAATTGGGTAATTCTTTCTGAACCTCTTCATATTTTCCCATTAAATGACTAATGTGAATTAAATATGCTTTTTTAGGTTTGAGCATTTTTAATAACTCAACTGCTTCATCTAAATTATAATGAGATATATGTTTTTCTTTTCTGAGTGCATCTAATACTATAATTTCTGCTCCTTTAATTTTTTCAAGCTCTTGGGTATCAATTTTATTAGCATCAGTAATGTAGGCAAAATTGTCTATTCTAAACGCTTTTACAGGCATTTTATAATGCCAAACGCTTATAGGAATTAAATTGATGTCGCCAATAGTAAAAGGTGTATCATCAATGGTATGTAGCTTTAATTCCGGTACTCCGGGATATTTATATTCGGAAAAAGCATAATGAAATTCTCTTATTAATGCCGACTGAACTTCTGAAGTAGCATAAATTGGCAATACACTTTTTTGTTTAAAATTAAACGCCCTTACATCATCTAGCCCCGCAATATGATCTTTATGTTCATGAGTAAACACTACAGCATCTAACTGTTGTACATTTGCTCTTAGCATTTGTTGCCTAAAATCGGGACCTGTATCTATAACAATGGTAGTTTTTTTTGTTTGCACTAAAATTGAAGTACGCAAACGATTGTCTTTAGGGTTTTCAGACATACAAACCTTACAGTTACAAGCTATAACCGGTACTCCTTGAGATGTTCCTGTTCCTAAAAATGTTATTCGCATCTTTATTTTTTAATAAATTAAAAATCTACCAATGCTTTCAATGCTGTTATAAAGCGTTCTTTAGGCATAAAATTTTGCTCTAATTCTCCAATAAATGGCACAGGCGTATCTAAGCTCGCCACACGTTTTATTGGCGCATCTAAATATTCAAAGCAATTTTCGGTAATTAAAGCACTTAGCTCTCCTCCTATTCCATTAAACATAGTGGCTTCATGTAAAATAATTACTCTGTTGGTTTTCTTTACAGAATTAAAAATGGTTTCCGTATCCAAAGGTACTAAAGTTCTTAAATCTATTAAATCTGCTGAAATTTCTGGGTTTGCATCTAATGTTTCTAATGCCCAATGCACGCCCATTCCATAAGTTACAATAGTTACTTGCTCTCCTTCTCTTACCAAACTTGCTTTACCAAAAGGCAAGGTATAATAATCATCAGGAACTTCTTGTGTTATGCTTCTGTACAACCCTTTATGCTCAAAATACATTACCGGATTTGGATCTTCAAAAGCAGTATTCAACAAGCCTTTAGCATCATAAGGAAAAGCAGGATAAACAATTTTTAATCCCGGAACTTGTGTAAACCAAGCTTCATTACTCTGAGAGTGAAATGGACCTGCTGCCATACCTCCACCTGTTGGCATTCTTACTACCACATCGGCATTTTGTTGCCAACGGTAATGACTTTTAGCTAAATTATTACAAATTTGTGTAATGCCTTCACTAACAAAATCGGCAAACTGCATTTCTACCATAGCTTTTTGTCCGTTAATAGAAAGTCCTAAACCTGCCCCTAAAATAGCAGATTCGCAAAGCGGTGTATTTCTAACTCTTTCTTTACCAAATTGAGCTACAAAACCATCCGTAATTTTAAAAACACCTCCATAATCTGCAATATCTTGTCCCATCAACACCAAGTTTGGATGTTTTTCCATGCTTTGCCTTAAACCATCAGAAATAGCATCAATTAATCTTTTTTCAGATTTTTTTTCTGAAGCAGGCTTTGTTTCTGAAAAAGAAAATGGTGCATAAACATCATCCAACTCTGTTTGAAGATCTGCTTCAATTTTTGGCTCATTGTAAGCTTTTTCCCAATCTGTATTTATTTCTTCTTTTATTTCAGCTTTAATTGCCTCAATTTTAGTATCATCTAATACTTTTTCAGCTAACAAATAATTTTCATAATTTACCACAGGATCTTTTTGCTGCCATTCTTCCATCAACTCCTGAGGAACATACTTTGTACCTGAAGCTTCTTCATGTCCACGCATTCTAAAAGTAAGTGCTTCTACTAAAACAGGTCGTGGTTTTTTACGAATAGAATCAGCTATCTGACTAATTTTATGGTAAACATCTAAAATGTTATTTCCATCAATTAATTCTGTTTCAATGCCATAACCAATACCTTTATCTACAAAGTTTTTACAAATAAATTGTTCGCTAGAAGGAGTTGAAAGTCCATAACCATTATTTTCTACTAAAATAATTACCGGTAATTGCCAAACAGCAGCAGTATTAATAGCTTCATGAAAATCTCCTTCACTAGCACCACCATCTCCAGTAAAAACTAAAGTAACTTTTCCTTCATTATTTAATTTTTTGCCTAAAGCAATTCCATCAGCCACGCCCATTTGAGGTCCTAAATGAGAAATCATTCCAACAATTTTAAAATCTTGCGTTCCAAAATGAAAAGAACGGTCTCTACCTTTAGTAAAACCACTCATTTTCCCTTGAAACTGAGAAAACAAACGATGTAAAGGAATTTCTCTACTGGTAAAAACACCTAAGTTTCTGTGCATAGGCAAAATATATTCGTCTTTTTCTAATGCTAAGGCTGATCCAACCGAAATAGCCTCCTGACCTATTCCTGAAAACCACTTTGACACTCTTCCCTGACGAAGCAAAATCAACATTTTCTCTTCAATCAACCGTGGTTTTAATAAATTTTTATAAAGCTTAACAAGCTCTTCATCTGTATATTTTCTTCTGTTAAATGTCAACGCCATAAGTTGTGTATTTTGAAGTGCCAAATTTAACCGATTTTACCTAACTTCGTACTTTATTAATATAAAAATATAAAAATGAATATTCAGGAAATAATTGCCGGAATATGGATTTTAGGAGCTGTAATTTTCTTGGTTTACAAATATATTATTAAAAGAAAAAAACACGACTGTGATGATTGTGGACTAAAATAAATGAGCATGTCTGAAGGAAAAAACCGAGCAAACATTAAGGTTGGTGACGAGGTGGAAGTGATTCAAAAACATCATCAATCTTCCGGAGAACTTACAAAAGGAATTGTAAAAAGAATTTTAACCAACTCTAAAACTCATCCTCACGGCATTAAAGTAATGCTCGAATCAGGAATTGTAGGAAGAGTAAAAAATATTATTAAAAACTAAACCATGGGATTGACCAATAACGATATATTTAAAAAATTAAGAGTGGCTCACAAACTCAGAGATGAAGACATTGTAAACATTTGTGCTTTGGTAGATTTTAAAATTACTAAAAGCGAATTAGGGGCTTTTTTCAGGAATGAAAGCCATCCGAAATATATGGAATGTGGGGACCAAATTCTACGTAATTTTTTGAACGGTTTAATTATTCATTTACGAGGACCAATGCCAAAGAAAGAAGATAAAGCATCTCACTAACCTAGTAATATTCTTTTAAATTTATTTATTAGTTTTGCGACAGACATCTTTTTATAAATAATTAATTGAATTACAATAATTTAAAAGATTTATTATTCCAAACTAAACGTTTTCTTGCAGTTAATCCAAAAAAATGATCATTCCTAATTATCTATCTCATCTCATTCCATTTGCCAAAAGAATTGGATTAGCTTTTTTAGTTTTTACACTTTGTAGAATTTTCTTTTACATTGTTAATCAGTCTCACTTTCAGAATGTTGTTTTTATGGATTTTGTCTATGGGATTCGTTTTGATGCTGTTGCCATTGCTTATTTGTATTTACCATTCATTTTAATGTCGGTATTACCATTTTCATTTAGGAGTTTTAGAAAATACCAACGTACTCTAGCTATTCTATTCTACATTCCAAATACCATTTCCATTATTTTAAATTTAGTAGATGTTGCTTACTTCGATTTTACTATGAAAAGAACCACTACAGATTTATTCAGCATGATTGGTGCCGGTGGTGGAGAAGATTTTATGAGCTTATTACCACTTTATATTATTGATTTTTGGTACGACTACATTTTACTGGCATTTTTAATTTGGTTTTCATGGTATGTTTATAAAAAATATTGTCGTTTTAAAGGCATGTTTTATCCTTATATAAAGAGGAATTACATTATTCAATCTTTCATTTTTGTTGGTGTGATATTATTCACCATCCTTGCTATGCGAGGAGGTTTCCAACTCAGACCACTAAATAGTGTTAGTGCCGGTCAATATACACATGCCCAGAATGTTGCTCTTGTTTTAAACACTCCATTTACTGTTTTAAAATCGCTCACTAAAGAAAAAGCTAAACCCATCAATTTTTATACTGATGACGAACTTGAAAGCCTCTATTCTCCAATCATAACTGTTGAAGAAAAAAATCCACTCAATAAAAAAAATATTGTTTTTATAATTATCGAGAGCCTTGCTAAAGAATACGTTGGTTATCACAACCAAAAAGGCTATACGCCATTTTTAGATTCTTTAATGACAGAAAGTTATGTGTTTACAAATGCTTATGCTAATGGACAAAAATCTATTGAATCTTTACCTTCTATTTTAGCAAGTTTACCTCAATTAATGAATACGCCATTAGTAGTTTCTAACTATGGAAGTAATGCTATTGATGGTTTACCTAAAATATTAAAAACACAAGGTTACAATACTTCTTTTTATCATTCAGGAAGTAATGGTACTATGGGGTTTGACGCTTTTTCGAGTTTGGCAGGTACTGAAAGTTATTTTGGGTTAGATGAATACCCTGAAAAAGACAAACATTATGATGGTAAATGGGGAATTTTTGATGAGCCTTATTTACAATATTTTGCTAATGAGTTAAATAAAAAAGAAACCCCATTTTTCAGTACAATTTTCACTATTTCATCACACCACCCTTATACCATTCCAGCCGAACATTTGGGTAAATTCCCTAAAGGAACATTACCCATGCACGAAGTTGTTGGCTATACCGATTATGCCTTAAAAAAATTCTTTGAAACAGCTAAAAATATGACTTGGTACAACAACACGTTATTTATTGTTACTGCAGATCATTCCACACATTCTGAACAAGCAAAATATAACACCCCAATAGGACGATTTGCAATACCTGCTTTAATTTTTGATCCTAGTAAAGAACTAAAAGGTAAATATGACGCTCTTTTCCAACAAATAGATATTGCTCCTTCTTTATTAGGTTGGTTAGGAATTCCTACAAAATCAATAGCTTTTGGAAGAAATATTTTTGACAAAAAACTTAAGAAACCATTTGTAGTTAATTTTATTAATGGTGTTTATCAACTCTATCAAGAAAATTATGTATTGTTTTTTGATGGTAAGAAAACAATAGCCTTTTATAATATTTCAAAAGATGAATTGTTAATAAACAACCTCCTAAAAACTCAACTTAATGGGGAGGAATTAATCAAAAAAACGGATATGGAAGTTTTTATGAAAGCTGTTCTTCAGCAATACAACAACCGATTAATTAACAACCAATTATCCGTTAGTAAATAATTTATTTTGATAAGTTATGTCTAAAACCAAAGTACTTTTCATTATTAACCCTATTTCTGGAACAGGAAGGCAAAAAATAGTAGAAAAATTACTTGAAAAACATTTAGATACCCAATACATTGAATACGACATAACTTATACCGAAAGAGCTAAACATGCCATTGAAATTGCAAAAGAAGCTAAAAACAAGTATGATATTATTACCGCTGTTGGAGGAGATGGCTCTGTAAACGAAGTTGGTAGTCAGCTAATTGGTAGTAATACTACTTTAGCAATAATTCCTGTTGGTTCTGGAAACGGCTTAGCAAGGCATTTAAAAATTCCATTACCCATTAAAAATGCAATTGAAACCATCAATAATCTAAAAAAAACAACTATTGATGTAGTTAAAATTAATGATGGATATTTTTTAGGAACAGCTGGTTCTGGATTTGATGCACGAATAGGTTGGTTATTTTCTCAAGCAAAAAAAAGAGGTTTTTGGACTTATTTTAAAATAACTGTTAAAGAATATTTCAATTATAACGAAGCAGTTTATGATATTACTATTGATGGTGAAAAATTTAATACCAAAGCCCTACTCATCACTTTTGCTAACTCCAACCAGTATGGTAATAACGCGTATATCTCTCCTAATTCCAAGCTTGATGATGGTTTAATAAGAATAATAATAATGAAGAAATTTCCTTTAATTTATTCCCTTAATTTTGCTTATAAACTTTTTAATAAAAAAATTAACACATTTAAGTACATAAAGGAGTTGAAAGGTAAAGACATTACTATTGTTCCGCCAAAGAAAGAATTACATATTGATGGAGAACCAGCTTTAACAGAAGGTGAAATAAATTTAACCATTCAACCTTTAGCTTTAAAAATTATTGTACCATGAGTAAAAAAAACATAGTATATTCAACCAACAAAAATTTTGAATACGAAGACGACTTTGATGAAGAAATGGAGACCCTTTCTTCTGAGGAACAAAAACTAAAAGTGATGATTGACCGTAAACAACGCAAAGGTAAATCTGTAACTTTAATTACAGGTTTTGTTGGAACCGATGATGATTTACAAACTTTAGGTAAAACCCTTAAGCAAAAATGCGGAGTTGGAGGAAGTGCAAAAGACGGAGAGATTTTAATTCAAGGCGAGCATAAAGATAAAATTTTTGACCTCCTTTTAAAAATGAATTATAAACAAACAAAAAAAGTAGGCGGATAAAAAACTTAATACTCTTAATATATTTACATCATTATTGTTTATTATTGTATAATAAAGTATCCTAATTGAAGCATAAAAAAACTACATATCACTTTTTATTAATAACACTGCTCTTGGTTAGTGTTTTTTCTTTTACCACAAAAGTTTCCGGACAAACCTATAATTTTAGTTCCTTCAATGTACCAGAGGGATTGCCACAATCATCCGTTAATGCTGTATATAATGATTCTAGAGGTTATTTATGGATTGCAACATCTGGCGGAGGAGTTGCTCAATTTGATGGTAAAGTTTTTAAAAAATATAACGAAAAAGATGGGTTAGCTGGGAATATTGTAACTGGAATTGCCGAAGATAAAGAAGGCAACATGTGGTTTACTTCTACCTGGGGAGGTCTTTCCAAGTACAATGGACGAAATATGGTTGTATTAACATCAAATGACGGGCTTCAAAATAATGCTAACAATTGTATTTTTATTGACAACAACGACAGAATATGGATAGGCAGTACATCAGGATTGTGTTATTATGAAAATGGTTTTTTTCACACATTAAACATAAGTTTTTTAAACACTTATGTTAACTTCATAACATCTGATAGCAAAAACAATATTTGGGTTGGGACAACAAATGGTTTAGCAAGAATAAATGGTAAGGACACGTTATTCTTTAATACTGAAAACAACTTGCCCTCCAACAACATCACTTCTCTAATACAAAACGATGAAGGCAACTATTTAATAGGTTTTAAAGATGCAGGAATACACAAAATTCTTGCAGGAAGTATTGATAAAGATGCAAAGTTAGAAGTAGAAACAATTAACCCATCACATAAAATATCGTCTATTATAGAAGATAATGACAAAAATATTTGGTACTCAACTTTTAACAATGGAATTTATCATGTTAATATAAGTACCGATGAAATTAAACATATTGGTAAAGAAAATGGTCTTGAAACCAATAATATAAACAACTTATATAAAGATAGAATTGGCAATATTTGGATAGGAACTAATGGTTCAGGTATTGTTAGGGTTAACAATACTGCGTTCACCTATTTTAATGAAATAGTTGGCTTAAATCAAAATGATATTTTTGGAATTATCCAAGATAATAGCGATAACATTTGGGTTGCAACGGCAAGTAGTGGTGTTTATAAGTATAATGGTAATTCCTCAGTTCAATTTACAGAGCAAAACGGACTAGGTAGTAATACAGTAAGAGCAATAGCAAAAGATAATGACGGTAATTTATGGTTTGCCACAAAAAATGGATTAAGTAAATTCAGTAATGGTATATTTAAAAATTATACTACAAAAGATGGATTGCCTTCCAATGAAATAAAAAGTTTACTTTACGACAAAAGAGGCTTTCTTTGGATAGGAACTAATGGTGGTGGTTTGTGCAAATATGATTTTAATACATTTACTACTTATACAACAGATAATGGGCTTTCTCACAATTACATTCATTCATTATTTTTAGATAATAAAAATAATTTATGGATAGGTACTGAAAATGGAATAAACCGAATGAGTAAAGAAATAATAACAAGTTTTCCCGTTTCAAAAATTTGTAACTCTTACATTAGTAGTATTACCGAAGATGCTTTTGGAAGCGTTTGGTTTGGTACCGACCGATGCTTAACCAAATATGATGGTATTGACTTCACCACTTTTACTACAAAAAACGGTTTATCCTCTGATGTAATTTATTTAATCCATTTTCACAAAAGAGGTCATTTATGGATTGGCACCAATAACGGGTTAGATAAGTTTACATTTAATAGTTATGGGCAAGTTGATGAAATAAAAAACTATGGTTTAAGTGATGGGTTTAGAGGCGTTGAATGCAATAGTAGGGCTATCTATGAAGATAATAAAAGTAACCTTTGGATTGGAACAGTAAAAGGCCTAATAAAATACACTCCTTCTGAAGACAGAGAAAATGTATTTGAATCTAAAACACACATAACCAGTGTTAAACTATTTTTCGACAATATTGATTGGTTAAAACATTCTAAAAAATTATCGAAATGGTATAACTTACCTGAAAACATTGAACTTAAATACAACCAAAACCACTTAACTTTTGAGTTTAATTCCATCAACCTTTCTAATCCTGAAGCAGTATTATATAGCTTTAAGTTAGAAGGATTTGATGATGATTGGTTTCCTGCAACTACAAAAGATGTAGCAACCTACTCCAATTTACCTCCTGGTAATTATACTTTTAAAGTAAAGTCTAGAAATAACGATGGGGTCTGGAATCAACAACCCGTCACTTTCTCGTTTACTATTAAAGCTCCATTTTGGCAATCGTGGTGGTTTTATTTAATTGTTGGATTAGGAACTTTTTATTTGGTTTTTAGAATTGCTACTTATAAAGAAAAAAGACAATTACAAATAAGTAAAGAACTTGAAGAAAAAGTTAAAGAAAGAACTGTTCTTATTGAGAATCAACGTGATGAAAAAGAAATTCTTTTAAAAGAAATTCATCATCGAGTGAAAAACAATATGCAAGTAATTAATAGTCTTTTAAGCATTCAGTCTAATTATACTAAAGATGAAAAAGCTTTAGCACTTTTTGGTGAAGCTCAAAATAGAATTCGATCTATGGCTTTAATTCATGAAAAAATGTACCAATCTGGAGATCTTTCTAAAATAGATGTTCAAGATTATATTATTTCTTTAATTGATGATTTAGTTAGCTCATACTCCATTAACTGTAATATACATTTAGATTTAAAAATAGATGCTTTAAAATTTGAAATTGACACTTTAATTCCTATTGGTTTATTATTAAATGAAATAATTTCAAACTCATTAAAATATGCTTTCAAAGAAAAAGACAAAGGAAGCATTACCATTCATTTATCAGAATTAAAAAATTCAACTTTTAAATTAATTGTTGGAGATAATGGTATTGGCATGCCAAAAGATATGTTACAAAAAGATGATGAAACATTAGGAATGGAGCTAATAAAAGTATTTGTTAGTCAGATTGATGGCGAAATAGAACGAATGGATAAAGATGGCACCTATTTTGAAATTATTTTCAAGAAAAGAACAACTAAGAAATGAGATTAACACCCATTAACATATTAGCAGTTTTGTTGCTTTTTTGTGTTTCGCAAATTAAAGCTCAAGAAAATGTTTTTGTTGGTACAATATTAAATGCTAACGATTCTATTGCTTTAGAAGGCGTTCATATCATAAATAAATCTACTAATATTGGTGTAGTTTCAAAAGCTAATGGTAGCTTTTCTATTATAGCACAACCAAATGATACTTTAATTATTTCCCATATGGGATTTTCAAACTATAATCATGTTATTAATAATTCTTACTTTAAAGTTTATTTACATCGAAGAACTTATAATCTAGAAAACTTTACTGTGCTTCCTTACAAAGATTACGAAGAATTTAAAGAAGCTTTTGCACAACTAAGAATACAGGAAAAACCAAATGCTATTAATAAAAGTATTTATGTATCTAAAGACGAGCTTTTGGCTGCTTATCAGGAAGCTAATGGAGGAATAATAATTTCTGGAGGCATTTCTGCCATATTGGGAGCTTTTAATAAATATGTTCAGGACAAAAAAAACTATTTAAAATTATTGGAGCAAGATGAAAAACAGGCTGCTATTGATGAAAAATTAAATCCAATTATTTTAATGAGAATTACGCCTATTAACGATATTGAAACAGCTGAATATTTTCTTAGCTATTGCGATTTTTCAAACTATTTTATTTTAAATGCATCCGAATTTAATCTACACAAAGAAATTCATATTTGTTATGATGAATTTAGTCGTTATGTATTAAAAAATTAAATTTATCTCCTTTGAATACTTTCCTAAATAAAACCGCTGCTCATTTAATATCAAAATACAACGAAAATTTAGAAAACCTACTTATTGTTTTGCCTAACAAACGTGCGGGCTTATTTTTAAAACAAGAATTAAGTAAGTTAATTAAAAATCCTATTTGGCTTCCCGAAATTATTGGCACAGAAGATTTTATAGAAAAAACCTCTGAAGCCGAAATTATAGACAACCTCACCCAATTATTTGAATTGTACGAGTGTTATAAAAATACATCTTCCGAAGCTGAATCTTTTGAAGATTTTTCTAAATGGGGGCAAATATTATTACACGATTTTAATGAAATTGACAGGTATTTAATTCCTTCAGAAAAGTTTTTTAAAGAAATAAACGACATAAGAGCAATAGAAGTTTGGAATTTAGGAGATAAAGAACTATCTGATTTCCAAAAACAATATCTTAAATTTTGGAAAGAACTCAGTAAGCTTTATACTACATATAAGTCAATTTTAGAAAGCAAAAATATGGCTTATCAAGGAATGGCTTTTAGAAAAGTTGCTGAAGAAATAACTCTAAACCCAGAGTCTTTTATTGAAAATAAAATTGCCCAATGGCAGAAAATAATTTTTGTTGGTTTTAATGCTTTAAATGAAGCTGAAGAAGTAATTATAACTTCCCTTATAAAACAAAATAAAGCCGAAGTCCTTTGGGATGCCGATAAATATTATTTGGATGATGATATTCAGGAAAGTGGTTTTTTTCTAAGAAAATATATTAAAAAAGAGGTTTTTACTCCTTTTAATTGGGTAAATGACAAGTTTAACCAAACCCATAAGAATATCGAAATTATTGGTATTCCTCAACAAATAGGACAAGCCAAATATTTATCGAGCATATTAAGTAAAATTGATGCTATTGATAATTATAAAGATACCGCAATTGTTTTGGCAGACGAAAACATGCTTATACCAGTTATGCAGTCTATTCCCGATGAAATTAGTAATGTAAACGTTACTATGGGTTATCCATTAAAAAACACTAGTCTTACCATATTTTTCGAAACCATTTTTCAGCTTTTTATGAATGCTGAAAAATTTGGATCAAAAGACACACTAACTTATCACTACAAAGATTTAATAAACCTGTTTAGACTTTCTTTTAGCAATGTAATTATTGGTAATAAAACAATAGAAAAACTTAGCTCAAAAATAATTCAGCAAAATTGGGTTTTTATTAGTAACGATAAACTTCAATATATAAATGATGCCCTGCCTTTTAAACTACCTTTAAAAGCCAATATTTTAGATCTGATTAGTATTTGTAAGGAAATCATTAGCATTGATAAAGAACATTACCAGCAACTAATTAAAAATAATTCTTCCAATAGTTTTCACTTAGAATTAGAATACTTATTTCATTTTTCAAAACTTTTTAATCAGTTAGAAGTATTACTCACACAGCAAGATGCTATAACAAGTTTTAAAGGATTTTACAGCATTTTCAGGCAACTCTTAAGTTCATTTTCTATTGAACTTTATGGAGAACCACTACAAGGTTTACAAATAATGGGAATGCTAGAAACAAGAAATATTGATTTTAAAAATGTAATTATTGTTGGAGCTAACGAAGGTGTTTTACCTAAAGGAAAAACATTTAATTCATTTATTCCTTATGATTTAAAAAACGCTTACCAATTACCAACACATTACGAAAAAGATGCTGTTTATGCTTACCATTTTTACAGATTAATACAAAATGCCGAAAATATTTACATAACACACAATACAGAAACAAATGAATTTGGAAGTGGAGAGCAAAGCAGATTTATTACTCAAATAGAACATGAATTAAACAGCTCTAAAAAACCAAATATTAATATTTCTAAAAAACTTATCAATTACCCTACATCTAAATTTGAACAATCGAACATTACAATAGAAAAAGATAATGCAGTTATTGAACGTATAAAAGAGATTATGAGCTATCAGCTCTCTCCTACTGCAATTATTACTTACATCAATTGTCCGTTAGACTTTTATTATAAATATATTTTAAAAATAAAAGAAGAGGAAGATGTTGAAGAAACTATAGAAAATAACACCTTTGGAAGTTTTATACATGAAATATTCGAGCTATTATATAAAGAATATATCAACATAGAACTGAAAGAGGAACATATTAAGTTGATGTTGAAAAAAGCAAATAAAGTTACTCATGAGATTTTTTCCAAAAACTTTAATGATACTGAATTAAAAAGTGGTAAAAACCTTTTGATATATTCAGTTGCTCAAACTTATATTAATAATTTTCTTAAAAAAGAATTAAGCTTAGTAAAAAAATCCTCCCAACCTTTAGTTGTAAAATCTTTAGAAGAAAAACTAAGCTACACTACTAATTTTGGTAACGAAAAAAATGCTATTGTTTTTTCAGGAACTATTGACAGAGTTGATTCTATTGGAAATTTAAATAGGATTATTGACTATAAAACAGGTGATGTTTCACCTACCGAATTAAAAATTAATGAACTTGATGAATTATTATTACCCAATAAAAAAAATAAGGCTTTTCAAGTATTGTTTTATGCTTTACTCTACCATAAAAATAATGCGACATTTTTAAATAATAACACTAATTGTAATGCTGGTATTATTTCTTTTAAAAACCTAACCAACGATTTTATGAAGTTTAATATAAACAAAGATGATAAAATATCAAATGAATTACTTCATAATTTTGAGCAACAAGTTAAAACAATTTGTGAAGAAATGATAAATAAAGAAATTCCCTTTACTCATAATACAAGTTCTAAATATTGTAAGTTTTGTAACTAATTAGCTGCAATTAAACTTTTTGGGCTTCAACTATTTTTTCAAGCTTAATTCCTCTAGAACCTTTTACTAAAATATTTTTATTTTTAGGTTGATTATTTGAAAACCAACTAATTACTTCTTCATAATTTTTAAAAAAATGAAACTGTTTTACTGTTTTATATTTATCTGATAATTCAAAAAAAATATTACCTACAAAAATTGTTTCTAATTGGTAATTTAATGCTTTTTCAATAATATTTAAGTGCTCTTCATAACTTATATTACCTAATTCTAACATATCTCCAAGAATCATTAATTTATTTGAGAATTTTCCCTCTATAAAAGTATCTACTGCAGCATTCATACTAGTCGGATTAGCATTATAAGCATCCAAATAATAGGTGTTTCCTGCTATTTTGGCAAATTGAGAGCGATTATTTGTGGATATATAATTTGCTATTGCATCAATAATATCTTGTTCATCAACATTAAAGTAATTTCCTATACAAATTGCAGCCATTATATTGGGGAAATTATACTTTCCGTATAAATTGGTTGTGATTATATTATTGTCCCATGCAATTTTTAAATTAGGAGAGTTTTCTACTAATTTAAAATCATGATTTTTTGCATTTTCTCCATAGCCAGTTCTATTTATTTCAGAAGACAAATCCATTAACAATTCATCATCTTCATTAACAAACAAAACCCCTTGTGATTGCTTAATGAATTTATACAATTCTGATTTTGTTTGAATAACACCTTGATAGCTTCCGAAACCTTCAATATGAGCCTTACCAATATTAGTTATAATCCCAAAATTAGGTTCAGCTACGTTACTCAAAAACTCAATTTCTCCTATATGGTTGGCTCCCATTTCTATTATTGCTATTTCTATATCCTTCTTTAATGATAATAAGGTTAACGGAACTCCTATATGGTTATTTAAATTTCCTTGAGTAGCTAGCGTATTATATTTTTTAGATAAAACTGTGTAAATTAATTCCTTGGTAGTTGTTTTTCCGTTGCTTCCAGTAATCCCAATTACAGGTATTTTAAATTGTTTTCTATGATGATTAGCTAAATTTTGTAAAGTAGTTAAAACATCATCAACTAAAATAAATTTACTAGATTTAGCTACATTTTTGTCATCAACAACTACATAAGATGCTCCATTATCTAATGCTTGTTGAGCAAATTGATTAGCATCAAAATTTTCTCCTTTTAATGCAAAAAAAATACTGTCTTTAATAATATTTCTAGTATCCGTAGAAACATTTTCTTTTTCTAAAAAAAGATGATACAATTCCTGAATTTCCATGTAAACAAACATAAAAAAACCTCTTATGAATTTCATAAGAGGTTTTAAATTTTTATAAGCTAAACAATGTTAATATCCTAAACCAACCGGACTACCAACTCTTGTCATAGCACATCTAAATCCGATATAAGAAGTAGATTGTTCTTCTGTTAAATATCTTCTTGTTCCAGGAACCATCCAATAAGCTCTATCTTTCCATGAAGCACCTTTATAAACTCTAGCTCTATCATTAACCAAAGAAGTCCCTCCAAATTCATACATTTGTTTAGTTCTATCTTGTTCATCAAAATCAGAATCTACAGTACCTGCTCCAACTTGTCCATAATATACACTAGACTCCCAATGTCCATCAAGATAATCAATGTTATCAGCTGTTTTATAATTTCTTCTATCAGTTAAATTATCTTTTTCAGTATCAACATCTCTATATTTAATTCTACCTAAACTATCTTTTTCAGCAATGTAACCATCTTCATCTAACTCTTTAGTTTGATAAACATTACCTCTGAACGGTCTAAAATCATCATTATCTTCTAAAGATAATGGTCTATAAACATCCATTACCCATTCACTAACATTACCTGCCATATTATACAAGCCATAATCGTTTGGCCAATAAGCGTAAACTGGAGCTGTTACATCTGCATTATCATTTAACTTGCCAGCAACTCCCATATTATCACCTCTACCTCTTTTAAAGTTAGCTAATATTTGACCAATATACTTTTCATTAGAATTTCTAACAGCATGTCCATTCCAAGGATATAATTTTCTGTCTGGAATTAATTCATCTATAGTATTTCCTATTAATCCGTAAGCAGCATATTCCCATTCTGCTTCAGTAGGTAATCTATATTTTGGTAATAAAATACCATCTTCCATTTTAACATTTCTAAACTCTTTGTTAGGGTCTAAATCAGGGATACCATCTACTCTTTTTCCACTTTCATACTGACCTAACATATAAGCTTCAGTATTAAAGTTATCTTCATTAATTTGGTTTGGGTAATGCT
This sequence comes from Vicingaceae bacterium, assembly GCA_965284565.1. Taxonomy (GTDB): domain Bacteria; phylum Bacteroidota; class Bacteroidia; order Flavobacteriales_E; family Vicingaceae; genus BRH-c54. The sequence continues at coordinate 283,215 of OZ260100.1, forward strand.
CAAACAATCCTTCTCTAATCAAAATGATTTCATTCACTCTATCTGTTCTCCAAGCACAAAAATCATTAGCTTGCAGCCAATTTACTCCCACAACAGGATAATCTCTGTAAGAAGGATGTCTTAAATAATACTCAACATAAGGTTCATTATATGCTAATTTACTTCTCCATACTAAAGTATCTGGAACAGCTTTATCATAAACCTCTGGATAATCAAGAGAAAAAACTCTATCTAACCAATAAAGATATTCTAAATAAGCAAAATTAGAAACTTCTGTCTCATCCATATAAAATGAAGAAATAGACACTGTTCTTGGAATATTGTTCCAATCGTAATTTACTTCTTGCTCTACTCTACCCATTGTAAATCTACCACCTTCAATTAAAACCAAACCTGGCCCTGTTTCTTGTTCCAAATAAGGTACTTTTTGAAAACCTCCATTTCTTGGGTCATTATAATTCCATCCAGTTGTGCTAGATTGTTCATGTTTACAAGAAGTAAAAAACAATGAAGTAACAATCAATGAGACGAAAATTAAATTTATTTTTTGCAGTTTCATAACTATTTATTTTTAAAACTATTTTTAAGATTAACTAAAAAGAAGGACAACTTATTGTTCTAAATCTAGGTTTTTTAGGTTTACAATCGAACTGCATTCCGGTAGAAAATTCATGAGAACCCGCAGTTTGGTTGGTTAACTTAGATACTGTTATGTCATAACTATATCCAAATTTTAATATACCTGCTTCAAAACCAATAGAAGCAATAAAAGAATCTTGATTTCTGTACCATAAACCACCATAAATCGGTCCTTTATTGTAATACATACCAAAATTTATTTGTAAAAAATTTTCTTGTAACTGAACTAAAACGTTTGGAGATAATGTTGCTGGCTCTCCTTTACTATCTATAGGGATTTGAACTCCTGCATGAAATGTATATTTTCTTGGTAATGGACTAATCCCCTCAATTACTGATTCGTTGGGTTGAGTTAAATGATGAACAGCAAAACCAACGAATATATTTTCAGTATACCCTAACAAACCAGCAGAAAAATCAACAAAACTTCTTGGTTCATCTCTTTGTACTTCATTAGTATTAAAAATAAACCCTCTTCTTGGATCAATCTGATCTCCAAAAGTTAATTTATCCCAATCAACCCTTTTTTGAGCCCATGTTCCTTGAACACCTGCTCTAAGAGTAAATTTCCTTGTAACTTGTAATTCATAAGAGTAAATACCACTAACATTGATTGTATTTAAAGTTCCCTCTCCAGCTCTATCACTAAGCACCAATAAACCTACCCCTCCAGAAAGTGCATCTACATGCTGATCGTAAGAAGCACTGTTGGTTACAAATGAACCACTAATGCCTGGCCATTGATTTCTATGGTTCAACGATAGTTTTGGACAGTAAGATGCCCCCGCAAATGCAGGATTTAAATATAGTTGATTAGCATAAAACTGTGTAAACTCAGGATCTTGCGCAAACAATTTACCCGTGAAAACAACTGTCAATAAAGCTATTAACCCTAATTTAAAGCTACTTTTTATTATTATGTTACCTTTTATCATGTAGTTTTTAAACGTATAATTTAAAAATCAAGTTCCAAATGTAGCTATTTTTTTTACAAACCTAAAAAAAACAATAAAGATTTTTTAATTTCGTTTAGCTTCAAAATTAATTTGTAAAACTAATATTATTAGTCTTAATTTTATAAAAAAATTTAAATGTTTAAATTAAAAATACTTTTCACCATCCTATCACTACTTATTTCCTTAGGTTTTATAGCTGGAAATGTTGTTGTTGAGAAAACCATTTTGTGGGATTCTATAGTTCAAAAAAACACTGAATTCTCTTCTCAAAAAAATAATAACAAGTGGTTTCCTTCTTTTAATAATATTGATTTTATTGCAGAAAAAGATTATTTAGCCATCTATTTTGATAGAATTCTTCTTAATCAAGAACGACTTATTGGTATAAATATTATAAATATCAGTTATGAACCTATTTCTTTTGAAGAAATACAAAATATGTATGGTTTTGATTATTTACCGAATAATATAGAACTAAATTTTTTTAATGGTATAGAAAAAAAAGTGAATTACGGTTTCTATAACTTTATTCCTATTATATATGACAAAAATAGTGGCACCTACAAAAAAGTGGTTAGCTATAAATTTGAACTGATTACTGAAAAGCCTATAGTTAACTCAAGAAATAAAAATTTAACCTTAAATTCCGTATTAGAAACTGGTGATTGGTATAAAATAGGTGTTTCTAAAGATGGTGTTTTTAAACTTACTTACGATTTTCTTAAAGACTTAGGACTTGATATTGACAATATAAACCCTGCAAATATTAAAATTTATGGTAATGGTGGAAAAATGCTACCACTATTAAATAGCGATTACAGACCTGATGACCTTCAACAAAATGCTATAATTGTTGCTGGTGAAAATGATGGTGTTTTTAATAAAGGAGATTATGTGTTGTTTTATGGTCAATCTCCAAACACATGGGAATTAAATACCCCAAGTAACCGTTTTAATCATAAAAACAACTTGTTTAGCGATACTTCTTTTTACTTCATAACCGCAAGTAATACTGGACAAGCGCCAAAAAGAATTACTTCTCAACCGTCTTTAAGCGGAGCAACTATTAATGTGACTTCTTTTAATGATTATACCTATCATGAAAAGGATTTGGTAAACCTTATTAAATCTGGTCAAGAATGGTTCGGAGAAGTTTTTGACGTAAGAACCAATTATAGTTTTAATTTTAATGCTCCCAACTTAGATATAAATACACCAATTCAAGCAGAAGTTTTTGTTGCTGCCCGTTCTAATAACGTTAGTACTTTTACTGTAAACACAAATTCTAACTCATTTAATATATCTTGTAGTGGTGTCGACATTAATAATTATACTTCTGCTTTTGCCTCTACAGGTTCTAATGCAACATCATTTACAGCTACAAACAATATCATTAATATAGGTATCACTTACAATCGACCAAACTCTTTATCTACTGGTTGGTTAAATAAAATTGAGCTTAATTATAGAAGAAACCTCAGCATGAGTGGAAACCAATTGTTTTTTAGAGACCTCAACTCTATTGGAGTTGGCAATATTGCTTCTTTCAATATTTCGAATGCAGGTACTATTTCTAAAATTTGGGATGTAAGTGACCCTTTTAACATTAAAGAAATTAATTTTAACCTTACTGGAGGTACCGCTTCATTTGCTGCTGCTACTGACAGTCTCAAACATTTTGTTGCTTTAACCAACAACTATGAAACACAAGTTACTCCATTAGGAAAGGTTGAAAATCAAAACTTACACGGGATAACACAAGCAGATATGGTAATAGTAAGTCACCCCATGTTTTTATCTCAAGCAGGACAAGTGGCAGATTTTCATGATGATGAAGGACTTAATGTAATTATTGTTACGCCTCAACAAATTTATAATGAATTTTCTTCTGGTAGTCAGGATATTGTTGCTATTAGAGATTTTATTCGTATGCTATACAATAGAGCCATAGTCCCTAATGACTTACCAAAATATTTACTTTTATTTGGTGATGGTTCTTACGATAATAAACATAGACTACCCAACAATACTAACTTTATTCCTACTTTTCAATCAATAAACTCAACAAACCCTTTAGGAACTGCTTCTTATGTGTCTGATGATTTTTATGGTATGTTAGACCCTACAGAAGGTGTCTGGAGTGGTCCAGAAATTATGGATATTGCCATTGGAAGACTCCCAGTAAAATCTCAACAAGAAGCCAATAATGTGGTAAATAAGATACTAAACTATAACACAACTGCCACGCTTGATGATTGGAGAAATGATGTTGTTTTTGTTGGCGATGATGAAGATGGGAATTTACATATGAGAGATGCAAATAAAATTGCTGATACAGTTGTAACCCATTACAAAGCATACAATGTAAATAAAATACTTATAGATGCCTATAAACAAGTAGCAACACCAGGAGGAAATAGATACCCCGAAGTAAATGATGAGCTTGATAAAGCAGTAAATAATGGTTCTTTAATTATTAACTACACCGGACATGGTGGCGAGGTTGGCTGGGCACATGAAAGAATTCTTTCTGTACCAATGATAAACAGTTGGGAAAATCAAAAAGGTCTTCCGCTATTCATTACTGCCACATGTGAATTTAGCAGGTTTGATGACCCTTCTAGAACATCTGCGGGAGAATTAATCTTATTAAATAAGAAGGGAGGAATTGCTCTACTTACCACCGTAAGAACTGTATTTTCAGGTCCCAACTTCACCCTAAACAAAACCTTGTTTGACATTATTTTCACTAAAAACAACATTGAAGATAAAACGCTAGGTGAGATTTTTACAGAAACAAAAAACCTTACTAATGCTGGAACTAACAACAGAAATTTTACACTCTTAGGAGACCCTGCTCTTAAATTAGCCTACCCCAACCATGAAGTAATTACCACCAAACTCAATAATATTAATGTTAGCAGCATTGACACCATTAAAGCTCTACAAAAAGTAACTATTGAAGGATACGTACAAAATAGAAGCGGACAAAAATTAACCAACTTTAATGGCATTATTAAACCAACTGTATTTGATAAAGCTAAAACCATTACCACATTACAAAATGACGGAGGTAGTGCTTTTCAGTTTAATTTACAAACAAGTAAACTATTCAAAGGTAAAGTAAGTGTGACTAATGGTGATTTTTCATTCAGTTTTGTAGTTCCTAAAGATATTTCTTACACGTATGGTGTGGGTAAGGTCAGCTATTATACTGAAAACAGTTTTGAAGATGGACATGGATATTTTGATGGTTTTTATATTGGAGGAATGGCTGACAGTGTTGCTGCCGATAATGAAGGTCCTGATTTGGAATTATACATGAATGATGACAATTTTATTAGTGGAGGAATGACAGATGAAAACCCAAGTTTATTAGCTTTTGTTGAGGATATTCATGGTATAAACATGGTTGGAAATGGTATTGGACATGATATTATTGCTATTTTAGACGATAAAACAGAACAACCTTTTATTCTTAATGATTTTTATGAAGCAGACTTAAACAGCTATCAAAAAGGTACTATTCGTTTTCCTTTTAAAGATTTAGAAGAAGGAAGACACAAACTAACATTAAAAATTTGGGATGTTTACAACAACTCATCAGAAGCTACCATAGAATTTGTTGTGGTTAAATCTAAAGACTTAGTATTAGATAAAGTATATAACTACCCCAACCCATTTACAACTTACACCGAGTTTTGGTTTGAGCATAATCAACCCGGAAAACCTATGTATGCACAAGTACAAATTTTTACCATTACTGGAAAATTAATTCAAACTTTAGAACAAAATATTTTAAATGAAGGCTATCGCTCTTCTTCTATAACCTGGGATGGATTAGATGCTTTTGGCGACCAAATAGGAAGAGGTGTTTATGTGTATAAACTTAGGGTTAGAGCAGAAAACATGTCCGTTGCAGAAAAAATTCAAAAACTGGTAATCCTACGGTAATTTTCTAACACAATATCTTTACATTTTATTCGTTAAGTGTTCCTAATTATTATAAATCTAACAATATATATAGTTATATTTGCCATCCTATTTTTTAAAAATTAAATGAAGAAAATTATTTTAAGTTTACTGATTGTATCATTTTATTCTACAATTAAAGCACAAGAGAAGAAAAGTATTCTCCAACTAAATACAATTACAACAGCAGTGCCTTTTTTATTAATTGCACCCGACTCTAGACATGGAGCACTTGGTGATGCAGGTGTAGCCTCTTCTCCTGATGCAAATTCTATGCACTGGAATGGTTCTAAAATGGCTTTTATAGAAAAAGAGATGGGTATTTCCATTTCGTACACTCCTTGGTTAAGAGACTTAGTGCCAGACATCAACTTATCTTATGTTAGTATCTACAAAAAACTTGGCGATGGAGATCATGCAATCGGTTCTTCATTAAGGTTTTTCTCTTTAGGAGATATTAAATTTACTGATGAAAGAGGAAATCCCATTGGAGATTTTACTCCCAACGAATGGGCTTGGGATATTGGTTACAGTAGAAAATTAAGCGATAGGTTTTCTGCTGGTATTGCCGGTAGATACATTTATTCTAACCTTACCGGAGGTATTGATGTTGCTGGTGCTAACACAAAAGCTGGAACTTCCTTTGCTGCAGATGTTTCTGCATTTTATACCAACCCGGATGCTGTTTTATTTGATCAAGATGTTATTTTTAATGCTGGATTAAATATCTCTAATATTGGAGCTAAAATTTCTTATACTGATGATGCCATCAAAGATTTTATCCCAATCAACTTGAGATTAGGGCAATCATTAACTTTTGTGATGGATGACTATAACTCTATTACCATTTTAACTGATGTAAATAAATTGTTAGTTCCTACTCCACCAGAGTATGCTACAGATGATTCGGGAAGACCAATTATTGACCCTACAACTGGAGAACAAGAAATTGAATCTGGTAAAAACCCTGACGTACCTGTAGTTACAGGAATTTTTCAATCTTTTAATGATGCACCAGGAGGATTTGGCGAAGAAATGAGAGAAATTAATATTTCTGCTGGCTTAGAATATTGGTATAACAAGCAATTTGCTGCACGTTTTGGTTATTTCCACGAACATTCTACAAAAGGAAATAGAAAATTCTTTACCGCTGGTGCCGGACTTAAACTAAGTGTGTTTAGTATAGATTTCTCTTACTTATTTTCTACTGTTGCCAGAAATCCTCTTGCCAATACAATTCGTTTTTCATTACGTTTTGATTTTGATGATTTTAAATCTCAAAATGACACCCCAACTAATTAATAAAATAAAGTAAAATGAAAATACGAGTAGGATTTGGTTTTGATGTTCATCAATTGGAAGAAGGAAAAGATTTTTGGCTTGGTGGCATAAAAATTCCTCATACCAAAGGAGCTGTGGGGCATTCTGATGCTGATGTACTTATTCACACCATTTGCGATGCTCTTTTAGGTGCTGCCAATTTAAGAGATATTGGTTTTCATTTTCCCCCAACAGATAATAAATACAAAGGAATTGATAGTAAAATTCTTTTAAAAGAGGTAGTAAAATTAATTACCGACAAAGAATTTTCTATTGGTAATATTGATGCCACTATTGCTTTACAACAGCCTAAAATCAATCCTTTTATCCCAGAAATTAAAAACACCCTTTGTCCTATTCTTAATATTGACGAAGAAGATTTATCCATTAAAGCAACAACTACCGAAAAATTAGGCTTTGAAGGCAGAGAAGAAGGTGTTTCTGCTTATGCTGTTGTGCTTATTCAAAAATCATAATAGTTTATGTCTTTACAAGAAAATATTTCATTACTTCCCCACAATACTTTTGGTATAGATGTAAAAACAAAAAAACTAGCTACTATTAATAGTGTTGATGAACTCAAAAACACCTTAAGCAATAACCTTCTACCTTTATATATACTTGGCGGAGGAAGCAATATTCTCTTTACCAAAGATTTTGATGGACTAATCCTAAAAAACGAACTTAAAGGCATACAACTTATAAATGAAAATGACAATGAAGTCTATTTAAAAGTAGCTTCGGGCGAAGTGTGGCACGAGTTTGTTTGCTTTTGTATTGAAAACAACTATTGTGGTATCGAAAACCTATCTTTAATTCCTGGAAGTGTTGGAGCATCTCCCATGCAAAATATTGGTGCTTACGGAGTGGAAGTAAAAGATTTTATTACCGAAGTGGAAGCCTTACATTTAAAATCATTAAAAACCACTCATTTTTCTACTAACGATTGCGAGTTTGATTACCGAAGCAGCATTTTTAAAACCAAAGAAAAAGGCAATTATTTTATTACCGCTGTAACTTTTAGATTAAATAAGCAGCCTAACATCAATACTAGTTACGGAGCTATCCAATCAGAATTGGAAGCAATGGAAATTAGCAATCCAACCATAAAAGATGTAAGTAAAGCGGTAATTAACATCCGACAAAGTAAATTGCCCGACCCTAAAGAAATTGGTAATGCCGGAAGTTTTTTTAAAAATCCTTCTGTAAGTAATGAAAAAGCTGAACAACTAAAAACAGCATTTCCTGAAATACCCAACTACCCACAAAACAATGGAACTACCAAAATTGCCGCAGGTTGGCTAATAGAGCAATGTGGCTATAAAGGAAAGACTTTTGGAAATTATGGCGTACACAAAAAACAAGCGTTAGTGCTAGTAAACTATAGCAATGCTAAAGGACAAGAAATTTACGATTTGTCTTCAGAAATTATTAATGCTGTAAACACTAAATTCGGTATTGAACTGGAAAGAGAAGTAAATGTATTATAAAGAGAGGAAATATTAATATTTCCTCTCTTTTACTTATTTATTATTACCTAACCACACTAACCTTACCCGTTAATTTTTCTCCATTTTCTGAAATAATTTCATAAAAATATATTCCATTTTCTAATGACGAAACATCAATATTACTTAACGAGTTATTGAGTTTTTCTTCTATTATCAACTTGCCTGAAATTTGATATATGTTTAGCATATAAATTCCTTTAATATCTTCTATTGATATCGTCAACTCACTATTAACAGGATTTGGATAAACTTGAACTTTTGTACTTAACTCATTAGCATTTTCTGTTATGCCTGCAAATATATCTTTTGGTACTGCATTTACCCTCATATTGCTGTTGGTAGCTTTTGCTTTTATGGCTTTTGCTACTTGTATATGATGCACACTTTTTCTGGTTAACGCAAAAGTTTGATTGTTTACAGATACTCCCATCCATGTATCATTTACTGTATCTTTTATTAAGTCTATTGATGATAAATCTAAAAATGCATTTCTTGTTATAGCATTATCTTGTTCAATAAACGGTTGGTTGGCTTCTGTAAATGATTCCTGAACAACTGATTCAACTGTTGATGTTCCTCCGCTCATCATCATACTTGATGAACCAGCACTACAATCCATACATGTTGTTGATGAATAACAGGTTGAATAATCATCTGAATCTAATGGTAAGTTTTGAGGTGTACTCACATCTCCTGGGCAATAATTGGCAACTATGGTATATTCACTTGATTGAATAGGTGGATTACTACCCCAATAATTTCCCTTTGCATTAATTTGAGATGGCGACCTTAGCAAATAACCATAACAAATATCAAACATATGTCCGTTATCATAAAATTGATTTGGTATGGTATCGTTGTCTTGTCTGTTTATGGCATGTTGTACTGCATCTATGTTTAACAGGGTGTTTTTTGTTTTTATTCCTGTTGTGGTATTATCAAAAACAGAACCGCATCCCTCATCTCCAATGGTTAACATGGAGGTAAAACTTCTTGTTTGCGTATTGTAAACGCCATACATGTCTATTCCATAATCCTGATTATCATACACTTTTGCTCCATTTCTCAGAAATACAAGCGAATTGTCGGAATAGATACCATTAGTGTTCGTATGAATTTTTGTGTTAGAGAAATAAGCTCCTGCAACTTCATCTAAGTTTACTCCTGAAATTTGCATGTTTTTTATTTCTGTATTGGTTACTTCTACTATTTCTGTATTTATGGCAACAATGCCATAATCTGCAACAATACTATAAACTCCACCATCTAATACTCCTCCTGTAATGCTTATTTCTTCAACACCATCTATATAATAATTGTAATCTACCATATTCGTCATATTGGTTGCCTGAACAGTAAGTGGCGTAGTGGCTTGTTCTATTTTAATTCCTGTTGCTAAATAATTAAAATCGCAACCATTTATAAATACATCTGTTGGATTGGTTATATTCAATCCTATTCCTGAAAAAAGAAAATTATTAGCAGGATTGTATGTTGATGCTACAGAGGTAAAATCGGTTTGATTTAATTGTATGCTTGAATTATTGTTATAATAAACCATGCCTGTATTTAAAGTAGCTGTTATTCCCTCTAAAACTAAATTGGTGTTTTCCACTAAAGCTATAAACAGATGATTATTTCCTTTTCCGGTAAAGTTCATTTCTACCGTGTTGGGCATAGTTAACTGGTGGTTAGGAAAAAAGTAATAATAGCCATCTCTGTTATGTGTCCATACTGCATTGGCATCAAAAACCATGTCTCCTTTTACTTCTACTCTTGCTGCGGTTCCTGATATGGATGTTGCTCCTACTAATAATCCTTTACCTGATTGGTTGTTGTTGTAATACACGGTTGCATCTTCATCAATTATTAATATGGCTCCGGGCTTTAGTATTAATTCTGCTCCATCTTCTATTATTAAGTCACTGTCTTCAAATATGTGCAGTTTTGCTCCGCTTTCCAGCTCCATTTTTGAGCCGCTTTTTAGGCGTAACGTGCTATTGTTTTTAACGTTTACGGTAGCGTTTTGTTCTAAATGGAAATAGGAGCCTGATTCTAATGATAAAACAGTTGGGTCAACAAAATAGTTGGTTCCTCCAATACTCATAGGTGTATTAATTTTTGTAGCCGTAAACCCTTGGTCTAATAGCATGGAATTTCCTTGTGTTAAGTTTAAAGAATATCCATTAGCTCCTGATATGGCAGGTAATTCAATATCTCCACACCAACGCACATCATTAGCGATATTTGTATCATCAAATTTAACTTCTACTTTAATACTGCCATCTTGCAGTTCATCCAATATTTCTATGGAAATGCCATTTAATATTACTTTACGATTATCTGGTGGTAACCCATTATTATGTGTAAGACCATTATTATTTGACAGGGTAATCATAGAATTAGCAGACGGGTTGGTTCCTACCCCTAATTTAGCCACCCCATTTTTGGTAAATACATGATTTACTGTTCCGTTATTTGTTAAATTAGGATTTACTATACCACTTACTCGTTCTAACCATGTTAATTTAACTTCATTTCCAATTACATTATTTGTATTTATATCTGCTGCATGAAATTCTTGTTCTTGATTTCCGGTAAGCGGATTGGCAAACTGAGGTAATTTTTCATAAGGTTCAACCGAGCCGTAAGCAACACAAGTAACAGGATATGTAGTGCTTTCAAATTGCAAATCGTACATACCATTAGCTGGAATAGGTCTGGTATAATGTCCGCTTTGACTATAGATTTGTGTTCCTGTTTTTATATTTTTACCCGCCTGCATATACATATACAACCCTGGTTGCATTTCATCCATACAAGTATTATCTTGATATAGAAATTTATCAAACTCAAAGCCATTATTTTGTGCTGTTTGGTGATTTTCTACCCATAAATATTGCTGATATTCATTGGTTGGAATAAAGGGTAACTTTATTCGAACAACATCTCCTGTAGTAACAAAATCTCTTAGTATATAAATACCTGCATGATTACTGTTGGTGGCATCTAATGCTGTTTCTATTTCGTTTAAATTCTCATCTAACGCACTATTAAGATAGTTTTTAGAGGGGTTTTTCCATTCCATTCTGTCTCTGTCCCATGCATTAAATGTATTTATACTGGTTTGGCTTCCTCCTATTAAACTCCAACCACCTTGTTGTGGAATAAAAGTTTTTCCAGTACTACCTCCAATATGAGCACCACCATTATGAAAATTATTTCCTCCATAAAGTAAATGTCCCAATTCATGAATAATAACTTTTGTCGGGTTTTTTATCTGATTCGCTTCAGACCAGGTATCAGCCCCATAACCAAGCAATGGCAAATATAAAGCTCCTGGCGTAGTTGAACCTGAATTTGGTTGTACATGTACATTTTGAAGGATAAAAAATACCTGATCATATGAATTAGGTGTATCCGAACCAGCAATTTTAGGACTACCTGCTATATTATTATCTTGCCAATTATCAAAATCGGCAATAGTCATATTCGCATTGGTGCTTAACACACCCTGTTGATTAATTTGTGTTATCGCTTCTGTTATTACTTGTGTTTTTGAAACAAAACTCAAATCACTTTCTTTTACCACAATTAAATTATCCACATAATCACCTAATATTTTAAGATTATCGAAAGAAGCTTTTGCAAAATAACGAGTAACAGATCCTTGTAATGCTCCAGTGGGCCATTCAGCATCAAATAAATCATCTTTATAATTAGGTAATTGTCCCTTAGACCAATCACTACCTCCATTAGGAAAAGGGTCATTAGAAGGATTAAGGTCGTAATCCAATTCAACATAAACTACCAATACCCTTAACATTCCCGAGGTGGGTAAAAACCAACCATTTTTTGCTTCTCCAGTAACTTCTGCCTCACTTCCAGGTGGTTCATAAATACTGTCAGTAAATTCCTCATAAGTGGTTTGTGCTTTTAGGGAAATAGAAATCCCTGTTGCTAATACAACTATTAGCATTAATCTATGTATTTTCATAAAATTATAGCTTTATAGATACTGATGTTTTATAACAATAGTATCACAAAAGAGCATTAAAAAAACTGCTCTTTCTATTAATATTTAATTATTTTTTTAGTGACTTTTTGTGAATTACTTAACACTTCTAAAAAATAAACTCCTCTTGGTAACTCCTGTAAATTAAGCACTGTTTTATTGGTTGTAGTTGTAAGTTGTTGCATTACTTTCCCGCTAATGTCCATTAAAACCAATTGAACGGAAGAGGAATGATTACCATCAATTTCTACCGTAAATTGATTATTAGTGGGGTTGGGGTAAATTTGAACATCAGTAAATGAACCCACCTTTTCCTCAACACTTAAATTTGGATTATCATTTATCAGAAAATATAAAGGAAAATGATCTTGACTACCCCAATTAAACGTAGGTAATACTACAGAATCTTGTAACAGCAAACTAAATCCTCCATTATTGGGGTCATTATGATTGTTTGATGCAAAGAACCAATCATTATCGAAAATTACTTCATTAAGTGTACAAGATAAATTGTGATTTAACAACAACGAGGTATCCCACCGTACTATTATCGGATATACATAATTTTGTGCATATATATAACCTCCAGCAACACAACTCTGTGATGGATAAGCAAATGTTTTTCCTGAATCAACTTGACTATATCTTAAATATACATGAAAAGCCGAAGAGGTTAAATCTTGGGGAATTTCTCCCAATGCTGTATCCATTCCTACAGTTGCTGTAGAGTCTAAAATATACCAAAGCGTATCTTTCGTGTTGTTAGCATCTTCAAAAGCCAAATAAAATTTAAACTCAGGTGGCTGTTGTGCTGTTGTTTTTAGTGCAAAAAAGAGCAAGAGTATCGTAAATAATATATTTCTCATAATAAAGAGTGTTAAATAATTAAAAAGTAAATTATTGTGTCGTTACTACTTAAGTTGGTGCTTTCATACGTATTTAGTTTATAAAAGTAAACAATTTCCCGCATTTATTATACCGTATTCATTTTAAATGTAGTATCATTACTACTATAAAATTGCAACGGTACTAGCAATTTTAAACTTTAAAAGTGTTTTTAAAGTTAAATTGCTTACCAAGGGTTGGGTTATTTCTTGGTAAAATATTGTTTTACAGTGTAAATATATAAATTATTTTACATTCTGTATAATAATTATGTAAATAATTATACACTCTTTACTTTACACTTTTGTAAAATGATTTTACACAAAGGAGAAATAATAGAAAAAGCAGTAAGGGCAAAAAGATTTCCTATTACTCTATTGGCAAAACGATTAAAAAAAAGCAGAAGATATATTTATGATATTTTTGAAAAGCAAGATGTTCCTTTAGATTTAATTTTAAGGATTGGTAAAATTATTCAACACGACTTTTCTAAAGATTTAAAAAACTTATCCAAAATTCCAAAAGAATATCAATTAGAAGTTATCACAGAACCTGATATTTCTTTTGAAGATGTAAATTATTGGAAATCTAAATATTTTGAGTTGTTAGAACAACACAAACAACTCTTAGAAACAAAGTTGGAGGAATATTTTAAAAAAAATAAATCTTAACTCCACAAAAAGAACATTTTGAGTAATCCTACTTATTCTTCTTTTCAAACTCTTTTACAATTTCATCGAGCGATTTTCCTTGTAATTTAATAGACTCTTTAGCACTTTCAGCCAAAGGATGATCGGGATATTTATCTATAAATTCTTGGTAATACATTTTAGCATTTTCATCTTCATTAAGCATGTCTCCAACAATAGTAGCTTTATAAAACAATGCTAAAGGAGCTCTTTCATGGTCAGGGTCTCTTTCTAACAATCCGTTAAGATGTTTTATAGCCAAATGAGGTTTGTTTATTGCTTTTGCCAATTCTCCTGCTCTAAACTGATATTCTTTAGAGATACTCTCAAAACTATGATGTCTTAAAAAATCTTCATAAGCCAACAGCAATTTTTCTGCAACTTCTCTATGAACACCTGTAGTATCATTCGCCAAAATCAACGAATAATTATCAATTAAAGCAATTCTTTCTTCAAGAGTATCTACTATAGTGTCTTTTACTTCTTCATTTTTTTCAATAACTATATCTTGATCTGAGGAACCTGAACAAGCTACAAAAACGCCCAATAAGGCAACACTTGTAAAAATTAATGCTTTTTTTATCATAATGATTTATTTTTTAATAATGGAAATTTCATTCTATAACCAACTTTAATTTCACCTTTTACAATGGCATTTAGTCGGCTTTTAATTAATTGTTTTTTTAGTGGATTAATTTTATCGATAAACAATATACCTTCAATATGATCGTACTCGTGCTGAACAACTCTTGCTCCTAATCCATCCAACTTTTCTTCCACCAATTCAAATTTTTCATTGTAATATTCAATAGTCAATTCAGCTTTTCTGGAAACTTCTTCTCTAATTCCGGGAATACTTAAACATCCTTCTTCAAACTTCCATTCTTTACCTTTTTCTTCAATAATAATTGGATTGATGAATACACGTTTAAAACCTTCTAATTCAGGAGCTTCTCCATCTTCATTAAAGCCTGCTGCATCAACAATAAACAAACGAATAGGTAATCCTATTTGTGGAGCTGCCAATCCCACACCTTTTGAGTGATACATGGTTTCAAACATATCAGCAATAAGTTGTTTTAGGTCAGGATAGTTAGCATCTATCTCTTCGGTTTCCTTTCTCAAAACCGGATCTCCATAAGCTACAATTGGTAATATCATAAAACAAAATTAGCAATATTTTTTTGTTTCTTTGTCAACGATTATTTTATCATCAATTTTTAACCTCCACCAGCAAAATGAAACACTTAATATTTACACTTACTTTTTTATCTTTTATTGCTTGTAATATCAGTACTGAAAAAAAAGCTCCCAACGAGGTAAAAGGGTATGCCCAAGGTACAACCTACCAAATTTTATATATAGATGACAGAAATTTTCAACGCTCGGTAGATTCTATTTTAATTGCCATAGATAATTCGCTATCTACCTACAACAAACGTTCAATTATCACTAATTTTAATCAGGCAGATAGTATATTAGAAGTGGATGCTTATTTTATTGATGTTTTTAATATGGCTAAAGAGGTTTATACAACAACAGGAGGAGCTTTTAATCCGACTGTTACGCATTTAGTAAATGCTTGGGGATTTGGCTTTAAAAACACCGAAAAGACAGACAGTGCAACTATTGATAGCTTATTACAATTCACCAATTTTGATTTAATTACGATTCAAAACAATACTGCCATAAAGCAAAATAAAAATTTGATGCTAGACTTTAATGCTATAGCTCAGGGTTACACAGTTGACGTTATTGCTGATTTTTTTAATGTAAAAAATGTAAAAAATTACATGATAGAAGTTGGTGGAGAAATTATTGCCAAAGGAAAAAATGCACAAAAAAAACCTTGGCGAATAGGCATAGATAAACCTGTAGAAAATCAGGAAGAAAGAGTACTAGAAGCAGTTATTAAATTAGAAAATGCTGCGTTAGCAACATCGGGTAATTACAGAAAGTTTTATGAAAAAGATGGTGTAAAATATTCTCATACCATTAATCCTGTTACCGGTTATCCTGTCAGACATACCTTATTAAGTGCTACTGTTGTTACTGATAATTGTGCTTTAGCAGATGCTTACGCCACTGCTTTTATGGTTGTTGGATTAGAAAAAAGCAAAGAAATCTTAATAGCTAACCCAACATTAGAGGCTTTGCTTATTTATGCTAACAAAGATGGCTCGTTAAGCTCCTACTCCACTCCAAAACTTGCTGAAGCTATTGAGGTTGTTGAATGAGTTACAAACCAACCACCTAAACTACTCTAGGCAAATATTTTACACTAAATAAATTTCATGGTTTAATAATTTATTATTAACTTGCGCTTGAAATTATTCATCATCAATCATGAAACACTTTTTCTATACTTTTTTACTTATTCCGATAGCTATCGGAATGTTTCCTGCGTGTTTGGTGGCTCAAACTTATCACCCATTTCCAGATAGCTCCGCAATTTGGAGGATGCAGTTCTGCATAGACCATACTCAAGGACCCTCTCCTGGTCTCGGAATTCGCTGCGACTATAAATTTTCTTATTTTATATATGGGGATACTATTATCAATAGCAATACCTATAGTAAAATTTATACAAGTGATATTCATGCTTCAGATACTCTAAATACAAAATATGCGGGAGCTATTAGAGAAGATTCTAATAAGCGTGTTTATTTAAACATTGATTCAGTTGCTCATTATAATAATGGTTTAGCTTTATGTTCTCCTCCAAACCCTTACTACAATATAGATTTATTATTATATGATTATGGGGCTAATGTTGGAGATACTATTTTATACCAACACAATGATAGTATAAGAATTTATATCACTTCCATAGATAGTGTTTTAATTCAAAATACATATTTAAAAAGATTTAATTATGCCTTTATTTCATCACCCAATAATTGTGGCGTCTTTTGGGCAACTTATCTATATAATGGTTTTTATTATATAGAAAAAATAGGACACCATAATGGTTTGTTTGCACCTTATGACATTCAATTAGATATGTGGAATGAATTACTTTGTTTTGAAGATACAGAAATTGCTTATCCTGATTCGTTAGCTTGTTACAGCGCTGTTGGTATTAATGATGCAACTATAAAAGAAAATAGTGTTGCTGTTTACCCCAACCCCAATAGCGGCTCTTTTGAATTTGCAATTGACGCTCCTTTTCAACAGGCTAATCTCACTATTTTTGATGTAACGGGAAAAGTAATTGTCGAACAAAAAATCACTCAAAACAATACCCAATTGAATTTGTTATCACATCCAAAAGGCATGTATTTTTATCAAGTGTTAACTGATGGAAAACAAGTTACTGGAAAAATTATTATACAGTAGCTTAATCTTGCATTTTATTAAACATATCCCAAACCACCACACCAACACTTACCGAAATATTTAAAGAGTGTTTAGTGCCATATTGCGGAATTTCAACTACTTCATCTACTTCGTTAATCACTTCTTGCTCCACACCAAGCACTTCATTTCCGAATATTAGTGCTAATGACTCATCTTTGCTGCATTTAAAATCATTCAACATGGTGCTGTTTTCTGTCTGCTCAATAGCAATAAGCTTGTAGTTTAGGCTTTTTAACTCATTAATTGCTTCAGTAGTAGTACTAAAATATTTCCATTCAACGGTTTCTGTTGCTCCTAAAGCAGTTTTTTGTATTTCTCTGTGAGGTGGCTGAGCGGTAATGCCACATAAATAAATGGCTTTAATTAAAAATGCATCTGCCGTTCTGAATACCGATCCTATGTTGTTTAAACTTCTAATATTATCTAATACGATTATTATTGGCTGTTTTTGTTCTTGTTTAAAATCATCCTCACTCAACCTGTTTAACTCGTCATTAGCTACTTTTCTATACTTCATTATTTTATTTTTTTAACCGCAGAGACGCAAAAAAATTCCAAATTTCCTACTCCTGTCTTCGGTCTTGCTTCTATCTTCACTCCTCTTTCCATTCACTGTTTCTTCCTGGTGTATAAGGACTTGGTGTTATGGCTAACTTTTTCTCCAACGCTTCTACTTTTTTAACACTTTGCTGCACCATCGTCAATACGGGTTCGTATTCATTTTTAGCAATAGTAATATTATCTTTTGAAGTGGTTGTTGGAGCCGATGTTGAATTCCATAAGCCATAAACTACCGTTTCTATTCTATCCATAATACTCGGATAAGTTTCAAACTCATACTTAGCAATGGCGTTATCTCCATAAAGCATAATACTTACTTCTTCTAATTCAGCTTGTATTTTTTGTACTTCTTCCAACAAACTAACATCTACAGATGGAAAAGTTTGAATGGCTTTTTTGATATGAGCTAACCTATCCTTAACTTCTCCCATCAGCTTGCCTGTTCCTTGTACAGATCTTCTTAATTCTGCTACTTCTTTTTGAAACACCAACAATTCTTTTTTGTCTGCTGCTGCTAAACTGTTGTTGTTCAACAAATCAATTTCAAAAGATTTAGGCTCTGCCAACTGAGTTACTTTTCCGTTATCATCTAAATACATGGTTACAGAATAAGTTCCCGGTAAAGCTAGCTGTCCCACATCAAAAGAGCCATATCTACCCGGTTTAATTTCTTTAAGCTTTATAGGGGTTGTAGTGCTATATCTATAATTCCAAACTACTTTATTAATTCCAGCCTTAGCTTCAGAAGTAATTTTTTGAACTTCATTGCCCGTTGCATCTTTTATTACAAATAAGAAATAAGGTTTTTCTTCTGTAGCTTCTTTTCTTATTTCATCGAAAGAAGGATAGTAATCATCTATATTTTTCTTTTCTAACGCTTTTCTTTTTTCTTTAGCTGTTTTTAACGTATCACTAAAGTAATAAGTAATTACAGCCCCTAAAGGTTTGTTTTCGGCAGTAAAATAACTTTCGCCTTGAGATGCTTTATCTCTTCCACCCAAAGGTTGAGAGGGAATGTACATTAATCCTTTTTTTATATCAAACAAATGTGCTTTTTTCTTCAATAATTCTTTGTCCGCCAATTCTCTTAAAGGGGCATAATTATCTAATACAAAAAATCCTCTGCCAAAAGAACCCAACACTAAATCATTCTCTCTTTCTTGAATTTCCATATCTCTAATAGCAATAGTAGGTACTCCAGATTTTAATTGAAACCATTTTTCTCCTCCATTAAGCGTTACAAAAACGCCAAACTCTGTCCCTGCAAATAATAGATCTGGATTTTTATGATCTTCTGCAAATGAATATACTGCTCCATTTTTAGGTAAATTTCCTGCTATAGATTTCCAACTTTTTCCTGCATCTTCACTTTTTAATAAATAAGGAGTAAAATCACCTCTTTTATGATTATTGAAAACTGCATAAACTGTTTTTTGATTATGTTTCGATGCTTTTAGCATATTTACATAAGTCATTTCTGGTACATCAGCAAATTTCTCGTATTTCTCCCAAGAATTACCGCCATTTTCACTCACCTGAATTAAACCATCATCTGTTCCAACATAAAGTAATCCTTCTTTTAATGAAGATTCATCTAAAGCAACAATGTTTCCGTAAATAGTAGTCGATTTATTTTTCATTACTGCATCCATACTCCAAACTTTACCCATTACCTTCATTTTATTTCTATCGAGTTGACGCGTTAAATCACCACTTACTTCCTCCCAACTATTTCCTCTATCATTACTTTTAAAGAGTTTATTGGCAGCAAAATACAATCTCTTATGCTCATGGGGACTAATCAATAACGGAGCATCCCAATTCCATCTATAAGCTGGTTGTCCTTGCTTTGGAAATGGTTGGATTGGCACTTTTTCTCCACTATTTTTCTCGTATCTTACTAACCAACCATACTGGGCTTGTGAATAAACAATATTGGGATCAACTGGGTCAACTTGAGACTCAAACCCATCACCACCATTAGTGATAAACCAATCTGAATTTACAATTCCTGCATGGTTTGTTGTGTTTGAAGGACCTCCAATACTGTTATTATCTTGAGTCCCACCATAGATGTAATAAAAAGGTAACGTATTATCTACAGTAACCTTGTAAAATTGAGTTACAGGCAAGTTCGTTTTATATTGATAGGTTGTCCCTCCATCCCAAGTTTCATAAATACCCCCATCTGTTCCTATTAAAAAATGATTAGTGTTATTAGGGTTTATCCAAATACAATGGTTGTCCACATGTTTATGTTTTTCTCCCGTTTTTTTAAAAGTTTTTCCACCATCTTCAGTGTGATGTAACCAAGTATCCATTGCGTAAACTTTTTCAGGATTTTTTGGATCGCAAATTATTTCTTGATAATAATTTCCACTAGTGGAGTAATCTCCTCTTTTTTCCCATGAAGCACCTCTATTGTTGCTTCTGTAAAAACCACCATTTTTATCGTTGGCAGCTTCTACAATAGCATATATAAATTCCGGATTAGCAGGAGAAATTGCCAAACCAATTCTCCCAATATCTTCTTTAGGCAATCCTTTATTCACTTTTTCCCAAGTTTTACCGCCATCAGTTGTTTTATGAATTCCTGATTCTGGACCACCACCAATATAAGTAAAAACATGTCTTCTGCGTTGGTGAGCTGCTGCATAAAGCACATCGGGATTTCTTGGGTCCATCACTATTTCAGAAATTCCTGTATCATCACTAATAAACAAAATTCTTTCCCAAGTTTTACCACCATCAGTTGTTTTATAAACGCCTCTTTCTCCCCCTTCTTTCCATAAAGGACCATAGGCTGCAACATAAACTATCTTAGAATTTTTAGGGTGAACAATAATATTTCCGATATGTTCAGAAGTTTTTAGCCCCATATTTTTCCATGATTTACCCCCATCGGCAGAAAAATAAACACCATTGCCATAAGCAACACTTCTTTGGTTATTATTTTCGCCTGTACCCACCCAAATAGCGTTTTCATTATTCGGATCTATGGTTACGCATGCTATAGAATAAGCACCTTGGCTATCAAAAATGGGGGTAAAAGTAGTTCCTGCATTATCCGTTTTCCATACTCCACCGGAAGCTACTGCAACATAGTATTGAGAAAAATTGTTTGGATTAACAGCAATATCAGCAATTCTTCCCGAAGTAAGAGCTGGTCCTACATTTCTAAATTTAAAAGCATCAAATAATCCAGATTTTAATTCGGTAGAAGTATTTTTTTGAGCATAACCATTAAGTGAAAATAATGTTATTGCTATAATTAATAAGATTTTAAAATTATTTTGCATCATTATATTTTTTTAGAAGATAGAAACTCAAAAATATCACTTTTTTCGACAGGATAAGCATTAAAAGTTCCTAAAGCTTTTGCTACTAACTCTTCATTTTGGTTATAAATTTCTCCTGAAGCAGATAAAATTCTTTTTCCTTGAAAATCAACTCTGCCAATACCTTTTAATACATCACCAAGAAAAGCGGGTTGGTAATAATTAATTTTAAACTCTACTGTTGAAACCAACCTTTTATCTTTAACAACTGCTGTTAATGCTGCAACACCAAGCACTCCATCCATCATTGCGGCTATCATACCTCCATGAATAGTAGTTTTTGTGGCTAAATGCTTCTCCAAAACTTCCATTTCATACAGTATATTTCCCGGATTTTCAATGGTTAATTTCATTCCATTCTCTCTGCCAAAATGATTTACTTTATGATATATATCAATTAAATCTTCCATTTCTGTTCATTAAGTTTTTTTAAATTATTAATTTTAAACAATTCAAAATTCAGGAAAAATATTTCTTTATTTTGTAATTACAGAAACAAATCAATAAAACTGACAGATTATGTATAACAAATTGAATTTATTAATACTACTTATCGCAACCACTTTGTTTTTTTCATGTAATAATGATGAGCTTGAAAATCGTATTGATGACCTCCAACAAGATAGTTTAAATGCAATAAATGAATTAAATGGAAAAGAAGAAGAAATTCTTACTTACATTTCTTCATTAAATGAAATTCAAGAAAATTTGGTGGAAATAAAAGAGAGAGAGAAGTTAATGACAACTCGTTTTGACAAAGGAAATGAAATTACGCCTAACATGAAAGAGCAAATTCTTGAAGATATCAATCTTATTAATGGTTTGTTACAAGAGAATAAAGATAAAATGGCTGCCCTATCAAGCAGGTTAAAAAAATCTAACTTAAAAATTGCTGAGTTAGAAAAAATGATTGAAATGTTAGCTGTTCAAGTACAAGAAAAAGATGCCCAAATTGCTGATTTGCAAACAAAATTGGCTCAGGCGAATGAACAAATAAAAGTACTTTTTGAAGAATATAATTTAAGATTAGAAGAGCTTGGAGAACAAGAAGATTTATTAAATACTGCTTATTACTGTTTTGGAACTTCTAAAGAGTTATTGGCAAACGGAGTTATTACCAAAGAAGGAGGTTTTATTGGTATTGGAAAAACACAAAAATTAGCTGATGAATTTAATAAAAAATACTTTACTCAAGTTGATATTACTGTTACCAACGAAATTAATTTAGCTGCAACTAAGGCCAAAGTGGTTACAAACCATCCTTCTAGCTCTTACGAAATTAAAGGCGAAAAAACTGCTGATAGAATTATTATTAAAGACCCTGAAGCTTTTTGGTCGGCTTCTAAATATTTGGTAGTTATTGTTGATTAAAACCCTTCAAAAACACCTAAGCCAAACAAGCTGAAATCATATTTTACAGGATCATTCTTATCAAAAACTCTTAACTGGTTGGTAAGCTCATCAACAGCTTGCCAATCGTTTTGTTTTCTATTTAGTAATCCTAATTTTCTAGCAACATTTCCAGAATGAACATCTAGTGGACACATTAAGTATTTCGGTTCAATGGTATTCCAAATTCCAAAATCTACACCTTGTTTATCTTTTCTGCACATCCATCTTAAAAACATGTTAATTCTTTTAGCAGAAGATTTTTTTAATGGATCTGCAACATGTTTTTCGGTTCTTTTAGGATGTTCTATCTCAAAAAATATCCTTTTAAAATGATGTATGGATTTTTTCATATCGCTAGAGTGAAAAGCAAAAACATTTTCTAACCCTTCATACTTTGTATAAATATGTTGCAATGATTGTATAAAAAAAGTCAAATCGGTTGCATTAAAAGTTCTATGTACAAATTTATTTAATCTCTTTAAGTCATTTTCAGAATGATTCATTACAAAATCATAAGGAGCTAAATCCATTAATTCAACCATTTTTTTACCATTAGTAATAATACTTTTTCTTTGTCCCCAAGCAATTGTTGCCACCAAAAACCCAGCAATTTCAATGTCTTCTTTTTTATCAAACAAATGTGGTATAGATATTGGGTCTGATGCTATAAATTCTAATTGATTGAACTGATAATACTTTTCTTCTAATAAATTGTAAATTTCCTGATTCATTCTGTGCTATTTTCGCTTATTTTACTACTTTTAGTTTTTTATTTTAAAAATGATTCGAATTGTAAACATACTATTATTTCTATTAAGCATTAGCTTATGTGGCAGTGTATTTTCTCAAACTAAAGCGGAAAAAAAACTAGCTAAAGATTCTTTAATTGAATTAATTCATAATGATTCGATGATGCTTTATTTAAAAAATAAAGATAGTTATAATACCCAAGAAGATACTAGCTTTAAAGTTTTTGAAACAGTTGCTCCTAACGGGAATGTCGTGCAAATGATAGTTTCTGAAGGAGACACTATATATTTATATACTTTGGCAGATTTTCAAGTTGTGGAGCTAAGCTCTTACGGAGATGTTGAAAAGGATAAGCAGCTAAGAAGATTAAAATATCATGTAACCAAAGTTTATCCTTATGCTAAAATAGCGGTTGATAAGTTCAATCAATATAGTGTAGAAATAGAAAATGTAAAATCAAAAAGTAAAAAGAGAAAATTATTAAAACAAAGGGAGCAAGAGCTAAAAGATGAGTTTACAGAAGTAATTAAGAAATTATCGGTTACTCAAGGTAGAATATTAGTAAAATTAATTGATCGAGGAACTGGAGAATCTACATACGATATTATTAAAGAAATGCGAGGTGGTTTTAAAGCATTTATTTACCAAGGAGTAGCAAAGTTATATTCAGGAGATTTAAAATCAAGGTACGACCCTAAAAACAATGAGGAAGATGAAATGATTGAACGAATTGTACAAAGTATTGAAGCTGGTGAATAAATTGTTTAAACTCCAATTATATTATGTAAATCGTTAATTTGACTTTCCCACAGCATTTTAGCCTCTTCTATTTCATCTTCATAAGCAAAATCAATAACAATAAGTGCTACTTCTTTTGTAAGTTCATCAATTTCTATTTTTAATTCAAAAAAAGCTTCATCATCATCTTCTTCCAACCATCTAAATCTAATACATTTGCCTTTAACTTTAGAAATTACTTTTGCTTGTTCTTCAGATCCATCCCAAGAAAAAGTAAAAATTCCATCTTTAAGGTTAACGTCTTCAGCAAACCATTCTGCCAAAGCACTTGGTGTTGAAATATAATTATAAAGCATTTTTGGAGATACTTTTATAATAAATTCCTGTTCAAACTTTACTTTTTCACTCATTTCTTATTGATTTTAAACCAACTCGCAATATAAGAAAAATTTTATTTTTAATTATTAAAATATTTTTGAAAAAAAAAGATTTTAATCGCTGCTAAAAAAACAAAACCATTATATTTGCAGCCACATTTTGGCGAGGTAGCTCAGTTGGTTAGAGCGCCGGATTCATAACCCGGAGGTCGAGAGTTCAAATCTCTCTCTCGCTACAAATAAAAAAGCTCGAACTTATGTACATAGTTCGAGCTTTTTTTATGGTATTGATTAACTATTGCTTAACAAACTTAAGTGTTTGTGTGGCTCCTTCTTTAGTTAGTTTAATAAAATAAACTCCTGAAGATAATTCACTAATGTTAATTATTTTTTGGTTGTTATTTGAAGTACTGCTATAGTTTACAATAGCTTTTCCTGTAATATCCGTAATAGACAAATCAATTCCTTCATTATTAATAATACCATCAATTATAAGATTATCTTGAGCAGGATTTGGATAAACACTAATATTTCCAAATACATTTTCATTAATACCTACAGTTTGAGTAATAGAAATATCATCTATTGCTAAGTCACTTTCCCAATTATTCCCTGTAACTCCTCTAAACCTTACATTAATTACATCACCTACAAAAGCATTTAAAGAAACTGTTTGGACCAACCAACTGCTTCCTTGGTTTCCTACTAAAGGGGACGCCACATTTGTTGTCCATGTTCCATTTGAATAAACATCAATCATTAAAGCTCCCATAGAAATACCATTCATGTTGTATGCAAATGATAATGTAGGATTATTTGCACCAACTAAGTCAATACATGGTGTAATCAAATTAGCAGACTTATTAGAACAAACAGGAGCTCCTGAAGCTTCTAAGTACATATATTTACCTAAAGATGTTCCAGGGTTATAATCCATAGATGGACCTGTTCCAGATGAAGGAGTAGCACCTCTATTAGTTCTCCAATCAATATCATCTTCAATACCATTTGTCAGGTTTGTGAAATCATTGTTGGTATTACATACCTCAACTTCGCAATCAGAAGCAGTTGAACAAAGTGTAAATGTTTCAAAATCTTCACTCCAAGGTAATGTTTTTGGAGCTGCTGTATTATAGTTAAACTGTATGTTTACAGAATCATTTAAACTATTTCCATCACCTGTCATATCCGACCATATTAATAAACTATTATTTCCTGAAATTGGAGCTGGAGATGTAGTAAAAGTATAACTTACTGTAGATCCAGGTGAAACTGGCCCAGCAATATTTTCTGACACCGTTGCTCCTCCATTTAATTTATAATGAACAGGTATATTTGACAATGAATTTAAACCTTCATTTTTAACATCAACCTCTATCACAAAAGAAGATGTCATACAAGCTAGTATCGACTGATTATTTTGTGGCGTTGGGTTAGAAATATTAACATCTACAGGAATTGGACAAGCAAATGTTCCTGGTAGTTTTTGAATAGCCACAGCTCTTTCTCCACGAGCATCATCTGGACCTAAAGCTCTTACACTTAACCAAACAGTATCAGTTGATTGAACAGCTAACACTATATTAGTTGTTGTACTAACTCCTACTGAGTCCATATATTTGTTTCCAAGCATATGAACCTCATAACCAGTAGCTCCAGGAACTGTATTCCAAGTAAAGTTTAAAGAATCTGGACAAGCCCAATCAACATTTAAATTGTTTGGTGTTCCTATAATTGAGAATACTTGATCGGACTCATCATTATTAGCTCCCCTAGTAACTCTAACTTTAGCTAACCCTGAGAGGGTATTAGGAACTACCCAGTTATAATATCTTAAGGTACTAGAATAATTCATGTTTATTGGAGACCAACTAACTCCATTATCAGTAGAGTATTCAATAGCAAAGTTTCCACTATTTCCAAAAGCATCCCAACGAATTGTTTCTGTTGTGCCTGGTGCAAAACCTTCTCCACCTATTGGATGGGTAACTACTACTTCATTAGTAACAAATTCATAAACAATATAATATTCTTGTGGTCCTTGAGGAATAGCAAAACCACTAACATTAATATTATAAGTTCCTGCAGTAGGGTTATCAATAGTAACTTGTTCCATATTATTTAAATCGTCAATTCCTCTTGTTGCAACAGCATTTAAACTAGTTACAGTTGGTGTTGGATCTAAAACCCATGGATTATATGTTGTTGTTGAAGGGTCAACTACTTGCATATTAATATCATTTACTAAAGCTTTTGTTGCTGTTGTAGAACCTTCATAATCTGTCCAAAGAATCATTATTTTTACTTGTGCTGTATTAGCTGGAACAGTAATTTGATGTGAATTATTTCCACCTTGAGAAATGGTAGATGATAAATAGTTATTGTTACTCAAAAGTTCATAAGCTCTTCTTGCATTAATTCTTCCCCAACCATGTTTAAAATCTGGACCTGCATTACCTAGATCATCAGCTGTATTTAAAACTGCTGCTTTCATTAACGCATTATCAGGATTATTTCCACTATTTAAAGTTTTGTAGGCGTGGTATAACTGAGTAAAAACACCTGCAACTCCAGGACAAGCCATTGAAGTTCCACTTATTGTTTGATAAGAGTTAACATCCATAGTTGAGAAAACACTAGTACCAACAGCACAAACATCTGGCTTTATTCTACCATCTTCTGCAGGGCCTCTACTACTTGAACTAGCTAGCCCATCAGTATAACTTAAATTACCAACAGCAACAACATTTTTACCTGCTTTGTGTCCACCTGTAAGGTTTCCCCAACCAGCTCCAGCTCCATAACTACAATCTGAAGTACCACTATTTCCTGCTGAAAACACGTGAATTAATGCTGGCAAAGTCCTACATTGTTGGTCTAACTGTCTTGCTAAAGTAGTATAGCCAGCATTACAGCCATTACTATAACTTTTTGAAGTAAGTACCATATCCTCATTATTATACAATGTAGGTACGTCATTATAATTATTGTTTGAAGAACCATAAACTAATAAATCAGCTCCAAATGCCATTCCCTTTCCTTTAGGATCAAGGTTTCCTGCTCCCATTATAGTTCCTGAAACATGATCTCCATGATTTCCACCATCAGTAGTAGTTCTTAAATCTATTCTACCTGTATAATCAATGTGTGGTCCAATAATTCCATCATCTTGCATCATCACAGTCATCCCTGATCCATCATAATTTAATCCTCCAGCATAATTGGTTGCTATAGTATTACTTCTATGACTAGTTCTAGCTCTAAAATTTTCAGGTTCCTGAGGTTCATCTAATTGTTCAAAATAATAAAACTCTGGTTGAGAGTATACAAGTTCTATTTTATTTAATGGAATTCTAAACCTTATTGTATTGGCATCATTACTCATGGTAATTTCTGCTCCTAAGCTTTTTAATTTATTTTCAGCAATAGTTTTAGCAATAGTTGAAAAATACATCGTATTTAATTCAATTTTATCTTCTCCAAATAAAGTCCAATGAGGGTAATTTTTCTCGTTTAATAAACGAGTAAGTTTAAATTTATTTGAAATAGTTAATATGCTAACTACTTTATAAGAACTTAAAATATTTAAATCTGTAGTTTTATTTATGGCTGCATAAAAAGAAAAATCAGGTAAATAATCTAATAATATTATTCCGTTCGAAGCTAAAGTTTCTTTTTGATCTT
Organism: Vicingaceae bacterium; assembly: GCA_965284565.1. Taxonomy (GTDB): domain Bacteria; phylum Bacteroidota; class Bacteroidia; order Flavobacteriales_E; family Vicingaceae; genus BRH-c54. The sequence continues at coordinate 311,402 of OZ260100.1, forward strand.
GAGTAGGAATCTCTGAGAATTGAATAATTCTATAATAATTATCTCCTACTAATTCATTTTGAAGAAATATACTTTCAGTTAGTTTAGTTTTCTCAGGAGTAAAATTTCCTGATTTTAAATATATTGTTTTTGTTTCTTGTGAAAAAGAACTAAAAAACGATAACATTATAACTACAAGCATAATGTTTTTGATAGCGTAAAATTGTTTCATATGTTTAGAATTTGATTAAGATTAATGTTTAGAAAGGTTAAATTTATAAAATAATTTGAAATATTATAAGTTTTCAACTAAAATAAAATTACAGTAAATTGGCATCCTACTCAAAATTAGTAGGCAAAATGAAGTAACTAGTATGTTTCTTTACTTATTATAAGTTATTAACAAAGGGAGGGTATTTTTTAATATTCAACTAATTTTGAAACGAATTTTTAAACACCCTAAAATTATGCCTACCACTATTGAATTAGAAAAAATCACATCGCAAGTTAGAAGAGATATTGTAAGAATGGTTCATGCTGTAAACTCAGGTCACCCAGGAGGTTCGCTTGGCTGTACAGACTATTTAGTTGCTTTGTATTTTGAAATTATGAATCATACTGCTAAACCATTTGACATGGATGGCAAAAATCAGGATTTATTCTTTTTATCTAATGGACATATATCTCCTGTTTTTTATAGTGTATTAGCTCGTTCTGGTTATTTTAATGTAGAAGAATTAAAAACATTTAGAAAACTAAATTCTCGTTTACAAGGACATCCAACTACTCATGAAGGACTAGAAGGAATAAGAATGTCAAGTGGGTCGTTGGGACAAGGATTATCTGTAGCTATTGGTGCTGCTCAAACTAAAAAACTAAATAATGACAATAGTTTGATTTACTCCTTACATGGTGATGGAGAATTACAAGAAGGACAAATTTGGGAAGCTGCAATGTATGCTGCCCATAATAAAATTGATAACCTAATTTCTTGTATTGATTACAACCAACAGCAAATTGATGGAAGTATCCAAGATGTATTAGATTTAGGAAACCTTAAAGATAAATGGCAAGCTTTTGGTTGGCAAGTATTAGAAATGAACGGTAACAAAATGGAAGAAATTCTTTCTACTATGGAAGCTGCAAAAAACCTTACTGGAAAAGGAAACCCAATTATGATAATTATGAGAACAGAAATGGGGCAAGGTGTAGATTTTATGATGGGAAGTCACAAATGGCACGGTGTAGCTCCAAATGATGAACAATTAGCTTCCGCTTTAGCTCAACTAGAGGAAACACTTGGTGATTATTAATTGTTCGGCAAAACCTAACAAACCTTTTGCATAATATTAATAAATGAAGCTGTTAAAATGAAGCTGTTAAATAAACATATCAAATCAATTCTACTTACTTTCAGTTTGTTTATGGCTGTTCATGTTACTTCTCAAACTCAACAACCAAAAACCAGGATTTTATTTTTGTTTGATGCTTCCCAAAGTATGCTAGGACAATGGGAAGGAGAACAAAAAATTAAAGTTGCTACACGTTTATTAAGCAACCTTATGGATAGCCTAAAGCCTATCAAAAATATGGAAGTTGGTTTAAGAATTTACGGACATCAATTTTCTGTTGCACAAGGCAATAGAAGTTGTCAAGACTCTAAATTGGAAGTTCCTTTTAAACCAAACAATTACAATATTATTAAAGCTAAGCTTTCCAACATCTACCCTATCGGCACTACTCCTATTGCTTATTCTTTAGAACAAACCAAAAACGATTTTCCTCCTTGCGATAATTGTAAAAATATTATCATCTTAATTACTGACGGAAAAGAAGAATGTGGTGGAGATCCTTGTGCTATTGCTTTAGCATTAAAAAAAAATGGTATCACATTAAAACCTTTTGTAATTGGTATGGGTTTAGATGTTGAAATTGCTGATGCTTTTAAATGTGTAGGCAACTACTATGGTGCAGATGATGCTACTTCTTTCGAAAATGTATTGGGAATTATTATTAAGCAAATTATGAATAATACAACTGTTCAGGTAAATTTATTAGACCAAAACGGGTTACCTACAGAAACAGATGTAAATATGACTTTTTATAACAGCTACACCAAACAAATAGAATATAACTTCATCCATACTATTAATCACAGAGGAAACCCTGATACTATTCCATTAAATAATGCTAAAGAATATGATTTAGTGGTTCACACTTTACCTCCTGTATCTAAAAAAAACATTACCATAACTCCTGGTATTCATAATATTATTGCTTTAGATGCTCCACAAGGTTATTTAGAAATGGAGATGAATGGTTTTAATGAATACAAAGATTTAAAATGTATAGTTAGAAAAAAAGATGATGATAAAACATTTCATGTTCAAGATTTCTCAAAAATAACAAAATACATTGTTGGAGATTATGATTTAGAAATACTTACACTTCCAAAAACCATAGTAAACAACATTAATATCAAACAAAGCCATACAACAAAAGTATTTATTCCTGAACCAGGCTTAGGAATATTCTTCTTACCTAGTTCTGGTATTGCCAGTATTTTATTAGAAAAAGAGAACAAATTAGAATGGATTTATAATTTGTCCCTAAATACCGACAGAGAAACAATTGTACTTCAACCTGGAAATTACAGAATAGTTTATAGAGGTAAGAACATTAAAAACGTAATTTATACTAAAGAAAAATCATTTAAAATAACTTCTGGAACTTCTACTCAAGTGAGATTATAAAAATAAATACCTACATAATATGAAAAAATATACTTACACAGAAAAAAAAGATACTCGATCAGGGTTTGGTGATGGATTAACAGAATTAGGTAGAGAAAATCCTAATGTTGTCGCTCTTTGTGCAGATTTAACAGGTTCATTAAAAATGAATCAATTTGAAAAAGAAAATCCTGATAGGTTTTTTCAAGTAGGTATTGCAGAAGCCAATATGATTGGTATTGCAGCAGGAATGACTATAGGTGGTAAAATTCCTTTTACAGGAACTTTTGCCAACTTTTCTACAGGTAGAGTTTATGACCAAATTCGTCAGTCCATAGCATATTCCGATAAAAATGTAAAAATATGTGCTTCACATGCTGGACTAACACTAGGAGAGGATGGAGCTACACACCAAATTTTAGAAGATATTGGTTTGATGAAAATGCTGCCTGGAATGACTGTTATTAATCCTTGCGATTATAACCAAACTAAACAAGCTACAAAAGCCATTGCTAATCATGAAGGGCCTGTTTATTTAAGATTTGGAAGACCTGCTGTTCCTGTTTTTATGAATGAAGAATTCGTTATCGGGAAAGCCATTACGCTAAATGAAGGTACAGATGTAAGTATTTTTGCTACAGGTCATTTGGTTTGGGAAGCTATTCAAGCTTGTGAAATATTAGAACAAAAAGGAATTAATGCTGAAATCATTAATATCCATACCATAAAACCTTTAGATAAAAAGGCCATTCTAGCTTCTGCCAACAAAACCAAATGCATTGTTACTGCTGAAGAACATATGATAAATGGTGGATTAGGAGATAGTATTGCACAAGTGATAAGCAGAAACAATCCTATGCCTATAGAATATGTTGGCGTAAACGATACTTTTGGAGAAAGTGGCACACCAGCTCAACTAATGGAAAAGTATGGTTTAAGCGCTGACGCTATAGTTAAAGCAGCCGAAAAAGCTATTTCAAGAAAATCATAATTTTTTAATTTAATACGTCTTGACCAACGAAATTAATAAATGTATTGAGGTATTAAATGCTGGTGGAATTATTCTTTACCCTACAGATACTGTTTGGGGATTAGGTTGCGATGCCACCAATGAAACTGCTGTTAAAAAGATTTATACCTTAAAGCAAAGAAGTGAATCTAAAAGCTTAATAATTTTAGTAAATAATGATGCTATGTTGCAAAAACACGTAACAGAAGTTTCAGATTTAGCTTGGGACTTAATTGATTTAGTAACTTCTCCTACAACTATTATTTTTCCTAATGCCAAAAATCTAGCAAAAAATGTAATTGCAACAGATGGTAGTATAGCTATAAGAATGATAAAAGAAGGTTTTTGTAATCAATTAATGCAAAAATTCAGAAAACCATTAGTTTCAACTTCTGCAAATATAAGTGGCACAGCAAATCCATTTAAGTATAGTGATATTGCCAAAGAAATCACTTCTAATGTAGATTATATTGTTGATCCTTCTTTAGATAATGGAACTCACCAACCTTCTGCACTTATACAACTAGGTGTTAATGGAGAAATAGCAGTTTTAAGAAAATAACTATTATAATTTTTGGACATAAAAAAAACCTCTATGAATTAATTCATAGAGGTTTTTAATTTTTATTAATTAAGGTTGATTACTCAACAATTAATTTAACAGTTTGTTTTTCTTTATTGTTATCAATAGTTAAGAAGTAAACTCCTTTATCGTAACCAGCTAAAGAAATAGTCTCATTTGTTTGTCCTGCCACTCTAACTTGTTTTGTCATTACTGTTTGACCAACAACGTTGTTTACAGTTAAAGTTAACATTTCAGCATTTTGAGAGTTTAAGCTAATATTAAAATCTCCATTACTTGGGTTAGGATATACTGAGAATGAAGTATTATTGCTTAATTCTTCAACGCTAACACCTCCATCAAAATTTAATCTAACCATTGGAGTTTGTGTAGTAAAGAAATTCTCGTTTGTGTTTGGATTTACCATATTTGGATAAAAAATCAAACTAGCTGTACCACCTCTACTTGTATTGTCAGGAGAACGACCACTTGTTCCATAATAGAACTCAGTAAAAGCATGAACTGCAGCAAAATAAAAACTCCCTGCTGTTACAGCTACTGGTAAAGGTAATCCTGTATTAGCATCAACTAAATCTAAAGACACTTTTTGACCTAGATCAGCATTTGTAACTGTATGAAAAGCTGTTCTTCCTAATTCTACAAAAGCTGTTCCTGAGGCATCATAAAGAACTGCATCAATAGTTTGACCAACATTAGCAGCATTTGTACCAATAACTACATCAATTTTATGAACATTATCATTAGCTACAATGTCAAAGAAGTTTCCTGCTTCGTATTCAACAGAAGTAGAAGGAGCAGGCCTTGGACCACCTCCATTACCTGGAGTAGTTCCAAAATCATCTAGAGCATAAATATACTGAGAAATCTCAAATGGAGGGAAAACCTCAACATTATCATTAGGAGTGAAATCTGTAAAATCAGAAGAAACTATTAACTCCAAGTTATGAGCAACTCCTACTGTTGTAGCTGGAGTAAATGCTGGTGGAGATAAGCTATCAGACGTTAATGTAGGTAAATTTATAGGTGTAGATGTTCCCGCATAAACTGCGCCACTATTTATACTAGCAGTAACAATCGTGTTTGTTTGAGTAGCAGCACCAACATTAGTTACTTCTTGAGAGAAAATAATCGGTTGATTTTGAGCAACAGGAATTCTAGTATAAGGCAATTCTCCCAGTTGAGAACCATAAAAACCTTTAAATCCTACTAAATCATTACTTGGTGTTTCAATAACAGCAATATCATCAACCATCCAAAAATAGTGAGATGCTCCACTTGCCCAATGAAATCTTAGGTAAATATTACCAGTAACACCACCAGCAATAGCTGAAATATTTATAGATTTAACAAGAGGATCTGCTGACATTGCGTTAATAGCAACACCACCTCTAGCGTCAAATGTTTGAACATTAGATGTAAAAGTTGGGTCAGTACTAACAACTAAGTTTAATTGAGCCGCTGATGCACAACATAATCTAAATTTTTCCTGAAAAATAACAGTAACAGCAGGCTGGCCAGTTAATGCAATTGCAGAAGTTTGGAAATAAGCATCTCTATCTGCTATTGGAGTAATCGTTTCTCCAAAAAACAACATGTGGTTACCACCACTAGTTGATGCAATTGGCCCTGTATTAGTAAACGGAGCAGAAATAGCTGCAGAATTAATTACCCAGTCGGCACCGTTATTAGTTGTTCCCCCTTTAGTCCAACCTGCTGGAAAACCACCAGTAAAATCTTCAGACCAAATGGTATCACCAGGTGCTTTAGAATTGATATTATTTGATTTAATAGCAACATCACTATCAGGATTATACATTTCCAATTGTGCGTTACTATATGTTTTTTGTATAACACTTTGCCCAAAAGAAAGAGAGCCTATTGAAAGCGCTATAGCACATAAGTAAATTTTTTTCATAGCTTTAAGTTTGAAATTAGTTTAATATTAACACAACAAATATACAAAAAAAAAACCACAGAATTATCTTCCGTGGTTTTTTTTTGTATAACTTCATATTTTTAACGAAGTTTAAATTTATTGTTATTATTCAACAATTAATTTAACAGTTTGTTTTTCTTTATTGTTATCGATAGTTAAGAAGTAAACTCCTTTATCGTAACCAGCTAAAGAAATAGTCTCATTTGTTTGACCTGCCACTCTAACTTGTTTTGTCATTACTGTTTGACCAACAACGTTGTTTACAGTTAAAGTTAACATTTCAGCATTTTGAGAGTTTAAGCTAATATTAAAATCTCCATTACTTGGGTTAGGATATACTGAGAATGAAGTGTTATTACTTAATTCTTCAACACTAACATTTCCATCAAAATTTAATCTAACCATTGGAGTTTGTGTAGTAAAGAAATTCTCGTTTGTGTTTGGATTTACCATATTTGGATAAAAAATCAAACTAGCTGTACCACCTCTACTTGTATTGTCAGGAGAGCTTCCACTAATACCATAGTAAAACTCAGTAAAAGCATGAACTGCAGCAAAATAAAAACTCCCTGCGGTTACAGCTACTGGTAAAGGTAATCCTGTATTAGCATCAACTAAATCTAAAGACACTTTTTGACCTAAATCAGCAGTAGTAACTGTATAAAAGGCTGTTCTTCCTAATTCTACAAAAGCTGTTCCTGAGGCATCATAAAGAACTGCATCAATAGTTTGACCAACATTAGCCACATCTGTTCCAATAACAATATCAATTTTATGAACATTATCATTAGCTACAATGTCAAAGAAGTTTCCTGCTTCGTATTCAACAGAAGTAGAAGGAGCAGGTCTTGGCCCACCTCCATTACCTGGAGTAGTTCCAAAATCATCTAGAGCATAAATATACTGAGAAATTTCAAATGGAGGAAAAGCATTAATATTATTAGCTGGACTAACATCTGTAGAGTCAGAAGATACAATTAGCTCTAAATTATGAGCTACTCCAATTGTTGTAGCTGGAGTAAAAGCAGGAGGAGATAAACTATCAGATGCTAAAGCAGCTAAGTTTACAGAAGAGGATACTCCTGCGTAAACTGCACCACTATTAATACTAGCTGTAGATACTGTTCCTGTTTGTGTAGCAGCCCCAATATTTGTTACTTCTTGAGAGAATATAATAGGTTGGTTTTGAGCAACAGGAATTCTAGTATAAGGTAATTCTCCTTGTTGAGAACCATAAAACCCATTAAATCCTACTAAATCATTATCCTCAGCTTCTCTAACTTCTACATCATCAACAGCCCAAAACCAATCCCAAGCACCAACATATTTAAATCCAATAAGCACAGCAGCCTGATTGCCCGCAGCAGCAGATATGTTAACTGTAATTAATTCTGGGTTTGGAGAGTTCGTATTAGGACTCATTGCTGCATTCACCTCAAATTCAGTCCATGTTGCTCCACCATTAGTACTTACAATAACAGAAGTTGTTTCTTGAAATCTTCTATGAGTTTGTTGAAATGATATTGAAACTGCAGAAATTCCAACAGTACTAAATGGTGTAGTAGAATAAATTAATGCATTTTGTGTTGCTGTTCCTCCTGGCCCGTCAGAATCAATAAGAGCATATCCGTTAGCAGCTGTAGTCATCCCCGCAGGATTTAACCCAGCTCCAGCAGGAGAAGCGTTTATATTTGTTGTTATAATCCAATCGGTAGCTGGACTACTTGTATTTGACATTGCCCAATTGCTTGGCACTGAAAAATCATCATCCCAAATTAAAGCTCCCTTAGGTTTTTCTATAGGGAATTGCTTAGTACTCCCATAGTTTGATTCTGTTCGTAATGGGTGTGCTTTCTTTACTGCAACTTGTCCAAAAGACAAAGTACCTATTGACACAGCCATTATACTTAAGTAAATTTTTTTCATAACTTTTATTTTTTGGTTTTTAATATTTGTAAGGCTCAAATTTACTCATATATATTTAACATTAAAAATGATTTACTAATATTTTTTTAACATTAATGTAAAGTAACCTCCATTATAACATTCCTAAACTGTAAATATTTTTTTTACTATTTAGTCTAAAAAATACTTTTGTTATTTTTGTGAAATTAGATTCAAAATTTACTACTAAAAATTTATCAAATTATATGACAAATAAAAATAGAACTGTTGAAATTCCTGTTGAAGGAAGTCTTGGAATTTTAGCTCATGGCGACATTGGGCTACTCTCTTGGAGAAAAAAGAGAGATTTAGAATTAAAAAAGAAAAAGAAAAAAACAAATACAAGCAAAAAAAATGCAAAAAAATAAATTAGCAAAAAAAGTTCTTCTTATTGGTTGGGATGCAGCAGACTGGAAGGTAATATATCCATTAATTCAACAAGGTAAAATGCCAACTTTGGCAAAATTTATTTCAGAAGGTGTACATGGTAAGATAAAAACCTTAGACCCCCCTCTTTCTCCAATGCTATGGACATCTATGGCAACGGGATACAGAGCTGATAAACATGGGATAACCGGGTTTGTTGAACCTCTTGCCGATAATAGCGGTATTAGACCGGTAACAAGCACTTCAAGAAAAGTTAAGGCGATTTGGAATATTTTACATCAAAATGAATTAAAATCTAATATTGTAGGCTGGTGGCCTAGTAACCCTGCTGAACCAATTAATGGAGTAATGGTCTCTAATTTATTTCAGCAAGCCAATAAACCTTTAGGAGAAGAATGGGATATGCCTGATGGAACTATTCATCCTAAAGAAATGGTTGATATATTAAAAGAATTGAGAGTACATCCATCCGAAATGACAGGAGCACATATAACTCCTTTTATTCCTAACATTAAAGACATTGATACTAAAAAAGACAAAAGACCTGTTAGTGTTGCAAAAATACTAGCTCACGCTGCATCAATACATGCAGCATCAACTTATTTACAAAGAGAAACCGAATGGGATTTTATGGCTGTTTATCATGATGCTGTAGATCATTTTTCTCATCTATCAATGAAATTTCATCCTCCACATAGAAAAGGTATTCCAAAAAAATTATATGAAAATTATAAGGACGTTGTTAATGCCGGGTACATGTTTCACGATATGATGCTTGATAGAACATTACAAATGGTAGATGATGACACTATTGTCATGATAGTTTCTGACCATGGTTTTCATTCTGACCACCTAAGACCTAAATACTTAATAAAAGAACCTGCAGCTCCAGCACAAGAACATAGTCCTTATGGTATAATTTGTATGAGAGGTCCGGGAATAAAAAAAGGAGAAATGATACATGGGGCATCTGTTTTAGATGTTACCCCAACATTGTTAACGCTATTTGGGCTTCCTGTTGGAGAAAATATGGAGGGGAAACCTTTAATACAAGCATTTGACAAACCTATAAAAGTAGATACCATTAAAGATTGGGAAAAGGTTGAAGGCGAATGTGGAATGCACCCTTCTGACTTACAAGAAGATCCTTGGGCTGCTCAAGAAGCAATGCAGCAATTAATTGAACTTGGTTATATTGAGGCTCCTGATGAAAATATTTCTGCTAGAATAAACTCTACAAAACAAGAATCTAAATATTATGTAGCCAGAAATTTAATTGATGGAAACAAAACAGATAAAGCAATTGAACTTTTAGAGGAACTTGTTGAAGATAACCCTAGAGAAATACGTTATGGACAACGATTAGCTCAATGTTATTTGCAAAAAAGAAAGTATGCAAAATGTAAAGATCTTATAGAAAGATTAAAAGACTTACAAGTAATAATAGAGGAAGAAGAAGCTAAACTGACAGAAGAAGAAAAAAAGAAAAAGAACAGAAGTCTCATGAAAGAAATAGAGCTTCCGAACTATATTGATTTTGTGGAAGGACAGCTTTTAATGCATCTTAACAGACCGAAAAAAGCAATGGCTTGTTTTGAAAAAGTGTTGAAAAAAACACCTAATTCATTAGACTTATATCTAAATATGGGTAAAGTTTGTATGTTAAGACATAAATGGGAAGATGCTCAAGAAGCATTCATTAAAGCTCTTTCTATTGATGATACTAATTCAATAGCTCATCACGGATTAGGCCTTTCTTTTTTAAGACAAAACAATTACGAACAAGCTTTAGATGAATTATTTTTAGCTATTGATACTAATTATTATTTTCCAAATGCTCACTACCATATAGGTGAAGCATTGGTTAAAACAGGAAATATAAAAGAAGCTGCACAAGCTTTTGAAGTAGCCGTTTCTATGATACCTGGAATGACTAAAGCACATAAATGGCTAGTTGATTTATATGAAAATGAATTAAATGCTCCTGATAAAGCTAAATCACATAAAGACTTTTTAAATAATAACATTAAAGGTAAAATAACTATTGTTTCCGGTTTACCTCGTTCCGGTACCTCTATGATGATGCAAATAATAGATGCATCGGGCTTCCCTGTATTAACAGATAAAAAAAGAGAAGCGGATAATAATAATCCTAAAGGGTATTATGAATATGAACCTGTAAAAAAATTAATGGTTGATAAAAGTTGGTTACCAAACGCTAATGGAAAAGCTGTTAAAATTATTGCCCAATTATTACCTTTTTTACCATCTAATTATGATTACAAAATTATATTCATGAGAAGGGATATGAACGAGGTGCTGCAGAGCCAGCAAGTTATGCTTGGAAAAGAAAAAGATGTAAAAGCCAAAAATTTTCCATTAAAACTAAGTGAAGCTTTTCAAAAACAATTACAAAAAGTAGAAGCTTGGGTAGATAGTCAACCAAATGTTGAAATGCTAGATGTTAATTATACCGATGTTCTTGAAAATACAGAAGAAGAGTTACATACAATTTTATCATTTATTGAACACGATGGAAACATCGATGAAATGAAAAAAATTGTAGATAAATCTCTATATCGTAATAAAATAAAAAAATAATTTACTAATTTAGTCGCTGATTTTAAAATTTACATATTAATTTAAACTTTATACTATGGAAAAATCTAACAATCTTAATTTAAAAATTAAAAGGTATGCTGCTTTAGCTACCGGTGTTACTGCTGCTGCAGGAGCATCTGCTCAGGTAACCTATACAGACATTAATCCGGATGTGGTGTTAACTCCTTCAGGAACTGCTCAATATCTATTAAATTTAGATGGTGATGCGGTTATTGATATGGGATTAGTAGCTGCTAGTGGTACTGTAACTGGTGTTTTCACTGCTGGTACTATGCAAATCCCTTATACATTGAGCTACGATGCCGGTGTTGCTTTATTTGGTACAGCAGCTCCAGCAACTAATGGTTGGATGGGAGCCTCTTCTGACGCACCTTCAAACATACCTAATGGCAATGCCATTGGTGCAGCAGGTACTTTTTACCAGTCTCAAGGGTTTGTTGGTAATGTACAAAGTACATATGTGGGTGCTCCAATTAATGCTCAATATGGTCCTTATTCTTCCGGTAATTTTTTAGGTACTGAAGGTTATATTGGTGTTAGATTTGATATTTCAGGATCTACTCATTACGGTTGGGTAAGAGTAGAAATGGCAGCAAACGGTACTTCTATGACCATTAAAGACTATGCTTATGATGCTACCCCAAATACTGCAATTGCTGCTGGAGATATGGGTTCAGTAGGTGTTGATGAAGTTAATTTTGAAACAGCTATTCAATTTATCAGTAACCAAAACAACCAAGTTACAGTTAAAATGAATACTACCATTACCAATGGAATGATTAACGTTGTTTCAATTGATGGTAAAAATGTTGCTTCAATTAATGTAAACAGTCAAACTGAATTAGTTGATTTAAGTAATTTGTCAAGTGGAATTTACATGGTTAATTTAACTTCAAACGAAGGGACAATTACAAAAAAATTCTATGTTAGATAATTAACAACTCTTAATACAAAAAAACCGCTATGAAATTCATAGCGGTTTTTTTATGCCCTCAAAAAAAGTTTAACAATTTCTTAAACGTTGTTTTAAAACAGCTAATTCTTTCTTTAAATAACTTAGTTCTTCATCATATTGATGGATAAGTTTTGCCAATAAATCTATGTTTTTTACCGCATCTATTTCTTTTGTGGTTGTTGGTTGATATTCTTTTTGAGTATCAATTAAATCCCAAATGTATATTTCTAAAATGGTTGCTAATTGATGCATATAATCCCAATTTAATTTCGTTATTCCTCGTTCAATTTTTGAATATGCCATTTGCGTAATGCCTAATTTATTTGCCATTACCGTTTGAGAATAACCTTTTCCCTTTCGTAATCTTTTAATTTTTTTATGTATTTCTTTATCCATTTTATTTAGATACCTCCTAATTTAATTACAAAAGTACGTAAAGGCAATGAAAAAGTAATGCAACTGTCTTATCGAACAAGCCTTATCTCTCATTATTTTTTTATTAAAATTATTCTAATACCAAAAGTTTTAAAATAATAATTATATTTACTACTTCATTTTGAAGTAACTAATAATTTAATTCTATTTATTAACCCTTAACCCAAAAAGGAGGCAGCCCATGAAATGAACCTATAACTTAACCCGCTTACGTTATTTGCCAAGCAAGTACTTAAGCAATACCCAATCAAGTTGGGTACAAGCTTTTTTGCTTATTTTTGAGTTTATAAACAATAAGCTTAATTTAACAAAACAAAAAATCTTATTAATTGAATAAACCCTTTTTAATATTATTATTGTTAATACTATTCTGTAAGTATAGTTTTACTCAAAACCTTGTACCTAACCCAAGTTTTGAGGATACTATTCAATGCCCTGCTGGAACATCATCTTTTAATAGTGCTATGAATTGGATTAGTCCAACAATAGCTTCTCCAGACCATTTTCATTCGTGTAATACAAGCACTGTTGGAGTACCCTCTAATGGGTTTGGTTGGCAAACTGCAAGAACAGGGAACTCCTATAGCGGAATAACTACAAGTGATTTTGTTTCTAGTAATGAATACCGAGAATATATTCAATGTGAATTAATATCTCCACTGAATCCAAGTCAAGAATATAAGGTAAGTTTTTTTGTATCCTTAGCTGAAGGAAGTGGAAAAGCTTGTGATAATATTGGAGCCTACCTTTCCTCTATCCCAATTTCTTCTTCAGGTAATTTAACCTTACTTTATAACCCTCAAATAACAAGCCCTGTAAATGACCCTGTTACCAGCAAAACGGAGTGGACAGAAATTACAGGTACATATACAGCAACCGGTGGAGAAAAATACGTTACCATAGGGGTATTTACCACTAACGCAAATACCAATTGGGTTAATGTTAGTGGCGGATGGTCATCTGAACCGTATTATTATATTGATGATGTTTCGGTTACTAAAGTAGAAACCAATATGAATGATACTACAAAAACAGAAGATATTATTTACCCCAATACATTTACTCCAAACAATGATAATGTAAATGATTTTTGGTCGCCTACTTTAATAGGTGAAAACGATACTATTATAATTTATAACCGATGGGGAAATAAAATTGCTACTTTAAATTATAGTAATAACAAATGGGATGGTAAAACTCCAAAAGGTAAAGAATGTCCTTCGGGAGTTTACTATTTTATAACCAATACTAATCAAAAGGGATTTATTCGGTTGGAAAGATGAACAGAATTTAATCAATTTCAAAATCTAAAAGGTCTTTTAAAGGAACATCTAATGCAATTGATAACTTTCTTATAGTGGATAACCCAACATTAACTTGTCCTTTTTCAATCCTTCTGATATTACTTTCACTAGTGTTAATTTCGAACGCTAATTGAACCTTAGTGAGTTTTTGTGCTTTTCTAATATTAGCAACTCGCTCACCAAATTTTTTGATAAATATATTGTCATCCTCAGTACGCACAATCCAAAGATGACACCTTTTAAATATATTTTTCGCTCATTTTTGAGCGATTTTATAAAATTTCCACTATATTTACACATGAAAAAACAAAAAAAGGAGGTAGCCCATGAAATGAACCTATAACATAAACCCGCTTATGTTATTTGCCCAGCAACTGCTTAAGCAACTTTTTTGCTTATTTTTGAGTTTATATATAATATAAACAATAAGCTTAATTAAACAAAACAAAAAATTCTTATTAATTGAATAAACCCTTTTTAATATTATTATTTATAATACTATTCTGTAAATATAGTTTTACTCAAAACCTTGTACCTAACCCAAGTTTTGAGGATACTATTTATTGTCCTACAAATATTGGTGATTTTCAATCTGTCAAAGAATGGTACAGCCCAACCTTTGCTTCTCCTGATTATTATAATATTTGTGCAGGAAGTAATGGATCGGGTACTCCTTCGAATTTGCTAGGTTGGCAACTACCTAAAACAGGAGTCTCTTATGCTGGAATATTTACAAAAGACTATGTTTTTGAACATGATTATCGTGAATATATTCAATGTGAATTAATATCTTCACTAAGTGCAGGACGACAATATAAAGTAAGTTTTTTTGTCTCTTTAGCTGATAGTGTTAGAATTGCTTGTAATAACATTGGAGCTTATCTTTCATCTACCCCTGTTTCTTCTTCAAGCAATTTAGCTTTACCTTATACTCCTCAAATAACAAGCCCTATAAATGACCCTGTTACCAGCAAAACTGAATGGACAGAAATTACAGGTACATTTATGGCAACCGGTGGAGAAAAATACATTACCATAGGGGTATTTACCACTAATGGAAACACCAATTGGACTAATGTTAGTGGCGGATGGATGGATGGATCATATTATTATATAGACGATGTTTCAGTTACTAAAGTAGAAACCAATGTGAATGATACTATAAAAACAGAAGATATTATTTACCCCAATACATTTACTCCAAACAATGATAATGTAAATGATTTTTGGATGCCTACTTTAATAAGCGAAAACGATACTATTATTATTTACAACCGATGGGGGAATAAAATTACTACTTTAAATTATAGTAATAACAAATGGGATGGTAAAACTCCAAAAGGCAAAGAATGTCCTTCGGGAGTTTATTATTTTATAACCAATACTAAGCAAAAGGGATTTATTCAGTTAATAAGATAAAATATTAATTTTTTTAAATTTTATCTTATGAAAACAACAATTATAAAAATCTACCTACTATCAGTATTATTGGCAGCAAGTTCTTATTTAAATGCTCAAAATTGGGCATTAGGAGGTAATGCTCTTGGAACAGGCACAGAATATTTAGGAACAAATAATAACTTTTTTTTAAACATTAGAACTAACAATACGTTAAGAATGAGAACAATGGCAGGAGGGACAGGAATTGCTGATGGACGAATAGGTATGGGAAATAGTTTAGGATTAACTTTTATTCCGGCAGATAGGTTACATTTACACCAAGCAAATTCAGATTCAGCAGACTTTAATGCCATTCGTTTCACTAATAACTTCACAGGGGTTGGTTTTAATGGCACTCAAATGGGGATAGTGAATTTAGGGCAATTTATTTTTAATCAATTTGAAACACAACCTTTCAGTTTTTTTTCCCCCGATTCCAGAAATGCAGGTGCCATGACCAATTGGCTGCATATCGCTAACGGATTAACAGGCTATGCAGGTTACAGCTCAGATGGCTATGTAGGGTTGAATGAAGATTCTGCCAAGTTTCATCTGGATATAAAAACACCTTTTAAAAATTTTACAGGAAGTGCTTATGGTGGAGAATTATTTTTATCCTGTCGTCCTTCAGATGTACCGAATAGCCGTATGGGGATGCTAAATGTTGCTGGAAGTAATGGTGTTTTTGTTCCTTCTCTGTTTGGTAACTTAGATGTTACACAAACAGGTAGTGCTTTAAGTACACTCGCTGTCATTCATCAAAATCAGGATAGTGTATCAAATATAGCTCCCGTGCAACGCTTTATGGTAGGTAAAGATTGGGAGTATAACACGGATGCTGTAGATGCAATTTCTGAAATAGAAAACAGAAATGCTTTTTCGTGGCAAAATGTGGGGTCTGTTAAAATGCTGATGAATGCTATGGGAAGAGTTGAAATAGGAACCGCTATTAATTTAGCAGGTACTATTTCCAACAGACTAGTCATTACCTCTTCTACCGCTGACCCGGGCAATGGTAGTGCGGCAACCCCGGGAGGAAGTAGTGGTGTACGTTTAAAGAATTTAACTGCCTCTACTCCTGATATTGCCAATCCTGGTAATGGTGTACTAGCTGTAGATTCTCTTGGTAATATTATTTACGTAGAAGCAGATTTTGGTGGAGATTTTGGAAATTATTGTTCAGATCCTCAAAACCCATTAACAGGCAATTATGAAATTCCTTTAGATAATAATAATTTTTTATTTAGTGATCTCTTTGGAACAGGGCAAATACTAATGGGTGATGTTGATTGTAGTAACACTACAGACGCTAGAGTTTATATCAGAAATAATTCTACATCTTCTAGTTTACCTTATGGCTTAAAAGTAGAATCGAATGGAACAGGAAGTATAGGGGGATATTTTCAAGGAGCTAGCTATGCAGGTTGGTTTGAAGGAGATGTTTATATAAATGGAGTAGGGACAGGTAGTAGTGGTATTTTTTATACCTCCGACCAGCAATTTAAAACCAATATAGATACTATTGCTAATGTTAGCAATATTATTCAACAGTTAAATCCTAAAACGTTCTTTTTTGATACCGTTTCAACTCCTCAAATTAAATTTGGTAGCGAAAGACAGTATGGTTTTATTGCTCAGGAAGTAGAACTAATTTTACCTGAATTGGTTAGTGAACATACTTTTCCTGCTCAGTATGATTCTCTTGGCAATCAAACCAGTGCGGCTATCAATTACAAAGGGTTAAACTACAATGCTTTTATCGCTATTTTAATGAAAGGGATGCAAGACCAACAAGCAGCTTTAGATGATAAAGATTCAATTATCAGCAACTTAAATGACAGGCTAACTACTTTAGAAAATTGTTTGAGCGGTATTTTACCTTTATTGTGCCAACTGAGCAATGCTTCCGTACAAGAAAATGATGAAACTACCCAAAAACAGCTCATCAATGAGCTAAAAGTTATATTAGAAGATAATCAAAACATTGTTTTAGAACAAAATGCACCTAATCCGTTTGCTGAACAAACAGTTATTAATTACTTTATTCCCGAAGCTGTGCAGCAGGCAGAAATTATTTTCTACAACCTTAGTGGAAAAATGATACAAACTGTTAACCTAACCGAAAAGGGCAACGGAAAACTCACCGTTTACGGCAATGACCTAAGTTCCGGGACTTACACTTACTCTCTTATTGCTGATGGTAAACTTATCGCTACCAAAAAAATGGTAAAAAAATAAATTTAGCACAGCTAGTGTCAAATAAATGATAACAATCATTAAAACAAAAACCGCTATGAATTCATAGCGGTTTTTTTTATACCTTAATTTTAACTATTACCTAAGCATTTCTAAACTGCTTCATTATTTTAGAAGCAAAGACAAATTCTGATAATTCTTTATTATCAGCTTTAACAATTTCATGGTTATCCCCCTGCCACCAATTTTTACCTTGATATAAAAACATAATATTTTCTCCTGTTTCCATAACAGAGTTCATATCATGTGTAATTACTATGGTAGTCATGTTATACTCTTTAGTAATTTCTTGAATTAATTGATCGATAACAATTCCTGTAAAAGGATCTAATCCGGAATTAGGCTCATCACAAAAAAGATATTTTGGATTTAAAGCAATTGCCCTAGCTATCCCTACTCTCTTTTTCATTCCGCCACTCAGCTCAGCAGGGTAAAGTTTATTGGCATTTTCTAAGTTTACTCTATCCAAACAAAAATTTACTCTCTCCAGCATTTCTTTTTTTGTTTGTTTTGTGTACATTTCTAAAGGGAACAACACATTTTCTTCAACAGTAAGAGAGTCAAACAATGCTGATGCTTGAAAAAGCATTCCAATGTCTTTACGAATTTTTTTCTTTTGCTTAAAATTCATAGTAGTAAACTCTTTTCCATCATACATAATAGATCCACTATCAATTTCGTGTAAACCTACCATACATTTGGTTAAAACAGATTTTCCTGAACCACTCCCTCCTATTATTAAATTAATTTTTCCAGGCTCAAAATTCACAGAAATATCTTTTAACACATGATGATCACCAAATGACTTATATAAATTCTTTACTTCTATCATACCAATAACATTTGTGTAAGCAAGTAATTAATTATAAGAATAATTATACTACTATAAACTACCGATTTAGTACTGGCTTTACCTATTTCTAATGCTCCACCTTTTACATAATAACCAAAATAAGACGGTATGCTAGTAATAATGAATGCAAAAAATACAGATTTGATTAAAGCATAGGTAATAGAGAACATTTTAAAATCAAATCTAATTCCTAAGATATAATCGTTTAGTGTCATTCCATCAAAATACATAGAAACCAATAACCCACCAATAATTCCTAAAGCCATACTATAAATAACAATAATTGGGATAAAAATTAAAGAAGCAACTATTTTAGGAAATACAAGATATGACGCAGAATTTACTCCCATTATTTCCAGTGCATCTATTTGATCTGATATTCTCATAGTTCCAATTTCTGAAGCTACATTAGAACCAATTTTTCCTGCTAAAATTAATGACATTACCGTTGGTGCTAATTCTAATATAAACGACTCTCTGGTTGCAAAACCAACCAAATAACCTGGAAGTAATGGATTATTCATATTAGTAGCAGTTTGTATGGTAACAACAGCACCCATAAAAACTGATATAATGGCAATTAAACCAAGAGAACCTATTCCTAAACTTACCATTTCATGAATAGTTTGTTTAAAAATTAACTTATAATTATCTGGTTTTTTAAATACCCTAGATAATAAGATAAAATAAGCTCCTATGTGTTCAAAAAGTGTTATCATTATAGAATATAAGCCACAAATGTAAAAAAAATAAAAGGTTTATTAATCAAATAATAACACTCTTACTATTTTTGACGTTTTATAGTCTAAAAAATTAATTAATTTAGCATTATGCAACGAAAAATAAAATACCTTATCATCTCTTTTGTAGTATTATTATCCCTCTCCTCTTGTTTCTTAAGAAAAAAAGACAAATGCAATACTTGTCCTAAATGGAGTTTATCCAATTTTTTCTGATAAAAATCATTGAAAATATCAGCTTTTTAATCTACTTTTGACCCTCTATTTAGACTAAATCTAAATAACTATTGCTGATGACCTTAGATGAACTTAAAGAAAATGAATCTGCTCAGATTGTTCAAATACTTGATGAACAGTTAGAAGAATCATTACTAAATATGGGATTTATTGTTGGCGAAGACGTAAAACTTGATCGTATTGCTCCGTTAAAAGATCCAATCCTAATTACTTCTGGACTCAATTATATTAGCATTAGAAAAGAAGATGCAAAAAAAATTTTAATCGAAAAAACTAACGCAAACTGAGTTCATCAACCAAAAATAACGCAGCTATAAAAACTATTTACCTTGTTGGCAACCCCAATACTGGTAAAAGTTCTTTATTTAATGCTTTAACAGGGTTGAGTCAAAAAACTGGAAATTTTCCTGGAGTAACTGTAGATAAAAAATCGGGTTATACCAATATTAATAACCAACAAATTGAAGTAGTTGATTTACCTGGAACTTACAGCTTAAATCCAGAAGCTGAGGATGAAAGAGTTGCCGCCAACACCATTAAAAATGTTAATGATGATGAACTAATTATTGTAGTTGCAGATGTTACTAACTTAAAAAGAAACTTATTTCTTTGTACCCAAATTATAGATTTAGGAAAACCTGTTGTGTTGGTCTTAAATATGATGGATCTTCTTCAAAAAAGTAATCAATGTATCGATTTAGATAAAATATCCGCTTTATTACAAATCCCTGTAGTTCCAGTAAATGCTCGAATAAAAAAAGGAATAAATGAACTAAAAGAAATTGTATCTAAATACCAATTTAAAAAAGCAAGTTTTTCATCAGACAAACTAACACCCTCAGAAAGATATGAAAAAATAACAACCGTACTTTCTGTTTGTTTGCAAGGTGGAGAAGCAAACAGATGGATAAATAGAACCAAAAAAATTGACAATATTTTAACTCATAAAATATACGGATACCTCATCTTTTTAAGCATCCTATTTGTTATTTTCCAAGCTATTTTTTCTTGGTCGGCATACCCAATGGAACTTATTGAAGAAGGTTTTGCCATGCTTGGCGGTTTAGTAGAAAGTTGGATGCCTAAAGGTGTTTTAAGCGACTTAATTGTTAATGGTATATTGGCAGGACTAAGTGGAATTGTAGTTTTTGTTCCACAAATTGCTTTATTATTTGCCTTTGTTACCATTTTGGAAGATACCGGTTACATGTCTAGAGTTAGTTTTTTAATGGATAGACTTTTACGTCCTTTTGGTTTAAATGGAAAATCCATAATTCCGCTTATAAGCTCTATTGCTTGTGCTGTTCCAGCAATTATGAGTACACGTTCTATTACTAATTTAAAAGAGCGATTAATTACCATAATGGTAGCTCCATTAATTAGTTGTTCAGCGAGAATTCCGGTTTATACCTTATTAATAGCATTGGTTATTCCCGCAGAAGAGCAAGTGGGTATTTTTAACCTGCAAGGAATTGTAATGATGGGACTTTATCTTATTGGTTTCCTTGCAGCACTTTTTGCCGCTTTAGTTTTTAAATGGATTTTAAAATCTAAAGGAAAATCGAATTTTATTATGGAAATGCCTATTTATCGCTTACCTAGATGGTCTAATGTAGGTTTTTCGGTTTATAATAAAGTAAAGATATTTCTTTTTGAAGCGGGAAAAATAATCATTGCCATTTCTATCGTATTATGGGGACTTTCTTCTTATGGACCGGGAGATACCTTTGAAAAAATTGAAGAAAAATATACTTCACCTGCTTATGAAAACGAAAATAAAGACGAAATAAACAATTTAATAGCCTCAGAAAAATTAGAAGCTTCTTATGCCGCTTATTTAGGAAAAACTATTGAACCATTAATTCAACCAATAGGTTTCGATTGGAAAATAGGTATCTCTTTGGTAACCTCTTTTGCCGCTAGAGAGGTTTTTGTTGGTACTATGGCAACTTTATATAGTGTTGGTGATGAAGACAACACAACTTCCATCAGAGAAAAAATGCTACAAGCAAAAAACCCCGAAACAGGCGGCAGACTTTATAACAAAGCGACCACCTTTTCTTTATTAATATTTTATGCTTTTGCTATGCAATGTATGGCTACTCTTGCTGTTGTTTATAGAGAAACAAAATCATACAAATGGCCTATTATTCAAGTTGTTTACATGGGAGCTTTGGCTTATATTTCTAGTTGGATTGTTTATACTATTTTTTCTTAATCTAAGATGACGGAAAAAGACTGTTTAATATTATCGAGATATGTACCTGAAGCAAGTATGCCCATTTTAAAAAATTGGTTTACACAAACACCTTTTATATTAAACATTACCAAAAAAAGAACTACCAAATTAGGCGATTTTAGAGGCGAAGTAGGAAAACATCTTTGCAAAATATCAGTAAACCAAAACCTTAACTCCTACTCTTTTTTAATTACACTTACGCATGAATTTGCTCATTTATTGGTGTGGAACAAATACAAAAACAAAATAAATCCGCATGGAAAAGAATGGAAAAATACCTTTACAGAATTGCTTACTGTTTTATTAGAAAACAAAGTATTTCCTAACGATTTAACTCCTGTGGTTATAAAACATGCCAAGCAACCCAAAGCTTCATCGCAAGCAGATGTTCTGTTGACCAAGGCGTTAAACAAATACAATCCAACCAATAACTTAGTTCACTTAATGGAATTAGCGCATGGAACTGTTTTCACTTTAAACAATAAGAGAACCTTTAAAAAAGGAGAGAAAAGAAGAACTCGCTATCTGTGCGAAGAACTTACTACAAAAAGAAAATACCTTATCCACGGAGTTGCAGAGGTTAATGTTTTAGAATAAACTTTACATCCCTAACACCTACACCTTCTCCCAAAGTAACTTTTTACCAAACCCTAAAGTATTATCTGTCATTTTAATAAATGATAATTTTATTGCCCAAATTTTAGATGGTTTTGCTCTTGCAAATGGATATTTAGCATAATAAAATTCATAAAAAACAGCTTGTTCTACCTCATCAGGAATAATAAACTCACCCACAAACTGCACTCCTTGAATTTTTGCAATAGATTTATTATCAGTAGTTATTGTTCCTGCAATTTTATTATTTTCTATAGCTTCAGAAATATGTCTGGTACTTTCGTCAGATAAAAAAACAAAATGAAAATTAAGCTCATCAAAAACATAATAACAATTGGCACAATAAGGTTGATTGTTAATAGATGTAGCAATAGTTAGTACATTATTTTTCTTTAAATATTTAATAATTTTTTTATCCATAATTTACTATGAGAATTTTATAATTCAAAAGTAAGAATTTGATGGATAGCTAAAAATATTTATATTTACGCTTCCAATCATGTTGAAATACTATGCAAAAACAGCAATGTTTAGAATGTAATGAATCTTTTTCAGGTAGAGCAGATAAGAAATTTTGTTCAGATTATTGCCGTAATGCCTACAATAACAAAATTAATAAAGACAGTACTAATCTTATTAGAAACACCAATAATAGGCTTAGAAAAAATTGGAGAATTCTCGAGAAATTAAATCCAAATGATAAATGCAAAGTAACAAAGCAAAAATTATTGGATGAAGATTTTGATTTCAACCATTTCACATCTATTTACACAACCAAAACAGGTAATGTATATTATTTCTGTTACGACCAAGGCTATTTACCCTTAGAAAATGACTTTTATGCATTGGTAAAACGAAAATAATTAAAAAATTAATTTTAAATCTACAACTTATATATTACCTTAGCAACCAATATGGTAGCAAAACATACTAATACTCAATTAAATCATGCAGAAATTATTCATTTACAGCATAATCTTTATCTTTTAAAATTTGAAGATGATTACGAAGTTGAACTTGAAGATGCCATAGAAATAGACCAAGCATTTATAAAAATTACTAACAACCAACCTTTTTGTGTTGTAGTTGATGCTCGAAACAGATATTCTAGCATTTCTAATGATGCTAGAAACTTTTTTGCCAATGACCCCGAAATATTACCCATCCGAAAAAAAATTGCCATTGTAGTTAATAATATGCCAACTAGAATGATAGCTAATTTTTTCGTAAAGTTTAATCGCCCAAAAACTCCTACAAAAGTTTTTAATGACTATAATAAAGCTATAGACTGGCTAGGTGATAATTAAATACTTTAAACAACTTAAATTACAACTTTACCTATATTTTCTTTTATAATTCGTACTAATTTATAACTTTTATCATCTTTTTTCTGTGATAATTTTAATAATATTGTTACTGATTTAACATCTTGATAAAAAAATATGGAGAAATACACTCACCTTTTACAACAAATTGAAGATAAATATAAAAATTTAGGTCAAGACCCAGAAGCCTACTTAAAAGGATTATTACACGCAAAACCTATTGATTACTGGGATTACATTGAAGTTGAAACTTTATTAAGCTTACAAAAACCCAGAACAAATTTTCCGGATGAAATGGTATTTATCATGTATCACCAAGTAACAGAATTGTTGCTAAATATGATGTTGCATGAAATGTATCAGGTATGTGAAAAAGAAAATATTACTGCAGATTATTTTATTGAAAAAGTGGGAAGAATGAACAGGTATATTCAAATGCTTGCCAATTCTTTTGATGTAATGCGTTTAGGAATGGATCCTGAACAATATAACCAATTTAGGTTTACACTTACACCAGCAAGTGGTTTTCAGTGTGCTTCTTTTCGTCAGGCAGAAATTTGTGCAACAGACATTAAAAACTTAGTTGATCCCAGATTAAAAAACAACCTTACCGATATTTATGATTTTCCTTACCTTTTTGAAAATATTTATTGGCAAGCAGCTGGAAAAGATCATAAAACAGGCAAGAAATCATTAACACTTCAACATTTTGAAGAAAAATATTTAGGTCAGTTTATAGCTATGGCAGAACAATATAAAGATAAAAATATCTGGCAAAAATATATTGCCATGCCAGCATCTGAAAAGAACAACCCTGAATTAATTCAGGCATTAAAAGATCTAGATATAGAATTTAATATTAAATGGCCTATAGTTCATCTAAATGCTGCAAAGCAATACTTAGAATCTAAAGATAAAGTAATTGAAGCAACAGGGGGTAGTGATTGGCAAAAATATTTACACCCCAAATATCAGCGAAGAGTATTTTTTCCTGACCTATGGACGGAAGAAGAACTAAAAAATTGGGCTGAAGAATACTGATTAACAAGCTAATCAATTAGCGATTAAAAAGGAATTATCAACTATGGAAAAATACGACTTGTGTGTAATTGGAGGTGGACCAGCAGGATATGCAGCAGCAATGAGAGCTATAGATTTTGGAAAAAAAGTTATCTTAATTGAAAAAGATAAATTAGGAGGTGCGGGGATTTATAATGGAGCACTTTCTTCAAAAACCATGTGGGAACTTTCCTCTCGTTTCAAAAAAGTGTATGATGAATTAGGAAAAGAAAGAGCTGACAGAAACTTAGACATTACTTTTGATGAAGTTAAAAAAACCATTGAGGAAGCCATTTTTGAGAGAAAGTTTCAGTTATCTTGTCACCTCAGAATTATACATGCCGAAACAGGATTAATTACTTACGAAAAAGGTTTAGGAAGCTTTGTAACCAATAAAGAAATAAAAATTACTAAAGATGATGGTTCTGAAAAAATAATTTATGCCGAAAACACGGTAATTTCTTCAGGTAGCCGACCAAGAGTTCTTCCTAATATTGAGGTAGATGAAAAAACTATTTTAACTAGTGATGGTATTATGCACATAGATGATTTCCCTAAAAGTTTGGTTGTTATTGGTGCTGGTGTTATTGGTTGTGAGTTTGCTACTATGTTTGCCAATTTCGGGAAAACAAAAGTATATATTATTGATAGGGCCGAAAGAATTCTTCCTTTTGAAGACGAAGATATTTCTAATTTGATTTCCAGTAATATGGAAAAGAAAAATGTAACCATACACCAAACTTCCAACTTAAAAAGATTAGAAATTATTAATGGAGAAGTAGAATATGAAATTGAACATGCTGATGGTGCTTGTGAAGTTATTCATGTAGAAAAAGCACTTATTTCTATTGGAAGAATTCCAAATATTGAAAAATTAAACATTGAAAATGCAGGGGTTAAAATGAGTAATAGAGGTGTACATATTGGAGATAATGACACACAAACCAATATCCCGAATATTTATGCTGTGGGTGATGTTTCAGGAAGATTGCCACTTTATAACGTTGGAGAAAGAGAAGCCAGACATGCCGTTGCTAGAATGTTTTCTACCAAAGCTTTGAACCCTATAAATTACGAAAACGTTTCTACCATAATGTTTTTGGATCCAGTAGTTGCTTCTGTTGGGGCTAACGAACAAATACTTAGGGAACAAAACATACCTTACAAAGTTGCAAAAGTAGACTACTCTACCATTGCTAGGGCAATTTCTATGGGAAAACCTCAAGGTTTCTTTAAATTAATTGTTTCTGATGATGCTGAGATGAAAGTTTTAGGAATGAGAGCTGTGGGTTATCATGCTTCCTCAGCTATCCAAACCATTGCTTTATTAATGTATATGGATAAAGGAATTGAAGAATTGGCACACATGATTCACCCTCACCCTTCCATTGTTGAAGGAGTTCAGGAGGCTGCAAGAATGTTACTCGGAAAATCCATTTATAAGTCTGCTGTGTTTAAAGATAAACTTAAATGCTACAGCTGTAGAGATGGTGTTTGTACTCCACTAAACTTTATCGATAAGGATAACATTATTAAGTTTGAGGAAATTTCTAAAGAATTTCATGAAAATCAGGAGGATTAAAATGAAGTTAGAAGACCGAAGTCAGGAGTCGGAAGATGAAAGTTTTAGATTAGAGATTATCCTCCCCTAATCCCTCCAAAGTAGGGGGATTGGCTTATAAACTGTAAAATAGGCTATCCTAACCTGTTAATGTTTTTAAGAATTGAGAAAGCCCTGTCAATATTTTCGTCATTTACAATAATAGTAAACTCATGCATAGTAGAAATAATATCTAAAATATTAATTCCTTCCCAAGCTAATTTCTTAAGGATAAAGTAATAAATTCCTGAAACATCGGCATTTTCACTTGGTAATTTAATGGTTAATGACGAAAGTCCTGTTGAGGCTTGCAGTTGTTTTTCATTCTTAAAAATATCATTAATATCATTATTTTCTGAATCACTTAAAATAATAGAAGTTTCATAAACTCCTTGAGAAAAAGCAAAGAAAATATCTTTTTTACCTTTAAGTTTTTTAAGCAATAGCGATTGACAATCTATTAAAGATTCAGAATTTTCAAAAGTATAATAAGTAATTTTTGAACGAACAGTAATATCTCCTAATTTATTTACCACTTTTCTAATTTTAATTTGAAAAGTAGGGTCAAACTTTGGTGATAACCTTTTTAAAGCCATAACGATAGCTCCAATTTTAACATCTTTATTTAATTCTTCGTCAATTTCTGCTTTAATCTGACGAGATAATGATGACAAGTTAATTAAACCTTCTGCTAATGCTTCTTCTAAAAATGGAGATTTTTTTATAATTTCTTCAACAACTACATGTACTGCTTTCATCTGCTCTTATTTATTATTTTTTATAGGTCAGATGTAACTCCCTTTTGAGGGTAGCATCTGTTTCTAATTATTTAACAATTGGGCAGTAAAAATAGCAATTAAATCAAAAAAACCAATATTTTTTAACAAGTTGTTTGAAAAAACTACTATTTTATTTGGATTTCTAAACTAAAAACCAAGACTACAACACAACCACCTGATAAATAAGGAAATATGTTATACGGTTTAAAACAAAAAAAGCAACTATTAAAGTTGCTTTTCTATAGAGACTACGCCCAAGGGACTAACCGAGGTCTTCGTTCTATACCACAAATATACAATAAGACATTAAAAATTATGAGCAAAATAATAAATTAGTAGATAAAAAGAAAAAGATTATTGATTAAAAATAAAGAGTGATAAAACCCAAGCCGTAAACGGACTCTTATTCTTCGTTTGCAAAAGCATTAAACAAATATTGGAGGTTAAATCACTCTTTTAAGAATCACAAACATACTAAAAATGAAAATTTAACTCAACAATATCTCTAAGAAACAACTTACACAGTACAACTCATTGATAAACAGATTAATATTTTGTACATTTAAGCCCAAAAAAATATTATGATTAAACGTACCTTATTTTTTGGCAACAAAAGTTCACTTACAACAAGGAACGAACAGTTGATTATAAAAACAAACGTAAAAGAAGCTAGTATTCCAATCGAAGACATTGGCTTTGTTGTAATTGAGAATCAAGAAAGTTATATTTCTTTGCCAACAATAAACAAATTGATTAATAACAATGTTGCTGTAATTTTTTGTAATGAAAAGCACATGCCTTCTTCAATGTTAATGAACTTAGACGGGCATCATCTGCAACATGAATTTTTTAAAGCACAAATTAATGCTTCCGAACCCTTAAAAAAACAACTGTGGCAACAAACGGTTAAAACAAAAATTCAACATCAAGCTCAATTACTTGAGAAAATTGGACAGGCCAATACTCCTCTAAATTATTATGCTTCGAAAGTATTAAGTGGAGATAGTGATAACAGAGAAGGTGCTGCTGCGGCTTATTATTGGAAGCACATTTTTGATTTTGATTTTAAAAGAGAACGGTATGGCGAACATCCTAATGCTTTTTTAAATTATGGATACATTGTTTTGAGAGCTGCTGTTGCGAGAGCATTAGCCGGAAGTGGTTTATTAAATACCATTGGTATTCACCACAGAAATAAATACAACGCTTTTTGTTTGGCTGATGATATTATGGAACCCTATCGTCCGCTTGTTGATATTAAAGTACTTGAAATAATAAATAATTACGACACAACAGAGCTTACTACCGAAATTAAAGCAGAATTACTAAGCATACTTACTCAAAATGTATATTATCAAAACCAAGTTAGCCCATTAATGGTGGCTCTAAACAAAACCACAAGTTCACTTCAACAATGTTTTGCAGGGAGTAGTAAAAAAATTATTTATCCGAAATTATGGAACTAAATGCATATAGGGTTATGTGGCTATTTGTTTTCTTTGATTTACCTACCGAGACTAAAAAAGACAGAAGAAACGCTTCTTTATTTAGAAAAAAACTACTGCAAGATGGTTTTAGCATGATGCAGTTTTCTGTGTATACGAGACATTGTGCTAGTGGTGAAAGTGCTGATGTTCATGAAAAAAGAATAAAAAGTATGTTGCCGCCATTAGGTAAAGTTAGCATTTTACGAATTACCGATAAGCAATTTGGAAATATTATGAATTATTGGGGTAGTGTAAAACAGGATAATATTAAAACTCCAACACAATTGGAATTGTTTTAGCTTAAAACCCACCCCATTTGTCATGCAGGAGGCAACTAGCTTTTTTTTAACTATAAAGATTTTTTTACTACCCCTTTAGTCGGATTCCTCCTGAAAGACATGAACTCTCTCTCTGTCATGCAGGAGGCAACTAGCTATTCAATTAGTTACTATTTTTTATTTTAAACTATAATAAATTTCCTTTTAGGATTTTCTTGAGCAATTAATGCTTCTTTTTTCTCTCTACTCAAATCTTTAATTTCTTTCTCTCTTTCAATTGCCATATTTACATCTGTGTATCTTTCATAATAAATTAGCTGATAACAAAAATACTTCCCTGCAAATGAATTTGGATTACCCCTATTTTCATAGTGTTGTCGCATTCTTACTTTCAAATCATTTGTTACCCCTGTATATAATACTGTTTTCTTCGGATTTGTTGTGATATATACAAAGTAATTTCCTTTTAACATTAATTTTACTTTAAATCTTATATCAAATTTAATATTTTTAACTCAAATTAAAACTCCAAACTTTCTGTTTAGCTAGATTCCTCCTGAAGGACAACCTTCCATTTGTCATACAGGAGGCAACCAGCTTATTTTTTTAACTATAAGTTTATACTAATCTTTTAGCTAGGTTCCTCCTAAAGAACACCAACACCATTTGTCATGCAGGAAGCAACTAGCTTATTTTTTTACTATAAGTTTGTACTAACCTTTTAGCTGGATTTCTCCTTAAAGACAAAAGTTTTGAATTAAAAAAATGCCCCAATTAAAGCAATTACATCTTTAAAAGGAGCATTTTTAGTAACGATATTTCTTTTTAACTTTATGACTATTAGAAGCTTCAGCAGCAACTAATATCGTACTTCCTAATCTTTAATCAAACCACAACTCTCTGTGTGTTATCATAATTTTTCGTTTTAATATCGTACTTCCTAATCTTTAATCAAACCACAACATTTGGACTTGGAGTTGCTGTACTTAAATAAATATCGTACTTCCTAATCTTTAATCAAACCACAACTTGATACAGTGAATTTCATAATAAAGTAATAATATCGTACTTCCTAATCTTTAATCAAACCACAACTCTCTTATTCCTATCTGAAAAGCAATAGAAATATCGTACTTCCTAATCTTTAATCAAACCACAACCTATCGGATCTAGTTCTTAATTCTTGATAGAATATCGTACTTCCTAATCTTTAATCAAACCACAACTTATTACCTGAAACATGAGTATAATCATACAATATCGTACTTCCTAATCTTTAATCAAACCACAACAATCCTGTATAATCAAATAAAGAACCGTTAAATATCGTACTTCCTAATCTTTAATCAAACCACAACCTTCGGTATAAACTTCTGAATTATCTACAAATATCGTACTTCCTAATCTTTAATCAAACCACAACCTACAGATGTTGATGAATTTATGAGAGAAAAATATCGTACTTCCTAATCTTTAATCAAACCACAACAATCCTGTATAATCAAATAAAGAACCGTTAAATATCGTACTTCCTAATCTTTAATCAAACCACAACCTTCGGTATAAACTTCTGAATTATCTACAAATATCGTACTTCCTAATCTTTAATCAAACCACAACCTACAGATGTTGATGAATTTATGAGAGAAAAATATCGTACTTCCTAATCTTTAATCAAACCACAACCTATTTTTTTATTGAAAAAATCTCTCGCTTAATATCGTACTTCCTAATCTTTAATCAAACCACAACCTGCGAATGGTGGACTATAAACTGATAAATAATATCGTACTTCCTAATCTTTAATCAAACCACAACCAATCAACACAAACACACAAATAGGGCTGCAATATCGTACTTCCTAATCTTTAATCAAACCACAACAATACACCCCACTATTTCCAAAACGATTAGAATATCGTACTTCCTAATCTTTAATCAAACCACAACATCACATCAGGCTGAAAACTTAACTCTTCAAATATCGTACTTCCTAATCTTTAATCAAACCACAACGCTCGCTTCGCTCGCGTTGTGGTTTGATTTTGGTCTGTTAAGAGAGTTCGACCAGTTTATGTCAAAGAACTTTTTATCTTCAAGAAAATGAAGATTTATATTTTTTCTATTTTACCTGTTGGTAAAATTTTAAAATCAATATTTTCTACAATACAATCAAAAGTAGTATAACCAATTTTAATCCATGGAAATTTTCTATAATTATCAAGATTTTTCCCTCCTTTCATTCCAGTTTTAAGTCCCATAAATTTTGTTATTTCTTTCTTTTCTCTTGCTTCTTGATGATGAAGTAATTTAATTTCAGCGTATTTTTCAACATCTAGTTGCGTTATCTCATATAAACGACCAAGTTTCTGATTATCTGACAACTCCCAAATCTCATCAGGGTTTTTATCATACATCAAAACCAATATGCCTTTTTTTAGGATATATTTTAAAGGTAGTCCTGATTTTAAATGTGGATTAGGCACTAAATCGTGGTTTGCACGATGAGACTTATTGCTTAATTTATAATATTCTCCGGCATCAACGTTATTAACCAATTCAAAATCTCGTTTTGGTTTTCCTTTTTTGTCAAAACCTTCATAAATAGCCATGCAGTAGTTTTCTTCATTAACTACATTGTATTGCTGTTTATAGGTTTTTTGAGACCTAAAATGTTCGGGGTGTTTTTTAAAGTCTTTTAAAGGTGATTTTACTGATGGCGTAAATACCCTCACTTTTTTAAGTGGTATTTGTTTGTCTTTATTTTGCCAAATCGTTTCATTTACTTTAGCCCCATTATTATTAAAAGAAATCAAGTTATCTTTTTCGGCTTGCTCTACAATAGCTCTAATGTTATTATCTACAATATTGGCTACATCCGATTTTTTAAGTTTGGAGAGTTCTTTCCTAACAACATAATTGGGTTTTATGTTGCCTGCATCATCTTTTTGCACTTCTCCTTTTTTATCTTTTGCAATAGCTCCATAAAAGGTATCTAAATGCAACGAACCTCTTACTGAATCACCTTGTTGATATATAATTTTGCCATTTTTATCTCTTTGTATTTTCCCTCTCTTTCTAAATTTCTTTTTAGTTTGTATGGGCAATACATCTTTATTTTGATGCACAATAAACACTTCGTTTTCTAAATTGCGAACATCTTGCGTAAACGTATCCCAAGGCTTTTCGTTTTCTAATTCTTTTTTGGCTTTGTCAAATTCCCCTTTATCTTCTAAACCCCAAGCGTGAGCTAACTTATCGTATTTATTTTTGTTCATACAAGCAATGGTAACCGCATCAATACAATGGTGAATGTGATTACTTCTGTCTTTTGGCTTATATTGAGTTCTTCCCCATTTGTCTTTAAACGTATCGTGCAATCCCCAAGCTTTTCGGTATTCCGAAACCATTTCGCCTTTTACGGAATACACTTTTTTAAATACCGATTTTAAATAGGCTGTGGCATATTTGGAGATAATACCTATATCTACTGCCTGGCTGTTTTTAAATCCTTCTTTGATTTCTTCCATTACAAAACGATTGTACTTACCTTTCCAATAGTCGTGTTCCATTTGTAAGTAATGTCGGTCTTGGATAAGTTTATCTTTTTGTTCTTTTTCTGTTGCTCCTCTTGTGCTTCTTTTTTTCTTTTCAATTTCATTGGCTAAAGCTTCGTATTTATCTTTCCAATGTTGTATTCTAGGAAGAATTTCCGAATAATCCTTTTCAGATAATTCTATGGGCATTCTTTCCTTTTTAGTTTGTTGGTTATAGGTTTTATCGCAGAGCGTTTTGTTCATTTGCGAATTATCCCATGAACGGCTTCTGGGCAGTGTGTGTTCAATATCAAACTGTGGGTTTGCTCCTAAAAAGCTTGACAAACTAATTGTTTTTCCTGTATAAATACAAATATGATTTTGTTCTTCCCATAAAGCGTATTTAATTACATCTTCTTTACTTACCAGTTTTTTATCTTTCCTTTGTTCTAAAGCATAAGTAAACTTTTCAATATCTTCATCGGTAACTTCTTTCAACTCGTTTCCTGTTTCAATTTTATAGAGTTCTTTAATCTTTTTTTCATATTCTTGAAACAGTTCTTTCCTATCGTTTTGCCATTTTTCAATGGCTTTTCTTTTATTGGCATCGTTTAACTGACGAGATAACTCGATATTTACTTTGGTGTTTTCATCAATTTGTCCTTCCAATATCAAGGTGTTTATCAACTTTTTCAATTGATGTAAGGCTTTCATTGCCATTGGGTTTTTAATGAAACCAACATCAGGGCTACCTAAACCAATCGCCTCTTTACCATCAATTTTAATAACATTGCCATTTCTATCTGTTAATTTAACCGAGCGAAATTTTTCTATGTCTGAAGGGTGATACAGTTTATTGAAAGTGTGTGGAATTAATAAATCATTATCAGATAAAAACTCCATAACCTTTTCGTCAATTCTTTTAATAGCTGCGTGTTTACGGTCTTTCAAATGTTGGATAAAAATATCAAATGCTTCTGAAAATAAGCTTTCTTTGTTAGGCTTATTATCCCATGTTTTTTGTCCAAATTCTTTTTTAAGCTGCTTTTCCACATCATCTTTATAGCCTGTTTCTGCTTCTTTGGAATAGGTCTGATGATTATCAAAACAAATTTTCAAAGCACTGTTTACAGCAAACAACATTTTGTTTTCTTCTTGGTGGTTGTTGACAATTTCACCAATTTCTTTTTCAATCAGTTCTCTATCTTCTTTGTTTTTCCATCGCTCTGGTTTGATTATTTTGTCCATATTCGCCATAAAAACAGCATGAGAATACAACAAACCTTTTTCTAAATATGGAAGTATCTTTTTTATGGCATAAAGACTTAATGAAGCGTAATCTTTCTTCAAATGAATTTTAGAAAATTTCTCAGCATCTTTTCGGCTTAACTGAAGTTTGTTTTTAGCAAAATCAACCAGTTTTTCATCAGAAGTAAATGTAGATAATACGTGCCAAACATCGGCAATAACATCTTCTTTCGATTTTACTTCTTCTTGCTTATCGTTTTTTAAATTTCTGATTATTTTATCTGTATAGTTTTCATAAATAGTATTCTCCCAATCATCGCTAAAAACATTTCTCAAATTTGAAATAGTAGGACAACCCGATACTGTGCTTTTATCTTTGTAGTTGTAATGATTGTCTAAACCAAGTATTTTTTTAATATCATTAAACTCGAAAGCAGGTTTAGACTTTCTTAAAAAGGTAGAATTAATATCGGCTCTTTCTTTTTGAGTTAGAAACCTGTAATTTTCAGCAGTTGGTTCTTTTAGTTTAATGGTATTAATAAAACTGTACATTCTAAACAATTCATATTCAGGTCGGGAAACTGAACATTTAGTTCTATTTGGTTCAAGCGAACATTTTCCTATCAACCCTTTTTGAGACTTTAATGGGCGTTGGTAAAAAATAGCTTTGTACAATTCTTTAACTACACCTGAATATCTTTCGCTTGGGTCTTTTTTAGCTTCGTTTATGCCATCTAAACCCTGTGTTTTAATGATGACTTCAAACTCGTGTAAGTAATGATTTTCTCGAGAAGTATAATTATTTCTTATTTTGTTCTCTGAATTATTTCTGTCATGTTGATACAATTCCCAAAAGTATTGACCTAAGGTTTTACAGTTGGCTTCTCTTATTGCTTCATCTAATTCTGAAATATTTTTCTTTACAGCTCCCAAATTTTCCTTTCTAAACAATCTATCTAAAAGCTTTTGTTTAATCTCATCTATTGTAACTTTTTCTTTTAATATTTTGGAAAGGCTGTTGTAAAGTTTTTTAAGTTCATTCTCTCCTGCATTTAAATCTTTTTGCTTTTTTTCTAGAATATCAAAAGGCTCAAAGTATTCTATAATTAATTGTTGAATCTCTAAAGCATTTGCCCCTTCATTAATTCTAATTTCAAGTTCAGGCTGATGTTTTTCAACAACTCCTTTATCAGACTGGTCTAAACGATTACTTAAAAACCCTCTTCGTTGAGCTATATGATATAAAGCTCTGCCCAATTCATATTTATTTACTTTTACTCGACTTGCTTTGTCTCTGTTGTAATATGGGTTTATATTTTTATCTTCATCTGTTCTTAACCACTCCAAAAACTCTGGTTTAGCCGGATATTTCTTAAAATTAGATTTCCTCCATTCTTTTACTTCTTCAACAGTTAAAGGGCTCATATCGTGTTTTGCCAGCACTAAAAGTGTTTGGTACTTCCTAATTTTCCTTCTAAACTTTATTCTTCTAGCACTTCTAAACCCTGTTCGTTCAGCAGCTTTAGATTTTTCCTGTCCTTTTTCTTTCTTAACTCCTTCAGAAAAAATAAGAACTCCTTTATCTTGGAGTTTTTTTCCTTCATTTTCATCATCTACCACAGCCCAACCAATACTGTTAGTTCCTAAATCTAACCCTAAAATTTTTGCCATAACTATTTGTCTTAAAATTGAATGCTTAAAAATAAAGTTTTATTTTATAAAAACAAATGATATATTTGCCTTGTGAATAAAAAAAGAATCCTAATCTTTAATCTTATCACAATAAGGCTATATGCCGTAGATGAAAATCTTTAGTCCTGCTTCGGTGGGACTTTTTTTGTGCTTTTTTTTAAATTTAAAAAGCAGAACTAACTGTCTAGCTAGGTTCCTCCTGAAAGACACAAGCTCTATTTGTCATGCAGGAAGCAACTAGCTTATTTTTTAACTATAAAGTTTGTGTTAACCTTTTAACTTATTTTTTTCATAAAAGACAAATCAGAAATTATGAGCATAAAAAAAACGCTAATTGCTTAACGTTTTTTAATTGCAAAGAAGTTTTATTTATTCAAACCTACCTATTGGCAATAATATCATCTAATAAGGAGATACCTTCATCTATAGAATAAGTACTTATAATCAATTTTTTGTCTTGCATTGTTTTAAATTGCTCAGGATAAATGATAATCATCTCACTTTCGTTAAGAATAGACCATACAACAGTTAAAGCCCCCTTGTAATACCTGGGCTTACCAAATAAATTTACAATTGCATTTCTGTTTAAGTTAACTACAGTATAACTCAATTTATCAAGTTTTTGTTCTTCATCATTTCTCTTTACTAGCAATGTTTTAACTTCTCCATTAGGTTGCATAATACCTGGCTTATCAAGATTATAAATTCCAAAACCATTTAAAGTAAACTCTCTAGTAATAATTGACTGAGCCGACATACTAGTGTTGTAGGCTATAGTTGAAGTAGAATAAACATCAAATTCACTTCTGTTTTCTTGTTTCTTTTTATTTTCAGTCATTTGGTTATTGTACTTATTCATTGCTTTTTTATACTGATTGGTTGCCACTACAGGTTTTACTTTTACCAAAATGGATGTATCTTCTTTAATTAGTGTTAATTGATAGTTGTTGCCAGAAAGTTTTTTCACCTCAGCATTATCCCACTGTACATTATAATACATTGAATTAAATGCTTCTCCTTCTTTTACTTCGAACATAGTACCTTCATACTGACTTAACTCTGGATAGTTGCCCTTATCCAGCTCCATATCAAAAGCATAATTCTTTTTATTTTGAGCTACAGGTTTTATTAAAGCGGTGTTAGAAGTGTTAGAATTCACCAATGTGTTAGTTTTAATTTCTTTACTTTCAACAATCCACTCTCCTTTAGCTTCATCAAATTTATAAAAGTTAAAATCTTGTTCGTTACTAGTTGAAACAAAGTCTAAATCAATTTTTCCATCTTGTTTTAAACTAATTTTCTTTCCATCTTGAGCTGCTTTTAACTCAAACATTCCTGCTGTTTCAAATACATACTCAACTCCTACCGAATCATAATTCATAGGTATTCCACTTAAATAAACTTCTAAGGGATTGTGATAATCTCTATAGTTAATTTCTACTTTACCACTTACAACATTACCATCTTGATCAACTAACGAGTTTTTATAAATGGTAATTTTAGTACCATTCTCAGTAATTATTTCTTCATCTTTTTGTGCATCTATTGTAAAATTTTCAAACGCTATTTCTTTTCCTAAAATTGGTGGTTTAATAAACGATAGTTTTCTACCTTCATTTGGCACATAGGTTAAATCTGTTGAGCCTTGCACATCATCAGATGTGTTATTATCATTTTGACAACTAGTAATAAAAAACATGCTTATAGCTATGCTTAGGATGGTTTTTGATGTTTTCATAGTGATCGGTTTTAGAAGTTTAACTGATTTCTTATCATTTGTACTGAAGCAATTTTTTTACTTATAATATTCAATTGAATTATGGCTTGTCTTTCATCATTTATCTCAATATTATTAAATTCATCAGCCGTTAAATACCCGATATCTCCATTTCTTAACCAAGCTATTAATATACATTCATCATTTTTATTAAGTTCTACCGAAATAGTTTTTAAACCTTTAGATCCTGCATACTTTTGATATCTTTTGTTGGTAATATCAACCACTAAAATATTTGTAATGGCTAACTTGTCTCCATTATTTTTCTCATAAAGTGTTTTAGCCATGTTGTTTTCTTCAGAAAAATTTTGGCTAGGTAACATGGGAATAGATTTAATTTTATAACCATCTATTTTGATGCTTCTAATAAGATTTTCAATTATTGGTGTTGCATTTCCCATTGCTTTTAATTCATTGGCAATAACTCTATCGTAATACATTAA
The DNA here is from genome assembly GCA_965284565.1 of Vicingaceae bacterium. GTDB lineage: Bacteria > Bacteroidota > Bacteroidia > Flavobacteriales_E > Vicingaceae > BRH-c54. The sequence continues at coordinate 348,892 of OZ260100.1, forward strand.
CCAATCTTCTCTGGAAAGTTGCCTTTCTTCTTCTGTCATATAATTTGTTTGGAAAGATTTCCATAATTCTTCATCATATTTATTTATAGAAGTATAAAAAACAGATTGTCTTTTAGCTAGTTTTTTATCAAATTTCACCTTTCTTTTTTTTAATGTCCTTAAGTAATTTGCATAAATTTTTTCATATTTTTCTTGAGCTTCTTTTATACTACGAGTGGTTGAAGTGTATCTAGGATAAGCTTCAAATTCAATATATCCACTAAGATTTTTTAGGTGAATGGTAAAAACTTGTGCATCATTATCATAATAAATTCTAAAGTCTGTCCACTGTCTGTATTTTTTTAATTTTAAAAAAGACTTTCTTTTTTTAAATACATATTTCTTTGCAAATTCTTTTCGAGTTAAATTTCCTTTATACACCCAAACCATACCTGTAAAAGCATTTATTTCAGGGTTATTTCTTGTTAAGGGAGATGCGTAACCACTATTTTTTTTGAAATTAAACCAAACTTCCTCTTTGTTTCCACCATCATAAACGTCTAATGCAATAATTTCATAATTTTCTCTGAATTGATATTCAGGAGCTATTTTAATGGTATTCGCATAAGTGGTATCAAGATACCTCCCTTCAAAAGATGTGGTATCAAATCTAGCTTTTCTATCAAAATCTTTAAAAATAGTAGGATAATGCATATATGCTTGAGAATAGATTTTTAAATTACTATTCTCAACTTTTATTTTCCCATAGTTGGCATTTCCATTACTTTCATTTTGTGAAAATAATAGTATAGGAAATAAGAAAAGAAATAAGAGAAAGTTTCTGTTCATAGAAAAAATAAACGAAACTGTGATGTAATTATTATTTAAGTAGATTTTCTTCATTGAAATTAATTAAAACAATAATGAAGAAAATACAAAAATAAAGCCTAAATTTTTATTGTTGATAAGGAGTGTAATAAGTTTCTGCAGTTGGCAGCCATTCTTTAATTCTTTCTATACGAGTATCGTAATGAGGATGTGTACTTAGAAATTCTGGAACACTTGTTCCCCCACTTGCTGCATTCATTCTATCCCAAAAAGGTATAGCCTCTGATGATTGGTAACCTGCCATTGACATAAATACCATTCCTAATTTATCTGCTTCACTTTCTTGGTTTCTACCAAAAGCCATTATTCCTACTCCTGTTCCTACTCCATAAGCTGCTAAAAACAATGCTTGTGTCTCTGATGGTTTTTCTCGCATATAAACGGCTAAAGCAACACCACCGGCAGCAGCCAAAATTCCTTGCGACATTCTTTCATTTCCATGTCGTGCTACAGCGTGAGCAATTTCGTGTCCCATAACTACTGCTAATCCTTCATCTGTTTTGGCAACAGGCAACAAGCCCTGATAAACTACTACTTTACCACCTGGCATTGCCCAAGCATTCACTATATTTTGATTTACTAAATTAAATTCCCATCTGTAATTTTTAACTAATTTACTTTGTCCATTATCTTTTAAATATCTTTCAACAGCATTGGCAATTCTTCCTCCTACTCTTCTAACTTGTTTAGTAGCTTCAACATTATCAGCAACAGGTGGGTTTTCTGTTAAAAATTGTTGGTATTGAGTTAAGCTCATGCTCATCAGCTCACTTTCGGGAAGCAATAACATTTGTTTTCTACCTGTAATAGGAACTTTAGAGCAAGCTACTAAAGCTATTACCAATACAACTGATATTATTTTTGCTGCTATTTTCATGTTTAATTTAAAATAAAATTAATTTATTTCTACTGTTAGTCCCGCATCAGAAAGAATGGCTAACATAGGTTCTAGTACTTCAAAACTACCTCTTTTAACCGAACACTTTCCTTTATAATGAACTAACATTGCACATTGTTCTGCTTGTATAGCATCATGGTTACAAACTTTCATTAGTAACTCAATAACGTAATCAAAAGTATTTACATCATCATTATATAAAACCAAATGATTTTCTTTGATGGCTGTATTTTCTACTTCTACTTGAATTTCGGTTTCTGTAATCATAACATATAATTTATATTACAAAATTAACTTTTTTAAAGAAGAAAGGTGGTATTTAAAGCTTTATTCTACGTTTTTTATTAATTCTAAAGCTTCCTCAACAGGAATAATAGCACTATTTTTAAAGGCAATAACCGAAGGAGATTTAACACCCAGTTCTTTCATTTCCAATTGAGTGTTTAGTGCGGATTTATAATCAAGTAAATTGCCCACTGTGTAAATGGTTTTTTCTCCATCAACAAAGTTTTCTATATTTCTATCAGAAAGTTTTAATAAAACAGCTGCATCTTCATTTGTAATTTCATCTGTAAACTCTCCAATTTTCACTTTAAAAACAATGTTTAAACTTTCAGCAACTTGACGTAATTCTTCGTCAGTTTTTGGCTTTGAAGCTACTACATTTTCATTTGTATTGGTTGTTTCTGTTGTTTCATTTATTTCTGATGATTCTTCATTGGTGTTACTTGTTTCTTCTGCATTTACTGACTCTTCATTGTTTTCATTTGAAGTAGTTGAGTTACTAGTAGAAGTATTGTCATTACTTGTATTAAATGTACCGTTTTCTGTTAAAGTATTCTCATTAGTTGTCTCAGCTATTGTTGAATTATTATTTGTAGAAGTTGAGTTATTACTTCCTAACAATTCATTTGCCTGAGCTACACTAATTTTACTACCATTTTGGTAAGCAATAATAAATGCATCTGTAATTCCTAAATTAACAGCTCTATTTTTAGCTGTATTAGCATCATTAATATTTTTATAAATTCCTGATGTATATCTAATTAAACCATTAGCAGTTCTTTCACTATTTAATGGAGTAAGATTATTTAATTGGTCGGCAGTTATTGGATTAGAATAAACACCAACCTGAATAGTATAGAAAACACCTTCTATATTTCTTACGTCTTTAGAAATACCATCTTTTACTTCTTCTGTAGTTGGTTGGTTACTGTTTGTTGTTTGGTTGTTATTAGATATTGTTTGATTATTGGTATTATTTACATTAGTAAAAGTAACATTTTCTGTAGTTCCAGTTTCGTTCAACATTGCTCTTGCTTCATTAATGTTAATTCTTTTTCCATTGAAAAATGCTACCACAAATGCATCTGGATAACCCATTGTTCTAATTTCATTTTTAGCCATATCCGCCACATTAAATGTTTTGAATAGCCCAGCTGTATAACGAGTAATTCCATTTCCAGCATCTTCTGCCATAAGAGGAGCAAACCCTTTGTAATGATCTTGTGGAATTGGATTTCTGAAAGCCCCAATTTGCACTTTAAATACCAATCCCTCAGGTAATTTAGGATTTTTTGGTATTCTCTTGTTTTCATTATAAGCAGACTCGTTTGGTGATGTGATGGTAAAAATAGATTCTGTTAACTCTTGAGGAATTTCATCTATATTAGCTACTGATTTTTGGTTATTATTCGCTTGTCGATTGTTGTTTGTTGTCTGCTGGTTGTTATTCGTTGTTGCTTCTTCAGCAATTACATCTTCCTCTGTGTTATTACTATTATTTTGTTGTTGGTTATTGGTCGTCTGTTGGTTATTAGTACTTGTTAATTCTTCTGCAATTATATCTTCCTCAGTATTATTGTTGGTTTGTTGTTGATTGTTAGTAGTTGACGATTCTTCAGCAAGAATAGCTTCCTCAGCTTTATTGTTAGCCTGTTGTTTTCTTTGATTTTCAGGAAGACTGCTGTTAACTTCATTAGTATAATCGGCTAACATTTCAGAGGAAGTATCATTTGTTTTTTCAAGAGCAACAAAGCCAAGAGCCGTATTTCCATCTTTATTAGCTACAATATTATTTGCATTTTTATTTTTATCTAACGCTTGCTGCTCTTTATCTGTAGCTTTTTCTCTAAGTTCTTTTGCTTTTTGTTCATTTTGGGCAATCATTTCTTCCAACTGCTTCATTTGATTAGCCAATTTGTTTTTATCAGCCTCAGTTGCTGCTGCTTGTTGCATAGCTTGAAGAGCAACACCTAATTGTTTTTGATCGTCAGCTTCTTCTTTAGCTTTATCTGCAGCAACATATTCCACCTGAGCTTCTTTCACCAATCTTCTTGAACTTTGTTTTAATTCTTTATATTCCTTAAATTCAGGAGTATTGGTAATAGCTAATTTTTCTTCTAGTGTAAGACTTTGAACATAACTTTCTTCCTCAGGTGTTAAAACTGTAGCCACCAACTCTTTTCTTTGTGTTGCTAATTCTTCTAAATACACTTCCTCTTCCGCTTCCATTTCTTTCACTTCTGCATAAATTACTTCTGCTTCAGTATTTTTTCTATCCGCTTCCTCTCTTTTTTGTTTTGCTTCTTCAACTAACGCTTGTTTTTCCTTTCTATTTTTAGTATCCTCAGCAGTTTCATCCAGTTGCTTAGCTTCTTGGTTTAGTGTAATGGCTTCTTTTTCTAATTGAATAGCTTCTTGTTTCCTTTCTTTTGATGGTAGTACAATATTCTTAGGTTCATAAACCGTTACTTGTTGTTGAGAGTTATTAGTTAATGACTTTCTGTTATTGGTTGAAAACTGATTATTGTTACTAGTTGTTGTAGTTTCCTCAGCAATTATATCTTCTTCTGTATTATTGTTGGTTGATTGAGTTTCGTTATTTGTTACTTGCTGACTGTTGTTTGCTGTCTCTTCAGCAATTACATCTTCTTCTGTATTATTTTGATTATTATTTGTAGCAGCAATAGTAGAAATTGAGCTTATTTGCTCTAACAACCCAATGGCATTTTGTTGTTTTTCTATGGCTTCTTTTTCTAATTTACTTGCTTCATCTAACAAATCTTTTTTCTGTTTAAAATTGTCAGTAGTAACTGCTTGTTGACGAGCATCTGAAGCTTCATTAAACAAAGTAACCGACTCATCATTAAGCATTTCAGCCATAATATAGTTATTGTCTGTTGACTGTCCGCCAATGGATTTTAAAAGTGCGTCTACAGTAGTTTGGTTATCTTTAAATTCTGTTGAGTTAGCTCTTTCGTACAAGGTTGCTATTTCAATTTCCTTATCGTTTGCATCAAGAGTAATTTCGGCTGCTTCTGCTAATTTCTCTTGTCTTGCTGTAGTGTTTTCTGTTTTATACGCTTCATCTTCTGTATCATCTGCCATTATTCTTAGTGCATTTACTTCGGCTGTAAGCTCTTCTAAATTATCAAGAATGTTTTTAGCATTGGTTGAATTATAATTTATAGATGAATTTTCATTATCAACCTGATTTTGAAGTTTTTCATTTGTAGCAAGAGTTTCATTATCTAAAGGTTCATTATTAGCCTCTTTAGCTGCAATAAGCTCTGTTTGGAATGTATTTAATTGAGCTATTTGAGTAGATTTTTGTTGCTCCAAATCTGCAATCCTCTTCTCAATATTTACTTTCTCGTTTTCATCATTAATTACAATTAATCGCTCATTTTGGTAAATTATTTCTTCATCTATTGCTTCTATCCAATTCGTAGTTACCGCAACTTGTTCTTCACTAATTTCAACTTTATCATCAGAACGTAATTCTAAATTTGCTATTTGATTTTCGTATTCAGTAGCATAATCATTCACACTTCCATCAGTATTGATTTTAATATTCTTATATTTAGCAGTATTAACTTTTTGAGTGGTTGAAGATAATTGATTATCGTTAGTGGCTTCATTATTAGCCAATAATTCTTGCCCAGCAATTTTGTTTTTAACCTCTTCTACATAAGCCAACTCATCTTCTGTTTTAGCCAAAGCGTTAGCCTGTGTTAAAAATAATGCTGTAAATTCTTGCTTATCTTGTAAATCGGCTTCTAATTCATCTATATCTTCCTGAATTTCAGGTGATTCATTTGCATCAGCTTCAACTAACTCAATTTTCTTTAAGGTAATTTCTTGCTCTGTTGCATCTGCCCATTTATTGTAAATCTCAGCTTTCTGTGCAAAAAGTTTAGCTGTTTGTTCATCAGCAGGCAATTGTTCTAATTCTTCTAAAAACTGAGCATTGTAATCAATAACATTTCCATCTTTATCTATAATAGAAGTTTCGTATTTTTTAGTAGTTGCTTTTGAAGATGTAGTTGTGTTTAAACTATTGTTATTATTATCAGCAATTGTATTTGTAGAAGAATTATTATTTGTTTCATTTTGTTGTGCTAGGTTAGTTTGCAAATCAATTTCTTCTTGTTTCTGCTGTTTTAGTGTTTCTAATTGAGTGATGATTTGTGATAACGTTCCTTTTTCTTCAAGAGAAGTTGAGCTATTTTTCAAGCTGTTTTTAATCTCAATATCTTCCTCAATAGCTGCTATCCATTGTTCATTAATATCAACTATTGCTGTTGGATTATTACTATTTTCATCAATCTGATTAGCATATTTAGCATTATAATCGATTAGGTTGCCATTATCATCAATAATGTCATAATCATCTTTCATTGCAGTTAAGTTGCTACTAGTATTAGCACTTGTTATGTTTGTAGATGAACTTGTTGAGGGGTAATATCCCAATACCCCTTCTTCTTCGAAAAATTTAATATTGCTTTCTGTTGCAAGAATTGTCTCATTAGCAAGTGAGGGAGATTTTGTTGTTTGTTTTTTTGCTGCATCAATAACATTTGCCAATAAAGCAGCTTCACTTTTAGCTTTGTCCAGCTCTTGTTTCGCAAGTAGTTCTTTTGCTTTAGATTTTCCTAACTGAAATTCTAAATCTTCTAAATCAATTTTATATGTTGCCAATTGATCTTGTAAAGCTTCTTTATCTTTTGTTTTTTTAGTCGATTCTATTTGAGATTCAATATCTGCTATAGATTTTTCCAACTCTAATTTTCTATTGGTGTAGCCTATTACAATATCTCTTTGTTTTTGATATTCGGATTTAGCAGTTTTAAGATTTTCATCAGCCAATTTAGTTTCAACTTCAACAGCTGAATTTTCAAAATAAGCAGCAGCCTCAATTTTTTCTATTTCTGCCATTATTAATTCTGCTTCACTTCTGTTTCCTGAAGTGATTGCTGCCTCTAGCTTTTGTTGATATTCTATTAATTTAGGTTTATCAGAGTTTCTTTCTACTGCTTCATTTTGGGTTACTCTTGCCAATTTTAAAGCTAATGAAGCTGTGTTTACATCTTCAGCAACTACATCTTTATTTTTTGTATCCTGATTATATTGTTTTTTGGCTTCGTTAGTTTTTGTAGCAGCATAGTTAAAATAAAAATCTTTTTCTGCTTCAGAGTCTTCAGTTTTCTGGAGCAAATCTTTTACTTTTTTACTAGCAACTGTTTTAAGTTTATCATCAGAATAATCAGCATATTCTGATTCTGAAGTTTCGTTAGCCACTAATGTTGATGAACCATCATTAATAGATTTTAAAGCATCTTCTTCAGAAATATTTACATCTAGCTTAGCTTGCTGTTTAAGCAAGTTCTGAACAATAATTGGATTAGAAATATCAAATTCATCTTCTTGGTCAAATAGGTTTTTAATTACCAACTTTTCATTATCACCTGTTCCTACTAATAATAATTCTTGCTTTAAGAGTTTAAACTCTGTCATTTTTGGAAGCTCAATTATTGCTGAATGTATAGGAGCATCATTGGTTGTTTCAACAATCAGTTTATATTTTTTCTCATCGGCAGGAAAAGTCAGCAAATATTCTCCACTATTCTCATCTGTATTATAAACACCGTATTTGGTATTATCCATAGCATCAACAATAGAAATAGTAGCATTTTTAAGCGATGGATTTTCTTCAGAAACAAATAATCCTTTAATAATTGGATTATGAAGTGGTTCAGGTTCTACTTTAACTTTATAAACTGTAAGTTCTTTTTGTTTACTTGCTCTCGAAGATGCAAAATATGCCAGTTGGTTATCAATATCACTAATATAAAGTATATCATCATCTGGAGTGTTAATTGGGAAATCTAAATTTACTGGTGCTGACCAAGTTTCAGAAGCTTTGTCATAAATAGATTTAAAAATATCATATCCTCCCATACTATTATGTCCTTTAGAAGAAAAATAAAGTGTTTTTCCGTCTGGATGAAGAAAAGCATAGTCTTCATCAAAAGGTGTGTTAATTACATCTCCCAAGCTTATTGGGTCAGAAAACTGATTAATTCCAATCTTTTCAATTTTATAGATGTCTTTATTTGAACCTTTATCTCCATAAGAAGAAAACACTACCACATTTAAGTTAGGATCTGAATATAAAATAGAATATTCATTTTGTTTTTTATCCACTTTCATCTTAAATTCATCTGGTTTTACAATTACTTTTCCTTGCAAGCCTCTCAAGTCGTAACTTCTGAAAAATTCTGATTCTTTAATCTCTTTTTTACTGATAACACCAATTTTATTGATTTTTTTAAGCAATTGTTGTCCGTTTTTACACATTTCAATCTGCCTATCTATAGCATACTTTTCATGTTCTTTAGAAGAAGTTTTACCTTTATATTTATTGAAATAAACGATTGCAGAAGCAAATTCATAATTATGATGATAGGCTTTTGCTAAATAATAATACGCTAACGGATCTACATTTGGGCGGGAAGCTGCAAAACTTAAATAGTTAATAGCTTTTTCTTTATCTCTGGTGGCATAAAGATAACAAGCACCATATTTATAATTGTAATTTAAGTCTTTTGGGTAAGTACTAAGTAATTGAGAGTAAAGCGGCAATGCTTCTATAAAATTCTCTTCTTCAAAGAATTCGTCTGCTGCTTTTTTAAGCTCTTCCTCTGAATTATATTGAGAATACACCACTGTTGAGCTAGCAAAAACCAACAGCAGGACTAAGTATATTTTTAATAATAATCTATCTAACATTGCAATAACTACAATTTGGCAAATGTACAATTTTATTGCATTGATGCAAAAAACACTTAATATTCCTAAAATTATTATTCAAAACTTCTTAAAAAATCTCTTTTTTTCTTCTCTGATGAATACATAAACTGATATGATTGCTGTCCTTTTTCAGTTTTAGCTTTTCTTTTATCTGGCTTAGTTTCTTTAATAATAGTGTTAAAGTCATTATCAGAAGAAATTACCTGAAGTATTCCTCTGGTATAATTAAAGAAAAACCAATTATTTTTATCCACTTCTAAATAGATAGTAACAATATCACCACTTCTTTTCTTCACAATTTCTATATGTCCATCAACATATTTATTAATTTGGTCTTTATCTAAATTGCTAATTCCAATTTTACCAAAAGACCTGTAAGCTTTTTCTTGCTGATTCCATTTAAATTTCACCTCATTAAAAACAATAGTTTTTCTCATTGTTTCAGGCACTTTTTTATATGCCCCGTATAAGTTCAACTGAGCAATCAACTTATCACCTTCATCTTTTCCAAGCAATTCTTTAATTCCTTTTTCAAATGTTGGCCTATCTAATTTTACTGGATCTAATGCTGAAGCTTCGGTTAATTTTTTAGTTAAAATCTTCATTGCATTGTCTTCCATAAAAAAGTTGGTTGACATTACTAAGTCAAATATAGCTTCATTATCTAACTGATTATGATGAACAACACCTGCTGAGGCAATTTCAAACTGTCCAGTTTCTGCTCCTAAATCAATAGTTCCTTCTCCATAAATTTTACATGTTTTAGTACTTAAACTCAAGTAATTTCCACCAAAAGACATCTCTTGTAGTTTATCTTTATTAGAAATCCTATATTCTTCATTTTCTTTGTCAAAATAAAGGAAGCCCTGAGCAGGAATAACTTCTTGATGGCTATACGTTATTTTGCGATTTAAAAATGTTGAATAAATCCCCAAAGAATCTGAGCTCAACATTACAGAAGCTAGCAGCTTATTTCCTTCAATATCTTTAGTAGTACTGTCAATTGGTATATATATTGAGGTTGGATCTATTGGTGTTTTAAAGGTAAACCAATTTTTACTTAATAAATCACAATCGTGTAAAATTCTAGCTGTTCCGTTAAATGTTAAAAACTGATTATTAGCATACAATTCAACTTTACCATAATATTCATACTGTGGACTTAACTTAAAACCATCTTCTTCAGTAATTTCTGCATTTGCAATGGTTTGTCCAGTAGTGTCTACATCAATAGATTTTAAGTAAATTGTTTGAGATTTTTCTAGTTCATCCATATAATCTATATATCCCGAACCTGCATATTTTTTCTTTCCAAAAACATTAACAGATGCATTATAAATATCGTGATTTTGAGTGATGTAACTAGCTACAATTCTTGCATTATTAAGCGTTCTCATTTGAGCGTTTTTATCTATAATCAGTTTAGAGCTATCAGGATAAACCATTGCATCAGCAATATTCATAAACTTAACACCATCAGCATATATAACTTTTTTTCTGATATCATATTTTGCTTTGGTTGAGAAAAAACTAAGTGAATCTTGCTCTTCGTGTACAGAAATAAATTGAGCTCCTTCTAAAGCAACTCCTGAAGCATCTTGAGCTTCTTGTTTTCCAGCAGAAAGTTCAATATTATCGTTATCCATGTACCATTTAAACTCATCCATAAAACAAATATATTTCATTGGCTCGAAATTAATTACAGATCCTTCTCCGTTAGATTTAAACAACCCATTTCTTTCTTTAAAAGAAACAAAAGCATTTACATTTTTGGTAGAAAACGCAAGAGCTTCTCCATCTCCGGCAATATCTTTCAGTCTAAAATCAGCTGTATCGGAACTAAAATCTTCGTATTTAAATTTAATAAGATTTGCTTCCATTTCTGCTTTTTCGAATTCAAAAACTCCATTACCTGATAATCCATCCGGTTCAATAATGGTTTTACCGTGCATTTTAGATTTCATATCATACATTGCAATAGGCTTATCTATAACTGTATGTGTCATAAAATTTTGAGATGGACTCCAAAACATGGCAATATTCTCTCCATCAACTGGTGGAAATTCAATAGCATTTGGATTTTCTTTTACAATAAATCTTTGAGAAATAGCTTTTGTTGAGTCTGGAAAGAAAATAAAATTATCGGAATAAGTTGTTGATGCAATATAATCAAGCTCTCCATTACCTCTAAGTCCTTCATGACTTAATTTTATATCATTTTTAAACACACCTTTTCCTGCATACATTGGCATTCCGTCTGGTGGAGTTTTTTTAATAAATCCAAGTGAGTGGTCAGACTGAAGTGTAAGTGTTTCTTTTATATCTGGAAAAATTCCACTAGATACAAGTGTTCCCTCAAAACGGAGCGATTCGTTATCAAAATCGGCCAAACTATCAATAGTAAATGGTTTTACATGGAAATAAAAATTATCTTTCCCATAAACTCCACCTTGTATAGAACCTCTGTCGTAAAACACATAAGAATCTTTAAAGCTATTAAAAATTGGATATTCGTGAAATGGTTTTATTCCAGATTTATTGGTTGGTTTATCTATTAACAAATCTCCATTAATTTGCTGTATTACTGTTTTAACTGGTTTAATAATTGGTTTTCCATATTCATCATTACGTCCTGTCTCTGCATAAATCCTTAATGAATCAACATTAGGCATGTCAATTTTAAAATCATCATATTTAAAATAAAAATCATGCCCCATAAAATCAAAACGACCTGCTTGTACAACTCCGCTAAATTTAAAATCTCTATTCTTTTTAAGAGTTATTTCTCTATTTGCTGGATAAATAATAACTTGCTGTGAATCACTTAAGTTTATACTTTTCACACCTCTCATTTGCACATCGTAATTAAGCAAACTTAATGTTGCATTATTGGAAGCTTTAGTATTTGAGAAAAAACCTATTACATCATAATCAATGTTTCCACCACTGGCACTTACCCAGTTTTTAAGTTTATCTTTCACTATAAATGTTTTATTATCATAATCGTAAATTATAAAACCTTTATAAGATAGTTCTAACAAAAACACTTCTAATTGTTCAGTAGAATATCTCAGGTGGTTAGCTAATTGGCTCAACGTTATAAAATTTGTATCCAGTTTATGTGTTAAAACCCTTAAAGCGTATAAAGGATGTTGAGTACCCGTTCCTAAAAAACTCATATATGCATCCATTCTAAAGAAGTCTTGTGAAATAAATACCGCATCAGTTTTCGTTCCTCCAACTAAGTTTCTAAACTGTACCATTGGAGAATCTACTGCCCATGTAAGGTATTCAAAATCCATATCTATTTTATGATATGAATTTGAATAAGGTGTTTTTTTAATGCCTTTATTATCTCTAATTAGGTTGAGTTGTCTTTTGTCAAAAAAAAATTTAAAAATTAATCCTGGATGGTAAATTGAGTCCTCCTTAATATACATGGTAAATGAAGAATTGTCAGAAACTATTCTGTCTGGCTTAATAATAAATGCATTTGAAGACATTTTAACAAATGGCAATTCTTTTCTATAAAAAATCACATGTGCCTGATCCTCTCCATTTCCTCTACCTATAACTTCGTTTCCATGTAAAGCAAAACCACCAATATAATCTACACCATCCACAATTTGTTTAATTTGCAACCTTAAATTTGCAGATTGAAATCTTGGGTACGTTGCTTTTTCTTCTGTAATATTGGCTAAAACTTTTTCTCTAACATCTCCCTTCATAGGTTCATCAAAATAATAAAGATCATAAAAAGTAACATCACTTACTTCATATTGAGGAGATTTTAAACGGATATCATATTTATCATCAATAATTGCGTAAACAGAATCTTGAGGAAACCCTGCTCTTTCCCAGGTAATTTTACCTCCTTCGCCATACCAAGTCTCTTCTGTTGGATAATATTTCCCGCGAGTATCTAATATAACAGCACTATCCCCTTTGGAGTAACAAGTTAGGGTTAATGCTTCAAACTCAACAAATGGCAAACTATCAAATCCAAAAATATAATTACTATTATTAGATTTCCACTCATTTGCAGCAGAGCTATACAAGGCATTTTTTTCAAACAAATCGTTACATGCTTGTAAATAGTCAACAAATTGCTTTCTTGCTGTTGATGCTGATTTTGAAGTTGATTCTCCTAAAATAAGTTTCTCTAATATTTTTTGCCAACTAAAAAAGCTACTCTCTGTTTGGTATTTACTATTTACAAAGAAAGAAATCGTTTTTATATAATTACTGAAATCTGGGAAGGCTTTCTTTTTATTATCTAACATTAAGTTAGCAATTCTATATACATCTTTTCTTTGCGCATCAGTAAATTTACCACCACCCCATTGCCATGAAAATTCATCCATAATAAATTCACCATCACCATCTCTAGAAGCTCGCAAAAAAGATTCCATTTCATTAAAAAATTCTGTTGAATCTGGAGTAAAACTCTTTATTTTACTTATCTGAGAATAAGTAGTAAGTGTAAATAATAGCATTAAGAATAAACAAAGTATCTTCTTCATATAAGGATAATTATTTTTTTACTTTTTAACAAATTCCAATAGTGTCCATTCATTTTTGTTATTTTCAAAAGTTGCCTCAAGCCCTAACCTATGAGCTTCATTAATAAGCACTTCTCTATCTACAGAAAAGAACCCACTTAATAATAATAGTCCGCTAACATTAAGAGCATCCGCATAAAAGTGCATATCTCTCAATAATATATTTCTATTGATATTAGCAATAATAATGTCAAATTTATTGGTTTTAATCTGGTTAACATCTCCTAAAACAACTTCAATATCAACATTGTTGCGTTCACAATTTTCAACAGCGTTGGTGTATGCCCATTCATCATTGTCAATTGCTAAAACTTTGCCGCAATTTCTTTTCTTAGCCAAAATAGCTAAAATCCCAGTTCCGCACCCCATATCTAAAACAGTTTTATTAGCTAAATTTAGATTTAACAAACGACTAACAATTAAATGAGTTGTTTCGTGATGCCCTGTACCAAAAGACATTTTGGGTTCAATAATTATATCTATTACTTCTCCTTTAGGTTTTTCATGAAATGGAGCTCTAATCATACATTTTCCATCTACAAAAATTGGGTTAAAACTTTTTTCCCACTCTTCATTCCAATTTTGTTGTGCTATTTTATTAATGGTATATTCAATTTTAAATTCATCATTAGATAACAAACTAATCTGTAGAATATCATTTTCATTAAAGTCTGTCTCTTGAATGTATGCCTCTAGACCATCTTCAGTATCTACAAAACTCTCAAAGCCAAACTCTGCAAGTTCTGCCACTAAAATTTCTCTTCCCATAATTAATGGAGAAATCTTTGCTAAAAATTGAATGTAATTCATGTAGTTAAATGTATTTTAGTAAATTGATCACATGCAAGTTTTTGCTTAATACTTATCATTTCTTTGATTTTTTTATAGGCTCTTTTCATGTAATTTACCTTTTCTTTTAAACTTCTTCAAAACCTAAAATAAGTTTTTCATTCGCAAACTTACACAAAACCAATGATAAAAATTTATCTTAAACATAGCTCTAACATTTTATAATAATAATTAAATTCAGAGTATTAATAAGATGTTAAACTATCATTAACTTAATTTTATAAACTCTAATTTGTTGTAAATTAAAGATTACACACTTCTTCATCTTATTAAAAGGCATTTTTGTCTAAAATCATTTTTAAAATCAAGTTGTAATCCTATATTTGTTGCTCAAAAAAAAATAAAAAATTCACATTTTATGAAACTTAATTATATTTTACCTTTAGTAGCAATATCAACATCAATTACAATGCTATCTTGCGGAGGCGGAGATGGAAAAGAAAAAACAGAAGTTAATATCGATCCTGTAGTTATCAGCCACGAGTTATCAGATGCTCAGATGCTTAACCCAATTAATTATTCTGATGCAGGTGCCGGCTATATTTTATCAAATATATTTTACTCATTATTAGAAATTGATTTTAACACCTTAGAGTTAGTTCCTGTAGTTGCTGAAAGTAGACCAGAAATTGAAGAGACAAAAGATGGGGGAATGCTTATTACCTATAAAATTAGACCTGAGGCTAAATGGGATAATGGTGAACAAATCACTGCTAAAGATGTTGAATTTGCATTAAAAGTGATAAAAAATCCTAAAGTTGACAACCTAAACAACAAACCTTATTTTGAATTTATTGAAGATATGAAATTTTATGAGGATGATCCTCTTAAATTTACATTTATTTGTAAAGATGTTTATATTCTTGCTGAAGTTCAAAGTGGTGATATTGATTTAATGCCAAGGCACATTTATGACCCTAAGGGTTTAATGGATGAATTCACTATAAAACAACTTGCAGAAAATGCACCTGAATTAGCTACGAATCCTAAAATTGTAGAGTTTGCTAAAGATTTTAACTCAGAAAAATACCAAAGAGACCCTCAGTTCATTCAAGGTTGTGGTCCATACTTATTAAAAGAATGGCAAACTGGTCAAAAATTAATTATTACTAAAAAAGAAAAATGGTGGGGAGATCAGTTGGCTGATAAAGGAATGCATTTCCAAATTTATCCTCCAGAAATTGTTTACCAAACTATTAATGACCAAACTACTGCCAAAGAAGCTTTGATTGCTGGAAAAGTAGATGTTATGAGAGGAATAAAACCTCAAGATTTTCAGTATTTACCAAAATCGAAAAAATTTGTAAACAACTTTGTTGCACACACCCCTCCTCAAATGGCGTACACTTATTTAGGATTAAATGTTAGAAAACCTATGTTCTCTGATAAAAGAACTAGACAGGCTTTAGCTCATTTAGTAGATGTAGATAAAATTATTGAAGTTGTTGTTTTAGGTTACGGAGAAAAAGCAATAGGTCCAATTCACCCTGCAAAAACAAAACAATACAACAGCAATATCTCTCCTTACCCTTACGATGTTGAAAAAGCAAAAGCTTTATTAGCAGAAGCTGGCTGGAAAGATTCTGACAATGATGGAATTTTAGACAATGTAATTGAAGGACAAAAAATTAAATTTGAATTTAACTATTTATATAACCAAGGAAATGATAGCAGAAAAGCTGTTGGCTTGCTATTGCAAGAAGAAGCTAGAAAAGTTGGTATTACAGTTAATGTACTATCTCAAGATTGGTCTATTTTCTTGGAAAGCACCAAACAACATGATTTTGATATGTATTACGGAGCTTGGATTAGTACACCTATTCCTACTGATCACAAACAAATTTATCACACAGTTTCCTACAATGGAGGTTCTAACTATACAGGTTTTGGTAATGACCAAACGGATGCATTGATAGATTCTATTAGAATTACTTTAGACGAAGATAAAAGAGCTAAATTAAACCATAGGTTTCAAGCAATTCTTCATGATGAATGCTCTTACATTTTCTTATATTATCCTAAAGAAAAAATTGCCATTCATAAAAGATTTTCTAATGCTGAAACTAGCCCTATGAGACCAGGATATAGAGTTAGTGGTTTTTCTACTCAACAAGCAAGTGCGGTAAACTAAAATAAGTTGTTATATTTACACCCAAAATTTAAAATAACAATTTAATAAGGTGCTTCAATAAAGCTAAGAAAAAGGAAATGTTAAAGTATATTTTTAAAAGAATCTTAATTTTTATCCCTACGTTAATTGTGATTTCACTAATGACGTTTGTGATTAGCATCAACGCCCCTGGAGATCCTGTAGAAACCATGCTTAACCAAAATGTTGGTGGAGAAGGAAGATCGGGAGAAAAATTAGCTAGCGAAAAAACTTATAATGAAAAAAGAAAAGAGTTAGGTTTCGATCGACCTCTATTTTATTTTTCATTTACCAACAAAACCTATCCAGATACCCTTTATAAAATCCCTAAGAAATCCCATAGAGAAACGCTTCAAAGATTATCTTACGAGTATGGCGTATGGGTAAATGTTTCAAATTACTATCAAGCCTTAAGAACCTTAGAGTTTAAGATTTTTGAAATTATGCCTTCTGATGAAAACTCTTCTAAATTAAGAAGTATTAAAGACAACCTCAGTTCTCTTTACTTAACTCACGATGAAGCTGAAATTAAACAGACCATAGAAAGTGTAGAGTTTGACATTTTTAAAGATAATAACATAAAAAAAACTGCTGAAACAGATTTTTTCAATCTTAAAAATAACTTTGAACACCTCATTTTTAATAAACAAATAATTAATAGATACCTTCCTACTATTTATTGGTATGGTTTTGACAACCAATACCACAATTGGATTTCTAACTTTATTGTTGGTGAATTCGGAAAATCTTATATTGACAAAAGACCTGTTAGCTCAAAAATATTTGATGCTTTAAAATGGTCTATGATTTTGAGTATTCTATCTATTATTATAGCCTATATTGTTGCTGTTCCTCTTGGTGTTAAATCTGCAGTAGATAAAGGAAAAACTTCTGAAAAAATTATTACCACAGGCTTATTTTTACTTTACTCTTTACCCAACTTCTGGATAGCTACTATGTTAATTCAATGGCTTGGTGATGGAGATGGATTAGGATGGTTTCCCACACATGGCTTAGGCGAATTACCAGAATCTGCTCCTTATTGGGATAGGTTTTTTGAAACGGCTTACCATTTTATTTTACCATTATTCTGTTTAACTTATGCTTCATTTGCATTTATTTCCAGACAAATGCGTGGAGGAATGTTAAATGTGTTGGAAATGGACTATATTAGAACTGCTCGTGCAAAAGGTTTAAAAAAACAAGTAGTAATTTGGAAACATGCTTTTAGAAATTCATTAATACCAATTATTACTTTATTTGCTAATATTTTCCCAGCCGCTATTTCTGGCTCTTTCATTATTGAGGTAATTTTCTCTATTCCGGGAATGGGACAACTTACCTTACAAGCTATTTTCCAACGAGATTATCCTATTGTATTTACCGTATTAATGTTCTCTTCCATACTTACCTTAGTAGGTATTTTAATAGCAGATATTATGTATGCTTTTGTTGACCCAAGAATTTCCTTTTCTAATAAAAAATCTTAATCTATGAACTTGTTTAATTTATTCAATAGAAGAAAAAACAGAGAAGCGGAAACCCTTAATCTGCAAAACAATAATGAAAGTTATTGGAAAATAGTTAGACAACAGTTTAAGAAAAACAAAATTGCTGTTTACTCCTTACGAGTTGTTTTTATTTTTGTTTTTGTTGCTTTATTTGCAGATTTTTTGGCTAACGAAAAACCCCTTATTGCTAAGTACGAAGGCAATATATATTTCCCAGTAATGAAAGAATATGCTGTAGATTTGGGCATTTCCGACTGGCAAAATGAATTTAAAAATGTTTCTTGGAGAAGCTTAAATTACGATTGGGTAGTTTGGCCTCCAGTTCCTTACTTACCTAGAAATATTGATGTTTCTAATACTTGGGCAGACCCAACACAAGAACAAAATGTAGAATCAGCAAGATGGAGACATTGGTTAGGTACTGATGATTTAGGGCATGATGTTCTATCTGGTATGATACACGGAACACGTATTGCTCTTTTAGTCGGATTAGTTTCTATGGGTATTGCTGCCATTATCGGAATCTTTTTTGGTGCTGTGGCAGGTTATTATGGCGATGAAAAATTAAAAATGAGCATTATCTCTATTTTACTTTATGTAATAGGTTTTGCATTAGCTGTTTTCTACGCTTTCGGAACACGTTCTTACGCTTTAGCAGATGCTATTGGAACTTCTTTTGGTAGTTTTATTTGGGAATTTTTACTAAGTATTTTGCTTTTTATTGCCATTATTTATGTGTTTAAACTTATTGCTTCTTTAATTAAAAAATTACCTTTTCAGGTAAAAGAAATAAGTATTCCTATAGATATTTTAATTAGTAGGCTGATAGAAATTGTGGTTTCTATTCCTCAATTATTTTTAATTATTTCTATTGCTGCAGTAGTTGCCAAACCTTCTATTTTTATTGTAATGGTAATTATTGGTTTAACCACTTGGACAGGTATAGCAAGGTTTACAAGAGCTGAATTACTTAGAATTAGAAATTTAGAGTTTATTGAAGCTGCCAATGCTCTTGGTTACAAAGAGTGGAGAATTATTGTTAAACATGCATTGCCAAATGCACTTTCGCCAGTTTTAATTGCCATAGCTTTTGGTATTGCTTCTGCTATCTTAATTGAATCTACCTTGTCATTTATTGGTGTTGGTGTTCCCGCAGAAACCATTACTTGGGGTTCTATGCTTTCTAAAGCAAGAGCAGTTTCTTCTGCTTGGTGGTTGGCTATAATTCCTGGTTTTGCTATCTTTATAACGGTTACCATTTACAACCTAATTGGTGAGGGCTTAACAGATGCTATGAATCCTAAATTGAAAAAATAAAAGCTTATTTTTGCTTTATAATTTTTCAAGTCATAGTTTATGAAAATTGCTTTATTCCCAGGTTCTTTCGATCCAATAACCATAGGTCACGAAAACATTATTAGAAGAGCTTTGCCGCTGTTTAATAAAATAATAATTGGCATAGGAATCAATACCAACAAGAAATATTTATTCTCTCTAGAACAACGTGAAAAATGGATAAAGCAAGTATTTGCTGATGAACCCAAAGTAGAAGTTAAAAGTTATGAAGGTTTAACAGTAGATTTCTGTAAAAAAGAAAATGCCAATTTTATTGTTAGAGGATTAAGAAATAGTGCTGACTACGGCTATGAAAGTAACATTGCACAAATGAATCAATACCTCCACCCTCATTTAGAAACCATATTTATTCAAACAACTCCTGAGCTTTCCGCAATAAATTCTACAATTGTGCGTGATATAATCATTAATAAAGGCAATGCTTCTAAATTTGTACCTATTGCCATCAATAATGATTTTAAAAATTAATCCATGTTGAAACAAATATTTGCCATTCTTTTTCTTGTTACCAACTTAATATCTTTCGCAAGTAACACAGTAATAAAAGGCATTGCTAAAGATTTTAATGATAGTGAACTTTCTATTTATGTTTATGATGATTTTATAACAGGTACAAAAGAAAAAATTGGTTTTGCAAAAATTGGCAACACCAATAATTTTGAATTTAATATTGACATCAATACCATAAAAAAAGTAGAACTCGCTATTGAAGATAAAACTACTTGGTTTTTCATAGAACCAGGAGGTATTTACAACATTACCTTAAGTTACGACCCCGAACTTAACAAAAGTAGAATTTACGATCGTTTTCTCTCTTTAAAATTTAACTTCCCTGCACCTAATGAACTAAATCAATTAATTGCTAAATTCAATAGAAAATATGATGATTTTGTGAGTAAAAATGAATCTATTTTTTTAAAAAGAGATGGTTCTATAACACCTAAAATTCAAGAATTTGAACAACACATATTAAATGAATTTAAAAAATATAATAATGATTTTGCTTCCAATTATGCCCAATACACTATTGCTTCAACTTTTAATTCTATAGATATCTCTTATTACAAAAGCGACAAAAAAACTTTGGATAAAGCTGATATTTTTATTAAATACCTTCAGGATAAACCAGTTTTATACAACAATCCTGAATACATGAATTTCTTTACGGCTTTTTTTAAAGGTGAAATAAAGAAATTAACGCTGCAATTACACGGTATGGATATTACTAAAGCTATCAACGAAGAAAACAGTTATAACGCTCTAGTAAAAGCACTAGAAAAATATCCTTTCTTGGAAAATAAAGAATTATTAGACTTGTTTCTTATCAATGGACTTAAAGAAATTGGCAACGATAAATATTTTAAACAACAAAATATTATTTCAATTCTAACTCATTTAAAAACTAACAGCATTTATCCCGAGCAACAAAAAATTGCCGACAATGTAATTACCAAAATAACCTATAAAAAATTAGCTAAAGGTAGTAAAGCTCCAACATTTAAACTTCCTACTTTAAATGGAGATGAAATTACTTTAACAGACTTTACAGGAAAATATGTTTACATCAACTTTTGGGCATCTTGGAGCATTCCTAGTTTAAGAGAAATGAAAATTATGGAAAACCTCTACAAGCAATATAAAAACAAAGTAGCTTTTGTTAGCATTTGTACTGACAACGATAAATCTAAAATAAAAAACTTACTTAAAGAAAACCCTAATTACTCATGGACATTCTTGCATCTTACCGAAAGAGAACTAATGCAAGCGTATGAAGTAAGAACTTTGCCTACCTATATTTTAATCGGAAAAGAAGGTGAAATTCTTAGATTTCCTGCTCCTCGTCCGGGAGGAAACATTGAACGACCTACCGAAGAAAATATTGAACGTGTGTTTTTTGAATTGAAATAACTTCAACTTATTCTATCTAATAAAACAATCATTTTTTTCATTTCTACCGACTTTAAATTAACTTTATAGCGAAATTTCTTCGTTATTATGCTTAATAAACAACTTGTTCAACTTATACACTCATTAACAAAATCTGAAAAAAGATATTTTAAGGTTAATGCTTCTATTATAAAAACAAACAAGTCGCTTATAAAAATGTTCGACCTAATTGATAGTCAAAAAATTGCTACTGATGCAGGTATAATGAAACAATTAAAAATCCCATCAAAAAGCAACTTATCTGTGATGGAAAGTCGCCTTAAAACATTGATTTTAAAACATTTAAGAGGTTATCATGCTAATACTTCACAAGAAATTGAACTGCATCATTTATTAATAGAAATTGAAATTTTATACACCAAAAGACTCTATAAAAATTGTGCAAAATGCATTCTTAAAGCAAAAAAAATAGCTTCTGATTCTGACAATCATTTAGCACTTCTAAGTCTTCTGAAATGGGATTCTTTAATTGAAAAAGAACAAGGAAAGTATTTAATTCAATCTCAAAACAAGTTAAAAGAAATATTACAAAAAGAAAATCAGTTATTAAAGAAATACGAAAAGCTTATTGACTATAAATACCACACATTCAATCTATTGCTTCTATCAAAAAATAAAATTGTTGCTCAACTTCATGAAGAAATGGGGTATTACACCAAGTTATTTAAAGCAGGTTTTTTTGAAATAAATGCTAACCACACTTTTGAAGAAAAGCTTTATTTACTCAATTTCAAAGGAATGTATTACATGAGTAAAGGCAAAATTGAAAAATGTCTGCTCGCTTATGTTCAACTTGTTGAAGAAATAGAATCTTCTGAAAAAAAGAATATCCTAAAATCAAATGAATATTTTTTAGCCTTAAACAACCTATTATTACTGGAAGTATTAAACAAAAATTATGATCGCTATAGAACCACTTTAAAAAAAATTCATGCAAATTTTGATAATTTAGTTGGTTACAAACCTCTTTTATTTAATATAACAACTTGTTACGAACTAGGTATATACTGCGAAATTGGAGATGATAAAAAAGCATTGGCATTAATCCCGGAAATTGAAAAGAACTTAAAACTATATGACGAGGAAACGAATGAGATAAGTAAACTACTCTTCTATCTTAACATTGCTATTACTTATCTATTCAATGAAAATTATTCAAAATCTATTTATTGGCTAAACGTCTTTTTAAACGACTATAGCATTAAAAGAAATGATGTAAGCTCTAATATTTATTACTATGGACACATTATTAATATAATTGCTCATTATGAAGCAAAAAACTACGAGTCCATTACCTATTTGTACAATCAATCTGTAAATAACCTCAAAAAAATAAGACCTTTAAATCAATTCGATGAGACTATTTTAAAATTTATTAAAAAGACTGCATCAAGAAAATTCTTAGATTCAAAAGAACAAACAGCGTCCTTTAAAGCACTAAAAGAAAAATTAGAACTCTTAATAGAAAATCCCAAAGAAACTATTTCACTACAATTTTTTGATTTTTTTGCATGGATAGATAGTTACTTACAAAAAGAAAAAATAGCAACTCTTATTCAAAAAAAGAAATTAGGTTAAAATCTACTTTAATTGTTTCTGCTTTAGAACTGAAAAAAATAGTGGCTTTTATTAAGGTTCTTAAAACTCTATTCCAAATAATATATTGAAAAAGTATTTTTGAAATTGAAATAATTCTATTAAATAATTTCTTTGATAGATGGATAAGTATTTTTCATAACTTCTTTTTGAATTTCTTCATTTGTCATCCAACGAGCATCGGTAATATTTTCTTCAGCTTGAGGAATTAATTTACTTGTATCATCAGTTTTCATTTCGTACCAAACTGATTGTTTTATAACCATTTTATTATTTAACTCATAAAGATGATAAGTATCTTTTAAGTGGTTTATTATGGTTAATTTACTAATTCCACACTCCTCCTCTACCTCTCTTATTGCAGATTCTTCAAGTGTTTCACCAACTTCTACTTTACCTTTAGGCAAATCCCATTTTCCTAATCTGAAAATAAATAAAATATTACCTACTGCATTACTCACCTTGCCTCCTGCCGCTATTATCAATTCAAAATTATTTTTAAAACTTACAAAATCTTCTTCCGGAGTAAGGGTTAAGAAAACTAAATGCTTAAGTTTGTCATCATTTTTCAAATAATCCACCAACATAGATATTATGGAATTATCGTAATAATGGAGCACCAAAACGTTTTCCATATCACTTAATAACTTGGTATTTTTTGTGAAGAAAATAACCTTATCGTTAATAAAAACTTTATACATTTGCAACATGATATTTAATAATGAATCCGCAAAAAAAGTTGCAGAATTACTACTGCAAATTAAAGCTATTAAATTGCAATCTGCAAATCCTTTTACATGGGCATCAGGTTGGAAGTCGCCAATTTATTGTGACAATAGAAAAGCATTGTCTTACCCACCAGTAAGAACGTACATTCGTCAGCAATTTGTTGATGCTGTAAAAGAAAACTTTCCAACAGTTGATGTAATTGTAGGAGTAGCAACAGGAGGTATTGCTCACGGTGTTTTAGTAGCTGAAGCTTTAGGCTTGCCATTTGCTTATGTTCGCTCTGCTAGCAAAGAACATGGAATGCAAAACCTAATTGAAGGAGAAATAGAAAAAGGACAAAACATTGTTGTTATTGAAGATTTAATTTCTACAGGAGGAAGTAGTCTTAAGGCAGTAGAAGAATTAAGAAAAAATGGTGGAAATGTATTAGGGATGCTAGCCATCTTCTCATATAATTTTGATGAATCTGTCAAAAACTTTGAAACTCAAAAGTGTAAATTATATACATTAAGTAACTACAATGTACTATTAGATAGTGCTGTAAAAGCTAATTACATTTCTGAAAAAGATGTTGATTCTTTAAATCAATGGAGAGAAAATCCTAAAGCGTGGGATGTTACTCCAAAATAAATTACATTTCAGAAAAAACCTAGTCGATTTTTCAAACCAAAAACAATATTAAACACATGAAAATTGCTCCAAAAGCAGAACTTATAAATACCAGTGACAATGTCTTATTCAATCTTTTATCTGACCTAAATAACCTTAAAGATTTTTTACCCCAAGAAAAAATCGAAAACTGGGATGCCACTTCTGATAGTTGCTCTTTTAAAATTAAAGGATTGGCTGAAGTTGGACTAAAAAAAGTAGCTAGCACACCTAACTCACTAATTTATCTAGATTCCTTTAAAGCACCTTTTAAATTTACCCTAAATTTCTATCTTGAAAAAGTTGAGGAAAATAAAACCAATGCCTCTTTTGTTTTTGAAGCCAACATTAATCCATTTATGAAAATGATGCTTGAAAAACCACTAAATCAGTTTTTTAATGAAATAATTGTAAATTTGAAATCTAAATACTAAAAACATAAACTATGAAAAACTTCAATAAATTTCTAATTATATCTCTATCAGTAATCTTATTTGCTTGTGGTGGAGAAGAAAAAAGTCAAGAAGATAATATTGATGTTGAGAAAAATCCACTCGGTGCAGCTATGAAAATGGCTCAAAACATGCAAGAACAGGCTGAAAAAATGGAAAAAGATATGGAAAAGCGTAAAGATGCTAAAGCCATGCACTATGAAGAATTAATCAAATTTTTACCTACCGAAATTGATGGTTATACTGCTGAAGAACCAGATGGTGGAACTATTGAAATGCAAGGAACTTCCTACTCTAATGCCGATATCAAGTTTAAAAATGAAGCAGGAGAAAGAATTAAAGTGTCTCTATTAGATTACAATGCCGCTTTATCTATGTATAGCATGGCTACAGCAATGTGGAATAGCGGTTTAAAAATCGATACCAAAGATGAATTGGCTCAAAGTTATACCATTAATGATGAAATTTCAGGATGGGAAACTTTTAAAAAGAAAACTGGAAGAGCTTCTATCGTTTTAGGAATTTCTAATAGATTTATGCTAACCATAGAAGCAGATAAACAAGAAAACTGCGATAATGTAAAAAGCATAGCTAAAAGCATGGATTTAGACAAATTAGCTTCGCTATAAAAAGTTCGAGGTTTGTCCACCCCTAACCCATCCAAAGGAGGGAGTTTCCCTCCTTTGGATGGGTTAGGGGTGGAATTAAACTCATAAACTATAAACTAAATGAGTAATCAACTTCCTCCATTTTTTAAATCATGGAAAGGCTTCTACCTTTTTGTAGTGGGTTTCTTAGTTTTTTTAATCATTGTTTTTCAACTAATAACTTCCTACTATAAACCATGAGCAGTATAGATTGGATAGTATTACTCGGAACGCTCGGTTTTATTGCCATTTATGGTGCTTGGAAAACCCGTAAAAGCCAAAACATTGAAGGCTATCTTAAAGGAGATAGTGATATGAAATGGGCTACCATAGGACTTTCTGTAATGGCTACCCAAGCCAGTGCCATCACTTTTATTTCTACTCCCGGACAAGCTTATGAGTCAGGAATGGGTTTTGTCCAAAATTATTTGGGCTTACCTATCGCTCTTATTATTGTTTCTGCAGTTTTTATACCTATTTATTACAAACTAAAAGTATATACCGCCTACGAATATTTAGAAACCCGTTTTGGTGTTGAAAGTAGGTTGCTTGCTGCTTCTCTTTTTCTTATTCAGCGTGGATTAGCAGCCGGAATAACCATTTATGCTCCTGCCATTATTATTGCCACCGCCTTGGGTTGGCAACTCGATATTACCATTTTATTAATTGGCGCATTGGTAATTGTTTACACCGTTTCAGGAGGAACAAAAGCAGTTAGCCTTACCCAAAAATGGCAAATGGCAGTAATTATGGGCGGAATGTTCATCGCTTTTTTCATTATTATTTTCAATTTACCCGAAAATGTTTCTTTTGGTGAGGCTGTTTCCATTGCTGGAATGATGGATAAAATGAATATAATTGATTTTTCGTTAGACATTGATAAACGCTATACTTTTTGGACAGGAATTACTGGAGGAACTTTCCTTGCTCTCTCCTATTTTGGTACAGACCAATCGCAAGTACAACGCTATTTAAGCGGAAAATCGGTTTATGAAAGTAGAATGGGGTTAATGTTTAATGCCTTGCTGAAAATTCCTATGCAGTTTTTTATTCTGTTTGTAGGAATCATGGTTTTTGTATTTTTTCAATTTCAAGAACACAGGGTTTTATTCAATCAAACCAGCTTAGATCTGGCTTACCAAACTAAATATGTTGGGGAGCTTAAAACCATTGAAGATGAATACCAAGTAGTTTTTAATGAAAAAAAACAATATTTAGAACAAATAAGCACCTCTACCAACCAAAGTGAAATTGACCAAGCGGTAGCATTGGCTCAACAAAAAGACAAACAAGAAATTGAGCTAAAAAATCAAGCTAAAGCAGTAGTCTTAAAAGCTGTTCCAGAAAGTGTTTCTAAAGATTCTGATTATATTTTTCTATCCTTTATTATGAACTATATGCCTATAGGTTTAATCGGTTTGTTGTTGGCGGTAATATTTTCTGCAGCCATGTCGAGCACTGCAGGAGAACTTAATGCCTTGGCTTCTACCAGTACCATAGATTTTTACAAACGCTTATCAAGTTCTTCGGCACAAGCTAGCGACAGAAAAATGGTGATTATCTCTAAACTGTTTACCGCCTTTTGGGGAATTATAGCCATTAGTTTTGCTTTATTTGCCCAATTACTCGAAAACCTTATTGAAGCCGTAAATATTTTAGGTTCTATTTTTTATGGAACTATTTTAGGTATTTTCTTAGTGGCTTTTTTCATTAATAAAATTAAAGGAAAAGCCACTTTTATTGCAGCTATAATTGCACAAGCTGCTGTAATTATTTTGCACTTCTTCGGACAAGATATTTTCTCTTACCTCCTTCAAACACCTGTTAAAGAAGTTGGCTACTTGTGGTACAATGTTATTGGCTGTGGTTTAGTTATCGGGTTCGCTGCGTTGTTGCAAATGGTGATTAAGGAGAAAGAATAATGAATAACTACTCTTTATTCATTTTGAAAATTTCAGCTATTGTAGTTTCTGGAGATACTACATAAAAAACAGTTCTACCATACATCATTTCTATTCCATCTACTTCAACTAGAACATCCAATGCAAGTCTTCCAAGTTCTTTTGGCGTTATTTTAAATAATCCTTTTTTTCCTTCCACAATATTCCCATCTACTATTAATTTAGTGTTTTCTGGTGCGACCGTACTTACGTTAACATGAATATCATTTTCTTCATTAAGTATTAAAACTTGAGCGTTCAAATTACTTACTGAAGTCCTTGGAATCTCATCCTCTTTTACATCTGTATTTTCAGATATATTTATAACTTCATTTTTTTCATGTTCAACAGTATCTGAAGAACAACTAAAAAATATCGCAACTATTAGAAATAAACTATATTTAATCACCATTTTTATTTTTTTAATTTTACCAAAAATAAATAAATTATTTTTATCCTAATAACACTTTTCTCTTTATAAAGATTCCTGATAATTTTTAATAAAAATTTCAGGAATGACGTTGAAGATTAGTTAGAGCTAATCTATTTTTTATTAAACATTCTCCTCGCTCCGTGCGTCATTCCTGTGTAGTGCAACAGAAACAGGAATCTTTGTAATATTAATCACTCGCTACAAGCGAGCGATTGACTAAAACAAAACACATCTTAACCATCTATCTGTCATTCAGGAGGAACCTTGTTGAGTAGTGGCAAAAAAGCTTCAAAACGTTTATTAATTCATTTGAAAGGAAAGCGTAATAAACAGTTGTTTTAGTGAATGTATCTCTATTCAGCAGCAATACAAAGTAAAACTTCATCTCTTGTTCAAACAAGTTTCCTCCTGAATGACAGCAAATAAAGTTTAAAATTTCTAATCTGCATTATTTTTTAAAATAAAATCTCAAAACCGTTAATATTTTATAGAGGGTTAAATTTTTAATCTATTTACTTAACTTTACCGTCCGATAAAAAAGGTATAAGTAATGGCGATAGCAAAAGAAGAAAAAGAAAAAAGAAAAACAGCTTTATCTAAAGATATTGTACAACAAGCTTTTCAGTTAATGAGTACCGCTAAAGCACTCACAGAATTGTATGAAGCCAACAAAGAAATTACTGCTAAATATGTTCATGCTACCTCTCGAGGTCATGAAGCCATTCAGTTGGCAATGGGCATGCAACTAAAACCGCAAGATTTTGTTTTTCCTTATTACCGCGATGATAGTATTTTGTTGGGAATTGGTATGACTCCTTTCCAACTGATGTTACAATTACTTGCCAAAAAAAATGACCCATTTTCGGGAGGAAGAACTTACTATTCTCACCCTAGTTTAAATGATGCGGATAAGCCAAAAATACCACATCAATCTTCTGCAACAGGCATGCAAGCTATTCCTGCCACAGGCGTTGCTATGGGAATTCAATACAAAGAAAAAGAAGGCTTAGCTGAAGATTACAAAGGCGAAAATCCTGTTGTAGTTTGCAGCTTAGGTGATGCTTCTTGTACCGAAGGAGAAGTTTCTGAAGCTTTTCAAATGGCAGTATTGAAGCAAATGCCTATTATTTATTTGGTACAAGATAACGATTGGGATATTTCTGCTAATGCAGAAGAAACCCGAGCTCAAGATATTACCCATTTCGCCAAAGGTTTTAAAGGTATGGAAGTTAGAACCATAGATGGAACTGAATTCGATACAGCCTACGAAACGGTAGCTGAAGTGATTGAAATTGTAAGAAAAGAAAGACGACCTTTTATCATTCATGCTAAAGTACCTTTGTTAAACCACCACACATCTGGGGTTAGAAAAGAATGGTACAGAGATGATTTGGAAGAAGCTGCCAAAAGAGACCCTTTCCCAAAATTAAAAGCCTTAGCCGAAAAATCGGGTATTCAAAAATTTGAATTGTTGGCTATTGAAGGAAAAGCAAAAGAATTGGTGGAGAAAGATTACCAAGCTGCACTGAAAGAAGAAGACCCTTCTCCTGAAGATTTAACAACACATTGTTTTGCTCCTACTCCAATTACAGAGGAAAAAGGAGTAAGAGAACCAGCAGGAAAAGAAAAAACCGTAATGGTAGATTCTGCCTTATTTGCTGTAAGAGAATTAATGAGTAAACACAAAGAATGTCTGTTGTACGGACAAGATGTTGGTGGTAGATTAGGTGGTGTTTTTCGTGAAGCAGCTACCTTGGCTCAACAATTTGGAGAAAACAGAGTATTTAACACACCTATACAAGAAGCATTTATTGTTGGAAGTACGGTTGGCATGGCTGCAGTGGGTTTAAAGCCTATTGTTGAAGTGCAATTTGCCGATTACATTTGGCCAGGACTTAACCAATTGTTTACAGAAGTTGGACGTTCATACTACCTTTCTAATGGAAAATGGCCTGCCAGCATGATTTTGAGAGTGCCTATCGGAGCTTATGGCTCGGGCGGTCCTTACCATTCTTCAAGTGTGGAGTCTGTGGTAACTAACATTAGAGGCGTAAAAGTAGCTTATCCATCAACAGGAGCAGATTTAAAAGGCTTACTAAAATCCGCTTATTATGACCCTAATCCGGTAGTGATTTTTGAGCATAAAGGATTATACTGGAGTAAAATTAAAGGTACTGAAGGTGCTAAAACCGTAGAGCCGGATGAAGATTATGTTATTCCTTTTGGGAAAGCCAGAACCGTTATTGAAGCTGATGATGACAAGATTAATA
The DNA here is from genome assembly GCA_965284565.1 of Vicingaceae bacterium. Taxonomy (GTDB): domain Bacteria; phylum Bacteroidota; class Bacteroidia; order Flavobacteriales_E; family Vicingaceae; genus BRH-c54. The sequence goes on from OZ260100.1 coordinate 378,841, forward strand.
ATGGCGAAAGTGCCGCTATTATCACTTACGGAAGAGGTGTTTATTGGAGTTTAGAAGCTGCTAAACAATTTAAAGGTCAGGTAGAAATTATTGACTTAAGAACACTTAATCCATTAGATGAAGAAGCAATGTATGCAGCCACCAAAAAGCACAACAAGGTGCTATTGGTTACCGAAGAATCTATTGAGTCCTCATTTACACTTGGCTTAGCGGCACGTATTCAGAAAAACTGTTTTAGAGATTTAGATGCTCCAATAGAAATTGTAGGCTCAATAGATACTCCTGCTATTCCGCTAAACTCTATTTTAGAAGCCACTTTATTGCCTAATGGAGATAAAGTAGCTGCGGCATTGAAACAATTGCTGAATTACTAAGCTTTAAATGAAAAATTTATTAATTCTTCATGGTGCTATTGGAAGTAAATCACAATTTAGCTCAATTGCGTCTTTGTTAAACAATCAGTTTAACATTCACTTATTAAATTTTTCAGGACATGGAGGAGAAGCGTTTAAAGAAAACTTTAATATTCCTCAGTTTGCTGATGATGTATTAGCTTATTTAAAGCAAAACAAAATTGAATCCATTGATATTTTTGGTTACAGCATGGGCGGTTATGTAGCTTTGTACTTAGCAAAAAATCATCCTGAAAAAGTAGGCAAAATAATTACTTTAGGAACAAAACTAAGTTGGACTCCCGACATTGCTGTTAAAGAAACAAAAATGTTAGATGCTGAAAAAATTGAAGAAAAAATCCCTGCTTTTGCAGCAATATTAAAAGACCGTCATTTTCCCAACGATTGGAAAATAGTTTTGGAAAAAACTGCCAACATGATGATAGCAATGGGAAACAATAATGTACTTAAAGATGAAGATTTTAAGCTTATTCAACACACCGTAAAATTGCTGTTAGCAGATAACGATGAAATGGTAAGTAAAACAGAAACCAATCATGTTGCAGACTTATTACCTCATGCTACTTTTGAATTATTACCCAATTCCAAACATCCGATAGAGAAAGTTGATATAAACGCTCTTTCCAAAATAATTAGAGCGTTTTATAACTAATTCCTGACTAAATTATCAACATTATAGTGCAAGCCTACGTTGTTTTTCTATATACTTTTCTGGAGTATATGTTACTCTTGCAAAGTTTTTTGTTATTAATTCTGTTTGAACAATTTGCCCGCTTTTAAATTTTAAAATTTTATTACGCCAAATTTCATTTTTTCTATAAAACTGTCCGTCAATTTTTATAAATTGATGGTCTTTTTCAATCACATGGTAAGCATAGTCAAGTTCGGTATCAATTCGAAGTTCTCCTTCTAAACATTTGTCTGTAAACCATAAATTTATTTGAAAGGTATGGTCGGTGTTGTTTGTAAATTGATAATCACGATAATTATAGAAAACTGTTGCACCACTACCAAATGGTAAAACTCTTCCATCGTCTGGAAATGGATCAAATGAATGATGATAGCGTTCAGCTACTGTTAACGGGCTATGGATAATAAGCCAATGAATTAAATTTGAAATTTGACAAATTCCACCACCAACTCCTGCCTTTGCTTTTCCAAAAGATAGTTCCATTCCAAGTAAATATCCTTTTCGTTTTGTAGGTAATCCAACAAGTTTACAGAATGAAAAAGTTTCTCCTGGGCGAATTAAAATGCCATTAATTTGTTTCGTTGTAATTTTCAAGTTGGTAACTTTGTTAATCTGCAACTGCATATCGCTATCCCCAAGTTTTTTTAATAAAACAGATTGATGTTTTTTTACTCTAAAATTAAGCTTTTCCTGTGTTCGGATTTTTGCGTATTTTTTATTATCAAAACACCAATCAGCATAACGTTTAATTCGTCTCGTCCATACAGCTATGAAGTATAAGAAGGGATGTCTTTGACTAAGTAATTTTCTCTGTTTCAATGTAATAATAAAATTAATAGAGCGGTAGATTTTTTCATGAGAGATTTATCTATTTTCTAAGCCAACCTAAAATTCTGTCTTTTTTAATTCTCCATTTACCATTTATATTTTCAAGTTTAAAAGTAACTCTTGATTTCCCATTCGGACCTGGATTCTGCTGTATAATTTCAATTTCATCATCTATAACTTTTGAAACTATTGCAACATGTCCATATTTATTAAAAGTTGTTCCGCCTAACACCAGTAAATCGTCAACTTTAGGTTTCGTTTGGCTTGGATTAGTATATTGAGTTAAGTTCCTTTGTTTATTATATTTTCCATCCGCTAATGTTTTATTAAAAAAATCTTTAGCATGTCCATAACTGTCAAGCATTTCATGTTTCAAATGTTCATAATAATACCGCTTCACAAACTCAACACATTGATATTTCAAACCTAAATTATAACCTGTATTTGTGGTGTTCCTACCTATTACATTTCCAACACTACCATTATAATAAACAACCACACCATTTAAGCTATCGACTTGCTGACCAACATTTAATTCTGTATTAAAGTTAAGTTTATTAAAACCCCAAATTCCAACAAAACTCAAAATGAGTATCCCAACTAGTAAATATGTCCAAGATTTTAATTTCAAATGTAGAGTGTTTTTTTTACTGAAGATTTAAAGCATCGCTAATTTTTAATTCAAATATAAAAAAAATAGCTTACAAATCAGAGCTTTTATACTTTACATTCAAGTTTACTCATCTAGTTTGTTGGCACATTATTACCACTACTCAACAAGATTCCTCCTGAATGACAGCAATAATTAGCTTTGTGCGTTGGAGAAGTCCCCCTTCGGGGGATTAGGGGGCTAATTATCCACATTATAATGCAAGCCTACGTTGTTTTTTCTCTCTGAAGCTGCTTTAGTAACCAAATAAGCAATACTTCTTAAGTTTCTCAATTCGCAAATGGCAACACTTAATTTAGAATTTTCATACAACTTTTCTGATTCATCATAAATCAATTTCAATCTATTTAAAGCTCTTTGCAAACGCTCATCAGAACGAACAATACCGACATAATTACTCAATATGGTTTGTAACTCTTTTTTGGTTTGCTCCACTAAAAAATGCTCATTATACATGGTAGTACCTTCATCATTCCATTCAGGAATATCTTCCTGAAATTCAACATTTTCAACTTGTTTAACACTATCTAAAAAAGCATTATGAGAATAAACCAACGCTTCAATTAAAGAATTAGAAGCCAAACGATTTGCTCCGTGTAAACCTGTAAAAGCACATTCGCCTGAAGCATATAAATTGTTTATAGAAGTTCTGGCATTGTTAGTTACTTCAATTCCTCCACATAAATAATGTGCTGCTGGAACAACTGGTATATAGTCTTTTGAAATATCTAAGCCAATTTCAATACATTTATTGTAAATGGTAGGAAAATGAGCAATAAAAGAAGTTTTATCAATATGAGAAACATCCAAAAACATATTACTTGTTCCATATTTTTTCATTTCTGCATCAATGGCTCGAGCAACAACATCTCTTGGAGCTAAATCTTTTCTCTTATCATATTGCTCCATAAAAGCTTCTTTGTTATGATTTCTCAATATTCCTCCTGCCCCACGCACTGCTTCAGAAATTAAAAATGAAGGTGATACATTAGGCTGATACAAAGCTGTAGGATGAAATTGAACAAATTCCATATTTTTAATTATCGCCTTAGCTCTATAAGCCATAGCAATTCCATCTCCTGTAGCAACTTTCGGATTGGTAGTATTCAAATAAGCCTGACCAATTCCTCCTGCTGCCAACATGGTAATTTTAGATTTTAACACTTTTATTTCTCCCGTTCTGCGATTTAACACATACACTCCAAAACACTTTTTGTTGGATGTTGCTCGGGTAACTTTTTCACCCAAATGATGTTGTGTAATTAAATCTATAGCAAAATGATGGTTTAAAACCGTAATGTAAGGATGATTGAAAACTTTATTAAGTAAAGCTCTTTCTATTTCGTTGCCTGTAAAGTCTTTAAAATGTAAAATTCTATTGTCGGAATGTCCGCCTTCTTTGGCTAAATCATAATCTCCTTGAATAGTTTTATCAAAATTAGTTCCCCAATCTATTAATTCCTTAATTCTTTCGGGAGCCTGTTTCACTACCATTTTAACAACAGCTTCATCACACAAGCCATCTCCGGCAATTAAGGTATCTTTAATATGGTTTTCAAAACTATCAGATGATTTGGTTACTGATGCAATTCCTCCTTGAGCATACTTGGTATTGCTTTCATCTTCATTTACTTTTGTAATAATGGTTATAGAAACGACTTGATTTTTTTGATAAAAATAGTCGGCAACTTTATATGCATAACTTAAACCAGCTATACCTGAACCAATTATTAAAAAATCTGTTTTCATATGCTCATTTTTATTGTTTTTTATTGGTCACATGTAACTCCCCTTTAATAATCATTCCACTATATATCAAAGTTTTCACTCATGGTCGTTTCAAAAGTAAAATTTCATTACAACCAATATAGGTCTTTTGCCTGCAAATTTACTTAGAACTAATGAATTCAACATGATAAAAAACATACTGCTAATAAATTAATTACAGAAAAAATCAAGTAAAACACGACTTTATTGTAACTGTTTGTAAAAAAACAAGTAAAACTATTAACATTTATTAGTCAAGATTTTTATATGTAATAAATTTGATTAATTTTATGCCTTAGAACTAATTTTCTAAAAAGAATGAAAAAATCATTATACAGCAAAGTATTGGCGCTTATCTTCATGGCAAGCATGTTTTCTTTGCCTATGTCTTTTCAATCTTGCAAGTCTGGACCTAAATATCAAAAACCACGTAATGGTGGAGCTAAAGTAAATTCATCAGGGCATGTAGGTAACAGAAAGCACAGAAACAGACACGTTTGGGGAAAATAAATAATTAATAAATTATAATTTATTAATTAAATCAACTAATCTATTAGAATAACCTGCTTCATTGTCGTACCAACCTACTATGCGAACTAAATTACCTGTTATTGATGTTAAATTAGCATCAAAGATACAAGAGTGATTATTTCCTATAATATCTGAAGAGACCAATTCATCAGTAGTGTATTCAAGAATGTTTTTCATGCCACTTTGAGCTGCTTCAAGAAAAGCCTTATTTACTGTTGCTACATCTACATTAGTTGAAAGCTGTGCACAAACATCTATTAAAGAACCATCTGGAACAGGAACTCTTACGGCATAACCTGCAGTTTTCCCTTTCAAATCAGGAAATATTTTAACAATGGCTTTAGCTGCACCTGTAGATGTTGGAATAATAGACAAAGCTCCTGCTCTAGCTCTTCTTAAATCTCGATGTGGAGCATCATGTAAACGCTGATCATTAGTATAAGAGTGAACTGTTGCTATTTGTACTTGTTCAATACCAAAATTGTCTTTTAGTATTTTAATCATTGGGGCAACAGCATTGGTTGTACAAGATGCATTAGAAATAATTGTATCCGTAACTTCAATTAAGTCTTCATTAATCCCAATAACTATAGTTTTAATTTCATCACTTTTTGCAGGAGCAGATAAAATAACTTTTTTAGCTCCTGCAATAATATGTTTGTTCGCTAACTCTCTTGTTAAGAAAATACCTGTACACTCAACTACTATATCTATATCAAGCGACTTCCATGGTAAGTTTTCAGGAGATTTCTCACTAAAAACAAGCACTTTTTTACCATTTATAATTAAGGCATCATCAGTATAATCAACTGTTCCATCAAATTGCCTATGAACAGAATCATATTTTAAAAGGTGAGCTAATGTTTTGGTGTCAGCTAAATCATTTATAGCCACTAGTTCTATTTGATTGTTGTTTTGTACTAATCGGGTAAGTACTTTACCTATTCTTCCAAAACCATTAATGGCAATTCGTTGCATGTGTATATTTTTTATTCATTAACAAAATTAGGCATTTAAGCATTGCGTTAACTGATTATATTTAGAAGAAATCTAAAAAAATTAATAAAAAAAAGAGGCTGAATTAAAATTCAGCCTCTTCACTAATTCAGTTTTGAATTAATATTATTTTAGTTTAGCAACGTGCTTAGTCAATTTAGACTTAAGGTTTGATGCTTTATTTTTATGAATAATATTTTTCTTAGCTAACTTATCTAACATAGAAGCTACTTTTGGAAGCAATTCTGATGCTTCTTTTTTGCTTGTTGAGTTTCTTAAATCTCTAACTGCGTTACGAGTAGTTTTATGTTTATACTTGTTACGTAATGTTCTCGTTGCCGTCTGTCTTATTCTTTTTAATGCCGACTTATGATTAGCCATAATATTCTTTTTGTTATTTGTTAATTTTTTTGAGGCTGCAAATATAATATTATTTTTAATATTTACACTTTACAAACTCATTTTTTTATTTTTCTTAAGATTTTAAGCATTCACACTAACTTTTGGCGAAGCAGCCATAATTTCATCATTAGCATAATCAGCAAATTTCTCAAAGTTTTTAACGAATGAGTTAGCTAATTCATTAGCTTTTTGATCGTATGCAGCTTTATCTTGCCAAGTATTTCTTGGATTAAGAATTTCTGTAGGAACATTTTCGCATAATGTTGGCATTGCTAAACCAAAAACTGGGTGGTTTTCAAAAGTAACCTCATTCAACTTTCCTGTAAGGGCAGCTGTAATCATTGCTCTTGTATATCTTAATTTAATACGTTCTCCTGTTCCATAAGCCCCACCAGACCATCCAGTGTTAATTAACCAAACATTTACGTTGTGTTTTCTCATTTTTTCACCAAGCATTTCAGCATATTTAGTTGGATGTAATGGTAAAAATGGTGCTCCAAAGCAAGATGAGAAAGTTGTTTGTGGCTCTGTTACTCCAGCTTCAGTTCCAGCAACTTTAGCAGTATAACCTGAAATAAATTGATACATTGCTTGTCCTGGGGTAAGTTTTGAGATTGGAGGCAACACACCAAATGCATCTGCTGTTAAAAAGAAAATGTTATTTGGAGTTGTTCCTACTGAAGGAACAGCGATGTTATTAATATGATGAATTGGGTAACTAACACGTGTGTTTTCAGTTTTTGATTTGTCTTCAAAATCTACTTCTGTAGTACCTTCATAAAAATTAATGTTTTCTAATAATGCACCAAATTTAATAGCATTAAAAATATCCGGTTCGTTTTCAGCAGAAAGATTAATACATTTTGCATAGCAACCACCTTCAAAGTTAAATACACCTTCGTCAGTCCAACCATGTTCGTCATCTCCAATTAATCTTCTGTTAGGATCTGATGATAAAGTAGTTTTTCCTGTTCCTGATAAACCAAAAAACACTGAGGTATCTCCATCTTCGCCAATATTAGCTGAACAATGCATGGAAAGTACATTTTTTTGGTGTGGTAAAATAAAGTTTAAAGCAGAAAAAATTCCTTTTTTCATTTCTCCAGTATAACCTGTTCCACCTATTAAAATAATTTTTTTAGTAAAATTCATTACCGCAAAATTATGCTGTCTTGTTCCATCAATTTCAGGATCTGCCATAAAACCAGGAGCTGCAATAATTGTCCATTCTGGAGTAAAGCTTAATACTTCCTCATTGGTTGGTCTTAAAAACATATTATAAATAAACATGTTTGCCCAAGGAGTTTCTGTAACAGCTCTAATATTCATTCTATATTTTGGATCAGCACAAGCATAAGCATCTCTAACATAAACATCTTTACCTGAAAGGTAAGCCGTTACTCTATTGTATAGTGCATCAAACTTGTCTGCATCGAATTTAATATTAAAGTTTTCCCACCAAACAGCATCTTTAGTAATGTCATCATAAACAATAAACCTGTCTTTTGGGGAGCGACCTGTAAATTCACCTGTATCAACAGCTAAAGCACCTGAGTTAGCTAATTCTCCTTCTCCTCTAATAATTGTTTCTTCAACCAATTGAGATGGTTCTAAATTCCATAGAGCAGACGCTACATTTCCTAATCCTAATGATTTTAATGAAGCATTTTCTGCTTTTATTCCAAATTCATTCATAAAGTGTGATTTTGTTAGACTTTCTTTGATGTGTTTTAGATTCTTTTTTTAAATTAAAAACAATAGAACAAAGGTCTGATTAGTTACTGAATTATCAAATAAAAAACTTATCTTTTATGAACAGATGGTTGATTAAATGTAATATTAGCCATATCAGTAGATTTTACTTCTTCTTCCATTGCAGCAACAAATTTCTTATGCACTTCTGTTGATAAGTTTTTCAACACAAAGTTATAATCTTTCTCGCCTTCTCTTCCCCAACCTACTATTTCTGGTTGAATATCTGTTTTGTTCTCTTTATTAAACAATATAATTCTAGCGTCCACTTTATCTTTTAACTCATGGTCAATTCCTTCTCCTTTACTAATAAAGCTTACAATCATATCATAAATTACTTTTTCTTGATTTGTATCTCCTTTAGTAAGGTTGGTCGGTTTAGTTGTATCGGGCACTGGTTTAGTTGAGTCCATAGCTTGTGAAGAGTTTTTACAAGAAAATAAAAGAATTGAAACCGCTATTATTAATGTTGTTCTCATAGTTTATTGTTTTAATTGGTGATTAATTTTTCTGTTGCTTGTAAAGCGTATAATTTTTCGTATTTCGCTTTAGCATATTGCATAAAGTAGGTAAAGTTAAGCTTTTCTCCGGTAACTCTTTCGCACAATTCGCTTGCCGAGTATAATCTTCCGTATTGATGAATATTAGTTCTTAACCAATCTAACAATTCCGTATAATTTCCTTGCTCAATCTTTTCTTCTAAATTTTCAATTTGCTCTTGGGCTTTATGAAAAAATTGTGCCGCATAAAAACTACCCAACGAATAGGTTGGGAAATAGCCAAAACTACCATGCGACCAATGAATATCTTGCAATACTCCTTTGGAATCTGATGGTACATCTATATTTAAATAAGCTTTGTATTTTTCATTCCACACACGAGGCAAATCACTTACTTCAATATTTCCTAAAATCAATTCTTTTTCAATTTCGTAACGAATTAACACATGAAAATGATACGTCAGCTCATCGGCATTTGTTCTTATAAACGAAGGCTTAACAATGTTCATGGCTTTGTAAAAATCTGCTACAGAATAGTTCTTTAAATTATCAGGAAAAGCTTCTTGTAATTTCGGATAAAAATATTTCCAGAAAGAAAGACTTCTGCCTACATTATTTTCCCACAAACGAGATTGAGATTCATGCATTCCCAACGATAAATAAGTGCCAGCAGGAAGTCCGTAGTTTTCTACTTTCAATCCTTGCTCATACAAAGCATGTCCGCCTTCATGAATACTACTCCATAAAATCTCACTCAAATCTTCTTCACTCACTCTAGTGGTTACTCTAGAGTCTTCAGGACTAAAACTTGTAGAAAATGGATGTGATGAAATATCTTGTCTGCCCGCTTCAAAATCGTAACCCATTTTTTCTAAAACAAGCTCCGTAAACGCTAATTGTTTTTCTTTTGGATAATGTTGACGCATTAAAGCATCTTCATTCTGAGGAGCATCAGCAACTTGTTTAACAAAATCTACCAGTTGATTTTTTACGTCAGCAAATAAAACATCTAACTCCGCAACAGTAGTTTTCGGCTCGTATAAATCAATTAATGCATCGTAAGGATTATTTTCATACCCCAACAACTCACACTCTTCTCTTTTCAACTTTACTAACTTTTCTAAATAAGGTTCAAAAAGTTTAAAATCATCTTCCTTTTTGGCTTTGTTCCATGCCTGAAAAGCTTGTGAAACAGTTTTACTCATTTCCTGAACAAAAGCAGTTGTATATTTATTGTTCTTTTCAAATTCTGTTAATGATTCTGAAACATTTCTTTTTTGTTCATCGCTAAACGAATTATCTTTAAGCAACTGCTGCAAGAGCTTTCCAAAATCTTCTTGTGCACTTAATTCATGATGAATTCCTGCTAAAGTAGAGATTTGTTGAGCTCTTTTCTCTGCTCCTTTTGGTGGCATCATCACTTCCTGATCCCAACTTAAAACAGCAATACTATTTCCTACATCGGCTATTTTTGCCAAATGATTTACATAATCTTCATAATTCTTCATAAAAAATTCTTTTAAACAAAAGTAGTTATAATTATCTTTAAAGCCCTTTGTAAGCATAAGATTTTAGTCCTGAAAAACTACATTAGAAAACTCATAATGACCACAATTTAGCAAATTTTGATTATGAATTATGGATTATTTTTTTTAGATTTGCTTGATTCTTAATTTAGTACTAACGAAATAAAATTACAAGGTATGGGAAAAGGTGATCTTAAAACAAAAAAAGGAAAAATTTTTGCAGGAAGCTACGGAAATACTCGAAAAAGAAAAAAATCTAACAACCCTTTTGCGGCTATAGCTGCTGCTAAAAAGGCTGCTACTAAAAAAACGGTAAAGACAGAAGAAACAACTAAGGAAGAAAAGCCTAAAAAGGCTGCTGCTAAGAAAACAACAGAGAAAAAAGCAGCTACCAAAACTACTGCAAAGAAAACTACTACAGCAAAGAAAGCATCAACAAGCACTACTGCTAAAAAAACTACAACCAAAAAAGCTGCCGACAAGAAATAATTACTGTCGGTTGACTATAATTTAACTTGAAAAAGACATTGATTTTGAAAATTAATGTCTTTTTTTGTTTTTCTAAAGTTTATTAATATGCTTAAAATCGAACCTTCAGAGTTAGTATTACAACCTGACAATAGTATTTACCACCTTAAACTTCATCCCGAACAATTGGCTAAAAATGTTATTGTTGTTGGCGACCCCGGAAGAGTTGAAGTGATTTCTAATTATTTTGACAGAATAGACCACAAAGTAAGCAACAGAGAGATTGTTACTCATACTGGTATGTTAAACAATACACCAATTACCGTAATGTCAACAGGAATGGGAACCGACAATATTGATATTGTGCTAAATGAATTGGACGCATTGGTAAACATTGATTTAGAAAATAGAACCATAAAAGCTGAAAAAAAATCCTTGAACATTATTCGTATTGGAACTTGTGGAGCCATGCAAAAAGATATTCCCGTAAATAGTTTTGTGGCTTCTTCTTTTGGTTTGGGTTTGGATGGATTATTAAATTTTTATGAGTTTGAACAAAGCGAGGAAGAAAAACAATTGTTGGCTGCTTTTTACGAGCAAACGAACTATGCAAAAACTTTTGCTCAACCTTATTTTGTAAAAGCATCCGACCCATTGTTAGATTTGTTTAAGAACGATTGCCATATAGGAATTACTGCTACCGCTCCTGGTTTTTACGGTCCGCAAGGCAGAATGCTTAGAATCCCACTAAAAGAAAAACAATTGAACGAAAAACTCAATCAATTCAACTACAACAACCATCAAATTGTCAATTTTGAAATGGAAACTTCGGCTCTTTACGGACTTTCCAGAGCAATGGGACATCATGCTTGTACCGTTTGTGTGGCAGTTGCCAACAGATTTGCTAAGGAGTTTAGCAAGGATTACAAACCTGCTCTTAAAAAGCTAATAGAACTTACCTTATCCAAGCTAGTGTAAACAATAAACCAACTTTTTTCATGTCTTTGATAAGAAACTTCCAAAGACGAGGCTTTCAAAATTTTTGATTCTAAGGAGTTTACTAAAGTAAATGACTGAATCAAAAATGAGAGTAACAAAGTATTTGGGAGTTTTCTTGCAAAGACAAATTAACAGAATTGAGTTAATAAGTTATTGTTAAACTAGGTCACTAACTTTAAGTGCTGACGTAAATTTGGAACATGTCAGACAAAGAGTTAAAAGCACTAATAGACTTATTAGACGATCCAGACAATGCTGTTTTTGATGAAATCAAAAATAAAATTATCTCTATAGGAAATGATGTAATTCCACATCTGGAAGATGCTTGGGAGACCTCATTAGATGTACTTCGTCAAGAAAGAATAGAAAACATCATCCATCATTTACAGTTTGAAGAGGTAAAAAAAGCCCTCACTGATTGGAAAAATACTCCTGAGCAAGATTTAATTCAAGGTGCTATTATTGTTGCCAAATACCAATATCCTGATATTGATGAGGAATTGATTCATAAAACCATAAATCAACTAAAACAAGATACTTGGTTAGAGTTAAATGAAAACCTTACTGCTTTAGAACAAATTAATGTATTAAATAGAATTTTTTTTGAAATTCATGGCTTTCATGGAAATACCAAAAACATAAACTCTCCCAAGAATTCTTTTATAAATAATGTAGTAGAATCCAAATCAGGTAACCCTATTACGTTGGGAATTTTGTATATTTCTGTATGTAAATTATTAAACATTCCTATTTATGGCGTAAATGTTCCCGCCCATTTTGTATTGGCTTACTCCGAAAAACCTAATGATATTTTGTTTTATATCAACCTATTTAACAAAGGAACCATATTTAGCAAATACGATATTGATAATTTTTTAGCTCAACTAAAATTAAGTCCAAAAGCGAGTTATTATATTCCTTGCGATAACCTTATCATCATCCAACGCTTAGTCCAACACCTGGTATTTACTTACGACAATTTGGGTTATTTGGACAAAAAGCAAGAGTTGGAACAATTGTATGCTATTTTGAAAACATAGGCTTGGGTTTACAGATTAATTGTATATTTGGAAAGTAATTTTTAACAAAAACAAGAAAAGCACCTCCTATATATAGAAAATAAACGCTACAAAATTGAAAAAGTAGTGTATTGCTGGGTGTTAGGTGGCATAAAAAAAAAAAAAAAACTGAATGAATAGAGATTGGACTGATTTTAAATCACTTCACGGAAATATCGCAGGAGCAAGAGAAGCTTTCGAAGATGCTTGTGAAACGCTTTTTAAAAAGAAACATAAAGACCAGCACGTTAGCCAAGTTAAAGTAAAACAAGGTGATGGTGGAATTGATATTTTCATTGGTGAACTTGGAGTTGAGCCAATTACAGTTATACAATGTAAATTCTTTTTAGAGAGCTTTGAGGCTTCCCAGCATTCTCAAATAAGAGAATCCTTTAACACCGCTATTTCGTCCGAAAAATATGAATTAAAAGAATGGATTCTATGTATTCCCAGAGTGATTGATATTGATGAAAATGCTTGGTGGTTTAAATGGAAACACAAAAAACTAACAGAACATACCAAGAATAAAGGTTTTATCAAACTGATAAATGGCAATGAATTGATTGATTTATTGAAAGAATTAGACTTATATAACCAGGTATTTAAACTAGATGATTCAATAAAAATTGATGAAATACACAAGCAGTTAGTTCCTGTGACTATTGACCCACCAAAAGACATAAAGCCCAGTACCGTTCTTTTCAATAATTACTCTGAAAAAAACGAACCGTTTTACTTAAATCGTAACAGCGATTCTGAATTTAACAAATCATTAGAAATAAGCAATATCTGGTTGTTTGGAAAATCTGGTGTTGGTAAGACTGCCCTTATTAATAGAAATTTAATTCAAAACAAAATTCAGTATTGTTTTTGCGACTTGAGCCCAATTACCATAACAAAAGAGGGAGATGTGTTAAACGAAATACTAATTACAATTGAAGATAAATTTGATTTGGAAAGAGATGATAATGAAACAAACAAACTGAAACAGATATCTCAAATTCTATGCAAAGCTAGCTCGAGTAATACGATAATTGTAATTGACGAACTATCAGTGTCTGACAACTCAATTCTAAAAAATATTGCTGACAGTTTCATTCAGCTCGTAACTCATTATAATAATCAAGCAGGAAATAGTGAGCTCAAATTTGTAGTATCAACAATATCTAATCCCAAAGATATTATCCAAAATAAGTCGAAAGCAAGTGGTTACTTTCAATATATCTGTTGTGATTCTTGGGAAGATTATTCTTCTCAATTGTTTGATATATTGGCTAAAGCTCTCAGCCTAGAGTTAGGAGATTTAAAATCAACAATTATTAAAGGATCTAATCACTCACCTAGAACATTAAAAAATATTTTTCAGAAAATATTGATTGGCAATGACACAAGTGAAAAAGCTGTTAGTAAAGCAATAAAATTAACTCAATCAGAAATTGTTGGATAATGAAAAAAAGACTGAAGAAATATACCTCTATCCCTCAACATCTTTACGTAAACAGAGCTGCTGACGAGCAACTAAAAAGGATAGTTGATGAAATGCAGAGGCCTGGTTATGTTTTGGTTGCAAGACAGATGGGCAAGACTAATTTATTATTTAATGCTAAAAGAACATTAGAGAACAGCAATAGACTATTTATTTATGTGGACTTATCAAATGTTTTTAAGTATGAACGTGAATGCTATAGAAATATCGTTGATACTATTATCGAACCAAATGAAAATCTGTTTGAAGTAATAGAAAAACAAATTTCTGCTTTAAGAGACAAAGAATTTCCTCCACATAAAGAATATTCAAAATCTTTAAGAATAGTTCTAGAACATTTCAAAGGAGACCTTGTAATTGTTTTGGATGAAATAGATGCTTTGAGATCTGCTGAATATTCCGATAATATATTCGCCCAAATAAGAAGTAATTATTTTTCAAGAACCAACTTTCCTGTATTTGAAAGGTTAACTTATATATTATCAGGAGTTATTGAGCCTACCGAATTAATAAAAGATAGGAATAAATCTCCATTTAATATAGGTGACAAAATATATCTGGATGACTTTACACTGGATGAACATAGAAATTTTATTAAGAAAAGTGAACTATCTATTTCTGAAGATGTTGCAAATGAAATTTACAACTGGACCAATGGCAACCCAAGATTAACGTTTGACATTTGTTCATCGATTGAGAATTTAATACTAGAAAAGAAGAATGTTACTATAGAATCCCTTAAGACTTTAGTAAAAGAAAAATACCTTACAACTTTTGACATTGCACCAATAGATCATATACGCGAGCTAGTAAAATCCAATAAAGATGTTAGAAAGGCTGTATTAAGTATACAACAAAATAAAAAGATAGAATTAAGTGATGAAATCAAAAAGAAATTATATTTATTTGGTATTATTAATTCTAGATTTGATGAAGATACTGCAATCAAAAATCCAATAATTGAAAATAGTCTTTCAATAGACTGGATTAAATCAATTGAAAAACAAACTCAAAATCAGTTTAATTATGGTCTAGAACTAATGGATAACTTTGAATATCAAGAAGCTGTCTCTATTCTTTCAGATTATATCTTAAACTCTTCTCCTACCAAAAACGAATTAGAAATTTGTTCTTATAACATTGGTTTCGCTCATTATAACTTAAGAAATTTAGAAAGTGCTATTGAATATTTTTCAAAGGATTATTCTATAGATCTATATAAAAGTAATGCAAAATCACTTTTAGGAATATGTAAACTTGGAATAGGTGAAAAAGACGGAGGAATTGAAATCTTAGAAAGTATAATCAAGCAAAAAACAAAAGATTTCGCATTCAGAAATGCGGCATTAAATTTAGCTCCGATTATAGCAACAACCGATAAACCTAGAGCATTAAAAATTTATGACGAACTCTATGAATCTACCTTTGATAATCATGACGAAACCACTGATGATGAATTAAATAAGTTAAGAACTCTTTCTCAATATTATAAAGCTGAACTTTATTTTGAAGAAAAAAACATTGCTAAAACTTTAGATTGTTTAAATCTCGCCTTGAAATATGCGAATTCACTTGACAGTCTATATATTAAGTTTTCCATTTACAATCTATCAGAAGAAAAAGATGAAAATCTTAAGTCTGAAATTATTGACTCCATTATAGATCAAGAATTAAAATTCGATACAAAACACTCATATCCTATAAGCTTTTCAGAAAGTCACCTATATAATTATTTGGATTTATACTTTGATAAAGCAAATCTAATGCAATTCGAAAGATTACTAGATTATTCATATAATATTCTTTTTAAGAAAAAAATTGGCAAGTATCAAATAGCATACACAACTAGTAAACACTCATCAAAAAGTGAAGATTTATTAAAATATATATTACACAATAAATCTAGTACATCAGATCTAACTTTAATGAGAACTAGCAGGGATTTAGCTTTTGTTTATTCAAACAAATCTTCTGACTTCTTCACATACTTTCATACATATGAAAGCCTATTTCTTAAAACTAATAACGTAACTGGTGACGATATTTATATATACGCCTTAGCAATTAAAAACTACTCTGATTTAAATAAGCTTAAAGAGGGAGTTGAGCTTTGTAAAGCGATTGAAAGTAGACTATTAAAGATAGAAGATGAGGAGTTGATTTTTGAATCAATAATAATCTACTACTGGTTTTCAAACTTAAACTTTAGTTTAAAAAATCAAAAAGATGCAATTTTTTATGCTGATAAAACTATTCAATTAATTGAAAGTTCAAAGAAAGAAAGAACTTCCATGATAGACGAAAAAGGTGTAAAATCAATTGTCGAACAAATGAAACAAATTAAAAGCTCCGCAATTTCCAGGAAGCCATTGATTATAGGTAAAAAGTATGGACGTAATGAGAAAGTGAAAGTTCAATATTTAGATGGAAGAGTTATAGAGAATAAATATAAAAAACTTGAAGCAGATATTATTGCTGAAAGATGTAGAATAATATAAACGCCACCTAATCGAGTAGATGCCCCCTCCGCTGCCGCCAGCGTCCACGCTGGTGGTAAAGAGATAAATAATAAAAGACTACTTTAAAAAATGTAAAACGTCCGTAGTTGCCATTAAAAAGATTCCCGATAATTTTTCCGTTGCACTCCAAAATTTCGAGAATGACGTAAATGGACAGGTTGGTTTGTTTCCATTTTATGGAAACACTATGTAATGCTAAAAACCTGCTTTTTTGCAACTATGGATTCCTATGACACCATGTGGTTAAAATCTTTTTATTCGTGTATTCGTAGCTTTAGCTAAACTCCAAGCGTGGACGCTTGAAGTAGCGGAAGAAAAACCTCAAACCCCTAAACTCTTAACCTTATAACCTCTTAAACTAACTTAAAGCATCTCATTCGCCAAGTTCGCTAATTCAGAGCGTTCGCCTTTTTCTAGTTTTATATGGGCAAACAAATGATGTCCTTTTAGTTTGTCTATTAGGTAAGAGAGTCCGTTACTTTGCTCATCTAAATAAGGAGAATCAATTTGGTTAACATCACCTGTAAACACAATTTTAGTATTTTCTCCAGCACGGGTAATAATAGTTTTCACCTCATGTGGTGTTAGGTTTTGAGCCTCATCTACAATAAAATAAACATCACTTAAACTTCTACCTCTAATGTATGCTAACGGAGTAATTACAATTTTACCTTGCTCCTGCATTTCATCAATGTTTTTGTGGCGTTTTTCCTTTAATCCAAATTGATTTTTAATGAATTTTAAATTATCCCAAAGTGGTTCCATGTAAGGACCAATCTTCTCATTGGCATCCCCTGGTAAGTACCCAATATCTCTGTTGCTCAATGGCACTATTGGTCGAGCCAAAATAATTTGGTTGTATTTATTTTTTTGTTCTAAAGAACTTGCCAATGCTAATAAGGTTTTTCCTGTCCCGGCAACACCTTGTAAGGCTACCAATTTAATGTTATCATTCAACAGGGCATGAACTGCAAAAGTTTGCTCAGCATTTTTAGGTTTAATTCCGTAAACGTATTCCTTTTCTACTCTTTCAATGGCTTGTTCTAAAGGGTTAAAATAAGCTAAAGCAGATGATTTTTCATTTCTTAACACATAGTAGGTATTATTTTTAAGTTGAACACCGTTTATTTCTGTTTCAAAAACTTTTTCTCCACCATATACTCTTTTGGTAATGTCGCTATCTACTTCTTCAATAATTTGTTTTCCGGTTTCTACCAGTTTTTTTACATCCTTCACTTTGCCTGTCAAGTAATCTTCCGATTGTAAATCCAACGCTTTAGCTTTTAACCTAAGGTTGATGTCTTTTGTAACCAAAACAACAGTTTTTGCAGGAAATTCTTCTTTTAGTGAAATAGCGGCATTTAAAATTTTATGGTCGTTTTTTTCATTGCTAAACACCATAGAGGCGTCTATTTTGGTAGAATTGTAGTGCATTACAATTTTAAACAAACCACTACCTTTTTCTTTAATAGGAATCCATTTTTGTAAGGTATGACTTCCACTTATTTTATCAATGAAGCGGATAAATTCTCGAGCTGCGTAATTTTTGGTGTCGTTACCTTTTTTAAAATTATCTAACTCCTCTAAAACAGTAATTGGAATGGCTATATCGTTGTCTTCAAAGTTATTAATTGCTTGGTAATCGTATAAAATAACGGAGGTATCTAACACGTAGATTTTCTTAACTTTCTTTTTAGCCATAAAGATGAATTAGTTTTTAGGTGAATATATTAATTTTTGCTTTAGAAATTTCACTAATAAGGTTTCTGTTTTGTTCGGTTCCGTTGCCAATTACTATCATGTCCGCTCCTGAAGCATATATTTGTTGAGCAGTAGTAGCACTGGTTATTCCTCCGCCAACAATTAGCGGAATAGAAATAGTGGCTTTTACTTGCTGAATCATTTCTTGACTAATATGCTGCTTGGCTCCGCTTCCTGCATCTAAATAAATCATTTTCATACCTAAATACTCACCTGCCAATGCGGTAACTGCTGCAATTTCGGGTTTATTATGCGGTATGGGTAAGGTATTGCTAATATAACTTACAGTTGTTGCTGCTCCTCCATCAACCAAAATATAACCTGTTGAAAGTGCTTCCAAGTTAGCTTTTTTAATATAAGGAGCAGCCACTACATGGTTACCGATTAAAAACTCAGCATTTCTGCCGGAGATTAAAGATAACATTAAAATCCCATCGGCATAATGGGTAATTTGGTTCGTACTTCCCGGAAAAATAATTAATGGAATAGAGGTGTTTTCTTTTATAAAACGAGCTGTTTTTTCTATATCGCCATTGGTAAGCAAACTTCCTCCAACAAAAATAAAGTCAACCTCACTATCATTACATAAATTAATGGTTTTTAAAAGCTCAGAATAATTTTGCTTATCGGGGTCTATTAGCACTGCAAGCATTTTTTTGTTACTTGCCATTTTAGCACTTATTTCCGAGTAAAGTTGACTAATTTCCATATTACTTACAAACGTAATAAAATATTTACCAAACCTATTTAATATTTTTCAAAAAACAAAAGAAAGGTTTCAACAAGTATAAACTAACATAAAATTTTCTACTTTTTCTTTTTTCAAATTCAATTGCTTCTCAAAACCATTAAGCTTTATGCTGCCAATAAAATCACATTCAGTTAAAGATAGGTTAGCTAGGGATAAATCTGTATCAAAAATCACTTCTTTTCTTCCGTAATATTTGTACAACGCTTCTTTTGCACTCCACATAGTTGTCGCCAATTCTTCATTTTCTGCTGCCAAATCGAGTTCTTTTTCATTCATAAACTTACTTTTTACACGTAATGCTTTTGCCGAAATTTTTTCAATATCTATCCCGCAAGGTTCTTGGTAATTTACAGCTATTGCTACAAACTCATTGGCATGAGAAATAGAAATATGCACGTTTTCTTTATCTGCTAAATGAGGTTTTCCTTTATCATCATAAACTAATTTAAATGTTTCAAAAAATTGCAATAAAAGTAACCTCACAGCAATTCTCTGATTAAACT
Organism: Vicingaceae bacterium; assembly: GCA_965284565.1. GTDB lineage: Bacteria > Bacteroidota > Bacteroidia > Flavobacteriales_E > Vicingaceae > BRH-c54. The sequence goes on from OZ260100.1 coordinate 398,462, forward strand.
TTGATTGGTTGGAAGAAGTCATAGCATCATCAGGTTCAGCTACTTTATCTTTCAGCATTTCCAGTAATTCATCTTGAGATTCATTGATTTTCCATACGGCAATATGAACGTGATTATTAGGTTTTTTTATGAGAAATAGTGGCATTTTATTTATTGGTTCATGGTTATTTAGTAACTTCGCATCGTATAATCAAAATTATTAAACTTAACCATAATGAATACTACAAACGTGGAAAAATTACCCTACAAAGTTAAAGACATTTCTCTTGCAGATTGGGGGAGAAAAGAAATTAAATTAGCTGAAGCTGAGATGCCAGGATTAATGGCTATCAGAGAAGAATTTGGAGACTCTAAACCTCTTGCAGGAGCTAGAATTGCTGGATGTCTTCACATGACAATTCAAACTGCTGTTCTTATTGAAACATTAGTACATTTAGGTGCTGAAGTAAGTTGGTCATCATGTAACATTTTCTCAACTCAAGATCAGGCTGCTGCTGCTATTGCTGCTACAGGAGTTCCTGTTTTTGCTTGGAAAGGTTTAACAGAAGAAGAATTTAACTGGTGTATAGAACAAACATTATTTGCTTTTGAAGGCGGAAAATCTCTAAACATGATTTTAGATGATGGTGGTGATTTAACCAACATGGTTTTTGATAACTACCCAGAATTAGCTAAAGACATTAAAGGGTTATCTGAAGAAACTACTACAGGTGTTCACCGTCTTTACGAAAGAATGAAAAAAGGTACTTTAGTAATGCCTGCTATTAACATTAACGACTCTGTTACTAAATCTAAATTTGATAACAAATATGGATGTAAGGAATCTTTAGTTGATGCTATTAGAAGAGCTACAGATGTAATGATGGCTGGAAAAGTAGCTGTTGTTGCCGGATATGGTGATGTTGGTAAAGGATCTGCTGCTTCTTTAAGAGGTGCTGGAGCAAGAGTTATTGTTACTGAAATTGATCCAATTTGTGCTTTACAAGCTGCAATGGATGGTTTTGCTGTTAAAAAAATGGATGATGTTGTTGGACAAGGTGATATTATTGTTACTACAACAGGAAACAAAGATATTATTCAAGGTCGTCATTTCGAAAAAATGAAAGACAAAGCTATCGTTTGTAACATTGGTCACTTTGATAACGAAATTGATGTTAATTGGTTAAATACAAATGCTACAAAAGACACTATTAAACCTCAGGTTGATATGTATAATATGAAAAATGGTAATCAAATCATTTTATTAGCTGAAGGTAGATTAGTAAACTTAGGTTGTGCAACAGGACATCCTTCTTTTGTAATGAGTAATTCTTTTACTAACCAAGTATTGGCTCAGTTAGAATTATGGAAAAACTCTGCTAACTACAAAAATGAAGTGTATATGTTACCAAAACACTTAGATGAAAAAGTTGCTCGTTTGCACTTAGCAAAAATTGGTGTTGATTTAGATGAATTAACTCCTGAACAAGCAGAATATATTGGCGTTAAAGTTGAAGGCCCATACAAACCTGAATACTACAGATATTAATTTTCTGTTTTATTTCAACTAATTATAAAAGAACCGTAGCAATATTTGTTACGGTTCTTTTTTTTAGCTCCATATTCTATTAACTACCTAAACAATTCAGGAATGGTATAAAATGTATATGGATTGAGATGTTATAAAAGCACACATTCAATTCAATCGTCTAATTTTTTAATAGTTTTTTAACCACTTTTTGTCTGTCAGAAATAATTTCTATAAAATAAACCCCTGGCTTAAGTTCACTAAGATCAATTTGGTTATTTGGCAGTTGTATTTCTTTTATTAACTCACCAGTTAATGAATACAAATTAACTGTATTAATTATAACTTTGGAAGCTATAGATATAGTAACAATATCTTTAACTGGATTAGGATAAATAGTAAAATCATTATTATTAAGTTCTTCAATCCCCGTAGGAGAACTAACTGTCTGCCCAGCAGTTATTTTTGTATTGGGTAAATCTTCAAAAGCATAATTTACTATTTCAATCATACCTATATTCGGATAAATAAAAACTCTCACTTGCACCCAACCATAATAGTAATTGCCATTCTTAAATAACCGTAAACCTAAATATTTAAACCCTGCATTATCCATAGCCATGAACTCTGGCACATGATATATAAATGAATCATAAGATTGCCACCATGAACCAAAACTATCTCCATAATTTTTTGGAGCTACAACATATACTGTTGCTGCCAATAAAGGAACAGTTTCAGCATTAGTGTTCAGCATTTTTAGTTGAATTTGAGGAGCATTCCCTACTTGATAGGCATCTATACTAAAATCAGGAGTAGCATCATTATCTAAATCAAATTGATAGCTACTAGTCGGATCTGTAATATTTGTTATACCCACATTGGTAACGGTTATCGTAGCATTTAATATTGTGCTACCTGTTATTAACACACTTAATAATAATTTTTTCATAATTTTTCAATTTAAATTAATTTCATTTTTTCAATATTTCTAAAACCATCTCATCACTTAAAAGATTGGTTTTATCATAAATAACAATGTTTCTCCCTCCAATATGTTCACCAACATCCTTTAAAGCCCTAAATTCAACCGAAGATAATCCTCCTTCATTTTTTTCCATTGGTTGAATTAATATATTAAATGTTGAAGTTCGTTTTTCTTCAAACAATTCTTTAATAGTTGTAATTATGCACTCTTCACCATTTATAAAATCAGCAAATAAAAGCCTGTTGTTTGAGAAAGGTTTAATAGCCTCTCTTTTTAATTCTTTTTTGCTTTCAACATCTCTTATAAATACAATATTTGTATATAATCTGATGTATAAAGTTTTTCTCTTTTTGAAATTAAACATCTGAATTTGTTATAAATATTTTACTCATAAAACTTTTTAGATGCATTCCAATAGACATCCATTTCTTCAAGGGTCATATCACTTAGTATTTTACCGTCTTTTTTAGTTTCTGTTTCTATATATTGAAAACGATTGATGAATTTTTTATTGGTTTTTTCCAAGACATCTTCGGGATTAATGTTTAGGAATCTTCCATAATTCACTACTGCAAAAAGTAAGTCGCCATATTCTGCTTCCATGCGTTCTTGGTTTTGAGCATCCACTTCTTCTTTTAACTCACTCATTTCTTCTACTACTTTCTCCCAAACTTGCTCTTTGTTATCCCAATCAAAACCTACTCCTCTAGCTTTATCTTGTATTCTAATGCATTTTATTAATGCTGGCAATGATTTAGGTACTCCTTCCAACACAGAAGTTTTACCTTCTTTCAGTTTTAATTTCTCCCAATTGGTTTTTACTTCTTCTTCATCTTTTACTTTTACATCGCCATAAATATGTGGGTGACGATGAATTAATTTCTCACAAACACCATTTAATACATCTGCCATATCGAAATCATTGGTTTCTGAACCAATTTTAGCATAAAAAACAAGGTGCAACATTAAATCGCCCAACTCTTTTTTCACTTCTTCCAAATCATTATCTAAAATAGCATCTGTAAGTTCGTAAGTTTCTTCAATCGTTAGGTGGCGGAGACTTTGCATGGTTTGTTTTTTATCCCACGGACATTTTTCTCTCAGTTCATCCATAATATTTAACAAACGTTCAAAGGCTTTTAATTTTTCTTGCATCATAAAAAATGGTATTTCAGCTTTAAGTATGTTCTAATAATTAATTCTATTTTTGTTTAGTGTTTAAAATGATTTTCAAATATCGGCTATTTTTATGTTTAATCCTTGGTTGGCAAACATCATTTTCTCAACAAAGTACTCCCGAATTTGGAATTGAAGAAACTGTTCATTATGGTTCTATATTACCTCATCGTCCGATAGTAAATGAAATTATTGAAGGACATTCTTTTGTTTATGAAGTTTCTTTTTATAAAAACACACATGGTAATAAAGCTTGGCAACAACTTTTTAACTATCCTAAGATTGGTATTTCAGCCATGTTTTTAAATCTAGGCAATAAAGAAGAGCTGGGCAATTCTTTTGGCATCTTTCCTTATATTCAACTTCCGCTAAGTAAGCGAAAAATTAGGTGGGAACTTCGTTTTGGCTACGGGTTCGGCTATGTGGAAAAACCTTTTAACCGTATAGACAACTACAAAAACATAGCTATTGGATCCAGGTTTAATGCCCTTATAAACATCAATTCTTTATGGAAAATTCAAGCGTCTAAACATATCGCTTTTTCTGCAGGTATTTCTTTAGTTCATTTTTCTAATGGATCTTTTGTTCGTCCAAACTTAGGTTTTAACATTTTTTCATTGAATACAGGTGTTTCTTATAGTTTTGGCAAGGAGAAAGAGTTGCATATAACTACAATTCCTGACAAAGAAAAAACATGGCGACATTTTATAGTTGCCAATACCGGGTTAAAAGAAATTCCTCCTGTGGAAGGTCCTAAATACTACATTGCTAATATTGCTTACAACATGGTAAAACCGATTAATAATAAAACCTCTTTTGGATTTAGTGCCGATGTTTTTTACAACAAATCAATAGCAGCTTTAATTGAATATAATGATAATGTAAAAGCCTCAAAAGCTGATAATTTAAGAACCGGATTTGGGGCAATGTATGGAATAAACATAGGAAACATAATGCTTTCTCTACACATGGGAGCTTACATTGCACCTAAATATAAAGAAGATGGTTATTTTTATCACAGAATAAATTCTAGGTATAAAATAAACGATAAATTATTTTTTAACTTAGGATTGAAAACTCATTGGGCTGTGGCTGATTTTATTGAAGCAGGTATAGGATTTAAAATAAAATAAATGCAAATTGTTTTAAAATTTAGAATTTTATTATTCGCAATAATTGTTGCCTTAAATGCTTGTGTAAAAGAAAGTGCTTGCATTAAATCTACAGGGAAGCAAGTAGTAGAAACAAGAGTTATTAGTAACGAAATCACTCATATTACTTTAAAGGATAAATTGAATTTGGTACTCCGTCAGGATAGTGTTGCTTCACTCACTATTGAAGGAGGAGAGAACCTGCTAAAATATGTTAGGGCAAGGCAAAAAGGAACGGAATTAGAACTAAAAAACGATAACAAGTGTAACTTTTTAAGAAGCTATAAAGAAGAAATTACAGTTTACCTCTCCTTACCGAATATAAAGTACATCAATTACACAGGCTTTGGAAACATTACTAATATTGGAGAATTAAAATTAAATGAGTTTACTTTTGAAACACGCAATGGAACGGGAAGTATTAATCTCACAGTAGATGCTCAAAAAATTAGTATTTTACAGCATACAGGTCCAGTAGATTTTACTTTAAATGGAAAAGCTAACTTTACTTATTTATTTTCAGGAGGATCAGGTTGGTTTACTTGTCAGAATTTAATTAGTGATAATGCTCATGTAAACCATGATGGAACAGGAAATGTAATTCTAACAGCAACCAATAGTTTGTTAATAGAATTAACTTCAATAGGAAACATTGAATATTATGGAAGTCCTAGTGTAACAATTAGTCAACACACAGGAAGAGGAAAATTGATTAAGAAATAATTATTTCCCTAAAAGTGCTTTTTTCAAATTTTTATCAGCAGGCACATCAGAAAGCCAAATACCAAACAATGCTTTTTTAAACTCAAGCCCTTCTATTTTGGCCATTAGTTTGCCATTTTTAAGCACTAAGGTTGCCTTGTTAGGAACATAAAAAATATCAAACACATCTCCTTTTTTTATTTCATCTTTAAAAGCTGCAATAAATGAGTCAATTTCTTTTTGAATAGGAGCCGTTTTTCCATTAGTGGAGTTTTTAAAACCCTCATTAACAGCATCAATCATTTTATCACTAGAAATGAGTGAAGAAACTATTTGTAACTTTATAGCGATATGCTCATTGGCATCAATAATTTTATTTGCATCTGTAGATTTGGTCTTAAGATACAATCCAGCCACATACATATCCATAAACAATTTAACTCTTGCACCAGCACCATTAAGTTCTAACTCTGTTTCGCCTAATTTAACTTTTCTAGGCATAATAACATCGCCAATAGTAATTTGAGCTTGAGTAACAGTTCCTGTTATTATCAATAATACTAGTAAAAATAATTTTGAGTTGTTCATGATGTTTTAGTTTATGTTATAGGTAAGTCTTCATCTTCTGGTTTACTTTTATCTCTTATTTCAAGATTTATATCTTCTAAATCTTCTTCATTTTCTATTTTTTTATCTGCTTTTGCATGAGCAATACTCGCATTTAGCTCATATCCAATCAACAAAACTAATGAATTAAAATAAATCCACAATAAAACTACAATTAATGTACCTATAGAACCATACACTTTATTATAATTTGCAAAGTTATTTACGTAATAACCAAAACCAGCAGAAATCAATATTGCTAAGCCAGTAGCCAAGGTAGAACCTGCAGACATAAACCTAAATTTCCCTCCTTTAAGGTTTCCAAAATAATAGATTGAAGAAATTCCTGTAAAGAACAAAATAAGTAAGGTTAACATTTTAATTACAGCAAGTGAACCCAAAGAAATATTAGCAGGAAGCCACTCTTCGGTTATCAAATAATTAATGATAACCCTATAGAAAATCATTAAAAAAATGGCTAAAACCATTAATACAGTAAGAATTCCTAATATTAAAAAAGAAGTTAGTCGTTGTTTAACAAAGCCTATCCTTTTTTGTAGTGAGTGATAAGAATGGTTAAATTCTTCTATCATAGAATTAACACCATCACTAGCAAAATATAATGCAAAAACAAATCCTAATGAAAGTAAGGTATCATGTCTCTTATGAACCAAATCATCCATAGTGCTTCTAGTCATTTCAAAAGCATCATTTGGCAAAAAACCTTCTAAAAGGGTTAATAAGTTATTATAAAAATCATCAATAGGAATATAAGGTAATAGAGAAAGTAAAAATATTAATGCTGGAAAAATAGCTAAAAAAAACCTGAACGCTAATGCGGCAGCTCTTGTTGTTAAAGAGCTTTCTTGCATTCCTTTAAATAAAAAAGTTAACACCTCAAACAATGGTATTCCATCAAAACCAGGCAATACTATTTTTTTTGACCAAGCAACAACTTGCCTAACCACTTTTAAATTGAGTATTTTTTTTACAATTTTTGATGCCATGGTGCTAACTAAAATAAAAAAAGCCTATGTTTTTTCAAACGTAGGCTGTAAAAATATTTCTTAAAAAAGTAAAGAACAAATTTATTTATTCTTCAGCTTTTCTTAATTTCTCAACATAGATAGCTTTAATTTTTTGAGCTCTGTTAACAACAGAAGGCTTATCGAATTGCTTTCTATTTCTCAATTCTTTGATAGTGCCAGTTCTTTCGTACTTTTTTTTGTACTTCTTTAAAGCTCTCTCGATGTTTTCACCATCTTTAATCGGTATAATTATCATTCCTATTGTGTTTTTAAAATTATTAAAAGGGCTGCAAATTTAAAGATAAAATTATAATCTGCAAGTTTTTTATTTTAATATTTCTCTCGATATAACTAATTTTTGAATTTCTGATGTTCCTTCTCCAATAGTACAAAGTTTAGCGTCTCTATAAAACTTCTCTGCTGGAAAATCTTTGGTATATCCATAACCTCCAAAAATCTGTACTGCATCTGTAGAAACTCTTACTGCTACTTCTGACGAATAATATTTAGCCATCGCGGAAACTTTTGTTACAGGTAATCCTTTATCTTTTAGATCTGCAGCTTCATAAATCAACAATTCTGAAGCTTCAATATCTGTTGCCATATCGGCTAATTTAAAAGCAATTGCCTGAAAATTAGAGATTGGTTGATTAAACTGTTCTCTTTCTTTGGAATAAGCTAATGCGGCTTCGTAAGCTCCTTTGGCAATACCTAATCCTAATGATGCAATAGAAATTCTTCCTCCATCTAAAATCTTCATTGCCTGAATAAATCCTTCACCAACATTTCCAAGCACATTGTCTTTATGCACTCTACAATCTGCAAATATTAATTCAGCAGTTTCAGAAGCTCTCATTCCTAATTTATTTTCTTTTTTTCCTGACGAAAAACCTGGCGTTCCTTTTTCAATAACAAAAGCAGTCATCCCTTTTGAATCTCCTTTCTCACCAGTTCTTGCAATTACTACAGCAATATCTCCAGAAATAGCATGAGTAATAAAATTTTTAGCTCCATTTAACACCCAATAATTGCCATCTTGTTTAGCGGTAGTATTCATTCCTCCTGCATCAGAACCAGTATTATGTTCTGTTAATCCCCAAGCTCCAATCCATTCGGCAGTTGTTAATTTAGGTAACCATCTTTTTCTTTGCTCCTCATTGGCAAACATGTAAATGTGGTTAGTGCAAAGAGAATTGTGTGCAGCAACAGAAAGTCCGATAGAACCACAAACTTTTGCAATCTCAGAAACAACCACTACATATTCATTATAGCTCATTCCCGAACCGCCATATTCTTGAGGTATCACAGCCCCCATCAAGCCTAACTCTCCTAATTTTTTAAATACCTCAACAGGAAATTCTTGTGACTCATCCCATTCCATCATTTTTGGACGAATTTCTTTTTCTGCAAAGTCTCTAATCATATCAGCTATCATTCGCTGATTTTCTGTATATTCAAAATTCATATTATATAATTTATATATTGTAAAGTTTTATTTTAAAATGAAATTAAATTAATAATATCATCAGTGTATGGCTTTAACTTATCCTCTCCTTTTAAAAATTTTAATTCTACTACAAATGAAAAACCGGAAACATTAGCATGTTGCATTTGTATTAATTCTGCTGCTGCCGCTGCCGTTCCTCCTGTTGCCAATAAATCATCATGAATTAAAACATTCCAATCTTTTTTTACCACATCCTGATGCATTTCCATAGCAGCTGTTCCATACTCTAACTCATATTCGTAAGAAACCGTTTTATAGGGTAATTTACCTTTTTTTCTTATAGGAATAAATGGAATATTTAGTTTGTTAGCTAGTAAAATCCCAAAGAAAAAACCTCTACTTTCAATACCAACTATAGCATCTAAATTCATTTTTTCTGTTTGTTTTGCCAACTCATCTACAATTTCCGAACAAAGTTGTTGGTCTAAAAAAATGGGGGTAATGTCTTTAAATAAGATGCCTGGCTTAGGAAAATCAGGCACTTCTCTTATGGCTTTATCTAGTTTTTCACGAATCATTTTCGATTTTTTATCAGCTTACAATTTTAAGCACTTATTGTTTGGTAGGCAAGTGTCTTTCAAATTATTTTTTACTACAAACAGATAAAAATAAAAACGAAACTTTTCTATAGCTAAAAAAATATTTTTATTTTAAAACTTCTTAACTCTATCCATTTCACGTTTGGTGTCTTTTGCTTTGAGAGACTCTCTTTTATCATGAAGTTTTTTACCTTTTGCTAAAGCAATTTCTAACTTAGCATATCCTTTATTATTGATGAATAAGCTTACAGGAATAATAGTTAGACCAACATCTTTTTTCTTTTTTACTAATTTATCTAGTTCGCTGCGATTAAGTAATAATTTCCTTACCCTACGTGGTTCGTGATTATTATAGGTTCCTTGCTCATATTCTGCAATAAAAACATTCTTAACAAACAATTCATCATTATTAAAAAAGCAATACCCATCTGCAATATTCGCCTTACCAGCTCTTATAGATTTTATTTCTGTACCAGAAAGCTGAATACCAGCAGTAAAAGTCTCTAAAAACTCGTACTCAAACTTAGCTTTTCTATTCTTTATATTGATTTTATTGCTCACGCTTCAAAATTAGACAAGTTATTTGTTTATCAATAATTATTAATCTCTAATTTCTAATCTCCAATTCATTAATTAACCCAATCCCACATCCAAGGTCATCATCACAATAAAACCTAGAATAAAACCCATTGTAGCAATGTCAGTATATTTATCTCTTTGGGTTTCGGGTATCACTTCTTCTACCACTACATAAATCATAGCCCCTGCAGCAAAAGCCAACGCATAAGGTAAAATTGGCTGAAAAGTAAAGACTGCCCAAGCACCTAACACAGCCGCAAATGGTTCTACTATTGCAGATAATTGTCCGTAATTAAAACTTTTCCAACGAGATAAACCTTGTCTTCTCAACGGCATAGAAACTGCTATTCCTTCCGGAAAATTTTGAATTCCAATACCTATTGCCAATGCAATTGCACCTCCAATAGTTGCTCCTTCTAACCCCATTGCAGCTCCTCCAAACAATACTCCTATTGCCAATCCTTCTGGGATATTATGTAGTGTAATTGCCAACACCAATAAAATAGAACGGTGCCACTCGGTTTTTACACCTTCTTTTTCACCTTCTTTAAAATTAATATGTAAATGAGGTAATATTTTATCTAACCCAAATAAAAACATGGCCCCACCTAAAAACCCAACTGCAGCAGGAATTACCTGAACAAAGCCTTCTCCTTCGCTCATTTCAATAGCTGGATTTAACAAAGACCAAAAACTCGCAGCTACCATTACCCCTCCTGTAAATCCTAACATTCCATCAAAAAAAGCACGATTCATGGTTTTAAATACAAACACAAAAGCTGCTCCTAAAGCAGTTAATCCCCAAGTAAATAAAGACGCATATAATGCTTGTTGTATAGGACTAATTGATTCAAAAAAAAGTTTTACTTCTTCCATAGTTTTAAATATTCAAGGTTTGATGTTTATAAATGTCGTCTCTAAATTCTAAATTTTCTTAACTATTAAATTTTTACTTGCCTGATTAGAAATAATCGTTTGCTTTTTATTAACTAAAACACTCATAGTAGCATCAAATTCTACAATATCTTTTACTTCAACTTCTGTTCCCAATACTAGTTGTAATTGCTCTAGATAATTTAAATAACTTTTAGAATGTTCTTTAACACCCACAATCACCGCTTTTTCTCCCATAGATAAATCTGAAAGTGTAATATCTTTATGCTGAACTATATTTCCATCCTTATCAGGAATAGGGTCTCCATGAGGGTCGAACTTAGGAAATTCTAAAAACTCATCTAATCTTTCTGTAAGCTTATGCGTATTGATATGCTCTAATTCCTCAGCTAAATCGTGCACCTCGTCCCATTTAAAATTTAATTTTTCTACCAAAAAAACCTCCCACAACCTATGATTTCTAATAATAGAAACTGCTATATCTCTACCCTTCTTTGTTAAATTAACTCCTTGATATTTTTGGTAGCTAACGAGCTTTTTATCTGCTAATTTTTTAATCATATCGGTTACAGAAGAAGGCTTTGTTGCTAACATATCCGCAATAGCATTAGTAGAAACTCCCTGAACCCCATTTAAACTCAATTTATAAATGGCTTTCAAATAATTTTCTTCAGTAAACGAATTCATTTCTTGCTTTTTTTTACAAATGTATAAAAGATTTATTACATATATAAAATTATATTTTTAGACTAATCTAAATTTTATTTTATACATTTGTAAAATAATTATTTATATAATGATAAACTTTTTACCTAATATCTTATTCCTTATTTATTGTTTTCCTTTAGCTATTTATAGTCAAGTAGGAGCAATAGAAGGAATTATTAGTAGTAATAGCGATGCTGTAGCTTTTGCCAATGTTGGTTTGTCTGGCACAAAACTAGGCACTGCTGCAGATGTTAATGGAAAATTTAAACTCAACAACATCCCTGTTGGTACTTATACTGTTCAAGTTTCAGCGGTTGGTTACAAACATTATAAAAAAACCATTACTATTGAAAGCGGAAAAACCATTACATTAAACATCACAATAGAAGAAACAGCCACACAAATAGAAGAGTTTGTGGTTACGGGTACCTTACGTGAAGTTTCTATAAAAGAATCGGCTGTACCTATAAAAGTTTATAAACCAACCTATTTTCTTAAAAACCCTACTCCTGTTTTATTTGAAGCTTTACAAATTGTTAATGGTGTTCGTCCGCAAATAAATTGCAGTGTTTGTAATACAGGTGATATTCACATTAACGGTATGGAAGGCCCTTACACTATGGTTACTATTGATGGAATGCCTATTGTTGGAGGATTATCAACGGTTTATGGGCTGAATGGAATTCCAAACAGTATGATTGCCCAAACAGAAGTGGTAAAAGGTCCTGCTTCTACTTTATTTGGTTCCGAAGCTGTTGGTGGATTGATCAACGTAATTACACTCGACCCAAAAGATAGTCCGAAATTAGCTGTTGATGTTTTTGGCACAACTTGGGGGGAAATAAACACAGATATAGGCATGGGCTTCAAACTCAGTGAAAAAGTGACCTCTATGCTTGGTATTAATTATTTTAACTACTCTAACCCCATTGATAATAACGGAGATAATTTTACTGATTTAACGCTACAAGATCGAATTTCTATATTTAATAAATGGGATATTAAGCGTAAAGAAAACCGAGAATTATCTGTGGCTATGCGTTATGTTTATGAAGACCGTTGGGGAGGTGAAATGCAATGGACTCCTGAATTTAGAGGCGGAGATAGTATTTATGGTGAATCTATTTATACCAGTCGTTACGAAATTATTGGAAAATACCAGCTTCCATTTAAAGAAAGGGTAATGAGTAGTTTTTCATTTTCCGACCATCAACAAAACTCTGTTTATGGAGATGTACCTTATATTGCTCATCAAAAAATTGCTTTTGGTCAATTATTTTGGGATAAAAAAATTGGCAAACACGACTGGCTTATAGGAACTGCTTTAAGATATAATTTTTATGATGATAATACTGCTGCAACTCAAACAGCTGACACCATAAATCCTAAAAACAAACCTGACAATGCTTTTCTACCGGGAATTTTTGTTCAACATAGTTATAAAATAAACACAAAACACAAAACATTAGTAGGATTGCGTTACGATTATGATTCCCGACATGGAAATATTTTTACACCACGTTTTAACTATAAATGGACACCTGATGAAAGCAACACCATCCGATTAAGTTTAGGAACAGGGTACAGAGTAGTAAATTTATTTACCGAAGACCACGCTGCAACAACAGGAGCTAGAGAGGTAGTAATTAAAGGTTCGTTAGCCCCCGAAACTTCTTACAATGCCAACCTCAACTATCAAAAAATGATTACTACCAAATTTGGCTTTATCAATTTTGATGTTAGTGGGTTTTACACTTACTTCAACAATAAAATCATCCCCGACTATGAAACTAATTCCCAACAAATTATTTATGAAAACCTAAATGGTTATGCAGTTTCAAGGGGTATAAGTTTTGATATGGACATTAATTTTTCAACTCCTCTAAATATAAAATTAGGTGGAACTTTTATGGAAGTGTTTGAAGTCAGTGAAAATGAATTAGGGAATTTAGAAAAGCAACCGCAACTACTAACCGAAAACATTTCTGGTACTTTTGGTGTGAGTTATGAATTTACAAAACAAAAAGTTAAAATTGATTACACAGGAAATTTATACGGTCCAATGAAATTACCTTTGGTAGAGAATGATTTTCGTCCTGAATATTCTGATTGGTACAGCATACAAAACATACAAATTACCAAAGGTTTTAAAAAGGGTTGGGAAATTTATGGTGGAGTTAAGAACTTACTCAATTTCACTCCTCCTGCTAACTCTATTTTAAGAGCTAACGATCCTTTTGATAAAAATGTAAATGCTGCCGATAATCCTAATGGTTATACTTTTGATCCTACTTATGTTTATACTACTTTTCAAGGAATACGAGGCTTTTTCGGAATACGATATGTAATGAAGTAGCAACTGGTTTAAGATTTGATATTGCTTATATAAACTAATTAACCACCAATTTTTTAGCGAATTTATAGTTATCATTTATGAGTTCTACATAGTAAATCCCCATTGATAAATGGCTTACATTTATTTCGGTGTTAGTAGAAATAACTTTTTGCACCAACAAGGCTTTTCCTAATAAGTCTTTAATATTTATCACTCCATTGGTTGGTAATTCTTCTAGTTGCACAGTTACCAAATTATTAGCTGGGTTGGGATAAATAATAAAACCATGTCGGTTGTATTGAACAGGAACAATATGCGAATAGCTACTTTTTCCATTAAAATCAGTTTGTTTTAAACGATAATAAGCAATTCCGTTAAATGGATGATAGTCAACAGCCTGATAATATCGAATATCCGATGAATTACCCGCTCCAACTTGTTGATGAATTTCTTCCCAATCGGTAGCATTTGTACTTCTTTCTATAGTAAAATATTCATTATTTATTTCTGAGGAAGTTTCCCATGATAAATTAACTTCATCATTATTTAGCTTAGCATCAAAATCAATTAACGTAATGGGTAAAAGTTCTATCGATGTTTGATTATAAGCTACAAAGGCTACATCGGTATTTGGAGTTAATTGATGCTGAAATTGAGTTACAGCAGTGTAATTTCCTGTTGTTATTCCTAAATCGGCAAAATCGAATGCTAACAATCTTAAATTTCTTGTAGATGCTGTAGATGCACCACAAGCTAATCCTGGAGTATTATAAAATTTCCAAGTTGGCTGAGCAACTGTTGAAACAGTATTAAAATTTACAGCAACTTGGCTACCAACAATATTATTTGCAGCATCTAAAAATCGGAATTGATCAAGTAAAGAGCCATTTACATCTCCTGCCTGTGTTATAATAATATCAGGCACTCCATCACCAATAGAGGCAGGGTTAATTCCTGCTACAGTATATTTAATATTTCCACCAATGTTAAATATTGCTGTTGATAAGTCTAGCCCATTTATACCATCTGTTAAATAAGCGGAAACATTATTTCCACTTGGTGGAACAACAGGCGGAGCACAACCGTTACCTCCACCAAACCCACCAAATTGCCTTCCAATTCCTATTAGTGCACTAGGATTATTGCTATTAACTGTTGCTGGCATCGCTTGAAATAACTGAGCTGAAAATGTTACTGCATTACTTGTTAGGGTTGCATCATTTACTCCTGTAGACCAAACTATTCCTCCACTTTCAAATGCCAATAAGTGATGAGTAGCAACGTCTGCCACTTGTGGACTAGCAGTACTACTGGTAAAAAAACCATTGTGATCGGTATAAATACGAGTTACATTCGCTTGCGAAAAACATACTGAATAACTAACTATGGTTAGCTGAATGACAAATACATACTTTAATGAAAACATTTTCATTCCCTGTTAGTTTACCAAAAATTGTAACAAAAATAATGTTTTGCTATATTCATGATTGCTTAAATTTTTAAAAAATGGATTATAATTTACCTTTTAAAAGATCAAAAAGTTACAAAAAACAATATTAATTTCAACCATACTTTTTCATTTCCAATTTCTCTCCATCAAAAACAGCATAAGTATTGTGTTTTATCCATTCTCCTAAATTAAAGTAAGTTGAATGCTCTCCAACAGAAATTTCTAATGGTAAGTGACGATGTCCGAAAATAAAATAATCTATATGTTCTTTTTTTAGGTAGTCAACACAAAAATGGTAAAGTAATTCTTTTTCTTTTCCTTCAAATTTTTCATCATAGGTAATGTTATTTCTTCGGCTTTTTCTGCTCCACGCATTAGCAACTCCTATTCCTAAATTAGGATGAATACGTGCAAAAAACCACTGACAAACTTTACTTGCAAAAACTGATTTAAGCATTTTGTATTGAGTGTCACCTGGCCCTAATCCATCCCCATGTCCAATGAGAAATTTCTTACCGTTATATTTTTTTACTATAGGCTCTCTATACAACTTTACGCCTAGTTCTTTTGGAATGTAATCAAAAATCCACATATCATGATTGCCTGTAAAAACATGAACAGGAATGCCGCTATCTGTTATTTCGGCAATTTTCCCTTGTAAACGAATAAAGCCTTTAGGAATAACAGTTTTGTACTCAAACCAAAAATCAAAAATATCACCCAATAAATAGATTTCTGAAGCATCTTTTTTAACTTCATTCAACCACTTTACGATACGAGCTTCACGTTTCTTGCTTTCTTCTTCATTTGGAGCTCCTAAATGAAAATCTGAGGCAAAGTATATTTTGGTGGATGTATTCATTTTTGAGGGCTAAAAATAAGTTTTCTATTTTGACTTTACAAAATTGCACAAACAAATTGTTTAACCACATAGTAACATGGTTTTTATTACTAAAAAGTTAGTTTAGATGTCATAATTAATTTGTTTCCTTTCCTTGGAAACGCAATGAATTGCTATATAATTCTATTATTACTATGTTTCTATACTGTTAAATAGTAACCTCGTTAATCCAAAACCAACATTAGAAATTATACTGTTAATAAATTTTTCTACCAAATAGTAACCCTTAAACTATCGGGAGCAACCATTTCGCCTTCTTTACATCCAAAAGCACTACGAAATTCATTCATATTAACCAAAGGACCATTTATTCTATATCTTGTAGGAGAATGTGGGTCAGTTTTAACTTGGTTGATAAGGAATTCATCTTTAGCGTTGGTGTGCCAAACCTGAGCCCACCCTAAAAAGAAACGTTGATTATGGTCAAAACCATCAATTAATTCTGGTTTTCCTTTCTTTTCAACAGCTTTTTGTAATCCGTAATAAGCTAATGTTAGTCCAGCAATATCGGCAATATTTTCGCCTAGAGTAAGCTCTCCATTTACCTTATTACCTTCAGCTACTTCGTAGTTGTTAAATTGATTTACCAGTCTAGCTGTACGTTCTCCAAAATTTTTCAAATCTGCTTCAGTCCACCAATTTTTAAGATTCCCATTACCATCAAACTGACTTCCTTTGTCATCAAAACCATGGGAAAATTCATGACCGATAACAGATCCAATACCACCATAATTGATAGCATCATCAGCTTCAGGATTAAAAAATGGGGGTTGAAGAATGGCTGCGGGGAATACAATCTCATTCATAATAGGGCTATAATATGCGTTTATTCTTTGTGGATTCATTCCCCACTCATCTTTGTCAATTGGTTTTCCTAATTTGTCAATGTTATCTTTATAATTGTGGTAATTCATGTTCATTACATTTTGAACTAAAGTATTCGACTGAATATCTACCGAACTAAAGTCTTTCCACTTATCTGGGTAGCCAATTTTGTAATTGAATTTGCTTAGTTTTTCTAATGCTTTAGATTTTGTCTCATCGCTCATCCAGTCTAATTGTCGCACTCTTTCTTTAAAAACATCAGAAATATTATTAATCATATCCAACACCATTTGTTTAGATTCCTCAGAAAAATGTTTTTTAACAAAAAGTTTACCTACAGGCTGACCAACATAATTGTTAGATTTTCCTAAAGCTCTTTTCCATTGAGGTTTCATTTGTTTCACACCTTTTAGTGTAGTAGAGTAGAAATCAAAATTGGTTTGTTCAAAATCCATGCTTAGATGTCTAGCAAAATCATTGATAAAATGATAAGCAACATAGTCTTTCCAATCTTCTAAAGGAAATTTTTTGAAAGAATTATTAAGTGCCTTAAAGAAATTAGGTTGACGAACAACTAAAGTATCAAAATCTTTAAACTCTGCAGTAGTAAAGAAATCTTGCCAATTAATTGCAGGCATCAATTTTTGCAAACCTGCTTTATCCATTTTATGATAAGTTTTATGCGGGTCTCTTAAGTCAACTCTATCCATAGAATTAGAAGCTAATTCAGTTTCAATTTTGATGATGTTTTTAGCTTTTTCAGCAGCAACCTCTTCTGAATTATCGGTAAGAACAAATAGTTTAGTGATAAATTTTTCATATTCAGCAAGAATATTTTCGCCTCTTTCGTCTTTTGGAAAATAATAACTTTTGTCAGGTAAGCCAAGCCCGCCTTGAGATAAGTACGTGATGTATCTTTCACTATTTTTAGCATCTATGTAAACATAAAAGCCAAAAAATGCACCTGAACCAATTTTTTTATTTTCTACAGAAGTGCTTATTAAATCAGCTAAACTAGTTGCATTATGTATTTTTTCTAAATGAAGTTTAATGGGCTCATAACCTAATTTATTTATGGTAGTTGAATCTAGGGCAGAAGTATAAAAATCACCAACCAACTGTAGGTCTGTTCCTTTTTTAGCCTTAGCATTCGAAGCTTCCTCTACTATTGTTTTAAGTTGTAATTCATTTTCATCGTGAAGCACATTAAAGCTTCCCCAACGACTTTCAGATTCAGGGACAGGATTATTTTTCAACCAATTTCCTGCAGCAAATTGTTCAAAATCATCACAAGCGGAATGAGAAGAATCTATTTGACTAATATCAAAAGGATGAGTAATTTTTTTTTCTGGTTGTTGGTCCTTTTTTTCTTGAGTCGAACATCCTACAGCTATTAAAAGCATGCTTGGGATAACAATAAGAGAGCTAGTTTTCATCATAGTTTTAGTTGGTTAGTGATTTACAACGGGTTAAAGATAGTAAAAAATAAAATAATTTAACCCTCTAGAGAAAAAAGATTAAAAATTTTATGGAATTTAAAAAGTTATTGCATCTAAAGGGCAAATAAAACATAATATTCACCTAAAACCTAGAAATTATGAAAACTAAAAATTACAAAAACAATCATCTAAAAACTAAGATGATGAATAGAAAATTAACCTTATTTAGAAATGGAACTGCAAAACTTGTTACTTTAGGATTTTTAGTATTAATAATGTGTTCTGCAGCCTTTTCTCAGAATAGTGAGATAAAAGGAGTTGTAAAAGAAAAATCTACAGGAGAGCCAATGTATAATGTAAATGTATATGTAGAAGTCGGTGGAGTCCCTTATGGCACTTCAACTGACACCAACGGAAGATATACTATTAAGCCTTTGAATTCGGGAGTTTATACTGTTAAAGCAAGTTCTTTGGGTTATGATGATATTATTACATCTAATGTGAAATTAACATCAGATAAAATAACGTATGTAGATATTGAAATGGTTGAAGCGGCTTATACTATGGAAGGAGTAATTATTGTTGCAGAAAGAGAAGTAATTCATAAAATCCCTCTAATAGACAAGGCTGAGCCACACGTACAGGCATTAACCCCGGACGAACTATCCAACAGTGTAAATCAAAAAGATCCTATAAAAATGTTAACTATGTTGCCTGGGATAACTCCGGCCAACAATGGTAAAGATGTTTATATAAGAGGTGCACGACCAACTTCTACACAGTTTATTACTGATGGAATGAAATCAATAACTGGAGAGATAGGTATTCCCGGATTAGCTATTGGAGCAATGAAGGTTTATACTGGAGGCGTACCTGCAAAGTATGGAGATGTTAATGGTGGAGTAATTGTAGTAGAAACTAAAAGTTATTTTGATTTAGCACAAGAATTTAAGTAAATCCCTAAAAGTTCAAGGTTTAATAGTAAAATTAAAACCTTGAACTTTTTTTAATACCTTTATCAATTCATTTTTAGTTACTAAACTTTTTCAATGAATATCTTTAAGAAAAATAGACCTCAGAAATTGTCCGACAATGAGCTTATTGAAAAATATAAGAGCAATGGAGATGGAATATATTTAGGTGAATTATATAAAAGATATTCTCATTTGGTGTTTGGTGTTTGTCTTAAATACCTGAAAAATGAAACTGAATCTGAAGATGCTGTTTTACAGATTTTTGAAAACTTAATGGAAGACCTTAAAAAACATGAAATAGTGAATTTTAAATCATGGTTACATAGCGTTGCACGAAATCATTGCTTAATGCATTTACGAAAAATGAAATCGGTTTTGAGAAAAGTAAATGAATATGAAGCAGTTTATGAACATGAAGAGACCTTTGCAGCTCCATTTGAAGTAAGCGAAAAATTTGAACAAGAATTAATATTAACTGATTTAGAGAAAGCAATTGCAGTATTAAAAGAAGAACAGCGAATTTGTATTGAATTGTTTTTTCTGAAAGAAAAATGTTACAACGAAGTAGCTGAAGAAACAGGTTACTCTGTAAAACAAGTAAAAAGTTATATACAAAACGGAAAAAGAAACTTAGCCATACAAATGAATAATTTGAAGTGAATAATTGAAAATGATATGAAAGAATTACATAACCATATATTTTCTGCAACCACATGCATTTCTAAAGAAACGATGATGAAGTATATCAAGCATCAGCTTTCCAAGACAGAGTTGCACGAGGTGGAAAAACACATGCTCGATTGCGATTTGTGTTCTGATGCGATGGCAGGAATGAAATACGCCACCAATAGTGCTACTATTTTGGCTATTGACAATAAAATCGACAATAGAATTGCCACTGGAGAGTCAAATCCTTTTTTTAGAGGCGGTTGGCTTATGGCGGCTGCATCTCTTGTAGCTATAATTTTTGGAGCTTATTTTTTAATTAATTTGTTTGATGAAAATAATTTTTCACAAAACGAAATGGCTGTACATCAGCAAATAGAAGAAGAGCAAAATGATGCTGCTCCAACAGAAAATTATATTAAACAAGAAAGAATTGATGAGGATAAGAAAGATGTTGTTGATAGAAGTCAAAATATAAATGACGCTACTGAAGATAACACTTTAAAAATGGTAGAATCAGCAACTAAAAATTTAGAAGAACCTACTCCACCAAGTGTTTTTGATAAACCGGGTTATAGAGGAACACCCAATAAAGATAGAATAGAGGATGATATAATATTGGCAGATGAAGCTCCTGTAAGTATGGATGCGGAAGTTGTTAAGGAAGACGTGTTTTCAAAAAATGATAATAACGCTACTTATTACGATAATGAAGTATTAAATAACAATCAGCAAGTTGTTTCATCAACTGTGGCTGCCGAAGAAAGTGAACCTGATGCTGACAAAGTGGTGACAGAAAAACAAAGAAATGAAACCAATAGAAAAAAAGAAAAATCTACTCAGGCTCCTGCTATGACAGAACAAAAAGCTATAGCATCTGGCAATTCATTATCTGCTGGAATAATAGCTCAAAACACCTATTATTTGTATGATTATAAAGTGGTAGATTATACTGTTGGATATCAGAATGAAGAAGATTTTAAGAAATTAGCAGAAACAGATGCTACTCCGGTTGATTATACTAATAAAGAGCAAAAAGCAGAAGCTGAAAAATCCTTAGACCAAATTGTGCTTAAAGAAACGTATAAAGATGTATTAGAAAGAGCGATTATAAACTTTAAGAAGTTAGCGTATAAAGAAGCCTTGATTGATTTTGAAATGATTCTTGTTAAACATCCAAAAGATGTAAATGCTTTGTTTTATGGAGCATTATCAGAATATAATTTAAAACATTATAAAAGAGCCTTAAGTAAACTTGATGCGGTTTTAAAAAATCCTCAAACAGAGTTTAATCAGGAAGCAAAATGGAATAAAGCCTTAGCTTTAATTGAGTTGAAAGAAACGGCTAAAGCAAAAAAACTGTTACAAGAAATTATTGATGAAAAAGGATTTTATCAGCAAAGAGCTCAAGATAAATTGAAAACATTGAATTAAAGAGATATTTTCTTACATAAATCCTAATTCAAACTTAGCTTCTTCACTCATCATGTCTTTGTTCCAAGATGGTTCCCAAACCATAGTGACTACACAAGATTTTACCGACCAAAGTGCTTCTACTTTTTGACGAACTTCTTCGGGCAAGCTTTCTGCTACAGGACAAGATGGAGAGGTTAATGTCATTAAAATTTCTGCATTAAACTCTTCATCTAATTTAATTTCATAAATCAATCCTAACTCGTAAATATCTACAGGAATTTCAGGGTCATATACTGATTTAAGTACTTCTATTATTTGCATCTCCACATCTTGTTTGGAGAGTTGGTTGGTATGTTCTTTATTTTCTTCCATCTTTTTCAGTTTATAAACTTTCAACTAAGCCTTAGCTTGTGTATTGAATGCAATAGCATACATTCTAATTTGTTTTAACATTGATAATAGCCCATTACTTCTGGTTGGCGACAAGTGTTCTTGTAATCCAATTTGATCTATGAAAAATAAGTCAGCATCAATTATTTCTTGTGGGGTGTGGTTGGAAAACACTCTAATCACTAGCCCAACAATTCCTTTGGTAATAATGGCATCACTATCGGCAGTAAAAATTATTTTACCGTCTTTTAAAGCAGCGTGTAGCCAGACTTTACTTTGACAACCTTTAATTAAGTTTTCATCTGTTTTATATTGTTCATCAATCAATGGTAAATCTTTGCCTAATTCAATGATGTGTTCGTACTTGTCCATCCACTCATCAAACAAAGCAAATTCTTCTACTATTTCTTGTTGTGTTTCTTGTATAGAGTTCATAAAGTATTTTATGTTTTAAAGTGCAAAGTTCGTAAACTTAAAAGTTATCTCCTTCTTGTTTTTCTCCTTTGTTTCCGTTCGTTTCTTCTTTTTATGAGTTCTTGAATACTTAAGCTTTTTAAATGAGGAATTAACCTTTCTGTATAAACAGTTAATCCCATATTGTAACCAACTAAAATAAAGAGATAACCCACAAGCAACATTATACTTGGAAACCAACTTAAAGCCAATGGATATTGATTGCGTAATCCTAAATCTAACATTAAAACTTGAATTATTGATAAAAATATTCCTATGCTTAATAAGAAATAATTAAACAATTTAGGAGCATGAATTTTTAAATCTATGACAGAACCCCCTAAATCAGATTCTTTAATTTTCCCATTCAAATAATTTAAGTTAAATCCACCCATGCTGCCATAAGCAGTTGAGGTTCTTATTCTAAATTCATTTTCATTATACTTACCCATAAACAACTTTTTATAGTCTCCATAAATCAACATGTCAGTTACTCCTAATGATAAAAAATCTCTTAAATAAACTTCATCCATATTTTTCTGTTCCACAAACAAAGCTAATTTTTGACATACTTCCTTAGGTGTTAACTTAGATTCTATTGTTGTTTTATAATAAGGAATTAGAGCCATTATCTCAACATGTTAACAGCTCTTTCTAGAGCTTTTATAAAAACATCAATTTCCTCTTTGGTATTATAAAAAGCAAAAGAAGCTCTTGCCGTTCCAGGAATATCAAAGCGATTCATTAGCGGTTCGGTGCAATGATGTCCTGTTCGGATAGCAATACCTAATTTGTCGATAATCATTCCAATATCAGATGGGTGCGTGCCATCTACCAAAAAAGACAATACACTTGCTTTGTTGGAAGCTTCTCCAATTATTCTAATACCTTCAATTTGCTTTATTTTTTCAGTAGCATAGCTTAATAATTCATGCTCATAAGCTTCAATATTTGCTATGCCAATGTTATTCATATAATCTATAGCTGCTGCTAATCCCAGTCCGCCAACAATGTTGGGTGTTCCTGCTTCAAACTTATGAGGTAATTCGTTGTAAGTAGTTTTCTCAAAAGTTACGGTTTTAATCATATCGCCACCACCTTGGTAGGGAGGTAATTCATTTAAAATGGATTCTTTACCATATAAAATGCCTACTCCTGTCGGACCAAACATTTTGTGAGCTGAAAAAGCATAAAAATCGCAATCCAACGCTTGTACATCTACTTTGGTGTGCGGAACTGCTTGTGCTCCGTCAATTAGTACGAAAGCTCCAGTTTTTTTAGCTAGTTTAATAATTTCTTTTACAGGATTTATGGTCCCTAATGTATTGGAAACATGTGTAATGGAAACTAATTTTGTTTTGGAAGAAAGTAATTTTACAAACTCATCCATCAGCAACTCACCTTTATCACTAATAGGAATTACTTTTAAAATAGCTCCTTTTTCTTCACATATCATTTGCCACGGAACAATGTTAGAGTGGTGTTCCATGGTGGAAATAATAATTTCATCTCCTGCTTGCAAATGTTTTTTACCAAAACTCGAAGCTACTAAATTGATGCTTCCTGTAGTGCCGCTTGTAAAGATTACTTCGTGATTATGTTTTGCATTAATAAACTGTTGTACCGTTGTTCTGGCTTTTTCATAAGCATCGGTTGCTTCCTGACTAAGTGTATGAATGCCTCTGTGGATGTTGCTGTTTTCGTGTTGGTAATAACGATTGATAACATCAATTACCTGTTGTGGTTTTTGCGAAGTAGCTCCATTATCAAAATAAACCAATGGTTTTCCGTTCACTTGGCGGTGAAGGATGGGGAAGTCTTTTCTAATAATGTCTAATTCTTTTGGTGTCATTTTATTTGTTTTAAAAAACAGGTAGATATTTTATTTCTTTTACTCTATCAATTTTTATGAAAGCATCGCCCCATTTCGGATTAAAATCTTTTTGATTGGTTTTATACAAAAAAGATTTAGAAATTGAATCAAACAAAATTTCTTTTGAATTTTTATGAATACCCCATGTATTGGTGTCTATTGTTTCACTGAAACATTTTATGAAGTCGGTTTTGTCTAAAGCTAAGAAAATATAATACTCATTTGTGTCGTTTACGCCTTCTTTTTTTACATTAACTGAATGTATATTACTTATATTTAACCTTTGATAAATTAAGTTGCGTTCAATAAGATTGTTCAATAAAAGCAGTTCGGTTTTATTTAATTCATGTAAATTATTAGTGGTTTTAAACTTAGAAAATACTGTTATTAAATTCTCATCCTTCCCAAAATAAAGTTCATTATTAATTATAGAATCTATTTTATTAGTAAGTGGTTGAATCATAGATTTAGAATTCAAATTTTCTCTAATTTCAGAAAATAATCTTTTTGTTTTTTCGTGGAGGTATTCTTTAGAATCTTCATTTTTTTCTTCTTTAAAATGTAAATCAAGTAATCTATAATTGTTCTCAATCACATCAAGAGTTATGTTCTCTTGATTTGCTTCTTTTTTATCTTCACAACCAAAAAAAACAGTAATAACTAGCATGGCTAAAAATGCAGTTACTATTTTATATTTGGTTTTATACATTATCGTTTTTAATAAAAAATAGATTCTTCATTTTTCTATTCCTCATGCTTCGGCATGAAAATTTTTGTTCAGAATGACAGTTAAAAATTACCTTTCTACTTTATAAACTTTCTAACTAAGCTCTTCCTCAATTTTAGCATCAATATACTCGTGAAATGCCTCAATAGAAATTCTCTCCAAGGCATCTTTAGCAAAAGCATTAATCATTAATTTCAATGCTCCTTTTTTCGATATTCCTCTCGATTGTAAGTAAAAAATCGCTTCCTCATCAATCTGTCCGGTAGTTGATCCATGACTACATCTTACATCATCCGCATAAATTTCTAACTCAGGTTTTGAGTTTGCAGTTGCATTATCAGACAGTAAAATATTGTTATTTTGTTGAAAAGCATTCGTAATTTGAGCATCTTGTCTAACAAACACTTTTCCGTTAAATACTCCTGTTGATTCATCATCTAACACGCCTCTATAAACCTCATTAGAATTACAGTGTGGTTTTTTGTGATCAACAACTGTATGGTTATCAATATGATCTTTGTTTTTTCCTAAATATAAACCATTCAAATTGGTTTCACAGTTACTAGCATCTACCTCAATGTTTAAGTTGTTTCTCACCAAAGCACCATTAAATGTAGCAGTATTGATGGTGAAATTGCTATTAGCCTCTTGGTAAACTTGTTCGGTAGCAATGCTAAAGTTATTTTCTTTTTTATCCTGAATTTTATTGTATTCTAAATGGGTATTTTCAGCAACAAAAAATTCTGAAACGTGGTTGTTAAAATTCTTTTCACCACCAACATTAATAAAAGATTCAATAATTTTTACCTGACTACCCACACTACCTATAAACAAATTTCTACTTTGCGAAATGGTATTGCTTCCTGTGGTGATGTTAATAATGTGATAAGGTTTTTCTATGGTTTTATTTTTAGCAGCTTCTAAGTAAATACCATCCGTATGAAAAGCATTGTTTAAAGCTAAAAAGATCTCTTTTTTATCTTGAGTAAATTGATTGAAATGTTTTTTTAATCCTTCAAATCCCTGTTTTTTAGCTGCTGAAAGTGAAGTTAGTGTAACACCATCTACTCCAGTAAAATTGGAAAGTTCAGGAGAATAATATCCATTTACCACCACTAAAATATGTGCATCTAAGTTTGGAATTAAAAAATTAGTAATATCAATTTTCTCAGGGTGACCCAAGGTATAGGTATTGTTAACAATCTTCCCTAGTCTTGTATATTTCCAATATTCCGTTTTAGAAGTAGGAAAGTCTAATTCGTTAAGTTCGTTTTTGGCCGTATTTCGTAAGCCTTCAAAATAGCTATCTTCATTAAACTGAAGAGGTGATAATGCGGTTAAGAAAGTATCTTTTTTTGTTAGTTCTGCTGTTGTCATTTTTGAGATGTTAAATTTTAAGGTTTGAATTTTAAATTATAGATGAGTAACTCAATATCTAAAATTTATAATTCAACATTTTCAGATTTTATCCAATCATATCCTTTTTCTTCTAGTTCTATTGCTAATTCTTTTCCTCCAGATTTAACAATTTTTCCGTCATATAAAACATGTACAAAATCAGGAACAATATAATCTAACAATCTTTGGTAATGCGTAATAACAATAGTAGCATTGTTTGGCGATTTCAATTTGTTTACTCCATTGGCAACAATTCTCAACGCATCAATATCTAATCCTGAATCGGTTTCATCTAAAATGGAAAGTTTAGGAGATAACATTGCCATCTGAAAAATTTCGTTTCTTTTTTTCTCGCCACCAGAAAACCCTTCGTTTACCGAACGATTAGCCAATTTTGAGTCTAATTCTACTAATGCTGATTTTTCTTTTACCATGCCTAAAAACTCTTTAGCAGAAACAGGCTCTTGGTTAAGGTAAGCTCTTTTTTCGTTAATGGCCGTTTTTAGAAAGTTGATGTTGCTTACTCCTGGAATTTCTACTGGATATTGAAATGCTAGAAACAATCCTTCTCTAGCTCTATCTTCTGGAGATAAATCTAGCAAATCTTTACCATCAAACTCTACCGAACCTTCAGTAACTTCAAACTCTTCCCTTCCTGCTAAAACACTAGATAATGTACTTTTTCCTGAACCATTTGGCCCCATAATAGCATGTACTTCACCTGCTTTTACTTCAAGGTTTATTCCTTTTAAGATTTCTTTACCATCAATACTGGCATGTAAGTTATTTATTTTAATCATTTCACTTATTTTTATGGAATACGGATAACACTGATTTAACCGATATTCACTGATATTTATATTTTTGTTATCAATTTTAAATTTCTTAGTTGTCCTCATCCTACCGACCCTTCTAAACTAATTTCCAATAGTTTTTGTGCTTCAACAGCAAATTCCATAGGTAATTTATTTAATACTTCTTTAGCGTAACCGTTAACAATTAAATTAATCGCTTTTTCGGTATCAATTCCTCTTTGGTTACAATAGAATATTTGGTCTTCGCCAATTTTTGAAGTGGTGGCTTCATGCTCTATTTTAGCAGTACTGTTTTTTGCTTCAATGTATGGAAAGGTATGTGCCCCACATTGATCACCCATCAACAAGGAATCACATTGTGTAAAATTTCTTGCGTTGCTAGCGTTTTTATGTATTTGCACTAATCCTCGGTAAGAGTTGTTGCTATGTCCTGCCGATATTCCTTTAGAGATAATAGTACTTTTAGTATTTTTCCCCAAGTGAATCATTTTTGTTCCAGTATCAGCTTGTTGGTAGTGGTTGGTTACTGCTACCGAATAAAATTCGCCAATAGAATTGTCGCCTTTTAAAATACAAGATGGATATTTCCAAGTAACAGCAGACCCTGTTTCTACCTGTGTCCACGAAATTTTAGCATTCTTGTGGCAAATACCTCTTTTCGTTACAAAGTTATACACACCGCCTTTACCTTCTTTATCGCCAGGAAACCAGTTTTGTACTGTTGAATATTTTATTTCGGCATTATCTAAAGCAATTAGCTCAACAATGGCAGCATGTAATTGGTTTTCATCTCTTGATGGAGCAGTACAACCTTCTAGGTAACTTACGTAACTTCCTTCATCAGCTACCACCAATGTTCTTTCAAATTGTCCAGTGTTGGCTTCGTTTATTCTAAAATAAGTAGAAAGCTCCATAGGGCAACGAACTCCTTTTGGAATGTAGCAAAAAGAACCATCAGAGAATACCGCGGAATTTAACGCTGCGTAGAAATTATCAGATGTTGGAACTACTGTTCCTATGTATTTTTTTACCAATTCAGGATGATTTTGAACAGCTTCGCTAAACGAGCAGAAAATTATCCCTAATTCTTTTAGTTTTTCTTGAAAAGAAGTCTTTACCGAAACTGAATCAAACACGAAATCAACCGCTACACCACTTAATGCTTTTTGTTCATCCATAGAAATACCTAATTTATCCATAGTAGCTTTCATTTCAGGATCTATGTCTTCCCATTTTACATCTCCTTTCTTTTTAGGAGCTGAATAATAAGACAAAGCTTGAAAATCAACCTTTGGATAATGCACATGCGCCCATTCTGGTTCAACCATTTTTTGCCATGCTCTGAAAGCATTTAAACGGTATTCCAACATCCATTCCGGCTCATTTTTCTTAGCAGAAATTAAGTGTATCACCTCTTCATTTAATCCAGGAGGAATTTTATCGGATTCAATATTTGAAGTAAAACCGTATTTATACTCTTTATCTTTTAACTCTTCTTTTAAATCGTCTTCTGTGTATGCCATTTTATTAGTTTATTTGTTTAGTTTATAAAGTTTATTTGTCCATTTGGTTTTTACTTTACAAACTTTATCAACTTTCTACTTAAAGTGAGAAACTTTCTCCACAACCGCAAGTTCTATTAGCGTTAGGATTTTTAAAAATAAAGCCTTTACCATTTAATCCACCTGAAAAATCAAGTTCTGTTCCGGCAAGGTATAGAATGCTTTTTTTGTCACAAACTACTTTAACCCCGTTATCTTCAAATACTTTGTCATCATCGTTCATGATATGGTCGAAAGATAAATCATAAGTTAAACCAGAGCATCCACCACCTTTTACACCAACTCTAACAAAGCTTCCTTCGGGAGCATTATCTTCTTGCATTAGCTTAATTGCTTGTCTTTTTGCGTTTTCTGAAACTGTTATCATAATTCAATTATTTAGATTAATTCTAAATTAGGGCAAAAGTACCTAAAATGTGGTATCGAAACAAAGAAAAAGTGAAAAAAGTAATTCTAAATTTAAATAGATTGTTCAATGGATGAATTTCTTAACTTTGCATTATGTTTGAAGATAGAAATAACCCCAAAGAAATTGAGAACCTTGGTGAGTTTGGATTAATCAATCACCTTACTTCTCAAATAAAATTAAAAAATCCAACTTCTGTTAAAGGTGTTGGTGATGATGCTGCTGTGATTGCACCATCTAAAAATAAACAAATTGTGGTAACTACTGACATGTTAGTAGAAGGTATCCATTTCGATTTGATTTATACACCGTTTAAGCATTTAGGATATAAGGCTGTTACAGTTAATCTTTCTGATGTTTATGCTATGAATGCCGTGCCCACTCAAATCACCGTTTCTATTGCTGTTTCTAATCAAATTTCTATTGAAGCTTTAGAAGAATTGTATGCAGGCATGTTGTTGGCTTGCGAAATTTATGGAGTTGATTTGGTTGGTGGCGACACTACTTCATCCAATTCAGGGTTGATAATAAGTATAACTGCAGTTGGAGAAGCAGAAAAGAAAGAAATAGTTTATAGAAATGGAGCTAAAGAAAATGATTTAATTTGTGTGTCGGGCGATTTGGGTGGAGCTTTCATGGGCTTACAATTACTAGAAAGAGAAAAACAAATTTTTAATGAAAATCCATCTATCCAGCCAGATTTTTCGGGATACGATTATCTATTAGAAAGACAATTAAAACCTGAGCCACGACAAGATGTGATTGAAATGTTTAAAGAACTGAGCGTTCAACCTACTTCTATGATAGATGTTTCTGACGGACTTTCTTCTGAGATTATTCATATTTGTACTCAATCTGGAGTAGGGTGCACAATTTATGAAGACAAGCTCCCTATAGATCCTTTAACAGTTTCTACAGCTGAAGAAATGAATTTAAACCCATCTGTTTGTGCATTAAATGGTGGTGAAGATTATGAGTTGTTGTTCACAATCTCCTTAGAGGATTATGAAAAAATTAAAGAACAAAAAAGAGTATCTATCATCGGACATATTACTGCCGACAAAGGTAAACATGAGTTTGTTTCTAATGGAGACTCTGTTCATGAACTTACTGCCCAAGGGTGGAATGCCATCTTGAAAAAAGATAGCGAAAATTAAAGTGTAGAATGTGATGTGTGTTACATCAATTGTTTTCACTAACTTTTAAACAACTTCAATGGCACTTTTGAAACATGATAACATTAGCATTTTAAAGAAAATCACTTTTGCCAGAGGGATTAATATTTTAGGATTATACTTCAGTTATCATCTTTCAAAAATTACCAAGTCTGGAAGAATAGTAGGCTTACCCATGAGTTTAACTATTGAACCTACAACGGCTTGTAATTTAGGTTGTCCTGAATGCCCGAGCGGACTAAAACAATTTTCTCGTCCAGAGGGGAATCTTAAAAATCCATTTTACGAACAGACCATAAATAAGGTAAAAAAACATGTTTTTTACTTGAATTTTTATTTTCAGGGAGAGCCTTTTATTAACCCTAATTTTTTGGATATGGTAGCTTATGCCAATCAAAATAATATTTATACAGCTACATCAACCAATGCACATTTTCTTACAGATAAAACAGCTAAAAAAACGATAGAATCGGGATTGAACAGATTGATTATTTCTATTGATGGTATTACTCAAGAAGTGTATGAGAATTATCGTATTCATGGAAAGTTAGATAAGGTATTGGCTGGAACAAAAAACATCTTAAAATGGAAAAAAGAGCTTCAATCTAAAACACCTTATGTTATTTTTCAGTTTTTGGTAGTACAACCTAACGAACATCAAATAGAGGAAGCAAAGTTATTGGCAAAAGAGTTGGGTGTTGATGAAATTCGTTTTAAAACTGCTCAGGTGTATAACTACGAAAACGGAAATCCACTTATTCCGGAAAATGAAAAATATTCCCGCTATAAAAAACTGCCTAACGGAAAATTCACTTTAAAAAACAAAATGCTCAATGAATGTTGGCGTATGTGGAGTTCATGTGTAATTACTTGGGATGGAAAGGTGGTGCCCTGTTGTTTTGATAAAGATGCACAACATCAGTTAGGGGATGTGTCAATATCTAACTTTAAAGAACTATGGAAATCTGAGGTGTACCAATCTTTTAGAAAAAACATATTGACTAATAGACAGTCAATAGACATCTGTAAAAATTGCACCGAAGGAACAAAAGTGTTTGAAGGGTAAATTTTGACACTGATTTTTAAATTGAAAGTATTGTTATAATTATTAAAAAGCATTATTATTGCAATAAACTAAAAATCAAACTTATGAAAAAAAATTACAACTTTTTATTATTAGCTTTAAGTATTGTTGGAGTTACATCTTTTACAAAAGCACAATTAGCAATTGACACATTAGCTATTCAAGACTTTGAATTAACACCATCAACACCTACATGGAACTTTACAGGACCTATTGTTTATAATAGCGGAACAAGTTCTGCAACAGCTGCGCCACCTAATAGCCCAATAGGTATTAATAGTTCAAGAGCATGGGAATCTACCTCGGTTTCAGGTGGGCTTATTTTAGACTTCGACAACATTACTGTTCCAGCAGGCTATGATAGTGTACGTGTAAACTTTAAATTGGCAGCAATGAACCTTAATGGCAGTACCGGAGGTCCAGATCATTTAGATTATGTTTTGGTTGAGTATAGTATTGATGGAGGAAATACTTTTGTAAGTCGACTAAGAATTAGAGGAGCGGCTGCAAATAATAGTTTTTGGGGGTATGACGCTACAGGAGTTGCAAAAGTAAATTATTTACCAGCTTCTGAAACCATGTTTCAACCAGCAAATTCAGGACTACAAACCACAGAAGGTTTTAGTACTTGTGAAATTGCTTTTCCAGGGTCTATAACTCAAGTTCAGATAAGAATAACTGGTCGTTCAAGCTCAAGTTCAGACACTTGGTTGGTTGATAATTTAATATTAACTGGTGAAAACTCATGTAGTCCTGTAACTTCAAGCGTTAATGAGAATGTTTGTTTTGGTTCTGACTTTACCTATGCTGATGGGACTGTATCAACCAATATAACAGTAAATCAAAACCATGTTTCAACCTTAACTGGTGCAGCGGCAAACGGTTGTGATAGTGTTGTTACACAAAGCTTAAATGTAATAACTGTTGATGTATCAGTTACTCAAAATGGAAATGATATTACAGCAAATGCAACTGGAGCAACTTTTCAGTGGTTAGATTGTGGCAATAGTAATAACATTATCAATGGTGAAACAAGTGCTACTTATACAGCAACATTTTCAGGCGATTATGCTGTTGAAGTAACTCAAAACGGATGTATTGATACTTCTAGTTGTACATCTATAAATGTTGTAGGACTTGCAGAAATCACCTCTCAAACAATCTCACTTTTCCCGAATCCTACAAATGAAAATATAACCATTAATGCTCAAAAAAGCTTGATTAGTAGTGTGGAAGTATATAATGAATTAGGTCAGATAGTATTGGTTAAACAATCGGTAAACTCATCGATAACAAGCTTTATAATGCCTGATAAAAGTGGTATTTACTTCGTTAAAATTATTTCTGAACAAGCTACTTTAGTTCAGCGAGTAATAAAGTTTTAAGTAATATAAAAAAAAATAAGGATTTATTAAAAGTGGCTATTTTAAAATAGCCACTTTTTTTATTTCTTTCTCTCCTTTGTTATTTAGTAATGTCACTAAATATACCGCCTCACTCCAGTTGGCAGTATTTACTTTTTCGTAAGTTGAATTAGCTATGTTTTTGGAGAAAATTAATTTACCAGATAAATCTCTAATTTCAACTTCAGTATATCTTTTAGTAGCTAAAAACTCCATTTGGATATAGTTATCTATTGTCCATATTTTAACTTCATTTGGTGTTATTTCATCAACAGATACAACGGTATTACTAACGGTAATCAGCTTGTCAATTTCCTGATAGCAATTGCTGTTTTGAGAAGCTCTTAGTTTTGCTAAATACGAACCAGGTTGCATATAAGCATGTGTTGGACTGGGTAACGTTGAAGTATTTCCATCACCAAAATTCCATAAATAATTGATTGCATTAGTTGATTGATTATTGAAGTTAATCTGCTCACTAATAGTAAAAGTATCTTTAACAGTGGTAAAAGTTGCCATTATCGGTAACGGATTAATTAGTTCCACAGTATCTACCGTATTTCCACAAAGTGCATCTGTGGTTTCAATGGTGTAAATTCCATTAGCAAGGTTGCTTAACGTATCATGAATCAACACATTGTTTTTTGATGAAACCACATTATTGTTAACATCTCTCCATGTAATATCAAAAGGGAAAATGCTGTTTTTTGCAAAAGCTACTTCACCATCTTGTTGGTTTACACAGCTAATTTCATTGATATCGATATTTTTTGGAGCTCCAATGTGTAATAAAAACCTAGCAGAAACAGTAGTGTCATATAAGGTAACATTTATAGTGCTAATTTGATTCAAATTATACATGTTTCCTGTTTGTAAATCTTCTAAAATCAAACAAGAAGTATTGCCTAAATCTGAGATATTTTCTGCTTCGATAGTATGTGCTCCTGTAACACCTGTAAGAATTTTTATAGGAATATTAATTTCTTGTTCAGGTAATTGATTAATAGAAAACAGTTCATTACTCATAATACTTGCTATCATCGGTAGTAGGGTGTTGTCAGAAGGTAATTTATGAGCATCAAAACCACCATCATACTGGTTAGTGGTGTTATAATTAAAATGAATTATCATTTCATCACTTCCATTTGCATTGGTAGTTATAATTTTAAATGGGTTATTGTTAGTAGTTTTTAAGAAACTTCCTGTAACACTTGTTTTAGCAGCTTCTCTAAAAGTAATAGTTGCTAAACCATTAGCACTTTGCACCCAAAAAGCTTGAGAGGAAGCAATAATATTAGAACCTCCATTGGTTCCAAAACCAGCAACATAACTAGCAAATTGTTGATTGTCTGGATTCCAAATATAAATTGCCGCATTAATTCCTACTTTTAAAATGTTGGGGTTATCCCAATCGATAGATGAAGGATAAGGGTTTGCCATCATGTTCCAACCATCTTCTGCCAGTAGTCCGGAATTGGTATATGAAAGAGGTAAACTTATATTCCCAACATTTGGCGGCCCGGTAACATCTACTGTAAATGGTTGAGTACCTGTAATGGTGTCGCCACTCCAAACCCAAAGACCTTCACCCACGCCAATAATATTAGCAGCACTTAAGGGAGGTGTAAAACCATTGCTTTGAGGTCCTGGCAAACTTTCATCATAAAAATAAATTGAAGGCCAAGGATTAGCAGCTGTTGGCCAATTAGGGAAATCTGAACCAGGAAAACCACTAGTAATAAAACTACTGCTTAAATCGGCAATAGAAGCACCTGTAACGGATGAACCTATAAATCTCCAATTAGTAGCTCCTGCATCTATATATCGCTGCATGGTAATATTACCTGAAATAGGATTGAAGAAAGTACATGCTGCAATAGTACTAAAAACATTATTCCCTGTTGAGGGGGTTGGACCATCACTAAAAATAACGGAATTATTTAAGGAAAGTGTGTACGTATTTTCATTTTCATAAATTCCTGCTGTATATCGAAGTCTTAGAGTTGATCCTGTAGGAACATAAATATCACTTGAAGAGTTTGAACGTTTAGCATAAAAATCACCTACAGGAACGTTATCGATATAAGCTGTAATATAAGCTCCATTCCAGCTGTCACCATAACTGTCAAACATGTTTAATGTATATTTACATTTTGTAGTTAGTTCATTAATTCTAGCTGTTCCTGCAGAGTCAGAAATGAGTGTTAATGCGTTATTAGTATTAAAATTCCCTGTAGCAATGCCTATATTTAAAGTTCCTGTTAAATTTACATTTCCTGAATTTATATTAGCACCATTTACATTGTCAACAGTTAAGTTATAAATGTTTTGTGTCCCAATTAAATTCAAATTGTTTATTACATCTCCTTTAAATGTTAAGTTTCCTGTTGATGGGACAAAAGTACCATTATTGTTAAAGTCAGCATATACATCAACATTTGCTCCTGCACTTAAAGTAAGTGTAGCTCCATTACTTACTGTTAAATCCTTACATACGGCTGTACTTCCTGTAATTATAGGGTAGTTTGGCATTCCTGCTGGAATTAACGCATTCATAATGGTAGTAGGAACATCGGCATCCCAGTTATTAGGATTAAACCAATCGGTATTTACAGAACCGTTCCAAGTAGAAGTTGATTTAAAAATAAATTGAACTTGAGGTTTATAATTAACTCTATTGTTTGGTGTTTGTCCACAAATACTTCCTCCATTATCATCTTGTCGGTAACTGTACCCATTGTTTGCATTATAAATTCTACATTGTCCTGAAGCATCCCAAGTAGGTTGCACTTGCGACCAACAAATTTCTAATGCAATATTACTTGTTCCATTCCATGTAAAAGAATTATCTAACATAATCATGTCGTAATCTCTTGGTTCTGGAGCATAAGTAAAGGCATTTTTAACAGTTGTCCATCCTGTAGTGCCTAAGTTGTTAGAATTTTGTCGATTAGTATGCTTCATTTTTATAGTATATCCAGGAATATTAAATAATGGGTTAGTAGTTATAAAAAAACCCATTTGTGTTAATGTATTCGCTCCCGAAATACCAGCAGCATTTAATTCTTGACGAGTATAAACAAAATGAGCTACTTGCCTTCTATAATATGTATTTATGGGAGATGCTTGTGTAATAGTATTTTCCTGTGTTCCTGTACCTATTTGTATGGCTTGGCTAATAGCTTCTGAACAAAATAGAACAACTACAAGAATTAATATAAATCGTTTCATAATAAGTATAATTACTTAACAAAAGTAAGTGTAAATTAAGTAAAAATACTTTAAATAACCTAATAAATAAGTAATTATACTTATGTTAAATGGGATGAAGGATTATTAATTACTGATGAAAAACATTTGTTTGTCGATTAAATTTTTCTGAGAAGTTAGCAAAATGAGAAATGTATGATTAAAAAATGAATAGTAATTTTGTACTTAATGAATTCAAGCGATATAAAATCTATTTATCTTAACACATCTCAGGCGAAAAGAATAGTTCAGCAATTTCAAGAGAATGAACTTTCTCATATTCATTTAAAAGGATTGTTGGGTTCTGCAACTGCATTTTATGCAAATGCCGTTTATGAAAAATTACCAGTTAATTATTTTATTGTTCTAAACGACAAAGAAGATGCAGCTTATTTTTTTAATGATTTAGAGCGAGTTGGTGGTGAAGACAAAGTACTTTTTTTCCCTAATTCATACCGCAATCCTTATCAGGTTGAACAAACGGATAATGCTAATGTGTTAATGCGTGCTGAGGTGCTTGGTGCTTTAAGCAAAGCATCATCTACTAAACTTATAGTTACTTACCCAGCAGCACTTTCTGAAAAAGTAATTACCAAAAAAATACTCAAAAAAAATACGCTCAAACTAAAAGTGGAAGAAGAAATTCCATTAAGTAATTTAATAGAAAAACTTAACGAGTATCAGTTTGAACGTGTCGATTTTGTTGTAGAACCTGGGCAATTTTCTATAAGAGGAGGAATTGTAGATGTTTTTTCTTTCTCCAACGAAAATCCTTATAGAATTGAGTTTTTTGGTGATGAAATTGCCTCTGTAAGAAGTTTTGACCCTGTTTCGCAATTGAGTATTAAAAATTATCAGAAAGTAACTATTCTGCCAAACATTCAGAATTCAATGTTGGAAGAAATGAGAATTTCTATTTTAAACTATTTGCCTAAAAATACTATAGTTTGGACTAAAGATATTGCACTTATTGCAGCTCAATTAGAAAAAGATTTTACTAATGCACAAGAAGCTTATAAAAAAGTAGAAAATTCTCCTTTGGCACATTTAATTCCCGAAGAAATTTATTACCAAAAAAATAATTTTTTAGAAGATATTACTGCTAAAAACACGATTGAATTTAGCAATCAATTTAACTTGCAAGCTGATTTAGAAATTCAATTTAATCTACAAGTACAACCTATTTTTAATAAAAATTTTGAGTTATTACATCAGGATTTATTAGAAAAAAGAGAACAGGGATACAAAGTGTCTGTTTTGGCTGATAGTTCCAAGCAAATAGAACGTTTATCTGCTATTTTTGAAGATATTGGCAAAGCCTTAGATTTTAATTCTATTTTGCTTACGCTACATGAAGGGTTTATTGATAACGACAATAAAATTGCACTTTATACCGATCATCAGATTTTTAATCGATACCAACGATTTCATCTTAAAGACAGTTATAAGAAAAAATCAGAAAGCCTTACTTTAAAAGAGCTTCACGGCTTATCTCCCGGAGATTTTATTACTCATATAGATCATGGTGTTGGACGATTTTCTGGCTTAGAAAAAATTGATGTAAACGGCAAACAACAAGAAGCCATTAGAATTGTTTATGCCAATAACGATTTGCTTTACGTAAGTATTCATTCTTTGCATAAAGTAACCAAGTTTGTCGGAAAAGATGGAATTCCGCCAAGTGTAAACAAATTAGGCTCTCCACAATGGCAAACTGCCAAGCAAAAAACTAAATCTAAAATAAAAGAAGTAGCTTTTGATTTAATTAAGCTTTATGCCGAAAGAAAGTCTATAAAAGGCTTTCAATTTATGCCCGATACGTATTTGCAAGATGAGTTGGAAGCCTCTTTTATTTATGAAGATACGCCCGATCAGCTTAAAGCTACACAAGATGTGAAAAAAGATATGGAAGCAGATTTTCCTATGGATAGGTTAATTTGTGGAGATGTTGGTTTTGGAAAAACTGAAGTAGCTATAAGAGCAGCTTTTAAGGCTGTTGCCGATAGTAAACAAGTCGCAATATTAGTTCCAACAACTATTTTGGCTTTACAACACTATAAAACGTTTAAAGAAAGATTGAAAGATTTTCCTTGTAAGGTAGATTACATTAATCGTTTTAAAACAAAAAAACAACAGACAGATACACTAAAAAAATTAAGTGAAGGTCAGGTAGATATTTTAATTGGGACACACAGAATTGTTGGAAATGACGTAAGATTTAAAGATTTAGGGTTACTGATTATAGATGAGGAACAGAAATTTGGAGTATCTGTAAAAGATAAATTAAAAACCATAAAAGCCAATGTAGATACCCTTACACTTACCGCTACACCAATACCTAGAACTTTGCAATTTTCTTTAATGGCGGCAAGAGATTTATCTAACATTAATACTCCCCCACCCAACCGACAACCTGTGGAAACTAAGCTAGTTACTTTTAATGAAGAACTTATTCGTGATGCTATTATTTATGAAACTTCAAGAAGAGGTCAGGTTTTTATCGTAAACAATAGAGTGGAAAACATAAAAGAAGTTGCTGGTATGGTTCAACGACTTTGTCCGAATGTAAGTGTTTTAACTGCTCACGGACAAATGAAAGGACCTGAATTAGAGCAAAAAATGGCAGCTTTTGTAGAAGGTCAATATGATGTGTTGATTGCTACCACTATCATTGAATCAGGCTTAGATATTCCTAATGCTAATACCATCATTATATTAAATGCTAACCATTTTGGGATGAGTGATTTGCACCAAATGAGAGGTAGAGTAGGAAGGTCTAACAAAAAAGCATTTTGTTACTTAATGGCTCCTCCGTTACATACTTTAACTATGGAAGCCAGAAAAAGATTAACAGCCCTTGAGCAGTTTTCTGAGCTGGGAAGTGGTTTTCAAATTGCTATGCGAGATTTGGACATTAGAGGAGCTGGAAATTTATTGGGAGCTGAGCAGAGTGGTTTTATTTCTGAAATTGGTTTTGACGTCTATCAAAAAATATTACAAGAAGCCATAGATGAGCTGAAAGAAAATGAGTTTAAAGAGTTGTATGCTGAAGAATTAAAAACCAAAAACTTTGTAAAAGACTGCCAAATAGAAACTGACTTTGAAATTTTAATTCCTGATGATTACATTACTAACATTGCAGAAAGACTTTCTATTTACAAAGAGTTAGATGAGTTGGATAATTTAGAAGAATTAGAAAAATACAAAATGCAATTGGTAGATAGGTTTGGAAAAATCCCTTACGCTACAGAACAACTTTTTAAAGCCATTCAACTAAGGTGGATAGCCAAAGAAATTGGGTTTGAGAAATTGGTGTTGAAACAGAAAAAATTGATAGGTTATTTTATTAATAACCCTGATTCGCCTTATTTTCAATCGAGCAGATTTACCAATGTATTAAGCTTTGTTCAACAAAACCAACGAATATGTAAAATGAAAGAGAAAAATGACAAGCTTTCGTTAGTGTTTGAAAATGTAACGTCTATTCATCAAGCGATTGAATTCATAGAACCGATGCTAACTCCTGTATTAGTATAAAATAACTCGTATAACAAAAGTCATTTTTCAATGAAAAAAAATAAGTAGTTTTGGAACGTATTTTGATAACACCAGAAAACAAAAACTTAAAAAATTTAACACATGAGAAAATTAGGATATTTAATGATGTTGGTTGTTATAGCAGGTTTATATGCGTGCAGCCCGAGCATTCCATTTACAAATGAAGATAAAATAAAGTACAACTTAACTGAAGAAAGAATTAAAAAGCTACAGTTTTTTGTTTCTAGAGATATTGTTTTGCAACGTGGAGAGCGTACTGATGAAGCTCAAGAATTTGATAAAGACGGTAAGTTAGTAGTTTCAAGTTCTGCATTATTAGATGAAATTTATATTAAAGAAGGAACTCCTGGAGTTGTTGTAAAAGTAATTGATGAAAACAAAGTGGCAGTAAGTTTTGATGCTACCGATGATAATAAATACTTAGTTTTTGGAGACCCTAATAATAGAGGGAGATACAATTTAATGGGTGCAGAATGGAACAACGGAAAAGGTAAAATTAATTATGGCGGAAAAGTTTATTATGTTATGCCGGGTGGAGCAAGCGCTTACTTAAAATATAAAATGAAGAAAAGTAATGAAAGCAGAAAAAGCCAAAGTGCTGCCAAAGGTAGAAAAGTTAATAACTAAAAATAATAGTTCACATATTACAAACTGTTTCAAAAATTTTTGAAGCAGTTTTTTTATACAAGAAATTCATGGAAAATCAATTAAAAGAAACACTTAACTTTATTAAAGGACAAGGGGTTGAAAATGTAACAGTAGGCATTATTTTAGGAACAGGCTTAGGTGGCTTAGTGGAGAAAATTGAAATAATAAAAGAAATTTCTTATGATAAAATACCTCACTTTCCTGTTTCAACGGTAGAATCGCATGTAGGGAAATTAATTTATGGAAAAATTGATGGTAAAACTGTAGTTGCCATGCAGGGCAGGTTTCATTATTATGAAGGTTATGATATGAAACAAATTGCTTATCCTGTAAAAGTGCTGAAAAACGTAGGAGTGAAATTTTTATTAATTTCTAATGCTGCCGGAGCGGTAAATTTAGCTTTCAAAAAAAGTGAGTTAATGTTAATTACAGATCATATAAATATGTTTCCATCTAATCCATTAATTGGAAAAAACAACAATGAAGAAGGACCAAGATTTCCGGATATGAGCTGTGCTTACAATAAAAAGCTCAACAATTTAATTGAAGAAATTGCTCAAGAAAAAAACATCACACTTAGAAAAGGTGTTTATGTTTCCGTTTCAGGACCAAATTTGGAAACCAGAGCAGAATATAAAATGCTTAAATTATTAGGTGCAGATGCTGTAGGCATGAGTACTGTTCCGGAAGTTATTGCAGCCAATCATTTAGGGTTACCTTGTTGTGCTATTTCTGTATTGACAGATGAATGTGACCCTGAAAATCTTGCTCCTGTTGCATTGGAAGAAATTTTAGCAGCAGCAGCCGTTGCAGAGCCTCAGCTTACAACACTTTATGCAGCACTTATTAATAGACTTTAAGTTTTTTAATTCATTATATTAAGCAACTATATTAAAGGAGTTTGTTAATTTTGCCTCCGTTATGAATATTCAAGTATTAAAATCTAAAATTCACCGTGTAAAAATTACGGAAGCCGATTTGAATTATATTGGTAGTATTACTATTGATGAAACTTTAATGGAAGCTGCTAATATTATTGAGGGAGAAAAAGTGCAAATCGTAAATATTAATAATGGTGAACGCTTAGAAACGTATGTAATAAAAGGCATAAGAGATTCAGGGAATATTTGCCTGAATGGACCGGCAGCTAGAAGGGTGGCAGTTGGCGATATCATTATCATTATCACCTATGCATCAATGAGTTTTGAGGAAGCTAAAAAATTTAAACCTACAATCATTTTTCCTGATGAAACTACTAATAAATTGAAGTAGTTTTCGTTTCTTTACGTTGTTTTTCAGGATAATAATCTTCTCATCAACACAGTCAGATGCAAAAAAACTTTATAGCTATTCTTAAAATTATTTTACCACTTGGGTTGGGTTTGTTTTTAATTTGGTTGGTGTTTAAAGATTTAACAGATAAAGATATTACTGAAATTAAGGCTTCATTTAATGATATCAATTATTCTTTTTTAATTCTATCGGTAATATTTGGTGTAATTAGTCACTTAAGTAGAGCTTGGCGTTGGAAATACCCATTAATGCATTTAGGATACCAACCAAAATTGCATAATAGTTTTTTTAGTACCATGATAGGTTATTTTGCTAATTTAGGTATTCCTAGAAGTGGAGAATTATTACGTTGTGGGGTAATGAGTAAATATGAAGATATTCCTTTTAATAAGTTGGTAGGAACTGTAATAGCTGAACGTATGGCAGATTTATTAGTGCTTTGCAGTTTTATTGCTATGGTGTTTTTCTTACAAATTGATTTGCTTACCGGTTATTTAAAGGAGATAGGTTTTTTTAAACAAATTTCGTTTACCAAGATGTTTATTTTAGGAGCCGCTTTTTTCGTTGTAGTAATTGTTTCCTATTTAGTATTAAAACGTTCTAAA
Organism: Vicingaceae bacterium; assembly: GCA_965284565.1. Classification (GTDB taxonomy): domain Bacteria; phylum Bacteroidota; class Bacteroidia; order Flavobacteriales_E; family Vicingaceae; genus BRH-c54. The sequence continues at coordinate 440,492 of OZ260100.1, forward strand.
CTTAGTTTTTTTGAAAAACTAAGAAAGTTCCTTTCGGGTATTAAGCAAGGTCTAATTGCTATTTTAACTATGCCCAACAGGGGCAAATTTATTTTACATACGATATTTATTTGGACAATGTATTTTTTAATGTTTTACATTACTATTTTCAGTTTACCTGAAGTAGAAACATTACCAATTTCAGGCGTTGTAACTGCTTTTGTTTTAGGAGGAATAAGTATAGCAGCAACCAATGGTGGAATAGGAGCATACCCGCTAGCAATAAGTTCGGTACTGATGCTCTATGGTGTTGACCATAATATTGGATATGCTTTTGGTTGGGCAACATGGATAGCTCAAACAGCCATGATTATTATTGTCGGACTGATTTCGTTAATTTTAGTTCCTAAACTAAATGAAAAAATGAAATAAAGTATTTATGAAACGCTCAAGAGTAAAATTTTTCACTCATAAAATTATAGGCGAGTTACATCTGACCGATTTAAAAACAATAAAAATGTAAACAGATGAAAATATCACATTTAAATACCGTAGAAAATAAAATTATCTCACAAGCTGCTATTGTTGATTTAATGCAACAATGGAATAAGCAAAAAGTGGTTTTTACCAACGGGTGTTTTGATATTTTACACCAAGGACATATTACTTACTTGGCACAAACTGCCGATTTAGGCGATAAATTGATTGTGGGAATTAACTCAGATGCTTCTGTAAAAATGTTGAATAAAGGAACTACTCGTCCGTTGCAAGATGAATATTCTAGGGCATTAATTATTGCATCATTAAGTTTTGTTGATGCCGTTATTATTTTTGATGAAGCTACTCCTTTACAATTAATTGCTGCTATTCAACCACAAGTATTAGTAAAGGGTGGTGATTATGATAGTACTATTAACGATCCTTCCGACAAAAAATACATTGTAGGTTCAGATGTAGTAAAACAAAACAGAGGCGAAGTAATTGTAGTTCCTTTTTTACCGGGATATTCTACTACAAGTATTGAGGAAAAAATAAAGAGAGGGTAATTATTTTTATTGTACAATTAATTTTCCTGTAACTTGTTTTCCATCAACCAATAACTGATAAAAATACATTCCTTTTGGATTTGATAATAAATTCAATTGGGTATTGTTTTGCGTGATTTTTTGCTGGATAATTACTTTGCCTGTTACATCAAAAATAGTAAGGTTAGCCTGCTGAAAAGGAGTGTCAATAGTCAGTTCAAAAATACCATTATTAGGGTTGGGGTAAACAGAAATGAGATTTTCTTTTATAGTTGCATCATTAATTCCAACAGCGTTGTAACAAGCTAACGAATCAGGATAAGCAATTTCTGTATCTTCAAAACATAGGAGATTGTTCCAATCGTCATTCGCATAATATAAATATGGTTCAAATATTCCTGAGTGATGGCCAATTTTCTCTAAATAATAATACCCATTGTTCAGACCGTTGATGTACCAAGGACAATTACTGCCGCCCGGAGTTATAAAATTATAATTATATCTTTTTAGGTATTGACTTTGAACAAGAACACTATCTATAGATGAAATATATATCCGAGAACTATCAACATACTGATAAAAAACAGTATCTCCAACAGTTACACCATAATCATATAAGAGAACATCTTTGTTAAGTATCTCATCACTACAAAGGCCATTTTGATTTTGATTGTTTATATTATATATAGCAATAGAATCAGCGAATAAATAAACTCGTTTATTTGTATCTTCTCTAACAGCACCCACATAGAGTGCGTTTAGTGTGTCAGAAGCAAGCACATCACTACTATATATTTTACTGTATGTATTTCCGTTAATTATAGTATCGCCATTTATAAAATTGGAATACCGAAAACAATAAGGCGATGATATTGGGGTAGGTAAGTAACAATATTCTATCCTCCAAATAGCCGAACTATCCGGAAATGGATGATAGGTTTGAGCCATCAAACACGCAGGAAATATTCCGATAGCTATCGGAAAAAGCAAAAAAGTATAGAAAAAGTGTTTCACGGTTGGTAGTATTAATATTTAATAATTTTTTGAGTAATTACCTGATGCTGATGTATCACTTTAACGAAATAAATACCATTAGGTTGCTTACTTATATCTATAATTCCTTTATCTTTTAGAGGTAGTTGTTCTATTTGTTGACCTGAAAGATTGTAAATGCTTACCTGAACTTCATCTTTTACTGTTGGTAATGCAATGTTAAAAATACCGTAACTTGGGTTGGGGTAAATAGACAAGAAAGATTTTACCTTTTTTTCTTCCACATTATTTAATAAATCTACCACAGCGATATTAGAGTAACATGTGGTTAGGTGAGTTACGGTATCTACAGCTAATACACGATATTTTGCAATAGTTTGATGTAATGTATCTGTATAGTTGGTTGATGTTATAAATGTATTCCCAGAAAATGTATAAGTACACTCATCATTTAAAATTCTCCATATATATAACTCATTCCAATATCTTTCTAGAAGAAATACTTCATTGGGATTACTTGAATTGTACTGCCAATTTAATTCAATTAAAGTGTCATTTCCAACATAATTTACCGTAGCAGTTAAATTGGTTGGAGCATTGGGCAATTGACAACCCAAGCTATCATACGTACTCAACCACGCATCTTGCGTATTGTTAATATTAGGTGCATCAGGTATCACAAAACCTGCTATGGCATAACCACCACTATCAATTAAAGCTAAATCAAAACCATATTGTTGAGAAAAAAAACAAGTATTACCTTCTAAATAATAAACGGTATTTATTAATAAACTATCTCCATTATTATTAATTTTAATAATTTGATTGTAAAATTGATGATTCCCAATAGCTATAACATCTCCATTAGGAGCTTCTTTTACAGTAAACACGGGTGTTTGTAATAATGTGTCCCCTATGCTTTTTCTCCACAACAAGTTTCCTAAGATATCATATTTATTAAAGAAAATTTTAGTGAACTTGTTATTCACATCTTGTTTTTGCACTTCGGTAGTAACCGCCAAAATACCTCCATCTTTGGTGGAAAGGACTACCGCAGGCCAGTCGTTAAAGCTGTTAGAATTAATGGTTTTATCCCATAGAAAATTACCACTGCTGTCTGTTTTCACAATATAGGGGTCTTGGTCAGTACCACCAAAACTGGTAGTCCAACCGCCTAAGATAAAACCACCGTCAGAGCAAGTATCCATATTGGTACAGGTTTCATATTGTGAACCTCCATAGGTTTTCCACCAGATTATATTTCCTAACGTATCGGTTTTCATTAGGTACATTTGAGAAAATTGATTATAATAAGATGAGTCAACTACTCCGCTCAATATTAAATTGCTATCTCTGGTAATTTTACAGTCTCCTGCATAAGTTTCTATAGTAGTATCATTCTCAAAATAATGTACTAATAACAAACTATCTCCTTGTTCGTTGAATTTGAATAGGTATTGGTGATCTTTATAAACAGAATCTGTATAAGAACCTACACCGTAAAAATAGTTATTACTTGATAAACAATCGTCTAAAATACTACCATAATCGTTAAAATTTTCACCGTATTTTTTATTGAATAACTTATTGCCATTTATATCAGTTTTAATCAATGATATTTTTGCTTTTGAAGACGCAGGAGTATAATAAAACGTGCTATCAAAAGACCGTCCTGTTAAAATAAAATTATTATTATAAAAAATTACATTAGCAAAAGCTTCTGCATCTTTATTTATATCATACCTGTTATTAAAAATATTTTGAGCAAAAGTTAACTGTTCAGTTAACATCATAACTGAAAATAGTAGTAGATATGTAATTTGTTTACACATAAAAAAAAGTTGAAAAGCCTGAATATTCAGGCTTTTCAACTAAATAAGTTTATTGATTATTAATTACTAATTTGTTAACAGAGTAAGTTTCTCCGTTTACAATAATTTGATATAAATAAATACCAGGTATTATTTGTTCTTTAATATCTAACCTTCCTTTATTATTTTGTAAAGGTTTTCTTACTATTTCTTTACCTAACAAATCCGTTAAAACAAAACTTCCTGTTTGCATAGCTTCTATGGCATATTCTACATAAAATTGTCCATTATTAGGATTAGGATATACTTTTATTAAATCATCTTTATAATTGGGGTTAAGTAATTCGACTGTTCCCGGAGCAGGTTTACCATCAGTTGATTTAGTTCTTAAATTTGCATTTAATGGTTCAAAAGTTTCTGAAAAATTATCTAATCCAGCAAATTGTAATAATGCCTCAGCACCTGCTTTTTCTTTACCTGCACTAATAGAGTTAGCAACATTTTCAATGGTTTGTGTAATGGCTGCATTGGTAATACTATCAATGGTGCTGGGTGTTGCTTGTCCCAAGTCATTAAGAGCCGTATGGAAATCACAAAAATCAGTTAATGTACTGTCTTGTCTTAATGAATCTATGGTGTTTTGAGCTTCTTGATGTTCTTTATTTTTAATTAACGCACACGATAATTTTTTAGCACAGCAAGTTGCTTCATCATCATTGTTATGTTCTCGTTGTCTTAAATAAGCAAGCACATCATTTAATCCATAAGTGCCTGTAGTATCATGCAAATAAGTTCTGAACAATTCATTTTCTGTTAATTGAATTTTATGATTAACAGCACTTATTTCATTGTATTGTTCCAATAATGGTGAAAGTGGTTGAGGTTTAATAATGGCATCACCAGCCACAAATGGGCTATTGTTGATGTTGTTAATTAACCAATTAGGATAGCCTTGATTGTCTAACACTTCAGTAACTTCGTTAGATAATGGGGCATTTCGTACAAAAATGTTTCTAATGCACCAATCGGCTATTGTTGGTGTTCTTTCCATTAAGGCAATAAGAACTTCATCAAATAAGGGGCTATTTTCAACCATTACTGGCGTAATTACCCAATCTGGTAGAGCAGGAACACGTTTTATTAGTGCTATTTGTTCTTCGTTACTTAAAGGACTGCTTTCTAAAGCTAAGTGATGGACAATATGGTTAGGTAAAGCAGGAATTCGTTGAAGCATGGTAATAAAAACCTTATCGGTTAATGGAGTGTTGGCATACAACACTTGTTGCACCACCCAATCGGGTTGAGCAGGGGATTTTAATAACATCGCCACCAATACTTGTTCCGACAAATAAGGAGATGCTACCATTAACTCATTTTTGACTTGCCAATCGGGAGCAGTACTGTTAATTAAATCGACAAGAGCTTTAGTATTACCATTATCAATTACATCGGTTAGTGTTTGTTGCTGTGTCCTTAAAGTACTTAAGTTGGCTAATAAACCTGTTGGATTATTAATTATTTGCTGACGTGATGGACAGTTTAAGGATTGATTGAAAGAGGGCCCCGCACAACCTTGAGCATTAACAGCACTTGGTGGAAAATTATTAGTAGGCACCAACTGTGTATTACCTGAGCTGTGAAAATAATCCATAAAAGGCATGGAAGAGTTTAACCAAATATCATTGGTTGCTGTACCGGCAAATAGATTGTTGGCAGGGCTTTGGTCGTTACCACAATTGCCTTGGTTTTTGTTTACTACTCCTGTAGTAACGGCAATATCGGCAGTACTTATATTGCTATTTTGGTTGCAACGGAAAACAAGGCCTTGACTAGTAATTTGGGTATTAAACCCATTCATTCCTTCAGTTTGATTGGCAATTTGGAGGTTGTTTAATTGGTTGTTGTAAATTTCGTTGGCAGTAGAGCCAGAGGCTTTGGTATAAATACCATAAGTGGCATTTCCAGCAGTAGTAAAAAAGCTGTTTTCTTCAATTTCATAGCCGCTACAATTGTCCAAATAAATGCCATAAGAAGGGTTAGCAAAAAATTCTTCGGCAATATCAAAAGTACTGTTTACAATTTCTGCATAATCTACATTTTTAAGATATGCACCCCTGAGGCAATTTACAAAATCGGCATAGTTGACAACAAAGCTGTTAAATGCGTTGCTATTTTCTGCTTGTATGCCATAAGTTAAATTATTAAAGGTGCTATTGTCGTAGCTCGAACATGGAAATGTTAAGCTTGTGCACCTTCTGTCTAATCTAAATTCAGCATCAAAACTAACAATTCCTCTACCTCTGTCTAACACAGAGTATGTAGTGATGCTGGCATCATTTCTAAATTTGTTTCCTCTAAGCTGAATGCCATGACTATTCCACATACCAATATGAGAATAAGGCAATATTCCCAAATCTACCATATTTCCATTATCATCCCATGTAAATGTAGTATTATTGATAAAACTTAAATCGTTAGCAGGAGCATTGGTAAAAGGATTAAAATTTTGATATGGACCAAAATCAATTCCATGATAATTGTTTTTAAAATGACTGTTTCTTACTCGTACAATTCCGCCAAACGTACCCCATATATAATTATTATTTACATCATGTTCACTGGTATGAACTGCAAAACGAGCATTTTCAATAGTTGAATTGTTCAAAATATCTAATACTCCTTGAGCTCCAGAAATGTATTGACTAGCATTCATATCTCCTCTTACTTCAATACCTCCCCACATTTCACCACATAAATTGGTTATTTTAGCTCCATTTACAATTAGGCGAGCTCCTTTTTCGATGATGATACGTTTTCCTTTAGCAACATTAATTATAGCACTATTATTAATGGTTAGTGTATTACCTGCTTTTATAATGGTATTAGCAATAATATCTCTATTTGCACCCCATGTTGTATTACTTGTTATTTCATGTTCAAAATTATTGTAAGATAGTTGTAAATCTGCCTCCCAAATTCCTCTACCAAAAGTACCTATACGTATTTTTCCTCTGCAATAGTTCACGTCAATATCGGTAATGAAAGCAGCAGGCAATCCTTCACTAATTTTTATCCATCCATGAATAGGATATAAATCAGCATCTGTATAGTACATGCCTATATCAGTAGCAGCAAATAAACCATCGTTGGTGCCTTCGTAATATTCAATATCATTAATAGGTAAATAAGGTAATCCGTTGCTGTAATCAGTCCATGTTTGACCACCATCAGTAGTCATATTTACTCTATCCAGCCCACTACAAAGATTAGTTTCGTTGCCTATACCATCAAAAGCAACCCATACTTTGTTATCGTCTGTTGTAGATATAGTCATCCGTTTTACACCAAACCACCGAATAGCTATTCCAGATGTAGTACTATTACCACCTTGATTCGTATTTACAAAATTATTAGAGAGGTCTGTCCACGTTTGACCACCATCAGTAGTTTTATAGAATTTTTTTTCTAATGGACAAAGTGTTGTGGAACAAGTGTTAGGACCTGGTGATGTGCAGCTATTGGTTAATGGCGACAAATCTTTGTTGCCAGTAGAGTGCCTAAAAGCAGCATAAATAATGTTTTGGTCTTGGTGTCCCACAGCCAATCCTTCAATAACAAAATTATGAGGAATATCAAATGAACCATTTGTAGTAGTAAAATTGGAAAGATTTGTCCAAGTTATACCTTGGTCAGTGCTTTTATATACATCATGAAAAGAAGTATAGAGAATATTATTTACTTCTATGAGAGGCTGATCCTGCAAACTTACTGGACAAGGTGAAAAAACATTACTAGGTAGGCTTATTTGAGATCCCCAAACAGGGGTCAATGCAGTTGTGTTTCGATGATATCGTGCTAGAGTACCATTACTACCACCCATATAAAAAGCAATGTTAGGCGTGTTTTTCATAAAAAAAGCTTCATAACCATCACCTACAATAGTAATATTCCAATTGTTAAACCGATTAACATATATTCCATTGTCTTGTGCTCCGCCCGCAAAAATATCATCATTTAATTGAGTTTGTCCGATACCAAAAAATTGAGTTACTGCCAATCCTATTCCATTTTTATTTTGCCAATTTACTTGATGAGCTAATCCAGGCTGACCGTTGGAAGAATTGGAATACAAAATACCTCCATCGTTACCTACAAAAAACTCATCGTTCATCCCATTATTACTGGGGTTAAGCATGTGAAAGCCTCTTACATCAGCATGTGTAAAAACACCACCAGTATAGCCGTTGTATCCATTTTGTTCTTTAAAATCAACACCTCTGTTCAATGATTTGATAATTTGTCTTTTTCGAGACGATGTACCTCCTTCTAAATAAATGATATTTTCATTACTATCTGAAACTTCAAATATAGATAAAAAGACATTAGCGTTGTTATTTTGACTCATAAAGCTCCAATTAACTCCTGAATTAATAGTTTTATCAATTGTATAGGTAGAAAAAGCAGTATTAGTTGGATAAATAATATAAGTTCCTTTTTCACCATTATCTAATCGCAATTTGGCTGTTGGAGTAGATGATAAGGAAGAGGTAATATCTAAAGGTGTAATAGGAAAAGGAGGTGCTACTATTATTTTCCACAAACGACCTTCTACTATAAATGGAGTCCAAGTAATAACAATTTGACTAGTAATGTAAATCACAGATGGATCGTTTTTGTCTAAGATAAAATCAAAGGAAGTGTGATTAATAGCGTTTGATGGAGGTGGAGGTAATGTAGCTAGCGTCACAAAAGTAGCTCCACCATCTGTAGAGTGCAATAAATCATTGTCTCGTAACACATAAAGTTCGTTGGCATTGGTGGGGTGAGTCAATATTTTTTTGATTTGAAACTCCAAGGAGTTATTGTTTCCTGCTAATACTCTTGTCCAAGTGGGTTGAGGAGCAGATAAATTGGTGGTTTTAAAAACGCCTATACTGTAATTTGTCCATTCTTTATAGGAAGCAATGATATAAGCCGTGTTGTTGTCTATAGGGTCAAATTCTAACCCAGAAACACCAATAAAAGGTAGCCCAATATTGTCAGTAATGTTTTCCCAAATAGGGAGGGGAATGGTGTAATCGTTAGTACGCCATAGCCCACCAGTAGGGGCTCCTGCATACAACACTTTGCTTGTGGGGTTATTGGGTAGGGTTTTTACAACATCTATTCTTCCCATGCGTTGCTCGGGGTGTTGTATGGGGCCTAATAAATTCCAATTATATTGAATATTGGTAGGGTTTTGCGTGCAATTAGATAATGAAAGTTGATGCATCAGAGCTAAGTAATTGGAAAATTTGCCGTGGTTAGCAGAGTTAAATGGATCTGCGGTTCGTCCACTCCAAAACCAATCCCAACTATTAAATTTTGCAGAGGGGCCATCTTCTAAGGTATCATTTATATAACCATTTTCAACCAAAGAATCCATGTGGTGTTTAACAGTAAAATAAGTGGCGTTACTACCTAGTGCTTCTTGTACACGAAACACATTGGTTGACCCATCAACATTGTCAACATTATTTGTGTTGTTTTGTGCATTAGTAATTGCTGAAAGCGACAAACAAATTAATAGTGATAAATATAATTTGTTATTATTTTTAATGTTTTTGGAAGTTCTCATAAGCTAGTTGTTTAAAAATTAGGAAGCTAATGTAAAACAAAAAAACATTACAATCAAAAGTTTTTTACTGAAAAACAGTATTTTACGTATTTATACTGAGGACTATAATTAAAAATACTTAGAAAAATTAGCTATAAAATAATTAAAGTATGTAGTGTAATTAATACAAAACAAACTCTAGGATAAAACGTTGTTTTTAGTTTGGTTAACAGTAAAACCTTGTCAATTTTGACAAAAAATCTTAATAGCATCACTTCCCAACCACCACTTCAATTAAATCTTCTTTCTTAAGGTAGTTCTCAGCTAGTTTTTTTAATTCTTCGGCATCAATATTTTTTACTTTTTCGATGTAGTTGTTGTAATAGTCAAAATTGAGACCGAAAAAATGAACATTTTCAAAAAGAGAAGCCATGTTAAATGGACCATCACAGCTTCTTAGTACTTGTCCAAGAATGTAATTTTTTACCAACGCCAACTCATCATCACTCACTAAATCAGTTTGAAGCAATTCAATTTCCTTATAAATTTCTGCCAACGCATTATCGGTTACATCTACACCAACTTCAGTATTAATGTAGAAAAAAGCAGCTTGCTGCATGCTCATAATTCCTGCATTTATACCATAAGTATACCCTTTATCTTCCCTAATATTTTTCATTAATCGAGAACCAAAATAGCCTCCTAAAATGGTAGTTAAAATTTGTAAGCCAAAATAATCAGGATGGTTTTTATTAGGCATCACCCTTCCAATTCTTATGGCAGATTGCATGGCACCGTCTTTAGAAATGTGCTTTGTTTTTTCTAAGCTAGATTCTTCAGCAATACTTGGGTGGTTAATTTCAGGAGTGAAAGGCGTTAATAAATCTTTTCTTCCCATTTGTTGATTCAGCACTTTAAGATCATGTTCGGTTACTTTTCCAGAAGCAATAATGGTAGTGTGAGCAAAATTATAATGTTGTTGATGGAATTTTTTAATAGCTTCCAAAGAAAGCTGCTCAAAATGATGTGCTTCTGTTTTGCTGCCATAAGGGTTGTTTTTTCCCAATAACATTTCCATAAATGCTGTATGGGCTATAAAGCTTACTTTTTCTAAGTTAATTTTAAACTTTTCGTAAGCATTTTGTCTATACACTTCAAATTCATGTTCAGAAAAAGCAGGAAAAGCAATTACTTCTTTAACAAAAGGTAAAACGTATGGCAAATGTTTAGACAAGGTATAAACCGTAACATTAGCATTGTCGTAAGCAAACTCGGCATCTAAAAAAGCTCCATATTGATCAATTCCTTCGGCAATTTCGGCAGAAGTAAAATTTTTAGAACCCTCTTGCATTAGTTTGTTGGCAGAAGCAGCAATTAGCGGACTAGGTTGATACCATTTTCCGGCTTTAAAAATAAAACTGATTTTTAGAATTTCTTCACTTCCACCTGAAATATAATAAACCGGCACACCATTGTCTAGCGGTGTTTTAACAGGCTCTAAAAAAGCAATACTTGATACTTGATTAAATGGTGGTGCTTGTGTTCTATTAATTTCAGTCATACAATATATTTTTTGTAAAAGTAATTAATGTTGTTGGGCTGATATTGTGAATAGAATTAAAAATTGATAGAAGTAATCTATTTTTTTGATTATAAATAGTAGCTTAAGACAAAAAACAAACATAACTATCATATTACGAGTGTTTTAAAATTTTTACATTTTTGCTAAAGCGATTAAAACTTAGAATAGTTTTGCGTACAATTAATAACTAAATTTATTTATGAAAAAAATGTTTATCCTACCAGTTGCCTTAGTTGCATTAATGGTAGTTTCTTGTGGTCCAACCCAAGAAGAAGTTGAAGCTAGAGAAAAAGCAGTTGCTGATTCTGTTGCTACTTACAATGCTCAAGTTGAAGCAGAAGCTGCTGCCGCTGCTGAAGCAGAAGCTGCTGCAAAAGCTGAGGCGGAAGCTGCTGCTGCAATTGAAAAAGCTAAAGCTGATTCTGTTGCTGCTGCTGAACAAGCTGCTCCTAAGAAAAAGTAATTTATTTTCTGAAGAAAACAAAAAGGCTGGTTACTTAGTATCCAGCCTTTTTTTATGATTAAATTTAGTTGTTAGGTAAACCCTTAATTCTTCTTTTGTTAAAATTCTGCATTTTTTGGAGTTCTCGGAAAAGGAATTACATCTCGGATGTTAGTCATTCCAGTTACAAAAAGTAACAAACGCTCAAAACCTAAACCAAATCCTGCATGAGGAACTGTTCCAAATTTTCTGGTTTCTAAATACCACCAAACACTTTCTTGAGGAATGTTGAACTGCTCAATTTTTTGCTTCAACACCTCATATCTTTCTTCACGCTGAGAGCCACCAACAATTTCTCCAATGCCCGGAAATAAAATATCCATTGCTTTAACGGTTTTTCCATCATCATTTAATTTCATATAAAAAGCTTTAATTCCGGCAGGATAATCAGTGATAATTACCGGTTTTTTAAAGTGTTTTTCTACTAAAAATCTTTCGTGTTCCGATTGTAAATCAGCTCCCCAATCTTCAATAATATAATTGAATTTTTTGTTTTTATTGGGCTTAGAATTTTTTAGAATTTGAATAGCTTCTGTGTAAGTAATTCGCTCAAAATCATTTGCTAACACAAATTGCAACTTTTCAATCAACTCCATAGAACGTTGGTCTTGTGGTTTTGATTTTTCTTCTTCTGTTAGTCGTGAACTTAAAAATTCAAGATCATCTTTACAGTTTTCTAAGGCATATTTCACACAATATTTTAGCATTTCTTCAGCCAAATCCATATTGTCATTGTTATCTGCAAAAGCAACTTCAGGTTCTATCATCCAAAATTCCGCTAAATGACGCGTTGTATTAGAGTTTTCTGCTCTAAAAGTTGGTCCGAAAGTATATACCTGACTTAATGCCAAAGCAGCTAACTCCGCTTCTAACTGTCCTGTTACAGCAAGGTTGGCAGGCTTTCCAAAAAAATCTTCTTTATAGTTAATTGTACCATCTTCATTTTTTGGAGGATTAGCAATATCCAAGGTAGTTACCTGAAACATTTCTCCCGCACCTTCGGCATCTGTTCCTGTAATTAGTGGTGTATGGATGTTGTAAAATCCTTTGTCATTAAAAAATTTATGTATGGCAAAAGTCATAGCATGACGAATTCTGCCTACAGCACTAAACGTATTGGTTCTGTAACGCAAATGTGCAATCTCTCTTAAAAACTCTAAGGAGTGTTTTTTTGGCTGTAAAGGGTAATCTTCGGGATTAGCTTCTCCTAAAATTTCTAGGGTAGTACAATTTATTTCTATGGCTTGTCCGCTACCTTGAGAGGCTACTACTTTGCCATTAACAGCAATTGCTGCTCCTGTTGTTGCTTTGTCCACTAAGCTTTCATTGTTTGCATTTAATTCTACAACAATTTGGATATTTTTAATAGTAGAACCGTCATTTAAGGCAATAAATGCAACATTTTTGCTCCCTCTTTTTGTTCTTACCCAACCCATTACGGTAACTTCTTCACCAATAGGTTGTTTTTCAAATAAATCTTTAATTTTTATGCGTTGTGCCATGGTACATTGAATTTTTGACGAAATTACTTTTAACTAAATAAATAACAACAAAGTTTGTGAATAAAGTTTTTATGTTAACTGTCCTTCAGGAGGAATCTATCTGGAAGGATAGTACTAATGACAAATAAACTTACTGCTATGAATGCAAGAAATAGTTTAATGGATTATATTTTTTTGTGTTTGATAAACTTAACCCTTATTGTTTTACTATTTTTTTGGTAATTATTTGATTATCATTCAAAATTTGAATGGAATACACTCCTTTACTCCAAGCTGTTGCATCTATAGTGAGTTTGTTGCTGTTAACTGCTGCATTGCTGTAAACTACTTTTCCCTCAATGTTTACAATACTTATTTGAGTATTTTGTGTGCTATTTGCAAACTCAATAACAATATTATCATCAAACGGATTAGGGTAAATCTTTATTCCTGTTGGTGTTAATTCCTCTATTCCTGTGATAATTACATTTACACAAGCAGAAGTATCAACACAAGAACCAACGGTGATTTCTACAGCATAGTTTCCTGTTACTGTTGGTGTAAAACTTTGAGCTGTTGCTCCAGCAATAACAACATTGTTACTATCACAATTTAACCATTGGTAAGTTGCTCCATTTTGATTGGCTGAAATAGTATCAGTATTCAAAGAAGTGGTATTATCTATAGTTGTTATGGTTAAATCAAGGGTAACAATACTATCGCAACCATTAGCTGCACCACCAACAATAGTAAAAGTAGGTGTATTGGTACTTGAAGTATAAATTACATTGTCTATCCAAGTAAAGTTGTTGCAGGCGGTTTGTACATCTGTACCTGCATTTGAATTGTTGATGGTAAGATTCAACGTAACCACACTATCACATCCTGCTGCATTGGTTAAAGTAAAAGTTGGTGTGTTGGTATTAGCAGAATACGTATTCCCATCTATCCAAGTAATAGAATCACAAGCAGTAACTATATCTGTACCTGAATTCGGATTATTAATAGTTAAATTCAACGTAACCACACTATCACAACCTGCTATATTAGTTAAGGTAAAAGTTGGTGAGTTGGTATTGGTGGAGTAAGTATTTCCATCTATCCAAGTAATAGAATTACAAGCAGAAATTACATCTATGCTTGAATTTGAATTAATGGTTAAGTTTAAGGTAATTACGCTATCACAGCTTTCTGTGTTGGTTAATGTAAAAGTTGGTGAAGAAGTGCTTGAGAAGTAGGTAATTCCATCAATCCACGTAAGGCTATCGCAAGCGGTTTGTATATCTGTTGTAACACTTGAACAACTTAATTTGGAAATGAAAATATCATCAAAACCTGCTGAAGAGAGGTTATAAACTCCTAATCCTGGGTCGAAATCGGCTGTTTGCCCAAAATATCCAGTGGTATAGACACTTTCAGAGGAGTCTACTGCTATGCTAGTCCCATTATCAGCAACTCCTGCCCCACCCATATTCTTTGCCCATACAAAATTACCTGAAGTATCTAGTTTAGAAACAAAAATCATGGGAGAAATTCCTACTGAAGTGAGATTAAAAGTTCCTGCTCCGGGGTCAAAATCGGCTGTTCCTCGAAAATATCCAGTAGTATAAATATTTCCAGAGTTGTCTAGGGTTATGCTAAACCCTATAGCATGATTTGTTCCCCCCATGTTCTTCGCCCACATGAAATTACCTGAAGTATCTAATTTTAAAATAAAAATATCCCAACCTCCTGCCGAAGTGAGATTAAAAGTTCCAGCTCCGGGGTTAAAATCGGCTGTACCCTCAAAAGACCCTGTGATATATACATTTCCGTTCGTATCTAATGTTATACTTTTTCCTTGATCACTAAGAGTTCCTCCTATTTTTTTAGCCCACACAAAATTACCCGAAGCATCTAATTTAGAAATAAAAATATCTACACCACCTGCAGAACCTAAATTAAACACGCCTACACCTGGGTCAAAATCAGCTGTTCCTTGAAAAAATCCAGTGCTGTAAACATTTCCTGTGGCATCGGTGGTAATGGAGTAGCTTATATCTTGACTTAATCCTCCCATGCTTTTAGCCCATATAAAATTACCCGAAGCATCTAATTTTAAAATGAAAATATCATTAGTTCCTGCTGAAGTGAGGTTAAAAATTCCTGCTCCCGGGTCAAAATCAGCTGTTTCTTTAAAAACTCCTGTGGTATAGACATTTCCTGAGGTATCGGTGGTAATGGAGTAGCCCCAATCATCACCTGATCCTCCCATTTTTTTTGCCCACATAAAATTACCTGAAGCATCTAATTTAGAAATAAAAATATCATCACCTGCAGAAGAGAGGTTAAAAGTTCCTACTCCTGGATCAAAATCGGTTGTTCCTTCAAAATATCCTGTGGTGTAAATATTTCCGTAGGGATCAACTGCTATGCTTAGTCCTCTTTCATTAAATACTCCTCCCATTTTTTTAGCCCACACAAAATTACCCGAAGCATCTAATTTAGAAACAAAAATATCAGAATGATTTGCTGCTACCGAAGAGAGGTTAAAAGTTCCTGGTCCTGGGTCAAAATCGACTGTTTCATGAAAATATCCTGTAGTATAGACATTTCCAGAATCATCCACTACTATACCATGTCCTCTATTATTACCTGTATTTCCCATGCTCTTTGCCCAAGCAAAGTTTTGTGCTAGCGTATTAAACCCAAATCCTATTAGGGTTGTAAAAAATAGTATTTTTTTCATAGTTGTTATGTTTAGTGGGATTCCCAAAAAAATCTAACTCATTTCAAAAGTACATTATTTATTTTAATCATTCCATGTGACAAAACACAATAACGCTACAGTTAGCAATATACACCTCTGAAGTTGTGTTCTTGTTGTTACGGCAACTTCGAACAACATCTGCTCCTCTCAAGAGGAGAAAGTATCTCCAGACACACAACCTCAAACCTCAAACTTCAAGCCTCAAACTTTGAACTAAACAAATCACTCCACAGTTTTTTTATACAAAATACCTCTTTCTTCCAGATAGCTCATAAAATAGTTGAAACATGGTTCGTGTTTGCCTACCAATTCGGGTGGAAAAACACCTCTTTCGGAAAACAAACCATCTAAAAACATATTGGCAGCTGCAGTTGCTGTATAACCTGTAGTTCTCGCCATAGAAGAAGTATTGGTTTTAGAGCAGTATTCATCATGTAAATTATAAATAATGGTTGTTGCTTTGCCATTTTTATCCGTGCCTTTTACAGTAACACGCATCACTGTAATTTCTTCTTCGGTTTCGCCTAATTTCCATTCGTTGAATAAAATATTACAGGTAAAATCCAATGGAATTACTTCTGTACCTTTTACATTAATGGGTTTGGTATCAAAAAAACCACTCGATTTCAATACTTTCACATACTCTACATGTCCGGGATAACGCAAGGTTTTTTCTTTCATGTTGTTGATGTGCGGCATCGTAAAAATAATGGAACGTAATCCATCACTATTAAACGATTCTAGTGTGCCAACGCCATCAAACTCTACATATTCGCAATCGGTAAGGGCTTCTTTGGTAATCATCTTTCCGTTTTCTACATAACGGGCAGGACGAGTATATTCTTCTATCACATCAATTGGCGAAAATGGAGCTTTGTAGCAGAAAGGCCATTTTTTTACTTTGGGTAAACCACCTACCAAGCATTCAAAATCGGTTAATTGCAGTTGTTCGTTATAGTAGCCTAAAATAATATTATCCATCCCAGGAGCAACTCCACAATCAACTATTGCAGTAACATTTTTTTGTTTTGCAAGTTCATGCAGTTCCAAGGCATTTTCAGGGAAGAAAGAAATATCGATTACATTTTTTTCTGCTTCAATAATGTTTTTTAGGGTGTTGAAGCCCAAGAAACCGGGCACAGCACAAATTACCAAATCAAATGAATGTAGTGTCGTTTTTAATGTTGCTGTTTGGGTAACATCCAGTTGCAATGTGTTTAATTGAGGGTATTTATTTTTTACATGTTGTAAAGTGGAAGTATTTACATCAGTAAGGGTTACTTCATGTTTTTTAGCTAAGTCAATAGCCATAGCACTGCCTACCATTCCGGCACCTAATACAATAATTTTGCTCATAAGTTTAAAATTTAAGAAATTGAAAAATGAAATTAATTCTCCTAATTGGAGAGAAAAAAGTGTTTGTTTTTAGCAACAAACGTATGCAAAAAACAGCAGCGTTACATCCCGGGAATAAATACCCAGGGCATATTGTCTAGTGCTATTTTTAGATGAGATTGCATGCTGTAAACCTAAGCAAATTTTTAGTACTAAAATAAAATTTAATACTAAATTGCTCAAAATCTTAATATTCAAAAAAAGTATCTATTTTTTTAATAAAAAGAGTTGTGTATTTCAAAAGTTTCTACTAATATTGCATCCCGTTTTACGGAGATTCCTCCTTAGCTCAGTTGGTTAGAGCATCTGACTGTTAATCAGAGGGTCCTTGGTTCGAGCCCAAGAGGGGGAGCAAAATACAAGCCACTAGAAATAGTGGCTTTTTTGTTTGTGTTCATTTCTATCTTTTGTATTCACATTCCCCATCAAAAAACTTTTGTTGATACACTACATTTATTACTACCTTTGTTTTGAATATCATAAGTTTACAAACATGTATAAAATTAACACCTTATTAGCCTTTATTTTAGTCATTAGTTTTCAATACCTCATTGGAAATTTACAAGCTCAAACCTCCATTCATCAACAACAACTAACTTATTATAACAGTTTAGGAAATGCTGATGCGAACTATTACGAGCAGAACACTACGGCTGCCAAAATGCAGCAAAAAAATCAAAAATTAACTTGTGCGTTAAATAAAGTGGTTTATGGGTGGCATCCTTACTGGGTAGGTAATGCTTATCAAAATTACGATTGGGATTTATTAAGTCATTTTTCATTTTTTAGTTATGAAGTTGATGCAGCAACAGGAAATGCTAATTCAACTCATGGTTGGGCGACAAGTGCAGCGGTAAATGCTGCGTTGGCTTCAGGAAACACCAAAGTTACACTAACCGTTACTTTGTTTTCAGGTCATGCTACATTTTTTAACAGCTCAACAGCTCAACAAACGCTTATTACCAACCTTATTAATCTAATTCAAAGCAGAGGTGCTCATGGTGTTAATATAGATATTGAAGGATTACCATCTACTTATAAAACAGCCTTTACTAATTTTATGATAAACCTTGCTAACCAAATGCATGCTGCCATTCCTAATTCTGAGGTAAGCACCGTACTTTATGCCGTTGATTGGAACAATGTTTTTGATTTTACTAATATGGCAGGTGTTGTAGATCATTTTATAATTATGGGCTACGATTATTATTGGGCTGGCAGTACAACAGCAGGTCCAAACGACCCGCTGTATCATTTTAGTAATACTTATAATTACAACCTTTCTCGTTCTATCACTTACTATTTAAATAAAGGTTGTCCGAAAAACAAATTGATTTTAGGTTTGCCATATTATGGTAGAGAATGGCCAACAAATAGTACAACTGTTCCTTCTTCAACTACTGGGAATGGAGTAGCTAGGTTTTATAATGATGTTAAAACTAATGCTTCCGGAAATTATTCTACTGCTAACTATCAGTATGATAATGACAGTTATTCGGATATTTATGTTTTTAACAGTGGAGGTCCTCGCCAATGTTTTATTTCTTTAGAAAATAGTTTGAGAAAAAGAATGGAGCACATCAATACTACTGGTATTGGTGGAATGGGCATGTGGGCCTTAGGTTATGATGATGGTTATACTGATTTGTGGGACGCCATTGAAGATTATATGACTACTTGTTTTTCCTACCCCTGCTCAGGAATCATCCATGATTTTGGAGGACCAACTAAAAATTACTACGATAATGAAAATTATACTTGGACAATTGCTCCAACAGGTGCTGGTTCAATAAACGTAAATTTTACTTCTTTTGATGTAGAAACAGGGTTTGATTATTTATATATTTATGATGGAGCAACTACTGCTGCACCCCAAATTACAGGAAGTCCTTTTACAGGAACAACTTTGCCTCCCAGTTTTACTTCATCTACAGGAGCATTAACATTCAGATTTACTTCTGACGGAGCAACTGTTCGACCTGGTTTTGTTGCTAATTATTCTTGTAATGTGGATAATATTGCCCCCACTACATCCGTTTCAGCTCCAACAGGCTGGGTAACGAGCAATTTTACAGCCAACTTTACCGATGTAGATAATGTGGGAGGAAGCGGTATACAAAAAAGCTACTATCAAGTAATTGATTTTGATGGCACCGAATGGAGAGCCAATGCTAACAACGGTTTTTTTGCAGACAACTTCGCTACTAATATACACTCAGAGTGGAATCAAGTAGTAGGAACATGGAACATCAATTCAGGTGCATTATACCAATCTGACGAAAATGAAGGAAACACCAGTATATCTGCCTACTTAAACCAAAGTTTATCCAATAGGCATTTGTACCACTTTAAAGCCAGTATTAATGGTTCAGGAACCAACAGAAGAGCAGGATTCCACTTTTTTGCCGATGATGATACCCTTACCAACAGAGGAAACTCTTACTTTGTTTGGTTTAGAGTAGATGACGCTAAACTACAAATCTATAAAGTAGTAAACGATGTATTTGGACCACCTGTGTTAGATATGCCACTAAGCACCGTAGCCGGACAGTTGTACGATTACAAAGTAATATACGATAGAATATCAGGAGACATGATAATATACAGAGACGACACCTATATTACCACATGGAACGATAATTCACCAATAGCTACAGGGAACTACATTTCATTCAGAAGTGGAAATGCCACCATGTCGGTAGCCGAACTAAAAGTATATCGCTCTAGGTATCCATCAGTAACGGTAACTGTTGGTAATCCCACTACATCAGATATTCGTTATCAAAACCCTAACCCAAGCACACCAAGCGGTAAAGTAAAATCATTGGTAGATGATAATGCCAACAATATATCTGTAATCGCAGAACAACTTATCAATGTAGATTGGACATCACCACTAAGCTTTACCACTAATGATGGAACAGCAGCAGACATAGACACTACCAATGTTAACACTCAACTAAGTGCCAACTGGAATACCACCACCGACTCACACTCTAACGTAGTAGCTTATTGGTACGCCATAGGCACCACAGCAGGCGATTCCAATGTAGTATCATGGACCAACAATGGAATGAATACAGCCATTACCCATACAGGCTTATCCGTACCATTTAATCAAGATTATTATTTCTCTATAAGAGCAGAAAACGGAGCAGGATTACTCACCCAAGTACCAACAGACGGACAATGGGTAGTAATGGCAACTAGCATCAACGAAATCGCTACAGCAAGTTTTTCAGCTTATCCTAATCCGTTTACAGAACAACTCAACATAGAACTAAAACAAGCACAAACAACAGCAATAAGCCTATACGACAATGTTGGTAAACTGATATTTACTAAAAACATCAGCAACACTAGCATTATAGACATGAGTCAATATCAACTAAAAGCTGGAAATTACAACTTAGTGATAAGAGCTAACGATAAAACAGATGTTGTGAAATTATTGAAGCAGTAAATGTTATAAATAGAAATTATGAGAACAGTTTTTATTGCATTGTACCTTTTTATGTTTGTTTTCGTTGGTTGTGCAAATACTGAAGAAAATAAAAACACAAGACAGGAAGACGAAACGACTGAGGTAATTTCTGATGAAATTGTTGAAACTAAAAATATTCTTATTATTGAAGGGGATACATCTTTAGAAGAGTATATTGAATTTGTAAAGAAAAATAGTATACCTATTTCTGAATGCTTAAGAATTTCAAAAAAAATTGCTAAGAAATATACTGGAGTGGAAGAATTATCTTTTTTGAAAGAATGTTATTTAAAAGATTCTTCAAGTGTTAAGTTAAATATGGCTACTTCTAAAGCATATCTATTTGTATATGAGTATGAAGGGGGTGTTGTAAATAAAATCAAAGCTGAAGAGATATTAAATTATACTTTAAATTTCGACACGAAATTCAACAATCATGC
This sequence comes from Vicingaceae bacterium, assembly GCA_965284565.1. GTDB lineage: Bacteria > Bacteroidota > Bacteroidia > Flavobacteriales_E > Vicingaceae > BRH-c54. The sequence continues at coordinate 461,529 of OZ260100.1, forward strand.
GGAATTTAACCTCAATCAAGAATCGTTATTAAAATTCTTTAAATTATGGAATAAAAGTGATAAAGAAACAAAAGAGAATTTAATGATGTGGGCTTTACTAATGGATTTCGATATGAAATCAGATTATTATAAGAAAGAAGTTCAGAACAAATGGTAGGGGTTAGATGAAATCTAAAGAAATAAAAAAAGCGTAGCAAATGCTGCGCTTAGATAAGGGTACTATTTTTATCAAGCAAAGAAAATAACTAAAACCCCCCAATGATTTGAAAATCATTGGGGATTTTAAATTTAGTAAGATATTAATTACTGAATTTCAGTAACAAAATTCAATTCAACATCCGTATCTCCCGGAGTACAAGTGCCGTCTTTTACACCCGGTTGGTGTTTTAAAACTACTTGAGTTGTTCCAGCAGAAGCTACTCCTGTAGCCCATTGAGAGGCTAAACCTATTTCATAAGTACCATCAGAATCTGTTCTGATAATGCTTAGGTTTACATTAGTAGGAGTGAAGCAAAAAATATGTTCATCAGCTTCTTCTTGTATTTCTGTAGTAATGTTTTCCACAGGATTTTTAGATTCATCAAATACTTCTAGTGTTGCATTATACACACTATTAGCAGCTAATCTAATAGTATCGAATTGTGTTGGAGCATTTCCACCATCACCGTCTGGATCTCTAAAAAATACAGTTACTGTTGGCTCAACACCTGCGGTATCTACAAATGTAATTTTAACAGTAGTAATTAATTCTTCTTCGTTTACTGGAGGAGTTGAAGAGGATGGTTTTGGAGCATCATCGTCTTTTTTACAGCCAACCATTAATGCGGCTACTAAGAATATAAATAAACTTGCTTTGGTTATTTTTTGTATCGTTTTCATATTTTTTATTTTAAAATGTTGTTTTTAATTGTAGTATAAAATTTCTACCCATCTCATCACTATAATACCTGAATTTGTTGAGGTAATCACGATAAGTGGTGTTTAATAAATTATTGATTTGCATCCCGATAATTAGCGGCACAGTTTGTTTTTTTGTTTTGTATAATGGAATTTCCAATCCGGCTTGTAAGCTCAGCAATTCATACCCTTTTGGTGGCGGCACAAAATCAGAATTAGCCTCATACCTGGTTTGTTCTAACACATGTTGCAAGGAAACACCTATAAATAAATTTTTTAATGATTTTAAACTATCTACATGAAAGTTAATACCATTTTCAAATCTATCTGAAGGAATACCGTATAGCCATTCATTAGTTGTTTCATCAAACGCTCTGATTAAAGAAATTTTTCCTGTATAAGTTATATTTTTATGGAAATGATAATTCACTTTCGTGTCCACACCTTTAAAAGAAGCAGTAGTTTGCTTGTACTTAAAAGTAGGAAAAGCACCTCTAATGGTTAGTGTTGGCGGTAGTTCAGGAGCTAAATAAATATAATTTGCAATATGATTATAATAAGCTTCTACTTGAATTAGCAGTTTTTCAGCACGATATTCTACAGAAAAAAGGTTGTTATAAGCCTTTTCGGGAGAAAGCGTTTTGTCGCCAATTTCTACAGCAGCAGCACCATGATGAACGCCATCGCTAAACAACTCGTTTATACCTGGTGGACGCCAAGCTGAACCAAAGTTATATCCTAACGTTATATTATCAGTAAGCTTATAAACACTACCTATTGTGCCGGAAAAATTCTCATAATTAAAATCAGGTTCGGTTAGTTCTTCTTTTTCCCAGACGTAAGCTTGTTGGTAAATTTTATCGTACCGAACACCACCTTCAATCTGGAGTTTGTAATTGTTACTTGTCCAGTTTTCTATCCAAAAAATACCCGAGCTGTATTTAATAAAGTTGGGAATAAAATTTCTGCCTTCCGTTGTGTTTCCTTGATAAATTCCATTAACACCAATAGAGCCTTTAAACTTTTCAACTCTTTCGTGTTCCCAAATTAAGTCGCCCGTATGGGTGGTTAAACCAAATTTAAGGTCAGGCAAATTAGGGTCATTGTCTCTACCTCTTGGTTGGTGTTTATCAAACTCATTTCTCAGGTTAAACTGACGAGCATAAACTAACTGAAGTTTTCCTACATTTCCTGTAGCTACATAGCTTTTTACCTTAAACAATTCATGTTCAATTTTCTGATAAGGACGCTCTATATCGTAAGTGAAACTAGCTTTTTCTAACGGTTCTTCGGCAGCAAAAGCGTTTTGTAAATCAGTAAGATTACCAATATGAGCACCTGAAAAAATGCCTATAATGGAGTTAAACTGACTATAAAATAATTCCACACCATATTTTTCTTTATTCAAACCTAAAGTCCACGAAAAATTTTGTTCTTCCACACCGGTATTTTTAAGAAAATAATTGGGGGTATGCACATTTCCACTTTTCTTCAGAGAACCTTGTATTCGCCAAGCAATGCCTAATAGTTTATTGCTTTTTCCTTCTAACATAGCAGAACTAACACCCTGTTGTCCGTTAGAAGAACCAATAGCATGAATTTCGCCATTTATGCCCGAACTATCAGGTAAATTGGCTGGTTCTACCAACACAACTCCGCCTATAGCATTTGCTCCATAACGTACACTTTGAGCACCTTTTACCACACTAAGTTTATTGGCAATAAAAGGATCAATTTCAGGAGCGTGTTCGCTTCCCCATTGTTGTCCCTCTTGCCTAATACCATTATTTAGAATAAGAATTCTGTCGCTATGCATCCCATGAATTACAGGCTTAGAAATAGAATTTCCCGTTGTAAGCGTTGTAACTCCAGTAAGTTCTTTCATGCTTTCACCTAAAGTTCTTCCTCTGGTTTTGCTAAATTCTTCTGGAGAAAGTTCTTTTTTTACAACAGAACTAAGTGGTTTTATTTCATTTTCTATGATAGCAAATTCTTTTAATTCTTCAATATGATGTTCTAAATAAAAGGTTTTTTGTGTGTTTTGGGTAATCAATACCTGTTGAGTATCAGGTTCACAACCAATGTGACCAATAACTAATGTATAAGTTTGGCTACACAAATTCGGAACGATGAAAACACCATTCATATCAGAAATATATCCTTTTTCTAATTCAACAATATAAATTGTAGAAAAAGATAAAGCTTGTTGATCATGTTCATCAATCACAATTCCTGAGAGAGTAAACTCGCAAGAGGGTGTTTGTGTAAACACCACAGAATGACCAACTATGCTCAACAAAATTAAGAGCAATAAACCCTTCATTTTGATTGAATTAATTGTGAATTAGTTCTCACAGCCATACTGGCTATTAGAACATTGATAATCTAAAAAAATATTGATTTTTAAAGTGCCGAAAAATCGGGATGAATTAAGCGGTAGGCGGCCCTCTGAGAGGTGTATTTTTATTAGTGTTTTTATTAATGAAAACAGTTAAGTATTCACTAATAATTGTTTTTTCATTTAAGAAACTAAAGAAATGGTGGTTTTTATCACTTGCTTCTGAAGAAGCAGAGAAGTTGAACGTACAAACTAAATCTTCTTGTTCGTGTTCAACATGGTGAAAGTGTTTTTCTGTTTTTGCATCACAATGTACCCCTTCGTGATGAAAAAATAATTCATGAACAGTTCTTCCTAAATAAGCATAGGAAATAGCAATAACAAGTAATAGACTGATATGTTGTTTTATGCGATTCATAAATGAAAGACAAAGTTACTTATTTTATTAATGACAAATTAATTGTGTGTACTTATTAGTTGGTGTGTAAGAAAAAATATATTAAATTTGCACTCACCTAAAAAAAAAGGTCCTGTGGCCGAGCGGTTAGGCAGAGGTCTGCAAAACCTTGTACAGCGGTTCGAATCCGCTCGGGACCTCCAAAAGTCTCTGACAAAAATGTCAGAGACTTTTTTTGTTTATGATGAAACCATCAGAACTCATCCATTAAATCTTTGTTTTCAGTTTTATATTAACTATATTTCTTTCCATTACCTTATTATTTCATCCTAAAAATAGTAGAAAAAGTAATATTATAAACTGATTTAACCTGTTTTACAAAAAATGGTCGATATTCACTCACATCCTTCCTTAAATAATGTTCTTCAAAAGTTTGTTCTTCATTTCTCTTAAAAAAATCTCCTCTACCAACAAGCAGCATATTGGACATGGTAACTAAATAATCTTTTTCTTTAGGCCTATATTGAATAACTACCATTCCTTTAAAATCATTTTTATTTACAATTGCAGGTACAGCAGCAACACCTGTCTTTTTAGGGTCGGTAGCGTGAGACTTTAATTTTGCAAAAATCTGGTTGTTTTCAATTTTAAAAACATCAAATTTTTTAGACTTTTCAAAATAAGCATAAACCTCTGCTTGTGTTTTTTTAGTAGAAAAAGCTTTCTGCCAGGTTATTTTACTATCATTTAAATAAAAATTTTCATCTTCCGCCTGAGAAAAGCCGTTTAATGCAAAAGCCAAAGAAAGTAAAAGAAAAATGTGTTTCATGCTAATCAAATTAATTTCCTTACAAAGGAACTTATTTTAAATACAAAAACCAAAACGTTACTTTCTCTATTCTAATTTCTATTATCTAATTACACTAATGCTCCCCATTTATAAAACTTCCGAAAACAGAATGCCCAAAATTATAGTTTAAAGAAAAACTAACATAGGGAGCAGAAGCTATATTTTGCTTATAATCATTATTTATTCCGTGTAATCTTCGCAAAAAAGCATAACCAAGTTCCATTTTGAGTTTAAAATGTTTTCCAAACCTAGCATTTGCTGCAAAATAGGTTTTCAATTCTCTTAAATTAATAGTATTATCATCATTTTGAAAAACAGAACCCTCCCTACTTATGGCATTAATACCACTAAAATAAGCTGCTAAATCAAAATCAATTTTTCTACTCAAACTATAATTAAACTTAAAATGCACAGGAACAATAAACTCTGCTTTTATTTTTGAATTTAATTTAGCCCTAAAACCAATTAGAGGTAAAGGAACAACCCTACCTTGGTTAACTACCAAAGTAGCACCGTAAAAATGAACCATCTTTAAGTTTCTGATATTAATATAAGCTGTATAAGCCCTAAAATTAGGTGTAAAACTTTGGTTTAGAGAAGTATTACTTTCTTCAAAATAAATATTGGCAGCATAAACCCAAATTCCATTTCTAACACTTGCTGTAATGGCAGTAAACTCAATTTCTCCCTTATAAATATTTTCTAACTGAGTATTAGTAATAGAAGGTTGTGCTACACTAAATTTTGACGCTAAAAATAGCTGGCTAGCTTTAGCATCAGCTTTCTTAATATTAAAATCTTTTAATGCAACACCAAACTTTGTCCTTATAGGTTTCACAAACTGAAACTTATATTTTGTCATCTGAAAATCTGCGCTATCATCAATTGCTCCCATAGAAGGATAATCAACACCAAATGTAGCTCCAGCATTAAACAATCTATTTACATTAAAAGACTGAGCAACAGTCTCTGTAAATGTTACTAAAGAAATTATTATAGTAAGAATTAGCTGTTTTAACATCATTTAAATCTAAAAAAATAAAAGCTACTAACTCAAAAAAAAAGAACTAATCAACCAAATTCCAAACAATTCCAAACTTTAATGACCTGCCTAATGCTGGATAATTAGCAGTTGCATAAAAATTATAACTATTCCAACCAGCATTAAAATGTTCATATTTCAAAAATACCTGAGCTCTTTTAACATGAATATTCAAAAATACATCTACATAAGGATATTCTCCAATTTTTTGCTCTTTTTGAACATAAAATTGAGCTATTTCAGGCATATAAGCATATCCATAAAAACCTGTTTTGTAAGAAACATTAAAGCCTAATTGTAATTTTGCAGCTTTCTTAAAAACATTCGTTTGAAAATAAATTAGCTGTCTACCTATAAAATCAGGTAGTGGAAACAAATATTTATCACTCGTTGTCTGATAAATAACCGCAGTTCTAAAATGAAACTTATATAACTTATAATTTTTGGC
>OZ260100.1:472500-3145000 GCA_965284565.1 Vicingaceae bacterium
TAAAAAGGAGGTGTTCCAGCCGCACCTTCCGGTACGGCTACCTTGTTACGACTTAGCCCCAGTTACTGGTTTTACCCTAGGCAGCTCCTTGCGGTTACCGACTTCAGGTACTCCCAACTTCCATGGCTTGACGGGCGGTGTGTACAAGGCCCGGGAACGTATTCACCGCGCCATGGCTGATGCGCGATTACTAGCGATTCCAGCTTCACGGAGTCGAGTTGCAGACTCCGATCCGAACTGAGACGAGCTTTTGAGATTAGCATTCATTCACATGATAGCTGCTCTTTGTACTCGCCATTGTAGCACGTGTGTAGCCCTGGACGTAAGGGCCGTGATGATTTGACGTCATCCCCACCTTCCTCTCGGTTTGCACCGGCAGTTTCTCTAGAGTCCCCGACATTACTCGCTGGCAACTAAAGATAGGGGTTGCGCTCGTTATGGGACTTAACCCGACACCTCACAGCACGAGCTGACGACAACCATGCAGCACCTTGAAAAATGTCCGAAGAAGGTCTAGTTTCCTAAACTGTCATTTCCCATTTAAGCCCAGGTAAGGTTCCTCGCGTATCATCGAATTAAACCACATGCTCCACCGCTTGTGCGGGCCCCCGTCAATTCCTTTGAGTTTCAATCTTGCGACCGTACTCCCCAGGTGGATTACTTATCACTTTCGCTTAGGCACTAACCGTATATCGTTAACACCGAGTAATCATCGTTTACAGCGTGGACTACCAGGGTATCTAATCCTGTTCGCTCCCCACGCTTTCGTCCATGAGCGTCAGTTATAGTTTAGTGAGCTGCCTTCGCAATCGGTGTTCTGTGTCATATCTATGCATTTCACCGCTACATGACACATTCCGCCCACTTCATCTATACTCAAGAAAAACAGTATCAATGGCAGTTCTATCGTTAAGCGACAGGATTTCACCACTGACTTATTCTCCCGCCTGCGGACCCTTTAAACCCAATAAATCCGGATAACGCTTGGACCCTCCGTATTACCGCGGCTGCTGGCACGGAGTTAGCCGGTCCTTATTCTTATAGTACCTTCAGCCTCGTTCACGAACGAGGGTTTATTCCTATATAAAAGCAGTTTACAACCCGTAGGGCAGTCTTCCTGCACGCGGCATGGCTGGTTCAGACTTTCGTCCATTGACCAATATTCCTCACTGCTGCCTCCCGTAGGAGTCTGGTCCGTGTCTCAGTACCAGTGTGGGGGATAACCCTCTCAGGCCCCCTACCTATCATCGCCTTGGTGAGCTGTTACCTCACCAACTAGCTAATAGGACGCATGCCTATCTCTAACCACCGTAGTTTTAATAAATCTGTGATGCCACAAATAAATATTATGGAGTTTTATTCTTCCTTTCGAAAGGCTATTCTCCTGTTAGAGGTAAGTTGCATACGCGTTACGCACCCGTGCGCCACTCGTCAGCAAATTAGCAAGCTAATTCCTGTTACCGTTCGACTTGCATGTGTTAGGCCTGCCGCTAGCGTTCATCCTGAGCCAGGATCAAACTCTCCGTTGTAATTATTCTTAAATGTTCTAAAAAATTACTACGCGTTGATTTTACTCAAGGATATTTACCTTTTTTTCTCTACTTCAATTTCTTCAAAGAACTCTCTGTTTTAACCGCTTTCCCCTCTCTCATTCCCATCATTTCGTCTCAAACGGGCTGCAAAAGTACAACTCTTTTCCTTTTCCCAAAACTTTTTGTAACTTTTTTTTTACTTTTATTTCCCAACACCCTTAATAAGCTGATTGTGAAGACATTTTTTTTAATCTTTTTTTTCGAATCTTTAATTTGTTTATTGTGCTGCTCCCTTTGATTTATATATTATACTCTTTATCTTTTATCTAATATGCTTCATTTTTTGCTATACAAATTACGCTCCTTCGGAGCTGGATTTTTACCACAAGCGTGGACGCTTGCGGGAGCGGGGGTTTTCATTCTTTTAGATATGAATACAACTTTCCATCTACATCACTAAACCATAATCGTCCACATAAATTACACTCGACACCATTAGTGTGATTTATTTGTATTTTATAATCTATAATTTCTGTAGCAATTTCCCCTATATTATTATAATCTTCTATTTCAATATCATAATCAAAAAAAACTTTAACCCAATTCTCTTTGTCAGATGATTTACCATAATCAGAAATTAAATTACTTAGTGTTGAAATAATTTCTTCATAATTCAACATTTTAATTAACATAAAATCAAATTCTATTGAATTAGTTTCCTGTATAATGTTTTGACACTTGCATCTAAATGAAGTCATAAAGCATAAATTATGTTCACAAAATTAAATAATTCACTTTCTTTCATCTGTAATAACTTTATTAAAACAATTCTTAATTCCTGTATAAAAAATACTGACCTCATAAAGGTAATATAAAAAATGAAAAAAATAAGGTATAGCTAATGAGAAAATTAATACTGAAGGTGATAATATTTCCTTATAATTTAGCAGTAAAAATAAAACTGTCATAAGAAAAAAAAACATCCAGTTTACTACACCCATATTTACACTCATTATTAAGGAACTTTTATTTTCATCTTTATATATTATCTTTCCTTTACAATACAAACCTATTCCTCTTAATCCTCCAACATTTCGTTCTATTTTAAAAGTATCATCAGAAAAATTCAAATTACCTTTAAATAAATAAGTTTTCTCACCTAAAGTTTCAAAGTATGATTTATGTACCTGTACAACCTCATTACCTAATCTATTCATAGCAGAATCTTTATCAATAGACAAATCAAATTCTTTTTTATATTTAAAAAATAACAACATGAAATAACCTTTTCAGTTTGACGTTTTAATTTTTTTCTGCATTAAAAATACAAAAAATAAAACTACAAGGACTCAGCTATAAATTTATAAAATAACTTTTTCAAACTTTTCTATTTCTTTTTAACTTACTCAATTTACCCCAAACAGATACTTGAAATAACATATTTTGTTTACGAATATAGAAAAGAGACGCAACTACTTTGCTTCTGCTATAAAAGCCATAGCAACTATCAGGTCTTCGGGAGAGGTGATTTTAATGTTTTCTTTATTGCCGCTTACTAAATGAATTTTTGTGCCAGTTGCTTCTACAACACTTGCATCATCTGTAAAGGCTTCTGTAAACTCTTGTTGGTAAGCTTTTTTTATGAGTGACGTATGGAAGCATTGTGGAGTTTGTACAATTTTATAGCACGAGCGTTTTACGGCTTTGTTTTCTGTTTTATTTACATAACGAAGTGAATCTACCACATCTACTACTGGAATGGCATTTTGATGTTGTTCTGCTGCATTGAAACAGTTAACTATGGTTGTTTTGCTTACTAATGGACGAACGCCATCATGTATTGCTACAATGCCCTCTTCATTAACTAAAGCTAAGGCATTTTGCACGGAGTGAAAGCGTGTTTTTCCTCCTGCTACAATTTTATGTGGAATTTTTATAAACTCTTTTTTATAACAAAGCTCCTCCCAAAAGTCGAATTGATTTTCGGGAAGAGCTAGTATAATTTGAGCTTCCGGATAAGTGGAATAAAATTTTTCTATGGTATGCATCAAAATAGGTTTACCATTAAGTTCAAGGAATTGCTTGGGAATGTTTTCTCCCATTCGCTCTCCTTTACCTCCGGCAACTATTATGATGTATTTATGCATTGGTTAGTTCTTCTTCATTGAAGAATTCATCTGCACTAGCGGTGAAAGTGTTTCCGTTATTATCATCCTCATCATAACTATTATTACTGTTGTTGTTTTCATAGTTATTGTCTTCTTTCTTTCTGCCTATTGAGCGAATGTATGCATTTAACATACGATGAATTTTTTCAATTTCTTCAATTAATTCATTTTGTGTTGTTTCGTCTATAAGACCTCTTTCGTTAGTTTTTATAACCCAGCCTTTGGTTTCTAGTAAGCACCCTCTAGATATGTAGCAATAGTGTTTTTTGTCTTTAAAGTTATATCTTCCATAACCTGAGGCAATGTTTGAAGAAATAGCATCTGCAGCTGTTACAAATGATTTCCCTACGGTTTCTTTGTTAAACCCTTCCCATTTTTCTACAATTTTCCATACTATAGCTTCAAGGTTTAGGCATTCTTGGTAAAGTTTAAGGTCTTCTAGTTTCATAATTTTTATAAAGTTTACAATTTAATAATTTACTTAGATAATCAACATGGCATCTCCATAGGTAAAGAATCGGTATTTTTCTTTTATAGCTTCTTTATAAGCTTTCATTACATTATCGTAACCACCAAATGCAGTTGTCATCATTAATAAGGTTGATTCAGGCATGTGAAAATTTGTAATCATGCAGTTAGCAACACTAAAATCGTATGGAGGGAAAATAAATTTATTTGTCCAACCTTGATATGGCTTAAGTAACCCATCTGTTGACACAGAAGATTCTACTGCTCTCATAGATGTTGTTCCTACTGCACAAATTTTTCTTTTTGCTTTTTTAGCGTTATTTACTTTAGTAACACACTCTTCATCAATGAAAGCTTCTTCTGAATCCATTTTATGTTTGGTAAGATCTTCTACTTCTACCGTTCTGAAAGAACCTAAACCAACATGTAGCGTAACAAAAGCGAAATCTATCCCTTTTATTTCTAATCTTTTCATTAGGTGTTTACTGAAGTGTAATCCTGCGGTTGGAGCTGCAACAGCACCTTCATTTTTAGCATAGACAGTTTGGTATCTTTCAGCATCTTCAGGTTCTACCGCTCTATTGATGTATTTTGGAATCGGTGTTTCTCCTAATCTATTGATAATTGCTTTAAAGTCTTCGTAAGAACCATCATATAAAAAACGAAGTGTTCTACCTCTTGAAGTGGTGTTGTCTATTACTTCAGCAACTAAATCATCATCACCAAAATAGAGTTTATTTCCAATTCTAATTTTTCTTGCCGGATCAACTAACACATCCCACAGGTAATTTTCTCTATTTAATTCTCTCAATAAGAAAACTTCAATTTTGGCACCTGTTTTTTCTTTGTTTCCATACATTCTAGCAGGAAAAACTTTGGTGTCATTCATTATCATTAAATCACCATCATCAAAATATTCAATGATGTCTTTAAACATGCGGTGTTCAATTTCCCCAGTATCTTTATGTAAAACTAATAATCTTGATTCGTCTCTTTCGTCAGCTGGTTTATCAGCTAGTAATTCTGGTGGTAAATTGAATTTAAATTTTGATAATTTCATCTTTGTTTTTTAAGTACTAAATTGGTTTAAAAAATAAGTTTGCAAATGTAATAATATATCTATTAAATACAAGTGTATAAAAAGCTAATTACTGTCTTTTTAACTAAAAAAGCCTATTACTATTTAAAATAGTAATAGGCTTTTAAATTATGGAAAACGATTTTATTTTAAAGATTCTGCTCCTGCAACAATTTCTAAAATTTCATTTGTGATTGATGCCTGACGAGCTTTGTTATAAACTAACTTAAGATCATTTATTAAATCATTAGCATTATCGGTTGCTTTATGCATTGCAGTCATACGAGCACCATGTTCTGAAGCCATAGAATCTAATAATGCCTTAAAAAGTTGTGTTTTAAGTGACTTAGGAATTAATTCATCTAAAATTGCTTTCTTTTCTGGCTCATAGATGTAATCTACTGTATTACTACCTGATGTTTCGTTTACTTCGGGTGGCAATACTGGTAAGAATTGTTCATTTTGCAAAATTTGTACAGCTGCATTTTTAAACTGATTGTAAACCAAAACCACTTTATCTACTTTTCTTTCGATAAAAAGGTTCATGATTTCCTCGGCAATAATCGAAGTATTTTCAAATGTAAGGTCGTCCCAATTTTTTTCGGTATCCGGTTTAAAAACTGGACTAAGTGAAAAGTTAGTTTTCTTTACTGCATCTTTAAACTTTTTCCCGATAGGAAGAACGGTTACATTAGCATTTTTATAAGTTGTATCGGCTAATTTAATTGCAGATTTTATAACATTGTTATTAAATCCTCCGCAAAGACCTCTATTTGAAGTTATACCAACAATAAGTACGTTTTCGACAGTTCTTTGGTCTGAAAAAGCTCCATCCATACTATCTAAACCAGCACTAATGTTTGATATAATTTCTTGCATTTTATTAGAATAGGGACGCATTTGAACAACCGCATCTTGGGCTTTTCTTAATTTAGCCGCAGAAACCATTTTCATTGCAGATGTAATCTGTTTTGTTGAATTAACAGATACAATTCTATTTCTAATTTCTTTTAAGTTTGCCATTTAGTTCGTAAAGTTGAAAGTTCGTAAAGTTGAAAGTTTGTATAAAATCTGTCCTTTCTGCTTTATAAACTTTTTAATTTTTGACTTATTTATATTTAGCAGTTAATTCAGCACAAGCTTTATCTAATACAGAAGTAATGCTATCATCAAACTTTCCTGCTTTTAATAAATCTAGTGTATCTCTGTGTTTGTTGTTTAAGAAACTAATAAATTCTGCTTCGAATTCTTTTACTTTATCAACAGGAACAGCATTTATTAATCCTTTTGTTCCAACATAAATAATAGCAATTTGATCTTCAACAGTAAAAGGAGTATGTTCTGCTTGTTTTAAGATTTCAACATTTCTCTTTCCTTTGTTTAATACAGACATTGTTGCAGCATCAAGGTCGGAACCAAATTTAGCAAATGCTTCTAACTCTCTGTATTGAGCTTGATCTAATTTTAATGTTCCAGCCACTTTTTTCATAGATTTAATTTGGGCATTACCACCAACACGAGATACAGAAATACCTACGTTAATTGCTGGACGAACACCTTGGTTAAATAAATCAGATTCTAAGAAAATTTGACCATCAGTAATAGAAATTACGTTGGTTGGGATATATGCAGAAACGTCACCTGCTTGAGTTTCGATAATTGGCAATGCCGTTAAAGATCCTCCACCTTTTACTAAAGGTCTGATAGATTCAGGTAAATCATTCATTTCTTGAGCAATGCTATCAACATTAATAATTTTAGCTGCTCTTTCTAATAATCTTGAGTGAAGGTAAAATACATCACCTGGGTAAGCCTCACGTCCTGGTGGTCTTCTTAATAATAAAGAAACCTCTCTATACGCTACTGCTTGTTTAGATAAATCATCATAAACAATAAGTGCTGGTCTTCCTGTATCTCTAAAAAACTCTCCGATTGCAGCACCTGCAAATGGAGCGTAGAATTGCATTGGGGTAGGATCTGAAGCATTTGCAGCAACAATTACTGTGTATTTCATTGCTCCAGCATTTTCTAAAGTTTGTACAATGTTAGCAACAGTAGATCCTTTTTGACCAACCGCTACATAAATACAAAATACAGGTTCTCCTCTATCGTAAAATTCTTTTTGGTTAATAATGGCATCAATAGCAACAGAAGTTTTTCCTGTTTGACGGTCACCAATAATTAGCTCTCTTTGACCTCTACCAATTGGAATCATCGCATCAATAGCTTTAATTCCTGTTTGCATTGGCTCAGCAACAGGTTCTCTATAGATTACACCTGGAGCTTTTCTTTCAATAGGCATTTCATAAGTATCTCCTTCAATAGGACCTTTTCCATCAATTGGAGTTCCTAATGTATCTACCACTCTACCTAACATTCCTTCACCTACATTAATAGAAGCAATTCTGTTCGTTCTTTTAACGTTATCTCCTTCTTTAAGTCCTTCAGAAGAACCTAATAATACAGCACCTACATTGTCTTCCTCTAAGTTAAGTACAATTGCAGAAAGTCCGTTATCAAATTCAATAAGTTCACCTGCTTGAACGCTAGATAAACCATAAATCCTAACAATACCATCACCTACTTGAAGTACTGTTCCAACTTCTTCAAGTTGAGTTTCTGTTTTGAATCCGGCTAATTGTTGTCTTAAGATTGCTGATACTTCAGCTGGTTTTACTTCGGCCATTTTATATTATTTTATCGTTATTATAGTTTTTAATATTCTTTTACATAAGGGTTATCATCAAATTCCATCTCTAAATTTAAGAGTTTTCTTCTGATGCTTTCATCCAATTGTTTATCTTCTATTCTTAGAATTAAACCACCAATTATATCTTTATTTACTACTTCTTCTAATTCTATTGTAGCCTTTTCTGTTTTATTGATTTGAGCAATAATACTTTGTTTTTGCTCTGCAGAAAGAGGAAGCGATGTAGTTACTTTTGCTATTTTTATATTGTGATATTTTTTGTGCAAGCTAATGAAAGAAACAGCAATAGCATAAAGAATTGATTCTCTTTTTTTTCTTATAATGATTTCTACGAAAGCTTTTGTTACTTCAGAGTTAAATGAATTGTAGAAAACCTCTTTAATAATTGCTCTTTTCTTATCACCTCTAACAATAGGGCTTTTAAGTAAAGTTATAAATTCAGGATTTTCATTACATACCTCTTTGATTAAAGTCATATCTTTAATCAAGGTTTCTAAAGCATTTTGCTCTTTTCCTAAATCTAGTAAAGACTTAGCATATCTTGATGCTACTTTCGAATCTAACATTTCTAGGTATTAATTTAATTGTATATCATCAACAACACTACTAATCATAGAAGATTGCTTCGCTTCTGAAGAAAGTTCTTGTCTTAATATTTTTTCTGCAATTTCAATAGATAAAACAGCTACTTGATTTTTTAGTTCAGTAACAGCAGCCATTTTTTCGTGCTGAATGCTTTCTCTAGCTGAAGCAACAATTCTCTCAGCATCTTCATTAGCTTTAGTTTTAGCTTCTGCAATAATTTTATCTTTTAATGTACGAGCTTCTTTCAACATTTCATCTCTTTCAACGCGAGCTTCTTTTAATAAATCTTCATTAGCAGATTTTAATTCAGCCATTTCTTTTTTGGCTTCTTCTGCTTTATTTAAAGCATCTTCAATTGATTTTTCACGCTCATTTACTGCATTTAAAATTGGTTTCCAAGCATACTTTTTAAGTAAAAAAAGTAACACTAAAAACAGTAGTGTTTGCCAAAAAAACAAGCCTACCGAAAATTCATTTATTAATTTTTCCATATCTTTTTATTAAAATATAAATTTTAAAAAAACAACTGCAACCAATCGTTACAGTTGTTTTCTAGATTAGTTAAACTGCAAATAATGCAGCAAATCCAATACCTTCAATAAGCGCTGCTGCAATAAGCATAGCTGTTTGAATTTTGTTAGTAGCCTCAGGCTGTCTCGCAATAGCGTCCATTGCTGAACCACCAATACGTCCGATACCAATACCGGCTCCGATTACTACTAAACCTGCACCTACAATCGCTGGAATTTCCATAATATATAAAATTTAAGTTAATAATTACAAATTAAATGATGATTTACCTTAATGGTGGTCATCATGTTCTGCCACTGCTCCTCCAAAATAAAGGGCTGTTAGCATGGTAAAAATATATGCTTGTAAAAAAGCTACTAGCAATTCTATGATAGACAAAAACAGTGTCAATCCTAAAAATGCTCCTCGTGCAAACCAATTTTGAAAAACAAATAGCAACCCTACTAAACTCATCAATACTATATGTCCTGCTGAAATATTTGCATACAAACGAATCATTAATGCAAATGGCTTAATAAAGACTCCTAATAATTCTATTGGAGCTAACACAAACTTCATTGGTACTGGCACTCCTGGCATCCAAAAAATGTGTTTCCAATAATCTTTTTTAGATGTAAATTGAGTAATTAAAAAAGTGATTAATGCTAGACAAAATGTTACAGCTATATTTCCTGTCACGTTAATTCCGAGTGGTGTTAATCCTGTTAAATTAACAAACCATATAAAAAAGAACACGGTCAATAAATAGCTCATGTATTTTTTATAATGCTTTTCACCAATGTTTGGAATAGCAATTTCGTCTCTCACAAACAATACTAATGGCTCCATAAATTTACCAACTGCATTAGGTATATGAGATTTTTTGTATGATTTAGCAAATCCTCTAAACAATAAAAATATAAGTAACGAAATCAGCATTACACTAAAAACACTTTTCGTAATAGAAAAATCTAAAGGTTTGGCGTTTGTTACATGACCATCCTCATCCTTAGATAGAGTTCCTTCAGCATCTGTTTTGTATATTTTATTGTGATAAACTTTATAGTAATTTCCTTTTGATTCAGCAACAGCTTCACCATGATGAAATTTTGATGACATAAAAACATGCAAACCATTATCCCATAAAATTATAGGTAATGGAAATCCGTAGTGAGCACCTGTGGTTTTGTCTGTAAAAAGATGGAAGTCATACGCATCTTGCAAGTGATGCATAATGTCTTGTTTAATTTCTGATTTAACACTACTTTCTTCTTTCGCAACTTCCTCAGAAGCAATAGTTAATGATGGTGTTATTAACAATAAAAATAAAAGTAACTTGAATATTTTTTTTCCTTGCATATCAGTCTTCAAAAAAAGGTTGTTTAAAAACGCTGCAAAAGTAATTATTAATATCTATTTTCAAAGCATATTCAAAAAAATATTTACCACTTATTTCCAATCACCTGACCCCCCTTTATTTAACAACCTAACCAACACTATAGTTTCTAAAAAAAGACTCACCGCATACGGTATAAAAAAGGCTGAAAATTCTAATTTATCTATCCTAATATCTTCTTGATAATCAGGGTGAAAAAAAATGAAAAACACTACAAACTTTAACATACTTACCGCCATAAAAAAGTAGCCTAAACTTTCAGCAAATTTTTTTCTGAAATTGAATAGAAAAACAAAACTTCCAAAGGTGATGATAAAATTAACGAAATAGGCTAAAATAATTTTGTTACCAAACAGGGGTAGACCTAAGAAATGTAAAACAAAAAGATGCCCGCAAAAAATTACACCTAGAGATATTAATAATAAAAGAAAAAAATTAACAGTAACTCGGTTCATTGTTTTTCTTCATCATCTTCTTGATTAATTTTATTTACTTGTTTTAACACTGTATATAGTGCTATGGCAACACTCAGAATAGTTAGCCCTATAGTAAACCATTTTTTATCGGAAGGATATTTTTCATCTAACAACTTGCCTGAGTATGCTCCTAAAAAAATAATCACCCCCATTTGAATTGCTATACCTGATAGTCTAGCAAATTTATTAAACGAGTTGGACTTCTTGGTGGGCTTCTTTTTTTGCTCCATTTAGTTGAGTATTGTTTCCATTGCCCATGTTACAAGTTCCTGAGAAGTTTGCTCCCGGTTCAATAGAAAGCTTTTTGGTATTGATTTCACCAACTATGTTTGCTGTAGATTTTAATTGCAATAATTCTTCAACATATATTTTCGCATTGATATTTCCAGAAACATCAGCATTTTTACATTTAACTTCTCCTTCTATTACTCCTGAATTACCAACAACCAATTTTCCTTGAGAAACTAATGTTCCGTTTAAAGCACCATCAATTCTTATATCCCCCGAGCAAGTAATATTTCCTGTAATTTCTGTTCCTTTCTGAATAATATTAATTTCTGGGCTGGTTATTTCTTGTGTTTTTGCCATCTTATTTGAGTTTTTGGTAAACATTATTTACGTTAATAAATTAAGTTTTCAGCGGACAAAGGTAATTTTTTATTCTTTTACATTCAAAATTCTTTTTGTTCCAATCTATAATGTGGCTAAAATTATCATATTTATTTTATGCTCACATCAAAATTCTTGTTAAAGAAGGTTAAATAATAAGGGATATCTTTGTCTTTATAAAACAAATTAAAGTTATCACTTGAAATAATAAAAGTAGGGTATTCTTTAGCGTTTAATTCTTGTAATGAGGTTTTGTTTAGGATTAATGCTTTGTAGTAATTAATTACTTTTTCATATCCTTTAATTGGTTTTATAATTATAATTTGGCTTTTGGCATCTAAAAAAATACTTTTTACCGGATCAAAAGCGAGGTCGCTAAAATTATTTCTATTAAAATCTACTATTTTATTTTTATAAGTATTGAGTTGTTTATCGGTATTTGGCACCACTACTACAACCAAAAATTCTGTTTCAAAAACATGTTTATATGGCACTTCTTTTTCTGTTTCAACATCAACTTTAATTCCTTCTTTCATCAATTTAAGAATTTTAACTGCCTCTGGTTTCGACTCAGATTCAGGATGATTTTCAATAAATGTTTCCAATGCTACTTTAAAAGTATCTCTCGGCATTGTATGTCCTATTGACAATGCTGCTAGAAAATCAAATTTATCTTGAATATGATTTTCAGCAAAAATAGTTGTAGCCCTTTCGCATCGCAAAATAACTTTATCATAATACCCGTCTTTAAAAAGTTCATAAACGATAGAATAGTAATTATCTACTCTTCGTCTGTTTTCTCTGGTTACTTGATTATAAGTAGGATCTAAAATTATTTTAGCATATTCACTTTCTGGGTAATTTCTGAGTACTAAATTTTTATACTTCTCCTCCATTTCATCATCTTTAATGAGCAAACTAATTCTATAAAGATTAAACCAAGATGGAAGCACATAGCTCGATGTATCATAATCTACTATCAATCTTTCAAAAGACTTTATAGAATGTGGGTAGTCTTCGAAGTCCTCTTTGTAAATATTGCCTAATGCAAAAAGTGCCTCAATAATTTTATTGTGAGAGGCTTTCATTTTTTTATCCGTAAGTGGTAACAACTGCATATAATATTCAGCAGTAGTTTTTTCGTTTACTTTAGTTCCACTTGTATCGGTTTTAGAAGAATCATTTTCGTTTGCTATAGATTCCTCATCGGGTATCAAACTTTCTTTATTACTTCTTCTCCAATTATCTTCTAATTTTCTATCGCCCCATTTTTTTCTAAAGTCAGAAAAGCCAAACCCCATAGTATTTTGGTTATAAAAATACCATTCACCTTTATTAGTTCCACCACCAGGAGTAGTGTTTTCCATAAAATCAACACTGCTATTATTGTTTTCTGCCAATTGCTTTTCTCGCTCTTCTTTTTCAGCTTTAGCAATTAACTCATCTATCACTTTAGTTCTATACTCTACATCAGTTGCCATTCTTTGTAAACTATCTTCTTTTTGAACAATAACAATGTTATCTGCCAATTTTTTCAATGCTTTTGTTCGCATTTCAATTTTTTCGTAATCTTTATACTCTTTAGGCAAAACTGTTAAACAGCTATCATAATAATTATAAGACTTTAAGTACTTGGGAATATCATAATAATATTGAGCTAGTCTTAAATAGGTTACAGCTTTTTGCTTCGTATTTATTGTGCTATATGCAGCAGATTTTGTAAGATAATCTATAGCTAAAGAATCTTTTTCTTCCTTGAATGCAATATCTGCCAAAGCATAATAAATCTGATCTTTATAATCTTCATTCTTTTTATCTTTTAGCATTTTTCTAAGCATTTTTTTAATACTACTCTGTCCTTCTCCTTCTGTATCAAAAGCTAATGCTCTACTGATTTTTGCATTAAAAAGCATTTCGTATTCAGGCTTCAATTTTATTACTTTACTAAAATAAATAGAGGCTTGTTCAAACTCTTTTTGTTTTAGCCAAAGTTGAGCCAACACATAATTAAACCTTATTTTATGGTGTTTCTTCCTAGTAGTTTCCAATGCTTTTTCAAGGTGTTTTATAGCTTCTTCTCTATTATTTACACGAATATAATAATCAGCAAAAACAGCATTAAATTCGCTAGCAAACTGTTTAGGAATACTTTTTTTTTCTTCTAATTTTTTCAGGATAGCTTCAGCTTTATTCAATTCTTTTAATTCCAAATGAGTTCTTGCTAACCAAATTTGAGCTTCGTAACCAGGTGGTTTTTTGTTATACGCTTTCGCCACATATTGAAAAACTTCGAGTGCAATATAAAATTCTTGTTTATAAAAACGAGCCCTCCCCATTAGCATATAACAATCATCAATCCACCTAACATGTTCTTCATTTCTAATGTATATAGAATGTCTATCAATTACATTGGTGGTTTTATCTATTACTCTCTCCATATTAGGAAACATGCTTTTAGACTTAGTTTCATCGGGATAAATAAATATTGGAATAAGCTCAGAAAAATCATCACTGTGTTCTTCTCGCAGCTTTTTCACATCTGCTTTCATGATTTCTCGAGCATTAAAATAGCCATTATACCTTGCCGTAGTATTATGATAGGCTCTTCTGGTAAAAGTGTTCTTTTTTCTTGAACAAGAAGCAAGCACAAATAGTAGTGCAAATGATATTAATATGGCTTTTTTAAACTTCAAAAAATAAATTTTGTGTTGTATAACTATAAAATACAGTGTTTAGTATAAAAACATGCGAAGGTAATTAAATTATTACAACCTTTATACTGCTACAAAAATGCTATTTTTTATTTGGAGTTAATAAATAATTCTTAATTCATTTTTATTATTGCTTCATTTAAAAGTATATTTGTTATCTCTTAAAAGCAGCCTTTATTTATGGAAAATTACATTGTTTCAGCTAGAAAATACAGACCAGTAACTTTTGATACTGTAGTTGGACAACACTCCATCACTTCTACTTTAAAAAACGCTATTAAAACTGCTCATTTAGCACAGGCATTTCTTTTTTGTGGACCACGAGGTGTAGGAAAGACAACTTGTGCTAGAATTTTAGCCAAAACCATTAACTGCTTTAACATTACTCAAAACATTGAGGCGTGTGATGAGTGTGAATCATGCAAATCTTTTAATGAGGGGCATTCTTTAAATGTTTATGAATTAGATGCTGCATCAAACAACTCTGTTGATGATATTAGAGCTTTAATAGATCAGGTGAGGTTTGCTCCTCAACTTGGAACTCATAAAGTATATATTATTGACGAGGTACACATGTTGTCCCAAGCTGCCTTTAATGCTTTCCTAAAGACATTAGAAGAACCTCCAAAACACGCTATTTTTATATTAGCTACTACCGAGAAACACAAAATTATCCCAACGATATTATCTCGTTGTCAGGTTTTTGATTTCAATAGAATTCAAATTGAAGATATTGCCAACCACTTAGCACAAATTGCTGAAAAAGAAAATATTGAAGCAGAAAAAGAAGGTTTGCACATTATCGCTCAAAAAGCAGATGGTGCTTTAAGAGATGCCCTTTCTATGTTCGACCAAATTGTTAGTTTTTCAGGAAAAAAAATAACTTATCAGGATGTAATTGACAATCTTAATATATTAGATTACGATTATTACTTTAAGATTACCGATGCCATTATAACTAATGATATTTCTAACAGTCTATTAATTTTTAATGAAATATTAAATAATGGTTTTGATGGCCATAATTTTATAAATGGACTCTCTGAACATTTTAGAAATTTATTAGTTTGTCAAGACAATGCAACGGTTAATTTATTAGAAGTTGGTCCTTCTATTAAAGAAAAGTACTTAGAGCAATCTAAAAAAATAAATCTTAACGATTTAATTTCGTTTTTATCCATTACTTCCCAAACGGACACTACTTATAAAAGCAGTAAAAACAAACGGCTTTTGGTAGAGGTAATGTTAATGCAACTATGCAGTAGAAACTACTCGCAAGACGAAAAAAAAAAGCCCATAATTAACCTCCCTTTTTCTAACAACAAAGCATTAGCAAAAGCTGTTGAGAAACATGAAGGAGTTATTGTTCAATCTAAAAAAGAACAACCCCAACCCACACCAACGGTTGTTAATGAACCAATAATTACTCTTAACAAACCTGAAACACCAACGGTTGAAGAAAAAAAAGCAACTTACAATCAACCTTTAGGTAGTTATCAGTTGTCTGGAACCATTTCTATTAAAGAGCAACTTGCCGACAAAGAAAATGCTGGCAAAAAAGAAGATACCTCGGAAAAACCTACCGAACCATTTACAGAAGAAGCTTTTTTAAAACAATGGAAAATTTATAAAGACAAATTGATGTCTGATGGACAAATAATGTTTGCTTCAGCATTTGAAAATGCTCCTGAAATTGAAGACACTCTGATAAAAGTTATTGTAGAAAACAAAGCTATAGTTGATGAATTTACCGCTCAGAAACCTGATATTTTAGATTTTTTCAGAGCTACTCTCAATAATTATAACATTAATTTTGAATTGAGCATTAATAAAGACAAAGCCAACAAAAAAGCTTTTACTCCTGAGGAAAAATTCGAAAAAATGTCGGAGAAAAACCCTGTCTTAAAACTATTAAGAGATAAGTTGGATTTAGAGGTTGGGTATTAGTTTTATCAACCAAAAAAGTTTATGCAAATAAATGACAATACCTTAATTATTTATGGGATTAGAGGTAAAGAGTATAAATTTGAAAATATTTCAATTAATTAGGACTAGTCACTTTTTGAACTTTTTCTCATAAAATTGCACCCAATCGTTTACTGTCATCTTCTGAACCAATTCACTTAATAGTTCAAAAGGGATATTATCTGCTGATTTCTTAAATCTTATGCAACTTTTTCCCATATCTAATTTAGTTTTACAGTGCTTAGGATAGTTGGTCGTGAACCAATTTAGTAATTTCTCATCAGCATAAAGTCCCATGTGGTAAAAGCCTATATGATTTTTCTGCGAAGCTAACCCCATAAAAGGCAATGGCTGTTTAGGGTCACAATGGTATCCACTTGGATAAATGCTATGAGGAACAACATAACCTAACATGCCGTAACTTACTACTTCTTCAAAACCTTTTGGCAATACTTTTTTTATGGTATCTCTAAGTTTCTGAATAACTTCTTTTCTATTCTCAGGAAGTTTTTCTACATACTTATCGGGAGTTGATGCTTGTGTTTGCATAGGTCTTTATTTTTTAAGGTATTTCCAATTTCTTACTTTTCCTTCGCTCATCCACTCAATAGCTGTCGCTAAACGTTGGTTTCTGGTTTTTTCAGTTTTGGCTTCGGTAACCCATTCTACATATTCCTTTTTATTAGTATAACTAAAATTTTCAAAAGTTGTTAGAGCATTTTTGTTCGTTTTTAATGCTTTTATAAAGTAATCAGGAATGTCTAATATTTTTATTGTGGCTTTTTTAGAGGCTGATTTTACTCCATCATCATTAAGTTTTTTAGCTTCAACTATTAAATCTATAATTACTTTGTCAGCAGGCAAATCATTTAAAGAAGTAATTTTTCCGAAATGCCCCATGGCACTGCCTCCATCAACAGCTCTTGGTTGTAATACACTATTTGCATCTTTTAAGAGTTCTCCTTTCCAAAAACTAAAAACTACATGTTGTTTAAACGCAGCTATGTTACATAAAGGTCCCTTGTAATCAAAAAAAGGCATTCCCCATTTAATGGTTTCTTCCACTTCTGGAATTGCTCGATGAATTAATTTTCGTAAATGATTTAAAATAGGTTGAGCAAATTCTTGAGATTTTTCCACATAAGCATCAATGCGTTTATCTTTAGTCATAATCAATACATCCTTTATGTAAAACAAACTTAATTAGTTCAACAACAAACTTACACAAAAGGATAACAAAAAACCCATTGATAAATCAATGGGTTTTTTTAGTAATAATAAAAAATATATATTTCTTATTGAACTTGCACATTAATGGCTTTTGGTCCTCTATCGCTATCTTCGATATCGAAAGAAACGTTGTCGCCTTCATTTAATGGTTGATTACTTGATGAATGGTGAACGAAGATATCTTTACTTCCGTCTTCTGGAGTAATAAATCCCCAACCTTTTTCATCATTAAAAAATTTAATTGTACCGTTTTTCATTGTAAAAAATTATTAATTTATAAAAAGCAAATTTATGTAAAAAAAGCTTAGAAAAATATTTTTACTTAATTATTTGAAAAACAGTAATTAAAATTCTAATTATTTTTAACGTAAATAGGTGTAAGACAATATTGCTGACCAAAATTTTTCTCTACCCATTTCATTAATTCCTTTATTTCATCTTCCATTAGGTATTGATATGATTTTGCTAATTCTTTTCTAAATAATTTGATATCAAAACTCACTTTCTTTAAAATGGTTTTAGCATACTCAAGTTTACTTTTTCTCATAGGTAGTTAGTTTTATATTTTTAAAAGTCTGTCAGTCTAGCTTATAACAACATTATACTTTATATTTATATAATATGTTTCATTTTTTGTACTGTAAATATAGTTATTTAAAACCACTTTTTTTACTAAATATTATTAGCTAATTTTACTTTTAACAATATTTAGTATTTCTTATCAAACCTTAAAACAAATGAAGCACCTATCAGTATTACTCATCATTATTTTTACATTGTTTTTAACAACTAAAAATCAAGCTACTAACATAGATTACGAGGTAAGCATGAGTGAGCCACACACTCATTACTTTGAAGTAAAAATGATTATTAAAAACCATCAAAGTGAACAAGTAGATATTTATATGCCTACTTGGGCTCCAGGTTCATATTTAATTAGAGAGTTTTCTAAAAGTGTTGAAGCTGTTTCTGCCAATCAAAGTTCTAAAGAATTAAACATAGAAAAAATTAATAAAAACACTTGGCGTATTGCCTCTAACAACAAATCTGATATTACTGTAACCTATAAAGTCTATGCTTACGAAATGAGTGTAAGAACTAGTTTCTTAGATGCTTCTCATGGTTATTTTAATGGAACAAGCATGTTTATGACTTACCAATCTGCTCAAAAAGAAAGCTCTAAAGTTACCATACATCCTTACAAAGATTGGAAAAAAGTAAGCACTGCCTTACCTAAAGCTAAAGGCGAAAAGGGTTTTGTTTATGTTGCCGAAAATTACGACATATTAGTAGATGCTCCTTTTGAAATTGGTAATCATGTAACTTTTGATTTTACTGCTGCAGGAGTATTGCATCATGTAGCAATGTATGGCGAAGGAAATTATAATATAGACACACTAAAAAAAGACATGGCTAATGTAGTGGAAGCTTGTACCAATGTTTTTGGTGAAAATCCCAACAAAGAATATACTTTTATTATTCACAACCTTACCAGAGGTAGTGGCGGATTAGAACACCTCAGCTCTACTACCCTACAAGTAAACAGATGGACATACAGTGGTTCTGCTTACAAAGGTTTTTTAAGTTTGGTTGCTCACGAATATTTTCATTTGTGGAATGTGAAAAGAATTAGACCTATTGAATTAGGCCCTTTTGATTATTCTAACGAAAATTATACTTCCCTACTTTGGGTAATGGAAGGCTTTACCAGTTATTATGATGAATTGTTACTTTACAGAGCAGGCATCTATACCGAAGAAGATATTTTAAGTAAATTCTCATCTTCTATTAATAGCATTGAAAACCAACCTGGAAATAAAGTTCAACCGGTAGCTCATGCTAGTTTTGATGCTTGGATTAAAGCTTACAGACCAACTGAAAATAGCTACAACACTACTATTTCTTATTATACTAAAGGAAGTGTAGTTGCGAATATGCTCGATTTAATGATTATTAAAAATACTAAAGGAGAAAAATCTTTAGATGATGTAATGAAGCTACTTTATAACAAGTTTTACAAGCAAGAAAACAGAGGCTTTACTTCCGAAGAAATGAAAAAAACCTTAGAAGAAGTAAGTGGATTAAATTTAGATGATTTTTATAAAAAATACATTAACGGTACTGAAACATTCGACTACCCTACACTATTTAGTTATGTTGGCTTTCAAGTAGAACCACTTACCGAAAATAGTTTAAATTTAGGGGTTTCTCTTTCTGGAAACACCATAAGAACAGTTTACAGAAATTCTGCTGCTTATGATGGTGGCTTAAATGTAAATGACGAAATTTTGGCAATAGACGACTATCGTTTTTCGGATAATTATGATGAAATAACTGAAAACAAAAAAGAAGGTGATTTGCTAAATGTATTAATTAGTAGAGATAACCTTATTCAAAATATTAAAATACCAATGAAGCCTAGAACCGTTATTAGGTATTATATTTTTAAGGCAGAAAGTGCTACAGACGAAATGAAAAATTTACACAAAAAATGGCTAATGCAACTATGATAGTATCTCTAATTGTAGCTGTTGCCGAAAACAATGTTATCGGTAAAGACAACACCCTTATATGGCACTTACCTAAAGATATGCGGTTTTTTAAACAAACTACACTAAACCATCATATTATTACTGGTAGAAAAAATTACATTTCTATTCCCGAAAAATTTCGTCCGTTGGCTAACAGAACCAACATAGTGCTTACCCGTCAAAATAATTTTACGGAAGAAAATTGTGTAGTATTAAATTCATTAGAAACAGCTTTAGATTTTGCTAAAAAAAATAACGAAACAGAAGTTTTTATTATTGGTGGTGGACAAATTTACAAAGAAGCTTTAGATAAAAATTTAGTAGACAAAATGTACATTACTCATGTTCACCAAGCTTTTGAAGGAGACACATTTTTCCCAGAGATTGACAGTTCAAAATGGCAAAAAACAAGTGAAGAAAAATACCTGAAAGACGAAAAACATGCTCATGATTTTAGTTTTTGTATTTATTCTAGAATTTAACCAAACAATATTAACTTAAAGTTATCTCATTAACATTAAGATTAAAAAGGTTTAATAAGTCGATAAAGTTAGCTTAACTCAACAAAAATAAAGTAGTTCTACTTTTGGGTTAATGTTAAAACCTAACCATATATTGCCTTCCATTGCTATTGTTACCAGCAATGAAAAAAAGCTAAAAAGTACTCAAGCATTTCTTAAAGAGAAAAAAATTAACATTGCTAATATTCTCATTACTGAAAATACGCCCTTAGAACTTGTTACCCAAAAGCAATACGATATTTTTTTAGTAGAACTACACCTAGCTCAATTTGATGGAATAGAAATCTGCGAAATCATTAAAACTAAATTTGAAAACACTAGTGTACTACTTGTATCTGAAGAAACTCAAGAATACATTCAGGTGGAAGCTTACAAAGCAGGAGCAGATGATTTTATCTCTCCAACCATACAACCTAAATTGCTATTGAAAAAAATAGACGCTTTGCTAAAAAGAAAAAACATAGCAAAAAACGAAACAAAATCAAATATTTACCACAACTCCATAAAAGTAAACAGAGAAAGTTATTTAATTGAAAAAGATAACCAAGAAATTTCTCTTCAAAAAAAACAGTTTGAATTACTTTACCTTCTCATAAGCAATCCTAAAAGAATTTTTACTAGAGATGAACTCTACCATTCTGTTTGGGAGAATACAGACAATAACAACCCTAGAATTATTGATGTTCATATTAGAAAAATTAGAGAAAAAGTAGGAGAAAACATTATCAAAACCATTAAAGGTAGAGGTTATCGTTTTGCCGAATAATTCAAATTTTTATCTCTACTTTTTAAGCTAGTATTACTTATTTTTGCACTTCAAATCAAAAAAAGTAACAATGAATGTATTGGTTTTAGGTTCAGGAGGAAGAGAACATGCACTGGCATGGAAAATTAATGAAAGCAAACTACTTACAAAGCTTTTTGTAGCTCCTGGAAATGCGGGAACAGCATCATTTGCCACTAATTTAAATGTTAATGTAAATGATTTTGACACGATAAAAAAAGTAGTGTTGGAAAATAACATTTCATTGGTAGTTGTTGGTCCTGAAGACCCTCTAGTAAATGGCATTTGCGATTTTTTCCTTGCGGATAAAGAACTTAAAAATATTGGTATAATTGGCCCTCAAAAAGATGGTGCAGAACTAGAAGGTAGTAAAGAATTTTCTAAAAAATTCATGATTAAACACAATATACCTACAGCTCAATACCAATCTTTTACCAACGATACCTTAAATAACGGATTAACCTTTTTAGAAACATTATCCCCTCCCTACGTTTTAAAGGCTGATGGTTTAGCTGCAGGAAAAGGTGTTGTAATTTTAGATGATTTAACCGAAGCCAAAAATGAATTGACAGAAATGCTAAGCAATAAAAAATTTGGAGAAGCATCTGCCAAAGTAGTTATTGAAGAATTTTTATCAGGCATAGAACTTTCTGTATTTGTATTAACCGATGGCAATAGTTATAAAATATTACCCGCAGCCAAAGACTACAAAAGAATTGGAGAAGGCGATACAGGCTTAAACACTGGTGGTATGGGAGCTATTTCTCCTGTTCCTTTTGCTGATGAAAATTTCTTATCGAAAGTAGAAGAGCAAGTGGTAAAGCCAACTATTGATGGCTTAAAAAAAGAAAACATTAACTACAAAGGTTTTATTTTTATTGGCTTAATGAACAACAACGGAAATCCTTTTGTAATTGAATATAATGTTAGAATGGGAGATCCCGAAACAGAGGTGGTAATTCCAAGAATTGAGTCTGATTTATTAGATTTATTTCATGGTGTAGCTACTCAAACCCTTCACGAAAAAGAAATAAAAATTAACACTCAAACAGCTACAACAGTAATGTTAGTATCCGGTGGTTATCCCGAAGCTTATGAAAAAGGAAAAGCGATAACTGGATTAGAAAATATTGAAGGAAGTACCATTTTTCATGCAGGAACAGCCATTAAAGACAACCAAATAGTAACCAATGGAGGAAGAGTGATTGCAGTTACTTCTTTTGGCAACTCGTTAGAAGATGCATTGAAAAAATCTTTTAAAAATGCTGAGAAAATTCAATTTGAGAAGAAGTATTACAGAAAGGATATCGGACAAGACCTGCTTACCTATAAAAATTAATTTGCTTAACTTTAACAGCAACCAACTTCACCATTAATGAAAAAACTACTTTTAATAACACTTATTTTTATTGGTTTTAATGGTTTTTCTCAAACTTTTAAATCGGGAGCTATTTTAGGAGTTAGTGCTGCTCAGGTTGAGGGTGATGGTTATGGTGGCTACAAAAAACCAGGGTTAATACTTGGTGCATTTACCAATACCGATTTTTCCGACCATGTTTCTATGCAGTTTGAAATTTATTATATTGGTAAAGGTGCTAGAAAAGTTCCTGACCCAGCCAATGGCGATTTTAGATCATTTAACTTACGTTTAAATTATTTAGAAATTCCATTAGTAGTAAGATACCGACACAAATCCTTCTTTTTTGAATTAGGAGGATATTACGGCTACTTGCTAAATGTAAAAATGGAAGACCAATTTGGCGAAGTAAATATTCAACAAAATCCTTTTCCTTTTAAAAGTGCTGATATTGGTGGAGTTTTAGGTTTAGAATTTCATGTTAACGATAATTTTATCATCAACTTTAGAACTAAAAACTCATTGGTTCCTATTAGAGATTTTAACAATTTAGATCAAAACATAGGATTTTTAAATAAGCTTTTCAACAGAGGTTGGTACAATGTTGATTTAAACTTTAGTATTCGTTATCAATTAATCGGTAAAAACTAACCCATGGAAAAAAGAAAAATTGTTGTTGCTATTACAGGTGCTTCGGGTGCTATTTATGCCGAATTATTATTAAAATTTTTATCTGAACAAGAAAATATTGAAGTTGGCGTAATTATGTCAGACAATGCTAAAACTGTTTGGCAACACGAACTCAATAATGAAAACTATACACACTTTCCATTTACTTTTTACCATAAAAATGATTTTAATGCTCCATTTGCTTCAGGTTCGGCAAAATACGACACTATGGTGGTAATTCCTTGCTCTATGGGAACTTTAGGAAGAATCACCAACGGAATTTCCAATGATTTACTTACTAGAGCTGCTGATGTTATTTTAAAAGAAAGAAGAAAATTAGTTTTGGTAGCTAGAGAAATGCCTTACAATCTTATCCATATCAATAACATGAAAACGGTAACGGAAGCTGGAGGTATTATTTGTCCTGCTACACCATCATTTTATAGCCAACCAAGCACTATAGAAGCTGTTGCTAAAACTGTGGTAGATAGAGTAATTGATTTAATTGGGTTGGACAGCAAATCTTATCGTTGGGGAAAATAAAAAGACAGGACTTCCGCCCTGTCTTCTCTTATTAAAACCTTACTTAATTATATTATTTCACTATAACTTTTTGAGTAACTGAAGCTGTTTTAGACTGAATATTTACAAAGTAAATTCCTTGTTTGTTAATTTGATATTGATTTTCACCTAATACAACAGGCTGTATAGTCTGTCCGAGACCATTATAAAAAGTAATTTTTAAATTTTCATCTTCAGCAGTAGAAATATTGATAATTCCTGTTGATGGGTTTGGATAAACAGTTACCTTATCAACAAAATTATTTTCTTCAATACCAACAACACAATTAGAAAGAGCAGGAGAAGTCAATAATCCATTTCTTTCATTTTGTAACACACTTCTCATAATTCCTATTTGTCCGTTAGTAAAACTATTCTGACAAGTTTGATCTGAATAATCCATATAATTTTCTACCATATCAGGCAAATCACCAACTCCAGAAATAGTATCTGTACAAGAATTTCTAGTTGTAACACAACCTTGCTGAGATTGATCGCAATTTGGTGTATCATTTAATCCATCATCATCACCACAAATACTACCAAAAATTCCTCCAAAAGTATTTTCAGCAGTATGTCTCACACCTAAATAATGACCAACTTCATGCGTAACCGTTCTTCCATTAATCACAGTTGCAGTCATTGCTACTGGATTATTTCTTCCAAAAGCACTATAATGAATAATAGCTCCATCTGTTAATTCAGGAGGGATAGAATTTGCTGGCCAATTAGATAGTCCTGCTGGTGGAGTTGCAACACCTAACAATGAAGGAGTAGTACTACCCCCATTAATGTCACCCACCCAAATATTTAAATATTCTGATGTATTCCAAGCATTAGAACCACCTTGACTGGTACTTTGTATTTTAGCAATAGATGCCATATCAGGTAAAAAACCCCCTCCAAAAGTAGTGGATGTCTGTACTCTTACAATCCCATCAGTAGGATTTCCATTGGTATCTATACAAGCTAATTGAAACTCAATTTGTGCATCTCCAACAAAAGGAACAAAAGCAGGTCTTAAGTTGGTGGTATCTGCGTTCATTCTTCTAAAATCTTCATTCAGAACATTAATTTGTTCAACTAATACACTATCATCTAAGTTTTCTTGTGGATTATTGGAATTCCATACAACATGAAAAACTACAGGAACAACATAAATTGATTTGTCATTTTTATTTTCTTTCGCATTCGCCTCAATTACCCATTGTTGATAAGCATCATTAATTTGTTGTTTGTAATTAGGGTTTTTCTGATTTAAATATTCTACTGCATGATTAAACCCACATTTCTCAGGCTGCTGTTGAGCCTGAACAGATAAAGAAGTTATGCCTGCCAAACAAAATAATGCAAAAAGCTTGTTAAATAATTTCATAGTTTGTTATTTTTATAAAAGTTAATTTAAAATTTCGTTTGCGAATTTAATTACTGAAAATAAAAATACAAAACAGATAAGGTATTTGTAAACTACAAAAACCTATTGAAAATCATAATCCTAAAATAAAGGTTAGATGCATTTAAAGTAGTCAAAAGGCTCTAAACAATCTTTACATTGATACAAGGCTTTACATGCTGTTGAACCAAATTGACTTTTAAGTTCAGTATTTTTAGAACCACATTGAGGGCATTGAACTTCTTTAGGACCTGAACCAAATAATACACCTTTGTCTTGAGTACCCTTTACAGGAGGAGCAATTCCATAATCTTTAAGTTTTTGCATGGCTACTTCACTCATCCAATCGGTTGTCCAAGCAGGGGTATAAACCATTTTAATTTCTGCATTTTCAATACCATTATCATGAAGTGTTTTTACGATATCATCTTCAAACATTTTCATAGCAGGACAACCAGTGTAAGTTGGTGTAATAGTAACAACAACTTTATCCGTTAACACTTCTACTTTTCTTAAAACCCCTAATTCTTCAATTGTTATTACAGGAATTTCAGGGTCTGGAATTTGGGCTATCATATCCCAAATAGCTTGTTCTGTATATTTTTCTTGGAGATCCATAATTTATTTCTTACTAAAGAAATCTACCAAGTAGCATCTGGAAATGCTCTTTGCAAATATTGCATATCAGTAAGTAGATGACCTAAATATTCTGAGTGCATTCCTTGCAATCTGCCCGTTTGCATGTAATCGTCTTTTGGTCTTTGTAAAGTAGCTCGTTGAAGTACTTCATTTACTGTGCTATCCCAATTTTTCTTAACTTCATTCAAATCTACTGCAATTCCTGCTTTGATTAAGAGCTCGTCAACTTCATTCATCTCAAATAAATCACCTGTAAACATCCACAAATCATCAAAAGATTGTTGAATTTTTTGGTGACTTTCTTCGGTTCCATCACCCAAACGTACTACCCATTCACCAGTATGACGTAAATGGTAAGCTATTTCTTTAATAGATTTAGCCGCATGAGCAGCAATAATTTCATCTTTACTATTTTTTAATGCTGTATATAAATGATACAAAAAAGCATCATGTAAAAAATTTCTAGCAATAGTATCACCAAAATGTCCATTAGGTCTTTCTGAAAGTAACGTATTATAATACTCTCTTTCGCTTCTTCTATAAGCTAAATCATCTTCTGTTTTGCCTTTACCTTCCAAATTAGCAGCATAAGTCAACATGGTTCTTGCTTGACCGAATAAATCTAATGAAATATTGGTTAGTGCAATATCTTCTTCTAATGTTGGTCCGTTACTACACCATTCAGCCATTCTCTGGCCTAATATTAAGCTAGAATCTCCTAATCTTAAGCAGTAATTTATCAATGCATCTTGTTGTGTCATAATATAATATTGTAATTTTTAAATAAATGATTGAGGTTATTAAACTTCAAACATTGAACTTGAAACTTAAATATGCTTTGCTCCTTCTGGCATAACATAATGTGTAGGATGTCTATAAATTTTATCATCCGAAGGATCAAAAAATGAATCGCTATCTTCTGGTAATGACGAAACAATTGCATTAGAAGGCACTACCCAAATGCACGTTCCTTCGTTTCTTCTGGTGTATAAGTCTCTAGCATTTTGCAATGCCATTTCTTTATCTGTTGCATGTAAACTTCCTGCATGTTTATGAGGTAGTCCTGGTTTGCTTTGTACAAAAACTTCCCAAACATCTCCTTGATTATCTTTTATATTATCCATAAGTGTTATTTTTTTACTCTAATTTTTAAATTCAACTATTTCTTCTCTTTGGAAGATTTAAGGTAGGTTTACGCCACCATTTGTTTTTCTTTTTGTTTTTGGGCATAAGCCAAAGCTGCTTCTCTTACCCATTTACCATTATTATGAGCTCTTTTGTGATGTTCTAAACGCTGTTTATTACAAGGCCCGTTACCTTTTACCACATTCCAAAACTCATCCCAATCTATTTGTCCGTAATCATAATGACCTTTTTCTTCATTCCATTTTAAATCAGGGTCAGGAATGGTTAAACCTATTACTTCTGCTTGGTGAACTGTTTTATCGATAAACTTCTGACGCAATTCATCATTGGTTTCACGTTTTATTTTCCATTTCACACCATTTCCTAAGTTGGGAGAATCAGCATCATGCGGTCCAAACATCATTAATGATGGCCACCATAATCTATTCAACGCATCTTGAGCCATAGCTTTTTGCTCAGGAGTTCCTTTTGCCATATGGGCAATAATTTCATATCCTTGTCTTTGATGAAAACTTTCTTCTTTGCAAATTCTTACCATTGCTCTGGCATAAGGTCCGTAAGAAGTTCTTTGTAAGGATACCTGATTAACAATAGCAGCTCCATCAACTAACCAACCTACAGCTCCCATATCTGCCCAAGTTAATGTTGGGTAATTAAAAATACTGGAATATTTTGCTTTTTCGGTCTGTAATTCTTCAATAAACTCATCTCTGCTTTTTCCCAACGTTTCGCCAGCTGCATATAAATATTGTCCGTGTCCAGCTTCATCCTGAATTTTTGCCAACAACACTACTTTAGCTCTTAATGTAGGAGCTCTCAATACCCAATTCCCTTCTGGCTGCATCCCAACAACTTCCGAATGAGCGTGTTGAGAAATTTGACGTTGTAAATGTTTTCTATATTCTTCAGGCATCCAATCTTTTGGTTCTATCTTAATTTCAGCATCAATTTTGGCCTGAAATGCTTCTAATTTTTGTTGTTCATCCATATTGTTATATGTGTTTGTATTTCGTTGCCCAAATTTAGTGAAAAAATAATCAACAATTAACTGATTTTTGTCAGTCTAAGATTTTTTAACTAAATCTATGTTTTTTTAGAAATTTCATTTAGTCCATCATTTTAATATCTTCTTATTTTGTGAAATAATATTACTTTTGTCCGAATTAAAAAGAAAAACATAAAGAATGAATCATTTCCATACCTTAAAAGTTAAAGATATTAGAAAAGAAACTAATCAAGCCGTTTCTATTGCATTTGAGCTTCCTGCCGATTTGAAAAATACTTTCTCCTTCGAGTCAGGTCAATATGTTACGGTTAAGAAAAATGTTGATGGCGAAGACATCAGAAGATCTTACTCTATTTGCAGTACTCCATTTGAAGAAGAAATTAGAATTGGTGTGAAGAAAATTGACAATGGAAAAATGTCTGGTTTTTTAAACGACCAATTAACTGTTGGAGATGAGTTGGAAATAATGCCACCAGCAGGAAATTTTACTGCTAAAAACCACGCAGGAAACATTATTGGTGTTGCAGCAGGAAGTGGTATTACCCCTGTTTTTTCTTTATTAAAATCTGTTATTAAAGCTGGAGGAAAATTCACTTTATTTTACGGAAATATCAATGAAGCATCTACTATTTTCAAAAAAGAGCTAGATGCTTTAGCGGCAAACCACCCTAACAATTTTGTGGTTCATTATACTTATGATGAAGGAGCAGTTAGTCAATTAGAAGCTATTCAATGTGGCAGAATTGACGAACAGAAAATGAATGACTTCATTAAACTAAATTTAGAAATACTAAAAGCTGATGGTTTTTATATTTGTGGACCAGAAGCAATGATAAACACAGTAAACGAAACCTTTAAAAAGATGGGGGTTGCTGATGAAAAAATTCATTTTGAATTGTTTACTACTCCTGTTAAAAAAGCAGAATCGCTTGAACAAGCAGCCCCTGACTCTTCTTACGAAGGAACAAGCCACGTTACTGTCATTATGGATGGCGAAGAGTTTGAGTTCGATTTAAACAGCAAGGGAGCAACTATTTTAGATACTGCTATTGAACAAGGTGCTGATGCTCCATTTTCATGCAAAGGAGCTGTATGTTGCACTTGTAAAGCCCAAATTGTTGAAGGAAAAGCTACTATGGAAATGAACTACGCACTATCTGATGAAGAAGTAGCTGATGGGTTTATTTTAACTTGCCAGGCTCACCCAGCTTCAGATAAGTTGGTAGTAGATTATGATGTGATTTAAAAAAATAACATCATAATCCTAAACAGAAGAACTTTACAAAACACTTTTTTTCATGTTTTTTAGTAGGCAACTATTATTAGTTACAAGCGTCTAATTGCCAAACTATTAATCTACCTATTCAGTATGAAAAAATTATTGCTTTTTGTAATCCTTTTAAATTCATTTTTCTATTCTTCAGCACAGGATTGTGTAGATTTTACTCCCTATACCAATCTTTATCTTGATTCTGTTACTCAAGATCAGGTTAACTTCCCAATTGGAAGTCCTATTATAACTCATGGAGATATTCAAATTGTCAAAATAGATTATCTTACTACATTTCAAGGCATTCAAGGTGATTCTGCTTTGTTTTACATTGGTAACTTAGATATTGATGTTAGCTCTTCTAACTGTACTAATAAAAAACTTACCTTCTCTACTGCATATGTTGAGCAAATGATTGTTGATGGCGATACTATCTATTCTTTCAATCCAACAAGCCCTTTTTATCAAGGAAACGGATTTACCGTTTCTTTTAATGGCTCAGGAATGGGTTATGGTGATTTTACTATTGAAGGTGATTTTGATGTAGTTCGTTTGTTAGGCAGTACAAATTTCTTATACAATATTTGCTTAGAATGTTTAACCACAACTCCTGCTACTTGTATAGATTTTTCACTTTATGATAATTTATACCTAGATTCTGTTACCCAAGATCAGGTTAATTTTCCGATAGGAAGTCCCATAATTAATCAAGGTGATATTAAAATAGTAAAAATAGATTACTTTACTGTTTTTCAGTTCATACAAGGGGATTCATCAATGCTTTATATTGGTAATATTGATGTTGATGTGAGTAGTTCAACATGTACCAATAAGAAGTTAACTTTTAATACAGCATATGTTGAGCAAATGATTATTGACGGAGACACTATCTATTCATTTAGTAATACTCCGGCATTTTATCAAGGAAATGGATTTACTGTCTCTTTTAATGGCTCGGGAATGGGGTATGGTGATTTTACTATAGAAGGTGATTTTGATGTGATTCGTTTATTGGGCAGCACAAATTTTATATCTAATGTTTGTTTAGAATGTTTAAGTACAAGCCCTATAGATTGTGCGGACTTCACTCCTTACAACAATCTTTATCTCGATTCTGTTACTCAAGATCAGGTTAACTTCCCAATTGGAAGTCCTATTATAACTCATGGAGATATTCAAATTATTAAAATAGATTATCTTACTTCATTTCAAGGTATTCAAGGTGATTCTTTGTTTTACATTGGTAATTTAGATATTGATGTTAGCACTTCTAACTGTACTAATAAAAAACTTACCTTCTCTACTGCATATGTTGAGCAAATGATTGTTGATGGCGATACTATCTATTCTTTTAATCCAACAAATCCTTTTTATCAAGGAAATGGATTTACTGTTTCTTTTAATGGTTCAGGAATGGGCTATGGTGACTTTACTATTGAA
Source organism: Vicingaceae bacterium (assembly GCA_965284565.1). Taxonomy (GTDB): domain Bacteria; phylum Bacteroidota; class Bacteroidia; order Flavobacteriales_E; family Vicingaceae; genus BRH-c54. The sequence goes on from OZ260100.1 coordinate 503,256, forward strand.
GGTGATTTTGATGTAGTTCGTTTGTTAGGCAGTACAAATTTCTTATACAATATTTGTTTAGAATGCTTAAACCCAACCTTTATTTCAGAAAAAAATGATAATACTTCTAAAGAGATTAATTTATTTCCCAACCCTACTAATGGAATGTTTAACCTCACATTTCCAAGAACTGGAATTTATCAAATCATGATTCATGATAGTAAAGGAATTTTAATTTCCACTCATCAGGTTAATGATGATAATTACCGTTGGGACTTAAACTCAAAACCAAATGGTATTTACTTCATCAATATTATTTCTGACAAAGGATGGTCAACCTCTAAAAAAATTATAAAAAACTAATCTGATCTCCTACATTTCCATTTTTATTGTTCTTCTAAAATACTTTCTACCTTGAATTGCTTAATTTCGCATTTTAATTTTTTACTGAAAAACATGTACAGAACACACACCAATGGAGAATTGCGATTAAGCAATGTTAATGAAGTAGTTACCCTTTGCGGATGGATACAAAAAACTCGTGAGCTTGGAGCCATGACTTTTGTTGATTTACGCGATCGCTATGGTATTACTCAGTTGGTGTTTGGTGAGGAACATACCAAAATTGCTAAATCGCTGGGTAGAGAAGATGTGATACAAATTACAGGTAAAGTGATTGAGCGTGAAAGCAAAAACAAAAATATTCCTACAGGAGAAATTGAAATTATTGTCGAGAAATTTACTTTACTCAACAAAAGTAAAACCCCTCCTTTTACTATAGAAAATGAAACAGATGGTGGTGAAGAACTAAGAATGCAATACCGCTACTTAGATTTAAGAAGAAATCCTATTAGAAAAAACCTTGAGCTAAGACATAAATTAGCCATTGAAATTAGAAAATACCTAGATGCCATAGAATTCTTAGAAATTGAGACGCCTTACTTAATTAAATCTACTCCCGAAGGAGCAAGAGATTTTGTGGTGCCTAGCAGAATGAATCCTGGACAATTTTACGCTTTACCTCAATCGCCACAAACCTTTAAGCAATTATTAATGGTTAGCGGCTACGACCGTTACTATCAAATTGTGCGTTGCTTTAGAGATGAAGATTTACGTGCCGACCGTCAGCCAGAGTTTACACAAGTTGACTGCGAAATGGCTTTTGTAGAACAAGAAGATATTTTAAACACTTTTGAAGGAATGATGGATTATCTTTTCAAAAAAGTGAAAGACATTGAATTAAAAGCCTTCCCAAGAATGAGCTATGCTGATGCCATGCTAAACTACGGTTGCGACAAGCCCGATATTCGTTTTGGAATGACCTTTAATTATATTGATGATGTTGCTAAAAACAAAGGTTTTAATGTTTTTGACAGTGCTGAAACCGTAATTGCTATTGTTGCCGAAGATTGTGCTTCTTTTACCAGAAAACAATTAGATGCACTTACTGATTTTGTTAAAAGACCTCAAGTTGGAGCAAAAGGATTGGTTTATTTGCGTTGCAATGAAGATGGTACTTATAAATCTTCCGTAGATAAATTTTACAGCGAAGCAGATTTAAAAGCTTGGGCAAAAAAATGCAACGCCAAAGCTGGTGATTTAATTTTAGTTTTATCTGGAGATTTAGCAGCTACTCAAAAACAGATGAACGATTTACGTTTGCACTTGGCTAACGAATTAGGCTTAAGAAACCCTAATGAATATGCTCCATTGTGGGTATATGATTTTCCATTGTTAGAATGGGATGAAGAAAGTGGTCGTTATCATGCGATGCATCACCCATTTACTTCTCCAAAAACAGAAGATTTACATTTATTGGAAACTGACCCCGGAAAAGTAAGAGCCAATGCTTACGATTTAGTACTAAACGGAACTGAAATTGGCGGAGGTTCTATTCGTATTCACGATAGAGCAGTACAATCTAGAATGTTTGATTTGTTAGGCTTTACCAAAGAAGAAGCTCAAGCACAGTTTGGCTTTTTAATGAATGCTTTTGAATATGGAGCTCCTCCACACGGTGGTATTGCTTTAGGTTTTGATAGACTTTGTGCTTTATTTGGCGGACAAGAAACCATCAGAGATTTTATTGCCTTCCCGAAAAACAACAACGGTAGGGATGTAATGATAGATGCTCCTGCTACCATAGCCCAACAACAATTGGATGAGTTGTTTATTGATGTGAAGGGAATTTAACATATTTACAACCAACTTTTGGAAAGTTATTTACTACAACTTATAGACCTGACAGGTTTTGGAAACCTGTCAGGTCTTTCTTTTTTATAAGGTAGTTGTAATGCTAGGAATTTTCTACTGCTATAAAGTGGGGTTGTAAGCTTTGTTAAACTTGCGGTAGCAAATGGAATGAGTTGAACTATGGATAACTATGTTAAAAAACTTTATTTGACTCCTATAACTTTTTAGTTTAAATTTAAATACCTTTATTCAACTTATTATGTTATTGTAACCATAAAAATAGAAAGAATGAAACAATTTATAAAATCACATTGGATTTTACTATTACTCGCAATACTTGTTATTATTTTTGGAGGAGTAAGTGCTAAACAAAAAAATAAAATTGACACACTTAAATCTGCTTTATATTCTTGTGAGGATGAAAAGCAAAACTTAGAAAATGAAAATGAAGAATTACGATATAATATTGATGAACTTGAATCCGAACTTTATAATTGCCAAACTGAACTAAGTAACTGTGAATCTAATAAATGGGATTTGGAGTACGAGCTACAAGATACACAAAATGAATTAGAAAACGAAAGATGGAATAACGATTGATAAAAGCCCAGTTAAGCTTTAAATTTTGAAAATTCCATTTTGCCATTATGTTTCGCTAAATGACAAAGCTAAAATTTAATTATCATATACTGTCCCAAAATTCTGGGTCTTGTTGATCCATATCTAATTCGTCATTATAATAAATGCTATCAGTTGAGTCCTCATAATTGTAATCAACTAAAATATCATAATTAAAATGTGAACTATGACTAACCTCCCATTTTTCAAGAATAAAACCCTTAATTAAATTAAATTCAATAGCTAAAGTTAATAACGGTTGATTTCTAAACTCTGGTAATGCAAGTATGAATTCATTTACAGCAAAATGTTTAAGATTAATAATACACCATAGAATATAATGAGGATTTATTAATACTATTTCATTGATTTTTTTATTTTTATATTTACCAAATCCTAAAAAGGTACTATATTCATATTTAATCAATTTGCTAATATTTTCTTCATCTTTTGATAAATCTGCATTTTCTTTTAATTTTTCTATACTCGAAACTTTTAAATTATTAAGCTCTATAAAAATAGGATTGGTCTCATAGTTTTGAATATTTTTTCCTTCGCGTAAGAGTATTGTAGACAGATATTTATTTACATCATAAATATTATATAAAATGGAATCTGGATAATAAATAAAACTTTCATTATTTTTATAATAAATTTCAGTGTCAATAATTTCATTAATAATAGAAATGTATGTATCGTAATCAAATTGTTCAAGCGCAGCAATAGCAGTATTACCTTTTTCATTATAGATTATCATTATTTGGCAATGTTCAATAGATTTTTTTATTTCATTATTATTAGGAAATTTTTTTATAAATATTTCATAATGGTAAATAGCTTTTGAATATTCAAATAAACTTTTGTAAATATTTCCAATGGTTGAGTGATAAGATAAAAAAGTCGGTTCTAACTTCAATAGTTCTAATGCGTAAAATAATGCTTCTTTAAATTTTTTTATTTCAATCAAACATTCAACAAGTTGAATGTAAACCAATACACCTCCCTTTTCGACTTGAATGCAATGAAAAAAATCTTTTATTGCAAATTCATAATCTTTTAAATTTTTATAAGTCTTTCCTCTTTGATAATAAGCATGGGTGAATTTTGGACTTAATTCTATAGCTTTATCTAAAAGATTTAATACCCTAACATCAAGATGTCGACTGTATGGTTGAAAATTAATATCAGGATAAAGAATTGATGCATCATCAGGGATAAATAAATTATTTCTAGAAATAGCAAGAGCTAATAAAAAATTATTTCTAGAAGATGGGTTAATTTTTATAGCTGTATCTAAATCAATCATATAATTACTGTTAATTTCATAACCTATACTTGCTCTTAGAGCATATGGTAAATCATGCTTTTGATTAAGATCAATTGCAATACTTAAATATCTGAACGCGTCTTCATAATTGTTATTTAATATATAAATATGACCTTTAACCACATTTAATTCATAATTTTCGTAATCATTAGGAAAATCTTCAATTATAGAAAGTTGTTCTTCAAAAATTTCATTATTCAGTTCATTGAAAAAACAATTGCAAGTCAAATTATCATAAAGGTCTTTAATTGAATTATAAAAAGCACTTAGATTTCTTAATCTAATATCATTATCGGCTTTTTCAAAAATGTTTTTTAATTTATTCATTATTAATACATTTAATAAAAAAAATAAAGTTAGCCATTTTATTCATCAATAGTTTTCTCATTTTAAATGTAGTAATTATTTATGATTATTTCTTTTCCTTAAAATAATGTCTAATAGTGAGTTTAAATGTTCTTCATTATTAAACTCCGGGAACACCTTATTCCAAACTTCTTTATTTAGACTTAACGCATAATAATCCCAAAAATCACTAAATTGAATTAAAAAATCAATGTCCCATTTTGTAGAACTATTGATAGAAATATAGTGGCTATTTAGTTTATTTTTAAAAGTTGAAAGTGTTTCTGCATCCCATTCTATATCAAAATTTGCACTAATACTACCCGTATCCATTATGGTGTCACCATCTTCATCAGTTAAATCATTTGCTAAGTCATTACTCCAAATTATCTTATCTTCAAATTGCTTCATAAGTTTTAATGACCAAGGAATGCTTTTATTGTGTATTAATACTGCCCAATCCCATTTATCCACATATTTTTCTATTAGTTCGGCAGACCAAGGAAGTACTTTGTTTTGACTTAAACGAAACCAATTTATATTATTTGTATTATCTATTTCTTCAGCACTTTTTAATTGCAATTCTTCATACATTCCATTTAGTTCATCAAGTATCATTATTGCTCGTTGATATAAACCCTTGCTCCTGCCTTCGTATTCTTCTATGTAAGGGGATAAACGGTGATGAAAGTATTTTCTTATTTCAGGAACATTCATTACTCTTTTGTTTTGAATTAACAACTCCCAAGACCATGAATTTTCATACCGAGCAATAAATTCAATTGACCAAGGCAAACTTACATTGCAGTTAATTTGGGGATAAGGATCATCAGGTACAAAAATCATATCCTTAAACTCATCCATTATTTCTGTAGTCCAGTTTATTGATTCGTTGGAAACAATACTCCACCAATTTAAAATAGTTTTATATTTTGTTAATTGCTGATATGTTAAGCTAAACCGAAGACTTATTCCCTTTAAAAAGAAATCTTCGTGTTCAAGAAGAAACTGTTTTTTCTTTTCAAAATCATTTTTATACGTTACTGTCATGTTGTTTTGTTTTATTCTTGCTCACACTAACTTTGTCTTGCAATCTGGATGTTTTAAACGGGTTATTTTAATTCTGTTTCTGGGTTTGAATAGTTTAAAATTAAATGAACAGTTTTTGCTAAATTCCCTTTGTCATGTTTATAATAAATGTCTTCAATATATATGTTAATGTTATTGCAATTATTATATACTCCACGTAATATCCTTGTTCCTACAATATTTCCTGCTATTTTTTGCTCATAAATTGTATCATTACAAACCCATGAAAACTTAAACCTATATACAGGCACAACAATTTCTTTTGTGTCGTTAACAAATTTAATTGTAAAAGGTTGACCCAATGTGGTAGTGTCGTTAATGTTATCTTCAATGGTATAAAAACATTTTTCACCAAAACAACGAGCAGGTATTTCAAAAACATCAACAACCACTTCTTTTACCAAAAGATACTTTTTTTCTATAAGTTCATATACTTTAATAATACCTTCACCTGTTTTATTAGGGTTCAGAAGTAGCACTTGCTCTTTCTGTTCTATAGTGCCATGCGTAAAAGTAAAGCGGTATTTCTTGTTTTTGTATTTGGTGATAAGCTTTAATTCATATTTCCATTTTACAACCAAATATTCATCAATGATAATATCCACACCAACGTCCGGTTTTTCTACAGTAAACTCATATTGCTTGTTTTGAGCTTTTAACTCACCAAAAGCAATGAGTATAATTAGTAGGGTAATTATTTTTTTCATTTTTTTTTGAGTTTTTAAATGTTTAGTAATTCTTGTGTTGATAGTTTTTTAAAATCCTCGTAACTAACCAGTTCCATGTTAAAGGTAGTAGCAGGTTGCTTATTAATATTTTGAAATTGTTTGTTACTTACAATCCCAACAGCATTTTTTTCGGGAATAACTGTCCATAACGTATAGTTCTCTCCTAGGTTATAAGGTAATCCTTGAGCTAAATCTGAAGTAGATAATTTTACCACATTGTTTTTATCTAACATTACTAAATAAGCCATGTTTACATCAATTGCTTCTTGTTGGTTATCTACAAAACGAGGCATTGTTTTTTGTTCGTTTGGTAGTAGTTCTGGTTTATCACTGTTCCAAATTCCAAATTTATTAATTTCAAATTCACGGTAAATTTTCTTGTTTACCTCAGCCATTTCTTGCAATTGTTTTTGTCTTTCTTCTTCTTGTCTTTTCAATTCTCGCTCTTTAATTAAAGCCAGTCGTTCCATTTCTGCCAATTCTTCGGCTTCTTTTGCCAATTGTTTTCTCAGCTCCTTTTGGTATTCTTCTAATGAATCAACATTTGCCATAAAATTGTTGTAAAGTGCATCGTGCATTGCTTTAGCCTTTTCAAAATTTTCGCCTTCAAAAACAGGAACTACATCAAAACATACGCTTTTTACATAATCAGAAAAACACACCGTATATTCATTTTGAATTTTAGCCTTCTTAATATTCACATCATACCATTGATGTTCAGCATATTTAGGATGGAAATTCTTGTCGTTTTCGCTTACCTGGAACTTTACTTTTTTAAAAGCATTTAAAATTGGAAAATCATTAAAATTAGCTTTAATATCAAAACTGTGTTTGTTTACATCTAACTTAATAGGAGCTTCGGGAGCTTGTTGGTGAATATCCTTTAAACTATCGTTGAGCTTATCTTTCTCAGCCTTTAAGTTTTGTTTGTTTAAATTTTTTGGATGTTCTTTTAAACTTTCTTCCACTTTGGCAATTTCTTCTTTGGTAAAACCATCTTTATCTTTGTTTTTATAGACCCATTTTTTTTCATCAGGAGATAAATAATAAATGTTATAATCATCTTCAACTTGCATGCTGGCTAAATCTACTTTAACTTTTTTGTCATCTGCAATAAAAAGTGGATTTTCATTTTGATAAGCCAACATTTCAAACATTCCGCCCGATTTAAAATTCATATTCACGCCATTGCTATCGTAGTTCATTGGAATTCCAGATAAAAAGACTTCTTTTTGGTCTAAAAATTCACGAAATTTTAAATCTACTTTTCCTGTAACCAAATTTCCGGCACTATCAACTAAGGTGTTTTCTGGTATATTTATTAGCGTACCACCATTGGTAATAACTTGTGTGGGTTTGTCTTTTTCTATGGTAAGCTTTATCAATTCATGTTCTACAGGCATTCCAATTGGCGAATGATAAGTAGTAGTATAAGAACCGTTGCTATACGCCTTTTTTTCATCAACCATAAATATAAGCATGATAACTATAGTGCTTACAGCTACCATAGATAAAAACTTTGGTGAACGATAAAACGGTCTTCTCAAACGATTATACTTCGACAACACTTTATTAAAGTCCTTATGTTTTAGGGCTTTTTCGTCTGAAATTTTATTTTTTATATCTATTTTTTTCATCTGTTTATATTTTTATTTTATTAAATTGGTCAGATGTAACTCACCTGCAATCGTTTTCTTTTGTATAATTTTTTTACATGGCTCGTTTCATAGTGATATCTATTTAATGAGGTCTTTTAATTTTGCTAAAGCTCTGTTAGTTTTAACACGAGCATTGTTTTCGTTGGTATTAATAATTGCTGCAATTTCTTTATATGATCGGTTTTCAAAAAACTTGAGTTCAATTAACTCAATATTTTCATCAGATAATTTTCCGAGTGCCAAAACAAGTTGTTTAGTTTTATTTTCTCTATCAACAACTGTATTCATGTCTTTTTCGCTATTGTCTGCCAAGTAATTCAACTCATCTTCTGAAACTTGTAAATATTTATTACTCTTATCTTTTCTGTAAAAATCAATAATTTGATTTCTTGCAATTCTATACAACCAACTGCTAAAAGGCAATCCCTTAAAACTATAAGTAGAAATTTTAAAAAGAGCTTTGGCAAAAATGTCGGAAGTAATTTCTGCTGCTTGATGTTCATCTTGCACTCTTTTTAAAACATAATTGAAGATGGCTAAAAAATAACTATCATAAAGTGGAGCAAAATCAGTTACATTATGTTGAGCTTTTTTAATTTGCTCATGTTCCAAATTAATAGTACTCTCTGTTTTATGGTATATTGATTCTTTTATCATGAGCAAATTTTAATTGATTAGGATTTTGCTTTCATACTTAATAACGCATACTTTTCATTTCGTTACATATTTTTTTAAATAAATTTACGATTTTAGATATTAAAAAACATAAATCATTAATAAATAGGTTTTTATGAAATAAAAAAAGGTTAACCTACTTTAGGCTAACCTGTATTTTGATTGGAAATTAATCTATTAAAAAGTTACTCCTTAATAAGCTTATCAAAAGCAAGTTGAGTTCCTGCTAAATCTTTTACAACTAACAAATATATTCCCGATGGAAAATCTGAAATGTTTATTTGTTGAGAAGTGCTTTGTTGTAATAACTGCCCAAGCCCATTATATATTTCTAGTTGATATTTTTCTCCAAAATAGACTATTCCTTTGGTCGGATTAGGATAAAAAGAGATGTTAGTTTTATTACTATTTTCTGCAATACTTACTGTGCAATAAGTAATTGTTGGAGCAATTGTTCCAAAATTAAAATCTACAAATGGTGCTGTAGCTGGAGGTGTAGCATCACAAAAATCAAAACTTCCCGACATAGTACCAAAATTTACTGAAGAATCTTGAACAGTAAACGCACCTGAACTAGAACCAGTAATGGTGTTGTAATTATAAAAACTATCTCCTATATCAAAGCTACCATCATTATTGAAGCTTGCGGTATTATTTGTAGTATCTGCATTTAAAAAACTTACGGTTAAGTTTATTTGTCCAGTACTTGAATTATCAAAAACTTCATTATTCCACATACTATTCGAGCCTGTTAGCGTACTATTATTAGTGAAATCTCCCATATTGGTCATATCAGTAAAACTCAGCGAACCATCATTTACAAAAATGCCATTAACAAAATTGGTAAACTGAAAAAACTGAATGCTACCATTATTGGTAAAATTTCCATTATTGGTAGCACTATCTGCTAACAAGGTTGATCCTGAAAAATTAAAAAAATCGCCTTCATTCCACAAGCTATCTACCACAGTGGATAAACCTTGAATAGTACCGTAATTATTCATCAGGTCATTGTTGTAAAAAGTTACCACATTAATAACTCCGTTGTTATTAATCGTTCCATCGTTGTACAAACTATCAATACAATTAATACCACCAGGGTTATCCATAGTAATAAAGTTTGCAGCTGAATTAAATGTTAAAACTCCTGAATTAGTGAACGTTCCGTCACTCAATAGCAAATTTCTTATAGTGGTTGTTCCGTTATTAGTAAATGTAGCACTTGCTCCGTTTAACCATATATCTCTAGAAGAGTTATCTTGCACCAAACTAGCTGTAGCATTGACCATAATAGACCCTGAAGTATAAGCAAAGCTAGTGTTTAACGTTACTGTATGATTGATAATCGCATCATCCCCCGGAATTGGAACTCCAAAAGGTGTCCAAGTAGCAGGATTTGTCCAATTACCATTTTGAGTTGAAGTATAAGTGGTAGCGTAAGTATTAAAAACGAATGCTATTGATAATACTAATGTAAAAAGGTATTTTGTTTTCATATGTATATTTTATTATATAATAATCTCTACAAAACTATAAAAAAAATCAATAGTACAAATATGATTATCAACATAATAAAAACAACATTTTTTTAAGATTGATAATAAAACCACATAGCAGTATAGATTATCATAATAGCAAAAGTTCTTTATAGCCAAACAAAGTTCTTTTCTGCCTTAGGCAGAAAAGCTATATAAAACTAGATTATTTTCTTCTGAGCATTAAAAACTATGGATCTATGTGGTTAAACAATGTTAAATTAACTATTCTAAAAAACTAACCTTCACCACTCTTTAGAATGAATCTTGATAATTATCAATCTAAAGCTAAAATGTAGTAACTTCGCATTTTTAAACTACAGTAGGCAAAACTAATGAACAAACAAATAGAAATAATGGCTCCAGCAGGTTCTTTTGAATCGCTAATAGCTGCCATACAAGGAAGAGCAGACTCTATCTATTTTGGGATAGAACAACTAAATATGCGAGCAAAAGCTGCCAACAATTTTACTTTTGACGATTTAGAAAAAATTGCAGAAACATGCAATAGCAATAATGTACGTTCTTACTTAACGTTAAATACCATTATTTACGATCACGATTTATCGTTAATGAAACGTATTGTTGACAAAGCCAAAGCTGCGGGAATAACTGCTGTTATTGCTTCCGATCAAGCGGTAATTAATTATGCTTCTTCAATCGGTTTTGAGGTGCATATTTCCACACAAACCAATGTTACCAACTTGGAAACTATTAAATTTTTCTCGCATTTTGCGGATGTAATGGTATTGGCAAGAGAACTTAGTTTAATTCAAGTAAAAAGCATTACAGATGGCATTAAAAAAGAGAACATTACCGGTCCTTCAGGGAACTTGGTAGAAATAGAAATTTTTGCTCACGGAGCTTTATGTATGGCTGTTTCAGGAAAATGTTATTTGAGTTTACACACCAATAATTCATCTGCCAACAGAGGTGCTTGCGTACAAAATTGCCGTAGAACTTACGAAGTGAAAGATGAAGAAGGTAACGAACTATTAATTGACAATGAATACATTATGTCTCCAAAAGATTTATGCACCATTGGGTTTATTGATGATATAATTAATGCAGGCGTAAAAGTATTAAAAATTGAAGGTAGAGGAAGAGCTCCGGAATACGTTAAAACAGTTACGGAATGTTACCGAGAAGCTGCCGATGCATATTTAGATGGCACTTATTCCAAAGAAAAAATTGAAGGGTGGAACCAACGTTTGGCAACAGTTTATAACAGAGGTTTTTGGGATGGTTATTATTTAGGTCAGGAATTGGGAGAATGGTCGGAAGGACATGGTTCGCAAGCTACTACTAGAAAAAAATTCTTGGGTCAGGGCATTAAGTATTTTCCTAAAATTAATATTGCTGAATTTAGAATTGAAACTCACTCATTGAGTGTTGGGGATAAAATTTTAATTACTGGACCAACAACAGGTGTAATTGAAACTACTGTTAAAGAACTTCGAGTAGATGATAAATCTGTAGAGAAAGTGGAAAAAGGCGTGAATTTTTCTACACCTATTGATGAAATTATTCGTCCATCAGACAAATTATATAAAGTAATTCCTGCCAAATGATTCGCATTACCCACCAAAGAGAAAAATGTATAGGCTGCAATTATTGCGTTGAAATAGCTTACGACCGCTGGCGTATGTCTAAAAAAGACGGTAAATGCACATTGATTGAAGGGAAAAACAAAAAAGGTTTTTTCACTGCTGTGGTTGGTGATGATGAATACATCGCCAATGTAAATGCCGCAAAAGCTTGTCCGGTAAAAATAATTAAGGTAGAGAAAGTGAAGTAGTTTAAACTGTTTTTGTTAATCATTATTAAAAACTAATAACAGATAACTACACTCATAAACTTCTAACCTTTTTAGTCAGTCTTGCTGTTTTAATTTCTCAAAAAACTCTTTATGAAAAGCTTCTAATTCCTTTGGTGGATAATAAGAAGGTGCTCCCCAAATAATTTTATTAATGGTATTGTTTCCTTGTCGGATTTCTAAGTAATAAGACATATTTCCAGGCTTATTAATATCTTCTCCATATAAACTTAGTTCGTCAATTTTATTTAGAAAATACTCTGTATCTAATGCAGAAAGTTCTTTGTAAAACACATCTCTTTCATAGATAAAATCTCTTTTATAAACCTTACCATTTTCAAGCAACATATATTCTTCAAAATCGCCTGTAAAACCTCCCCCTCTACCAACACAATATTTCATTTCGCTATTATTGGTATTATTGCTGCTTGTTGCATCTGTACTAGATTTTGTTGAAGAACAACTAAAAAATATGCTTAAAAATACAATAATTACTAATATGTGTTTCATTGATGAGTTGTATTTATTTTACCAATTTGAAACAGCATTATTAAAGATATCTTGCGTTAACTGACCATTAATATCCTTAATGAGGTCGTCTTCTATGGTAGTTAAATTAATGGATGATTCAAAATCGGCATAACGGGTAAAGCTTCTTTCAAAACTTTGTTTATCGTCTTTGGTATTGGTGAAAATCACATTTACAGTAATAGAAAGTCTGTTGGTTGCCGCTGTTTGGTCACCTTGAATAGCGTTTGGTGTTATGGTGTAACCTGTTATACTTCCTTCAAATTGCAAATCGCCATTAGCAGGCAACATTTGTAAGCTGGTTTGAGAAACAAATACATCTTTCAAAGCTTCACTAAAGGTCTGACTTAAGTTTGGATTAGCTAAAGGAGCATAATTTTGAAACGTTTTTACAGAAAAGGTTTTTATTTCAGGAGCAATAGAAGCACCCGTAAAAGAATAATCTACTTTACATGAAAAAAACATCATGAGAAAAGCAAGAACAATATAGTGGTGTTTTTTATTCATTAATATCGTACTCTTTAATTTTTCTATAAAGTGTTCTTTCAGAAATACCCAATTCCTCAGACGCTTTTCTTCGTTTATTATTGTGTTTTCTCAATGCTTTAACAATCATTTCCTTTTCTTTATCAGCCAAAGATAAGGATTCTTCTTCCACTTCTTCATGGTCGGAAAAATCATCTTCAGAATTAATAATCTGAGGTTTATACACTTCTGGAGATAAAGATTTCTCTGTATCTAAATCATCCTTTTTAGCATATAATCTTTTTATGCTATTTATCATTGATGTATTTTCTTCAGAATCGGAAACCAATGGTTGTTTTGTATTTCCGTTGCTAATAATTCCAAAAACTAATTTTTTCAACTCATTCACATCATCTTTTAAATCGAACAATACTTTATACAAAATATCTCTTTCCGACATATCTGAAGTATCGCCTTTATACAAAGCTGGTAATTGAGAAGAATTGCTATCTAATGGTAAATAGTTAGCTAAAATATTGGCTGAAATTTCTCTGTTATTTTCTATTACTGATATTTGCTCAGTAACATTCTTTAGCTGACGAATATTTCCTGGCCAACGATAATTAATAAGCAACTCAACAGCATCAGGTGTTAGCTGAACACTTGGCATACGGTATTTTCCTGCAAAATCTGAAGCAAATTTTCTGAATAACAAATGTATATCTTCTTTTCGTTCCCTTATCGGAGGTAAATCTATTGGCACCGTATTTAATCGGTAATACAAATCCTCTCTAAACCTACCTTTTTTAACTGCCTCAGGCAATTTTACATTAGTGGCTGCAACAATTCTAACATCAGTTTTTTGCACTTTTGATGAACCTACTTTAATAAATTCACCTGTTTCCAACACTCTTAATAATCTGGCTTGTGTAGGTAAAGGCAATTCACCAACCTCATCTAAAAATATGGTGCCTCCATCAACTACTTCAAAATAGCCTTTACGAGCTTCATGAGCTCCCGTAAAAGCACCTTTTTCATGGCCAAAAAGTTCAGAATCTATTGTTCCTTCAGGAATTGCACCACAGTTTACAGCAATATATTTATTGTGTTTTCTGGCACTTAGCTGATGAATAATTTGAGGCATTACTTCTTTTCCTACCCCACTTTCTCCAGTAATTAAAACAGACAAATCAGTAACTGCTACCTGAGCAGCTATGTTTATAGCTCTGTCTAACATTGGCGAGCTACCAATAATTCCAAAACGCTGTTTTATTTGTTGTGTATCCATAGTGGTAAAATCTTTTAACTTATATCGCTCTCCCTAACAATGTTCCACCTGTACAATTTTCTATATAAACATTAACATAATCTCCTACCTTATAATTTTCTTTTGGAAAAACAACAACTGTATTTTGAGAAGTTCTTCCAGCTAATTCATTGTCAGAACGTTTAGATTTTTTCTCTACCAACACTTCAAAAGTTTTACCAACATAAGATTGGTTTCTTTCTAAGGAATGAGCGCTTTGCTTATCAATAATTTCAGCTAATCTTCTACTTTTTACATCTTGAGGTATATCATCTTTAAACTTACGTTGAGCTTGTGTATTAGGTCTCTCAGAATAATTAAACATGTAAGAAAAATCATACTTTACGTAGTCCATTAACGATAATGTATCTTGATGATCTTCTTCTGTCTCCGAACAAAAACCCGCAATAATATCTGCAGAAATAGAACACTCAGGAACAATTTTTCTAATACTATCAATTCTATCCATATACCATTCTCTAGTGTACCCTCTATTCATTATTTCTAAAATTCTGTTGCTTCCACTCTGAAAAGGCAAGTGAATGTAATTGCAAATATTATCGTATTTAGCCATCACATATAAAAATTCATCTGTCATATCTTTAGGATGTGAAGTAGAAAACCTCACGCGTAACTTCGGACTAATTTGAGCTACTTTTTCCATCAATTGAGCAAAATTAATGCTTTGAGCTTTTTCTTCTTCCGATAAATTTTCATAATATTTTTTCAAGCCTTCAGTACCATACCACAAATAAGAATCTACATTCTGACCCAATAAAGTAACCTCTCTATAACCTCTATCAAATAAATCTTGAGCTTCTTTTAAAATACTTTCAGGATTTCTACTTCTTTCTCTTCCTCTAGTAAATGGTACTACACAAAAAGTACACATATTATCGCAACCACGCGTAATGGAAATAAATGCCGTAACTCCGTTGCTTAACAACCTTACAGGACTAATATCTCCATAAGTTTCTTCTTTAGATAAAATTACATTTACTGCTTTTTTACCTTCATCTACTTGAGCTACCAAATTGGGCAAATCTCTGTAAGCATCAGGACCAACAACAATGTCAACAATTTTTTCTTCTTCTAATAATTGTGATTTTAATCGCTCTGCCATGCAGCCTAACACACCAATTACTAACTCTGGTTTTTTCTTTTTCTCTTTATTAAAAACCGTTAATCGTTGCCTTACCGTTTGCTCAGCTTTTTCTCTAATAGAACATGTGTTTACCAACACCACATCTGCCTCTTCCAAGTTATTAGTTGTAGCATAACCACTTTCAGCTAAAATAGAAGCAACTATTTCACTATCAGAAAAATTCATCTGACAACCATAACTTTCTATGTAAACTTTTTTATTATTGGTTTTGTCTGTATCTGCTAACAAGGTTGCAGAACCTTGAACAGCCTCATCTATTACTTTATTTCCTAATTCCATATTAATATTTTAAGAACTACAAAATTAGCCAATTTTTATGAGTTATGACAAAATGACATCAAAAGAAAAAGCTTTTGTTACCCCTCTAATTCTACATCATAAATAGAGTTATTCTAATTTTTACCAAAATATGGTGGTAGGTTTATAAACAGTTATTAATTTTACTGACCTAAAATAAAAGAACTATATAGTTATGAAACTACAAAATTACGCTCAAGGAAAATGGGTAGAAGGCGCTGGAAAAGAAAAACCATTATTTGATGCCATTACAGGCGAACAAATTGCTTCTGCTTCAAGCGAAGGTTTAGATTTTGCAGGTATGATGAACTATGCTCGTAAAGTTGGCGGTCCAACTCTTAGAAAAATGACTTTTCAGGAAAGAGGGTTGATGCTAAAAGCTTTGGCTATGCATCTTTTAACTTTGAAAGCAAAGTATTACGAAGTAAGTGCTAAAACAGGTGCTACAAAAGTAGATAGCTGGATAGATATTGAAGGTGGTATTGGTAACTTATTCGCCAATGCAAGTTTAAGAAGACAATTTCCTGACGAGCCATTTTATGTGGATGGAGAAACGGCTCCACTTTCTAAAAATGGCACTTTCATTGGACATCATATTATGGTTCCTAAGCAAGGAGTAGCCATTCATATTAATGCCTTTAACTTTCCTATTTGGGGGATGTTGGAAAAAATTGCGGTTAACCTGATGGCAGGCGTTCCTGCTATTGTTAAACCAGCAACCTTAACTTCTTTTCTTACCGAAGCAATGGTGAAAGATATTATTGATTCTAAAATTCTTCCTGAAGGTGCTTTGCAATTAATTTGTGGTTCTGCCAACGGAATTTTAGATCATGTTACCAGCCAAGATGTAGTTACTTTTACTGGTTCTGCTTCAACAGGAAAAATGCTTAAAGCACATCCTCATTTGTTAGAAGAAGCTGTTCCTTTTAATATGGAAGCAGATTCGCTAAATGCAAGTATATTAGGTGAAGATGCTGTTCCTGGGACAGAAGAGTTTGATTTGTTCATCAAAGAAGTACAACGAGAAATGACAGTAAAAGCTGGACAAAAATGTACGGCTGTCCGAAGAATTATTGTTCCAGAAAAACTAGTGGAAGATGTACAAATTGCTTTAGGGAAAAGATTGGCTCAAACGGTAATAGGAAATCCTGCTGTAGAAGGAGTAAGAATGGGATCTTTAGCAGGATTAGAGCAAGTGAAAGAAGTGAAAGAAAAAGTAGCTCAGCTTTCTGCTAGTCAGAAAATAGTTTTTGGAGATATCGATAATTTTGAAGTTACCGGTGCCGACAAAAGTAAAGGTGCTTTCTTATCACCCATCTTATTTTTAAACGAAAATCCGTTTACCAATACCGATTGCCACAACATTGAAGCTTTTGGACCAGTATCAACTATAATTCCTTACAAAACCCTTGATGAAGCTATTGAATTAGCCAATATGGGCAAAGGCTCTTTGGTTTGTTCTATTGTTACCAATGATGATAAAATTGCTAAAGAATTTGTGATGGGTGCGGCAAGTATGCACGGACGTATTCTTATTTTAAATGCTGCTTGTGCTAAAGAAAGTACCGGCCATGGTTCTCCTATGCCATTGCTTACTCATGGTGGACCAGGTAGAGCTGGTGGTGGTGAAGAAATGGGTGGAAAACGTGGTGTTTTACATTACTTACAACGTACTGCTATCCAGGGTTCTCCAACCATGATTACCAAGGTTACCAACCAATACCAGTACGGTGCTGAACAAACAGAATTTGACAGACATGTTTTCCAAAAACATTTTGAAGACATTCAAATAGGTGAAACGGTAATTACTAGAAAACATACTGTTACTGATGCAGATATTGTGAATTTTGCCAACGTTAGTGGCGATCATTTTTATGCTCATGTGGATGCTACTTCTTTAGAAGGAACTATTTTCGAAAGAAATGTTGCACATGGTTATTGGGTATTATCAAAAGCAGCAGGTTTATTTGTTGATGGTAAAAAAGGTCCTGTTTTGTTAAACTATGGGTTGGATGAATGTAGGTTTGTAAAACCTGTTTACCCGGGAATGACTATTGGAGTTAGATTTACGGCTAAGGAAAAAATCTCTCAAGAGAAAAAAGATGAAAACGACATTAAAAAAGGAATTGTAAAATTCTTAGTAGATGTGTATGATGAAACAGGAGAAACTGTTGCTTTAGCTACTATCTTAACGATGGTAAAGTTTAAAAATCAAGACTAACATATTAACTTTTATATCATAAAACTTAACCACATAGAGACATAGATGGCTAACTATAAATTAAAGAAAATATAGTATCACAAAGTGTTTCCATAAAATGGAAACAAACTATGCGAGTCTATTTTTCTTAGTTTAGGAATGAAGCTTTTAAAGCTATGTGCCTATGTGGTTAATACTATTTAATTTAATGTGAATTACTCTTCTCCTTTGTTAATGTATTTCCAAAGTAAGTCTTTAAGTTCTAGTAAGCCTTGTTGAGCAACAGAAGAAATAAATAAATGAGGAACTTCCGGTAAGTCTTTTTCAATTTCATCTTTTAGTTCATCATCCAACATATCAGATTTAGAAATGGCTAATATTCTATCTTTATCTAATAATTCCGGGTTATACGCTTTCAATTCGTTTAATAGAATTTCGTATTCTTCATTAATATTTTTGCTGTCGGCAGGAATTAAAAACAACAATACTGCATTTCTTTCTATATGCCTTAAAAATCGTATTCCTAACCCTTTACCTTCGTGAGCTCCTTCAATAATTCCAGGAATGTCTGCCATCACAAAAGAACGATAATCTCTGTAAGAAACAATCCCTAAATTAGGCACTAAAGTAGTAAAAGGATAATTAGCTATTTCAGGCTTTGCAGCACTTAGCACCGATAATAATGTTGATTTTCCGGCATTAGGAAAGCCAACCAAACCAACATCAGCTAATACTTTTAATTCTAATATTTTCCACGCTTCCTGACCATCCTCTCCGGGTTGTGCATATCTTGGAGCTTGGTTGGTTGATGATTTAAAATGAGCATTTCCTAAACCACCTCTGCCTCCCTTAAGTAAGATTTGCTCTTCACCATCTTCAGTTATTTCAAATAATACCTCACCAGTTTCACCATCTTTGGCAATGGTTCCCAAAGGCACTTCTACATAAACATCTTCCCCTTCAGCACCAGTACTTCTAGAGCTACTTCCATCTTCGCCATGCTTGGCTTTAATATGTCGTTTGTATTTTAAATGCAATAAGGTCCATAGGTTTTTGTTACCTTTCACAATTACGTGTCCGCCTCTACCGCCATCACCACCATCAGGACCACCCTTAGGTTCGTACTTTTCTCGCCTAAAATGCCTCGATCCTCTACCTCCTTTACCTGAAGTGCAGTGTATTTTTACGTAATCTATAAAATTGGAGTTGGACATTAGTTAGTTTAAAAGTTAAAAGTTTGAGGTTTGAGGTTTGAAGTTTAATTTCTAATCTCTAATATTTAATTAGCGTTATCGATAGCTGAGCACAAACGGTTGAAAATATCCTCAATGCTGCCTACGCCATTAATTTTTTCAAATTTGTTTTGAGCAGCATAAAAATCAGCCACTACAGCAGTTTGTTCGTTATATACTTTAATTCTATTAGCAATAATGTTTTCATCTAAATCATCTGCTCTTCCACTGTCTTTTCCTCTTTCTAGCAAACGTTTTATTAACTCTTCATTTGGAACATCCAACGCTAACATAATAGAGATAGTCGTATTTTTTGAAGTTAAAAATTTATCCAACGCTTCTGCTTGTGGTGTAGTTCTAGGAAAACCATCAAAAATAAACCCTTTAGCTTGTGGATTATTATCTACCTCAGCTTCTAACATACTAATAGTAACTTCATCGGGAACTAAATTCCCTTTATCCATATAGCTTTTGGCTAATTTACCCAATTCCGTTTCGCCTTTAATGTTGGCTCTAAATATATCTCCTGTTGATAAATGTACTAAGCTATATTTATCAACTAATTTTGCTGCTTGTGTTCCTTTTCCTGCTCCCGGAGGACCAAATAATACTATATTTAACATATCTTTTTGGTTTTATAATTTCAAAACTATTTTATCATCTAATTGCTAATGCTCATCCAACACATAAATGGAACTGAGGTTTCTACCATAGCCATCATAATCTAATCCGTAGCCCAATACAAAAGCGTTTGGAATTTCTTTGCCTATATAATCAATCGGATAAGGTTTGTGGTAAGCCTCAGGTTTAAAAAGCAATGATGCAATTTTTATAGAATTTACTTTTTTATTTTGTAAAATCTCATACAACTTAACCAAGGTATTTCCGGTATCTACAATGTCTTCCACCAAAATAATATCTTGTCCAGCTAAGTCTTCATTTAACCCAATTAACTCGTTTACTTTTCCTGTGGTGCTGGTTCCTTCATAAGAAGCTAACTTTACAAAAGAAACCGTGCATTGCAGGTTAATTTCTTTCAATAAATCGCTCATAAACATAAACGAACCATTTAACACCCCAATAAAAATAGGCGATTTACCACTGTAGTGCGTATTAATTTCATTTGCAACTTTACTTATGGAAGTTTGCAGCTCTTCAGCAGAAATGTATGGTTTAAAGGTTTTATCCTTAATTGTTATCTTACCCATTTTTATAAAAATTGGATTGCAAAAGTAGTAATTTTCTTAGTAGAACAGCAGTAAATTAGTGGAAGATGTTTTTAAACTTTTGGGGAATTAGAAAAAGACCATATGTTGATGATAACCCTTAGTGTATTAATTTATTGCAGAAGAAAACACTTCTTCTCCTGTTAGAAAATCTTCAACCCTGAAATCTGTACCACAAGCAGCACAATGAAAATAGATTACCGTCTTATTATCAAAATGCTCATCGTTTTTTACCACAATTTCTTCCCACATCGTTTCTTCGCAATTACATTTCTTATATTTCATTATAGTATAGTGGGGGTTTTTAATTTTTCTTTGATTGGAGAAAATCAGACTCTTTTGCGAGCTTGGCTTTTAGTTTGGACAAAGAGGCTGTCATACTTTTTCAGTTTAATTTCGGTGTACTTGAGTCTGGTTTTATATTAGGTTCGTCAAACTTCATAATGATTGGCATTGGAAAATCTACACCTGTTAAAATAGCTTCGCCTTCTCCAAGAATTGGTAAAAAATCCAATGTGTTTTTATTGGCAGAACTACAAGCATTACTTACCGCCTCTTTGTCGTTGTAGTTTATGAGCCTATGAACTATAAAAGTTCCCATTTGACTTAATGTACCACTTGGAATATCTCTTGGCATTTGCGTTGCTATACAGAGAAACAATCCGTGTTTTCTACATTCTTTGGCTATTGAATCGAAAGCGTCTAACCTTGTACTTTCAAAATACTCATCCTTAACAGACTTGTTTACAAATTGATGTGCTTCATCAATCATCAAGACTAAAGGTTTGTTTTTCGAGTCTATATTGCTATTAAAAGTTCCAATTCTTGCCAATTTTAATAATGAGGAACCTAAAGCATTTGCCACTATTTCCCTTATTTGAAATGAAAACGGAACACTGTCAAATGCAATTCTAAAAAGGTTAGTTTTATTTTCTGGTTTTATATAGTTTTGAATTTCTTGAAGAATGTCTTTTCTCTCAACATTATCAAAACCGAAAACTTTTTTAAATTCTGGGTCGCTAAGAGCTTGATGAATCCTTAAAATTAAACTTGAAGCATTCCCTTGATTTCTGTCATCACGTCTTTCATTCCAGCTATCACCAAATATTTGAAAACACTCATTGTTTATTTGTTTGGTTAAGTTTTGAATATTGAAATTAGTCTTATTGAAATCATTTAATTCACTTGAATACTTTGCACACAAGCGGTTAAAAGGAATTGTTTTCTTTCCTTGCTTAACTAAACAACCTTCTTTTATTTCTATAGAAAGTGGTTCTGATTTTTTTCCTGTAAAATTGTATGTAACTGATTCTTCTACAGTTGTTACACTATATTTTGATTGCTCTCTTTCTAAAATTGTAACTAATTTCAATGAATTTATTGCTTCCAATAAAAGAGGTTGTTGAACCTGACCTGAAGGTCTAAACATTACAAATAAATCAGAAACAGAAAGATTAGTATAATGAAAATGAGAATCTATTCCTAACTTACTCACAAGGCATTCATCAGGATTATCGTAATTTGAATACTCCCCAGTTGCATCTATCAAAATGGCTTTGTTATCAGTAGCAATTAGTGATTCTATGAGCTTACTAACGGTGTAACTTTTACCGCCACCTGTTGTGCCAACTACCGCACAATGTCTTCCAAAAATTGATTGTAGATTTACTTTAACTTTTGTATCTGGACTTGAAACTAAACTACCAAGTACTGACGGGTCTTTGCCTTCTTCTCCATTTCTCACACCAAACCTTGACATATATTCTTGCACCAATTCTCCTGAACTTACAAATACTTTTGCTCCAATGTTTGGATAGGCTGTTAATCCTTTTTTGACATCAAAAGGATTGTATAAATCAAAAGATAAAAGAATTTCAATTTTTCCTGTAGGATGAAAATCACTAGTTTGAAATGCTTTTTCATTCAAAGAAAGTCGTTCTGATTCTGGTAATGACAATTCTGTAATTCTTCCTAAAAAACCATATTTATCGCCTTCAATCACGACAAAACTACCCACCAAACCACCGTTAAACTCTTTACCAAAATGAGTAAATCCATTCAATAATACCGAAGATGGAAAATGAACTTTCACAAATTGCGGTAACACCTGATTGATATAACCAAGAAAATATTCGTGTTTGAAAGGACTTATTTTGGTTTTAGTCATTTTTTGAATTTAAGGTAATTTGTTTTACATCATTATAGGTTTGAATTTCTGGAAAATGATTGGCAAAGTCGGTAAATGTTTCTGAAACCATTATAATTCGCCCTGTTTCTAAAGCTTTGCTTTTAAGTTCTTGAAGCAATTTAGATCCATTAGGATTATCAAAAAATGGGTCAATTACAGCTAGTCTAAATCCTGGGTTTTGATTAAACGCTTCTTCTATTGCCGCATTGATATGTTTGTCGTTAAAACTATATCCAAGGCAAATCAACAAGGTATCATCATTTAACCTAAGATTTCTTTGAAAACGTGCCATCATTTCAAAAAATGGTTGTTCGTAAGAATCTTCATATTTAGCTTCTCTTGGATAAACCATTAAAGGTTCTTCGGAATTTTCTTTAATTTCAACTGTTCCTGCATTTTTATTCCTTTCCCAATTGATAGAGCCGTGTAATTTATGTAAATGAAAAACACGCTGAACAAAATTATCTTCTTCTTTTAGTTTGCTTCCTTCTCTTTGTACAATATCATAATCAAAATATCTACCGCTGAATGTTCTTGGGAATGTATATGAAAAACCATCAATAACAATAGCATTTACAGCTGTTGCGGCATCTTCAAAAAGTAAATCATAATTTAAAGTAAATATTTTTACTCTTGGGCTGGTTTGTTTTCGTTGTAACACTTTTTCAAGCAATACTTTATGTGGAAAGCCATCATTTTGGGGCGTTGAGATTGTACATTCATCCTTAATCGTTTTAAAAATTGTTTTCTTAATTTCTAAAAGATTATGTTCTCCATCTTTAAGTTTGATTTTTGAGTCACCTGAAAATTTAATGACTCCTTCAATGTGTGATAATAAGGATTCCAGATTCTTTGATTCATAATCAAAATTTATAGCTGAACATAAATCTTTAAAATCACTTTTTACAATCGCCTTATCCTTTTCTTCAAAGTGGAATTTTCTTTCTGCAATATTCCAAAGTTGGTACATTGATTTACCTCCAACATCCATTGATGAACCAGCACCTGATAGAAACACTAAATTTTTAAACGGCTTTTGGAAAAACTCTTTGTACGCATTCCTCTTTATTTCATTTGCAAGGTCTGCTGTATGCTCTATTACTTTATCTTCGGAATCCTTTTTTGGATAATATCTAATTTCTGAAATACTTTCAAGTCTGCTCTTCTTATCAAATTCAGAATCCTTAACCTCTAGTGTTTTAGATTTTCCATTGATTAAAAGGTGTTTCCAGTTTTCTTTTATTTCCTCTGCCATATCTAAAACGCTTTAAAATTATCTTTCATATAGTGTTTTAGATTCCATTTTTTGGTGGTGTCTAAGGCACGTTCTAGCACAATGAGTTTTTGCTCGGTGTTTTTCTTAAAATATTCTATGGTTTCTTCTGCCAAATCGCCATCTAAGCAAACCAGGGTTTCTTTGTCGCCATCTGTGGCAAAAAGAATTTCGTTTTTGGTAAATTGCTCTTGTTGGGTTAACGTATAATTGAGTTTAAAACCGTTTTTAAGTAAAATTTCCGTGATTAATTCTTCTTTGTTGAAGGCAGAAATTAGTTGAGCTTCTTTGTCTCTGATGTATTTCTTGAGTGCTTCAATATTTTCTTCGTGCGTTTTATTTGGGTCGGGGGCGTATTCTACTCTCGGGAAATTGGATTTTTGTAGCTTGAATACTTTGAAACCTAGACCTTTTAATTGCTCTTGCTCGTTAACTTCTGCTTTAAATAAATCTGGTTGAGCAACTTTCTTTTCTTTGATAATTTTTTCTACAACTCGCTTATTGCGTTCTATGGTAATGTCGCTTATTTTTTTGTAACCTGCTTTGTAGGCTTCGCTTTTTTCATCTGTGGCTTCAGGTAGTTGGACTAAAATGTATTTGCGGTTACCCCCATCTTCTTGGTTGAGTTCGGTTATCGCTTGTCCAGTTGTGCCTGAACCAGCGAAAAAATCAAGAATGACATCATTTTTATCTGATGAAATCAAAGCACACTTCTTAATTACCTCAACTGGTTTTGGAAAGTCAAATATTTTTTCCTCTAATAATTTTTTTAAATCAATTGACGCTTTCTTATTACCATCCATATCCTTCCATAAGTCAGAAGGTTGTTTAAGTCTTCCTTCAAGGTAGAATTTCAAATACGGTTTCCAAACTAAAGAACCCTCCTCATTGATCTCTTTCCATTCAATCATTCCATCTGCTTCAAGTTCTTTATATTTACTTAATGAGCAACGCCATCTACTTTCATAACCTCCAGGACCAATTGGATAAATTTCAGTAGCATTTGGGGCAGTTACTGCATAATACATACTTGGTCTATCTTCCCTCTTGTCTTCACCACCTGTTTTCCTTAATGGTCGAGTTAAATATTGCCCTTTTTCATCAGATTGATTGTAAATTTGCTTATCATCTTCGTCAAACTCAACTCCATTAAAATCACCTTCATCAGATTTCGAATAAATTACAATATAGTCCAACTCTGAAACTAATCCTCTTGTACCTTGACCTGTTGGAGTTCCTGTTAATCTGCTAACTTGACCTAAGAAATTTTCCTCACCAAAAACCTCATCACATAGTTTACGAAGGTGGTGTACTTCATTATCATCAATAGAAATAAATATCACACCATCTTCTTTTAACAACTGTCTAGCAATCAACAAACGGCTGTACATCATATTGAGCCAATTGGAGTGAAAACGTCCATCTGTTTCTGTGTTGGTGTCTATTTTTAGTCCGTTTTCAGTAACTTCTGCATCTTCCCAATATTCCTTTTTGTCTTGGTTAAACTTGTCAGAATACACAAAGTCTTTACCTGTGTTGTAAGGTGGGTCAATGTAGATACACTTTACTTGTTCACGGTAGCTATTGCTGAGTAGTTTGAGCACCGCCAAATTTTCGCCTTCAATAATCAAGTTATCGCTTTCTGTTGGGTTTACGCTTCTGATTTCGTCATACACCAAAGTAGCATCAGTAGGTGTAAAGGCTTCACGCTTGGCGTTGCTTTTGCCAAACCAACGAAATTCGTAACGTTCAGTTTCGGTAACTAAACTGGGGTCAACTACTTTTTTGAGTTCGTTGATATTGAGCTGTCCGTCATTGGTAAACAAATCGGGCATCAGACTTTTTAGTTGTTCCAAACGTTCTTTGTTCCAATCGTGTGATTGTACGTTTTCTATTGGGTTTTCTGTGTTTCCTAATTCCTTACTCATTATGCTTTTTCAATTAATGTGTTAATAGTGTTGGTTGCATCCTCTTTAAAATATTGATAATCTTTTACAGGTGCTTTGTATTGTACTTCCACTCCTAAAGTTGCAAAGTGCTTCATAGCACAATTTATCTTGTAAACTTCACTTTCTTTGAGAGCTTTTTTATCGTTGATGTCGTTTGTGCCTTTGGTTTCAATCACAAAATAAAATTCGCTTTCCTTTCCATCACGCAATTGTTTACGTTTCATTACGATACCAAAATCAGGGTTATAATTGCCAATTGGAGTAGGGATTTGATAATATGCGGGCAGTTTCATAAAACAAATCACTTCATCATCTTCATCTGTTGCTAAAGCAAAATTTCTTTCTATATCACTATCCACGAGCATTTTATCATAAAAACCTCTTTTGGGCGTGTCTCGATATTGATTGTATTCGACTTGTTTTACAAAATCCTCAAAATCAAAAGGAAATGTTTCATCTGTCAAATAGTAATTCAATCCTCTCACCATTTCTTCCAACTCAATATTTTTTATGAATGCAGTAGCTTGTTGAATAAATTGTGGTGGATTTTTGGCAAAAGAATCGTAATTGATTTCATTTACAATTTTGAATGCTGTAATGTAACTAATGCCTGTATTTTCACTTATTTCTTCTACCAAATCTAAAGCTGTGTAATGGGCTTTAAGTTTATAACTTTCGGTACCTCCAAATTGGTCTTTTATACCTTCTTCTAATATAGAACTAATGGAACGGCTACTTACTTCTACCAGATAATCTGCTATTTCAATGTTGTTTAAGGCTTCAATACTTCTGTTGATTAAGGCTTCTTCATCAAAACTTACTGTGTAGTTTGTTTTCTTGGCTAAAGCACTCCAAAATCTTTTGAATGCTTGATTGATGGTTTCATTTTTACTACGTTTAAAATGTACTTGGTTTTGCTTTTCCCCTTTGTGCGTGTGTGTCATTCCTGCACCGGCTTGTTTAGTGCCATACACTTCTTTTATTTCCTCTTGGTATTGGGTTACAAAGGTTTCGTAACTTTCATTTGGAATTACAGTCAATTGATTAATTCTTTCATCATCCGAAACCGTTAAAGCGTCATAAACACGTTGACCATCTGTATTGACACAAATACGCAACCCACGTCCAATTTCCTGTCGTTTTTTAATTTCTGAATACGAATTGCTAAGGGTTGCAATATTGAAAATATTTGGATTATCCCAACCCACACCAAGGGCAGAGTGCGAAAAAATAAACTCAATTTTATTAGCTACAGAATCTCCAAAACTCAACAATTCTTTTTTGTCTTTGAGAATAGCATCAAAAACCTCTGAATTTTTACGCATTGAGTTTTCATTATCCGTGTATTCTCCTTTTCCTGTTTGAGCAAAATAAAAACCTTGTATGGCATCAATATGCTCTGCTGTTGGCTGTTTGTTATCGTGAAATTCGGGATAAAGTTCTTTGTATTTTTCTACAAAAAGGTTCTTTATTACGGGTTCTTCACTAATATAGTTAGCCACTTTATCAATGAAAATAAGCGAAAGGCATTTGATGCCTTTTTCTTGTAGTTTTTGTTTTTTAGTAAAGTGCCTAATGATAAGCCACTCCAATTGTAGATTCCAAATACTCTGAATGTTTCCAGAGGTTTGTTTTTCAAAAATTTCTGTTCCATTTGTAAATGCAACCGACCATTTTCCAGTTCTTAAACTCTTTTTAATTCGTTCAATTTTGTAATTGAGATAACTTGGATTATTGGTTACTTCCCCTAAATTATCGCCATCTTTCAGCCATTTTGAATCTTTGAATTCAATTTTTCCACTTGCCGACTGATGCCAAGCCTTAATTTTTGCTTGAATAGGGTTGTTACCATTTTTAGTTTCTGAAAGTTCTAATTTTAAAGTTGCTTCGTCATTCTTCTCGGTTACTGTCAGCACTTCAATTTTCTTTACTAATCCTTGTTGGTAACTGTCGTAAGGTGTTAAGCGATAAATCTTGTTTTTTGAAACTTTATGAGTTGCCGAAAATCTGATTTTAAAAAGCGGATTGAGTTTAGCAATTTGTTTAATAGAATTATCTGTATCCATTCCTTCCTGAGGCTCGTCCATTATGATGATTGGGTTTGTTCTACCAATAGCATCAATAAAAGGAATATTTGCAAAAAGATCTTCTCTTTTTGCTTGGTTCAAAATTTTGTCTTCCGAGTTAAAAGAAGCCAAAGTCATTACCATTATTTGAGGATGTTGTTCTTCAATAAAGTGCGTTACTTTATTGAGCTTTTTACTGTTGTACTCAAATGATTTAGGGGTAAAGCCGTAAATATCTTCCAATTGCTTTTCAAATGTCGAAAGCGTGCTCAATACACCTTGTCTAATAGCAACCGAAGGAACAAGTATGATGAATTTAGTAAAATTGTAGTGCTTATATAATTCGTAAATCATTTTGATGTAAACAAGAGTTTTACCAGTTCCTGTTTCCATTTCAATGGTTAATTCTTGGTCGTCTGTAAGTTTAGCAACTTCATCACTAATTGTATTTTCTTTTAAAACAGTTTGTATGTTTTGGGTAATTTGTTCGGAGGTAAGCGAACAAACATTTGAGCGAATGCCGTCAACGGAAGCATTGTCAAAAGTATTTTTTACAGAACCGTCAAAGACATCTATTACAGATTTGATAGCGGTTTCTTGATATTCTAATAGTTCTAATTTTAGTTCCATCACTTTCCGCTGTTCTTTTTGTTAATATATTTGATTTGCTGTTCTGCTACTTTCAGTGCTTTTTCTCCCAGTTCTTCGTCTTTTATTTCATAGAGTATTTTTTCGCTCAAGTATTGAACAAGTAAATCTTCTTTATTCAAATCAAGTATCTCTGCCAGTTTTAATATCTGTTCTTTAGTTGCTTTTCGCTCGCTTCTTTCAATTTTGCTAAGTATAGCTGTGTCAATATCCAATTCCGCAGAAACGTGCCTTAAAAGCAATCCTTTTTCTTCTCTTTTTTCTCGAAGTAGTTCACCTACCAATTTGCTATTTTTCATTTGTGAATTATCACTTGATTAATTTAACTTGACAATATTCGTCAAATATAATAAGTCTCCTTTTATAATTTATAAATTCGGTTCAAAACTTTTCAACATTCCATTGAGCGTTAACAAAAACCAAATATGCTAAATGTACAATTGGGTTTAAATATGTGTGGCAACAACTTCTTTATTTACGCTTCAAGCTAATTACGCATATATTTCTTATGTCCAACAAATATAACATTTATTTTAATTTAACCAAATGTTCTGTTTATAAGGGTAAAAGGGGGCGTAGTTGATAGTTTTTATAATCCCTATATCGGAAGCTGTCTATCCACAAAAAAAAGCTAATTTTGCGGCATGAGTTTAGAGAAAGAAATAGCAAAAAGAAGAACTTTTGGCATTATTAGTCACCCCGATGCGGGTAAAACAACGCTTACCGAAAAATTATTGTTATTTGGTGGTGCGATACAAACGGCAGGTGCTGTAAAATCTAATAAGATTAAGAAAACTGCTACTTCCGATTTTATGGAAATTGAAAAGCAAAGAGGAATTTCTGTTGCTACCTCGGTAATGGCTTTTAATTATAAAGACACTAAAATCAATATTCTAGATACTCCTGGTCACAAAGATTTTGCTGAAGATACTTACAGAACACTAACAGCCGTTGATAGCGTTATTTTGGTAATTGACTGTGCCAATGGTGTGGAAGCTCAAACCAAAAAGTTGATGGAAGTTTGTAGAATGCGTGATACTCCTGTTATTGTTTTCATAAACAAAATGGATAGAGAAGGTCAAAATCCGTTTGATTTGTTGGATGAAATTGAAACTACTTTAGATATAAAAGTAAGACCTTTAAGCTGGCCTATAAGTATTGGAGCAACTTTTAAAGGCGTTTATAATTTATATGAAAAACACCTGAATTTATTTGATTCCAATAAAACAAAAATTGAAAGAGAAATTGTAAGTATTAAAGATCTAAGTGACCCTTTATTGGATGAAATAATTGAAAATGACGCTCCAAAACTAAGAGAAGATGTAGAGCTTATTGAAGGAGTTTATGATGCCTTTGATGTAGAAAAATACCGTGCTGGACAATTAGCTCCAGTATTTTTTGGTAGTGCTCTAAACAATTTTGGTGTTCAAGAATTGTTAGATACATTCTTAGCAATTGCTCCAAGCCCAAGAAGCAGAGCAACCAACATAAGAATGGTAGAACCTACAGAACCTAATTTTACAGGATTTATTTTTAAAATACACGCCAATCTTGACCCTAAACACCGAGATAGAATTGCTTTTTTAAGAATTTGTTCGGGAACATTTGAAAGAAACAAGTTTTACTACAATGTAGCTACCGATAAAAAATTAAGGTTTAACAATCCTACCAGTTTTATGGCTCAGGATAAAAGCGTAATTGATGAAGCTTTTCCAGGTGATGTAATTGGTTTATATGATGCTGGAAATTTTAAAATTGGTGATACGCTTACCGAAGGAGAAAAAATAGAATTTCAAGGAATTCCAAGTTTCTCTCCGGAAATTTTCAAAGAGCTTATTAATAAAGACCCAATGAAAACCAAGCAGCTGGAAAAAGGTATTCAGCAGCTTACCGATGAAGGTGTAGCTCAGTTGTTTATTCAACAACCGGGTAACAGAAAAATTGTTGGTACAGTTGGAGAATTACAGTTTGAGGTTATTCAACATCGTTTAAAACACGAGTATGGAGCATCGGCAGAGTTTGAAGCTAAGAGTTTGCATAAAGCTTGTTGGATGACTTCGGATAATGAGGCTAAAATAGAAGAGTTTAAAATGCGAAAAAGTCAGTACATTGCTATAGATAAAGATGGAAATGATGTTTTCTTAGCTCAAAGTGCCTTTTTATTACAAAGTGCACAAGCTGATTATCCTGAAATAACTTTCCATACTACTTCTGAATTTAAAAAAGAATTAGCCTCAAATTAAATATTATGAAGACTAAACAAAACAAAATATTAGTTCCTATAGATTTTTCAGAACAATCGTTAATTGCATTGAAACAATCTTACAATCTTGCTAAAATTCAGGATGCTGAAATTGTTTTGCTTTATGTACTTGAAGAACTAAACCCCGTAATAAAAGTATTTTTCTCAGAAGTTAGTGGACTAAAAGAAGCGGTAGAAAAAAACCTAAAAACCTTAGCTGAAGATTCCTCTAAAGAAAGTGGCGTACCTATTTCTTATATGCTTACCAAAGGTTCTGTTTACAATAAAATTGTAAAAACAGCTAAATCCATCAAAGCAAAAATGATAGTGATGGGAACTCAGGGAGCTGCAAGAGGTAAGTTTATTGGCTCTAACTCTTTACGAGTGGTAAAAACTTCTCCTTGTCCAGTAATCACTATTAAAGGAAAGAAGCACCAAAAAGGTTGTAGAAAAATTTTACTTCCGTTAGATTTAACCAAAGCTACAACTGACAAAGTGAACATTGGCATTAAATTAGCCAAGCTATTCAATGCACAAATTAATGTTGCTTCTATTATACTTTCAGATAAAAATGAAGCTTTATCAAAACTTGAAGAACAAATTAATGATGTGAAAGTATTGATAGAAAAAGAAAATATTAAATGTGAAACAGCGTTAATCCCTATAGAAAAAGGTAAGAAAAAATTAGTTAGTGCTTTGCTCGATTATGCTGAAAACATTACTGCTGATTTAATTTTAATAATGACTCAACAAGAAAACGATTTTAAAGAATTATTTATAGGCTCTAAAGCTCAGGCTATTATTAACAAATCTGAAGTACCCGTTATGAGTGTCTTACCACAAAAGAAATTTGAAAAGAAAAATAAATAACTACCAAAGATGAAATTAATCCTTACAATTATACTAACCATACTAACCACTTTAGCTATTGCTCAAGATACCAACAAGGTGGATGCAAATGGCAAAAAACAAGGTTATTGGGAAAAATATCACCCTACAGGTTATCTTAGATATAAAGGTCAATTTAAGAATGATAAGCCAACCGGAATGTTTTTGCATTATAATGATGAAGGCAAATTAAGCATGAAAGTGCATCATTTAAAAAATGGTTCTTATGCTAATTTTTATTACAAAACAGGAGAATTAAAATCTACAGGAAAATATGAAAATCAGGAAAAAGACAGTTTGTGGACCTATTACAGTATTAGCGGACACACTCTAGCCGAAGAATTTTATGTAAGTGGTATAAGAGAAGGAATTTGGAAAATTTATTACCCTAACGGTAATGTTGCTGAAGAAAAAAACTATACTAATAATATTGAAGAAGGTGACTGGAAAACTTACTATGAAAATGGTAAAATAAAATCTCACCATATTTATATTAAAGGTAGGTTAGAAGGCAAAGGAGTTTACTATTATGAAAATGGGCTAATGCAGCTAGCTGGCAAATATGCTAAAGATGTAAAACATGGAATTTGGTTATACTACAATGAAGATGGTTCAACTAAAAAGAAAGTAGAATATAATTATGGAAGACGAATTGATGCCAACAAAGATGATATGATTATCAATACCGACACCATAAAAAAAGAAAAAAAAGATTATTTAGAGTTTGAGGATTTATTCAAACAAAACTAAACCTACTAATAAACAAAAAACAAATGAGTAATAAAGGAAAAGTGCTAGTAGCAATGAGTGGAGGGATTGATAGTTCTGTGGCTGCTTTGTTACTACACGAACAAGGGTATGAAGTAATAGGAATGACCATGAAAACATGGGACTATGCTACTTCTGGAGGAGCAAGAAAAACCACTGGTTGTTGTAGCTTAGATGATATTAATGATGCTAGAATGTTGGCTGTAGAAAATGGTTTTCACCATATAATTTTAGATATCCGTAAAGAATTTGGCGATTTTATTATAGATAATTTTGTTGATGAATACCTTTCAGGAAGAACACCAAACCCTTGTGTTTTATGCAACACCCATATTAAATGGGATGCACTTTTAAGAAGAGCTGATCAATTAGGTTGTGAATTTATTGCCACAGGACATTACGCTCAAATCCGTCAGGAAAATGGCAGGTATATTATTTCTAAAGGTTTGGATGAAAACAAAGATCAATCTTATGTATTATGGGGACTTTCTCAAGAAAGTTTAGCAAGAACTATTTTTCCTCTTGGCGGAATGGACAAACCAACTATTCGTAAAATGGCATTTGATAGAGGCTACAAAGAATTAGCAAAGAAAAACGAAAGTTTTGAAATTTGTTTTGTTCCCGATAATGATTACAGAGGCTTTTTAAAAAGAAGAATAGATGGTTTAGAAGAAAAAGTAGATGGTGGAGATTTTTTAGATACTGAAGGCAATGTAATTGGAAAACATAAAGGCTATCCTTTTTATACTATTGGTCAGAGAAAAGGCTTAGAACTTGCTTTTGGCGACCCTCGTTATGTTATAAAAATTGATGCGACCAACAACCAAGTAGTATTGGGTACAAAAGAAGACTTAAAGAAAAAAGAAGTCTTTGTACGTAATCCAAACATTATAAAATACGAGCAAATTACCAATGAAATGGAGGCACTTAGCAAAATCCGTTATAAAGATAAAGGAAAATTGAGCAATTTAGTTCCCTTAGAAGATGGCAGAATAAAAATTGAGTTTTTTGAAGATGTACAAGGTGTAGCTCCAGGGCAGTCAGCTGTTTTTTATGATGGCAACGACCTTATTGGTGGTGGTTTTATTGATAATAATTAATAATTATTATCTAAACAAATACATTTTACCGTATCCTTTTTTAAAGTAGTTATCGGCACTTGTTTCTCTGTGTTCAATATCGGTGTTATTAATTTTAGTAATCACCCTATAAAGATAAAGTCCGTTAGCAAGTCTATCGCCATATTGATCGGTACCATCCCAAGCAAAATCTGAGATATTTCTACCTATTTTAATGTTACCCAGTTCTTCTTTATGTATTTCTCTCACTACTTTTCCGGTAATGGTAATAATTTGAATTTTAAAAATATCTGGTACTTGGCTTCCCGTTAGTGTAAACACAAAGCGTGTTGATGTAGTAAACGGATTAGGATAATTAACAATATTGGTAATAGTTGACTTGTGAATTACTTCAAAACCAATTAAATAATCATTACTTCCCGATTCATTTTTAGAAACATCATTAGCTTGAACTCTAAGTTTATAATGTCCATCTTTATCAAAATAAGCAGGGTAAATTATTTTAGCACTATTTTTTGGTAAAGAAGCAGGAATAAATTGCATTATTTCTTGTCCGTTACTGTTAAAGTAAACTCGTTTTTCAACACCATCGGGAGAGGTAATCCATACAGCAAAATCGGCTGTATCGTTTAAAGCTAAAAACAAATTTTCATCTTTCAATTCAATTACAATTTCCGATTTTGGCGAAACAATATCACCATCTAAAATATGTGTTCCATCAAAGGTAACATCTAACAACGGATTGATTTTATCATCATGTACGTAAAAAGGAATTTCTGCCAAATTATTAAAATGATATTTTTCTAATTGGTCATTATTCGGGTTTACCTCAATAAGTAAACTATTTATCCCTGCCATTCCTTGTGTTGAAAATTCTAAGTTAACCATCAGTACACTGTCTGCCAATAATGGGGCTTGTCTAGGATAATTTATAGGAATTACCTGATTGTATTTATTTAATACATTAAAAGCAATTAACAAGCTATCCATGTTATGTCGGCTAATATTTTTTACTGCTATAGAAAGTCTTATTTTTTCACCTTCATGCACCGTATCATTATAAAAAGAAAAGTAAATATTTGGCGAAAGAGCCGCTTCAGGAATATCTTCATAAGTTACTTGCCACCTATGTAATTGCGGTGCTGTAAACAAGGAGTCATCTGTAATATGTGCGTTTAATTTTAGGTAAGGGTATTGGCTTGCATTAATTTGATTGGTAATTCTAATATCTCCCGAATCTGTAGGCAGGTTGCTAATCAACAGAGTTTCATTGCCATTGTTATCAATACCAAAAACATTTAAAACAGTACTATCTTTTGAAGGATTTTCTAATGGTGTCATTCGCCATGAGAGGGAATCCCAGCTGACGGCAGGCCCTAAAGGTGGGGAAAATATATTACCAAAATTTGCCGAACCGGTAATGGTAGCACTTACAGAAACACCTTTTTCTGTAATACTCGAACCAACATTTTCAACTACAGAAGTAGGAGTTCCTTTTTTAACAAAAAAAGCAAAAGGCAAACTATCTTGAGCCATTGGAACTTGTGTTGCACCAAGATTAGCTAATGCCGTATTTACATTGGTTGGAAGTGGTGCATAACCCCAAAACATATTCCAGTACCATGTCCACATTAATATATAATATCCATTAGGAACACTATCTGTAAGCATGCTAGCTAAAGCATTCATTTGAGCTGGGTTTCCATTTTGGAAAATAAAAAATTTAGATGGTGCCTGGTTTGGGTTTGAACCAGGAATGTTAAGCTGACCCATATTCATTTCTAAGGGTTTCCAATAATCAAAAGAAATAGTATCTAAAACAGTAACATGAATGGCACTGTTTGCTCCCCAACCGTTTCCTGCAATTCTTTGTTGATCAATAAAATATGAAGGAATTGAACCTTCTGACCAGTTAGTTGGTCCATTTACTGTTGCACTTCCTATAGCTCCATCTGTAAGTGCTTTTAATGTACTTACTTTATTTTGAAAACTAAACAATCTATTGGGTCGGCTATATCCTACTAATTGCATAGGGTTATTTTCAAATTGGAAAATATGTTCTTGTTGCCAACCTTCTTTGTTTTGAATGTATTGAAAAGATCGCATTTGCCAATTATAACTAGCGGTTGAAGACGAATCTTTACTTACTCTCCAAAAGTAAACCATGCTATCAGGCATATTTTGTAAAAGATTTGGGGTCCATGTTACAACCCCTCCAGGTTGACTAAATAAAGTAACTCTTTCCTTAATCGGACTATTAAAATAATCTGTTGTATCTACTTCAAAAACATAATCTGCAGGAGCCTGAAACGGAAATGCTGTTGATGCTTTAAGGGTTATTCCCTGATTTGGAACTATAGAAAAATGATAAGGATAAACAGGTAAAATATTATCCGAACGAATATTTAATTGTTTTGAAACTACATTATTGTTTTCATCAAGTTCGTCAATATTAATTGGAGGAGCATCTACCATAATAGTAAAGTTGTTCATTCCCATTCCTCTAATAACATCTACAGGAAGTTTAAAAGCAAAAGTATCTTTATAATGAGGAGCTGCAATAGACTTTAGGTAAGTCGTATCCGAAAAATTTGCATTTGGATAGTCTCTAGTAAGACTTAAAATGATAGTGGTGTCGATAGCTTTGCCTAAATTGGTTACAATTACATTTACCTCAAAAGAATCTAATGCTGAAGTAACAATACTCGGATTAAAACTAATCGATGATTGATTAATCATGTAATCAGGTTTTTCAAAGGTGTGCAACTTTATTGCTGGGTCTCCATGGTAAGTAATATTAAGAGCTGTTGCATTATCAAAATTTTTAATACTTGCTCCTGTTGACTGTGTGGTATAAGCTGTTGTACTTTGAATATGCTCTGCTATACTTTTTCCATAATTTTTGTAGGAAATATTTTTATAAAACTCGTTGGCAAATTTATTTAAAGCAAAAGAAGTAGCTAAATCTACAGAAGAAACAAAACCAATTACCCCACTGTTATCAATAATTACATGCTCTTCGCTAGTGCTATTTGCTCCGGGCAGATGAATATCTCCTGCATAACAAGCCAATCCTGTTAATAATGGATATCTTCCTTGCTGATTAGGCCAAAGGTGTGGGTCATCAATATTTTGATCAAAACCACCTGTTGCTGAGGCATGACCCAAAAATGTCATCATAGCAACGCCATTGCCTATTAAACTTTTTATAGAGTCTGATAAAGTAATATGAATTGGAGCTGTTGTAGTTTTTGTAAAGGTAGTTACATCTCCACCAAACAAAGTATCCTCAATAATATTTTTATAACTATTTAAATAAGTTTGAAAAGTATTTTGCTCACTAGAATTTACTCCCCCAGCAAAATGCAGTACTTTTTTCATCCATTCTGTTTCTCCATTATTGCCCAACAAGGGGTTTTCATGTTGTTGTACTTTGTTTAAATACCAAGTTATTTCTGTATTATTTTTTGCTGCCAACCTTCCTGTAGGGATTGCTGTTGAAAACAGATTAACTCCCAGCCCTGCTGTTATCATATTGTCAGAAGCAGGTTCTCCATAAGAAGGTACTAAGCAATTCTGATAATTTTGTGTACTTTTTCTACATTCTTTTGACTTAACAGATTTCCCTAATAAAAACAAGTAATTAGGTTTTGTTGGCCAAGTATTTAATAAATAATCTAAAAAACTTCTTATTGCTAGCGGATGTTTTTCAATGCCATAAGCAAACTGTTGATATATTTCTCCTACAGTAAAAATTGCAGGATTTTGTGGGTTTACATTAAAAGCTGGGTTTTGTCTGTAATTAGCATAATCTGTTGCTCCACTCAATAAACTCTGATGAGTAATGATTAAAAAAGCGGTATCAATAGGATTAGCAGCGTAATCTGTAAAAAAACCTGTACCATTAATCGGGTTAAGAGCTGTAACATTTTGCACTTCCCCATCTGATGTTAAATAACACGCTTTATACCCATTGGCATTTGGTACTAAACACTTAAAATAGCCTGAATCTTGCACTACGGTTATTTTCTTGCTGTTTGTCAAATCATAGAAAAGCACATTTCCAGAAGGATTAAAATTGGTAAATCTTAAGTATGATTTGGATTGGAAGATATTGTCCTCAATAAAAAAATTATCAAAAACAGTAGTGTTTTCCATATTTGGTAAATGTGGATAGCTTAATTTAACATAAGAAACTGCTTGTCTGGCAACCGATGCTCCTAAACTGTTTATACTAGAAAATGTAACTGACGTAGTGTTTGCTCCTAACATATTGGGGGTTAAACTCATTAATACATCTATTTTTTTATACCCTTTAAAAATAGAATCATATTGCTGACCAGCGCTAACAACTCTAAGGTGTTGGTTATTTGCTGATGTTCCACTAAAATCTGATTGCCCCAATACAACAGCTTCTAACTTGGCACTTGGTCCTAAAGTATAAACTTCTTTAGAATTAATGTTTTTAGTAGTAGCAGCTCCTAAATTATAAGGTAAATCGAACCACCCTTCTGTAGAAGCGTAACCAAAAAGCGAAACGCCACTCCCACCAATATTAATAGTTTCTCCATCATAATAAGGGTTAGTAGTTCCATTTCCAGCTGTATAAAACTCAACGTTTTCTTTAGTAAAGTAAGGAATTGGGGTATATGCCGAAAAGTTGATGTCTGTTTCTACAGTAATTCTATTATTAGCTGTTGAATTATTCCATGTAAGAAAATAAGAAATGGTATCTGTTGTTAAGCTATAATAAGGATTAGGATGGTCTGTTGCACTTCCGTAAAGCCCTTCATCAAACCAACCGTCATTATGCTGAGCATAAAATTCTATAAAATCATTTTGATTAAAAATGCCATCACTTTCTCCTTCAATATAAATTGGAATTTCTTGCCCTCTAGCAAATAGTTGAAAATTCTGTGGGTTTATAATGCTTAAAGGAATTCCTGCATTAAAAAGTGTTGTAGAATCAATCCTGTAAATACCTGTTTCAGCTATTTTAAATTGAAAATATTGCTGATTATAATTAATCCAACTGTTATTAAAAGGTTGAGCTTTAAGCGTAAAAAAACTAGCTAAAAAAATAGTTATACAAACGAGGTGAAATACTATTTTTTTTATGTTTTTCAATGGAAAGTAATTTTTTCTTATTTTAGTTTTAAGGTATTATAAAGTTACAAAAAATAACTAACTGAAAATTATCCTTTTAATTAAATCTTTCAGCAGTAACTATTTTTTTATTGATTTCAAATTTTAATGAAAAAACATTGGAATAAAGTCCTTCGGATTGATCACCAATATCTGTAAATGCATAATCTAAACTAATTCCTTTAAACTTAACGCCAATACCAAAATTAGGTTGCCACGAAATTTGCTCTGCCTGATAAATATCTGTTGTTTTTTGGATATTGCCTACCCCCAATCTTAAAAAAATCAGTTGACTGTAATTGGCCTCAATTCCTGCATGAGGATCAACACTAAAAGGCTTTCCTGTAATCAATACATTTCTTTTTCCATCTGTAGTTAAATCAAAATTTACTTCTCCAAGTACACCAAATTTATTACTGATTTTAGCACTTTTTGCAACTCCTAAAATAATTTTTGGAAGTGTAATTTCAATTGAGTTATCAGGAATTTCATTGCCTGTAGCTTCAAAAACATCAAGGGTATTTTGATCTAAAGAAAAACTCCAAGCGTTAAAAGTAGAGGTAACATCTCTTGCCATAACTGCAAAAGCCCATTTGTTTTTAGTATGATATTGAGCTCCTGCATCAAAACCAAAGCCCCATGCTTTAGCCATATCCCCTACTTGACGATAAATTACTTTTACGTTTGCGCCATAGCTTAATCCTTCAATTTTAGATTTTCTTGCGTAAGAGAAAAGAAAGGCATAATCGGCTACAGAAAAAGAAAAAATTCGGTCATAATCTATGTTTCCATTAGCATCAATTAACTGGGTGGTATTTGGAATATCGTCCACTCCAAATCGAATTACAGAAAACCCAAAAGCACTCACACTATCAATTTTTGTAGCAAAGGCTCCATAATCGTATTTAGCTATTCCTGCAAAATATTCTGCATGCATTAAATCTACCTGAAAATCGCCTGTAAGTTGGGTTAATCCTGCTGGATTCCAATAACCTGAGGTAACTCCATTTACTGATGCTACTTGTGCATTAGACATCCCTAAAGCTCTCGCACCAACACCAATAGCTAAAAATTCATTACTATATTTTGGTGCAGAAGTTTGTGAAAAACCTTCAAACGTAAGTAATAGTAATACTAATATAAGGAGTCTGTTTGCCAAAAAATAATTTTTTTAAAGGATAAAATTAGTAATTTGTAAGCAATTAACATGATTTCTAATTTTTTATTGCTTTGACTTCATTTCTGTTTAAAACAATTAAATAGCCTTTCTATTATTTTTAGCGTTAATATTAGTTATTTTTGAAGCCAAAATTAATTCATACTTTGAAGAAACATATACCCAACTTAATAACAACAGGCAATTTATTATGTGGCTGCTTGGCAATTGTAAACGCTTTTGAAGGCGATTTAGCAATAGCATGTTATTTATTAATTATTGCCTCTGCCCTAGATTTTCTTGATGGCTTTGCAGCAAGAATGTTAAACGTTTCAGGTGGCATTGGTAAAGACTTAGATTCACTATCGGATATGATTTCTTTTGGATTGGCACCAGGTTTATTGTTGTATCAATATGTAAAAATTCTTAACCAAAATCAACCAATAGAGTTACTTACACAATACCCTTGGTTAATGTACATTGCTTTTATTATTCCTGTTTTTTCATCGTTCAGATTAGCAAAATTTAATAATGATACTAGGCAATCTACTACTTTTTACGGATTACCAACTCCGGCTAATGCTAACTTTTTTATCTTTTGCATGTTGCTTTATCTTTTCCCTGATTTACCAATGATAGTAGATGTTTCGGACATTATACAACCTATTGTTTCTAATCCATTAATTATGCTTGGATTTGGAGTTGTATTTTCATTTTTATTAGTAGCCGAAATACCCATGTTTGCTTTAAAATTTAAATCTATGAAATGGGCTAACAACAAATTGCCTTTTTCTTTTGTATTACTTTGGTTGGGATTATTAATTTTTACCAACATAGCTGCCATGCCAATAATTGTATTAATTTATGTTATTTGGTCGATTATTGCTCATTATTTCATCACTCCTAAAGCTCAAACCACCAACTAATGTTATCTATATTCTCTGATGAACATTTCATGAAAGAGGCACTCAAAGAAGCTCAAAAAGCTTTTAATGAAGACGAAGTGCCTGTTGGAGCTGTAGTTGTTTGCGACAACAAAATTATTGCTCGTGCTCACAACATGACAGAAAGATTAAACGATGTAACTGCACATGCAGAAATGTTGGCATTTACTTCGGCTACTGATTTTTTAGGTGGTAAATACTTGAATGAATGTACACTTTATGTAACACTAGAACCATGTGTTATGTGTGCAGGAGCAAGCTATTGGACACAACTTAAAAAAATAGTTTTTGCGGCAAGTGATGAAAAAAGAGGTTTTGAAAGAATTTCTCCTTCACTTTTACATCCTAAAACACAAGTGGTAAAAGGTATTTTAGAGAATGAAGCTGCTCTATTGCTTCAAACTTTTTTTCAGAAGAAACGATATTAATTTAAAAAAAGCAAAGGACATGGAGGGTGGAGGTTAAGCCTCCATACCCAAAGCTTTAAGGTTTAACTAAAACCCGTTTAAATCAGTAGGTTTAATAACACCGAACCATTTAAGCGTTCTTTCTCCTATATTAGGTACATCTATATGCATTAAATATACGCCTCCTGCTACTGGTACATCTGCAAAGTTCTTCAAGTCCCAATCTAAACTTGTTTTCGGATCGGCTTTGTTGAATCTTCTCATTAATGTTCCATTTACATTATAGATGGATATTGTACACTCTTCTGGTAGGTTTACTATTTTTATTCTATTATCTAACTTACCTGTTTCATATGCTGAGTTAGCATAGTATGGATTTGGAACTACGTTTATCATTGCTAATACAGAGTCTTTTAATAAATCTGCATTGCCTTTTATCGTTTCTAATCCTGTCATATCAAATCCATACATTGGTAAACCATTGTTAGTGGTTGAGGCTGTGGTAAAACTGGTGTACCTTCTTGATACGCGTAAACTTACTTTTGCTGTTGTTGATAGTAGGCTTTGTCCTTCTGCTAAAATCGGTACCCCTGCCCATACACAGCTACTAAATGCTAACATTCTATTTAAATCTGGTCCGTTTGCCATTATGTTAGCTAATGCTGAACAACCATCATATGTTGGTAAACTTCCTATTGGAGCAGGCACGTTTCCTCCTCTAAATACATATACATAGTGTTTTCCTCCCATCATTCCTGACTCGCTATTTGTTGTTGGATTCCACTTCATGTCTCTTCCATTCTCACCTCCTAACCAACTGTCTTCTGCAAAGGCTATGTTTAATCGTTCGCCTGTTTCTACATTTATTGCATAGCCTGGAAACCAACCCATTCCTGTGCCTGTTCCATCTGGATTACCATTCTTATCTACACTTGGCTCACTTCTTAAATGGATGTGCTTTGCTCCTCCTTGTGCTAAGCCTGTTTGAGTTTGCGCTTCTAACACCATGGCTCTACTCCATTTACTCTTATCTGATGTAAATACAATATCTACTGATGGAACATTGGTTAAACTCGACCTTTTTACTGAATTCCCACTCAACAATCCTAATCCTACAGCATCTAACTGAACATTCGCATCTGATATATAGGATACTAACCTATATGGTGCCCAAGCCCCATCTACTACTCCTTCAAAATATTGCTCGGGATCTACAAAACCTGTCGGATTACTCACATCTTGTGGGGATAAAGAGTAATCATCATATGGGTCTGATCCACTTGGTGCAAATTGTGATGTTCCTGAGCGTATCCA
Organism: Vicingaceae bacterium; assembly: GCA_965284565.1. GTDB lineage: Bacteria > Bacteroidota > Bacteroidia > Flavobacteriales_E > Vicingaceae > BRH-c54. Next base: position 545,705 of record OZ260100.1, read on the forward strand.
GTTGTCATCTGTCTGTCCTTCTCTATCTCTAAACCCTGTTAACCATGGTTTGCTTGGGTCTGAAAAACTTATACTCCCTCCTATTAATCCATTACCTAACTCTGCTTCTTCTCCTGCATTCTTTGCTTGTACTATGCTTATTGATATCCCATGGTCTAATATGATTTGCTCGTTTTCTATTTTTATACTTTGATCTGAGTTTATCACATCTCCATTTGGTGCATATAGTGTCCAATAAGCATCTCCTAAATTACCAAGGGTTGCTGTATCGCTAAATTGTACTCTATACGCTCCTGCTGATACATTTAATGGATCTACTACTTTTACATTGATTGGTCCATATCCTTTTTCATAAACCAAAAAGTCATCAAAGTTGTTGGCTACTATTCTTGTTTCTGTGCCTGATGTAAGTTTTAAATCATTTCCTCCATTTCCTTGCCCTTCTACTCTGGTTATTTGTGGTTGATCTCCATATACTGAATTAGCATAAGTACCTCCTGCCTCTGGTGCTGGGTTATGTGGTATCGCTGCAAAAGAGGTTATTCCTCCCCCTCCGCCTGTTTTTCTACTGGCTATATATGGCTTCTTTTGTCCGTCTAATCTTAATGGATCATTTGGATCATAATTTTTAAAATTATTGTATCCATAGGCTATTGCTATATAATAATACGTCTTATGATTTACTAATCTATCATCACCTGATGCAAATAAATCTCTGGTTACTCTAAAGGAATGTTTTATGCCTTTGTCTTCCCCATTTACCATCTCTTGTGGTACGTTAGCATTTAAGCTCTCATCAAAGGTGAAGTTTACTAATTGTTTTACTCCATCTTTTATATCTACTTGGGCTAATAACCTTGATACTTCTGGTTCATACAACTCTTCTACGCCTATGGATGCATTTTTTACTTGAAATATCTGATAGCCTTGAAAATCATAAAATCTTAAGGTATCTTTATCATCATCTGTCCCTTGATATACTCCATCCATAGTATCTGGTATCGCAATAAATGGATCCTTCATGTTGTATGTCTCATTATAATTATTGGATACTACTTTGTTGGTTAAAAATAATATCAATTCCTTGTCTAACTCTTGAAAAGTAATATCTGGTGCATCTGGTCCCTCAGCTATCTTAAAGCAATTGTCAAATAAAGCTTGAGCTTTATCATCGGCTGTTTTTAGATTTTGTATGGAGGCTAAATTATTTCCTGTAGCTGCTCTTGCCCATACTACTCCTACTGTTAAATCGTTTACTGCTCCTGGCTCTAAGGTAAATGGTCCTGCTGATTGTAAAAACCTTCTGTCAAATGCTGTATTTGGTGTCCCTCCTGTGTTGGCATTAAACTCATTCCATGGTACTGGAGTTGGTGTTACTCCTAAGGTACTCCAGTGTAATGGGTCTGAATCTCCTGGAAACAACAAGTCTGCTAGGATAGTACCTCCTGATGATGGGTGTCCGTTACCGCCCCATACCATAGGTGCTCCATCTCTCCATATCCCTTTTAGATAGTTGTAATGTTGTAATGCATTTACTGGGTCTCCATCTCCTGGAAATTGCCCTGATCCTCTATTGTAATAAATAAACTTTCGCATCCCATATCGCTCATTATCTACTATCCCATCTCCATAACCTAATCCTAACCCGCCATAAGGTATCCCTAATGAATCTATCGCATCTTGTACTACTTCTGTTAATGGATTGTCTATCGTATCATTATCCATGTATGGCCCTTCAAAAAAATCTACTCCTATTGCTGGTGGTGTGGCTCCATATCCTAATGCTGCCTGATTGTCTTCATCTAAAGCATCTCCATTATAACAAAAACCTAAACCTCTTTCTGCATCACAGCCTACATAATCATCTTCGGCATTCCCTAAATCGGCATCTACCCACTGACCAAAAAATGTCTCAGTTAAAGTAAAAGTAGATCTATTTATCATCTCATAGTTGTAAAATGTCATGTTATTTACCTCATCATTAGTGGCAAAAGCAAATGCCTGACCTCTTATCTCCATCCCTATCGATGGACCTTGTGACTCTGAGTGAACATTCCCTTTATCATTAAACACAAACCATATCGTGGTATCTCCAAATAACCTGATATCTCTTGTTGTTCTACAGTCTATATCGCCTATCAAATCATATTTAGGATAATCGCCTTGCGTTGGATCATAAAAATCATCGCCATCTCTGTCATAAAATGGGGCTAAATGCCAATCTTGTCCTAATCCAGACTCTCCATGTGCTGGCCAGTTTAATATTATGTCTGGTACTTGATAACCTGGAAAGTTATCTATCTGTGTTGTAGTTCCATTTATTATATCATCTTGACCTGCTTGATACCATGCTACAAACCTATCTACCATTGATCTTGATATCCCAAAATGTTCGTCAAATTTTTGACATGTAGCAGGGTCTATCTCTGCTGTTGATGTGTTTAATGGTCCTGGCCAAAAATCATTACCACTTGACCTAAATGTTACTGCTGCTATCTTTAACTGCCCGTTTACGTCTCTTCCGCCCATCCATAATGACCCAGCAAATATTGATGTATATCTAGGGTCATCTGCTGTCTTTTGTTTCGGTACATTGTACATCGATAAATTGTTCGCTCTATCCATCCACATACTCCCTCCTGTCCCTTCTACTCTCGCTCTAATGTTGTTTAACTCTAATGTAGCTATTGCTATCGCTGGTGCACAATCCGCTGAACTTACTGGACCATTACCTCCTCCTTTATTACCACCACCACCTGAAGTAGGTACATTGCGGGCGGCTAAAGAAATTATTCCAAAACCTAAAATCATTAAAAACAACAATATAATGTATTTAATAATTTCTAATTTTTTAGAAGTTTTTAATAACTCAGAAATATTTTTTTTAGGGGTATTTCCGATAGTGTTTGAGATATTAGATGCCGTTTTCATAACAAAAGTTTTTTATTTCGCAATGTAATATTACGTGTAGCTCACTAATTTTACCACTAGAAATATAGGTTGTGTCGGTTTTAATATATAAACGGTAGGTTCTAGTTTATAAACGGTAATTAGTATATTTTTGATTTTATATATAACTTTAGTTTTGATTTGAATTGAGGAACATTTTAGTCTTACTTTTGTTAAAAATTTAGCCCTTTATTATTATGAACAACATTTATTGCAAAAACCTAACATCATATAAAAGATTTAAAACCAGAGAAGTAATGGTAGGAGATGTTGGAATTGGAGGTAATAATCCTATTCGTATTCAATCTATGACCACTACAGATACAATGAACACCGAGGCTACTGTTGCTCAGGCTATCAGAATGATAAATGCAGGATGCGAAATTGTTAGAATTACTGCTCCCAGTAAAAAAGAAGCTGAAAATTTAGCTAATATTAAAGCTGAACTTAGAAAAAAAGGTTATAATACCCCATTGGTTGCCGATATACATTTTACACCTAACGCTGCTGAAATTGCTGCTAAAATAGTAGAAAAGGTTAGAATAAACCCCGGAAATTATGCTGACAAAAAGAAGTTTGAAACATTAGATTATACAGATGAATCTTATTATGAAGAATTAGAACGTATCAGAAAAAGTTTTGAACCCTTAGTGAAAATTTGCAAAGAACACGGTACAGCTATGCGTATTGGAACCAATCACGGTTCTTTATCCGATAGGATTTTAAGCAGATATGGCGACACGCCACTTGGAATGGTGGAATCTGCCATGGAATTTTTACGCATTTGCAGAGATTTAGATTACCATAATATTGTGCTATCTATGAAAGCCAGCAATACATTAGTGGTTGTTCAAGCTTACCGATTATTGGTAAACAAAATGATGGAAGAAGGAATGAATTATCCTTTGCATTTAGGAGTTACCGAAGCTGGTGATGGCGAAGATGGTAGAATTAAATCGGCAGTTGGTATAGGAACACTTTTAGAAGATGGTTTAGGAGATACCATCCGTGTTTCACTTACCGAAGAACCCGAATTTGAAATTCCTGTTGCCAAAACACTAGTAGAAAGATATAGCAATAGAACTATAGAAACACCTATAGCTCCAATAAAAAAATATGCCATTAATCCTTTTGAATACAACAAAAGAAAAACCAACGAGGTATTAAATATTGGCGGTTCAAGTGTACCAAGAATAATGGCTGATTTTAGCCTGAAAGAAAATATAAAACCAGCTTCGTTTTTCGCGTTAGGATACAATTACTCTGTTCCTTTAGATAAATGGAATATTGGCGAAATGGCTTGCGATTATGTTTTTCTTGGCAACAAAATAATTGACTTTGAAGTACCAGGAACACTAGGATTGGTTTACCTTCATAAAACTTGGTTGACGCAAAAAAATAAGTTCAACACATTTCCTTTTATAGATTCAAAAGAATACCTCAACAACGTTGAAACTCACGAAAAACTGAATTTTGTTTATGTAACGCTTAATCAACTTAATAGTACTTTCATTGATAAAATAAATAATGACAAAACTGCTATATTGGTAATAGATACTTACCACCCTCATGGTATGGCTGAGCAACGAAATTTATTTAATGAATTAATCTTAAACAATTGTGATGTACCCGTAATTATCGGAAGAGCTTATGGCAATTTAACTGATGAACAAATTCAACTTTATGCTTCTACTGATATGGGGGCTTTATTGGTGGATGGGCTTGGTGATGGAATTTTTATTGCTGCAGAGAATTGTGGCAGTGATAGCTTACTCAACAGCCTTGCTTTTGGTATTTTACAAGCAACACGAACAAGAATTTCAAAAACAGAATATATTTCTTGCCCTAGTTGTGGCAGAACACTTTTTGACTTACAAGAAACAACTGCTAAAATTAGAAAAGTAACATCTCACCTTAAAGGCGTAAAAATTGGAATTATGGGTTGTATTGTTAATGGACCTGGTGAAATGGCTGATGCAGACTATGGCTATGTTGGTACGGGAGTAGGAAAAATAACGCTATACAAAGAAAAAAATGTAGTAAAAAGAAATGTCCCAGAAAAAGAAGCTGTTGAAGAACTTATTGAGCTTATAAAATCACATGGCGATTGGATAGAACCTCAATAATTTATTATGACAAATAACATCTTTTAATCTTTTTGTTTTTACTTATTTTGCTTGACAAAAAATGAATTACAATGCCTGATAATTCCTTAAAAGCTGAACTAAAAAATTATTTATTTATAATTGTTGGAGCTATATTTTTAGCTGCTGGAATGGTTGGATTTCTTATTCCTAATAAAATTGCAACCGGTGGCATTGCCGGACTTTCCATTATTCTTCACCATTTATTTGAATTGCCAACAGGAGTAATTTTAATACTTGTTAATATTCCACTTTTGTTGCTTAGTCTAAATTATTTAGGAAAAAAATTTGCCATTAGAACCATCATTACCATTGTAATAACAGCACTTTTTGTAGATTTACTAGGTGAAATATATGCTATTGCTGCATTTAGCGATAACACCTTATTATCATCACTTTATGGGGGTGTTTTTGTTGGAATTGGTTTGGGGTTAATTTTTAAAGGAGAATCTTCTGCTGGTGCAGGAACCATTATTGCTAAGATTTTAAATGAAAAAGCCAATATTAAAACCGGAGATGCTATTCTTATTCTCGATGCTCTTGTGGTTGTAGCTGCAGGAGTGGTTTTTAAAGATATTGAATTGGCATTATGGAGTTTAATAAGCATTTATGTAAGTGCTAAATTGATTAACTTATTGCTTACTGGAAGCAAACATCAAAAAATTGTACATATTGCACTAGATAATCCTGAAAAGCTACAGCAAAAAATTACCGAAGAGCTTGGTATAACAGGAACATTAATGCAAGGCAAAGATTTGTACAGCTCCAACCATAAAAACATTATTTTTATTGTGGTAGATAATAGTAAAATAAATATCCTCAAAAAAATGGTGTATTCTGCTGATCCCAAAGCTTTAATGATAGTTATGGAAGCTACAGAGTTGCTAGGCTCTAGCAGGTATATTAATGGAGAACATTATAAAAGGAAATTGTTTTTTTAATTACACCTGTGTAAAAGAACCACATAGATACATAGAATTTTTTATCTACCAATTATTCAATTTGCATTGCTCTTTGAGCACTTCAGCAGGGACATCGTGTTTGCCTTTAAACTCAATTAATTTGCAATTGATGTTTGCTTTTTCAAGAATAGCTTTTTGCTTATCAATTCTTTCTTGGGTTACATATTCGTCATCATTGCCATACAACAAAAAAGAATTGATGTTGGTTTTTAATACTTCAAACTCCATATCATCAGGAAAAACACTTGCCCACAATATTAAATTAGCACACTTTATCTTATTATCACTTACCCATCTTGCTGCTGTTGCTCCTCCTTGCGAGAATCCAATAACATTCACTTTAACTTCTATTAAATCTATTTGGCTGAGTAATGTTTCATATAAACTATTAAGATAATTCAGGTAGTCTTGAATTTCATCTTCACGATTTTCTTTGGTCATCCAGCTTGCTCCAACCCTACCACTAACTCCTGCAACATAAAAATTAGATAAACCTTCTGGAGCTACAATAAAATTTTCTTCATCTGCTATCCCATCAAATTTATGAATGAAATAATTGGCATTATACCCATAACCATGCAATACAAACCATAGTGTTTTTGCTGTAGAAATATTTCCTAAGGAGTAATAATGTGCTGTTTTCTCAACAACAATTTTATGCTTGTGCTTTTTCATCATCATTTTTGGGAGGGTCATATTTTACAATAATGCTTATCCAAATAGACCTAGAAACCCTAAAAATATAGGGCAGTAAAACCAGTAATGCTGCTCCATTAAGTAATAAAAACAAGCCTAAAGAATAAATATCAAAAATTATAGTTATGGCAAAAACAGCAACACTCAAGGCTACCGTCAGTCCATAACTTACATACATGGCTCCAAAGTAAAAACCACTTTCAGGCTCAAAATCTTGCCCGCAATTCGGACATTCTTTTGGCATATCAAAAAAACCTTTAACTCTGTACATGTTTTTGTGTGTGAACAGATCTCCTTTTCTACACTTTGGACATTTAAGCCCTAGAATACTTGATAACATTTTAGTGATTTTAAACTTTACAAAGTTACTTATTAAAGCTTTATTAATAGTATTTGTAGCTAATGATTAATTTGTAATTTCGCACCCATGTTAGGAGTAAATGATTTAACCGTAAGTTTTGGAGAACGCTATCTATTTGATGGTATTTCTTTTATTGTAAATAAAACCGATAGAATTGGTTTAGTAGGAAAAAATGGTGCTGGAAAATCCACCTTATTAAAAATTATGGCAAGCGAACAAGAGCCCGATAGTGGAACCATTTCCACTCCGGCAGGCTTTACTGTTGGTTACTTGCCTCAAGATATGGATTTCATTTCCGGAAATACCGTTATTGATGAAACTAAATCTGTTTTTAAAGAAGTAAATGATATTAATGCTAAAATTGATGAAATTAATCACCAATTAGCCACCAGAGAGGATTATGAATCTGACAGTTATTTAGATTTGTTAAACCATTTGAATGATTACAACGAAAGATTAAATGTGTTGGGTGGTTTTTCTATTGATGCCGATTGCGAAACCATTTTAAAAGGATTGGGTTTTACTCCAAAAGATTTTACCCGACTTACAGATGAATTTAGTGGTGGTTGGAGAATGCGTATTGAATTAGCTAAAATTTTACTTACTAAATCGGATGTGTTATTGCTCGATGAGCCTACCAACCACTTAGATATTGAGTCTATACAATGGTTAGAAGATTTCTTAAAAACTTACCCAGGTGGAGTTGTTTTGGTATCTCACGACAAGGCTTTTTTGGATAATGTTACTAACCGAACCATAGAAATTACCCTAGGAAAAGTTCACGATTACAAAGCTTATTATTCCAAGTATTTAGAATTAAGAAAAGAACGTAGAGAACAACAAGTTGCTGCTTACAACAATCAGCAAAAACAAATACAAGATACCGAAAAGTTTATTGAAAGATTTAGGTCTAAAGCTTCTAAAGCTGTTCAGGTGCAGAGTAGAGTAAAACAACTCGACAAAATAGACAGAATAGAAATTGAAGAAGAAGATAGTACCTCCATGCGTTTTTATTTTCCTCCTGCTCCGCACTCTGGAAAAGTGGTTGTAGAAGCTATTAATGTTGCTAAAAGCTTTGGTGACAAACAAGTTTTTAAGGATGTAAACTTTTTTATTGAAAAAGGTAAAAAAGTAGCTTTAGTCGGTAAAAATGGTGAAGGTAAAACCACCATGAGTAAAATTATTGTTGGTGAATTAGAACACCAAGGAGAGTTAAAACTAGGGCATCAAGTTAAGTTAGCTTATTTTGCTCAAAACCAAGCTGAAGAATTAGATAAAGAGTTGACTGTTTTTGAAACCATAGATAAAGTAGCTCACGGAGAAATTAGAAAACAAGTAAGAAATTTATTAGGTGCTTTTATGTTTGGTGGCGAAGATGCTGATAAAAAAATTAAAGTACTTTCTGGGGGAGAAAGAGCTAGGGTCGCGTTGTGTAAACTGATGTTAGAACCTGTAAATTTATTGGTGCTCGATGAGCCTACCAACCACTTAGATATAAAATCTAAAGAAATTCTTAAAGCCGCTTTAAAACGATTTGACGGAACGTTAATTGTTATTTCTCACGATAGGGATTTTCTAGATGGATTAGTTACTGAAATGTATGAATTTACTAACGGAAATGTAAAACAATTCTTAGGAGATGTTTATGAATTCCTGAAATCTAAAAAAGTAGATTCTATTAAAGAATTTGAAAGAAAGGAGAAACAAGTATCCGAACAAAAAAGTGCTACTTCTGAAAATAAACTCAGTTACGAAGAAAGAAAAAACAAAGATAGAGAACTTAGAAAAGCCGAAAATGCAGTTAAAAAATCGGAAGATTTAATTACCAAATTGGAAGAAAAAATTAAAAACATAAATGAGCAGTTATTAGACCCTACTACTTATTCGCAAGAATTAGTTGATGAATTTACTGCACTTAAAAAAGAGTTAGAAACTGCCGAAAATGATTGGGAAAAAGCTCAAGAAGAATTAGAGAGGTTAATGGATTAGTTTTTTAACTTTCCCTATGCATCAGTTTTTTAGCGAAATTTTCAAAAATTGCTTTTTTCTCTTTTGGTGCTTCAATGCTGTCTAAATGTGCTATGGCAGTATTGTAGAAATGGCTCATCTCATCAATAGATTTTTCTTTAATCTTTAATTGATTGTAGATGGATTTTACTCTGGTAATTTTATTTTCGGGAGATAAGGTTTTAGAGTTCAAACAAAATTCCAGTTCTTTTCTTAAAGCACCGTTAGCTAATTCCATGGTTTTTAGCAACAAGTATGTTTTTTTATTCGCCAAAATATCTCCGCCTACTTGTTTCCCAAATTTTTCGGGATTTCCGTAAACATCTAAAATATCATCCATCAATTGAAAAGCAACGCCTATATTTTTTCCAAACTCATAAAAATGCTTAGCATCACTTTTTGATGCTCCTGCTATAATTGCTCCCATTTTCAGGCTAGCCCCTAACAAAACTGCTGTTTTCAGTTCTATCATTTTCAAATAATCATCAATGGTAACATCAGCAGCTTTCTCAAAAAGCATATCGTATTGTTGGCCTTCACAAACCTCTACTGCTGTTTTATTAAACAGTTTTAGAAGTTCTGGCAATACAGAAGCTTCGCAAGTAGCTAATAATTGATAGGCCTCTACCAACATCACATCGCCAGATAAAATGGCTGTATTTACATCCCACTTTTTAAAAACGGTTGACTTGCCTCTTCTTATTGGAGCATTGTCCATAATATCATCATGAACCAAAGTGAAATTATGAAATACTTCTATTGCCAATGCCGCATTAATAGCTTTTTCGGGTTTACCGTTAAATAGATCGTTAGCCAATAAAAGTAATGCCGGACGAATTCTTTTTCCGCCTAATGCAAGTGTATAATTTATGGGAGCATAAAGCGATTGAGGTTGTTTTTTATAAGCATTCTTCTCTATTGCTTCTTCAACTATCTGTATAAAGTTAGTCAGTTTATCCATTACTTTTATCTTATAAAATAAATGAAATATTGTTCAGCACTTGGGTTAATCCTTCCTCCAAGGTATATATTTTATTATTTCCCAAGAGTTGTTTCATTTTAGAAATATCAGGTCTTCTTCTTGTCATATCACCTTCTTCTAAAGGTGGTAAATGAATTATTTTTGAAGACGAACCTGTTAATTTAATAATAAGCTTGGCTAACTCTAAAATAGAAGTTTCTACATCGTTACCAATATTAATGGTTTGATTAACATGCTCATCGCTAAAAGCGGCCTTTATAGTTGCTTCAACATTGTTCTGCACATAACAAAAAGTTCTGGTTTGAGAGCCATCTCCATAAATGGTAATATCATTATTATTAAGTGCCGCATTAATAAATTTAGAAATAACAAAGTCCTTGCTTTGTTTTGGTCCATAGGTGTTAAAAAACCTATAAACCACAAAATCTAAATCGTATTCTTGCTTGTATGATTTTAAAAAAGCTTCGCCAACATTTTTTACAATGGCATAAGGCAAGCGTGAATTTAGTGGTGTAGTTTCTTCATTTTGTGGATATTCTACAGGTTCTCCATATACTTCCGAAGAAGAAGAATAAATTATTTTTTTAACACCTGTATTTTTTGAAAGTTTTAAAATATTTTCAATTCCGTTAATGTCTTTTAATACTTCAATAGGATTTTGTAAGGTTCTTTGTACACCAACTAAAGCAGCATAATGAAAAACATAATCGAATGAAAAAGTATGAAACACACTTCGTATTTCATCTAAATTATTCACATCACACTGAATAAATTTAAGGTTACCTTTTGGAGCATTAGGCAATTTGCTTTTATCTCCCGTTTTTAAGTTATCAACTACCACTACAAAATTATTAGCATCTTGAATCAATCCTTCAACCAAAGAACTTCCTACAAAACCAGCACCACCGGTAACTAATATATTTTTTTTATTACTCATTTACAATCTCCATCAAGTAAGTACCATAACCACTTTTAATCAATGGTTCTGCTAATTTAAGTAATTGTTCTTTAGTAATAAAACCTTTTCGATAAGCAATTTCTTCTAAGCATCCAATTTTTAACCCCTGACGTTCTTCAATAACCTGAACAAACTGCGATGCTTGCATTAACGACTGATGTGTTCCAGTATCTAACCAAGCTGTTCCTCTGTCTAAAATACCAACTTCCAACTGGTTCTTTTCTAAGTATATCCTATTAATGTCGGTAATTTCATATTCACCCCTAGCACTTGGCTCTAAAGTTTTAGCTATTTCTACTACCTGGTTGTCATAAAAATATAAACCTGGAACAGCAAAGTGCGATTTTGGTTTTAACGGTTTTTCTTCAATAGAAATGGCTTTATTGTTTTTATCGAACTCCACTACTCCGTAACGCTGAGGATCGGAAACGTGATAAGCAAATACAACTCCACCTTTAGGTTCTCTCAATTCAACTAATAATTGTTCTAGACCTGTTCCATAAAAAATATTATCTCCCAAAATTAAAGCAACACTATCGTTACCAATAAATTTTTCGCCAATAACAAACGCCTGAGCTAAACCATTGGGAACTTCTTGCACTTCGTATTCAAACTTACAGCCAAACTGAGAACCATCTCCTAACAAGGTTTTAAAGCTTAAATTATCATGAGGTGTTGTAATGATAAGAATTTCCTTAATTCCTGCACTCATCAGCGTTGAAATAGGATAGTAAATCATTGGTTTGTCATAAATTGGCATTAACTGTTTACTAACAGCTAATGTTAATGGATGGAGACGAGTTCCGGAACCTCCGGCTAATACTATTCCTTTCATAACAACAAAGTTTAAGGGGTTTCTTCTTTTGGTAATTTTTTGTTTTTCTTTACTTTCAGTTTAGAAATATCAATATCTTCTTCTTCATCTAACACATTTATTAATGGTTCTTTTCTAAATGCTTTAGTAGTTAATGCTTTATCCAACGATAATAAAAATGAAGGCAACAACACTAAGTCTGCAAAAACAGCGAATAAAATAGTAAGTGATACTAATGTCCCAAGAGCAACAGTACCTCCAAAACTAGAAACAGTAAATACTCCAAACCCAAAAAACAAAATAGTTGACGTATAAATCATGCTAAAACCTGTTTCTCTAAGTGCTAAAATCGCTGCTTTTTTAATACCTAATCTGTGTATTTTAAGTTCTTGTCGGTATTTAGATAAAAAATGAATGGTATCGTCTACAGAAATACCAAAAGCAATACTGAAAATTAAAATTGTAGAAGGCTTAATGGCAACACCCAAATAACCCATAATAGCCGCTGTAGTTAGTAAAGGTAAAAAGTTAGGGATTAAAGAAACTAATACCATTCTAACTGAAGAAAACAATATTGACATTAATATAGCTATCAAAAAAATAGCTAAGGATAAGCTGGTAAATAAATTTTCAATAAGATAACCTGTTCCTTTGAGGAAAGTTACACTAGTTCCCGTGGTATAAACATCATAGTCTTCTTTAGGAAAGATATCATCAATTATAGGTTGGATTTCATTTAATATTTCATCCATTTCTTTAGTACCAACATCTGCCATTTGGAAACTTACTCTGGTATATCGATTAGTTGAATCTATAAACGAACTAAAGTTTCCTTTTTCATTGTCATTACCTACAAAAGTTTTCAATTTATTTAACTCAGATGCTGGAGGTAAAATATAAAATTTTGGTTTTCCATTTTTATACGATTGATAGGCAAATTTTATAGCTTCAACAATAGATAATGGCTTTGAAAACTCCTTATATTTCGCCATTTCTTTCTGAAACTTTTGGATTTTGTATAAGGTTTTAGCATTATCGGAAAAAACACCATTTTTTTCTTTGGTATCTATCATTACCTCAAAAGGCATCACTCCATTAAATCCTTTTTCAAAAAATTTTAAATCCTCAACAATAGGATCGTTTTTAGGTAAATCATCTATAAGGTTACCTGTTGTAGTCATTTTACTAATACCAAACAAGCTAAATACAAGAATCAAAATAGAAACAACATATACTTTTTTTCTATGATTTAGTACAATTACCTCAACAAAATCAACCACCTTACCCATAATTTTATTTTCAAGGTGCTTGGTATGACGTTTCTTAGGTGGCTTTAAGAAACTGAAAATAATTGGAATAAGAAAAATTGACAATATAAATACCAAGAAAATATCTATAGCCGCAACGATACCAAACTCTACCAACATAGCACTTTTGGTAGAAATAAAAGTTGCGAAACCCAATGCTGTAGTTGTATTGGTAAGGAAGATGGCATTCCCTGTTTTTTCAATTACCCTACTTAGTGCTTTTATCTGGTTGTTATGTTTTTTGTATTCTCTGTGATATTTGTTTAATAAGAAAATACAATTAGGAATACCTATAACTATAATAAGTGGTGGAATTAAGCCTGTTAAAAGTGTAATCTCAAAATTGAAAAGTGATAAAACACCTAATGACCAAACCACTCCTATGCTAACTACAAGCATAGAGTACATCATTACCTTAAAGGAACGGAAAAATAAGTATAAAATAAGCGAGGTTATTAATACTGAAAGTAATAAAAACAACTCAACTTCATCGGCTACTTTAGTAGTTGAGTTTGCCCTAATGTAAGGCAAACCAGACTTATAGGTTTTAATTCCTGTCTGTTGCTCAAATTCAGCTACTTCCTCATCAACTCTTTCAAAAAGTGCATTCCTGTATTTTGAATCTAACACTTCTCTATTTAAGGTGATTAAAATAAGTGTTGCGTGAGTGCTATCATTGAATAAAAATCCATTATAAAATGGCTGTTGATGAATGATTTTTTTTATATCCTCAATTTCTTCTTGTGTGGTGGGCTTTTTTTGAACAATTTGATTAAAATCGAATTTTTTGCTTTCGTAGTTTTTCTTAAGTGTGTAAGCATTGGCTACCGAAAGAGCTTCTGTAACACCATTTACTTTTATTAATTCCCCATCTTTTTTAAAATCTACCTCAATTTTTTTGATATCTTGAGTTAAATCAAACCAAGCATTAAAATTGTTGAGTTGGTAAATATTAGAGTTGTCTATTCCTACAACAACCATACTACCATCTTTACCAAAAATTTCTTTAAACTTATCGTACTCTTTATAAGTAGGGTCCGATTTAGGAAGAATTTGAGCCATTTCATAACTCATTCGGGCAAACTGAGCTTGATAAGCCATGAAAACTGTTGCCAACCCAATTAGGATAAGAAACAACAATCTATTTCGTAATATTATTCTTGAAAAATTAAACCACATATATTATTCCCTGGATACCATTTTCAGCAAATATCACGATTATTAGATAACCAAAAAGGGATTTAAAGATTATTTAACAACTATATCAATTTGATTTAGTGAGTTTCTATTTTTGTTGTTGCCTGTGGCTTTTCTAGCTTAACATAAGGCAAATAGTGAATTCTCATAGCGTTAGGCGTATAATTTTTCACTTCACTTTGTATTAATTGATATCTTTCGTAATACCAAAGTGGAATAATAGGCACTTCATTAGCGGCAATTTGATCTGCTTCTAAACACAGCTCCATTTTTCTTGTTTCATCAGTTGTTTCCATTGCTTCTTTGTAAGCTTTATCAAAAGCTGCATTTTTATATCTGGAGTCATTTGGATAAGATGATTTATCTAAATTATCACTTACATAACCTCCATATAATAAAGACAAAAAGTTAAGTGGATCTGGAAACTCTGCCAACCAAGAAGAAACCACGATGCTTGCATTGTTAGAGCTTTTATATTTAAGCATTTCCGATAATGACATAGAAGTTACTTCAGCATTAATGTTTAAATTGCTTTTAAGTTGTTTTTGAATTTCAAGAGCAACACGAACAGAAACACTTTCTTTACTAGAAACTATTTCTAACTTAGGAAATACTTTGTTAGAACCATATCCAGCATCAGTTAATGCTTTTTTAGCTTTTTCTACATCAAACTCAATTCCTATAATAGATGAATAATCATAGTCTTTAACTGCTGGGGGTACAATACCGTTAATTGCTGGACCATAAGCTTCTCCTTTTAAAACTCTATCAACTATTTTATTTTTATCAATAGCAAAAGCAAAAGCTCTTCTTAACTTCATATTATTAAATGGAGCTACTGCTGTATTAAAGTTTAGATAAGTAATAGCTAATTCTTTGTTTCTTGCCAATACATATTGAGCAGGTTTATTCTGAAAAGCACTAATATTTTCCTGAACTAAATTATTTATTTCTTCAACAGGAATATTTTCTAAAATATCAATTTTTCCTTCTTTAAATGCTGCTAATCTTTCTCTACCTTCTACTATATAATTATATCTAACTCCAGCAACATAAGGCAATTGATTACCATTATCATTTAAATGATAATTTTTATTTTTATTTAGTGTGATACCTTTTTCAGTATCTAAAGATTTATCATAAACAAAGGGCCCTGTGCCAACTATAGCATTTGCATTAATAGCTTCTTCGCAAACAATTGCACTAAATGGCGTTGCTAACATTTGTAAAAAACTAGAACTTGTTTTCGATAAAGTAAATTGTACTGTATAATTGTCAATTGCTTTAACACCAATAAATTCAGTAGTACTTCCTGAATTTAATTCTTTCACTCCTGCAATTACTTCATTAAATAAACTAAAAGCATAATTATTTTCTTGTTCTGTACAAATTCTTTTAAAAGTGTAAACGACATCTTTTGCAGTCATTTCTTTACCTTTACCTCCATCAAAACAAGCATTGTCATGAAAATAAACACCTTTGTTTAAATGAAATGTATAAACTAACCCCGCATCATCAACTTCCCAAAATTTTGCTAAAACTGGTTTTAATGATAAATCAGTTTCATCAAAACGAAGTAATCCTTCAAATATTTGACTTTGTACTTGAAATGAATTTACATCTATAATTTCTATAGGGTCTAATGTTTGATATGCTTCTGAAACAGCGAAGTCTACTATACTGGCCTCATTAATTTCTGACTTATCTTTTACCTCATCATTATCCTTTTTCAATTTGTTATTATCTCCACATGAAAATAGAATTAATGACGCTAAAGTTATGTATATAAATTTTGTTGGTTTCATAAATATATTTTTTTGAGGCTTCAAATATACAAAATAGCTAAAACATATTTGAAATTAAATAGATAAATCGTCAAAACCTGTCTATTAATATATCCATTCAACAAATTAATCTAAAATCAACTACCATTAAAGAAAAAGTTAAGTACCTTTGTAATCAAACACACATTTTGATTTTATGTTAAAAACACATCACTTTCACATCCCTGTTATGGGAATAGGCTACACGATAGACACTCCTGTAAAAGTAGCCCATTTTGGCATTTCATCTGTTATTTCTTTAGGAGATGATGGTCTGATAGAAAGAATGAGAGCTTTTTATTGTAAAGAACTTAATATTCCCTATGAAGAGATAGATAACAATACGGAAGATTATCGTGCCAAAAGAATTACTGCCTATTTAAATCTTATAAACCAAATCGTTCAACAAAATTTTAATGAGCTTAAAAACGAGCCATTTACTGAAGGAAGCAACTTAACAAAATATTTTGAAATACTCCCTGACTCTTCTCCTTTAAGAAAAGATTACTTGGAAATGCTTAAAGAAACTGATGCTTCAAAAAAAGCTACTTTACAAGAAAAACTTAAAAACAACATGGAAGTAGGTTCTATTGACGTGAACATTATGACCAAGTTGGACAAAGATAATTATACCAAAAAAGGTGAGAAAATGCCTATAGAATATAATGATGCTCATGCTGCCGTTAGAGGTTTTGCTCATAGCACATTAAATTCAGGATTGGTACTCTCTGCAGGTTTAAGTCCTAGACTTTATTCTTATTTATCAAAATTCGATTGTTTTTTCCCAGACGAAAATGGAAATATCGAAAAGAAAATAATTCTAAAAGTAAGTGACTACCGTTCTTCTTTAATTCAAGGTAAATTTTTAGCCAAAAAAGGACTATGGGTTACTGAATACAGAATAGAATCGGGTTTAAATTGTGGTGGACATGCTTTCGCTACCAACGGTTTTTTAATGGGACCTATTTTAGATGAATTTAAAAACAATAGAGAGACATTAATTAAAGAGGTGCATACTATTTTAAACGATAGTTTAAAACAACAAGAACGACCAATAGCAAAACAAGCCCTTAAGCTATTAGTTACTGCTCAAGGCGGTGTTGGAACAGCTAAAGAACATGACTTTTTACTTACAAAATATAACTTAGACTGTATTGGCTGGGGAACACCATTTTTATTAGTTCCTGAAGCTGTTAATGTTGACAATGATACTTTCGATAAATTATCATCAGCAACAGAAGACGATCTTTATTTAAGCAACATTTCACCTATAGGTGTTCCTTTTAATTCATTAAGAGGAAATACTAAAGATGTTGAAAAAGATGAAAAAATTGCAGCTGGAAAACCTGGTAGTACTTGCCCTAGTCAATATTTAAAATTATACAACACCGAGTTTACAGACAGACCTATTTGTGTTGCTTCGAGACAATATCAAAAACTTAAGATTGAAGAACTTAATAAAAAGAATTTGCCTGAAGCCCAACACCAAAAAGAATTTGAAAAAATCACTGTAAAATCTTGTATTTGTGCAGGATTAGTAATGACCCCTTATATTGAGCATGACATGCTTAAATCTTCTGACGGAAAAGGTATATCTGTTTGTCCGGGACCTAACATGGCATATTTCTCTAAAAAATCTACTATTGCAGAAATGGTTAGCCACATCTACGGTAGAATTAACTTATTAAACGATACTTACCGTCCAAATCTTTTTGTGAAAGAATTGAGTATGTATGTTGATTATTTAAAAAGAGAAATCAACGAATCTATAGATGCCATTAACGAAAAGAAACAAAAATACTTTGAAGAATTTAAAGACAATCTTATTTCTGGAATTGAATACTATAAAGAAATTGTTGATGATATGAAAGAAGAATCTGACATCTACAAAGCTAAAATGGTAGAAGAACTAGAAAAGTATTATTACAAAATTAATGATATTAACCTTCCTGTTTACCAAGAAGCAACTGTTAAAGGATAACAAATAATTACATTAACACATAAACAAATTATAAAAAAATGCAACTTTACTAAAGTTGCATTTTTTTATGTTAACTATATATAAGTTTTACTCTTTCACAAACTTAATAGTTTTAGTAGCTGTTAGCATATTTATTTGTAAGAAGTAAATACCTTTTGACAAGCTACTAATATTAATTTGTTGTTGGCTATTGTTATTAAATTTAGGAAACAATACTTCTTTCCCAGCAAGGTCTGTAATAATCATTGTTATGTTATTATTTGTTGATACCCCATCTAGTGTAAGCATATTGGTTGCAGGATTAGGATAAACCGTAATGTTTTTCATTTCCAACTCATTTACCCCAACAAAAGCACTATCTATAATATTAATGTTATCTAAATAAACAGTATTTCCAAAGCCTGCTGTGTTTTCAAAAATAAAATCAACACTTGTTAACCCATTTAAACTACTCAAATCTATTACTTCATTTCGCCATTGAGAAGCTGTTGGCACAAAAAACAAAGGATAATTTGGTGCTGTAGCTAAATCATTACCTGTTTTTTTCCAAAGTAATTGTTTGGTAGCTCCGCAATCATTAGTATAATAAACAGATAGGGTGTCATATCTTGTCCCTCCAAAAAAAGCATAAGCCACATCAAAAGATAAAGACGAAGCACTAACACCTGTAAAATCATATCGTGGAGTAACCAACCAATCTAATTGACCTGTATAGTCATTACTTCTATTATCAATAAACACACAAGAAGTACTAGTTCCATAAGCACCCAATGTGTTATTATGTTCCCAGGTCTCAGCATTATCAGTATTAATCACTCTCCAACCACTTGGTGAAGCAGTTCCATTTTCAAAACCTTCAATAAGTGGCAAACCTATTCCTGCTGTAGGTGGCTGAACAACTATATAAGCGTTTTTATATAAAGAATCTGTTCCGTTTACATTACTCACAACCAAAGAAACATCATACGCTCCGTTAGTGGAATAACAAACGGTTGGGTTTAAATCAGTAGAAGTACTAGGGGTTCCTCCCGGAAAATACCAAGTCCATTGCTGACCTAAGTTAATAGTTTGATTAGTAAACTGAGCACAAACTCCCGGGCAAATAGCCGTATCTGGCGACATAAATTGTGCAACAGGAGGTGTATTTGCTTGAAATAAATTAGACTCCCAAATTCCTCTTCCATAAGTAGCCCCTCGTATTTTTCCTGTGGGATAAAATATCTCTAACTCATTTACCTGAACATTTGGTAAATTATCCATAAAAGATTCCCAATTGAGTAAATCATCATTTTTGTAATATACCCCCACGTCTGTTCCAACATAAATTCCATTGTTAGTTCCATACTCATAAACCACACAATTTACAGGCATATTGGGTAAGTTCCCTGAAACATTTGTCCAAGAAGCTCCTCCATCAATAGATTTAAACACTTTATTTCCACTAGAAAAACCTGAAAAACTTACCCAAAGTATATTCGGATTTTGATTATGAACCGTTATATAACTAATATTTAAGTTAGGTAATCCATTATTAATAACTGTCCAACTTCCACCACCATTAGTAGTTTTTCTAATTTGAGTTAACGTAGCAATATAAATTACATTAGAGTTAGAAGGAGCCACAGCCATAGAACGAATAGTTCCTGTTGCAGAAAAGTTAGAGATTTGCGACCAACTTGTTCCTCTATTAGTAGTTTTAAATACATTTGTATAACCTGCATAAAGCGTAGCAGGGTTATTAGGATCTATTACGTAAGGAGTAACCCAAGCACCGTTTTCACTGATACTTCCCGTAATTCCGGAAAAAGAAGCTCCTCCATTTGATGAACGATAAATATTTCCATTTTGACTTGTAGAATATATAAAATTATTATCAGAATAATCTACAATACATTCCATTCCATCACCACCAGTAACATGCGTCCAACTTCCTGATTTTAATAAGCTGCAACCATTATCTTGAGCTCCACCAATAATAGTTCCTGCATTGGTAGCACTCGTTCCTAAACGATAAAACTGCGTGACTTCTAACCCTGCTGTTAAATCTGTCCACGAACTTCCGGCATTGTTAGTTTTAAAAATCCCCCCATCAGAACCACAAAACAAGGTATTTCCAAAATAATCTAAGGTATGAATATCTGCATGAACATAACCAAAACTTCCTGTTGGCCAATTCCAACGGGTATTAGCAGTAAAAGAACTACCTCCATTAGTTGACTTCCAAACATTAACACCACCAGTAAATAATTCGTTTTTATCATTTGGAGAAACAGCTAAAGCCAAATCATACCAGCCTTGTCCACCAGAATCTGTACCAGATGTATTCCAACCCATAATATTAGGAGAATTAGCTCGTAAAGTAAAACTGTTTCCTCCATTTGTAGAGCGATAAAGTCCTAGAAAACCATTATCACTTGAGTTAGTTGTTAAAGCATAAATATAATTGGTATCATTAGCAGTAACAGCAATAGACATTCTTCCTATTTGACTAATAGACGGCAGTCCGCTAGTTATCATATTAAAATTAGTGCCATCTAAAGACTTAAAAAAATTGGTATTAGTACATGCAAAAACTGTAGTCGGGTTTAATGGATTAAACTCCACATCTCTGAAAACACCACTCCTCACATTCGTCCAACTTGCACCTGAGTCACTAGTTTTCCATAAACCATTATTGGTAGCCACATATAAAATTGCAGGATTATTAGGGTTTATAATAATTTTATTCATCACTCTTGATTGAGAAGCTGACCAATTCAATCCTGTTGGTTGCCAAGTATTTCCTCCATCTAAAGATTTAATAACTCCAATACTATAAGTATCGCTTCCATCTCCATCTCCTGTCGCTAAATAAATCTCATTTGAATTTTGTGGATTAATTGCTATTCCAGAAACACCAAGTGTTGCCAACGTATCTGTTAATGACGTCCAAGAGTTTCCTCCGTTTGTAGATTTCCAACACCCACCGGCAGGAGCTCCAACAAAAATAATATTTGAATTGTTAGGATCTACAGTTACTACATTTATTCTTCCAATACCTGGGTTCCAACCTATGGAATTCCAACTTTGCGGACCTAAAGGTGTCCAATTAGATGATTTTGCACTAGATTTTGCAGTTGTTGCATTATATTTTTGATGAAATTTTAAATATTCATTCCAAGCCATACTTGGGTCAGGAAAATGCCCATTTTCATCCACTCTAGATTCCATAAGGTATTCCCAACGTTTAAACTGCTTCCACCCTTTACCTCTTTCGTATGATTTATTCTCCCAATACTTATTAAAGGCTTCTTGTATTTCATAAAAATTTGCTGTTTTGCTTTGCATCATGTTAACATATTCCTGAGAATAAGCGTATGAGGCAAATAAAACCCCTATTATAATGAGTGTAAGTTTATGCATGTTAAATGGTTATTAAATTTATATCTAAGTCTTTCCAAAGTTACTGAATTATCTAACTTTAAATTATATAAAAAAACCATTTACTATATGAATCTTATTTACCTTTGGATGATATCAACTAATCTAAAAAAACATGAAAAAACTATTATTAATTTGCAGCATTATTTTATTTAGCTTCAACAACAATGCTAAAGCACAAAATCCTATTGATGTTGGACAAATGCAGCTTAACGCAGGTTTTGGGCTATCT
The DNA here is from genome assembly GCA_965284565.1 of Vicingaceae bacterium. Classification (GTDB taxonomy): domain Bacteria; phylum Bacteroidota; class Bacteroidia; order Flavobacteriales_E; family Vicingaceae; genus BRH-c54. The sequence goes on from OZ260100.1 coordinate 567,538, forward strand.
AACTATGGACTTCCTGTATATGTTGGCTTAGATTATGGCATACATCCAGACATAACCATAGGTGGAGAAGTTTCTTTTAGAAGCTATCGTGAAAATTATTTTGGCACTAAATACGGACATAACATTTTTGGATTTAGTGCAAATGGTAATTATCACTTTAACACCATTATGGGTATTCCGGATAATTTTGATTTTTATGCTGGAGCCAACGTTGGTTTTGTAATGTGGAATTCCCCTAGAGGTTATGGTGGTAGTAGAGCTTCTGGATTAGGACTAGGCTTACAAGTTGGTGGAAGATATTACTTCAACGAAAAGTTTGGAATTAACCTTGAGTTTGGTGGTGGAAATTCTTTTAGCGGTGGAAAAATTGGTGTTTCCGTTAGGTTTTAATTAACTATTTAATTTCTTTACTTTTTCCATTACAGCATCGTTTAATTCTTGTTTGTAAGTTTGCATTTTTTGTTGGATGGATTTATCTCCTACCGACAAAATTTGTAATGCTAACAACCCTGCATTTTTAGCTCCATTTAAAGCTACTGTAGCTACAGGAACACCTCCCGGCATTTGCAAAATGGACAAAACAGAATCCCAACCATCAATAGAATTAGACGATTTTATAGGAACACCAATAACTGGCAATGGTGTAATTGAAGCTACCATACCAGGTAAATGAGCTGCTCCTCCTGCTCCTGCAATTATTACTTCAATACCTCTTTGGTGAGCATTTTCGGCAAATTCTACCATACGTTTGGGAGTTCTATGCGCAGAAACAATGGTCATCTCAAAGGGAACATTAAATGATTGAATAATATCTGCTGCTTGTTGCATAACTGGTAAATCAGAATCTGATCCCATTATAATACTAATTTTTGGTTGACTCATCGCTTTTTGGTTTTATAGTGATTTTGCTTTTAGCACTTTTTTTACTTGTGCTGCCTTAGTTCTTGCAGCTTCTATGTTTTCTCCCAAAATGGTTACGTGTCCCATTTTTCGGAAAGGTTTCACCTCTTTTTTACCATAAATGTGCAAATTTACACCTTCCAGACGCATACATTCATCTATTCCTTCATAAGTAATTTTGCCCATTGCATCTGCTTCTCCCAAAATATTTAGCATAATAGAAGGTTGTATTAATTTTGTACTTCCCAACGGAAAATCTAATATAGCTCGTAAATGTTGTTCAAATTGAGAAGTATAACAGCTTTCTATAGTATGGTGTCCACTATTATGAGGTCGTGGAGCAACTTCATTTACAATTACTTCTCCTGTATTAGTTAAAAATAATTCTACCGCTAAAATCCCAACCATATCTAGTGCTGCAATAATTTTTTTAGCTATTTGCTGAGCTTTCTCTTCCACTTCGTTACTAATTGCCGAAGGACAAACCAATTGCTCTACCAAATTGGCTTCAGCACTAAACTCCATTTCTACTGTGGGAAAGCTTGTAATTTCATTTTTATTATTTCTGGCTACAATTACTGCCAATTCCTTTTCTATATTTATCGCTTCTTCAATTACAGATGGCGTATCAAAAATCCTATCATTTTCAGTAGCTGATTTTATTACCACAACACCTCTTCCATCATACCCCTCTTTTCTAGATTTTTGAACAAAAGGATAAGTAATCTCTTTATTATCAATAGCCTTTAATACTTCTTCTTTTGTTTGATAAAGTTTAAAAGCTGCTGTAGGGAAATTGTTATTGGTATAAAACTCTTTTTGCAATCCTTTATCCTGAATTATAGCTAGAGCTTTTGACGAAGGATGAACAATTTTTCCTTCTTTGGTTAGTTGATTAAGGGCATCAATATTTACATGTTCAATTTCAAAAGTTACCAAGTCTACTTCTTGAGCAAATTGATAAACATCATCATAATTCTTAAAACTACCCTTAAAATATTTTGTACATAAGTTAGCTGCCGAACAGTTTTCATCAGGGTCTAACACATAAGTTGTTATATCCCATCTGCTAGCTGCTTGTATCAACATTTTTCCTAACTGGCCACCGCCAATAATTCCTAATTTAAAATCTGAACTTATTTTTTGAGACATGATAATTTAAGTTTGGTCGCGAAGTTACCATTCTTTTTATTATTCTATTTGGATTTTAATCAACTTCATTTCTTCCTCACTAAAAGATAATGCGTAATTATTAAAGACTCTCCTTTCATAGAGTAAACTTGCTCCAACAACCAACCATTTGACTTCAAATCATTTAAAATCTCTACAATCGTATTCATTCCTTCAAAACCCTTTCGTATAACTTCTGCTCCTTGATTTTTTCCTGTAAATATAGAAACTCTAGTTAGGCTCGTTTCGCTACCTTCAATGGTCCTAAATTCATCCTCATTATTTAACCTCAACTCTAAAATAACATAATCTCCTTTTTTAGTGATCGCATTTATTTTTTTTGAAGCACTTTGTGATTCTTGTGCGATTGATGTACTTATTAATCCTAAAAATAACACCAATAATATTAACCCTAAATTTTTCATTTTTACTCTTGTTTTTTAATTTGTTCTATAGGGAAATTAATACTTGTTTCCCATTTTTGCGGATTGGTTTCTTTTGCTGGATCTGTAAGGTACATTTCCCAAGGAGCTCCAACAACCATTACTTTATTTTTCCTCATCCATTCATTAATCCCAAAATAGGTTTCTGGCAATCTGTCGTATGCTCCATAATGTGTTGCTGTAACATACGTCCCTGTATCAATCTTGTTTAGTTGAATCTTCTTATCTAAAACAACTATTTCTTTGCTAATAGGCATCCCTATTTCAATATCAACAATAGTGTCCGTCCAAGAATGATAAATAGTAATGGGCGACATTATTTTTTCTAAATTAGCAGAATCAATGTAGCTATTAATTTTCTCATACGATTTACCGTGAATGTTATTCATCTCCTTCTGAGCTACTGTATCCCTAATAGATAAAAACCAAATAGGTTTGTCAATAGTTTTGGTTTGCACGTTTACTTTATGAATTTTTGGGAGTTCTTCCACTTCCGTTTTTATTCTTTCAAGCTCATTGGTAGTTAATTCTTCCAACTCATCCTGATCAAACAATCCATAAAATTTTGAAATAGGATTAAACCCGTAATTCAGTTTTAAATTCACTGTTACATCCACACCATCATCAACATCATTTACATCATACGCAACATCTGCTTCATCATCCAAAAAATTAAACAGCAATTTAGACTGACTTTGCTCTTCTAAATAATTTTTTGTTGCATGTATATCTGCACTAATAAAAACATTTTTAGCTATTTCAGATGTTGATGGCAAAAACAATGAGATAATTGCTATTAGCAAGCTAAAGATGATGATTACTGTAATTATTCTCTTAAGAAATGCCATAATAATTTTAAAAAATTTAAAATTTCGTTAAAGATATAAAACATTTGAGAAATGCCTTATATAAAAACAACTAAATTTTATGGGAATTAAAAACGATTTTATTATTGATTTTTAATGAATTAAATGAAAATGAAAAAATAAAATAAAATAATATTTGCAAGTGTTGTAAAAAGTGATACATTTGCACTCCCAAAATTTGGGAAATGTACTTTGGCCCGTTCGTCTAGGGGTTAGGACGCCAGGTTTTCATCCTGGAAACAGGGGTTCGATTCCCCTACGGGCTGCGAAGAACCGCTTGAATTTAACAAAGTCAAGCGGTTCTTAGTTTTTACAAGGTCTCCAAGATTCAAACAACCCCTACAGGAAGCAAATAATTGCCAAAATGTTTCAGTAATGTTTCAATAAATCGCAATGTTTCAGTCGCTCTATTTTTAACCGAAAATTCCAAAATAATTCCATCACATTTCACAGGTATATAAAACAAAAACTGTGATGCAAAAACCAAAAAGATTACACCGATCCAACACCTATCCATATAATATTTCGGAAGAAATAGAACAAAAGAACTCAAAAGGAAAAGAAATCGTTATTACCATGAATTCCGAAAAGTATGTACTAACAATATACCCATCTGGAATGTGTGAGATGGAATTTCCAAAACGCACAACAGAATTTTACATAGACAACCTGTTTATTGAAAATCCAGATCTGCCTTTACTCAAGGAAGGAAGGTTAATCCAACATCTTCAAGAAAAAGTGAAGAAAGAACTAGGTCTATCCTTACCAGAAATCCCATATTACCCAGCTTTACATATTACACCAAAGGATTAAACAACCTCAGTTAATATTGACAAATGTTGCGTTGTATAATTATGTCGATTGTTTTCTCCTTCTTAATTTATAGCCATTCATCAGGAAATGCTCCATAGTGGTCTATTTTAACAGTTGGTGGCTTTACGCCTAACCTTTTAAAGCAATCAATGAAGATATTTTGAGCAATAATAGATTGAGACTCAGGTATAAGAACGGAATCATGTATCGTAAGAAATGGTCCAACATCTTGCTTGATTAAAGCAGGTACTATTAAGCCTGTAATTAACCTAGATTCCAATCTTTGGCACATACAACTTATCAATTTGTGGTAATATTTCTTACCAGGAAACCTTCCTCTCTTATCTAAAAACAATTCCTTCATCAACGGAAACTCATTTTCATCAGTCGTTTTCATAATTGATACTGCTTCGGCTACATCAGCAAACAAGGTTTTAAATGTTTCTCGGGCTAGTTTATACTTCTTCTTTTGATACTGTTCTGAATCAAATAATATGCGTTTTATAAGTTCATCTTTTGCATCATCTCGATCTTGTAAGGTATGCCTGTTTTTCAACCAAAATTCATAAATCCCACCTTTTGCACACAAGTCTAAATACTGAATGGCTTTTGATAGTTTGAGCTGACTTATCTTATCTATAATTGTAGAAAAATCCGGTAGAATTTGCTTTACAACATCAGGGTAGTTTACAATCAATGCTACTAGATAGGGTTGACAGTTTGAAATATCAACTGAGCATAATGGCTCATTTACATTCTTAATTCTCATAAAGTATCGGTACTCCCGTGGCAGACGAGAGAATACGCTATGGAATCGCTCTCCAAAGGCACACACGATTGGTTTTGGGATACTATTGTCATTAATCAAGTGTGCTGTCATCTCAGCATCTATAATCCCTCTTATTGACTTTCTTTTCAAGGTTAATTGACCTGATCCAACTTTTGTAATGAACTTGCTTAACCCATCAGTATCAAAATAGAAACTGGAAAGCATTGCCTCCATTTTATTATGAATGGAACAAAAAGGAATTATTGCATCAAACTCATCAGGATACTGCTCTTTTTCAAACCTAAACTGGTCTTTCTGTATCGATTTAAGGGTCTTGTAATCCGTTATTCTCTCGTGCTTAAACCTTCTTCCATTTTTAGGTTTTAGTAGCGATGGGTTGATTCTATAAGGTGTACAGCGTTCTCCGCTTACATAGCTTTTGGTACCATTATGGTTTCTTTTAATTTCTATAATTCTATTGTCCTCCAGAAACTTATCATATTGGGTGTATTGATTAGTCAATAAGGACATCAATCTTTCACCTGATAAGTTGACCCATCCTTGTTGGTGGTAATAACTATCACGTTTCTTGTCATTCAATTCATCAAAAATCCATAGGGAATATATTTGATGAAGCAATATCTTAACTCTATCAGGACACAGCTTCGTCCCTTCAACTAAATCATCAATGTTTCCTAAATGAACAGGCAGTACAACTGTCAAAGGAACTACTTTATATTTTGGTGTATATTTACTTGGCATAGGAAAAAACGTAAGACATCATACTTTAATATTATCCCTTTCTCAAAATCCTGATTTTTTAAGAATCTTAAGATATTTAAAAGGAAATCCATTAGGGATATTATAACAGATTCCTTATTAAATATTCTATTGAATTGATTCTATATGTTTCACATCAATCATCTAATGTTCACAAGGAGAGAACATCCATTATTTTAATATATTTGGATTAGTACTGACCCATCAACTAACTTTCTAATAGTCATTGTAGGGTTTAATGATCCGTTTAATTCTTGTACATCGGAACTTATTGAACCATCTTCACTCACCAAATGATTATCAGAAAATTCATCTAAGTCACCACTTTTTTCAATCTCATTAACATATTTGTATTTAACATCAGAGGTATCCACTCCTTTAAATTTATAATACGCCCTCAGTGCATCGACCATAACTTTCCCATGAATAATCTTTTTAAAGTTGTTGGGAGTTATAACCTCATCCTTAAAACGGTTCTTAAACTCTTTCAGATTCGTTTCAGAAAAAGAAAAGAACTCGCCTTCGCCAACTTTAGTGTACTTACAGATTAAACTTATACCGTATCTAAAAGTTCTTAAATACCTACACTTCTGTTGATGTGTCTTATCTTGTTTAGCCATGATGAAAGAAGTAAATTCTTTATCTCCTTCGGCTTTAACTAATTTATTAAATAGCTTTCCTATTGATTCAGATTTCTTGTTAACTGGATACTTAACATTCAAATAAGCTCTCTTTCGTCTAATTGGTTCGGGATTAATTCCTAAAAATTCCAAGTAGTTTCGGTAAGCATATTTAATGGATCGCTTATGATTGTTGTTACTGTTTATGTTTAACATTTGCTCCTTCAATAGCTCGTAAGAAACTAAATGATCCTCATTTGAGAGCGCATAGAAGTCCTCTTCCTCCATATCTAATATCTCCAAAATCCTTTCAACAAATGATAATATTACTTGAACCGTTGCTTCTGTGTCACCTTTCCTAGAAGGATTATTTACAAATATTTCATATAAAAACTCTATAAATTGTTTCTTTTTTTCCATTTCTTTTAGATTTAAACAGGAGCCTGAAATGACTCCTGTATGATTAATAATTTTGTTTGTATTAAGCCGCGATACGTAAACCTTCATTAGTTTCATTCGCTTCAATATTGACAGTTAGACTGAAGTGTTTTAGCACCTCTTGTGTGAGTATATTTTCCCTTATATGCTCACCTATGGCTTTGGTTATATTGGGTGGTACAGCATTGCCTATACGCGCCCATTGTTGGTTAGGAGAACCGATGAATTGGAACGATTCAGGAAAGGACGATAACACCTTCAATTCAGGTGTGGTTGGACGTCTTCTCATGCCATCTTCTTCATATACCCAAGCCGACATTGTTTTGGTTATAGTACACATCGGTTCTGTTGATGGGATAAACCTATCTTCAAACTGACCTGGTGAATAACCGATAATATCAGGAAAATGTGCTTTAACTGACATTGTAGAAATATCTGTTACACTAGGCTTGGGAAATAGGTCTCCAATATTGAACAGTTTTTGAATGTCGTTACGTACTCCTATTACGATAACTCGCCTTCTTTTCTGTGGCACACCATACTCCTCTGCTTTTACCACCTTGAATTCTACACGATAGTTCAACTTATTGAACGCATCAGTAATAAGATTCCATACTGGTATCATTTTACCTCTTCTCATCCCTAAAACGTTTTCTATACAGAATACTTTGGGTTGTACTTCGTTTATTAAGTCAATGGTCTTGAAGTAGAGTTTGTTTTTCTCGTTATTTACATCCCTACGTGTATCGGAAGCAGAGAATCCCTGACAAGGTGGTGATGCATCGAACACATCCAATTCTCCACGCTTCTTGTTGATCAGCTTCAACAGTTGCTTTCCTGTTAACTTTCCAATGTCGATGTTCTTAAGTTGGACATTTGAAAAGTTGAGAGCGAACACTTTCCTAGCGTGAGCCTCCCACTCGATTGCCAGGAGTTCTAAGAACCCTGCCATCTCATATCCCAGACTGGATCCTCCACATCCAGCGAATAGTGATATTAGTGTGATGGCAATTTCCTTACTTATAGTAATTACCTTTTCTAGTTTTTTACGGTTGTACTTTTCTATTTTTTCCATAGCTATATCGTTTTTAAAATTTATGTTTACAATTAGGGCAACAGTGGTTGTAGATTTTCTCTACTTTATCACCATTTGGTGAATCTTCAGAATCATCAACGTCATCATTGCTTTTCTCTACATACTTACCTGTCACTCTTGAATACGCTTCGTGCAATGACATTTCTCCTGTACTTATTAAATTCAGATAATAGGTATGTTCTTTACTTTCCCCTATTTTCTCAATCTTATGTACAGTTCCTTCTGCAACATTACAATGGAGAGCTAACTTTGCTCGTGTACTGAGCTTGTCAAATTCTGACTGATCTGCTTTGAGATCAGTTCGCTCTCCTTGCTTCTTTTTCCAGTAAGCTTTGAGTGTTCTAATCTCATTCCACCTTTCCAGCATAGATTTATCTCTATGGCGGTTGAATGAGATGATGTAGAACACATCGTCTTCACTTTTGGCTTTACCATACAGTTGGGCAGGAATCTCTTTCCACCCCAATAGTTGATAGACCTTGTAACGTTGAACACCATGCATAATCACATTCTGTTCGTTGATTACGATAGGCTCCAATAGCCCTTTGGTTTGAATGATAGAGTCCTTTAATAGCTCTATTTGACTGTTATTCACTTCATAAATTTTGGCATACGAAGGGTGTATGCTAAGGTCTGAGACCTTTACTTTCATTGTTTTTAACATGATTAATTGATTTTGAGTTAAACTGATTTTGTTAATTGTTTAACCCAAGCGCTTGGGAATATAGAACGGTGTGCACTCCGTTAATTTCTATATTGTATTATTTTGAAGTTGCAATACTATACTTGATGTAAGCATTGAAAGCAGAAAGAATATCTGATTGAACTTTGGCTTCTCGTCTTAGAAATTGAGCAGACGATTCTAACCTGCTGGCGAACGATTTTAATAAACCGGGTTTAGAATACTTACCAAATTCTTGTGGTTTGATACCCAAATCTGAAATTGCCATTTCCATATAGTTTGCATAAGGCAAACCACTTTTGAATTTTTTTAGGTTATCACCTACTTTATAGAAGTAAGATCTGTTTAACCATTTTACATATCCTTTAAGGATTTTGTGAATTGTGTTGTTTGAATTTTTCATGACTTTAAACTTTTAATTATACTATAAAGTTACATAGACTCTATAGCCTTTCCTATAGACCCATATTAACTGGTAGAGCATTTAATGTGGTTGATGATATTGAGTTCAAACAAAAAAAGCCTCTATATTGCTATAGAGGCTTTTTTAATATTGAAGATAAGTATTCCTTACTTTATAAGTTTAGAAATAATAGTATCTATAGATGTATAGTTAATAGGTTTACCTATCTCATTATTAAGATATTGATTTTTGTTATGCTTTAAAGAAAGGATTGGATTATTTTTATTTGACACGAAAAAACCATAATTACGAATAACTGAATTGTAATTACAATTCCATGCATCTATTAAATTAGAAGTTTTTAACTCCTCGAATAAATAAGCGATTAGATTTATATTTTTCTTCCATCGAAAAGAATTTCTTTTCATTAAACCTCCTTTGAAAAAATCAAAAAATTCTTTTTTGTTGCCATTATTGATTGGTTCCATAATTTTAGTCTCAATCAATTCATCAAATAATATAGCGAGTTGATCATCATTACCAATCCACTCAACCCCTTTCTTTTTACTTGAAGTATGTTTTTTCTTTGTGACAACGATACTTTTAGAATTTCTGTTCTTTTGAAAAGTAGAAATTCTAAACTTTATTTTTTCAAGATTCTTTATTAATTCAAATGTTTTACTTGTTGTTAAATCGGAATTAGCACGAATTATTTTATTTAACAATACCTTATTATTGACATCTTCAACTTCATCGTCATATCTGTCTTTTATACGGTTTAAATTAAAAATCAAATCATTTTCCTTACGGATAAAAGAAGAAATTACAGTTGAGAAAGCTTCAATTACAACTTCCTTCTCAACTTCTCCATTAGTAGTATGTGATTCTAACACAAAGAAAAGCTTAGTCGATAGATTACTATAAAAACTTGAACCTAAATCATATATTAATAAGATGTTACTTTCATCACTTCTGTCAAGAGCATCAAAATGGAATCGACTTTTAAACTCTTTCCAAAATATAGAATTAGATTTCGATTTTTTTTGAATCTGATTAATAATTTTTGTCCAATCATGTATATTAGAACTTTCAAGGTTATTAAAAACCAGTTTAGCATCCTCTATATATGAATAACCTTTATTAATTACATTTAGAAACCATAAGCTATTTGTATTACTAGGGTACTCCATTGAATTCAAATCAAGTCCCTTAAGGTAACCGATCATTAAATCGGTGATCCCATTTTGCCATTCATCAATATTATCTGGAGCATTAATTGAATTCAATTCATCTTTTACTTGGGCTAAAGCTGTAGATAATATCTTGTATTTTTCTTCTATAGAACAAAAATTCTCCAACTCTTCATTAAGATTGAGCTCATAATCCATCAAACTTATACTAGATAAATAAGTAATCTTTTTTAAATACTCTTTAGAAAGTTCTCTTGCAAGTACCTCTAATGCTATTTTATCTAATCCCATAATCTATTTTATACTCTAAATTTTCAGGTTCAAATTTACTCCTAATTATTTTCGACACCAATTAATGTTTCTAAAAGTTGCTTTTGGAAGACTTTTATTTCATTCTTGACAAGTTCTGCTTTCTCAAATTCTTCATCCTTGACAAGTGACCACAACTTAATCCTTTGCGATTTAATTTGCTTGGCTAACCTGCTAACTTCACTTTTTATTTCTTCCCTCGTTTTCATAGGCTTAAATACACATCTTTAATCTGTTCTTGCGTAATTCCTATATAGGATCTTGTGATAGCAGTAGAACTATGTCCAAATATTTCTGACAAGTATATTAAAGAACGATCAGATTGACCATCCATTTCATATATGCGTTTTCCGAAAGTTTTACGTAAGGTATGTGAACTTGGATTTTGAACACGTACGTTGTATTTCGTAAATAATACTTTGAGGCGCTTATTTATATAAGACACTGATAATTGACCGCCCCAACGATTTGCGAAAATATATTCGCTGTTCCAATGTGAATCTTTCGACCTTAGTTCATTTGAACAAAGGTTAATCGCCTCGATGACTTTTTCGTTGAATGTAATTGTTCTTGTCTTCTTTGTTTTTGATTCTTGGATATTGATTTCATCCTTATCAATAACATCACACCATTTTATAGATAGTAGATCGCTAATCCGTAAACCAAAGTAGCATCCCATGGTTATAAGAAGATAATCTCGGTATTTTTGATCTCTTTTTAATCGGTCTGTTAATCCAATCATCGTGTTCCACTCCATCCCAGAAGTTGTTGTTTGTCGTTTTATCATAATTTTTCGTTTAAAGCGAGTTTAAACGAAAAAAACGACTAGTTGTCCTATTTTCAATAGTTTTTCCATACAAACTGGACAAAGGAATATGAGCTAAAGCTTAAACACTTGATTTCCAAGTATAGTCCCAGTTTCAACAAAAGTGGGACAAAAAAACACCCTGATAAAATTTTATCAAGGTGCAAAAACTCAAAAAAATGAAATCAAAAAACCAATTACGAATCACGGTACACAATTGATTAATCATAATTAATATGAATAGGTGCTCAAATTGTTTCTACTTCGCGGAAATTTTGTAATCGAAACTTGAAAATATATCGTGTATCCAATTAACAACGAGACCATCCTCGTATTCATTAAGCACATTTGAATCTCTTGCATTAAGTATAGCAATCGAAGAACCTGTAACATATTTCGAGTTCGGGAATATTAAACGATACATTAAGGTATCATCCGAAACTTGAAGATTGTATATACCTTTTTCTCCGATGAATTGGAATTTATAATTGTATGTTGACATAGCTCAGTTGTTTACTTATATATCGACACATTTTACCGCATGAAATGATAAGCGTGGAAATAGTTCACCCCTTAATTTTTCCGCTAAGAACTGAACTCCTAAAATTGTATAAATAATTTAAAACGAATGTTATGAAAGATCAAAAAGACAGTACCTATGAGTTCAGAATTGTAAGGGATTTAAACGTAGAAGTTGTTACGACCATCTCATTTTCTGCAAAATCGAAAGAAAAAGCTTTGGAGTTAGCAATTGCTCAGACTGAGGATGAAAGTAATTGCCCTGACTTAGACACGCTCACCGATGACACCTACGTTGAATATGTAGAATTAGACGGCTATAAGGTTGAAGGCGTTGAGGATGAGGAATACAATAGTGGTTACACCTTAGTTTAGCCAATTAACATTTTCCAGTTTATTCTTGAGTACTGCCCAATCCGGGCAGTACTTATTTAATAGTGTCCAAAATTTATTGCTGTGGTCATGATACTTCAAATGACAAATTTCATGTATCAATACATAGTCGATGCAGTTGATTGGTGCTTTGATTAAATCAGCGTTCACAATCATCTTCACCGATGGATTCGAATTTGTAATTTAACATATAATTATTTTTATTTTATATAACAAATAATTCACAAAAGCTTAACTGATGGAAATACCTTTATTACAAAACCTGTTTTATTAAACTTACTATATATTCTAAATTCTTGTCGTTTTCTATTTGGATTTGATAATCTCCATTTCCTCTATGCCCAATATTTGAAACATCTTTTACTAATCCTTTAGGGTCATCAAGACTTCCTATTTTGGCATTAATGAATATTTTTAATGACTTCTTTTGGATTTCAATATCTGAAATGTTTGAGCCTTTCTTAAAAGCTATATAATACTTTTGCAGTAATATTTCTATACCATCCGTAAAGTTGAGAATTGAAGATTTAAACTTCTCGTATAACTCTATAATGTAATCCGAACCGTTGCTATAATGGTCTTCCTCTGTGTAAACTTTGATGTCGGTTAAGTTCATATTAATTATTTCCGTTCTGTATCAGCAGTTTTTGTTTCAGTTGTATTTAACCAACCTACAAATTGTGAGTGAATAGTTTTTTGCCATGTTTTTATGATTCCATTATTTACTTCGGTACTATCTGGTACTTCTAACAGAATTATACTACATTCCTTATCCATTTTATCATAAAATTTAGATGGGTAAAACTTCCCTTTACTACTTTTTTTAGGGTTCCCTGGATAAATTAAAGCAACTCTCTTGGCCCCATAATACTCATGATAAACATACATCTGTCTTAAATCATTTGATGATGGATTGTACCCATTGAGGTTCTTCCATTTAGTGTCTAACACAACACAATTTTCCTTATCATCTTTATTAATTACAATATCTGGTCGCATTTTAGAGCGACTACCATTCTCTGGCTTCCAAAAGAATTTAGAAGTTTGAGCGGTAATTCTAGTTTCTGGTGTTTTATTCTTTCGCAAACTCACGTAAACAAATTGTTCCCAGAGTTTATTCATATCAAACATCAGAGCAAGTACATGGTTCCTACCATTACTTATATCAGGATGATATTGAAGTAAAAGCAACTTCGCTATTTCAATGGCTTTTTTATAAGATTGGTTTTTCCTATTAAACACTAGTTTTTCAAAAGTAGAATCTGTAACTTGACTATCGGGCATCTCTGGAAAGTGTAGGAGTAACGCTCCAATTCTACCATGTAAATTAGCATTTGTATTTATTAGCTTTAAAAGTAGTACCGTTTTATAAAGAATGAAATGAAGTTTATGTTCAACATCATAAGTTGTATGATTAACATAAAACCGTTCTTTATGGGTTAGATTTTGCTGAAGATGTTTAGCAAATTGCAAGCTTCCTTTAAGCGCAGTAACATTACCTTCAATTTTTCGATATTGTTTTATCAGTCCATTATGCAAAAGATATTCTACTTCCTTAAGATACATTTCAAAGTATAAATCTAATATAGTATTTGACTTAACTTTTAAGTTACTTTCACTACTAGACTGAATATCAAACGCCCCAACTGCCCTTAACATACCTATAAGTATGTCTCTCCATTTTGATTCAGAAGCATCAGACTTATCTGCTTTAGGTAATACTTCAATTAATAAGTTACCAACTTGAATAACACCCACAAACTCCTTAAACTTAATTCCGTTGTGAACTAAAGAATAAAAAGGCACTCCTTTTACACCATAATATGATTGCAATGCTTTAAGTATAGCATCATTAATTTTAACACCATTAATTACTTGATTTAATTTAATTGTTTGGTGTTCAAAAACAGTAATATGTGGGTTAATTAATTTCAACCTAAACTTTTAAAAGAGTACCAATAGCTTTTAGAAATTCATCATCATCCATATCAGCAACATTCTTAATTTTATAGATGCTTCTTTCTGCAAACTGAGAAGCGTCATAATCGTTGAAATCTGCAAATATATTCTCATCAACAGACTCATCTTCACTAAAGAAATTTTGTCCAATAACAAGTCCAATTTTCCCGAAATCACCAAAGAAATACTCTTGTAACAATGGAATGATTTTATTATGAAATGCAGATTTTAATTGCTCCAAACTAGTGATTGAAACAAAATAACTATGTCCAATTTGATGATCTTTACCAAGTAGTTTTTCTATTCTAGTATTAATAGTTTCTAATAACACTTTTAAATTTACTCCTGTAAAATCTGCATCAGAAAACTCGTTTATTTGAGCTTCATTTTTACCGTTTTTCTTGAAAGTCTCCCATTTTTTAACTCTATTATTCCATACATCTTTACTTGCACCAAACAAATCTAACATCTCTTTTTCTTTGGCTTCATAAATTGCATCATCCCAGTCTGAACCTTTGTACTTCCATAACAATTCCCAAAACATCCTTTTAGGGTCTAAAACCTCAGAATTTGGAGGCATTTCTTCAAAACTAAATCTTCTTCTCAATGCAGCATCAAGTGCCTCAACACTTCTATCTGCGGTATTCATTGTTCCAATGATATGAAGGTTAGGTGGAACTCCAAATTTTTCCTTGCTATAAGGCAAAGTAACCTCTAATGATTCATCTTTTCCAAGTCGTTTATCCTCTTCAATTAATGTAATGAGTTCTCCAAATATTTGAGATACATTTCCACGATTAATTTCGTCAATAATAAGTACGTAATTTTTTTCTTCTTTCTCTACAATCAAAGAAGGTTGATATGATTTTAATTTATCCAAGATAGCTGGATAATAAATACCAATCCCTGCTTGTCTAACTTCTCTCCTTTTATAAAAGTAATCTCTTAGAGTAGATATACTTAATGTATGTCCTGTCCCTCCACTAGCTTTTCTAAATTTGATGGACGACTTTGTAAACCCAAGTATAGTGTAATCGTTACCTTCTCTTTTTAAAGGAAATTTCATTTCTTGATCTTCCTGCCACTCATCTTTAAATTTCACAAATGCTTCTTCAAATGATAACTGTTCTTTACTTCCTTTATTTGCATCGAGCCAATTATCTCTAGCAATAGAAGCCATCATTTTAAATATACCTGGTTCAACATCATAAATTACATCTTGATCATCGTTTAAACCAGGTTTTATTCCCTCAATAAAATCCTCGTATGACATGCTTTGATGAAATGTGATAAAACCAATTTGACCAGTAGGGTTTTCCCAATCGTCAATTAGCAACTCATCAAAACGCTCCTTCAAATCACTTCTTTCATCATAATAGGTGCTAAGTGCATTTTCTTTAAGGTTGTCAATAATAGAAACCGCTTTATTAATAGTGTTAAAAGTCTTTCCAGTACCAGGAGGACCAAATAAAATTTGATTTAAGGGAAAAGCTACCTGCAAATCCTTTTCATTAAAAGACAAAGCTGCATCTTCTTTTTTCTTTTTATTCCCAAAAATTAAGTCAATATTTTCTTTATGGTTCACCTTACTAATAGTTGAACGATAAGCACCACGTCTATCTAATGAGAAAGGTTTAAAGTCTTTTTTCCAATCAACTTTTAGCGTTTTACCGTCTCCGCTATTATGAGTAACAGTACCAATACCATATACACCCAAAACAGAAATGATTTTCCCATCTTTTTTTCTTGTATAGCTTGTTTTGGCAGCAATTTGACTTCCAACAGGAACGTTTTTAACTTTATCTAAATACTTATCATCAAAGCCATTCTCCCATACTCCTTCTTTTTGAAATCGAGGTAATTGGTTTTCCGGATCGCTTCCGTACCAGAAAAAGCCTACACAGTAATATTGAATATCTTTTGCCATAATTTTTTATTGCTTTACTAATTTTTTAAAGAAGGAATGTAAGTATATTCATCAGTTTCGTCATTATACTCAGCTAAATCTCTTTCCACTAATCTTTCCCATACTTTCTCAGCATTTGGAGTTCTGTACTCACCAACACCTAATTTATTTGAGCTTGATTTAATTGTTAAATCCAACTGAATATTGGCTTCCTCAATAAGCCTTTCTGGTATACCCATTGCAATGTACTCAGGTCTTTTATGATGATTCATCATTACTACCTTTCCTTCATTACCATTTAAATCTAATACTGATAATTCAAACCATTCATTAAATTGCATATTTTCAGGAACAACCATAAATATCCACTTCTTTTGCCCATTTTCTTCTGATTCTTTCAAATGATATTTAAATATCCTTTCTTCTCCATCCCGACCTGTACAATTTATTTGATTTTTAAATTCCATCATATTATATTTTCTACTTCTCCATTATTAAATTGAACTATAGTTTCAAATTCTTCCCTAGCCTCATTTTTATATGTAATCTTCAATTTAACATTATCCAATGAAGGAGGTATAGTTTGATATATCAAACCATCAGCTTCTTTATATGTTCCTTTATAAAACTCCTTATATTTAAACAAAGTTTCTATGTTTGCGTAAGGTGGAATATTATTTAGCTTTGGAATTGGTTCTATATATGGTTTTTCAACTCCTTCAACCTGCTCTATGGAAATATGAAAAGCTGGAACAGAAGAATTATTCATTAACACCAATTTATGATTCCAGCTTAAATCCCAAAACTGAATATATGTTTGACCCGCTTGAATAACTCTCTCACCATCCCCAAAATTTTCTTCGGCATAACCTCTTGGTGATCTTCCGCTATTTCCATAAATAAGATCAACTTCTATAATTGGTCTTGAAATGTTATTATTCATGACAGAACTGTCATTAGTTAAATTACCTAATGATTCATTTTCAGAATCTTTTTTCCATTTATCTAATAAAGCTACAGGGTAGCTATCGGGATCCTTATCTATAATTCTTGCACATGTTTCGCATAACCAAATACCATTTTCAATACTTTTTCTATCACTTTCTGATAAATTTGCGTTATAACGGGGGCCTCCTGCAGCAGCTGCAGTTATATGTGCAGCAACGCCAATTAGAGTAGATTTTTCTGGGTTGCTATGTGGACCAATTGTAGTTCTTTTACAAATTGGGTTTGAACACAAGAAAGAAACTCTTTTAGCAAGAGCTTCTATTGTTGGTTTATTGAATTCATCTCGTTTACCCATAGTAGTTATATCTAACATTAAATGATTATCTAATTCCTGTTTTATTTTTTCTTCTTACTTTTTTCAATAATTGGACCCCAACCATTTGGCACTAAATTTTCTTCACGCATCCATTGGAGTGCATCATCTAAACGATCTTTGTACTTGGCTTTTTGTTGATCCCACTTTAGAAAATCTTGTTTTAGAAGTTCATCTGTAATTGGTTCTTGTTTAATTATTCTGTTATTCCAAACAGCATAAAGCGTGGATACAATCTCCGGTTGTTCGTAATTACTGTTTTTAAATTTGTTAATTAAATTATCTACTTTCTTTAGTTCTTCATCAGAAAAATAATTGTATGTATTGGTAGATTTATCATGATTTTCTCCTGTCACTATTTTTTTTAGATTTCCTAATTTTTGGCGTTTAAACCATTTTGCTTTCTCCACTTGGGTAAAAAAAGCATAAGTAAAAGCATTATCATAAGGACCAGCTGCTTGTTGCAAATATTTTTGACCGAGATTCCGTTGTACAGCATGATAATCTGCTAAATGAAGTAGTTTCTCAAATTTTACATTACCAAAATAATTATCGTTCAATGAATGATTAATAATATACGAAGCTAATACCTTTCTCTTTAAAAAGGCTTGTTCTTCTTTTTCTATAGGTTTCTTTACATAACTCACTTCAGGCTCAGCTGCCATATTTAATTGTACACTTTTCTCAATCTCCCCTACTTTAACCTGCCCATTCATTAACATTGGCAATAACCAATCTCTAAGTTCAGCTAGTTTTTGGTTTTCTTTTAAATTTATTCCTATTTTCTTATTTCCTGAATTTACTAATTCACCATAAGCATTTATTAAACCCTTATGAGGAACAGCAATTTTCAATCCTTCTATATCTTTTGGATAAACATGTGGTTGTGCAGAACCTCTGGCTTGTTGATAAATATACTCTTGTCTCATCTTTAAAAACCCTAGCAATTGCAATGTGTCAGCTTCATTTGAACCTCTAACTGTAGTGCAATCACATGCAAAAATTGGTTCTCTCCAGAAATTTATAAACCCAGCACTTGCTCCAGAAGCACTAATCGTTATAGTGTTTTCAGGGTAGTTTGCCTCAGAATGAAAATAAGAATAATCTAATCCAGCAGAAACAACCTTTATTTTTCCATCAACATTGGCAGTTTTTTCTGTTATTAGTTTTCCTTTTTTGATTAAAGCATAATCTCCTAAGTTCTTTACCTCCCACCCCTCAGGGATTTCTCTTTTGAGTTCTTGGTTGTATACCATTTTACCACCAGTAGATTTGTAAGGTTTTCCGTTTTTATTAGGAAAATCAAACTGAACAAACCAATAGTCGTAAATGAGTTTAATCGTTGCTTCTAACTCGATATTTATTTTATTGTTAAGTTCTATTTTTTCATTAAATAAATAAAGTAAATCTCCTGCTTTTACTTGTTCTTTATATTCAGGCAAAAGAAGGTCTAAGTATGAAAATATTTGCTCATTAAAACTTGCCCTTAAGGTCATTATTGCATTATTAGACATCGTTTTTCTAAAAAGCTTACTCCTAAGATAAAAAGCAAGATACTTATGGTATGTAATGTCTTTTTGAATTGGTCGAAATCTTTTTAGAAACCCACTAAAAGTAGCATTTGGATAATCTTTAACAGCAACACAACTCATTCCTAATTCATCAAGTGTTTCGCTTGTTCTAGTTAAAAATAAATCTCCTCTTTTTACTGAACATTTTTCTTGATCATTCTCTTCGGTATCCATTCTATCAGGTAGAACCTGAGGAAGAAAATAGTTGTTAAAAACCGTACTAAAAGAAACGAATGGTGCACCATGACCTGCTTGTTCAGGCTTACTTGAAATGCCAGATGACATTTCGTATAAATCACTGAATTTATATTTCTTAAGCTTAGTCATACCTTAAAGAATTGAGACCATCATTAATTCTATTTTCCAATACTTTAGACGCTTCAAAAAGTGAACTCAAATTTTCTTCAAAACCTTTTAGTTTTGCCTCAAATTCATCACGCGTAATATCAGTATATTCAATCTTCACTTCAAAATATTGCCCAGCACTTAAACTGTAGTTTTTAGCCTTAATGTCATCATAACTAACCACTATCGAAAAATCTTCAATTGCTTCTTTTGTATTAAAGGTTTCTATAATTCGGTCTTCTTCGGCATGGGTTAATACCGTTCGTTGGTTTTTTCCTTCTTTAACTGTTTCTCCTAAGTTACTAGCGTCTATCAACACCACATCTCCTTTATTCTGTTTATCTAAAAACACAATAGAAACATTAGTCCCTGTATTGGCAAAAATATTACTGGGCATACTTACCACACCTGCTAACATTTTATTGGCTACCAATTTCTCACGTATTTTTTTATCAATACCACTTTGTGCCGTAATAAATCCAGTTGGTACAACCATAGCAGCTTTACCATTTTCTTTTAAGGAGTACATTATATGTTGCAAGAACATTAAGTAAATCGCCATACTTTCTTTCTTCTTGGCCGGCACTTTAGGTATTCCGGCAAAAAAGCGGTCGTTGTTTTCTTTGGTATCCAACTCATCTCTATAATCAGAAAAATCTAATTTAAAAGGTGGATTACTTACAATGTAATCGAACTTACGCAACTCTCCTTTTACTTTGTGGTAAGGATCTGTAATGGTATTTCCTTTTACGATGTTAGGTATAGAATGTACCAAGTCATTTAAAATCAGGTTTAATCGCAGCAGGTTAGATGATTTTTGCGATATATCTTGTGAATAAATGGTACACTTATCTTCACCAATTTGGTGAGCCAAGTTCATTAACAAGGTTCCCGAGCCAGCTGATGGATCGTAACATGTAACATTTTGTACATTTTCGTGCACCAAGCACCTCGCCATAATTTTAGCTACAGCATGTGGAGTAAAGTATTCAGCATACTTACCACCACTATTGGTATTGTAATCTTTTATTAGGTATTCAAAAATGGTAGCGTAAAAATCAAACTTTTCATGAAAAATGTTTTCGAAACTAAAGTTGATGAGCTTATTAATGATCGCCCTACAGAACTCATCCCGCTTGTCAGTTACATACTTACTAATGTTTTCAAAGAGTACTATTTTTTCTCCTCCTTCGGTCAATACAGAGAATAAGTCACTATTAATTTTAGCAATATCTAAAAGCGTATCATCAAAAATAACAGCAAAATTATCTTCGTTTTGTCGTTTAAATAAACTAGAAATAAAATGTTCTGATTTTAAGCGAGCTGTATTTTCATCCAGTTGCATTTCCAACATTTCATAATCGGAAGGTTTATAACTTATCAAAAGCTCCTCCCATTTATCAGCTTTCGCTATTTTCTTATCTATTTTTTTAACTTCATGAACGAACTTATCATTCATAAATTTATACAGAAATACTTGTGTAATTATTTTAAACTCATTGCCATCGTTTCCTAAACCATAGTTAGCACAAACACTTTTTAAATCGTCAATAAGTGTTTTAGTTTTTTTCTCAAATTCTATCGTTGTTGTCATTTCTCCTTCTACAATTTAAGCCACTCTTCCGTGGTATTCGTTCATATATTCTTTTACCAATAAACTGTTTATTCTTCTTGTTTTTTCTGGATTTAATTCCAAATGGTGTTTGTTGTGTAATTGATTAATTACAATTTTCATCATCATTTTTTCCACATAACTTTCATTGTCTAACATCTGAGAGTTTTGTAAAACATGAGCATCTATATCTTGTTTTAATGCTTGTAAGGCTTCAAATAATTTTGCTTCACTTTCGGTTAATGGGTCTTTTTCCATTAATCGTTTATGTAAGCGAGTATATTTTTCATCATTATCATACTTTGCTCTTAGTAATTGGTTCTTACGTTCTAATTCTTTAGCTTTATCGTAAATAACATCTAATGCAGCAATATTAGCATTCATTTCATCCGCTTCAATTTCTGATAAATTTTTCTTTCTAAATAAGCGTTCTAACTCTTCTTTAAGCGATACAAAAACAGGATCCTTTTGGTCAAAATTACCAGCTAACATTTCACGAGTACGTTGCAATGTACTCCTTAATTTATCAGCTAATATCATTTCTTCTTCTTTTATTTTCGTAAAAGTGAAGAGCACATCTTCCAACGCAACATTTAATAAATTGGTAGTATCAACATTATTTTCTAAAGCTTCTTTGGTATTAATTAAAGCCAAGTGGTTATTAGCTTCTCTTGAAAGGATGGTAAGCTTTTGGAAATCCAACTTATCCAACATTTCATAATTACCAGATAAACGAATAAGGTTATATAAATTACGAGCATTGTTTAATGCTTTAGTAATTTCCAACATCTTTTTTCGATCACTTATTTGTGATATTTGAGCAGAAAAATTTTCGGCATTTTGAGTATCGTAATGAAATAAAATATCCTTTATTTCTCCAATTTGTTTTACAATTTCTGCTTCGGTTAAAAACAAATCAGAATAAGATTGTAATTCATCTCCCAATTCATTTTGTAACTCATTAAAATAATCTTGACTGGTTTTTTTAAACTGCTGCTCAATACCAGCAAAATCTACAACATAACCATATCTAAAATTCTTATAAGTTCGATTAACTCTTGTTAACGTTTGCAACAAGTTATGAGCTTTAATTATCCTACCAACATAAAGTTTCTTTAATCGAGGAGCATCAAAACCGGTTAAAAGCATATTGTACACAAACAACAAATCAAATTTTCCATCCTTAAAGTCTTCCACCCAATCCTTACGTTCTTGTTTCGTTCCTATATCATGCAATATAATCGCTGCTTTTTTTACTTTACGTTCTGCTGATTTTCGCTCACTATAGTTAAGTTTAGGTTCAGCAGCCATTGACAATTCCATTTCTGGCTGCTTAGCATAAGTGGATTGAAATATCTTATACATCATTTTAGCCTGATCAGATGAATCGCAAACCACCAATCCTCCTATAGAATTATCATTCATAGAAATTCTACTTCGCTCAAAATCATCAACAATGTATTTCAACATGGGTTCTACAAATTTCTCGTGAGCATAAATCACTTTTTTATCTGCGTTGCCTTTTAAAATTTCAATTTCCTTTAAAGCTTCTTGTAAGGAAAGCTTGTAGCTCGTTTCAATTTCTTCCCGAATTAAACGAAGGGTATAACCATCTTTAATGGAAGAGTTGTAGTAGTATTTATGAATATAGTCGCCAAACAAAGAACGAGAATTATAATCCTTACCTAATAAAGGTGTTCCTGTTAATCCAAGTTTTATCGCATTAGGATCTGATTCATTTAGGTTAGCTAAAAAACTACCTTTTGGATTATAGCTTCTATGGACTTCATCCATAAAATATACCCGCTGAATGTTTACATTATAATCCGTATTACGAACCACATCAGGATCATCCTTAAACTTTTGGATATTAACGACTGTAATTTCAGCTTTACCTGAATCGTTATGAATTACATTTGTTGACTTGATGTCTTTTGAAAATTCATCCCGAGATTCAATTTTATGTACCGTTAACCCCCTTGCTGTAAATTCACGACTAGCCTGAATTAACAAGTCAATTCTATCAACAATAAAATAGAATTTGGGAATAACTGATTTTTTCTGGTAATAGTCAGTAAGGTGCTTTACATTGTAATACGTTAAAGCCGTTTTCCCACTTCCTTGTGTATGCCAGATAATTCCTTTCTTAATTCCTTCACTCAGCTTTTGTTCAATTGCTTTGGTTGCGAAAAGCTGAGGATAACGCATGATGTGCTTTTGTAAGCCATTTTTTTCTTTAACATAAGCAATAGAATACTGCAATATAAACGCTAATCGATCTCGCTTAAATAAAGAAGTACAAATTCTATTGGTAGGCTTATCAGGGTTTTTATTGGTAATAAATTCTGGTTGGTTTTTAATAGAAACTAGGTTGGTGTCTTTTAAAACAAAAGTTTCAATTTCTGCATCTTCAGATTTTAAAATGTTATCTAAATCTAGTTTCTCTTCTTCCCTAAAATAATTGAAAATTGGTTTGTAGTAGGAAGTTGAAGAATAAAATGCTCCTTGTAAAGGAACAGGCGAACTATCATCATACTCCATGTTATTAGAGAATACCATTAGCTGAGTAATGTTAATGAACTTTCTAAATTTCTTATTCTGAAATCTAGTAGCCATTCTTTTGTGTTCTGCCTGAACACCATCTAAATTATTTGGTTTTTTCACTTCAATAAATACCAATGGCATTCCATTTATTAATAAGGTAATATCTGGTCTAAAATTATCATCTTCTTTATTTCCATGTGTCAATTCAGTAACAACATGAAAGGAGTTGTTATCAAAGTTTTCAAAATCTATTAAACGCTTTCCTGAACGTGCTGTTAGTTTTTCATAAAATACTTTTCCTAAATCTTCATTCTCTAATGTTAAAGAAATCTCGTCATAAAACCGAAGAACATCATCTGCCGATAAATCAGGATTTATGCGTTGGATAGATTCTTTAAATACATCCGTAAAAATATTGGTGGATTCATCCCAAATATTATTTTTCAATGACAGATAGGCATATCCCAATCTAATCAGATGGAGTATCGTAGGTATTTTAACTCTAGAGTCTTCGTTGTGAACCATGAATTTACTAGACAATTTGGAGTCAGTAAATGTAAGATTTTGAAGACAATTCCCCAATCTAATTTTGAAAAAAAATCTAAAAATTATAATGGTTTAAAAAAAACGGTTAAACTCATGTCAACACTAGTTTTTTAGTGCTAACATATAGTATAAATTTTTGTTGTTTTACTGCTATTATGTCCTAATAATTCATGTCAACTTTACTTTTGGTCATAGCTTTCCTATATATTTTTTGAACACTCCTAGTACTATAAAAATCCTATACCCAACCTCATTTCTGCTCAATCTGGTAAGACAGTGATTTAATCTAGTTTATATTATATCCTAGTTCCTCCTGAGCAATCCTAATAAGCTTTTCTATCCTCTCTTTTGTAAACTGATTACTCACACAAACAGGACCGTCAGGAAGCTCTATAACTTCATGGTCTTTCAGAAAGAACCTATCACGATCCTTACTTACCTCTAATGCTTCGGCTTTTGGTTTAATCAATCCATAAGGTGGAATTAGTTTAACCGGGAATACTTCACATAACTGCTTATAAGTAGGTTTATTCTTTTTTACATAAGAGGTAATAATAGCATGAGCTAATCTACTTTTCCCATATTCCTGACCGTTGAATTTGTACTTGGAAACATCTCGTCCACCTTTGTCAACTTTAACAGAGGTTTGTTTTTCAGGAACACTCCCAATTAATGAAAAGTATTTCAAATCAAACGACAATTGTTCTTTCAACATTTTACTTTCCTTCAATGTTTTAATTGCCTTATGAATTTGAATCATTGCTATATCCTCAGGAATCAACTCGTGAATTTCTTTAGCAGTTAATTTTGTATGCTTAATGAATACCTCCAGTACTAGTTTTATTACTTCATCATTTTTCATATTGTTTTAATTTATTAGTTTGACACTACGAGTGTAGCAGATTCAGTGAAAATAATGTGAAAATGAGGCTAAAAATTACTAACGGGAAAACTCCTATTACCGTCTTAAATTATGTTTACTTATAGTAAACATGTTTTAAGACCGTAATTAGTGTTAAGATGGAATATATAAATTATGATAGTTCCTAACGAAATAACACCGATAGATTACGATAAACTCACAAATGAATTCATATTTGTACTGGAAGATTTTATTCTAAGAGTAAATTATGAAAACAATTTGTTTATGCTTGAAACTCCCAACCAGCTAGCATACAATGAAGATTTTGATTTTATAAAGTCGCCACCTGAATGGTTTGAAGTGATAACATTTGGATTGGTGGATTGGATCCGTAAGGCGATTAACTGGAACACAACAAAATCACAACCTAAAGATCAATCTAACCCTTTTTCGTTTACAGTGGAGGGTATAATTTATACTGGAGCGTTTAATCCTAAAACAAATGACCTCTCACTTAATATGCCAAGCAGAACCATCATTTGTAATCGGGATGCTATAACCACTTCGTTTCCAGAATTGCAATATACCGAGCATGGAAAATTGATAACCATCATAAGCAGTATTGTTGTAGGGAATATGCTACAATGCAAAACAGAATCCTGTCCAAACTTAGATTTTGTAAGTCCGATAGTTTTCAACCCTAAACCATTCGCAATCGATAACAACAGTTATGAGTTTGACCATTTGAAAGAGTTTGATTTGGTGCTACTGAGGATGCCAGATCGAACCATCCAGACAAATATGCTCACCATAGATTTAGATGCACCAGAATTGGCTGAATTGCATCAGGGGATGATGATTGATGTCATCAGAGATGTGGTATATGAAAAAAAGCCCCTCAAAATGAAGGGCTAGAGTTAATATGATGTAAGTGGTCACTATGAGCATATATTTGATAGGTCCACAAACCTTATCTCCACTAATATTTTTATCATATTTAGCTCTTTCTTTTTTTGAGAATCTTTAGAACACAATACATTATGAACCCTGACTATTATATCGTTAATATCTTTGTTGTTCATTAAATCTTTAGCAAGGTTGTTTGCAGTCGAAAGCCCCAACAAACTTGCTTCTCTATTCGCAGAATCAGATCCAACTATTGATTCAAGTTCTTCTTCATTCATTGGATCATCCAACTCTGGCATGTTAGTAATATCAATTTTATTAGTTACAATATAATCTGTATATCTATTCATCAATTGAATAATAGTAATACTATATGCTAACCCATTATAGAATTCTTCTTCGTCTGGAGTGCAAGTTCCTGATTTCACTTTATCATGTCCTTGTTCCAAAAGATTTATAAAAAATACATCTTCAATAATTTCTCGTTGAAATTTTTTATAATTCAACTCACTAGGATTAATTTCCATTAATAAAATTGCCCCAACAATTGATGTTGCTATTTCCCAGTTTGTCTCTGAAAAACTGGTTTGTTTTTCTTTTAATTCTCTCATCTTTTTTATCTATTTAAATTAATATTAAGCAAGTATAAAAGCAATTTGCTTCCCTTAAACAGATTGGGAGATTGATTTCCAGCAAATGGAGTTCTTATTTCCAGCAGGATTAATGACGTATTATATGATTATAAATACTAAATAGGAAGTCCTAGCTTATATTTTGCTTCATAAGAAATAAGAAGACCTAACAACGGTTCTGTCGCATTAATTCAGTCTAAATATAAAGAAACATACTTTTGGGAGCAAAACTCAAAAGTTATGTTAAAGCACCACACTGAAACTTTGTTAAAATTTTTGATGAGAAGAGATTAATGCGACAGAACCCTTCTATGTAATATTACATAGAAGGGTGTATGGTTATTTGATATGAGCAATCCTATTTGCACCTATTTCAGTATGTAAGATGTAAATGCCAACAGGAATAACATACGAGCCAGTACTACCATTTAATACCATTCTACCAGTCATATCATACAACTGCCATACACCTTTATGGACAGTTAACCTTCCATTGGTGTATGAGAAAACATCGGACAGTAATTGGTGTTTATTAATACCAACAGTAGTTAAAACATAAGGAGGAGAAATCCCAACACACCCGTTAGCATCTGTTACTTCAACAGTATAAGTACCGTTTACTGTTGGTGTATAAATTTGGTTAGTTGCACCAGGTATTAAAACTCCATTTAAGTACCATTGGTTTCCAGTTACAGAACTCGATACTAGATCATTATTGGGTTGTAATGAAATATTAGGTGTTGGTAAAGGATTAACTGTTACAACAAATGGAGCTGATACAGTATAACAGCCATTAGAATCGCTGACATCTACAGTATAGTTTGCAGCAGCGTACACAATAATGGTGTCATTACTAGCAGCACCAGGAAGCCACAAATAAGAATTCCAATTACCAGTATACAAAATCAAACTGTCCCCTTGACAAAATGCCGTATCACCAGTTGTAGAAGTAATAACAGGTATAGTAGTAATGAAGGTGTCCAGTACTATGGTGTCATTTATAGAACATCCAAAACTATTGGTAAGGGTAACATAATACGATCCAGGGTTATTATTGGGTGTGTTATATGATGTCATATCATTGGTAGATCCATTATCCCATAGCACTTGATTACAAGAGTTGGTTGGTACTTGTAATGAAAAACCTGAATTAGCACAAAACAAATTAGGGCTTCCAGTATTCATCAATGTAATAGTATCTGTTGTGTACACACATAAATTAGCATCTAACTTAATTAAAAGAGCTGTACTTGTAGCGCCAAGACCACCACTTAAAACATAGCCTCCATCACTTGTGGGTGCTATTGCTGTTCCTGTATTGGTATTAGTACAAGAGGACTGAGAAGTCAACTTCGTTCCACTTCCATTAAAGTAGGTAATGAATAAACTTCCATACTGGATCTGATTATTAATTACAGAAATACCCACAGAACCAGTCATCATAATATCACCGTTACTCAACTCCTTCGTATCAAATCCAAATCCTTCTAGGTTACCGCCCCAAGATTGTGTTTCATTCCTTGTCCATAAAGTATCACCATCCACATCTGTTTTAACCAGATAAGATGAACCGGTAGAATTTGTATAATCATATTGCCAACCTGTGTAAACAAAACCACCAGAACTGGTGCTACTTAAACCCCTTGCCGATTCGACAAGCGCGGAATCTCCATGCGTTTTTGTCCAAACTGGTACCCCAGTATTGTCTAACTTAATTAAAGTAGCATCATTATTAGATTGTCCGGCAATAACATATTTGTTTCCAGGAATCTCAACAACAGAGTTAGGATAGGTTTGAGATTTGATGGGATGCGTATAGTTCCAAACTTCATTACCTGATACATCTGTTTTTACCACATAAATTCTATAATCAGTAGGTGATAAAAATAAAGTCCCCGTAACTAAGTATCCTCCGTCTGTTGTTTGAAGTATATCCCAACCATAACTTTCTAATGCACCTCCATATTTTTTGGTAAAAGTAGTGTCACCTGTACTGTTTGTTTTTACAAAAGTACAGTGCCAAATTGTATCAGGTTTATCAGATAATACATAAGCATAACCCCCATCAGTGGTTTGTGTTACTCCTGTAATGAAAGTAGTTTGACCTACGGGAAAATGCCGTCTTGTCCATAAGGTGTCACCAACAGTATTTGTTTTTGTTAAAACAGCTCCTCCAAGAACGTATCCACCATCACTTGTCTGTTCAACATCATAATTGTTGTTTACCAGAGATGGTAATACTTTTTCAAAGTTGGATTGCGCTTGGCATAAGCCAATCGTTAACAATGTTAAAATGAAAGTTATAGATTTCATAAGCTTATTTTTTATTTTTTGACAGTATATTAAATAGTATAAATGACGCTAAAGCAATTATGGTGATTCCTGTTAATAGATACCCAAGCGAAGATCCATCCATTCTTATTTCACCAGTTAAATTTCTTATAACATGATTTTCATTTAACTCACCCTGAGCAATTCTAAGAATGAAACCGATTATACCTATAGTTAGAGAAGTCCACTTAAGGAAGCTAGCATGTTTAATAAAGAAGGTCATTTGAATTAATTTAGGCTTTCACCCAAACATGCTTTTTAAGTTGTCTTTCACCTGATCGACATACATCTGACGACATTAAAGATTTCTTTTGTCCACAGTATTTACAAACTTGATCACCTCCAGTGGCTAACTTTACTACTTTTTTAAATATTCCCATGTCTTAATATTTTAGTTATTAATATTACAAATATAAAAAAATAAACCATATACGCTCTATTTTTTTAAATAAATGTTCTTTATACGCTCTAACAAAAGTCATTCATATACGCTCTTTTTGTATTATGAAAGTCCCATCAGGAAAAAACACATCAGGAAAAGGAACCAAAAGACGTATGGATGAAGAAGGTTTGGAAATGTTGGGTCAACGAATTCGTGAAGTACGTAAGCAAAAGAAAATGAGCCAAGAGGACCTTGCTGATGTTAGTGGATTAGCCCTAAGTCAAATCGGCAGAATGGAACGAGGTGAAATAAATAGTACTTTGTCAAGTGTATTTTCGATATGTCGAGCCCTAGAAATAGAAGTGTCCATGTTATTTACATTTACACTAGCAAAAGAAGATTAACTAGATTTACTAGAGTCAGTTACTAATTCTCCTTGCAGAGTAATTAAACTAGCTAGAGCTTCAGGCAAATCCACATTACTATAGAATTCATCAGAAGTAACGAGTACTGTATTAACAACAGTAAGAGCACTTCGTAACTGTTTTAACATGTTAGTTGGATCCCCACATTCAATGGTGATAGATAATTTATTGTTTTTAACCTGTACCATAGCTTTTTTTAAAGCGAGTATAATCGAAAATATCGAATCAGAATCTGATAATTTTAAAAAAAACATCAAAAATCTCCAACACCACATAGCCTTTTATAAATTTTGTTTGAAAGTTTTTTATCAAAAGCGAAACAATTCTCCAGAACACGCATAAAAAATTTCGTAAGGTTTCCCCAGGGGTAAAATACCTAAAAGAGACATAGAAGATATTAGAGTGATAAGAGACATCTTAGAGCAAACCTAAGAGCGACACATTAGACGCACCTAATGGCAAGCAAACATCAGAGCGTATCTCAGCATCACCTCATAGCAAACAAGACAAAGAATCATTATCTATACTATCACCAAAGTAAACTAAACCCTCAGTCTGGAACGTCTAAGTCCAAATGGCAAGATTGTAAGAAGTAAACTCCATACGTCTTCTATATCGTTTCCTATACAAACAACCTATACAAAACACCTCTATTTGTGTATAGGCTCACCAAACAAGACGAAAACTATCCCAAAACTCGAACGGGGAACTTAATCTACCTAGAAAAGACTTTAGTTAATATTGACAGAAGTTTATGAACCTCTTTTGTTTTATAATAAATATTGGGATTTCATTTATATTTGCAGTCTATGAAAAACAAAATTGAAGAGCTAGCAACAATTATTGCTTTAGTAAAAGAGGATTTAAAATCAAAAGAGAAAGCTCTTGCGGTAACTGATACTTTAACTTCTCACACTCAGGGAAGAATTAACAATATACTGAAACGAATTGAGGGGCTTGAATTAAGTTCAATTGAGATTAAAGAGCGTTTCTTAGACAAATCAGATGTATTTGTTAATTTCAGAAAAAGAGCCAGTGAGATTATGGAAGAAATAGGAAATTTACATTAAAATTTCTATCCTACTTAACAAAAAGTAACTTTTCAAATAAAAAAATCACCTCTTCTTTTCTTCCCATTGTTTAAATAACTTAGGCATCTCTACTTCCATATAATTCATGAAATCAATGATTTCTTTTAAAGAATGATTAAAATCCAAAGTTGATTCTGATCTAACACTTAAAATTTCTTTAAACAAACTATTCAATTCAAATATACTATCGTTTACTTCTTTTAACTTACTCTTCCAACTAACAATTAAACTGCGAAAATATCGTTTACGATCCCCCATCTTAGTAATATACTCAATTCGCTTAATTTGAATAAGTGCATTCAAAGCATTACTTGTTGCACTTTTACTTAAATTCAATGTGGTTCTTATTTGATCAAAAGTTAACTCAACCTTATCAGAAATCAATAATAAAGCTAAAATCTGAGAAGCGGCTGGTGTATATGCCAATCTCTCATGAATAACAGTAGCCTTTTCTAAAAGCTGTTGCTGTTTGGTTGTTAATTTGACTTTACCTTCCATATTTGCAAATTAAACTATAAATATTCATAATTTAAACCTAAATGTGTAATTAAATCTTCGCCTTGTAGATGACGTAAGGTGTTTTGTAACTTCATTTCTTGTTTAAAAATATCATGCATTGGTTTTAAACCATGTGCTTTTTCTTGTGGAGATTTAAAGTAAAATGACAACCATTCTTGAACACCACTCATATTTGAACGTTGAGCCAAATCCAAGAAAATAGCTAAATCCAATACTAAAGGAGCAGCTAAAATAGAATCTCTACATAAAAAGTCGATTTTAATTTGCATAGGGTAACCCATCCAACCAAAAATATCAATATTGTCCCAACCTTCTTTATTGTCGCCTCTTGGTGGGTAATAATCGATACGTACTTTGTGGTATAAATCTTTGTATAAATCAGGGTGTTTTTCTGGTTCTAAAATATCTTCAAGCACACTCAATTTAGAAACTTCTTTAGTTTTAAAACTGGCAGGATCGTCTAACACAGCTCCATCTCTGTTTCCTAAAATATTGGTAGAAAACCAACCGGCTATACCTAAGTTACGTGTTTTTAAACCTGGTGCAACAATTGTTTTTATTAAGGTTTGACCAGTTTTGAAGTCTTTTCCGCAAATTGGAACATTGTTTTGTTTTGCTAAAGCAACCAATGCAGGAATATCAGCAGATAAGTTAGGAGCACCATTTGCATAAGGTACTTTTTCCATTAATGCTGCATAGGCATAAATCATACTTGAAGGTATGTTTTCATCATTGTTTCTTAAACCATTTTCAAGACTTTCGATGGTTTGATGAACAGCACTTTCTTGAATGTATATTTCTGTTGAACCACACCATACCATCACCAACCTATCGCAATTGTTTTTTGCTTTAAAATCACGAATGTCCTGACGTAATTGCTCTGCTAAATCCATTTTAGTAGCACCTGTTTTTACATTTGGACCATCTAATTTGATAACGTATTTTTTATCAAAAACCGCTTTCATTGGTTTAATAGCTTCCAACTCAGGCTTTAATTGCTCCAACGTATATCTATCTAAAACTCCTGCATTAACAGCAGATTGATACACATTGTCGTTAAACAAATCCCATCCACCAAAAGCAATATTTTTAATGTCAGCTAATGGAATAAAATCTTTGATAAGTGGAGTGTTGTTATCAGTTCTTTTTCCGATTCTAATTCTTCCCATTTGAGTTGTTGATCCAATTGGTTTAGAAATACCTTTGTTTACTGCGTAAACTCCAGCTATAAAGGTAGTTGCTACCGCACCCATACCAGGTAATAAAATACCTAATCTTCCTTCTGCACTTTTAATGTTTAGATTCATATTAAAAAATTGTTCGTTAATTATATAATATTTGTTGTAGTTGAGAAATGTTATCTGTGATTATAAAATCAGGGTTCTTATTAACAGCTTTAACTTGATTGGATTGTGTTTTTATATCAAAAACAGCAATTCTAACACCTTGTGAGTGAACATATTTTACATCTTGTTTTGAAATGTTATGATTATTTGCTAAAATGCCATACCATCTATTTTCTTGAATCTGTTCAATGCCCCAATTTACTTTATTAGTTTCAATCATTAATTTTAGATTAGCATCTTGTTGACTCAATTCTTTTAATAGATTTATATCACCTGAAGCTATATAAGTGTATTCATGATACTGATATTTATTTACAATATTAACTATCTTACTAGCATACACTGAAAAAAAATCAGCAGGATTATATAAAGAATTATCGTATAACCAAGACCTTAAATCTAAATGTAATTGTGGTTTTATCTTTTGTTTAGAAAACTTTTGTAAAACAGTTTCTAAAGAAACAACATGTTCATCTATAAACAAATTTGCATAAATATCTCGATTATATTTAATTTCTGTTAATTCTATTAAATTATATTCATAAACAAACCCTATTCCATCTGTAGAGGTTTCTAGCCTATCATCATGATATAGTACTAATTGTAAATCTTTTGAGAGTTGAACATCAACCTCCACTCCATCTGCTCCATAAACCTCAATAGCTTTCATAATACTTATCATTGAATTTTCGGGCAATTGGGTACTTAGTGTCTGAAAACCTACTCCTCCATGTCCAATTACATATATAAAATCTCCATTAAGGTTATGAATATCATTAATATTTACCTTTTTACAGGATGAGATTATCATCAATAACAACAACATTATAATTCTAGAATTCATAACTCAGCAGCCCTTTTAGCATTAAATTATAACCTATGTAATTTTCTTTTTTGCCTTCTGAAAAATTAAAATATCTTTCTGAATAACCGCCCACTCCTATAGAGTTTCCAACCCATATCTTATTTATTATTTTTATTAAAAACCCATTACTTACTACATATTCATGAATAGTATTTTTATTGGAATAATTCCTATTTTTCACATCATATACTACATTATTGTAGTTAATAGATACGAATGATTTAATATTAGATTTACTCAGCATAAAATATTTATAATCCACTACCAAACCTATAGAGGTTTTATATGGGAAATAACTAGATTGAAAAGATGTTTTTACACCAATACCTAAACTATGTTTTTTATAAAACCCATTGACTTGTATTCCCCAATTAATTCCAGAATAACTTATATATGGAGAAGTTTCTACTCCCCATTTCAGTTTTTCTTTATCCTGTGCTCCCAAAAAACTATTTAAGAAAAAACAAAAAAATAACAATATGACTATTTTTTTTAACATCTTTTTACTATCATAATCTTATATTGAGCTAAAGTTGAAATTGTCCACATTAAAGGATAGGGAGCAATAACAATTACACCACCTAAAACAGCATCTAAATAAAAATGGTTAGCTGTTATTACAATTACCAATAGCACAAATAATGGATAAATTAATACTAACCATTTATAACTTCTTTTCACATATATAAGAATAGAAATTGCTATTAAAAAAGCATTACCAAAATGCATGGAAGGAACAGCTGCATATTGATTAAATAATCCTGAAAAAAATCCAGAATAAAGATTAACGTTACTTAGTTCTAAAAGTGTATCAACAAACCCGTATTGAGGAAGCATTCTTGGTGGTGCACAAGGATAAAAGATAAAAAATATAATAGAAATACAATTTGCGGCTATAAAACCATTTCTTATCCAGTAATATTTATCATTGTGTTTTTTAAATAACCATACAAAAAACATAACAGTTGCAGGTATATGTACATACATATAAAAAGTATTTAAGAACTTGATTAGGCTAATTTTTGAAAGAAAATAACCTTGAAGAAAAGGCTCTGTAAATATTCCTAATAGTTTTTCAAACTCTATTAGTTTTCTAGCATTTTCAAAAGCAGTTTCTGCATCACCAATTGCTATATAACGAGATATTTTATAGAAAATTAAAAATGAAATAAAAAGGGATAATTCCTTTATTCCTTTTTTTCCTATATGTTTTAATAAAAAATCTTTCATAATAAAAATGCCTTCTCTTTCCATATTCTGTATTGATTTGAAAAACACTATCAATTAACAAAAACAAAAAAACACTCATTACAAAACCATAGAAATGAGAAGGGCTTTTATTTATACCATTTTATTGTGCCTTCTTGCCTGCACCATTAATTATTATGTGGTTATTGTAATAGGAAATAGGTGCAGGCAGAAGGACTTAATTATTTTAATTCATTTTTACTGATTCTATTAATTCCAAATCCAACTCTTCCTGTTCATACATCAACTCTTCAATTGATTGTTCTCTTTTTTTAGAGAATTTCGCAATGATGATGTCAAAAATGTTATAAACTACAGGTACCACAATTAAGGTCAAGAATAAAGAACTGGTTAATCCTCCGATAATTACCCAAGCTAAACCATTTTTCCATTCGGCTCCAGCACCTGACGCCAAGGCAATTGGCATCATACCTATAACCATGGCTATGGTGGTCATTAAAATAGGTCGCAACCTTGCATGGTTGGCATCAATTAATGCTTGTCGGGTAGACTCTCCTTCTTTTTTTCGTTGATTAGTAAAATCGACCAGAATAATGGCATTTTTAGCTACTAAACCAATTAACATAATCAACCCAAGTATGGTGAAAATATTAAGTGTGTTGTTGGTTAATGCTAATGCCAATAAAGCTCCTATTATAGATAGTGGTATGGAAAACAACACCACCAACGGATACACAAAATTGTTATACAGCGACACCAGAATCAGGTAAACCAATATGATAGCTCCCAATAAGGCTATTCCTAAGGAGCCAAATCCTTCGCTTTGTTGTTCTTTATCACCTCCCCAAATATAGCTTACTCCAACCGGTTTTCTAATTTCTTGTAGTTTTGTTTCCCATTCGGTCGCAATGGTTCCGGAAGAACGCCCAACAGCCTGTGCTTCAACAGTAATAGAAGTACTTTTATCTCTACGTTCTAACTGGCTAGGACCAGACGACTCAGTAACTTCTGCAAATTGAGAGAGTTTTATTTTTTTACCTTTATCGTTATAAAAAAAGATATTCCTAACATCGTCAATATTCTTTCTATTGAAATTGGTGTACTGAATATTAATATCGTACTCATAATCCCCTTGTCTGAACTTTCCTTTTGTATTTCCATTAAATGCTGTTTGCATAGTTGCTCCAACGGTTGATAAAGACAACCCTAATGAAGACATTTTATCTCTGTTTACTTTTACATTAATTTCTGGATTTCCAGCCTCTACTGAAAGCTTCATTTCTGTAGCTCCTTCAACTGTTCTTAATGCTTCCAATGCCTGCTCTGCGTAGTAATTCACACTATCTAAGCTTGAACCTCTTACCACCAAGGATAATGGAGCTCTTTCTGCTGTTCCCAATATACTTACGGGGATGGTTTTTACTTTGGCTTCATAAATTAAAGGCTTCAGTTTATTCTTAATTTTAGCAGCATAAATGCTCGCCTCATCTTCTCTCAGGTGTTTATCAATTAACTGAACGGTTATTTCTGATTTATAGGAAGGTGATTGTGAAGCTCCATTTTCTCCACTAGATTGACCAACAGTAGTAATTAACTTTTTAACTTCTTTTTGTTGAGCTAAAAATGCCTCAGCTTTTTGGGTAGCAAAATTAGTTTGTTCAATGGATGCATCTTTTTTCATCTCTATCTGAACAATAAACTCACCAGCATCTCCTTTGGCAAAAAATTCTCCACCAATAAAACCTCCACCAATTAAATAAAATGAAGATAACAGCAATGTTAACGCTAATCCTAAAGTAATTCTTTTATGATCTAATGCCCACTCTAATATTCCAGTTAACCAGTAGGTAAACTTTTTCAATCCATTCTCAAATGAAAGAACAATTCTTCCAAAAAGGGTTCTGTTACTTAGCTTTTCCAGTTTCCCAAATCGTGATGATAACCATGGCACTATGGTAAAAGAAGAAAGTAAGGAGAATAATGTAGCAATGGAAACAGTAACACAAAATTCTTTTAAAATTTTAGCCGCAATTCCACTACTTAATGCAATCGGCACAAAAACTACCACAATTACAAGGGTAATGGATATTACGGTAAATCCAATTTCTGAAGTGGCATCATAGGCCGCTTGAACTCTGTTTTTACCCATTTCCATGTGTCGATAAATGTTCTCTAATACCACAATAGCATCATCTACCAAGATACCTACCACCAATGACAATCCAAGTAAGGACATTAAGTTCAATGTATATCCTAATAAATAAATCCCTATAAAAGTGGCGATTAATGAAGCAGGTATTGAAACCATAACAATAAGAGAATTTCTAATGCTGTGCATAAAAAACAACATTACAATAGCCACTAAAATAATTGCTAACATTAAATCGAAAAGTACAGCATCTGCGGAGTCTAATGTATAGGTAGATTTATCATTTGCTACATCTATTTTTAGATCCACACCACTATAATCTTCTTCAATTTTTTTAATCTGTTCTTGTATCGTTTTACTTACCTCAACTGCATTGGCATCGGTTTGTTTAATTACTTGAGCGATAATGGCACTTTTTTGGTCTACTCTCGCAATTTTCTCCACTTCTTTTTCTCCATCTTGAACATCTGCAATGTCTTCTAATCGTATTTGTGCTCCATCTTTGTTTTCGAGAATTACCAATTTCCTCAATTCTTCTACAGTCTTAAATTTACCCGATAATCTTATAATTACTGACTGATCTCGTGTTTTTACACTTCCTGTAGGAAAATCCAAATTAGAGGTTAGAATAGCATTTTGAACTTGTAATAATGACAATCCATATCCTTCTAATTTTAAAGCATTTATGCTTACTTTTATTTCTCTTTCTTGTCCTCCAATCAAATTAATTTGAGCTACTCCATCTGTTCGAGAAAGAATAGGTGCTAATTCCTTATCCATCAAATCGTAAAATTCAGTATCATTCATTTTTGATGTAGCAGCCAACGTCATAATTGGCAAATCATCAATTGAAAATTTATTTAAGGATGGTGGATCTGCATCTTCTGGCAAATCTTTTAAAATCACATTAATTCTTCTTTGTGCATCATTAATAGCATAGTCAACATCGGCTCCATCTTTTAACTCAACCGTTACCATTGATACACTTTCAAATGATTTGGTATCTATCTTTTTTATCTTTTCCATAGAAGAAACGGCATCTTCTATTACCTTAGAAACGGTACTCTCTATTTCGCTTGGAGATGCTCCAGGATAGACTGTAACCACAGAGATAACTGAGGTACTGAATTTAGGAATCAGCTCATAGTTTAATGAGGAGTAACTTAATAACCCTCCTAGTGTAAGCACTATAAATAGTACTATCACTAAAGTTGGGCGTTTTATTGATATTTCAGCTATTTTCATGTATATATTTTTAACTTAACTAACTACTTAGACAGGTAGATAGATTATATTTTTTTGTTTAAAACAGTTACTTTAGTTCCATCTGTAAGATTTATCTGACCACTAGTAACTACTACATCATTTTCTTTTAAACCCTTTAACACTTCTACTTCTTTCCCTAAAATTCTTCCAGCAACTACATCCTTCATTTTTGCTACTCCATTCTCTACCACAAAAACTTCGTTGTTGTTTACACTTCCAACAAATGCTGTTCTTGGAATAATTAGTTTAGAGTCTCCATCCTGATAATTGAACTCAACACTGCCATACATTCCTGCTTTTAGATTCAAAGTATTGTCATTTTCTACTTCCACTTCTATTGGGAAGTTTAAAGACTGATCTGCTTTGTATGCAACAAACGATACTTTCCCTATAAACTCTTTATCAGGAAAAATGCTTGCGGTTACTTTAACGGTATCTCCAACTTTAACATTAGTTACCAAACTCTCATTTACTGTTACTTTTAATTTTAGTTTAGAAATATCAACCAATTCAAAAAGTGGTGTTCCAGGAGAGGCATAAGTTCCCAATTCAATATATCGTTTATTTACGTATCCAGTAATCGGAGCTTTAATTTGAGTATCATTATATTTAATCTTAGCTTGCTCTAATTGTGCACCAGCATTTTCTACAGCAAGTGTTGATTGATCTAATTGCTGCTGAGTAACCCCTCCATTTTTAAATGAATTTTCAAAACGTTCTTTATCTTTTAAAGCTTTATCGTAAACATCTTGTGCATTTTGCAATTCCACACTTAATTTATCTGATTTAATGCTAGCGATTACCTGACCTTTGTTTACAAAATCCCCTTCATCTACTAAAACACCTACTATTCTTCCTGATATTTCTGAAGAAAAATCAAGTTGTTGGTTGGCTAGAAATACTCCATTTGCATCGTAATTTAACGTAATCTGCTTAGCTATAACTTTATTTGCCTCTACATTTACATCTCCAACAGGTTGTGATACAACATCTATTTTTTCCTGATTAACTTTTTTATTGTGTTTTAACACCACAACAATGATTGTAATAAATAGAACAATAGAAACTGTTACTACTATTATGTTTTTCGATTTTTTTGTCATTTTTATTATTGTTAGATCAATTACTTTATTAAACTTTTAAGGTTTCCTGCTGCTTTTATCAATTCTATTTCTGCAATTTTATAATTTAACATTGCCATCAAATAGTTGTTTTCTGATTCTGTTAGAGATGTTTCGGAAGACAACAAATCATTTAGACTTGCCAACCCATTATTGTAATTCACATTAATGTTGGATGCCACTTCTCTTGCCAACTCTACATTCTCTTTTTGTATATTGAGTGTTATCAGGTTATTTTCCATTTGATTTTTTGCATTGGTTACTGCAAAATTTAATTGATTGGTTGTTAAAGCTATATCTTCTTGTATTATTTGGTTAGCAATTTTAGATTGCTGTATTTTTGCATTCGTAGCAAACCCATTAAATATGGGGATTTTTAAGTTTAAGCCAATAGATGCTACATCAAACCAATTGGCTTGATCCCCTGCTCCATAAGGGAACTCATTACTTAATCCTTGATAAGAATAGTTTCCACTTAATGATAAAGTTGGGTATCTTCCGCCTCTTGTTGCCTGCAATTCTATTTGCAACAATCTTTGTTGGGTTTCTAACATTGCCATTTCTGTTCTATTAGAAATGTTAATATTTTCTGAGAATGTTCCTTTCTCTTCAAATGATTCTTCTGCTAAAGACAATGACTGTGACATTGGAATTCCTGCAATCAACTTTAACTGATTAGTTAAAATATCCAACTCGTTTTGCAATTGCTGACGCTGACTTTTAAGATTAGAAACAGTAACCATCAACCTTTTTTTATCAATCTCTTTTATTAACCCATTATCATATTGAGTAATAGCAATATCTAATGTTTGTTGTGTATTACTAATAGTGGTATCTACCACACTTAATTTTTTCTGCTGAATTAAAATAGCATAATAAGCAGATGCTACTTGTTCAATGATTGCTTCTTCAGTAAGTGATGTTTGCAACTCATAAAGTTCCTGTGAAGTTTTTGCAGCCTTTAAGCCTGCAAATACAGATTGATTAAACAATACCTGCGATACAGTAACTCCAATATTAGTATTCCATTTTTGACCTAATGCCACTAACATGGTTGTTCCAGGCTGTCCAAAAATTTCGCCAGGTAAGGCACTC
The DNA here is from genome assembly GCA_965284565.1 of Vicingaceae bacterium. Taxonomy (GTDB): domain Bacteria; phylum Bacteroidota; class Bacteroidia; order Flavobacteriales_E; family Vicingaceae; genus BRH-c54. Next base: position 607,737 of record OZ260100.1, read on the forward strand.
TGCTGGAGTAATGGATTATGAATTAGTCCACCAACACCTTCTACAGTTGGCAATGCTTCACCCCATACTTCTTTAGTTTTAAAACGTCCATTCTCTACTTCTAATCTTGCTTTTTTAATTTCATGGTTTGTATTCAATGCTATTTGCAATACACCATTTAATGTAAGGTTCGTATAGTCCTGTTGCTGAGCAAAGCTTTCTATATTAATAAAAATTATGATAATTAACATTAACCACACCTTTATTCCTTTACTGTTTCTTTTGAATTTTTTGCTTATCATTTTAATTTAAAAAATTGTTTGATGTTATTCTTCTTCTTCAATATCTAGGTATTTATTAATTAGGCGATGTCCTTTTATAGTCGACATCCCGTAGAGAATTTGAAAGAATAATTCTCGAGAAACTTCTTTTTTATTAATATTAGTTGAAAGAAATAGTGCTGAATTTGAAATAATTTTCATTTGCTCCATTCTTAAACTTGAAATAATTTCAACATTCAAGTTATCTCTATATAAACCCTCTTTTACTCCTCTCTTTAAATTATTTTTTACTTTTTGTAAGAGAAATTCTTTTTTATAGTTTTTTAATATATCCCACGATTCCGAATAATACTTCTTCATCTCATAAGTAATCTTATAATTAAATTGCTGAAAAATAGATTTAACACTATTAACATACATCAGTATTTCCTCTATAGCATTACGTGCATTCTTTTCAATTTCAACACAATTCCTCTCATGTTCCTCTATTAGTTTAATTGTGATAATATTTATTATTTCCTGTTTATTATTAAAAGAAGCATAAAGTGTTTTTTTAGAAATGCCCATCTCTCTTGCCAAATCATCCATGGTAATACTTTTTAACCCGTATTTAAAAAAAAGCTCTTGAGATTTTTCTATTACTTGATTTTGAAATTTCATTTTTAGTTCTTTTTTTACAAAACTATAGAAACTAATAAAACTAACAAAGTTTTATTGTGATTATTTTTTAAAACTATAAAAATCAATAATTTCAACTAATTTAAAACTAAATCATACTGTCAAAACTACAAGTAAAATTAATTATTACCAATCATAAAAATAAATTAACCAAATTTAGTTCTCTATGATAAGAACTAAATTTAGTTAATTATTTTGCGTATCGAAATGATACTATTTTATGATAACTAATATAGGAGAGGATTAAAATTACTAGAAAAATAATTGCCATAATCCCAATTGACAATGGATCACCGCTCGCTATATGTGCAATAAATGCAGAAACAAATGTGATAGCAAAACCTGCATAACTAAATTCCTTTAGACGATTAGGGATTTTAGGAACAATTAGAATAATAGCTCCTATTATTTTTGCAATTCCTAGTTCTATTCTAAAATAATCAGGAAACCCTAAATGAATAAAAGCAAGTTTCATATCAGGGTTAGTAAAATAACCATAAGCACTAAATAACATCATTAATGTAATAATGCTGGTTGCTATCCAATAAGTGATTTTATATTTTTTCATGTCATATTTTTTTAGTTTATAGTTTTATTAAAAAATCTTCTTTAGGTGTTCTAATCTTTTTTAAATTGACTAACCAATCATTTTGGTCGTCCCGATACCCTAGTGTTAATATCAGTACACTTTTTAGTCCTTTTTTTTCTAATCCCAACAATTTATCTACCGCTTCTGGATCAAAACCTTCCATAGGTGTCGCATCTACTTTTTGTTCTGCTGCTGCTGCAATTGCCATCCCAAACGAAATGTAAGCTTGTTTGGCAGCATGATTAATGTGATATTCTTGAGGTTTTGATGAAAAAAGACCCCATAGCATTTTTTTATAATCGTCCATTGCATTCGCAGGTACACCTCTTTCCTCTACTGTTCTTCTAAATACTTCAGAAATTCTTTCTTCGGTATAAGATTCATGTACCGCAAAAATTAACACATGAGAAGCATCAACAAGCTGGCTTTGGTTCATTGCTATTGGTTGAAGTTTTTCCTTCAACTCCTTATTACTAACTACAATCACTTTATAAGGCTGTAAGCCTGAAGAGGAAGGAGCTAACCTTGCTGCCTCCAATATATAATCTACTTTTTCTTGAGGAACTACTTCCCCATTCATTTTTTTTGTGGCATAGCGCCATTTTAAATCTTCTAATAAACTCATAATATTTTTTTGTTTTTTATATGCTAAAATTTCTATTTTACTTATAATCTGAAAGAGGATAACACTCTTAGTTATTTCTTAATTTTAGGAATAAACCTGTGTCAAAAATTCTTTTACCGTAGTTGGTTTTCTACCCAACAATTTTTCTAAATCGGTTTTAAATGTCTCAAATTCCCCTTGTCTGATAGCTTCGGAGAAGTCTGCTGTCATTTTCACGTATTCTATTGGCACACCTACATCTGATAAAGCATCAACAAAAACATCTACTGGTGGACTTACATAATTAATTTCTTTCCCCACTACTTCACTTAAAATTTTTGCCATCTCAGGAACTGATATATTCTCGGTATTACTAAATGCATAATCTTTGTTTTCATGTCCTTCGCTAGTTAATACATTTGCAATTGCTTCAGCCATATCCATACGCAAAGCAAATGCAGCCTTTGTATCTCCAGCAGGTAAGAAAACACCTGTTGTCAGAACATTTTCACCAAAAAACATGGGCAAAATATCTAAATACAAGTTGTTTCTAAAAATGGTGTAATCCATTCCACTTGCTTTAATTAAGTTTTCGGTATTAATATGTGCCGTAGCTACTAAATGGATTGGTGAAGTTTTTGTTTCGTTTTTACGTTCAAAGCTGGTGTAATAAATATGCTTAACACCTGACTCTTTTGCTGCTTTTATTACATTTTCTTGTTGGTTTCCTCGCTTTTCCAAATCACTACCCGAAACTAAGAGCAACTTCTCAACTCCTACAAAGGCTTTTGTCAATGAAGTATAATCATCATAGTCGCCAATTTTAATGTTAATACCCTTAGCTTTTAATTCTTCTACTTTTGCCACATCCCTTACAAGGGCTACTATATTGTTTGCAGACACTCCTTTTCTTAGAAGAAAATCAATGGTTGCCTTTCCAAGATTTCCTGTTGCTCCTGTTATTAAAATCATAATTAATTTGTTTTAATTTTTTTATAGGACAAAAGTATTTACATTTGCTATACAAAAGTAACTACTATACAAAAGTATATCGATATACTCTTGTATAGTAATTAATAAAATAAAGATATTTATGAACGAAGTTTTAGAATTAACCCGCGTAAAAGAATGTTCAGGAGAATATGTATTAGCTATACATGATACTATGAACGTTATCAATGGCAAGTGGAAATTACCTATTATGGGATCATTATTATATGGAAAAAAAAGATTTAAAGAATTAGAAAGGGAAATCCCTGGCATTACACCTAGAATGCTTTCGAAACAATTAAAAGATTTAGAACTGAATAGTATTGTTAAAAGAACTGTTTACAACACCACTCCTGTTACTGTTGAATACGAATTAACTCCTTCTGGAAAAGAATTTAGAAGTGTATTAGACGTGATGGTAGAATGGGGAATGCAACATAGAAAAAGGGTGTTAAAAAAAATAAGATAACCTATCGTAACTCTCTTTCTATAAAAAACAGGAATTACTGTTATATCACAAAAACTATGATTTTTTCTTTATTTTGGTAATTTTCTTTGAGGATATTCTCAGATATAGAAGTTCTTATTGCAATATTGTTCGCATAGCACGATTAACTAATGCTTTATTATATTTACTTTTTATTTCATCTTCAATTTTCATAACTCAAATTTCATTAAGAACTTAAAAAATGAAACTTCAACCTAATTCCAACAAATACTCTTTTGCATCTTATATTTTATTTCCTATTTATAACCTATTAACTTTTTAATATTTACTACGAATATAGTAATATATGTTTAAACATATTAAAAAACTATAGTAAAACAACAAACAAAATCATTAAAAGACTTTAATTAATTAAAGTCTTTTAATGATTTTCAAACACAAATCTTCATAGTTCTTTACTTTCAGAACTATAAAAACTTATATTTGCAAAAAAATCAAGAATATAACCTACTCTGTTAAAAATTACTTACTTATTACTAGCAACCGATTATGTTTTATGTTCTTGCTTATACAAACGAATAAAAATTACAAATGCCCCTAATACATGACACTTCCATTATTTTGTGCATATATGGAGTATAGAAAGAGGCACAAAAATCAAATAAAAAATGAAACAAATCCAATTATTGCTACTTCTTCTATTATCATCAAGTCTTTTTGCCCAAGAAAAATTCACCCTTAGTGGAAATATTAAAGATGCTAGTAATGGAGAAGATTTAATTGGTGTAACTATTCTTGTAAAAGAATTACCAGGAACAGGAACAGTCACCAACGTGTATGGGTTTTATTCACTAACCCTTCCAAAAGGAGAATATACGATACAATATAGTTTTATCGGATACAAAACTATTCCCCTTAAAACGAATCTAATTCAAAACATTAAAAAAAATATTGAATTATCGGAAGATTCAGAAACCCTAGAAACATTTGAAGTGAGTGCAATTCAAGAAGACGAAAATATAAGGTCAAATGATATAGGTATTACTAAAGTGGATATTAAAGAAATAGAGAGTATACCTGTGTTATTTGGAGAAAGAGACGTGATGAAAACTTTGCAATTAATGCCAGGAATTAAATCGGGTGGAGAAGGAAGCGCTGGTTTCTTTGTTAGAGGAGGAAGTTCAGATCAAAATTTAATTTTATTAGATGAAGCTCCTGTATATAATGCATCACACTTACTTGGATTTTTCTCTGTATTTAATTCTGATGCCATCAAAGATTTAAAACTTTACAAAGGTGGAATGCCTGCAGAATATGGTGGGCGGCTATCTTCCGTAATGGACATCAAAATGAAGGATGGAAACTCCAAAGAAATGGAAGTAAGTGGAGGAATTGGGTTAATTTCTTCTAAATTGACCATCGAGGCCCCCATTGTGAAAGATAAAGGTTCTTTCATTATTTCAGGAAGAAGAACCTATGCTGATATGTTTTTAAAATTCTCTAATGATGAAACTCAAAGAGATGCTTCCTTATATTTTTATGATTTAAATTTAAAAGCTAACTACCAAATTAACGAAAATAATCGATTATTTCTATCTGGATATTTTGGCAGAGACAATTTAGGATATAGTGATCTATTTGGTTTCAATTGGGGAAACGCAACAGGAACATTAAGATGGAATCATTTATTTAGTGATAAATTATTTAGTAATACTTCTTTCATTTATAGTCATTACAATTATAAAATTGAAATTGGTTCAGCTGGATTTAAAATAGCTTCTAAAATAGAAGATATTACTATTAAAGAAGATATGGATTACTTTCTAAACGATAAAAATAAAATCAAATTCGGAGGCAGTGTTGTTTACCACACATTTGATCCTGGAGAAGTTTCATCTACCAAAGAAGATGCTTTGTTGAATGACACAAAAATAGAAGATAGATATTCTTTCGAGAGTGCTTTATACTTAAGCAACGAACAAAAATTTGGAAGCTTATTTACATTAACTTATGGTATAAGGTATTCTAATTTTACACAAATTGGACCAGGAGAAATTTACACTTATGATAAAAACGGAGATGTATCAGACACCACTAATTATGATAACCTTGAATCAGTTGTAAGCTACAATGGACTAGAACCAAGAATAGCTGCTAACTATAGCTTAAGCGAAACAAGCTCCTTAAAAGCTTCCTATTCTCGTTCTTATCAGTACCTACATTTATTATCAAACTCATCTAGCGGCAACCCAACAGATGCATGGATGCCAAGTAGTAATAACATCAAACCTGAAATTGCTGACCAAGTTTCTTTAGGCTATTTTAAAAACTTAAAAAATAATGCTTATGAGTTTTCTGTAGAAACTTACTACAAAATTTTAGACAATACCATTGACTATAAAACTGGAGCAGAAGTCACATTAAACCCTACAGTTGAAGGTGAGTTATTGTACGGGCAAGGAAGAGCGTATGGGATAGAATTCTTTTTAAAGAAAAAGAAAGGTGATTTTACAGGTTGGATAAGTTATACTTTAGCACGTAGTGAAAATCAATTTGAAGAAGTAAATAAAGGGAGTTGGTATCCCGCAAAACAAGATAGAACACACGATGTTTCTATTGTAGCCATGTATGCTCTAAGTGAAAGAGTAAAACTATCCTCTTCTTTTGTCTTTTATACAGGTGGAGCAGTAACCTTCCCAACTGGGAAATATGTTATCGATAATCAAACTGTTAACTTATATTCTGATAGAAATGGTTCTCGAATGCCTAACTACCATCGTATGGACATTGGTCTTACCTTAGATAATAAAAAGTTTAAAGAAGTGAAAAACTTTGAAACAGGAGAAGTAAACAAAGTAAAAAAGAAGGTAGAGTCTAGTTGGAACTTCTCTCTTTATAATGTTTACGGCAGAGAAAATGCCTATTCTATTACATTCCAAGAAAACGAAGATGACCCTACTAAAACAGAAATCATCCAACTTTCTTTATTTAAAATAATACCATCAATTAGCTACAACTTTAGATTTTAAGATATTTTAATAATTATACCATGAAAACATTAAAAATTACATTAATAGCAATATGTACAGTAACGATTCTTACTTCTTGTGAAAAAGAAATTGACCTAGATTTAGCTAATTCAGAACAATTATATGTAGTGGAAGGAATTGTACACGATAGTTTAGGCGATAACTATATATTAATTTCAAAAACAAGACCATACAACAACAATAACGCCATTGAAAAAGTATCTAATGCTAATGTTCGAATTGTAGATAATTTTGGCAACACTTTTACCCTATATGAAATTGCTCCAGGGCATTATACAGATAGTACACTTCAAGGAATTACCAATAGAACTTATAATTTGATAATAAATGCACAAGGAGAAACAATAACTGCAAATTCCCAAATGTTTCCAAGAGTTAATATTGATTCGCTTTCTTATGAAGAACTTACAGAGGCATTCTGGGAAAACCCAAATATACCAGAATATAGAGTACGATGTCATTTTACAGACCCAGTAAACACTGAAAATTTCTATCGATTAAAAGCATTCTTAGGAAGTGAACAGGAAGATGGTTTTTTATCATTAAATGATGAGTTTTTTGATGGAAGCGCAACTTATTTCCCCATTTTCGAAAGTACTTTTTATCAAGGAGATTCTATTAACATTCAATTACTTTCTATAGATGAAGTTAATTACAGGTATTTTACTGCTTTAACAGCTTCACAAGGAGGACAAGTTCCGGGGAACCCAATAACAAATCTTAATGGTGCAGATGCTGTTGGGTATTTTGGAGCCTATGCTAAAAGTAGTCAAAATATTGTTATACAATAACGTAACTATAAAGGACTTTTAATATTATTAAAATGACCAATCATTTTTTTGTTAATTGTTTCTTAGCAAACTTTTAAGTTCTTTAGCTTTTATAATTCCTAAAAATCTATTCACAATTTAATTTGTCCCATTCATCTATTTAATATCAGTGAAGTCTTAATTAAAATTTAATTTTGAATACTTACTATTTGAGATAATGAAAAAAGTGATTAATAAACAAGGAATGCTGATAAGCATATTGACAAGTTGCTTAATTGCACTTCCTCGCATGTTAAATGCAGAAATGGCTGATGTTGAGCGTTTTTTTGTTCATTTTCTATACCTTTTTAGTCTCTCATTTTGTTACTGGATTATTACTCAATTTTTTATTCACAATGCAAAGAAAAAAATCTATCACATATTATTACTTTTATTAGTATGTGGTATTTTTTCAATCATATATAATTTTATTATAGAATTAATTTTCAAAGATTCTACAGTTTTATATTCAGACCTACCTTTTTTTAATAGATTAACATTACGTCAGGCTCGAGTGGTTCTTTTTTCTAGGGGTATAATTATTGGTGGGGTTATTTATTTTATTGGATATTATCTGAATGTACTAACTGAAAAACAAAAAGTTTCTATAGAGATAGAACAACTAAAAAAAGAAAAACTTAGTGCTCAATTAGAAGAATTGAAACAACAAATGAGTCCTCATTTTTTATTTAACTCATTAAATACCTTAAAAACCATTGTTCCGGATGAAAATTCAAAGACATATATTGTAAAATTAGCCAATGTTTATCGCTATTTATTAAGCTTTAATTCTAAGCATCTCACTACTTTAAAAGATGAATTAGATTTTGTTGAATCTTATTTATACATCATAAAAGAACGATTTGAAGATGCTTTAGAGATCATCATTGATATTGATGAATCATTAATGGAAAATTACATTCCTCCATTATCCTTACAACTTTTAATAGAAAATGCCATCAAGCATAATATTGTTTCATTAGAAGATCCTTTAAAAATTAGTGTTAGCAATAATGATTCAAAAGATATGTTAATTATATCCAACAACCTGCAACTTAAATCATCAAAAGAAAATAGTACAGGTATGGGATTGGATAATATTAAAACACGCTACCAATTGCTTGCTCAAAAAGATATTTTAATATTAAAAGATGAAAATTCTTTTAGTGTACAAATTCCATTGTTGTTGAACTCTCATTTACCTATTTAAAAATGGAAAATACAAAAAACATATTTTTCGGTTTTATCGTATTACGTTATTTTATTATTACAGGCGTTGCTTTCTTTATCTTTTATTTAATATTCAAGAAAAAGTTTAACCAAATAAAAATTCAAAAAATATTCCCCAAATTAAAAGACTATTATCGTGAAATAAAGTATTCTTTACTGACTACTTTTGTTTTTATAGGATATGCTTATCTTATTTTTAGAACACCTTTTCGTAATTACACTCAGATTTATAGTGATATTTCCGAATACAGTATGAGTTATTTTATAGGTAGTATAATTTTATCACTTTTAATTCATGACACTTACTTTTATTGGAGCCATAGGTTGATGCATCACCCTCGATTATTTAAATGGTTTCATTTGGTTCATCATCGATCAACTAATCCTACCCCTTTTACTTCTTATTCATTTCATCCTTTAGAAGCCATTGTTGAAGGTGGAGTAATATTGGTGATTACTATTCTCATACCCATCCATCCATTTGCTATTGTTTTATTCATGACCTTTATGCTTTTATATAATGTTTATGGTCATTTAGGGTATGAAATTTTTCCAAAATGGATCATTCGATCTAAAATCGGAAACTGGTTGAATACTTCTACTTACCATAACATGCACCATAAACATTTTAAAGGCAATTATGGCTTATATTTTAGGTTCTGGGATAAATTATTACACACTGTAAATCCTGATTATGAAAAAATTATTAATGAATTAAAGTTTCCTGAAAAATAATTTTTATACCTGTTAATATTTGAAATAAAATTGATGATTAAAGTATTAATAATAGAAGACGAAATTAAAACAGCACGAGAGCTACAAAAAAATATTGAAACATCTCCTTTTGGAGCAAGTGTTGTAAATATTGTACAAAGTATAAAAGGAGCTGTGAAATGGTTAAACGAAAATGATGCTCCAGATCTTATTTTTTCAGATATTCAATTGGCCGATGGATTGAGTTTTGAAATTTTTGATCAAGTTGAAATAAAATCACCAATTATTTTTTGCACAGCTCATAATGAGTATGCCATTGAAGCATTTAAAACAGCAAGCATTGATTATCTTTTAAAACCAATTGACGAAATTAAACTTACACAAAGTTTAGAAAAATACCATCAAATGAAAACGATGATGGGAGCAACTTCCTCAGAAACAATAAAAACAAATTTGCAACAAGTTGTAGCTCAATTTCAAAGCACATATAAAGCTACTTTATTGGTTCATTATCAGGAAAAGATAATTCCTTTAAAAATAACACAAATAGCCTATATTCATTATGAATTAGGAAATGTTTACATCGTCACATTTGAACAAAAAAAATATTACATGAACCAAACATTAGATGAGTTTGAGGCAATGTTAAACCCTGAAGTTTTTTTCCGAGCCAATCGTCAATTCATCATTAATAAAAATATAATCAACATAATAGAAAATTATTTTTCAAGACGCCTACTTCTTCAATTAAATATTCCTACTCCTGAACCTATTATCGTTAGCAAAACAAAAGCTCCTCAATTGCTAAAATGGATAGAAAATAATTAATTAGACTATTGTCCATTCACTTTTCATTTTGTCCATTTCACTGGTTTATTTTCAAATAATAATTTTTGTGTCTTTACTTTTGGAGTATATAAACCAAAAATAATATGCTATGAAAAAAAATATTCAAAAAACAATAACTAATTCGTTTATGCTATTATCATTAATTGTTATAACTTTTTCCTCTTGCAAAAAAGATAAAGAAGAAGAACCCGTAGTATTTCAGGATGAGGATGCTGTTGAAGCAATAGAAAGTTCTTTAATCACTCAAAGCAATGGTATTACAGCAACGATAGAAACAGCCGCAACTAAATTGGCTGAGGATAGTCTTTTCACATCTACATCAACTCCTGCTTTAAATTGTGGTGACACTTATGCCGATAATTTTAACGAAAGTAATAGTAATGGAAATTATAGTTATAATTATAGTGTAACAAGAAATTATAAACTTTATTGCACCCCAAATAATACCCCCGATTATGTAGAGTATCACAGAACATTAGCTGGAGTATATAGTACCCCAAGAATGTCTTCTGATGACAATGCGGAAGCAAACTGGGTAATATCTAATTTAGATACAGCTAATACAACTGTATTTTTCAATGGAAGTTATCAACGATTAGGTACACAAGTATCTAAAGTCAGGAATCAAAATACTTTTACAAGTACAATTAATTATAGTATAGCTAATATAGAGGTTGATAAAATAACACATAAAATAGTATCCGGTAATGCTTCTATTACTCTTGTTGTTACTTTTGCTAGTAATCAATATAGTTTTAATGGAAATATTATTTTTAATGGAAATAATACAGCTACGCTAACTTTAAACGGCAATACTTACTCTATTAATTTATAAAAATAAAATTATGAACCATCTAAAAAGATTTTTTTTTACAGCACTAATGTTTTTTGCTATAATTGGATATGCTCAAGAAAAAACACCAGAAGAAAAAGCAACAGCCTTAACAAAGGATATGAAATCCAAAATAGGTTTTAATGACGATGCTTACACAAAAATATATCCCATTAATCTTCATTTTTTAAAAGAGACAGACATATTAAAAAAGGAAGAAAGTAAAGCTGAAAAGTTTAAAAAACTTAAACAGTTAGATGAAGATAGGGATACTGAGTTAAAAAAAATATTAACAGAAGAAGAGTTTAAAAAATTTAAAGATTACAAAACGAAAAATCGTAAAAAATTTAAAGATAATTATAGAGAAAGAAGATAATTTTATAAAAAATAGAAATATTTATTAGTTAATAATTTGTATTAGATTGTTATATCTTCTATAAAAAGTCCTCCATTAAATTTAATAGAGGACTTTACTTTTTAAGACGAATATAATAGAAACATATTTGTTTTAAACTAAGATTATAAAATTAGTTATTTCTATTTTGATATATGATTCAATTAAAATCAACCGATTAATTACCGACTGATTAATTTTTTTATAATTTTAACAATCAAAATAAAATAGTAATTAAAAAATAAAAATGAATAAACTAATCTTTATAATAGCAATAGGTTTGTTGGACCTGTCAACACAAGCCCAAACAGTATCCACTCAATTTGGTCAAATTCAGGGAAGTTTAAATGGAAGTATTTACCAGTTTTTAGGAGTCCCCTTTGCAAAACCTCCAGTTGACACATTACGATGGAAAGCACCACAAAATCCAAATTCATGGTCTGGTATTTTATCAACCACAAGTTTTGCTCCTGTTTGTCCTCAAAAAAGATTTGAACAGGGTGACACTACCTACACCATTGAAGGAAATGAGGATTGCCTTTATCTCAATATTTGGAGTCCACAAATTACTTCTGGGAACAAAGCAGTAATGGTCTTTATTCATGGTGGTGGTAATCAACAAGGTGGAACAAGTCAAACTACTGGTGGAACACAAATCTTCTTTGGAAAAAATTTGTCTGAAAGAGGAGATGTGGTGGTAGTGACTATTCAATACCGACTTGGTCCATTAGGTTACTTGGTTCATCCTGGTCTTGAAGCAGAAAACATAAATGGTGTAGCAGGTAATTATGCTGTACTTGACCAAATTTTGGCATTACAGTGGGTTCAAAATAACATTGCAAATTTTGGTGGAGACCCTACTAAAGTAATGATATTTGGCGAAAGTGCGGGAGGCGTTAACGTTGGAAACCTTCTTACAACACCTTTGGCAAGTGGTTTATTTCAACGTGCCTGCATCCAAAGTGCTTCCCCTATAATAAATGATTATAATGACTCAAAAACCAAAGGAATAGCATACATTGACAGCTTTACCACTACAGGTACCAACGTTCAAAAAATTGCTTATATGCGTTCATTAGATGCCGATTCACTTTTATTCTTTGAATCTAGTCCTTTAGCGGGAGGTGTTGTTCAAATGAACTGGCAACCAGTAGTTGACAATGTTGTTTTCAATAACTATCCAACACAAATTTTTCAATCAGGTAATTTCAATAAAGTACCATTAATTATTGGTTCTAATTCAGAAGAAGTGAGTTTGTCGGTTCCACAAACTGTTTTACCATATATGGTTACTGCCCTTATTAATTCAACTGTCCCACCTCCCTACCAAGCTCAAGCTTTCGCATTATATCCTCCTGGATCTAATTCCACACAAGCAAGAGCATCTTATGTAGGAATATTATCAGATGCTCAATTTACAAGTACAACAAGACGAACGGCACAATGTGTTAGTTTAAATCAAACAGAACCTGTTTGGAGATATTTTTTTACTCATAAACACACTATTCCTCAATTAGCAACATTTGGTTCCTATCATGGCATGGAACTATTTTATGTTTTTAACAATTGGGAAAATGCTACTTTAGGTAGTGGAATTTTGTTTAAATCCGCTGATGATTCAGTACAAAATGTAATGTTGGACTATTGGGTAAACTTTGCCAACACAGGAAATCCAAATGGTAGCGGACTAGTTAATTGGAATCAATATCAAAGCTCGACTGATTGTTATCTCGAAATTAAAGCTACACCCAATGGTACACAATGTGGTTTAAGAACAGCTGAATCAAATCTATGGGATGATGTTGCTGGGTTTACTGGGTGTACAAGTACTGTGGGTATTGAAGAAGTAATAAATTCAGAAACTCTTTTTATTTATCCCAATCCAACAAATACATTAATACATGTTGACTGTCAAAATGGATTCCAAATATTCAGTTCAACAGGACAATTGTTTAAAGAAAGTATCGACCCAACAAACCAAATCAATATTTCTGACCTTCCAACAGGACTTTATATTTTAAAAACAAATAACATGGTTGGGCGCTTTATAAAGACAGAATAGGCAAACAGTATTGAAAAGTCATCACAAAAAACCAAAATGAGTAGAATACAACATATAGAAAATGAAATTTCTGAGTTAAGAACTCAATTGCAAAATCATAAGCTTTATAAAAATTTAAAAGATATAAATGGCATAAAAATATTTATGGAAAATCACGTATTTGCAGTATGGGATTTTATGTCATTATTAAAAGCTCTACAAATAGAACTAACTAGTGTTAATATTCCATGGACACCAAAATCAAATTCATCTTTAACAAGGTTTATCAATGAAATTGTATTTGCAGAAGAAAGTGATATAAACGAATTGGGTGAACCTAAAAGCCATTATGAAATGTATTTAGACGCTATGGTTCAATTAGATGCTGACACCTCTCAAATCACTCAATTTGTTAAATTAATTAAAGAAGGTTTCTCGATTGATAATGCTGCAAAAAAAATTCAGTTAGATAAAACTGTTCAAGATTTTATTGGTTATACATTTGAGGTAATAAGTACTCATCAACCACATTTAATAGCTGCCGCTTTTACTTTTGGCAGAGAAGACTTAATTCCTGATATGTTTATTGAAATATTAAAAAACTCAGAAGAAAAACAAAAAACAGCCTCAAACAAATTAGTCTATTATCTAAATCGACATATTGAGTTAGATGGTGATGAACATGGTCCTTTATCATTACAAATGATTACAGAATTATGTGGTAATGATGATGAAAAGTGGAAGGAAGTTTTAACTGTATCTAAACAAGCTTTGCAACAACGAATTAATCTTTGGAATAGGATTACTGATTTGATTGAAACACAAATTTTTGTATTATAACAAATTCCTTTTTACTTAATCTAAAGTATTACGAACATTTACATTTAACTCTTGGGTATAGATAATAACTACTGTTTTATTATCTTTTGTTTTACAATTCCTTTTGATGTAATTACTTCAACTAAATAAGTGCCTTTTGAATGGTTTATTAAATCAATGGCTATACCATTTTTTTGTGTGTTATCCCATTTTTCAATTATTTGATGACCACTCATATCATAAACTGTAACTCTTTTCAAATTTTCATTTTCAATATTTATAATTGAGGTTGTTGGATTTGGATAAATAAAAACTTCAGGTATTTCTTCAGAAGATATTTGTTTAACAGATAATATTGTTCCATCAACTGCCATATTTTGAAACCAAATATTAAGTTTCCCATCCCTCGTGTCTCCCCAAACAGCATTTAGAGTATCATTTTGTAACTTAATACACATGAAATCATTTCCTGCACTTTCTAGAACAGAATCATACGCAACAGTTTGGTTTGTAATTTGAAAATTTGGTGAAAATTGCAAAGAATCTTTACTCCTAAAAGAAGCCCAAATTTCAGATTGTGTCTGAAAAGTACTGTCCGTCCCATTTCTCCTGTCTCTCCAACTTACGATTAAATCACCATCAATATCAAAATCACCCCAGATTAAATCTTGCATCCTATTATTTCCTATAGGATCATCATTTATTCTTATAGGGGAAGTCCAAGTTGTTCCTGAATTTGTTGTTTCTATCAAAAAAACATCTAAATCTCCATTAGTTGCACTAAGAAATAAGTAAGCTAAATGATTGGAATTAGATGGATTACACAATAAAAGGTTGGCTTTTTTTGCAGATGGATAATTTGAAACATTGGTTGGAGAGGTGTAAGTTATTATATTATTATATGTAAAATTTGCACCTCCATTGTTTGATATTGCCATAAAAGATTGAAGAAAAAGACTTTGTGATAATTCATAAGAGGGATAAGCTCCGTAAAAGACCCCTGTGCTACTTATTGCTGGAGAACACATTGGTAATGGATTCAAGCTTCCAGCAAGCCACCCTGTAGTATCAACATAACTTGTACTAAATGTATTTCCTGTATCGTTTGAAACTGATAAATACGGGTGGTAAGTTGGGTTAGTTCGATTCAAATTCATAGTTGTGACATAAATATTTCCTTGATATATTCCTAAGGACCTATCAATTACCATCCAGGGTCTGTCTATTGGCCATTTTGTACCATCATAATTTGTATTTATAACTTCTGTTGGAGCATTCCAAGATAGACCTCCGTCTGTAGACTTACAGATATACACCCCACCTGTAACAGGTGGAGTTGTTCCTGTAAAATCTATATAACAAGTAAAAACATCTCCATTTTGATTAAAATCTATAGATGGATCGGCAGAAGAATATCCGCTAACGGTGTGAGGGAGTTCAACAGCAAAACTCCAAGTTTGTCCACCATCAAAACTTGTTTTTGTTTTAATTTTAAACTGATTAGAAAAACTAACCCAACCCATCCAAGCAACAACTAAATGCTGAGAATTATAAGGATTAATAGCTATGTAAGGCTCCCCATCAAAAACATTCCCATTAGATAAATTTTGGTTTTGAGCAAATACAAATAAGCTTAAAAAAATTAATAGAATTAGTATTATTTTATTTTTCATAATTTATAAATAAATTCACAATAGTATCCAATCCAAATTTAGGAATTTATAATCTGATTTTAATTAAATCCAGATTATAAATTCCTACAATAAGTAGGACAAAGAACTTAAAAATGTTTGTTGGTTAAAAACAAAACTTTAGTCAAGATTAACAAAAGTTCATCTCTAAGGAAAAACATTTAGTCCAATTGAAAACGATTTCCATCTACTATCTAATAATTCAAAGATTACTGCAATTTTTGTATTAAAAATTTAGCATTAGATATGATAGATCAAGATAATTTAAATAAAACTGCTACACTTGCTGATATGACAATTATAGTAGAACAAATTAGGGTATTAGAACATAAGCTAGATCAACTCTTTAAAGTACTTGAATCAAAGCATCAACGGGAAAAGATCTTCGGTGACTGGATAACTGAAAACCAAGCAGTCAAACTTACCAACCTTTCGAAAAGCACTTTCTTAATTCTTAGAAAAGAAGGAAAGTTAACTTCTTCAAGTATCTCTGGAAAAGCTAATTTCTATCGTTTGTCTCAGATCAAAGAACTACTAGAAGAAAACGAGAAAAATAAATAATAGCTTATGAGATATTTCCCAGAAAAAAGACCAACCGTTAAAATATACTTACATCAGTATGGTAAAAAAGAATTAGAAGCATACTCTGTATATGCAAGGGTTCTCTATAAAAGAACTAAACTTGAATTATCTCTTAGAATGAAGGTTGCTCCATGTGATTGGGATTTTAACAATAACCTATTCATCCCCAATAAAAATTATAATATTCATTGCAATCAAAAGATAGGTGAATTTCATCTTGCAATCAATACAGCTTTTGATGATTTAAAAAGAGGCTCTGTTCAACCTACTTTGAAAATGATTCGAGAAGTTATAACTGGAACTAAAGTAAAAAGTACTGAGATGTCCTTTCTTGAATATTATGACCAGACTGTTGAACAGAAAAGACAACAAACAACTGTTTACAGACAGTCTAGTATTAATCAATATTTAAGAGCAAGAAATCATTTGTTTGATTTTTTAGTAAGAAAAGGCTGGATAAATATTCAGTTGGGTGAGCTTTCCAAAAATTTTATTAATGAATTTGAAAACTACCTCTTATCACATCAAATAGAATCATTAGGGCGTCCCATGATGCGTTCTAGTGCCGTAACTAACCTTAAGCGAATCAAAGCAATTGTAAATGAAGCTGTGAGAGCTGAATTGATTGAAAAAAATCCTTTTGAAGGATACAAAATTCAACACGATAAAACGCAAAACATAAGTTACTTAACACTAGAACAACTAAAGAAATTAGAAACCCTAGATGTGTCTGAATATCCTGCATTGTCAAGAACAAAAGAATACTTTCAATTCTTATGTCAATGTGGATTGCGATATGGAGATTTTCAGAGCCTACGTTGTTCTAATCTTGAATATTCGACTGATGGTTTGCTTTGGATCAGAATGGAACAACAGAAGACAAGAGGAACTTTACATTTTCCTCTATCGTCTATCGCCAAGAAAATTATTCTAAAGTACCAAGGAAATAAGACAGGAGAACAATATGTATTTCCTAGGATTAGTAATCAAACCTTAAATAAGCATCTACGGACTATGAAAATTATGGCTGGTGTTAAAAACCAAATAAGTTGTCATGTTGGAAGGCATACTTTTGCTGTTCAATCTTTAGATGCTGGTATTTCAATTGAGGTAGTTCAACGATTATTAGGACATAAATCTATTTCATCCACCATGATTTATGCACAAATTTCTCATAGAAAATTGTCTGAATCTATCTTATTACTTGGTTGATTTCGCTTCTGCAACGCTTCGGTTTTCTCCTGAAAACTCCTGAAACCAGCAATATCAAAGAATAATAATCCCCCTACGGGCTGCGAAGATAAAACAAAAAACGCTCAACACCAGTTGAGCGTTTTTTTATGCTTCATTCCATCATTTCATTTGCCACATCATCTTTCCAAGTAGCGGTTTGTTCTTTAAGTTCATTTAGCTTTGGGAAAAGCTTAGCTGAAAAATCGCTTAAAGGTTGATATAGTAACGATGTTGATTTTACTTCGCTTTCTATAAATGAAACTTCACTATCAATAGTATTTATCAGATTTAAAATTATACTAATAATAAGTCCAAACTTCATCATTCCAAAAACCATCCCAGCAATTCTGTTTACTATGCCTAAGGCGACCATTTTCACCACTCTTTCTAGCATTTTAGCAATGAAAAACACCAATATTACTATGGCAATAAATGTTACTACAAATGATAATAAAGGCATTATTTCTGGCGAAATATTAAATGCTTTACTTAAATATTCGGCTGAATAAGAAGAAAAATTTATACCTCCCCAAACACCCAATACCAATGCTACCAAAGAGGCTATTTCTATCACAAATCCTTTACGAAACCCTTTATAAGCTCCCCAAATTAGCGGAATAACAATAATGATGTCTAGGTAATTCATGCTTGCCAAATTAGTGCAAAAGCGAATTACTAAATAAGAACAAACAGATTAGTTATTAAAGGGTGAATGTTTATTTTGTAAGGTGAGCTCTAAACATTTTCTTTTAAGGACAACAACTGATTAACCAAATCAACAACTCCTTCACTTGCTTTTTTTTCAATACGTTGAATATTGTTACCAATAAATGATTGTGGTATCTTTGGATCTATTAAATACTTTTTGCAATCTTCTGAAACAAAATTTATAATATTAGCTGCCGGATAAACATTTAATGACGTTCCAATAACAATAAGGAAATCTACACCTTCACAACAATTAGAAGCTGTTACCATATTGGGCACAGGTTCTCCAAACCACACCACATGAGGACGAAGTTGGTAGCCTTTAGGACATTTATCTCCCAAACTAAGTTTTGATTTATTCCAATCATATAGTGTTCCATCAAAAGTACTTTGAGCCTTCAAAATTTCTCCGTGAAGATGTAAAACTTTTGTAGAACCTGCTCTTTCATGTAAATCATCAATATTCTGAGTGATAATTTGAACATCAAAAAACTGCTCTAATAACACTAATGATTGATGTGCTTCGTTTGGTTTTGCACTTAAAACTTGTTTTCTTCTTTCGTTATAAAAATCAAGCACCAACTTAGGATTTTTACTCCAAGCTTCTGGAGTTGCTACTTGTTGAATATCATGGTTTTCCCATAAGCCATCACCATCTCTAAAAGTCTGGATACCACTCTCAGCACTAATACCTGCCCCTGAAAAAACCACTATTTTTTGCTTCATTCTTTTAAGTCATAAACAATAAAACAAAACTAATGCTAGTAAAACAACTTTACAAATTTATTTTATTGGCGACTCTTATAGTGGATATGAAAATTATACATTCGGTTGAATTTCAGCACTAAAATGAGTATAATTAGTATTGATAACACAAGTTTTGGGTTAAAAAAAATATGTAGTTTTGTCAAAATTTAAATATTATGATACAACGCATTCAATCTTTGTTTTTATTGGTAATTGCCTTATCAGGAGTTATTTTTCTATTTACACCAATTCTAGAAATTATTAACTATGAAAGTTTTTATACTATGGACGCATTTAATGTTTTTGAAATGGAAAACAATGCAAAAAAACCATTAAAAAGCAATATTGGTTTAGCCGTTATGAGTATCATCATCACCTTACTAGCTAGTATTATTATTTTTCTTTATAAAAACAGGCCCTTACAGATAAAACTTGCAAAATTTTTAATCTTGCTTTTAGCACTTGAGCTTGCTGCTTTATTTTTCTATAGTGATGCTGCCAAATCATTTTTAAGTGCAACTCCAAAAGATCAAACTTCTATTAGTTATAAAATTGGTGTTGTCATCCCTATAATCTCAATAGTTTTCGCTTACTTAACTATTCGTTTTATCAAAAAAGACGATGAATTAGTTCGTTCTGCTGATAGACTTAGATAAAATAGTTAGTCGTTAATTTCAAATCTAGGTTTCCTGATTTCAAAACTGAAACTTGAAGCTTGAAACACCCCCAATCAAGCAACCTAAGTAGTTATATTTTCGTCAAGTAAAAAAATACTTAAAATTAACATTTCAAATCAAAAATAAAGTTTATATTTGCCTTCAAATCTGAAACTTAACATTAAGTATAAATACTTAAAAGTCTATTAAAATGAAACGAGCCCAATGGCTAGTTACATGTGACCGATTTAATAAAATAAAACTTAAACACATGAAAAAAAATCACATTCTTTCATCTACCATAATGCTGTATTTAGCATTTCTTTCAGTTACCACCACTACTCAAGCTCAAAACATAGGTATTAATGCTACTGGAGCTGCTCCAGACGGAGGAGCTATGTTAGACATTTCATCCACCAATAAAGGGTTATTAGTTCCAAGGGTTAATATTACTAATTTAGCCACAATAGCCCCTATAACAGGAAGTGCTACAGTAAGCATGTTAGTATATAACACCAATGCCACTACAGGTGTAGGGTATTATTATTGGAATGGAGCAAGCTGGTCTAGACTTTCTACTGGTGACGCTTGGGAATTAACAGGTAATGCTGGGACTAATGCTACTACTAATTTTTTAGGAACTACTGATAATATAGATTTTTCGATAAGAAGAAGTAATCTAGAAAGATTTAGATTAAATGCTACTAGCGTGGTGTTTAATGAAAATAGCTATAACTATGATTTTAGAATTGAAAGTAACAATCAAGCAAATATATTTTTTATTGATGCTGGTTCTGATGAAATTGGAATAAGAACAAATGCTCCTACAAGTATGCTTCACATGACAAATGGAGGAATTAATGTTGGTGCTAACGCCATGGCCGCATATGACAATTTGGGTGCAGATGGGGTTGCCATAAGTGGTTATAATCAAGGAACAGGAAATGGTTATAATGGGATAGAAGGAATTACAGCTGGTACCTATTCTGGTGTAATGGGATTGGGAATAACACAAGGAGCAGGTGGAGATGGTGTTCTTGGATCAACTAACGATTGGCAAAGTATAGGTGTTGTAGGGACTCGTTTTAATAGTGGTGGAGCAAACACTGGTTTTGGAGGATTATTTGTAAATGATTTAGGCTATACAGGTTGGTTTGGAAATGTTTCTGACAAAAGATTGAAAAAAGATATCACAAAAATAAATAATGCATTAAGTATTTTAACTCAATTAAATCCTGTTAAATATTATTTTGACATTGAAAAATACCCTAACATGGGCTTAAATACTGAATTAGAGTATGGGTTTATTGCCCAAGAGGTTAATGATATCCTTCCGGAAATAATTAGAGAAAAATTATTTCCTACAAATGGAGCATCAGAAACTAAATTAAACACTCCAAAGGAAAACCAAGAAGAATTATTTTTTGCTATGGATTATACAAGGCTTATACCTATAGCAATTCAGGCCATTAAAGAACAGCAAACTATTATAGAAGCCCAAAACACTAAAATTGAGGCATTAGAAAAAATAGTATTAGAACTACAAAAAGCTATTGAAACCAAATAAAGTATATCCTCACTAAATGAAAAAAACAATAATCATCATAGCAATAATCAGTTTACAGATTACTGCTTACAATTTATTAGCCCAAAACATTGGAATTAATGCTACAGGAGCTGCCCCTGATGCTGGTGCTATGTTAGATATTTCTGCTACCAACAAAGGTTTATTAATCCCTAGAGTTAATATTACTAATTTAGCTACAATTGCACCTATAATAGGAAGTACTACCGTTAGTATGTTAGTATATAATACTAATGCGACCACAGGTACAGGCTATCATTATTGGGACGGAACAGTTTGGGTAAGATTTTTTACTGGCGATGCTTGGGAACTGACAGGCAATGCAGGTACTAATATAGCTACAAATTTTCTTGGAACTACAGATAATAACTCGCTTGCTTTTAGAACAAACAACACTGAAAGAATGAGGATACTAAATACAGGAAATGTTGGTATAGGAACAACAAATCCTGGTTTCCGATTAGATTTAAACACAGGAACATTTGCTTTTGGAAATGGTAATGTTAGAACAGAAACACGGAGTAATGCCGGACTTCAGGGAAATGCAGGTGCACAAAGCGGCTTTTTTGAAACATCTACCCCAACCAACTATCCTTCAGGAGCATCAAATTGGTGGCATCTAATAGATGTTAGACACAGTAACAATACTAATAATTATGCTTTACAATTATCAGGAAGTTTTTTTGACCAAAAATTATATTTTAGAAAAACAAACAATAATCCAGCTCAACCATGGACTGAACTTCTAAGTTCTGCAAACAATCCTGTTAGCACATCTCTTTCTGCTGACTATATAGTCAGTTCAGCTGCATGGGCAAATATTGCTCCTATGACAGTTACTTTTACAGCAACTAAAACAACAGCACTTGTTCAATTCACATGTTCAGGCTTAGCCTATACCAATTCTATGGCATATGTCCAATTTAGAATATTTAATTCTACATTAGCAACTTCTGTTGGTGGAACTATGACCCATATGCAATCTTATGACGACACTAGAGGAACTATTACACCATGGAGTTGCTCTTTCTCAAAAAATATGACTGGACTAACTCCAGGAACAACATACACTGTAATTGTTCAAGGTCAAAGAGGTGGTATATGGGGAACACTGAATGCCGTTATTAACGCTTCATCAGATCCAGATAGTCAACATATGACTTTAAGCGTTTTCCCTTAATTTAATTTAACAACAAAAATGAAAAATATATTATTAATAGTCATAGTGTTCCACTTAGGTTTTATAGTAAAAGCCCAATCAAATAATACTCCTAAACTATTATATGCAGACAGTATTAATTCTAATACCGCTGTAACCAACAAACAAAAACCTGAATTATTATTACAAGACAGTAATCTAGTTAATGCTAAACTAAAAAATGAAAATTATAAACCTGAGGTAAAACTAAGCGAAGGAATCAACAATAAAAATAATAATAATGATTCTACCTTAATTAAAAAGAAAGAAATAGTAATTGAAAATTAAAACAAATATCCTATGAAAAAACTTTTCATCATATCACTTTTAGCTACACCTACACTACTGTTTTCTCAAGCTCGTTTAGTTTTAAACAATAACGGCTATATCAATATAGAAAACAATGCTTATTTGGTTATTGATAATGGTGCTGCCAATGCTGTTACTTTAACAGGAACAGGTGGTAATATTTTATCTGAAAATGAAAATGATTTGATAAAATGGAACATTGGCAATAATACAGGAAACCATATTGTTCCTTTTACAAATACAAATGGAGTAAAAGTACCAGTAGAAATTAACATAACCGCAGCTGGTAATGCAGCAGGTTATCTATTATTTTCTACTTATAGAACTGCCAATATGAACACGCCTTGGCCAACTGGGGTTACTAATATGTGTTCTCCTGTTATTGGTGGAGATGCTTCTTTATTTGTTATTGACAGATTTTGGAGAGTTGATCCTAGTGCTTATACTACCAAACCCGGTTCTACTATGAGTTTTGGATATGACTTTACTAATGAAGCTGGAGGGACAAATACAATTAATGAAGCTAATTTACAAGCTCAACGTTTTAACCCAACAACAGGGTCTGGTGTAAACACTTGCCCTTTTCCTGCTCCACCTCCTGGTCCAGGCGGTCATTGGGAAGGTTTATTATTTGGAACTGTAAATACTGTAACAGATAGAGTAACAAGTGCTGTTGTTGCTTCTGCTGATTTGTTTAAAGATTGGATTTTAGTGGACAACTCTACTCCACTACCTGTTTCGTTATTAAATTTTGATGTTACTTGTGAAAATAGCTTAACAACATTAAATTGGTCAACTGCTTCAGAAATTAACAACGATTATTTTGTTATAGAAAAAAGTAATGACGCCATCAACTTCTTTCCAATAGGAACTATTCAGGGAAATGGCAATAGTAATGTTCTAATAAATTATTCATTTATTGATAACACTCCAAACTTCAATACGGCTTATTACAGATTAAAACAAGTTGACTTTAATGGTAATTTTGAATATTTTGATATTGTAGCTTCAAATTGTAGTTCAGAAAGTAATTTTGTAGTGAATCAAATCATTTTAAATGATAATACTTTTCAATTTAGTATAACTACAAGCGAAAACGAAAGGTTAAATATCTTTGTTTACGACTACAGAGGCAGGTTAATTACTAATGAAATTAAGCTAGTAAATAAAGGTGTTAATCAAATTAACCTAAACAACCTACAATTAAGCAATAGCATTTACATGCTTAATATTGTTGGAGAGAAAAACCATTACTCTACAAAGGTATTTAAACAATAAAGCACAAAGCCTATAAAACAAAAAAGTCCGATAGAAATTTCTATCGGACTTTTTTTATAGTTTTAAATTCTTTTTCTCAGATAACTTTATTGTGTGATCAATACTTTCTTTGTAATTACTTCTGAAGCTGTATTAATAACAAAAGCATACTGCCCTTTAGGAAGGCTCGAGATATCTAACGATAATTTTTCATTAGAATAATTTTGATTAGACTCTAAAACAACTTCTCCTAAAATATTTATTAATCTATAAGACAATACAGCAACACTTGAAGCTATTGTCACATTTAACACATCTTTTGCAGGGTTTGGATATATGGTTAGTTTTTCACCACCATTAGCCTCATCTATAGAAGTTGTACAACCTGTACCATTCCAATGACTAACTCCGTAATCTACTGTTCCGCCATTACCACTATAAGTATAAGTTGGATTGCCACAAACAAAGTCTCCTGCTGTCCATATTCCTTTGCTAACAGCAACAGCCTCTCTACCATGCCCGCCAGACTTCCATTGAACAAAATCCAGTAGATTACTAGTATTATTAAAATCTGTTGTTCCTGGAACATACAAAGCTAAATCAGCACCAGCGGCATCTATTGAACCACCTTGAACCCATGCAGTTTGCATAGACCCAAGAGAAGATGGGTTTCCAGCAATTACATTCATTGAACCAACGGTAAAGTTAGTTAGTTTAGTAGATAAAATATGATTTGTAATATCTACTGTTGTTGAGCCATAATTTCTAATAAATACTAAGTTTTGATTAGGATCTACTCCTGTAATTCTAATTTGAGAAAAAGAATCTACTGATGTTGTTAAAGCTAAAACAACAATTAATGTTTTAATTAAATTTTTCATGATTAAAAATATTAAATTAATATACCCTCCACCGACAAAATTATATAAAACATCGATTAAATATCGTTTTTATCCCATAAAATTTAAGCTTCATCAAAGTCATCAGCATTAAACCCTTGATTTCTATCTGTTTTAGAAGGTTTAATATTTTTAGCTGGAGCTTTTCTAGTAATAGTGTCCGCAGCTAATAAACTTGCTTGTATTTGAGTTTGTAAATCTCCAACAGTAGTTGGCGAATAAGGCATAAAGATAGTATTAACACCTTGCTCTGAAAGTTTTCCAACTGTATCATAATGTTGTGTCATAAATAACATATTCATAACTTGCTGTCCAGTTACACCGTCTTCCATTGCTCCCCTAACTTCTTCAACAGATTGTTTCATCCCATTGGCAATAGCAATTCTTTGGTCTGCTATACCCTTTCCTTGAAGCTTTTTACTCTCCGCTTCTGCTTCAGCAGCTTTAACTACTTTAATTTTTTCGGCTTCTGCGTATTCTTTTGCTGCTTCTTTCATACGTTTAGCAGCATTAATTTCATTCATTGCATGTTTTACTTTTGCATCCGGATCAATATCAGTTATAAGCGCTTTTATAATTCTAAACCCATACTCTTCCATTACATCTGCTAATTCTATTTGAACCGCTTTTGCAATTTTGTCTTTCTCACTAAAAACATCATCTAGAAACATATTTGGCACTTCAGATCGAATAGAGTCAAATACATATGATTGTATTTGTCTTGCTGGGTCATCAAATTTGTAAAAAGAAGTTTGAATACCTTCCTTAGATTCAACCACAAAATATTGAACTGAAACTATTAGTCTTACAAAAACATCGTCTTTCGTTTTCGTTTCTACATCAACAGGTAGTTCCATTACTTTCAAGTTTACACTTCCTGCTTTTTTATCTATTATAGGGATTTTTAAGTTAAAACCTGCTGTTGCCACTCTTTGGAATTTACCAAATCTTTCTATAATAGTTGCTGTTTTTTGCTTCACTACAAAAAAAGAACCTGAGATAAAAAGTATTCCCAATACGATATAGATAATTGGGGTAAAAGTTTCTGGATTCATGTTGTTTGATTTTGATTATTTATTTGATAGCAAGATACTCATTTCTTTTTGAATTTTTTCTGCTTCATTTCTCGACTTTTGAACAAAATTCTTATCGCTTCCGGCATAAATTATAGCCCTTGAAGAATTAATTAATAAGCCAACATCTTCATTCATTCCATACTTACAAACCTCTGCCAAAGAGCCTCCTTGAGCCCCTACACCTGGAACAAGTAAAAAACTTGATGGCACTATCTTTCTTATTGCTTCAAGCATTTGTGGACGTGTAGCTCCAACAACATACATTAACTGTTCATCATTTCCCCATTGTTTAGATGTTTTTAAAACTTTTTCAAACAAAAACTCTTCATCTTGCTTAAAAAACTGAAAATCATCTGCTCCTTTATTTGAAGTTAATGCTAATAGAATTACCCATTTATCTTCAAAAGTTAAAAATGGCTTTACCGAATCTTCTCCCATATAAGGAGCAACGGTAACAGAATCAAAATCCATGTTTTCAAAAAATGCTTTGGCATACATGGCAGAAGTATTACCTATATCCCCTCTTTTGGCATCTGCTATGGTAAATTGTTCTTTAGGAATATATTCTAATGTTTTCTGCATGGCCTCCCAACCTTTTAGCCCCATACTTTCGTAAAATGCAGTATTTAATTTATAAGAAACGCATAAGTCATGTGTAGCATCTATTATTTGCTTATTAAATTCAAATACTGGGTCTTTTTCTTTTAATAAATGGGTAGGTATTTTTGTAATGTCTGTATCTAAGCCAACACACAAAAAAGATTGTTTTGATTTGATTTGCTGAATGAATGCTTGTCTGTTCATGTGTATTATTATTTAAAATTAATGTTCTATTTTTTTATAATCACGCATTTGTTGAGTAGGCTCAATAATATTGTAATCTTTCCAAATATTGTCATTAAATTGATCTACATATATAATTTTAAAAAAATCCTTTTGCCTAAAGTTAGTATAGGTTGCATTATTTATTTTTGTTTGATTAATAACAACTGCTTCAAAAGAACTTTCTTCTCGAGAAATCATATTTAAGCCAATTTTAATTTCATTCAATTTTTTATCAATTAAAAATCTTTCCTTTTTTTTAATCAATGAAACGTTTCTGTCAAAACTAACCCTATTTCCGGATTTTTGAGCATAATATTTCAATGCATAATTGCCTTCTATTTTTTCAAAATATATAGAAATTTCTAATTGATTCAAGGTATATCCTACGCCAAACAACTGAATATTGGTGCCAGTTTTGCCAACATCATATTTGAAATCTGCTTTTACTAAGGCATAGGTTTCTGTAGCAATGTAAACTTTACCTATTAATTCCCCACTATTTTTGGGTTTAAAATCAATGATATAAACATCTTCCCCATTTACTTTTGTACCGCCAACAAGGGTGTATTCATAATTTCCAGTATTATGTAAGAAATCCCATTTTTTTTTATCGTCTAAAATATTATCGAAACGTTTCTGCAGCCTTTCTGCATAAGTTTTTACTGTAAAATTATTTTTATGAAATTCGCTTAAGGAATCCAAATCAGCACCTGAATCAGTTATTTCGGCATCAATTTTACCTCCAATAATTCCACTTTTTAACTTCCAGTATTCATTTTCTTTGGTGTTGGAAAAAAGATTAGTAAACACTTTTTCAAGTTGGTCTAAATCTGCCACATTTTTATCTTTGAGACGAACAATTTTTATGGGATTGATTTTTAACGTGTCATTTTCATTATTGGAAATATAAACATCTCCTAAAAAGTCGGTATAAGAAATGGATTGTTTTGGAATTTTTTGCTCTAAAACTTTTGTCATTTTCTCATCAAGATGACTAAATGAACTTTTTTTAAAGTTAATACTGATTTTATCTACATTAGAAATATAGCGATGCCGGACAAATAATTGTTTTTTTGATAACGTGGATTGATAATTTTTGTCTTTATTTTTTAATACATTTTTCACGATCTCTTTAACATCATAGTCTTTTGAGAAAACAAAAAATTCATTTAAACTGATTATTGCTTCTTTTAAATACACCGATGAGCCTTGCTGCAAATCGCAAACACATATTTTCTTCTGCTCATACCCAATATAATGGAAATTAAGTGTATCGGATTTCTCTAAATTTCTTATGAGAAAGTATCCTTTTTCATTGGTGGTAATCACTTTGTTTTTCCCTTCCACTACAATATTAGCGTAAGGCAATGGGGCTTGAGTTTGTTCATCAAGAAGAACTCCCGTTAAACTAACTAAAAAGGAAGGGTTAGACTGAGCTAAACTACTTAATACAAGCAATAACAAAAAAAGAGAAGTATAGAGTCTTTTATTATACATTAGCTTTTTTCATTGTTTATTGTTTTATCTTTTTTTATTCAATTCCTGCTTGTAGTTTTTCTGCATTTTCTGCTAATTTTAATGCTTGGATTATTTCATCAATATCTCCAGCAATTATGGCATCTAAGTTATATAAAGTCAACCCTATTCTATGATCTGTTACTCTACCTTGTGAGTAGTTATAGGTTCTAATTTTTGCAGATCTATCTCCAGTAGAAACCTGAGATTTTCTTTCTGCTGCTCTTGCTTGCTCTCGCTTTATAACCTCAGCTTCATATAATTTGGTACGTAAGGCAGTCATTGCCATTTCGTAATTCTTTAACTGTGAACGAGCTACTTGCCTTTCAATAACAATTCCTGTTGGAATATGAGTTAGCCTAACTGCGGTTTCTACTTTATTTACATTTTGCCCTCCAGCACCTCCAGATCGATAAGTATCTCTTTTAATATCATCTTTTCTAATTTCTATATCAACCTCTTCTGCTTCAGGTAAAACAGCAACTGTAACTGCCGATGTATGAACCCTTCCTTGTGTTTCTGTTTGAGGCACACGTTGTACACGATGTACACCTGACTCAAATTTTAGTATACCATAAACATCATCACCTTCAACAGAAAAAGAAACTTCTTTATATCCTCCTGAAGTACCTTCACTCATGGACAAAATTTCCATTTTCCAACCTTTTTTTTCAATGTATTTAGAATACATTCTAAATAAATCTCCCACAAAAATAGAAGCTTCATCACCTCCCGTTCCAGCTCTTATCTCAACAATAGAATTTTTGCTATCTTCTTCATCTTTCGGAACAAGCATTATTTTTATTTCTTCCTCCAACTTGTCTTTTTCATCACTCAACTCTTCCACCTCTGCCCTAGCCATATCTATAAAATCCCTATCTTTTTCAGTTTTAAGTAATTCTTTAGAAGAAGAGATATTATCTAATACCGATTTATATTTCTTGTAAGTTTTTACAATTTCTTCTAAATCTTTATATTCTTTATTCAACTTCACATATCGTTTCATGTCAGAAATAATTTCAGGATCAACAATTTGTTCCCCTATTTCCATAAAACGAATATTAATAGCTTCTAATTTTTTTAATAATGTACTCATTTCTATAATTTAATGATAAACAAATTCTCCATAAGTACTTTTTATGGTAAGTTTCTTCTCTCCTTTTTCAACTACTTTCCCAATAATTTGGGCTTCTACATTAAATGATTGAGATATAGCAATAATTTCATTTGCTATTGCTTGCGGAACATATAGCTCCATTCTGTGTCCCATATTAAAAACTTTATACATTTCCTCCCAACTAGTTCCTGACTGCTCTTTAATCAATTTAAATAATGGTGGTGTTTCAAACAAATTATCTTTTACAATATGTAAATCATCTACAAAATGTAAAATTTTTGTTTGTGCACCTCCACTACAATGTACCATTCCGTGAATTTGTTTTCTGTATTTTTCTAGTATTAATTTAATAATAGGTGCATAAGTTCTAGTTGGCGACAGCACCAATTTCCCTGCATCAATATCAACACCTTCTACTTTGTCTGTTAGTTTTTTCAAACCTGAATAAACCAACTTTTCAGGTACTTTATTATCATAAGTTTCTGGATATTTTTCTGCAACAGACTTATTAAAAACATCATGTCTAGCTGATGTCAATCCATTACTCCCCATTCCTCCATTATATTCATTCTCGTAAGTTGCTTGACCAAAAGAAGATAAACCAACAATTACATCTCCTACTTGTATATTAGCATTATCTATTACATCTTCTTTTTTCATTCTACAAATAACTGTAGAATCAACTATAATAGTTCTTACCAAATCGCCAACATCAGCTGTTTCTCCTCCAGTGGAGTATATGCCTATTCCATTAGCTCTTAAATCTTTCAACAACTCTTCAGTTCCATTAATAATTTCAGAAAGTACTTCACCCGGAATTAAATTTTTATTTCTACCAATTGTAGATGATAATAATATGTTATCTACTGCTCCAACACATAACAAATCGTCT
This sequence comes from Vicingaceae bacterium, assembly GCA_965284565.1. GTDB lineage: Bacteria > Bacteroidota > Bacteroidia > Flavobacteriales_E > Vicingaceae > BRH-c54. The sequence goes on from OZ260100.1 coordinate 638,334, forward strand.
ATATTCATTATTAAAGCATCTTGAGCGATTCCTTTCCAAACAGAAATGTCTCCCGTTTCTTTCCAATATGCATAAGCTAAAGAAGATTTAGTTCCAGCACCATCTGCATGCATTACCACACAATGATTTTCGCTTCCAGTTAGTGTATCTGCAACAATTTTACAAAAAGCTTTAGGGAAAAGTCCTTTATCAATATTTTTAATAGCATTATGCACATCTTCTTTAGAGGCTGAAACACCTCTTTCCATATACCTTTCTGATTTATTATCTTCTATCATTTTCAAACTATTAGATATAAAAAAAGCATCCACCTTTTTAAGGGAGGATGCTTTTAAATTTATTTAGTAAAACTAATTTTCTTTTGGAGTAGCATTCTTAGGAACAAAGTCTGTGCTTATTACTTTAAAGTCAGTTCTTCTGTTTCTTTGATGCGCTTCTTCTTTCTCTTCGTTAGTTTTTAAACCATTAATGTATTTCTCATCTAACAAGGTTCCATCAGCCATTTTTAACGGTTCATCTTCACCCATACCTTTAGCTTTAATTCTGTCAGGATCAATTCCTTTTTCTTTCACTAAGTAATCTACACAAGATTGAGCTCTTCTTTGAGAAAGTGCTTGGTTGTATTTTGCACTACCTCTAAAATCGGTATGAGAACGTAATTGAATTACGATATTTGGATTTTCAACCATAATATCATATAAGTAATTCAAAGAATCTTTTGAGTTTGGTTTTAAATCAGCTTTGTTGTATTCGTATTCAATTAACGGAAGTTTGATAACAGTATTTTTAACAGGCTGTAATAAGTATTCATGAACAAAAGTTCTAGAGTCATTTAACCCCACAGTAGTTTCTTTTCCTTTTGCAATCAAATAATCTTTTTTAGTTACCACTAAAGAGTAAGATGTGTTTGCATTGATGTATCTATCCGCACCATTTTCTGAAAAAGTAAAGAACCCTGCATCATCAGTAGTAACTTCAGCACTACTTCCATCAGTCCCAACTAATTTAATAGTTGCATTAGCTAAGGCTTCTGAGGTTTCTAAATCTTTAACAGTTCCTTCTATGGCAAATACTAATGGTGGTAAATAGAATTCCCAAATATCATCTCCGCCTTTTCCACCTTCTCTACTTGAAGTAAAGAAACCTCTTTCTTTATCTCCATCAAAAGTAATCCCAAAATCGTGTGCTGATGAATTCATAGGGTATTTTAAATTTTCAATATTTCCCCATTGGTTTACCCCTTTATTTTCAGCTTTAAACATATCTAAACCTCCCATTCCAGGATGTCCTGTTGAAGAAAAATACAAGTCTCCGTTATCTTTTAAATAAGGAAACATTTCATCTCCTTGAGTATTAATTTCACCACCTAAATTAGTTGGCTCAGACCAAGTTTTTGCTTTCTTATCGTAAGTAATATACCATAAATCTCTTCCTCCTTGTCCACCTGGCATATCAGAAGCAAAAACTAAAGTATTTTCATCTAAAGAAATTGCCGGATGACCAATAGCAAAAGTATCTGTACCTATAGGTATTAATTCTGTATCTCCCCATTTTTGACCTGCTTTTTTAGCTGAATAAATGCCACATCCCATAATACCATTCTTTTCAACTCCACATCTTGTAAAATAAATGGTATTTCTTTTTTCGTTTAAAACAGACGCTCCTTCACTTGCAGGAGAGTTTACCGTTTCATTTAAAGGTGTAGGCTCACTCCATTTACCGTTCTTATCTCTTTTTGTGCTATAAATATCGGAGAAATTCATACCTGTAACTTGAGAGACTTCTACCCCTGCAGAACCTTGTCTCGTTGAAGTAAAATAAATTTCTTCATTTTTTCTATCTGCATAAGTTGGCGAAAAATCGTAATCTTCAGAGTTAATCTGTGGCATTGGATTAACAACGGTTCTTGTTGGATTATCCATCCATTTCTTAGCTTCTTCAGAAGATTGAATGCCCACATCTGCTCTTTTATCACTAGGGGCTGCTGCCTTATACTTTTCATATTCAACAATAGCATCTTCGTATCTCCCTTGAGATTTATAAATATTAGCTATATACAAATAAGCTAAAGGATTATCATGTTTAGCTTTAATAGATTTTTCGTACCATACAGCTGCTTGTTTTCCATCCTCTTTTAGTCTGTAACATTCTGCAATTTGAAATAAAATCTCTGCTTTAACCTCATTTTTACTTTCTTTGGTGTATGCTTTTTTGTACATTTCAATTGCTTGATAGTACTTATAACCACTAAATGCGACATCAGCCTCATTTTTATAATCCTTTTGAGCACTAGCCGCAGCACTACATAAAATGATAGTTAATAGAGTAAATAAAATCTTTTTCATGTTGATAGTTTTAGTTTCCTTTGAATTCGCTAAAATATAAAATATATTAGTATTAATCAAAATATGTTGGACAAAAATATATTATTTTTTATTTTTTATATAATTTATATCTATTATTTTCAAAAATAAATTTAGTTAATTAATTAAAAACTACTTAGTAAACAACATTTCTCTCAATTTAGGCAATGGCCACATAGTATCATCTATCAATAATTCTAACTTATCTGAATGATATTTAATTTCATCAAAATAAGGTTTTACTTTATCACAATATGCCAAAGATTTCTTTTCAGGATGCTCAATTTTATTAGCTAATTTTCTTTCCTCCAACATTGCGTCTGTTTTTTGTTTAATGGCATTAACATGCAATGCTAATTGTTTAAGCACGTCTCTTTGAGTAGATGTTATTTCCTTACTTTCTTTTCCAAAAACATCATCCATACCTTTAATATTTTGCAACAATACGTTTTGATATTTAAATGCTGTAGGCAAAATATGGTTGCGTGCTAAATCTCCTAAAACCCTTGATTCTATTTGTAGTTTTAAAATATAATTCTCCAATTCTATTTCATACCTCGCATCTAATTCCTTTTCAGTAAACACTTCTAATTCTGCAAACAATTTTTTAGTGTTTTTATCTATCATAGTTTTAATAGCTCTTGGTGTGTCTTTAAGGTTAGACAAACCTCTTTTTTCGGCTTCTTTCACCCACTCATCTCCATAACCATTACCTTCAAAACGAATTGCTTTAGATTCTTTAATTAATCGCTGCAACTCCTTAATGATTGCTTCATCTTTTTTCACTCCTTTATTAATCGCAATATCTACAGATTTTTTAAACTCATTAAGTTGTTTGGCTACAATCGCATTAAGAGCTATCATGGCACTTGCACAATTTGCAGAAGACCCAACAGCTCTAAATTCAAATTTATTTCCTGTAAATGCGAATGGAGAAGTTCTATTTCTATCTGTATTATCTAATAATATTTGTGGAATCTTTCCAATACTCAACTTTAATTCAGTTTTGTCCTCCGGAGTCATTTTTCCTGCCTTTACGTTTTTCTCAATGTTGTCTAACATCTGTGTTAATTGAGAGCCAATAAATACAGACATAATTGCCGGAGGTGCTTCGTTTGCCCCCAATCTATGATCATTACCCGCAGTAGCTATACTAGCCCTTAAGATATCTGCATTGTCATAAATTGCTTTAATAGTATTCACGAAAAAAGTCAAAAACCTTAAATTAGTTTTAGGATTTTTTCCTGGAGAAAGTAAGTTGACACCAGTATTGGTACTTAACGACCAGTTATTATGTTTTCCCGAACCATTTACAGATTTAAATGGTTTTTCATGAAATAAGATCCTAAAATCATGCTTTCTTGCAATTTTTTCCATTATGTCCATCAACAGCAAGTTATGATCGTTTGCTAAGTTGGTCTCTTCAAACATTGGAGCACACTCAAACTGATTTGGTGCAACTTCATTATGTCTTGTTGTTACAGGAATTCCTAGTTTTAAAGATTCTATTTCAAACTCTTTCATAAAGGCTACAACACGTTCACTAATTGAACCAAAATAATGATCGTCCAACTGTTGCCCTTTAGCAGGATTATGCCCTACCAAAGCCCTTCCAGCCATCATAATATCTGGACGAGCATTAAATAATGAAGAATCTATTAAAAAATACTCTTGCTCCCAACCTAAACTTGCATTAATTTTATTTACATCTTTATCGAAATACTGACAAACAGCTGTTGCTGCTTTATCTACCGCATGCAAAGCTTTTAATAAAGGCATTTTATAATCTAACGCTTCTCCTGTGTATGCAATAAATACCGTTGGAATACACAAGGTTCTTCCTATAATAAAAGCTGGAGATGTTGGATCCCAAGCCGTATAGCCTCTAGCCTCAAATGTATTTCTTATTCCTCCATTAGGAAAACTTGATGCGTCTGGCTCTTGTTGAATAAGATTGTCCCCATCAAATCGCTCTATTGCTCTCCCCCCACTAATAGGCGTAAAAAATGAATCGTGCTTTTCTGCTGTGGCTCCTGTTAATGGTTGAAACCAATGGGTATAATGTGTTACTTTTTTTGTTAATGCCCAATCTTTCATAGAAGAAGCTACTTGATTTGCTATAGCTCTTTCAATCCTTGTGCCTTCATTAATTGACGCCATAACACTATCATAAGCTTCTTTAGGAAGAAATTCTCTCATTTTTTCCTGAGTAAACACATTAGTAGCATAAAATTCTGAAATTTTATCCGCTGGATATTCAACATGTTTTGGAGTTCTTTTCAAAACATCATTTAAAGCATTAAATCGAAGCATTTTTTTATTTTTTTAGATTATACCGACAAAAGTATTACTTTTTTAGACCCATAATTACTTTTTTAGTATGTTTTTTTTATCAACACCCCCTAAATTTTTACACTAAAAAAATAATTTACATTATAACGAGCAATATATCCTAAAAAAAAAGAGGGTCAAACTAGTTTAACCCTCTTTTTGTATTGCTTTATTTATTGTACTATTTAATTTCTTGAATTTCTACCCTCATGTTTTTTAAAGGATCATTCTTATCTGCGGGATCCTCAGCCCCCTTCATCTCTCTCTCTATACGCTCTCTAGACACTCCTTTAGACAACAAATATTTATACACAGCAGCTAATCTTTTGCCATCTAGTCTTTCTTCTTTTTCTGAAGAATCATTATGTCCAATCATTATTATTTTAACATTTTTATTAGCTTTTAAATAAGTAATAATTTTATCTAAATACTCAACACTTTCATCAATTGCATAAGAATTAGCTAAAAATGATATATTTACATCATTCAAATTTTCAATTTTACCAGAAATTGACGGTGTATTAGCATTCACCTCATCTCCATGCGTCCCAACAATCTTTACTTTATTAGCGGATGGATCATTATCACTACTAAAGTTTCTACTAACTGTTTCAACATTTTTCATTGCAGGATCAGTATCACAATCACACTCTCTTGGCTTATCTGTTTCTATAACAGAAATATTATCTACATAATAATATGCATCATACAGCTGTGGTTTTGAAAAACCTCTTGGTCTTTTTACTTTTTCTAGCTTTAATGACTCATCTGGAGTGAAATTACCAATTGTCAAAAACTCTTCATCTCCTTCTGCTGTAAAAACACCACAAACTGGAGTCCAATAAAATTGTTGTTCATACATTTTAAGTTTTTTACTTATTATTTGTTTTTCTACTTTTAGAATATCTGTGTTATTTGCTGAAATTGCATTTTTAGTTATTGTCATACCAATATGACTTGTTGCATACTTTGACAAATCAGCCAAACTAACATTCATAGTTACACAGTATTTTTTACCTGCTTCTAATTTTTGTTTTAACTGAACTTGTAAGTAACTTCTTGGCTCTTTATTTTTATAGCTGTAGGCCATAAAACCAGCATAATTATCTCCTTCCATTGGCTTTTCTTCCCCATAAGCATTTTCAGGAGCACCAACATTTCCATTTTTAGTGTCTTTGGTATATAAATCCGCTGGAGCTAACGTTGGCGAAACCCATGGTGTAGCCATATTTATCTGTCCTTCTTCTTTTACCTTTTTTTCTATTTGCTGAAAATCATGATTTGGAACTAAGTTTTCTTGAGCAAAACCTATTCCTACCATTCCTATCAAACTTAATAAACTTGCTATTTTTTTCATAAATTTTATTTTTTATAATTATGTCAAAATCACATTTCAAATTTTGTTCCGAAATTACAAATTTCAATTTGTTTTCACAAAACGAGTTTACATTTTGCTACCTACCAAAACATTAACAAAAAGAAAAAGCCGCCCGAAGGCGACCTTTCTCTTGGATCTTTATTGAAATTATTAATTAATTTTCTTTTGATAAAAATTTTGTTCAATTAATTCCTCTAACAACATTCTTTTTCCATTGTAAAATGGAGTAATCCATGCATCTTTTTGTCCTGCTTGAATAATTTTCTGTCTCAATCCTTCTGCCTCACCAATTTTATCAAAGTTACCTTGAGTAAACCTTGTAATTCCATCAGGGTAATTATTAATTTCAGGCTTTCCGAATTGTTTTAAGTGATCCCATTTGTAATTATCAGGAAAACGATACGCTGCTATTTGAACCCTAAACACCAATCCATCAGCACAAATGTTTCCTGCTAATTTTATTAACTTGTTATAAACTGTTTTATCATTTAAGTCTTTACCTATAAAGTCAGAGAAATCTATAAACCCCATTCCTTCTCCACACGGAGTGGTTTTTTGATACTCCTCCAACGTTTTTCTTTGTCCGAAAACAAATACAGTTACAAAAGCTTCTTCTGCTTCTTTTTCTTTTTCTCTTAACATCTGTCTGAAAGCTTCTGCTTCTGCCAGTGTTTCAAATGGTCCAAATGTATACCTTGTAGTTCCATCAGGATATACTTTAGAAGTAATGTTTCCATACTTTTCGAGATACCCTAATTTAAAGTCTGCTGGATCTTTTACAGCCCCTATTTCAACTTTAAACGTAAGACCTGTAATTGTTTTCTCTCTTGCATTGACTAAATCCTCACTTTTTAGATCTACCTCACCATCTTCCGTCAATTCTTTAGCTTTCTTTTCTTCCTCTGTCATAGCTATTTCTTCTTCTACCTTGTCTTTTTGTGTTATTTTTTCATGTAAAGAAATTGCTTCATTGTAATCATTTCTATGAAATTCATTAGGATAATGTTGATAAAGCGATTTTTCCACACCATCATCATCTACTTTTATATTCATAGAAGTAATCGTTGAATCTTGTTGAGACAACCTAGTTCTAAACAACTCTGCTTCTAAAAGCGTTTTAAACGGCCCTATTACTAACTCATCTGTCCCGCCTTTTACCATAGAACGCTCTGCTACTCCTTTTACATTTTTAACTTTTTCAATATCTGTTGGTTCTATATAATATTCAACACCTTCAACTTGGTCGCTACCTTTATTATTTAACACCTTTTTAAAAGCTGATTCGATATAGCCTTCTTTTGTATTTTCGTATTTGTATTTTTCTATTTGATTATCAATTTTTCCTTGCAGTTCATCCTCATCATCAGTAACAGAAACACCCTCAACTTCTTCTTTTGAATACAATTCAAAATCATGCTCTACTTGTACATATGTTTCTAAATCTTCAATATCTAAATAATCTATTTTTGTTTCATAACCTTCAACCTCAATAGCAATTTTATATTTATTACCTGGAGTTAATGCTAACATATATTTACCTGTACTTGAGTTTGATTTATATTTCCCTGCTAATTCCCCAGTTTTATCATTGGTAACAGTAATGTCTGCTTCAACAGGATCTCCATTAGCTTTTGTTACCCCAACAACCAAAGCTAAAATTGGTCTTTTACCAAAGTGCCCAGGAGAAACAGTATAAATATTATGTGTGCCATTTTCGGTTCTTCCTGATGATGAATAATATCCAGTTTTAGCATCTGCAGAAAGCACATAAAACCTATCATCATCAATAGTATTTACTGGGTAACCAACATTTGTAGGAGACTCCCAACCATCATCAGTTAAATAAGTATAAAAAATATCATACCCTCCCATACTCAACCCTCCTTTAGAACTAAAATATAAGGTTCTTCCATCTGGGTGAATGAAAGGAGCATCTTCATCAAACTTTGTATTTATTTCTGCTCCTAAATTCTTTATATTTCCCCAAGAGCCATCTGGCTGCAATTTAGCAGAATATAAATCTCTACCTCCCATTCCACCTTCTCTACTACTAGAAAAATAAAGCGTTTGCCCATCGCTTGTAAGCGTAGCACTACCTTCCCAAGCTTCTGTATTTACTTCTCCTTTTAGCTTAATTGGTCTCGACCAAGTTTCTCCCTCTAAATTACTTATATATATATCTCCATTATCTTTTTTGGTTTGTTTATAGATAAATAACTGCTGCCCATCCACTGAAAGACCAACAGAAGCATCATGCCCATTAGTATTAATGTTATCACCAATACTTTCAGGCTCTAACCAATTATCTCCTAACTTATGAGCAATCATAATGTCTTCATAATACTGTCCATAGGGATCTGATTTACCCGTAGCATCTTGCAACCCTCCTTTACTTCTACTTCCCCGATAAGTAAATATCAACATAGATTCATCGGGAGTAATTACAGGCACATATTCTGAAAACACTGAATTTATAGGAGAACCTATATCTTTTATCTCAACTTTAATACTATCCTTAACATAAACTTTAGCATTATCGCAATAAATAATATTTTGCTTTGCCATTGCTTTTGTCACATCATCTATATCGTCTGCTTTTAAAAATTTTTCAAAATATTCTTTTGCTTTGTCAAACTGATGATTAACAGCATAGGCTCTTCCTAAATAATTGTTTACTAAGTTAAAATCGGGGTTCATTTTATGAACCTCTTCTAACTTTTTTATTGCCAGCTCTTTTTTATCCTTAAAATAGGTATAGCAAATTCCTACCATTAATTTAAAGTATGGGTCTTCGGGTTTATTGGCTTCTAATTTTTCAAATAATTCTGTTGCTTGTGGAATATTTTGCAAATCTCCATCTTCAAAATAGAGCTCTGCATTCTCAATAAGTTTTTTCTCTTCTTTTGAACTTAATTTGACTTGAGCAAATAAACTACTGTGCAGAAAGAGTATAAAGACACAAAAGCTAATTATTTTAACCACAACATTCATTTTTCCTTTTTTATGGAATTATTACCATGCTAAAATATAGTAAAATAAGAAATATGCTCGCAATCAAGCATTACACTTATCAACGGAGTTATTAACAAAAATAATTAAGTTGTTAATTGTTCATTTATTCCTTTTTTAGGTGTTAATTTTGTGAAACTTATGGATGAAATTATTTTTCAACTTTCTAATGGAATTAGGGTGATTCACAAACCAACAACAGGCAATGTAGCTCATTGTGGTTTTGTCATAAATACTGGTTCTCGAGATGAAACTTTACTAGAAAATGGACTAGCTCATTTTATTGAACATGCCATTTTTAAAGGTACATTGAAAAGAAAAACACATCATATCCTTAATAGAATTGATAGTGTAGGTGGCGAAATAAACGCCTTTACTACAAAAGAAAACACTAATGTTTACGCTTCTTTTACTACAGAATATTTTGAAAGAGCTGTTGATTTACTTGCCGATATTATTTTTAATTCTACTTTTCCAGAGAAAGAATTAATTAAAGAAAAAGAGGTTATTATTGATGAAATATACTCTTATCAAGATACTCCTTATGAGCAAATTTATGATGACTTTGAAGAGCAGATTTTCAAAAACCATCCGCTAGGAATGAACATTTTAGGCACTATTGAAAGTATTTCTAAATTAAAAAGAGATAATGTTATTTCTTTTTTTAACAAACACTACGCAACAGATGAGATTGTTTTGAGTGTTGTTGGTAATATTCCACTTAAAAAAGTAAAACGAATTGCCGAAAAATATCTTGGAACAATTACTCAAAGACCAATAGCTGCAAAGCGAGATAATTATAAAAATTATACTCCTCAAAGTAAATCAATACTAAAAGATACACATCAGGCTCATTGTGTTATTGGTAATATTGCCTATGGTTCTTTTCACGAAAAAAGAAACACCTTTATGTTGTTAAACAACATTCTTGGTGGACCTGCAATGAACAGCAGGCTTAATATGGGACTAAGAGAAAAATACGGACTTACTTACAATATAGAATCTTCTTACAACCTTTATAGCGATGTTGGTTTGTTTTCTGTTTATTTAGGTACCGACATTAAACATATTGATAAATCTATTGCTTTAGTAAAAAAAGAATTGAAGAAGCTAAAAACTAAAAAACTATCCTCTTCTCAACTAAAAAATGCTAAACGCCAATTTTTAGGACAAACCACTATTGCTGAAGAAAATAATTGCAACGTAATGCTAGGACAAGGAAAAAGTTTATTGCTCTACAACAAAGTAGAAGATTTAACAACTGTTTTTGAAAAAATTAACGCTATAACTGAGTTAGATTTATTAGATGTTGCCAACGAAGTTTTTGATGAAAATGAATTAAGTACATTATTATATCAACCTGAAAACTAAATTTATATGGATTTTTTACCTGAATCAATTTCAAATTATGTAGAAAAATACTCTGAGCAAGAGAGTGAATTGTTACAAGAACTAAATCACGAAACTTGGGAAAAAATATTAACCCCAAGAATGCTTTCTGGACATTTACAGGGGAGAGTACTAAGTATGCTTTCACACATGATTCAACCTACAAACATTTTAGAAATAGGAACCTATACTGGCTACTCTGCACTTTGTTTAGCAGAAGGTTTAAAAAAAAATGGAAGCATTGACACTATAGACATTAACGAGGAGTTAGAAAGTTTTGCTAAAAAATACTTTGATAAAGCAGGGCTATCAAATATAATTCATCAACATATTGGAAATGCTTTAGATATTATTCCTACACTAAATAAAAAATACGACATTGTTTTTATTGATGCCGATAAAAGCAACTATATCAACTATTATAATCTAGCATTCGACATGATTAATCCAGGGGGCTACATAATTGCTGACAATGTTTTGTGGAGTGGAAAAATTATCGAACCAATTGAAGAAATGGATGAAGACACCAAAACATTGGTAGATTATGCTCAACATTTAGCTAAAGACAATAGGGTGCAACAAATAATCTTTCCTATAAGAGATGGTTTAATGATAGCACGTAAAAAATAAATCATAAATATCAAACCTTAAATCGTAAAACCTATGAATTCACTTTTTTTATTAAGAATAATTGCTTTTTTGGAGGGCTTGTCTTATCTTGCACTTCTTTTTATAGCTATGCCTATCAAATACTTATACGACAAACCAGATGCTGTAAAACATACAGGAATGGCTCACGGAGTTTTGTTTGTAGCGTATGCTGTAGTCCTTTTGATTGTTCATGTTGAATACAAATGGAAACTTCAGCAATCTTTTTTGGTATTTGTAGCATCTTTAGTTCCTTTCGGAACTTTTTATGCCGATAAAAAATGGTTTAGACAGACATCAATTTAATATAACTTTTAACCTAAAACTAACTCCTATGAAAAAATCCATCTCAATTATTGTATTAGCAATAGTATTATTTCAATTTTCTTGCAAAGATAAAACACAAGAACCAAAATCTAACTATAAATATGAATACGAAACTGTTGAAGGTGATAATTTAAATACCTTAATATATACACTCGATAATGGTTTAAAAGTTTACATGTCTATCAATAAAGATGAACCTCGTATTCAAACCAATATTGCTGTAAAAACAGGTAGCAAACAAGACCCTTCTGATGCAACAGGGTTAGCTCATTACCTTGAACACATGGTTTTTAAAGGAACATCAGAAATAGCAACAATAAACTGGGAAGCAGAAAAAGTAATCCTTCAACAAATTTCTGATTTATATGAAAAAAGAAGAAATGTAACTGATGAAGCAGAAAGAAAAGCCATATACAGACAAATTGATAGCCTTTCTGGAGTTGCTGCTCAACATGCTGTTCCTAACGAATATGATAAAATGATTAGCTCTATAGGTGCTAAAGGAACTAATGCTTACACCTCTACCGAAAGAACCGTTTATATTAATGATATACCTAGTAATGAATTTGAAAAATGGCTCACTATAGAATCTGAAAGGTTTAGCGAATTAGTATTGCGTCTTTTTCACACTGAACTAGAAGCTGTTTATGAAGAATACAACAGAAGTCGTGACAATGATTATTGGTTGGCTTACGAAGCAATGTCTGCTAATCTTTTCAAAAACCACCCTTACGGAACTCAAACTACCATTGGAACAAGTGAACACCTTAAAAATCCTTCAATGGAAAAAATTCATGAATATTTTAATGAGCGTTATGTTCCGAACAATATGGCTATTATCCTTGCTGGTGATATTGACCCAGATAAAACAATTGACTTAATAAAAGAAAAATTTGGAAACTATAAAGCCAAAGAAGTTCCTGAGTTTTCTTTTAAACCTGAAGAAAAAAATACTGAACCTACTGAGGTTACTGTTGTTGGTTCTGATGCTGAATGGGTAAATATTGGATACCGTTTACCTGGAGTAAAAAATGAAGATATTTATATGTTACCTTTATTAAATGCGCTTCTGTACAACAGACAAGCAGGTTTAATTGACCTAAACTTAGTAAAAGATCAAAAAGTACTTAGTGCTTATGCTTACGATGATGTTAGTTACGATTACTCCATTCTTCAATTAAGTGCTAACCCAAGAGAAGGACAAACCTTAGAAGAAGCTCGTGATTTACTTTTATCTCAAATAGAAAAAATTAAAAAAGGATCGTTTGAAGATTGGATGCTTCCTGCTGCCATTAAAAACTTTAAACTAAACGACCAACAAAGTAATCTTTACAACAACTATAGAGCTTACAAAATGACCAATGCTTTTATTCTTGAAGAAAATTGGGCAGATGTAGTTAAAGAAAATGACAAACTAAGCAAAGTAAGCAAACAACAAATTGTTGATTTTGCCAACAAATACCTTAACAACGATTATGTTGTTGTTTATAAAAAACATGGTGAAACCAATAATCCTAAAGTAGAAAAACCAGAAATTACTAAAGTAGATTTAAATAGAGATACTGCTTCTGTTTTTGCTAAAGCCTTTGAAGAAATGGATGCTAGTAGATTAGAACCTATTTTCGATGATTATTCTAAAATTAACCAAACAGAAAAAATAAATGGAAACATCCCTTTCTATTATATGAAAAACACTAAAAATGAAACTTTTAGTTTAGAATATATTTTAGATATGGGATCTTACAGCGATAAAGAAATAGCCTTGGCTGTAAATTATTTAGAATATTTAGGAACCGATAAATATACTGCCAACGAATTGCAAGTTGAACTTTTCAAAAAAGGATTAAGCTATAGTGTTTATGCTTCTAGCGAAAGAGTTTATGTTTCATTAAACGGATTAGAAGAATCTTTTGAAGAAGGTGTTGAATTATTTGAACACATCTTAGCAAATGTTAATCCTAACCAAGAAGCTTTTGACAACATGGTTCAAGGAATTTACAAAGAAAGACAAGACAATAAACTAAGTAAATTTTATATCCTTTATCAAGGAATGTTTAACTACGGAAGATATGGTGAAGATTCTCCTCAAAAACATATTTTTAGTAATGAAGAACTTAAAACTATTGATGTAAATAACTTAGTAGCAAAAGTAAAAGACTTACTTTCTTACGAGCACTATATTTATTATTATGGAAATAAAGAAATTACTGAAGCTAAAAACATTATAGAGAAACACCATAAAACTCCTGAAACACTAAAACCTCTTATTGCTGCTAAGGAATTTCCTGAGTTAGATATTAATAAAAACAAAGTGTATTTTGTGGATTATGACATGGTACAAACAGAAATGCTAATTTTTGCTAAACAAAAACCTTATACCGAATCAGATATTCCTATGATAAACCTGTTTAACGAATATTTCGGTAGCGGACTTTCCTCTATTGTTTTTCAAGAAATAAGAGAATCTAAAGCATTGGCCTATTCTGCATACGCTTATGTTACTACTCCAAACAAACCATATCGTTCGCACTATGTTCAGGCTTATATTGGCACACAAGTAGATAAACAAAAAGAAGCGACTAAAGCCATGTTAGAACTAATGACAGATATGCCAGCAGTTAACGACCAATTTGAAGGAGCTAAATTAGCTGCTCTTAAAAAAATTGAAACTTCTAGAACCAAAGAAAACAGTCTGTTTTGGAAATTTTTAAGTGCTAAAGAAATGGGTAGAGATTATGATATTAACACCAAAGTTTATCCTGCCATTAAAACCATGCAACTTACAGACCTTAAAAAATACTTTAATACCAACATAAAAGGCAAAGAACATGTATTCTTAGTTATTGGAAACAAAAAATTAGTGAACAAAAAAGCACTTACCGAACTTGGCGAATACAAAGAACTTACACTAGAAGAAATTTTTGGGTATTGATAAATTAACAACTTAGAGCGGCAAGATAATCTTGTCGCTTTTTTTTAGTAATTACTACAATTGTTTAGCGGTGTTGAGTAATTAAAGACAATGGGAAATTACAAGCGATTTAAACCCATAAAGAATCATTCTTTTTCTAAAAGTAATCTTAGTTTCTCTTCCTCAAAATTCAATTGTGGAAATTGAATGTTCAATTTTTTGATGATGTCCATTTGATTTTTAATAAACAGCTGATGCTTTTCGCTATTAAAATCAAAAGGTTTATGTTTTGCTGCTTGTTTAATTTTTTGGATATTGCCCATCAAAGCTATTGTAGTTTCAGAAAAATAACATGATGAAAATTTTTCCCAAACATAGTTTACTGCTAAATCTGTTGGATGAACCAAATCATCTTTAAAAAACCTATAGTCACGCAATTCATCCATTACAATTTCGTAGGCTGGAAAATAAGTACAATTATCAAAATTATCTTTCAACTCTTTTATACTTAAATGCAAAACAGACTTACTCAAATTATTCTCCCACAAACCATCTTTCGCGTGTCTAACAGGACTAACTGTAAAAACAACATTGATATCAGTATTGATATTTTTAATGCTTTTAATGAGTGATGTATAAGCTGCAACTATTTCATCTACTTTCAACAATCTTTTTGAAAAGTCTTTTGCTGGAATTTTATGACAATTGGCAACCAAACCATGTTCTTTATGCTCATAAACCCAAGCAGAACCAAAAGTAATAAAGAGATAAGTCGCTTGTTTTAATTGCTTGTGTGCTGATTTAATTGAATGATTAATATTACTCAGACAAACTGTTTTATCTCTATTAGAAAAGCTACCATGATGCTGTAAACTCAGCCATTTATCATTAAAATAGATTAAATCTGATTTTTGAAATAATTTTTCATCCAAAATATACTTCAATCCATTGGCTACAGCAATTGGATTATAAATTATTCCGAATGGGTTTACAACTGTATTAAATTTGTTGGAGGCAAGTTTTTCTCCGATATTTTCAGCAAAACAAGAACCTAAAATTAATAGTGAATCATTATAATCTATTATTTTTTTAGCTGTATGAAGAACAACTGGAGTTGAAAAGTTCATTGGTAATTTTATTTTCTATAAATCCAATATTCGGGATTTAGTTTGGTCATTCCTTTCCATATTTCTATGTGAACAGACGTGCCTGAGTTTCCAGTATCATTAATTAAAATACCTAGTTCTTGTTTGGTAGTAATTTTATCTCCTTTTTGCACAAAAACATCACTCATATAGGAATAAACCGATAAATATTCTCCATGTCTAACCATTACCACTTTTCCTTCACCAGGAATAATTGCTACAGAACTTACTTCTCCATCAAAAATTGCTCTTGCCTTTGCTCCACCACTAGTACTAATATCTATACCATTATTATTGACCACAATACCAGGTAAAACAGGATGATTATGTTGCCCAAACTTAGCAGTAATAACACCTTCAATTACAGGCCATGGAAGTTTTCCTTTGTTAGCTTCAAATGAGTTGGAAAGCTTCTGAGCTTCTGGTGTCATTGGAAACCCTTTGGTTGTATTCCCTGCTTTTTTAGCCGCTTCTTTTGCTTTACGAATTTCTTCTTCAATAATTCGCTGTATGGCTTTTTGAAGTTTTGCTGCTGCTTCTTCTTTCTTTCTAAGTTTATCTTTAAGGTCTTGCTCTTTACCTTGTAACTTTGAAATCACAGATTCTTGTTGATTTTTTTCAATCGCTAACTTACCTTTTTCCTGTTCTTCTAAAGAAAGTAGTGCCGCTTTTTCTTGTTTGCTATTTTTTAAATCTGAATTTCTTTTCTGAAGATCTTGCTGTGTTTTAATAATTAATTCAGCCTGAGACTGCCTATAAGTAGTATATTGCTGAATATATTTTAATCTTTTATAAGCCTGGTTAAAACTCTCTGCTGCCATTACAAACATAATTTTATCTTTCTGGCTTTTATGAATGAAGGCATAATAAATCATTTTAGCATATTCCTGCTTCAACTGCTCTAGATCTTTTTCCATGGAAGCAATTATAGCTTCATTGTCGGTAATTTTTTTATTAATAAGTTTTATTTCAGAATTTATGGTTGAAATTAAATTAGATCGGGCATTAATTTTACTTTTTAGTTTAAGCAATTGCTCATAAGTAAGGGCTTTGTTTTTTTCCGTTTCCTTAAGCATTCCATTAATAAGCGATATTTCCTTGTTCAGTTCTTTTTTTCTTTTTTCTAATTCAGATTTTGATTGAGCAATTCCATTTGTTGAGAGCATCAACAATCCAATGAAAAACAATATGTATATTTTATTAATTGGGTTGAACAGGCTCATATTTAGCTGGAATTTTAAATATAAATGAAATATCTTCTTTTTCTGTAGAAACTTTTAAGTAATCAATTAAAATAGTAACAGTTTTTTCTGAGATTAACGTTAAATCAATTTTTTGGGGAAATGAATTATTTTCTAGTTCCATAAAATCACTATACTTACTCACTAAAGAATGATCAGATTTTGGGGTAGAAATTACCAACTCAATAATTTTAAAAGTTTCAGGCGATAACCAAATTGCTTGAGTGAGTTCTTTTAATTTATTTTTATCTTTCTTTAAATCTTTTCTCACTTTTCTTTTCTTCTCTGTACTAATATAATAAGCGTGTTTTTTCTTGTCTATATTGGCGATAATTTCTTTCTCTTCTTTCTCAAACTCTATACTATTTCCAACAATTACAGCTTCTAACATTTGATAATCTAAATCGGTTCCAAATTTATTATTAATATAGTCAAAAGTACCTACAAAATATTGTTTATCAATTCTATTTAAAAACATTACACTATCTTTAGTAATTAATACTCTAGCCATTTCTATCCCTAATAATGGTGTAATAGAAACCCAAATGGCACTGTCTTTTTTTACTCTGATATGGGCTTTAAAAGAAGTTTCTTTATCATCAATAACCTTTACAGAAGCTTTTGCAGAAAGCACATTAAACTGAAATTCATTTCTTTCAAGGCTGTCAATTAAATTTTTATCAGAAATATGTTTTATTCTACCAAAATCAGTAGAAACAGTTTTTTGTCTTGATTTACATGCAAAAAGACTTGTTAAAACCAGTAGAGAAATAAATACTAATCGTTTACTTTTATTCATACAATTTACCTTCAGCTATTTTTTTATCCAACCACTCAGAACCTTCACCAGATTCTTTAGCTTTATTCCAATATTTCATTGCTTCTTCAGGCTGATTAAGTTGATACAAAACATCTCCTAAATGTTCTAAAATCACAGCACTTTTATCACCACCAACACTTACCGCTTTTTCTAACCACTCTTTTGCTTGAACATATTTTCCTTGTTTATACAAAATCCAAGCATAAGTATCCAAATAATTAGGTTGATTTGGTTCTAACTCATTACAAAGAGCTGATAATTTTTCTGCGTGTTCTAATTTTTCTCCTCTTAACGAAAGGTAATAGCTATAATTATTTAATACATGTATATTTTTACCATCAATTTCTAGTGCTTTCTCATAAGTTGCGTCAGATTTCTCATGTAATTTCATGCTGTTATAAGCATCTCCCAAGGTAGCATAAAACTGAGTTTTAAGTGGTGGGTTATCAATTACATAATCTTTTCCTATTTCTAAATATTCAACAGCTTCTTTATAGTTTTTATTTTCTAGCTGTATAACACCATAAAAAAGATAAGGAATTGGTTGGTTTGGAAAAAGTTCAACAGCTCTTTTGCTATCTCTTTCTAAACCTTCTTTATCATTTAATTCAGATTCTAAAAATAACAATTGATTCCAAATTGGATAGCGAGAGTTATCAAACTCAATGGCTTTAAGATAGTTTTCTTTAGCTCCTTCTAATTTGTTTTCTCTCAAAAGAAAATCAGCATAAATGGTGTAAGCTTTTGCTTCCTCGGGATGTGTTTTTATTAAAATTTTATTCAATTCAAAAGCTTCTTTTTTTAGAGTTGCACTTTTATCCGATAAAGAATAATAAGAAAGTAAAATTTGCACTTTAGTATCTATGTCTAGATCCGGACTTTGAAAAGCCAATTTTGCTTCTTCTAATGCTTTTTCATTTTCATTTTTTGCTTTATAATAATCATATAAAGATAAATGTGCATAAGGATTTTGAGGATCTTTTTCTAAAATTTTCTGATAAATTGTAAATGCTTTTTCAGGCATTTCATTTGCTAAGTATAAATCTGCCAACAAACCTTTGTAATGAATCTCATCAGGGTAAGCATCAATCAATTTTTGCACCTCAGCAGCTGCACTTTCGATATCGTTTAATTTGATGTAAATTTTTTCTTTTTGTCTAATAATTTCTTCACTAATGCCAATACGTTTTTCAATTTCATCCAAATTTATCAAGGCATCTTTATACTTTTCTGAATATAATTGCATTCTTGCCAAGTCAAAATATAAATCAACATTTTCTGGTTCTAACTCTATCAACTTATGATATTGTTTTATTGCACTTTCTGTATCTCCACTTTCTTGCAAAGATTGAGCATATTGTAATCTGTACCATTTATTATTTGGGTCTAACTGAACCGCTTTTTCTGCATATTGAAGTGCTATTTGCTGCTGATTAGCCATGTTGTATAAATTGGCCAATTCATAATGAAAAAATGGTTGGTTAGGGTTTATTTTAACACATTTACTATAAATTACTAACGCTTGCTCGTAATTCCCTAATAACCTTTGTTTATTCGCCTCATGAAAAAGAAAATCTAATTCTAGCTTTTGTTTTTCATTAAGCACCGTAGCAGCTTTATTTTTTTGCTTAGAGCTAACGGTATCTTTTTGAGTGTTACAAGCAACCAAAAAAATTAGAAGGATAAAAAGTTTTATGAATGTGTTTAATGACATGTATATTAGCTTAGTTCGTTGTAATCTCCCACACTTAATTCTTGTACTTTTCCTACAATTTTTGCAAAATTTCCAACCATAGAATTAGCAATATTTGTTGTTTGTATTTGAGTGTTTTTCTGTATTAATGAATTGGTTAATATAGCATTATTTATTTCGCAATTGTCTCCAATAGAAACATGTGGTCCAATTACGGAATTAGTAATTTTTACATTTTTACCAATATAACAAGGTTCAATAATTATTGTGTTTTCTTTTTGAAGTGAAACATCAATTATGGTTTCATTTTTAATAAACTCCAAAACACGTTGGTTAGTATAAACGGTGGCTGCATAGTTACCACAATCTAACCATTCAATTACTTTTCCTGGAGCAAACTTTGTTCCCTTTTGCTTCATGTTTTCTAAAGCATTGGTTAATTGATATTCGCCTTTTTCTTTAATGTCATTGTCAATTAAATATTGCAACTCATTTTTTAGATAAGCTCCATCTTTAAAGTAATAAATTCCAATAATAGCTAAGTCGGAAACAAATTCTTGTGGTTTTTCTACAAAATCGGTAATAATGTTATTTTCATTAAGTTTTACAACACCAAAAGCTCGTGGGTCATCAATTTGATTTACCCAAATAATCCCTTCAGCGGCATCATCCATTTTAAAATCTGCTTTAAACAAAGTATCAGCAAAAGCCACTACTACTTTACCTTCTAAGCTATCTTTAGCACAAAGAATAGCATGAGCTGTTCCTAATGCTTCTTCCTGATAATAAATGCTTCCTTTTGCACCTAAACCTTCTGCAATATTTACTAACTGATTTTCTACTTCCATTCCAAAATCACCAATAATAAAAGCAATTTCATCCACAGGCTCTCCACAAACTTTGGTAATATCTTCCACCAAACGTTGAACAATTGATTTCCCAGCAATTGGAATTAATGGTTTTGGTATGGTTAGCGTATGAGGTCTTAATCTCGAACCTCTTCCTGCCATTGGTACTATTATTTTCATATTCCTATCCTAAATCCTTTCCTTTGGAAAGGACTTTTTAAATGTTATACTTACCCAACTAATAAATCCTCCCCTTAGAGGAGTTAGAGGGGATTTTATTTCTTCCCTGTACTTCCAAATCCTCCTACTCCTCTTTCTGTTTCGGCTAAATCTTCTACTAATTCCCACTCTGCTTGTTCGTGTTTGGCAATTACCAATTGAGCAATTCTTTCTCCATTTTCAATTACAAACGGTTCATTAGAAAGGTTGACTAAAATTACGCCAACCTCACCTCTATAATCGGCATCAATAGTTCCAGGAGAATTTAAGACTGTAATGCCATTTTTATAGGCTAATCCGCTTCTCGGACGAACTTGTGCTTCGTAACCCACAGGCAATTCTATAAATAAACCTGTTTTTACCAAAGTTCTTTCTAATGGTTTTAAAGTTATTGGAGTTTCTATATTTGCTCTTAAATCAACACCTGCAGCAGCTTCTGTTCCATAGTGTGGCAGCGGATGATTGGATTTGTTTACTATTTTTATTTTCATGTTATTCAGTTAAAAGTTTGTAAAGTTTGTAAGTTCATTAAGATTAGCTTCCTATTTTATGAACTTCAAACTTTTTACTAAGCGACTAAATTACCACTTTTTTTGGTCTTTCAATGGCGTAAATTGTTCCTAAAAAGGCAAAAATTATTAACGTATGAATAAGGTGTTTGGTGTAGAAATTTTCTATGGTAAATTGAGTTGTTGCAAAGTAGAGCAGTAGTGCTAAACCTAAATACAATCCTATTTTAAAATAATTGTATTTGATAGGATAATGTTTTTGTCCTAAAACAAATGAAATGATACACATAGAAGAATAACAAATTAATGTTGCCCAAGCAGAGCCAACATAACCATAAACAGGAATCCAAATATAATTTAATAAGATGGTTACCAAAGCTCCAAAAACACCAATATAGGCACCATATTTTGTTTTTCCACCTAGTTTGTACCAAATAGATTGGTTATAATAAATACCTAAACTAATATTAGCAAAAAGCAATACAGGAACAATTTTTAATCCTTCCCAATAGGCTTCATTAGGAATAAAATATTTCACAATATCAATATACAGCATTACACCTAAAAAGATGGTAGCACAAATTATCACAAAATAAGTCATGATGGTGGAATAAATTTCTTTAGCATTTTTTTCTTTTTCCTGAGCAAAAAAGAAAGGTTCTGCGGCATACCTAAAAGCTTGAATAAAAAGCGTAACAATAATAGAAACTTTATAACAAGCGCCATAAATTCCTATTTGAGTCATAGTGGCTAATTCTCCTTTGCTTTCAAACAACATGCGTTTAAGCATAATTCTATCTATGGTTTCATTTACGATTCCTGCCAAACCAAACACCAACAGAGGCAAGGCGTAGATAAACATTTTTTTAAGCAATGCGAATTCAACACTAAACTTGGCTTTAAGCATATCTGGAAGTAATAGTAAAAACTTCATAATACTCGCAATAAGGTTAGCGATAAAAACATAGCCTACACCTATTTCTGGATTATAAAACGTTTCGATAAGCCAATTGGTCTCGCCAGCTTTATACATGGGCAAACAATACGCAAGAAAAAATAAATTTAAGCCAATGTTTACTCCAATATTTGCAAAATTGATGATGGCAAATTTTATAGGTCTATTATCTGCTCTTAATTTTGCCATAGGAATAGAAGCAACTGCATCTAAACCAACTATCATGGCAAACCAAGTTACAAACTCTTTATTGTTGGGATATTTTAGCCAATTGGCAATAGATTGATCGAACAAAAAAGCTAATGCTATAAACACAAAAGAAGTAGTAAACAGCGAGTAAATAATAGTAGAATAAACCTTTTTGTTATCGTGTTCTTGCAAAGTAGAAAAACGGAAAAAAGCTGTTTCCATTCCGTAGGTTAGGAACACAACTAAAAATGCTACATACGAATACATTTCGGTAATAATTCCGTATTGGTCGGGCGTAAACTTTGCTGTTCCGATATAAATAGGCACCAAAAACCAATTGAGCAAACGACCAACTATACTTGTAAGCCCATAAATGGCTGTTTGTCCGGCAAGTTTTTTTAGAGGATTACTCATTTAGTAGAAATCTTGTAACTTGTAAAGTAAAAAGTTTATAAAGTTTTAACTGAATTCCGGTTTACGTTTTTCAACAAATGCATTAGTTCCTTCAACAAAATCGGGAGTTCCAAAGCATTTACCAAACTCTTCTATTTCTGTTTCATAACCATTTACACCGTCTTTAAAACCAGCATTTACCGCTTTTATTGCGCCTGCGATGGCTGTTGATGAATTGAAAGCAATTTTTTGAGCTATTTTTTGGCATGTTGGCAATAATTCTTCTTGTGTAACCACTTGATTGACCAAGCCAATGTTGGCTGCTTCTTCAGCCGAAACCATTTTAGCTGTCATAATCATTTCCATGGCTCTACCTTTACCTGCCAATTGAGCCAATCGTTGTGTTCCTCCATAACCAGGAATAACGCCTAAAGTTACTTCTGGCAAACCTAATTTGGCATTGTCGGAAGCTATTCTAAAATGACAACTCATGGCTAATTCTAATCCGCCACCTAAGGCAAAGCCATTTACTGCTGCAATTACAGGAGTACTTAAATTCTCTACTAAATCAAATAATTTTTGGTGACCATCAGCTGATAATTTTTTTCCTTCTTCCACATCAAATTGGTAAAACTCTTTGATGTCTGCACCAGCAACAAAAGCTTTTTCTCCTGAACCGGTAATTATGATTACGCGAACATTTTTATCTGCTTCTAATGTTTTAAAAACACTGCTCAACTCCGCTATCGTAGCTGAATTTAAAGCATTTAATTGATTTGGACGGTTAATGATTACCTGAGCAATGTTATTTTCTTGAGTTACTAAAATATTGTTGTATTCCATGTGTTTTAATTTATTTAAAAAAACAAATGTAGCTAAAAATTAGCAGAAGAATAAACAAAAAACACCAGTCAGGTTTTAAATACCTGACTGGTGTAAAATTTATTAAAACTTACCCGTAAGCGAAAGCATAAAATTTCTTCCTGCGGCTGCAATACCTGAACTATAGGTTCTATAGCGAACATCCGTTAGGTTTTCTATTCCTCCACCTAAAATAAAGTTTTCTTTCAATTGGTAATTGGCTTTAAAGTTAAGTGTCACCCAACTTGGAGAGTACGGATTCCCATTATCATCAATGGCATACAACTCTCTTTTTGGGATTTCTTCAAAAGGCATATCTTCAAACTTTTTTTCTCCACTAAACTGCGTATAAGCTATCATTTTTAGTTGCTTGGTAGTGTAAGAAATTTGAGCCGAACCAAACCAAGGAGCTGCATGTCTGGACGGACCTGTTGTACCATTTTCCAACTCTTCAGTTCCCTGTTGGTAATTGTATTTTGCCATCAATCCAAAACCTGCAGGTAATTTAATTTCAATTCCTGCATGTAAGCCTTTTATCTCAACAAAAGCAGCATTTTGTACGGCTTGCACTTTACTCATCACACCATTATACATAATGCTATCCTTGCCATCAAATTGGAAATCTCTCCTTACCATTCCACCATCCAAATAAGTATAATAACCTGTAAGATTGAACTTTACCACTTCATTAATTACCTTGCTAATGCTCAATTCAACATTATAAGCATATTCGGCAGTTAAATTAGGGTTTGGAGTAACAACATAGCCTGGTTCAAAATCAAATATTTTTCCTATATCATCCACATTAGGTGAGCGAAAACCTGTTGAAGTACTTCCGCTAATATTCCACTGTTCTGTTGGTTGCCAAACAAAACCCAAACTTCCTGTTGTTGCATTGTTATTAATTTCGGCTTTAGTAAATGGAAATGGAAAATAAGTTGTATCGAATGCTGCATTCAATATAAACTGATTGAATCTTCCTCCAGCTTGTACCAAAAACTTCTTAGATAAATGTCTTTGAATAGTAGCATAAGCAGCATACGATTCCCAAGTAGATTGAGGATAACGAGAAGCAGCAGGAACAATAACTCCAGTAGTAATATCTTCATCTGTGCCGAAAGATTTTACATCATTATAAATGGCTTCAACACCATAAAAGACTTCAGTTTTTTCGCCCAACAATTTCTCAAAATCTATGTTTGCTGAAAAAGCATTTACTTCCTCCAATCTATTAGAACGAATTGGCTTATTAAAACCTCTGTCTATTCTACTTTCTTCAAAATATTGATGAGCCAAACGTATGCTCATTTCATTATACAAGCTATTTGCAGCGGAATTAGTAATGTTCAAATAATTCAATGCCCATTCTTGTGGTCCATAATTCCATTCAGCACTTCTTGGTAACCCGTTTTTAGTTCTAGTTAGTCTATCATAACGAGGATAATCGGTAGTGGTAGAGTATAAAAAGCCATAATTAACATCCCAATTTTTGTTGGGTTTAAACCTGATTTTTTGCATTAATGAAGTTTGCTTATATCCTGTTGGATTTTGTACTAAAGGGTCAGCATTGGCTTTCACAACATCAATAGAATCTTCTCTTTCAACATAAAACTTTCGCAAATAAGATGAAGGTCCGTACGACCCCATACGTAAATCGCCAAAATCGGAATACGTAATGCTTGTTACCATTGCCCATTTTTTCCAACCAACGCCTACATCAAAATGCCCTGTCATTTCACTATTAGCAGATGAGTATCTGGTAGCAGCTCTACCAGTAACTAAAGGTTCATCGCTAGTAGTAAATTGTGGTGTAATAGTAGAGAAACTCATTACTCCGCCAATAGCATCACTTCCGTAAATTACTGAACCTGGTCCAAACAATACTTCAGTATTTTCTACAGTAAAAGGATCTATAGAAATTACATTTTGCAAATTACCACTTCTAAAAATAGCAGTATTCATACGCACTCCATCAACAGTAATAAGTAGTCTGTTAGTAGAAAAACCTCTAATCATTGAACTTCCGCCTCCTCCCTGACTTTTCTGAATAAAAACCTCTCCTGAAGAACCTAATAAATCTGCTGCAGTTTGTGGATTTTGTAAAGCCACATCTTTAGCAGAAATAGTTGTTATTTTTTCAGGAATGTCATTTTTATTTTGAGTCCACCGAGTAGCCGAAATAACTACTTCATCTAAAGAAAGACCTGCATCCTCCATAGCAATTTCAAATGACATTAATGCTAGCTCTGAATAAGATTTCTGAATAGCTTTATATCCTATTAATCGTAACTCAATTTTTTCAGAAGTCTTAAAATCAGTAATATCAGCCTGTCCCTTAGCATTAGTAAAAGTGGCAACACGGGGTTGATTACTTACTATACTCACCATTTCTAATGGTAAATTTGTATTATTATCTTTTATAATAATGATTTGTGAAATACTTAATAAAGAAGTACAACACAGCCATACCATAAATATGGTTTTTTTCATAATTAATTTTCATAAAAGAACACCAACTACAAAAAGTAGTGTACTTGTTCTCTAATTAATAAAAAATGTGAATTAATTTTTTTGATCAACTATGTTGAGGAGGTGGAGTTGTTGGCGATTGTTGCCACAAAGAAAAGTTATTTGAATAAGATGTACAGTGAGAAATTTCATTTTTCACAACATCCAATTGTATAGTAGTTTTTCCTGAAAAATAAAGTGTTTTAAAAAAATGAGCAATTACCTGATTTTTATTATTCTGATAAGGATTTTGGGCAAAATTTTGTCGCACTAAATTGGCTAATTTTTGGTTTAATGCTGTTTCTTCTTTATCCCACCAAACCCAATAATGTATTTCGTTGCCGATAAGTTCTTTCTCAACTATATCATACATTTCACCTTTATATTGAAATTCTTTGCTGTGTTTCCATTTTACTTGTTGGTCAACTTCATCTTTATGGAAAACCAATAGCACCAATTCTTCTTTATCTATTCCTGCAATGATTTTATGTTTAATAGCTTTTTTAATGGCTTTGCGTTCCATTTTGAGATAAGCAAAAGGAAATAGAGTTGCTATTGCAATAATAAGAAGTAACGATATGCTAAATACCTTTTTCACTAGTAATTTTTTTACTTTATACCTCTGTAAATTAGAAAAGTGCAAGTATTATAATTCTTAGATTTTAATATAAAAAAAGCACGAGTAACAGTTACTCGTGCTTTTTTTATATAAATCCGAAATTATTGTATAACAATTTTATTATTAACTTCTAATCCGTTATCTCCTGTTAATTTAAGTAAATAAATTCCAGATTGTAAACTTCCTCTATTAATAACCAAAGTATGTTCACCTTGAGCTTGATTATCGTTTAATACATCTAAAACAACATTTCCTAATAAATCATATACTCTCATTGTTACATTTTGAGATTTATTTAATCTATAAGAAACAGTAGTACTTTCATTAAATGGATTAGGATAAGTATTTAGATTAAAATTATCGGTGTCATTTTCATCAATTCCAACAATTCCAGAAATATTAATATCATCTAAAAAGAAATTATTACTCATTTTTCCACTCTTGTACTCAAATTTAAACCTAACATTATTAACTTGTAGAATAGGTTGTAAGTTAATTGTTACAGTTTCCCATTGAGAACTTGTAGTTGGAAAATATGGGTTATTATGCGATCCAGCATTGGCTAATGCTATGCCTTGAATAGTTCTTAAAGGCAACCAAGATTTTCCACAATTTAATGAAGCATAAACTTTAAACTCTTCAGTAATATCTGCTAAAACTGTAGCTCTAGTTGCTGCTGAAAATTTAAATGTTAACACACCTGAAGTAACAGAAGATAAATCAAATGATGGACTAATCAATGCATCAATATCATTTCTTCCAATTCCTGGTATATAGTTAGGAAAATATACTGGCTCACTATGTGCATTTAAGTACATTGAATTAGATCCAGTAGCTGCAGCAGAACTCGTAGGCTGCCATATTGAAGCGTTATTTTGATTAGTTATAGAAAACCATGACTGATTTGCAGTTGAATTCTCAAAACTTTCATAAAATGCTCCTGAGTACTGAGACCAAGGTGGTGAAACATGTATATAATATGGATTTGTTTTTGTGTTTGATCCTGCTGCTCCTGTTGCAGTTATTGATATTTCTTGCCAGTATAAATTATTAAATGTAACAGATTGAGTACTATTAGAAGATGTTGAAGGTGTTCCTCCATTAAATGTCCAATTTACAGAATTAATATCTGTTTTCCATGAAGCATCAGTAAACGTTACTACATCTCCTTGACAAATTAATCTTTGATTAGCTGTAAAATCAGCTACTGGAATACAATTATTAACTGGATTAGGCACGTCTGTTCCTGTTGCTACAAGGTTAGCTTGAGACCAAAGGTTATTTCTACCACTAACATTACTATTAAGTGCTGCACGCATTCTATCAACTTGTCCTATAGTGAACATATGAGAACAATAAGAATAATCCATATAATTTTGAATATTTTCTATAACAGAAGAAGTTGTTGTAATAGAAATACTATCAAGTGAAAAAGTTCCATTTGCGTCTTCAGCATTCCAAGCATAAATACGAAAAGTTCGAGTTGATTTAGTATTTGTAAAGTTAGAACCTGCAACAGAAACTCTACATCCGTCAATCACACCAGTTGTATCATTATTAATAAAAAATATATTTCCTGGTTTAATTGAAATATTTGGTGAAGGATTAATAATCACTCCCCCTAGATTACTTGAAAAATTATCAGCATCGGAACGAACTGCAAAAGTTCTCACACCTGTTCCTGAGCGTTGAATCTTAAAAGTTAAGTCTTGAATAGTCATAAGGTATCCTAACTGTGGTGAAACAGTAAATTCATAATATTTTGATGTATTTATGCTTCCTGTTAAATTAGCATAACTAGTATCCTGATCTGTAGCACCTAAATCCCAATTGGAAAAAGAAAATCTTGAAGTGTCTGTTGGATTAGTAGATACCCCTGCAGCAGAAAAACTACTAAAATCAAGACCTACTTCAGGAGTAACTGTAGTAGGGTCGGTTGTACCAGACGTTGTTGTTACATCTGAAAAAGTATAAGGTTTTACAATATTATAAATAGTACACTCTGCTTTATACAGGTTAGCACAATTATTAGAGCCTTTAGTTTCTGGTGTATCATGAACACCATCATCACCACAAACTACCCCAGGGTCATTATTAAATCCCCAAGGGTGAGCTAAATTAATCCAATGACCAACTTCATGAGATAAGGTTCTTGATCTAAAAGAGTTTGAGGTGCCAATAGAACCAACATAATTGTGTAATACTACTATTCCATCTATATAAATCCCAAAAGGGTTGTCAACCGAACCTGGAAATTGAGCGTACCCTGCAGTACCTGGAGTATCTCCTATAGTTTTAACAACCCATATGTTTAAATATTTAGTTCTATCCCATATATTTAGCTTTGATTCGTTATCCGCATTATTTGTTAAATGACTATGTATCCTATCAATACCGTTTGTACAATTACCGAAAGCATCAATTTGAGCTAATCTAAATTCAATATTTGGAGTACCAATGAGTGTATCAAAATCTGGAATAACTAAACTAGTGTCAGCATTAGACTTAGAAAAATCTTCATTTAATACTCTTATTGCATCAAATATTTGAGCATCAGAAATGTTTTCCGAGCCATATTCGTGTAAAACATGAAAAACTACAGGTATTACATAAGTTTGATTACTACTCTTATTATTTTTTTTATTTTTAATATACTCTTCAGTAAATTTTTCTAATTCTTGCTCTTTTTTGAGAATATCTGGATATTTATTTATTAACTCCATTCTCTTTTCATCAGATCCACAGTTAAAGGTTCCTTCTTGCTGTGCTTTTAAACCAACTGTTTGAAACAAGTAAGAAATAAGCAACAATAATACTAAGCGTGTAGTTTTCATTTTATTAATTTTAAATATTAAACTGAGTTCTAGGTAATTTTTTATTATATTTCAGATACAAAAAAGAACTCTTTTAATTTTGACCTGAAAAAACGCATAACAATATTACGATTTTTTTTTCAATTTATATTGAAAATATGTTTTTTTATAACTCAACCTTGGAATCTTAATTTTACTTATTATTAAACTCGCTCATTGTTCTTCCTAAACCAATTGTGCCAAAAGATTTAATAAGTGCAGTAGTTTTTTCTATTCTTTCATCAAGCTGAACTTGTTCTTCTGGAGCAAACTCTCCTAAAACATGATTAATTTGTTTACCTTGAACAAAGTCACTACCTACACCAAACCTTAATCGTGCAAAATCTTGATTGCCCAATACCTGAATAATGCTTTTAAGTCCATTATGCCCCCCATCACTACCCTTACCCTTTAACCTAAGTGTTCCAAAAGGTATAGCGATATCATCGGTAATAATCAATAAATTTTCTTGTTTTATTTTTTCTTGTTGGAGGTAATAGTTTACTGCTTTTCCACTTAAATTCATGTAAGTAGAAGGTTTTAACAAAATAAAAGTTCTTCCTTTATACTTTAGCGTTGCAGTCTCCCCTAATTTATTAGGTTCAAAAAAAATAGTGGATGCCTTAGCTAAGGCATCCACTATTTTAAAACCTATATTATGTCTTGTATTTTCGTATTCAGAGCCAATGTTGCCCAAGCCTACAATTAAATACTTCATAATAATACTCTATTTACTATTATTCAGCAGGAGCTGCTTCTGCATCAGCAGTTGCTTCCGTAGTTGCACCTTCAGCTGTTTCTTCTTCATCCTCATCATCTTGAGAAGCAGCAGAAGCAGCAGCTCTACTTGTTTTAACAGCAACAACAACAGCATTAGCAGCATCTAAGAAAGTTAATCCAGGAACTGATAATTCACCAACTTTTACTGATTGACCGATTTTTAATTTAGTAATATCTACTGAAATAAATTCAGGCAAATCTTTTGGCAAAGCTCTAACTCTTAATCTTCTTGTAACAACTCTTAATTTACCACCAGCAAGAATTCCTTTAGAAACGCCAGTTGTTTGAATTGGCAATACTACATTTACAGGAGCATCTTCTGCAACCTCTAGGAAATCTACATGTAAAGTTTGATCTGATACTGGATGAAACTGAACTTCCTTAATAATAGCTTTAACTATTTTTCCTTCAATATCAAGGTTTACAAAGTAAACATTTGGTGAATTAATAATTTTATTAAATTCTATTTCATTTACAAAGAAATTTACATTTCCTTCTCCTCCGTAAAGGTTACATGGAATATTCCCTTCCTTTCTAACCTGCTTAGCGTTTGAAGCACCTACTTCTGTTCTTTTAACTGCACTTATTGCTATCGTTTTCATTATTTATTGGTTTTAGATTAGTAAATGAATGATTCACTAATCGATTCGTGATTAAATACTTTTTTAATAATATGAGAAAATAAATCTGCTACTGATAAAACTTTTATTTTACTACTTTGTTGAGACAAAGGAATAGAATCAGTAACAATTAATTCTGTAAGTTCTGAATTTTCAATTCTTTCGTAAGCTTCACCAGATAAAATTGGGTGAGTAGCAATAGCTCTAACACTTAGCGCTCCTTTTTCTTTCATTATAGCAGCAGCTTTTACCAAAGTTCCTGCGGTGTCAACCATGTCGTCAACTATAATTACATCTTTTCCCTCTACATCACCAATTAAGAACATATCTTCAATTACATTGGCTTTTTTTCTTTGTTTATAACAAACGGCTACCTCAGCTTGTAAAAATTTAGCATAAGCATTGGCTCTTTTTGTTCCTCCCATATCAGGAGAAGCCATGGTTAAATTTTCTAAATTCAGACTTTTTATATAGGGTATAAATATAGTAGATGCAAAAAGATGGTCAACAGGTACTTCGAAGAAACCTTGAATTTGATCTGCATGTAAATCCATGGTCATAATTCTAGTAACTCCTGCAGCAGCTAACATATTAGCAACTAATTTTGCACCTATTGGCACTCTTGGTTTATCTTTTCTATCCTGACGAGCTAATCCAAAATAAGGGATAATAGCAACTATTCTTCTAGCGGATGCTCTTTTGGCAGCATCTATCATCATTAAAAGTTCCATTAAATTATCGGCAGGTGGAAAAGTTGACTGAATTATAAACACATCTGAGCCTCTTACCGATTCTTCAAATGATGGTTGAAATTCACCATCACTAAAAGTATTGATAATAACATTACCCAATGGAATACCGTAAGAATCAGCTATTTTGTTAGCCAATTCCATCGATGCTCTACCGGCAAATAATTTTACTTTTGCTTCAGACATAAAATCCAGTCGTTTTTTAAGGGCTGCAAATGTAAGAAAATATTAGTATTAGCAAAAAAATAATAACAACTATTTTTCATCCCTACAAATCTTTGTTATCGTGCTAGATAACATCTAGTCTCACACTCATTCCTACAATTAAAAAAAGTATAGAAAAAAGCGTTACTAAAATAATGTGCACTGCCATTATTTTTAAGTTGCTTCCTTTTTCGATGTTTGGTATTAACCTAAGGTTAGCATTGAGTGCCAATAATATGGTAGCAAATAATAAAGTCAGTTTAATTCCAACATGTGTGGCTAAATGTCCCTCAAACAAAAACCAACTTTTAACATCTGGCAAAAGATGATATGCTAAATAAAATCCTGT
This sequence comes from Vicingaceae bacterium, assembly GCA_965284565.1. Taxonomy (GTDB): domain Bacteria; phylum Bacteroidota; class Bacteroidia; order Flavobacteriales_E; family Vicingaceae; genus BRH-c54. The sequence goes on from OZ260100.1 coordinate 670,244, forward strand.
TATTACTTGAACTAACAAAGCTGGTATTCCTATTTTTTCAAATTTTCTTTCAAAATCTAATAAGCCTTTAAAATCTTTATTTTTCAGAATGTTTGGTAATAATATTACTGCCAGAAACAAGTGTCCCCCCACCCAAATAGTTGCTGCTAATACATGAAGTATGATGATGAATTTATACATAAAAACTAAATGTTTTATTCCTCAAAGTTAATTATATTCTCATTTGTAATGTAAAATAATAATTTCTTACAGGAGAAGGAATAATTCCTGGCCCTGGATATCCCGTGGCTCTACGAGTAAAATACAAATTGTTTGTAAGGTTATTCACTCCAAATTCAAATTGAAACACCTCATAAGTATAACGTAAAGATAAATCCATAACTAAATAAGACGGTATAGTTCCTATAATGGCTGTTGGAATAAAAACAAGGCTTCCATCAGCGGCTTTTCCTGCATTGGTTGCATCTGTATAATGTTCTTGTACATAAGTATATTGATAACTGATTGCAAAGTTTTTTGTTCCAAAAGTGACGCCTGTTTTAAAATTAATTGGAGGAACAAATTCTACTAATTTATTATTTAATGCAGCACTTTGAGAGTTAACATATCTTGCGTCTATTAGTGAAAAGTTAACAAAGGTTGTTAATGATATTTTAGAAGTATCAGAAAAAGCCAGTTTCCAAAGATCTACTTCTATGGTTGATTCCACCCCTTTTATAACAGCCTCAGAAATATTAGTTCTATATCTATATGTTATAAAAGTACTTTCGTCAATTTTATCAATGCTACCTATTCTATTGTCATACAACAAAAGAAAGCCCGAAACATCGAAACTTAATTTTTTAGATATCATTCCTCTTATACCAACATCAAAATTATAGCCTGTCTCATCTTTTAAATCAGGGTCTATTCTAAAATTTCTGTTTACAATTTGCATATCTGCAAAATTGATACTCCTGTAATTTTGTGTAAAGTTAGAATAGATATCAACCGTGTTTTTAATCTTGTAATTTAAGCCAATTCCACCAATAACAAAAGAACGTGTACTACTTCTATTTTCAGTAAAAGTAGTATCAAAAATAGGGTTGTTTGCCAAATCATAAACAACTTCTCTAAAAGTACCATTTGCATTAGTATTGATGTATTCAAACCTTACTCCTGGAGTAATACTTAGATTTTTAAACCTAAAAATATGTTCTGCAAAAGCAGCATAATTTGTACTAGGGAAACGGTAATCTGAACCCTCTAAATTATCAGGATTTACATAGGTAAAATTTGGCATTGACGTAGTGTCAGCATCGCCTTGCCTACTTCTATTAAATCCCTGGTAATATCTACCTCCAACAACAAAAGCCCATTGGTTGTTTTTTACTGAGTAAACATTAATCAATCTTGTTTCATTTCCAAAATTTTGAAATTCACCGATAATTAAATCTCTGGGATCACCTTCAAAATCAGGGCGACTAATATTTCCTAAAATACCTAGTGCTTTTCTTGAGGCATGTAAACCAAAAAATTGTGTTTTTAATTTAGTTTTCGCATTAAACTCGTGTGTTAGCGATGCAGCAAATAAGTTCCAATCTACTTCAAACCAATTTCTTGCTCTTTTAGATTGATAAGGGTTTTCATAAAATTCTTTATCGGTTAATCCTCCTGGTTGCTGTGCTAAATAATAAAGTTTAGTATATTGTAAATTCCAAGATGTTTTTTCGCTTATTTGGTTTGTAATATTGATAGCTCCTGTATAAACTTCAAAACCTGAGTTTGGACGAAATTCATTTCCTTTTTTTAATTGAAAATAACCATAACCTTTCCATCCTCCTTCTTTAAAAGCAGCACTCATAAAAGAATTACTCAAATTGAACGAGCCTTTTGTTATTCGGTAAGTTAATTCAAAGTCTTTATCTATAGGACCATCATGTAATTTAAAATTAAGCAGCCCACCAAATTGAGTCCCAAACTGTAGTGAAGCAGCTCCTCTTAAAAACTGAATTTCTTTTATTGCTTCAGCTGGAGGGGTGTAATAACTTTCTGGATAACCTAAAGCATCTGCACTAATATCATATCCATTTTGTCGAGTATTAAAGTTAGATGATCTACTCGGGTTTAGTCCTCTACCACCTATTCCTAATTGTAATCCGGCTCCATCACTTTCCCAAATATTAAGACCAGGTATTCTCGAATAAATTTGTCTTCCTTGGTTAGTAGCTTTATTTGCATTAATATGGTCTAAAACTATTATTTCACTTTTCTTTCCTTCACTTAAAATAACCCCATCAATAGATTGCATTCTTCTTACAGCCCCTACATTTTCTTTATCAGCTTCTACCTCAAATTCGGTAAGGTTTTCAACTTTATTTTTTAATTGTGCATTTAACTTAGTTTCTGGTTTGGAAATTACAACTTGATACACTTGTTTTTCGTAACCAACAAAACTAAATTCAACAGTATAATTACCGTAAGGAATATTTTTTATTTGATAATTGCCATTATCGTTGGTTTGGGCAGCAACATTAAGTTCTTTGATGTAAACAGTAGAAAATGGTAGTTTTTCGTTGGTATTGCTTTTTACTGTGCCAGATAATGTTCCTATATTTTGTGCAGAAACAAATAAGGGCAGCATGAAAAATACTACCCATAGAATTTTTTTTAAAAGATAAGCTGTTCTATATGAATCAATCTCCATCATTATCTTGGTAAGTAATCATCACTTCTAATGCATTGGCTGTCTCTACTTTTATGAAAGGAACCATTTGTTGCATTTGTTGATAAACATCTCTTACTCCTTGGTTGTTATTTACCACTTCACTACTAAGTGGATCACTAATATTACCTAATTCATTATTAATATTAGTGAATTGATTATTAATTAAGTTAACCAATGGCTGTCCGCCAGATTGGGCTCTAACAAAGTTTAAATAATCTTCTAAGCCTTCTCCATTAACAGTAGAAGAATAATGCTCTCCTCTTATAAATTTTTGTAAAGCAACTAACGAACGGTAAACAAAAGGAAGTGATTGCTCATAATATAAAGCCTCTACATGCTCTGGCATTGGTTGTTGAGAAAAACCATTAAAAACGCCAGCAGGCAATCCTATTTTCCCTTTTCTCATATACGTTTCGTAATGTAAACTTATAGCATTAACTATATTACTAACCGAACTTCCTTGTGCATTACTTGCACTATTAGAAATAAAACTAGTACGGAATGTACTTATCCATTCGTTATAAACATAATTGGTATTCGTTTCTAAGTCGTTAACTAAATCGGTTAAATAAGTTCTTGCATTTGCGCTATTGGCAAACTTAGTGACAATAGCATTGTCTGTACTTCCCGATCCGTTAATTAGATATTCAATTGCTTGCAACCCTTTAGCATCAAAATTTGAAGATAATTGTAAATTGTAACTTCCTGAAGAAATATTACCGTTCAACAATATAGTATCTACAGGGTAAATATTTGTTTGACTTCTTAAGCTAATGTTTTGTGCCGGACCAAATTCTAAAAATGCTACATCTTGCCAAACCAAAAGAACATTTTCCCATTTAATTCTAAGATTAAGTAGCGAGTTAATATCTAATGCTGAGTTGAAAGTATTAATAGCTGTTTTTAATGAGTCAATACTTTTAACATATTCATTATAAGCTGGCAGAATGTATCCATCGGCATAATTGGTCAACATGGTTGTTCTATCATACTCTTCAACAACCTGACTTGTAGGAGGATTTTTATCATCTTTTGAGCAGCCTGAAATAAATAGCAATCCTAAAATAATTACTGATACTACTATTTTAGATGTATGCTTAAAAATATTTTTTTGACTCATGGTATTTTTAGTTTAGTTGGAAAAAATAGACAAAGTCTTCAAGCTGAAACTCCAAAACTTTGTCTAAAATGTACTATTTATAATTTGTTATTATAGTGATGCTTTAACGTCATTTAGTCCTGTTTTAGAAGCAATTAAATCAATTGCTAAATTAAGGTTAGTTATAGAAACTGCACTTAAGTCGTTGCCAATATACCCTAATACTATATCAACTTCTGCTGAAGTTATTGAAACACCATTAACGGAGTTATACCCATATCTTAATCCATCTATAAAAGCAATTGCTTCTGAAAGTACATGATTTTTAACTATTGGACTAGTAATATTTGCTTTCGCTTCATTTAAATAATGAATAGCTGTTCCTGCACAAACTTTCTCCATTTGATCTCTAATTATTGCAATTTGAGCATCACGGGTTGCATAATCGTTATTATCAATAGCCGCTCTACCTTTTAGAAATGCATTCATAATGTTAGTACCTGTTCCCAATAAAACTTCTACACTACCTTGAGCATATTTCCCCCAAAACCTGTCTGCTCCATTGGTTGGATAATCAATTTCTGAAGAAAAATATCCAAAAGCTTCATCCCAATGGTGTTGCATTTCAGTATAAGTTTTTCCCGGAAGCGGAGTAGTATTATCATCATCTGCAAGTGTACCTAAGTAATTAACAGTCATCTGATTCATAAATACTGCAGTCATTAAACCTTTTTCAATTAATTGTCCATATTCAAACCCATTTTCTCCCATAAGGTAACTTTTAGTTCCATTTGTCCAAACACCTGCTTGCCCGTAAGTTTCGGTAGAGTTAGAAAAATTTAAACTACTAATATATGCTAGCGAATCCATGTAGTTTTCGAACATTGCCTGAACACCTATATCACCTTCTGCTGTTTTATCTTTTAACTGTTTCGTTGAACCAGTCATACCTAATCCAGGAGCATCAACCCAAGTATAACCATTGTTAGCATACATATTTTTTAATTGCGTTGCACTAACAGTTGTACCAAGAGTATTAGCGGTTTTCATATAAACTACCAGTTCAGAAAGCATTTCTAAACGTTGTTTTTGACCATCAAAATTCACAGTACTTTGGCTTGAACCATCAACAAACACATAGGTTGTTGGTATTTGATAAGTTGGGTTCCCACCTCCACCACCATTGTTTGCAACAGGAGTTGGAGCATCATCATCTTTAGAGCAAGAAAACATTAGTAATACACTTAATGCTAATATTCCTATTCTATTCATTTTCATAATTAATGTTTTTAGTTGGTTTGTATTTTTAATTAGACTTATTCTAAATAAGAGTTTGTTTTGATGGCAAAAGTCTAAAAACAAGACAAAACATACAATACCACATTTAAGGTATTTTTAACTAAAAACGTTTAGTTACTTAATTGATTTTTTTCTTTTGATAATATTTACAAAAGGATTAAGAAGGTTTTTAGAAAAAGAATCGTAATGCTGATCCTCTTCTCCCAAACCAAATTTAAGTTCTTTAACTTCTTTTGATTTTATTAATGTGCCAAACAAATAATCCCAAATAGCTAACCGAGAGCCTAAATTTGAATCGAAATGCTGTTGATTGTTACTATGGTGTATTTGATGTTGATAAGGGCTTATAAAAACATATTCTAAAAAACTAAAGTATTTTAATTTAACATGAGAATGCCGTAGGTTAGCACCAAAAAAATAAAATAAAAAGTTAAAAATATTAATTCCTAACAAAGTAATTAAGCTAACATTATCGTTAGCAACATATAAAAACACACCTGTAATTACACCTTTAATTAATAACCCTCTTAAATTATTAATTATTAATTCTACCGGATGAATTCTATATTGAGTAAATGGATTAAGCTCAGTTGCAGAGTGATGAATTTTATGAAATTCCCATAAGAAAGGAATTTTATGCATGGCATAATGAATTAGAAAAGAAAAGAAATCATTAACCACTACAATTATTATAGTGTATGAAATAATTAATGATGTTTTAGAATAATTAAATGCTGATGGGCCAAATTTATTCACTAAATACTCGCTTAATCCTTCTGCCATATAAAGAGCATAAATTAACACAGGAGCAAGTATCACTACTTTTACTAAGCTATTAAAAAAAATAAGCGTGTAATCTACCCAAGCAGATTTTCCAAACCATCTTTGTTTACTGAAGAAATAAGTTTTAAACGATTCTTTTTCTTTTGTACGATAATACACATACAAAGCAAGAATAAAGGAAGTGATAAAATAAAGCCAATAAGTTCTTTTATTAGCAGAAATTAAATATGCCAAAGTCACATCTGTAATTTCTTTTATTGCTTCTATTATAGCATGGGAGTCCATATAGGAAATATAAGTCTATTCGTAAACAAAAATTGTGGGTGCAAAATTATTCTTTAATCCCGAACAATACAATACCACATTTAAGTTATAATTCCTGAAATTCAAATGTAGGTGTTCCTTTTACTCCAAAAGTATCATAAAAATCTATAAAATGTAGTTTAAAATATTTTCCTTCGGTACTTTTTATAATATAATTTTGATTACTAAAAATAAGGTACGTTCCGGTATTAAAATCATATTCTTTCCAGTCAAAACCAATGGTATTAATATTTTTAGAAAAACTATAATTATTCACATCATGTAATGTTATAGCAGCAAAATTTTTGTCGAAAACTTGGGCAACTTCTACTTTGTTTCTATTGCTTAAACAGCCTGTTACCAAATAAGTCATTCCATCATTGTAATAATAGTGAGTAAATTGAGTAAAAACCAAGTCCCAGTTTTCTTTTGGAGGCTCAACAGAAACAAGATTACCATTTAATGAAAGAAAAGTAAAATTGTAATTGATGTCTTTAGGAATAGTCATAGAAAAATCATTTGTTCCATCTAATCTAGAGAAATGAACAGCGTACGAACTAGCATTTACTGACAAAAATTCAATTTTACAGAATCCCTGATGAGCCCCTAATTCATTATATCCCCTGTCAATTACATAAACATTGTTTGAAATCCAATTTTCTATGGCAGTACTATCAGTACTTCCTGAAGGCATATCAATATTAAAAGTTAATCCAATTGTATCGGTTACACTATTAAAATTAGATGTTTGTGCATTTGCTGCTTTCATAAATTTTGCTCCATTTAGAATTATTTTATTTCCACTCGGAGAAGTTTCAAACCCTAAATCCCATATAACTTTATGATTTTGTTTTACTAAACTATTCGTTTCTAAATCGAAAAACAACTGATTACGATAATCAGACTCCATTTTTATACTATTAGTAATTACATCTCCCGAATCGTGAGGAGAAACAGATAGTTCTTCTTTTTCACAAGCATTAAAAAACAACCCCATTAATACTAAAGAACCTTGACAAACGTATTGTTGAACTTTATGTGAAATATTATTTTTTATCATAATTAACATTCAAATTAAGTTTAACAAAATAAGTTCTACCCATTGCAATCATACTAATTCCTCCACCACCAGAATGAGCTCCACCTATAGCCACAGCACCAACATTTTTTACATCAAAAAGATTTTTAGAACCAATGGTAATAGCGATTTTATTTTGAAAAAACTTCTTTCCTACAGATAAATCAGCCATTTGATAAGGGTTGGTATAAGTTTGATAAACTTCATCATTACCATTTATGGCAAAACTTGTTAGCTTGCCATTATATTTATAAAATAATGCAATAAAACTCTTCCATTTCTTCACTTCATAATTCATGTTTATTTTATATTCAGGGCTATAACTGTATTTATCAACATTGCTTAAAGAAGCAATCATATTTTCTCTTCCTATATAAGAAACTCCTAACCCCATCATAAAATGATTATAAGAAACATTACCATTAATTTGAATTCCATTGGTTGAAAAAGAACCAACATTTACATAAGAATACTCTGTTCCGATTATTTGTGCTAGTGTAATTAAATCATCAATTTTATTATAAAATGATGCTACTTCCACTTTGAACAAAAAGGCTTTTTTTAATCTAGAATAGTTAACAGCAAGATTAAAATTATTAGAAGTTTCTGCTAAAAGATTATTATTTCCAACAATATTATGATTTACATCAACAAAATTAAAATACAATTCTTTTAGTGAAGGAGCTCTAAATCCTTTTGCATAAGAAGCTCTTATATTTATTTTTTTTAAGGTTTGTTTAACGTTTATTGATGGTAAAATTGGAGCTTCATATTCTGTATTATAGGCATACCTTATTCCCGGACGGATTATAGTGCTTTGGAAAGGTTTATATTCTAAACTAGCAAACGCAGCGTAATCTCCAATTTGTTTTATATTACTTTCAATTCTAACCCCTTCTGCAGTTTCTCTATTCAAATCTATTCCTACTTGATAGTTTACTTTAATGCTATCATTTGCATTAGCAAAAAAAGTTCTGATAGTAATTAAGTCAAAACCACTTGTATCTTGGTCAGAAGGATTTGTGGTTAACACTTCATTAAGGGTGGTTAAATCTTTAAAAAAAGTGTTTTTAATTCTTTCAAAATAATTATAAGCTGCTAAAAAATTTATCTGTTTTTGTTTGTTAAGCTTCGTTTTAAATTGAACTGAATTATCAATTCTTTGTGTGTTATAATAATCATCAAAAGCCGTTTCGTAATAAGGCAAACGAGGCATCCCTCTATTAGTTATTTTTTCATCAAAAGCACTTAACGTATATATTACAGAAGTGTTTTTTTGCTGATATTGGTATTTAAACTTTCCGAAATATTGTTCTTTAGGTTTCCAAGTTTTAAATCTTGTTGAGTCTGCAATAGGTTTATTTTCTTTAAAAAGCGGATCAGTTGCTTTCCACCCATCAAAATAATTTCTTCCTAAACTAACCGAAACAGCATGATTACCAAAAGCCTGAGAAACAGTCCCGTCTAAATTATATTTACCTACATTTTCATAATAAGAATTTAAAGAAAAATTTAATCCTTGCTTATTGGGAGTTTTAGTAATAATATTAACCACTCCTGCCAACGCATCTGTTCCATAATTAACAGACATTGGTCCTTCTACAATTTCTATTCGTTCTACATCATTTAAATTAAGTTGAGATAAATCAATACTTCCATCTTGTTTTCCTATAACTGCAACACCATCAATCATTATTTTAACATTTTCGCCACTCATACCTTGCAAGCTCATGCTACTCCCTAAAATTCCATCTTGAGTTAACCTAATATTGGTTTCATTTTGAAGCACATCTGTTAAGTTTACCGCTCCCATTTTATCAATTTTTTCTTTATCAATAATGGTTATTTTCTGAACGGCTTTTTCAGGATTGTTTTCAGCATATTGCCCCGTAATTACAAAAGAGTTTAAAGAAACTAGATCTTCTTTTAAAACAACTTTAACTTGCTGATTAGGAGTGATGGTTTGCTGATGTTTTACATAACCAATAAATGAAATTTCTATGTTAAGTTTTTTATTTTTGCTAAAGTCTATTTGAACCTTTCCGTTAATATCGGTAAGTAAGAGTTTGTTGCTATCTAAAATGATAATATGAGCTGAAGGAATAGGCTGTTGATTTTCATCAAGAATTTCTAGAGTAGATATTTGGGCATCAACCACACTATAAAAAAATATAACTATGAAAAGAGAAAGTAGTTTCATCTTTTTCTTTTTTTATAGTTTATTAAATCTGATATACCATCCAATATAGCTCCGGTTGGGCATAATAAACGACACCATATCATCGGGTAAATAAGTGTTGCTAATACTGTTAATATAGATACTATAAACCAAACGCTTAAAACACTTAAACCAAATAAGTCAGGGAATAATTCAAAATTGCTCCAACTTCTTAATCCCAACAATATACCCGACAATAAAATTACTGTTAGAGCAGCCCTAATACGTTTTACCCATTTGTTAGGAACAAAAAATTTACGTGAAGTTTTTATAGGGTTTAAGTGAATTAACAAGCGTTGTACATTTCCAAACGGACAAACATATTTACAATAAGTGTTTTTTCCCCAAATGGCACCAAGTAGCACCATTAAAGCATATAGCCCCATAAATGATGATACTGTTGTTCCTAAAAATGGATGAATAAAAGTGATATAAGTAAATGAATTATTTAAGAAAAATCCGATATATATAAGCGATAAAACACTTAAAATCATCATGTTCCTTTTAGATTTTTTTATCCATTGCTGAATAGCAAAAACAAACATTAAAAAAATAACCAATAAATGAAGCATCCAGATTTTATTCAAAATAGCATCTAAACTAAAATAATTGATTTCATTAATTTCTGCATAATTAGATATGGGGTAAGGAGTCCCTTTTTCTATTAAAGCAGATACTGTTTTTGCCATTGCTTCAGTAGATAATGTTGCTCCGGAAACAGCATCTATTTGTTGTTTGCCTTTGGTAATATTTATACCTTTAAATTCTTCATAAAATCCGGCATTTTTTATATCTGATAAATAACTCGATGTTTCGTGTGATGAAATATGTTCAATGCGTTGAATAGTTCCATCTTCTGATAAAAAAACTGCTAAATTAATTTCTCCGCCATAGCCCCTTATATTTTTAACAATAGCGGTGCTTTCTAAATAAATAATCGTTTTATTATTTTTTGGATTAACAATAATAGCATAGTACATATCCATGGAAGGATAAATATTAACTAACATTTCTTCTCCAGCATAGGTTTTGGCATGCTCATAGATTTTATTTTTCAACTCAGCAGATAGCCCAGGATTGTGTTTAGCATCAGCTATAAAACCCCAATGATTATTAGGTGTTTTTTTATCTAAAATTAAACCGAAACCATGATTTTCTTCTTCTTTAAAATGTAATGTTTTAAATGAAGTTACTTCATTTTTTTGGTCCACACCATCTTCACCAACAATTACAGGTTTAGAGTATTTAGTTTCTATGGATTCTAGGCTTAAAATTTCTGCACGTTGAAGCAAAGGACCGTTTATCCAGAAATATAGAAAAGCGGTAGCAACAATAACTGTTGCTACCAATTCTCTAACATGGTTTTTACTAAAAACAACTAACCTATTCATTTTTTTATTAAATATTTTCTACTGTTTGGTTAGAAATATCTACTATCCACTGATTAATAGTTGGGTCGGGTAAAATAGCATCTTGTTTATACAACACTTTACCTTCAGCCATATCACATGCTTTTTGTATAATATCATTTTGAAAATAAGGATCGTTAGCAACCAAAACAGGAATAACAATTACATTGTCCTCCAATTCATGCAATTTTTCAATACCGTTTAATGTAGGATCAGTAGAATATCCTACTAAGTGTCCACACCAAGCATAAGCAATACTTTCATGACCTGTTTTTATTTTTAAGTATTTACCAATTTCATCTACCATTTTTTCCCATTGTTGGTTGTAGTCGGCATCACCATAAGCTACTAACAAAATCGCTTCATTTTCAGCATCTTTACTTAAGGCATTTACTCTTCTTTCAACATTTTTCTTTAAAATAGTAGTATAATCTAATGGAGGAGTAATAGTTACTCTAGCATTGGCTTTATACACTTCTATTTTTTCTTTTTTAAGTGTCTCCTGAATTTTAGGGTCTGCTTGTAAGCCACAGATTACAGGAATATCATGTGAATAATGAGAGCTAACTGTTAAAAAGATTGGTATCAACACTACTTCGTCAAAACCTTCTTCATCAAACTCTTTTAAACGAGTTGCTATTGATGGCTCATTGTATTCCATAAAAGCAGTTGTAATCTTAGAAATTTTCGGATTTTTTAATACTTCTTCTTTTACCTGTGTTTCTACATCTAACAACATGTTTCTCCATGACTCAGCGACAGAACCATGATTTACCAATAAAACACCTATTTTCTTTTCTTTATTTTCAACTGTATTATTTTCATTGGTTTGTCCGCAAGAGAATAATGCTACAGCTGTTACTAACAATAATGAATTGATTATTTTTTTCATAGTTTCCGATTTTAGTTAAGTTTATAAATTCCCCAAGCCTTTTCTTTAAAAAGGACATGGAGAATTCTAACATTGAAATTGATTATTGAATGATTAATTTTTGTGTTTCTATTTTATTTTCTGAAATAATTGATAAGAAATACACTCCGGCATTTAAATTATTTAGTGAAATAGTCGTTTCATTTAATCCTATCCCAAAATTAAGTTGTTGTTTAACAACCTCTTTACCTGTAATATCTATAATTGAAATCTGATTTACATTTTCATTTGCATTAAATATCACATTAACAATATCTTTTGCTGGATTAGGGTAAACATTTAATATGGTTTTTTGAGACAACTCTTCTTCAAGACCTACGATCCCGACTAATTCTTTAGTGAAAATATAGTTACCATTAGCACTACCCCCAAACCCAGTAAATATGATCTTATAGATTTCAGAATTGACTGTTTCAACAAAATATACTAAGCTATCTTCTATATCATATTGGAAAGTAGTCATGTTAAATGTTTTCCAATCGTAGCCTATTGTTCCTATATCAAAAGTATAATTTTGACCTGTATGTGAAACTGTGTTTACATCTTGTACATTATTTACCTGTGCTACTTTAACATCAATATTGGCAAGCACACCTGTTACACCATAATAAACTCCTCCACCTAAATCAGTTACATATTTAGTAAACAGTAAGTCCCAAGAGCTTGAAGCCGGTTCTCTACTTAATTCTTGTTGGTTTTGAATTGAGTAATAACCAAAATTCTGTCCTCCATGATTCATTTTAGTTACAGTAGCATTTACCAAATTATTTCCACTCAAGTCTGCATATCTAAAATAATAAACACTACTCTGTAATTTATCTACAATAAGTTTTTTATATGTACCATTAGATAATTTAAGAATGAAAATTCTATCCCCTTCCACAAGATGAGTTATCATGTTATATGTTCCCCAACCTAAATCAAAACTACTTTGAGGTGTTCTATTATTAAAAGCACCTGTTTCCCATGAAGTATCTGCATTTATTAATTGGTTAGCTTGCCAGTTAAATCCGGTTGTGTCAACTAAATTCCATTGAGTAGTATCATTTCCGTATAAAAACAATTCCGTTCCTTGACCGCCATTTATTCTAATTGTAGAACTCCCAAAACCAATTCCATCTGAAGCGAATGCTAAGTCCCAATCATTTCTTTGAATAGATTGTTCATTTCCTGATTGTAAATTATAATACACTTCATTTGTATAAGAAGGGTTTGTCGTTACTGTATCAGTTATTTGTTGTGCAGAAATCGCACCTATAAGAAAAACTGAAAATGATGCAGTAAATAATAATTTTCTCTTCATAATTGTTTGTTTTTAATTGTTATATTTATTTAGACTAATTCTAAATAGAAGCACAAAGATAAAAACAAACAAAGATTTTTTACAATACCTTTTTTAAGGTATTGTAAATTAAATTATTAGTTACCAATTATTTAAGCGGAATAAAAAACAGTAAAATACCTTAAAAAGGGTATTGTAAAAGACAAAATGAAATTACTTTTTTAATTATTATTCTCGATAAGGTTCATTTTAATAGCTTTTTGAACAGCCTCTATTTTATTATGGGCTTTAAGTTTTTTGTAGCTATTTTCCATATGTTTACGAATAGTTGATGGACTAACAATGAGTTTATCTGCTATTTGTTTATGTGTCATCCCATCAGAAATATGAACTAACACTTCTTTTTCTCTGGGAGTAAGTTTTGGAATATTATTACCTTCTTTCATAGGTACAAAGAAGTAGAATTAATCCAATTCTTTCAATACGTCATTTGTCGTATATTGAAGTAGTTAGTCTATATTAAATTGTTTTTCATAGCTTTTTGTACCGCTTCCATCTTATTATGCACTTGTAGTTTCTTATAAATATTTTCTATATGTTTTCTAACTGTTGGAGGAGAAATAAATAAATTTTCTGCAATTAATTGATAGTTTAACCCTTTAGAAAGTTGCTCTAAAATTTCTGTTTCTCTTTTAGTGAGCGATATTTCTTCTACTTGTATTTTGTCTGCTGTTACTTTTTCAGGGAATCTTAATAAGTTCAATGCTTTTGCTGCAATAGAAGGGGTCATTACTGCACCTCCCTCTAATACCTGGCAAATTCCATCATGCAAAGTATCCGGTGTAATTTCTTTAAGTAAATAACCATCTGCTCCGGCTTTTATGGCGTTAAAAATATTTTCATCATCATCAAAAACAGTAAGCATTATAATTTTTATTTGCGGATATCTGTTTTTAATAAGCTCTGTAGCTTTTATTCCATCCATCTCGGGCATTTGAATATCCATTAAAACAACATCAATTACATGGTCTTCTTCTAGTTTACCAATAAGCTCTGCTCCGTTTTTCCCCCTAAACTTAAATTTAAAATCATCAAAAAGAGCTAATTTTTCTTCTATGGATTGAGCTAAAAAATTATTGTCTTCTGCTATGGCTATTTTTATGTTCATAATAATTGGTGTTTTAGGCAAATTTAGGAGGTAAGTGTCTTATAAATAATACGTCATTTGGCTTATTTAATTGGCATTTCTAATAATATGGTTGTGCCTTTTTCTGGTGTAGAGTCTATGCTGAAATTAGCTTTTATGGAAGTGGCTCTATTTTTCATATTATCCAAGCCATTGCCTAATTTTACTTCATTAATATTAAACCCTATTCCATCATCCTCAATCTTTAGTATCAGTTTATCTTGTTCTTCTTTAAGTAATACATTTATGGTGGTTGCCGCAGAATATTTTAACGAATTGTTTATGGCTTCCTGAACAATTCTGTAAATATTTACTCCCTCAATTGCATTAAAGCTAATTTTTTGTTTCACATCCACCTCAAAATTAAATGTAATATTTTCTTTAACAATTTTAGCTGTTTCAATGTAATTATATAACCTCGATTTTAAATCTTCAAAACTTATTTCATCTTTGTTTAATGCCCAAATGGTATCTCTAAGCTGGGTAATGGTTGTTCTACTAAAGTCAGCTATGCCGTGTAGTTTCTCTCTAAGTTTTTCGTCTGCTGTTTTAAACAAATAACCCATATTATCTACCGAAGAAATGATAAAAGTTAGTTGAGAACCTATATTGTCATGTAAATCCCTTGATATTCTTATTCTCTCTTCGTGCAGTTCATTTTGCAATGTTATTTTTGCTATTTCATCTTTCAATCTATTTTCTTCAATTAGTTTTTGTTGCTTAAATTTTTGTTGTTTGTAGATATAAACGCTCAGGATAACAATAAAAATTAATACTAAAGCCAAACCTACAAGAGTGTAATTCCTTTGTCTTACCCGTAATTGTTCTTTTGTGATAATAACTTCTTGTTCGATTAGTTGTTTTTCTTTCTTTTCTGTTTCATATTGTGTTCTAATTTCCTCAATTTGTTTGTTTGACTCTTCATTAAATAGGGAATCTTTATAGACAAGGTAGTTTTTATGTGCTTCGAATGCTTCTTTATATTTCCCTAGTTTATCATAAGCTGTTGCTAATCCTAAGTAATTGTCTCTAGTAGCTTCTTTATAACCAATTAAGGTAGTAAATTCATTACTTTTTTTAAAAAAATAAACCGCACTATCATTTTTGTTTAATGAAATATAAACACTAGCTAAATTATTATACAAAATTGCTTGACCTTCCAAATCATTGGATTCTGTTCTTATTTGCAATGCTTTATTTAAGTACTTTATAGCTTCATTATAATTTCCTAATTTTTCTTGTGTAACCCCCATATTGCCATAAGAAATAGCAATTAATCTATTTTGACCAAATTCGTCTGCTTTATTTATTGCTATAGAATAATAATGAACAGAAGAATCTAACTCATTCATTTCATCATAAATATTTCCTAAGTTATTTAGGATAAAAATTTCCTTATCAACAACATGGTGTTTGGTATTAATCTCAAGTGCTTTATGGTAATATTTAATAGCTTCCTTAAACTTTTGTTGCTTGTAATAAATCATTCCAATATTATTAGTGGAAGAAGCTATTCCAGCACTATCATTAATAGTTTCACGAATTTTAAGTGATTGAAAAAAATATTTTACAGCCTTATCGTAATCACCTTTAGACATCATTACATTTCCTAAATTATTTAAAGATGCTCCAACCCCTACACTATCATCCATTTGTTTTCGCATTTCTAGTGCTTTTAAAAAATATCTTTCTGTACTATCAAAATGTCCCATATAAACATGGTAAATTCCTATTTGATTGTAGGCTGTACTAAGTTGAGTAGCATCAAACTTATAATTTGGAATGGTAGTTTTATAAAACTCTAAAGCTTCTTCTAATTTGCCAGACATTGCATAAACATTACCTATTTTAGTAATTGACAACAAAACACCTGTTATGTAATTTTTTTTTGACGCAAATTCCAACGCTTTATTAGCATAAAACAATGAAGAATCTTCCTGTTGAGATTGATCAGCCTGCTTAAGCAAACTAGCTACAAGCAAAGAATCTTCATTTGCTTGTACATTTGAAACAAATATTAATAAGGCAAGAATACTTCCGAAAATAAATTTCATCAAATTAGGTTTAAAAAAATATTTTTCAAAAATAGATGAATACATCAATTAATCTAAAAAAAACAAACTTTTTATTTATTCTTTTTATTTTTAGATTACATTTGTTCATCTTTTAAATCATTTACTATGAAAAAATTGAGTTTTTATTTGGCAACAATAATGTTGCTTATATTAAGTATAACAAGTATTAAAACTAATGCTCAAGCTTTCCAAAAAGGCAATTGGAATATTGATGTAGAATTAGGCTTAGGAATTTATGCTACAGAAACAACCACTTCAGTAAAAGCTAATGCCTTCGGATTTAATATAAATGAATCTGATACTGAAACAGATGGTACCGCAAGCAGCATTTTTAGAATAGGTGCCGAATATGGAATTTCTAACAAATTTGGCTTGGGAATTAAAATAGGTGCTAGTAATTATTTTATTGATGAAGAAGATAAAGATACCCTAAAAAGTGTAAAAAGTACCGATTTTGCTATTCATTGTAATTATCACTTACTTAACGCTGATAAGAATGATTTATTTATAACTTTAGGTTTAGGTATTGTTAATGCTAATTGGGAATATCAAGATATTCAAGGTGCTTTTCTAAAATCTGCAAAAGGAAATGGTGGCTACTTTACATTAGGGGTTACTGATAGAATTTTCTTTTCAGATAATATTGGCATGTTGTTTAGTATCAACTTTCCTTTTATGAATATAAATATCGATCCTGAGCTTTCTGATGACGTTCAAAGTGCTCTTAATTCTTTTAATGTTGATTACGAATTAGATATGAAAATGAGATTAAGAGGCGTGTATTTAGGTACAGGTCTCGCCATTAAATTCTGAGTTTAATTAATTCCTTAACTTTACATCAAAATAAAAACTACAACTATGAAAAATATTTACTTATTTATTATTGGGACAGCATTGACATCAGCTGCATTAGCTCAACCAACACTTACTTCAAGCAACCATGCTCCTTTAGTAGGAGAAAACCAACTATATTATATTGCTGATAGTAACACTGTTATTGATAACACTACTGGAGCAAACGTAACTTTTGATTATAGTACACTTGCAGGCTACGGAATGTCTCAAACCAATTATTATGTTAACCCTGCTACAACTACTTACGCAAGTGATTTTCCTACTGCAACTTACGCTGACACTACAGCAGGCTCTCCTGTAAATAAACGCTACGGACAATTAGTTAGTACAGATAGTTTAGTAAACAACGGGATGGTACTAGATATTAATACTTTTGGCGTTACCATTATTAAATATGCAGACCCTGAAAAAATAATGACTTATCCTTTTAATTTTGGTGGTAATTTTTCTGATAACTTTTCAGGACAGTTTACAGCTGTTGACTATAATACAACAACAAATGGTAGTGGAACCGTTTCCGTAAATGCAGATGCCTGGGGAACATTGTTATTACCAAACAGCGTAAGTATTCCTAATGTACTAAGAGTTGTTCAGTTTGATAGCTTAGTTACCGATACTATTATTTTACCATTTCCTTTGCCAGCTATTCTTCCTATAACTATAAAAGGTAAAATCATTAACTATTATGAACCTTCTGTTAGCAAATACCCACTACTTTCTATTATTGATGCAGAAATTGCAGGAGATTCTTCCAGAACAGTAATTTCTCAATATCCTATGCCTATGGTTGGTGTTAATGAGTTAGAAAATAAATTCAATTTGAGTATTTATCCTAATCCTATCTCCAATGAGAATACTACACTTAAGTTTGAGTTAAAGTCTGCTGAAAAAATAGAAATAACACTTCTTAATCAATTAGGACAAGAGTTAAAAAATGTATTTACTGGTAATATGCAACCAGGAATGAATACACTTACTATTGAAACCGCTAACTTAGCTAAAGGAATTTATTTTATAAGTACCTTAATTGGAGAACAAAAAATTACTAAGAAACTAATAGTTCAATAATTATTGAACTATCTCAAACAAAAAAGCGGGAACTGATAATCAGTTCCCGCTTTTTTTATGTCTAAATCTGTTCTTTAAAAATAAAAAGAAAGCAACAATCCAGCAGTAGAATTTACATCAAAACCTCTGTCGGAAGTACCTCCTTTAGAATTAACAAAAGAAGATGTTTGTTGTCCACTAACAGGCGTGTCCACTACACTTTCACTTTGGTCGCCCCCTCTTACTGATGCCATATAACCTAAGTTAAATTCTGCTCCAATAGAAATATGTTCAGCAAAGAAATAATTAAATCCGGCTAATAAATTTACGCCAAAACTCATTCCACCATCTTGCTGAATAATTCTTTTAATTCGTTGTGTTCCTAGTTTGTCGGTAATTTCTGTTGTAGCATCAATTTTAGTATTGCCAATTCTGCCAACTACCAACTCACCTCCAACGTATGGCATTAATCTTCTAGTGCCTTCAAATTGAAGTTCATACCCTAAAGCAACGGAAAAATCAATTCGGGTTTCAATAGAATCAACCTCTCTCCAAGCTCTATTACCTGATAACAATGAAATACTATCGGCAGCAAAGTTATTCTCTCTTTTAGAGTATAACCCTAAGCCAATTCTCAATGCTCTATTGTCTTTCAATTGGTATTTTGCCAATACAGTATTGTTATTATTGATATCTGAGCGAGTGCCTAAAGAAATATTATCTACCAATCCGGTTAAGTTTAGCACAAAACCCCAGTCGCCTTTTAATGGTTTTAAGGTATCTTGTTTTTCTTGAGCAAAAATGCCAGAAGTAACTAGCAAAAAGCAAACTATCAATAAATTAAGTTTTAAAAAATTATTTTTCATGGTTGTAGTTTTTAATTTAATGAGAATACAAACTAAAAAGATTTTGTTTTATTATCTTTTGGTAAAACTAATTATTTCTTTAACTCTGCTATAAATAATTATTAAAAAAAATGAAACGCATAGGACTTATTTCAGATACACATGGATATTTGCACCCGAACTTAGAAAAATTATTTGCTCAGTGCGATGAAATTTGGCATGCTGGAGATGTTGGAAATTATGAAACTATTGAACAGTTAGAAAGATTTAAACCTGTAAAGGGCGTTTACGGAAATATTGATGGACAAGATATCCGAACCCGATTTCCTAAAAACTTAAGATTTAATTGTGAAGGTGTTGATGTATGGATAACACATATTGGAGGCTACCCTAATAGATACAACCAAGATATTAGAGAAGAAATAAAAAAAAATCCGCCTAAGCTTTTTATTTGCGGACATTCTCACATTCTAAAAGTAATGTACGATGAAAAACTAAAACTACTGCACATCAATCCCGGAGCAGCAGGACAACAAGGCTTTCATAAAGTTAAAACCATCGTACGGTTTACACTCGACAACAATGAAATAAAAGACTTAGAAGTGGTAGAATTTGATTGATGATTAGTTGAATTAACCGCAAAGCTCGCAAAATCTCTCGCAAAGACGCTATTTAATTAAAGATTAGAGATTGTAGAAGTCGGTAGACCGAAGACCGTAGTTGAGAAAAAAAGTTCACTATGACGAAGACCGACCTCTGATTAATTTAACTAGTTTTCTTGTGGTTACAATTTAGCGAGGGCTTTGTGTAAGCAATCCTTGAACTGCAAAAAATCAACAAAGAGCAGGCAATAGTTCCTTTTGCTTGGCAACAAAAAGCATAACAGTTACAGGGCTTGGGTTGTGTGGCAAATTTAACCACTTAGAAAACCATAAATTTATCAGCAGTCTTGATTTTTTGCTTCTTTTGTATTAAGACAAAAGAAGTGCAAAGTTAAAAACACAACTTCCGCTACTTCAAGCGTCCATACTTGGAGATTTATTGTAATATATCTCACTCGGTACAACCTTGCAAGTGAAGTATTTTTTATATCTTTGAAAGAAAAATGAAGGTTTAATAAATGTTTCTACTAAACCAAAAAGTGCTAAGTTGAAATTCATAATCAACATAATATTTATTCTGAATTCAATAAATTTATTGAGTCAAATCCCATGTCAGAAAATTCCTAAGTTTAAAGGAATCATTTATCTTGATAGTAACTACAAAAGAGTTTCAGAACCAACAATTAGCGGATACACTTTGACTGGAAATAACAATTATCTTATGGTCAACTGTTTAGATTCAAAAATTGATTCTTCTGCTTTTAAAATTAGAATTAATGAAGTTAATAGTTATGAAATTAAAACGTTAGATAATAATTGTTACTATAATGATTATCATAGTAATTATAGCCCATTTTTTTCTGATAACAACTATAAATTGATTGTAGATAGTTTTCTTTACCCATCTAAAATGATTGATGATAGAGAAATAGGAATGATTAGATTAACTTTTTATTTCGATTCTGCTGGTAATAATATTTTTTGTGAACAATTTGCCACAAATACATTGCTTTTAGAAGAAAATAGCAATCAAATTGAAAAATTAAAATCATACCCGAAAAATAACTTAAAAATTAATGAAATATTAGTCCCTAGTTTTTTTGATTTATATATTCATTTTAACTTATATAAAGATTCTACAATTTCCATAAAATATAATAAACTATTTGTTCCCTTTAAAGTTCCCAAATGGACAAAAGAAGAATTAACCATTTTGAAAAATTTTAATGTCACTTATGTTGAATTAAAAAGTAATTTTTTTGATATTAGAATAAAACAAGGAGGACACGTATTTGAATATTTGGATTCTATAAATGGAACTAACTGGTATAGTAAATTCGATTCATCTATGACAATATCAGGTAAAAATTGGAAGAAGTTTAAAAGGCAAAATACAAAACGTGAAGTGAAACTGTATAAATTAAAAGGTTTGTATGAAAAAGTTCAGATAAATCAATCTTCCAAAAACAATGATTTGATATATCTTGAATTTAATGAAAACGGAACACTAAAAATATACAAAAGCAATTATAGAGTTGGAAGATTAGATGGATTTACCGAGTATGGAATTGAACAGAAATATGATCAATTTGGAAACTTAGTTAAAGACAATGTAAAGAAAACAGAAAAATCTGTTTGGTAAAAAACATCTTCCGCTACCTTAATCATTCACACTTGGAGGTTTATTGTAATATGCCTCACTTGGTATAGCTGAGTGAGTGTTGAGAACGAGTATTGAGATTAAACTCCTAACCTCATAAACTTTTAAACTAACCTCAAACTAACTTTCCAACTCACGATTAATCGCTAACTTTGCCAAAATCAAAAATTAAGAATAAACATGACAAACCCATTATTAGAAAAATTTAATACGCCTTTTAATACACCACCTTTTTCCAAGATAAAAAACGAACATTTTAAACCCGCTTTTGAAGCTGCTATTGCTAAAGCCAAACAAGAAATAGATACTATTACCGATAATTCGGAAGCTCCTACTTTTGAAAACACCATTGCAGCATTAGATTTTAGTGGACAACTTTTAGACAGCGTTTCACACATTTTCTTTAACTTAAACTCTGCTGAGACCAACGATGAAATACAAAAAATTGCCAAAGAAGTTTCTCCAATGTTATCTGAATTTGGTAATGATGTTGGGCTAAACGAACGACTTTTTGCAAGAATAAAGACAGTTTATGAAAACAAAGTAAAATTTCAGCTTACCGCAGAAGAAGATATGTTGTTGGATAAAACCTACAAAAGTTTCGTTAGAAATGGAGCTAACCTGAACGAAGAAGATAAATTAAAACTCAGAGAAATTGATAAAAAGCTTTCTGAAACATCTTTAAATTTTGGTGAAAACCTTTTAGCTGAAATCAACAATTACGAACTTCATATTACCGATGAAAAAGACTTGAGCGGTTTGCCAGAAGGTGTTGTAGAAGCAGCAAACTTAACTGCCGAACAAAAAAATAAAGATGGTTGGGTGTTTACCTTAGCCATGCCAAGCTATTTCCCATTTATGACTTATGCCGATAATCGTGCATTAAGAGAAAAGTTAGCAAAAGCATCTGGTGCTAAAGCTTTTAACAACAATGAATACGATAACAGAAACAACGTGTTGACCATAGCTAAATTAAGAGAGCAAAGAGCTAGTTTATTAGGTTATAAAACACATGCAGATTTTGTATTGGAAGAGCAAATGGCTACTTCTTCTAAAAGTGTAATGGATTTTTTAAATAATTTGTTAGACAAAGCCAAACCTGTTGCACTTGATGAACACAAGCAATTATGTGACTTTTCTAAAGAAAACAATGGCCCTGAATCATTACAAAGCTGGGATGGAGCTTATTACAGTGAAAAATTAAAACAAAAACTTTTTGAAGTTGATGATGAACAACTAAAACCTTATTTTCAGTTAGAAAATGTTATTAAAGGAGCTTTTATTGTTTCCGAAAAACTTTACGGACTTCAATTTACAGAAGTGTTTGATATTGATAAATACCATGCTGATGTAAAAACCTATAAAGTAACCGATAAAAACAATGAATTAGTAGCTATCTTTTATGGAGATTATTTCCCTAGAGAAGGCAAAAGAAATGGTGCTTGGATGACGACTTTTAACAGTCAGTGCATTAAAAATGGCGAAAATATTCGTCCACAAGTTATAAATGTTTGCAATTTCACTAAACCAACTAAAACAAAGCCTTCTTTATTAACTTTTAACGAAGTAACTACTTTGTTTCATGAGTTTGGACATGCCTTACACGGAATGTTGGCTAACACTACTTATCCAGGGTTATCAGGAACAAGTGTTTACAGAGATTTTGTAGAATTACCTTCGCAATTATTAGAAAATTGGTGCTACGAGCAAGAAGCATTGGAATTGTTTGCATTTCATTACGAAACAGGCGAAGTAATTCCTATGGAGTTGGTAGAAAAAATTAAAGCTTCTTCTAATTTTATGGAAGCAACAGCTATAGTAAGACAACTAAATTTTGGTTTGTTAGATATGGCTTGGCATACTACTTCTTCTGCCAATGTTAATGACATTGAACAATTTGAAAAAGAAGCTACAAAGCCTACACAAATTTACCCAACAATAGATGGAATCTGTTTTAGTGCTTCTTTTGCACATATTTTCCAAGGAGGATATTCTGCAGGTTATTATTCTTATAAGTGGGCAGAAGTGTTAGATGCCGATGCTTTTGAATATTTCTTAGAAAAAGGTATTTTTAACCCCGAAGCTGGAGAAAAATTTAAAGAGTACATTTTATCTAAAGGAGGAAGTGAACACCCTATGGATTTATACGAAAAATTTAGAGGCAGAAAACCAGATAATGAAGCACTTTTAAGAAGAGCTGGTTTATTGAAAAAAGAAGTTGTTTAATCAAAAATATTAGTTTCAATTATGGATTTAAGTTTAAAAAATAAAAATGCAATTGTTTGCGGAAGCACTCAAGGAATAGGAAAAGCTATTGCTATGGAATTGGCTCATCTTGGAGCAAACATTACACTTATAGCTAGAAATGAAGACAAATTAAAAACTGTCTTAAAAGAGCTTCCAAACAATCAACAGCAACACGATTATATTGTTGCTGATTTTTCGAATCCAACCGCATTAAAAAGTAATGTAAATCAATATATGCTTCATTCGGATAAAACCGTAAACATTTTAATAAACAATACTGGCGGTCCTGCTGGCGGTCCTATTGAAGATGCTAATGAAGATGCTTTTTTAAGTGCTTTTTCTAATCATTTGCTTTGCAATCATATTTTAATGCAAGCGGTAAAAGAAAAAATGAAAAAAGCAGGCTATGGTAGAATCATCAATATTATATCTACTTCTGTTAAACAACCACTGAATGGTTTGGGAGTTTCCAACACCATTAGAGGAGCTGTAGCTAATTGGAGTAAAACTTTAGCCAACGAATTAGGTCAATTTGGTATTACCGTAAACAATGTCCTGCCAGGCGCTACTAATACTGCAAGGTTAGAATCCATAGTTGGAAATAAATCAGAAAAAACAGGCAAAGCAGCTACTGATTTGTATAATGAAATGGCTAACGAAGTTCCATTAAAAAGAATAGCTCAACCTGAAGAAGTAGCCAATGCAGTAGCATTTTTAGCTTCTCCGGCAGCTGCTTATATTAATGGAATTAACTTACCTGTAGACGGAGGTAGAACAAAAAGCCTGTAAGTTAGTTTATGATCTTAAGAGCTTAAAGTTTAGTCAATTAATAGTTTTCTGAAAAACTGTCAACTGAGTATCTCACCCATTAATCGCTTCTACCGATTGTACTTCTGGCAACATATTTTTAAGCATTTGTTCAATTCCTGCTTTTAATGTCATTGTTGATGATGGACAACCACTGCAAGAACCTTTTAAAACTACTTTTACCACGCCATTGTTGTAAGAATCTAATTCTATAGCTCCACCATCGCTTTCAACTGCAGGTTTAATATACTCATCTAAAATTTCAACAATTTTTTGCTCAAAATCGGTAAAGTTTTTATTTTCAGATGGTTTTACTGTATTGTCTGACGATGTTTCACTAACAACTTCCTCTTTAGGTGGATTTAAAAATTCTTCTCTAATAACAACACCATCTTCATCATTTAAGTAATTGGTAATAAAATCTCTTAATTCCATTACCACATCTTGCCATTCAATGATATCACTTTTGGTAAGTGTAACAAAGTTGGAAGCTATAAAAACACCGTTAATAAACGGAAAATTAAATAACTTTTCTGCTAAAGGAGACGGCCCTCCAACACGTTGGTTTGCCAAAATTTCATAACTTTTATCATTGGTTAATAACCACCTATTAGAAACAAACTTCATGGTGTTTGGGTTAGGAGTCATTTCTGCATAAACAGTAAAAGGAGATAATGTTTTTGTAGTTTCCATAAGATTAAATTTGTTTCTGCAAAGTTAGTGAATTATTGTAAGAATGGAGCAATGAAATTGCTTAAACAACTTTTAATATCGTTCTGAAAGCAACGAATTTTCCATCATATCTATCCAAGTGTTCTTTTTGTAATTTAGGAGCAAATTCTTCTTGATATTTATTTAATTGTGTTTCATTTTCGCAAGTATATTGAATAGCATAAGTATGACCTTGTTCATCATGTTGAACAGATAAAACTTTACAAATTTTATTTTCTATAAAGCAACCTGTATTCATCACATCTGGAATATGAACTTCCTTCATCCAATTTAACCAATCGCCATGTATTTGATCTTCAATATTGATAGTAACGTTATAAATTATCATAGTTTTTTACTTTTTATTAGCAACAGCTATTACTTCAGAAAACAACTCTTTTAGAGAAATGCCTTCACAAGCTGCCATTTGTGGGATTAAACTTTGAGCAGACAATCCAGGAACCGTATTCACTTCAATTACATGAGGCTCCTTGCCTACCAAGATGTAATCCACTCTACACATACCTTTTAATCCTAAAATTTGATATACTTCTTGTGTTATTTGCTTTATTCTATTTGTCATTTCAACATCTAATGCTGCTGGAGTAATCTCTTGTGATTCGCCTAAATATTTAGCTTCAAAATCAAAAAATTCATTTTGAGTTATTATTTCGGTTATAGGCAACACTTTAATTCCATTCTCAGAAAGATAAACTCCGTTAGTAAACTCTCTGCCTTTCATAAAGGCCTCTACCAACACTTCTGTACCATGTTCTTGTGCTTTTTGGATAGCAGATAACAACTCTCCAAGAGCTTTCACTTTTGATATTCCAAAACTACTTCCACCATCAGCAGGCTTTACAAAGCAAGGTAGTCCAACTATTTTAATAATATTTTCTGGATTGATTACTGCATTTTTTCTTACTAAAACAGCATTTGCCACGGTTATTCCTAAGCTTTTAAGAAATTGGTTACACACATATTTATTAAAGGTAAGCGTAGCAGCTAAATGGTTACAAGTAGAATATGGCAGTCCTATCATATCAAAATAAGCTTGTAACTTTCCATCTTCACCAGGAGTACCATGAATAACTATAAAAGCAAAATCGAATTTAATTTTTTCGTTATTTACAGTAACTGAAAAATCATCTCTGTTTATAGGAATTTTAGTTTCTTTAATGATTGCAAACCAACCCTCTTCATCAATCCTTACTTTAATAGGTATATATTTTGCTAAATCTATATTTTCAAAAACGGTAGCTGCACTTTTTAGTGATATTACCTTTTCGTGGCTGTATCCGCCTTCAATTATTGCAATGGTTAGTTTCATTTATGTTTCATAAAATAAGTATTGACAAAATTAGTCTTATAATCTTATGAAACGACTAGTATAATCATCTTTTTCAAACAAGAAAATGTTTACAGGAAGTTTTTATAAAACTAAAAAAGCTGCAACAAATTAATGTTGCAGCTTTTCTAAAACTTATTTATTGATTATTTATTGAACAATAATCTTTTTGGTTATTACCTCATTATTTGTCATGATATTGATAAAGTAAACACCTTTAACATTTCCAATATTAATTTCTTCATTGATTACATTAATATTATCAAAGTTATTTTTCACAAACACTTCCTGACCTTGAATATTAGTTATTCTAATTTGTAAATCAGTTGTATTTTGTGTTGTTAAATTAAGTGTGAATTGTCCTTTGTTAGGGTTTGGATATACATTTAAATCAACAGTTGAGGCTAAATCTTCAATACCAACACAAGTTGTAATTTCCACTACAATAGTATCTCTTGATACACAACTATTAGTTGAATCAACCACTTCAACAGAAATTGTATGAATACCTATACCAAAAGTAGTTGAATCTACTGTAAGTGTAGGAGAAGTTGTTTCTGCTGCATCCGACCATAAATAGTTGATGTAGTTTGCACCTGCATTAAGAATAACTGAATCTGTACCACAAATAATGGTATCGTTACCCAAATTAACAATTTGTGGAGAACAAACAGTAGCTTCTTTTATTCTTACATCATCCAAAGACATATCTCCATAGAAATTTGTACTTCTAATAGATCTAAATCTAACTTGAATAGTATTTGTGTATCCTAATAGGATAACGCTTCTTTTTAACCATGGGTCTGTTGCGCTAGTTTGTTGTTCTCCCATAATTGAATCTACCGTTATCCAATTCGTTCCATCATTTATATCAATGTATAAATCTCCCATTGTAGAGCCATACATGTGGTAGTAGAATTCTAATTCTGGTGTATTTAATGAAGAAACATCAATCAATGGAGAGTATAATTCTGCAACATCACCTGTTGATCCATCAGACGCTTCTGTATAAAAATAATTATTTCCACTAAACGCACCTGAAGGACCTGTACTAGATGAAGGTGTGGAACCTGCTCCATCAATATCCCATCTGTAAGCAGATGTAGTTCCTGTAGGTGATGATGACCAACAATTTTCAATAGTAGAGTTAATAGTAGTAGCATGTGTATCCACATCATCAAACCATGGTGCATTAACAGCTGTACATGGCGTTGTAAATGTGAATGGACCCACCCACAAACTTGTATCTCCAACACCACATATACTTCTCACATAAAAATCATACTCTGTTTGAGGAGATAAACCTAGCTGTGTATATGGATTAGTAGTTGTGTTTAATCTAACTCCATTACCTAAAGTAAATCCAGATAAAGCCCACTCCAACTGCCATGTAGTTGCAGAACCTACCTCTGTCCATACAAAATCAGTCTGAGTTGGTGATAAGTTGCTAACTCCTAAGAATTTTGGCTCTGGGCAAGACGGAGTTTCTAATACACTAACATCATCAATACTGATATCTCCTAAACCTCCACTACCTTTTACAGCAACAAAACGCAATTGAAGTGTATCAGAAACAGCACCACTTAATATTACTTGTTGTTTTAACCATGGGTCTGTATCTGATGTTTGTTGTTCTCCTTTAATAGAATCAATTTTCGTCCAATTAGTACCATCAAACATTTCTACATATAAATCTCCTGTACTTGAACCATACATGTGATAGTAATATTCTAACATTGGTGTTGTTAATGCTGAAGCATCAATTAAAGGCAATGATAGGAAAGCCTCATCACCTGTTGATCCACTTGAAGATTCAACATAAAAATAATTATTACCGCTATAAGCTCCCGAAGGACCTGTACTTCCCGTTGGAGTTGAACCAACACCATCAATGTTCCATCTAAACGAAGCAGTAGTTCCAGATGGAGATGAAGACCAACAGTTTTCTATAGTTGAGTTGGTTGTTGTAGCATGTGTTTCTACATCATCTAACCATGGTGCTGTTGCTGGTGCACACAAACTGGTTAAAGTATAAGGATTTGACCATAAACTGGTATCTCCTACTGCACATATACTTCTTACATAATACCTGTATTCACTTTGTGGTAATAAGCCTGTAATAGTATGTGGGTTATTTGTGGTTACTACTAAGTTACCAAAACCTTGAGCTACTCCTGCAGTATCCCAATCTATTTGCCATGTAGTGGCGGTGCCCGTTTCAGTCCAACTTAAATTTGCTGTTGTGCTTGTAACGCTTATAGTTGCTAAGTTAACTGGCTGCGAACAGTTTGGCGGGGTAAACTCTATTGCTCCTGGATCTGGTGTTGCTGCCCTTGTAGTTCCAAAGATATCGGTAGTAACATTTACTGATGCATCTGCTATACCATCTACTAATGGATTACTTGGTGCAAAATCATTAGCTGTTGGATTTACATATAATGGATTTACATCTACCGAATTAGCATCTCCAGTTGTGGCTGTTTGCCAATCTAATAAGGTAGCTTGAGCACCTCCTGAATAGCCAATATTATTGGTTCCAGCTGATGCATTCATATACAATACATTATTATCACTTGTTATAGTAGATGTTGATGTTCCATGATAAACACAATATTTAGTTCCTGTTCCTGATCTTGTAACTGTAACAATATTATTTTTAAACTCTATATTAGAGGCTGTTAAGGTTTGATAAAAACCTCTTGTAGTTCCTCCTGTAGCATTTTGATCATCTAATGAAATGGTATTGTGATAATAATGAACACCACCACTACCACTATTATAAAATGCATATATCGTCCCATTACTATTGATGTTATAGATTAAATTATTGATAACCCTGTTTTCATTCCCAACAGTAGCATCAACACCTGAGTGATAAATAGGATAGGAAGTACTCGTTGACACTCCGCCTAATCCTCTAAATGGATCATGTAATCTATTTCCTTCAACTGTGTTTCTTTCTCCACTTGTAATAAAATAAAGCCCATAGAATGTAGTTACACTTGTTCTATTCGGACGACTAATATCATTAAAACTAATGGTAGAGTTAGATATACTTCTTAAGTAAGTAGAATAACTATATACATCTTCAATTCGATTATTATTAATGATATTTCCATGTGATTCAATTGTTGAAGAAGCACCATTAATGGTGATACCATAATATCCTCCAATAATATGGTTATTGGTAATAGTATTGTACGCTCCTGATGCTCCAGCAGTAGTTGCACCGGTTAAACTTCCTGAAATCACAATACCTGCATTAGTTGTTGATGTACTTGTAAGTGCCGATGTTAAATCAACTATACAATTGTTTATCGTATTTGAATCAGCATCATTAATCAACTGTATAGCAAAGTTATTGGTAGAAGATTGTGTCTGCACAGTCAAACTATCAAAAGTTACATGATCTGCTCCGTCTAATAAAATAATTGAACGTGCTGATGATGTTGTTGTGGAGGTAATAATCTCTCCATTTCCGTTAAAAGTAATAGTATTTACACCACTTGCTCCAATAATAGGAGGGATAGTGATTTGCTCATTAAATGGTCCTGATCCTGTTAATACATTAAATACTACAGGTCCTGATATACCACAAGTAATCATATCATTTATGGCATCTGTAAAGGTTAAGTAATTTCCTGTTGTTCCTATTGTGTATGTTCCTGATAATTGAGTAGCACATCCAGTTGAAAACATATATGGTCCTGACCATAAACTAGTATCATTAACACCACATATACTTCTTACATAAAATTCATAATCAGATAAAGGAGTTAAACCTGTTATTTGATGTGGATTAGTGGTGGTTCCCGTAATTGTTGGAATACCTGTTGGAGTGAATCCGGCAGTATCCCATTCTATATCCCAAACGGTCGCTGTTCCATTTTCTGTCCAACTTAAATCTACTGTTGTACCTGTAACATTAATAACTGCTAAGTTAGATGGTTGTGGACAGGCTGGTGGGGTAAATTCTATGGCTCCAGGGTCTGGTGTTACTGCTCTTGTTACTCCGTAAATATCTGTTGTTACATTTACTGATGCATCGGCTATACCATTTATAGCTGCATTGGTTGGTGTAAATTGTGCTGATGAAGGATTCGCAAAAATTGGGTCGTCATCTACTGAATTGGCATCGCCTGATGTGGCTGTTTGCCAATCTAATAAGGTAGCTTGAGCTCCTCCTGAATAGCCAATATTATTGGTTCCAGCTGGTGCATTTATATACAACACATTGTTATTGCTTGTAACCACAGATGCTGACGCATTTAAATAAATACAATATTTTATTCCCGTTCCACCTCTGGTTATTGATATAATGTTATTTTTAAATTCTATATTGGATGCAGTAGTTGTTTGATACAACCCTCTTGTGTTTCCTCCCGTAGCATTTACATCATCTAATGAAATGGTATTATGCAAATAATGAACACCGTCACTTCCTGTATTATAAAAGGCATACAGTGTTCCATTATTATTAATATTATAGATTAAATTATTTACCACTCTATTTTCATCACCTATTGCAGCATCAACACTTGAATGATATATTGGGTATGAAACATCTGTTCCTGCTGTTAATGTTCCTGTATAGGCATCATGAATTTGATTAGCTTCTATTAAATTTCTACTACCACTAGTAACAAAATACAAAGCATAAAAATTATCTACAGTTAATCTATTCATTCTGTGAATATCATTATTAGATATTACAGAGTTCGATATGCTTCTTAAGTAAGCTCCATAGTAATAAAAATCTTGAATAATATTACCTGCTACAATATTACTCACAGACTCATTAGTTGAAGAAGCTCCATTTATAGTAATACCATAATAACCACCAATAATAGTGTTATTAGTAAATGTATTGTTAGTACCTGAAGCTCCCGCTGTCGTTGCACTAGTTAAACTTCCTGATACAACTATTCCTGCATTTGATGAAACTGTTGATGATAAAGTAGACGTTAAGTCTATATTACAATTATTAATGGTATTAAAGTCTGCATTATTAGTAAGGTGAATTGCAAAATTGTCGGTAGCAGATTGTGTAACAATATTTAAACTATCAAAAGTAATATAATCAGCATCATCTAACCTAATAACAAAATTATCTGATGAACTTGTTGATGCATAAGTAATGGTTTCTCCATTTCCGTTAAAGATAACAGTATTTGTTGCACTAGAATTAATTATCAGTGGTATAGTTATTTGCTCATTAAATGGACCTGAACCTGATAACACATTAAATACTACTGGTCCTGCAATACCACACGACATGGCTGCAACTGCTGCTGTAAAATTAGGATAGTTTCCTGATGCTCCAATAGTATATGTTCCTGCCGGTAAGTTGGGTGTTGTTTGTACAAAAACTGATGCTGACGTGTCTGCTAAAGAACTATTTGTACAAGTTACTTCACATGCATAATAAGTATCAACCGTTTGGGAAACATTTTCTGCTACAGATGTAGCTCCTGCAATATATGTCCATGGACCTGTTGCTGAAGGTGCTGTCATCCATTGAAAAGTGATTCCTGCTCCCATAGTTTGACCTGAAAGTGATAATCCAAATGATTGATTAGCACAAATATTTGTTGGTGCAGAAGCAGTTCCTCCTAATGGTACTCCTGAACATGGAGGAGGAGTCGTAAAAGTTATTCTAATATTAGGTCTTTGTTTATAAGTAGATAGATTGCTATTACTTCCTACAGCCTCACCAATAATATAAGTATCAAACCCTGAAGTATATTCCCATGCAAAGTTCCCTGTAGCTCCAGCACCTCCAGGCATTGTATGTTCTGTTGAAAGCTCTAGAGATCCTCCAGTATAGACAAATGGATTGGTCAATGTTATTGTCATCCATCCACTAGTCGCAGGTACATTAAAAGTATTATCAGTATATACTACTGTTTGTGTGGCAACTATATTACTCCATTCAGTAGCAATTGTTCCCGTTAATGGAGGAGTATTAGAAGTGTTACCCATTCTTAATGTGTATGGAATACCATTATCAAAATTATGGGCAGTTGTTTTATTAAATGCTACATCAGTTATAATATCACCAGGGTTTATTCCGGATGCACTTAATTCCGCAGCTGTAAAAATAATATTACTAAATGCTCCAGTAGTTAGAGAGGTTGCACTATATCGATATAAAGGACTATATAGCGTATTCCCTGGACTTGATGTGCCAGTACCTATTTGAACTGTAGTTTGTCCAATTAATTGGACAAGAGACAAACAGTAAATAAAAAATAATATGGATTTTTTCATGGCTCTTATATTTTAGTTAGATTATAAAATTAACTTAGTTAGAATAATTTTGAATAAAAATAAATTTGAAAAGGCAAAGTTCAAGAAAATTTAACGTGACTTGTTAAATTTTGTATAACTATTAGACCTCGATACGACAATTGACCTATAAAGGTTACTTTTTTTAAGACGAAATTCTAATTAAATAAAATCTCGTTTTACTCTGGGAGAGATAGTGGTAAAAACCTCATAAGGTATGGTTTTCAGAACATTAGACAAAGAAAGAACACTTTCTTTAGTATTGAAAAATAAAGCAATATCCTCTTCAGAGCACTCTATATCAGTTACATCTACCATAGTAATGTCCATACAAATATTTCCTATAGTTGGAGCTGGTTTTCCGTTCACAATTAAAGACCAATTGCCATTTCCCAACTGACGGTTAAATCCATCTGCATAACCAATAGGTATCGTTGCAATGGTGGACGGTTTTGTTACTTTTCCCATCCTTCCATAACCAATGGTTTCGCCAGCTTGTAAATGATGAATTTGAGCAATTTTGGTTTTTAAAACTGCCACATTTTTTAATGTTGCATTTGCTGCTTCATCTTCTGTAAGTCCCAACAAACCTATTCCCAACCTTACCATATCGTAATGTGCCTCCGGAAAACGAACAATAGCATTTGAATTTGCAATATGCCTATGAATTTTATAATTGAATGATGTTGAAATTTTCTCAGCCATCTTTTCAAATTGTTTTATTTGATTTAATGAATAATCATCTTCATTAGGATTATCTGAAGAACTTAGCTGAGAAAAAACGCTTTCTATAATTATATTCGGGTATTGTAGAATTATTTTTATTACATCATCCAATTCATCCATTTTCAATCCCAAACGATGCATTCCTGTATCTAACTTTAAATGAATGTTATAATTTTTATCTACAGGTAATGTTTTAATAGTGTTAACAAAAGCTGTTAATGATGTTAATGAAAATATTGCTGGAGTAAGCTGGTGCTTTATTACTAAATCAAAACTTTCTAACTCGGGCTTCATTATGGCAATTGGCAATTTTACTCCCGACTTTCTAATTTCTACTCCTTCTAAAATATTAGCAACTCCTAAATAGTCTACTCCTTGTTCTTCTAAAAATTTCGACAACCCAATAGGACCAAGTCCGTAGCCATAAGCTTTTACCATTACCATAATTTTGGTTGATGGCTTTAGTAATCCCCTAAAATAATTAAGGTTGTGAGCTAAATTTTCTTTACTCACTTCAAGGACGGTATCGTACTTTAGTTTTTTTATAACGTGCTGTTTTTTATCGATCCAAAAGTAAGAAAGTTAATTTTCCTAAATTAAATTCATCTAAATTTAAAGAAATTTTATAATTGACAATTTAAAAGTAACTTCGCCCGAATTTAATTTTAAAACATGGAATACATTATACAAGGCGGACAACTTCTTTTAAGCATCTCTATTTTAGTGGTACTGCATGAAGGCGGTCATTTTTTTGCTGCTAAATTTTTTAAAACTAAAGTAGAAAGTTTTTATCTATTCTTTAACCCATGGTTTTCTTTGTATAAAAAGAAAATTGGTGATACCGAATATGGTATTGGTTGGTTGCCATTAGGTGGTTATGTTAAAATTGCCGGAATGATTGACGAAAGCATGGACAAAGAACAAATGAAACAGCCACCACAACCGTGGGAGTTTCGTGCTAAACCAACTTGGCAAAGATTAATCATTATGCTTGGAGGTATAATTGTAAACGTAATTGTAGGTTTTTTAATTTATAGTTTTGTTTTAATGGGTTATGGCGAAAAGTTCTTGCCTGCTAGCGAGCTTGAAGATGGTGTTTGGTGTTTAAATGAGTCTATTACCAACGAAATTGGCTTACAAACAGGAGATAAAATTATTACCATTAATGGAAAATCTCCTGAAACCTTTGAGCAAATGCAAGAAGAAATGTTCTATTCCAAAACAATGGTGGTAGAACGTAATGGAGAGCAAGTAACACTTGATATACCTACCGATTTAATTGACAAGTTATTAAAAGAAAAAAGAGGTCCTTTATTTGCCTACCGAATTCCTTTTACAGTTGGCGGCACATTAAAAGATTACCCTGCTGAAAAAGCAGGTCTTCAGCCAAAAGATAAAATTATTGGAATAAATGATGTAACTGTTAATTATTATGATGAGTTTAAAGACAAACTAACTCCTTACATTAACCAAACAGTAGATATAAAAGTTATAAGAGATGGCGAAACCATTACACTTCCTGTTGAAATTGTAGATTCTGCTTTTATTGGTGTTTCTCCTTATGCGTATTCATTAACTGAACTAGAGAAAGAAGGAGTTTATACCCCAAAAACTGTTCATTATTCCTTTTTTGCTGCTTTTCCTAGAGGCATTGAAATTGCTGTTGAAAAAATTGTAAACTATTACAAGCAATTTAAATTAATGCTTAATCCTGAAACCGGAGCTTATAAAGGAATGGGAGGATTTGCAACAATAAGCAAACTTTTTGGATCAGAATGGGTGTGGCAAAATTTCTGGGAAAAAACTGCTTGGATTTCGTTGGTGTTAGCATTTATGAATTTATTGCCTATTCCAGCTTTGGATGGCGGGCATGTTATGTTTTTATTATATGAAATGATTACTGGCAGAAAACCTAATGAAAAAATTATGGAATATGCACAAGTAGCAGGCATGGTGCTTTTATTGGCTTTAATGCTATATGCCAATACTGACTGGCTTAGGTTTTAATTAACTTCTATTTGTTTACAAACTTCCCTCGCTTAAAGTTTTCTATAACATATTTTGGCATAATTTTATGGTGAATAGCATTATTCATCAATAAAAAATTAACCTATGAAATTAATTTCCAAGATTCTATTATTATTTGCAATTATAAACGTTAGCATTTTATCTGCCCAAGAAACAACTACAGGTGATGCTATCATACACGACCCTGCAACCAAAAACAATGTGCTAATCATTCCTTTCGAATCTAAAATGTACTTCT
Source organism: Vicingaceae bacterium (assembly GCA_965284565.1). Classification (GTDB taxonomy): domain Bacteria; phylum Bacteroidota; class Bacteroidia; order Flavobacteriales_E; family Vicingaceae; genus BRH-c54. Next base: position 706,016 of record OZ260100.1, read on the forward strand.
CTGATATTGATGGAGATTTAAGTCAGAAAAACGAAATGAATTTTCATGAAATAAAAGCTATGTTTCGTGCAGAATTAGATAAAAATCTATTTATCTCACTTAAAGAGTATTTTAATCCATTATCGTTTTATACTATGGAACAAGATGTTGTTCAAAAAGAACTGACTTATATCTACAGTTCCATTGGCTACAAATACCAAATAATTGAACCCGAAGTTGTAGAAAAAGAAACTCCTGCTAAAAAGCTATTCAATAAAATTAAACCCAAAGAAAAAGAAAAAGAGCCACAAGCAGCAACCATACAAAACGGTGAGGTTGTTTCTGAAGTAGATAATCGTGAAAAATTTATGAATACCGTTATTACCAATGAAAACCTAATTCCCAATTTAAACAAAACTTACGAAGCAACATATTATGTATTTATCAATCAACTAGACATTAAAAAAAGTGCTGACAATGCTTATAAAGCTGGCGAAGATCAATACAAAAGAGAAATAAAAGTACATTATACCATTATTAATAGTAACACCAAAGAAGTAAGTTCGGGAGCAATTATCTCCAGGTTTAATTCTAGCGAAAGTGATATTAATAAAATAATCAAAATTCATTTTCCATTAATTGCTGAAAAAATCACAAAAAAACTGGTTGCGCCAACAATTCAAGCAGAATAAATGTATTTAGTAAAATCGCCATTTTTTCTCAAAAAATATTACGCCAATTTTGTTTGGAAAATTCCCACTACCGAAAAAATTATTTACCTCACTTTTGATGATGGTCCAACCCCTGAAATTACAGAGTGGACATTAGCATCACTAAAAAAATTTAATGCAAAAGCTACTTTCTTTTGTATTGGTAATAATGTAGCAAAATATCCTATTATTTTCAATAAAATAATGGAAGAAGGACATGCTGTTGGCAACCATACACATCACCACTTAAACGGTTGGCACACCAACAACGAAGATTACCTCCGTAACATAAAAAAATGCGAAGAAGTAGTTAAAAGCAAGCTATTTCGTCCACCTTATGGCAGAATAAAAAAATCTCAGTATGAGCTGATAAGAAATAATTACCAAGTAATTATGTGGGATGTGTTAAGTGGTGATTTTGACCCAAAGACAAGTACAGAAAAATGCCTAAGCAATGTAATAAACAACGCTGCCGAAGGAGCCATCATTGTCTTTCATGATAGCATGAAAGCTGCCGATAATCTTAAATTTACTTTACCAAAAGTATTAGCCCATTTTGCTGAACAAGGGTATCGGTTTGAAAAGTTGTAAATTAGTTTAAGTGTGAAGTTCATTTAAGGTTATTAAGTGATTTTTGTATATTTTATCTCTCCCTTACTGCTTCAACAATTTTAGCACTTCAGTTTTGTTGTTGGCTGTTATCACTAAATTATAGTTTCCTGCATTTAGTTGGTATTTACTTAAATCTAATTGTAGGTTTTGTTGGTTTACTTTTTTGGTGAATATCAACTTACCATTGTTATCATAGAGGCTTATTTCACTCGCTTGTGCTTGTTTAAAGTTTATTTCTAATTGGTTTTGAAATGGATTAGGATAAGCCAAAAAGCTTGCTGTAGCGATTTCGTTGATGCTAGTTGCCATTACTACCCATTGTCCGTCTGTTGGTACTTGGGTGAGTAATCCTGCTCCGTTTTCTGCTCTTATAGAGAAATAATAATCTTGATTAAATGGTACGGATAAGCCTGTATGGGTAATGGCTGTATTCATTCCATTGTTGGTCCATGATACTACATTGGAATCGCCTGCTGTGGTGCCTATGGCGTACCAATAAGCTACTACGTTAGAGTGTGAGTCGGTGGTGGTATTCCAGTTGGCACTTAGTTGAGTGTTAACATTGGTAGTGTCTATGTCTGCTGCTGTTCCATCATTAGTGGTAAAGCTTAGTGGTGATGTCCAATCTACATTGATAAGTTGTTCTGCGATTACAGATATATTGTTGGCATTATCATCTACCAATGATTTTACTTTACCGCTTGGTGTGCTTGGGTTAGGGTTTTGATAACGAATATCTGATGTAGTGGGATTACCAACAGTTACCGTTACTGATGGATACCTAGAGCGATATACTTTTAGTTCGGCTACCGACATGGTGGCATTTCCACTTCTGAATGAAATGTAGTTCCCTGTAGCTATTGGTGAATTATCGTTCCATGTGGTAATATAGGTGTCGTCTCTGTATATTATCATGTCTCCTGATATTCTATCGTATATTACTTTGTAATCGTACAACTGTCCGGCTACGGTGCTTAGTGGCATATCTAACACAGGTGGTCCAAATACATCGTTTACTACTTTATAGATTTGTAGTTTAGCGTCATCTACTCTAAACCAAACAAAGTAAGAGTTTCCTCTGTTGGTAAGGGTATCATCATCGGCAAAAAAGTGGAATCCTGCTCTTCTGTTGGTTCCTGAACCATTAATACTGGCTTTAAAGTGGTACAAATGCCTATTGGATAAACTTTGGTTTAAGTAGGCAGATATACTGGTGTTTCCTTCATTTTCGTCAGATTGGTATAATGCACCTGAATTGATGTTCCATATTCCTACTACTTGATTCCACTCTGAGTGTATATTAGTAGCGAAGTTGTCTGCAAAAAAACCGTTGTTAGCATTGGCTCTCCATTCGGTGCCATCAAAATCAATTACTTGATAGTAGCTTTTTTGTATACCGCTTCCTCCCACATTATCTACATCGGTAAAGTTGGCTGTAAAATTGCTCGTTACCCAGCCTGTTGGAGCTGAAACGGATGTAGTGGGGGCGGTAATGTCTGGAGAAACAGCATTCCAACTGATGCTATATCCGGGAGCTGTTGTGGCACAATCGGAACGAAACTCTATCAACACTGCACTTCCATTTACAGTAATAGTTGAAGGAATAGAAGTTCCTGTATATTCTCCAATTTTTGGTGAAAACACACTTGTTCCATTATAAATATATAGGTAATCCCACGTATTTTCAACATCAAACTGATTGATGGTAAGGTTAATTTGATTGGTTCCTGTCGGCTGAATTAATTGCAAGGTACGTTCATCATTGGTGTAATTTCCACTTGCTCCACCTAAATCGGTAACTGTTCCTGATGATGCAGTATAATTAGTAACTGTGGTAGTGTTGTTTAAATGTTTGTAGTAATAATCCCAATCCCAATTTTGACCTGGGTCTGTATGTGATTGATTAGGATAGTGTTGATGTCCTTTAATTTTCACACAACTTCCTGGAATTCCTGCAACGTTGTATCTTGTAAATCTTGACCAAGGAAAATAAGCTGCTCTCAACGCACTAATTCCGTAACCACTTTGGGTAATATCTTTGGCTAAAGCCGCAGAAGATTGATACATAGCAGCAGTGTACCATGTAGAATCATTTACCCAACCTTCATGCTCAAAGCCTATAGTATAAGGATTTTCTGAACCTACATGCCACGCCTTGTTTGCTTCTAATACTACTTGTGTAATTTGTCCGTCAGATGAACGTAACACATAGTGGTAAGAAACATTTGATGAACAGTTATTTGCCCAAGAAATAGCTCCTGCATAACTCCCTTGAATAGTATGTATAGTTACTGCAGAAACAGCTACTCCATTTCTAGAACTATAATTACAAGAGGTTAAGTTTGTTAGTGCTGGTGGATAATCAGGTGATTTATTCCCTATGTTTGATGCTTGATAAGTGTTTCCGTTAGCATCAGTAATAGTTTCATCCGTAACTTTAATATATTTAGCACTTAAAATTCTTAAATTTTCTTTACCAAAAATTTTCTCCAAACCAAAGTTATGTTGTGGAAAACCATACTGAGCTTGTGCAGCCTTATCATTTAAAAAACTGTAAACCGAATATAAATGCGAGTTTAAGGCAAAATCTTGTTGTAACCCATTATAAGGCAATTCACTTAAAGTAGATAAAATGGAAGCATGATTTTCAATATTGCTTTTATTACCATTTAATTGCTGTAATAAAGTATTGTAAGCAGCAGCAAATGCCAAAATATTTTGTTGTGGACTAGTTTTTATTTGCTGAACACTTATTCCTGATAATTGAGCAACATAATTCAGGTTATTTTTAAAATAACCTTCACCATCTAATGTCAATCCCATAACACCATATACTAAGGGTAACCCAGCACAACCTTGATCTTCATTTTCTATATGACGAAAACGAGTCATAGTAAACGAAACAGCTTCCAACATTCCTTTTGGAACTTGTGGGTATTGCTGATAAGCTACATCAAATGCGTTTTGATGAGGATTATTTGGTAAACTTTGCTGCTGTGCAAATGAAAAACTGAAAAGACTAATGCTTAGTAGAAGTAAAAATAATTTGTTCATGGTGTTTTTAAATTGTTTGAGTATCAAGAGCAAATATCACTAAAAAAATAGTGCTTTCAAAAATTATTTAATCTTAGTACTCAAACAATTTAAATTATCTCATCAAGGTAATAGAACCTTTTTTAATAATACCTTTAACATCTACAATATAGAAATAGGTACCATCAGGAACTTCTTCACCAGCAGTTGTTCTTCCATCCCACCCAATGTTCTGCCCTTTAGATTCAAACATTTTCATACCCCAACGGTTAAAGATTTCAATGTTAGTACATGCACTTATTGCTTCGGGTAAATCTAATTTAAATTCATCATTGTGTCCATCTCTATTAGGTGTTAACACACTTGGTGGTGTTAAGTTAAATTGTTCTTCAAAACTTAATGATGAAATATTAAACATAGCAGTATCTAAACATCCATTGGTACTATAAGCATTTAAAATAGTAGTAAATGAAGAACCGTAAGTAAACACATAAGTTGGATGTGTTTCATTTGACTGACTACCATCTCCAAACAACCATAAATAGCTATCTGCTCCCGTACTAGTATTATCAAAAATAGCTAATATTCCATCACAAGCAGGTGTTGTTTCCACTGTAAAAGCAGCATTAGGCTTATCTTCGGCAGTAACCGTAATTTGCGTTGTGTCAATACATCCATTGGTATCCTGAACAGTAACTGTATAAGTAATTGTTACCGTAGTTGATGTATATGGGTTAGCAATATTAGGATTTGACAAATCAGTTGGAGGCGTCCATGTGTAAGTTGCTCCGGGTGGACCATAGGCTGTTAATTGAATACTATCTCCAATACAAAGCACCGTATCTGTTAAATTAGGAATAGCAAATACGCTTACTACAACAGAATCGAAGTTGCTACATGAGTTAGTATCTGAACCTGTTACATAATAGGTGGTAGTAACTGGAGGGAAAACAAAGGGATTAGCAATAGTATTGTTAGTGATATTGGTATTTGGCGTCCATACATAACTTGTTCCTCCTGTAACATTCAACTGAGCAGAATCTCCTGCACACATATAAACCGTATCAGTTAAGCCAGCACTAATAGTAGGTAATGGATTTACTGTTACCACAACTGTATCTGTTCCTTCACAAGTATTAGTATCTGTACTCATCACAATATAAGTGGTGGTAATTGCTGGGAATGCTAACGGATTGGCAATAGTGGTATCAGACAAACCTGCACTTGGTGTCCATAGGTAACTATTTCCACCTGTAGCTTGTAATTGAGCAGTATCTCCAATACAAATAGACACATCAGCTCCAGCATTAATAGTTGGTAATGCGTTTATCGTAATGGTTACTGAATCAACATTATTACAACCATTAGTATCTACACCCGTAACTGAATAAGTAGTAGTTGTTAATGGTGATGCAATAGGGTTTGGAATGTTTGCATTGTTTAAAGATGCAGCAGGTGTCCATGTATAAGCACTTCCTCCAGTAGCATTAAGCTGAACTGAAACGCCTGAACAAACTGCAGTATCACTAAAAGCGGTTATGGTTGGTAAAGCATTTACATTTACCACAACAGTATCTGTATTTGAACAACTGTTAGTGTCTGTTCCTGTTACAACATAAGAAGTAGTAACAGTTGGAAATGCCAACGGATTAGCAATAGTAGTATCCGATAAACCAACACTTGGCGTCCACAAATAGCTCGAAGCTCCTGTAGCTTGTAATTGAGCAGTATCTCCATCACATATTGACACATCATTTCCAGCATTTATAGTTGGCAATGGGTTTACAGTAACTAAAACAGTATCACTATTATTACATCCATTTGTGTCTAAAGCATTAACGATGTAAGAAGTAGTTGCTGTTGGGAAAGCCAATGGATTAAAAATAGTAGAATCTGAAAGTGAATTACCTGGAGACCATGTATAACTAGCTCCTCCACTAGCAGTCAATTGAACAGTATCTCCAAAACACATGCTCAAATCATTTCCTGCACTAATGTTAGATATTGGATGAACTGTAACCGTTATTGAATCTGTTGTAGAACACGTATCGTTAGTAGCGGTAACATAATAAGTAGTTGTAACTGTTGGAAAAGCTATTGGATTTGCTGAAGTAAGGTTATTTAAAGACGCAGCAGGCGACCAACTAAATGATGTGCCTGGAACTGAAGTTGGATTTCCTCCTAACTGAACTGAATCTCCGGCACAAATAGTAGTATCGTTTGCTAAACTAATAGGTACAGTATCATTTGCTGTAACTAAAACACTATCTGTATTAGAACAACCGTTAGCATCTGTTCCAGTTACTACATACATGGTAGTATTTGCAGGAGCTGCCATCGGATTTGAAATGTTAGGATTGCTTAATCCTGCTGTTGGCGACCATGTATAGCTCGTTCCTCCATTAGCAAAAATTTGAGCACTATCCCCTACACACACCCAAACATCTGGGCTTGCAGTTATTGTAGGCAAAGGGTTTATACTAATTGTTACCGTATCTGAATTAACACAGCCATTAGCATCTGTTCCTGTAACAACATAAGTTGTTTGAGAAGTAACGCAAGCTGTTGGATTAGCAATAGTACTATCTGATAAACCTGTTGTTGGTGACCATGTGTAACTTGTTCCTCCTGTTGCATTTAATTGTGCACATGCTCCATCACATATTGTAGTATCGTTACTTGCTGTTATGGTTGGTAATGGATTTAAAGTGATGGTCACACTATCTGTTGCTGTACAATTTGCTGCATTACTTACAGTTACTACATAGGTTGTATTTACTGTTGGACATGCTGTTGGGTTCGCTATGTTTGGATTGGACAATCCTGTTGTTGGCGACCAACTATAAGTTGTGCCTCCTGTGGCATTTAACTGCACACAAGCTCCATCACATATTGCAGTGTCATTGGTAATGGTTATTACTGGAAGACTTGCCACTGTTACAATAACTGTATCCGTATCAACACATCCTAAACCATCCGTAACAGTTACTACATAAGTAGTGGTAGTGTTAGGGAATGCTATCGGATTAGCTATATTTGGATTCGTTAAACTACCTGTCGGTGTCCATGTGTAACTTGTTCCTCCTGTTGCATTTAATTGAACTGAGTCTCCTATACAAATAGTCGTGTCGTTTCCTGCATTAGCTGTTGGTAATGGACTTACTGTTACAATAACCGTATCTGTATTGGTACAGCTGTTAGCATCTGTTCCTGTAACTACATAGGTTGTAGTTACTGTTGGACAAGCGGTTGGGTTCGCAATATTTGGATTGGATAAGCCTGTTGTTGGCGACCAAACATAACTTGTTCCACCTGATGCATTTAATTGTGCACATGCTCCATCACATATTGTAGTATCATTACTTGCTGTTATGGTTGGTAATGGATTTAAAGTGATGGTTACACTATCTATATTGGTACAACCTACCGAATCGGTAACCGTTACATAATAAGTAGTTGGACTTACTGTTGGTGTAGCTGTAGGATTAGCTATTGTTGTATTGTTTAAGGTACCTGCTGGTGTCCAGCTGTACGTAGATGCACTGGATGGTGTAGTTGGATTCCCTCCTATTACTACTGAACTTCCTGTACATATATTGGTATCATTACCAGCATCTACTACTGGTGGAGTATTAATGGTGACATTTACAGTATCTGCATTTTCACAACCATTGGTATCTGTAACCGTTAACACATAAGTAGTATTTACTATTGGACTTGCTGTTGGATTTGCCAAAGTGCTGTCATTTAATGTTGTTCCAGGACTCCAACTAAAAGTTAATCCTGACGGTCCTGATGGTGACCCTCCTATTACTACTGAGCCTACGCCACAAATACTCGTGTCTGGTCCTGCATTGGCTGTTGGCAAAGGACTTACTGTTACAATAACCGTATCTGTATTGGTACAGCTGTTAGCATCTGTGCCTGTAACAACATAAGTTGTAGTTATTGTCGGGCAAGCTGTTGGATTCGCTATATTAGGACTAGACAATCCTGTTGTTGGTGACCAAGTGTAGCTTGTTCCTCCTGATGCATTTAATTGTGCACATGCTCCGTCACATATAGTAGTGTCATTACTTGCTGTTATGGTTGGTAATGGATTTAAAGTGATGGTTACACTATCTGTTGCTGTACAATTGGCTGCATTACTTACAGTTACTACATAGGTTGTATTTACTGTTGGACATGCTGTTGGGTTCGCTATGTTTGGATTGGACAATCCTGTTGTTGGTGACCAACTATAAGTTGTACCTCCTGTGGCATTTAACTGCACACAAGCTCCATCACATATAGTAGTGTCATTGGTAATGGTTATTACGGGTGGAGTAACAACTGTTACAATAACTGTATCCATATCAACACATCCTAAACCATCGGTAACGGTTACTACATAAGTAGTAGTTGTATTTGGAAAGGCTATCGGATTAGCTATATTTGGATTCGTTAAACTTCCTGTTGGTGTCCATGTGTAGCTTGTTCCTCCTGTAGCGTTTAATTGAACAGAATCTCCAATACAAATAGTCGTATCATTTCCTGCATTAGCTGTTGGTAATGGACTTACTATTACAATAACCGTATCTGTATTAGTACAACTGTTAGCATCTGTACCTGTTACAACATAAGTTGTAGTTACTGTCGGGCAAGCTGTTGGATTCGCTATGTTTGGATTAGACAACCCTGTGCTTGGTGACCATGTGTAACTTGTTCCGCCTGATGCGTTTAGTTGTGTACATGCTCCATCACATATTGTAGTATCGTTACTTGCTGTTATGGTTGGTAATGGATTTAAAGTGATGGTCACACTATCTATTGCTGTACAATTTGCTGCATTACTTACAGTTACTACATAGGTTGTATTTACTGTTGGGCATGCTGTTGGGTTCGCTATGTTTGGATTAGACAATCCTGTTGTTGGCGACCATGAATAAGTTGTGCCTCCTGTGGCATTTAACTGTGCACAAGCTCCATCACATATAGTAGTGTCATTGGTAATGGTTATTACTGGTGGAGTAACAACTGTTACCGTAACCGAGTCAACTCCTGTACAACTAAGCGAATCTGTTACGGTTACTACATAAGTAGTGGTAGTATTAGGAAATGCTATCGGATTAGCTATGTTTGGATTAGACAAGCCTGTTGTTGGAGACCAAGAATAACTTACTCCTCCTGTTGCATTTAATTGAACAGAATCTCCAACACACATAGTGGTATCATTTCCTGCATTAATCAATGCTGAACCAACAAAAACAGTAACCGTATCCGTTGTTGGACAAATACCATTATCAACACTTACAATATAAGTGGTAGTTGAAGAAGGAAAAGCTATAGGGTTAGCTATATTTGGATTAGATAAGCCTGTTGTTGGTGACCAAGTAATAGTAGAACCACTTGGTCCAGTTGGACTACCGCCTAATTGAACACTATCTCCTAAACAAATGGTGGTATCATTTCCAGCATTTGCAAAAGGAGATGGTAAAATATTTACATTAACACTTATTACATCTGAAGGACAACCACAACCATTTAAGCTATTCAAGGTAATTGTACCTGTCCCTGAACTTCCCCAATTAATTGTAATAGAATCGGTTCCTTGCCCTGAAGCGACTGTTCCTCCTGTAACCACCCAATTAAAAGTGTAGCCAGAAATTGGACTTGTAGTATATGAAGCTGTTGTATTCGGGCAAACTGTTAAAGGACCAATAATGGTATCTGGTGGTGTTGGTGGTTCCACAGTAATTTGATATACTTCATTAGTTGTTTTTGGAGGGCAGCCATCATCTATTGCTGATACTGAAAATTGATAGGGTAATGCTTGGGCAGAACCACAAGGAGCTGTCCAGCTAAAGTTAGAAGTTACTGTTGCTGCTCCAGTTACTGGTGAATTAATTGTTGCAGGAGGATTCATAAAATTAGGGTCAAAAATTTGACCTGTAGCAGTTAATGTTAAACTATCTCCATTAGGATCCGTAAATGTTATAGGAAATGTTAAATTATCACATTCACTAATGGTGTATTGAGTTACTCCACTTCCTCCTGTATTTGATAGGTTTGGAGCGGGATTAGGCGGACAAATAATCACTAATAATTGTAAATCTCTTCTTGAAACTCCTATTAAGTTTCCATTTCTATACTCTCTAATTTCAACGGCAACAACATAATTACCTGTTGTAGGAGACATATATTGTGTTAATCCGGTAGCTCCATTAATAAAAGAAAAACCTCCTGCACCAAAAGGTTGAGCTGTTGAATAACCACCATTATAATTTACCGCTGGAATTGTCCATGGAAGTGGACTTGGAGCTTGTCCTGCACCTTGAAAAGGCGTTACAAAAGAAAAAATCAGTTGATCTCCATCAGGGTCTATAGCAGTATTCAATATAGAAACTGTATCATTTACACATAAAAAAGGAACCGGATCATCTTGAAAAATAGGCGAACTATTATTTACCAACGAAGGGGCTATATAAGCATGAAAAGCCATAGCTGTACCTCCGGGATTTAATAAATTAGTAATAGCAGCATTTCTAGCAAAATTTTCAAAATATAAATGATACCCGTTAAAGTTTAAAGGTAAATCTACCAACGTTTCATAAACAGCTTTATAAATACAAACACTCTGACCTACTGCACAACCACTTGAAACGGGAGGTTGAACTAAATTAGAGTCTACAATTGGAACGGAGACAGTCTGAAAAAGACTTTTATTTCCTCCACCCATTGGGTTTCCACCTATATCTTGTTGATAAATAGAGACATTATGTGATGCAACAGGTATGGGGATTTGAGAATTATTATCGCAATTATTATATACGGTAAGTATTATCTTATATCTATAATTTGCCCCTACTTGACCCATGTATTCATAGCCCAAACTTCCTCCTACCAAATGGGATGCAAACAAATAACCACTACTAATAATGGCAACGAATAGTATTAAAACTCTTTTTATCATTGAACTATAATTTTTTTCGTTATTACTCCTTTGTCTGAAATAACATTCATAAAGTAAATTCCTTTGGGTTGATGAGCAACACTAAACTCATAAATAAAAACATTAGCTTGTGGCAGTACTTTATCCATAACTTGTCCTATTGTGTTCACTAATACTAATTCTTTTATATCAACGTTAAAATTATTTACCTCAACACGCAATATATTCGAAACAGGATTCGGATATACATTTATGTCTGTACTCAATAAATTTTCATCTATTCCAACAGTAGAGCAAGTCCAATTTAATTGGAATCCTGGTCTAACAACCGTAAAATCACTTTTTTGTCTTATGGTAATACTTCCTCCACTTGATGTGATAGGTGCAGGCAAGACATTACCTGACAACCCTGCTAAAACAGGACTAGCTGTTGTTGGTCCATCATAAACAATTAAGGAATCAAATCCACTTTCAAAGTTAAAAGACACAAAATTTAATGTTATTTGTGCTGCACCAGCAGGCTGAATAGTTACTACTCCATTGGTATTATTTGAGTAAGACATACTTGGTCCTCCATCATCGTAAAGCGTACCATTACAATCTGTAAATACAACAGAACCACTTATTGGCATTGTATTAAGACATTCTATGGTAATGTAATTTACAAATGCCACAGAATCCTGTCCAAAAGCATTCGTAACCACTAAACTAACTGTATAAGTTCCAGGGTTGGCATAATAATGTGATGGATTTTGTTGTGTCGAAGTATTTCCATCTCCAAAATACCACGTCCAACCAGTTGGAATATTCGTTGATAAATCTGTAAAATGAATAGTATCTGAACAAGTGTTGGTGTCTGAAGCTACAAAATTAGCCGTAGGTGGTGATGTGTTCGGTTGAATAACAACACCATAATCTTCTGTCTGACCAAAATTAGAGTTGCCACATGCATTTTGAACATTTCCCACTACATCAGAAGTTATTCTCATTCTTAAAGGTGTATTCAAAACTGCTCCACTAGGAATAGTAATATTTCCTATCGGATTAAAAGCATTGTTTATGGTAAGTACTAATTCATTCGTATTATTAAATACACCATCATTGTTAAAATCTATCCAAGCTTTGGTATCTTGGGCATTACTTGACCCTGTAGTAATATTTATAACATAAGAAGAACCTTCATTAAGCGTTGTTTGTTGAGAGCAAGAAAAATCCTTATATCCTTCTGAACCATCTGCCGATGAATTAGAAATGGTATTAAAGCTAACATCTAAAATTCCATAACCACAGCAATAAGAAAGCGTAGAGGGCGTACAACTTGCAGCCAACACTTGGTTTGCTGTTGTTATGTTAACTGTTTGAGTAACCGTATCACTTCCGTTGGCATTGGTAGCAATAAGTGTTACAGTATAAACACCATCTGCCGCATAAGTATGACAAGGGTTTTGTTGTGTAGAAATATTACTATCACCAAAATTCCACAGCCATGATGTCGGTACATTTTGAGATTGATCGGTAATACAAACTGTTCCACTACAACTTGGGTTGGGTGATGGACTAAAAGCCGCTATTGGAGCATTTAAGTTTTGGGTAATAATAACCGTATAGTCTTCAGCCTGACCAAAATCTAAATCTCCACAAGGTGTAGGAGCTGCACTAAAGTCATAATCAGCAGAAATTCTCATTCTTAAAGGTGTATTTAAAACTGCTCCGGATGGAATAGCAACACTCCCTGAAGTGTTCATTTGAGATGTAGCTGTAAAAACTCGTTCAGTAGTATTATTAAAAACTCCATCATTATTAAAATCTATCCAAGCTGCATAATTTTGGGTAGATTGAGCTGAACTCCCAATGGATAAAGTATAGGAAGCCCCTTCAAAAACTGTAGTTTGATAACAAGTAAAGTCACTATACCCTGCTGCACCATCTGTTGAAGAGTTGCTTATGGTATTAAAATCTACTTGTGTGATTCCAAAGCCACAACAGTAAGTTAACGTATTAGGCGTACAAGATGCTGCTACTGGCGTAGCTCCTGAAAGATTTACGGTGATTAAATTATTCATAGCTAAAGTATCACAACCAAAAGCATTACAAGTAATTAAGGTTACTGTATAAGTACCACTAGATGAATAAGTATGTGTAGGGTTTTGTTGTGTCGAAGTATTTCCATCACCAAAATTCCATAGCCAGGATGTTGGGTTTTGAGTTGATAAATCAGTAAACAAAACCCCTCCAGAACAAGTGTATGTAGTACTCGCTGAAAAATTACTTGAAGGTGGAATATTAGCTGCTGTCCAATCAAAAATCATATTAGGTCTTTGAGTTCCAGTCACACTAGACAAAGGAGATGTACAGACATTCGGATTGTCAGCTCTATACCAAATGGAACTTGCAAATGAAGTTGTAGAGTTATAAATCATTGCATTATTAGTCCAAGAGGCATTGTTAAAACAAGTTTCTACCAACAAATTAGAAGTTCCATCCCAATAAAAAGGGCTTATAAACATATGATTATTTAAACCCACAACATCAGTATGAGTTTGTGGTCCGTAAACGGTTGTTAAACCTGTTTCAAAAGCTGAGACAGTAGTAGTAGAAGTTAATTTTAACGCAATAGTAAACCCTTGTAAAGGAGTTCCTTGAGCCTGAGCTACATCAAAAGCTAGGCTATTAATATTTCCTGCCGTCATTCCTGCCGAACTAAGCTCTGAGGCTAAAATTAAAAACTGGTGTTTTGCCCCATGATACCAGTTACCATAAGGTGCTGGATAAGTTGTAGTTGTATTGGTAGTTGTTCCTGTTCCTATTGTAATAGGAGTAGCATGTATATTAGAACTAAACACAAATACTACTAAAATTAAAAAACTATAAAATTTTTTCATACAGAAAAGAATTAATTATGTAACACTTAGACTCATTTATTACCCATAAAGTTGCGTCACAAAGCAAAATTTATATTGTAACTTTGTATGGGGTATTTATTTTACTTGTAAATCATTTTGCAATTTAGGAATTTTTGACATACTAAACAATGATTCACATCAACTAACCTATAAATGGTAGGTTTTAATATATAAACGGTAAATATGGCTTTAATAAAAAAACTAAACGACAAAGCTCCTGAATTTGGAGAGGATTGTTTTTTCGCAGAAAATGCAACTATTATTGGTGATGTAGTAATGGGAAATGAATGTAGTGTTTGGTACAACGCAGTAATTAGAGGCGATGTGCATTATATTCGCATGGGCAACAGAGTAAACATACAAGATGGAGCTGTAATCCATTGTACCTACAAAAAACACCCTACCAATATTGGCAACAATGTTTCTATCGGACATAATGCCTTAGTGCATGGTTGTACCGTAAAAGACAATGTACTAATAGGCATGGGAGCTATTGTTATGGATGGAGTAGTAGTAGAAAGTAATACCATTATAGCTGCGGGAGCTGTTGTCACCCAAGGAACACATGTGGAAGCCAATTGCATTTATGCCGGAGTGCCTGCCAAAAAAGTAAAAGAAATGAATGCAGCACTTTCTGAAGGGGAGATTAAAAGAATTGCCGAAAGCTATGTAATGTATGCTGGTTGGTACAAGTAGGTTTCAGGTTTCTTGTTCAAAGTTTGAGGTTTGAGGTTTGAAAAAAGTTAATTGATGAAGAAATTTACCTCGAAAATACACTTCGTTAAACTTACCAGAAGGGGATTTATTCTTTTACCAATCTAATTATCTTTTTCTTACTTCCTGATTCAATAATCAACAAATAAACACCCGCTATTTCATCTATGTTTAAGTTCAATAGTTGACTGTTCTCGTATGTATTAGACAATATTAACTTACCACTCAAATCTGTCACCGTAACTATTACACTTTGGTAGTTTTCTCCTAAATCAATCGAGAAATTCCCGTCTGTTGGATTAGGGAAAAGTAATATTTCTTTCCCAAATCCATTCTCCATTATTCCCACTCCTGTTACTGTAGAACAAACAGAAGTGTCAGAACATCCATTAATGGTGACGATTACGGCATAGTCTCCGTTAGCCGTAGCAGTGTATGATTGGTTAGTAGCTCCAATAATCAGAGTCATTCCTGAACAATCTACCCATTGATATGTTCCTCCTAATTGATTAGCAGTAATAGTATTAGCATTTAAAGAAGTAGTAACATCAACTACAGTAATAGTTAAATTAATAGTAATAACGCTATCACAACCAACGGAATTAGGAATCGTATCCGTATAAGTTCCACTAATTATCCATGTGTAATTGCCACTTGGTGAAGTATAGCTATCACATACGGTTGGATTAATGGTAGAAGTAGAAGAAACACCATTAATAGTTAAATTAATCGTGATAACACTATCACAACCAATGGCATTAGGAATCGTATCCGTATAAGTTCCACTGCTTATCCATGTGTAATTGCCACTTGGCGAAGTATAACTGTCGCATACGGCTGGTGCAATAGTAGAAGCTGAAGAAGTAGTATCTATAGTTAGGTTTATTGTAATAACACTATCACAACCCATTGCATTCGGAATGGTATCCATATAAGTCCCAGTATTTGTCCATATATAATTGCCACTTGGAGAAGTATAACTGTAGCATGTAATTGGATTTATTGTAGAAGAAGAAGTATTCGCAATAATTAAATTTACTGTAAAAATACTATCACATCCAACGGAATTAGGAATCGTATCCATATATGTTCCGCTGCATGACCAAATATAGTTTCCGCTTGGTGAAGTATAGCTGCCACATGAAATTGGATTTATAGTAGCGGAAGTACTATCTACAGTCAAAACAACTGTAATAATACTATCACAACCAACTGAGTTAGGGATTATATCGGTATAGGTGCCACTACTTACCCATGTATAAAACCCACTTGGGGAGATATAATTATTACAAGCAGTAGAATTAATAGTCGAATATGTAGTTTGAGCACAATATTCAGCAGCACCTACATCTCTTATCCCAGTAATTGAGCGATTTTGTGCATCAGAAGAATCAGTTGGGTTCCCCATATTTATAGCAACAGAAGCAACATCTGGCGGCATGGTTTGAGTAGTCCCACCATAATAGGCTAAAGGCTGCAAGTTTAATTGTGTGGCTGTCACATTAATTTGATCGGTAGCAATACTGCCCAAAGGTGCATCACTAAAAATATTATACCCTTGAGAAATAATTGGAGATGAGCCTCTATAAATATTACTATTACCATTTAAAGCTACAATTGAACTTCCTATATCTAGAAAAGAGTTAGAATTATTAAGCCAAATCCCCCCTCCTAATCCGTTAACTGCATCATTTCCACTTATCGTTGAATTAGTTACTGTTATTGGAGGTCCCAAAGAATAAATCCCACCACCACTTCCATTAGTAGAAATATTCCCATTTATAGTTGAATGAGTTACTGTAATAGGAGCATTAGATGATCTCGTATAAATCCCTCCTCCATTATTACTAGCAACATTCCCATTTAAAGTTGAATTGTCTAAGGAAATATAAGGACTAGAGAAGGAAGCAGGATTTTCAGAATAAATCCCACCACCTTGATATAATGCTGTATTATTACTTATTGTTGAATTTGTTGTAGATACATAAACCCCATTAATCCCACCACCATAATTTGTTATATTATTACTTATTGTTGAATTACTTAATGTTAGTTTAGCGGTATAAATTCCACCACCTTGGGCTCCTGAAATATTTGCGTTTAGGATTGAATTACTTATCGTTACAATACTTTGAGAGGAACCGAAGCAATAAATCCCCCCTCCACTATTTATCGTAGTATTATCGCTTATATCTGAACTATCTATTACCACAGAAGGAAAATTACCCCAAGAGCTAGAATTAGAAAAACAATAAATTCCCCCTCCATCATTAGCGGCATTATTCCATTTCATAGTTGAATTAGTTACCGTTATAGAAGGAGAACTAGAAAGAGAATAAATTCCACCACCGTTTCCGTTAGTAGCAATATTGCTATTTATAATTGAATTGCTTATTATTAAAGAATCAGAAACAATCCCTCCTCCATCATCTCTAGCAACATTTCCGCTTATGTTTGAATTATCTACTACCACAGAAGAAACATTACCCCAAGAACTAGAATAAATCCCTCCTCCACGGCCGAAAGCGGTATTTCCAGTTATATATGAGTTAGTCACGATTACATCACAGAAGTTAGAAAAACAACCAATTCCCCCTCCACCTCCATTAGTACGATTATTCCCACAAACAAATGAATTACTTAATGTAACAGATGCTAGATTAGAACCTCCAGTATTAGCTCTAGAATAAATCCCTCCCCCAATATTATTCCCAATGATATTTGAATTATTGACTGTTACCGAAGAAGGTCCAGTGGAAAAAGTATGTGAAAAAATTCCACCTTCATTTCCATTAATCTCTGAACTATCTACCACCACGATAGAATTATACTGAGGTCCTGAAAAAATTCCCATTCCAACATTTCCAATTATGTTTGTATTGCTAACTGTTATAGCACAAGTTATTGAATAAGCCGAAATTCCACTGCCACTATTTCCGCTTATAGTTGAATTATCGACAGTTACAGAGTAAGAGGAAAAACGAAAAGCCGAGGAGGAAGAAATCCCTGCCCCTGTATTTCCACTTATATTTGAATGACTTACTGAAACAGAAGCATAACAAGTCGAATTTGTAGAAAGCGAAGAAGAATAAATCCCTTCCCCTATATTTCCAATAATATCTGAATTATCAATAGTTAAAACAGAAAAAGCAGAAGAAATAGAACAACGCGAATAAATCCCTCCTCCATATCCATTAGAGACATTCCCACTTATAATAGAATTAGTTACTGCAACAAAAGTTGAATCATAATCAGAAGTAGTAATGTAAATCCCTCCTCCTCCAACTGCTGTATTTTCTCTTATTATAGAATTATTAATAATTACCGTATCAGAATCTACAATTAAAATAGCACCCCCATTCCCACTTGATACTCCGTATATCAGAACCAGACTATCTAAAGTTACTTTTGGAGCATTTGTAATTTCAAAAATGCGATTATTGTTATTTCCACTAATGTATAGGGTGTCTGTTGAGTTAAATAACCCTACAATATGTAATGATTTATTAATATTTCTATTCTGTAAAATAATAGTGTCACTTCCACTACTAATTAAATTGGGATCAAAGCGTATGGTGTCTCCACTTAAGGCTACACCAATGGATAATGATAAAGACCCAGTCCCAGAACTATTGGTATTGGTTACGGTAATTACAGCCGAGTAACTATTAAAACTAATAGAAAAAAATGCGGCAAATAATACAAAAGTTTGTAGTAATCTTTTTAGCTGATAAAAATTAGTATAATAAATAAAACCGCTTGCTGGAATTTTATCTAACTGCTTTAGTGGGAAGTTTTCAATAGTAAGTAAACTATTTTTTCGAGTTTGATAATGAATATCAGATTGTTTTTTCATTCCTATATACCTAAATAGTTGCTAGCTTTTGGTAATATGTTAGTCTGAAAAACCTTTATATAACCAAATAATAAATTTGTCAATAAACAAAAATAGCAAAAAAATACAGATCAATGTATAAAAGAGGGATAACTATTAACCTCATAAACTATATACTTTTAACCTAATTAAACTATTTATTTTTCTATCTTTGCCCTTAAATGAAATTTGTTTATCCAGAATTTCTTTATGCCCTTTTTGCAATAGCCATCCCTATTGTCATTCACCTATTTAATTTCCGAAAGTTTAAAAAAATTTACTTCTCCAACGTTCAGTTTTTAAAAGAAGTAACGCAAGAAACCCAATCTAAATCTAAACTAAAACACTTACTAATTCTTATCAGCAGAATTTTAGCGATAAGTTTCTTAGTCTTTGCTTTTGCTCAACCTTATATACCAACCAACAGCGGAATAACTTCCCCTAAAAACAAAGTAGTTGGCATTTACATAGACAACTCTTTTAGCATGGAAAGTACTGGAGCTTTAGGCTCTTTGCTTGATGAAGCTAAACTCAATGCTGCCGAAGTAGTTAACAACTATAGTGCTTCAGATAAATTTTTGGTTTATACCAACTCCTTTGCCTCAGGAGAATATCGTTTGCTTTCGCAAGATCAAGCCATAGAAAAAATTGAGCAAATAGAAATTGTTCCTCAAACTAAAAACCTTTCTGCCATATACTCCAGGGCTACAGAAGGTATTAATAATGCAGATATCGCCAATAAATATTTCTACCTGTTTTCGGATTTCCAAAAAACCATTAGCGATTTTAATGTGTTGGAACAAGATAGTTCCATCAATTGGTTGTTAATCCCTGTTGTAGGAAACCAAATAGATAACTTATACATTGATAGTTGTTGGTTCGAATCGCCTACTCATTTATTTAACCAACAAGAAGAATTAAAAGCCATTGTGGTGAATAAAGGAGAAAAAGATGTGGAAAATATTCCTGTCAAATTATTTATCAATGAGCAATTAATTACACCTACAAGTGTTTCCGTTAAAGCCAATGATAAAACTACCATTGCTTTTAACTATCAAAACAAGCAGCAAGGCGTACAACAAGGAAAAATTGAATTACGTGACCATCCTGTGGTTTCAGATGATGCTTTTCATTTCTCTTATAAAATTGCTAATCAGATTAATATTTTAGAAATTCACGACCAACAAGCGACAGAAAAGAAAGCTGTTCCAGCTCTTTACCAAACCGATAGTTTATTCAATTTTATGTCAGGAACCATTGGTCAATTAGATTATTCACTCATAAAAACAGCTAATTTAATTGTACTGAATGAGCTTAAAGAACTGAATAGCGGATTGGTTCAAACGCTAAAATCTTTTGTAGAAAATGGCGGAAGTTTATTGGTTTTCCCTACCGAAGAAATGAATTTAGAAAGCTATCAATTACTGACAAATGCTTTTCAGATAAATCCTTATTTAACTAATGATACCTCCTCATTAAAAGTAAGAGATATTAACTACGAACATCCTATTTTTAATAATGTTTTTGAAAAGAAGGAAGCCGAAAAACTAAACCTTCCGTTGGTTAAAAATCATTATGCTTTAGCTGATTTTAATACCATTTTCAGAAGTGATGTGTTGACACTAAATAACGGCACGCCTTTTCTTAGCGATTTTAAAATCAATAAAGGACATGTTTATCTTTGTGCTTCGAGCCTAAATAAAGCCACTACTAACTTCGCTAATCACGCACTTTTTGTTCCCGTAATGTACAACATTGCTTTTTTAAGTCAACCGACTTATCCAAATTATTTTATTATTGGAGAAAACAATGTAATCAACATCAACACCAATGTTAAAGACAATGTTTTCCATCTGAAAAATGACAACATGGAGATTATTCCAAAAATAAAAAGCGAACAAAATACTACCTCTATTTTCTTTGGCAACGAAATTACCACTGCAGGCAATTATTTACTTAGCAACGAAACAGTAGAAATGGGCATTGCTTTTAATTACAACAGAAAAGAATCTGATTTAGCTTGTTTAAGCGAAAGCGAGCTAGCCAGCCAACTAACACAGTACGGACTAAACGCCAACATTGTTAACGCTAACGAAATTTCATTTAAGTCGGCACTAAACGAAATTGAATCAGGGAAAAAATATTGGAAAATTTGCGTTATTTTAGCACTTATTTTCTTAGCAGCAGAAATTGCTTTGATAAGGTTGATGAGGTAATGGAAGTCAGAAGACCGAAGTCAGAAGACCGAAGTCAGAAGTTGGAAGACGGAAGACAGAAGTTTAACAAATAACTATTAACAAACAACTTTATTAGCGTCTTTGCGAGAAAATAATGAATAACGGAAACAATTAACGGATAACGGATAACAACATGGACATACTAATCAAATCAGCAGTAATCGTTGACAACAACTCAAATTTGAATGGGCAAAAAATGGACATTCTTATTGAAAAAGGAATTATCGTTAAAATAGCTAAATCCATTAAAAATTCAGGGAACTACAAGGAAATTTCCTATCCTGATTTGCACGTTTCTATTGGTTGGTTTGATTTTAGAGCTAACTTTTGCGACCCAGGGAATGAACACAAAGAAGATTTTACTAGCGGTTTAAAAGCTGCTGCTTTAGGAGGTTTTACAGGTGTTGTTGCCATGCCCGATACTTATCCAACTATCGATAGCAAATCTGGAATTGAGTATGTGATTAACAAAACTAACAACTCTATTGTTAATGTTTATCCTGCTGGATGTTTGTCTGAAAAAGCTGAAGGAAAAGAAATTGCCGAAATGTACGACATGCACAATGCCGGTGCAATAGTTTTTACCGACAATAAAAAAAGCATAGAAAACCCAAGTTTGCTTACCCGAGCCATGCTCTATACCAAATCATTCAATGGGTTGATAATGGAATTTCCTAACGAAAAGAATATATTTAACAAAGGTCAAATAAACGAAGGAGTGGTTAGTACCCGATTGGGAATGAAAGGCATTCCGTCTTTAGCCGAAGAACTGCAAGTAGCACGAGCCATTTACTTAGCCGAATATTGCGATGCAGCTATTCACTTAACCAATATTTCAGCAAAAAAATCGGTAGAACTGATAAAACAAGCCAAAGCTAAAGGACTAAAAGTTACTGCTGATGTAAACTCTTACCACTTACTGCTAGACGAAACAGCATTGGAAACTTTTGACAGCAACTACAAAGTATTGCCTCCACTAAGAACCAAAGAAGACCAAAAAGCATTAATAAAAGGACTGAAAGAAGGAACGATAGACATTATTTGTTCCGACCACACACCCGAAAATATTGAAAACAAAAAATGTGAGTTCGACCATGCAGCTTTTGGTATCATTAACTTACAAACTTCTTTTGCAGTTGCTCATACCGCCATTAAAAACAAATTGCCTTTAGCCGATTTTATTGAAAAAATAAGCGTTGCACCACGCCAATTGCTGCACCTAACCGTTCCTGAAATAAAAGAAAAAACAGCAGCTAACCTTACCTTATTTAGCCCCAACAGCGAAACCCAACTTGCCATTAGCGATATTGTTTCTAAATCTAAAAACTCACCTTTTATCGGTAAAAAATTGAACGGCAAAGTGTATGGCGTAATTAATAAAAATAAAGTGTTAGTGGCTTAGGATCATTAGTTTTTATAACCAGAAAGTTTTCAATCCACACATCAATTTACTTCTCTCTCATTTTTTTGTAAGCTCTGATGGCTATCATCAGCAAAACGCCAAAAAGTACAATACCTACAACACCCCAAATCCAACTCATGGCTTCTTTAAGGGTAACTAAAAACACTATGGCGAATAAAAAAATGGTAGCTACTTCGTTCCAAATGCGTAGCTTAAATGAGGAATATTTAATTTCATTTTTTTGCAACTGAACAAATATACGATGACACATAAAATGATAAACATACAATGCCATTACAAAGGTAAGTTTAACATGCATCCACGGTTGCGATAAATAATACCCAAAATTGGTATAGAGCAACCAACCTGCAAAAAAAGCGGTTAATATTGCCGATGGCCAAGTAATACCATACCACAAGCGTCTGCTCATGATTTTATATTGTTCTTGCAAAATCGCTTTGGCACTTTCTTCTTTCTCTTCGGCTTCTACATGGTAGATAAACAAACGCACAATGTAAAATAACCCAGCAAACCAAGTGACTACAAATATGATGTGTAAAGCTTTTATGTATAGTAGGTTCATGAGTGTAAAAGTAGTATTTTTTTAAGTTAGTTAATAGTTAGTTTAATAGTTTATAAGGTTATGAGTTTATTGTTTTTCTGTCTTTACGAGTGAAGTACGAACGAAGTATATTGTTTTTTCCTGTCATTTTGAGCAATGTTTTTCATGCTGTTATAAAACAGTACTGAAAAACGATGTCGAGAAACATAAGTTCAGCGAAGCTAAATCTTCTTATTGATTGACCTTTGCATCTAATTAAAAATTCAAATCCTAACCAACAAGATGTCTCTAGCTGCATTTTACTAAGTTGAGTACCTCAACTTGTAAAATTTTGTTCGACATGACATAATGAAAACACAAAAGACTGCTTCAGCTCTAACACAAAAATCCAACACAATACTTAGTAGTGACGGTAAAGAAATAGTAATTAAAAATTATGATTATACCCTATACTGAACTCTAAAAAATCGGCAATTCCCATATTGGTATTGACATAAACACCTAAAAACAAATTGCTTTTTGGTAGCGTATTGGTGTTTTTAGCATAGAAATTTAATCCCTTACGAGTAGATAAAACTTGCCTCAACGTAGAAATTACACCTTTTGAAGGATGGTGATAATTAAAATAGGGTTTGTATAAATTAAATTCCAATTCTAAATCTAAGCCTACATGTCCCATAAGGAACTCATTGTTTACAAATAAAATAAAGTTGGAAGCTTGTAAAGTAGGATTGCCATTTAATTTTTCGCCTCTGTTAGCAGATAAATCATTGTAATAATGCTGATAAAACCGATAGGTAAAACCCACACTCAATTTTGAATGATGGTTAATGGTATATCCATAACCTAACGAAGCAGAATGAACAGGTTGATTAATGCCTTGTACAGGCCCTTCATTTTCACTTTGCTCATGATAGCCCAATCCATATCGGAATTTGACAAAAGACTTTTTAGAACGATTGTAATCATTGTTAACTATAGGCCTTTCTTTTTTAGTGTTTTCATAAAACTGCCCTGAAATTCCTATCAATAAGGAGTTCATTCCTTTGTTGGGTAAATTAACATGACTGTTAGATTGATGCGCCAACCCCACACCAAGTTTTAAGGAAAATTTATCTCTCGAAAGAATTTCTCTGTTCAACGCAATTCTAAAATCCCAAGTAAAAGGAGCACTAACAATAATGTTTTCAGGATTATTTATAGGATGATAGGTCTTATTAAAATAAGACATTCCCAAGCCCAATTTTAAATGATAATTGTGTTTAGATTTATTAAAAACGCTAAAATCTATAAACTTTCCTAAGCTTACTTGATGTCCGAAAATTTGGTTGTTGCCAAAATGCGAAAAATTTAAGCTAAACCCGACTTCTGGAAAATTGTAATACCTTTCCCATTTGGTAGTATCTGTTCTGTAATTTCCTACAGAAAATGATACCGTATTTTGCATGGTATTTTTTGGAAAATTGTCAAAAAAATTAGGAATAATCTTTCCCGCAGCATATTCACTTTCAAAAAAGAGATTTTTTTGATCTTCTTTTTCTTGTGAATAAATTGAAGAAACAAATCCAAAAAGAAAAAGAGATATTATTCTAATTTTCCGTGGCATTGTTTGTATTTTTTTCCACTTCCACACGGACACAAATCATTTCTACCCACTTTTTTCTCTACTCTTACGGGTTGAGCTTTTGGCTTTTCTTGTTGATTTGGTTGTGCCGGATTACCTGCATTATCTGGTCGGCTAGTTTCCAATTTATCTAAATCTGATTTTGGTGCCGGAGTAGCTTCTTTTGCTTTAATCTCTCCATCTTTTGGTTTAGGTAATCCGCATTTCATTAAGAAACTGCCAATTTCCTTATTCATTTTTAATAAAATAGATTGAAACAATTTAAAAGCTTCAAATTTGTAAATCAATAAGGGATCTTTTTG
Source organism: Vicingaceae bacterium (assembly GCA_965284565.1). Classification (GTDB taxonomy): domain Bacteria; phylum Bacteroidota; class Bacteroidia; order Flavobacteriales_E; family Vicingaceae; genus BRH-c54. The sequence continues at coordinate 730,899 of OZ260100.1, forward strand.
CTCATGAACTGCATTTTGAACCGATTGTTTCAAATCATCCATTTCTCTTAAATGCTCTTTCCAGTTATCATCAATAATGGCAAGAATTACACCTTTCTCTATAGATTTAACCAACTCTTTTCCTTGAGATTCATACGCTTTTTGAAGTGGTGTAGGAACATTTAAGCTTTTTATTCCATCAGTAATCGGAACTAAAATATTCTCATACGTTGCTCCTTGGTTTTCATAAACATCTTTAATTACTGGGAAAGCAGTTTCTGCTAAGGCTTCAGATTTTCTTAAATAGTGATTATAAGCCAACTCATGAATATCTTCTGTAAGCTCTTCAGTTTTGCTTTCTAAGAATGTTTTTTCATCTACAGGACTCTCAATAGATAAGTATCTGATTAAGTCTAATTGGAAATTTTCGAAATCTCTCATTTCCTGATTTTCTTCTACCAAGGCTTCAGCAATATCATAAATCATATTAGAAATTTCAACACCCAATCTTTCTCCAAACAACGCTTTTCTTCTTTTGGTATAAATCACCTCACGCTGAGCGTTCATAATGTCATCATACTCCAACAATCTTTTTCTAATACCAAAATTGTTTTCCTCTACTTTTTTCTGAGCTCTTTCAATGGATTTACTTACCATAGAGTGCTGAATTACTTCGCCCTCTTCAATACCCATTCTGTCCATTAGTTTAATGATTCGTTCAGAATTGAACAAACGCATTAAATTGTCTTCCAATGAAACAAAAAACTGAGAAGACCCCGGATCCCCTTGTCGTCCTGCTCTACCTCTAAGCTGTCTGTCAACCCTTCTAGAATCATGTCTTTCTGTACCAACAATAGCTAAACCACCAGCTTCTTTAACACCTTCGCCCAATTTAATATCGGTACCTCTACCAGCCATGTTGGTAGCTATGGTTACCGCTCCAGGCTTACCTGCTTCAGCTACAATTTCTGCTTCACGCTGATGTAATTTCGCATTTAATACATTGTGTTTAATGCCTTTCATTTTAAGCATTCTACCTAACAATTCAGAAATTTCTACGGAAGTTGTCCCTACCAAAACTGGTCTTTTTGCTTCCACTAAAGCCACTATTTCATCTATAATGGCATTGTATTTTTCTCTGGTAGTTTTATAAACTAAATCTTCTTTATCTTTTCGTTGTATAGGTCTGTTGGTTGGAATTACAACAACATCTAACTTATAAATATCCCACAACTCCTGAGATTCAGTTTCAGCAGTACCCGTCATACCCGAAAGTTTGTGGTACATTCTGAAATAATTTTGAAGCGTAACTGTAGCATAGGTTTGAGTTGCGGCTTCAATTTTTACATTTTCTTTTGCCTCTATTGCTTGGTGAAGACCGTCAGAATAACGTCTTCCATCCATAATACGGCCTGTTTGCTCATCGACAATTTTTACTTTGTTATCCATCACCACATATTCCACATCATTCTCGAACATGGCATACGCTTTTAATAATTGATTAATGGTATGAATTCTTTCAGCTTTTATAGAGTAATCTTGAATTACTTTGTCTTTTTCGGCAAGTTTTTCTTTTTCATTGCTAACCGATTTCTCCAACTTAGCTACTTCAGAACCAATATCTGGTAAAATAAAGAAATTAGGGTCATCACCTGTTCCAGTTATTAAATCAATCCCTTTATCGGTAAGTTCTACAGAATTAGATTTTTCATCAATAATAAAAAACAATTCAGCATCAGCTTTATGCATTTCCTTGTTTTGGTCTTGCATGTAAAAGTTTTCTGTTTTTTGTAAGATAGATTTTATTCCATGCTCACTCAAGAACTTAATTAAAGCTTTGTTTTTTGGTAACCCTCTGTGGGCTCTAAGTAAAGCCAAACCACCTTCTTCTAAGGCTTCTTTGCTTAGTTTTTCATTATTTATTGCAGGAGCAAGTAGTTTTTTAGCTTGAGTTAAAGCAGTATTAGCAAATCCTTTTTGTGCAGCCATCAATTTTTCTACTCTTGGTTTGAGTTCATAAAACTCATGTTTATCGCCTTTTGGAGTAGGACCTGAGATAATTAATGGTGTTCTTGCGTCATCAATTAATACAGAATCCACCTCATCCACAATAGCATAATGATGTTTTCTCTGTACTAAATCTTCTGGAGAACGAGCCATATTATCTCTAAGGTAATCAAAACCGAACTCATTATTTGTTCCGTAAGTAATGTCTGCCAAATAGGCTTTTCTTCTTTCTGGAGAATTGGGCTGGTGCTTATCAATACAATCAACTGTTAAGCCATGGAACTCAAATAAAGGAGCCATCCACTCGCTATCTCTTTTTGCCAAGTAATCGTTTACAGTTACTAGATGAACACCTCTTCCTGCTAATGCATTTAGGTAAACAGGTAATGTTCCTACTAAAGTTTTACCCTCACCTGTCATCATTTCAGCAATTTTTCCCTGATGTAAAACAGTACCACCGATTAACTGAACATCATAATGCACCATGTCCCAAACAATTTCAGAACCAGCAGCCAACCACGAGTTGTAGTAAGTAGCTTTTTCACCATTAATTTCTACATTATCTTTAATGGCAGCAATATCTCTGTCCATTTGCGAAGCTGCAACTTCTATGGTTTCATTTTGAGAAAATCTTCTGGCAGTTTCTTTCATTACTGCAAAAGCTTCAGGTTGAATCTCCAACAAAACTTCTTCTATTAACGAAAGCACTTGTTTGTCTAATTCATCAATTTCAGCATAAATTTTTTCTTTTTCGTTAATGCTTAGTGATGCATCTGTCTCAATTTTTTGCTTTAATTCTTCTATTTGATTTTCCAGCGTACTGGTTTTTTCTTTAATTTTTTCTTTGAAATAAGTTGTTTTTGCTCTTAATTCATCATTGGTTAATGAACTTAGCTGAGGGTAAACAGCTGCAACTTGATCTATAATTGGAGATAATTCTTTTATATCTCTATCTTTTTTACTTCCTAAAAATGTTTTTAGTACTTTACCTAATAATCCTTCTGCTGACATTATATATTTTTATTTTTCTATTGGTTGTCAAAATGATTACCAAAATAATAATTTCTTTGGTTTTCTGTCATATTGACTTAGTTGAACCGACAAATTTAGCTAATTAAAGTTTAATTGATACTTTTTGAGCTGATTTAATAACACAACTTTTTGACTTTTGCGGCTGTTAAAAAAAGCTAACATTTTTGTTTTATCTAAGGTTTGAGTGATGGTTTTTTTAGTTTTTACCTACATTTGTCAAAATATTTTCAATAGCAGAGTAAAATAAATGAGTCGCCCAAAGAAAAAGAAGTTTCAAAAATTGAAGCATAAGTACCGTTTGGTAATTCTGAATGATGATACTTTTGAAGAAAAAGTTTCACTTCGTCTATCCAGACTTAACGTGTTTTCTATTGTTGGCGTTTCTATCATTTTTTTAATTACTGCCGTTACTTTGCTAATTGCTTTTACTCCAATTAGAGAATTTATTCCTGGTTATGCCAATGTAAACGTTAGGAAAACAGGGCTTCAAAATGCACTTAAAGTAGATTCTATGGAAGTGGTGTTGGCAGAAAAACAGTTGTATATTGATAATATTAAAAACATTATTCAGGGAAATCCTATAGATTTTAATCAGGAAACACATATAGATTCCAGTTTAGATTATAAAAGCATTACCAACCTTAGAAGTCAGGAAGATTCTATTTTAAGAACCATGGTAGAAACCGAGGAAAAATATAACCTTTTTGCTTCGGCAAATAAAAATCCATCAACCATAAGCAGCTTTATTTTTTATAGCCCGTTAAAAGGTACTATTACTAACTCTTTTAACATGAAATCTGCTAATAAACATTTGGGAACTGATATTGTGGCACCTAAAAATGAACCTATAAAAGCTACTTTAGAAGGAACAGTAATTTTTGCCGAATGGACCAACGAATCTGGTTACGTTATTCAGCTACAACATGAAAACAATTTAATTTCAGTATACAAACACAATTCTATTTTGCACAAAAAAATTGGCGACAGGGTAAGTGCAGGAGAAATTATTGCCATTATTGGAAATACCGGAGAATTTTCGTCAGGTCCTCATTTGCATTTTGAGTTGTGGTACAATGGTATTCCGCTAAATCCAGAGGAGTATATTTCTTTTTAATTCTTCCCTGACGAAACGCAGTGTAGATCAGGGATCCATTTAATATGAAAAAGTATTATATATAATCTGGACTCCTTGTCTTCGCTGAAGCTATCCAAAGAAAAGTATATAATTGTTTTTTCCCTGACGCAACGCAGTGGAGATCAGGGATCCAATTAATGAAAAAGATATTAGTAATTAGGCTAGACTCCTTGTCTCCGCTAAAGCTACGCAAGGAGAAGCGCGTTGTAGTTTTTGTGTATTGTTCCAAGCGGATGCTTGAAAGAGAGAGATAGATTTCATTAATTAATTTTCCCTATTAACATGCCAAAACTCAATCCAAAATCAACTCTTTTTAAATTATTTACAAAAATATAAGGTTCTATATAACAACCTGCATACATATTTGGAGGAGCTATATATAATTTAAAACTTGTTTGCAATGCAATAAAGTAATTTTTTTCATAAAAGAATTTATAGCTAGGGCTTGTTGATCCCAACCCTCCAACTCCTAGACCTCCTGTACCGGGAATAACTTCTGTTTTATTTAATCTATAATTCTCTTTCCCTCCAATTATTCCAATTGATGGTATAAAACTAAACACCTCGTTTCTATACCATTTGTAATTGTAAGTTAAAGAGTAGCCCTTGATACTTGTAACAATACCAAGTTTGTCATGTTTTGTACCTGATTTTACTTCCCAATTGCTGTTTTGAATATGTTGAAGATGAAGAAAATGATCTTTATTACCAAAAGACATTCCTATATTAAACCCTTCACGACTATTGATAGTGCCATTAAGACCAAAATTGATAAATAAAAATTTTGGATTTTTATTTAAGCTATCGTTCTGACTTTTTAGTACATAAAAAGAAAAAAAGAATGATAGTATTAGTACAATATGCTTCAACTATTCCTTATAAGTGATTAATAACAAAACAAATATACAACAAAAAACCCGACCAAAAACTTGATCGGGTTATGTAAGTAATTATGAATTATAATTAACTAAACTGAGTACCATCATTCTTAAAAGCACTAATTCCGGTAATATCCATACCTGTAATTAATAAGTGAATATCGTGTGTACCTTCATAAGTAATTACTGACTCTAAGTTAGCCATGTGTCGCATAATAGAATACTCACTGGTAATACCCATTGCTCCGTGTATTTGACGAGCTTCTCTGGCAATTTTAAGTGCCATATCTACATTGTTACGTTTTGCCATAGAAATTTGTGCTGAAGTAGCTTTACCTTCATTTCGTAACACACCCAAACGCCAAGTTAATAACTGTGCTTTGGTAATTTCTGTAAGCATTTCAGCCAATTTCTTTTGTGTTAACTGAAAAGAAGCAATCGGCACTCCAAATTGCTCACGCTCTTTAGAATAGCGAAGTGCTGAATCATAACAATCCATTGCTGCACCTATAGCTCCCCAAGCGATACCATAACGAGCTGAATCTAAACAACCAAGAGGTGCTCCTAATCCGGATTTATTAGGTAATAAATTTTCTTTAGGGACTTTTACATTATCAAAAACTAACTCTCCGGTAATAGATGCTCTCAACGACCATTTATCATGTGTTTCGGGAGTAGTAAAGCCTTCCATTCCTCTTTCTACCAATAATCCGTGAATTCTTCCTTCTTCGCTTTTTGCCCAAACTACTGCTACATCAGCAATAGGAGCATTGGTAATCCACATTTTAGCTCCATTTAATAAATAATGGTCGCCCATATCTTTAAAATTGGTTACCATTCCACCAGGATTTGAACCATGATCAGGCTCAGTTAATCCGAAACATCCCATAAACTCACCAGTAGCTAATTTTGGTAAAAAACGCATTTTTTGTTCTTCGTTTCCATATTTCCAAATAGGATACATTACCAAGGAACTTTGTACAGATGAAGTAGAACGAACACCTGAATCGCATCTTTCTAATTCTTGCATAATTAGTCCATAAGCAATCTGGTCTAAGCCGGGTCCACCGTATTGTTCCGGAATATAAGGACCAAAACCACCAACTTCTGCTAATCCTGGAATAATTTGCTTTGGAAATTCCGCTTTTTGAGCATATTCTTCAATAATTGGAGAAACATCTTTTTTAATCCATGCTCTTACCGTATCTCTAATCAGTTTATGTTCTTCTGTTAAAAGCTCATCTAAATTGTAATAATCAGGAGCTTGAAATCTATCGTCTGCCATTTTTAGTTTAATTAAAATTGAAGCCCAAAAATAATTAAACTAAAAAGAATTATTATGTTAAAAATTATAATTGTTTTTAGTTAAAAAAATTAGTCCATTATTTTTTCTCCAACACATTGAATTTTCGGATAAGTTCACTACCGTATTCATCAACAAGTGTTAACAAGTGTTCTCCTGCTTCTAATTGAATATCAATTTTATGCTCTCCTGTAGTTTGGTCAATAAAAACATCATCAATATGCCAAAAAATGGTAGCATTAGGATTGGCATGAGCTACTTCAAAAATTACTTTACCTCTTGTTCCATCTAATAATTTAGGGATAAAAACAGCAGTAAGATTTTCGGGGTAAATGATGCCCATTTTTACAGTAGTGTTTTCATAGCAATTATTTAATAATGGCGGAAGTGATTTGTAATTTGGATTTTTTGTCTTGTAAAACAACTCCATAATAGGAGGCAATACCATCCATTTTTTAATTTGCATATCAGTTACCGAATAACATTCATCATTTACACGAAATTGCTCACTTTTATCTAAATAAACCAATTTGTGGTAGGGACAAACCTTAGATTTTATTCCTGAATTTGGAGCCCAAATGGTATCTGCTTTTTCACAATTATTTCCATACAGATAGCCACTTTTGGAACATACCGCCAACTGAGATAAGTTGTTATATGGAGGTTCAAACCAAGTTGTTTGCGGTAATTTTTTAAATACTTCAAATAAGATAGGCGCAGCAACCAATGTGCCTATTAACCCCGGACGGCCTTCTCCATCAGCATTTCCTACCCAAACACTTACGGTATATTCTGGAGTAGTTCCTACTGCCCATGCATCTCTATGTCCGAAGCTAGTGCCTGTTTTCCAAGCTACTTTTTTGGAAGAAGCAAAATGTTCCCAACCTTTTTCTTCTCTCGGACGATGAACATTTGCCAGTACCTCATAGGTTTGCCAAATGCTGGAAACATCATATAAATAATGTTGTTTTAACTCCTCTTTTTGGGATAACACACTATCTTTTGTTATAAAATAAGGCATACGATAATCGTTGGTATTGTACTGATAATCGTATTTTCTATAGTTGTTTAACACCTTAGACCAACTAGAATAAACGCCATTCAATTCCCATAAATTGGTTTCTGCTCCTCCTAAAATAATGGATAAGCCATAGTGATTTACCGGTTTTTTTATAGTGGTAAAGCCTAATTTTTGTACGTTGTCATAAAACTTTTCTAATCCATAGCTGCGTAATAATTTTACTGCCGGAATATTTAATGAGCGAGTTAGCGCATTGCTTGCTGGTACAGCACCATCATAAGTCCTATCAAAATTCTGTGGAGCGTAACCAGATATTCGAGTTGGGACATCAGTCACCAAAGCATCAGCTAGTAATTCTCCTTCATTAAACAAAGCTCCATACAAAAAAGGTTTTAAAATACTTCCTGAACTACGAGGAGCAGTAATAATATCTACTTTAACACCCGACTCTTCATGTTTACAATCGGAGTTTCCGACATAAGCCAATACTTTTCCGCTGTTTACTGCTGTAACTAAAATAGCCAAATTATGTACTTCATTTTGGCTAAGTAAACGATGGTAAGTAGAAGCAATTTGATTCAATTGTTGTTGCAAGTGAATATCAATGGTGGTTTGAATATTTTGACCTTGATATCCTTCTTTTATCAATCGAGTAAGTAAATGTGGCGTAATTTGAGGGAGCGGATGCGGTTTTGTTGGCAATTCTTCTGCTTTAGCCAATTCAGCAGACTCAGCATCTATAACTCCTTTTAGCTGTAATTTATCCAATAAACGATTACGTTTTTTGAGTAATAATTCGTGATTTTTTCCCGGATAAATTAATGAAGGAGCATTTGGTAATACCGCTAAAGTAGCTGTTTCTCCCCATGATAGTTTATCAGGTGAACGTCCATAATAACGCCACGCAGCTGCATCTAACCCTACTACATTTCCGCCAAAAGGAGCATGAGATGTATAAAGAGCCAAGATTTCTTTTTTGCTTTTGGATACTTCTAATCTAGTTGCCAAAATAATTTCATAACTCTTTTCTAAAATGGTTCTAGGTTGTTGGCGAGACAAACGAATTACCTGCATCGTAATAGTGCTTCCACCACTTTTTACTTTATCGGAAGTGATGTTTTGCCACAATGCTCTTATTATAGACACAGGATTTACACCGGGGTGATATTCAAAATATTCATCTTCGAAATGAATAATACACTGTTTAAATTTTTCAGAAACAACAGGGTTTTCAGGAAAACGCCATTGACCATCCGTTGCAATGCTAGCGGCTAATAAATTACCACTGGCATCTTCAACAATAGTGCTGGTCGGTAGTTTAAATAGTTGTTTGGGTAGCAAAAAAGCATAAAAAGTTAGTAAAACAATACTTATGATTACTAACTTTTTATGCTTTAAAATAAATTTTTTAATGTAATTATACATCTTTACTGCACTACTTCCACCCATTTACCACCTTTTTTGGCATTGATTTCATTGTCGTACATGGCTTCACAATAAACTGTCGGCAAATAAAACTTACCCAAATACGAAGCATTTAACAACACCCTAAATCGTTTGGTTTTGTTTTTATCAATATCAAAATATAGGTAAACTCTGTCATCACGAATATCTTGATAAGTAGGAACATCAGCAATTTTATTGGTCTCTACTAAATCCATTCGGGTATTTCTAATTTCCCAACCCGATGGAAAAATTTGATGTAATGCCATTTCTCTGTAATGGGTTCTTATTCCCGGATGTTGGAAAGTAACCTCTGCAATAAAGTCCATACCTTGTTTCAATTGGTCAACACTTATTTCATTTTCATTCATGTCGAGGTATTTCACATTCATTTTTAAGTCATTTTCGGCAGAACTATTATCTCCTTCCAATGGAATTCCTTTTAAAGTAAGACTAATAAACAAAGTTTGATTGGTGTTGTTTTTAATCTTAATGCTTTCTTCTTTTCCGGCTTTTACAGCGAGTTTATCCTGAGCAATACTTGCCGTAGTTTTTACATTTTTTGCTTTATCGTTATTGTTGTAAATATCAAAATTCAGCTCAGAAGGTGTTCCTGTAACCCCAACAAATTTAGCAATAGCCATTAAACTATAAGCAGTGGTTTGTGTGCTAAACCATCTTTCTGAACCTAATTGTTTAGCAAGGTCTTTCAATACTTTTTGTCCTGTAGTTTTTTCTCCCATTAAGGTTATCGTTTCCAAAATCATGGCTTGGTCACGTTCTGAACTTCCATACGTATAACTTAATTCTTTATACGATTCAACAGTGGTTGAAATATTTTGAATTAAATTTTTAGCTACGCTTGATTTTCCTGCTAATTCATAAGCAGCTGCCAAACGCCATTTAGCCGAAACAGATAAATGCTTCATCTCTTTCATTCTATTCATAGCTCCTAATGCAGGCTTTTTGGCTAAGGCTAATGTATATAAACGATAAGCTTGCATTAATTCATCGTTTTGACCATAGTAGTAATAGTTGTTTTTATTGACACCACGAGACTGCCAAGCATTGGCCAATTTGGTTTGATATTTAATCCAATTAGATAAAAATCCTGTCGGTAAACTATAGCCTTTTGCCTGAGCTTCTAACATAAAGTGTCCGGCATAACTACTTCCCCAGTCGTTGGTATTGGTATTTCCTTGCCAATAACTTAATCCACCATCAGACAATTGGAATTTCTTTATTTTATTAATTCCTTCTCGGATGTTAAATTCAATTTCGGCTTTTTGTTTTTGGTCTAAATCTAACAAACTGCTCAAATACAATTGAGGAAAAACGCCTGATGTTGTTTGCTCCAAACATCCATGAGGATATCTGATTAAATATTGCAAACGTTTTTCTAAATTAATAGGAGGAATTTTCGAGACTTCAATAGTACCTTTATTTGTTCCTCTCATTCCTACAGGCATATAAGTAGATTCCCAAGTTTTTCCAGGCTCTACCATAGCATTAATTACAGAAGTAATTTCAGGGTTTGCCGGCTTAACATTAATTTCAAAATCATAAGTAGCAATTTCATTACCACTTTTAGCGGTAATTTTTACTTTTCCAACACCTAAGGCTTCAGCAACTTTTAAATCAAAATTTACCACTTCATCACCTTCGCGTGAGAAAGTAAGTTCTTGGGTTTTACTTCCTGTAACTTTAAGTAAACTGTTTGTTTCTATTTTTACGGAAACATTTTTTACTTTTTTATCCATGGCAAAAACAGTTACAGGCAATTTCACTTCTTCATTAGGGCTTAATGTTCGAGGCAAAGTAGCCAATACCATTAAAGGTTTTTTAACGAGAGTAGTTTTTTCTCCAGCACCATAAGCTCCTTGATTTCCTGCAACAACCATTGTTCTTACCGAGCCAACATAATTAGGCATTTTAAATGTATGTGTTTTTGAGCTTCCTTTTTCAATAGTAAAAGGTCCTGCATAAATTACCACAGGCTTAAATCTATTAGCTTTCGGACCACCTTTGGCATTAATATAATCATCTCCACCTAAAGCTAGTAACCCTGCCATTTCTCCCGAAAAAGCATTCATCACATATTTGTACATGTCCCAAGTTTTAACTCCCAAGGCTTCTCGAGCATAAAATGTTTCCCATGGATTAGGCGTTTTAAATCGGGTTAAATCCAACAACCCATCATCCACAATAGCAATGGTATATGTCATTTTTTTGCCTTCTTTTTCGCTCACCGTAACTTTAAAATCACTTTCAGGAGCTAATTCTTCGGGCATTTTAATAACAGGGTTAAGATGTGTGGTTTTATCTTCCACAGCAATAGACTGAATGCCATACAAACGTATAGACAAGTCATTTTCCACTTGATTATGTGGTTGAATCAACGTTACATTTACATAAACGTTAGGAGCCATATCGGCAGTAGTTTTAAACATAAAAGTGTTGTTATCTGCAGAAACATCTACCCATTTTTTCTCAATAACAGATGATCCTGATTCTACACTTAACAATGCTCTTCCTGTTTTTGCATTAGGTAATTCAATTTTTACTTCATCACCTACTTGATACACTTTTTTATCACAACTAAAAGAAAGCATTTCTGCACCTCCCGGATTATCTCCTGAGTTGCTATTCCACCAACCGGAATAAGACATATAGAAAGTTTGTCCGGTACTATGTCCCGTAACAGGATCGGTAACAATTATCAATTTTCTTCCCCAATAATCTTTATCAAATTTCATATCAAAAATGGCTTTCCCATTAGTGGTATTGATGTATTCTTCTTTAATTAAATTTTTAGAACGATTGGCTACATACCTAGCTAAATCATAATTATCTGAGCGTTCCCACCACCAGCTCCAATACACATCATAAATTTCAATTTTTACTTTCTGGCGACTTACAGGTTTACCTTCTTCATCAACTGTAACTATAGGAATTAGGTTAGATTGATCTGAAAATAAGGCTCCATTCCAACCTTTACCCTCTGGAACTTTTACTCCTACATAACCTCTATATGGCGAATAATCTATCGCTTGTCTATCAATACTAAATTCACCTCCATTTTCAAAAGCTCTAATTTTAAAATTGGCTTTTAACATTCCTGGGGCAACATCTTTTTTCACATTAATTTTAGGATAGATGGTAGCTTTTCCTTCACTGTTTAGTTTGCCATCAAAAATCATATTTTCTTCTGAATCAAAACTTTTAGCGGGATTATCAAATGTATAGTCTGGATAATCTTTAAAAGTAGTTTTTGATTGCGTTAAAATCAGTTCAATATCCGTTTTAATATTTCCGGCAATAGCTCCATGTAGCCATTTCACCTCCATATCACCAGTCATAGGTTGATTATCTTTAAGGACTTGTGTTTTAAAATCGAGATTTATTTTTAATCGATTGGGTTTTATGGTTTCAATTTTTAAAGTTTTGGAAAATGAAGATCCACCTACTTTTATTTTTGCCAACCAATTGCCTGTAGGAGCATCATCATCAGTTTTAGTTCTAAAATCATAAAAACCATTTTCGCCTGTTGTTTTAATTTTACGTGAATAGAGTTGGTTTTCTGGAGTATAAAGCTCCATTACCACGGGATGATTTACTGGCAGCACCCCTAATTTATCCTCTAAAATAAAAGATACAAAAAGAGAATCTCCAGGACGCCAAACACCTCTTTCTCCGTAAATATATCCTTTCACTCCTTTTTTAACCGTTGCTCCGCCTACATCAAACATACTTACTGACAACGCAGAACCATCATCTAAACGTAAATAACCCACCTGTTTATCTTGTTTAGCAACTAACAAGAAAGGCTTTTTGTTTAAATCAATATCTACCAAGCCATCGCTGTTAGTAGTGGCTTTTTTCATTAATTGGTTTTGAAAATTGAAAATTTCTATACTAACATTAGCAAGTGGCTGCGTAGTTTTAATATCTGTTACCGCAACTGTAAGCGTTTTACCATTTCCACCTTTGGCAATAATTCCTAAGTCTGAAGCAAATACATTTTTGGTTACTTTTCGGTTATTTCTAGAATAGTAAGACTTACTGCAAGGATTATCTCTTTCATTCCAATTGTAATCATCATAATAGTAATAATCATCGTCATAATAATAGTAATCACTTGGTTGGTCGTAACTATTAGCTTCTCTTTCATCTTCCATTTCAATTTCTGTAAGTTCCTCATCATTATCACAAGGATATAGAGAGTGTTTTTTCTTAAAAGATAGTTCTACTCTATAGATAGCACCTGGTTCAGCATTAATTAGTGTAGACAAGTCAATGGAGAAAGTATTCCAGCTTCCAAAATCAATAGCTTTTGTTGAGTTTAGTTTTATTTCTGAATGATGAACAATTCTACCGACACGCTTCATCTCTCTGTTGCCATTGAATTGGTTAACTTGAAAAAATTGTGCTACATTATTTTCAAAAACTTTAATAATTTTAACGTCCACGGCACTTAAATTTACTGCTTTAAATGGGAAAATTAGCCCATTGGTGCTTGGTAGAATAACACCTTCACCAATTAGTTCAACACTAGGTTTTAAACTGGTAAAAGAAATACTTTTTTCATAGCTTTCTATTAAAGGGTAATCAATAGAATTGGTAATGGATTTATCGATAATAATTTTTGACGTCCCCATTAATCTTTTTTCAGGATAGGCGTTTAAGGTATTTTCATCAACAGCTAAACGCAACGCTTCTCCTGATTGTAAATATACCAATCCGTTTAAATCTTGAGTGTTACTAATAGGGTCAGAAAAATAAATAACAATCGTTTGTTCTGGTTGTTGCACCACTTTTAAGTCTATTACTTTAAATTCTCCTAAAGGAGGAATTTCTATATTTTGTTCTCCTTTTTCTTCTGATTCAATTGCTTCTCCATTCCATTCTAAAACTACTTCGCCTCTTTTTTCTGTTCTATTAATACTGTCAATAGAGAAAGTATTTAGTCGTTCTCCAATACCATGATTCCAGGAAATGGTTAATTTTTTTCCATTTTGAGTTGCAGAAATAGTTTTTTCTAATTCCTCAGCATTAGCAAAATCGGCAGTAGTAAGTTCGTAGGTAATTTGCTGCCATTTTAGTGAATTATTATCATAGGCTTTCACCCCCGAAAATTGTAAGTTAATCCCTTGTTTATAAGTCTCAAAATCAAAATAAAAAGTCTCTAAATCATTTTCAACTTCTACAATTTCTGAAAGATAAAACTCTGCTTTAAAATAAGTATTGGAAGGGAGCTGAGCTTCTGGTCTAAATTCAATAGTAGCTTCATCTAACCAATAAGCTTCACCTTCAATTTCAGGACTAAAGTCAAATAAATCTTTATCAATAGCTTTGTCGTACTGTGCATGATTAGAAGGTTCTGCTAAACTAATTTTTATAGTAGATTGGTTGGAAATTATTCCTGAGGTAAACCCTGATATATAAGCAATAAAAGCAGGGTTGATTTCTTCTGTACGTTTATCATTATTACAGCTGAATAATAATAATAATAATGTAACAGACAGTATAAGAGAAGTTATTTTCTTCATTTTGTGAGCTTTGTAAATTGAAAAATAAAAGTAGTATTTTCTTAAACAAAAAGGAATAATTTGAAACAAATATTATAAAATAAGCAACTATTTTTTAACTATTTACGTCAAAGCCAATATAATATTAATCTAAAACCTAACTATTATGAAAACATCTTTATTATTTTTATTATTAACTGTAGCAACAGCTTTAAGTGCACAAACCAAACATACTATTACGGCATCTGGAATGACTTTTACTCCAAATAGTTTAACTATTAATCAGGGAGATACAGTAGAGTGGGACAATATTTCAGGATTTCATAACGTAAATGGAACACAAGCCACTTTTTCAACTAATCCTGCTAGTTTTGGTAATTCACCTGCAAGTGCACCATGGAATTATACTTTTGTATTTACTGTAGCGGGAAACTATGCATATATGTGTGATGTTCATGGAGCTAATATGTCAGGTGCAATTTCTGTACAGCCAGCTACTTCAGTAGCAGAATTACAGAAAGAAGCTGAAATTAACATTTATCCTAACCCTGCAGCAAATTATTTTTCTATAGACACAAAAAAAGCTATAAAATCAGTTTCACTTGTTAATATTACAGGACAATTGGTTAAAACTTACTCAGAAACTGCTAGTCAGACCAACAGGTTTGATGTTAAAGCATTGCCTAAAGGCATTTATTTCCTTAATATAGAAATTGGAGATGCTAAATTGGTAGAAAAATTAATCATTCAATAAAAATGAAGCAACTTTCTATTTTATTAGTTGTAGCAATTCTATTTTCAGGATGCGCCTACAATAGTTTTGATGAAATGGAAGAAATTCCTGCTCCTATCAATCCAAATGCAACGTATCAAAAACATACAGTTACTGCTTCAGGGATGGTATTTACTCCTTCTAGTTTAACTATTAATGTTGGCGATACTGTTGTTTTTGATAATGTTTCAGGGTTTCACAATGTAAATGGTACACAAGCTACTTTTCCAACTAACCCAGCAAGTTTTGATAATGGAGCAGTAGCAACTGCCCCATGGACATTTACTTTTGTGTTTACTATTGTAGGGAATTATAACTATCAATGTGATGCTCATGCCCCAGGTATGGCAGGCACAATAACCGTTCAATAAATCAACCAATATGAAAACTAAACTAGTTATTTTCTTATCTGTTATCCTACTTATAGGTGTAAATGCCAATGCTCAAGAACTTTATAAAGCAACTGATGGAGAAATTTCATTTTTTTCTGAAGCTCCTGTAGAAAATATTAGTGCCATTAACAAAGATGTAAAAGCACTTATCAACGCAAAAAATAATGAAGTTGCTTTTATTGTTACCAATGTAGGCTTTAAATTCGATAAACCTTTAATGGAAGAGCATTTCAATGAAAACTATATGGAAAGCCATAAGTATAAAGTTTCTGTGTTTAAAGGAAAGATAATAGATGAAATAGATTTTACAAAAGACGGTACTTATGAAGTTACTGCCAAAGGAACACTGGATATACACGGAGTAACAGTTGAAAGAGAAATAAAAGGCACATTAACCATTAGCAATGGCAAAATTAATTTGACTACTGAGTTTGATGTGGCACTGAAAGATCATAAGATTAAAATCCCTTCAGTAGTAGTTAAAAATATTGCAGAAGTTGTAAAAGTTACTGTAAATATTAATTTTGCAAAAAAATAATATTATGATAAAATCCATTTTTCTCTCTTTTATATTACTGTGTTCGTTGGTTTCTTTTGCTCAGGATGATTTATTGAATATGTTAGAGGAGGAAGTAGCACAAGAAACTACTTCAGAAAAAGTAACAGCAACTTTTAAAGGTAAGAAACTTATTAATGCTAATACTATAGAAACTACCAAAAAGAAAACTTTGGAGTTTAACATAACACACCGATTCGGAGATATGCTTATAGGAAAAGCCGAAGGACATCATTCTTTGTGGGGATTAGACAATGCTACTAACATTCGTTTTTCTTTTGATTATGGATTGACCGATAGAATTAGCATTGGAGTAGGAAGAAGTAAAACACAAGAACACATTGATGGGAATATAAAATATCGGTTTTTAGACCAAAAAACAGGAGAAATGCCTATCTCAGCGGCATATTATGCAAATATAGCTGTTGCTGCAGTAGCAAAAATACCGGAAGATAAATTTGTAAATAGATTATCTTATGTTCATCAACTTATTATTGCAAGTAAATTAAGCAATGCTATTTCGTTAGAAATGTTACCTACTTTAGTACACAGAAACTTTATGGACAAACGAAATATTCATCCTGAAAATGGTTCAACTGATGAAAATGATTTATTTGCATTAGGTTTTGCAGGTAGGTTTAAAATCAGTAAAAGGACCGCATTTGTAGTCGATTATTTTTTACCTTTTTCCGAATTTAGAGATAGTAAAAATAATTATTATGATGCTTTAGGTATTGGCATAGAGATTGAAACGGGAGGACATGTTTTTCATATCAACGTCACTAATTCTGCCGGAATTATTGAAAATGACTTTTTACCTTATACCAATTCTGCTTGGGATAAAGGCGAATATAAATTAGGCTTCAACATTTCACGTGTGTTTAGTTTTTAAGTTAACTTTGCCCAAAGTTTACTTTTTAAATGACAAAAGACCCCTACGAAGCACTCCGATATAAAGAATTTAATTTATTCTTATTCTTACGTTTTGCCTTAGTTTTTGCTTGGACGATGCAGTTCGTAGTAATTGAATGGCAAGTCTATTCTTTAACTAAAGACCCCTTAGCACTTGGTATTATTGGGCTAATGGAAATCATTCCTGCCATATCTTTTGCACTATTTGCCGGACATATAGTTGATCAAAAAGAAAAACGAAAACTCTTGATGCTCTGTATTTCAGGTTTTATGCTAATTAGTTTTGGTTTGTTTGTTATCACTTTACCGAAAGTAATTGAAGCTTATTCTACCCAACACATTGTTTGGGCAACCTATGGGTTAGTATTTTTTGGGGGAATTGTGCGTTCGTTTATTAGTCCAACCATATTTTCTATGTTTTCTTTGCTTATTCCTAAAAAAGCGTATGCTAATGCTGCTACTTGGAGCAGTTCTGTATGGCAAATAGCATCAGTAATGGGTCCAGCCTTGGCAGGTTTTGCTATTGTTTGGTTTGGGGTTCATGGCTCCATGTTTATCATTTTCGGATTTGCGGCTTTGTCGTTGTCATTTTTATATTTTATAAAACCAAAACCCATATTAAATCCTAAAATTGGAGAGCCTATTTTCGATAGTTTAAAAGAAGGGTTGAAGTTTGTTTTTAGTACCAGAGTAATTTTAGGAGCCATTACTTTAGATATGGTTGCCGTACTTTTTGGAGGAGCAATAGCCTTGTTACCTATTTTTGCTCAAGATATTTTACACGTAGGTTCGCAAGGTTTTGGAGTGTTGAGAGCTTCTCCGGCAATAGGTTCTTTTATTACCCTTATTGCAGTAGCTTATTTTCCGTTAAATAAAAATGCAGGATTAAAATTATTAGGAGCAATTGCAGGATTTGGGTTGTGTATCATTCTTTTTGGGTTATCAAGTTGGTTTTGGCTATCGGTAGTTGCTCTGTTTTTTAGTGGTGTTTTCGATGGTGTTTCTGTGGTAATTAGGCAAACCATTTTACAATTAAAAACACCCGATAATATGCGAGGCAGAGTCTCATCAGTAAATTCTATTTTTGTAGGCTCTTCTAATGAGTTAGGGGCTTTTGAAAGTGGTGTGGCAGCTAAATTAATGGGTACTGTTGCTTCTGTGGTTTTTGGTGGCAGTATGACCTTGTTAGTTGTTCTTTTTACAAGTATTAAATTTCCAAAACTGAGAAAGCTCGACTTAGAAAAGGATTTGGTGGAGATGGATGATTAGTGGGAGTGGCAGCTTACAAAAAGAAAATAAAGCAACCACATAGATACATAGATTTACAAAGATAAAAGAGTAAAGTATAGTAACACAAAGGACTTTAATCCGCCTAAGGCGGATTAAGCTATCTGACACTTAAAACAACTTGTTTAAAGTAATAAAAACTATACTTCTATGTGGTTGGTTAGAAATACTTAAAAGTAGTTAAACCAATCTGTTAATCATTCAGCTTTAACACCGCCAAGAAAGCAGTTGGTGGAATTTCTACATTACCAATTTGCTTCATCTTTTTCTTTCCTTCTTTTTGTTTTTCCAACAGTTTACGCTTACGAGAAATATCTCCTCCATAACATTTTGCGGTAACATCTTTTCTTAAAGCAGAAAGTGATTCTCTGGCAATAATTTTAGCTCCAATGGCTGCTTGAATAGCAATGTCGAACTGCTGACGAGGAATTAATTCTCTTAATTTTTTACAGATTTTTCTTCCTAAGTCGTAAGCATTGTCTTTGTGAACCAATGCTGATAAGGCATCCACTTGGTCGCCATTAAGCAATAAGTCCATTTTAACCAAATGCGATGGTCTAAAGCCAATAGGATGGTAATCAAAAGAAGCATAACCTCTAGAAATGGATTTTAATCTATCATAAAAATCAAAAACAATTTCAGCCAAAGGAACATTAAAATTTAATTCAACTCTATCGGTAGTTAAATACACTTGATTGGTTAATTCGCCTCGTTTTTCGATACATAAAGTCATAATAGCACCAACATATTCTGATTTGGTAATAATAGAAGCTTTAATGTAAGGTTCTTCAATTCTATCTAATTTACTTGGGTCAGGAAAATCTGATGGGTTATTTACAATAACAGCAGTTTCTTTATCTTTAGTTAAATATGCATTGTAAGATACGTTAGGAACAGTAGTAATCACATTCATATCGAACTCTCTGGCAAGTCTTTCTTGAATAATTTCCATGTGCAACATTCCTAGGAAACCGCAACGAAAGCCAAAGCCAAGAGCAGCAGAAGATTCTGGCTCAAAAGTTAATGAAGCATCATTTAGCTGCAACTTTTCCATGGCATCACGCAAATCTTCAAATTCGTCAGTATCTACAGGATAAATTCCAGCGAAAACCATAGGCTTTACATCTTCAAATCCTTGAATAGCAGGTGCTGGTCTGTCAACAGTAATAATGGTGTCGCCCACTTTTACCTCTTTAGCTACTTTAATTCCAGAAATAAGATACCCAACATCTCCCGTTTTAATAACAGGTCTGGGAAATTGTTTTAATCTCAATGTACCAACTTCGTCAGCATAATATTCTTTTCCAGTAGCTACAAATTTTACTTTATCACCTTTTTTAATTTCACCATTTTTTACTTTAAAATAAGCGTAAATTCCTCTATAGGAATCAAAAACAGAATCAAAAATTAATGCTTGAAAAGGAGCATTAGGATCACCTTGTGGAGCGGGGACACGTTTAATTACGGCTTCCAAAATTTCATCTACACCCATTCCTGTTTTGCCGCTGGCAGCAATAATATCTTCTCTATCGCAACCAATTAAATCAATAATTTGGTCTTTAACCTCTTCGGGCATGGCACTATCTAAGTCCATTTTATTAAGAATAGGAATAATTTCCAAGTCGTGTTCTAACGCCAAATATAGGTTAGAAATAGTTTGAGCTTGAATTCCTTGAGTAGCATCAACAATAAGTAAAGCTCCTTCGCAAGAAGCGATAGAACGAGAAACTTCGTAAGAAAAATCTACGTGACCAGGAGTATCAATAAGGTTTAGCACATATTGTTCTCCTTCAAAAGTATAATCCATTTGTATGGCGTGACTTTTTATGGTAATCCCTCTTTCACGTTCCAAGTCCATATCATCAAGTGTTTGCTCTTGCAATTCTCTGTCGGTAATGGTGTTGGTTTTATGTAAAAGCCTATCTGCCAAGGTGCTTTTTCCGTGGTCGATGTGAGCGATAATACAAAAATTTCTGATATTCTTCATATACGATATTGCTTACTTTAATAATAAGGGTGCAAAATTAGTTTTTTTTAATTGTAAAATACGAAGATGCTGTGATTTAAAATAAAAGCCTTCTAAGGCTTAACTTCGGTTACAATCAGTATAAGTTTTTTAAGAATTTACAACTTAATAAGTCAAAGTTTCATGCAGCAGCGAGAACAACCACATAAATTTTACAACCCAACACTTTTAAATCGGTTGCACAAGCTTCTAATGTTGCTCCAGTAGTTATTACATCATCTACAATCAACACCTTTTTATTTTTAAGTTTTTCAGGGTGCTTTATTGCAAAAATAGAATTCACATTTTCCCAACGGTCGTAGCGAGCTTTTTTAGTTTGGGTTTGGGTATGTATTTTTCTGTAAACAGATGTCGTATCTAATTCAACATCCATAGTTTTAGCAAGTCCTTTGGCTATCCACTCACTTTGGTTATAGCCTCTTATTTTCTTTTTTCTAGGATGTAAAGGAACTGGTATAATAACATCAATTCCTTCAAACAAGGGAGCTTTTTTTAGTTCGTAACCATAAAGTTCTCCAACCAACTCGCCTACTTCTTTGTTGCCTTTATATTTTAACTGATGTAGAAGATGTTGTACCTTGCTTTTCTTGCTAAATTTATAAAAAGCAGCTGCCATTTCTATTTGAATTCTTCCCCAAAATATCCTACAAATATCATTATCCTGATGTAAATGAAAATTAGTTTTAGGCAAGTTCAACTGACAAGAAGTACATATAATATTTTCTTGCTTCAGCAATGTATTGCCGCATGCAGCACACAATTTTGGAAATATTAAATTGAAAAAATCAGCAAACATAAGTTTAGCAGCTTAAAATCAAAGCACTAAACTACTAAAATTACTTTCTAAAACCTACAAAGTAGATTTTTTCAAGAAATTGCAAAGCTTAAAAAGTACTCTGGCACCAACATTCGCATCCCAATCGCTGTTGCCCACTTCGTTTAAATCGAAACCAATAATTTGCTTTTTGCTCTCTACTAATTTATTGATTAGGTAATTAATTTGTTCGTATTCAAAACCTCCTGGAACGGGCGTTCCTGTATTTGGACAATGTTTTGGATCTAGGGCATCTATATCGTATGTAATATAAACTTTTTGTGGTAACTCATTAATAATTTCATCGCAAATAGTTTCCCAAGTTTTACCACCAAATTGCTGTGCTTTTATATCCCAATCGAAAAAAGTAGTAATTCTTCCTTTTAAGTTTTTAATATAATCTACTTCATCCTGACAAACATCTCTAATACCTACCTGAACTAATTTTGACACTTGTTTTAACTGTAATGCGTTATGAGCAATTGATGCGTGAGAGAACTCAAACCCTTCGTAAGCAACACGCAAATCGGCATGTGCGTCTATTTGTAAAATTCCAAAATCATTATACTTTTCAGCCAATGCTTGTATTAATCCTAACGGAGAATTATGGTCTCCACCTAAAATGGCTACTAATTTTCCTTGATTAAGGTATGCTAAAGCTGTTTGTTTAACATGATTATTAATCTCATTACAATAAGCGTTTACTGATGCTAATATTTCCTCATCTTCAGTATTAAATACTTCTCCATCTTCTAATTTTGCAATTAACTCCGAAGCAATTTTACCTACTTTTTTATGTTGCTTGGCTTCTTTTTTATTTACTGGCAACATGAACACCTTATTTTCCCAAGCTTTATCTAGATTGATGTCAAATAAATCTACTTGTAAAGAAGCTTCGATTATTCGTTGTGGAGCTTTTGCAGTTCCTTTGTTGAAAGAGCAAGTTATATCTGTAGCTACAGGAATAATAACAATTTCGCTATCATCAAGTGAATATGGCAACCCAAAAATATTTCCATTGGCAACACCAACATCGTTAGGATTAAAATCTGTCATGTTGTATTAAATTTTAGACAATTCGTTTTTAAGATGAGTGATAACATCTACTTCAACCACATCTACTCCATTTTTTTCAGCTAATAAATAAGAAATCCAATCTCCTAAATGAATTAAGTATAAAGCTCTTTCTAATTTTGAATTACCCTTTGAGTGAATTTCTATAATGGTAGAAGTGTATTTTTTAAAAACTGTTTTACTTACCTCAATTCTTTTTTGGTTTCTGTAATATTCATCTTCATTTTTGAAAATAACTACTGCTAAATCTTCATTTTTATTTGCCCAGCCTACTAATTCATTGTGATTCATTTCTGGAATTACATGGTGCCAACAAAGCATTTTAGAGTTTTCATTTATTTGTTGACGAAAACGTACTGCTACACCTTCATAAGAAGATTCAGCATATATAACTGGAATTTTTTTATATAGTTTTTCAGTAATTGCTCTAGCTTCAACTAAAATAAGCGATTCATTTTCATCTAACAATTTAATGGCTCTTATAAATTCATTTGAATAATCAGAACTAACAACTCCATAGTGATTCAGTAATTTAAACAAAGGTGGAAAAGCTAAACCAAAAGCTGCTCTAGGTGGATTACCTCCCGGAATTAAAATATGATTATATTTTTTTTCAATAGCCAAAGCTGCTAATTTACCACCAGATGTTATGCAAGCAATGGTTGCATTTTTTTGCTCAGCTTGAGTTATCATCTCTAATGTTTCTTCTGTATTTCCTGAGTAAGAGCAAGCTATTACCAAAGTCTTTTCATCAACAAATTGAGGAATTTTATAATCTTTATTTACTAAAATTGGTTGTTTAGCATTATCAGCTACAACCTGAGCAATAATTGTAGCTCCAATACCAGAGCCGCCTAAACCGCAAATAAGTACATTATTAAACTCTTTGTTAGAAGGCATTAATGTCGTATTGTTATTCAGTTCTATTGAATGTTGTAAGTGCTTGGTAAAATCTTCAATTAGTTCCTTCATATTTATAATTTCAAATGAAATGTTTTTTAATTAAGGGTATAAAGATAATTAACCCTTTCAATAATATTAATATGCTCTTTCGTTTTTATTTTCAAAATAATTAATAAGTGCTTTATTCACCACTTTATTTCCTCCGGGAGTTGGGTAGTTGCCTGTAAAATACCAATCACCTGTATGGTTCAGACAAGCATCATGTAGTCCTTCAATAGTTTGAAAAACGATATCAACTTCAGCATTCATACCTTCAGGAGTAAGCAATTCTGTAATCTTCTTAGAAATTTGTTCTGCAGTAAAAGGAGCATATATCTCTTTTACAAAGTTTTTAATTTGCTCTTTTGGTAAATCTTGTTGTTCTACACATTTTTTATAAACTTCCTCCAAAATACGTTGCTGATTAGTATCATGCAACAAAGCAATTGCCGCCTGAAAAGCAATAAAATCCCCTAATTTAGCCATGTCAATTCCATAACAATCAGGGTATCTAATTTGTGGAGCAGAAGAAACAACCACAATTTTCTTTGGGTTTAACCTATCTAAAATTCTTAAAATACTTTGTTTTAAAGTTGTTCCCCTTACAATAGAATCATCAATAATAACTAAATTATCAGTAGGTTTTACAGAACCATAAGTGATGTCGTAAACATGTGTTACTAAATCATTTCTATCATCATCTTGTGTGATAAACGTTCTTAATTTTGCATCTTTTATAGCAATTTTTTCAATTCTATTTCTTAAAGCAAGAATTTCATTCAGTTTTTCATCAGTAATATTACTTCCTAAAGCGAGAATTTTCTGTTGCTTTACCTTATTCAGCTCATCTTGCATTCCTTTCATCATTCCATAAAAGGAAACTTCTGCAGTATTAGGAATAAATGAAAATACTGAGTTTTTCATATCATTATCTATACTTTTTAATACTTGAGTACAGATGTTTCTTCCTAACTGTTTTCTTTCTTTATAAATATCTATATCACTTCCTCTTGAAAAATAAATTCGCTCAAAAGAACAAGCAGTTTTTTCTAATGGCTCTCTTACTAATTTTTCCTGAACACTTCCGCTCTTCTTAACAATTAGTGCGTGTCCTGGTTTAATTTCTTTAATATTTTCTACCTTAACATTGAAAGCTGTTTGAATAGCTGGTCTTTCTGAAGTAATAACCACCACTTCATCATCATGATAATAAAAAACAGGTCTAATTCCCGAAGGATCTCTTAAAACAAAAGCATCTCCATGTCCTAACAATCCTGCCATAGCATAACCCCCATCCCAATCGGCAGCAGAGTTTTTAAGTATTTTTTGAATATCTAATTCTTTTGCAATTAGTGAAGAAATTTCTTTTCTCGAATAGCCTTGAGCTTTATATCTATCAAATATTTCTTGATTTTCTACATCTAAAAAATGACCAATTTTTTCCATTACAGTAACCGTATCAGACTTTTCCTTTGGATGCTGACCTATA
This sequence comes from Vicingaceae bacterium, assembly GCA_965284565.1. Classification (GTDB taxonomy): domain Bacteria; phylum Bacteroidota; class Bacteroidia; order Flavobacteriales_E; family Vicingaceae; genus BRH-c54. The sequence goes on from OZ260100.1 coordinate 755,489, forward strand.
TCCACCAATATATCAAAAAGTTCATCTACATTAGTGAGGTTAAAGTTTCCTGCTACTACCAAGTTTTTAGTCATCCAGTTATTTTGCCTTAAAAACGGATGACAATTTTCTATAGAATTACCTCCATAAGTTCCATATCTTAAATGTCCTAAGAAGACTTCTCCTGTAAATGGAACATTTTTTTTAAGCCATTTTACATCTTTTAATTTATCAGGATTTTTTTGATAAGCTTTTCTAAACTTATTGTTTACCTTATCAAAAATATGTTTTATTGGCTGATTATCATTTGAGCGATATCTACTAATATATCTGTCACCAGGTTCTACATCAAACTTTATATTAACCAATCCAGCACCATCCTGACCTCTATTGTGTTGTTTTTCCATCAATAAATACATTTTGTTTAATGCATACATTGACGTTCCATATTTTTCAATATAATATTCTAGTGGTTTTAATAGCCTTATTAATGCTATTCCACACTCATGTTTGATCGGGTCACTCATTATCTTAACTCTGATTGAAAATCAAGTGCAAAGTTATTAAGAATAAACTAAAAAGTGAGGCTTGTTGAAAATAATCTTAGAAATAAAACTAACTAAGCTCTAGTAATTTTATCACATATTGCTTTCATCTCTTCAGCAGAAAGAGAAAGCTTTTCTTTTGAGAAATTAATATCCCCCACATTATTAATTGGAACTAAATGAATGTGGGCATGAGGGACTTCTAGTCCTATAACAGCTACACCAATTCTTTTGCAAGGAATAGCTATTTCAATCATTTTAGCAGTAATTTGAGCAAAGCTCCATAATTCTTGATAGGTTGGATCAGAAATATCAAAAATATAATCTATTTCTTTTTTGGGAATCACTAGAGTGTGTCCCTTTGCTAAAGGAGAAATGTCTAAAAAAGCAAGGAAATTTTCATTTTCAGCAATTTTATAACACGGTATTTCTCCATTAATAATTTTAGTGAAAACTGTACTCATTACCTTGAAATTTCAATTATTTCAAACTTTACTGTTCCTGTTGGCACATTAATATCTACAATATCGCCTACTTTCTTTCCTAACAAACCTTCTCCTATTGGTGAGTTTACAGATATCTTTTTAGCTTTCAAATCTGCTTCTTTTTCAGACACCAAAGTGTATTCCATTATAGCTCCATTAGCTACATTCTTTATTTTAACTTTAGATAAAATTAATGCTTTGGATGTATCTAATTGAGATTCATCTATAATTCTTGCATTAGCAATAATATTTTCTAGCTTAGTAATTTTTAACTCTAATAATCCTTGAGCTTCTTTAGCTGCATCATATTCTGCATTTTCAGATAAATCACCTTTATCCCTAGCTTCAGCAATTTGAGCGGAAATTGTAGGGCGTTCAATTGACTTTAATTGATGTAACTCTTGATTAAGTTTTTCTAAACCCTCTTTTGTATAATAATTAATCTGTGACATAAGTTTTATAATGCGAAAAGAGAACTCAAAATTGAGCTCTCTTTAATTTTGTTAAATATTTATTTTATTAATTACATATGCAATCTAACACCAATACTATGAGTTCCATCAAAATTCTCAGTTGTTTGGTAAGCATAATCGAAGCTAAAAGTTGAACCTCCTTTACCTAATGGAGCAACTATAGATGCACCAAAAGCGGGTCCAGTAAAAGCATTAATTCTTTTTTCACTATCAAACCAAGTATCTTGCTCTAAAGTGTAACCTGCTCTAACCATAAACATTTCTTTAAAAGCATACTCTAACCCCACTTTATATTGATCGTTAGTAAAAGAATTTGCAGTAAAGTTACCTGCTACTGTTAATCTATGCATAGAAGAAATTTCTTTTGAAACAGAATCAACAGAAGGAGCTATGTAAAAATCATACGATAACCCTATATTTAATAATGATGGCAATTGAAAATCCGCAACTCTATGATTTTTAGAAACAGATATTGTCGATCCACTAGAATTATCTTCAGCTGTAAAAGAAAGACCATCACCTGAGGCTTTCATTGTTGGTCCAACATTCTTTAATGCTATACCAAATTTTATTCTATCATTTTCTCCAGTTTTATATCTGATTCCCGCATCAAAAGCAAAACCTCTATTAGAAATATTTGAAATTGATTCACTAATAATCTTAACAGATAATCCCCCAGAAATGCTATTAGAAAAAGCTTGAGCATATCCAAAATCAAGGTTTAAATAACTAGGAGAGAAAGTTCCTATACCACCTTCTGGGTTATCTTCAGTAGTAACATCAATATCTCCAAAATTCATAGACATAACCCCAACACCTATTACACCTGTTTCACTCACTCTTTGTGAAAACCCAAAAGAATTAATATTAATATCACTACCTGATAAATAGTTTTTATATGTAAACAATAATTCTGATTTATTAGTAAATGCCAAACCAGCAATATTAAGACTCATTGCTTCTAAACCTACTACAGAAGCAGTATTAGCTCCACCAAACCCGACACTTTTAGTCCATGGGTTGATTAACAATTGAGAAGCACCAGCCTCACCTGCTCTATCTTTATTCCCTCCATACATTTGAGAAGCTGTAAATAGGACAGTGGCCAATATAGCAATTGATATTTTTGAATTTCTCATATTAAATTTTAGTTATATTTAAGTTTATAATTGTAAAATAAATTTTAAAACCCATTTAAATCAGTAGGTTTAATAACACCGAACCATTTAAGCGTTCTTTCTCCTATATTAGGTACATCTATATGCATTAAATATACGCCTCCTGCTACTGGTACATCTGCAAAGTTCTTCAAGTCCCAATCTAAACTTGTTTTCGGATCGGCTTTGTTGAATCTTCTCATTAATGTTCCATTTACATTATAGATGGATATTGTACACTCTTCTGGTAGGTTTACTATTTTTATTCTATTATCTAACTTACCTGTTTCATATGCTGAGTTAGCATAGTATGGATTTGGAACTACGTTTATCATTGCTAATACAGAGTCTTTTAATAAATCTGCATTGCCTTTTATCGTTTCTAATCCTGTCATATCAAATCCATACATTGGTAAACCATTGTTAGTGGTTGAGGCTGTGGTAAAACTGGTGTACCTTCTTGATACGCGTAAACTTACTTTTGCTGTTGTTGATAGTAGGCTTTGTCCTTCTGCTAAAATCGGTACCCCTGCCCATACACAGCTACTAAATGCTAACATTCTATTTAAATCTGGTCCGTTTGCCATTATGTTAGCTAATGCTGAACAACCATCATATGTTGGTAAACTTCCTATTGGAGCAGGCACGTTTCCTCCTCTAAATACATATACATAGTGTTTTCCTCCCATCATTCCTGACTCGCTATTTGTTGTTGGATTCCACTTCATGTCTCTTCCATTCTCACCTCCTAACCAACTGTCTTCTGCAAAGGCTATGTTTAATCGTTCGCCTGTTTCTACATTTATTGCATAGCCTGGAAACCAACCCATTCCTGTGCCTGTTCCATCTGGATTACCATTCTTATCTACACTTGGCTCACTTCTTAAATGGATGTGCTTTGCTCCTCCTTGTGCTAAGCCTGTTTGAGTTTGCGCTTCTAACACCATGGCTCTACTCCATTTACTCTTATCTGATGTAAATACAATATCTACTGATGGAACATTGGTTAAACTCGACCTTTTTACTGAATTCCCACTCAACAATCCTAATCCTACAGCATCTAACTGAACATTCGCATCTGATATATAGGATACTAACCTATATGGTGCCCAAGCCCCATCTACTACTCCTTCAAAATATTGCTCGGGATCTACAAAACCTGTCGGATTACTCACATCTTGTGGGGATAAAGAGTAATCATCATATGGGTCTGATCCACTTGGTGCAAATTGTGATGTTCCTGAGCGTATCCAGTTGTCATCTGTCTGTCCTTCTCTATCTCTAAACCCTGTTAACCATGGTTTGCTTGGGTCTGAAAAACTTATACTCCCTCCTATTAATCCATTACCTAACTCTGCTTCTTCTCCTGCATTCTTTGCTTGTACTATGCTTATTGATATCCCATGGTCTAATATGATTTGCTCGTTTTCTATTTTTATACTTTGATCTGAGTTTATCACATCTCCATTTGGTGCATATAGTGTCCAATAAGCATCTCCTAAATTACCAAGGGTTGCTGTATCGCTAAATTGTACTCTATACGCTCCTGCTGATACATTTAATGGATCTACTACTTTTACATTGATTGGTCCATATCCTTTTTCATAAACCAAAAAGTCATCAAAGTTGTTGGCTACTATTCTTGTTTCTGTGCCTGATGTAAGTTTTAAATCATTTCCTCCATTTCCTTGCCCTTCTACTCTGGTTATTTGTGGTTGATCTCCATATACTGAATTAGCATAAGTACCTCCTGCCTCTGGTGCTGGGTTATGTGGTATCGCTGCAAAAGAGGTTATTCCTCCCCCTCCGCCTGTTTTTCTACTGGCTATATATGGCTTCTTTTGTCCGTCTAATCTTAATGGATCATTTGGATCATAATTTTTAAAATTATTGTATCCATAGGCTATTGCTATATAATAATACGTCTTATGATTTACTAATCTATCATCACCTGATGCAAATAAATCTCTGGTTACTCTAAAGGAATGTTTTATGCCTTTGTCTTCCCCATTTACCATCTCTTGTGGTACGTTAGCATTTAAGCTCTCATCAAAGGTGAAGTTTACTAATTGTTTTACTCCATCTTTTATATCTACTTGGGCTAATAACCTTGATACTTCTGGTTCATACAACTCTTCTACGCCTATGGATGCATTTTTTACTTGAAATATCTGATAGCCTTGAAAATCATAAAATCTTAAGGTATCTTTATCATCATCTGTCCCTTGATATACTCCATCCATAGTATCTGGTATCGCAATAAATGGATCCTTCATGTTGTATGTCTCATTATAATTATTGGATACTACTTTGTTGGTTAAAAATAATATCAATTCCTTGTCTAACTCTTGAAAAGTAATATCTGGTGCATCTGGTCCCTCAGCTATCTTAAAGCAATTGTCAAATAAAGCTTGAGCTTTATCATCGGCTGTTTTTAGATTTTGTATGGAGGCTAAATTATTTCCTGTAGCTGCTCTTGCCCATACTACTCCTACTGTTAAATCGTTTACTGCTCCTGGCTCTAAGGTAAATGGTCCTGCTGATTGTAAAAACCTTCTGTCAAATGCTGTATTTGGTGTCCCTCCTGTGTTGGCATTAAACTCATTCCATGGTACTGGAGTTGGTGTTACTCCTAAGGTACTCCAGTGTAATGGGTCTGAATCTCCTGGAAACAACAAGTCTGCTAGGATAGTACCTCCTGATGATGGGTGTCCGTTACCGCCCCATACCATAGGTGCTCCATCTCTCCATATCCCTTTTAGATAGTTGTAATGTTGTAATGCATTTACTGGGTCTCCATCTCCTGGAAATTGCCCTGATCCTCTATTGTAATAAATAAACTTTCGCATCCCATATCGCTCATTATCTACTATCCCATCTCCATAACCTAATCCTAACCCGCCATAAGGTATCCCTAATGAATCTATCGCATCTTGTACTACTTCTGTTAATGGATTGTCTATCGTATCATTATCCATGTATGGCCCTTCAAAAAAATCTACTCCTATTGCTGGTGGTGTGGCTCCATATCCTAATGCTGCCTGATTGTCTTCATCTAAAGCATCTCCATTATAACAAAAACCTAAACCTCTTTCTGCATCACAGCCTACATAATCATCTTCGGCATTCCCTAAATCGGCATCTACCCACTGACCAAAAAATGTCTCAGTTAAAGTAAAAGTAGATCTATTTATCATCTCATAGTTGTAAAATGTCATGTTATTTACCTCATCATTAGTGGCAAAAGCAAATGCCTGACCTCTTATCTCCATCCCTATCGATGGACCTTGTGACTCTGAGTGAACATTCCCTTTATCATTAAACACAAACCATATCGTGGTATCTCCAAATAACCTGATATCTCTTGTTGTTCTACAGTCTATATCGCCTATCAAATCATATTTAGGATAATCGCCTTGCGTTGGATCATAAAAATCATCGCCATCTCTGTCATAAAATGGGGCTAAATGCCAATCTTGTCCTAATCCAGACTCTCCATGTGCTGGCCAGTTTAATATTATGTCTGGTACTTGATAACCTGGAAAGTTATCTATCTGTGTTGTAGTTCCATTTATTATATCATCTTGACCTGCTTGATACCATGCTACAAACCTATCTACCATTGATCTTGATATCCCAAAATGTTCGTCAAATTTTTGACATGTAGCAGGGTCTATCTCTGCTGTTGATGTGTTTAATGGTCCTGGCCAAAAATCATTACCACTTGACCTAAATGTTACTGCTGCTATCTTTAACTGCCCGTTTACGTCTCTTCCGCCCATCCATAATGACCCAGCAAATATTGATGTATATCTAGGGTCATCTGCTGTCTTTTGTTTCGGTACATTGTACATCGATAAATTGTTCGCTCTATCCATCCACATACTCCCTCCTGTCCCTTCTACTCTCGCTCTAATGTTGTTTAACTCTAATGTAGCTATCGCTATCGCTGGTGCACAATCCGCTGAACTTACTGGACCATTACCTCCTCCTTTATTACCCCCTCCTGAAGTAGGTACATTGCGGGCGGTAAGGAACCCTATGCTTGTTATCGTAATAAAAGTTAAAACTAACTGTTTTTTCATGGTTTTATATTTTAACATATTCTATTTTATTTATTCTAAATAATCTATTAAAAATTTAACTGCACACCTAAACGAATTCTTCTTGGTAATGCAAAATTATTTGGGTTAGATGCTAATTTAGCCCAATACATGTCTCTAAATGCCTGTTCGTCTACAGATATAGTTGAAATTAAATTTTGCCATTCAGCAGCATCTAAAAATCCATCATCATCAGGATTTCCTGTAGCACTATAAACATTAATAATGTTTAATGCATCAAATAAATTTAATACCTGAACATAAACGTTTAAAGAAGCTTCTTTTTTATCTTCATCTTCTCCTTTACCCCATTTAATATCAATATTTCTATCAACTTTTAAATCTACAGTTGATGTCCATGGTAAACGAGATGCATTCATTTGACCTTGTTGTGGTGAGTTTGGTTGACCAGCTATTTGGGTCCCTATTATTCTAGCAGTTCTCGTGTAAGGAGTTCCTGAACCTGAACGAAGTGTTAAGTTAGCTCCAGTATTTTTCAAAATTTGTTTGCCAAATAATATTGGACCATTATAACTTTTTCCTTGACCATAACGATAATCAGCAGATACTAAAACTGCATGTCTTTGATCAAATGAAAGTGGCACTAATGTTCTTAAATTTCCATTTCCTGAAGATACTAGACCTAAAGATGTAGTAGCACTTGAGCCTGTTCCATCAGCAAACTGAAGTGTATAAGATGCTCTCATAGTAACATTTCCTTTTCTTCTTAAGTCAAAACTAACTGTCATCCCTTTTACAGTACCAAAATCCATATTTTCATAAGTAAAATAATTACCAGGATAAGCACCAATAACCTGAGTCATTTGCACTTGATTTCTGAACTCACGATAAAAAGCAGATAGCTTCAAAGCTGAATAATTACTTAATTTTTGCTGAAAACCTAATTCATAATCTATAGTTTGTTCCGCTTTTAAAGCAGGGTTATTAATAGGGTTGTTAGTTCCAAAATAACTAAACCCTCCTCCTTGAAAATTTAAATAACTTAATAAATCCATTCTGTTTCCTACAGAAGGTCTTTGCGTAAGAATGTCATAATGTGCAAAAAACAACGCTTCATCAGAAATTGGAAAAGAGAATGAAACACGAGGTGAAATATTTACCTGAGGCTCAAAGTCTTTAAATGAAGATCCATCTAAATCTCTAAAAACATCATTTTTATTTGGATCAACTAACCAAGGGCTAGGTATACCAGAAGAACTTAATACCGCAGGATCTGAGATTTCTTCTCCATCTGCATTATACCAAGTATCTCCATCTCTATACCCTGTAATTTGACCAACTTTTGGATCTGAGACATCATTTACATATACCACAAAGTCATCACCAATATTTGAAGGTTTATTTGGAATATCACCAACCTCAGCAACAGTTTTAGTAGGAAATAATGAGTATTTATCTGTAAGAACAGATTGATTTGCATCATATCTATCAATACGAACACCAACATTAAAAATTAAATCATCAAACGCAAATTTGTCCTGAATGTAACCAGCAATGTAAATAGGTTGGAAAGATGGGTTTTCTCTAGTAAAGTTACCATTCTCATCTTTTTTGGTGAAAAAATCATCTAGGCTTGGGTTTCCAGATAATTTTTTCCCTGTATGGTCATAACCAAATGTACTTAACAATCCTCTTGCACCTGTATAAATTTCATCTGGGGTAAACATCCCTATATTCCAAACATCTGCTCCATAAGAATCAAAATCAATCCAATTAAGTCCTGTCTCTGACATTCCTAATGACTCTCTTAAATTTTTATCAAATTGACTATGAACATCACCATTATAAGCGTTAGACAAGAGAAACTGAGATACTCCACCTCCACCTGCTCCAGGTAATTCTACATAAGAACCTTCTAAAAAGCTTCTTTCTTCAATATGTGCATTTACCAACTGTCTTCCTAATCTCCACAATTGGTAAGGAGCAAGATTATAAGTTCTTTCGTCCCTTTGTTCATACTCAAAACCTATTTGAACAGCATGATTTCCAATAGACGCACTTCCAGAACCAGAAAATCTTAGTTGCGTAGTTTGTTGCTGAATATAAGTATCACCACTTCTACCCATTGGATTGTATAAACCATTGTATAAACTAAATGGATGATCTCCATTTAAAAGACCACCATTACCCTGAACACTTTCTCTATCCTGTGTAAAAGAAGGATCATTAGCATATATGTCATAGTAAGCTGATGTATAGTTGGCTAACACTGGGTTTTCCTCTCCTGGTTCATAAGCATAATCTATAGTATTTGGATTTGAAAAATAACCCGTTATAGTATTTACTGAATCACCATTTTGATCGACAATAGTTGCTGTACTAATAGTACTTTCAAAAGTATTTACTCTTGTTGTAGTAAATTTACCAATATACCCATAATGACTTAGATTATCTTGATGATTTCTATCTTGTATTGTTCTATTAAATACAGAGTAATCAGCTTGAAGCGTAATATAGGCATCTTTAATTACAGAGGGATTGTCTCTATCTTCACTATTTTTAAATCTTTGAGTATATCTTGCATAAGCTCTCCAAGTTCTATCAATATCTTGTAAATTATTTTGAGAATTAAATAAAGCATTATTTCTATTGAAATTATTTCTATCATTATAATCAAAAGAACCACCAAATGTTAAATTGATAGTTGGAGAAACTGTATAATCTATTTTACCTGCTAAGTTTATACCTTTTCTTGAAGTATTCAACCTAAACGGAATTTCTTCTAAATCTGATTCTGTAACAAATTGTGCATTATTAATTACCCCTGAACTTTGTGTTTCATTTATTGAATATGGCACCGCATTTAACTCTTCCATCACATCATCCTTCACTTTATAATTAGTCATTGCATTAGGTCTAGGGTCAACGTCATACTTTAACTCTCCAGATAAAAAGAAACCTAACTTCGCGTCTTTTTTAGTCCCTGTAGAGTCTTTAGCAAACATAATAGGACCTGATAAGCTAAATCCTAATAAATTAAAACCATGATCATCTAAACCAACAATCCCATCTTCTCCATTTTTAAACCCTGATGTTAGATATTCAATACCTCCAAACCATTCTGATGAAGCTCCTCTTGTAGTAATATTTACAACACCACCAGTAACATCTCCAAATTGTGCTGGCAAACCACCTGTAATTACCGATACTTGCTCGATAGCTGAATTAGGAAGATTTTGAGAGCCTCTTACTTTAATACCATCTATGTATGTATCTGTTGCATTACTTCTTGCTCCTCTAATACTTATACTTGTACTACCATCATCTTGTGAAAATACACCACCCACTGTTTGAGCTACAGAAACTGCAGAACGACCTGGCATTTTAGCAATATTTTCTCTTGTTACTGTTCCTCCCGATGAAGTCTGATCCTTACTAATAAGGGGTACCTCATATTCTATAACTTCAAACTCAGCTAAATCTACCCCTTGACCAGCTTTTAAATCTGGAACAAAAGTAATTTGCCCGTTACTCACAATAACTCCACTTACTCTTATGTCTTGATAACCAACGTATTTTGCTATTAAATCATAAGTTCCAGCACTTAAAGCGGGAATGGTGAATTTTCCATCAAAATCGGTTTGAGCTCCAGCAACCTGCTGACCTCCCTTCATTAATACTACGTTAGCAAATGGAAGTGGTTCTCCCGTTTCTCTATCCAACATTTTACCTTTTATAGAGCCTTGCCCAGTCTGAGCATACGCAATTGATATAGAAAATATTACGGCTACAAAAACAGCTAATTTTTTTAACATACTTTATCAGTTTAAACTTTAAATTATTTTAATTAGTGCAAATAAATGAGGCGTAAAAGTAATTAATATTAAGATTTAAAACCAAATTATTTTTGCTAAAATATTTATTTCACCTAAAACTTATTTTATTTTTTATAAAATTTTATATTAAACAAATGCACTATTAAATTGCAACAACCCACCAAATACACAGTGAAAACCAGCTTGTTTAACAATAATTTTATTTTAGAAAACTTTAAACATTAATAACATTATTTAACATCTAATAAAAAATAGCTTTCCTATATTGCGATTTTTTTTAATTTATTTCTGTAATTTACTATGTTTGCATAAACTCTATTATAAATTACCCATTAATAAAAGCAATAAATCTATTGAAACGTATAGCTAAAATAATCCTTCTTCCTATTTCTTGGCTTTATGCTCTTGTTATGGTGCTTAGAAATAAATTATTTGACCTTAAAATCTTGCGCTCTTCAAATTTTAATGACATTATTACTATTAATGTTGGTAATCTTAATATTGGAGGCGTGGGGAAAACCCCTCATGTAGCTTATTTAGTTCAATTGCTTCAATCTGATTATAAAATTGCTATTCTTAGTCGAGGCTATAAAAGACTCACTAAAGGATTTGTACTTGCTAATGAAACTTCTTCTTTTGAAGATATTGGTGATGAACCATTACAGCACCAAAAAAAGTTTAAAGATTGCCTAATCGCTGTCGATGAAAAAAGGGTTAGAGGTATCCGACAAATTAAAAAAATACACCCTTCTACCAAAGTAGTTTTATTAGATGACGCTTTTCAGCACAGGTATATAAATCCTGATATAAATATTTTAGTTACCGATTATACTAACCTATATATATATGATAATGTTCTTCCATCTGGAAGATTAAGAGAGCCTACTTGCGGTTATAAACGTGCAGACATTATAATCGTATCAAAATGCCCGATAGTTTTATCACCTATTGATAGAAGAAGAATTATTGAAGAAATAAACCCAAAAGATTATCAAGACATTTACTTCTCTTACGTAAGTTACAAACAGCTTATACCTTTTAACACTTCTGCCGAAAATTATTTAAATCTACCCAATGATAAAAACTCATCTGTAATACTACTTACAGGAATTGCCAACTCATTCCCTTTATATTATTACCTTAAAAACAAATACAAAGTTGTAGAACACATGAGGTTTCCCGATCATCATGCCTTTTCTGAAAATGACATGAAAACTTTGAAAACCAAATTTAGCAACCTTATTGGCAATAATAAATTAATCATTACTACAGAAAAAGATTTAATGCGATTATCTTTGCCGAAAATTTCATCATTAATAAATGATCTTCCGGTATTTTATATTCCGATAGAAGTTAATTTTCATGGTGATGATAAAAAGAATTTTGACCAACAAATAACAAACTATGTTAGAAAAAATACAACAAACTAAAGCTTTTTTAGCTTCCAAAACACAATTAAAACCTAAAGCAGGTATCGTTTTAGGTACAGGGCTAGGTAACTTATCTACAGAAATTAATGTGGAAACGGCTATTCCTTACGAAGAAATTCCAAATTTCCCTGTTTCTACTGTAGAAGGTCATTCAGGGAAACTACTTTTTGGAACACTAAATGGCGTCCCCGTTGTTGCTATGCAAGGTAGGTTTCATTATTATGAAGGTTATTCTTTACAAGAATGTACTTTTCCAATTAGAGTTATGAAAGCTTTAGGAATTGAGTATTTATTCTTAAGCAATGCTAGCGGTGGTGTTAATGCTAATTTTGAAGTTGGTGATATTATGTTAATTACCGACCATATTAACTTATTACCCGACAACCCATTAAGAGGTGAAAATATAAGTGAATTAGGACCTCGTTTTCCCGATATGAGTGAGCCTTATGCAAAAAACTTAATTGCAGAAGTAAAACAAATTGCCAAAGACAATAATATTAAACTTCAAGAAGGTGTTTATGCTGCTCTTTCTGGACCAACATTTGAAACGCCTGCCGAATATAAATTTATACAAATTATTGGTGCCGATACAGTAGGAATGAGTACTGTTCCAGAAGTTATTGTTGCTCGTCACATGGATATTCCTTGTATGGCACTTTCTATTATTACAGATTTAGGTGTTGATGGAAAAATTATTGAAATTAGTCATGAAGAAGTGCAGCAAGTTGCAAAAGCAGCCGAGCCTAAAATGACGCTAATTATTAAAGAATTACTTGCCAAATTACATAACTAAATTAAGGCTTCAACATGAGCGTTTACGATAAATATCAAGCCGTAGTAGGACTAGAAATACATGCACAACTTTCTACCAAAAGTAAAGCTTATTCTTCCGATTCAGCTACTTTTGGAGACTTACCTAATACCAATATTAGTCCTGTAACTTTAGGACACCCGGGAACTTTACCCGTATTAAACGAAAAAAACATTGAGTTTGCTGTAAAACTCGGGCTTGCTGTTGGTGCTACCATTAGAGAAAATAACGAATTTGCTCGTAAGAATTATTTCTACGCTGATTTACCTAAAGGCTATCAAATTACTCAAGATAAAACACCTATTTGTACTGGAGGATTTATCACACTTTTCCCAAATACAGATAAAGAGAAAAAAATTGAAATTACCCGAATACACATGGAAGAGGATGCCGGAAAAAGCATTCACGACCAAGACCCTTTTAACACCTTAGTAGATTTAAATAGAGCTGGAGTTCCTTTGGTAGAGATTGTTTCTGAACCACAAATTAGCTCTGCTGATGAAGCTTATGAGTATGTTACTCAAGTAAGAAAATTATTACGTTACCTAGAAATTTGTGATGGTAACATGGAAGAAGGTAGCTTACGTTGCGATGCTAACGTTTCAGTAATGCTAAAAGGTGCTTCAAAATTTGGTGAACGTACGGAAACCAAAAACATGAACTCTATCCGTAATGTAAAAAGAGCTATAGAACACGAAATTATTCGCCAAATTGACGTGTTGGAAAATGGTGGGAAAATAGAAATGGAAACTCGTAGCTTTAATGCTGTTGATGGCACTACTTTTACTATGCGTAGCAAAGAAGAAGCTCACGATTACCGTTATTTTCCAGAACCAGATTTACAACCTGTCATGGTTTCTCAAAATTATATAAACGATGTAAAAACTACTTTGCCAACATTACCCAACGAACTTTATAAAGTTTACACAAAAGAGTACGGTCTATCTGAGTATGATGCTAACCTTATCGTAGAATCAAAACCTTTAGGCATTTATTATAACGAATTAACTCAGCACACCAAGAATTATAAATCAGCTTCTAACTGGCTAAACGGTAGTATAAAATCTTACCTCAATGAAAATGGCATCACTATAGAAAATTTTGTTGTTAAACCAGAAAAAATTGCTGCTTTAATTCAGCTAATTGACGAAGGAAAAGTAAGTAACACTGTTGCTTCTCAAAACATTTTTCCCATAATGGTAAAGCAACCTGAGTTAGAACCACTTGTTATTGCCGAACAAAACAACCTTATTCAAGAAAGTAATGATGATGATCTTTCATCTTACATTGAGCAAGTAATTGAAAATAATCCTAAAGAAATTGAACGTTTTAAAAATGGCGAACAACAACTTATCGGTTTTCTTATGGGACAACTAATGAAAACATCCAAAGGTAAAGCCGATCCTAAAAAAGCAAACAGTTTACTAAGAGAAAAATTAAAATAACCTAACTATGAAAACATTAAAAAACATTTTCCTAATCAACTTTATTATTTTCACATTTTTTGCTTGTGGAGATGATGTTCAAACAAGTACGGATACTGACAAAACTCCAACCATAACAGGTAATTTAACCAACACTCCTTTTGGAACTTCTGTTTATTTAGACTACCTAACACCAACTAATTTAGTCCCTAAAGATACTGCTACCGTTGACAAAGACGGAAATTTTGCTTTTACTCACCAAATTGAAGAAATAGGCTATTACAGAATTAGAATTAACAATCAGAATTTTGTAAACCTTATCCTAAATAAAGACGAAACTCCTGTTTTAAAAGCAGATGGTTCTAACTTAATGGGAACGTACAAAATAGAAGGTTCAGAAGAATCAGAGAAGTTAAGAAAATTTAATTTGGCATACCAAGTAAATGCTCAAACTCAAGATTCATTAGGTAGGTTGTATCAACAAAATCCATCCGACCAACAATTATTTATTGAAATGCAAATTGCTTCTCACTCTGCTATTGCTAAAATGAATAATTATTTTAAGAGCATTATTAATGAAAACCCAGGTTCTTTAGTGAGTTTAGCTGCTGTACAAATGATGGATGCAGAAGATAATTTTGAACTTTATAAAAAAGTAAACGATGCTCTTCAAAAAGAAATGCCTAACTCTATTTACACTGAAAACTTTAATGAAAAAGTGAGTAAAATGAGTGTTTTAGCTCCTGGCTCCGAAGCTCCAGATATTACTTTAAATGACGTAAACGGAAACCCTATATCGCTATCATCATTAAAAGGCAAAGTGGTGTTGGTTGATTTTTGGGCCTCATGGTGCAAACCTTGTAGAATTGAAAATCCAAATGTGGTTGAAGCTTACAAAAAATTCAATAAAAAAGGTTTTGAAGTATTTAGCGTTTCTCTTGATGGAATGCAACAACAACCTAATGCTAAACAAGATTGGATAAATGCCATAGAAAAAGATAACTTAATTTGGAAAAACCATGTTAGCGACCTTCAAGGATGGAGTTCTTCTGTTGTTCCTTTATACAAAATTAGCGGTATTCCTTTTGCTGTATTGTTAGACAGAGATGGTAAAATTATTGCCAAAAACCTTAGAGGAGAAGAACTTCATAACAAACTAAACGAAATTTTTGCAAACTCTTAAACTAGGTTTGAAGTTAGTTTATAAGGTTAAAAGTTTATGAGTTTAGTTTACTCCTTCTCTAATATCTAATCTCTAATGTCTAATGTCTAAACCAATTCCTACACTTAACGAACTTACTATTTATTTTAATCGAGAAGATTTAATAAATAAGGTGGTTGAACAAATTCAAAAAGATTTTAATTGGTTTAGTTATAATATTGTAATAGAAGGCAAAGCGACAACTCCTTATTTAGAGCTTTTTCAGCAAATTTTACCTTATGTAGATGAATTACTCAACGATGATTATGCTAAATTACTTTCGCTTTTGTATCGCATAGATATTGAAGAAGATTTTCTCAATAAAAAATTGAAAGAAAACCTGCATGCCGATACCGCTGAAATTATTACAGATCTTATTATTAAAAGAGAATTACAAAAAGTAATTATTAGAGAAATGTATAAGGCGTAATTTTACCTCTTTCCAGGATTAGCATACATATTTACATCATCTTCAGTAATTACTTTTTCACTTAAAATAATTAATCGTTCTACAATATTTCTCAATTCTCTAATATTTCCTGTCCAATCGTATTCTTTTAGCTTTTCTAATGCTTTATCATCAATAGATTTTTTGGCTATTCCATGGTCTTCGCACAACTGTGTCAAAAAATAATCTGCCAATAAAGGCACATCTTCTTTTCTGTCGTTTAAGTCAGGTACATGAATTAATATTACTCCCAATCGGTGGTACAAATCTTCTCTAAAATTACCCTCGGCAATTTCTTTCATTAAATCTTTATTGGTAGCTGCCAACACCCTAACATTTACACTAATTTCTTTCTCTCCACCTACTCGTGTAATTTTACTCTCTTGTAAAGCACGTAATACTTTTGCTTGTGCAGATAAACTCATATCTCCAATTTCATCTAAAAATAAGGTACCGCCTTCAGCTTGTTCAAAACAACCTTTACGTTGTTTGATGGCTGATGTAAAAGCTCCTTTTTCATGACCAAACAATTCGCTTTCTATCAATTCAGATGGAATGGCTGCGCAATTTACTTCCACAAACGGGGCTTTACTTCTTTCAGATTTTTCGTGCAAACTACGAGCTACCAATTCTTTTCCTGTTCCATTGCCTCCAGTAATTAAAACACGAGCATCACTCACCGCAACTTTATTTATCATTTCTTTAACCTTCAAAATAGCTTCCGATTCACCAATAATTTGCGTTTTACCTTTACCTCCTACCTTTTTTTGAAGTTTTCTGGTTTCTTGCACCAACTCTTTTTTATCTATGGCATTTCTAACCGTAATCAACAAACGATTTAAATCAAATGGTTTAGAAATAAAATCGAACGCCCCATTTTTAATAGCTTCAACAGCAGTTTCAATAGTTCCATGACCAGAAATCATTACCATAGGCGTTTCTATACCAACAGCAATGGTTTGCTTTAATACGTCCAAACCATCCATCTTTGGCATTTTAATATCACACATCACTAAATCATACTTATTGGCTTTTATTTTTGCCAACCCGCTCTCTCCGTCTTCTGCTTCATCAATAACATATTTTTCGTATTCTAAAATATCTTTTAAGGTATTTCTTATTGATTTCTCATCATCAATGATTAAAATTGTTGCCATACTATTTTTATTTTTTTGTAGGTGTAAAAATAATAATTAATTTGGGAGTTGAAAATCAACCAAAATTCAAAAAACATGACTTTAGAAGAAGCTCAACAAGAAGTAGATAACTGGATTAAAAAAGTTGGTGTTCGTTATTTTAACGAACTTACCAATATGGCTATGCTTACCGAAGAGGTAGGTGAAGTCGCCCGAATTATTGCCCGTAGGTATGGCGAACAATCTGAGAAACCCTCCGACAAAGAAAAATCGTTGGATGATGAACTGGCTGATGTGCTTTTTGTGCTTATTTGCATTGCCAACCAAACGGGAGTAGATTTAACTAAAGCCTTAGAGAAAAATTTGGAAAAGAAAACCCAACGAGATAAAGACAGACATCAAAACAACCCTAAATTAACTTAAACTTTTATTTAAAGTTATTCACTTTAGACTATTTTTGCACAAAGTGTTATTTCCATAGCATGGAACCAAACTATATATGAAACTTTTAGAAGTACTAATAAAAACCATATCACTAAATGATTAACTCTTTTTAACAAACCATAAACATTTATTTTTAAATGCTTTAAAATTTAAAGTGGGTAATTATCAAATTAGTAATTAAACACCAAGTATAATAATCCACTCCTTATGAAAAAGATTCTACTCTTATTAACTTTTAACATAATAATCTTAACTTGTTTTACCCAAAACAACACTATAGACTCGCTCCTTACTGTTTTAAAAACGGCTAAAGAAGATACCACAAAAGTAAATGTCTTAAATAAACTTTTTTTACAATATGAATTTTCTGATGATGTAAAAGCCAAAGAATATTTAAACAAAGCAATGATGCTTGCTCAAAAAATTTATTACAAAAAAGGTCTAGCAATCACTTATACCTATTTTGGTTATTTCGCAGATGACAAAGGAAATTACCTCAATGCCTTAAAAACCTTTTTAACTGCCCTAAAAATTTATGAGGCAATTGGTGATAAAAAAGGAATCGCTGATTCTTACGGTAACATCGGAAATATATATTATTCCCAAGGCAATTATCCTGAAGCTTTAAAAAATTATTCTGCTGCCCTAAAAATTAATGAAGTAATTGGTGATAAAAAAGAAATATCTAAATCTTACAACAACATAGGAGTTATTTATGGGAATCAAGGGAATTTACCAGAAGCTTTAAAAAATATTTTTACTGCTCTTAAAATAAAAGAAGAAATTGGAGACAAGCTTGGAATAGCTAATTTATATATCAATATCGGAATGATTTATTTCGAACATGGCAATTATCCTGAAGCTTTAAAAAACTATTTTAGTTCCCTTAAAATTTATGAAAAAATTGGAGACAAGCTTGGAATATCGGATTCTTACAACAACATAGGAATCATTTATTCCAACCAAGAGAATTACCCAGATGCCTTAGAAAATCATTTCGCCTCCCTTAAAATAAGAAAAGAAATTGGTGATAAAAGTGGTATAGCTGATTCTTACAACAATATCGGAAATATTTATGCCAAACAAGCTGAACTTCTGAGAAGTCCCGATAGTATGGTGTATCAGAAGCAATTATTTACTGAAGCCTTAAAACATCAGTTTGCTTCTCTAAAAATAAAAGAAGAAATTGGTGCTAAAACGGGAATAGCTTCATCTTATATTAATCTCGGCTCAATAAATATTAAATTAAAAAAACTTGTTCAGGCTAAAAAAGACCTTGAAAATGCCCTTGCCCTTTCATCTGAAATTGGAAATAAAAATCAAATAAGAGATTGTTATAGTAATTTATCAACTTTAGATAGTATACAAGGTGAATGGAAAGCTGCTTACAATAACCATAAACTATATATTCTTTATCGTGATAGTATATATAATGAGGAAACCAAAGAAAAAACCATACAAGCCAGTATGAACTATGAGTTTGAGAAAAAAGAAGCATTAACCAAAGCTGCTCAAGATAAAAAAGATGCCTTGGCTGCCACAGAAATGAAAAAACAACAATTTATTAGATATGCAGTAAGTGGCATTTTGATATTGGTAATTCTATTTACACTTTTTCTGTACAATCGTTACCGATTAATTCGCAAACAAAAAAATATTATTGAACTAAAAGAGCGAGAAACCCATACTCAAAAAGAAATTATAGAAGAAAAACACAAAGAAATTACCGACTCCATTAATTATGCAGAACGGATACAACGTAGCTTCTTAGCCACCACCGAAATGTTAGATAAAAACCTAAAAGATTATTTTGTGTTTTTCAGACCAAAAGATGTGGTAAGTGGCGATTTCTATTGGGCAGGAGAACTCAATAACGGCAACTTTGCTTTCTCATGTGCTGATAGCACGGGTCACGGTGTGCCTGGAGCGATTATGAGTATTTTAAACATTTCTAGTTTAGAAAAATCTATTGAAGAAGAAACAGAACCTAATAAAATTTTAAATAAAACTAGAAAAATCATCATCGAACGTTTAAAAAAAGACGGTAGCCCCGAAGGTGGTAAAGATGGTATGGATTGTAGTTTAATGGTTATCAATAAAGATAGAACTCAACTATCGTTTGCAGCAGCAAACAATCCTGTATTTATTGTTCGAAATAATGAATTAATAGAATTTAAACCCGACAAAATGCCCGTAGGCAAACACGACAACGATATTGAATCTTTTAATCTACATACCACTCTACTACAAAAAGGAGACATCATCTACACCCTTACCGATGGCTTTCCAGATCAATTTGGTGGAGAAAAAGGAAAAAAATACATGATTAAAAATTTAAAAGAATTATTAATTCAAATTGCTCCTTTAAGTGTGCAGGAACAAGAACAAAAACTAAATGAGGAATTTAATCTATGGAAAGGGGTAAATGAACAAGTGGATGATGTTTGCATTATAGGTGTAAGAATATAATGCAAAGCTTAGCCTGAACTTGTCGAAAGATATTATAGGTATTCGAGTTTAATTACAATTAATAATAATTTGTATTGAGTCTTAAAATCACACTAAAAATGACTACAAAAACAACTGATTTTTTTGAGATGGTTTTTGCTGTGGCAAGAGAGATCCCTGAAGGCAGAGTTACTTCTTACGGAGCTATTGCTAATTATTTGGGAACAAAATCAGGAGCAAGAATGGTTGGTTGGGCAATGAACAATGCTCACCATCAAAAAGAAAAAGTTCCTGCACACAGGGTGGTAAACAGAAGCGGACAATTAACGGGTAGACATCATTTTGAGACGCCTTTTATAATGCAAGAATTACTAGAAAAAGAAGGTGTAAAAATCGAAAATAACCAAATTATCAACTTTGAAAAGCATTTTTGGAATCCTTTAACAGAATTGGAACTGTAAACGGACTTTATATGTTAAATTTTAGACGTCTTTTTTTTACCCTCTTGTCTAAAAACTCACAAATCTTCTAGACTACACACAGCATTAGTAAATTTATCATTGTTAAATATTAAAAATCCACAATAAGCTTTTTCTTTTGATAATTGATAATTCCCTAATAAATCAGTTTTAAACAACCGTGCATATTTATCTACATAATCTGTTTTATAATAAAGATGATTGATGGCAAACGAATTAAAATTATTGATATGTTGAGCTGCAAATACTTCAAAATTATAATATCCAATAATTACAATAAGCTTATAATTTTTTGCTTCGCACAATCTATTTGCGTACGGAATTGATATACAGTTTTTAGATGTACAATTTGGTCTGAAAAAATAAACTACTGTACTATCATTTTTCTTTATAATTTCTGAAAGTTGAATTCCAGTAATAGCATATATCTTGGCCGTATCGTCAAAACTATATTGATTATTTTGAGTAAATTCTATTGTATTTTTTTCTTGCTCAGGTAATTTTTAAATCTGGGAGTATTTGTAATAAAACAGCTTGAAAGCAATAGAGATGTCAATAAATCAATTTCAATACTTACGACTTGTATTATATCGCTAAGTTATCGTTAACTTTGCATAAAATTTAGTCTATGAGTTTCTCAGAAAAAGATATATTACACGCATTAAGCTTTGTTATTGAACCCGATTTAAAAAAAGATGTTGTTGAACTTAACTTAGTTAGCAACATTAAAGCCGAAGAAAATAACATCAGTTTTAACCTACAAATTAACAATCCGGCATTACACAACAAAAAACGCATCATAGAAGCTTGTCAGTTGCATTTAGACAGAGTGTTAGGAACTGCCGTAGTATTAAATATTGACATACAGCCAATAAAAAAAGAAGCTGAAATGCCTAAACAAAACAAAGTACTGCCTAATGTAAAAAACATTATTGCCATAGCTTCAGGTAAAGGTGGTGTAGGAAAATCTACCATTACCGCTAATTTGGCAGTTGCTTTAGCAAAAAAAGGCTATAAAGTTGGTTTAGTAGATGCTGATATTTATGGCCCTTCTATGCCCATGATGTTTAATGTAGAAGAAGAAAAACCTATGCCTGTTGAAATTAACGGACGAAACTTAATTCAACCAATAGAAAGTCATGGCGTAAAACTACTTTCAATCGGATTTTTTGCCAATACCGACCAGGCAGTTGTTTGGCGTGGACCAATGGCTACAAGAGCTTTAACACAACTTTTTACAGAAGCCAACTGGGGCGAATTAGATTATATGCTAATTGACTTACCTCCTGGAACAGGAGATATTCACTTGTCTTTAGTACAAACAGTACCAGTGACAGGAGCTATAATTGTTAGTACTCCACAAAACGTTGCCTTAATAGACGCTAGAAAAGCTGTAGGGATGTTTAAACTAGAGCAAATTAATGTGCCTGTTTTAGGGTTTATTGAAAATATGGCTTATTTTACTCCTGCTGAACTTCCTGAAAATAAATACTACATTTTTGGTAAAGAAGGCGTTAAAAACTTAGCCGAAAAATTCAGTTTACCATTATTAGGAGAAATTCCTTTAGTACAAAGTGTTAGAGAAGCCGGAGATGCCGGAAGACCAGCTGTAATGCAAGAAAATACTCCGCAATCTAAAGCATTTATGGATTTTGCTGATAACGTAATTAAAGAAGTAGAAAAAAGAAATGAAGCTATAGCTCCAACTGCTAAAGTTGAAGTTACTCATAATAAAGGTTGTTCAACAAATTAAATTTATGTACTTTAGCCTTAAAATTTACTAAGTGGATAAACAAGTATTAATATCAAAAATCAATGAAGCTTTGGAGCAAATTCGTCCTTTTTTAAATGACGATGAAGGAGATATTGAATTCATTGAACTTACTGATGATCTTGTGGTTAAAGTAAGACTATTAGGTGCTTGTAAATCTTGCTCTATGAGTGCTATGACCTTAAAAGGTGGCGTAGAAGAATCCATCAAAAAATTCATTCCTGAGCTTAAAGGTGTTGTTGCCATTGAAGAAGAAATGCAGTCTTAAGTTTGAAGTTTAACTCATAAAATGTGATGCAAAACATTTTTCTATGCGAAAAGGAAGTTTGTGATTAAGACAATTTTCCCGTAAGGATTTTCATTTCCATAATGGGTGAAATTTTCTCATACAAAATGTGATAAACTGCATCTACAATAGGAATTTCAACATTATATTTTTTGTTGATTTCATAAATTCCTTTGGCAGCATAATAACCTTCGGCAACCATGTTCATTTCTATTTGAGCCGAACGTACCGAATAACCTTTACCTACCATACTTCCAAAGTTTCTGTTACGAGAAAATTGAGAATAAGCGGTAACCAGCAAATCTCCCAAATATGCTGAGGAATTTACATCTCTGTGGATAGGGTGAATAGCATCTATAAAGTTTTTAGTTTCTCTAGTGGCACAAGCTATTAATACTGCCTGAAAGTTATCCCCATAACCCAAACCATGACAAATACCACTAGCAACAGCATAAACATTCTTTAAAATTGCTGAAAGTTCCGTTCCAAACAAATCATCTGAAGTAGTGGTATTTATGTATCTGCACGACATAGCACCTGCTAAATATTCAGCTATTTCTTGGTTTTCGCAAGCAATAGTTAAATATGAGAGTCTTTCCATAGCTACTTCTTCAGCATGACAAGGTCCGGCAATCATTCCAATTCTATTATAAGGAACACTAAAGTTTACATGAAAATATTCAGCCGGAATTTGATTGTATTCAGGAATTACACCTTTAATAGCAGAAATAATTATCTTGTTTTCAATGCCTTTAATATTTACTTCATCAAAAGCTTTAGCTATAAATGCTGAAGGAACCGCAACAATTAAAATATCCGATTGATCTACAATTTCTTGTAAATTAGTATTCATATTTAACCTTTCCGTTTCAAACTGAATAGCCGGCAAATATCTGGGGTTGTTATCAAATTTTTTAATGTGCTGAATAGCCTCAGCATCTCTCATCCACCAATTTACTAGAGATAGGTTTTCTGTTAGTATTTTTACTATTGCAGTAGCCCAGCTACCACCTCCTAAAACAGCAATTCTTTGATTTTCCATATAGCAAACCTACTTATTTTTTCAAAATGAACTACTAATTTACCTAAAATTACAATCTATTTAACATTCCTTAGAGCTTTTACAAAAGGATTTTAAAAGATAGTTTCATTTTTAACCTCCAGCTTTTGTATTTTTACATCTTGATGAAAATATCTAAAAAACATAGTGCCTACCTTCAACTGCTCATAGGAATTGCTATTCTGATGATTTTGCAATTTCAACCTACGTTTTTTTCCATTACATCTAACAATCCTAAACACTTTAATGAACACCTTAACACACGAGAACAAAAGGCAACAGAATTAATTAAATCATTAAGAGATGTAGACAACATTTCCGGTGAAAAATACCTTAATGGCGAAAAATTAAGTGCTCTCTACGAATCTGACGGTATTGCTATGTTTATTTTTAATCAACACCAGCTTACTTTTTGGTCTGATAGAACTATAGTTTTACCTGAAAATATTGCTTTATTTAATAAAAAATCAGGAGCAATTTTACTTGCAAACGGTTGGTATCAATATGTTAAAGAAGAAGAAAACAACAAAATCTACTTAGCTTTAATTCTCATTAAAAAAGAATTTAATATTGAAAATAAGTACCTTCAAAACGAATTCCATGAAAGCTTTCATTTTCAGAACAATTTTGATGTTTCCCATGAAAATGGAGATTATCCTGTTCTAAATTTAGCCAGAGAAACGTTGGTTTACCTAAGCGAAAAACCAACCAGCCCAAACAGCTACAAAAAAACCAACTGGATTATCTTGTTGTTATTCTTCATAAGTGTACTATTAATTACCTCTTTTATCAACATCATTTGCATCAATACAAAAGTTTTAAAACCATTTAATTATATTTTTGTTTTTGCTTTTTTAGCCATTTTCAGATTCTTAAATTTAAGTTGCCATTTCCCCGAAAGTGTTTTTAATCAAGAAATTTTTAGTCCCCTAATCTATGCTCACTCTGTATTTTTCCCCTCTTTGGGAGATTTCTTAATTCACATCGTGTTTTTCTTTATTCTGATTTATTTCACAGTAAAATTTAAAAACACATCTCAGAAAAAAAGCAAATGGTCGGCATTTATTTTTATGCTTTTTATTGCTTTTTTACCTCTCTTAATTACCGATTTGCTAGAAGGATTAATTAAAAACTCTAAAATTAATTTCGATATTAATTACATTCTAGATTTGAGCGCCTACAGTTTTGTTGGTATCATTACACTTCTAATGCTATATGTAAGCACTATTATTTTAGTAAAAACAGCTTTTACCAGATTCTCGACCTCAATTTTTACCAAAAAACAATTTGTAAGCATTATTTTACTTTTCTCTTTATTAGCATTAATTATTGGTCAGTTAGTTTACAAACTACAGTTTTTACATGGTGCTTGGATATTAATTGTTATCCTAATTTTTTCCTATAAAGACACTTCTTCAAAAGCAGAATTTAATAAAATAATCTTCATCACCTTAATAATAGCTTTGTCTATTTCTTATGGGTTTATCAATTTTAGTGTTGATAAAGAACTATCTGATAAACAATTTGTTGCCAAAAACATTGCAAAGGAACAAGATCCCATTACCGAGTATTTGTTTAAAGAGGTAAAGACCAAAATGGAAGCAGATACTTTTCTTCAAAATAACTTAAATGAATATTGGGACAAAAAAACCGAATTCGATAATTACATTTCCAACAAATATTTTAGTGGTTTTTGGAATAATTACTTTGTAAATATTTATCAATGCTCAGATAGTGACACTATTTTTATAAAAGAAAACAATGAAAACGCTAACTGTTTAGACTTTTTTAAAAATAAAATTAAAACCCAGTCCTATCATCCTGAAAATATTAATGATGATATTAATTTCCTCTATTCAAATGATGGAATTAGCAGCTATTTAGGTAGTTTAATTGTTCAAGATTCATCTAACAATAAACGCAAAGATTCTTACCTTTTTATAGAGTTTTTTCCTCAATCTTATTCAAAAACTATAGGTTATCCTGAATTGTTGCTAAATGAAAAAGAAATTGAAAAATCGTTGCAACTAAATAAATATTCTTATGCCAAATACAAAAAAGGCAAGTTGGTGAGTAACTCCGGAACCATGAACTATACTTCGGAATGGACAGGAAAATTTTCACTTCCTAAAATCTTTGGGTTCATCTCACAAATAACAACCAACAACGAACATCTAATCTACCAAAGCGACAGGTTTACCACCATCATTGTTAGTGCTAAAAAGAAAGATTTTATAGATTACGTTACTACTTTTTCTTACTTATTTTTAATAACCAGTTTAGTATTTTTTGTTATTAGTATTTTTATTAAAACTCCACCGTTCAGTTGGTTGCTATCGTTAACTGATTTTAGTTCTAAAATTCAATTTTTTATTATTTCCACAATTTTACTATCATTTTTACTTTATGGTTGGGGAACAACATATTACATTGAAAAACAATATGTAAACAAAAACAAGAAAATCTTACGAGAAAAAGTACAGTCGTTAATAATTGAGTTAGACCAAAAATTTGGCGAACACAAAGAACTTACAAATGCCAATTTAGATGAAATGACTTATTATTTGGTTAAGTTTTCTAATGTTTTTTATACCGACATTAATATGTTTGATAAAAATGGTGAATTACTAGCCACCTCTCGTTCGGAAATCTACGATGCAGGATTACTTAGTCCCAGAATGGACAGAAATGCTTACAAAAACATACATTTACAAAAGAAAGTAGCTTTTATAAATAATGAAAATATTGGTGAACTAAATTATTTATCGGCTTATGTACCTTTTACCAATAGAAAAAATAAGTTTTTGGCTTATGTAAACCTACCTTACTTTGCTAAACAAAATGAATTTGAAAATGAACTTTCGGAATTCTTTACAGCTCTTATTAATATTTATGGAATGCTGTTTTTAATCTCTGTAATTATTGCCGTATTTTTTGCCAACTACATTTCTGAACCGCTGAGATTAATTCGTCAGAAAATTAGTGCTTTACAATTCGGACAATCGTATGAGGTAATTAATTGGAATTCTAATGATGAAATTGGTGCCTTAGTAAAAGAATACAACAAAAAAGTAATGGAATTAGAGGCAAATGCACAAAAATTAGCCAAATCAGAAAGAGAAAGTGCTTGGAGAGAAATGGCTAAACAAGTGGCTCATGAGATTAAAAATCCATTAACGCCAATGAAGCTTAGCGTACAACACCTACAAAGGTTTACCAACGAAAACCCGGCTGAATTACAAGAAAAAATTAAAAAAACAACCAATATGCTTATTGAGCAGATTGATACGCTAGCTAATATTGCCAATGCTTTCTCCAATTTCGCCAAAATGCCAAAAGCCAATACCGAAAAAATTGACCTAATCCCTATTATTAAAAACACTATTAATTTATTTGATGAGGACGATAAAAAAAATTATTCCATTCAGTTAAACACAACAGTTCAGTCAGCAAATATTGTCGCTGATAAAAATCAACTAATTAGGGTATTTACTAACCTTATTAAAAACGCTGTTCAAGCAATTCCGAGCGAAAAAAATGGCAGTATTGAAATTACGGTAACTACAAAAGACAATAATTTTGAAATTGTTGTTAAAGATAACGGTATTGGCATTAATGAAGAACAAAAAAATCATATTTTCACACCAAGTTTCACAACCAAAAACAAAGGAATGGGACTTGGATTAGCTATGGTTAAAAACATAATAGAAAATATAGATGGTACTATCCGTTTTGAGTCTATCCCAAATGAAACAACTTCATTTATAATGGAAATTCCTAAGGCTTAAAAAATAATGGAAAAGATATTACATAACATAGCCGAAAATGCAGATACAGTTGATATAGAGCTATTAAAACAATTAGTAAAAAAGCTACGTCCCACCATCTTCAGGTCAAACAAAGTTATAATAAAACGAGTTAATAAACTTATTGAATTACTAAAAGAAAATGAAGCTTACCAAAAAGGACTAAATCGTTATTTAAATACTATTTTTAGTACTAGTGATAGCCATTCCTTACTTACCGAATCAGGAATTTTATCTAGTGAAGGTTTTTTTAGCGAAAGCTTTAGAAAAGTAGCTCATATTTTTCTTCCTCCTGTCCCTCAAGAAAATGTATTGAGAGATATAGTCAACATGGTTTTTAATAAAAAATCCGATTATATATGGCTTAAAACTATTCCAACAAAGCTACTTGAGGAATTGCTTATAACAATCTTTCAACATCCATCAAAAGAAACTACAACTAAAAACTTCACTACTTTATTAAATGCAATTGAAATTCTGATACACCGAGTTACTGCTATTGGTTTAGATCCTGAAATTATAAAGCGGCATCCTGATTTATTAAACCCCGAATCGCCCTTTTTAGTAGTAAACAAAGAAGTTATAGATTTACTTCAAAACATTGAAAGTTCGGGTAATTTTTCGGTAAATACAGAAAAGCTAAAACATTGTGTTGCTTTAATAAAAGAATGTGATCGAGTTTCCAAAAAAATTAGAAATAATCAACATAATGAAGGAGCCAGTTTGGCATTAACCTATTTGTTGCAACGCATGCATCAGCATCTTATTCGTATTTTAACTTTGTTAGAAATCTTATCTCATTTTGAAAACAAAGAAAAATGGAAACTAATAAGTGTCTTCTTGAAAAATATAGTTCAATATGAAAACAAGAAAAACAGTATAAAAGAACTTTTCCTAAAAAATATAGGCTTTCTCGCTTTTCAAATTACCGAACATGCCGGAAAAACAGGCGAACATTATATTACCAACAACAAAAAAGAATACATTAAAATGCTCTATTCCGCTATGGGAGGTGGATTTATAGTCGCTTTTCTTACTTGGTTTAAAGCCGCTATTTATTACTTAAAGTTAGCTCCCTTTGGCGAGTCGTTTTTGTATAGTATGAATTATTCTTTCGGATTTATTGGCATTCATCTTACTCACTCTACTTTGGCAACCAAGCAACCTGCGATGACAGCTTCAAAAATTGCTGCTTCATTAGATATAAAAGGCTCTGTAGAAGAAGCTATGAAAAACCTTTCGGAACTTATTGTGAAAACCTTTCGAAGCCAGTTTGTAGCTTTTGTAGGTAACATGTTTGTGGCTTTCCCTGTGGCTATTACCATTGCTATTATTTACTATTGGATTGTCGGAAGCCATATTTTGGGAGATGCTAAAGCTTTTAAAATTATTGAGAATCTCCATCCATGGGAAAGTTTTTCATTAATGCATGGAGCAATTGCCGGACTATGTTTATTTCTTTCAGGAATAATTTCCGGTTATTACGATAATGCCGTAATGTTTCAAAAAGTACCGGAAAGATTAAAACATCAACCTTTTCTGAAGTTTATAATGCCCAAATCTTGGTTAAACAAACTAAGCTATTATATAGAAAATAACTTAGGTAGTTTGGCAGGAAACTTCTTTTTGGGTATTTTCTTAGGTTCTATGGGAACTCTAGGGCATTTTTTAGGCTTACCAATAGACATTCAGCACGTTACTTTTGCTTCAGGTAATTTTGGTCTTTCATTAGTTTCGGTAGGTTCTCAAATAGATTTTATGACTTTTATTCACACCGTTATTGGCATCATTGGTGTTGGCTTTATGAATTTTACAGTAAGTTTTGGATTAGCCATTTTTATAGCCATTCAATCTAGAAGAGTAGCATTTAATAAAACCGGCTTATTACTTAAATATTTATTTGTGCATTTGTTTACCAAACCATTAGAATTTCTATTTCCTCCGGTAGAAAATACAGAAGAATTAGAAAATGAAGGTCTTGAAGAAAAATCCGAAGATTAACCTCCGGCAAAAGGTGGCAACAAAGCAATTTCATCACCATTACTCAACTGAAAATCGTTTCCAACTATGTTTTGATTTACAGCAAACTGGTAATTCAACTTTTCAATTGCAGAATATTTTTCAATCAAAACAGCCTTTAATTCCACAATTGTTTTCACTTCTAAATCCAACTTTTCTTGCTGAACATTAGTAGCTTCAGTTATCATTCCGAAATAATTTAAACTTAATTCCATACCTACAAATCTAATTTTGAATTAATATTTTTAAAAACCTTATCACTAAACAAAGTTCCATCAATTTTTTTTAAATTAACATGATGCAGAACAGTTTTAAGTTTTAATGCTTTCGCATTTAAAGCAGCTTCAAACTTTGGCAAACAATTTTTAGCATAAATCCCAATAAGCGGATGAAGGTCTTCATCTCTTTCAAAAATAGCAGCATCATAACCAACAACTTCTTGCTTAAGCAAGCTCAGCATCTCTTTCGTAACAAAAGGGACATCACAACTCAAAACAAAATTATAATGATAACTGGCTTGTTTTAATCCGATGCAAATTCCTGCTAAAGGTCCCGCATTTTGAATTTCATCAGGAATAACCTCATACCCCAACTGTTTATATTCCTCATTATTGGCGACAATTATTAACTCATCAGCAATCAATTTAACCACATCAATAACATGTTGTACCATAGGTTTTTCGTTCAACAACATCAATCCTTTATCAACGCCCATTCTGGAACTTTTACCACCTGCCAATATTATTGATCCTACTCGCATTTTTATTTGTTTATATTAATGTCAGCTTTGAAGAAAAATAATTATTCTACTATTATTTGCTGAAAAACTATATATTTAACCACATAGATACATAGTTTTTAAATATTAAAGAGAGAGAAAAGATGCTCATAGCTTGTTTCCATAAAATGGAAACACTTTGTGTTGCTATAAATACTTTTACTGTTAAGCAATTCTATGTTTCTATGTGGTTTTAATCTTGTGCTTAAACAAAATTCATGTTAATACTACAAAAAAACAGCTTTTTTATGGAATAATTTATGTTTATGCATCAAGACAGAGAAAAGAAAGGCTAAAAATTTTAAAAGTTATTTGATTTTTTAACTGTTAAATGTCGAATAATATTTTTAACTTTGAGGCTGGTTAAATAATTTTACAACCAAAATATTTTTATTATGGAACCGAAAAAAAATCCGAATGCTGATTTAGAAAAGCTTAGAAGTACTGTACTACTTGGTGGTATTGTTGTTTCTTTGCTCATCATTTATGCAATGATAAACTTTAAATTTTATGACGTTCAAGCAAGTGAGCTTGGAGATTTAGTTGTTGAAGAAATTGAAGAGGAAATTATTCCTATTACGGAACAAAATACACCTCCACCTCCACCTCCACCTCCACCTGCAGCCCCTGAAACCATAGAAATTGTGGAAGATGATGTTGAAATTGAAGAAGAAATAGAAATTGATACTGAAGCTGATGCTGAAACTGTTGTAGAAACTTTTGAAGTAGAAGAAGAAGTAGTTGAAGAAGAAATTTTTACCATTGTAGAAGATATGCCTGAGTTCCCTGGTGGAGTTAAAGCACTATATAAATTCTTAGGTGATAATGTATCCTACCCTCAAGCTGCTAAAGCAAATGGTATCTCAGGAAAAGTTTTCGTAAACTTTACCGTTGAAAAAGATGGATCTATTACTGCTGTAAAAGTAATTAGAGGTGTTCATGAATTATTAGATAAAGAAGCTATAAGAGTAGTAAAAAGTTTTCCTAAATGGAAACCAGGAAAACAAAGAGGGAAAGCGGTAAGAGTTTCCTATAACATTCCAATTTCGTTCGTATTGAAATAATAACATATGTTATATAAACCAACAATATTTTTAATAATGCTGCTCACATTTGTGGGCAGCATTTCTTTTGCTCAAGAAATTGAACCGGAAGAAATTATTGATGTTGAAAAAACAGATGATGGACTATTTGTTTTGGTAGAAGAAATGCCCGAATTCCCTGGAGGGCAAGAGGCTATGTTTAAATTTCTTAGCACAACCATTATTTATCCAAAAGAAGCAAGAGACAAGGGTATACAAGGTAAAGTATACGTAAGTTTTACTATTGAAAAAGATGGAGCTATTAGCGAAGTAAAAGTATTAAGAGGTGTTCATCCATTGTTAGATGAAGAAGCTGTTCGTGTGGTAGAATCTTTTCCTAATTGGAAACCTGGGAAACAAAAAGGTAAAGAAGTTAGAGTATCTTACAATCTTCCTCTAAGCTTTGTGTTAAACAACAAAAAAAAAGAAAAGAAGAAGAAAAAAAAGAAGAAAAAATAACTACTCAAAATTTATAAAATAAAATTATCGAAAACACCTTGACCAAAAATCAAGGTGTTTTTTTTATCTTTACAGCAAAAACTCATGGCAGAACAAAAAAAACTTTTCTTACTCGATGCTTTTGCACTAATTTACAGAGCTTACTTCGCTTTTGGTAACAACCAACGATACAATTCTAAAGGACTAAACACTTCTGCCATGTTGGGCTTCACCAATACCCTATTAGAAGTGTTGGAAAAACAAAAACCAACACACATTGCTGTAGTTTTTGATGCTCCTACTACCACTAACAGAGAGTTAGAATTTTCCGATTACAAAGCTGGTAGACACGAAATGCCTGAAGACATTAGAGCTGCTTTACCTTACATCAAACAAATTATTGAAGCTTTTAAAATCCCTATGCTCTTAAAAGATGGTTTTGAAGCCGATGATGTAATTGGCACCATCGCAAAAGATGCAGAAAAAGAAGGTTTTACCACTTATATGATGACTCCCGACAAAGATTTTGGTCAGTTAGTTACCGAAAAATCTTTTATATACAAACCCTCTGCCTATGGAAAACCTGCCCAAGTATTAGGGATTAAAGAAGTGTGCGAAAAATTTGAAGTAGAAAATCCTTTACAAGTCATAGACATTTTAGGACTTTGGGGTGATGCCGTTGACAACATTCCTGGCATACCCGGAATTGGTGAAAAAACCGCTAAAAAACTTATTTCCGAATATGGCAGTGTAGAAAATTTAATTGCCAATGCCGAAGATTTAAAAGGCAAACAAAAAGAAAATGTAATCAACTTTGCAGAACAAGGCTTACTTTCTAAAAGGTTAGCTACCATTATTGTTGACGTGCCTTTAGAATATGATTTTGAAGATTTAAAATTAGAAGCACCTGATGAAGAAAAAATTACCAACCTTTTTGCCGAATTAGAATTCAGAAATTTGGCGAAAAGAATTTTAGGTAAAGAAATTCAAATTCAGGCAGCAGCCAAAAATGTACAAGGCAACGGACAAATGGATTTATTTGCTAATGCTACTACTAGCAATGAAACACCAGCTGATGATGTACCTACAAACATTGATCAAAAAGACATAAGCAACAGCAAACATGAATACCATTTTGTAAATACTGCTGCTAAAAGAGCCGACTTAATCAAAAAACTAGCTCAACAAAAATCATTTTGTTTTGATACTGAAACTACAGGGATAAACGCTTTAGCAGCCGAGTTAGTAGGGATAGCTTTTGCTTATGAACCACACGAAGCTTATTATGTTTCTTTTCCTGCCAATCAAGAAGAAGCCCAACAAATTGCCGAAGAGTTTAGAGCTTTGTTTGAAAATCCTACAACAGAAAAAATTGGACACAACATTAAATACGATATGAATGTGTTGAGCAATTATGGTATCACCGTTAAAGGAAAAATTTTCGATACCATGATAGCCCATTATCTCATTCAGCCAGATATGCGTCACGGCATGGATTTGCTTTCCGAGGCTTACTTAGGTTATAAACCTATTTCCATAGAAACACTTATTGGTAAAAAAGGTAAAAACCAACAAAATATGCGTGATATTGCTCCTGAAGAAGTAGTAGATTACGCTTGTGAAGATGCTGATATTACGCTTCAACTTAAACATCGCTTGTGGCAAATGATGGATACTGATCAACAAAAAGTTTTTAATGAAATTGAAGCTCCTTTAGTAGCCGTACTAGCCGATATGGAACAAGAAGGTATCAATTTAGATGTTCCTACCCTCAAAAAAATGTCTGATGAACTAAAAGAGTTGATTATTAAACTAGAAAAAGAAATTCTTGATTTATCAGGAGCTCAATTTAATATAGATTCTCCAAAACAATTGGGAGAAATTCTTTTTGAGAAACTTAAAATAGTTGACAAACCAAAGAAAACCAAAACTGGTCAGTACCAAACCAACGAAGATGTATTGTCTAAACTCATCCACGAACACGAAATTGTTCCTAAAATTTTAGACTACAGAACACTTAAAAAACTAAAATCTACCTATGTAGATACCTTGCCCGATTTGGTAAATCCAAAAACCAACAGACTACACACCAGCTACATGCAAACAGTAGCCGCAACAGGAAGGTTGAGTTCTAATAATCCGAATTTACAAAACATTCCTATAAGAGATGCTCGAGGCAGAGAAATAAGAAAAGCTTTTGTACCAAGAGACAACAACTACACACTTTTAGCTGCCGATTATTCTCAAATAGAATTGAGAATTATTGCTGCTTTAAGCAAAGATGAAAACATGCTAAAAGCTTTTAACGAAGGTAAAGACATCCACACCGCCACAGCTGCAAAAGTGTTTAATGTAAGTTTAGAAGAAGTTGATAGAAACATGAGAGGTAAAGCAAAAGCAGTTAATTTCGGAATTATCTATGGTGTTTCTGCATTTGGACTAGCTCAAAACCTCAACATTTCCAGAACAGAAGCTAAAGAAATTATTGATACTTACTTTGAACAATATCCTAGCATTAAAAGCTATATGGACAGCAGCATTGCTTTTGCCAAAGAAAAAGGCTATGTAGAAACCATTATGAAACGCAGAAGAGTGTTACCCGATATTAATTCCAACAATCCTGTGGTGCGAGGACATGCCGAAAGAAACGCCATTAACGCTCCTATACAAGGTTCTGCTGCTGATATTATTAAAATGGCAATGATTAACATCTTTACTATTTTTGAGGAAAAACAATTAAAATCGAAAATGTTACTGCAAGTGCATGATGAATTGATTTTTGATGTACACCTTTCTGAACTAGAGCAAGTGCAACAAATTGTAAAAGACAACATGGAACATGCTGTAAAACTAAGTGTCCCATTAGATGTAGAAATGAACCACGCTGACAATTGGTTGGCGGCTCATTAATGTTTAAAGGAATTTAATCTTCTGAACTTCAAATAAATTTTAAAACTAATTTCTAAAAAATCATTATTTACTTCAATTCCTAAATAAGAATTATTATCTTTGAGGAATAATTACTAGTAAATATCATGAGTGAATTTTTCAGAAAAGCATTAAAAGAAAAAGGACTAAAAGTAACTCCTCAGCGTGTGGCTATTTTTGAAGCAATTACCCATTTAAAAAATCATCCAACAGCTGAAAATATAATAGCATACATCAAAAAAAATCATCCCAACATTTCTGTTGGTACGGTATATAAAGTGTTAGATTCTTTTGTAGAAAACAAGCTGCTAAGCAAAGTAAAAACAGAGAAAGACATTATGCGTTACGATTCGGTCTTAACCAATCATCATCATTTATATTGTACAGAAACAGATCGTATTGAAGATTATGAAGATGAACAACTAAATGAAGTCATCGAAAATTATTTTAAAACACATCAAATAAAAAACTTTAACATTCAAGAAGTTAAACTTCAGATAACAGGAAAATTTAATAACTAACTTAAATAACAAAATTATGGACAAATCAACAGGAAAATGCCCTTTTCATCACGGTGCAAACACAGCAACAAGTAACACAACAATGGAATGGTGGCCAAAAGCACTAAATTTAGATATTTTACATCAACACGATACCAAAACCAATCCCTTGGGAAGTAAGTTTAACTATGCCGAAGAATTTAAAAAACTAGACTTAGAGGCTTTAAAAAACGACTTAAAAAAATTCATGACTGAAAATCAGGATTGGTGGCCTGCCGATTGGGGGCATTATGGCGGATTAATGATTCGTATGGCTTGGCATGCAGCAGGAACATACAGAATTGCTGATGGTCGTGGTGGAAGTAACACAGGTAACCAACGTTTTGCACCGCTAAACAGCTGGCCCGACAACGGCAACTTAGATAAAGCCCGTAGACTATTGTGGCCTATAAAGAAAAAGTACGGTAACAAAATTTCTTGGGCAGATTTATACATCCTTGCCGGAAATATGGCTTACGAATCTATGGGATTTAAAACATTTGGCTTTGCCGGTGGTCGTGAAGACATTTGGCATCCCGAAAAGGACATTAATTGGGGAAATGAGAAAGAATGGTTAGCAGCAACTAAAAATCGTTACGAAAGTGATGAAAACCGAGAATCGTTAGAAAATCCTTTAGCTGCTGTACAAATGGGATTGATTTATGTAAATCCTGAAGGTGTTGATGGAAATCCAGACCCTCTAAAAACTGCTCAAGATGTTAGAATGACTTTTAAGAGAATGGCTATGAACGATGAAGAAACAGTAGCATTAACAGCGGGAGGTCATACTGTTGGTAAAGCACATGGAAATGGTGATGCTACTATCTTAGGAGAAAGTCCTGAAGGAGCAGAAATTCACGAGCAAGGTTTTGGTTGGATGAACCCAAAAGGTAAAGGAAATGCTGAAAATACTGTTACTAGTGGATTGGAAGGTGCTTGGACTACCACTCCTGATAGATGGAACAATACGTATTTTCATTTATTGTTAAATCACGAATGGGAATTGAAAAAAAGCCCTGCCGGAGCTTGGCAATGGGAACCTATCAATATGAAGGAAGAAGACAAACCTTTTGATGCACATATACCAAATGTCCGCAGAAATCCAATCATGACAGATGCTGATATGGCAATGAAAATGGATCCAGAATACAGAAAAATTTCAGAGCATTTTTACAATGATCATGAATATTTTAAAGAAGTTTTTGCCAGAGCATGGTTTAAATTAACCCACCGTGATTTAGGACCGAAAAGTCGTTATTTAGGTGCTGATGTTCCAAAAGAAGATTTAATTTGGCAAGACCCTATTCCAACTGTTGATTATAATTTATCTGATGCAGAAATTACAGATTTAAAAACTAAATTATTAAATAGCGGATTAAGTACTACTGAACTTATAAATACTGCTTGGGATAGTGCAAGAACTTTTAGGAAATCTGATTATAGAGGTGGAGCTAACGGAGCTAGAATTCGTTTATCACCTCAAAAAGATTGGGAAGGAAACGAACCAGAAAGACTGCAAAAAGTGTTAAATAAACTCACTGAAATTCAAGCAGGTTTATCTAAAAAAATAAGCATTGCCGATTTAATTGTATTGGGAGGTACTGCTGCAATTGAAAAAGCTGCTCAACAAGCAGGTGTAAACATTAAAGTTCCTTTTAATGCAGGAAGAGGTGATGCAACAGTAGAAATGACAGATGCAGCATCTTTTGACGCACTAGAACCAATACATGATGGTTTTAGAAACTGGTTGAAAAAAGGTTACACAGTAAATCCTGAAGAATTATTATTAGATAGAACACAACTAATGGGATTAACCGCCCCAGAAATGACTGTTTTGATTGGTGGAATGCGTGTGTTAGGAACAAATCATGGAGGAACTAAACATGGTGTTTTTACCGATAAAAATGGAGTGTTAAGTAATGATTTCTTTGTAAATCTTACCGATATGAAATACACCTGGAAACCTGTTAATGAAAATCTATACAACATTGTAGATAGAAAATCTGGAGAAACCAAATGGACTGCTACTCGTGTTGATTTAGTTTTTGGTTCCAACTCTATATTGCGTGCTTATGCAGAAGTTTATGCTCAAGATGATAATAAAGAAAAATTTGTGCACGACTTTGTAAACGCATGGACTAAAGTGATGAATGCCGATAGGTTCTAAATTAACTTAATAAATTAAACAAAGCCCATTGGTTTAATGGGCTTTGTTGTTTATATCCTTAAAACAAAATTTGTGTACGTCATTTAATTTTTTATCTTTGTTAGAGTAAAAAACCAACCAATAACTATGCGTTACTTTTTTCTAATATACCCTACTTTTTTATGTTTGATTTTCACATCTTGTTCTAATAATGATGCTGAAACAACAGAAAACATAGAAATTACAGATATTAAAACAGAAGAAAGAGCAATTGCTAGCAATAAAGTTCTATCCACCGTACCTCTACCATTAGAAGCAGCAGAAATTTTTAAAACAGAAGGTGTTATTTATGATAAAAACTACCTTAATGTTGTAGAAAATGTAAACAACTACACTACTAGCACTAAAAAAGCATTAAATTTTGGTGTTTATGGTGTTGATTTAAGTTATGCAACCATTTTTGATCAAACACAAGCTTGTATGCTTTATATCAATTGTTCTAAAAAGTTAGCCGAAGAATTGGGTTTAACCAATATTTTTGATGTTGCTACTATTGAAAGAATAGAAAACAATATTGAAACTAAAGATTCTGTTCTATCCATTGCAGAGGAAAGTTACAGACAAGCAGACACTTACCTTAAATCAAGTCGCCAAGAAGAATTAGCCGCTTTAGTATTAGCAGGAGGGTGGATAGAAGGTTTGTATTTAGGGACTCGACAATCTGCAAAAGACATTGATAAAAGCCTAATTAAACAAAAAATTAACGACCAAAAACAATCTTTAGTTGAGCTAATTAATTTATTAGAAAGTTTTAAAAATGACAACATTGCCAACTTAAACAATCAACTAAAGCAATTAGATGAAATCTTTATGATTAATAATCAAGAAGACTTTATTAATATTGCTGACAAGGTAACCAAAATTAGAAATCAAATTATAAACTAAATCTACAACAACATGAAAACATTTATTACAATTACAACCGCATTAATTTTTTCACTAACCATTAACGTTAACGCACAAAATAAAGCTACTAAAAATGAAGTGAAAACAGTATCTAAAGAAGTTAAGCAAGATCGTTCTGCAAATCCAAAAATTCAAGCTAAGAAAGATAAAGAAGTGGTAGAAAAAAACATCCAAACAATGGTAGAAGAAATTCAA
Source organism: Vicingaceae bacterium (assembly GCA_965284565.1). GTDB lineage: Bacteria > Bacteroidota > Bacteroidia > Flavobacteriales_E > Vicingaceae > BRH-c54. The sequence continues at coordinate 793,863 of OZ260100.1, forward strand.
AAAGAAGAGAAAAATCTAGAAGAAATTCAAGCTCAAAAGAATGACCCTAACAATAGTGATACTAATGTTGATGAAGCTATAAAAAATAGCAAAAACAAAATTGACGAAATGACTAAAAGGTTGATAAATGAAAACAAAAAACTAAAAGAGTTGCAAAAAACTATAGATAGTAACGAGTAATATAACAAACAAAACATAATGAATAATAGCATAAACACAGATAAAGCTCCAAAACCAATGGGGCTTTATCCTCATGCAAAAAAAGCAGGTAATTTACTTTTCTTATCGGGAGTTGGTCCAAGAGCAGCTGGTTCGGGCAGTGAAGAAGCTAATATTCCTGGACTGAAATTCGACAAAAATGGTAATTACGAAGTATTTGATTTTGAAGCTCAATGTCGTTCGGTTTTTGATAATGTAAAACTTATTTTAGAAGAGTCTGGTGCTACTTGGAACGATTTGGTAGATGTTACTGTTTTTCTTACCGATATGAAAAGAGATTTTAAAACCTACAACAAGGTTTATGCTGAATATTTCAAAGAAAATCAACCTTGCCGAACCACTGTTGAAGTTGGTTCACTTCCCTCTCCTATTGCTATTGAATTGAAATGCATTGCTTACTTAAGAGATTAATTCATCATGTTTTACCACATAATAACATAAAACACTATTTGAGTAAAGGATAAGGATATTAACAGTAGCACAAAGTGTTTCTTTTTTATGAAAACAAACTCTATGATACTTTAATAAAACTTTTATCTTTAAAAAGCTAGACACCTCAAAATTTACCAATCAAAGCAAGTTTTGCATTTAAATAATCGCTTCAAAATCGAAACTAATAAGCTAATTTAACACATAAATTTTTGCTACTTTTACATTTAAAACTAGAGGGAAAAAGCGATGTCAAAACTAACGTTTAGCCTTGAAAATGAATACGACTTTGAATTGATTGGGATTAGTTGCCACTCAAGAGATTATAGGATTTGCTGGTCGCTAAACAACATGCTCAAGACAAACTTTAAAAGGACTGAAGATTATGAAATATTAAAACGAAATGAAAATATTGCCTTTTCCTTTTTTGAATATATTGACGAAGCCAACAACATTGAGTATTATGTAATTGCCAATAAAAGTAGTGAGGGTTACTTAATTAGTGAAAAACAAAGTACAGATTATTTTCTTCTATTAAAAGGCAGTATTACTAACCAATTTGTTGATACTTTAGCAAAAAAAATTAAAGAAATAGATGTTGTTATCATCGCACACAGAATAGATGTTAACGAACTTAAATCAAAACAAAACTTATTATTTTAGATGAACTATAGAAAAACAAAAATTGTTGCCACAATTGGCCCTGCTACTTCCTCCAAAGCAATGCTTAAAAAAATCATTAAAGCAGGAGTAAACGTTTGTAGGGTTAATTTTTCTCACGGAAGTTATGAAGACCATGAACAAGTCATCAATAATATTAGAGAAATAAATACCGAATTAGGAACACATACAGCTATTTTAGCAGACTTACAAGGACCAAAAATAAGAGTAGGAAAAATTGAGAACAATGGTGTAATGCTTAAAAATGGAAGTAATTTTATTCTTACTTCAACAAAATGCGAAGGTAATGCTGAAAAAGCATACATCAGCTATCAGAACTTTCCTAAAGATGTAAAACCAAAGGAAAAAATATTATTGGATGATGGTAAATTAGCGTTAGAAGTAATCTCTACCAACCGAAAAGACGAAGTAATTACCAAAGTAATTCATGGCGGAAAATTATCCTCTAATAAAGGCGTGAACTTACCTAATACCAAGGTTTCTTTACCAAGCTTAACAGAAAAAGACTTAGAAGATTTAAAATTTGCCTTAAAAATGAACATCTCATGGATAGGACTTTCTTTTGTGAGAAATGCTAGAGATATTATTGAGTTGAGGCACATTATTGTAAAAGCAAAAAGCAATGCTAAAATTGTTGCTAAAATTGAAAAACCTGAAGCTGTAGCAGAAATTGATGACATCATTAAAGAAACAGATGCTATAATGGTTGCTCGTGGCGATTTAGGTGTTGAAATTCCTTTCCACAAAGTACCGCTTACCCAAAAAATGATAGTAAAAAAATGTATGCAAGCTGCTAAGCCTGTAATTATTGCTACCCAGATGATGGAAAGCATGATAGAAAACATTACTCCTACAAGAGCAGAAGTAAACGATGTAGCAAATGCGGTTTTAGATGGTGCTGATGCGGTAATGCTTAGTGCAGAAACTTCTGTAGGTAAGCATCCTGTAGCAGTAATAAAAGCTATGGCAAGCATTATTGAAAATGTAGAAACACATGATTCTCTTTATCATTATGAATATCCACCCGATGAAAACAATGAAGAAAGATACATCACAGATTCTATCTGTTTTAACTCATGTAGGTTGGCTCATAGAACAAATGCTGCAGCAATTGTTACCATGACTTTTTCTGGATATACAGGCTTTAAAGTATCGAGTTTTAGACCAAGAGCTGGTATTTTTGTTTTTACAGGAAATAAAGATATTCTAAACATGTTAAGCTTAGTTTGGGGAGTAAAAGTTTTTTACTACGATAAATTTGTAAGCACCGACCATACCATTGCAGATATTAAATACATCTTAAAGAAAGAAAAAAGAATTAAATCTAAAGACTTAGTTATCAACCTAGCTAGTATGCCAATTAGTGAAAAAGGACAGACCAACATGATGAAACTAAGTATTGTTGATTAAAAAATATAAACAATAAAAATATTACTATGTCACTGAATATTAATTTACTTAAAGAAATTGCCGAAGCTGCTGGAGCTCCAGGTCACGAACAAAGAATTAGAGAAATTGTCATCAGAGAAGTAACTCCTTTGGTTGACGAAGTTTCTGTTGATAATATGGGCAATGTTTACGCCATCAAAAAAGGAAATGAATCCAAAAAAGTGATGATTGGTGCTCACATGGACGAAATCGGTTTTATTGTTACCCATATTGACGATAAGGGCTTTGTTCGTTTTCATACTTTAGGAGGTTTCGATCCAAAAACATTAACTGCTCAAAGGGTTATTATCCACGGAAAAGAAGATATTATTGGTGTGATGGGTTCTAAACCCGTTCATGTTATGACCACGGAAGAGAAGAGCAAACAACTAAAAACTACTGACTTTTTTATTGATTTAGGAATGAATAAAGAAGAAGTAGAAAAAATTGTAAGTCTTGGAGATCCTATTACTAGAGACAGAAACCTTATAGAAATGGGCAACTGTGTTAACTGTAAATCTTTAGATAACAGGTTAGCCGTTTTCATTCTTATTGAATCATTAAGAGACTTAAAAAACAAAAAAGTTCCTTATGATGTTTATGGTGTTTTCACTGTTCAAGAAGAGGTTGGTATTAGAGGAGCAAGTGTAGCTTCATTAAAAATACAGCCAGATTTCGGTTTTGGTTTAGATACTACCATTGCTTACGATGTACCAGGAGCAAAAGCTGAAGAGATGATTACTAAACTAGGTGACGGAACAGCCATAAAAGTAATGGATAGTTCTACCATTTGTGATTATAGAATGGTGAAATTTATGGAAGGCGTTGCTAAAAAACATAAGATTACCTATCAGAAAGAAATCTTAACTGCAGGAGGAACAGATACAGCCGGAATACAACGAATGAGTGCTGGTGGTGCTATTTCTGGTGCTATTTCTATTCCAACCAGACATATACACCAAGTTATTGAAATGGCAAACAAAGATGACATTCAAAGAAGTATTGACTTACTTTCTAACTGTTTATTAGAAATTAATACTTACGACTGGAAATTTTAATAGCTAGGTTATTAGATTAAAAGTTTATAAGACTTATAGTCTCACGGTTCTCCCTCCCTTTCGGAGATTTGGGGGCGAGATTTTATCCAACCAACTCATAAGTTAACACTTTAATAGGATATTGAAGGTTGTTGCTAATCATAGCAATATCTTCAATTATACCTCTATCTTCAGGGTGGCAATACCACTCTAAATTAAGTTGTGTTCTATTAAATTTTTCTAAGCCAACAATTAATTCTACCAACTGAAAAATGTAATTGAAAGATGCGTCATTGTAGTAATCCAAATCGATTAACACTTTGGTACTTTTTGCAGGATTTTCAAAATACTTTTTAAGTACTTTTAAAATAGTAGGATAAAATTCTTCTGGTTTTGATTGGGTAGAAGAACCTGTTAACTTGATATTTCCTGTTTTAAAATTGATTAAAACAAAAGGAGTATTTGTGTCTTCTTTTATTTCAAATTTGTCCATTGTTTTTTATTTCAAAACTACTAATAGACTAGCATTATTAATGTAATGCAACAATTAACAGTATGTTATGAAATTGTAAATAAAAACAACTAGAGACACATAAAATTTTAAAGATCATATAGCACCTTCAGTTTTCACCTAGAAAAGAATAAAAATGTCTATTTTAGACCCCATGAAAAATCTCCTAGTTTTATTACTAGTTATTCCATTTTGGTGTAATGCTAATAGCGCTTCAGATAGTTTATATGATTTCATACAAACAACAGGTTCCGATACTTCTAAGATTATTGCTTACGAACAATTAGCATTGTTTTATCGAAAAGACAATCCAGATTCAGCATATTATTTTAATACCCAAGCCATACTTTTAGCAAAAGAACATAAAGAAAAAAAATGGTTAGCAGAAGCTTATCGTGAATATGCATTAACCGCTCAAGCAATTGGAAATTATCCAATAGCTGTTAAATATTATAAAAAAACTAAAAAAGTACATGAAGAAATAAAAAATAAAGACGGAGTAGCTGAAAGTTATAATGACATAGGAGTAGCTTATTACTATTCAGGAGATTATGAAAAAGCAGGTGAAAATTTTAAAAAAGCAGGTAAACTAAGAATAGAGATAGGAGATAGCTTAGGGGCGGGTCAGTCCTACAACAATACAGGAATTATGTATGATATTGCTGGAAATCCTACGGAAGCGCTTAAATTGTATTTACAAGCATTGAATATATATGAAAATTTAAAAGATACCTCAATGACAATAGGTACGTTGTCAAATATCGGAATAATTTATACTGGACAAAAAAATTACCATGAAGCAATAAAAATATACGAACGACAAAAAAAAGAAGCAAAAAGTATTGGCGACCAAAAACAATATGGCATATCTTTAACAAGTTTAGGTACTTCTTATGATTATTTAGGTGAATATGAAAAAGCTAGAAAATTGTTTTTTGAAGCTTTAGAAATTTTCATTGAACTAGGAGATAAACCTATTATTGCTCAATGTTACAATAATCTTAGTGTCAATTTTGAACTAACAGGCGATGATGACAAAGCATTAGAATATGCATTGAAATCAATTGAAATAAAAAAAGAAATAGGGGCACATGGTAAACTAGCTATTTCTCAGATTTCTGCAGCAAAAATTTATAATAAAAAAGGAAAATATACCCAAGCATTAACTTTATATCAAGAAGCTTTAAATAATGCACAAAGAACTGGTTATGTAGATTACGCTATAAAAGCTCATAAAGGTTTATCATTAACTTATGAAAGCTTAAAAGCTTTTGAAAAAGCATTTTACCATCAATCTCAATACCTTGCACTAAACGATAGTGTTACTAATACTGAGAATACAGCGTTAATAAATGAAATGGAGAAAAAATACCAAAACGAAAGGAAACAACAAGAAATTGAATTACTAAACAAAACCAACGCATTAAAAGATGTGAAATTAGCAAAAGCAGATGAAGAAAATAAAAGAAAGTCGTTGCAACTTTATGGTTCATTAGGTTTAGGATTAATCCTATTAACTTTGGTACTAATTGTTTTTAAAAGTAATCAGCAAAGAAAAAAACACAATAAATTACTACACCAAAAAAATAACGAAATAACTCACCAAAAAGAGATTGTTGAAGAAAAAAACAAAGAAATATCTGATTCTATAAATTATGCTAAACGCATTCAAGAAGCCATACTCCCTTCTCGTTATTCAATCTCAGACAATCTCAAAAATGGCTTTGTATTTTTTAAGCCTAAAGATATTGTAAGTGGTGATTTTTATTGGCTAGAAAGTTTACCTAACTCTTCTAATAAAGATACTATTGTTTATTTTGCTGCAGCCGATTGCACTGGACACGGTGTGCCTGGAGCTATGGTTTCGGTAGTTTGTTCTAATGCATTATCTAAAGCACTTCTGGAAGAGCATATTACAGATACAGGAAAATTATTAGACAGAACTAGGGAATTAGTAGTAAAACGTTTTGAGAAAAGTGAAGAAGATGTAAAAGATGGAATGGACATATCACTTTGTAAGTTAGACCTAACAAACTTTCAAAATAAGTCTGATATAGCAAGTCTTCAATGGTCAGGAGCCAATAATCCGTTATGGATTATAAGAAATGATGAACTTCTAGAATACAAACCTAACAAACAGCCTATTGGAAAAACAGACAATCCAAAACCATTCACCACTCATACTATAGAACTTAAAAAGGATGATACACTTTATATATTTACTGATGGATATCAAGATCAGTTTGGTGGAGAAAAAGGTAAAAAATTTAAGACTTCACAACTAAAACAATTGCTCTTAAGTTTACAGAAAAACACCATGGACGAACAAAAAGAATTACTAAACGAAGCCTTTAATCAATGGAAAGGAAACGAAGAACAAGTGGATGATGTTTGCATCATAGGCGTAAGAGTTTAAATCAACTCACTCAAAATCCCGATAAAGCAAATATTTTTTTCGGGTAATTTTAAATTTTTTCAAATCTTCTTGCCAAGAGACATAAATTTCTTTTTCGGTTTTGCCTGCTTTAATTTGCTCTTGAAGTTGCTCAGTTCCTGCTAGCAAATTAAATGAGCTGGTAAAAAACCCTTCTTTATCAGGGAAATTTTGGTAAATATCCAACAACCAAAATAAATTTAGTTTTTTTAGCCCTCGCATACAAGTTATTCCATATGCCGATAGATTATAACCTTTACACAACTCCCCTTCTAACTTTGGTTTTTTGGCCCCTTCCATACTTTTCGGAGTAAAACTGTATTTTTCTGAGTTAATTTTTGGGTGTCCCAATATCTGAAATGGCAATTCTGTTCCTCTACCGACACTTATAGGTGTTCCTTCAAACAAACATAAAGATGGGTACAAGTAAACACTGCTCATATTAGGCAAGTTTGGTGATGGTTTTATTGGCAACTCATAAACACTTAAATGATCATAATGTTTCATTTTTATAACAGTTAAATCGCATTGCACTTTATTTTCCAACCATTTCTCACCATTAATCATTTGAGCATATTCTCCCACTGTCATGCCGTGAACGATAGGCACTGGATGCATTCCAATAAAAGATTTATACTTTTCTTCTAAAATTGGTCCATCAACAAAATGTCCATTAGGGTTAGGTCTATCCAAAATAATTAACGTAATATTGTTTTCCGCACAAGCTTCCATCACATAATGCATAGTAGAAATATAAGTGTAGAACCTTGCTCCTACATCTTGAATATCAAAAATCACCACATCTAATCCTTGCAATTGTTCTTTGGTAGGTTTTTTATTTTTCCCGTAAAGCGAAACTATAGGCAGTTGTGTTTTTTCATCAATTTCAGAATTAACTTTTTCTCCAGCATCAGCATTTCCTCTAAAACCATGTTCTGGACTAAAAACTTTAACCACATTAATTTTTAATGATAAAAGGCTATCCACTAAATGTGTTTTATCGATAAATGCAGTATGGTTGGCAACAATTCCTACTTTTTTGTTTTGTAATAAAGAGAGATAGTTTTCTGTTTGTTCAGCTCCAACAACAATAGACAAAGCAGGCTTATCTATAACAGCTTTAGGAATAGTTACTGCCTGCATATTTTTAGGTATCTTTTTATCTTGCTGAGCATTGCAACTAGTGTGAAAAAATATAAAAAAAAGAATATATAAGATTTGTTTCATCTGTTTTATATTTAATTGTATTAATTCGGTCAGGTATAACTTGCCAATAATCAATTTTTTTGATTTAAAATTTTTAATATGGTTCGTTTCATAGACATCAAACTAAGTTTTACTATTTTTGTTTGCACATAAACAAGATGTAAAGTTAATCAATTTGCTTATCTCACCAAATGTAATTATCTAAGTAAAACACATTTTTATGAACCTGGCCTATTTCATTTCTAAAAAAATAATACAGGGGGATAGTAAATCAAATAAATTTACACAGCCCATTATAAAAATTGCTATCGTAGCTATTGCTTTAGGAATTATTGTTATGATTACTTCTTTGGGTATTGTTAGAGGTTTTCAGGAGGAAATTCGCAACAAAATTATTGGCTTTGGCAGTCATATTCAAATTACTAGTTACGATTCACACAATACTTATGAAGCTAGTCCTATAGATAAAAATCAAGATTTCTATCCGAGTATTGAAGAGGTGGATGGTGTTAAACACATTCAGGTTTTTGCTACTAAAGCAGGTATTATTAAAACCAAAGAAGAAATTTATGGCGTTGTTGTAAAAGGTGTTGGTAGCGATTTCGATTGGAGTTTTTTTAATGATAAGTTAAAGAAAGGCAATGTTTTTAGTATTAACGATTCTATTATTGCCGATAGTATTTTACTTTCTGAAACCATAGCCAACAAAATGCAATTAGATGTTGGCGACAAAATGTTCATCTATTTTATTCAAGAAAATGGTCAGTTACGACCCAAAGATTTTATTGTTGCAGGAATTTACCAATCGGGTCTAGAGCAGTTTGATAATCTAATCGTTTTAACAGATATTGCTCATATACAAAAAAGAAATGGCTGGGACAACAACCAAGTAGGTGGTTTTGAAATAATGATTGATAATTTTAAAGATTTAGATAAGCTTGATGAATTTATTTATGAAAACATTGGTTACGATTTACACTCTAAAACCATACAACAACAAAATCCTGATATTTTTAATTGGTTAGAATTACAAGATCTGAATGTGATTATCATTATTATTCTAATGTTAGTGGTAGCAATCATCAACATTGTTTCCGCATTACTAATTCTTATTTTAGAGCGTGTTAGAACTATTGGAATACTTAAGGCATTAGGTATGAGCAATTGGAATGTAAGGAAAATTTTTATCTACAATGCCATTTATCTTATTGTAAGAGGTTTATTCTGGGGAAATGTTATTGGCATAGGATTGTGTTTATTACAGTTGCAATTTGGTTTCTTAAAACTTCCAGAAGAATCTTATTTTGTACCTGTAGTTCCTATAAAACTTGAACTTGTCAATATTTTGTTACTTAATGCAGGAACCTTAGTTGTATGTGTTTTAATGCTTATTATTCCTTCTTTAGTAGTTTCTAAAATATCGCCTATAAAAGCCATTCGGTTTGATTAAAAACTTAGGCGAAAGGAGTTAGTTGAGAAGTTTATAAGGTTAATAGTAAAAAGCGTAGAAAACATTTAAAAAGATGAAGTCTTGACCTTTGATTAATTTAATCGTTTTCTTGTGGTTACAATTTAGCGAGGGCTTTGTGTAAACAATCCTTGAACTATAAAAAAAACAAAAGAAAGAAGGCAATAGTCCCTTTTGCTTAGCAACCAAAAGCAAAATATTAACAGGGCTTGGATTGTGTGGCAAATTTAACCGCTTAGAAAACCATAAATTTATCAGAAGTCTTGATTTTTTGTTTCTTTTGTATCAAGACAAAAGAAAGGCAAAGGTACCATTTCGCAAGGCCCTACCAACTTAGCTAAGATAGCATCTTTCTTAGTATTAAAAAGATTCCCGATAATTTTTCGTTACACTACCAAATTTCGGGAATGACGCTAAAGGAGAGGCTCCATTTGATGTTTTAAGGGAGTCTAAAAAATAAATTTTTCTTTTTAAAACGGAATTATGTATATTTATACTCGTTAAAACCTTATTTTCAATAAAACTATGGCGTTAAACATTTTTCAAACCAACAATAATAGTAGTGGTTTTGCTACAAAAAGTAAGAAAATGGCAAGAATGGGTGCTATTGGTGCTTTTTTTATTACCATGGTGTACAGCTGTTTTACTTCTATGTTCACATCAGACACAACTAACTTAATAATGGCCTTTAGTCTACCCTTAACTTGTGTTGTATTTTATGGTATAACTTACACCAAAATAAGCAGCAAAACCATTTACGAAATTTTGCTTTACTTTTTAGTAGTTTCGGCATGTTTTACCATATTTGTTGGTTACAAAATAAATTTTGAAGGTAATTATAGCGTCCTAATGATGGTTATATTAAACCTTACACTTTTCATCATTCCAACTAATAAAAAATTGTCAATCTATTTCGGAATAGTTTTCATCTTTCTTTTAATTAGTTTATTACTTTCATCTCAAAATTATAGCTTTATATGGCTGATTATAACCTTGTTTTTGTTTTCATTTATCTTGAGTTTCATTGTAACCATGCAACGAAGAAATCTAATCAGAACGATAGACAGTAATGCGTCTATACTAAAATCTATTGCCAATACCACTAATGATGCCTTCTTATTAGTTGATTATTTTTCTAAAGAAATTAAAGATACAAATGAAAGAACTTCAAAAATTTTTAATCTTACCAATACCAAAGACCTCATAAAAACCAATTACCAATCGTTGTTTGCAGATGAAAATTACATTCAACAAAATCGTACAGAAATTAAACAACAAATTACAGATTACGGCTATTTTAATGATGAAGTACAATTTAAAACAATTGATGGAGAAATTTTTTGGGGATATTTATCATTATCGCCTTTTAATGCTGCCAAAAACAACTATTATTTATTACAAATAAGAAATATTGACGCAAAGAAAAAGTTTGATAAAAAAATAGCTTATAACAGTGCTAAATATAGATTTATCTTAGATAATTTAGATGAATTTATCTATTTGGCTAACTACTCAAAAGGTAGCATCCCCGATTTTGAATACGTAAGTCCTTTTATTGAAGAAATTTTTGGCATTAAACCCCACCAAAATGTTTCTCAAGAAATTCAGGAAAAAGTAGCTCAGCTTTATCATCCTGAAGATGTCCCTAAAATAAAAAAAGAAAAAGATCAATTCTTTAGTGATAAAAAAGCGGCTGTATTCAATTATCGAGTAAAACCACTCGGTAAAGATGAATACATTTGGATTCAAGAAAAAGTATTCCCACGCCTAGATAAAAATGGCAACATCATAGAAATTTTAGGAATTTTACGGAAAAAAGAGGATTGATTAACAGGTTGTAATGTATTGTAAACTATAATTGTCGTATTTATAAAGCTTAATTATGAAAAAATCGGTGTTATTGCTTTTAATATTTTCTAGCTTATTAAGCTTTTCGCAAACAGCAGAAGAATACCTTATCAACTATAAACATAAGTATAGTGAAAACAATGTGTATTTCTTTGATGATTATGTATATCTAATAAATAGATCTTACGATGATCCTGAAACTTTCGAATTAATTATAGATATAGGATTTTCTCCTCTCAACTTCACTATCGACAATACTAAAAAAGTAATTCATAATAATGATATTGTTTCTGTCCCATTAACATGTAATCACGATGATGAAGCTGGAAATTCTATAAAAATAAATGGTTTTTATGCTAATTTAATTAAGAAGGAAGTCTTCCAATTAGTTTCTATCACTCCTCCTTACACACATTATTTTAGAAAAATTGGCACAGAAAACCTATTCCTTTATGAATTGACAACACCTAAATACAATTATGTCAATCACTTTACATTTCAGAACGACACTGTGCTTACTAAAGTCTATACAGAAGATGAAATTAAATTTCATTATTCAGATATGCTAAATACTTTTATGAACTTAATGGATTCTAATTACCTTTATTTAGATGGACAAGAATTTACAGATACGCTTGTGTTGGAGTTCTTTGTTGAAAATAGTTTTGAGCGAAAATTTAACCACGAGGATAAAATTATCCATCAACATGTAAAAGCTTATAACGACCTAAAAAACTTACAATATTGGGGTAACTTATTTGAAATGACCGATGATTTTTCGCTAAACGCACAATTAAGAGAAAAACAAGAAAAACTAGTGGTACAAGATTTTATTTTGGTGTTTAAATACGATAACTCTTTTCCAAAACCAATTTTTGAGTTAATAAAAATTATTCCACCTGTCGGACTACAATGGAAAACACTGACTGACACAAAGTTTTTATTGCAATTGAATATTGAAGGTTAGTGAATTTAGTGGTTTATCTAAGAAACAACCTCAAACCTCATAGCTTATCCTTTTAAACTCATAAACTTTTAAACTAAGTACTAACTTTTTATTTCCTTAATTTTGTCCTAATTTTTAATATCAATGGCAAAAATAGGCGACATAGAACTTGGAGAGTTCCCACTTTTACTTGCTCCAATGGAAGACGTTAGTGATCCACCTTTTCGTGCATTGTGCAAAGAAAATGGTGCCGATTTAATGTACACCGAATTTATTTCTTCGGAAGGACTGATTAGAGATGCGGCAAAAAGTGTAAAAAAACTCGATATTTTTGAATACGAACGCCCTATTGGCATTCAGATTTTCGGAAACGATATTGAATCTATGCGTCAAGCAACAGAAGTAACCACCCAAGCCAACCCAGATATTATTGACATTAATTATGGTTGCCCTGTAAAAAAAGTAGCTTGTAAAGGTTCTGGAGCAGGTATTTTACAAGATATTCCTAAAATGGTAAAAATGACTGCCGAAATAGTAAAGTCAACTCATTTGCCAGTTACCGTAAAAACTCGTTTGGGTTGGGACGAAAGCACCAAATACATTGTTGAAGTAGCCGAAAGACTACAAGATGTTGGCATACAGGCCATTTCTATACATGGCAGAACCAGAAAACAAATGTACAAAGGAGAGGCGGACTGGACCTTAATCGGTGAAGTAAAAAATAATCCCAGAATGCATATCCCTGTTTTTGGTAACGGAGATGTTGATACTCCAGAAAAAGCCATAGAAAATAAAAACAGATTTGGAGTAGATGGCGTAATGATAGGTAGAGCAAGTATTGGCTACCCATGGATTTTTAATGAGATAAAACACTTTATGGCTACTGGAGAACATCTTGCTCCACCAACCATAGAGCAACGTATAAATGTTGCCAAACGCCATTTAGAAATGTCTATAAAATGGAAAGGCGAAAAATTAGGTGTAGTGGAAATGCGAAGACACTATGCTAATTATTTTAAAGGAATTCCTCATTTAAAAGAATTTAGAATAAAATTAGTTACTGAAAACAACCCCGAAATTTTATTCCACACCCTGGATGAAATTGCTACTGCGTTGAGTTATTAAAGATGTCTTTTAGTCAATACCCTCACCGGATACCAAGAGGCTAAAAACCCAATTATCAATACAATTATAGTGATGTACAGAAAATCCATCAACTCTAATTTTATTGGATAAAACTCTACCACACTACCTTCTAACCTTAAAATTCCAAATTGAATTTGCAACCAGCAAACAAAAGCTCCCAACAACATTCCAGAAAATGCTCCAACTAAATTAATTATCATACCTTCCATAAAAAATAGCTGTCTAATAGTTTTTCTGGAAGCTCCCATGGTACGTAAAATCCAAATGTCTTTTTTCTTGTCAATAATCAACATAGTAAGGGAACCAATTATATTAAATGAAGCGATTACCAATATAAAAGTGAGGATGAGAAAAGTAATCCATTTTTCGGTTTTGTTGGTTTTAAAAATTAACTCATTCAGCTCATGACGAGTTTTTACGGAATAAGTATCACCCAAAATGGCCTGAATTTTTTCTTTAACTTCTTCGGCATTTGCTTTCTTTTTCAATCCTAATTCTACAGAAGTAATTTTTCCTTTGTAAGAAAGTGCTTTTTGGGCAAAACGTAAGGGTGTTACCACATATTTAGTGTCAAAATCGGGGTTTACGGAAAAAATTCCTGTAGGAATAGCAAATTTTCGTGTAAATTCATCAGTTGGGACAAAAGCTTTTATTAAACCTTTTTTAGGAACAATTACACTCACTTGTTCCACTATCATATTGTGTAAATACAAAGATAACTTATCAGCAATACCATAACCCAGCACCATTTTATTAGAATCATCCATCATCACTTTCCCTTCAATCATTAAAGTATCTAAACCCGTCATTTCGTAAAACTGTGGTTCAACACCTTTTAAAGTTGCAATGGTTTGTTTCTCCATGTATTTCACCAACACCACATCTTCAACAGCATGATTATAAAACTTTACTTCTTCTAATTGCAAAATTTTATCTTTAGGAAAATCAGCAACTTCAAAAGTTTTACCTTTAGTAGCTTCAATTTTAATATCTGGATCAAAAGAAGCATAAAGCTTTTCAACTAAATCTTCTAACCCATTAAAAGCAGAAAGCACAATTACCAAGGCCAAAGTACCAACGGCAATTCCCGATACAGAAATCCATGAAATAATGTTGATTACATTATGTGATTTTTTGGCAATAAAATACCTTTTTGCTATGTAAAGAGGAAAATTCAACTGTCGTTTTGTATTGTTTTAAAACTAGTCGGCTAATTTACAACTTTTAAAATTAGTTAAAATCCATAGCCTCATTAAAAATGAGTGGGAATTTGAGTAACTTTGTACTATAATCAACTAATCTTCTATGCTCAATTGGATAAAAAACCATAAAATTTCTTTTCTTGTCGCTTTTTTAGGTGCTGCTGCTGGATATGCCTATTGGTATTTTATTGGTTGTGATAGCGGCTCGTGTGCCATTACTTCTGTTTGGTACAGAACTGCTGCCTACGGAGCATTTATGGGTTGGTTATTAGGTGATTTTGCTAACGATAAATTTAACAAACAAGAAAATAAAACAGATCATGAATAAAATTTCCTATCTAGCGTATGCTGTTGCTCTTACTGCACTATTAGCATGTGGTAATGAAAAAACTGAAACAAAAGAAGTTGAACAAAAAGAACTTACAGAATTACAAGAACGCGCTAAAACACTTTTTGGAGAATTACCAGAAATAGCTGATAATCCTGAAAACCCTATTACTGAAGAAAAAGTAATTCTAGGAAAACAATTGTATTTTGATGTGAGGCTTTCAAAAGACAATACACAAAGTTGCAATACTTGCCACAACCTCAATACTTTTGGCGTAGACAACTTGCCTACTTCACCAGGAAATGATGGTAAAAATGGAACAAGAAACTCTCCAACAGTATTGAATGCTGCTCTACACGCTTCACAATTTTGGGATGGAAGAAATAAAGATGTGGAAGAACAAGCTGGAGGTCCAATTTTAAATCCTGTAGAAATGGCTATGCCAAGCGAAGAGTTTGTTATTGAAAGGATTTCAGGAATTGAAGAATACAAAGAGTTTTTTGCTAAAGCTTTCCCTCAAGAGGAACAACCAATTACTTACAAAAACCTACAAAAAGCCATTGGTGCTTTTGAGCGTAAATTAATTACTCCTTCAAAATTTGATGATTATTTAGCTGGGAATGACGAAGCATTAAACGAACAAGAAAAAAGAGGTTTAGAAACTTTTATGACTACAGGCTGCATCACTTGCCACAGCGGAAATGCATTGGGTGGACAATTAATCCAAAAATTTGGTCTGTTTGGTAATTATTGGGAACTTACCAAAAGCGATAGAATTGATGAAGGTAGATTTGAAGTTACCCAAAATGAAGCGGACAAATACTTCTTTAAATCACCATCACTTAGAAATATAGAAAAAACCTATCCTTATTTCCATGATGGAAGCGTAAAAGATTTGAATGAAGCTGTTAAGATAATGGCTAAATTGCAATTGAACAAAGAATTGACTGATGAAGAAACCAACGATATAGTTGCTTTCCTCAACACCTTAACGGGGGATGTTCCTCAAGAATTTAAACAATAAGTACGATGTATAAAATTAGCTTTATTACTCTTATTTTAACTACTTTAGTTTTTGCTTGTAGTGATGAAAAAACTACTGAAAAAGAAGTAGAAGTTACAACTGAAGAACAACCGAAGCAAATTGCCGAAGGTGTTGAAGAACTTACCATAGAAGAAAGCCAAGCTTACACGCTAAAAGGTCAGGAAATTGCTCAACAAACCTTTAAAGCCTTGAGTGGAAACCTAAAAAAAGCCATGAGCGAAGGTGGCGTTAAAAATGCTGTTAAATTCTGTAATGTAAATGAAAGTGTTATTGTTGATTCTCTTTCAAAACATTATGATGTTAGCATTAAAAGAACCAGCCACAAACTACGAAACGAGAAAAACAAACCCAATGCTTCGGAGCAAGAAATGATTGATTACTATCTGAACGCTTCTAAAACTACCGAAGATTTACTTCCCGAAGTAAAACGAAACACCGATAATACAGTAAGTTTTTACGCTCCTATTCATTTACAACCACTTTGTGTTACTTGCCACGGAACGGTAGGGAAACAAGTTGCTGAAGCTGATTACAAATCTATTTTAGCACTTTATCCTAACGATAAAGCAGTTGATTTTGATATTGATGAGTTTAGAGGAATTTGGAGTATCACTTTTAAATAATTAATTTATCATGGCAACATTTAATGAAATAATTAATTCCGACCAACCCGTTTTAGTAGATTTCTTTGCCACTTGGTGTAGTCCGTGCAAAGCCATGTCGCCAATTTTGGATGAGGTGGCAAAACAAGTTCAAGGCAAAGCCCGTGTATTAAAAATTGATGTAGATAAAAACCAACAAGCTGCTACAGCTTATCAGGTAAGAGGTGTGCCAACGCTTATTTTATTTAAAAATGGTCAACAGCTTTGGAGACAATCAGGTGTTATAGATGCCAATCAGTTAGTGCAAATTATTAATCAGCATAGCTAATACATATCTTAAAAAAGTTCATTAGCTTTGGTGCTTTATTTTTAAGCAAAACATTATCACTGTCTTCAGTATTAAAACTAATGAATAAGCAAATCGGCATAATTTTTTTACTTTTTTTGCTTACTACCCAATTAGCCTTTAGTCAGCAACTTAACCTACCACTTAACCGAGAATTTAACTTGGTTAATCAAAAAGAATTTAATGCATTAGATAATAATGTACATACTTCTTTCTTACCTATTCTACAATCTAAAGTAACAACTGATAGCTTTTCTTTGCTTAAAAACTATGAGCAAGACGCTTACCTCATCAATGTAAACAAGACTTATCTTAAAGATAAATCGTGGTTTTCTAGAAAACTATTTCACGAAAATTTTGTACGAGTAGATACTGGAGATTTTTATCTTACCATAGATCCTTTACTGAATTTGGAAATGGGACAAGATGGCGAAGCTACAAACCAAGATCAAACCTTGTATGTAAATACAAGAGGAATTATTGCTAAAGGACATATTGGCGAAAAATTTTCTTTCCAAACTGCCTTGTACGAAAACCAAGCGGTTTTTCCAGATTACATGGCAGCTTATGTACGCTCAACCAATGTTGTTCCTGGACAAGGAAGGGTAAAACGTTTTAAAGATAATGGATTTGATTACAACGCTGCAACTTCATACATTTCTTATTCTCCTAGTAAACATTTCAACTTTCAGTTAGGCAACGATAAGCAATTTATAGGTAATGGTTATCGTTCCATTCTGCTTTCCGATTATGCTTTTCATTATCCGTATTACAAAGCTACAGCTTGGTTTGGTAAAAAAAATCAATTTCAATATACCAAAGTAAACACCGGATTATCTAGCCTCGACAGAAGAGAACAAGGTTCAACTCCCGAAGAATTGTTTATGCGTAAAAGCATGTCAGTGCATTATTTAAGTTGGATAGCTACCAAATGGCTGCATTTAGGTTTTTTCGAATCAACTGTATGGCAAACAGAAGACAGCAGCGGCACAAAACCCTACAATTTTATGCAGTTAAACCCTGTTTTATTTGCTAATACACTTAGCACAGGTTTCGATAGTAAAAATAATTCTCAATTGGGGCTTAATGCAAAAATTAAGTTGCCCATAAAAACTATTCTTTACGGTCAGCTGTTGTATGATGGTAATAAAAACCACACCAAAACAGGTTATCAGGCAGGAATTAAGTTTTTTGGAATTACAGGGATGACTTTACAAGCAGAATTTAACCATGTTGAGCCTTATACATACAGCAATAATATTCCTTTACAAAATTATTCCCATTTTAATGAACCTCTAGCTCATCCTTATGGAGCTAACTTTGACGAGATGGTTGGGATAATGAATTATAAATACAAACGAATTTTTACTCAAACAAAAGTAAATTACGCTAAACTAAACTCTCAAGGAAGCAATATTTTTGCAAGCAACGAAAACACCATTTTAATCGTTCCCACCACAGCTGATTTAATAAACATTCAGGCACATGTGGGTTTTTTAATTAACCCTAAAAACAACATGGCTTTGATGGTAGGATTATCTCAAAGAACTTTAACTACAGATTTTGGAGAACATAAAACAAATTATATTTATTTTGCATTAAGAACTTCATTAAGAAACTTATATAGCGATATTTAACTATGGAAATCATTTTACCAATAATTACGTCTTTTTTGATTGTGTTGTTAGCAACTCCATCCTTCATTACTATTGCTAAAATGAAGCATTTATTTGATGACCCAACAGAAAGTAGAAAAATTCATAGTGAAAAAACACCTTCCATGGGGGGAATGATGATTTTTGCAGGCATACTTTTTTCGTTTTTACTTTGGTTGCCTATTAAAGAAATAGGTGTTATTAAATATCTTGTTCCAGCAATGTTAATTATGTTTTTTGTGGGAATGAAAGATGATATTATTGGTACTGCTCCTGCCAAAAAATTAGCTGCCCACCTATTTTGTGCTTTTATTATGGTGTTTATGGCAAATGTGAAGCTTACCAGTTTGCACGGTTTATTTGGTATAAGAGAAATTCCTGATTATGTAGGCGTTTTACTTTCTGTTTTTACCTATATTGTAATTATTAATGCTTTTAATTTAATTGATGGAGTTGATGGATTAGCTGCTGGAGTTGGCTTAATAGCCGCTTCATTTTTTGGCGCTTGGTTTTATTTTGCCAACGATTGGATTTATGCTGTACTTTCCTTTGCTATTGCAGGAAGTTTATTAGGTTTTTTAAGGTTTAACTTTAATCCAGCAAAAATATTTATGGGCGATTCAGGCTCACTCACCATTGGATTTTTGATGGCAGTACTGGCAATAGAAATGGTAGAATATAAAGCTACCGACTTACCCAATATAATACAAAATATTTCCAAACCCATTTTAGCCATGTCTATTTTGGTATATCCTTTAGTAGATACCATCAGGGTTTTTACTATCAGAATTTTAAGTGGGGTTTCTCCTTTTCGTGCCGACAGAAATCACATCCATCACAGATTATTAGATTTAGGTTTATCGCACAGACAAACAGTAATTATAATCTATCTGTTTAATATATTAATAGTTGGAGGAGCAGTTTTTGCTCAACAATTTAATCCAAGTTATTCCTTTGTAGCACTTACCGCTGCGGTAATTCTATCTACTCAAATTCCTTTTTTATTTAAACTGAAAAAGAAAAAATGAGAGTACTCCTCTACATATTCTTATTATTAAGTGCTTTTCAACCTGTATTAGCACAAAATTTTAATATTAATAACGAACGTACTTTTGAATACCTTTACCTAAACCACTTAGATACTGCTGTCGATTTTCATACGGCCATAAAACCTTACAACAAAAAAGAAGTTGATAGAATTATTTCTTACGATACTACCATTTCTCAACTTGAACTTACTACTTCAAAAGGTGTTGTAAACAAATTATTCAATCAACACCTCATCGAAAAACAAGGCAATTTCTATCTTAACATCAACCCTATTATAAATGCAGTAAGTACCTTAGAAAAAGCTGACAATTACAGTGAAAACTTATTGGAAACTAGTGCTGGAATTCAACTACAAGCTGCTTTAGGAGAAAAATGGAGTGCCGAATTTGATTTTCTTTACGATTATTCCACCTATCCGAGCCATATTGATGCAATGGTTCAAAGCAAAAATATTAGTCCAGGATATGGTTATACAAAAAATGATGCTGCTATTTTCTCTCAAGGAAACTTAACCTTTACACCAAATGATATTTTTACCGTACAAGCAGGTTACGGCAAACATTTTATTGGTGATGGTTATCGCTCACTTTTATTATCTGATTTTGCCAACAGTTATCCTTACTTAAAAGTTACTGCCAATATTTGGAAAATTAAATACATGGCATTGTATTCCAATCATCAGGATATTCGTTTTACTGATGGAATTTATAACAATTACATGCAAAAGTTTGCTACCACCCACTACTTAAGCATGAATGTTACCAAATGGTTGAATTTAGGCTTTTTTGAAAGCATTGTTTTTCAATCTCAAGAAAAAGAATTTTACAGAGGTTATGATTTGTCTTATTTAAACCCAATTATCTTTTTACGTTCTACAGAATATGCGTTGGGTTCATCTGATAATGCACTAATGGGTGGAAGTATAAAAATGCGTATTCTAAAAAAATATATCTTTTACGGACAATTATTATTTGATGAATTTTTGTTAGATGAATTAAAAGCAGGAAACGGTTGGTGGGCAAATAAATATGGTGTTCAGGCCGGATTGAAATTTATAGAACCGCTTAATATTAAAAGATTACGTTTGCAATTAGAATATAACGAAGTAAGACCTTTTACTTACAGTTATTTTTATAGAAGCACTAATGTAAGCACGCTTCAAAATTATGCTCATTTTAATGCTCCATTAGCACATCCCTTGGGAGCAAATTTTAAAGAAATAACTGCCTCAGCTTTTTATGCTAAAAAACGTTGGATTTTTGAACTGCACAGCACATTGGCAAAAGTAGGTTTAGACACTAACGGATATTCATTAGGTCAGGATGTTTACCAACCTTATAACAACCGTGAAGACGACTACGGATACTACACTCTTAACGGATTAAAAACTAACATTATGAATAATACCGTAAAAATCTCTTACGTATTAAATCCGAAATCAAACATGATTTTGCAAGCTGGTGTAACCAATAGAACTTTCTCTAATAATTATGCTGACCTTTCTTCCAACCTGTTTTTTATTGGTTTAAAAACAGCCATTACCAATAGGTATAGTGATTTTTAGGTAACTCCATTTTACAATTTACTGTTTTATCAGCTTAACCACTTTTTGTTGATTATCTATCATTAGATTAACAAAATAAAGCCCATTAGCCCACTTTGAAGCATCAATTTCTACATGGTTATTATTAATAACTTTGTTATACATTATCTTGCCCTCTATACTTGTAACTAAAATTTGAGTAGATTTTGTTTCTATTAAAGTTAAGGTAAATGTATTTTGTGTTGGGTTTGGGAATAAACTTATATTATCAAGATAATCAACTTCATCTATGCTAGTAGTAGAAGAAATCACTTGAATAGTCTTTATTCCTGTAGTTCTCATAACAGAAGTAGAGTCGCAAAACATAGAAGAACAACCTGATAGCGAGTCAGTAATAGTTAGACACAAATTATATACCCCTATTGTTGCGTAAGTATGATTTGGATAAGCTTGTGTAGAGGTATTTCCATCACCAAAATCCCATAAGTACTGTAAATTATTACCCGAAGAAAGGTTAGTAATTAACAAATTTAGTGAATCATTAGGGTCAATGGATTTAGTAAAGTAAGCTGTTAGCGAAGTATCAACAGAAAGAACAATTTCAACAATACTGTCACAATTGTTAACAGTTTGTAAGCTATCATAATAAGTTCCCGCTGTGGATTGATAA
Organism: Vicingaceae bacterium; assembly: GCA_965284565.1. GTDB lineage: Bacteria > Bacteroidota > Bacteroidia > Flavobacteriales_E > Vicingaceae > BRH-c54. Next base: position 815,657 of record OZ260100.1, read on the forward strand.
ACTCCAGCAATCAAAATACTATCTCCTTGACAAATGGTGTCATAGTTAGTATTAAAATAGTTTGGGTTTATTGTTAAAGTAGTAGCAATAACACTATCACAACCATTAACTGTTTGCAAGCTATCATAATAGGTTCCAGCTGTGCTTTGATAAACACCACCAATCAAAATGCTATCTCCTTGGCAAATAGAATCATTGTTAGTATTAAAATAGTTTGGGTTTATTGTTAAAGTAGTAGCAATAACACTATCACAACCATTAACTGTTTGCAAGCTATCATAATAGGTTCCAGCTGTGCTTTGATAAACACCACCAATCAAAATGCTATCTCCTTGGCAAATAGAATCATTGTTAGTATTGAAATAGTTTGGGTTTATTGTTAAAGTAGTAGCAATAACACTATCACAACCATTAACTGTTTGCAAGCTATCATAATAGGTTCCAGCTGTGCTTTGATAAACACCACCAATCAAAATGCTATCTCCTTGGCAAATAGAATCATTGTTAGTATTGAAATAGTTTGGGTTTATTGTTAAAGTAGTAGCAATAACACTATCACAACCGCTAACTGTTTGCAAACTATCATAATAGGTTCCAGCTGTGCTTTGATAAACACCTCCTATCAAAATACTATCTCCTTGGCAAATAGAATCATTGTTAGTATTGAAATAGTTTGAGTTTATTGTTAGAGTTGTAGCAATAATACTATCACAGCCGTTAACTGTTTGTAAGCTATCATAATAGGTTCCTGCTGTATTTTGGTAGGTTCCGCTAATTAATACACTATCTCCCTGGCATATAGAAATATTTTGGTTGTTTGTTGTTGAATTATGTATAATTAAGTTCAAATTAATAACACTATCACAACCATTATAGGCTCCTCCAGCTATTGTATAAATAGGAGAATTTGTACTAGAAGTGTAAGTAATATTGTCTAACCACGTGATACTATCACAAGAAGAAATAGTATCAACAAAATAACTAGGAGTACACTGCCCTAATTTAAGAATAAAAATATCATCTTGACCTACTGCTGTCATATTATAAGTATTAGGTCCTGGATCAAAATCTACAGTATTTTGATAATAACCCCCAACATATATTGTGCTATCATTTTCAACAAAAATTGTATTTCCTCTTTCATACCCTGAGCCTCCCATGCTTTTAGCCCAAACAAAATTACCACTAGCGTCAAGCTTACTAATAAAAATATCATTATTACCAGTAGCTATTAAATTATAGGTTCCTATTCCTGGATCAAAATCTGTTGTTCCTCCAAACCATCCTGTACTATAAACATTGTTGTAACTATCTACAGTTATATCTAATCCAAAGTCAAGACTAGTACCTCCTATACTTTTAGCCCAAACAAAATTACCGCTAGCATCAAGTTTACTAATAAAAATATCAGTATTTCCGGTAGCTGTTAAATTATATATTCCTACTCCAGGGTTAAAATCTACAGTACCGTTATACCAACCGGTAAAATAAACATTATTTAAATTATCTGTAGTTACAGCATAGCCATAATCCTGTCCACTACCACCAATACGATTTGCCCATAAAAAGTTTCCATTATTGTCTAATTTGACTATGAAAATATCGTCATCATTTATTCCCGATGAAGAAAGATTATATGTTCCTGTTCCTGGGTCAAAATCTACTGTATTTCTGAAAACACCTGTAATACAAATATTATTCATATTATCTAATGTTGCATCTGGATAACTAACAAGCCCTCCTCCAATGTTTTTTGCCCAAACAAAGTCTCCATTACTGTCAAGTTTTAAAATGAATAAATCTTTTGTGCCTAACGGAGAAAGATTATAAACACCTGATCCAGGGTCAAAATCAGCAACACCATCAAAATGACCAACAATATAGAGGTTTCCAAAAGCATCAATAAGAATAGACTCTCCTTGTTCTTGTCCTGATCCACCAAAACTCTTTGCCCATAAAAAATTTCCATTGGTATCTAATTTAAGAACAAAAGCTTCCTGTTGTCCCGTAGAGGTTAAATTATACGTGCCAACTCCAGGGTCAAAATCAGCAGTCCCCATATAATAACCAGTAATATAAATATTTCCACCACCATCTGATACTATTGAACTACCCAAAACATAATTAAATCCAGTTACACTTTTAGCCCAAACAAAGTTTCCATTTCCATCATATTTACTAATGAAAGCATCTTCTTGTCCACTAGATGTTAAATTAAAAACGCCTACTCCAGGATCAAAATCAACAGTTCCAGTAAAATGACCAGTCGTATAGACATTGTTATTTTCAATAATAATTGAATTTGTTGCTTCGTATGATGTTCCTCCCATACTTTTAGCCCAAGCAAAATCTTGAGCATAACTAAAGTTTATAGAAAAAATAAACCCCAAGTATAAAAAAATATTTTTTGCATTGAAGTGACGTTTACTTATATTCATGATTTTATCGTTTAACTATTGATTTGTAAATGTATAAATTATATTTATAAAACACAGGTGTTAAGCTCAAAAAGTAATTACCGAGAAATATCATTTTCCAAAAATTTTTATGCAATTTTATAATTCATTGCATCTATCCCGTAAAACCTAAAACTTATGCAAAAATTAACGTTCAAATTTAGCTACATTTTATTAGTAGCATTTATAAGCACTTTTATAATTCAATGTTCTTCACCAAATAGTGTCTCTGAGGATAATAATACTCGTCAGCCAGTATTGGTGTATGCCAAAGGCGATGTGTATAAAGAAGAATGGAAAGTAGTTGACTCGTTAGAACAAAACGGCTTAACCAAATCTGCACTTGACGAAGTAGAAAACATTGCTAAAAAAGCTGCTGCTGAAAATAATCATGAACAAATTGTAAAAGCCCTCATTGTAAAAGCAAAATTGCAAAGCTATGTAGAAGAAAATGCTTTTGTAAACACCCTCAACGAATTAGACAGTGTTGCTAAAACAGCCGAATATCCTTTAAAACCAATGCTCCATTCTATTATTGGAGAATTGTATTGGATGTATTATCAAAATAACCGTTGGAAATTTTATAATCGTTCCGCTACTACCAACTTCGAGAACAATGATATTGCCACTTGGGATTTGAAAAAAATCACCACAGAAACCATTAAACACTACCAACTTTCCATAAAAAACATCGATAGTTTAAAAAGAACACCTATTGAAACATTTAATGAAATTATCATTGAGAAAAACGCCCGAAATTACCGTCCGTTTTTATACGATTTTTTAGCCCATAGAGCTACCGATTTTTTTATGAATGAAGAACCAAGCATCACCAAGCCTGTATATGAATTTGTTTTGGATGATTCTTCCTATATCATGCCTTTTACTACTTTTTCTAAACTAAATATTCAATCAAAAGATTCACTTTCATTAAAATATTATGCCTTACAAACACTGCAAAATCTTACCAATATTCACATTAACGATTCTAATCCAACAGCATTAATAGATATTGAACTAAAAAGACTAAAATTTGTAAAAAACAATGCTGCTTTCGATAATGCTGACACACTTTATTATAAAGCTTTATCAAAATTATACTTACGCTTTCCTGAAGATACTTCTACAGCTGAAGTAGTTTATGAAATGGCAAAAGTCTATCAAGCTCGTGGAAATTCCTATTCTATCAATGAACCTGAAAAATACAAATGGGATTTACAAACTGCCATGAATATGTGCAAAAATGCTATTAAAAAATATCCTGATACTTATGGAGCAGATTTATGCAAGCAGTTAGAAAATGAATTGAATAAAAAATCCTTAAACGTAAAAACTGAAACTGCCAATATTCCTAATGAACCGTTAAAAGCATTAATTTCTTACAAAAATTTAGACACTGTTTTTCATAAATTAGTAAAAGTAGATTATGATGATTTTAAGAAATGGAATGAGAATAATGATAGCGATAAAAGATTAGAAAAAATACTTTCTTCCAAATTAATGCAAGAATGGAAAACTACACTACCTAATGATGGTGATTTAAGAGAACACTCGGGAGAATTTAAAATTGATGCCTTAGAAAAAGGCTTTTATATCTTACTGACTTCCACCACCAATGCTTTTCATTTTGACAAAGAAGCTGTTGCTATTTCGCCATTTTGGGTAAGCAACATCAGTTATCTTACCAGAAGAAATACTAACGAGTCTATGGAATTTTTTGTCATGGACAGAAATTCAGGCAAACCCTTGCAAGGTGTTTCAGCAAAATTGTATTACCAAAAATATAACTACACTTTCCGTAATTACGAATGGAAAACTTTAGGTACTAAAACTACTGATGCTAATGGCTATTTTAAGGTAGAAAGCAGTAAAGATTATAGAAATTTTTATGTTGATTTTTCTAAAGGAGATGACAGATTAAATACCGAAGACAGTTATTACCAATATCATTATAATGAGGATAGAAAGACCAGAACAAGCACAGTATTTTTTACTGATAGAGCCATTTATCGTCCGGGGCAAACGGTTTATTTTAAAGGAATTGTGTTGGAAACTGATCCTGATAACAACAATAAAATCAAAACTAATTTTAAATCAACAGTTACTTTTTATGATGTAAACAATCAAAAAGTGGCTGATTTAAAATTAACTACCAACGAGTACGGTACGTTTAGCGGTTCTTTTGTAGCTCCCAACAACGGACTTAATGGGCAAATGTATATTTCAGACACACACGGTTCAAAATACATTTCGGTAGAAGAATATAAACGTCCGAAATTTGAAGTAAAGTTTGAACCCATAAAAGGCACTTACAAATTAGAAGAAAATGTGAATGTAGTTGGTAATGCCAAAACTTATTCAGGTGCTGCCTTAGATGAAGCTACCGTAACTTATCGTGTAGTAAGAAATGCCTCATTCCCTTATTGGTGCTACTACCGTTGGGGATATTGGCCTCAATCTGCCGAAATGGAAATTACCAATGGCACCACTACTACCGATGATAATGGTGAGTTTAAAGTAGATTTTATTGCCAAAGCAGACAAGTCAGTCAATAAAAAATATTCTCCTACTTATTCTTACACTATTTATGCTGATGTAACTGATATTAATGGAGAAACACACAGTTCCACCACTTATGCGAGAGTAGGTTACAAAGCTCTCAACATTAATATTGGGGTGAACGATAAACTCAACAAAAATGATGTGGATACTATTAATTTTACTACTACCAACCTCAACGGTGAATTTGAAGCAGCAACAGGAAATGTAAAAATTTGGGCGTTGAAAATGCCTTCCAAAATTTATAAGAATCGTTATTGGAGTAAAGGCGATATTCACTTAATAAACAAAAATGAGTTTGAAAAACATTTTCCAATGGATGAGTTTGAGGATGAAAACAATGTGTATAAATGGGAAAAGAACATCAAAGTTTACGACCATGATTTTAACACCGCTAACAAAAAATCACTTCGCTTATTTAAATTACCTGAATGGAATTCTGGTTGGTACGTAATGGAAGCTGTTACCAAAGATAAATTTGGTCAGGAAGTAAAAGAAATCAAGTATTTCAATGTTTTTGGAGAAAATGAAAAACATCCTTCTACCAATGACATTGGTTGGTTCACGCCAGTTAAAGCCATAGGAGAACCTGGAGAAAATGCCGTGTTTTTATTAGCTACCGCAGCAAAAGAAGTAGATGTTTTGTATGAAATAGAACACAAAGGACAAATTGTTACCAAAGAACGATTAAAACTTAATAAAGAACAGAAAAAAATTATCATTCCTATTTTGGAAAAATACAGAGGTAATTTTCATGTACATTTCACTTTTGTTAAACACAGCAGAAATTTTAGCTACACTTCTACGGTAACTGTTCCTCATACTAACAAACAATTAGATATTGAATTTGAAACTTTTAGAAACAAATTACTACCCGGACAAGAAGAAGAATGGAAACTAAAAATTAAAGGCAAAAAAGGAGAAAAAATTGCTGCCGAAATGGTCGCAGCCTTATATGATGCTTCGTTGGATGCTTTCCGCCCGAATTATTGGGGATTAAATGTGCATCATTACGATTACAGTCAGCGTTATTGGCAAAATAACAATGGTTTTAGCGATAAAAATGCTCAACTGTTAACCAAAGATTGGAATCCGTATTTATATAACCAAAAAGCCATTTATTACGACCAGCTTAATTGGTTTGGATTTAACTATTATCGATACAATAATTATGGGTATTATAAATATGATTTGGCAGCAAATCGTTCTCAAGGAGATGGAGATTATTTGGATGACATAGAAACAGAAGAAAAAGAAGCTCCTATGGAAGAAAGCACTGGAAGATCTTTAGCAAAAAAAAGCAAAATTTCTTCCGGAATAATTAGTAAAGATGAAGATAAAAACATGGATGCAACAACTGTTTCACAAACATTGGCAGGTGGAGAAAAATTGGCGGAGCAAAAACAAGATAATTCAGGTAGTTTGGATGAAGTAAAAGCCCGAAGTAATTTTAATGAAACCGCTTTTTTCTTTCCTCATTTAGAAACCAACGAAAAAGGTGAAATCATCATTAAATTTACTATTCCTGAAGCCTTAACCAAATGGAAGTTTATGGGATTGGCTCATACTAAAGATTTGAAAACAGGAATGATTTACGAAGAAACTGTTACGCAAAAAGACCTGATGGTTTATCCAAATGCACCACGTTTTTTCAGAGAAAACGATAAAATGACTTTTAGTACAAAAATTACCAACCTTTCTGAAAAAGACTTGACAGGAGAAGCTAAAATTTATTTCTATGATGCACTCACCATGAAAGTAATTTCAGATAAATTGCTAACGAGTAAAGAGACCAATACTTTCTCAGTTAAAAAAGGTAAAAGTACATCTGTAAATTGGGAAATTAATATCCCAGAAGGTTATGGAGCTATTACTTATAAAGTTATTGCTAAATCGGGCAACTTTACTGATGGTGAAGAAATGGCTATTCCTGTTTTAACAAACCGCATGTTAGTAACCGAATCACTTCCACTACCTGTTAGAGGCAAAGGAACGACCAATTTTAAATTCAATAAGTTATTGGCTTCTGGGTCTTCAAGCACTATGAAAAATCATCGTTTAACCTTAGAGTTTACTTCTAATCCGGCTTGGTACGCCATACAGGCATTGCCTTACTTAATGGAATATCCATATGAATGTGCTGAGCAAACTTTTAGTCGCTTTTATGCGAATTCTATTGCTACACATATTGCCAACTCTAACCCTAAAATTAAAAATGTATTTGAAAGCTGGAAAAACAGTTCGCCCGAAGCATTTTTATCTAATTTGGAGAAAAATCAGGAGCTAAAAGCCTTACTATTGGAAGAAACCCCTTGGGTATTAAATGCTCAAAATGAAGGAGAACGCAAAAAACGTGTAGGTTTACTATTCGATTTAAACAGAATGAGCAACGAGTTGGGTAGAGCAGAAATGAAATTACAACAATTGCAAGTTTCTAATGGCGGTTGGACATGGTTTAAAGGCATGCCCGAAAGCAGACACATCACCCAACACATTGTAACCGGAATGGGACATTTAGACCATTTAGGTGTGAAGAACATTCGCGAAGATTACAAAACCTGGAATATGGTTAAAAAAGCCGTATTGTATTTGGACAACCGTGTGAGAGAAGATTATGAATGGCTGAAAAAACATAATGTGGACATGACTAAAGACCATTTGAATTATGAAATCATTCAGTATTTGTATGCCAGAAGTTATTTCCTATCTGATGTAGAAATCAGTTCTCGCAATAAAGAAGCATATAATTATTACCTAAAACAAGCTAATGATTTTTGGTTAACTAAAAGTCGCTACATGCAAGGGATGATAGCTTTAGCTTTGCATAGAAACGGTCAACCAAAAACAGGCATTCACACTGAGCAAAAAATTATTGCTTCATTAAAAGATAATGCTATTCAACATGATGAGTTAGGCATGTATTGGAAAGATAACATTAGCGGTTATTATTGGTATCAGGCTCCAATTGAAGTACAAGCATTATTAATTGAAGCTTTTGATGAAGTTGCCAATGATGCTGAGAGTGTAGAATCTATGAAAATTTGGTTGTTAAAACAAAAACAAACGCAAGATTGGCGAACTACCAAAGCCACTACAGAAGCTTGTTACGCATTGTTATTAAGAGGAACTGATTTATTAGCAAGCGATGAATTGGTGGAAATAAAAGTAGGAAATACCATTATAGACCCTAAGAAAATGGATGATGTAAAAGTAGAAGCGGGAACAGGCTACTTTAAAACTTCGTGGAGCAAAACGGAAATTAAACCAGAAATGGGCAATATTACCGTTACCAAAAAAGATGAAGGTGTAGCTTGGGGAGCTATGTATTGGCAATATTTTGAACAGTTGGACAAAATTACCACTCACGAAACGCCATTAAAATTGAGTAAAAAACTGTTTGTACAACGTAACACCGATGCGGGACCTGTAATTGAACTGATTAAAGAAGGTACTACGTTAAAACCTGGTGATAAAATTAAAGTGCGTATAGAATTGCGTGTTGACAGAAACATGGAATACGTTCACATGAAAGACATGCGTGCAGCAGGTTTTGAGCCTATTAATGTTTTCTCTGGTTATCGTTATCAGGATGGGTTGGGTTATTATGAAAGTACTAAAGATGCGGCTACCAACTTCTTTTTTGACTACTTGCCTAAAGGAACTTATGTGTTTGAATATCCTTTAAGAGTTAATATGAGTGGAGATTTTTCTAACGGAATTACAAGTATTCAATGTATGTATGCTCCTGAGTTCACTTCTCATTCAGAAGGAATTAGGGTATTGGTGAAGTAATTAAAATTTATAAAATGCAAATAGAATTTATCCTTTATGTTGCCGACCAAGAAAAAAGCAAACATTTTTATGAAAAATTGTTGGGCATAAAAGCATCCTTGCATGTGCCCGGCATGACTGAATTTCAACTTTCAGAAACAACTAAATTAGGCTTGATGCCCGAAAACGGAATTGCCAAAATTATAGAAACCGCAACTCCTCATCCTAACACTGGTAATGGAATTCCACGTTGCGAGTTGTATTTAAAAGTTAAAAATGCTAAAGAATATATGGAAAGAGGAATACAGCTTGGTGCAAAATTGATTAGTCCGATGCAACAAAGAGATTGGGGCGACAAAGCAGGCTACCTAGCCGATAAAGATGGCCATGTAATTGCTTTGGCTGAAGGGTAGTTAATTAATTATCCAATGCACCTTGTTCTATCCATTTCAACACCAAATCTTGTTCTGATTGTTGAATAGCTCCTGATGGAGGCATTATGGCTAAAGCTCCTGTTAAGTGTAAATACAATTTACTTTGTGGAGGATTACTAACATTTACGTAAGATGCACTAAACCCTGTATATAATAATTGATTATAGGAAACTGCAGATTGTAAATCTAATTTTGAATGTGAGGCATTATGACAGTTAGTACAATTAGTATTAAAAATAGGCTGTACATGCACAATATATGAAATCGAATCTATTACATTTACATCTATTTCTTGTGCTATTGAATAAGGTCCTTTATCTTTATTACAAGCGCTAAAAAATCCAATTATTAAAATAACTGCGATATATTTTAATGTTATTCTTATCATAGTTAATTATTTAAAGCTCCTTGAGCAATCCACGTATAAACAGTATCAATTTTACCTTGCGATAATTTAGGACCACCTTGAGGCATTAAGGTATAAACTCCAGCTAAATGTAAGTACAAACTACTTTGTTCGGGATTTGTTGAATTAACATAAGGCGCACTAAACCCATCTGTTAACAGCTGATTATAGGACACTTGTGGACGTAAGTCTAATTTTGGGTGTTGCGGACTATGACATGCTTGTACACAATTTAGTTGCAACATATTCTTAACATGTGTATTATAAGAAATAGTGTAAGCATAAATTGTTGGATTGGGAATAGTAGGTTCATTTGTTCCTCCATTATTAATGGGTTCATTTATAATTTCTTCATAAACTACATAAGGACCGCTATCCTTGGTACAGGAAAACAATAACATTATTGCTACGCTTACCAATAAAAATGTATATTTTGATTTCATAATTATCTTCTCCAAAAGTTTCGTTTAATGTTGAACCCAATTAAAAACTCCGCATCACTATATGGGATAGAAGAATTGGTATAAATATATTGATCTAAAATACTTTGGGTTGAGCTTACAAAAATCTGAAAACAATGTCCAGCTGTTCCAAATTCTACACCTATAGCTCCTGGGTTAACAAAATTTTCTCCTCTTTGTTTCCTATGATTAATAACATGCCCATACTCAAAAATTATGGCAGAATTCAACCCTATTTTATACCTACCACTAAGTGTTGCTGCTAAGGTATGGTTAACTTGTCCTGGGCTTACCAAATTATGATAAACAAAAATTGGGGTTAACTGTAATGAAAGAGCATCGGTTATTTTTGATGATATTATCATTTGAGTATTATAACTATATCTGTGTGCTGACTTATATTCAAAAGGCGTTTTCCAGTCAGAAAAAAAAGCATTTTGTGGAACCGTAGGGAATTTTTCGGTTCTAATAGCCATATTACCATAAAAAGCAACAGAAACTGGAATATTTTGTCCTTTAGCTTGTTTTATCAATAGGTATTTCGCCTCAAAATCATATGTCTTTAAAAATTTTGTTCTACCAACAGCAATATAAAGTCTTTCTCCCAAACTATAACCAAGAGCCAGTCGAATATTTGCTGTTTGATCCATTCCTAAAAATTCTTGAACCAAAGTAGAATCAAAACCTGTTTTAGCAAAACGATGTTGAATTTTAAACTCCCACGATTTTTTTGGTAATACTTCAGTAGTTTGAGCAGAAATTAATTGAGTATTTATAAATACGTTTTTTACATATTCTTTTTCTTTACTCTCAACTTCTGTTTGTGTAAATACTGCTACCGAAGAAAATAATAAAGTCGCTAATGTTAATCCTTTTCTCATTTTTTAAAGGTTCTTAAATAGTTAATAACTGCCCAACGTTGTTCTTCTGACAAGCTGTTTTCAAAACTTGCCATTGTACCTCTTCCAGTATTTATTTTCCAAAAAATAGCTCCGTCTGTCTGTTGTTGAAAAGTTGAAGAGCTTAAATCTGCTGGTTTTGGATTTAAAGATGCTCCTGCTGGACCATCTCCTGCACCATTGCTACCGTGGCACGACCAACACATTTTGTTGTATATTTTTTTTCCTAGTTTTAAAGACTTTTCATTTGATGCAACAGGGTTTATTTTTTTTGATGCAATCTCTGGAGCTAACCACCCATTAATTTGAATATTAAATGAATTAAATAATAGAAAAGCACAGTACCCTAGAAGTAGAATTGATATATTTTTCATATAAACTTGTTTATACAAACAAAGTTAGTTAGTAATCACTAACTATTTTATGATTAATATCATTATGTATAAAATTCAAAGCTCTCCTAAATAGGAGAGCTTTGAAGAGATTGAATTTTTTGATTAATGTTTAATAACTTTATGAATGGATTTTTTCCCATTTATTGTTATAAGTTCTAATAAATAAATTCCTTTTTTTTCAGGGATAGATATCTTTAAAATACCTTGTTTATTGTATTTGAACTGTTGAATTATTTGACCAGTTATACTTGAAACTTTAATAACATCAATTTTTTCTAGTCCTAAACCTTCAATTGTAATTAACCCCTCCGTTGGGTTAGGATAAATAGATATATTTTCAATTTCTTGATTATTATCTTTAATTCCAGTTGGTGCTGAAACAATAAATTGTCCCATCATTCCCATATCTTCATGTGTTAACATGTGGCAGTGATACATAAATGGGATAGAATCATCAGCAAAATCATTAAATTGAGTAATAAACCTTACCGTTCCATTGCCTGCTGGTACTAAAACTACATCATTAAGCCCTTGTAATTCTGGAGGAGGTGGGGTTCCATTTATGTCTAAAATAAAAAACTGAACATCATGTATGTGAAATGGATGTGCTATCGGGGTACTGTTAGTGAAAGACCATATTTCAATATTGTTCAATGGGATTGTATAATTAATAACACTCATGTTAAAGGATGTATTGTTAATTAGAAATGGCCCATTCAGATTCCCCATTGGTCCAGCCGAGGTGAACGTTAAATTTCTTGTGATATTTTCTGACCCTTCTAATAAAGGGGAGTAACTTGCTAAAGTTGATGGAACACTTAATACAGGGCTGCCCGTTTGTGCAACTACATTAATATCTAATAATTGAAAATCATTTCCATTTAACGGGTTATTTGTATAACCAATTAACGATGCTGTTGCTCCCGGACCCATTCCTGGTTGAGTTGCACCATAAACAGCATTAGGTAACTCAGAGGCATAACTTATCAACTGAATATTTTGACCAAAGTCTGAAGATAAATCAACCAATATATCAGCCCTTTGTCCAGGAGCCATTCTATATCTAGTAGTATTTACTGGAGCTGTTAATAAACCTCCATCTGTACCAATTAAACTAAATGTTCGATTATCAGAAAATCCAACTTCATACAGCCTTTGAGAAGACCCATTAAGAATTCTAAGACGTACTACTTGTGCAGGAAAATCAACTACAGGATCAATAGTTCCATTTATCATCACAGAAGTATCCATTTCAGTATGGACTAAGATTTGTCCAGTTGCATCAAATCCTTTTGTTTGCATCACAATTGGGAATTCATCAACACCATAAGTCATTGGTAAGCCTAAAGTTGCCTCTTCGGCATCTCTTACAAGTATTAATCCCGCTATTCCTTTTGATACATGTTTGTCCGTTTGCATATGCAAATGTGGATGATACCAATAAGTTCCAGCCTTATCCATCACAGTAAACTGTGGATTCCAAGTAGTATTAGGTAAAATTATACTATGAGGTCCTCCATCATTTTTTGACGCGACATGTAGTCCGTGCCAATGTATTGTTGTTGTATCAGTTAATTGATTATTTACCGTAATATTTACAAATGAATCTTTTTCTAAAATCAGTGTTGGTCCCAGTAGGCTTCCATTTGCTCCCATTGTATTTGTAACTATAGGAGGGTAAAATAGGGTCGTGCCATTCTGTAAAGTAAGATTAATATTAGGGCCTGTTAGAGTTGGAGGTATGGTTAAGGGATTTTGAGCAACAAGAGAAATAGTTGTTGTTGCCGTAATAAAAAATAGTAGTAGTTTTTTCATAATAATCGTAATTAAGTTGTTTCAAAAATACTAAAATAAAGTTAGTGATAACTAACCAGACACATGGCCATATTAATGCTCACATTTTCCACTGCACCCACTTTCACACCCTTTTTTATTACCTTTTTGCATTTTTTTATGATTCATTCCTTTGGGTGGGAAGTTGTCATACAAGTAATTTGCTATTTGTTTTAATTCTTCTATGGTAACATTTTCTTTTTGTGAAGGCATTACATTAAATCGTTCAATAGCATGTGGTTCTAACAACGATTTTTCTGCTGACGGATTCTGAACGTAATCAACAATAAAATTGATTACATTTTTTCTTTTATCAGCTTCAGTTTTTCCTTTTATACCATTTTTTACATGCATCATTACCCCCATCATAGGAGGAGCAATTAACGTACTCATGTCCTCTGGTTTTGATGTAACATGACAAGCTGTACATTTTGCTATAAAAAGTGCTTCTCCATCTGAAATCTCAATGTGATTTTCATTTGTATAGATAGCATTTTCACTTTTGTTAGTGTAAGAAACTAATCCTACTGCGAGAACTATTACAAGTACCCCTGTTGTAATTATGTTTGTTTTCATAGTTATAAATAGATGATATTAATTATTAATTTTTTATCGGAAGTTAACTCAAAGCTTGTTTTGGAGAAATTAGGCTTGTTGCCCAAGCCAATTTTAGTGTAGTTTGAAAAACCGATTCCTTCTTCGGGTAAGATAAATCCTTTGTCAATTTTGCCGTTTTCGTTTTCATCGTGTAAAATGTTTACCGCATAAGTACCTTTTGGCAAATTTTTAAATACAAATTGAGTTGAGTTCTCATTAATTGTTGTTTTCCCAATTTGATAATACTTTTCAAAATCTTCGTCAGGAATAGAACCATTTTTATTATACAAAGCAAATTGCACAACACCTTTGTTGTTTCTTAATTCATGAACCTCTACCGTTAAATCAATGGTATTTGGAGTAGTAAAACCAAAAAATAAAAATAGTAAGGCTACTGCCGATAAGATAAATAGTTGCATATTCTTAATCTTTAACATTAAATTTTGCTTTAATTCCATCAACCAAAGCATAAACTACAGGCACTAAATAAACAGTTAAAATCAATGACGAAAGTAATCCACCAATAATTACCCAAGCCAAGCCGTTTTTCCATTCGCTTGCCGATCCGCTCGCTAATGCAATAGGCAACATACCAATTACCATGGAAAGTGTAGTCATTAAAATTGGTCGAAGACGTCCTTTTCCGGCAATGATTAGCGCATCTTTGTATGATTTTCCTTCTGCTTTTAGCTGATTGGTAAAATCTACAATTAAAATGGCATTTTTGGTTACTAATCCCATAAGCATAATTAGTCCCAGCAAGGCAAACAAACTTAAATGACTTAATGTTAAGTTGAGTGCTAAAAATGCCCCAATGGCAGCCACAGGAATAGAAAACAATACCACAAAGGGATAAATAAAACTGTCGTACAGTGCTACCATAATCAGATAAATCAACAAAAACGAAATAATTAAAACCGAACCTAATGCTCCAAAGCTATCATTTTGACGTTTAATATCGCTACCCCAAGTCATTTGAATGTTTTCGGGTAATGGGTTTTCTTTCACAAAAGCTACTACTTCATCGGCAACAGTTCCAGATGGTCTACCCAAGGCATCAGCAGTTATTGTTATTGCTGGTTGTCGGTCTAGTCGTTCTAACAACGATGGTGAATTGCTTTGCTTTACTTCAGCAAACTGAGCAATTTCAATCGGCATACCCATTGGATTTACAATAGCAAGCTTGTTTACGTCATTAAAATTTTTTCTATCAAAATCAGCCAACTGAATACGAACAGGATATTCCGTTCCTTCTTCGGTTAGGGTTGCATCATCGTTTCCACTAAAAGCCGTACGCAAATTCATGCCTACATAAGCAGTATTTAAGCCCAACCGCTGCATTTTATCTTTGTTGGGAATTACTTGGTACTCAGGACTACCTTCTTCTACCGAAAGCTTTACATTGTCGGCTCCAGGAGTTTTTTCAATAATAGATTTTAGTTGATTAGCGGTTGTCATCACTTCCTCATTATTGCTTCCGCTTAAAGTAATTTCAATTGGTGCCGAACGTGGAATTAATCCTAAACCTGCAATACGGTACTTTATACCTGGAAATTTGTTTTTTAAATCACTTCGAAGGTCTTGCATAAACTGTTCGGTAACAATGTTATTAATCTCATTTTTATCTTTTAACTGAATGGTAAACTCGGTTTTGTAAGGAGACCCTACTCCCAAGCTTCCTATTCCAGTGCTTGGTCCACCTACATTACTAAAAAGTGTAGCTACTTCATTTTTTTGTAAAATATATTGTTCAATTTGGTTGGAAATGCTATCATTATAATGAATAGCAGTATTTTTATCAAACTCCAAGGACATCATAAACTTACCTTGGTCGCCTGTAGCAATCAACTCTTTTCCAATAATGCCTTGTTTCATCATTATTCCTGTTAGGGCAAAAAGTAAAACGATAATGCCTCCAAAAATCAATTTGTGATTTAGTACCCATTCCAATTGTTTTCCATACCAATTGGTAAATTTATCCAACTGATGTTCAAACCATAATAAAAATTTGTTGAAAAAATTGGTTGGCTGTAAATCTTCTTTCTTTCCTATACGAGAAGCCATCCATGGAGTAAGGGTAAAGCCTACCAACAAACTAGTTAAGGTAGAGGTAATTACCACCACCGAAAACTGTTTGAGCATATCAGCAACAAATACTTGTAAAAATAATATTGGCAAGAAAACTACTACGTCAACTAAAGTGATAGAAAGAGCAGAAAAGCCAATTTCCATACGACCATCCATAGCCGCCTTTTTTTTCTCTTTACCCAAATCCAAGTGGCGTTGAATGTTTTCTAGCACAACTGTAGCATCATCCACCAAAATACCAATAATCAGCGACATGGCTAAAAGTGTCATTAAGTTTAGGGTATAACCCAATATCCACATTACGGCAAAAGCGGTTACTAAAGAAGTAGGAATGGCAACTAAAACGATGATAGAGTTTCTGAAACTTCTCAAAAACAACAACATAACCAAAGAAACCAATATTACCGCTAAAATTAAATCGAAAACTACCGAATTTACTGCTGCAATAGTGTTGTCTGTACTATCATCAGCAATAATAAACTGTATGTTGGCTGAAGTATTTTGTTGTTCAATATCAATAAACTTATCTTTTACCAATTTAGAAACATCAACGGCATTGGCATCACCTTGCTTTTTTAGCAACAAACCAATACCATTTTTTCCGTTGTAACGGCTAATGGAAGTAGTTTCTGAAGTGGCATCTAAAACTGTTGCTACATCTTTAACATACACAGGACTTCCTGGAACTAACATAGCAATTTGAACATTTTCAATATCTTTTACAGTGTTAAATTTTCCAGTTAAGCGAACCGAATTACTTTCCTTGTTCGTTTCTACTTTCCCTGCAGGCAGATCTATGCCAGAAAGATTAATAGCTTCAACCACTTGCAACATCGAAACTTTATGCAATTTTAAACGATTGAGATCAATATTTACTTGAATTTCTCGTTCTTCGCCACCTAATAAAGTGATTTCTGCAACTCCTTTTAGTTGTTGGATTTGAGGTAAAAACTCATCTTTCATTTTTTGATAAAAAACGATTGGTTCCAAATCGCTGGTAGCGCTAACCGACATAATGGGCAGGTCGTTTGGAGAAACCTTGCTCATTTCAGGACTTAAAATATCTTCAGGCAAGTCTTTTCTAATGTTGTCGATATATCGTTGAGCATCTTGCATGGTTTTATCCAAATCAGTACCATATTTTAAGTTAACAATAACAATAGAAGCATTTGGCAACGATTTGGTTGCCAAAAAGTCAACTCCCTCAAGATTAGCCAATGCATCTTCAATTTTTCGACTAACAGATGTTTCTACCTCTTCAGGTTCAGCACCAGGATAGGCAGTTTTTATTACCACAACAGGTTGATTAAAATCGGGCATCAACTCATAACTTAAGTTGGTAAAACCGATGTATCCTAAAAGGATAAATAAACTGAACAACACTATAATTAGTGAAGGTCGATTAATGGATATGGATGTAATGTTCATTTTTTATATAATTTTTTTACCATAGAGACACAAAAGACTCAGGGGTGAGTTTTTAATTTCTAATTTCCACATTAGCTCCATCAAACAAATTGATAAATCCACTGCTTACTACTTCATCACCAACATTCAACCCTTTTTCAATAAGTACTTGCTCTTGAACTCTTTTTTTTATCACAACAGGAGTTAAAATTGCTTGACTATTTTTTATGAGATAAACCGATGGACTACCTTCACCCCCTTGAAGAATCTTAGCTGGAATGTAAATACCTTGTTCCTCTTCTGAAGTAGTAACTTTAACTCTTCCAAACATTCCAGCTTTAATGGAAAGTTCCTTGTTGTTTTGTACTAAAAACTGAATGGAAAACCCTCCAGCAGGATTAGCCTTGCTGCTAATTGCTATTACTTTTCCGTTTAATTTTGTTTGGTTGTTTACATCAGAAATAATGGTGTAATTGTTATCTACACTGAACCTATTCAAATCGTTTTCAGAAACAAAAATGGTAAAACGTAGTTGTTGTATTTCTGTAAGTTGAAGCAGCGGAACACCAGGAGCAGCAAAGGCTCCAGATTCGGTCATTTTCATAGTAATTATACCATCAAATGGAGCTTTTATCGTGGTTTTTGAAATTTGCTCTAAAAGTGTGCTACGCTTAATTTTTGCTGTTCTTAAACCCAACTCCGCTTTTTCGAGTTGAACGCCTTGAATAGCATCTGCTTCAACAAGTATTTTAAAACGATTTACATCATTTTCTAAACCTTCAATTTGAACATTAATTTCTTGCAACTGCAATTCTAGTAATGATTTATCTAACTGGATTAATGCTTGTCCTTTTTTTACTACCGACCCCAAATCGACCAACACATTATTAACTTTTCCTTGAATATCGGCATTGACTTTTACTTCTTTGTTAGCCTCAAAAATTCCAGAAAACGTATAATCAGCTTCAGCTTTTTGAGAATTAACCGTTATAACATCTATTTCAATGGGGGCAGCTTTATCGTAATAATAAACTTTACCTTCGGTGGTTTTTTTATTGCTTGCCAACTTAAAAATTACCATGGCTGTAATGCCAATTGCTGCAATAATGCTGATGTATTTTTTCCAGTTTGTTTTCATAATTTCTATTTTGTAATTCCTAATTTGTAATTGACTTAAAGTTTCCTGTTAATTTTTTTAATTCTAAATCTGCTTTTAAATATGTTACAATAGAAGAAAGATATTGTTGCTGAGCATCTCTCAATGCATTATCTGCTATTAAAACTTCGGTTAAATTGGCTGTCCCTTGCTTTTGTTGTAACAATATTTGTTGATAAATTTTTGAAGCCAATTCTGCTTGTTTTTGAGTATTTCCTACTGATTTTTGAGTAATAATTTTTTGCTGACGAGCATTTAATATTTGCATACTAGTTTGATCATTAAGTATTTCCAACTGCAAATTTGCATTGGTCAACTCCAGCTTTTTTTGATTAATCTTTCTTTGGGTTGATAGTCCTTGAAAAAGTGGATATTGTAATTTAATTCCTCCAAAACTTATTGGATAAAAATTTAAAAATTCGTTAGGTTGTTCGTTATAACCAAAGCCGGTAGTTCCATACATTCCGAATAAAGCAAGTGTTGGTAATCGGCTTCTTTTTATGCTTTTTAATTCCATATCCAACAACCTAGTTTTTTGCTGAACCAATGCAATATCTATATTATTAACAGATGTTTGTTCTGGTTGTGTTTCAAAAGCAACTTGTTGCTCTACGCTAATGTTGCTCTCCAAGTCTGTTCCCATCATTATTTTTAACGCATTTAAAACTTGCTCTTTTTTGCTTGATAGCAATTCGTGTTGAGTAATGAGTTGTTGCAGTTGCAATTCTATTTTGGCCACATCAGTTTGTTTAGCAAGTAACTGGCTATGGAGTAATTGCATATTTTTGAGCAACACTTTATTGTTATTTATATTGCTATCTATAAATGCTAATTGATTTTGAAGAATTTGAGCATTGTAGTACAAATTACTGACATCAAAAAATACTTCTTCTTCTGTTTTTTTGTGTTGAAGGCTACTCATTTCTATTGCCATTTTGGTAGCTGAAATATGGGTATATAATTGTGGATTATACAAAGGCATACTCACCTGTAAATTCGCACTAATGTTATGAGGAACACCAAATTGAGCTTCTTTAAACTGACCTTCTGGTGCTGTTGGATTAAACGTAGATAAGGGCATTAGTTGATAAGGTAAGTCCGCAAAATATTTATATTCTCCATTGACATTTATCTTTGGGAAAAGATTTGCCTGAACTTCTTTTCGTTTTTGTTCGCTAATTTGCTGATTATTGCGACTAATTTGCAATTTTTTATTATTTGCTAAAGCCGTGTCAATACATTGCTGCAACGAATAGGCTTGAGCGTTTATTTCTTTCCCTAATAATGAAAAAAATAATATTAAAATCATAACTTGTTTGTGAGTGCTTACTAACTTCATGGTTCAAATTTTTTTAGCTTACAATTCCTCTAACCACTAATAATTTATAGTGGTCAGAGGGTATTTTATTTTTACTTCCTAACATTATAGTATAATTTCACTAATTAAGTTCACTTTTGTTTTTATAGAGTTAGAAATTAAGCAAGCAGCCTCTGATTTTTCTAAAATGCGTTCTGCACGTTCTTTTTTAGATGCATCATCTATAACTAACCGAGCCTTTAGATTTACTTCTGTCATTAAAAATTTGCCTTCTACTTTATCTAAAACTCCTTCGGCATCACAATCAAAACTTTTAAATTCTAATTTAGAAAATTCAGCTACAGCTAAAAAGGTTGTCATAAAACAACTTAGTACTGCTGCAGTATAAAGATGTTCGGGTGACCAAATTCCTGGTATGCCTTTATCAAATTCGGGAGGTGTTGCTACTTCAATTTTTGTAGGTAACTCTGGCGATTCCATGATGCCTTTTCTGCCTTCGTTCCATTTTAGGGAAATATTATAACTATGTTTATCCATGAATTTTTAAGTTAAAGCAATTGGTATAATTAGATTATTTAGTTATTCAAAATAGGTATTGTATGTTTTAAAAGAAGCTTTAAACTCTTGGTAAATTTTTTCCTGTTCTTCCAGCTCTGTTGCTACATCAAATTTTTCCGAAAGCTCTATAAAAGGTAATAACCATTTATGTAATTCATCATGAGCCTGACCTTCCATAGTACAGTTAGCCGTTAATTCTCTTATGTTTTCATCAATGGTTTTTGCTAAGGTTGGATAGTCTTCTCCTTCAAATTCATTTACCGCTTTTTCCATATTGCGAATGTAACCAGACATATTCTCTACTACCTTCCATTTTTCACCATTGTTTAACATAATGGCTTCCGATTCATGGTTATGATGATCTTCTTCGTGAGCTACAGTTTCATCGTGATGTTCATGGTCATCATGGTTTTCGTGGCTTCCTTCATTTTTACATGCAATAAAAGAAATTGCAATGGTGGTGATTAAAAATACTTTTTTCATACGTGTTTATTATTTTTATTAATAGTGTAAAATGATAATATGGCAAATCCTATTGTAATTCCTATTCTAAAAAGCATTGCCCCGATTGTTTTTTCTTCATGAATTCCTCCTGAATTTATATAAAACAAAAAAGCTATAAATGCTGCTAACAAAACACCAAGTGCTACTGATAATAATAGATGTGTTTTTCTGAATTTTATAAAATTGGTATACGCTGCAATTAAGTAGATAATACCACAAACTAGATTAGCATAAACAATAAACAACACATAATTCCCTTCTTTTTCTCTAATGCCAAACCAATCGAAAATAATTGAAAGTGTTAGAAAAACTGATAGCCCTCCAAAAAAGGCAAGTGCAACTGAGTTGATTATTCTTAATATATTTTGCATCCTAATTTGCTTTTCAGTTTATGTAAGAGCTTGTTTTCTTT
The DNA here is from genome assembly GCA_965284565.1 of Vicingaceae bacterium. Lineage (GTDB taxonomy): Bacteria > Bacteroidota > Bacteroidia > Flavobacteriales_E > Vicingaceae > BRH-c54. The sequence continues at coordinate 836,911 of OZ260100.1, forward strand.
CCATCATATTTAAAATACCATTTAACATGGTTTGTCCATCTTTCACCAGATTAGATTTATTTCCCGACAACTTCCATTTTAAAACAACCATTCGCATACTACCCATTATCATAGTTGTTGCTACTTTCGGACTCAACATTTTTGAAAAACTACCATCCTCTTGACCCTTTTTTATGACTCCACTAATATTTACATGCATTAAGTCCATCATTTCACTAAGTTTACTACTTAATTCATTATTAAATTGAAAAATTCCTTCAGAAAAAATAACACTTACAATGGCAGGATTTTGAACAAAGGTGTTTAATTGATTATTAAACATATCCCTTAATATTTCACAAGGAATTTTAGATTCATTAGCAATAATTTTATTTATTTTTTCTTTCATACCTATAATGAAGTAAGAAAGCATCCCCATTAAAATTTCATTTTTACTGGCGAAATGTCTATATAATGCTGCCTCTGATAATTCTAAATCATTAGCTAAATTTTTTATAGTAAGTTCTTGAATACCAAACTTATCAATTCGATTGGTTGCTGCTTCTATAATTTGTATTTGTCTATCTGAAAAATTCATATTAAAAACTATCGTAAGTTAGTATTCACTTACAAAGGTAATCTATTATTTACATATAGCAAACAAAATTGTCTTTTTATTTTAAATCTCTTTCTGATAAGAAATTACATCTAAGGCTCTGCCAAATTTAATTCCTATATTTTTAAGATGTCCGCATTTAAAATAGCCACAACGTTCAAATAATTTAAGACTTCCTGTATTTTCTGAGGTGATTACTCCTACTAGGTTTTTTAGTCCTAAGTTTTTAGCCGTTTTTTCCATAAAAGATAATACTTCAATACCAATTTGTTTACCTGTAAATTCTGGCTTTATGTACAAGGTTACTTCTGCACTAATATCGTAAGCTTCTTTTTTACGGAACTGCCCTAAGTAACAAAAACCAGCAATTTTATCATCAGATAGAATAACAAAAGATTGATAAATTGGATGCCCTAAACAAAGTGTTTGTTCCATTTCTTGCTCAGAAATAGCTTGTAAATGAAAAGTTGCTGTAGAATTTTCTACATAATAATTATAAATAGCAGTAACTTCTGCTAAGTCCAATTTTTCAATGGGTTTGAAATTTACATTCATTTATAGCTATTTATTTTATTTAATCGATTAAGGTATACGCCATTTTATACTTATCGCTAATTATGTGCTTTTTTGCACGTGGTTATTTCATACTATCAAAAGTAAAGTAACTTTTGGGAAGTTTAAACCTAAGTTCTAATAATTAGTTATCCTTTTTATATTTTTATATATTTGTTGAAACTTAAAATCAATATATTATGAAAAAAATAGTTATCCTAGGTTCTTTTGTAGCCATCTTCTTAGCTTCTTGTGGTGAAGCTACCAATAGTAAAAAATGTGATGCATCTGAACTAGTAAGTGCAGCAACTTGTCTTTGCGAATTATACAATCAACTTGATAATTCAGATCATTTATCTGATGCAGAATATGACGCATTGAATGATGAAATTGATAAATTTAATGACGCAATTGACAAAGCTATTGACGAAGGAAAATACACTAATGACCAATTAATGGCTGAAGGTGATAAAATGGATTGCATACTTTAATCCATTAACTTCATCTAACACGTTACTAAAAAAGCATTAAAAATGTAGCTACATTTTTAATGCTTTTTTTTATTTCACTATCTCTACAAAAAACTGCTGACCTACAATTAATTTTTCCTCATCTTTTTCATCATCAAAATGTCCGTGAACCCTAACAGTATTATCTTCATTAATTAAATCATTAATTAAATAAACATGTCCTTTAATGGTATCTTGATTGTATAGTAAAAAGTAAGACTGATTAGTTTTTACATGCTGAATTTCTGAGGCGGCAACCTTCATTTCAATGTGTAAGTGTGATTTATCTAATATGGTAAACAAATGTGTATTAGCAGAAATTTTAGAGCCATTCTTTGTGTTTATTTCCACAACCGTACCATGAACTTTACTTCTTATTTGTAACTTAATATTATTATTGTTTATTAACTCATTTTCTGAAAATCCAATAGCAGTTAATTGATTTTTCCACCCTTGGTAAGTTGATTTTGCTAATAAGTAGTCTTTTTCTATTTGTTGAAACTCTTTATCAGAAATAACTTTATTTTCATACAATTGTTTATTTCTGTCGAAATGATTTTGTTGCCAGTTATAAGTTGATTTTGCTGATAGTAATTCTTTTTGCCATTGAGCAAATTCGGGTGATTCAATTTCTGCTAAAACCTGTCCTTTTTTAACATGTTCTCCTTCCAATAAAGTTAATTTAGAAATAAACCCTTCAGCTTTAGCATAAACCTCATAAACAGCTGATGGTGGAACATCTATCTTTCCAAAACATTCAATGTTTTTATTGGTAGGAATTACATTTTTTTTGACATTCTCTTCAACCAATTTATCATTTTCGGTTGTTGTTTTTGTTTCTGTCTCTTTTATATCGCTACCACAAGCAAATATTAGCATGGTAATAGATAAGTATATAATTTTTTTCATCTTTTAAATTATTAATTATTAGTAGTTAAAAATTGATATTTGATAACTGCCTGATTGAAACTGTTAATCATTTGCATTTCACTTAAAGCTCCTTCAATAATAATATTGGTGAGTTGAATAAAATCGTAATGACTAATTTCTCCGATAGTTAATTGTTGTTGTAACTGCTGCAGTCCTAAAAGTGTATCATCAAAATATTGTTGGTTTTCGTCTCCATTTTGCTGCATAAACGCAATGTTTTTAGTAAGTGTTTGCAGCTCGCTTTCCAACATGTTTTTTAGATTGTCATTTTCAGTTTTTACAGCCTCCATTTGCAAACGATTTTTGGCTAACTTATTATGTTTTCCTCCAAACACCAATGGAATTGTTAATCCAGCTTTAAACCCTTGAAAACCCTGAACATGATTTAAACTCTGACGGAAATATCCTGCCTGAAAACTAGGTTGAAAGTCGGATTTAATAACTTTTTGTTGTTGCTCTAATTGAGCAATTTTAAGCTGATTTTCAGCATACAAACTTGTACTTAAAGTAGATATAGTTTGAAAAGAAATTTTCTCGAAAATCGTATCCTTAACCACTCCATTTAAGCCAGAGAAAAATAATAATTCCTGTTCTTGCTGATTCTTGCCCGAATAATATTGCTGCATTTTTTGCTTTACAGCATTATTCAATTGCTGTACCATTAAATAATCAGTATGACTAATTTCTCCGGCTTCTAACTTTAACTTTAAACTTTTTTCAGCTTGAATCATTGCTGTTTTAATTTCATTAAGTAAATCATATGCCTTATAAAAAAACAACCAATTATAGTAAGCAGAAGTGATATTATACCGAATTTCTTGTTGTAAAGTTTGTGCTTTTTGTTCGGTAAAATCAATGCCTAATTTAGCAGCATTCTTCCGTCTTTTTATCGTCCATGGAGTTCCAAAATCTTGCACAACCTCCCAATAAGTATCCCACAATTCACCATTAATTTGTCCGTGTTGCATACCAATTTGTAGCGGTTGAATTTGATAAGCATATTTGTTTTCGCTTTCCCAGACTTGTTTTTCTAACTCGTTTAGTTTTATGTTAACATGATTTTTCTGAGCCGCTGTTACCAGTTGTTCTAAATCCAATTGATTTTCTTGAGCATCTACCGAAACTGATGTTCCTAATAATCCTATTAACAATACTATTGTAGTGGGAATTTTGATTTTTTTACGCTTATCAAAAAGGATATATAAAGCAGGCAAAACCAATAAAGTTAATAATGTAGAGGTTATTAATCCACCTATAACTACCGTTGCCAATGGACGTTGAACCTCGGCTCCGCTAGAAGTTGCTAAAGCCATAGGAATAAATCCTAACGAAGCAACTAAAGCAGTCATTAATACCGGACGTAACCTGGAGTTAGCGGCTTCAATAATTAAATCTTTTAACGCCATATTTGTTTGTTTTAATTTTACAATTTCATTTACTAATACAATACCGTTAAGCACTGCCACACCAAACAACGCAATAAAACCAATACCTGCGGAAATACTAAAAGGCATACCGCGTAACCAAAGTGCTAGAATACCACCAATGGAAGCCAAAGGAACTGCCATAAAAATAATGATGGACTCTTTAAATGTCCCAAATGCCATATACAACAAAAACAAAATAAGCATTAATGCTACCGGAACAACAATCATTAATCGGTTTAGAGCACTTTCTAAATTTTCAAACTGACCGCCATATTTGATAGTATAACCAGCAGGTAAATTTAAATTATTGTCAATAGTGCCTTGAAGTTCTTCTACCAAAGAAGCAATATCTCTATCTCTAACATTTACTCCAATAGTAATTCTTCGTTTGGCATCCTCACGAGAAATTTGCATAGGAGCAATTTTTTCATGGACTTTTGCTAATTGATTTAACGAAACCATTTCTCCATGAGCATTTTTTACAAAAAGTTTATTGAGCGATAATTGTTGAATGTTTTGTTCATCCAAACGAACAACCAAATCAAAATGACGTTCATTTTCGTAAATCACTCCTGTTTTTACTCCGGCATAAGCGGCTTTAATGGTTTGATTTACCTCTTCTACATTCACTTCGTGGATGGCTAATTTTTTCCTATCAATTACTACACTTAACTGACGCAATCCTTCTGTTTGTTCTACTTTTACATCTCCAACACCGTTTACATTTTTAATGGTTAAAGCTGTTTTGTCTGCCAATGTTTTCAAAGTGGCTGGATCTTCACCAAAAATCTGAATGGCAATATCTGTTTTAGCTCCTGTCATCAATTCGTTAAATCGTAATTGTATAGGCTGGGTAAACTCGAAAGAAGCATCTGTAATCACACTCAATTTTTCTTTCATTAACTCAATTAATTCTTCACGGTTATCGGCATTTTCCCATTCGTCTTTTTCTTTTAATAAAATCATAATGTCGGCATCTTCAATAGCCATAGGATCTGTTGGCACCTCAGCTGTACCAATTTTAGAAACCACATGATTAATTTCAGAAAAATTGTCTTTTAAAATCTTTTCTGCACGAGTTGATGTAGCAATACTTTTCTCTAAAGAACTCCCTGGTTCTATTGCCATTTGCATTGCCAAATCACCTTCTTCTAAAGTGGGAATAAACTCAGAACCCATAGTACCAAATAACAAAACTGCTCCAATTAAACCTGCTAAAGCAAAAGCTATTACTTTTTTAGGTTGCTCTAATACTTTGCTCAATAAAGGTTTATATCTTTTCTGTAAAGCAATTACCAATTTGTCAGAAAAAGTGTCTTTATCACTTATTTTTTTCTTTAAAAATAAAGCTGAAGCCACAGGGACATAGGTTAGGGAAAGCAGTAATGAACCTAAAATAGCGAAGCTTACAGTTTGTGCCATGGGTAAAAAGGTTTTTCCTTCAACACCTTCTAATGAAAAGATGGGAACAAAAACTACCAAAATAATTAAAACCCCAAATGCTGCCGAACGGTAAATTTGACCTGTAGCTGACTGAATTTCGGTATTCATTTGTGCTGTTGTTAAAGTTTTTCCTCGGTGTTTTTGATGCAAAATATGCAATACTCCTTCAACAATAATTACCGCTCCATCTACCACAATTCCGAAATCTATTGCACCAAGTGACATTAGATTGGCAGAAACATTAAAGTATCGCATCAATATAAAAGCAAACAACATGGAAAGTGGAATAACTGAAGAAACAATAAGTCCGGCTCGGAAATTCCCTAAAAACAACACCAACACAAAAATAACTATCAGTCCGCCTTCAATAAGGTTTTTAGTAACCGTATTAATGGTTTTTCCTACCAACACAGACCTATCTAAATAAGGATAAACTTCTAAACCTTCGGGTAATGCTTTTTGCACCAACACCATTCGGTTTTGCACATTTTCAACTGCTTCAGAAGAATTGGCTCCTTTTAGCATAAGGGTAATTCCACCTACTACTTCTCCTTTGCCATCCATAGTCATGGCCCCATAACGTTTCGGACTTCCAAAACCTACTTTAGCCACATCTTTAATTCTAACAGGCGAACCTTCATTTTTAATAATGATGTTTTCAATATCTTCAAAATTAGATGCCCTACCTTCTGTTCTTAGATAAAAAGCATTCTCTCCAGATTCAATGTAGCTTCCACCACTATTACTATTGTTTTTATTTAAAGCCAATTCCACGTCATTGATAGAAATGTTGTAAGCCATTAATTTTTCAGGTAAAACACTTACTTCGTATTGCTTAACTAAGCCACCAAAGCTACTCACTTCAATAATTCCAGTCATTCCTGCTAATTGTCTTTTTACTATCCAATCCTGTATGGTACGGATTTTCATAATATCAAATTGGTTTTCGTAACCCGGCTTTACCTGTAAAATATATTGATAAATTTCTCCCAATCCTGTAGTTATAGGCATCATTTCAGGTGAACCAAAAGCTTCAGGAATTTCATCTTTAACAATGGTTAGTTGCTCGTTTACAAATTGACGAGCTAACATGATATCTATATCTTCTTCAAAAACAATGGTAATAACCGACAACCCGTAACGAGAAATACTTCTCACTTCAATTACATTAGGAATATTGGCTACAGCCATTTCTATGGGCAAGGTAATAAATTGCTCCACCTCTTCGGCAGCAAGCGTTGGCGAAGAAGTAACAACCTGCACTTGATTATTGGTAATATCTGGTACGGCATCAACTGCCAAGTGCTGCATGGAATAAATTCCTCCAAGTATAAGTGCTAAAACTAGCAGCAGTACAATGAGCTTATTTTTTAATGAATAAGCAATAATTTTTTCAAACATGATGATTTAATTTCGTTTAAACTTAATGAGTTAACATGCCTAGATAGGCGAAAACATTAAGCAAACGGAGGAGGGCGTATGCCCCAAGAAGATTGTATTCCTGAAAAAATAGGATGTTTTTCAGGAATAAAAAAAGTAATGGTAACGGTTGGTTGATTGGTTTCCAACAAATCTAACCCAAAAGGAATAAGTGGTATAAAATCTTGTGAAGCTGTAAAATTTGCGTCATCTTGCTGACGAAGCACAATTTCTTCCATTTCGCCTTCATCGGTAAACTCATGGAAAATAAGGGCTAATAGGTCAACGTAATCGGTAGCTTCGTTTTCGTGTATAAGTTGATGTTCTTGATCAGTTAATTGACTTTGGTGTACATGAGGCACGAGGTTATGTAGTAACACAATAAATGCTGCCAAGTAAACAAATGTATATTTAATTGATTTGAACATGAATACAAAGTTAATCATTTTTAAAATAGTACAATTATTTTTTCTACTTACAATATTTTAACAAATAATAAGTTTTTTGTTTAGTATTTCACGCAATAATTTTCTCGGCTTATGAAACGAGCCAATTTAAAAATTTTATCCTTCAGGAAAATGATCAAAGGCAAGTTCCATATGACATATAAAAAACAATAAATAAAAATATATGAAAACTCATCTTATGATTTTGGGATTAACGCTAAGTTTGTTTCAAGTTAGCAACGCTCAAAAAAACACCATTAACGATTTAGACAATATTCTAAATGAAGTAGAAATCGATACTATTGCCAAAATAGAACGTTTGGCTGCTTTTGAGTTTCACCATTTGTTGAATAACTACCGAAAACAGCAACGAAAACAAGCTCTTGATTTTGATGAAATTATGTGGATAGCTGCTAGGAACCATAATTTATACATGAAAGCTGTAGGAGATTTAACGCATAGAGAAAACATGAATCAATCGAACTTATCTCAATTTACTACAGGAAATTACCCTAGCGAAAGAGTTGATTTTGCTGCTGCAGATAAAGAAGTGTATATCAGTTCGGGCGGAGAAAATTGTTTGTACAATTACAGTTTTTATGGAAAGAATTATGTAGAAATTGCCAAAAATATGGCGTTAGCAGCTTTTAACCAGTGGAAAGGCTCTCCTGGTCATCATGAAAACATGTTGACAGAGAATTATAAAAAACACGGCATTGCTTTTACTTATGATGGAGGAACTGTTTGGGCAACCAACGTTTTTTCCAGAGGTATTGTTTACAAAGGGAATGAGGTAGTTGCTGACACAAAAGTTCCTACTCCAGCAACTTCAACCAAAACAACCACCAAACCTAAACGTATTCACATTTATAAAGTAAAAAATGAATTACAACATACGATTGAACAGCAAGTTTTAGTGGCTACTTCTTCAAAATCTGCTAAAAAACTTAACGAACAGGCCAAAGTTGAAGCACGAAAATTAGCCTACAACAAAAAATTAAAACCGCAAGCAAATGAACCTATTTTGCTGAACGAACTACAAAATCATACTGTTAGCAAATGGTGGGGATTAATAAAAAAACAGGTGTCGGTTTATTGTTTAGTATTAGAAACTACTCCCGAAGCTTTTGATATGGAACAAATTCAACAAGAAATAAAACATTATTTGTTAGAAAACCAATTGTTTACCCAAAAGAAAAAGCATGGAACGGGTGTAATGGTGAGCAAACGCAAAAACATTTTACGCATTACGCTCGTAAGTATGGCGGTGTAATTTTTTAAATTATTATTTATCATCCCTAAAACTCAACACCAATTAAAACAACTTCACAAACACCAAAATAACTAGTTCTTTTTTTATCCTGTTTTATACACTTTTCTTACGCTATAAATATTAATTTTGTCCCTTAAATTTTTAGCCAAATGGAAAGAAAAGTTAGAGTAAGATTTGCCCCAAGTCCGACAGGACCTTTGCACATTGGAGGTGTTAGAACAGCATTATACAACTATTTGTTTGCCAAAAAACACGGTGGCGATTTTTTGTTGCGTATTGAAGATACCGACCAAACCCGTTATGTAAAGGGTGCTGAAGATTACATTATTGAAGCACTGAAATGGAGTGGCTTAACTATAGATGAAGGCGTTGGTGTTGGTGGAGAATGCGGTCCTTACCGTCAGTCCGAAAGAAAAGAAGCGGGAATTTATAAAAAATACGTTGATCAGTTATTGGCATCGGGTCATGCTTATTATGCTTTCGATACGCCTGAAGAGTTGGAAGAAATGCGTGAAAACCTTAAAAAAGCAGGTGTTGCTGCTCCACAGTATAACATCAATACCCGAAATTCTATGAAAAACTCACTTTCTCTTTCTGCCGAGGAAGTACAAAAAAGATTGGACAACAATGAACCTTATGTGGTTAGAATTAAAATTCCAAGAAACGAAGAAGTTAAATTTAAAGATTTAATTAGAGGTTGGGTAGTAGTGCAAACAACTAATTTAGATGATAAAGTATTGTACAAGTCTGACGGCATGCCAACCTACCACATGGCAAATATTGTGGATGATTATTTAATGAAAATTACGCATGTAATTAGAGGAGAAGAATGGTTGCCTTCAGGGCCTTTGCATGTATTATTATACCAATACTTAGGCTGGGAAGAGGTAATGCCTCAATTTGCTCACTTGCCGTTAATTTTAAAACCTGATGGTAACGGCAAATTAAGCAAACGTGATGGCGACAGATTAGGATTTCCTGTTTTCCCCATTCAATGGACATCTCCTGAAGGAGAAGTTTCTTCGGGCTACAGAGAAAGTGGTTATTTTCCTGATGCTTTTATCAATATGTTGGCATTATTAGGATGGAATCCTGGAACTACTCAAGAAATTTTTTCTATGGAAGAATTAATTCAAGCTTTCTCATTAGAAAAAGTAGGTAAATCAGGTTCAAAGTTCGACCCTGAAAAAACAAGGTGGTTCAATGCTCAATATTTAAGAAGTAAATCTAATGAAGAACTTGCAGCATTTGTTAAGTCATTGGTTGCAGAAAAAGGTTTTGCTATGCCTAGCGATAGCTTTTTAACGCAGTATTGCGGATTAATGAAAGAAAGAGCGGTTTTCATTAATGATTTATTGGCTGAAGATTACTTATTTGTTGCACCAACTAACTATGACGAGCAAACCGTAAACAAAAAATGGAAAGCGGAAACACCTGCTATTATTAAAGAATTAAGAAGTGTCTTAAATAATATTGTTGATTTTAATGCCGCTAATATTGAAGTAGCTTTTAAAAGCTTTATAGAAGAAAAAGGATTGGGTTTTGGTGCAGTGTTGCCTAACTTTAGAGTATTGGTAACTGGTATGGGAATGGGACCTTCTATGTTTGAAATTTGTGCATTATTAGGAAAAGAAGAAACTTTAAGAAGGATAGATGTTGGAATGGAGAAGATTGTGAATTAGAGGTTTGAAATTGTGTGAATATAAGGTTTGTTAACTCCTAAATACTCAAGGCACTTATAAGTACTCCTAAGTACTTTTAACTAAAAAACTATGGGAAAAATATTTGTTGAAGGAATAAAAATTTACGCTTATCATGGTTGTTTTAAAGAAGAAACTGCCATTGGCACCAATTTTTTGGTAAATGTAGAGCTGGATGTAGATTTAACTACTCCTTCGCAAACTGACAACATCTACGACACTGTAAATTATCAAGCCGTTTTTCAGGTTATCAAACAACAGATGGCTATTCCTTCAAAGATTTTAGAACATGTTTCTCAGCGTTGTATCAATGCTCTTTTTGCTGAGTTTCCTACTATAGATAAAATCAAAATAAAAGTGTCGAAATTAAATGTCCCTCTTGGCGGACATATTGATAGTGTGAGTGTGCAGTTGGAGCAGGAGAGGAAAAATTAACCCTTTCCAAAAATATTTTTAACAAATTGCCATAAATCTTTTCGAGCTGCAGCAGATGTAAATAAGCTTTTAAGCACATTCCCCATGGTTTTAGTTTCCTCTTTTTCTACTATTGGTTCTTCTTTTTGCTGTCTTTTTTCAGGATGGTAACCAATAATTTCGTTCGATTTTTTATAACTCTCTTGTGCATCTTTATATCTACCCGAATTTTCTTCCAGCAAGCCTAAATTATTAAATGAAATTTCATCTTGAGGATCTATTTCTATGGCTTTTTTGTAGTCGGCAATTGCTGCATCAACATCTTCATAAGCTTTTATAAAAGCTCTACTAGAATAACGATAAGCTTTGTTTGGTTCCAATTCCACCGCTTTATCCATGTCTTTTAAAGATAAATCTATTTGTTTATTATGGAAGTAAGAAACACCTCTTTCACTATAAATGGTAGCTTCTTCAGGTAGTTTTTTCAATACTGCCGTAAAATCTATGATGGAGCTTTTATAATCTCCTAATTTTCGGTAGCATATTGCCCTAAAAAACAATGCATCTGCATGATTTATATTTTCAGTCAGAAAATTAGTAAGGCTTTTTATTGCTTCACTATAATTCTCTTCTTCAAAATGTTTTTTTCCTTGTTCCAGTGCATCCATAATCCAAAAAATAGTTTTGTAAAATTACCAAATGATAAACGTATTTTTTTTAATTTCGGAGTTAAAGAAACTTAAGCTTGATTTTAAAAATTTAACCTTATAAACTCATCATCTTTGTAACTAAAATGACTGAACAAGAAGCTCAACAAAAAATAAAAGATTTATCAGCAGCAATTAATCAGCACAACTATAATTACTACGTGCTTTCTAATCCAACCATTAGCGATTATGAATTTGATATGCTATTAGAGAAGTTGCAACAATTAGAAAACCAATTTCCTCAGTTTGTTGATGAGAGTTCTCCCACAAAGCGTGTTGGCGGTGCCATTACTAAAAATTTTGAGACTGTAAAACACAAATATCCCATGCTCTCTTTGAGCAACAGTTACAGTAAAGAAGAAATTACCGATTTTGAAAATAGAATTAAAAAATTAGTAGATGGAAATATAGAATATGTGTGCGAATTAAAGTATGATGGAGTAGCTATTGGCATCACTTATAAAAATGGCAAACTTTTTCAGGCAGTTACTCGTGGAGATGGTGTTCAAGGAGATAATATTACTGAAAATGTGAAAACCATCCGTTCTATTCCCTTACAATTAAAAGGCAATTTTCCTGAAGAATTTGAAATTAGAGGCGAAATATTTATGCCTAAAAAAGCCTTTGAACAACTTAACAAAGAAAAAGAAGAAATTGGCGAACAACTTTATGCTAATGCCAGAAATACTGCTTCAGGAACAATAAAAATGCAAGATTCTACCATTGTTGCACAACGTAAATTAGATTCTTATTTATACTTTGTGTTAGGAGAAAACTTACCTTTTACTACCCACATGGAAGCTATTGAAAAAGCTAAAGAATGGGGATTTAAAGTGCCTTTGTCAGAGAAAAAATATATCACAAAATGCCAATCGATTGATGAAATTTTTGAGTTTATCAACTATTGGGATAACGCCCGACACGATTTAGATTTTGATATAGATGGCGTAGTTATTAAAGTAAATAGCTATGATAAACAACAAGAGCTTGGCATGACAGCCAAATCACCAAAATGGGCTATTGCTTATAAATTTAAAGCTGAGCAAGTAAAAACTAAATTGTTGGAAATTACTTATCAGGTAGGAAGAACAGGCGCTATTACACCTGTAGCCAATTTACAACCTGTATTATTGGCAGGAACTACAGTAAAAAGAGCTTCGCTGCACAATGCTGACCAAATAGAAAAGTTGGATATTAGAATAAACGATACCGTTTTAGTAGAAAAAGGTGGAGAGATTATTCCAAAAATCGTAGGTGTTGAAGCTACTCAACGAGATATTTTTTCTGAACCTGTAACATACATTACCCATTGCCCAGAATGTAATACAGCACTTATAAGAACTGAAGGCGATGCAAAACATTTCTGTCCAAACGAATGGGGTTGCCCACCACAAATTAAAGGAAAAATAACACATTTTATTAGCCGAAAAGCCATGAACATTGATGGTTTAGGCGAAGAAACCATAGACCTTTTGGTAGATAAAAATTTAATTAAAAATAGTGCTGATTTATACACACTTACTTTTGAACAACTATTTGCCTTAGAAGGTTTTAAGGAAAAGAAAGTACAAAATATTTTAGATGGTTTAGATAAAAGTAAAGAAGTGCCTTTTGAGCGAGTGCTTTTTGCTGTGGGTATTCGCTATGTTGGCGAAACGGTTGCTAAAAAATTAGCCAAGCATTTTAAAACCATTGAAAACATTGCCCATGCTACATTTGAAGAATTAATTAATGCAGATGAAATAGGCGATAAAATTGCTGAAAGCATTATTCAATTTTTTGCTAACGAAACCAATCAAACACTCATTAATCAGTTGAAAGAAAAAGGCTTGCAATTTTCACTTTCTGAAGAACAGTTAGCTAACACCACCACCAAATTAGAGGGTTTAACTTTTGTTGTTTCTGGAGTTTTTAGTTTGTTTTCGAGAGATGAATTAAAAAATACCATAGAACAAAACGGTGGTAAGGTTTCGGGTTCTATCTCCAAAAAAACAAGTTATATTGTTGCGGGAGAAAATATGGGTCCAAGCAAATTGCAAAAAGCCCAAGATTTAGGTGTAACGATAATTGATGAGCATAAGTTTAGTGAGATGGTTAATTAATTTTTACTTCTTTAAGATTAAAATTAATATCTACAACATCTTTAAAGTCAGCACCAGTCTCCTTCATGTCACTATCATAAGAATCGTAATACCAATTGATGCTAATTGCTTTTTCAGAAATTTTAGATTTTAAACTATCTACTAAAAAGAAAATGTCTCCTAAAAACTGTAGGGAACTAGTGTTAAGATAGCTGATTTTACAGTCTAATTCGCAACTCTCACAAAGACAATTAGAAATGTTTTTTTGAAGCCACTCGATTACAGGGTAATAGAACTCATGTGCATTTTCTGGCACAGATACTCCTGAAATTGACAATTTTCCTGTAGAAAGGTTGAAATCAATTTCAGGAGTTTTATGTGTTTGTTCTATGTATAAATTAATCAAAAGAAGAAGCTTTAAAAACTACAAATTTAGTAACAATATTTATTTTCGGCTATCAATTTATCCGCTATCTTTCTTCTAGTTTCTTTTACATTGAGGTTGTTTTGTTTAGTAAACCTTTTTAATCCAGTCAGCATCATTTTTTGCTCATCACCTTCTACAAAAGAATTAATAGCATCTTTTCCATATTTGTTAATTTTATCAGCAACATCATAAACATAAACTTGCATCATGGCCATTTGATTTTCTATAGCTGCTTCGCCTTTAATTGAAGCTAATTTTTCTACTCTCAACAAAACAGATTCGGCAACATAAGCTTCTATAACCATATCGGCTATATTCATTAAAATTTCTTGCTCTTTAGACAATTGCATCATTAATTTTTGAGCTGCACTTCCGGCAACCATTAAAATAGCTTTTTTATAGTTTTTTACTTGTTGATGTGCTGCTTCAAACACATTACTTGGAGCTGCTCCAAAATCAGGAATACTCATTAACTCTTTGGCTACTTCTTGTGCTGGACCCATTAAGTCCAACTCATTTTTCATAGCTTTTTTCAGTAACATATCTACAATTAACATGCGGTTAATTTCATTGGTTCCCTCAAAAATTCGGTTAATACGAGCATCTCTATAAGCTCTTTCTACAGGAGATTCTGCTGAATAGCCCATGCCACCAAAAATCTGAACGCCTTCATCTACCACATAATCCAAGGCTTCTGAACCATGAACTTTTAAAATAGCTGCTTCAGCTGCAAATAATCTTATTCCTTCCAATGTTGCTTGTCCTTTATCCATCCCTCCATCTATTAAAGATTTAATGGCATCATCAATATTTTGACTACAACGGTAAGTTGCCGCTTCCGAAGCATAAACTCTTATAGCTTGTTCAGCTAATTTATATTTAATGGCTCCATATTTAGAAATTGGTCTTCCAAACTGGTCTCTTTCATTAGCATATTTCACTGATTCAGAAATAGTTCTTTTTGCTCCGCCAATGGCTGCTCCAGCCAATTTTATTCTGCCAATATTTAAGATGTTTAGGGCTATTTTAAACCCTTCTTGTCTTTCTCCTAATAGGTTTTCTGCTGGCACTTTACAATCGTTAAAAAATACCTGACGAGTAGAAGAGCCTTTAATTCCCATTTTCTTTTCTTCAGGATTTAAAGAAATTCCTCCAAATTCTTTTTCTACAATAAATGCAGATAAATTTTCATCATCACCAATTTTAGCAAAAACAGTATAAACATCAGCAAAACCACCATTAGTAATCCACATTTTTTGTCCATTAATGGTGTAATGTTTACCATCTTCACTCAAAACAGCTTTTGTTTTACCTGAGTTAGCATCCGAACCAGAACCTGGCTCTGTTAAGCAATAAGCAGCTTTCCATTCGCCAGAAGCTAATTTTGGAATATATTTTTGTTTTTGAGTTTCATTACCATAATACAAAATAGGTAAAGTTCCAATTCCTGTATGTGCAGAAAGAGATACGGCAAATGAATAACTTCCACCTAATACTTCTGTAGCAAGCATACTAGTAACGAAATCTTTACCAAAACCGCCTAATTCTTCAGGTACAGAAATTCCCAACAAACCTAATTCACCTGCTTTTTCTAATAAAGAAGGCGTATAACCTTCTTCTAATTTTTCTATTCGTTCTATATTGGGTAAAATTTCTTGCTCTACAAAATCCATACAGGTTGCAGCAATCATTTGTTGCTCTTCATCAAATTGTTCGGGAATAAATACCGAATTAGCGTCTGTTTCTTTAATTAAAAACTCTCCGCCTTTTAGTGTGTCTTTGTTTTCCATAATTTTATTATAGTTAAAAGTTTATAAAGTTGAAAGTTTGAAAGAAAAAGTATTTTCAAATTTTCAAATTGTTCTATTTTCAAATTAAATTCTCTTATACATTAACTTATGTTTCCCAATTATTGGGATTTCATAAAAATCACCTTTTATTTTAAATCCCATTTTTTCATAAAATCCAAGAGCTACTTTTCGGGCATCGCACCAAAGTAAATCTGCTTTTCTATTTTTTAATTCTTCTATTGAAAATTCAATTAATAGCTTCCCAAAATTTTCACCACGTACTTTTGGTGAACTCGCCATAGCTCTTAATCGGTATTGATTTGTTGCTTCAAATTTTTCGTTTTTTTGTTGTAAGAAAGTGCCTATCGCAACAATTTCTCCATTTTTATATGCTCCTACATGAAAGGTAGTAGTCAAGTCATCTATATCTAATTTACATTCTTCTGAACTGTTTTTATGCTGCCATAGTACAGATAGGCGTAATGGATAAGTTAATTGAGATGGGATAATGGAAACGTGGGCAGCCTTCCCCTCTTGAGAGGGGGTGGGAGTGTGTTGTATATTTGTGTTTAAATCCTTCATTTTCTAATTACTAAACACCGTTTTTGCTATTTTGTTCTTTTATTTCTTCTATTTCAAAATCAAAAACAATTTTGCTCATTCCTGTTTGATCTACCGAATCGAGAAGAATTCCTTCATCATTATAAAACTTCCAAATTCCAACCTTCTCCCCTTTACTCACTTTTCCGGATTCTTTTATTTGACCATTTTTATAATATCCAATCCATAAACTATCAATATAGTCTCCATTATTTATGAAAGATTTTATTTTTACCTCACCACTCTCATAATATTCAGTCGCCTCTTTTATTGTGCTATTATTTAATGTTATAGCCATCCTTTTTAATTCCCCAGATTCATAATAACAATAAGTAGTATCAACTGATTTTCCATTCCTATATTTTTCAATCCACTTCTTATTACCATTTGAGTAATACCATTTAAAAACCCCATTTTCTTTCCCGTCTTTAAATTCTCCTACCATCTCAATAGTGCCATTATAGTTATATTGTTTAAGAATATAATTCAACGAATCTTTTTTCCCATTTTTAAATATCTTTTCTTGTTTAACCTTCCCATTTATATAAGTAGATGTAGTAATTCGTTCTTCAGCAGATGAACAAGAATAAAGAAATAAAATTATTAATATAACTATGTTTATTTTCATGTTAACACTTTCTTTGTTAATCTATTTTATTATTGCTCGATAAAAATCCCCTGACCCTCTCAAGAGGGGAAGCCAACGCACATAGCCATTTTCCATCACACGTTGCCTTTTATCCATTTGTATATTTTTCATTTATTGCTTCAATTCCCCAACCCCTCCTTCGGAGGGGTTGGGGAGGCTTCTTACAACATCTCATAAATCCCTGCTGCTCCTTGTCCTGTTCCTACACACATGGTTACCATACCGTATTTTTGTTTTCTTCTTTTTAATTCATTAAACATTTGCACCGACAATTTAGCTCCTGTACATGCTAATGGGTGTCCTAAAGCGATAGCTCCTCCATTCACATTTACTTTATTTGTATCTAAATCCAATCCTTTTATAACCGCTAACGATTGTGATGCAAAAGCCTCATTCAACTCAAATAAATCAATATCTTCTTGTTTCATTCCTGCATGTTTTAATGCTGCTGGAATAGCTGTTAGCGGACCAACACCCATAATTCTTGGCTCTAAACCTACAACCTGATAAGAAACTAAGCGAGCAATCGGCTCTATGTTTAATTCTTTTACCATTCTTTCTGACATTACCATTACAAAAGCAGCTCCATCAGATGTTTGTGATGAGTTTCCTGCTGTAACACTTCCGCCTTGAGCAAAAACAGGTTTTAAATTAGCTAAAGCTTCTACTGTTGTTCCTCTTCTTGGTCCTTCATCAGTATCCACCGTATATTTTTTAGTTTGACGTTGGTTATTTTCATCCACAAAAATTTCTTCTACTTCAATGGGAACAATATCCTCTTTAAACAAACCTGTATCTATAGCATTTAATGCTCTTCTATGCGATTCGTAAGCAAAAGCATCTTGTTCTTCTCGAGATATTTTAAAATCCTTAGCCACCGCTTCTGCAGTTAAACCCATACCCCAATAATAATCAGGATTAGATTGAGCATATTTTGCATTTGGAACTATTCTCCAACCTCCAAAAGGTATTGGACTCATCGTCTCTACTCCACCAGCAATAATACAATCTGCCATACCCGCATTAATTTGTGCTGAAGCTATTGCTATAGTTTGTATTCCTGATGAACAGTATCGATTTACTGTCATTCCTGGAACTTTAACAGAGTCTAAACCCATCATGGAAATCATTCTGCCAATGTTCAAGCCTTGCTCGGCTTCAGGAGTGGCATTGCCCACTATTACATCATTAATACGTTCTTTATCTAATTGTGGAAAATCTTCCATTAATCTTTTAATCACAGCTGCACTTAAATCATCCGGTCTTGTAAATCTGAATAATCCTCTTGGTGCTTTACCTACTGCTGTTCTGTAACCTGCTACTATATATGCGTTCATAATCTTCTTAATTGATAATTAATAATTAGAAATTGATAATTAGTTACGAAGTACCTTACCTGTGGTAATTATACTTTGTAATCGTTCTAAGGTTTTTCGCTGCTGACATAATTCCAAAAAGGCTTTGCGTTCCATATCTAATAAATATTGCTCGTTTACTTCTGTTGGTTGAGATAAATTTCCTCCACAGAGTACATAACCTAATTTTTCTGAAATTAATTGATCGTGTTCCGAGATGTAGTTACCAGACTTCATAGAATTAGCTCCCACATAAACAATTCCCAATCCTTCATTACCTAAAACTTTAATATCATTTCGTTGAAGCGGTTTCGTATATCCTTTCTCAGCCAAATTAAGAGCTGCTTGTTTGGCATAACTCAGTTGGTGTTTTCTGCTTACTATCCATTCATCGGTGCCTTTTCTTAAATACCCTAATTCAAAAGCTTCTTGAGCAGACGTACCTACTTTTGCTTGTCCAACAGTTAAAAATCGGTTTCTTAATACGTTTAATCGTATTCCATCACCATATTCATCTGAAGCTCTTAAGGCAAATTCTTTTGTTCCACCACCTCCAGGAATCACACCAACACCAAACTCAACTAGTCCCATATAAGTTTCTGCATGGGCGACAACTTTATCGGCATGCATACTCATTTCACAACCTCCTCCTAAGGCTAAATTGTGTGGTGCAACAATTACCGGAACTGATGAGTAACGAACTTTCATCATCGTATCTTGAAAGGCTTTAATAGCAAAATTTAACTCATCGTATTCTTGTTCGGCTGCCATCATAAAAATCATTCCTACATTGGCTCCTGCCGAAAAATTATCTCCATCATTATAAATTACTAATCCTTTATATTTCTCTTCTGCTAAATCTATGGCTTTGTTAATGCCTTCTATTACTTCAGCTCCTATAGTATTCATTTTGGTATGAAATTCCAAATTAATGATTCCATCTCCTAAATCAATTATAGTTGCTCCTGCATTTTTCCAAATGGTATTTTCTTCTCTTAATGTTTCTAATGACAATACTTCATCAGAACCTGGAACCATTTGGTAACTTTTAGAGTTTATATCGTAATAATATTTAGCTCCTTTTTCTACTTTATAGAAAGATTTAATTCCTGCTGCCAACATTTCTTTTACCCATGAGTTTGGTGTAATACCCATTTTTTCCATTTCCTCAACAGCTTTTTCTACTCCAACAGCGTCCCAATTAGCAAAAGGTCCTAAACTCCATCCAAAACCAGCACAAAGAGCATCATCTATCTTATAAATGGCATCGGTAATTTCAGGAATTCTATTAGAAACGTAAGCAAATAAGCCAAAGAAAGATTTTCTATAAAACTCACCTGCTTTGTCTTGTCCGTTGATAAGCACTTTCATTCTATCCTTTAAATCATCAATGGTTTTAGTCATCTCCAGTGTAGCAAATTTTACTTTTTGAGATGGAGCATATTCAAGTGTAGAAAGATTTAATGCATGAATTTCACTTTTTCCTTCATCTGTTTTAACTTTTTTATAAAATCCTTGTTTTGTTTTAGATCCGAGCCAATTATTTTCTACCATTTTGTTAATGTAACTCGGTATTTCAAAAGTGGCATTGGCTTCATCATTCGGACAATTATCTTTAACTCCATTGGCAACATGAACTAAGGTATCTAAACCAACCACATCGCAAGTTCTAAAAGTTGCAGATTTTGGTCTACCAATAACTGGACCTGTCAATTTATCTACTTCTTCTACTGTTAATCCCATTTCGGTAACAGTATGAAATAAAGACATGATGGAATAAACGCCAATTCTATTAGCAATAAAAGCTGGCGTATCTTTACAAACTACTGTAGTTTTTCCCAAAAATCGCTGTCCATAATCTTCTAAAAAAGCCATTACTTCAGGCGAAGTTTTTGGCGAAGGAATTAATTCCAACAATTTTAAATAACGTGGAGGGTTGAAAAAGTGTGTCCCACAAAAATGTTGTTGAAAATCTTCACTACGTCCATCTAACATTAAGTGTATTGGAATACCTGATGTATTGGTTGTAATAAGCGTTCCAGGCTTTCTATATTTTTCTACATTTTCAAACACTTGTTTTTTGATGTCTAATCGCTCAATAACTACTTCAATTATCCAATCGCAATTAGCAATTTTAGCCATATCATCATCCATATTACCCGTAGTAATTCTATTGACGTATGATTTACTATATATAGGCGATGGATTAGATTTTAGTGCAAACTGCAAAGCATCGTTCACAATTTTGTTACGAGCTGCTTTATCAGAAGATTCGGCTGCTTCTTTTGGAACAATATCTAATAACAACACTTCCACACCAATGTTGGCAAAATGACAAGCAATTCTAGAGCCCATTACTCCTGAACCCAAGACTGCTACTTTGTTAATTTTTCTCATATTTTATTAGTTTATAAGATTAGAATTAATGAGCTTTAATAGTTAATTCTCAAGCCTTCTATTCTCACATTTACAAATTTTCGTTTTTATACTTATCTACTGTTTTATTTATTGACCCTATTACTTCAAAGAAAACCGATAATTTCTCTATTGGTATTTCTTCTACAATTAATTTATTAAATCCTGACACTACTTTTTTGGCTATTTTTCTTTTCTCAACTCCTTCTGGCGTCAGAAATATTAGCACTTTACGCTTATCAACTTCATCACTCTTTCTATAAATTAAGCCTTTTGTTTCTAAATTTTTTAAAATCCTACTCAAACTAGTTGCTTCCATTCCCAATAAAGGAGCAATGGTAGTTGAAGGCGTTCCCTCTTTAGCAATACTCAACAAAACAAAGCCTGTTGCTTGTGTAGTATCATATTTTGCCGCAATTTGATTGTACATTTTAAATACAGCATGCCATGTGGCTTTAATCTGATAATCTACTGTTTCGCTTCGTTTCATTTTTATTATGTATGCATAGCAAATTTATTAAAAATAGATTAAGAAACAAGTTTTTAAGTAATTTTATTTTATAAAAAAGTATAAACCAAAAAAGGGTGATGAATTTAAATTCATCACCCTTTTTAAAGGTTAGAAAAATATTTTTTTATTTGGCAGTTAATTTAGTTACATCTTTCTTTTCATAAACATAAACATAATTTCCATCTTCTGTTAATGAAATTTCAGAACCATTTTTAGCTTTAAATTGTTTAAAAGAACAATCTTTTAAATCAAAACAAGCAATATCAGCTCTATTTGTTTTCATGATTAAAAAATCTCCTTCATACGCTTCTAAAAATGATTTTTTATATTTATTGCTTGCTACCAATTTCCCATCACTAATATTGTGTGTCGAAACTCCTTTTGTAGCAATAACTACTACTTTGTCTTTATAAACTTCTAGTTTTTCTCCGATACCAATTCCATCTTCTTTCAATGGTATTTCATAGTTTACATTTCCATCAGCCATTTTAATAGAATAAAGTACTTTTCCGCTAGAAACAATAATGTTATCACCACTTACAAAAGAGTTAGAAACACCTTTTTTAAAGCGCTCTGTTGTCCATGCTAAAGAGCCGTCTGTTGTATTAAAAGCTTGCATTCCCCAAGGCTTTACATTTGGATACCAAACTCGACTTTCTCTCTCCCATGAAACAGAACCATCTTTATTTTGAACTCTTTTTTCAATATAAGCTTGGGCTTCCACAACACCACCTATTTGAATAAAAACTTTATCTCCTGAAACTCCCATTGAAGGAATAGCTCTTGCTCCTTTAATTTCTGCTGATGTCCATAATAGTTTTCCGGTATTTTTATCATATTTTTTTACATATTGAGATTTTTTGCTCGACATATCTAACACATAAACATCATCACCAATAAATACAGGTTCTGCAACTGCTCCATAAACACCAAACTTTTTAGAACCTTGAGGCTCTCCAACCATTTTATCTGCTGTATAATCAAAAGCAGCCGACCAAAGTTTAGCTCCTGTCTTTAAATCATAATTTTGAATACCATTTAACCTAAGTACTACTATATCTCCTTTTACATCCAAATCAAATAAAAACTCTTTGGTAATTACTTTTCTTTCTGCTCTACCTACATAGTTTTGTTCCCAAACTATTTCTCCATTTTTCAAGTTAATTTTTGTGATTTGATTTTTAAACCCTGTGAATAAAGCTCCCAACCCTCCTGGAACAAAGTTTACCGCAATCAAATGACCATCAATGTAAACATATTGACCAACAACTCCTTTAAATTTTTCGGTACTCCAAACTTCTTCTCCTGTTCTAGCTTTAACAAAAACCATTTCTTTTTTTAACGTTACCAAAAACCCTTCTTCTTCAGGCACATCTAAAAACAACTCTGCAAACGAAGTAGTTTCATTTTGACTTCCAGCAAAGACACTTCCAAAACTTTCTGACAATTGAAAACGCTCTGAAGACCACAATACCTCAGCAGATTTCATGTCTATACAAACTACCTGATCTTTACCCATTTTCTTATCGAAAAAGATAAAGGCATTTGATTCCCACAATGGAATAATTTCATCTATTTTTCTAAGTTGTGGAGCAATGTCTTTAAATTTTTTCTCATAAATTACTTTTCCGCTTTTATTATCGAAAAGAGTAATTTCCTTGTCTGATGCAGCATAACTATACCCACGAGACTCACTACCAGTTCCGAAACTTTGAATTTGATGTCCTAATCTAGATTCCCAAACTGGTGCCATGTCGTCTTGAGCAAAGGCACAAACGCCTGCAAGCATAAATGCTGATAAAATGTACTTTTTCATAATTATTGATTTAGTTTAAAATTGAAATTTATAATTGATTTTATATCTTTTTCCTTTTTGCATTTTGAAGTCTAACCTCATTTTCATTACTGCATCTTTTACCAAATTTTGAAATGCTAATGAACCGCCATCTCTATCAGCCACAAATACTGAAACAACCTCTCCTCTTCCTTTTATAGTTACATCAAACTCATAAGCTCCTGTAATTTGATGTTTTTCTGCAAGCTTAAATAGCTCTCCTTCTTTAAGTGAATATTCAAAATATTGTACCGCTGCTGTAGTAATCTCATCAGGGTCGCTTAATGAAACATTCTTTTGTGCAAATGACTGTTTGCTTACACCCATCATTAACAACACTATTATTACTATTGATTTTATTGTGGTTTCCATAATAAAGTTTGATTTCCGCTTACCATTAAAATATTACCATCGGGAAGAAAAACAAAGCTTGCTCTGTTATCTCCCATCATTTTCTTTTTAAAAGCATCACTCAATCGCTGACGCATATTAAATCGATAAAGTAATCTTCCATTTAGGTTGTTATAAACCCTTAATTCGGGAAAGCCATCTGTTGACATAACACCAAACAGAGCTCCGCTTTCATTTTCAGTAAAATCGGGTTCAAAAGTGGCTAAAGTCATGAAAGAAATTCTTGTTGGCTCTCCATCAGGCATTTGAATAGCATAAATATACCCTTGTCTTCCCGCTGATGCTGTTTGCATCTTAGCATGAGGAATAGAGTAGTTGTACAATAATTTTCCGTCTTTCGAAAATTGAAGTCGATAAACAATGTCGTACAATTCATTAACAGTTTTAATTTTTTGCAACGTTTTAGCATCATACAGGCTTATCATTTCTCTATATTTTAAAGCTGGTTTTATTGCTTTTTTGGCTTTTTTATCATTTCTAATGGTAGGTGCATTTTTTACTTGCTCTAAAGTAGGTCGGTGCGAAATGGCTATGATTTTTTCATCAGGGCTAATAGCTACTGAATGAGTAGCATTGTTAACAGTAAAGCTATTGCGTTTTTTGCCCGAAGGTAGCTCGTGTAGAGAAACTTCATTTCCACTTAACACAATGTAAAACGATTCACTATTCGCAATTTGAACAGCATGGGCTTTATTTATTTTTTGTACAATCTCGCCCGTTGCTGCATTAACAATTTCAAAAGCAAGTTCTCTTTTCTTGTTTGGAGCAAAATTTACTACAGAAGTTTGTTCTAACAATAAGTATGTTCCTTTAGAAGAATAGTAAACCTTTGCTCCTGCAAACCAATCTCCTACTTCAAATTGTTTAATAATTACATCTTTTTCCCAATCATATATAAATAACGGATGCCCTTGAGATCCTGCAACTGCAATAGTTTTTCCATCAGGAGAAAGAGCCATACCCGAACGATAGCTTTTATCGCCAGCCATGTGAAAATCTTTATACTCTTCGTTGGCATTAGTTTGTGCTACAGACCAATTTATAAGCAAAGAAAATAAGCCAAAAAATAAAATATGTTGCTTTAAAATCATCAAATGCTTTTTATCAGTTAATTTCTGACAACAAAAATGTGATTATCAATAGCTTTAGACAATACGACAAATGACGTATATTCGAAATTTATTATTTGATATCGATTCTTAAGTAGAAGAATACTCGCTTAAAAATTTAGCAAAAGTTGTTTGATATTAAAAATTGATGAGTAATTTCGCAATCCTGTTCTTATTTGTTGAACATTATGCCTGAGTGGCGGAATTGGTAGACGCGCACGACTCAAACTCGTGTTCTTCGGAGTGTGGGTTCGATTCCCACCTCAGGTACAAAAAAACCTCTGAAGTACTTGGGAATTATGTACTTTAATCAGGTAGCTTAAATTACACAATTCTTTTAGAGAAATTAAAATAAAGAGAGAGTCAATTTCTTGGCTCTCTCTTTATTTTTAATATTGGCTTGATTTTAATTTTTCATTTATCTATATTATATTTTGAAGATAATATAGATTAAAATGAATAAGATAAAATTGTTTTTGTTGAAATTTTTGGGTTTCTTTATACCTTATTTTAGACGTATGTTCGATAAGCATAAGACATTTCAGGATTTAAAGGCAATAGGGCAAAGTCATTTAAGCACTTGGAAAGATTATATGTTGAATCCTAAACAAGAAGAAAAAGGTCCTCAGCATGAAGGTTCATTTGAAAAAATTAATCTTACAGATGATTTTTTTGACTTTTCTTACCTCGGCACAAAATATAGACTTCAGATTAGAATAAAGCCAGAGCAAAAACATGGTTTATTAGAACTTAATAAATTGATTCTGAATAGGGAAGATTTCCCCAATGATATTGCCATTCACTTGAGTGAGTTGGATGTTGTTTTTGGAGTAAATATGTTAAAGTTAGTAAATGAACCTCCTCTTATAATAGTAGGAGGTGTTCAAATTCCTATTGGAAACTTTGGCGAAATGAGAGGTCAATATTTCAAACAATTTGATATATTGACTGAGAAATTAGCACTTGATGAAGAAAGCTAAATTTAGAAAAAAGAGAGAAAGGTGTTATTGATTAATTCTATGACAGTTTTGAGAGCTTAAGGACTACTACTGTTATTAACCCTTCAAGTCGTTAGCTTGTAGTGTCGAGTTTTCTTTTATAGACTAACACCTTTAGTTGACAAATCCCTCATTCAAAAACGTCTCAAATAATTCAGCACGCACATATTCAGCAACTGAATGTTTTTTTGGCTTTGGTTTCTTTGAAAGGTCAAATGATTTATAGATAATATTTGGAGCAATTGACAAAATAGTATCTTGTGTCTTCGTTATTTCATCATCTGAATCACATCCCAAACTTGTTGAGCCAATATGTTCTCTAATTCCAACACCTTTAATTAAAGCAAAATCTTTGTGATTATAACCTACAATGATTTTTTTGATGTGTCGTGTTGTATTATTTTCTACTATTTTATTCAAATCATCAAAGGTATTTACACCTGGTATTGCAGGAGCAAACATTGAAAGTGTTATATTTTTCTGAGGTGGGGTTGGAATATTTTTTGATAGAGAATCAACATATTTCTGAAATCCGTTAGTCCATTTTGAAACATTGAATAAAGCCTGAGTTGCTACGCTTGCACCCAAACTATGTGTCAATAACATAATCTCAGCATTACTATCTACTTTATTTAATAGCTTTCTTATAGCAAGACCTGAATAAACAGAATTTGCCTGAGCTTTTGGCCATATTTTTAGTGCCTTTTTAGTCAACCCATCCCAATAAACTTCTACAATGGCAATGTCGTTACGATTACTTAGTTTCGATTTTAGTATGTTGTATGATTCAGAGGTTTCTTTATATGAACTATTAAAACCGTGAATAAGTAATACAATTTTTTTACCCTCTTTCACTTCATTGTTTATTTTTTCTGCATAAGACTTAAGTAAATAATTCTGCATTGTGTCAAAATTGTCAGTTATGTCTAAGCCTTTGCAAACAGTAATTAAACCAACAGAGTCATTTTTAAAATACACACTTAATTTTGAAGTATTATCGTTTCCATCTTTAGGTGGGTTGAAAAAAAGTCCTTGCCGAAATGAGTATAAATTTGAAGGAGGGTATATACTACCTTCC
Source organism: Vicingaceae bacterium (assembly GCA_965284565.1). GTDB lineage: Bacteria > Bacteroidota > Bacteroidia > Flavobacteriales_E > Vicingaceae > BRH-c54. The sequence goes on from OZ260100.1 coordinate 863,584, forward strand.
CTATCAATAAATATCTTGAGACTATTAACACAATCACTTTCGGGTCTAAAAACACAATTGTCAGCATAAACATTAGATATTAATAATGTTAGAACGAGAAAAATAATTATTCGCATGATTTTCATATTAAAAGGTGAATTTCTATTTTGTCAGTGTTATTCATATCATATTCATTTATAAGGTCAAAGATAAATATTTTAATCTAATTAGGCTGCTTTTCTAAGTTCGACCCTTTCTCCTATTTCTTTCCCATATTCATTTAACTTATAAACCCTTGTATAACTCTTAAATTTAGGATATGGAAAGGACATTCTCAATGCACTCTTGAGTATTATTCCAAACTTCTCAGCATCTGATAACTCTTTATTATTCCTTTGAAATGCAAACTCGTAGAGATACCTATCAGCATGACCATAACTAATTTGAATGTGATTTCCCCATTGAACCCTTTTTAAGTGTGCCCAAGTTGATTCTATAGAGTTGGTGTGTTTATCACCCTCAACAAATTTCTTTACTCGTCTATGACCCTTTGTTCCATCCTTTCTTGTAAATTCAACCCATGGGTCATGAATGATTTTTTCACGACTTGGAAAGTAGATAGATACTTTTTCAAATTCTCCTCCTCCGTCTGTGATAATTCTTGTTCCCTTTTCAATTTTACTATGCATTATTGATGCGATTTCTTCTGTATTTATATCACTTGTATGTTGACCAATTGTCTGAAGATAAATCTTTCCTCCACGCTCCACCATCCCCAAAATCCATTTCTCATACTTATAATAATGATTCTTACTTTTTTCACCCTTAATCATATTTTTTTTTACATTCTTGCTGCCTTTAGGTCTTCCTGTTGGAGGAGAAGGAAGTCCAAGTTTTTTTCTTCGATAGTATTCTCTGTTCTCTTTACTTATCCTATCCTTTGTATGATTATCATTGTTTTTCTCGACTAATTTTTGCATCTTCTTAATCTTCCACTTTCTTTTAAAATCTCTATCCAAGTCCGCTGTAAACAAAGATGTATCTGCCTCAACTATATTTGATAATATAACATCGTCCAAATCTTCTTTGAGAGATTGACGAATCTTTTGTTCCACTTTCCAAGCTGTACGTTGATTAACTTGTAATTTCTTAGCAAGTCGCACAGAAGATATACTTCCATTTGCTAATTCGAACATTGCCTTGAACCATTTTAGAATTGGTAGATGGCTACTTTCCATTATCGTATTAGTCGTTACACTAAATTGCTTTGAACATTTCCCACAATAGAATATCTTGCGGCTTTCCTCATATGTAGAAGGACCTTGATGGTCGCAATGCGAACACTTTGGGTATCCTCCCCATCTAACATGAGCCAGATACCTTCTTGCATTTTCTTCAGTACGAAGATGCAGGAGGAGTTCCTCAAAAGATTTATATGTGTGTTCAAATTGCATTTTATTATTTTCATAGGTATTTGCTTCAATTCATAAAATTTTTAAATCCGTTAGATTTTTCAATCTTGTTCGAAACTTTCATTAGAAAGTTAACCCATCCTTTCCAGTGTTTACCATAGTGTTTCTCTGGGTCTCTTGGCAATCCTTCTGGAGGTTCATTGTTCTCCAAATACTTCATCCATATTTGTTTTGCTACTTCCTGTTTATCGTATTTCTTTGTCATGATATTTAGTTTTAATTATTAATTCAAAATTTTCCAGAATTCAATTGTTCCATTCAATATTTTGCAACGGAAAGTATTAATTCCTACTGTAGAGCTTCCTTTATTCCAGTATATTTCTCCTGGCACATCATTTTTCTTTAACTCCAATTCTTTCTCTTGTTTTTCTTCATCCTCTTTCATTATATCTTCAAGCGTTGGTTTCTCATAATTTACTTCATATAATCCCATTGCTCTAAGACCAGAAATAATTACAAAATATTTTCGCTCATCTGCAACTAAGCCTCCTTCGTATATTTCCAGTAGCACCCTTATTCCTTGGAAGTCTAACTTATGTTGACCTTTCAAAAACTTTAGTAAGTCTTTTAATGCATAAGTTTCATTCATGATGATAATTTTTTAAACCTCGGCTTCTCGATTATTAAATCTTGAGTGATATTAAAATCACTTTTACAGATAGAGCATCGCCAGATATTCTCATTTGGTAAAGTATAGTTCAAGTGTTTGTTCTCACAGTTTGGACATATAGGACGACAGTCTGTAACTATGAGGTCTCGTTTTTTAATTTCATTTGTATCTATATTTTTTTTCAGTTTCATAATTTCTAAAGTTTTTATTAATAATTAATTTTTTAAGTTCAATACAAAGCTGAACAATCAGAAGTCCCCACTTCCGACTGTTCGAGAGATGTATTGAGCCAATTGCAATTTAGATAAGGAGTTGTTCGATTCCTGCTCCAAGACACTTTGCTTTTGGACAAAGCAATCTCTCCAGAGCCAAATGGCTCCGATGCTTTGATTGAATAAAGTTTATAGATTATTTGTTAGCTTGCTTTGGATAGGTGTTCCAAAGATTCTACTGAAATTATATCAGTTGTGATGCCTCTTAACTTACCATAAAGTTCAATGGTAGAATTAAGAGCTATAGTTAACATTTTTTCTCGTTCAGACCATAGTTTTAACATACGTTTCTTTTCAAGGTCATGACTTGCCCTAAGGGAGTCAAACTGTGTTAATACTTGCTCGTAAATGGAAGCAAATTCGACACTGGTCATGAACTCAAAAAGCAGGCTTTGCTTCGTTTCTTTGTCTTTGTGAGTCAAGGTGACTTGATTTATCTTAAGGATGAAATATTTCAAAATAGCAATTGTTTGAATTGCTGAACTCATATTGCAAATAAAAACATTGTCAATAATGATGAAATTTTTTCCTTCAGCTTCCTTAGGCATTGTCTTGGTAATTAGTAATAAGCATTCTGCTCCACCAATTAATCCAGCATCTGACTTTAGTTTATCAATCCATGATTTTGAAAAGCTTTGAACTGTCTTAACTTCAATAGCTATTTTTCCAATGCAGGAAGAACCAATCATGATTTCGATTATGCTATCACATCCTCTAATTCCTTTCGGAACCTCTTTGACAATACAGTCTTGAGAGAAGTTCTCACGAATTTGGTTTTCAAGGAAAAGTTCAGAACTCTCACCAACAAGCTGTCCACTACTGCTGTATGAATCAACCTTTTTCTTGGCTAAATCCAGTTGCTCCTTTAGATTATTAATAACCTGTTCTTTTTGAAGAACTTCTAATTTATGCGTCTCTTCAAATTTAGATTGAACAGATAGTTTTGCTTCTTTTAGTTTTTCCTCAAGCATTTTATCATACTTGATTATTGTAGCTGCTTCTTTTTCTTCAGCTTCAATGGCCATTTTCCTCTTGAGTTTATTTAACCCAGAGATTTCTTTGGTCTTTGAAACCAATTGTTTGTTTAGCAAATCTAATTCTGCTTCTTTCTTCAAGTTAATTTCTTCTTGAATTTTTCTTCGAAGATTCTTTCCTTCAATTAGAAGACTACTTGCAACTTTTTCTTTTATCAATTTGTCGAGGTCTGCTCGTTCTTTTGAAAGTTTAAATTGCAATCGTTGATATTCACCTTTTTTCTTTTCAAGTTCTTTTTGTTGATTAATAATTTCCTCATTAAGCTCGTGCTCAATTGAAGATTTTAATTCTGCCCATATGCTATCGCTTGGAGAGAAGTTTTCCCTGCATGCAGGGCATGTAATTTTTAAATTTTTCATGACTATATGGTGTTAGTTAAACAATATCCTTCCTCAAAAGAGGAAGGAATTTAATTACATAAAATGTTGTTTGCTTAACTCATTATACCAGTGTCAGGTTTTGAGTTGATTTTGGGGAATAAACACAATTATTTTTTGTGTTCGGTGTATTTATACGACCTAATTAGGTTATTGTTCTAAAAAAATGATTAAATTTGCAATAAAAAATACTAACTGACTGATTTTCAGAAACAATAATTTTATGAAGAAAATGGACACCGAAGAATATTTAATGAAAATTTCCGAGAGAATTAAAGAAATAAGGACCCAAAAAGGACTTTCTTTATATGCGTTTGCAAAAAAAATGAATACATCCAGAACTCAAGCAATCAGAATTGAATCTGGACAGAATACTGGTATTGGAACGCTTCGGGATGTCTGTATTGCTTTAGATGTTAAATTGAGTGACTTATTAAACATAGATGAGTAATCACTCTTTTCTACTCTCTTTTTGTTAAATGTTTAAATTTTGATTCTTTTAACATAGTCCCCACATCTTTTAGAATAAACGATGTATAAACATCACTTGATAATTGGATTTTTGTAGTGCCTCCTCTTGACACGGATAATACAACATGTCTACCCATTACCCCATCAAATTCACTTCCACTCTTAGCATTTGGAAAAATAAGCTGGCAGTCATTTAATAGTTGATAAGTTCCTTCAACATTATTAGCTCCATTATTTGTCGTTAAAGAGAAATTCCCATTTTCATGGAACTTTAATAAATTTACCCCCCCTTCTGTTTTCCAATTACTTTCACACAAATTTTCAATTAAATCATCATTGTCGCATACATCCAATTTATTTAAACCGAAAAGTTTTATTGCTCCTCCAACAACTACGATTATTCCAATTATTAAAAGTATTCTATTCATTATATACGATTTTTAATCAATTACACAGTCACAATCAACATAATCAAAAGGCTTATAAAAATTAGAAGTGCCCTGCTTACCAATTATGAATAAGTGATATGGTTCTTTAAGAATATTCTCTGATTCGAAAACATATAACTTTTCTGTGTTTTCACTTCCGTTAATTGCCTCATAATCTGAGTACATGTTATTATTCATAGGTTGAAAACTATAAAGATTGCCATTGTCAGGATTAATTTTAATAACATGTTTATCTACTTCAAATTCTTTTAATCCATTGTAATTATTAAAGCTGAAAGAATGATTCCCTTCATATACAACTACATTTAAAGTGTCTTTTATTAATTTTACTGAAAGAATACTTAAATCATCGTAATCACTAAAAATTGAATCAGTAGAACATGGTAATCCACAAAATGTCCATTTCAAAACACCTTCTATATCAAATTTTCGTAATCGAATTCTTATTATATTATTTGTTAAATTAGGGAACCTATCCATAAAATCATAATTACTTATATAATCTACATCTTCGGTAACATATATATTTGAGTTAGTATCAAGAAAATAGTCTCGAATTTTAGACCATGATTTTTTTTTGCCAGAATACGTTACTTCAACATCTGCAGTATAATATTCACCAGTTGATTTGTCTTGCCCTTTTCGTGTCTCTTTCTTTGTTGTGGATTTATTCGGATTCATTGTTAGACTGGGGATAAGCTCTGCTGATATTCCGTCTCCGTAAAATTCAGGTTCAGGCTTATTTGAAATTAGAGTATCACCTTTAGAAATATCTCCATTGTTAATTTTTTTAGTAAATGAATTAATTACATCCACAGCTTTTTCATCATAATACATGTTATTACTTGTGTAGTCATCAACAAATGGAAAAGAAAGGAATGTTAATCCATTTTCTTCACTTCTTTTGGTGTAAACTAAAAAGTATACAAATTCAATTTTCGAGTGTTCAGTAATAATTGAAATAAAAGCCTTACAGGCATCATCATATAATATCATTTCTGGAGAGGAGTTAGCCTCACTAAAGACAGTGTTTAATTGATTATAAGCATTATCTGCTCCAGTGAATTTACCTTGTTGAAGTAGTTGCTCGATAATAAAAAAGTCATTAGTAATAACTGAAACGGAATCTCCTTTATATACTGCATCATAAATCTTCAAGTTCTCAAAGCCTTTATTTTTCAAATAAGCTTCCAGGTGATTTGTATTAATATTTTCAAGCAACCATTGTTTTGTTTTCTCTTCTTCAGACAGACCACAACCTGCTAAAATTAGGGCAGAAAGACCCAAAATAAATATTTTTTTCATTTCTTATTACTTTGTTAATCGGTTATATTGTTCTTGTGTAACTCTTCCATCACCTCCGCAGCTTGAACATTCGCCAAACTGTCCCGTGATATTATTTGTTCTTCGTCCCAATCCATTACAATGTGGACATGTATAATCCTGAGAAGAAACAGATTTATTTGTATTGGTTCTACTTGAGTAAGGAGACTTATACCCATCATTCATCCAAACGATACCAACAAAAAATATCAATAGGATGCTTGCACCTCTTCGGAATGGAACCACTAAACTTTCGTTGCTTTTTCTTGCCCACAAAGCCATAAGTCCACCACCAACTAAAACACAAAAAAGGAAAGAAAACACTCGCATAAGAAAACTTCCACCTGCTTCTTTGCTTAATACAAAGAAGATTATGATTAAAGAAAAGATATTAATGCCAATAAATAGATAGGCATTTTTTGAATAAACTTCTTTAAAGAAATTAACTAACTTGTTTGAATTCATAAGTCAAAAAATTTCAGCAAATATATAAAATAATTTCTAAATATAGAGGGTTTATAAATAGAGTTACTATTTTTAGTTTGAATAATGACTTTTGTGTTATGAAATCTGACACAAAAGAAATAGAGCAAGAATACCTTAGTAAACTTATGGATAGGGTTTTGCAGTTGAGGAAAGCCAAAAAAATGAGTCAAGAAAAGTTGGCAAATGAGAGTGGTATAGCTCGTTCACTAATGCGTGGATATGAAAGAAAGGAAAGAAATATTTCCTTTGCAAACCTTGTTCGAATAATCAAGTTTGGGTTTGGGATGACAATTGAAGATTTTTTCTCGGAGGGGTTTGATAAAAAAATGAAGGGATAACACTTAAGAAAATACAGATGCTCTTGGGCGTAATTTTGATAACTTTTAAAACAAAAAAATGAATTACTTTCTTTTTACCTATGATAAGCATGAAAAAGGTAATATTAAAGATTCTGATAAATTACAAGAAAACTTAATTACTCTTTTTAAAACACATAAATTTGATAATATAGAATGGTGTGCCACTACAACTTTTGTATTTTCTACAATTAAGTCAATGGATGATGTAGAAATAATTTTGAAAGATTGGAAAGATGAGATATATTATACACTTATCCCTATACAATTAAATAGACATAATAAACCTATATGGCAAATATGGAGAAACAAGGATGTTGCCAATAATTTTAAAGAAAAATATTATCCAGAAAAAGATGAATAGGATGAATTATTCCAAAGAGGAGAATATTCTCCAGATTTATCCATAGTTTCAAACTCATACACTGTTTCTTGTAATAGATACTTCACAAAAGGATAATTTTCATTAACAGCCCTTTCTTTTAATGCAATACAAAAGTTCCACATTTCTGTATTGAAATGCTGTTCATAGTCTGGATTTTTAAATTTTAAGGAATTCAAGTTAATTTTTTTATTTAAAAATAAGAAATCATCAAAGAAAAGTAAAGAAGAAAATGAAAAATAGTTTTATTAAATTTGGCAATGGACTTTTTTAAACTCAAAAATTTAGCTAAAAAGAATGAATTAAGAATAGATAATTATAAAGATAAAGTATTATTTTTGAATAGTGAAAAAAATAAATTGAAACAAAAGTTTCGCTAAGCATTACCAAATTGGAATGCTATGCGATAGTTTTTATTGGATATAACAAGTTACCTGCAAACTTGAAACTGTATCGCTTTGAACAAACATTTTTTTTAATATATGACGACATCAACTGACACCGTTTATAAAGCCAACACAAGAAATATTTTTATTAAAAAAAATACACACACAAAAATTTTAAGTCAACACACAAGTGGCACATTTGCTTTTGCTGTTTCTTTGCAAAATGACTGTGTTAAATTTTACATTTGAAAAACATCAATGAAAGAAGAAGTATTCATATCATATGCTTGGAACAAACAACCAAAGGGTGGAAACACACAAGACCCTATTGTAACTGCTATTCAAAAAACATTACAGAATAATTTCAAAGTTATTATTGACAAAGATGTCATCAATTACAAAGACAATATACAAGAGTTTGAGGAACGACTTGGAAGAGGGCAGAAAATTGTTCTTGTAATAAGTGACAAGTTTTTAAAATCTCCTCATTGTATGTATGAGATTTTAAAAATCAAAGAAAAAGGAAATGTCTATGAAAGAATTTTTCCTGTTGTCTTAAAAGATGCAAGTATATACAAATCAAACCAAGCAATTAAATACATCCGATATTGGGAAAAAGAAATTGCCAAACTCAATAAAGAACTGAGTAAACTAACTTCTAACGCCAACACTCCTACCATTCAAACTGACCTTAATAATTACACTTCCATCAGAGCAATATTTGATGATTTTCGTGGCTTGTTAAGTAAGATGAATACACTAACACCAGAAACTCATTTAGGAACAAATTTCAAATCACTTACCAGTGCTTTGAATGGCAACAAGCCAGTTGCCGATAACAAACAGGAAAAAACTTACATATCAAAAATTAACACAACAAAAAAATTGTTTGAAAAAGCAATCAAGATTGTTGAAAATGAAGTAAAAGGAGAAAGTAAAAACGCAGAGGACATTTTAGAAAAGATTAAACACTTCTACCAACAATGCAAAAACCAAAATTTTCAAATTGCTGTTTTGGCAATGGTAAAATCTGGCAAATCAACTTTCTTAAACTCTTTACTTGGAAATGAATTTTTACCAATGAATAATATTCCTGAAACAGCAGTTCCAATTAGAATAGTTCACTCTGAAAATGAAAAAGGTGTTCTACACTTCAATAAAAATAAAATAGAAGGAGTCGATAAAATCAACACTTACCTTGTAGAAGTAAACAAAGAAAACCGAAATAACAACGGAACTGAAGAAGAAGTTAAGTTTAATCTACACGCTCCATTCATAGTATTGAAAGAAAAGGAAATGACTGATATTAAATTTGAAATCCTTGATTCAGCAGGATTCGGAGAAGCTTTGCCTCAATTAACTGTAGGAAAAAGTATCAACCAATCAACATCGGATTTAGTTGACCAGATTAGTGCCATCATTTATTTACTTGACTATACCAAATTAAAAACAAAAGATGAAGATGCCACCCTGAATCAAATTATTCAGATGCGACCTGATATTCTTGATAAAATTCAAGACAGATTATTTTTCATCATCAATCAAATTGATGAAGAAGATAGAAATAGCTTAACCAAGGAAAAAGCGATTGATTTTGTTTATAACACGATAAAGGATAAAATGCCTGATGCTTTAAGGCAAAATATTTTTACTATATCTGCAAAGCAAGCTTTGCTTTCAAGATTAATTCTAACAGGCAATGACACACCAGCAGTCAAAAGTGATTTTGCAAAAATTGCATTTGGAATTGCTACAGCAGGCAAGAAAACCGATACCGAATACAAAGAAGCCGCAAGGGATATTTTAACTCATAGCAACATTGAAGAAATTGAACTCAGTATCATCAATCACATTTTTGAAAACCGCAGCAAAATCTTTTTTGAAAGTTTACAAGACAACTTAAAACGGCTACTACAAGAATTCAAAAATAAATATGTGATAACGGCATCAGGTACACTAAGCAAAACAGTTCAAGAAATTGAAGAGCTTGAAGGAAAAATCAAGGAAGCAAAAAAAAAACAACAAAGTATACAGGAAGAAGCCGACAAGTTTGAAACAGAAATAAGAAGTTGGATTGAAACAGAATTTAAAGGTTTTGAAAAATCAACCATTGACCATATTGAATCAGCGTTCAACTTAGAGAAGGCAGAGGAAAAACAATCGTTCCTAAACAAAATTATTCCAAATTGGGTTAGGAATCTTCAACTTTATATCAAAAGTGCAGAGGAACAATCCACCTATTCTTCTTATGAAGAAATTGAAATGATTGTAAAAGAATTAAATCAGATAATCAGTAACGAGTTACATACCTCTTTCGTTGCCTTCAAAAAAAATTTGGAGAACAAAGTATTAAGCAAGCAAAACGCTTTGTTTGAAACTTTAAAGCATACTATAAACTCACTTGCAAGAGAGTTTGAAACAACTCTGAAAAAAGAATTGAAAATAGAATTAGAGCCAGTTGAACTTCATTTAGATGCTATCAATTTTGACAAGATGCTTTCAGATGCAGATGTGTTTTTAAATCGCTTCGTAAAATCAAACTATAAAATCGAAAATGTTGAACGACCTGAACAAGTTTATATTCAAGGTTCTTGGTGTGAAAGAAACAGAGTAGAAACCAGATATGTGATGAAGCAAGAATGGATACACGAAACCAATATCAATAAGAATGGAATTGAATTGCATTGGAGAAAAAAAATAGAAACATACAACTCAAATGCAATTGTTATGACAAATAGCTTAATTGAAAGCAGCATCAAAACTCAAATTAAAAATGCACGAAAAAGTTTTGATTCCTATGTTGACAATTACATGACTACTATCAGAAAACAAAAGGAAAAACTCTCATTAAACAGCACAGAAGAAATAAGACAACGATTGATAGTTTTAGATGAACTTAATAAAAATATTTCTTCAATAATTACTGACATAAGGTAAGTTACAAGCATGACAATAAAAAACATAAGTCAAGGGTTTAAGATTGTCAGTATAAAACCGCTAAGGGGTTACATGTGTAGATTATCTAAAATTCTTTATAAGAATGGACTTTCGAACCGACAGTCGAGTTTGATAAGACAATTAATATACTAAAATGAAATTTGAACTAAACCAAATTGCTACTATAACTAATTCAGAAATTGACTTATTCCGAAAAATGAGTTCAATACTTTCTTTAAAGTATAATGTAACATTCATTGGTGAGACACACCAACAGTATGTTGAATATCATTCAGCACAGGTAGGGCAAATTGTAAGAAAAGAAATTTCCGACTTGTGGATTATTTCGTTTTCACCTACCAAGCAAAAAGCAAGAATGACATTCTTGCAAGCAAAATATCATAGAGCCAATTTAAACCGACATCTTGCAACATTTTATGGTGACTTCTTTCAATTTGAATTATTATCTCAAAGACCTACACTAACAAATGTAGTTGGACAAAGGTTTAATTTCCCGTTAGATATTCTATCCTTTAGTTGTTGCAGCAGTATTGGTTCTTATGGAGTATTTTTCATTGACAGCAAAAAACAAATTGATTTAACATATTGTTCAGCACAGTATTTAACTACAACCAGTACATTACCAGTTTTATACAGAGCGAAGACAATTGACTTAAACATTCCATACTACTCAACTCATCAGTTGACTCCTTGTGGTTGTGGTTGCAGTGAATTGGTTTCGTGTTTTGACATTGATACATTTACAGATTCAATTTTAGCATTGGAAATTGGTGTTGAACTTTCACATCATCCCCATATTTTAGGATTTGTTCAAGGAGTTGTGAAAAATAATAACAACAGCATAGCCACAAATCAATTCATAAACTTCATAAACAATTTTCAGATAACTAATATTAACGACAACACAAACTTTGAGGGCTCTCCAGTGAACATTTTAATCATTAACACCGATGAAAAAAAAGAAGATTAATTTTTCTTGTTTTAAGAGAGGAGAAGTTTTAAACTTATTTAAGAATAAAAATAATTTGTAAATGCATACCATCAAAATGTTATTAAAGTTTGGGCAAGAGGAAAACATAAAAGACTTGTTTTATAATGGAACAATTTATATGAGTCCGATACAGCAGTTCAGAAAGATTGAAGATGGTGAATTGCGTGGTGACAAGTATGAAGGTGTGAGCCGCATAAATAACTATCTTCCTGGACAACTTGAGATTCCTTCAATTGGCTACAAAGGAAACTATCATACATTTCACATGCTTGAATCATACGAAAATGTTTTAGGTAATATTTATAGCTTATATTGCGTTTCATCACATGGTTGGAAAAATCCACTTGATTTTAAAATTGACGAGAAAATTAAAAGATTCGGTTCCCACTGTTTGGTAATTAAAGACAATCAAAAATTTTTATCATTGATTGAAGCCAAACTGCAAGAGTTGAATGTTAAATTTAGACATGGTTTCATTGAATATTACGATAAAAATACTGTCAATAAAAAAATCAATTTATTTGAAAAACCTATGAACTTTGAATATCAAAAAGAGTTTAGGTTTTATGTCAAAAGAGATTCTATTGAACCGTTTGTATTTAATATTGGCAGCTTAGCTAATATTGCAGAATTATACCCTTCTGAATTAATTGTTGATGAATTAACACTCCAACCATTATAATAACAATGCTAATAGATGATTTATATAGTGAAATAGTAAAACACCTTCCAGATGCTATGGAAGTGTATATAGCCGTTGCTCTTGCAAAGGAAAAACCATTAGACAACTTATTAAGTTATGTCCACAATAATGCTAATATAAAAGTATTGGTAGGGATTGACCTACCGACTACAATTAACGCATTAGAATTGCTTAAATCTAAGACAGAAATAAACATCAATTTTGAATCTAAGATTTACTATGACGAGTTAATGACTTTCCATCCAAAAGTATATTTGATAAAGAAAAAGAACAATTGGGTTGCATTTATTGGTTCGGCAAATTTAACTGAAGGAGGGTTAAATAATAATATTGAATTAAGTTATTTGATAACCAATAAAGAACATTGTCAAGAAATATTAAAATGGTTCGATTCTATATTTAAAGAATCTTTTCCAATTGATAACTTCAACATTAATGAGTATAAAAAACAAATAGACAAACAAAATATCGAAAAGAAAAAATTAAAATTCAGAAAATTTAAACCGACAAATAACCCCTTAGATGAAATAGATTTTTCTGATAGATTCTTTAAAAAAGAACACCATTGGGCATTTAGAAAGGATTTGTGGCTTGACAATTCTCTTTCAGCAAATAAAGAAAGAAAGGAGGCAGATAACCGTTTTATGGAATTACATGCAACAATTTATTCTAAGTTTAACTCTAATGGATTAAAAGGTTTATATCCAAACAAAGATGGAAATGTTGTTTCCCGACATCACCAAATAAATGAGTTCGCACCAAGACGATTAGACGCAATGTGGCTTAGTTATGGTAAATCACAACCCGAAATTAAAACATATCAAGACTATTTTATTGATAAAGACAAAAGAGACCTACAAACCTTTATTCACCATGCAAGACTTCAAATAAGAATTGAACTTCAAAGTATTGGTATTTGGATATTGTTTGGAAAGGAGAATAAAGGTAGTATCATTGATAGAGACGATTTCAAAAAGAAAATGAGAGAAATAAGTTATCGTAATGATTTCTTTCAAAAGATAAAGTTATTACCTAACGAGTTTTGGATTTTGGTTAACGAAAATACACGTTTATGCAACTCTTTTAACACACCAGACGAGTTACATGAATTTTGTAAAAGAGACAACATTGATAAATACTTCATTATTGGTAGAGATTATGAAATAACTGACACAGAAATGTCGGAAGATAATCTGCCGACAGAAACACTTAAGGTTTTTAAGATACTTTTTCCCTTGTATTATATGATGCGACACAAACTAAAAAAATAATAATTAAGAAAAATGGAAAAAATTGCAATAATAATTGCTGCATTAACTCTTATTAGTACAGTCTTTAATTTAAGAATATCACAAAGAAAAGCTCGAATAATTATAATAAAATTTTTTCGACTTCCTTTAAATATATCTTTTAAAGGAACTGTTATAAAGACAACTCCAATTGCCATTATTGACGGTATTTCGGCTATTTATTTCCCTTTTACCGCAATACTTATGTTTACATTATTTTCATTTTTAATTATGGCTAATGAAGTATTATATATAGGTACTTCTTTTCTTATAGTTGGACTTGTATTTTGGTCTTTTGGATGGGCATTAATGGGATTTAAAGATTGTAAATTAAAAACTTATATACTACCATCTTTTTTATTTGCACTCTTTGTGATTATTAGTGCAAAATGTCTTATAATATTAGGAATATGATATTTAATAAAAAATCCTCCAGCAAAATTGTTGGAGGATTTTTATATTTTAAGCCTTTAAGTCAAAATTATGCTGGAGTATGATTTCCACTTTTTCTTTTAAATACTTCTTCTTCCCATAAGTCCAATTGTATAAATTTCTTAATGTCTACTATATCTCTCTTAATGTCTATTATATCTCTATTAATATTTTTTATATCTTTTTTAATTGGATTTAACTTTTCATCCATTAGTTTAGATATTTCTTCAATTGTAACTGCCATAATAGTCTTTTTTTTGTGCAAATATACGTCATTATTATAAAATAGGTTGCAATTTTTCTAAACTCCGTAGTTTTAACATAATAAATTAAAAATTATACCATAATTTATATTTTCCTTCGGTAAACGTAGTATAATAAAATGCGTTGCTTATCACTTGATTTTTGCTTCTTTATTTCTTATATTTTATTAAATTAAAAAAAGAATTAATTATGAATATTTTAGAAAAAGAATTAGAAGCTGAAAAGACTTGGAAATATTATATAAAACATAATGAACTTCCAGCAGGAATTCCACCAAATCCAGATGAAGTATATAAAGATAAGTGGAAAGGTTGGACTGACTTTTTAGGTTGGATAGGTATTGAAATGAATTAAAAAAAAGAGACTGTCTGAAAAAAACAGTCTCTTTTTTGTATCTTTAACCTCTAAATTAGAGTTTGGTGTTAATAGTACATAATTCCCGAAATAACTTTAATATTAATATGTTCAGCATATTTAAGAGCAATTGTCCTTTGAGTTTCATGGAAACTTGTTTTCATTTCGTCTGGATGTAATGTGCTCATAATATTTTTTTATTCTCCTAAATTACAAATTATTTAAAATAAGAAACCTCCAACATTTCTGCTGGAGGTTCTTACTCTCTTAAACCCTATGAATCCTTAAGCTTTTTCTCATATTATCCAAATCTGATAGTATATTATCAAGGTTAACAGGGTGGTATGATGGGGGCTAAATTCCTTGTCCTTTTTTAATATTTATTCATTTCGTAGTATTATGGATTATTTAATTAAAACCATATATTATGAAAAACGAATTTAATGAGCTTCGTAATTATTTCAAGGAAGTTAAACGTAAAAAATGGAATAATGGACATGACCCATACATTCTCTATAACAACTCAAAAAAAGCTATTAGTAAAATTGAAGCAATCAAATCAAAGTTAAATAATACTGAAGAAATTGAATTCTGTGATTATATCATTAAAGAGCTTCAGAAAACCTCAACTTTATTAGAGTTATATAGTCTTTCAGATAAAAGAGATACAGTTATTGGAGATGATATGCTTTTCAATAAGGTTAGAGATAATGTGCTTATAAATTTGAGGAGATTTTTAAATTATTTTGATGAGTTAGAAGAAGATTAAAAATTAGTTAGAATCAAATAAACTTACGACTTTTAATATTGAATTCGTTATTTATTTAATGGCAATACAACTGAAAAATACAATACTTAGACCACCTCCCAGATGCTACAGCATCTTATGGAGATTTTAATTAATAGAGATAAAGACTTTTTTCGAACATTCAAGGATAATGAAACTTGTATAAAATACCTTGAACTAAAAAGATGGAATAACATTCCAACTTGCACCAGATGTAATAATAACCACAACAATTATTACCTTAAAAACCGTAAAGAATATGAATGCTCTAAATGTAAAAAGCAATTCACAGTTCTTCAAGGAACCATTTTTCATAAAACAAAAGTTGAACTGGAGAATTGGTTCTACGCTATTTACCTTGTCGCTACTTCCAAGAAAAGAATTTCGTCAATTTCTCTGTCAGAAAAAATTGGAGTTCAACAAAGAACCGCTTGGCTCATGCTTCATAAAATTAGAGAAACTATGAAGGATGAAAATACCAAGCGAGTACTTTCAGGTATAGTGGAATGTGATGAAGCTTATGTTGGCTCTAAACCTAATAGAGACCAAAGGTTAAAAAAGAGAATGGATGATTACCAAATAAAACATAACAAACCCTATGAACACCTTAAGGGAATTTTTGGAGCTATAGAAAGAGAAAGTGGACTGATTGTTCTTAGAAAATTTGGTTATGTTCAAAATTGCTTCTCAAAAAAGATGGCAAAAAAACTCCTCCAGAAACATGTTACTCCTGATTCAACTATTAATAGTGATAACCATAAAGCTTATAAACAACTAAAACACTTATTCCAGAAACATGATATAATTAATAAACATAGAGAAGTTACCAGAAAGAAAAAAGATGGAACAAAATATAAAATGAAAGCAACAAGTTTTACTGATGGTAAAATTCATGTAAATGGTATTGAAAATGTTTGGAAACAACTTAAGATAGTTGTCAATGGAACTTTTCACCACTTCTCTTATAAACACACAGATAGATACCTTAATGAGTATGCCTATATATGGAATAGAAAGAAAATGAACTTTAGCTACACTGATATACTTGAAGATATTATTCAGAATTCATTTGATAAAATGATAACTTACGACCAGCTAATTTGTTGGGATAAAAATTACCAAGTTAGACCATGGATGATTTAATTACTTTCCCTTTAACTCCTTATTGTCCTGTCTAAACTCTCTGTTAAGTTGCCTTATTTCCTTTTCAGACTGATTTACTACTTGTTTAATCTGCTGAATTTTCTCTTCACTTGATATACTTTCCATGTCAAGAAGCGCCATTATTTCCACGACTAAACCTTCATAGACATTAGAAGCAGCACGATAATGAGATGCTCTGACAAAAACCGTTTCAAAGTCATGCCAATAAGGGTTGTAACCTTTTTCTTCCTTGTTTGGGATGAGTTGACCAAAGAGAAGTCTCTGGACTTCTTCTCGTATTATGCTTCTTGCTCGGTTCACTTTAATAAATAGCATAAAAAACAAAAACGCTCCAGTTTCCTGGAGCGTTTTTTAATTCTTTAAAAAGCCTATTTTTGGGTCTACCTGATTAAAGTACATAATTCCCAATTGCTTCAGCGGTTTTTTTGTTATAACTCTTCTTTCAAGCTCAGTAAAAAAGCTTTTACATTTTCTAATGATTTGATGACTTCAAGATTTTCTTTGGTTTCTTCTTGAAATGGTTGTGCACCGCTTTTAAGTTTGTTTTTAGCTCCTTCTAAAGTATAGCCTTTTTCTTTTACCAAATGAAAGATAACATGAAAATTATCAATGTCTTTTTTAGTGAACAGCCTATTACCTTTTTTGTTTTTTTGAGGCTTTATAATATCAAACTCCTTCTCCCAAAAACGAATAAGAGAAGTATTCACATTAAACATGCTAGCCACTTCACCAATAGTATAAAATAGTTTACCGTCAGTCATGTAGCAAAAATAAGCAACCCAACTAAATAATTTACTTGGGTTGCAAATATTTAGTTAACAATTGGTGCAACTATCTCCTTCTGCTTTAACTCCTAATTTGGCAAGTATTTTATCCATTAAACACCATTGTGTAAATGAAGATTGCAACAAATTTACTCCTACAAATGCGGTAAACCACAACCAATTTATGTTTACGTATGCTGCTAATAGTATACTTATTAAAACAAATGTTCCGGCTATTCCTCTTACTATTCTGTTGATCATAATTTTAAATTTTAATTGATTAAATAAATTTTTCTATGGCAATAACCGCAGCTCTTATCGGATTAAAGTTCTCAGTGTCGGCATTAAAAGTTTGCACTTTTTCTAACAATTGATTTACTTTATCCTCTTCGGAGAAAGAAAAAAATAACAAAGATTCATTTCCTCCGGGCTGGCTCGGAAACCAACTGTGAGCAGCTATTAGTGACGATATGTTTTTATATCCGTCAATTTCTGAGCTGCTGAAAGCTTCAATTCCTGAGGCTTTAAAAAGCTTTAAAACATCTTGCTGATGTGCAGCTACGGCTGTTACGATTAGTAATTTCATATTATTAAGTTTATAAGGTTATATGGTTAAAAGTTTATGAGTTTAATTCTTCATTGGTATCGGTATTATTCTCTTCTGATGGATGATTTTTTCGTTCTATCATGTAATACACTAATGGCACTACTAACAATGTTAACACCGTAGAAGCTATTGTCCCTCCCATTAGCGAGATAGCTAATCCTTGGAAAATAGGATCGAAAAGGATAACAAATGCTCCGATAACCACCGTTCCTGCGGTAAGTAAAATCGGGGTTGTTCTAATAGCTCCGGCTTCAATTACCGCTTGTTTTAATGGCACTCCTTCTTCTATTCGTAAGTTAACAAAGTCTATCAACAGTACGGAGTTCCGCACCATTATTCCCGCCAAGGCTATCATACCAATAAAAGAAGTTGCTGTAAAGAATGCTCCTAACATCCAATGTCCTACTACAATTCCGACTAATGACAACGGTATAGCTACCATCATTACCATTGGGGCTTTAAAGTTTTGAAACCATCCTACAATTAGAATGTAGATAATGAAAATTACACCCATAAATGCCATACCTAAATCTCTAAACACTTCCAAGGTAATTTGCCATTCTCCATCCCATTTTACGGTAAAATCATCTTCATTTTCGGGTTGGTTCATATACAACTCATTCAACACATAACCTTCGGGTAAAGGAATTTGTTTTAATTTTTCGTCAATTCCCAAAATAGCATATACTGGACTTTCTAATGCTCCTGCCATATCGGCCAATACATAAACCACTCTTTTTTGATTTTTTCTGAAAATACTTTTAGGCTGAATTTCTTTATTTACTTTCACTAAATCTGCCAACGGAAAGGTTTGTCCCATTTGGTTAGCTATTTGAATTTGAAGAATATCACTTATCGTAGATTTTTCTTTCTCATCAAGTGTCAACACAATTCCTACCGCTTTAGTCGCATTTTCATCATACAACCTAGAAATTTCTCTTTCGCTCATTACTGTATTTAATGTATGTGTAATTTGCTGCGTAGGAATGCCGTACAACATAGCTTTTTCTTTATCTACTTCAAAACTAAATTTAGTTTGATCATCTTCTACCATCCAATCTACATCTACCACATCTTGCGTATTGTTTAAGATGTTCATCACTTCACTAGCCACTTTAATTTGTTGGTCGTATTCTGGTCCGTAAATTTCAGCTACAATGGTAGAAAGCACTGGAGGCCCCGGTGGTACTTCCACCAATTTAACATTGGCTCCATATTTTTTAGCTATTTGCTGAATATCCGGTCTAAGTAATTTAGCAATGTCGTGACTTTGCTCACTTCTTTCAGTTTTATCTGTTAAATTTACTTGAATGTCGGCATTATTACTTCCTCCACGTAAATCGTAATGTCTTACCAATCCGTTAAAAGTAATAGGTGCAGAAGTTCCCACATAACCCTGATAGTTCACTACCTCAGCTCTGGTAGCTAAATACTGCTCTATTTCTTGTGTTACCGCCAACGTTCTTTCTAAAGTTGTTCCTTCGGGCATATCAATTACCACCTGAAACTCATTTTTGTTATCGAAAGGCAACATTTTTACAGCTACCGATTTAGTAAAAAACATTGCCATAGAACCGAATAGTAAGAATACGGTTAATCCTAAAAACCAAAAACGTTTTGTTCTGTTTTCAATTAACGGACGCTCAAACCTGTCATACAATTTGTAAATAAAAGTATCTTCCATTCTTTTAGGAGCTTTCTCTTCTTCATTTCCCGTTCTTTTTTCTTTTTCTCGTAAGAAAATAAATCCTAAATATGGTGTTATGGTTAATGCCACAAAAAGTGATAAAATCATAGCTATGGAAGCTCCAATTGGCATCGGACTCATATAAGGTCCCATTAAACCGCTAACAAAAGCCATTGGCAATACCGAAGCAATTACTGTAAAAGTGGCTAAAATGGTGGGGTTACCTACTTCATTTATCGCATAAATAGCAGCCTGACCAAAAGGTAAGCGTTTCATCTTGAAATGTCGGTGCATGTTTTCGGCAATAATGATGGAATCATCTACCACAATACCTGTTACAAACACTAATGCGAATAAGGTAATTCTATTTAAGGTATAATCTAATAAATAATAGCTCAATAAAGTAAGTGCAAACGTAATTGGCACTGAAAGGAAAACTACCAATCCGCCTCTCCAGCCCATTGCCAACATCACTACAATAGTTACTGCCACAATAGCTCCAATTAAGTGTAATAACAATTCTGATACTTTGTGTGAAGCTGTTTCTCCGTAGTTTCTAGTAACTTCTACTTTTACCTCATCTGGAATTAATGTTTTTTGTAAATGGGCTACTTTATCCAAAATCACATTAGAAATTTTCATAGCATCAGCACCTTTTCTTTTAGCAACAGAAATAGTTACTGCTGCATATTCCGATGGATGTTCTTCTTTTTTATCTGTTGCATTTCCATAACCAAAAGTTACATAAGCATCGGGAATTTCTGGTCCGTCAGCTATGGTAGCAATTTGTTTTAAATACACCGGAAAATTGTTGTGCATACCAATTACTAACTGCTCAACATCTTGAACTGTTTTTAAAAAAGCTCCTGATGACACCAAAAATTCAGTATCGTTTTTATTAAATTTCCCTGAAGACATTTGTTGATTAGCAACCTGAATTTGTTTAGTTACCGCTAAAAAATCCAAGCCTAACTCTGCCATTTTATCTTTATCTAATACTACACGTAATTGCCTGTTTCTGCCCCCAATAACTTTGGTGATAGAAACATCATTTACTTTTTCAATTTCGTTGGTAAGCTCATTAGCTAATTGCTTTAATCTAAAATCATCATAATTCTCACTCCAAAGCGTTAGTGCTAACATTGGCACATCATCTATTGCTCTAGTTTTTATCAGCGGCATGGTTACTCCTTCTGGGAGCTTATCCATGTTTTTATTTATTTCGTTATACAGTTTTACGATAGATCGTTCTATGTCTTCACCAACAAAAAACTGCACGATAATCATTCCTTGCTCATTCATAGAAGTAGAATAAACATACTCCACTCCTTTAATATTAGAAATGATTTTTTCTAAGGGTTGAGCCACTCTCGACTCTACTTCTTTTGGTGATGCTCCAGGGTAACCCACAAAGATATCTGCCATAGGCACATCAATTTGAGGCTCTTCCTCTCTTGGTATTAAAAACGAACTGTAAACACCTATTACCATGAAAACTATCATGAGCAATACTGTTAGTTTCGATTGTATAAATACTTTGGCTATTTTGCCTGCTATTCCTTCTTTCATTTTTCTTAGGTTTAATTAAAAAGTACTTTGTAATTAGTTAATTTAATGGATTATTTTACAGAAATTTTAGCTCCGTTAAATAACTTTCCTGAGTGTGCTACAATGTATTTTTCATCATTGCTAATTCCAGAAAGCACTTCTATATTTTCACCTACTTGACTGCCTAACCTTACCCAACGAAGTACTGCTGTATTTTGCTGACTAACAACATACAAACCTTTTAAATCACCTTTTTTAATGATGGCATTTTTATCTACCATTAAAGCACTTAACTGATTATCATTGTTGGTAGTAAGTTTTAGTGTAGCAAACATTCCAGAGTAAATTCCTTCTAAATTTTCTTCTAAGTTTACTCTTATTTGAAACTGTCCACCTGTGTTGCTTGCTGATTTACTAATGGCTGCAATAGTGCCTTTCACTTCTTTATTAATGGATTTAATCAATACTTTTACTTCATTATCTGTTTTAATATTTGCAATTTCCGATTCAGGAACATTGGCAATTACTTCAAAATGATTCGGATTTTCTAATGCAATAAGCGGCATTCCCGGATTTGCCATATCGCCTTTTTTAATGAATTTATTGGTAATAACGCCATCAAAAGGAGCTTTAAGATTAGCGTAATCAAACTGTGCATCTATTTCATTTTTCATTTGCTGAGCAGCATTCAATTTCGATTTAGTCATATCGTATTGCATGGTCATATCGTCCATTTCTTTTTGCGAAATGCTTTTTTGCTCAAACAAAGTTTTAAAACGGTTGTAATTGGTTTCTACATTTTTTAAAGCTGCCGAAGCTTCGCTAATATTCGCTTCTACTTGTGCTTTTTTAGCTCTTAAATCTTCATTGGTAATAGAAAGCAGCAATTGTCCTTTGTTTACTTTTTCACCAATTTTCACATGAATTTCATCGACAAATCCCATCTGACGAGTGCTTAATGTAGCATTATTTACAGCTTCAACTTTTCCGCTAACGGTTAAACTATTACCCGTTTGTAAAATGGGTGTTGCCACCTGAACTGCCATGCCTTTTTCGGCAATAATTGTTTCTTCTTTTTCTGCACCACAACTACTAATGAATGCGATGGATATTAATGCTATAGATAAGGTGTATATTCTTTTTTTCATGGTATGTTGATTTTTTATATATGGTTATATTTTAGACTGATTTTATTTAGTTAAAAACTTGAGATAAGCTTGTGTCAAATTATATTGAAAAATGCTTTGATAGTAAGCCAATTGCTTTTCTGAAAACTGCGTTTCTGCCATTAGCAAATCGGAAGTTTTTTCTAAGCCTTGATTAAATCTGTTGGTTTTTATCCTCAACACTTCTTTGGCTTGCTCCATCGATTTTTTGGCTAACTCCATTTGGCTTTGAGCATCAATTAATGAACGATTCATTTGATTGATTTCTACCTGACTTTTAGCTAAATACTGCTCATATTCTAATTTAGATTGTTGATATTGGGCAGCTGTTTTTTGCCATTTCCCTGCATTTTTTCCACCTTGAAACAAATCCCATTTTAGTTGAGCTCCAACAAAATAACTATTAGCATTTGTTCCAAAAACTTGGTCGTCAAACAATTCGTAATTTCCAAAAGCATTTAGTCGAGGTACAAAAGCCATTTTAGAAGCGTTGCTCATTTTTTTATAGGCATTGGTAGAAAGTTCCATGGCTTTGATGTCCGAACGATTCTTAAGTGCATCAGCAGAAGTATTAGTAGTTTCTAAAGTAATGCTTGCTTCTAACTCATCGGCAGGCTCAATAATATTATCAGAGTTTGTTCCCATTAAGTAATGAATAAAGTCTGAGGTATTTTTTACTGCACTTTTTGCCTGTGCCAACTGGTTTTCAATTTCATTTACACGGATTTCAACTAACAACAAATCGCTTTCTTGAATAATTTGCTGCTCATAAAAGTTGGTAACTACTTTTTTAGTTTCTTGTGCTGTAGTATTTGCTTTTTCTAAGACTTTTACTGCTTCATTAGCCACTTGCAATTGCATGTAAGCTTTTTGTACTTCTATTAATAAGGCATCTTGTTTAAAAGCATTTTGCAATTCAATTGCGTCCATTTTGCTTTTAGCTGCCTGACGATAATACATACCATCTACATTAATTAATGGCTGCTCTACCTGAAAAGTAGTAGTGTAGTTTTCAATAGCATCAGGGTTATTAAGGTTGTTGATGTCAAAATCTTGCATGGTAAAATTCCCTTGATTTAATTTTGCACCAAAAGCATATACAGGATTATTGGTTTTAAATCCGGTATGCGATATGCTTAAATTGGGCAGCAAAACCGAGTTGGTTTGGCGATATTCGGCACGAGCTTCAATAAATTGTTGTTGGGTAATTTTTAATTGATGGTTGTTTTCTATCACCTTGGCTTCAATTTCTTGTAAAGAAATTTTTTGAGTGCTTTGTGCTACCAATGTAGTACTTGCCAACAAACCGATTAAGGCAAGTGCAACTATTTTTTTTCTCTTCATGTGTCTAAGTAATTTTTTTGTTGGTGCAAAAGTACCTTGCCTCCAACCCTAAAGTCAGCTACTTTTGTTACATAAGGAAAATTAGATGTGAAATGAGGAGGAATTGTTATATTTGGAAAGAGTTTAATAAAGTGAAATGAAGAATTTTTTATTGATATTAATTTTGATATCCAATTTTGTATTTGGACAAACTAATTGTTACTTAAAACTAGTAGATTCTTATTCATTGAACAATGTCCAACTGGACAATTATATTAAAATAAGTAATGCCGATTTTTCTTTAGATACAATTAATGATATAGTTTTAATTGAAAAAATTAGGGGGAATAATCTGGAAATTTTAATTGATGGTTATAACTTATATACTGAAAAAATAAAGTTCAAAAACTACAAAAACGACACAGTAGTTAGGCAATTGGTTCCAAATGATTCAATTATTTCAATTCGATTTAAAGAGATGTGGGATACTAATAATGTTGTAAGAGATACATTATTCTTTAATAATTTAAAAGAGTTAAAAATTCATATTTTTTCATACCTCAATTACTTAACTGAGATAAGTAAATACTGTGATAACGGTTTATGCGACTATTCAAACACTTATAAATACCAACTTGAGTTTGAAGTAAAAAATTCAGTCTATGTAATTAGTAAAATTGAAAAACAACAACCAAGTGTTTATAAATGTGATGAGCTTGAAAAATATTTAAACATATTCCCCAACATTTTTCCAAAATTTTTGTTGAAAGGAAAGAAAGAAAAAATTAGTATCTCTTTTACAATGAAACTTTAAAGAATTAACTCTTAATTCAAGTCCAATTCTTTTTCCATCATTTTTTTGAAGGCTTCTCTATCTTTTATACGTTGTACTTTAACGTTTTCCATGGCTTTTTTAATCAGCACTTCTCTATCGTCAGTATCAACAATTTTACCAGGTTTTTCAATTTTCATATCTTGGGTAATGCCAATTTCTTCTAAGATTTCATCAATAAAAGAAATTTTATCTAAGCCAAAATAAATTCGAATAAGTTCTTTGTGTTTGTTGGCTATAAGCAAATCCTGAATACGCAATTCTTTTATATCTTGATACCCAAAACCCAACTTAGATTTTTTGGTTAAAATCCTAAGATTAACACTGTAACTTCCTTTAAACTTATCACTTAAATCCACAACACAACAATTTTAATTAGTAAGAAAAATTAATACGGCTGTTGCATCATATCAGACCATGGAAGGACTGAAGTAAATACAAAGCCGAAAAACGCAAGATAAGCAAGTATTAATAAGAAAAACATGCCTGATAAACACAAGCCAATAATTCCACAAACTTTTCCTGCTTTTACATTGTTATAAGAACCTATGGTATAATTTTGAGGCGAACTCTTATATAATTTATTAGCTTTTGAAGCTAATACCACAGATAGAATACCGAAAACTAACCCTAAAAACCCATAACAAAAGCAAAATACTATTGATAAAATCCCAAAAACAAGTACTAAAGTAGCATTTGGTAGTTCTTGTTGGATATTAGGTTGATGAGTAGTTTCCATGGGGCAAAGGTATTAAAAAAAGCTTGATTATTGAGTTTACTTGCTGATAAGTTGTTTAAATCTTTTCTTTAATCAGTAAAAAATAAATGAGTGCTACCCCTACCAACACACTTATAAGTATATTAGCAATAGCCCACATTAGATTTCCTTGTTTTAAAAGTGCTACTGTTTCATAGCTAAAAGTAGAGAACGTACTAAATCCACCACAAAAGCCTGTAATAATAACCAACTTGGCTAACGAGTTCTCTGAAAATTTCCCGTTAAAATACACCAAAGTAAGTGCTAATATAACACAGCTTATTATGTTTGATATAAATGTTCCCAAAGGAAAGTTGGTTGCTGCCATAAGTGTTGCTTTAGAAATCCCATAGCGACAAAGTGTGCCTAAACCACCCGCAAAAAATAAAAGTGCTATTTGTACCATTATATGTCCATTTTTAGGTTAAGCTTACTATTCAATTTTTTTAGTAAAAAAGCAACAAACAAGCCTATAACAATACCTAAAACTCCTCCAACAACAATATCAGCAGGATAATGAACTCCCAAATAAATTCTGCTGTAAGAAACTACTGCTGCCCATATAAGCATCCATAGTAACATTTTTGGAAAGTGCTTTTTTAAAACAATACCTAAATAGGTGGCTAATGCAAAAGTATTGGCAGCGTGCGATGATACAAAACCGTACTTTCCACCACATCCATCAACTAAATGTACCAAATGAGAAATGTCTAAATTATGGCACGGTCTGTATCGCATAAAAACCTCTTTAAACCAATAAACAGATATTTTATCGCTTAAAAATATTAATGCAACTAGAGCCAAAGCAAAATAAATTATTTTCCATTTAAGTTTTAATGTTGCAATAACAAACAACAATGCATAAAGCGGTATCCAAAAAAATTTGCCAGAAAAATATTCGAAAACAACATCAAAAAAAGGAGAATGTATTCCATTGAGGAATAAAAATAGTTGGGTATCTATATCTTTTATAAATTCTATGATAACAATGCTTTTAGCGGCTAAATTAATAAAATTGTTTAGAAGGGTGAAATACATAAAATTATGTTTCCACAACTAAAATTATTTAAAATGCTTTCCTAAGTTTTAAAAACAAAACACTTAACAAAAACAAAAATACCCCTCCACCAATAAGTGCACTAAACACAAACAAACTATTATGATAAAAGCTTATTTCGCCTAAGTTGAAATAGTACATTGCTCCCTGTAAAAACAAATAAACTTCACTTAATACAAATCCTAGAATAAATAAGCCTAATCCAACTCGGGCAATCCATTTGTTTTGATTAAAAACACCTTCTAACGACAGAAAAAGCAGTAAAGCTCCACTAATTACTCCAAGCATGAGCAAGTGTATAAAACCAATCACTAAGTTTCTTATTTGTATGGAAGCTTCATTTACATCGGGGAAAACCGAGAGCGATTGAAATAGTACTTTTATAATCATTGAAATAAGAATAAAAAATACCAAGCTTTTAATATAAAGTGTAGCTGATGATAAAAAGGTGCTTAATGGTTTTTTTAGAACAACAATAAGATGATAAAATCCTATTAGTTGAAAAACAACTCCCAAACTGTTTATGATATTTAATGTCGGTAGCTTAATAAACCAACTTATGGGTAAAGCTAGTGTAAAAACTACCGATAAAATTAACCAACCCAACGCTTTTTTTAAATGTTGATTTTTTTCGATTGGATGATTAGTTAGGAACTTGATAAATAAACCAATAACGCCAAAAACAAACCAGCCATTAAACTGAAAGTGTAAAAAAGTTTGAATAGCAATGCTGTAAGCATCAGAGTTTTTTCCAAATAGCACAATGGAAATAGGCAGACACCAAATGCCAATAGTAGAGATAACCATAAACCACAATGCAGCACGAATAAATTGTTTATCGATGGAGTTAAATGGTTTCAGATCTTTTAAAATTAACTTTACAAAAAAGTACGAGGCAAAAATATGTAAAGATGAAAACACTATTGAAAATGCAGCATATCCTTGAAAAGGAAAGCTAAACAACATGCCTATTACAGCAAATTGGGTAATAAAAAATAAGTAATGATAAATTTTTCTGATGTTGGATAAAAAGCGGTAAACAATAAAGCTATACAACATCAGATAAAGCCATCCCAACATGGCAATATGCGAATGAGCATGAGTTAAAAACCTGAAATTAAAATCTATTTCGCCAATAAAAGCATAGCGTAACACTAAGCCTAATATGCTTGCAATTAAAAAATTAATTAAACACGTTATGATCCAAGATTTAGGCATTGCTTTGGAAAATAAAAAAGCAGATAACCGAATGAATATATCGAGTTATCTGCTTTCGTTAGTATTATAATAGTTACTTTTCAGAAACAACAGAAGCTTTTAAATACTCTCTGTTCATTCTAGCAATAAATTCCAATGAAATTCCTTTCGGACACTCTACTTCACAAGCTCCTGTATTGGTACAGTTACCAAACCCTTCTTTATCCATTTGTTCTACCATGTTTAATGCACGCTCTTTTCTTTCTATTTGTCCTTGAGGAAGGTAAGAATACTGAGAAACTTTTGCAGCAACAAACAACATTGCCGATGAGTTTTTACAAGAAGCTACACAAGCTCCACAACCAATACAAGTTGCAGCATCCATAGCTTTATCTGCATCTGGTTTAGGAATAGGAAGTGCGTTTGCGTCTTGTGTATTTCCTGAAGTATTTACAGAAATAAAACCTCCTGCATGTTGAATTCTATCAAAAGAACTTCTATCCACAACTAAATCTTTTATTACAGGAAAAGCCTTAGAACGGAAAGGTTCAATGTAGATGGTATCTCCATCTTTAAACATTCTCATGTGTAGTTGACAAGTAGTTACGCCTCTATCCGGACCATGAGCTTCACCATTAATGTATAAAGAACACATACCACAAATTCCTTCTCTACAATCGTGATCGAATGCAACAGGCTCTTTACCTTCGTTTACTAAGTTTTCGTTTAACACATCCAACATTTCTAAAAATGAAGAATGTTCTGAGATATCTTTTATAGGATATGTTTCCATTTTTCCCTCAGACTTTGCGTCTTTCTGACGCCATATTTTTAGTGTTAAATCCATTGGTTTCCAATTTTAAAATTGAACAATTTACTAATTAACAAATTGTTACATTGATTACTTATAGCTTCTTTGTTTTAATTCAATATCGTTAAAAGTTAACTCTTCTTTATGAAGCACAGCTTCTCTTGGATTTCCTGTATATTCCCAAGCGGCAACATATTTAAAATTAACATCATCTCTTTTTGCTTCACCTTCTTGTTCGCCATCCATTTCAACAGACTCCTCTCTAAAATGTCCACCACATGATTCATTTCTGTGTAATGCGTCAACAGCAAATAATTCTCCTAATTCAAGGAAATCGGCAACTCTACCGGCTTTTTCTAACTCAGGATTAAGTTCATTTATTTCGCCAGGAACAAAAACATCTTTCCAAAATTCTTCTCTAATTTGAGCAATTTCGTCCATCGCTTTTTTAAGTCCCGCTTCATTTCTTGCCATCCCAACATAATCCCACATTATTTTACCTAATTTTTTATGGAAATAATCTACCGACTTAGTTCCTTTATTGTTGATTAATTTCTCTAATCTTTCTGTAACTTCTTTTTCAGCAGCTTCAAATTCAGGTAAATCTGTAGGTATTTTTCCTGTTCTAATTTCGTTAGAAAGGTAACCTCCAATAGTATATGGTAAAACAAAATAACCATCAGCTAATCCTTGCATTAATGCAGAAGCTCCTAATCGATTTGCTCCGTGGTCAGAGAAATTAGCTTCTCCAGCAGCATAACATCCCGGAATGGTAGTCATTAAGTTATAATCAACCCAAATTCCTCCCATGGTATAATGTACCGCTGGGTAAATCATCATTGGAGTTTTATATGGATTTTCATCTACAATTTTCTCATACATTTGGAATAAGTTACCATATTTTGCTTCAATAACCTCTTCTCCTAATTGAGTAATTTTTTCTGCAGTTGGGTTTTCAAGTCCTATCATATTGGCTTTTTCTCTACCATAACGCTGAATTGCGGTTGAAAAATCTAAATAAACTGCTTCACCAGTAGCATTAACGCCATAACCGGCATCACATCTTTCTTTAGCAGCTCTAGAAGCAACATCTCTAGGAACTAGGTTTCCATAAGCTGGATATCTTCTTTCCAAATAATAATCTCTATCTTCTTCTTTAAGGTCTGTTGGCTTTATTTTTTTCTCTCTAATCGCTTTAACGTCCTCCATTTTCTTTGGCACCCAAATTCTACCGTCATTTCTTAATGACTCAGACATTAACGTAAGTTTAGATTGGTATTCTCCCGAACGAGGAATACATGTTGGGTGAATTTGAGTATAACATGGGTTTGCAAAGAAAGCCCCTTTTTTGTGCACTTTCCATGCGGCACTAACATTAGAACCCATTGCGTTGGTAGATAAAAAGAATACGTTTCCGTAACCACCACTAGCAATAACTACTGCGTGTGCAGAATGTCTTTCTACCTCACCTGTAACTAAGTTTCTGGCAATAATTCCTCTTGCTTTTCCGTCAACAAGCACTAAGTCTAGCATTTCATGACGGTTATACATTTTAATTTTTCCTTTACCAATTTGGCGGTTCATAGCCGAATAAGCTCCCAACAATAATTGTTGTCCAGTTTGTCCTTTAGCATAAAAAGTTCTTGAAACCAATACACCACCAAAAGAACGGTTGTCTAACAATCCGCCATACTCTCTTGCAAAAGGAACTCCTTGAGCCACACATTGGTCAATAATATTGGCAGATACTTCTGCTAAACGATAAACATTTGCTTCTCTAGCTCTGTAATCACCACCTTTAACCGTATCATAAAATAATCGGTAAGTAGAATCACCATCATTTTGATAGTTTTTTGCAGCATTTATACCACCTTGAGCAGCAATAGAGTGAGCTCTTCTAGGTGAATCTTGATAACAAAAAGCTTTAACATTGTAGCCCATTTCAGCTAATGAAGCTGCAGCAGAACCTCCTGCTAAACCCGTTCCAACAACAATAATATCTATGTTTCTTTTGTTAGCAGGGTTAACTAAATCAATGTGGTTTTTGTAATTTGTCCATTTATCTTTTAACGGACCTTCTGGTATTTTTGAATCTAATTTTGACATACTTAAAATAGATTAATGCGAGTGATTGATAAAATGAAAAATTGCAATAAAAATAAATCCTAATGGGATAATGATGGCATACAATGTTCCTAATTTTTTAATGATAGGTGTATATTTTCTGTGGTTAAATCCAACAGATTGAAATGCTGATTGAAAACCATGTAATAAGTGCAAGGCTAAGAAAACAAAAGCCAACACATAAATTCCTACTCTTACAGGATCTGCAAATTTGTGAACTAGATGTTCGTAGTATTTTGTAGGGTTGTCCCAAATACCGTCAATAAACTTGTCTTTAATTTCAGGAATCCAAAAATCGTAAAAATGTAATCCTAAAAACAACATGATCATAATTCCTGTAATAATCATATTTCTACTCATCCAGCTGGCATTTTCTCCCGGCTTGTTCATAGCATATTTTACAGGTCTTGCTTTTTTATTTTGCAAATCAAGGTAAATGCCCATTCCTAAATGAAATAAAACTCCAAAAAGAAGTACAGGTTGAAGAAAATATTGAATAAGTGGGTTGGTGCCCATAAAGTGAGATGCTTCATTAAAAGCATCAGCACTAAGTACTGATAAAAAGTTGATTACAAAATGTTGTAGAAGAAAAAATAACAAGAAAAAACCCGATAAGGCCATTAAAATTTTCCTTCCTACTGAAGATGTTGAGAATCCTTTACTCATGGTATGAACGATTTATAAATTTTCGACAAATGTAGGACTATTCTACAAAAATCAAATTTTATAAGGGCAAAAAAATCAAATAAAATTGCCCTGAGAATTATACTCCAAAAACAGTTTTTGAATTGGAGGTAGTGATTTTAGCTACTTCTTCTAAACTAACTTGTTTTAAGTCAGCTATTTTTGTGGCAATTTCAACTAAATAAGCACTTTCGTTACGTTTTCCGCGGTAAGGAACTGGTGCTAAGTAAGGAGCATCAGTTTCTAAAACTATGTGTTCTAAATTGAGTTGTTCTACTACTTTATCTAACCCAGCATTTTTAAAAGTAACTACTCCACCAATCCCTAATTTAAAGCCTCCATAGTTGATAATTTTTTGTGCTTGCTCCAGATTTCCTGTAAAACAATGGAAAATGCCACGCATGTTTTCGTCATTTTCTTCGTCTAAGATTTCAAAAATTTCATCAAAAGCATCTCTGCAATGAATAACAAAAGGCAAGTTGTTGGCTTTTGCCAAGCGAATTTGGTAACGAAAAGCGGCTTGTTGTTCTTTCAAAAAAGTTTTATCCCAATATAAATCTATGCCTATCTCGCCAATGGCAACAACTTGGTGTTCAGACAACATTTTTTCTACCTGCGCTAATTCTTGTTGGTAATCGGCTTTTACCGAACAAGGGTGAAGCCCCATCATGGGGAACATATTATCAGGATATTTTTTTACCAAAGCCAACAATGCATTGGTATAGTTGCTATCAATATTAGGTAAAAAAAATCTAGAAATCCCTAAATTAATGGCTTTTTGCACTACTTCATCAATATCATCCTTAAATTGCTCGGAATATAAATGGGTGTGTGTATCGGTTAAAATCATACTGCAAAAATAAGGCTTATGGGTTTATTTTACCAGCTAGAACGAATTAATAAAATAGTTTCTTTATCATTATAAAACCCAACGTAATAATATATATAATCTCCAAAATATTTATAATGAGAATCAATATCAGAAAATTTAATATAATTATTTATTTCTTCAAATTCATTAATCATAGGGTTTTCAGTGTCTACTTTGAGTCCTTTTTGGATAAGTTTATTTGGTAAGTTATTATAAAAATCACTTTCGACCTTAACTATTAAAACTCTACCATAGTCCCCGTGAAAATCTGTCGGACTATCTTCTATTCTTAAAATTTGTGATTTTATAGGTAACTTTTCTCCAGTAATTTCCTTAAAAGTTTGATCAATTGGAACTCCACAAGCAATAATTGTTGTAAGAAATAGAAATGATAAAATGGTCAGGTATCTTTTTATATACATTGTTAGTTCTCGTTTTTCTTTGTTTCCTTCCCTCCCTCTCATAGCTTATGACCGTACTGGGTATTTAACTATTTATCTAAGCAAAGTAACTGTTCCTTGTTTTGTTTCAATTTTATCCTCTTCTAAGGTATAGTTTAAGACCCAAAAATAAGTTCCCTCAGAACATTCTGTTCCATTAAATTTTCCATCCCATTTAAAATCTGTATTGGTTGATTGAAAAATTAAATTTCCCCACCGATTATAGATATTAATATTAAATTCACTGATTTTTTCAGATTGCATGATTAAAAAGAAATCATTTATTAAATCTCCATTAGGAGTAAAAACATTTGGAATTTCATTTGGAATTTCACTTGGAACTTCAGTAATTGGGGTATTAATATCAGAACAACAGCAATAATTGAAGTCAAGCCAATGAAAATCTGGTGTAAGAATAAAACTAATGACATTCCCAGTAGATAAATCCACTTCAAGTATATGTGTGCCATTGGAAAAAAAATAAGAGTTGGTAATGGGATTTACTGTCCCCCATGAACTTGCTATTACATTTGTAACAGGATTTAATGAAATGTCTTGACTTGTCCCAGTTACTAAATCAAGTTTAGCTAAATAAAATTGCCCGGAATTACGTTTCAACCCATATAATGTTGAATCATTGCAGTTGAAGTTAAGAAAATGAAAATCTGGTGCAAGAATAAAACTAATAACATTCCCAGTAGATAAATCCACTTCAAGTATATGTGTGCCATTGGAAAAAAAATAAGAGTTAGTAATGGGATTTACTGCCCCCCATCTATTTGCTACTACATTTGTAACAGAGGTTGTTGAAATATTTTGACTTGTTCCAGTAACTAAATCAAGTTTAGCTAAATACCATTGCCCAGAATTGCGTTTCAACCCATATAATGTTGAATCATTGCAGTTGAAGTCAAGAAAATGAAAATCTGGTGCAAGAATAAAACTAATAACATT
This sequence comes from Vicingaceae bacterium, assembly GCA_965284565.1. Taxonomy (GTDB): domain Bacteria; phylum Bacteroidota; class Bacteroidia; order Flavobacteriales_E; family Vicingaceae; genus BRH-c54. The sequence goes on from OZ260100.1 coordinate 896,946, forward strand.
CCCAGTAGATAAATCCACTTCAAGTATATGTGTGCCATTGGAAAAAAAATAAGAGTTAGTAATGGGATTTACTGCCCCCCATCCATTTGTTATTACATTTGTAACAGAGGTTGTTGAAATATCTTGACTCGTCCCAGTTACTAAATCAAGTTTAGCTAAATACCATTGCCCAGAATTACGTTTCAATCCATATAAACCTTGATCACCAATTTGTGAGATAGCAACATTAGCGTAAATTGAAAAAAAAGTGATTAATATTATTTTTAGAGAAATACTCATAATTTAATATAAATTATTGTTTAGTTTAATTTTCTCCAAATGTATAAAAAATAGTTTAAAAACTTCCAAAGTGTTTTTTAAGCTCCTGCAGAGTGTAGTTTGCTTAGTGTTGTGTGTAGCTCAATGCGAATATATATGTGTGATTCTGAGTGTATTTAATTACAAAAACACACCTCTGATGTTGTAATCTCGCTGCTGTCGCAACTTCGGACAACATCTTCTCCTCTCAAGAGGAGAAAGACTATTTCAAACAGATTCCCGATAATTTTTCCGTTGCACTACAAAATTTCAGGAATGACGCTTGTAGTGAGCTTTTTATAGCTTTTTAACATCATTTTCAGCCAGTAAGCAGAAAAATGGTTAAATTTGCAATGAGTTTTTCTTTATGCAAAAAGTAGCAAAACATATCACTGGATTTTTAATGGCATTGGTAATTCTATTTGCATCATTGCAAGTGAGTGTTTCCAAAATGACTTGTTATATTGCCAACGATACGTTTTATAGCTTAGGCGAATTTGAAGATTGTAAACCCAAATCAAATTGCGAGTTAAGCAATAAATGCTGCGATTTTGATAAAATAACGTTTGATTACAATGTAAGCTCCACCGTTAATTTTCAAGATATCAACTTATCAAAAATGGCTTTATTAGTGGTTAATGAGCTTCCTCAAGCCATTAAAACACCCGTTATACAACCAACTTTTCTCACTTTCTTTCATAACCTACCGCCACCACTAAGTGGTTACGACTTACTCAAAGTTATTCAGGTATTTAGATTATAGACTTATTACACCTGGCTGCTACTTATTGCAGCATTAATCAATAGTGTATACATCTTAATAATCTAATTTTATGAAAAATCATCTTATAATTGTTATCTGTTTGCTGCTCAATATTGCCGTAGGTTTTTCTCAAAACCTTAAGGGAAATGTATTTGAGATGCACAACGGAGAACACAAAATGCCCATTCCGGGTGCTAATGTATATTGGCTAAATGCTGAAAAAGGGACGTTTACCGAAGCAGATGGAACTTTTGAAATAGCATTTCCGGAAACTTTTCCTGCTACTTTAATGGTAAGCTTTGTTGGGTATAAAACCGACAGCATAGTTTTAAAAAGTATTCCCAGAAAACCTATAAACATTGAATTAAAAAGCAATGTGGACTTAAAGGAATTTGAAGTGGTGGAAAAAGAAGCCACTACCAAAATTGATATTGTAAATCCTTTATTAGTAGAAAGATTAAATAAACAAGAGTTTGAAAAAGCCGCTTGTTGCAATATTTCCGAAAGTTTTGAAACCAATGCAACGGTTGATGTAAATTTTACCGATGCCGTTTCTGGAACTAAAAAAATTCAAATGTTAGGCTTGGATGGTATTTATACTCAAATTCAGGCAGAAAACTTGCCGTTAATCAGAGGGCTTTCGGCTGCTTACGGGTTAACATTTGTCCCTGGAACTTGGGCAGAATCGATTCAAATTATTAAAGGAGCAGGTTCGGTAGTTAATGGTTACGAATCTATTACAGGTCAGATTAATATTGAAATGCTTAAGCCTGATGATAGTGAGAACTTATTTGTAAATGTTTACGGAAATGAAAAAGGTAGGGTAGAATTAAATGTTCATGGAGCTCAAAAATTGAGTGAAAAATGGAGTACGATGTCGCTTGCTCACGTTAGTAATCAGTCGGTAGAGTGGGATATGAATGACGATAGTTTTTTGGATATGCCGATAAAAACGCAATATAATTTTTTCAACAGATGGAAATATCGCGGTAAAAAATTCATGTCTCAATTTGGTTTCAGAGGGGTTTATGATGAGTTGGAAGCAGGTCAAAACAAAATTACCAATGAAAATAGGCTGTTTAAAATTGGAGTAACCACCAAACAATTTGAAGTGTTTAATAAAAATGGATTTCTCTTTCCAGAAAAGAAATACAAGAGCATAGGTATTATTCAGAACTTTAAATACCATAGTCACCAATCGAATTATGGCGATAAAAAATTTAATGCTGAACAAACAAGTTGGTATTTCAATTCTATTTATCAAACCATTATTGGTAATACGAATAACACTATTAAGTTTGGGGGAAGTATGCAGTACGACTTGTATGATAAAAACTATAACGATTCCCTTTTTGGTAGAGAAGAAGTGGTGCCGGGAGCTTTTGCAGAATATACTTATACCGGAAATAAAAGTGCATTGGTATTGGGTGCCAGAGGAGATTATCACAATATGTATGGAGCTTTTTTTACACCAAGATTGCATTATAAATACAATTTTACGCAGCTTTCGGCATGGAGATTTTCTGTAGGGAGAGGTTTTAGAACAGCTAATCCGTTTATTGAAAGTGCTAGTGTTATGGCAAGCTCAAGAAATGTGGTAACTGAAGAATTAAATCCTGAAATAGCTTGGAACTACGGAACGAGTTTAACTCACAATTTTGAGTTGTTTAAAAAAGAAATGACTTTTAGCACCGATTACTATTATACCGACTTTGAAAATCAAGTGGTAATTGATATGGAAAATCCTAACGAAGTAGTGTTTTATAATTTGGATGGAAAATCGTTTTCTCATAGTTTACAAGTGGAACTTCATGTTAGAATTACCGAACAGTTGGAGTTAAGAACTGCGTATAAGTTTTACGATATTCAAACTGATTACAAAAGTGGACGAAAAACAAAACCACTAGTGCCAACCAACAGAGCGTTTATGAATATTGCTTATGCTACTAATTTCGATAAATGGAAGTTTGACCTTACGGGACAGTGGTTTGGAACGAGCAGGTTACCAAGTACCGAAACTAATCCGGCAGACTATCAAATTCCGTCAAGGTCGTTATCTTACTTTATGTTTAACGGCCAAGTAACTCGAGCATTTAAGCATTTTGAAGTGTATGTTGGAGTAGAAAACTTGACTAACTTTACACAAGACAATCCTATTATCGCAGCTAATGATCCTTTTGGCTCTAAATTTGACGCTTCTTTAATCTGGGGTTCTATAAATGGTAGAATTACCTATGCGGGAATCAGGTATAAATTCAATAAATTATAAACTATAAAACAATATAAACACATGAAAAATTTATTTGTAATACTATTAGCAAGTTTTTTAAGTCTTTCTGTAAACGAGGTTAATGCACAAAAATCACAAGAAACCATTATTATAAAAACCAAAATTTATTGCGATCATTGTATGCAGTGTAACAGTTGTGGAAAAAATATTGATTTTGGAATAAGAGACAATAAGGGAATAAGAAAAGTAAAAATAAACCCGGAAAAGAACACTATAACAGTAACATATAGACCTGATAAAACTAATCCAGAAGAAATTAGAAAAGCAATTTCGGAAGCAGGTTTTGATGCAGACGATATCAAAGCATCTCCCGAAGGTTATGCAAAACTTGATGGGTGTTGTAAAGCAAAATAATATAAACTATAAAAATTAAATCTCATGAAAAATTTATTTATACTACTATTAGTAAGCGTTTTTAGCTTTTCCGTAAATGATGCTAAAGCACAAGACACTAAGAAAACAGCAACAATAAAAATTAAAACATCAGCTCAGTGCGATATGTGTAAAGAGCGATTAGAAAAAGCTTTTGCTTATGAAAAAGGAGTGAAGAACTCAGAACTAGATGTTGAAACAGCTGTGTTTACGGTAGAATATAATCCAAAGAAAACTACTCCTGAAAAGCTAAAAGAAGCAGTAACCAAAGTGGGATATGATGCAGACGAGCTTCCAGCAAACGAAAAAGCTTACGAGAAACTTCCTGCTTGTTGTCAAAAAGGCGGACATAAATAGAGTCTGTCCATAAAGCCCGTTTACTTCGTTATTTTCATCTCAAAAACCAGTCATTTACTTCAGATATTTTTGTTATTTTTATAATCTGAATCGATAAAAGTATACCTATGAGAAGTGTTTTAATAGTTATTTTGCTGCTATGTACAACTTTAGGTTTTGCTCAAGAGAAACAATCATTAGAGGCAATTGAACCTGAAGTTGTTTATGAAAACATACATGTTGAACCGGTTTACGAAAATGAACATGCTTCTTATTATCTTATTTGGATAAAGCAAGGAGTAAAGTCGCACAAGCATGTTGAGCATACAGAAAGTATTACTGTTATTGATGGCGCAGGAATAATGACTGTTGGCGATAAGCAATTTGAAATTAAAAAAGGTGATTTTTTCATTATCCCTAAAGATACGTTTCATTCACTAAAAGTAACTTCTGAAGTTCCTGTAAAAGTGCTTTCTGTGCAAATGCCTAAGTTTAATAAAGAAGATAGGGTTTTTGAGGAAGAATAAACTATCAGTCTTACAATGCTTACCTTATAAGTGTAACTAGTCCTCTGTAAGCAAATTCCTTTCCTGGAGCAGATTTAAATCTGATTGAATACACATAGCTACCAACAGCCTGAAATTCACCTTTGTTATTAAAAGCGCCATTCCAGCCTTCATCAATATCATTGGTTTCAAAAACTTTTTGTCCCCATCTGTCAAAAATTATCATCTCGTAAGAAAGCGGATCGGCAAAAGTAAGCACAGGTTTAAAAACAGGGTTAAAAGTACTCAAAGGATCAAAAGCATTAGGAATATAAATTAATGGTACGTGTTCTACACAAGCTTCATTAGATGAGCTTCTAGCTGGAGGCAAAGCTCCAGGATGTGCAGCTCCACCTTCTACAGCAACAATTTTATAACAAAATTCTCCATCACCTTCTAAAGTATTAGAAACATCATCTATATAGGTATTTTCTCCAATCAATGCCGGAACAGTTGCCAGCGGAGTAGTTTCCCAAATTCCACCAATAGATCTGTAAATTTCATAAGCGGTAACATTTCCTAACCAACCTTCATAAGCCGACCAAGTAAGCGTGTTGGTAAGCTCTAATTTATCATTATAAGCTTCTAAAAAAATGGTTTTACCTATATTAGATATAATTTTTGTCTGATTACAAAGGTTGACCATTTCTATCTGATAATAATATGATGTTTCTTCAGCATCAACATCATAATCGTTAAAAACAATAAACGGATTCATACCTTTAAAAGCTGGAACTGAGCCTACCGTAACAAAAGCATCTGTTACTTTTTGTTTTCTTTGGATGTTATACACTTTAGCATCTGCAAAGGTATCAACATAAAACTGCACATCAATTTGTGTAGGAGCTTCAACGGTTGCAGTGTATAGATATAAAAAATTAGGATCTTTAAGGAAAAAATTGGCATTTATATCTACAACATTAGTAGATGAAGAAAATGGTCCTGCTCCATTATTTTCTATTACTCTAATATAAAACTGATAATTAGAACCTTGCACTACGCCTGTGTAAGTTATATTAGTATTGTTAGTTGTTCCCGCAGAAATAAATGGAGCTGCATCTTGACTCACAAAAAGTTCATAAAGCACATTTGTTCCCGAGGTAAAATCATCATATGCATTCCAAATAAAATTAATGGAGGCTGCACAAATGTTTATGTTGTATTCCAACAACATAGTATTATGATAGTTATCTCCATTAATAGAAGCGTTTCCACAATTATCTTTTACCCTAACACCATATTCTCTAACTTCTGTGTCAAAAAAATTATTAGCACTACCAGCAGGAAGAGTATAACATGTTGAACCGCCTGCAGGAACCGTAGCTATAGTTAAATCTGCCAAAGTAACCGGATCGAACATAATAATATCATATTCTAAAATATCTGGGACAGTACTTGCTTGCCAACAAATAATGATATCACCATTAGGTAAAACAGATACAGAATCTACCACCACCGTTGGCAATGGCGGAGAACCCGGCACACACTGCGCCTTAAACTCTAAAAAAGAGCTTAATAATAGTATTATGAAAATGATTTTTTTTAACATCTTAAGGTGTTCAAACGAATAATAATTAACCCTAAAATTAATTACTAAAGGCTTTACTGAACTTCAACTCTCCTTTTTGGATTTTATTGTATCTATCCGTAAGTAAAGCCATCATTGCACTAAACGACTGAATGGCTTGTTGCGTTGCCTCCGAAATTTTTTCTTGCTTAAGCTTTAGCACTAAAAATCCGTATAACCCAACCATACAAGCTTGTACTTCATTACTTATTTGCTTATCTGTTTTTTGGATAAATTCGGTTATGTTGGTTTTGGTTTTTAGGTATTGCTCTTGGTAATCTTTATCCTGAATGGTAGTTAACAGAGAGTTATGCAGGTTATTAAGTTCCTCTAATCTGGTATTGACTTCTGCCAAGTGACCTTTTTCGGCTATACCTTGTTTAAGCATGTTTTTAATAATGTTTTCATACCATAGTTTAATTTCAGCTTTCATTTCTGGTGTAGCATCAAACTTATCGATTATTACATCATAAATTTTATCAATATCAAACTCATTAAACCTTACTAAGTCTTCTATTTGCCACATATACAAGATGTATTCGGCTAAATTGGTTTTTTCTTTTTCTTTGGCTATTAACATAAATTGTACTAATTATTAATTGGGAATATTTGGATTATGGTTTTACTTTAGGGGCTTTATCTTCGTTGTATTTTTTATTTAATCCTTTTACTATATCATTGGTAATATCAATATCTTTATTAAAATCCAACACAAAATTTCTGGTTTGAGATTCACCAATAATAATATCATATTTAGTTAACTCGTTGTGTTGTTTTATATAATCTTTTATAGCTTTGTACAATTGAGTGTTTAATTCAATCATTTCTTTTTCAAAACGCTGAGCAAACTCTTCTCTTAGTTGATAGATTTTTTCTTCCTCTTCTGCTAACTCTTTTTGTTTTAATTCTCCTTCAAACTGTGTCATGTTAGGAGCTTTTTTTCTAAAATCCTCAATTTTCTTTTGAAATTCTTTCGATTTGGCTTTAAGCTGAGCATCATAAGATTTTTCTTTTTTTTCTAATTTAGATTTTAACTCATCATACAATTTGTATTTTATTTGTAGCGAATCTACATTAATATATCCAATTTTAGACTTAGAACTATCGCTGCTTACAATCATTTCTTCAATAGCTTCAGTTGTTGGAACTTCTTCTGTTTGCTGTTCTGCAGGAGTTACGGCTTTACTAGAAAATTGAAGATAAAACAATATAATAATAGCAATACCCATTACTGTATTAAGTACTAATGATAAGTTTTTCATGTGTTTATATTTATTTTATTAAATCGGTCACATGGAATGATTCATTTCATGTGTTTATATTTGGTTTCTACTAATGCGGCAAAATTGAGCATTATTTTTTTAATCAAGAAAGTTAGAGGTATTTGCTTTTATAATAAGCGTTAAGAAAATGGAGCTTCGGTTTGTTTGCTAATAAATTCAAAAGGTAAGTTTACCATACAGGCAAAATCCTCTCCTACCTCTTTCATGTCATCATCTTCAACAGAAAAATGCCAAACGATTTTTACGTTTACGCCTTGTTCTTTTAAATCTTTTAATTTATACAATAAAAAAAGTATTCTTTTTGATGAAAAAACATTGAAATACTCTAAGTCAAACACAAAATTAATATCCTGATTAACATTAGCTTTAACTTCATCTAGCCAGTTTAATATAGGTTGATAAAATTGCTCAACTTCAGTTACAACAGATTTGCCTTTTATTGAAAACACATTATTTTCAACATCCAAAATTACTTCGGGAGAAGTAGTTGTTGCAGCTTTGTATATTTTATCTATTTTTCCCATTTTAAAACCCGAAAGTACAATTTTTTTATGTTTTCACAATATTTTTTATACTTAATGCTCATATTTTTGGACTAAGTGCTTATTTGAATAGATGAATTTTTTTATAAACTCTTCATTTCTCTTAATTTAGTTGCTTGTCTTCGAGATAATTCTATTTTCATTTTGTTTTTTAGCGTAACCATTAATCCACCATTAAACCAATTTTCTACATTCTCTATCCAACTTAAATTTATAATGTGTTTTCTATTTGCCCTAAAAAAGAAATCTTCATTTAGTTTATCTCCTAAATTATTTAACGACTTTAATATAAGCGGTTTATTGTTTTCAAAATATACCCTTACATAGTTTCCTTCAGATTCAAACAAAGGCACATCTTTAAGTTGAACAAACCAACATTTATCTCCATCTTTAACAAAAACCCTATCTTGAATTCCCAGTTTATTACTATTCGACTGCGTTTGAACATCTCTCAACTGAGATTTAATTTTTTCTATTGTTTCTCTAAGTCTTTCGGGTTGAATTGGCTTAAGCAAATAATCTAAAGCATTTACCTGAAAAGCTTTTATAGCATATTCATCATAAGCAGTAACAAAAACCACAATTGGAGCAAAATCAAGTTCTTCTAATAAACTAAATCCATCTTTTCCTGGCATTTGAATATCTAAAAATACAAAATCTGGTTGAAGGCTATTAATTTGTTCTATAGCAGCATCAGCATTATCACACTCATCAATTATCTCTACTTCAGGAAAATCTTTTAATAGATTTGTTAATTCCTTTCTCGCCAATCGCTCATCATCTACTATAATTGTTTTCATATTATTTATTAAGATGGGGTTAATAATGATTACTTCAAACCTACTATTTTTTTTTAGACCAACAAATAAAGTTGCGGAATAAAAGATTTTACAGCCTTCATTTTCTATCAATTGAAAATAAAGTAATATGTTTGCCAAAAATTTAAACTCCCTATTTTGAAAGTAATAGAACATATTAATAAAGCCAAAAAACCACTTTTTTCTTTTGAGATTTTACCTCCGTTAAAAGGAAAAGGCATTCAATCTATTTACGATAGTATTGACCCTTTAATTGATTTTAATCCTTCTTTTATTAATGTTACTTACCACCGAGAGGAGTTTATTTACAAAAAAAGAGAGAAAGGTTATTTAGAAAAAATTGCCATAAAAAAACGTCCTGGAACAGTGGGTATTTGTGCCGCAATTGTAAACAAATACAAAATAGACGCTGTTCCTCATATTATTTGTGGAGGGTTTACTAAAGAGGAAACCGAAAATGCACTGATAGATTTAGACTTTTTAGGTATTGATAATGTATTGGCATTAAGAGGCGACCCTATTAAAACTGAACCTGCTTTTATTCCTGAAAAAGAAGGACATGAATATGCTGTTGATTTAGTAAAACAAATTGTTGGTTTAAACAATGGTGTTTATATGGATGAAGATTTGCAAAATGCTTCTCCAACTAATTTTTGCATTGGCGTTGCTGGTTACCCAGAAAAACATTTTGAATCGCCAAACATTAAGTCTGACTTAAAACACTTAAAACAAAAGGTGGATGCTGGTGCAGAATACATTGTTACACAATTGTTTTACGACACTGAAAAGTTTATTGATTTTGTAAATCTTTGCAGAAAAAATGGCATTAATGTGCCTATAATACCTGGTATTAAACCCATTTCTAATAAGAAGCAATTGATTTCTCTATCTAAGTTTTTCCATATAGATTTACCAGATGATTTGGTTGATGCTATAGAAAAATGTAAAGATGATGAAGCCGTAAAACAAGTTGGTATTGAATGGGCAATTGACCAATCTAAAAAATTAGTGGAATTTGGTGTGCCATGTATTCATTATTATACCATGGGAAAATCTGTTGCTGTAAAAGAAATTGCTAAAGCGATTTATTAAAAATGATAACTTGCTCCCAAACGAATACCATAATTGTATAGTTTTAATGTAGCAAACTCAGATTCTTGGATAGCAGTTAAAAATCGTTGGTAATGCGGCTGTAATCGTAAGGTAAAATGTTGGCTTAGTTCGTATTCTAATCCCAAACTTCCATTAAAAGCAATGTTGAAAGGAGCAGTATCGTTTCTTGTAGGTTTTCTATCGTTGTAAAAACTTGTGTCAAAATCATCTATTTTAACTATATTTTTTTGATTGATTAAAATATTTGCGGTTAAACCTGCTGATAAAAATAATTTTACTTTTCTATTGATAATGTAAAAATTGACATTTAATGGAACATCAATATATCTATAATTATAAAAGATGCTTCCTTTTTCTGTTTCTTCAGGGTAAAATACTGTAGTAAATGTAATATCATCAATTTTATACCCTTTGTTGGCATAATAAACACCCCAATTCTAAAGAAAATCGTTTGCTCAGTTGATATGTAGAATAAATACCAAATGAATAGCAAAATTTCGGACTTTCTAAGGAATCTAACATGGGTTTACTCACATTCATTAAAAAATCATTTTTTTCACCCTTGCTAGTTGGATTAAAAGAACGATAACCCATTTCGGGAGAAACAGCTATTCCAATGGAAAACCTACTTGTTTTGATCGGTATAGAGTCTTGTTCTTGACCATAACTTACCTGAAAAGCAAGTAACATAGCCAGTAAAAATAGATGTTTAATAATAACTGATTTTTTCATGGAAATTTAGAACCATATAAATTATGAAAACCATCAACTCCTATATACTCAAGGCACTTCTAAAGTACTCCTAAGTACTTTTTTTACTCCACAGTAACCGATTTTGCTAAGTTTCTTGGTTGGTCAACATTACAACCTCTCATTACTGCTATATGGTAAGAAAGTAATTGTAATGGAATAGACGTTAATAACGGACTAAATAAATCTTCTACTTCTGGAATTTCTATAACATGATCTGCAATGGCTTTCACATCAACATCGCCTTCGTTTACAATAGCTATTATTTTACCACTTCTTGCTTTTACTTCCTCAATATTAGAAACTACTTTATCGTAATTTCCCTTCTTGGTAGCAATAACTACTACGGGCATTTCTTCGTCAATTAAAGCAATTGGTCCGTGTTTCATTTCTGCTGCTGGGTAACCTTCAGCATGGATATAAGAAATCTCTTTTAATTTTAAAGCTCCTTCTAATGCTACTGGGAAGTTATATCCTCTTCCTAAGTATAAGAAGTTTCGGGCATCTTTAAATAAAGCTGAAATATGTTTAACTTGTTTGTCAGAAGAAAGTAAATGCTCTACTTTTTCAGGGATTGAGCTTAACTCATGTAACAACGCTCTAAATTTAGATTCGGAAATAGTGCCTTTTTTATGAGCAATTGAAAGTGCCATTAACGAAAGTACGGTTACCTGAGAAGTAAATGCTTTAGTTGAAGCTACTCCAATTTCTGGTCCAGCATGGGTATATGAACCTGCATGAGTTTCTCTAGAAATTGATGAACCAACAACATTACAAATACCAATAATAGTTGCTCCTTTGTCTTTAGCCAATTTAATAGCTGCAAGTGTATCAGCAGTTTCACCAGATTGAGAAATGGCTATTACCACATCACTTTCAGAAATAATAGGATTTCTATATCTAAACTCTGATGCGTATTCTACCTCAACAGGAATTCTAGTAAGGTCTTCTAATAAATACTCTCCAACCAATCCGGCATGCCAAGAAGTTCCACAAGCAACAATAATTATTCTGCTTGCATTCATCATTTTTTGCTCATAATCTCTAATTCCTCCTAAAGAAACAATACCTTTATCTAAATCAATCCTACCACGCATACTGTTACGTATCGATTGTGGTTGTTCATATATTTCTTTCAACATGAAGTGCTCATAACCACCTTTTTCAATGGCTTCTAATTGCATTTCTAATTCTTGTATGTAAGGCGTTTTTTCTTGATTTTTAATATTCTTTAGATGAATATCCTCTCCTTTAGTAAGTACCGCAATTTCTTCATCTTCTAAATAAACTACATTTCTAGTATATTCAACTATTGGAGTAGCATCTGAAGCAACATAAAATTCATTTCCTTCTCCTATTCCTATTACTAACGGACTACTTTTTTTAGCTGCAATTAATGTGTTAGGATTATTTTTATCGATAATTACAATAGCATAAGCTCCTATTACCTCTCCTAATGCTATTCTAACTGCTTCTGCAAGTGGAACATTGGTTTTTTGTTGAACATCTTCAATAAGGTGAATTAAAACTTCTGTATCTGTTTCACTTTTAAACTCATGCCCTCTTAATTTTAACCCCTGTTTTAACGAAGCATAGTTTTCTATAATCCCATTATGAATTATAGCTAATTTTTCATTGCCTGAATAATGAGGGTGTGCATTAATATCATTTGGTAATCCGTGAGTAGCCCAACGAGTATGTCCAATACCTATTGAGCCATTAACATTTTTACCTACCACAAGGTTTTCAAGCTCTACAACTTTACCTTGTTTTTTAAATAAATTAATTTCACCATTATCAATAATGGCAACTCCAGAACTATCGTATCCTCTATATTCTAATCTTTTTAATCCTTTAATTAAAATTGGATAAGCTTGTTTATCTCCTAAATATGCAACAATTCCACACATATTCTTATAATTTAGTATAGGTAATATTTAATTTTAATTTAGCTATTTGATTTTTATTGGTAGTAATTACCGACCTGTTTGCCGATATGGATTGACCTGTAGCCACCAAGTACATTCCATTATTACTAGTAGTATTATAAATCATGCTATGTACATGTCTTGGTATGTTAAAAGTATAGGTTTTTTCGGTCGCATTTAAAGAACCACCAAAAAAATCAAGCCCCTCAAAAAAGTCAGGTAAAAATACCGACTGTCCGCTATTGTCTATTGCAACTAATGTAAGCATAGGAATAGTAGGGTAGGTAGCATCTGTTCCACTTTCTATAGTTACTACAAGTTCTGCTTTGTTGATTACTACTTCTCCATCATTTATTATTTCTTTAATATGTGGGACTTCAATTTTGGTTTTAACACCCGCCATAGTTTGTACATAGCTAACAGTAGTATCTCCACCACCAAGTAATTGTGCTTCTACATCAGTACCAGTATAGTTGTGGTCAAACCTGTTGTATTTTGCACTTTCTGAATTAATGATAAAGTCATATTTAGATGTGTCGTTATAATAAAGCGTTAAGGTTGATAAAGATGAATTGGTATTAAAATAAGCAATTGCTCCTTGTCCAGGACTTAAAGTGGTATTCTGAACAGAATCTGTTGTTGTTAAGTAAAAACCTTTAAAAAATTGTGTGAAATTGGTATTGTTTGCCAAGTTAGAAGTACCTGATTCTGCAAAAATTTTATTACCAAAAGTATTACCTAAGTTAATTCTTAAGTGAGGCCCTACATTTCCACCTTCAAAAGCAACCATTACGCTATCAGCTATTCTGGGAGTGAAAGTTGTTGTAGTAATAGGTGTGTTATCAAAAGCTAATTTCTGATTAGAATAGTAACTATCACTTGTACTCATTTGTTCAGTAACTTCATAAACATTAATAGAAATGGCTGCATTTGTATCTCCATAAACATTGTTATAAGCTAAAGTCAACACTGCTGAATCTAAAACAGCTCCAACACCAAAATCTACATTAAGTCCATTTAATGTAGCTTGAGTATAAATAGAGGAGGCTGTTGGTCCGAAAATAGGGTCGTTGTAAATTCCTAAAAGATTATATATTGACACATCGGTTCTAATAGAATCTTCTTTTGCTAGAGAGGTAACCAGGGTAAAAGTATCCGTTTTCATGATGTTGGCATTACCACTATCAAATTCAGGAACTAGCTCACCGTCTTTCTTACATGAATTAAAAAAGAGAGCAATGCTTAGAAAAAAGAGAGCGGAAAGCAATGTTACTTTCCGCATAAATAAGGACTTAGATATTTTCATTTATCTACTATATATTTTTTAGTTATCGTTTTAACTATTTTTATCCAATTAATACTTCACTTGTTTCAAATACCTCATCATAAAAATCTGAATAGGCATTGATGTATTCTTCTGGTAATTGATAATCTAATTTAGGTCCATTAAATTCATCAAAAACTGCTTGTAAATCTTTATTTAAGTTTTCGCTACCTTTTATAACTGCATCTGAACAGTTAATAGCCGCCTTATTTAAACCAACAAAACAAGTTTCAGAAAATTCTTTTACTCTATCTTTATCCATTCCTTCCATGTAAGCTTTCTTAATTAAATCTTTATTTAACTTACCTTCAAACTCATTATTGTATAAAGAATAAACAACTTTAGCATTTTCAAAAACAGGGTCTTTACTGTAAGATGTTTTAATATACAATGGCACTAAGCTAGTCATCCATCCATGGCAATGCACAATATCCGGAACCCAGCCTAACTTCTTAACTGTTTCTAATACTCCTCTAGCAAAAAATATTGCTCTTTCATCATTATCTTCAAATAGCTTTCCTGATTTTGTATCGTGCAACATCGCTTTTCTATCAAAAAAATCTTCACTATCAATAAAATATACTTGTAATCTAGCTTGCTGAATTGAACCTACTTTTATGATTAAGGGATGATCATTATCATCAATGATAAGGTTCATACCTGAAAGTCTTATTACTTCATGAAGTTGATTTCTTCTTTCATTAATACACCCAAATTTAGGCATAAATGTTCTAATTTCTTTTCCTTTTTCTTGAATGCCTTGAGGAAGATGCCTTCCTATATTAGCCAATTCGCTTTCTTCTAAATAAGGGGAAATTTCTTGTGAAATAAATAATACTTTTTTCTTTTTCATATTTAGGTAGTTTATTGTTATTATTCTGGTGTAAATTCAATAAGTTTATAACAACACTAGTTTTAACGCATAAAAGTATTGGAAAGCCTTTCAGCCTTCAACAAAAAAATTGATTACTTTTAAATTGTGTGAATAGTGTTGTAAGGTATTCAAATTAAAAATATAAGTGATTAACACAACATTAAACACGCTTTTAAACTATAAAAAACATTACAAAATTGTGTTTAATTGCACAAAGTTAAGAAAAATTACAACGTTTGTCAAGTCATTTTTTTTTACAGTATATTTCAACACCTGTTTAGCTACTTATTTAGTAACCTTTAACTTAATTCTGCACACTAATTATTCAAGTTTTGTTTAATTTTTATAAAGTTGTTAATTAACAGTCAATAACTTGTTAATTTATTGATGCTCAATAGCTGTTTAATATCTTGAAAAAAGAAAAATAATCTTATTAAATAGCCGTTTACTTCTCAACAATATTTGTATTTTTGAACTATGGCAGCAGAGGAAAACAGAAACAAAACAAAACAGAGAAATTTTGCAATAGCAAATGCTGGTTCTCCCCTAGAACACGGAAAGTTACCACCACAAGCAGTAGATTTAGAGGAAGCAGTTTTAGGTGCTTTAATGTTAGAAAGAGAGGCTGTAAATACCGCAATTGATATTCTTCAACCAAAAAGTTTTTACAAAGAAAGCCATCAAAAAATATTTGCTACTATACAGTATTTGTTTGAAAAATCTCAAGCAGTTGACTTACTTACCGTAACCACAGAGCTTAAAAAAAGAGGAGAGTTGGATATTGTTGGAGGTGCTTATTATGTCACCCAACTTACCAATAGAGTTGCATCGGCAGCAAACATAGAGTTTCACGCAAGGGTTATTGCTCAAAAATATATTTTAAGAGAGTTAATTAGGATTTCATCTGAAATTATCACTAATGCTTATGATGACACTACAGATGTTTTTAACTTATTAGATCAAGCAGAATCTTCATTATTTTCTGTTGCAGAAGGCAATATTCGTAAAAGTTTTGAAAGCGTATCGGAATTAATTTCGGCAGCTTTAAAACAAATAGAAAATGCTAAAAACAAAGAGTCAGGTGTAATAGGTGTTCCTTCCGGGTTTACAGCTTTAGATAGAGTAACTTCTGGTTGGCAACCTTCTGATTTAGTAATTATTGCTGCTCGTCCGGCAATGGGAAAAACCTCTTATGTGCTTTCATTAGCAAGAAATGCCGCTGTTGATTATAAAATTCCCGTAGCATTTTTCTCTTTAGAGATGTCCTCACTTCAGTTGGTTACTCGTTTAATCTCTGCCGAATCAGAAATTTCATCAGAAAAACTAAGAAGCGGAAACTTAAGAAATGACGAAATTCAACAAATTCAATCTAGAATTACTGAATTAAGTGAAGCTCCTATTTTTATTGATGATACAGCAGGCTTATCTGTTTTTGAATTACGAGCAAAAGCAAGAAGGCTTAAAGCCAAACATAATATACAATTGTTAATTATAGATTACCTTCAGTTAATGTCAGGAGGTAATGATAGTGCTAAAGGTGGTGGAAATAGAGAGCAGGAAATTAGTATGATTTCTCGTTCGTTAAAAAGTATTGCCAAAGAGCTAAGCATACCTGTTTTAGCACTTTCACAATTAAGTAGAGCTGTTGAAACCAGAGGAGGAAATAAACGCCCACAATTATCAGATTTAAGAGAGTCAGGTTCTATTGAGCAAGATGCCGATATGGTTCAATTTATTCATAGAGCTGCTTATTATGGTATTACTGAAGATGAAGACGGTAGTCCAACAGATGGAAAAGCAACCATCATTATAGCAAAACACAGAAATGGTGCTGTTTGTGATGTAAATCTTAAATTCGTTAATGAATTGGCTAAATTCATGGACAATGATGAAAACTCTTTTGATCATGGAGATTTTCCTCAAAGCATGCAAGTAAATGTTAAAGGAGATGAATTTGATAGTGGAGCAACAATAGTAAAGTCATCTAAAATGAACGATATAAATGATGATTTTGATGACTTCAACCCAAATCTGGATGATGCTCCTTTCTAAGTTTACAATCTTTTAACAGATTTCTATAGCTACTTTTATTAATTTTAAAAGTAAATTTGATTCAATGAAAATTATTACCCTCATATTATTTCTTTGTATAAGTGTTGTTGCAAATGCCACGCAATTGCTTATTCCTATGGATGATGCTCAACGTAATCATTTAAAAGCATACGGGATTGCTTATTGGGTATTAGAAAACAACCTAGAAGTGCAATGGCTATTGAATTACAGAGGAGGAAGTTTTATGGTGCAACATGTAAAAGCATTAGAAGAAGAACTTCTAATTAGAGGTGTGTCTTTTGAAGTTATAGCTGATGTAAAAGCCAATGCCATTCTGCAAGAAATTGCTGATCCAGAAATAAATATGGATGCCGTAAAACTTGAAAAAGCTCCAAAAATTGCTGTTTATACACCAAAAAACAAGCAACCTTGGGATGATGCCGTAACCCTAGTTTTAACTTATGCAGAAATTCCTTACGATGTTGTTTATGATGAGGAAATAATAAATGGGAAGCTACCTTTGTACGATTGGCTACACCTACATCATGAAGATTTTACAGGACAATATGGTAAATTTTACTCTGCTTACAAAAATGCACCTTGGTATAGAGAACAAGTACGATATAATGAAGAGACAGCAGCTAAGCTTGGATTTAGTAAAGTATCTCAACTAAAATTAGGTGTTGCTAAAAAAATAAAAGAATTTACTGTTGGCGGAGGTTTTCTATTTGCGATGTGTTCTGGAACAGATGCTTTAGATATTAGCTTGGCAGCTGAAGGGTTAGATATTTGTGAATCTATGTTTGATGGTGATGGTACAACACCTAATTACAATACTCAACTTGATTATAGCACAACTTACGCTTTTGAAGATTTTACGCTAAAAACAAATCCCTACGAATACGAATTTTCTACCATAGATGCTACCGTGCCTGTTCATATAAACACTCCGCAAAACTTAGATAATTTTACTTTGTTTGATTTTTCTGCAAAATGGGATATTGTTCCCACCATGCTTTGTCAGAACCACCAAAAAATCATTAAAGGTTTTTACGGGCAAACCACTTCATACAATAAACAATACATAAAAAAAGATGTTTTAGTTATGGGTGAAAATAAATCTTTAAATATTGCCCGTTACATACACGGCACAATGGGAAAAGGTACTTGGACTTTTTATAGCGGACACGACCCTGAAGATTATCAACACAAAGTTGGCGATCCTCCTACCGATTTAAACCTTCATCCAAATTCTCCTGGATATAGATTAATTTTAAATAACATCCTTTTCCCTGCTGCTAAAAAGAAAAAACAAAAAACTTAAAGTTTTATCAATAAGCCATTTGTTATATTTTTAAAAAAATATACGTATTTTTATGTAACTTTTAACATTTTCTATCAGTTTAAGTAAGTAGTTCTTTGAATAAAAGATTTTAAAAAAAATCATTCAAACACTAGTCATCAATATTGTTTCACCTAAAACTCTAAGACTATGAAAACACTTACTACTTACCTCGCCATCATTGCTTTTTTGTTGATAAATTCAACAACCAATGCAAGTAATCCTAACCTACCTAAAGGGATAATTTATCAATTAGAGATTGATGCTAAAGACATTCAAAAGACTAATCAATTGATTACAGAGTATCCATACCTGAGTAAAATAACCATCCAACAAAAAGAATATTTTCAGTTTGGGAAATTCTTAACTTTTAATGAAGCAGATTCTGCAAAAAATGAATTACTTCAATTAGATTTAAAAAACGTAAATATAATTGCTTTTAATGACCAAGAAGAAATATCTATAGCCGATGCCATTTCGCTTCAATATAAAAATCAAATAACCGATACTGAAGTTGCTAGTAATAACAATCCTGAAAAAATTAGCAATATTGAAGTTGAATACCTATTGCAAGTTCAACGCTCTGGGCTAGATCATTATTACGCTTTAGCAATTCCTATCAATTCTGTAGAGATGGTTGATAAAATTTTAGAAACCATTGGTGATGAGCAAATAATGGAAATTAGTGGCGATAACAAAATTTATTCTATAGGAAAATTTGAAACATTAGAAGAAGTAATTCTAGCGAGAAAAAAATACCTAGAAAGTGATGTAAATAATGTTTTTGTAATGGCTCAGATTACCGATCAACGCATACAAGATAATGATGCAAAAAACTTAGCACTAACCATACAATCTGTAATTAACGGATTAGCTTCTAAATAAACTTAATATCCTAGTTTAACCAACCAAAAAAAACCGATAAAATTTATCGGTTTTTTTTGGTTTTTCTGTTATTTTTTAGATTACATCATGCCTGGCATTCCTCCGCCCATGCCTCCCATCGGTGGCATTCCTGACTCTTCTTTTTCAGGCTCATCACTAATCACACACTCTGTTGTTAAAAGTAATGCTGCAATTGATGCTGCATTTTCTAATGCAATTCTAGTTACTTTAGTAGGATCAATAATACCTGCTTTATACATGTTGGTATATTCTTCTGTTCTTGCGTTGTATCCAAAATCGTCTTTACCTTCTCTAATTTTTTGAACCACAACAGCTCCTTCACCACCAGCATTAGATATTATTTGCCTTAATGGTTCTTCTAATGCTCTTCTTACGATAGCAATACCTGTATTTTCATCTTCATTTACACCTTTTAGGTTTTTCAAACCTTTTTCAGCTCTAATTAAAGCAACACCACCACCTGGAACAATTCCTTCTTCTACAGCAGCTCTTGTTGCAGCAAGTGCATCATCCACTCTATCTTTTTTCTCTTTCATTTCTGCTTCAGTAGTTGCGCCAACATAAAGTACAGCAACTCCACCAGCTAACTTAGCTAATCTTTCCTGAAGTTTTTCTTTATCGTAATCTGAAGTAGTAGTTTTAATTTGAGCTTTAATTTGCTCTACTCTTGCTTTAATATCAGCTTTTTTACCAGCACCGTTTACTATTGTTGTGTTGTCCTTATCAATAGTAATTTTTTCAGCTGTTCCAAGCATATCAAGTGTTGTGTTTTCTAATTTAAACCCTTGTTCTTCAGAAATTAAAGTACCACCTGTTAAAACAGCAATATCTTCTAACATTGCTTTTCTTCTATCTCCAAAGCCAGGAGCTTTAACAGTTGCTATTTTTAATCCCGCTCTAATTTTATTAACTACTAATGTAGCTAAAGCCTCTCCTTCTACATCTTCTGCAATAATTAACAAAGGTTTTCCTGATTGAGCTACTGGCTCTAAAACAGGTAATAAATCCTTCATTCCTGTAATTTTCTTATCATAAATTAAAATGTATGGATTGTTCATTTCCACAATCATTTTTTCTGCATCAGTAACAAAATAAGGAGATAAATAACCTCTGTCGAATTGCATCCCTTCAACAACATCAACATAAGTTTCTGTTCCTTTAGCTTCTTCAACAGTAATTACTCCTTCTGTTTTTACTTTTTCCATTGCCTGAGCAATTAAAGCACCAATAGTTTCATCATTATTAGCAGATACAGTAGCTACCTGACGGATTTTTTCATTATCATTACCTACTTTTTTAGAAATATTTTTAAGTTCGCCTACCACCGCAGAAACTGCTTTATCAATACCTCTTTTTAAATCCATTGGGTTAGCACCAGCAGCAACATTCTTTAAGCCTGTTGTGATGATAGATTGTGCTAAAATAGTAGCAGTGGTAGTTCCATCTCCTGCATCATCAGCAGTTTTATTGGCTACTTCTTTTACCATTTGAGCTCCCATATTTTCTATAGGATCTTTTAATTCAATTTCTTTAGCAACAGTTACACCGTCTTTTGTTACATGTGGTGCACCAAATTTTTTATCAATAATAACATTTCTTCCTTTTGGTCCTAATGTTACTTTTACTGCATCGGCTAACTTATCAACACCTGACTTTAAGCCATTTCTTGCTTCTAAATTAAATTTTATATCTTTTGCCATAACTCTATAATTTTTTTGTTTTGTTAATTAATAATTAAACAATTGCGTAAATGTCCGCTTCTTTCATAATAAGGTAATCTTTACCTTCAATAGTGATTTCTGTTCCGGCATATTTACCATATAAAACAACATCACCTTTTTTAACCGTCATAGGTTCATCTTTTTTTCCGTTTCCTACAGCTAAAACTTTTCCTCTTTGAGGTTTTTCTTTAGCAGTATCAGGAATGATAATTCCTCCGGCAGTTTTTTCTTCTGCTGGGGCAGCTTCAATAATTACTCTGTCTGCCAATGGTTTAATTTTTAATGACATATTTTTATAGTTTTTGGTTAATAATAATTTTTATGTAATATGCACTTGTCATATTTTATGCCATGAGATTTTTAGATATTATAGTATGACATAATTGCACAAATAGTGGTTTTTAGTCTTAGTTTTAATTTTACTTATTAAAAGCTACTGACATATTTTCATTTTTGAAAAATATCAATTAAATATATTAAACGCTTTTTTAATACTTTTGCTTTATTATGACATTAAAAAACAAAGCCTTTTTAGACCACTTACTAAGTTTTGTTTCTGAAAACAAACAAGCTATATTTCAAGAAGTTATTTCAAGCAGAACGAACCATTTTACGGTAGTTTTAGAAGATATTTTTCAGTCACATAATGCAAGTGCTATTTTAAGAAGTTGCGATGTTTTTGGTGTTCAAAATGTACATATTATTGAAAATAAAAACGAATACAATATTAATCCAAAAGTGGTTATGGGTGCTTCAAAATGGCTAGACATTCACAAGCATAATGAATTAGAAAATAATACACTAAGTTGCATCAACCAATTAAAATCACAAGGTTATAAAATTTATGCTACCTCACCACATGCAGACAGCTATTTGATTGAAAATATTCCTATTGAAAACAAATTTGCGTTATTCTTTGGCACCGAACAAGATGGATTGTCTGATTTAGTATTAAACAACGCTGATGAACATGTAAAAATACCTATGTATGGATTTACGGAAAGTTTAAACATTTCTGTTTCAGGAGCAATTTGCATGTACGAAATTTCTAAACGACTTAAATCATCTAACATTAATTGGCAGTTAACTGATCAAGAAAAAACCAATTTACTTATTGAATGGGCAAAAAAAGTGGTTAAAAGAAGTGAAGCGATAGAAAATGAATTTTATAAAAATCTAACGCTTTAATCTAACATTATCTGTAAATTCAACGGGAATTTTTTTAGCAACACCTTTCACTTTTCCTTTTACATATCCTTTTACATGAACCGGCACAGTAGACTGACCAATCACACTTAATATTGTTGGAATTGCGTTTGTCTGCATTTCATTCATTGGAGTAAAAACCAAAGCTTCATACACTTCATTTGAGTTTTTTGGGAGAACGATTGTGTTATCTAATTTAGCATTTCCGATTTTTTTACCTTTAACAAAAAGCTCCATATCTGCTTCTGTTATAGCTATTTTATAATTATTAGGATTATGAATCTGCATATAAACAACAAGCCTAATTTCCTTCATAGAAAATACTCGAACAGCCACTTGCTTAACCTCTACTAGCTCAACCTCCTTATACTCCATACAACCGAATAGCGAAAGAATAGAAAGCAATACAATGGTGTTTTTCAGCGTTCTCATTTATGTAATTTAGCAAATTGCTCAAAAAACAATGGTATAGTCTCTATACCTTTAAAATAATTAAACACGCCATAATGCTCATTAGGAGAATGAATTGCATCAGAGTCTAATCCAAAGCCCATTAAAACAGATTTTAATCCTAACACTTGTTCAAACAAAGCGACTATAGGAATACTTCCTCCACTTCTAACGGGTATTGGAGCTTTTCCAAAAGTAGCTTCCATAGCGTTTTTAGCTGCTAAATATCCTGAAAAATCAATTGGAGTTACATAAGGCGTTCCTCCATGATGTGGAGTAACTTTTACACTCACAGACGGAGGAGCAATACTCTTAAAATATTCAGTAAATAAATCAGAGATCTCATCAGAATCTTGATGAGGAACCAATCTCATGGAAATTTTAGCATACGCTTTTGATGGCAATACAGTCTTTGCTCCTTCACCAGTATATCCTCCCCAAATTCCATTTACATCTAATGTTGGTCTAATAGAATTTCTTTCATTTGTGGTGTAACCCTCTTCTCCATCAACATCAGTTAGTCCAATAGACTTTTTGTATGCTTCTAAACTAAATGGAGCTTTTGCCATTTCGGCCCTTTCTTCTTCACTAATAATCTCTACTTTATCATAAAAACCTGGTATGGTAATTTTATTTTTATCGTCTTTCAACTTAGCGATCATTTCACAAAGAATATTTATTGGATTACCAACAGCACCTCCATATAAACCTGAATGTAAGTCTCTGTTTGGCCCTGTAACCTCAACTTCCATGTAGCTTAATCCTCTAAGTCCAACTGTTATAGAAGGAATATCATTTGCAATTATACCTGTATCAGAAATTACAATAACATCTGCTTTAAGCTTTTCTTTATTTTCTTTAATGTAAGTTTCTAAATTTTCCGACCCTATCTCTTCTTCTCCTTCAATCATAAATTTCACATTGCATGAAAGGGTATTGGTCTTCATCATGGCTTCAAAAGCCTTTACATGCATATACATTTGTCCTTTATCATCACAAGCTCCTCTTGCAAAAATAGCTCCTTCGGGATGGTTTTCTGTTTTTTTAATTATAGGTTCAAAAGGTGGTGATGTCCACAAATCTAATGGATCTGGTGGCTGAACATCATAATGTCCGTAAATCAAAACTGTTGGCAAATTAGTGTCAATAATTTTTTCTCCATAAACAACAGGGTGTCCTTTTGTGTCGCATATTTCAACATTATCTGCTCCTGCTTCAACTAATCTTTTTTTAACTTCTTCGGCAGTTTGGTAAGTTTCTTTGTTGTATTTAGAATCAGCACTTATTGATGGAATTTTCAATAAATCTATTAATTCCTCTAAAAATCTTTGCTTATTACTTTGTATGTACTCGTTTATTTTAGCTGTGTTTGACATATTTCCAACATTAAATTATTAAAGGTCAATATTACTAAAAATAGTGCTTTTATCTAAATGCAACAGCCCATTAGTTTAAACTAATGGGCTGTTGACTATTTTAAAAAGTTTGTGTCTACTTATTTAAGTAAGGTTACTTTTCCTGTAAACTCATGCCACTCTCCAAAAAGGTCTCTAGCTCTAATTTTATACGGATATACATCCGTAACTCCTAATTTCCCTTTATAAGAACCGTCCCATTTAGAATCTAGTTGATACCCTTCATACACTAACACTCCCCACCTATCAAACACTAAGGTTTCTAATTGGGTAATTCCATAGCCTTTTACAAAAAAGAAATCGTTTACATTGTCTCCATCTGGTGTAAAGGCATTTGGTATAAAGATAGCAAATGTTGGATCTATTCTTATCATTTTTGATGCTGTGTCTCTACATCCATATATGTTTTCCATATAAAGCGTAACATAATAAGACCCCGAATCTGTATAATGATGAACTGGATTTTGATCTGTTGATGATGCTCCATCTCCTAAATCCCATATCCATTGGCTTGCTATAATCGAATTATCTATAAAGGTAATTTCAGCATCATAAATATTGGTTGGTTCAGGTCCGTAAGTAAATGCTGCTGTAGGTATTGGATACGATGTAATCATATTGGTTATGGTATCCTTTATCACACAACCTTTATCAGAGGTGACTGTTAAGCTTATTCCAAAAGTTGCAACAGAAGTGTTTGATGAATTTTCAAAAGAAATTCCTGTTGGGTTTTGTTGGGTTGATGTCATACCATTACCGAAATTCCAATCCCAAGCTACATTATTTCCCGGAGCGTTAATCACTGAGTTATCTGTAAAATTAACTATTACCGGTGAACAGCCTGATAAGGTATCAGCTGAAAAACTCACTTGTGGTAATGGATTTATTGTCACTGTTTTAGTTGTTGAATCTACACACCCATGATTGGTAGTCACTACTAATGTTACCTGAAACGGTCCATCTACAGGGTAAGTGTGTATTGGGTTTTGTGCATTTGAATTTGTACCGTCATCAAAATCCCATGCCCATGCAACACTATTTCCTATATTAACCGTTGTTAAATCTTGAAATTGAGTTGGTGTGTTCAAACAAACTTCTGTAGGAGTAAAGTCAACTACTGGAAGCGACCAAACATTTACCGTATGAGTAACTGTGTCCTTACAGTTTTGATCTGTAGTTACTACTAAGGTAACATTATACGCTCCATCACTACCGTAAGTATAAGTAGGGTTTTGAGTATTGTTAATTGGAGAATTATCATCAAAGTCCCAATCCCAATTGGTAATTGTACCTGATGAAACATTTGAATTATCCGTAAATGTATTTGCATCAGTATAACATACATCTGTATGTGTATATGCTGCATTTGGCATCGGATGAATGGTTATTGGATTACTTACTGTATCGGAACATCCAACTGATGTAGTAACTATTAACTCAACAGTATAGGTTCCAGCAGCAGCATAATTATTAGAAGGATTTTGATTGATGTTGTCTGTATAATGGGTTACTCCATTATAATCAAAATCCCAATCCCATTGATTAATTGTACCTCCATTACCTGCAGATTGATCTGTAAATTGTGCAGCTAAATTCTGACATACATCTGCAGTTGTAAATGACGCTGTCGGGCTATCAAAAACATCTACAGGAACTGTTAAATTTGCTATACACCCACTATCAGAAGTAACTGTAAGTGTCACATTATATGTACCTGAAGCAGTGTAAGTATGCGTTGGATTTTGTGTGTTATCAAACGGAGATCCATCATCAAAATCCCAACTCCAAGTTACATTGCCGGATGAAATTGTTGAGGTATTATTGAAAATAGTAGTAGAGCCTATACACTCATCATCGGCAGTAAAAACTGATGTAGGCATAGGATTAACAACTACCGTATGAACAATAGAATCCTTACATCCGCCATTTGCTTCAACCATTAATTCAACCTGATATGTGCCAGGCCCAGGGTAGGAGTAGGAAGGGTTTTGTTGGGTATTATCTACAACCCCATCATTATTAAAATCCCAATTCCAATTGGTTATTGTTGCTGTCGGTGTAGAAGCATCTGTGAAACTAACAGGTATACCTTCACATATATTAGCTGTTGTAAATGCTGCCGTAGGTCCTCCAAAATTAATGGTTAATGTTGTGTCTGATGAACAACCATTTGCATCTGTAGCTGTTAAAGTAACATTGTATGTTAACGGATTTAATGGAAAGATGTGAGTGGGGCTTTGTGTAGTAACTGATGGAGAGCCATCTCCAAAATCCCATTCATACGAAACAATATTACTTCCCGGTACTGGGGTAGATAAATTTGTAAATGTTACTGGTTGTCCAGGACAAACAGAACCTCCTCCTATACCTGGCGCTGAAAAAAATGGTACTGGTGATGGATTAATTGTTATATTAAATGACGATGTTCCACAAGTATTTGTCATGGTTATTGTGGCAGTTTGTGGTGTAGGACCATTTGTTGGTGTAAATGCTGGTATATTTCCTGTACCACTTGCTGGTATACCTATCGCTGGATTGCTATTCGTCCATGTGTTACCTACAGGAAAATTAAAAGGTCCTACTGTATTTCCATTCCCTCCACATTCAACAATATCAGGAAATGTAGGTGGTGGTGGAATGATTATTAGTCCTGTGGAAGCAGGGTACATACCACAACCATCTTCGGTAAAAACTGTATTTCCTGATATTATTTCTATGGTAATAGGAGTATTAGTTGGCATACCAGGAAAGTCAAAATTTACCCAATCATTATAAGTATTTGCTTGTCCTGGACAGGTACCAAATATAGTTATAGGAGTAGTACATCCCGGTAAATTCCCGACAGGAGTGTTTTGTAGGTTTGAAACCGGATTACCTGTTTGTTGTGTTGTCACACCATTAACTGTAACATTTAAAGTCATCGTGGTAGAGTTTACAGCAGCATTTGCATGCCAATGCTCTACCCAAATTCGTAAATCACCATTACAGTTATAACAATAACCCACTTGTACAGAATGTGCTCTTAATTTGTTATTTCCAACTATGATTAAAAAAAATAAAAAAAATAGTGTAAATAATTTATTCATAATTTAAAGTGTTAGTTTCCTTTTTGTAGACGTTGATATATTTATTTAATTTTAAGGTTTGTACTACTTATTTAAGTAAGGTTACTTTTCCTGTAAACTCATGCCACTCTCCAAAAAGGTCTCTAGCTCTAATTTTATACGGATATACATCCGTAACTCCTAATTTCCCTTTATAAGAACCGTCCCATTTAGAATCTAGTTGATACCCTTCATACACTAACACTCCCCACCTATCAAACACTAAGGTTTCTAATTGGGTAATTCCATAGCCTTTTACAAAAAAGAAATCGTTTACATTGTCTCCATCTGGTGTAAAGGCATTTGGTATAAAGATAGCAAATGTTGGATCTATTCTTATCATTTTTGATGCTGTGTCTCTACATCCATATATGTTTTCCATATAAAGCGTAACATAATAAGACCCCGAATCTGTATAATGATGAACTGGATTTTGATCTGTTGATGATGCTCCATCTCCTAAATCCCATATCCATTGGCTTGCTATAATCGAATTATCTATAAAGGTAATTTCAGCATCATAAATATTGGTTGGTTCAGGTCCGTAAGTAAATGCTGCTGTAGGTATTGGATACGATGTAATCATATTGGTTATGGTATCCTTTATCACACAACCTTTATCAGAGGTGACTGTTAAGCTTATTCCAAAAGTTGCAACAGAAGTGTTTGATGAATTTTCAAAAGAAATTCCTGTTGGGTTTTGTTGGGTTGATGTCATACCATTACCGAAATTCCAATCCCAAGCTACATTATTTCCCGGAGCGTTAATCACTGAGTTATCTGTAAAATTAACTATTACCGGTGAACAGCCTGATAAGGTATCAGCTGAAAAACTCACTTGTGGTAATGGATTTATTGTCACTGTTTTAGTTGTTGAATCTACACACCCATGATTGGTAGTCACTACTAATGTTACCTGAAACGGTCCATCTACAGGGTAAGTGTGTATTGGGTTTTGTGCATTTGAATTTGTACCGTCATCAAAATCCCATGCCCATGCAACACTATTTCCTATATTAACCGTTGTTAAATCTTGAAATTGAGTTGGTGTGTTCAAACAAACTTCTGTAGGAGTAAAGTCAACTACTGGAAGCGACCAAACATTTACCGTATGAGTAACTGTGTCCTTACAGTTTTGATCTGTAGTTACTACTAAGGTAACATTATACGCTCCATCACTACCGTAAGTATAAGTAGGGTTTTGAGTATTGTTAATTGGAGAATTATCATCAAAGTCCCAATCCCAATTGGTAATTGTACCTGATGAAACATTTGAATTATCCGTAAATGTATTTGCATCAGTATAACATACATCTGTATGTGTATATGCTGCATTTGGCATCGGATGAATGGTTATTGGATTACTTACTGTATCGGAACATCCAACTGATGTAGTAACTATTAACTCAACAGTATAGGTTCCAGCAGCAGCATAATTATTAGAAGGATTTTGATTGATGTTGTCTGTATAATGGGTTACTCCATTATAATCAAAATCCCAATCCCATTGATTAATTGTACCTCCATTACCTGCAGATTGATCTGTAAATTGTGCAGCTAAATTCTGACATACATCTGCAGTTGTAAATGACGCTGTCGGGTTAGGATAAACAGTAACTGTTACTGTTCCTGTATGTGTACATCCACTATCTGTTGTAACTGTAAGTGTTGCATTATAAGTACCTGCATTAGCATAAGTATAAATTGGATTTTGTTGTGTACTTGTTCCAACACCATCTCCAAAATCCCATTGCCAATTTATAATACTTCCTGTTAAAACTGTTGAAGAATCAGTAAATTGAGTTGGAGTATTTAAACATACATCTGAAGGCCCAAAATGGGCAACAGGAACGGGGTGTACTATAACCGTTTTAGTTATAGAGTCAACACATCCTAAAGCTGTTTCTATCTGTAATTCAGTAGTGTAACTACCAGGAGCAGGATAGGCATTTGTAGGATTCTGATTCATATTGTCTACTATTCCATCATTATCAAAATCCCAATTCCAATTTGAAATTATTCCTCCATTAGGTAATGATACATCTGTAAAAGTTGAAAGTGTTCCAAAACACTCATTGGTAAAAGTAAAATCAGCGGTTGGTTGGGGAGACACACTTATGTTTATTGTAGTATCATGTACACAACCTGTAACATCTGTAATAGAAAGGTTTACAGGATATGTTCCCGGTCCTGGAAAAATATATGAAGGATTTTGAGTAAAATCATCAGGGTTGTTATCATTATCAAAATCCCATTCCCAATTAGTGACATTTCCCCCACTTCCAGCAGTACTTAGATCTGCAAAACTAGTATTAAAACCTGCACAAGCTGTATCGGCTGAAAATTCTGCGATAGGATTAGAATAAACTTCTATAGGAATTGTGATATTATTTGTGCAACCACTATCAGAGGTAACTGTTAAAGTTACATTGTAGAAACCTGCAGCGGCATAACCATAACTTGGATTTTGGATATTATTAACAGGAGAGTTATCTCCAAAATCCCAAGCCCAACCTATTATATTTCCCGTAGCAACTAAAGACATATCATTAAATGTGACAGCAGTGCCTAAACACTCATTGTTAGCATTAAAATTAGCCGTTGGATTTGGATTAACAACTACTGTTTTAACAATAGAATCCTTACATCCGCCATTTGCTTCGACCATTAGTTCAACCTGATATGAGCCAGGACCTGGGTAGGAATAAGAAGGATTTTGTTGGGTGTTATCTACAATCCCATCATTATTAAAATCCCAATTCCAATTGGTTATTGTTGCTGCTGGTGTGGATGCATCGTTAAAATTTATTGCATTTCCATCACATACATTTAAAGCATTAAAATTTGCAGTAGGACCTCCAAAATTTATTGTTTGAGTTAATACCGTTGAGCACCCATTAGCATCTGTAACCGTTAAAGTAACATTATAACTCAACGGATTTAGAGGAAATGTGTGTGTTGGATTTTGTGTGTTAACAAGTGGCGAGCCATCACCAAAATCCCATTCCCAACTAACAATATTACTTCCCGGAACAGGTGTAGATGTGTCAGTAAATGTTACTGGTTGACCAGGACATACAGACGCACCCCCTATACCTGGAGCAGAAAAGTTAGCTGTTGGAGCAGGAATAATAGTTATATCAAAAGAAGTAGTTCCACAAGTATTTGACATAGTAATTGTAGCAATTTGTATAGTAGAGCTATTGGTTGGTGTAAAAGCAGGTATGTTTCCTGTACCACTTGCCGGCAAACCTATTGCTGGATTACTATTTGTCCATGTATTACCAGCAGGAAAATTAAAAGGCCCTACTGTATTTCCATTCCCTCCACATTCTGTAATATCTGGATATGTTGGTGGTGGGGGAATAATTATTAATCCCGTAGAAGCAGGGTACATCCCACAACCATCTTGTGTAAACACGGTATTTCCAGATACTATTTCTATCGTAATAGGAGTATTGGTTGGCATACCAGGAAAGTCATAAGACACCCAATCATTATAAGTGTTTGCCTGACCTGGACAACTACCAAATATAGTTATAGGAGTAGTACATCCCGGTAAGTTATTCACATTAGTATTCTGAATACCTGTGCTTGGAGAACCTGTTTGTTGTGTTGTTACATTATTTACTGTAACATTTAAAGTCATTGTTGTAGATCCTATGGGCTCTGTACTATGCCAATGTTCTACCCAAATACGCAAATCTCCATTACAATTATAGCAATAACCTACTTGTACAGAATGTGCATTAAGTTTATTGTTTCCAACTAGAATTAAAAAAAATAAAAGTAATAGTGGAAAAAATTTATTCATAATTAAAAATTTGTTAGTTCAAATTCTCAGACGAGAATCAAATAGTTAGGTTGCCTTATTATAACTTTAATCTTTATTAATTAACATTTAAACCATAAAGATACCACATTAATAGAATTTAATAATGATTAACATATTAAATTTGGGTAAATTTTACGCTAAAAAACAAAAAAGTTGGCACAATAGCACGCCAACTTTTCAACAAATACGATATTAAGTAGTTAATAATTAAACTATCATTGCAGCACCAACTGTTTCATTGGTAGCCTCATCAATTAAAATTAAACTTCCCGTTATCCTATTCCTACTGTACTTATCAAACAATAACGGACGAGTAGTTCTTATCGTAACCCTAGCTATATCATTAGTGTTAATAACTTTATCATCTTCAACTCTATGAAGCGTATTAATATTGACCTTGTACTTAACTTCTTTAATAATACAACGTGCATCATTGGTGGTATGTTTAATGGCATATTTACCTCCATTAATCATTGGTTTATCGTTTAACCAACATATCATTAAATCTAAATCTTGACTAACATTGGGCTGGTTATTTTCTCTCACAATCATACCTCCTCTACTTATATCAATATCATCTTCTAATGTCATGGTTACCGACATAGGAGAAAAAGCTTCTTTAATTTCTTTATTATAAATATGAATAGATTTAATTTTAGAAGAAAAGCCTGACGGCAAAACTACAACTTCATCTCCTTTTTTAAATATCCCACCAGCTATTCTTCCTGAATAACCTCTAAAATCATGAAATTCATCCGACTGTGGTCTCACAACATACTGAACAGGAAGCCTACAATCAACATGGTTATAGTCGCTGCCGATATGAATACTTTCTAGCAAATACATTAATGTTGAGCCCTGATACCAAGGCATATTTTCAGACTTATTAACAACATTGTCTCCTTTTAAAGCACTTATAGGCACAAAGTGGATGTCCCTTACCTCAAGTTTCGAAGAAAATGCTTCTAAATCTTTTTTAATCTTTTCAAAAACTTCCTCTGAATAATCAACCAAATCCATTTTATTTATACAAAACACAACATGAGGAATTCCTAATAAAGAAGAAATAAACGTATGACGACAAGTCTGTTCTACTACACCTTGACGAGCATCAACAAGAATTATTGACAAATTAGATGTTGAAGCTCCTGTAACCATATTCCTCGTATATTGAATATGACCAGGAGTATCTGCAATAATAAATTTACGTTTTGGTGTAGCAAAGTATCTATATGCAACATCAATGGTTATTCCTTGTTCTCTCTCTGCTCTTAGCCCGTCTGTTAAAAGGGCTAAATTTACATTCTCATCACCTTTTCTTTTGCTCGTTTCTTCTATTGCCTCATATTGATCTGCAAAAATTGATTTTGAGTCATATAGTAATCTTCCTATCAAAGTACTTTTACCATCATCAACACTTCCTGCTGTAGAAAAACGCAGCAGCTCCATATCTAAATAAGATGATGTTTGGTTATCTATAATTAAATCTTCCATTTTTTCTTTACTTAAACTTTAAAAATACCCTTGTTTTTTTCTATCCTCCATAGCTGCTTCAGAACGTTTGTCATCAGACCTTGTCCCTCTTTCAGTTGTTCTTGCTGCTGCAACTTCTTCAATAATTTTTTCTATTGAATCAGCATTAGATTCAACAGCACCTGTACATGTAGCATCACCAATAGTTCTAAATCTGACTTGCATATTAGTGGTAATTTCGTTATCTCTCTGTTGAATAAAGCTAGAAGTACTCATAATTACACCCTCTCTAATAAAAACTTCTCTTTGGTGTGCTAAATAAATAGATGGGATTTCAATATTTTCTTTCAAAATATATTGCCATACATCCATTTCTGTCCAGTTACTAATAGGAAAAACCCTAAAATGTTCCCCCATATTTTTTCTTCCATTAAAGATATTCCAAAGTTCAGGTCTTTGGTTTTTAGGATCCCATTGACCAAATTCATCTCTATGGGAAAAGAAACGTTCTTTTGCTCTAGCTTTTTCCTCATCTCTTCTAGCACCTCCTATTGCACAATCAAATTTATATTGTTCAATAGTTTCGAGTAAAGTAACGGTTTGTAATGCATTTCTACTTGCATTAAACCCTTTTTCTTCAACCGCTTTTCCTTCATTAATAGACTGTTGCACAGAACCAACAATAAGCTGACTTCCCAATTTTTCAATAAACTTATCCCTAAATTGAATTGTTTCAGGAAAATTATGTCCTGTATCTATATGAACTAAAGGAAATGGAATTTTTGCTGGCCAAAATGCTTTACGAGCCATATGTGCTACAACGATAGAATCTTTCCCTCCTGAAAAAAGAAGAGCTGGTTTTTCAAATTGAGAGGCTACTTCTCGCAAAATGTATATTGCTTCTGCCTCGAGCTCTTCAAGATGTGTTAAATTGTATGATTTCATTAAAATATATTTTTCTGAAAAACAAAAATAGCTAATATAAAATACGCTATAAAAAAAGAGCGTACAAAAATTACGCTCTTAATTGTTTTTTTAAATTAGAATTTAGCTCTCGACTTTCTACGTTTTGGACCTTTTTTACCAAGCACCCAACCATGTCTAGATCTATAATATTTACTTTTACTTCTAATCGCCCAACTAAAATTAACCGTTGCTGTTAGATAACTATCGTCATGAGAAGAATCTCCTCTCTTTCTGCCTGGCTGATAAGTTGTAACTCTAGGTAATTTTTCAGCATCAGGGTTGTCAATAGCAATTTGATTAATAACCCCTTGATTAGTTTTATTTGCCATAGCAGCTGCTATTGGGTCTGTGTGAGCTATGTATTCTGTACTTACATCATCAATATAGTCAGTAAAAGTAGTTCTCCACCCTATTTCCATGCCTAATCTATATTTCCTATTTATAGTATAGTAGAAGCCAACCCCTGTAGGAATAGTAAAATTAAATTTACCATAAGCCACACCCTCTGTTTGTAAAGGTTGAAGTGCTACCCACTCCCCATTAGCATCTTGCCCTTTAGGGTTACTATAAAAAAGTCCAGCTCCAGCAAATAAATATAAGTTGAAGTCAGAAGTATATCTGCCCGTACCTCCAACATCATTTACTTTATAAATATACAACTCTCCGATTGCCGCTAACTCAAACATATCGTTTTTAAAGTTTAAGTTTCTACCTCTTCTATATGGGTAAGTTGTATTAGCATCATCTCCTGAAAGACGAATATAATTCAACGTTCCTTTTATTCCAAATTTAGGAGAAATTCTATATCTGTAAAACCCACCTAAGTTCCATCGGGTGGCATTAAATTTCATATCCATTACAAAGTCTCTTCTTGTTCCTTCTCCACCACCAATATCTCCTAAGTAGTTAGAAGCACCTACAGAAAAGCCGTAATCAGTAAGATACTGACCAAAACTCAAGCTACTTGAAAAGATGATTATAACGAATAGTAATTTTCTAAGCATAAAAGCAAATCTACAAAAAAAGAACAAATGTAATACTTTAATAGTTTAAATAAAAGTTATTTTTTGTCCAATCAATTCATTTAGTAATTTCGCAAATGTACAAATACAATGTAATACAATGAATAAAATCTGTAAACTTTTTAACATTCAATATCCTATAATACAAGGTGGTATGATATGGAATAGCGGTTGGAAACTCGCCTCAGCAGTGAGTAACTCAGGTGGTTTAGGACTAATTGGAGCAGGATCTATGTATCCAGAAGTTTTTCATGAGCATATAAAAAAGTGTAAAAATGCCACCAACAAACCATTTGGTGTAAACCTACCTATGTTATACCCTCAAATGGAGGAAATGATTAAGATTATAATTGAAGAAGAAGTTAAAATTGTTTTTACCTCAGCAGGAAATCCAAAAACCTATACTTCTTTTCTTCAAGAACAAGGAATAACAGTAGTACATGTTGTTCCGGGGGTTAAGTTTGCATTAAAAGCACAAGAGGCTGGAGTTGACGCTATTGTTGCTGAAGGTTTTGAGGCTGGTGGACATAATGGACGAGAAGAAACAACTACTCTTTGTTTAATTCCTATGGTAAAAAAAGAACTGCACATCCCAATTATTGCTGCTGGTGGCATTGCTACAGGTAATACAATACTTGCAGCTTTAAACCTTGGTGCTGATGGCGTTCAAATGGGAAGCAGATTTGCTGCATCAGAAGAAGCTTCTTCTCATATTAATTTTAAAAATGAAATTGTAAAAGCCAAAGAAGGCGATACTTTATTAACCCTTAAAGAAATTACTCCTGTTAGATTATTGAAAAACAAATTTTTTAATGATATACAACTTGCCATTCAAAATGGAGCTAATGCTGAGGAACTAAAAAACCTTTTAGGTAGAGGGCGAGCTAAAAAAGGAATGTTTGAAGGTGATTTAAATGAAGGTGAATTAGAAATTGGTCAGATTGCTGGATTAATTGATGACATTAAACCTGTTAAAGAAATTATTGAAACCATCATTAAAGAATACCATCAAGCAATTGCAACAATTAATTCATCAAAATTTCAATTTTAAATACTTATGATTCAATTTGAAAAATTTACCCTCACTAATGGTTTAAAAGTTATTGTTCATAAAGATATTTCTACACCTATTGTTGCTTTTAATGTGTTATACAATGTAGGAGCAAGAGATGAGGATGAAGACCATACTGGTTTTGCTCATTTATTTGAACATTTAATGTTTGGCGGTTCTGTAAACATTCCAAACTTTGATGAACCACTCCAAAAAGTGGGAGGAGAAAACAATGCATTTACTTCTAATGATATTACCAATTACTACATCACGCTTCCTAAAGAAAATTTAGAAACTGCTTTTTGGTTAGAATCAGACCGAATGTTAAGTTTAGCTTTTACTGAAAAAAGCCTTGAAGTTCAACGTCAGGTAGTAATTGAAGAGTTTAAGCAAAACTATTTAAACCAGCCTTATGGCGATGTTTGGCTTTTGCTCAGACCTTTAGCTTATCAAGTTCACCCTTACAAATGGGCCACTATTGGAAAAGAAATTAGCCACATTGAAAATGCTACTATGCAAGAGGTAAAAGACTTTTTTAATACTTATTACACTCCAAATAATGCTATTTTATCCATTGCTGGAAATATTGAGTTGGATGAAATAAAACAGCTTACAGAAAAGTGGTTTGGAGGCATCTCATCAGGAAATAATAACAACAGAAACTTAGCTAAAGAACCTTTTCAAAAAGAAGCAAGAAGATTAGAAGTTAAAAGAAAAGTGCCTGCTAATGCTATTTATAAAGCTTATAAAATGTGCAGTAAAACACATCCGGATTTTTATGCAACCGACTTACTTACTGATATTTTATCTTTAGGAAACTCATCTAAACTTTATATTTCTCTTATTAAAGAACAAAAACTTTTCAGCAATATTAATGCTTACGTTTTAGGAAGTTTTGATGACGGACTTCTTATTATTAGTGGTCATATTTCTGAAAACACATCTTTTAATGATGCAGAAAATGGAATAATTAATGAAGTCGAAAAAATAAAAAAACTAGCTGTAACTCCTAGGGAATTAGAAAAAGTAAAAAACAAAGTGGAGTCTATGCAAGCATTTTCAGAAACGAGTGTTTTAAATAAAGCCATGAATCTTGCTATTAATGAACTTTTAGGTGATGCCAACAAGGTAAATACAGATATAGAAGCATACAGAAAAGTTACTACTGAAGACATAAGAAGGTTGGCAAACGAAATTTTTAAGGAATCTAATTGTTCTACACTTATTTACGCCAAAGAAGAATAATTTAACTTATTTTACCTTTTTTGCCTGATACAATTGGCTTAATTTTATCCCGAAATTAACTAGCCTTTTAGATAGGCTTAAATTTTTTTTATGAAAATCGGAATAGTTTGTTATCCAACCTTTGGGGGAAGTGGCGTTGTTGCCACCGAGCTAGGAAAGGCACTCGCTGCAAAAGGAAATAAAGTTCATTTTATATCTTATCAGCAACCCTTTAAATTAGATCTTTTCTCAGAAAATATTTTTTATCACGAAGTAAAAGTTACCAATTACCCATTATTCGATTACCAGCCTTATGAGCTAGTATTAACAAGCAAATTAGTTGATGTTATCAAATTTGAAAAATTAGATGTACTTCATGTTCACTATGCTATTCCACATGCTTCTGCAGCTTATATGGCTCAACATATTTTACAATCGGAAGGGATAAAGATACCTTTTATTACTACTTTACACGGAACAGACATTACCCTTGTTGGAAAAGACAAATCATTTGCTCCTGTAATTACCTTTGCCATTAATGAATCTAATATTGTAACGGCTGTTTCTGAAAGTTTAAAACAGGATACTTTAGCTCATTTTAATATTAAAAGAGAAATTAAAGTTATTCCCAACTTCATTTGTTTTTCAGATTATGAAAACTTAGGAGATACTTCTAGCATAAGAAAAAGTTTTGCTCCTAACAACGAAAAAATATTAATACATGTCTCTAACTTCCGAAAAGTAAAAAGAGTTCAAGATGTGTTTAAGGTTTTTATTAAGGTAAATGAAAAAATACCTGCCAAATTATTATTAGTTGGTGATGGACCAGAAAGGTATCAATTAGAAGAATTCTGCCGTGAACAAGGGGTTTGCGACAAAGTCCATTTTTTAGGTAAACTAAAAGATACCGAGCGTATTTTGTCTGCTTCAGATTTGTTTTTACTCACATCAGAGTCAGAGAGTTTTGGATTGGCTGCATTAGAAGCTATGGCAGCAAAAGTTCCTGTAATTTCATCTAATACTGGTGGTATTCCAGAAGTAAACAAACATGGTTTTTCGGGTTATTTAAGTAATGTAGGAGATATTGATGATATGGCAGCAAATGCTTTAAAAATTCTTTCTGACGATGCTGTTTTAGAACAATTTAAACAAAATGCTTACCAACAGGCAAAACAGTTTGATATTGAAAAAATTCTTCCTCAATATGAGGCTATCTACAAAGAGCTAATTGGAAGGTAGGTTAAAAATTCTCTTGTTTTACCAAGCAATTTTCAATTTTTAGTTGTTTTAAAAAAGTGGTTAATACTGCAACATTATTTCCATTAGAATAGATAACATGCTCTTTTTTGTTGGCTGCATACCTCAACATATTATTTACTTCTAAAACGTGTTTGGTTTGTCTTGCAACTGCTTCTCCTGAATCAATTAAAGCAATATGCGGAGGTAAAATCCTTTTAATAATAGGAATTAACATTGGGTAATGAGTACAGCCTAACACCACACTATCAACACCTTTTATCAACATTTCACCCAAATATTGCTCTAATAAAGGCAATGCTTTTTCTAGTTCGCCACTTTCTACTATTTCAACTAAACCTACACCTTCAACCTCTATAAACTTTGTGTTTTCAAACTTTTTGGCAGTAAGTGTAAATAACTCACTACTTAAGGTTCCTTTTGTTGCCAACACTCCCACTTTATCTATTTTAGAATTTAAAGCAGCAGGTTTTATTGCTGGTTCTATCCCTATAAAAGGAATACTGTAATTTTCTCTCAAATATTTAATGGCATTTGTTGTAGCTGTATTGCAAGCTACAACAATCATTTTGCATCCTAAATCAATCAGTTTTTCAGTATTTTTAATACTTAAAGCAATAATTTCTTCTTTAGATTTTTTGCCGTAAGGAGCATTTTTACTGTCCGCCATATAAATCAACTGTTCATTAGATAGCATGTGATATACTTCCGACAGTATAGTCAACCCTCCTAATCCGGAATCAAAGAAGCCTATGGGGCTTGTTGTCGATTGTTTTTTCACTCCATCAATATAATTTTATCACTCGAAATTACTTTAGATTGCCCTATCACTTTGTAAAGGTAAATTCCTTTGGGAAATTTTGATAAATCTATTTTTGTTTTATTATCTCCATTAATTTTTACTGAACTTACCACTTTACCCATTAAATCTGTAATAACGATTTGTGCATTATTTTCTTTTAAGCTATATTCAAATGTTACTTGACCTGCTGTTGGATTTGGATATACTTTAACTTCATCATTAACGATTAGCGTTGTTTTATTATTTCCATCAGTAGTACTTTCAGCATTATCATTTCCAGAAGTTCTTGCATTAGCATTACAATCTGAAATATAAACAGCTGATAAAAGATGACTCACACAATTATTAGCATCGGTAATTATTAATTCAACTGATAACATTCCTGTATCAGCAACCGTAATTAATGGGCTTGAGTGTGAAGATGTCAATCCATTTCCAAAGTTCCAAAAATAAGTAAAAGGTGCTACTCCACCAAAAGTGTTGCTGGTAAACTGAATTTCTCCTGGAGCACAGCCTGTTGCTGTCATTGAAATTTTAAAACTATTATTAATCGTTATTTTTGCTGTTGCAGTATCTTTTTCACATGCTTTCTCCCATTTATAATGCGTTTCTTCTCTATTTTCTATTGAGGTAACCAAACTTGTTGTAAACACTTTATTTGAATCGTATTGAACAGCTATATTCCCATTAATTAAGTTGGTATCATTCAAAGCAATTGTTTCTTCTTTTATAGAATCGTTATCAAAATCCCAAATTAATTTTAATCTGCAATTTTCTGCTTTAAGTGGAATATAAGGGGTGCAATCGGCAGTAGGAATACAGCTTGGTTGACTTAAATCAATGGTAGTTGCTCTGTTCAATCTAACATCTTCATCTGCTAAGCATTCTGGAACAGTAGGATCGATTTCCGATTTAGGATTAGGAAAAACGGTAACAGCACCATAATAAACTACTGTATCACATGTTGTTCCTTGTGTTAATGTAACTAAATAAATGCCTGGTTTTCTAAATGTGTAAATGGCTTGTTCATCTGTTGAAGTGCCACAATCTCCAAACTCCCAATTATAAAATGAAGACAAATTGTTGGGTATAAATGTAATTGCTTCATCTGTTAATAACTTAACATCGCTGCTTAATTTAAATCCATTTAAAAAGTTAGTTCTGGTTTGAGCGTAACCCATTGCAAAAGCACAAGAATTGGTATTACTTACAAGAACAGGAGGCGAAATGTTGATAGTACATACATTACTGAAATTGAAATTTAGGTTTACATTTTCATTATCACAAATTTTCTTATTGGCAGGAACTACCATATTTTCTTCTACCAATACTTCTTTTCCTGTTTCTGTTTTATTTTTAACTTTTGTTTCTTTAGCAATAACATTTTTATTGCCCACTTTAACTTTATCATTTATTTCTGCATTTTCTCTAATAACCGCTAATTCTCCTATAATAATTTCCTTGTTTATAATTGCGTTTTCACCTATAAATGCTCCGCTACCAATAGTTGTTTCTTTTTTGA
Organism: Vicingaceae bacterium; assembly: GCA_965284565.1. Lineage (GTDB taxonomy): Bacteria > Bacteroidota > Bacteroidia > Flavobacteriales_E > Vicingaceae > BRH-c54. Next base: position 937,096 of record OZ260100.1, read on the forward strand.
TTAGCACCTTGTTTTCTATATCCACATAATCATAAATGGTAACGTCTTTTTCCATGACTATACTATCATTTACAGTAGTATGTTCTCCTATTGTTGTATTTTGTTTGATGATGGTGTAACTTCCAATAACGGTAAAGTTTCCTATTTCAACTTCTTTTTCAATAATTGTATTTTCATCAATAATTACATGCTCTCCAATAATGCTGTTCTTTTTTATTACAACATTATCTGCAATAGTGGTATAAGCGTTAATAACTACACCTTGCTCAATAGTAACATTAGCTCCAAGTGTTACATTTTTTCCAATTGTAGCAGATGGATGAACAGTAGAAGTGGTATCTACTTTACTAAATCCTGAAGAAGTTTTTAATGGCTGAATTTGATTTAATAAATCTACAGCAGCCATTAAAGGTATGGTTTTATTGATGGCATCACGCTCAATTTTTGTTGCAGCTATGGTGTTTTTCAGAATTGTTCTATGTTTATCAGTAAGGTAACAATTGTCAATTGCTTCTAACTTGGTAATTGCTGCATCTCGTTGACCAATTAACCTAAATACTAAGGCTTCATCTAATGATAAATAAAATTGAGTAGATACATTTTGTGCTGTTACGGGTTGTTTTTGTAAATTAATAACTTGAATTAATTGCTCTACACTATTATCTAGTGTTGGCACACAATGGCTTTCTTTAATTCTACCTGTGGCAAAACAATTTTGCAAGGCATTTTTCATGTTGCTATACCCATATTTTGTTAAAAATGATTGGTTATAATCATTATAATCAATGGTGGTTGTAGAAAATATTTCATAAAACAAACCAACCGCTGTTACATCATTTTGGGTAGTATCTGTTAATTCCATATACGAAGAGGCTTCTAATATCGCTTCGTTTAAGGGTTTATTGCTAAAATAAGCACTATTTACCATAGGACATGTACCGCAAACCGCAAGTGGTGAAACCGTACCTGTTGGAAGAGTAGTTCCGCCTCCTCCTGTGCTACCACAAGATGGTATTGGTGGCTGGTTGGGTAAAAACTGCCATTGTACAGGTATTTTTATACAGTTTGAAGCAGTAATAGTACCATTACATCCCCAAAATTGCTCATAAAACATAGCTTTCTTATATTGAGTTAAATAAGGTGGTTGAGTATACTCGCTAGTGGTATTAGGGTCAGGTGTTCCGGCTCCCATTCCTGCTCCTTGAAAATATTGATTGGCATTACCTGCTATAGTTGTAGGTGCAGGAAGTGGAAATTCTGCTGCCAACACACCATTACTAAAATCATTATAACCCAACTCAATATCCAATAAATGTGTGTTAAATCCATTTATATTATAAGAACTTCCTGTAATTTTATTAAATCCATTACCGTCTATGGAACTCATTCTTAGTTGAGACTCATTATATATAATACCATCTATTACATTGTTTGATGCTGAGTTTTCTACTTTACTGCATTTCATCAATAAAGTACCTCCTTCACTAGCAATACCTCCTTCTTTTATTGCCACTTCATTTAAAGTAGTTGACGTAAAAGGACTGTGGTTAGCAATTCCTGATGCAGCAGCATTTAAAGTGGTTATATTTCCTTTGCTATAAACTGATGGAACATCTGAAAAGTTATTTATCCAACCATTCATGGGAGTTGGAGTTGGTTGAATATATGAAGCAGTTCTATTAAAATTTACATCATTAAACAATACGCCTCTTCCTGTAGTTTCCACATAAGCACCATTGGTAAAATTAGATGTAAATACATTTAATCTGTTCCCTTTTGCCCATAATCCGCCCCATATTTTTACATTTTCAAAATTACAACGAACTATAAAGCTGTTCGGATTTCCCCAAACTACTACGCCTCGGTTGTTTACTGTTCCTACAAAGGTAGCATCGGTAAGTCGGTAGTTGGTACTTGCTAGGCTCAGCCTTGCTCCGGGTGTGGTAAACTCTGCTTTACCAAACCACAAACGGAAAAATGCCATGTCTTCGGGAATGAGCATGTCTTCTCCTGCTATTTCTAATATTTTATCGTTTTTATGAGCTCCTCTTAGTTCCATTTTAGAGTTTTGACCTGCTGTAATTACCGGACAAGCCCAATTAGGGTTGCTTTGGCAAGGATTAAAAGGTACGTTAAATTTTAAATAGCCACTGTTGGCATTGGGGTAGGTAAAAGTAAAGGTAGCATTGTCTTTTACTTCTAATTCGCCTTGTAGTTCTAATACGGCTTCATCTCCCAAGAGTTGTATTACGGCTCCGGGTTCGTAAATGAGTTTGGCTCCTTTTTCGATGATGAGTGTAGAGTTGTTATGTATCATCAATTTACTTCCTGTACGCAAAATAACTTCTACTCCACTGTGGATAATTACCTTGGCAGCATTTCCTGCTGTATTATCTCCAATTTGCATGTTACCTCCATTACTAATTTCCAAAAAACTCATACAATCGGAGGTTTCTAACACAAAAGTAGGTCCGGGTATAGGTAATACAGCAGGAACACAAGTATTTACACCAAAATCGGACAATTGCTGGGCATTAACTAATAAATTTCCTCCACTGGCAATGTTTACATCATATAAAAAACGGTTCTCCGGGCGGGCAAAATTATAGGTAGCTGTAAGCATACTACCTACATTAGGTTCTCCTGCACAAGCTTCTCTAATGAGCCAATTGATATTGCCTGGGGTAAGCTCTACGTGCAACTCATTAGGAGAACTACTTATTACACTACTCCCATCGGCTGCCCACAATTTTTCGAAGGGGGACTTATTTAAAGATTGACTCGCATCTACTTGATCTATTATATTTAAACTTGAAAGATTATCAAAAAAACCAATACTAACATCTAAATCCAAACCACTTTTAGTAGGAATAAAACAATGATCATCATAATTAAAAAAACCTGTAAAGACTCCCGCTTCTTCCTCAATTCCAGTTTTAATATCTAAATAAGTGTTCCTTCTACCACCTGGCATTATATCGTAACTAGGTATTAAGCTATAGCTCCATGTTGAGCTTACAGTATTTGAATTAATACATTGTGGGCATAGTAATGGTAAAAACGAGCAAAAATTAACTGCACCACCAACTATAACACGACCTGCAAATACTTTTTTGTAAAATGGTGAAAGATGAGATAAAGCATATATGGTTGCCACATCAGTTGTTGGAGATGGATTGGTACTTCCACAGCCCCCAAATACTTGAGTAGGTATAACCCAACTTAATATCTGTTCTTCAGGCTGCATAGCTAATGTGTTTCCAAATCTACTACCATTAGATAAAGCAATTTTTCTTGTTTTTTGAGGATAGCCTAATGCATTAATACTGGCTTGATATTGATTGCGTTCAGAAGAAGAAGAAAAATGTTTTAATAATAATTGCTTAGGTGCTGGCTCATTCAAATTGTTTAAATTTTCTGAAAATCCAGCATTTAACTGATTTGGTCCGTTATGAGCTAAAAAATCTAAAAAGTGTTGAATTCCAAGTGGTATATTAGCTCCTTGGTGTGGTGAATCGGCTGAAACGTATAAACGGTTGCAATGCTTTATATTCTGCTGTTCCATATATGCCAACGCATACCTTGCTACTTGCCCACCCATGCTGGTACCTACAATTACAGATGGCCCGGCATTAAGGGAATTTAATAAGTTTAAAAACTCGATAAATGCAAAGGCATTGCGTTCTATATACGTAGCTCCATCTTTATAATCTATCATAATAATATCATAGCCTTGGGCTAACAATCCATTCAATAAATCAGGAGCTAAATCAAACTCGGGTATTCCTCCTTGCCCCCACAAGGTACACCAACCCACACCACCATTTTTAAGAGGCAACACACAATCATTGTCTTCAAAATCTAATCCTTCAACAATAATAAATGGCTTGTCTAAAAATCCAGAGGTTCCTTGAAGATCATTTGATTTAATGTAATAATCAATTGTACCCGTACCGGATACACCCGATATGGTTGATGGTACTGTTCCTGATATGGTTCCAATTGCATCTGGATAATTGTTAAATGGATTTGCAACAAAAGTGCTGCATGCCGCACATCCGTTATCCATTCTTAATACAGCTCCAGTAGTTAACTCATCATTTTCATACACCAGTTTAATTGACAAGTTTTTATCATTTATATTAGTGTAATTTATGTTATAAGTCGTTTCCCAATTTACTACTTTATATCCATGTCCATCTCCAAAATCAATTAAAATATTACTTGGTAGCGTATCTTGATTAGAAAAAAAGAATTCTTTACTTACAAGAAAAGTGTAATCATTTTTATAAATACTATTGGTGGCGGGGGAAAAGCTAAAAACACGTTGCGTTTCATAGGGATTTTGTATTCTTGGAAAAATATCTTTGAAAATTCCATTATCATCTATAATTAAACTATCGAGTAATGCAGTTGGCTTAAGCTGATTGTATTCCAAGTCCATAATAAGTATGGGAATAACGTTGTTATTCTTATGCTGTTTTACTTTACTTTTTATACTATCTAGGACAGTAAAATTTTTATTGTCGAAATATCCGTTATAAATTTCAATGTACAACTGAAGCCATCCACTATAATTGTTAATCCCAACACTATCTTTATAAAAAGGAGTATGGTCAGTAAATAATACTGAACGATTAATTAGATTATTGGTCGTTATAAAAGTCCTATCAAGTTGATCAAACTTTGGAGCTGGGTTAAGTGTTCTATCGCCAATGTTTTCAACGAGTTGTGCATTTACATTAACAGCTAAAAACAAAGTTATTAAAAAAGAGATAATAATTTTTTTCATGTTTATGAGGTTAATATTCTATGGTATAATTAATTGTGTCTCTACCTACAAAATACAATTGAACAGTATAGGTTGTAGATATATTATTCTTCTTTACAACCCAACCAAATTCTTCATTTCCTGTTCCTTTAAAAGGTCCTCTAACAACTGTTGTATCTACATTCATACCATACAAAACCCCCCCCCCTAAACCACCATTAGAGATACTTATCCAATCATTATTATCAAAAGGGTTTACATTTTTAGCGTGTACACGCACATAAGCAAAAAGACTGGCCTCTAAAAATATGCGGTTGTTTTCACCTTGTTTTAAATCTGCTCCATCTCCAAAATAATCTGTTCCATTAGGAAAACCAACACTGTAACTTTTATCTTCTTTTTGAGCTTTAAAGCTTACCTTACCATTAGCATCAGTAGGTTTACTTTGCTCTACTACCCAACCAGAAAATACTCCACTAGTTGCATATCCAAAATTCACAGGTATTCCTGCCATCGGCTTATTAGTTCCTTTTTCATACACAAATACATCAGCTGAAGTAAATTTACTTTCTTTTTTGCAACTTGTTATTCCTATTAAAAAGAGGAGGATTAAGCCCCCTCCAACTCCCCCGAATGGGGAGAGTAGCCAATGCACAATGCCTTTTATTTGTTTATTTTGTGGTCGCATAATGGGTGTTTTTGGAGTTTTGTAAAGCTAATGTACTAATTTTTAGGTTACAAATGTAATTTTTGGGTTTTTTATCGCAAAGCTCGCAAAATCTCTCGCTAAGACGCAAAGACGCTAATTGAGTTTCCAATTGTAATTGCTGTTCTATCTAAATTTTCATACCTAAAGGCAGGTGTTAATGCTTCCTGATTGATAATTTCTTGCTGAAATCCTTCTTGAGCATATAAGTAAAAAGGAATAAATAGGGTAGTGATTAATAGTTTTTTCATATTTATGCGATTAGTATTCTATAGTATAATTAATGGTGTCTCTGCCTACGTAATAAACAGTTTGACTAAAAATCGTTGTTATATTATTTTTAGTTACAACCCAACCAAATTCTCCATTTCCAGTTCCTTTAAAAGGCCCCTGTATTACAACAGTATCCACATTCATTCCATAAATCGAATTCCCCCCCCCCCCTATATTAATCCTATCATTATTATCAAAAGGGTTCACATTTTTAGCGTGTACACGCACATAAGCAAAAGGGCTAGCTTCTAAAAACACACGGTTGTTTTCACCTTGTTTTAAAGAAGTAGCATCTCCAAAATAATCTACTCCATCAGGAACTTTTACACTATAGCTTTTATCTTTGTCTTTTCCTTTAAAACTTACTTTTCCGGTGGCATCAGTATTTTTTTGTTGTTCCAACACTCCTCCGGCAAACAAACCGTTTGAAGAAGTATATCCAAAATTTACAGGTATTCCTACCATGGGTTTATTAGTGCCTTTTTCATACACAAACACATCGGCTGTTGTGTCTTTTTTACAGCCAACAGTGCTTGCTAAAAAGGCAATACTAACAAGTATAAATATGGTTTTTAAGTGTCGCATAATGGGTGTTTTTGAGGTTTCGTAAGGCTAATGTACTTGTTTTTAGGTTACAAACATCATTACTGTTGGTTTTTTTTACCGCAAAGACACAAAGTTTTACGCAAAGCACACTAAGTTTTTGCCTATGTTTTCCATTGCACTTGTTGAAATCCATTACCATCAGCAAAATCTATTTCTATGGTTTGAGGAAGCAAACTACTTGAGAAATAGAAATCACTACTAATAAAAAAAGTAAGCGTATCGTTCATCATTTTTTCCATAAAAGGAGCGGCAACAAACAGTTGTTTTTCTATGTAGGGCGATTCTGTTCGGTCTGGATTATCCATAAACTTACCATTTTCAATAATCACCAACCCACTATCTATGGCGTGTGATTTGAATGCATGATAATCTATGTCCATAATCATTAACGGAACTCTTCGGTTGTAGTTTATTTCATATTCTGCTTGTTTAATGATAGAATCAAGGGATGGTAATAAGTAAGGTTCTAAGTTATAATATATATACTCTGCATAAATTTGTTTCCAACGCTTACTGTTACTAATACTATTTGTATCTCCACCCAATTTTAACCAACTGGCAGTGCTATCGTTGGAAAGATATGGATATAATACACCTGATGTGATTTCTGTTTTGTCTAATAATAGTAAGGTGCTGTCTGTGGTTTGAGCGGTACTTATTGGTAGTATATAGGCACTGATAACAAGTAAAAGAATCAATTTTTTCATTCAGTAATAATTAGTAGTTGATAGAAAAGTTAGTTGTATCAAAGGCAGGACAATATACCTCAGTATTGTTAGATGTTTGTATATTATTTTTAGTAACTGCCCATCCTATAGGATTATTTTGATTTCCTAATGCTTCTTTTACAATAAATGTATCCACCGTCATCCCATAAAAAGCATACCCCCCCTACAATAGCAAGCCCTAGCTTATCATCACCATCATAAGGATTTACATTTTTAATAAATACACGGATATAAGCTTTAGGGGTTAAACCTATTATTTTAGTATTCTTTTCTCCTTTAGTAAGGTTAGGTCCGTTCACGACATCCCAATAATTAGTATGATTGGCTGCTAACCTATAAGTAAATCCTTGCTCATGTTCAAAATCAAATCCATACATTCCATTAGCATCAGCTATTTCCATAGCTATTGTAGTACCTTGGCAACTAAAACAATCCGTATTTTGTTTTGTTAAAAACACTCTTGCACCTACCAATCTTACTCCTGTGGTTTCATCTATTACAAAACCTTTTACCTGTGTGGTTTTACTTTCTTTTTTACAACTTGTTATTCCTACTAAAAAGAGGAGGATTAAGCCCCCTCCAACTCCCCCGAAGGGGGAGAGTAGCCAATGCACAATGCCTTTTATTTGTTTATTTTGTAGTTGCATAACGGGTATTTTTGGAGTTTTGTAAGGCTAATGTACTAATTTTTAGTGAACTATTATAGGTTTCTTTGTTTGTGTTAAACTTTCCTTTAAAATAAACTTAGTAGTAATTGGAGGCTTCAATTCCACTACCCAACGAGCTTCCTCCTGAATAACGCAAAAGAATATTTTATTAAAATTATTTAATCTATCATTAAAAAACTAAAAAAATAGTTGTATAACTAAATTTTTAGTTATATATTTGCCTTATGATAGAATTAACTAAAGCAGAAGAAGAAATTATGCAAGTAGTTTGGCAGTTAAAAAATTGTTTTGTTAAAGAAATAATTGAACAACTTCCAGCACCTAAACCTGCATATAACACCGTTTCAACAATTGTAAGAATATTAGAACGAAAAAAATTTGTAAGCTATAAAGCATTTGGAAAAACACATCAATACTATCCTATTGTAAATAAAGAAGACTATACCAAGTTTAAAACTAATAACTTACTGAGCAACTATTTTGGCGGATCAGCAGAAAAAATGATGTCTTTCTTTATAAAAGAAAAAAAAATTGATTTGAAACAGATGGATGAACTACTTAAATCTATAAAAAATGAATAATATGGAATTACATATCTACTTACTAAAAAGCACTTTAATCTTTAGTGCAATGTATTTGTGTTATCATTTACTGTTTAGTAAAACAACTTTTTTTCAGCTAAACCGATTTTATTTATTGGCTATCATCCCTATTTCTTTGGTATTGCCTTTTTTAAATATTTCCAATCCCACTATTATTGAAAATACTTTTTTGGCTCAATTGCCAGAAATTACAATAAACTCAAATCAGGAAACTGCTAGCAATTCTGTTATAAATTGGGAATCTGTTTATTGGACAATAAGTTTTAGTTTAATGGCTTGGTATTTTTTTAAATTAATTCAATTGGTATCGCTAATCTTTAAATTAAAAAAAGATGTAACTAAAAACATTCTACCTTTTTCATTCTTCAACTTTATTTACATTCCAAAAAATACTGATAACGAAGCAAAGGATATGATTTTAGCTCATGAAAAAATTCATGCTAAAGAACTTCATTCGCTTGATATATTAATTTTTGAAATTTATAAAACACTTTTTTGGTTCAATCCTCTGGTATGGATAGCCCTAAAAAACGTAAAAAATAATCATGAATTTATTGCTGACAATATTGTCTCTCAATCAAATAAAAAACACTATTTCAATGTATTGATAGCCCAATTATTGGGTGCCAATTGCAGCGATTTAGTAAATAATTTTAACAATCAATTATTAATCAAAAAAAGAATAGCTATGATGAAAACACAAAAAACAAGTAATATTAAAGTATTAAATTACTTATTGATAATACCAATAATGGTAATTGCTTTAATGGGTACAGCAACTTTAAATGCACAAGAAAGTAATGCTAAAACAGTTAAAAAGGCTGACAAAATTTACGACCAAGTTGACCAAATGCCCGAATTTAAAGGTGGAATGGATGCTTTAATGAAGTATATGGGCGATAATGTTACTTATCCTGAAAAAGCTAAAGAGGAAAAAATTGAGGGAAAAGTATTTGTTTCATTTGTAGTAAATGAAAAAGGAAAAGTCACTCAAATTAAAATTGAAAAAGGAGCAAGTGAGCTTTTAGACAAAGAAGCGTTACGAGTAATTAACAAAATGCCCGATTGGACTCCAGGAAAACATGAAGGCAAAAATGTAAATGTTAAAATGCATTTGCCAATTAATTTCAAACTAGATGATAAATAGTTTAGTTTAATATTAACACCAACAAAAAAGGCTGCAATAAGTTGCAGCCTTTTTTGTTTTGTCCTATTTATTTCAAATCAATATTCATCCTCATTAAAGAAGAAATCTTCTTTGGTAGGATAGTCTGGCCATACATCATCAATGCTATCATAAATCTCTTCATCTCCTTCCAATTCTTGAAGGTTTTCTATTACTTCTAAAGGGGCACCTGTTCTGATGGCATAATCAATTAATTCATCTTTATCTGCAGGCCAAGGTGCATCTTCTAAATGCGATGCTAATTCTAGTGTCCAATACATAATTTATAAGTTTTAGTAATATTTATTTAAGGTTTTATTGCTCTTTTAATCGTTACGCAAAAGTATATTTTTTGTTCACATAAGCAAGAAAAATTTTATTAACTATTTTTTAGCCTATTTACTGACTTATAAAAACAACTTAAAAACCTTTAATAACGAGGTTTCCAAGGTATTTCTTTAGCCTTAAAATCTTGTGTGAATTTTCTACTTAACACAAATAAATAGTCTGATAATCGGTTAAGATAAATGATAATATCTTCATTTATTGGCTCTTTTTCAGATAAAAACACAACTAACCTTTCAGCTCTCCTGCAAACACATCTGGCAATGTGACAATAGGAAACTGTTGGATGTCCACCTGGCAAGACGAAGGAACGCATTTCGGGCAAGGTTTCATTCATTTTATCAATTTCTTTTTCCAACAATTCAATATCTGATTTGTTCAATTGAGGCGTTTTTACTTTTTTATTACTTGGATCTGTAGCTAAATTAGAACCTAGTGTAAATAACCTGTCTTGCACTTCCAATAAAATGTTAAAAGTAGCCTCATCAATAGCTTGGTCTCTTATTAATCCAATAGTTGAATTTAATTCATCAACCGTTCCGTAAGCTTCAATTCTATAATGATATTTAGGAACTCTTTCTCCACCAAAAAGTGAGGTTTCTCCTCTATCACCTGTCTTTGTGTATATTTTCATAATTTTTTTAAATTAAAAGTTTTCCAAAATTATACCTTTTTTAAGGTATTGTTTATAATGATTCTAAATAGTATTTTTGCTTTATGAAATAAGTCATGTGCAAAAGTACGTATCCAACTATAAAGATAATGTGACTTATTCCATATGACTGATTTAAAACAATAAGTATCTTCATATGAAAGCAACAACTCCTTCTAAATCTATTTTTGAACAAAAGTCTCAAGAGATTTTTGATTTGAGAAAAAAGAAAAAGAAATCTTCTTGTTGCGAAAAGTTTAAGAAAAAAGGCAAATTCTGCAAAAGTTGCCCTTGCAGTTGGGCTTAAATTTTAAACTTACTCTTCCTTTACTTTCTTACCTTCTTTAAAATACATTACTCTTTTTACTTTTCCTTGTTGTTTTTCATAAAACACCCACTTTCCTTCCGCTTGTCCATTTTTATAATTCTTTTCACTTTCTAACGTTCCTATTTCGTACCAAGAGGTTACTTTACCTTCTTGTCTTCCTCCTATCATTGTTTGTTCGTACATTTTATTGCCATTTTCATAATAATATGTCCATTTTCCATCTTGTTCATTATTTACAAAAAAACCATCCGTTTTTGGTTTACCGTTTTCATACCACTCAAAATAAGCTCCTTCTTTAACAGAAAGCATATATTGATCATTTACTTCCATAAACTTATTATTTCTGTCTTTATAATACTTCTTTTTATCTTTAGGAACAATCATATATGTCTCAAGCAGCTCTTGTTTTCCGTTTTCGTGCCAATGCTCCCAAATACCGTCTTTCAATCCGTTTTTATATTCTCCCACATAATCTTTATTTCCATTTAAAAACCAACCTTCCCACTTGCCATTCATTAAACCGTTTGTATAATACCCTTTATCTTTTTGTTCGCCCGAATCGTACCAAGATTGCCACAAACCTTCTTCTTTTCCGTTTTCAAATTTACCCTGCATTACTAATTGGCTTTCTTCTGTATAAAAACTCCACAAACCATGTTTTAAATTATCTTTATAGCTTCCTTGTTTCCATACCACTCCATTTGGATACCAATACGTCCATTCTCCATTTTTTTTATCATTTTCGTAATTTCCCTCATAACTTTTATTGGCTTTAGAGTCGTAAAAAGTCCATAACCCATGTCTTAAATCCTCTTTAAAATGTCCTATAAAATCAGTATTTCCATTTTCTAATAAATAGGTCCACTTTCCATCTTTTTTACCGTTTTTATAATTTCCTTCTGCACTTAATTTTCCGTTTTCAAACCACTCTTTGTAAGTACCATTTTCTTCACCATCAACATAATTAATTTGTTTTAATAATTGTCCGTTGGCATACCAAAACTTCCATATCCCATCAAAAACACCATCTTTATAATTTCCTTCTGAAAAAATAGATTCATCAGGTCTAAAGTTTGTCCACTTTCCATCTCTTAAATTGTTTTTATAAGAGCCTTCTGTAATTTTAACACCATTATTGGCATATTCTATCCATAAACCAGTTTTTAAACTGTCTTTATATTTTCCTGAAATTTGAGGATTCTTATTTTCATGATATTCTATAAATTGTCCAGTACCATTTACTACTAAGCCTTTCCCATCATTACTCCAAAAACTTATCATTTTAGCAACACCATTATCAAACAACATCTTACTTTTTATTTGCTTATTGTTGTACCAAGAAGTCCACTCACCAACTCTTTCATCCCTTTTAAAATGTCCTTCTTCTTTTTTATTTCCCGATGGATAATAGAAAGTCCATAAACTATCTCTGTAACCAATTTTATTATACCCCACCAATTCGAGCTGACCGTTATCGTACCAAACTTTACATTCTCCTTCTTTCATTGAATGAACAAAGCTTCCTTGTTCTACTTTTTTACCTTCATTATTATAGTTGATATATTCACCATGAAATTCACCGTCTTTATAAGTAACTTCTTGCTGAATTACACCTTCTTTACTCCAAAAAGTCCACTTTCCTTGCTCAAGACCATCTTTAACAACCCCTTCGGCTTTTTTGTTGCCATTGGTCCATTTATAAGTGTGTAACTGTGCAAAAACAGAAGTGTTTAATAATAATAAAACTATAATTAATCGTATGTTCATGGTTTAAAAATTTTGCTACGAATTTAACGAAAAAAGACAAACTTTATTGGTTTAAACAAAGCTTAGCAGTTTTATTGAAATAGATTTTTTTAAGTTACCTTTGAAGCCAATAATTAAATAAATGTCTCCAACACTTGAAAATATAGAATTATTGTTACAATCTTCTTCGGAATTGATGGAAGACAATTTACCCGAAGCTATTCTTAAAGTGCGTGAGGCAGAAAAAATTGCACTAGAAATTTTCGATACAAAAGCATTGGCAGATTGTTCCAAACAAATCGCTCTTTGTTATTCTCAAGCTTCAAATTATATTGAAACGCTAAAAGCTGTTTTGCATGCTCAAGAACTTTATCAGTCCATTAATGATTATAAAGGAGAGGCAGATTGCTTAAACATTTTAGGTGGCGTTTATAATTTTTTAAAAGATTACCAAAAACGATTGGAATGTAATTTAAGGTGCTTAGAGCTTAGAAAAAAAGTAAACGATAAAAACGGACAGCTAAGTACTTACAACAATATTGGCGATACTTATACGGTAATGGGCGATTATGATAATGCCTTACATTATTTTAATATTTGTTTAAGTTTTCCAGATCTCACTACTAGAATTAAAGCCATTGTACATCACAATATTGGAGAGGTTAATTTTTTTAAAAAAGATTATCCCAATGCTTTAACTTATTTAAGTCAAGGCTTGGAACTGGGAAAAGAAAGTAATTATTGGCAAATTATTATTGCCTCCAGCACTATGATTGGAGCTATACATAATATCCAAAATAACACTAACGAAGCGATTAAAATATTAAATGCAGCTTTAAAAGTTGCTCAAGAAAAAAAATCTATTGAAGAAGAAATTCCTATTTACAAAGAACTTTCTATTACCTATGCACAACTAAACGATTTTAATAAGGCTTATGAATTTCTTAATTTACACAATCAGAATAAAGAACAACTTTTAGCGGACAATAATGCTCAACAGCTTAAAAAAATTGAGTTTAATTTTCAATTAAAAGCAATAACTTCTGAAACAGAAGAAACCAAAAGAAAAAACACACAACTTACTAAGGCTTTTAATAAAATTGAGCAACAACGAAATGAAATTGAATATAAAAACATAGCCATTACCGATAGTATTCATTATGCAAAAAGAATTCAATTAGCCATTATACCCAGTGAAGCAAAGCTTAAATCTTTACTTGACAACAGTTTTGTGTTTTATCAACCAAAAGATATTGTTTCGGGCGATTTTTATTGGACAGAAAAAATAGGTACTAAAACATTTTTTGCTGTTATAGATTGTACAGGACATGGAGTTCCTGGAGCTTTTGTTAGTCTTATTGCGTTTAATTTACTGAACAAAGTAGTATTAGAAAAACAAATCACTCAACCATCAGAAATTTTAACTCAATTAGATGAGTTATTAATTCGTCTATTTAAAAAATCGGATGAAAACATTAGAGATGGTTTTGATATGGGTTTATGTTGTTGGGATAGTGAAGACAACACGTTGAATTTTTCAGGTGCTAATCATTCTCTTTTTAGAATAATTAATAACGAACTACAAGAAATTAAAGGCACCAAGGCATCTATAGGTTATTCATTATATGAAACCAAACATGTATTTAAAAATCATACTTTTAAACTAGAGAAAGGAGAAACTGTTTATTTGTGTTCTGATGGATTACCGGATCAATTTGGAGGAGAAAAAGGCAAAAAACTCAAATGGAAAGGCTTTAAAAATTGGTTAATAGAAATTCAATCTATCTCTATCGATAAGCAAAAAAATAAAATTCATCAACTTTTTAAAGATTGGAAAAAAGACCAAGAACAAATTGATGATGTTTGCATGTTAGGCGTTAGGTTTTAGGTTTTTATGTTTAATTTGCTCTATATCCACTAAAGCTAAAACACTAATCATTAATAATACTAAAGCAGGAATTTTGTACCTTACAATAGCTCCCATAACTGGAGTTGTTATTCCTACAAAAAGAAGAATGACTAATGAAGCTGTAGCCCCAAAAGCTACTAAATTGCTATTGAATTGTTTTTTACGAAACAAAATAGCAACTATTATCATAAGCAAAACAAAAAAGTTTTCTATTCCACTTACCAAAAGTAAAGGGTTTCTTGATGAAAACAAAAAAGGTTTAAACATGGCATAATACAAAGCTTTTGGCACGTGCAAAGCAAATGAAACAATATCTCCATCTAATTTATTTGTATGAATTAAACTTCCTGATGCAGGCTGATTAAATGTTATTTTAAAAACCTTTGTATCATCATTATAAACAATAGGTACAAATTTATTACTGCCCTTCTCTCTATATTCTATTGGCATGTTTTTAGGGAGTTTACAAAGTGTATCATTAATAAAAATAATTGATACTTTATTTTCATACGGCACTCGAATTTCTCCTTTATCATTATACATATACACTCCACCTTGAGCCATATTAATAAAGTTGTTTTGTTTAATAGCAATTTGATTGATAAGCTTATATTTTGGAAATAATTCTCCAACAGAAATCCCAATTAGAACAATAAAAAAGTAACCTAAAAAGTAACTTAACAAAACACGCTTCCATTGGTATTTTTCTACCATAAAATAAATAAGTAATGCCGGGATGATAAGTAAAAATATATAAGGCTTAATGCTTAACATGATTAGTGTTGACAACAATAAAAGAAAAATATATTTTACCGATTGAAAAACGTGAATGAGCTTAAAATAAGCATATAAAAACAAGCCTAATCCGAAAAACAAAATACTTTCCTTACTTACTCCTGTTGACCAAAACAATACTGATGGAATAAAAAACACCACTAAAAGTAATAATTTTTTATACTCGAAAAATCGCTCAAAAGCTTTATATATAAAAGTAAAACCTACAAAGGATAAAAAAGTAAATATCACTAAATGCACACCGTAATATCCAAATGACACAAATTGCAACAGTGCATTAAGCTTAATCATTAACCTACTATCATTATATAATTCATTAGGATTAGAGTTAATCCAAAAATTCAGTTTATTGATATAAACTTCTTGTATTAATGAAGTTTCACCACCAAAAATTAATTTAAAAAAATCGGTTGGACTTTCTTTAAAGAGGTTAAACAAAACTACACTATCATCAAAAAACTTAAAAATATCAGATGTAGATCTGTCTTGATAGTAAAAAGTATATAACAAGAAAAAAATGATGGCTACAGCTACTTTTATTACAAAGATAAAAGGTAATAAGGTTCTTTTGAGAAATGAAAAATGAAAAAATGAATGCTTATAAACTATATAGCAAAAGATTAAAAAAAATACAATTGGTATAATAAATTCAAACAATATTTATCGTTTAATAACTTTTGGCACTTTAAAAAAGTCTGTATCCTTATCAGGAGCATTTTTTAAAGCCTCCTGTTGTGATATTTCTTGCACAGCCTCATCCATTCTTAAAATAGAAGGTTCGTCTAACATATACACCAAAGGCTCCACATTATTTGTATCAACTTCGTTCAGTTTATTTACAAAATCTAACATTCTACTCAAATCTTGCTGAATAGAAACTGTTTGTTCTTCATTAAACTCCAGTTTTGCCAAAGTAGCTATTTTTTTAACAGTTAATTTATCTACGGCCATGTTTTTCCAACTCTTTATTAATTATTGCATAAACTTTATCTTGTAAAGGTATTAAATCTTTTTCAGTTAAGCCAATTGTAGGAATTGGCTCATGGATAACCGCTCTAGCTATTCCTGGACCTGCTTTTCCTGAAAAAAGTCCTTTCATCTCTAATCTTTTGTAATTATCCAAAAAAGTTATAGGAATAATTGGAACCTGATTTTCAACAGCTAACTTAAAAGCTCCACTTTTAAAATTACCCAATTGAGGCGTATTTTTAGGAATTGTTCCTTCAGGAAAAACTACCACACTATTTCCTTTTTTAAGTTCCTCTTCACATCTGTCCATTGCTCTTTTGCCAGAAATTCTACTTTTTCTATTTACCGTAATATTCATATTTTTAAAGAATATATTGAAGATTGGAACTTTAGCCAATTCTTCTTTCCCCATAAAAACAAAATAATTTTTAAATGTTTGATAAAGAATTACAATATCTAAAAAAGAAGTATGATTAGGTGCTATAACATAGGTTTGATTTTTATCTATGTTATGTCCATTATAAAGCTTAACTCTTATTCCCGACAGAATTAATAATATTTTGGTGTGGAAATATAATAACCTAAACGCTTTTTTAAACTTTCGTTCTTTTCCTTTTCTAAGGTAGTTACTATAAAACGGATAGAAGAGTAATAAAAATACAATAAAGCACACAATTACGTGTAATTTCCATATTCCTCCCAGTATTTCTTTTACTTTTCTCATAAGTGTACAAAAGTATTAAAGATATTGTTATGATTTATTAATCTATTTAAGTGTAGATTAAATTCAAAAAAATTATTTTTGCTGCATGGCAAGAATATTAACAGGAGTACAAAGCACAGGAACTCCACACTTAGGAAATTTATTGGGAGCGATACTTCCTGCAATAAAAATGGCTAACGACCCTAAAAACGAAGCTTTTTTATTTATTGCGGATTTACATTCGTTAACCCAAATAAAAAACAAAGAAACATTAAGAGATAACACTTACAGAACAGCTGCTGTCTGGTTAGCATGTGGATTAAATCCAGAAAATACGGTATTTTATCGTCAATCAGATGTGCCAGAAGTTGCTGAATTATCTTGGTATTTAAGTTGTTTTTTTCCGTATCAAAGATTAACATTAGCTCACTCTTTTAAAGATAAGTCTGATAGGTTAGAAGATGTTAATGCTGGGCTATTCACATACCCTATGTTAATGGCTGCCGACATTTTACTTTATGAAGCTAACTTTGTTCCTGTAGGAAAAGACCAATTACAACATTTAGAAATTACACGTGATGTTGCTAGTAGATTTAACCACATGATGGGAGAAACATTGGTTTTACCGGAACCTATTGTTCAAAAAGATACCATGTTAATTCCAGGAACAGATGGAGAAAAAATGAGTAAATCTAAAGGAAATTTAATTAATATCTTTTTAGATGACAAAGCTTTAAGAAAGCAAATCATGTCTATACAAACAGATAGCACTCCTTTAGAAGAGCCTAAAGACACCTCTACTTGTGTAGTTTTTAAATTATATAGTTTTATTGGAAATGAAGATCAAGTAAATGAAATGAGAAAAAACTATGAAGGTGGTAATTATGGTTACGGACATGCTAAACAAGCTCTTTACGAGTTAATTTGCAATAGATTTGAAAAAGAAAGAGCCACTTTTAATCATTACATCAATCATACTGCCGAATTAGAAAGTGCTTTAAAATTAGGTGCCGATAAAGCAAAGAATGTTGCTACTCCTGTTCTTAAAAAAGTAAGAGCTCAACTTGGTTATTAATTTTATAATAATCTCATATCCCTCCATAAAAAGAAAAAAATTGACACAAAAAAAGCTGCTTAAGATTAAGCAGCTTTTTTTGTGAATTAATGAATTACATTTTAGAAATGCCATACATCATGTTCCATATTAAAGATTTCTTCTTTAATTTGATCAGCTTCTAAAAGTCTATCAATCCCTAGTTTATAATCGATTAACATTCTATCATAAACATTAGATCTTTTAATAATGTAACTGTTAAACATTCTTTTCCAAAAGATGTCTTCAAAAGTTCTACGCTCTGCATCATTTTGTCTATTAAATACATCATAATTTGCAAAAACATAACGGGCTTCAGGGAAATAAATCCAAAAAATAATTTTTAACCCTTTAAACTCACCATTTTCATCCAACACACTTACTAATGGAGCTATACCCATAATTCTAACATCCATTATTGAACGCTCTCTATCAAAAAACCAATCTTCCTTTATGTGGTATTTAACAACATCCACACTAACAACTTCTTGATAAGTGTTAGTTTCAACCAGTTCAAAAGTTTGAGGATCTTCAACAAGAACAGAAATTGTATCTCCCATTTTTGCCATAGCTTCAGAAGGAGTTAGTTTAATTTTAAACTCATCATCGCTTGGATCGTAAGCTGATAACTCACTTGCAAGAACAGCATCTTTAATCACATCAAAAAGCGACTTTCTATCATCAATTTTAGAAGTAGGATAATATAAAGGATGATTAATTTTTTCTCTTAAATCAATTTCTCTCCATATTCTTCTGTGCCACATAACGTCTTGCTCTCTTACATGAGTGTAAGGAATAACTCGTCTAGTGGGTGTATTTTCCTTAACCCAAGGTTTATCTAACACTTTTAAATCTTGTGCAGACAAACTTAACCCAGAAGTTAACAATACTCCCACGAATAATAATGTGCCAATTTTGATAAATTTCATAATATACCTCCTTCTTTTTGGTTTATTCGTATAATGGTAATTATATTACAGTTATAATAATTGGAGCTAATGTTCTTGTAGAACCATCAGGCATTTTACATTTAACATCTTCAATATAAAACTTCTGATTTCTAGTAGCATTACTTATCATATTTTTACATGTTCCATTTAATCTAAATCCATTTACTTTTTCTTCTGTTATCATTCCTGATTTTACAGTAGAAAACTTAAATGAAGAAACATTAACATTTACTTCAAAATCAAAATTATCCATTTGAGCTTGAACAGTACTTGCTGCATTTATAGCTGCTTTTTTAATAGCAAAAGAGCCAGACTTTCCAACAATTGATGAAACGGGATCAGGAATTCTTTTCACTCTAAATTCAGAACTTCCAAGTTTTACTTTCTTTCCATTTTCATCCTCTCCAGTAACTGTAATAGTAACTGTTTTTGCAGATGCCGGTGGACGCATAACATACCCCTTAGCTGTTTTAGTTAACCCTGGACCTGAAGCTGTAAAATTAGGCATTGGAGCCGAAACAGAAACTGGGTTGGGAACACCAATATAAAACACATTCATTTTTTCTGCAGCAACGGTTGTAGATGGTTTACCAACTTCAAATGTATGATCAAAAGGATAAATTTTTGGTCCTTTTTTAGTTTTAACCTTAATTATTCCTTCCCATTCATGTACACCAATACCCTCTTTAATTTTCAAATATCCTTTTCCAGCTTCCACTTCCTTAAGTTCAAACCAACCTCCACTTTTAAAATCTTGCCAAGTAGAACCTTTAGTCCCTTGCATAATTTTAGTTTCATCTGTTTCCCCTTTTGCTACTAAAGCACTATCATACTTACCTATATAAATTTCTGGATTTTCTATATCGTTGTAAGCAGCTGTAAATATTTCTGCCGAAAAGGAATCACCATCCAATACATAAGCTTTTTTAGCAAAAGCAAAACCATCAACTTTACTAAATGATACAGATCCTGCATCAATATTTTCATATAGTTTAGCTACTGCTTCAGCCTCTGCACTTCTAACATCTGACTGCAATTTAGATAAAATAGTAATTACAGCAGCTAAAGGCACATGATAAAAATTTGCAGACTCCCAGTTTTTATCATCTCCCGACCCTTTTGGTGGGTCAGGCGTTTCTAAAACATCAAGTGTTTGCTTCATCATATCCTGAGCTTCTTTATTTTCACTAAATAATGCCAATATATCGTCTCTATATTTATTGATTTTATTTTTTAAATCAACAGCAGACCATTCTCCATCTTTTGGTTTAGCAGGATCAGCTAAGCCCATAACCAAGGTTGGAACATCATAATTATCTTTACTTTGCACTTTACTAATATGAAACAAGCTATCAGGTGCGCCATCAGGTAAACCATCAGTTTGTTTTATTAATTGTCTTTTCAATTCAGCAATATGATTATATAAATCATCTGACATTTTTTTAACTGTATTTGCTTTCTCTTGAAAAGGCTTTGCAGCATCACTATCAGCTGCTGCACTAGCAAATGCTGTATAATAAATACCTGTTTTATCCGCAAACGATTCGGTTGAATTCTCAATACCTCCATTCACTACAATAAAGGCATCTAAAATATCTTTTGATACGTTCATCGCTAACAAAGCAGTTAATACTAGGTACATCATACCAATCATCTTCTGCCTTGGTGGTAAATCTCCTCCACTCATAATTTTATAATTTTAAATTAAGTTAAACAAAAAAATAATTAGTTAAGACTTCATTGCAGTAAGCATGTTACCATAGATGTTATTAAGAGCTGATAAGTTAGTAGATAACTCAGCAATATTGTCTTTATAACGTTTAGTATCTTCAACAGAATCAGACAAGTTTGTCATTAATGCAGTAATACCAGCATACATAGCTTGCATTGTTTCTGCTTGTTGTTGAGAACCTTGTAATTGAGATTCGTAAGAAGAGTTTAATGCTTCCAAAGTAGATGCCATTTTCTTTAGGTTATCACCTGTAGAAGCACCAGATTCAGCAGCACTTGAAAGCCCTGTTAAAGCTTGAGAAGCTTCTTCGTAAGTTCCCGCCAAAGCAGTTACTTTAACAGAAGCATTTTTCAAACTATCAGCATACTCATTTGTAGCAACTGATGCATCAGAAATTTCTGATAATTTATTAGCATTTGTGCTTAAGCTTCTTAATCCTTGTCCTAAACTTTCAATTAATTCAGGTCCAATTTTAGCTTCTTCTAACATGTTGTCTAATTGTTCAACAGCACTACCTTTTTTTCCATGACCATGACCATCTTCATCATCCATTCCAGCTAATTCTGGATAAGCCAAAGTCCAATCTAACGGTAAGTGTTGTGGCTCAAATGCCGAAACAAGGAAAATCAATGCTTCAGTACTTAGTCCAATAACAAGCATTGGACCTGCACCAGGCCAGTGCATAATTTTAAATAGTGCTCCAACAATTACAACTGCTGCACCAGCACCATAGAGAATCCCCATGATGGTTTTACCTTTTTTGGTTTCAAATAAAAATTCAATAAATCCCATAATTTTAATTTTTAAAAGTTAATATATAATTTAGATAGGTTTTAAGTTTATAAAATTTTACAAATTATCATCTTTTGCTCTTCCTAAGTAAGTCATTACACATCTAAATCCGATATATGATTTAGCCGTATCTTGATACTCATAAGTTCTCGTTCCTGTTTGAAGGTAATAACCTATATCTTTCCAAGAACCACCTCTGATCACTTTTCTTTTCAACACCTCTGGCTCTTCGTCCTTAGCATCATACATGTAATCTGGGTTTAAATCATGAGCAAAATTATAAGCAGACTCATCAAAAGCATTACTTGTCCATTCTGCAACATTTCCTGCCATACAATATAGTCCATAATCATTTGGATTGTAAGAATTGATTTTTACGGTATGGAAACCACCATCATCAATATAGTTACCTCTCATTGGTTTAAAATTACCTAAGAAACACCCTCTTGCATTTCTAATATAAGGACCACCCCAAGGGTATGGGCTTAAATCTAAACCTCCACGAGCAGCGTATTCCCACTCCGATTCTGTTGGTAAACGAAAATCATTTGTAACTGTTCCTCCTATATCTGCTAAATAAGCATGCAATAAACGAGTTCTCCAAATACTAAATGCAGTAGCTTGTTTCCAAGAAACACCAACAACTGGATAATCATCATAAGCTGGATGCCAAAAATAATTTTTAGTCATTGGCTCATTAAATGAGTAAGTAAAATCATGTATCCATGCTAAAGTATCAGGATAAACATTAATTACATCCCTCATAATAAATTGAGACCTATCCATAGAAAAAGCGTGTCTAGCTCCTTCTTGACCATCTAATGCATCCCTACTAGATCTTTTTGCCGCCCTTCTATAATCTATCCAATAATAAGTATAATTAAACTTTCTAGTATCAAATTGCCTTCTACTATAATATCTCTCTCCCATATTATAATACATAGGTTCTAAAACTTCTCTAATTTCAGGTTGTTTAGGATCACTATATTTTAGTTTGGCATACCAATTAATAATAGGCACATCATATTCTTCTTCCCATTCATTCATAAGTAATAAATAATATTCTTCATCTATTTCCTCTCCCAATATTTTTCGAGCAATAGAATCTCTTACATGATAAACAAATTGACGATATTCATTATTAGATATCTCTGTTTGATCTATGTAAAAAGCTTGTACAGAAACAGTTCTTGATTGTGCAGTCAAAGCATAAGGAACATCTTGATCTGATGGCCCCATATTATAACTTCCCATTGGGATAAAAAGCATTCCAAAAGGATCTGGCTGATACCATTCTTGCCTTCCTTGAACGCCAATTAACTCTCCATTACCTTTATTACATGAATAAAGAATGACTAATGCTAATATTATTAGTATTTTTTTCATTGTTACCTCCTTCTTTCTTTTTTTATTGTTGACTTTATCAGTCAACTATTTTATCACGTTTTAATCTTAATTCTTATCTTATTAAAATTAAAACGAGTTGGCTTAAACGGGTTATTCTAATAAATGTTACAATTAATTATAAAAATCTTACCGATCTATAAACTTCTCTTTTTGGTTGTTTATATATACTTGTACAATATCTTAACATAATTTCAAAACTTCCACTACTGTGGTCAGCTAATGCAGATGTTGTTAAATCATAAGCAACACCAACTTTTAATCCAGACAAGCTAGGTTCGTTAATAGCTTCTCCTATATCAACACCTAATAAGATTCCGATTGCATCTTCCACTCTATATGTAACGCCTCCCCATAGTATCTTATTGTATTCCATTAAAACGTTTACATCTAATTGTGTAGAAGCTGCATCTGTTTTAGCAAGTATAGACGGCTTTAACACCCATTTTTTGTCGTTATTAATATCCCAATCATAACCAGCCATTATATAATAATGTCTTGATAGTTGAAAATTTAATGCTCCAACGCCACCTTGATCAGCTACATCTTCTACAGAAGTTTGTGGAATATGTAAGGTAGAAATACCTACATACATTTTGTTAGCAATAGAATAATAAAGCCCTGCACCAAAATCAAAAGTAGCTGCAGAAGTTCCTGAATTAGGGATTGATGGATCTAATGAAGGATCATCAATAGCTATAAAATTATCTTGAAAAGATTTACTTAACATACTGGCTTCAACACCAATACCCAACTCACCAGGGCCTAAGGTTAAATGGTAAGCATAAGCTAATTTAGCCACTAAAGATTTTTCTATACCTAATTGATCTTGAAAAACGGTAAGTCCAACACCATGCTTACTAATACGAGCATCTGCACTCAACATGTGCGTTTGAGGATTTCCATCAAAACCAGTCCATTGCTGACGGGTAAGTAATGTTCCGCATATACCACCATTATGACCAGCAGAACCAGGGTTTACACTAAGTTTGTTAAACATATTTTGCGTAAACTGAGCATCTTGCTGAGCCATTAAAGAGAAAGTCCCTAAGAACAAAAAAGACGCAGAAAGTAATATTTTTTTCATAGTATTTAGGATATTTTTTTACAATTATAAATATAATTTTCTCAATTAGTCGGCTAAGATAAATAAAAAAAAATAACATGCAAAAACTTTTTCCACTTTATTTTGTTAATTTCTTGTTGACAACTTGGTTGAAACTTGTTAATTCGCTGAATGATTAGTTAAATTAATTTCTGAAAAGTTCTAATCCAAATATCTGGCAACTCATTGTTACAGGCAACTTGATAGTCTTTGTAAGAACAAGGAACTAATAAATGTCTTTCGTTTTTAATTTTTTCATGTGTGGGATAAGGAACATCTATCCACCAACGATCACTTTTATCGCTTTTGTAAAAAATTAAATCATTACCTCCTTCTAACATCGAAACTACATATTTAGTATAATCTTTTCGGCTACCAATAGGAAAATCATTTTTTCTGTTGTTTACTCCATCAATAAAATACCAAATCATTTGAGCAACACTGTGGGCTGTTTGATTATTAATATCAACAGCTGGATTAAATTCATAAAAACCTACCGATGTAAGCTTATCACTAATACCTGCATATCGTGCAATTTGACAGGCTTGTTCTCCATAAAAGCCATTTGGAGATGCATTTTTATTTCCAGGGGCTTCTGCTTGTCTTATTGAGGAAATATCAAAACTAACAATATCTGCATTTCTAACAATAGGTTCCACCTCTTCCATATTCTTTTGGATTTCTCCTAAACGGTAAGCATCAAAATATAATTTTGAAATTAAATCAATTTCCTCATTAGATACGAAGTAACTTTGGTAACCAATATTGCTAAAATTAAACAAGTAATTGGGTTGATGAAGAATGATTTTAGCCAAATAGTTGTCGGCATTAATAGTTTGATTAGCATCATCTAAGTTTAACTTTGAATCTACTGCAACTAAATTAACAGATTGTTCTAAATTTTTGTAGGCTAAAAAATTAGCATAAGTTAAATCTTGACTTCCTCCTATAATAATAGGTATAATATTTTTTTTGATTAATTCTTCAAGAATATTACTTAGAGCAAAATAAGTATCTTCTACAGTTGCTCCATTTTTTAGATTCCCGAAATCGGCAATTTTTTTCTTTCCATTAAAAGAAAGTCTATATAAAAACTTCCTAACAAAATCTGGTGCTTTACAACAGCCTTCATTATTACTTGCATTTCTTTCTTCTTCAATTCCTATAATCGCTATGGCAACATCAGATAAATCTTGGTTTTCTTGACTATAATAAAGTAGGTTTTTAGCAAAGTGATAACTCTTATAATCGAAATAGAAAGCCTCTTTAGTCAAGTCGATTGGTTGAAAATAGTCAAAAAAATCCATATGATGCTTTGTGTTGATTATACTTTATACGTAAAAACTCTATTTTTTCTTTTTGGTCTTTTTAGCCTTTTTTGCTGGTTTCTGTTTTTCAATTATTTTTTCAACTTCTTCCAGCGTCATTTTTTCTACATCTGTATCTTTTGATAATTCAATTTTTGTTTTTCCTTTAACAATATTGAATCTTCCCCAACGTGCTTTCTGAACTGAAATGCCTTTATCTTCCCAATTATGAATAAATTTATCTTTTTCTTTTTGAAGCTTGTCTTCAATCAATTCTTTAATATCACTTTGAGATAGGTTGTCAAAATTATACTTCTTGTTTACATTGATAAACATGTTGTTCCATTTAATAAATGGTCCAAACCTTCCTACTCCCTTCTGAACAGGCTTACCTTGATATTCAGCAATAGGAGCATCTGCTTGTTGTTTTTCCTTAATTAATTCAATAGCTCTATCAAGATTTACAGCAGTAATTTCTTCTCCTTTGGGTAAAGAAATAAATTTTTCATCAAACTTTACATACGGACCAAATCTACCTTGAGATACAACTACTTCTTTACCTTCATAATTCCCTAAGTTTTTTGGAAATTGAAATAATGTTAGTGCTTGTTCTAAAGTTATGTTAGAAATATTTTGATCTGAAAGTAAGCTAGCAAACTGAGGTTTTTCTTCATCATCAGCACTTCCTATTTGAATCATAGGTCCGAATCTGCCAATACGAGCCGTAACTGGTTTTTTTGTTTTTGGATCAGTACCTAATAATCTTTCACCACTTGCTCTTTCTGCATTTTCAAGCGTATCTGTAATTTGATCGTGAAAAGGTTTGTAAAATTCAGCAATCATCTTGCTCCATTCTTTCAATCCTTCTGCAATTTCATCAAACTGTTCTTCAACCCTTGCTGTAAAATTATAGTCTAATACTTTTCCGAAATTTTCAACCAAGAAATCTGTAACAACAATACCTATGTCTGTTGGAAACATTTTTTTCTTCTCAAAACCAAAATTTTCTTTTAGCTGTTTTTCAGAAATTTTTCCTGATTTTAATGTCAACAACACATAGTTTCTCTGATTTCCATCTCTGTCTTCTCTAACAATATAGCCTCTTTTTTGTATCGTTGAAATAGTCGGTGCGTAAGTAGATGGCCTACCTATTCCTAACTCTTCTAATTTTTTAACTAGGCTAGCTTCGGTGTATCTTGGTGGATGGTTGTTGTATTTTTCTGTAGCAGTAAGTTCATTTAAGTTTAAATTCTCTCCTTTCTTTACTTGAGGTAAAATACCTTCTTTTTCGTCTTCCTGGTGGTCATCATCACTAGATTCTAAATAAACTTTTAAAAATCCTTCGAACAATAACACTTCTCCTTTAGCAACAAATTTTTCTTTTGAAGTATTTATACCTATAGTAATAGTTGTTTTTTCAAGTTTAGCATCACTCATTTGAGAGGCAATGGTTCTTTTCCAAATTAAATCATATAATCTCGATTGAGCTGCATCACCAGAAATCGAGTGCTTGTTCATATATGTAGGTCTAATTGCCTCATGTGCCTCTTGAGCTCCTTTAGATTTGGTACTAAATTTTCTTACTTGAGAAAACTCCTCGCCATAACTGGATGTAATTTCTTTCTTTGCTGCCCCAATTGCATCATTTGATAAATTTACAGAATCGGTTCTCATATAGGTTATGTTCCCAGATTCATATAGTTTTTGGGCTACCGACATGGTTTGAGCTACAGAAAAACCTAATTTCCTACTTGCTTCTTGCTGCAATGTTGATGTTGTAAAAGGTGCTGCTGGAGACCTTTTTGAAGGTTTAGTTTCTAAATCATCAACTGTAAAAACAGCATTATTACAAGTTTCTAAAAAGGTTTCTGCTTCTTTTTGTGTTTTAAATCTATGTGGAAGTTCTGCTTTTATTAATGCCTTATCATTAGTCTCAAATAAAGCAATTACTCTAAAAGCAGATTCATATTTAAAGTTGTCAATTTCTCTTTCTCTTTCAACAATTAACCTTACCGCAACAGACTGCACTCTACCAGCAGATAATGATGGTCTTACTTTTTTCCATAAAACAGGAGACAACTCATACCCCACTAATCTATCCAACACTCTTCTTGCTTGTTGAGCATCTACTAAGTGTGTGTTAATTTTTCTTGGATTTTCTATGGCTTTAGTAATTGCCGATTTGGTAATTTCATGAAAAACAATACGTTTAGTCTTTTTCTCATCTAAGCCTAAAGCTTCTAATAAGTGCCAAGAAATGGCTTCTCCTTCACGATCCTCATCCGAAGCTAACCATACAACATCTGCTTCTTTTGCTAATTTCTTTAACTCCGCAACTATTTTCTTCTTATCACTAGGAACAACATAATTTGGTTCAAAGTTATTTTCTATGTCTATGGATATGTTTTTTCCCGGTAAATCTCTAATGTGCCCAAAACTAGACTTTACAGTAAAATCTTTTCCCAAAAATTTTTCTATGGTTTTTGCTTTGGCAGGTGACTCAACGATAACTAAATTTTTTGTCATACTAGAAGGTTTAAATCACTTATTCGTTTTGTAGTGATTTTAAATTTAAGCATGCAAAGAAATGAAATTAAATTTAGCTTTTCCAAATTTTAATCATTTTACCTTTCAGAAAGGTAGTTAAAAAAGAAATTTTCAACCTTATTTTTGAGAAAATAAAACTATTAAAATTCAATTAAATAAGTAATATTTTTCTAAAATAAGAATGTCTTTCTTCTTTAAGCAACTATCTTTGCCGAAAAATTACTTTATGAGTCAAAAAGAAAAGAAAATAGCTGTTATTGGGGCTGGAAACCTCGGTTTGTCATTTGTAAAAGGTTTAATAGAAAGTACCCATTATGACTACAATGATTTTATCTTAACACGAAGAAATCTTAATTCTCTTAATTTCTTTGAGCAAAATGGCAGTGCTATTACCTCCACTAATATTGGTGGAGTTAAAAATGCAGCTATTATTGTGTTAGCTGTTTTGCCTCAAAAAGTAAATGAAGTGCTTAACGAAATTAAAGATGAGTTAACTCCTAACCATCTTTTAATTTCTGTAGTTACTGGAATAAAAGTTAAAGATATTGAAAATGTTATTGGAACAAACATTCCAATAGTTAGGGCAATGCCAAATACTGCTATTGCTATAAGAGAATCTATGACTTGTATTGCTACAACTGAGCAATGGAAAACGCACCTACCTAAAGTTGATACGCTTTTTAAACATGTTGGAGAGACCATAGTTATAAATGAGGAACAAATGACTTCAGCAACAGCATTATGTGCTTGTGGAATTGCTTTTTTCTTAAGAGCCATAAGAGCAGCGTCCCAAGGTGGAAATGAGATTGATTTTCATGCTGATGAAGCTTTAAAAATGGCGGCACAAACGGCTAAAGGTGCAGCAAGTTTGCTAATTCATAATCAATCACACCCTGAAGATGAAATTGACAAAGTTACTTCTCCTAAAGGTTGTACCATTGCTGGACTAAATGAGATGGAACACAATGGTTTTAGTTCTTCTTTTATTAAAGGTATTACTATTTCTGCCAAAAAAGCTAAAGGACTTTATACCGAAGAATAATTTATTTTTCTAAATACTGAAATGGTAGAACTGTTGAGTATTTATCTTTTGAAATTACTACCATAGAGTGCATGTTTCTTATTTCTTCTATGGGCGACAATTTATCTTTTACCAATGCATCAAATGCGGCAATGTCTTTTACTAAGATTTTCAATAAGTAATCTGCCTGTCCAGTAACATTGTAACACTCCATTACTTCATCAATTTTATTAATCTTTTCAATAAAATTATTAATGGCATTATCTCTTTGTCTGATTAATGAAATTTGCATAAAAACACATAATCCTAATTGAAGTTTTTCTTCACTTGCCAGTGCATGATAACTCTTAATAAATCCTTTTGTCTCCAGTTTTTTTACTCGTTCTAAAGTAGGGGCAGGCGATAAAGATATTTCCTTAGAAAGTTGTAAGTTAGTTATTTTGGCGTTCTCCTGAAGTTTCTTTAAAATCTTCAAATCTATTTCATCTAGCTTCATATAGGTTATTTTTGTGAGGGTTAAAAATATCGAAAAAAATCCAAGCTTATTTTAACAAAAAGTTAAAATTTATTTCCAGATTATTCCCAAACTTTATAAAGTACTGGTTTACTTGGAGAAGCGTCATTCTCAAAAGATGCAATTTGTATATTTAAAAAATAAGTTCCATCAGGGATATTATTATCTATGAAAACCAATTCTGATATAGTTCTGTGGGTTTGAGTATTATTTGGATATTCCCAAAAAATATGATGAGCCGCTAATTTTCCATCATCACTTTCTCTGTCAACAGAAGGTGTATCTATTAATAAGTGATTAATTCCGTTTTGTATTAAATAAGCAGCCACCTCAGCTTCAATATAAGCAGGGTTAGTATTAGAGTATTGAAAAGATTTTTTGTCATTACCATTAGGAAGTGTCCTGATAATAATTGCTTCATTACCTTTCGGCTGCCATAATTGTTTTATTTGCGCTAATGTAATCACATCATCGTTACCAATTTTTTCAGGTGTAATTGTTATCAAATCTGCAAAAAAGAAAAATTGTTTTAAACACTGATTAATGGTGTAAGGTTCTTTACTTATATGTCCAACACATTCTGTGTGTGTTCCATGTCCGTGAGGATTAAAAAAAATATTTCTAAAGTTTACATTTCCACCCAAATTAACATCGCCAACAAAACCATTTTCCATTACTGGAGAAAAAGTGGGTGTCGGAACATACCAAGCAGTAACATTTTCTGGAGTGTTGCTTAATGGTAAAGAAATATCTATAGGTTGAGATAAATCTACTTTATAAGTTTTATTTTGATGGGTGATGTTTGTTATCATTTATGTTGATTTTTTGACTACAATATTCTATATACTTTTTATAAGACCCAATACGGCCTTTAATTAAAATTTCATCAAAAAGAGAAGTAAACTCTTTAAGGTTTTCATTATTTAATGAATCTAGTTTGTTAAATATTTTTTGAGAATCTTCTGCAACTAAGTCATCGGTTTCATTTTTAGAAAATAAACTTTCAGCTAGGTTCAAACCTTTTTTAAAATCATCTATAGCAGAATAAAAATTTCTTTTATGCATAAATAAAACACCTCTCCTATAAAAAGCCTCTTCATTAGTTTCGTTAATAGTTATAGCTTTATTATAATTAATAAATGCTTCACTAAAACACCTTTTCAATACTAACTCATTACCTTTATCAATAAAATTAGCTTTTAAACTATCCAAAAGACAATTATTACTTTCTACAATTCTAATGTTTTTGGAATAAAATCGCATCCCAAGAAATCCTTTATCAATTCTAATCTCTACTGTATCAACTTGTAAACAGTCCTCAAGAGGAATGAAAAATTTTAACTTACTATTTATAGAATTAATCTTATAATATGATTCATTATTTAACTCAAAAACTTTATCTAATTTATACTTTATAAAATTACCTTCTTGGTAAATCTTGGTATTTACATAAAAAACTAAAAAAACAATAATATTGATTATTAAGATACTGCTAGCTGGTCCATACTTTTTTATTACTTTATTTTCAATAAAAAAATACGATATAAAAGCCAAAAAAAACAACCCAATAATTAACCATATTTCAACATAATATGAATTAATTGTTGATTCTATAATATTGTAATTGCATGCATAATAAAAAACAAATCCTGCTAAAATAAGAATCAAATTGATTAAGATAAACCGAAATACTTTTAGAATTTTCATTTCACATAAAATAAATCTGCTGTAATTTTATCAACCAAAAAAATGCCTTTAGTGGTTAAAGTTACTGTATTTTTTGAAATCGTTATCAATTCAGAATTTTTATAAACTTTCAACTCTTTTTCAAAATGATTAACTAACAAAGGGTTAAAGGTTTTTATATATTCCAAATCTAGCCCCCAAATGGTTCTTAATCGAGTTAATATATATTCATTAAAAGCGGTTTTTTCGTCAATAAGTTCTTCTTCAGCATAAGATGTATTTTGATTTATTGCTTTTATGTATTTAGTGTTATTTGCCACATTCCAACTTCTTTTTTGAACTTTAGAGTTTTTAATAAAAGAATGTGCTGAAGGACCAATTCCTAAATAATTTTCACCTTTCCAATAATTACTATTGTGTTGCGAAAAATAACCTTCTTTTCCAAAGTTAGATACTTCATAATGTACTAAACCAGCTTGCTTTGTTTTTTCAATCAATAATTTAAATTGCTCAATTGCTTGTTCATCAGAAGGCAAAGTTGTTTGGTTCGTTTTTACCAAATGATGTAATGCTGTTTTTGGTTCAACGGTTAATGTATAGGCTGAAAGGTGTGGCACATTTAAGCTTATAAATTTATCTAAATTTTGCTCCCATTTTTTTAACGTTAGCAACGGACTATTATAAATTAAATCTATAGTGATATTATCAATTCCAGCATCTTGCGTTTTTAAAATACTATGCCCAGCTTGATTGGCGTTATGGGAACGATTAAAAAATTGTAAATCATCATCAAAAAATGATTGAACTCCTAAGCTTAACCTATTTACGCCACTTTTTTTATACTCATTTAATTTTTTAGTTGTAATATCGTCAGGATTACACTCTATGGTAAACTCCATATTTTCATCAACATTGTAATTGTTATGAATAGTCTCTACCAACTGATTTAGTTCCAATTCGTTCAATATAGAAGGTGTTCCTCCTCCAAAATAAATAGTATTAACAGTTTCTTTCTCAAAAAGTTTTTGCTTTAATTTTATTTCTTTTTGTAAAGCAGCTAATAACTCAGTTTTATGTTTTAAACTGGTGGAAAAATGAAAATCACAATAGCTACATTTCTTCCTACAAAAAGGGATATGGATATAAATTCCAGACATGAATTAATACTTAATATTTTTTAAGCACAATTCTAAAAGTAGTGCCTTTTTCACCAGATTGTTTAACAAATATTTTTCCGTTATGGTAGTTCTCAATAATACGCTTAGTTAGCGAAAGTCCTAGCCCCCAACCTCTTTTCTTAGTAGTAAAACCAGGTTCAAAAATAGTTTTTTGTTTAGATTTTGCAATCCCATGTCCTGTATCACTAATGTCTATATAAACAAATTGTTTTTGATCTATCATAAAAACATCAATAGTTCCTCCGCCCTGCATAGCATCAACAGCATTTTTTATTAAATTTTCTATTACCCAACTAAATAATGAAATATTAAGAGGTGCTAAAATCTTTTCTTCTATTGAAAAATTAAAGTTAATAATAACATTTTTTGAAATTCTTGGTTGTAAATAAGCTACTGTGTTTCTTAAAGCCTCACATACATTTTCTTCGGTTAATTTTGGTAAGGAACCAATTTTTGAAAATCTTTCAGTAATAATTTCTAATCTACTAACATCTTTAGAAAGCTCATCTATTGTTACTTGGTCAACATTTTTTAATTTTAAATATTCTACCCACGCCATTAACGAAGAAAGTGGTGTGCCAAGTTGATGGGCAGTTTCTTTAGCCAAGCCAACCCAAACTTGATTTTGTTCACTTTTTCTAGAAGTACTAAATAGATAATATGCAATTAAAACAAACAACCCTATTACCCCAAATTGAAAAAATGGATAGTATTTTAATTGCGTTAATAGCTCACTATCTTTATAGAAAATATACTGTGTTTCGTTGTTGTTTATAGAAATAGCAATGGGCTTATTCTGACTTCGCATTTCTGCAATGGTATTAGCCAAATACAGGGAATCTTTTATTTTATCTTTATCTAAATTTCCATATTCGATAACATTATTTTGAGTACTATCGGTAAAAACTACGGGAACAGCAGCAGAATTAACTACAATTTCAGAAATAAAGGATTTTATTAAATCGTCTAATACAACTTTTAACTCTGTAAAAATTTCAGAATCTTGATAGTATAATTTATGATTCCAGGTAATATTTCTGGTAACATGAATTTTTAAATCTATGGGTTCGTTGGTATTTTTCATGGAATCGAGCTGAGTGATTAAATAACTCGCTGTATCAATTCCTGGTGCTAATTTTATATTTCTATAATTAATAATTTTATTTTCTTCGTCTGTAACAATAACTGGAATGGTTTCATTTTTACCAATAATCTGAAGGTAAAAATTTGTTGCATCCTGATTGGTAGAAGTAATAATTCGTTTGGTAGCTTCAGCCCAAATTTCAATTCTATTTCTTTCTTCTTTAGAAATTTTGTCAAACAATTCCCCTGTAAGCTGTACCAAAGTTGCTTTATTTTGGATAGCTCCAGCCCACAACCTTACTTTTTCACGCTCTTCCTGAGCAATTTGCCTCACTAAAACATTGGTGTACCACAAAGAAGACAACACAATTAGCGTTGCAATTCCTACTAATAAAAGTTTCCATCTTTGTTTTTTAGAATATAAATTCACGCTAAATCAATTATAGGTATGAAATTACAAATTTGTTTGTATATACTAATTGATAACAAAGAAAAAGAGCCGAATAAATTATTCGGCTCTCATCTTTCTATCTTATATAAATTATTTTTTTCCGTTTTTATTGGCATCTTTTATATACAACTCTAATGCTTTGGTCATTGATGGAGCCTCGGGCTGAGGAGCACAAATGTCTATTCTAAGACCTGCTTCCTCTGCTGCTTTTGATGTTGTAGATCCAAAAACTGCTATTCTGGTATCGTTTTGTTTGAAATCAGGGAAATTCTGAAATAAAGATTTAATTCCAGAAGGGCTAAAGAAAGCCAACACATCATAATTAACATCTTGTAAATCACTTAAGTCACTACAAACAGTTCTATATAAAACCACACACTGATAATTAATATTATCTTTTTCTAACGTATCTTTTATGTTCGGACTAATAATGTCTGAGCAAGGCAATAAAAACTTACAATCTTTATTTTTTTTCAAAAGAGGTATTAAATCCTGAAAAGTTTGTTTACCAGTAAATACTTTTCTTTTTCTATAAACAATATACTTTTGAAGATAAAAAGCAATTGCCTCAGATATACAAAAATATTTTAGTGACTCAGGTACATTGTACCTTATTTCTTCAGCTGTTTTAAAGAAATAATCTACTGCATTTCTACTTGTAAATATTACTGCATTAAAGTCAGGAATATTTACTCGTTGACTTCTAAAATCTTTTGTTGATACTCCTTCAATATGGATAAATGGCCTAAAGTCAATTTTTACTTTACAATTTGAGGCAAGATCAAAATAGGGTGATTTATCGCTTTCAGGTTTTGGTTGAGAAACTAAAACACTTTTCACTTTCAACATAAACTCATTTTTTTAGTTAAATAATCGTTTTTAAAAGATAAAGTAGCTAATAACAACGATTAACGGTAAAATTTCGAGGGTGCAAAGGTACAAAATTATATGGAATATAGAAATATTTTTTTGCCGACCCACAAAAAACAATCTTAACAAATTAATAATGAATACAATAATAACTAATCCTGCCATAAACATTTTATAATTCCCTACCTCATAAAGAAAGGAATAATAGTTTAAAACCATTAATGGAAGTAAAATTACTCCAATAAGTATGGTATGAATTGATGTTAGATAAATGTAAGCTGCTCTCAAATGATTAAAGTCGAAAACATTATTAATTAACAATCCTAAAATTTGTTTTATAGTATATAAAACAATCACTATAGCAAACACTTTCATAAAGAAAAACGAGGTGTCTCTATAAAAAATATCTTTATACAATAAAAAGTCATAAAGAAATAATGAAAGGCTAAAAAAGGCTACAATATGAAGCAGAATATTGGCTTGATTAAAAAACATCTTTTCACTTCTAATAGCTTCATTTACACCACTAGAAGTAAAAACAGACCTAACTATAAGTTTTATTCGTAAACTATTAAATGCTTTTGCTAATCCAAATAACAAAAAACAAAAAAGCAAAATAATGGTTTGCCAGGTATGTACCTGTTCTGTTCTATATTCGGGAGTAAAAACTAACTCTTGTTTAGTACCTGTTGTGGTATCTTTAACTACTTTTTCTACATCAACTTCTCTAACTGGTAGGGAATAAAGTTTTTTGACATTTAATCCAAAATTTGCTGTGTCAGCAATAAAACCAGCATCTTCATTTAGTGTGTTAGTTTGTGGTTGCTGCTGAGTATTAGTATATCTTGGCTTTTTTGGTTTTACCACTTCTTTAATAGACATCTCATCTACTTCTTCCATTAAATCAATAGGAAAAGTGTTTGCTTGGGGTAATGTAATACTATCTTTCTTCTCTTTTTTTTCTGTTTGAGAAGTATCGGCTTGTTGATATGAAAAGTAACTGTACATAAACAACAAAAATACATTATTCTAAATGAAGTTGTTTAAAAGCTAGGAGCAACTTTAAACGGTATCTATAAAAAAAGCTCAGTTTACAAATTGTAAACTGAGCTTTTTTAATTTAAATTCTCAATTTATATTAATTAAGAATTTTATCTGTTTTCTTAGTTGAGTAGTTAATTTTTAAAGCATTGGCTTTTCTAAGTTCTTGCTTTACATCGGTAACAATACCCATCTCGGTTTTTTGATCTACTTTTAAAGACCAAGTAATTAAGTTTCTTTCGGCTTCATCTCTCTCATCTCTTTCCATTTCAACAAACTGGAAAATATCTTCTTTGGTTTTAAAAGCATCATTTAACTGAATTCTTGGTGAAGTACCAAATACTGGTTGAAGTTCTTTAATTGGTTTTCCAATGTAAATATAACTTACCAATGATTTTCTTTCTAACTTTTCTATTTCTGTTGCAAATGGAATTTTATTTTCCACTTTCAAGGTAGTTTCTCTCATGGTTGTAGTTACCATAAAGAAGAAAAGCAACATAAAAACAATATCAGGAAGAGCTGCAGTAGAAATAGCAGGTTGTCCTTTACTTCCTTTTTTTCTAAATTTTGACATTAGTTCGTTCCTCCTACTTTTTTAGGTTCTGCCTCAGAAATTCTTTGTGGATATACTTTTTTAACAGCATCTAATTGTTGTTCTGCTGATTCAGAAGCACCTGCTTGTTGAACAAGCTCCTGATAAGTTTTTCCGAATTTTTGCTGAGCGAATTCATTTCTTAATTCATTATAAGCTCCTACTAATTCATTTTGCACTTTAATGTACATATCGTAAGATGTTCCATTATCGTTTTGCAATGAAATAATTTGCTTAGAAACAGGATACAATCCTAACCCATCAATTTGTTCCTCTTTAAACTCTGGCATCTTTGGATTATTAGGATCTGATTTTATAAAATCTTTTACCTTAGCTCTTAGTTGAGTGATTTCAATATAATCATCATTTGCAAGAATTTGATCATTAGCATTAACTAATATTTCAAATATATTTCTTTTTTTTACATCAAAGTCCTGATCTATATTATCATCTGGTGGAGGCGGTAATCTTCTAATCAATCCTGTATCCGTATCCATAGTGGTAGTTACCAAAAAGAATATCAATAACAGGAATGCAATATCCGCCATTGAACCGGCATTAATTTCTGATATTTCTCTTTTAGCCATTTTTTATTTGAATATTTTAGATACTTCTGAAAAAATTATTACTCCAATAGCACCTACACCTAAGATATAAAATGCATTTAAGCCTGCTTCAGATAATTGAGAAGTTGACTTATCTGCTAATAATTTAGCACTTGCATCAAAAACTTCTTCATCTCCAGCCATAAAGTAACCAAGAGTAAAAACAATTGCTAAGCCAACAATGCCTATTAACGCATTTTTAGCATTCTTTGGGTTTTGTGCCATTGTCATTATTGGGAAAACTATTGCAGTAAGCGTAGCTATTCCTAATAAAATATAACACCAGTTAATAAGCATTCCTTCAGAAACAATATCCATAAAGAAAAGAACACTTAATACTGCTGAAAGTCCCAACAATACATATAGTATGATACTGAATAATTTGTTATTCATCTGTTTATGTTTTTATTATTATTTTTTAGATAATTGGTGCTTCACTAACAAGTCAATTAATGAAATAGAAGCATTTTCCATATCGTTTACTAAGCTATCTACTTTTGCAACGATGTAATTATAAAATATTTGTAAGATAATTGCTACTATCAAACCAAATACAGTTGTTAAAAGTGCTACTTTAATACCATCAGCAACAACAACAGGAGAAATATCACCCGCAGCGGCAATTGCATCAAATGCTCCAATCATACCAATTACAGTTCCCATGAAACCAAGCATTGGAGCTAGTGCAATAAATAATGAAATCCAAGAGATTCCTTTTTCTAACAAGCCCATTTGAACTCCACCATAAGAAACAACTGATTTTTCAACCATTTCAATTCCTTCGTGGCTTCTATCTAAGCCTTGGTAGAAGATACTAGCAACAGGTCCTTTTGTATTTCTGCAAACTTCTTTAGCTGCTTCAACACCACCTGCATTTAATGAATCTTCAATGTTTTTTAATAATTTATTAGTATTTGTTGTTGCCATGTTTAAGTAAACAATTCTTTCAATAACAATTGCCAAACCTAATATAAGACATACTAATACGATACCCATAAAACCAGGGCCACCTTCAATAAATTTTTGTTTGATGATTTGAGTAAAAGACAAATCTTCTTCAACAACATCTTCTGTTGCTGCGTCTGCTGCTTGAGCTTCTTTTTCTGCTTTTGCTTTGGCATCTGCCTCTGCTTTTGCTTTAGCATCTGCTTCAGCTTGTGCTTGAGTTGCTGAATCTTCTGCTGTTTGCTCTGTTGCTGCTTCTTGAGCGTACACACTAGTAGTATTTGTAAAATTCAATACTGCTGTTAATGTTAATAATGCAAATAATTGTTTCATGTGATTATAAATTTATTGTTTTTGCTTATTTTAATTAATTATTTTTTTAAATCAGCTGCCAAATTACAAAAAAAAATATTTAATCATCAAATTAATTGAGTTAAGTTTATTTTAGTTTTTGTTCTGACAATCGAATTAACGTTATAAGTGAATTGTTTATTTTAATTTAAACTCTTTTTTTATTTTGCTTACGTAATCTAATTCTTCCCATGGGAATAATTTTACTTTGATTTTTTTCTTCTCTCCGGAACCATTTGTAAATTCTTTGGTTATTTCCTGAGGAGTTCTTCCCATGTGTCCGTAAGCAGCTGTTTCAGAATAAATAGGTGTTCTTAATTTAAATCTGGTTTCAATTGCATAAGGTCTTAAATCGAATAACTTCATTAATTTTTTTGCAATATCTCCATCTTTCATGTCCACTTTTGAAGTCCCGTAAGTAGAAACAAATAAACCTACTGGTTGAGCAACTCCAATAGCATAAGCTACCTGTACTAACGCTTCATCGCACAAACCTGCTGCCACCATATTTTTAGCAATATGTCTGGTAGCATAAGCTGCAGAACGATCCACTTTACTTGGGTCTTTTCCTGAAAATGCTCCACCACCGTGAGCTCCTTTACCACCATAAGTATCAACAATAATTTTTCTACCTGTTAAACCAGTATCTCCATGTGGCCCACCAATAACAAATATTCCTGTTGGGTTGACGTGATATTTAATTTTATCGTTAAATAATTTTTGGATATGCTTTGGAAGCAATTTTTTAACTCTTGGAATTAAAATGTTAATTACATCATCTTTAATTTGCTTTAACATTTTAGCTTCTGTATCAAAATCATCATGCTGAGTAGAAACAACAATAGCATCAATTCTTACTGGTTGATTGTTATCATCGTACTCAATAGTTACTTGAGATTTTGAATCGGGACGAAGGTATTTCATTTTTTTACCTTCTCTTCTGATAGCAGCCAATTCTTTCAACAACAAATGAGAGATTTCTAATGCCAATGGCATGTAGTTATCTGTTTCTTTTGTTGCATAGCCAAACATCATTCCTTGGTCTCCGGCACCTTGCTCTTCTTTTTTCTTTCTTTCTACTCCTTGATTAATATCTGGAGATTGCTCATGTATAGCCGAAAAAACGCCACAAGAGTTTCCTTCAAACATATAATCGCTTTTAGTGTAACCAATTCTATTAATGGTTTCACGAGCAATTTTTTGTACGTCTAAATAGGTATTAGATTTAACTTCTCCTGCTAAAACCACCTGTCCTGTTGTTACTAAGGTTTCGCAAGCTACTTTTGAGTCAGGATCAAAAGCTAAAAAATGATCAATTAAAGCATCAGAAATTTGGTCGGCTACTTTGTCCGGATGCCCTTCTGATACAGATTCGGATGTAAATAAATAAGACATTTAATTTTATTTTAACAAGTTAATAAAAAAAGAAATGCAGGCTGGTAGCAATGTGAAAAGTACACTTTTTAGCATTTTTTCATGTGGTTGCAAGCAGCCAAATCATTCCACAATAACGAGGTCAAAAGTAGATTTTTTTTACAAACTAAACTATTTTTTAGTTTATTTTTTGTTTGAAGTCAATTTCTTAAAAATACTTTCTAAACTTTCATTTTCTTTTTGCAATGTTAGCACCACCATTTCGTGTTCTACTGCAAATTGAAAGATGGAATTTCTTACACTATCGTTAGCTATTTCAAACAACCATGTATTGTTTGCCGGATTTTTCTTTACTTTTAAAACACCGTTAATTTTTAACAGCAAATCCTCACTAGTTGTTTTGTCAAACTCAACGGTTAATACAATTTTATTTTCTTTATTTAACTTCAGTCCTGCTGTGGTTTCGTTAGCCACAATTTTTCCTTGGTTAATGATAATGGTTTTATCGCAAATAGCTTCTACCTCCTGCATAATGTGCGTAGAAAGCATAATGGTTTTTTCTTTTCCTATAGTTTTTATTAGACTTCTAATTTCCTCTAATTGGTTGGGGTCTAATCCTGTTGTTGGCTCATCTAAAATCAATACTTTTGGGTCGTGAATCATGGCTTGAGCCAACCCTACTCTCTGTCTATACCCTTTAGATAAAGCTCCAATTTTTTTATTTTGCTCAATTTCCAATCCCACCATATTTATCATTTCCTTAACTCGTTCATTAAGATTAGGAACATGATGCACACCACCAACAAAATGCAAGTATTCTTTTACATACATATCTAAATAAAGTGGATTATGCTCTGGTAAATAACCTACTTGCTTTTTCACGTCAATAGGATGTTCAATTACATCATAACCACATACAGAAACACTTCCTGATGTTTGAGGAATAAAACAAGTAATAATTTTCATCATGGTTGATTTTCCGGCTCCATTTGGTCCTAAAAAACCAACAATATGACCAGGCTCTACAACAAAAGAAACATCATCTAATGCTTTTTGCTTTCCATAAATTTTGGTTACATTGTTAACTATAACTGACATGTTGGTTTATAAGTTTAAAAGGTTATGAGTTTATAAATTTATAAGTCCCGAAAAATGTTTTTCTGTGAAAAACTAATTTTTCGAGGATGCTCGTAAAATTAAAAAAAAATTGTTTTTACGGCATTTAAAGCACGAAAGTAATGAATTTTGCTTTAGAACATTTACGATTTTATTACTTTTGGTTTTTTTAACATTCTAAATAGAGTCTGTCCATAAAGTCCGATTACTTCGTTAATCTCATCTTAAAAACCAGTCATTTACCTAAGTAAACTCCTGATTTTTAAGATTTCGAAAGCCTCGTACTCGAACTTTATGATTCAGCCTCTCAACTTTACAGACACTAAATAATTTTGGAAGAAGGAATTGTAATAAAATCTACTGGCAACTTGTATCATGTCCGCATGAATAATGGTGAGACATTGGCTGCGAGAATTAAAGGCAGCTTTAGAATGATGGATATTAAAACTACTAATCCGGTAGCGGTTGGCGATAAGGTTATTGTTAGCGATACTGCGACAGACCCTGTTATTTCTGAAATTAAACCCCGAACCAATTACATTATTAGAAAATCGGTTAACCTCTCTAAGCAAGCTCATATTATTGCTGCCAATGTTGATCAAGCTATTTTAATAGCTACCGTTGCTCAGCCCGAAACTTCAACAGGTTTTATTGACCGATTTTTAATTACTGCCGAAGCTTATTATATTCCCACCACTATTGTTTTTAATAAAACGGATATTTATACCGAAAAAGATATGGAGAAACTCCATTTTTTAATGGAGACTTATACTAATATTGGTTACGAATGCTTAGCAATTTCTGTAACTGCCAACAAAAATATTGACCAACTGGTTGCTAAATTAAAAAATAAAACGTCATTAGTTTCCGGACATTCGGGAGTAGGAAAATCTTCTTTACTCAACCTTATTGAGCCTTCTTTACAACTTAAAACTTCTATTATTTCTGATGCTCATCAGTTAGGAAAGCATACCACCACTTATGCCGAAATGCACGAACTTTCTTTTGGCGGTTTTGTGGTAGATACTCCAGGCATTAAAGCTTTTGGATTAATAGATTTTGACAAAACAGAACTTTCACATTATTTTATTGAAATGAGGGAATTGTTGCCCGATTGTCAGTTTAATAATTGTCAGCATATTAACGAACCCAAATGTGCTGTAAAAAAAGCAGTAGAAAATAATGAAATGGCTGCTTTCAGATACCAAAATTACTTGTCGATGTATAATGATAATGAAAGTGAAAGTTATAGGGGTAAGGGGTATTAAACTCATACATTTTTTATTTTTAAAGTAATATCTACATTAAATTTGTTGCTAAGCTCAATTGCAAATTTTACAAACCCAACAGAAATTTAGTTATGAAAGCAATCATTCAACGAGTAAGTGAAGCATCGGTAAGCATTGAATCCAACACCACTTCAATAGGGAAAGGCTTACTAATTTTATTAGGTGTAGCAGAAAATGATACGCAAGAAGATATTACTTGGTTGACTAAAAAAGTTGCTCAACTCAGAATTTTTGATGATGAAAACGGAATTCCCAACCTTTCTGTAAATGATGTTAATGGAGAAATATTACTTATTAGCCAATTTACACTTATGGCAAGCACCAAAAAAGGTAACCGACCGTCATTTATTTTGGCTGCCAAACCTCCAAAAGCAATAGATTTGTATCAAAATTTTATAAAAGAACTTACTCCATTATTGCAACAACCACTTAAAACAGGCGAGTTTGGTGCATATATGAAAGTGGGGTTAGTTAACGAAGGACCATTTACTATCATTATAGATAGTAAGAATAGGGTTTAGGTTTAAACTGATAAGCATTTGGTTTTCCTTTCAAGTTTTCTTCAATAAATAAATTAAAAGTTTTTTGCTATTACGTAACAAGTTTCCTCCTGAATGACAGTTAGGAAAACTCCCCAACTGTTAATTTTTATAAAAGCCTCTCTTTGGGAAAATTTTTACGTACATATTGAGTACATTTGTAGAAAATATTTAATGAAGTTATTTAAAGTCAAAATATAATAATGAAAATGAATTATTTTTTGGCAATACAAGGCATTTTTGAGAAGCATAGCCGTAGGTTATGATTGGAGAAAATAACGAAGTAGTGTGAAAAAAGAAACATTTTTTAATTTATAGAGGGAACTTTAAACAACTTCAATAACATAAAAAACTTAAAAATATGTATCCACCAGAATTAGTAGCCCCAATGAAAAGTGAACTTACAGAAGTAGGTTTTGAAGAATTATTAACTCCCGATGCTGTTGATAAAGCCATCACTAGCGAAGGAACAACTTTTGTTTTAATCAACTCTGTTTGTGGTTGTGCTGCAGCTAATGCTCGTCCTGCTGCTCGTATTGCAATTACCAACGACAAACGTCCAGATAAAATTACAACTGTTTTTGCAGGTGTTGATGCCGATGCGGTAAATCAAGCAAGAAAATATATGTTGCCTTATCCTCCTTCATCGCCATCAATGGCTTTGTTTAAAAATGGTAAATTAGTTCACTTTATTGAAAGACATCATATTGAAGGAAGACCAGCAGAAATGATTGCTGAAAATTTAGCCGCGGCTTTTAATGAGTTTTGTTAACCGTAGTCTTAAACTTTAAACGTCAAACTTTAAATTTAACTCATGGCACTAAAACAAACATTAAGTTTTAAACTACAGCAAAAGCTATCTCCTCAACAAATTCAGTTAATGAAATTGTTGCAATTGCCTACAGTTGCTCTTGAGCAACGAATTAAAGAGGAAATGGAAAACAATCCTGCTTTAGATGAAGGGAAAGATGAAGAAGAAGAGATGGAACTTACTCAGCATGATGATTATGAGGAGAAAGAACGAAGCGAAGCTGAAAAAGAGTTTAATTTTGATGATTATGTTGATGATTCTGATACACCAAGCTATAAGCTAACAGCTAACAATCATAGTAAAGATGATGAAGATAAGCAAACACCTATTAGTGTTGGTGCTACTTTTCAGGAAACCTTAGAGGCTCAAATTAACTTGTTTAATTTAGATGATGATGACCATAGTATTGCTCTACACCTTATTGGTAGTTTAGATGATGCTGGTTATCTCCGTAGAGATATTAATGCTATAGTTGATGA
Source organism: Vicingaceae bacterium (assembly GCA_965284565.1). Lineage (GTDB taxonomy): Bacteria > Bacteroidota > Bacteroidia > Flavobacteriales_E > Vicingaceae > BRH-c54. The sequence continues at coordinate 980,937 of OZ260100.1, forward strand.
TTTAGCCTTTACCCAAAATATTATTACCGATAAAGAACACGTTGAAAAGATAGTAAAGCTTATTCAACATTTAGATCCAGCTGGTGTTGGAGCAAGAAGTCTTCAGGAATGTTTACTTATTCAGCTTAACAAGAAAAAGCATCATACGCTTATTTCTAAAAATGCCATAGAAATTATCACTAACTTTTTTGATGAATTTTCTAAAAAACATTACTCAAAAATTATTGATAAACTTAGTATTTCTGAGGATGATTTAAGATTGGTAATTGAAGAAATTCTAAAGTTAAATCCGAAACCTGGAAACTCATCTAATGATGGCTTAAGAGTTACCCAACATATTGTTCCTGATTTTGTTCTTACTGTTGATGATGGAGAAATAGACTTCACTTTAAACGGAAGAAATACTCCCGACTTAAAAGTTAGCCGCTCTTACAAAGAAATGATTGAAGGCTACAAAGCTCAAAAAGAAAAACCTTCAAAATCGCAAAAAGATGCGTTGATGTTTGTAAAACAAAAGCTAGACTCTGCCAAATGGTTTATTGATGCCATAAAGCAACGTCAGCACACGCTTATGTTGACTGTAGATGCTATTGTTGAAAGACAAAAAAAATACTTTTTGGAAGGAGATGAAACGCTGATTGTTCCAATGATTTTAAAAGATATTGCCGAAGAAATAGATATGGATATATCAACAATTTCTCGTGTGGTAAACAGCAAATACATTCAAACACCTTATGGAACGTTTCTTTTAAAAACCTTCTTTTCAGAATCATTAAGTACAGATAGTGGTGAAGAGGTTTCGAGTAGAGAGGTAAAAAAGATTTTGCAAAATGCTGTGGAGGATGAGGACAAACGCAAGCCATTAACAGATGACAAACTTTCTAAATTACTTAACGATAAAGGTTACAACATTGCCAGAAGAACAATTGCCAAATACCGAGAGCAATTAAATATTCCTGTAGCCCGATTACGTAAAGAAATTTAAGTCTGGACATGAGGTTAGCTGCAAAAATAATTTCTATTCTCTTTAATCCATTATTCATGCCCACTCTTGGGCTTTTTCTGCTATTTAATACCGATACTTATATTAATTATGCCGTACATTTTAAATTAAAGCAATTTACTATTCTTTTAGTAGCACTCGTAACTTTTATTATTCCATTACTTTCCATTCTTTTTCTTCGTAATAGAGGAATTATTACCAGCATGCAAATGTATGCATCTAAAGAACGAATTATTCCTTACATAATTACTATTATATCTTTTATTTTCACGCTTTACTTACTCAAACAAACTACTGTAATTCCAATTATTTTTAATTTTATTATAGGAGCTACTTATGCTATTATTTTAACTTTTATCATTAATATAAAATGGAAAATTAGCGCCCATACTGTTGGTATTGGTGGATTACTTGGAGCATTTTTGTGTGTTGCGACTAAACTTCAAACTGATGTAAGCATTTTTATTGTAGCACTATTGGTTGTTTTTGGTTTAGTAGCTACTGCCCGATTAATTTTAAATGCTCATACTCAGGCTCAAATTTATGCTGGCTTTCTGTTAGGAATTGCAACACAGTTTGCTGTGTTTTATTTTTGATGGAAAGTTATTTGAGTTTCTTAAAATAATTACAAATAGGAATATAATATCCTTTAAAAAGAATTCCTGAGCAATATTCTTTATCTTCCTGTGTATACTCTAGACTTACTTTTATATAGTTTTCTCTGTAATTATCTTCCATTAATATCTTTTCAAACAATTTACTTTGTTTTATTGAAGATACTATGTCTTCATTTTTAAATTTTATATTATGTGTCCATTTACCAATAGGAATACCCATTTTAAAACTGCCTTCTTCCATTAATTCATTAGTTTTATAATATCTAGTTAAGTTAGTTACGTAACCACTATCCGTTTGATAGCATGCATAGAAATTTCCATTTTCGTAATAATTTAATTGTTCTCCTTGAAGTTGACCTGAAATATAATTTCGTATAGCTTTAATCTTCCCAGATGGATAATAAAACTTAAAAACTCCATCACAACTTCCTGATTTCATTGTCCCTTTAAAACTAATATTATCATTAGAAAAATATTCAATTATATCTCCTTCTATTAATCCATTACTATAAGAAACACTTAATTTATTTAACCCATTATTTGCTTCAAAAGCAATTTGCTTTTGATTTTTATTTATACCATGATTTAATTCTTCGTGAAGTTTAATTTTAATTAGTGGGTCTAACTTAACAGAAAAATCATAATCACTATTAAAATTAACATAGCCAGCTAATCTTGTATAATATTCAATTTCAAAATTGTATAAGCATTTGTTAAAGATAGTTTCATAGCCTACTATTTTCTCATTTATTATCACCGCTTTTTCCATTAAGACATATCTAAATTCAGGATAATACATCCATAATAATTCATTATCTAAAGCAGTATCTTTACCTACTAATGCTATCCCAATTGGAGTTGAAGTAAGTTTTTTAGTAATAGGATGGATATAATAATCTTCCATTATTTTGATGGCAGTCATTTCGTTGAGATAGCTATCAATCACATTTAGAATGTCATCGTGTTTAATGTATTTACTAAATTTCTTATCTTCAAATAGATACATCTCTTTATTAACTATTGCTTTTTTTATTAGTTCTTTAAAAGAAATTGTTTGAAAATAATTTGGGTAAGAATTTAAGCTTGTTAAGATTCCTTCGTCATTAACCTTAATATATTGTTTTGAAATATACTCATCTATATTAAACTTAAAATTGTTTAACATTAACTTAGAATGTGAATATTCATTTCTATCTTGGTTTATTTCAATAAAATTTATTCCAACAAATTGATTTATTACCCGAGGTAAGCTAATGTTGACATCATTTGTACTGATTGTTTGAACTGATTTCTTCATCAACGTGTCAGTATATGCTTTCCATATTTCTTTATCTTTCACCCAGTTCAATTGTTCAATGACATCTGTAAAATAATTGTTTTCATTAAAAGTTATAAGTTTTATTACTCTAACCCTTGCGAACTCTGGTTCAGAGTATAAATAACTATTCGGATAATTTGTAATAGTTGATAAATCATTCTTATTTAAATTAAAAAAATCACTCTCAGTTAATTTAAAAATGAATGGATTAGAATGAAGTTCAAAAAAAATTTCTCTTGGCAAAAAATTAGTTACATATTCCTTTTCATAAATAAAAGGAGCATCAAGTATTTTTACATAAACAAATGGAGCATCAGATACTTTTATTTCCTGAGAAAAAATTATATTACTTGAAACACCAAATGAGATTAATGCGACTAAAATCTTATTTTGGAAAAAATTTTGGCTCATTTAATATATTTTATAGTCAGTATTGAACACCTTAAAAATACTAAAATTTATTATTAATATAATCCACAACTTTATTTTAAAAGTTCGTGCTTTAAACAAAAAAAGCACGCCAAATGGCGTGCTTTTTAAAACTAAATTATTCAATCTATTTTTAATGATGTAGGTGTAAACTTTCGTCAAGCATTGGGTGGTTTTTAGTAACCAATGATGCTTTAGTAAGTGATGTTAACACTGTATAAATGAAAACTCCTGTAAACATTAAGAACATTCCTATTTCTACCATTCCTAATTGACCATCTTCAAACATAGTTCCTGGCAACACCATAGTTAAAACATCTAACCAGTGCCCTACAAAGATGATTAAAGCGATAGGCAATAAGAATACTGCATTTCTCTTTGCATCTCTCGACATTAAAATAAAGAATGGTAATAAGAAGTTTACAAAGAAAGTTCCTACATATAATAATTTATAATGCTCAAATCTGAATAAGTAATAAGTTACCTCTTCCGGTATATCAGAATACCAAATTAACATAAACTGAGAAAACCATAGGTAAGACCATAAACAACTAATAGCAAACATCCATTTACCTAAATCGTGAATATGGCTATCGTTTACTTCTTTTAAGAATCCTTTACCTTTTAGGTACAATACTAATACCACAGCGAAAATCATACATGACACCCACATTCCTGAGAATGCATACCATCCAAATAATGTACTGAACCAGTGTGTATCAATACTCATTAACCAATCCCATGCTGAAGATGAAGAAGTATAAGCAAAGAAGAAAATAAATAATACACCCATGAATATGCTTCTTTTATATATTGGAGAAACATCTCCAGCAGCTAGGTTTAATTGATCTTCTTCCATAGATTTTTTTCTAAACCAATAAGCAAAAAACATCCAAACACCAATGTATATTAATGATCTAACAAAGAAAAATGGAATGTTTAGATAAGCACCTTTGTTTGCAATTAATTCATCATAGTGACTGCTTTCTGGATTATGAACTTCAGGATCCATCCAGTGATATAAATGGTGCATGTGAGCTGCTCCAGCAATAAACACTGCTAATAAAACTACTGCTCCAATAGGCATAAAGCTCATTATTGCTTGAAAAATTCTGTGAGTAGTTACTCCCCATGCCATTTCTGAAACATATTGAAGTGCTAAAAAGAACAGTGCTGCTAATGAAATAGTAAAATAGAAATATCCATTTACTAATAAGTTAGCCCAAAATCTTTGAGAAACATGATGACCATGATCAGTAGTTAAACCAACAATTAAAGCTAGCAGACCAACTACAATAAGAATAATAGTAGTTAGTTTCGCGTTTTTTGATATTGTATATTCCATTTGTTAAAATGTTTTTAGTGTAATCTTCTTTATAAATTTTATTGTACTACAGCATTTGTATCAGCACTAACAACAGCGGTTTGACCCATATCTGCAGTTAATGGTTTTTTCATAAATCCTACTCTAATGTAATGAATTAATTGCCATCTTTCTTCTTGAGTTAACTGAGAAGCGTGTGGCCCCATTAATCCTTTTCCGAAAGTAATGGTATGGAACATTTTACCTTCAGGTAAGTCTAAGCTTTCAGTAAATTTAACTGGTAGAGGAGGGAAAACTTCTCTTTCTACTAATGAACCATCTCCTTGTCCAGCACCACCATGACAGTGAACACAGAACATTCCATATAATTCTTTTCCTTTAGCTACAGATTGTTCGGTATAATCAAAGGGACTCTTTAAAAACTCTCCTGCTTGGTTGTATCCATCAATAGAGTTTTCATAAGGATACGGAGTAAAACCCCTATGAATTGTTCCCTCAACAGGTTTTCTTGCTGTGAGTGTATTTCTCAAAGAATCATCACCTCGTTCACCTCTTAATTCACCGTAATCTACGTAAGTTTCTATAGAAGGCGAACGATACATATCTGGCATATATTCAGGTGCTAAGCCATTTTCTTCTTTACAAGAAAAAAGAGAAATAATAGCAACCATTCCAATTATTTTTATGCTATTGTTCAGGTAGTTTTTCATGTGTTTATTTTTTATAATCTTTCTAAATTAATCGTTTTATTTTTCGTCAATCTGAAGCACATAAGTTTCATTAAGAGCTGCTTTAATTTCTTCAGCAGTCATTCCACTATCACTTGGATGAATTTCCATCACAAATCTATTGTCAGTTGTACTTGGGTATGGATTTCTAGCTTTAAAACCAGGTAATGTCCAGTTTCTTAATAAGTAAGTGAAAGACATACCATGTGCAGCACATAATACTCCAAATTCAAATGTTACCGGAACAAATGCCGGAATATTATCAATTAATGAAAAGTTAGGTTTACCACCTATATTCATTGGCCAATCTTGCACCATAAAATACCACATTCCTGTTAACGCAAGCGAAACGCCTATCATTCCATAAATAAATGCGGTAATGGCAATACGAGTTCTTTTTAACCCAATAACAGGATCTATTCCATGAATAGGAAAAGGAGAAAATACATCTCTAATGTGAATTCCTTTTGAAACCAGATGTTTTGCACTTTCTAAAAGTACATAATCATCATCATAAATTGCGTATAGTTTTTTATCTGACATAACTAAAAGTTTCTAACGATATAATTATTTTTTTACTGGGTGTAATTTTTTAAAGTCTTCATCAGACATGTTTTTGTATTTCTCTCCTGAAGATTTTAAAATTGTTTTCAATTCATTAAGTGCTAACACAGGGAAATATCTTAAGAACAATAAATAGAATACACTAAATAAGCCTAATGTTCCGATAAAAATTCCTATATCTACCCATGTTGGGTAGAACATAGACCAACTTGATGGTAAGTAATCTCTATGAACTGAAGTTACAATAATTACAAATCTTTCGAACCACATCCCTATATTTACTACAATAGACATTATAAAAGTAAATGCTAAATTGGTTCTTAATTTTTTCCACCAAAATAAGTGAGGAGAAATTACATTACAAGTCATCATACACCAATAAGCCCAAGCATAAGGACCTGAAAATCTGTTAATGAATGCATAAGATTCGTATTCAACACCTGAATACCAAGAAATGAATAACTCTGTTAAATAAGCAACACCAACTATTGAACCTGTTACAATAATAATGATGTTCATGTACTCAATATGTTTAATAGTTACATATTTTTCTAAGTGCATTACTTTTCTAACAATAATCATAAGTGTTTGTACCATTGCGAAACCAGAGAATACAGCTCCTGCAACGAAATATGGAGGGAAGATAGTGGTATGCCAGCCCGGAATTACTGAAGTGGCAAAATCCATAGATACAATAGAGTGAACCGAAAATACAAGTGGAGTAGCTAAACCTGCTAATACTAACGATACTTCTTCAAATCGTTGCCAAGCTTTAGCGTTTCCTGTCCAACCAAAGCTCAATAAGCTATACATTAATTTTGGAACTGGAGATTTTGCTCTATCTCTAATGGTTGCAAAATCGGGAATTAATCCAATATACCAAAATACTAATGATACAGAAAGATAAGTTGAAATTGCAAATACATCCCATAAAAGAGGAGAATTAAAGTTCACCCACATTGGTCCGAACTCATTTGGCAAAGGTAATACCCAATAAGCCATCCAAATTCTACCCATGTGTATCATTGGGAATAATCCTGCCATAAATACGGCAAAGATAGTCATTGCTTCTGCAGGTCTGTTAATTGCCATTCTCCATTTCTGACGGAATAACAATAACACAGCAGAAATTAATGTTCCTGCGTGACCAATACCAACCCACCAAACGAAGTTAGTAATGTCCCATGCCCAACCTACAGTTTTATTTAGCCCCCAAGTTCCTACACCTGTCCCTATAAGGTAAAGGATATTTCCTACACCCCAAAGGCCAACTATAGCAGCTATGGTCATTAAAATTTTCCAACCTTTAGTTGTTTTTCCTTCGATAGTTGCTAATACGTCATCGGAGATTTTTGAGTAATTTACATCGTCTCCTAATATTAACGGTTCTCTAATTGCGGCTTCTTTATGCATTTTTTATACTTTTTTAAGCTTCGTTGTTTTCTAAATTTCTAACTTTTGTTAAGTAATATACGTTTGGTTGTTGACCAACTTCTTCTATTACTCTGTAAGCTCTATCATGGTTCATTTCTCCATTGATTTTGCTTTCCGTATCATTCAAATCACCAAAAGTAATGGCATTTGTAGGACAAGCTCCAGAACATGCTGTTTGAATTGCACCATCCTGAACCTTAGTACTTGCTTTTTTAGCATCTAATTTTCCTGCTTGAATTCTTTGAACACACATGCTACATTTTTCCATTACCCCTCTTGCTCTAACAACTACATCTGGATTTAATACCATTCTTCCTAAATCATCTTGAGCAGGATTAACTTCAGTAAATTTATCATAAGCAATGTAGTTAAACCAGTTGAATCTTCTTACTTTATAAGCACAGTTGTTAGCACAATATCTTGTACCAATACATCTGTTGTAAGCCATCATATTTAATCCTTCATTACTATGTGTTGTAGCAGCAACAGGACAAACTGTTTCACAACCTGCATGGTTACAGTGCTGACACATCATTGGCTGATGAACAACTTGTGGGTTGTCAGCTGGGTCTTCCATTTTTCTATATCCAGCAATTGATTTGTCTTCAGTATCTGCATCAGTACTATAGTATCTATCAATACGCATCCAGTGCATTTCTCTTCCTCTTCTTACTTCATCTTTACCTACAACAGGAACATTGTTTTCAGAAATACATGCCGTTACACAAGCACTACATCCAATACAAGTATTCATATCAATAGACATTCCCCATCTGTGTCCGATATTTTCTATCGGATGCTCTTTCCATAAGTCAAATTCTTTGATATTTTTCTTAATAAACTCACCTTTTTCGTGAGTTACTAATTTATGTTCTGGGTTGTAAGCGTCTTTGTTTCCTTGTTTGTAAGTAGCTAATGTAGTTTCTCTAACTACAGAATCTCTACCCATTACTGTTTGATGTGTTTGAGTAGCTGCAATAGGATATGTTCCGCTAACTTCTGCAATGGTAGCTCCTACATAGTAAGCAGCTCCTGTAGCAGAACGTCCAACTAAAGGATAAGCATTCTTACCTGTAGGCTCAGTCATATTTCCTACCACCTTTCCGTAACCTACAGCAATACCGATAGTTCCTCTTGCCTGACCAGGTTGAGCAACAACTGGCATATTTTCTACAGTAACACCATTTGCAGTAACACTAATCATGTTTGCTGGTGATTCTTGTCCTAATTGAGTATTGTAACCTCTTTCCTTCATTTCTGCAGGATTCATAGTTACATAGTTATCCCAAGTAATTTTAGTTATAGGATCTGGAGTTTCTTGTAACCATGGGTTATCTGCTCCTGCACCTGCACCAACTGCTGCATTTTGAGTAATTTCTAATTCAAAATCTCCAGCAAATGGTTTGTTGCTAACTTTAATTCCTGCTAATGCTTCACCATTAAAAGAAACAGCACCAGTCTCAACATTCATTTTAACCTCTCCATCATGAACAGCTTTGTTCCAGAAATCATTAAATGGTGTTAGTACTAATTCACTAGCAAATGTATTTTTCCAAGTTTCTTTAATAAAATTATAATAACTTGTATCTTCTTTTCCTGTCCATACTAAACAACTCTCTTGTGCTTGACGAGTGTTAAATAAAGGAGAAATTGTTGGTTGTTGAATAGTGTAATAATTGCTTACCGGATTGTAATCATTCCATGATTCGAATGCATGATTATCCGGACAAACATATTTACAAGCTTTAGACGTTTCGTTTGCTTTTGTTGCAAAAGAAATAGTTGATTTAACCTTTCCTAAAGCTGCTTTAAATTTCTCTCCTAAACTGAAAACTGGGTCAACACCATAAATAGCTAAAACATCCACTTTGCCTTCATTCATTTCAGCGATTAACGCTTCTATTTTAGCATCATCTCCGGCTTTAGTTTTAGATACCGTATTCATGTCAATAGTATTCCCATAATTTCCTAAAATTTGGTTAATACCATTAACAATTAATTGCGTGTCTTTATCATTATTTCCTGCAACAACAATAGAAGCTCCTTTAGCAGCTTTTAAAGATTTTACTGCAGCAGCAATTTGTGCATCATAGTTAGTCTTAGGGGCATCAATACTTCCTCCTAATTGTTTGTATATGTTAGCTAAAATTGCAGCATATTCAGATGGTTTTACAGGAACTCTTACATCTGCATTTGTTCCTGAAAGCGACATGTTAGCCTCAAATTGGAAATGTTTCGACATCCAATCATTATCCGGTTTACGTGTTTGAGCATAATCATTTAAATACATAGGAGTATCTAACCAGTTGCCCATAAAATCTGCTCCAACACTAACAATGGTTTTTGCTTTAGCAAAGTTATAAGTAGGAATAGCTCTAACGCCAAATGATGCCATATTAGCATCTAACATTCCTGAGTAAGAAATTTCATCTAATTGAACAATATTTAATTTATTAGTTGCTAGCTCTTCTTCAGTTGAAGCTTTTGTTCCTAAACTTTCAATTGCTTTTCTTGTTGATGGGCTTATTAAACTTGTAGTTAAAACTCTTACATTTTTAGCAGCAGCTAAATCTTTTTTTATAGCAGCATCAATAGTTTTCCAATCAGTAGCATTTCCACCCATCATTGGGTTTTGGTACCTGTTGTTATCATATAATGAAAGTACAGCACCTGCAACTCTTGCATTAATTGCTCCTTTAGTAAGCTTAGATTCTTTATTACCTGTTACATGAATAGGTCTTCCTTCTCTGGTTTTAACCAAAATTGGAGCAAAATCATTACCATCAGAATAAGTAGATGCATAATAGTTTGCTTTTCCAGGAGTAATTTCTTCTGGTTTAGTAATATAAGGAATAGCCTTAGTAACTGGAGTTTCACAAGCTGCTAATGAAGCTGCTGCGACACCAAAACCAAGATATTTTAAGAAATCTCTACGTGATGTAGATGAATTTTCCAATGTTTCGTTGTCACCTAAAAACTTGTCTATCGGTAACTCCTCAGGAAATTCATTATTCACAGACTCCAAAAATTTAGGGTCATTATTTAGTTGTTCTAAACCTTTCCAGTATTTTTTTGAATTAGCCATATTTATGTTAATTGTAAGTCTTACTTTTTATATCTATTAAAAGAATCTTATTTATTATTGATTAGTAGTGACATTTAGCACACTCCATTCCACCAATTTCGTCAACTGTTAGTTTGCCATCTTCAAACACTTTATTTCTAAATTCCTCTGGCATTCTTTTGTGCATTTCATCATAATAGCCATTGTCTTTTGTAGAAACTCCAGTTCCTTTATGACATTCTATACACCATCCCATAGTTAGTTTAGAATGTTGACCTACCACATCCATTTCTTCAACTGGCCCGTGACAAGTTTGACATTGTTGGTTTCCAACAGTTACGTGTTGTTGGTGACTAAAGAATACGTGATCTGGTAAGTTGTGAACTTTTATCCATTTAACAGGTGTAGGATTATCTCCATATTTTCCTGTTTTAGGATCGTAATCTAAATGCTTATAGATTTTTTTGATTTCTTCAGACATTGGATATTCTTCTCCGTTGTATAGAAAAGTTTTATCACCACCATTAATATAAGTATGACAATTCATACATAAGTTTAATGAAGGAATTCCAGAGGTTTTACTATGTCTTGCACTAGAATGACAGTAGTTACAGTCTATTTTGTCGTCTCCAGCGTGAATTTTATGAGAGAATTTAATTGGTTGCTCAGGCTTATATCCTTGGTGAACACCAATGGTAGCGGCACTTCCCATTAAATCTACCAATCCTGCAAAAACAAGAACTACTACAACAGCAGCAACATATCCTTTATTGTTACTTAATGTATGTTTAAAAGCACCCATTAAAGAAACGGGGCCAGTATATTCTACGCCTGCTTTTTCAGCATTAGCTTTAGCTACCATCACTCTCGACTTGTTCAGCATCAAGATAACAATTAATAATGCGACACAAATCACACCTAATACTATAAAGGTAACCCATGGAGATTTTTCTTCTGTAGTAACTACAACTTCTTCTGTAGGGGCAGCTTTTTTATCAACTGGAGGATTTGCAATATATGCTAATATAGCTTTAATGTCATCTTCAGAAACTGGTTGAGCTGGCATTGGTACTTTATTGTATTCCTCAAAAATAGCAACCGCTTCAGGGTCTCCAGAAGCAATTAAGTCAGCAGAATTTTGAATCCATTTTACTAACCATTCTTGTGATCTTTTATCAGAAATACCTTGCAAGCCTGGACCAACAACTTTATCAGCTCCTGCACTATGACAAGCTTTACAATTATTTTTAAATAATTTTTGTCCTTCTAAAACTAATGGATCAACTTCTCCACCTGCATCAGCAGTAGCAGCTTCTTTTGGCTCTTCTTTCTTTGCAGAAGAAGCTTCTGGATTAGCAATATAATCTATAATAGCCGTTAGCTCTTCATCCGAAAAAGGATGTGCAGGCATAGGTACTTTGTTGTATTCTTCGAAAATTGCTATGGCATCTTTATCCCCATTGGCAATCATTTCCTGAGAATTTTTGATAAAACCCATCAACCATTCTTTCGAACGTTTCTCAGTTACTCCCGCCAAACCAGGACCAACTAACCTATCTGAAGTTAGCTTGTGACACGCGGTACAAGATGTTTTAAATAATTTCTCACCATCTTGTGCAGATAAATTTACCTGAACAAATAAAAATGAAAAATAAATTAACGCAAGTTTTAAAAGTGTACCTCTCGAATTGATTCTTGTTATCTTATTCATAATAAAACTGTTACAGTTGTTTCTTTAAACTAAACATAAAATGATTGACAAATGTATAAGAATACATCAGTTTTTGATAACATTTTTCGATTAAAATCTCCTTTTAAATATCAATTTAGAATTATTCTAAATAAGAAGGGTGTTGACTTATGATTTCTGTCATATAGCAGAAATTGTTCACAAAAAGCGATAACAGCATGCACATCAATTAACAATGTTTAACATATCTTCTTTATTCCTTATATTTTAAAAATTATGTAGTTTTGGACTAATTTATGTAATCTGAGTTTTATACACTTTTAATATGCAATTAAAATTATTTTTAGGTTTCTTTTTATTTACCGTTATTAGTATTACTGTTTTCGGTCAGGATACAACTACCCAAGACACCTCTAACATTAAAAAAGTTACTGTTGTTGTAGATAAAGCTATTGAAGGTATTAACGATACCTATAAAGCTGCTTACAAACTTTATGGTTATAGAATTCAATTAGCCTCAGAAAGTAGTAGTGCTCCTGCTCGCAAAATTAGAGCTGCTTTTATTCAAAAATACAAAGAAGTTCCAGCTTACGAAATTTACCAACAACCTTACTTTAAAGTGCGTGTTGGCGATTTTAAAACCAAATTAGAAGCTATAAAATTCCAAAAAGAAATTAGTAGTGACTACCCTAACTGCTACATCGTTAAAGATGAAATTGAGTTTGAGAAGGAGAACTAAATTTTTCTTGATTTCTAAATTTCTTCCATTTATTCATCTCCCTATCCACCCTAAAAAAATATCAAAAAAACTTGTTTAATTAAAAATATATTTATTTACTTTGCAATTCAAAGTACTTTTTAATATGAAAAATTCAAAACAACATTTAGAAGCCCTCTCAGGCATAAAAGATTTAATGGAGAAATCTACCAAGTTTATTTCATTAAGCGGTTTGTCTGGTGTGATAGCCGGAATTACAGCATTAATAGGGGCTTTTCTTGCCGACTTAAGAATAGAGCATTATCTGAATAATACCTTTACAAAAACCAGGTTAGAAATGTATCTTTCGGAAAACTTAATGGAAGAATTAGCTGTTGAGCTTTTTATTATCGCTACAATCGTTTTAGTCATCTCAGTTACTTTTGGAATTTTGCTTACTATGAGAGAGTCTAAGAAAAATGGTCAGCATATCTGGGGCAAAAACAGCAAATTATTACTACTAAACTTAATTGTACCTCTAGCTGCAGGAGGTATTTTCTGTTTAATATTAATGTATCATGGCTTATTTTATTTACTAGCTCCAGCAACATTACTTTTTTACGGATTAGCTTTGTTTAATTGTGGAAAATATACCTTAGGAGAAATAAAATACTTGGGAATTTTACAAATTATTTTAGGCTTAATAAGTGCCGTATTTATTGGAAAAGGATTGTTGTTTTGGTCTATTGGTTTTGGTATTTTACATATTATTTATGGTGCATTAATGCACTTTAAATATAATAATAAACCTCAAAACGCATAAAAAAAATAAGGCTATGATTGAGGGATTGAATAAAATATTTGAAAGTAGAGTGCGATTGGGAATAATGTCTGTGCTAATGGTAAATGATGAAATAGATTTTAATTCATTGAAAGAACTGCTAAACGTAACCGATGGTAATTTAGCCAGCCATATTGCCGGATTAGAAAAAAACGAATATATAAAAGTGATTAAAGAATTTGTAGGAAAAAAACCAAAAACATCTTTTGCAGCAACGCCTTCTGGGAAAAAAGCTTTTCAAGATCACTTAACCGCTTTAGAAAATTTACTTAACCAACATAATTAATTTTTTTTTATAACTAAACTTTGAAATTCAAAGTACTTTTAAAAACTCAAAAAAAATGAAAACACAGAAAACAAAAAATAATCAAAACAAAAGATTAATCAGCATTATCTTAGTTGTACCTGTTTTATTAATGATTCCACTAATAGCCATGCAGTTTACAAACGAAGTGAATTGGAGCCTCTCCGACTTTATTATAATGGGTGTTTTATTGCTTAGCACGGGTTTAATATGCGAACTGATAATACGAAGTGTACAAAAATCAACCTATCGAATTGCACTATGTATTCCTGTATTGGTGATGCTATTTCTTATTTGGGCAGAGCTTGCAGTAGGAGTTTTCGGGACACCTTTTAGTGGAAGTTAACTAATTAAATAAATTTACATGAAAACACAAACAACCCATATCCTCACAAAAAAGATAAAAAGAATTACGCTGCTTTTTATAGTCTTATTAGTGTTAAGCGGAATTACTGCTTTTCCGTTGCAAACGGAACTTAATTTCTTAACAGACTATTTCAATTTAAAAGCTTCCTCAGGATTAATTGCCCAATGGATAACCCAAGTTAGTTTAGCTTTAAATGAACTTAACAAAAACTATCCTTTCTTAGCTTATGGAACAGATTGGTTGGCTTTTTCTCACATCATTATCAGTCTGTTTTTTATAGGTGTTTACATCAATCCTGTTCAAAATAGTTGGGTAACAAAAGTGGGGATAATTGCTTGTTTACTAATTTTTCCTGTTGCTTTTATAGCCGGAAATTACAGAGGTATCCCTTTGTTTTGGCAACTCATAGATTGTTGTTTTGGGGCTTTCGGACTCATCCCTCTGCTACTCATACATCAATTCACCAATCAAATCATTTCAATCAATAATAAATCTAATTTTTAACAGTTAAACCTATTTACTTATGGAAACGAAAAAAAACACCACCCAAAAAGACCCTATCTTTTTAGTAGGGCTAATCTTAATTCCTATTTCTTTTGGAATTTATTTATTTCTCTATTTTAAAAATCAAAATGCTGGCAATGCCTTTCGAGAAAACGAAGGGGCTTACTACATCAATTATGTCATTGCTGCCGCATATTTTATTTTTAGCGTGTTCATCTATTTTTTCAAACATAAATTCAAATTCTCTCATTATAGTTATAAGCGGTTTGCCTGTGCATTAATCTTATTTGCCATCAGCTGCTTTACCATCAATATTCCTTTTCCCATTTTTCATAAATTTTCTGCTTGGGTAAATGTTTACCTCATTGTGATGCACCTTGCTTTATTAGCCACTTGTTTTTTAGATACACTTCCTAGGTTTTTAAAGCATCTTGTATTTTTTGGTGTTGGATTAGGAACAGTTATGGCGTTGTATTTCACCATTTATTTATTGCCTTTTTTGCCTATTATGTTTCTTGGAGCAGTATTTTTCGGACTATCTTTACATTTAGCAACTCCATTAATTTTGTTAATCACACTTTTAGTACAGTTTTTCAAAAACGGAAAAAATACTAAAGTAGCTTTTTATTCGGGCGTTGCTTTGCCTCTTTTATTCGTTGTTGTCTATGTTTTTCAGTGGAATAGCACCAAGAAATTGATAGATAAAACCCATGCTACCATCATTACCAGACCTGACAATAAATTACCTAATTGGGTGCTATTAAGTCAGGAGTTGGGTGATGATTTCTTCACTGAACGCATTTTAAAAGGCGATTTAATTTATGAAACCCATCTTTTTAGTGATAATTGGGGAATAATGGGCAATCAAAATTCTTTAGATGAATTAAAAGAACACGACCCTTTGGTGGTTCTTGGAGCTGAACTATTAGGAACACTTAGTTTGAATAGGGAGGATAAATTAAAAATTTTAGAATCGAAATTTGATTTGCGACATGCCACTAAAAGAAAACTATGGTCTGGAGAGAACCTTTCAACATCTACTGTATTATCCAATATTCAAGTTTTTCCAGATTATCGTTTAGCTTACACGGAAAAAATCATCCGAATTAAAAACAATTCTACTCGTAAATGGACCAAGCAGGAAGAAGCACTTTATACCTTCCATTTGCCTGAAGGATCCGTTGCCACTTCACTTTCACTTTGGATAGACGGAAAAGAAGAGAAATCCCGATTAACCACTAAAAGTAAAGCAGACAGTGCTTATACTACCATTGTTGGTGTAGAAAGAAGAGACCCATCCATTATGCATTGGCAAGAAGGAAATACTATTACGGTATATGTTTTTCCATGTACACAAGAGGAAGAACGTATGTTTAAAATAGGCATTACCACTCCACTAAGGCTAAAAAATAATCAATTGGTGTTAGAAAATGTTTATTTTGAAGGCCCTGATGCTTCTGGTGCAGCAGAAACAACCATAGTGGAATTTAAAACGGATAAGCTCGACAACATTAATATTCCTAATCATTTTAGTGAAATAATGCCCAACAAATTTGAATATGCTGGCAATTATCATCCTTATTGGGAAATAAGTTGTGCCAGTGTTCCACTTTCCACTCAAGCATTTTCATTTAATGGGAAAAGCTATTTAATAACAAAAAATCAACCAAAAACGATTCCTCAACATTTCAATACGGTGTATTTGGACATTAATAACTCATGGACTGAAAAAGAATTTTATGAGATATGGAATTCTGTAAAAGATAAGAAGGTGTATGTATTTTATGACCAACTTTATCAGTTAGATGATAAAAATAAAGAAAGTTATTTCGCTCTTTTATCTAAGCTTAACTTCAGCCTTTTTCCATTGTATAAAATAAAAGATATTCCTCAATCTTTATTAATCACTAAATCAGGCAGCATTTCTCCTACCTTAAAAGATTTAAAAAATAGTGCTTTTAGTGATGAATTAAAAAATTACTTATCCGAAAGAACTGAAAAAGTCAATCTCTTTAATTTGTCTGATGAACTTTCTCCTTACCTAAAAACATTGAAAGAATTTCAGGTTTTTAATTACGCATCGGGAGATGTAGCGGCTCTTCAACATCTTCTAAATAAAAATGTTTTTGTTGCTATTAATCAAGATGAAAATAGTGTTTTGTTAGATATCTCTAATACCGTTATTAAAAGAGATGCTAACACCAGTACTTCTTCAGCTCCCGACCATTTACTACGTTTATTTGCTTACAATAAAATAATGCAAGAATGTGGTAGAAATTATTTTACCACAGAAAATTATGTAGAAAACAACCTCATCGACATTGCTAACGAAGCCTATATTGTTTCTCCAATTTCCAGTTTAATTGTGTTGGAAACCATAAAAGATTATGAGCGTTTTGATATTGATAAAAACAAAAATAGTTTACAAAATGCTTCTACAGCATCCGCAGGTGCTGTTCCAGAGCCACACGAGTGGGCACTTATAATTATTTTAATAGGCACATTGGTGTTTTTATATTACAAAAGAAAAAACACAATTAAAAAAATATAAAACGTGCAACTACTAAAATATCATATAGACCAAAAAATGCTAATCACCATAGGTTTAGCTGTCTTGACAACACTTTTGTGTGTTCAAAATCTTGCGTTCTATTTATTACCCACCACTTCTTTTTATGTGTTTTTAGCCATTACTCCATTTGTGTTTACCATTAATAAGGAAGAAAGAAAAATACGTTATGCTTTTTTTAGTTTGGGGTTTATTATTCTCTATTTTTTATTGAAAATGCAGTTATTATTCTTTCTTTCTTTTTCAACTGGCATCTTGTTTATTATTGAAAGTCGAATGGGAAAAGTAAATACCCTTCCGCTGTTTATTATTTTGCTTATTTCCCCTTATTCCTCTTTTATTTTTGATGTTTTTGGATTTCCTGCTCGTCTGTTACTTACTGATGTAGCTGCCAGCATGCTGTCTGTTGCTTTTGAACAAACTGCCAGTAATGGAAACAACATCATTATTCATAACCAAAGTTTTTCAGTAGATCCCGAATGCATGGGGCTAACCATGGTTGGGTATGCTTATGCCACCACACTACTCTTTATTAATTCATTAGAAAACAAATACCAAACAAAATTGACTATTTACAAAGTATTAGGGATATTGGTACTAAGCACTTTTTTTATTGTTGTGGTAAATCTCTTTAGAATTATTGTGATTGTGTTGTTACAAGCTCCACCCGAAACAGTTACACATGAAGTAATTGGCTTACTTTCCTTTGGTGTTTATTTTTTATTACCCCTATTTTTTATTAGTAAGTTGATAATAAAAAGAAATAAAAATGAAACAACATCAATAAAATCAACGCTACCTCCTTCAAAAAAAATAATATTACCTTTAACTGTAGTAATTGTTGGTTCACTTACATTTTTTAATTTCAATAGAGATAATTATAGAAACATTCAACAAGATGATAAGAGTAAACACATTGAAATAGCCAATTTTGAAAAATCAAATACCAATGAAAATGTATTGAAATTTGAAAATGAAAATGCTCTTATCTACATAAAACCATCTTGTCATTTTTTTGGTCCTGACCATAATCCTACTATTTGTTGGAAAGGAAGTGGTTATGAATTTATCAATATAAAAACAGAAAAAATAGGAGCTTTTGAAATTTATAAAGCGGAATTAAAAAAAGACAACGAAATTTTACAAACTGCTTGGTGGTTTGATAATGGTCAAGAAAAAATCATCAGCCAATTAGAATGGCGTTGGAAAACAGCTTTGGGAAACGAACCCTATCGGTTAATTAATGTTACTGCCATTTCGGAAAATGAACTTAACAAACAGATTAATGAGTTATTGCTAAAAAATCTATTTCAAAAAACTAAAAACAACTTTTTACTAGATAATAAAAGTTAGCTTACTTCCTCATCAACTCCTTCAACGCCACTTCCAAATCGGTAAATTTCAATTTAAACCCTGTTTGAAGCAATTTTTGGTTAGTTGCAGCACTTCCTTCAAGCAGAATTACAGCCATTTCACCTAAAAACAGTTTTAACATAAAACCGGGTACATTGGGCAACCAAAAAGATTTTTTCATGCATTTTGAGAGTGTTTTAGAAAAATGGTTGTTGCTTACATTTCCAGCAATGGCATTAAATGCTCCGTTAAAACTATCGTTTTCTATGGCAGCAACATAAAGTTGAGCTAAATCATCAATGTGAATCCAAGGCATAATTTGTTTGCCTGAGCCTATAGCAGCACCTAAACCAAACTTAAAGGGTTGCATCATTTTAGGCAATGCTCCACCGTTTTTTGCCAATACAATTCCTGTTCGCAGTTTTACTGTTCTTATTGTTAAATCGTTTAATTCATCTACTGCTTGTTCCCATTGCAGACAAGTTTTTCCTAAAAAATCATTGGCTGCGGGTGCTGTTTCTGCAAAAATGGTGTTGGTGGTTATCGCTCCATAGTAACCCACTCCCGAAGCAGAAACAAAAGCTTTAAGTTGATTGGGATTGTTTTTTAAAATATTGTAAATTAGTTTTATAGGTTTAACTCGACTATCTAAAATTTCTTTTTTACGTTGTTCCGACCAAGGTTTGTCTGCAATTCCAGCTCCTGCTAAATGTACCATATAATTTGCTGAAAGCAACTCCTCTTTATCAATAATTCCTTTATTAATATCCCAATAACTATAAGCAATATTAGGATGTTTTGAAGTTAAATTTTTATCTCTTGTAAGTATAGTAACTGCATAATCTTTTTCAACCAAAAGCTCAGTTAGTGCTGTTCCCACTAATCCTGTTCCGCCTGTTATGAGTACTTTTTTAGTCATTTGTTTTTGTTTTAAAACGTTCTATCAATAGTACAGAAAAAAACAACATGCTAAAAGCATATCCAAAATCTTCTACAGGAATGGTGAAAAAACGGATACCTAAATTTTCTGCATTGTTGTACCAAACTATAGGTTCTTCAATAAAATTACCTGTTAAAATACCATTAACAATGGCAAACGGAATGAGAATTACCATATAAGAAATGTAAAAACGATGTAAACTTTTACTCTTATCTAACAACCCCAACAGTAAAGCAAAAACTAAGAAAACCCCATTTATTTGTGTATATAGTTTACCCATATTCATTGCAATTAATACAACTAAAAGAGCAATAAACAGCCAAGTAAAAAGCACAACAAATTTATTAGCCAATTTTGCTTTCGGAAAAAAGTATTGTAGTGAATAGTGAATAAAAATACTAGCATAAGGAATACAAATAAAAAACAAGACCTCTTCTAGTGGTAGCTGAAAAATAGTAATTCCTAAATGATAATTTGGATTAAATCCCCAAACGCCTATTTTGGTAAAAATTACATCCCAAACAATATAAACAATGGCAACTATTGTGATAGCAGAAAAAATCGCTTTCCAATGTTTAATGAAATGCATTTTTTTTTCAAAAGAATAAGTAAAAGGAATACTAAATGAAGCTAAGAGTAATATTAAATAAAGTGCTTTCATTTATTTTGTGAAAAATATTTTAACGGCACCCACAACATTCCAAAGCACTCTCCATCTTCTTTTCCTAAATGTTTATGATGAACTTTGTGAGCTCGCCTTATGGCTTTAAAATAAGCAGTATTGGTGTTTCTAAAAAATTTAAATCGTTGATGAATGAAAATCTCATGCACCAAAAAATATGCAAAACCGTAAATGGTAATTCCTAAACCAATAGGCAATGTATAAGGAACAGAAAAGATGGTCCCTAACAGAATACAAGCCATGCCCGGAACAGCAAAAATTACAAAAAAGTAATCGTTTTTCTCAAAAAAAGAATTAGGATTTTTAGTATGATGATCTTCATGTAAATGCCACAAAAAACCATGCATAATATATTTATGTGTTGCCCAAGCCACACCTTCCATCAAAAAAAATGTTCCGACAAGTAAAATAATAAACAACATCACTTAATTTTTTACATGAATTTTATTCAATTCTAAATGCAGGTTTACTTTTCTGTAAATAAGTTTAAACCACTCAGTAAATTTTTCCGGATAGTTTTGCACCTCATTATCTAATGCTTCAAAGGAAACAATTTTCCAATCAGACACTTCCTCTTTGTTAGGTGACGGTAATTCAGCCGTAAACCCTATAAAAACATGGTCGAACTCATGCTCTATTAAACCCTTATCTAATTCTGATCTATACACAAAACTTAGTGCTTTCGTCAATTCGCTTTCTATTCCCATTTCTTCTACCAACCTTCTTTCAGCAGCTTTTTTAGTTTTTTCCTTCGGATAAGGATGGCTACAACATGTGTTAGTCCACAAATTAGCCGAATGGTATTTTTCGGATGCTCTTTTTTGCATTATCCAGTTTCCGTCTAAATCGAACAAAAAGACAGAAATAGCTCTATGCAGCAACCCTTTTTGATGAGCTTCTAGTTTAGGCATTGTACCTATTTCATTATCATTCTCATCTACTAATATTACTTGTATTTCTTTCATAGTTTATTAGGTAAAAAAATGTAGCTTTCTGTTCGTTAGAAATTAAATTAGCTGCTACTAAATTAATAATTATTTTATATTTCAATTCTTTTGATATTTGTGCAGTCATAAGGTTTGTTAAAACAAAATCTACATCCTCGTTTAAGTTTTCATAATAATTTAAAAATTTAGGTAAATTAACCTGAAGTGTTGCTCGCAAATAGTGTATCTCCACATTGTTGGGAGCCTGTTCTATTGCTTTTTCTATTAATGCTTTTCCTTGATTAAAATAAGCGTATTTTTTTAATGGAGAGCTTACATATTTTGCTTTCATCATAGTGTAAGCTCCTTTATAAGCATTAGAAACTGGTGTGTTTATATTGTTTATTAATATCAAAACTGTATCTATTTGACCAATGGTTTTTACCTTAGAAAAATTAGTCCGTGCTAAATTAATGTTGCTTCCAATTAAGCTAAAACAACATAAAACTGACAATATGAATAAGGAGGTTTTATACATTTTATAATAAATTCAATTTTAACCTTACAAATGATTGTGCTAACAAACCTAATTTTACAGGATTAGAAACCCTTATCCTTTTCTTAATAATATCGCTGTGATGGGTTTGTTCTAACTTTAACAGTAACTTTTTGTAATAAATAAAAGCGGTATAAACGCCAAAACGAGCTTCTGCTGGTAGTCTTACTATTCCTTTGTAAGCTGCATCAAAATCTACTTTTATTTCATTAATAATTTGCAATTTATTTTCTTGCGTAAGCGATTTTAAATTTACTCCCGGAAAATAAGACCTAGAAAGCTCGTTAACATCTTGCTTTAAATCTCTCAAAAAATTTACTTTCTGAAAAGCAGAACCTAAACGCATAGCAGCATCTTTCAACTCATTATATTTTTCTTGATTACCATTTACAAAAACCTTCAAACACATTAACCCAACTACATCTGCCGAACCATAAATATAAGCTTTATATTCATCGGTAGTGGCGTATTCTGTTTTGTGTAAATCCATACGCATACTGGTTAGAAAAGCATTAACTAACTCATCATCTATATTGTACTTTTTTACCGTATGCTGAAAAGAATTAATAATCGGATTTAAACTTATTCCGTTAGTCATTCCATTGTAATACTCCAACTCAAACTGATTCAATAACAAATTCTTATCGTATCCATGAAAAGAATCTACAATTTCATCGGCAAAACGTACAAAACCATAAATGCTATGTATGTCTTTTCTTATAGATGGAGCCAACATGCCCACAGCCAATGCAAAAGAAGTACTGTATGTATTAGTAACCAACTTACTGCTTTTATATGATAAATCATCAAATAACTGTTTCATGTGTTTTAGTTTTAGTTAGGGATTTTATAATAAGGTTAGCAGCTAATTTCCCTGATATTAAAGAAGGAGGAACTCCTGGACCGGGGACGGTTAACTGTCCTGTAAAAAACAAATTAGTTACTTTTTTACTCTTAATTTTCGGACGTAAAAATGCGGTTTGCAACAAGGTATTCGCCATGCCGTAGGCATTTCCCTGATAGGAGTTGTAATCTTTTACAAAGTCTTTCACACAGTAAGATTCATAAAAAGCGATATCATTTTCAACTTCTTGCTGTGTCAGTAGTTCCAACCGTTGTATAACTTTTTTAAAATACTTTAATCGAATTTCAGGAGTATCTTCAATACCAGGAGCAATTGGAATTAAAAAAGTAGCTGCTTCTTGTCCTTCTGGAGCAAAAGAATTATCTGTTATACTCGGAAAACTGGCATAAAAAAGTGGTTTTTCTGGCCATTTTTTATCATCATAAATATCTTTAGCATGTAAATCAAAATCGGTATCGAAAAACAAAGTATGGTGTGATACATTTTTTAATTTCTTTTTAAACCCAACATAAAACAACAAAGCAGATGGTGCAAAAGTTTTCTTTTCCCAATATTTTTGGGAATAAGCTCTAAACTGTTCATCAAGCAATGTTTCTGTATGGTGATAATCTGCCCCACTTAGGATTACATCCGCAGGTTGAAAGGCACCATTTACTAAAACACCCTTAGCAACATTATTTTCAACCACAATTCTTTCTACTTGTTGGTTGGTTTTGAAAATTACTCCTAATGATAAAGCCAATTGTTGCATGGCTTTTACCACTTCATACATTCCTCCTTTAGGATGCCAAGTTCCTAAACCAAAATCGGCATGGTTCATAAAGTTGTAAAAAGCAGGTGTATTACTTGGTTTTGCTCCTAAAAACAATACTGGGAACTCTAAAATTTGGATGAGTTTTTTGCTTTTTATATGCTGCCTAATCTGCGTACTAATGCTTGTAAAAAACTGATTAAGTTTCCCAATAGTTTGAGGTGTTATTAACTCTGTAAAAGAAACTCCCGGACGATAAACCAAGTCTTTTATCGCAACATCATAGTTGGTTTTGGCATCTGCTAAAAAACTTTTTAAATACTTAGAACTGCCTTTTTCTTCGCCTTCAAAAACAGCACAAATTTCTTCTAAATTATCGCTAATTGTTATAGATTTTAATACCTCAAAATAAACTTGATAAGCTGGACTAAGTTTTTCCAACACATAATAATCGGAGGGCTTTTTATTAAAGTCATTAAAAAATCGTTCAAAAACATCGGGCATCCAATACCAAGTAGGACCAATATCAAACAAAAAACCATTTTTTCGTAACTGACGAGCTCTTCCGCCTAATGAATTATTTTTTTCTAATACCTCAACCTGAAATCCTTGCTGAGCTAAATAACTTGCTGCAGCTAGAGATGAAAATCCAGCTCCAATAATGATGATTTTTTTCTTTTTGTTTAACATATTTGATGTAAATATGAAACAAAAATACTATTTTGTTTAACAATTGCAAAATATAATTAAACAAAATTATAATTCTTTAACTAAATCCTCAATAGAAAAATATGTTTTTACCTGATTAAAAGAAGGTGTGTTTTCTAAATTATTAGCTTTCTTGCCTAGTAAAATCAACTCATCTTGATTTTTTCTAAGAATATTATTGGCAATATTTCCTACATAAGTAGGATATTCTTCTTCAGACGGATAAACAGTAAAATAAGAAACATTAAGTAATGTTTTTATAAATACTTTGTAAGTCTTTTAAGTTTTCAGCAGGAACACTTTGTCCTAAATAGATGGAAGGGTAACCATGTAATAAAAACTCTAAATGTAAATAGAGCAAACCTAATTCATGAATTTCATTGAGCGGAAGAAACAATACAAAAACTTTATTATCTTTTTCAGAAGCTTGAAGTTGTAGGTTTTCTATATGTAAGTAAATTTTTTGTTTGATAAGGTTAGAAACAAAATGTTCATGAGCAGGAGTAATGGTTTTAGATTGCCATAATAACCCAACATCGTCCAACAATTGTACAAAAATGTTTAGAAAAATTTCTCTGAATGACTTTTGTACCAACAACTGATTATAAGTAGCATTAAACAACTTATAATCGAAATTAAGCATTGCCAATTTAAAAGAGTTGACTGTATAATTGTTCACTCCTTTTTTTACTATCATTTCTCTTACAGCCACAGGAATTTTATCTTCTGGTAATTGAGCAATTTTAGAAATTTTATATCCGTTGCTGTTCAATAAAGAAACATTCAACAACTTTTGAAGCGCCTCTAAAGAGTAGTACCTAATGTTAGTGTCGGTTCTCTCTGGAGAAAGTAACCCATAACGTTTTTCCCAAATTCTAATAGTATGTGCTTTAATTCCTGAAAGATTTTCTAGATCTTTAATACTGAATTGTTCTTTAATTGTGTTCAATATATTTTATTTTTTATTAAACAAAATTAGCACTTATTTTTAAACTACAAATTAATTATCTATAAAGGATTAATATCCTTTAAAAAAATGCCCTTACCTGAACTCCTCCAGTATGGATAAAGTTAGTGTTTTCTGATTTTCTACCATTATAACTTAAATTAAGCTGCATGTATTTCGATAAATTTTGCTGATAAGACAATTCCCACGTGCTATTAGCACCATTCTGAAGTCCCTCAAGCATTTCAAACGCTAAAGAAACGTTATCGGTAGCTGAAAAGGTGTTTTCAATATAATTAAAATTAGCTCTTACACTTCCTTTAGCTGCCATATTAAACCTCAACTCTACTCCTCCTTTTTTAGAAATAGATTTTTCTCCTCCATAAATAGATTGATTAGTTTTTTCTTTAAAGTTAAATAAAAAACTAATCCTTACTTTAACATTTGGCTGAATAGCAAATGTTGGTTCAATCTCTTGAATAAACAAATTGTAATTTCTATTGGTAAAAAACTCCGAAAAATTGCTCTTTTTAGCTTGCGAAGCCAACACTACCAAAGTATAAACTCGTGTTATGTTCCAGCGTGTTTTTATCGTATTCGAAAACTGATTTCTGGACTCTACTCCATTTGTCAGTAGCGATTTATCTCTATTATCTTGGTAAATATAATCTGCTCCAAACTTAGTGTTGGTTCTGTTAAAATAGAAAGTATTTAGAACACCCATATTAATAGTAACTAATGAACTATCATCAATATCGGCAATAAATGGATTAAAATAATCATCTTTATTACTTACTTTTCGGCTGGTACGGAAATTTGCTCTATTAGAAAAACGAGAGACTAATTTCTTTAATCCTTTCTCTCCTCCCCAAATAGCTTCCGGTTGTAAAAACAAGCTCTGGTTAAACTGGTTTGTGTAGATTTTTACAAACTCATTAGTAGGAGTAAAAATCTTAATATAATTGGCCTGATCTCTAAAAACGGCTATTTCAAATTCATTTAAATCTTTTACGCCATTATTGTTCAAATCGCCAATAAAGGTATGTGTTCCTTGTCCGGGCTGTACTTCAACAAATAAAAACTCTTTTTTTACTTCTAACCCTGAACCAATTTCATAATAGGTATTGGTAGAAATTAAATTCTTTAAAAAATTACCATTGTATTCTACCCTTGCTAAAACAGTCTCTTCTGGTTTTAAAGTGGTTAGTGTGTTAGATACAATGTGTAATTTTCTATACGTATAAGTACTTCTCAATTTATGATTTTTCATTTTCAGTAAACTCATAGATAGCTCAATATCTTCAGCTCTGGTAGCTTTTAAAAAATCATTAGCAACAGGCACATTATCATCACGTTGTTTGTAGCTCAACATAAATTTGTTTTTGGTGGTATCCGCATTATGAATAAACGCTTGTAAAATAACAAATTCAAAACTCGAGGCAGTTAACGTGTCGCTTGTATTAAGAAACAATTTATTTTGCTCAGTTTCTTCGCCTACGCCAAGCACTACCCAACCTAATTGTTTTGTAAGAATGGCTTTGTGTCGCAAAAATTCAGAATTATTTACGCCTTTAGTTTGTAAAAAACTAGCATTACTCACCAACTGAAACCCGTTCGTTTTATAGTTAATAGCTAGTGCATTTTTAGCTCCTTCGATTAACTCTAATGTATTCATATAATTAAAGGCATAAACAACATTTCCTTTGTCGGTTTTATTCAAGCCAACTGTTCCACCAACAATATGCTGGTCGGTATTTACAATAGCATTGTTAATATTCCAATCCCTTTCAAATTCTACTAATCTAAATCTTTCTATTGGTGTAAAATACTCTTGTACATACTCGTAATTAGTACCAATGTTCAGTTTCCAACTTTCTTCTTTTTCTTTGTTTAAATCAACAATATTTTCTGAATTAAATTTAAAGGCATAACCAACATCATCTCCACTATCTTTTTCAGAAAAAGTATTAATATCATTTTTAGACATTGCTCCCTCCCATGTTATTTTCGCATTTTTACTAAAAATATATTCTCCACCCAAGGTTGCCATTTGATTTTGCTTTGGAGTAACCAATAAAATAACTGGCTCGTAATTTCCTTGAGGTACTCCACCAACAGGTATTTGCCATTGATATACCTTACCATTTGCGGAACTCTGAATTTGATTGTAATTACCGTTATTTTCTCCCACATAGGAAAAACCTAACTGATAAATAGCACTATCGGGATTGGTAGAATAAACAAAAACCGAATCGAAGCCTAAAGAATCTATCATTTTATACAACACCTTATTTTCATCAAATTCTACCAAATTAATGTTGGGAATAACCGCATCTTGTATGCTATCTCCAATTTCTGACAAAAACCTCTTGTTTTCATCAGTTAAATCTTGCAATAACGGTTGGTCTTTTGAATCTTGTTCGGTATAAAAATTAAAATTAAGCTTGAGTTTTTCACTTTTAAACTCATTACCAAAATGAATAAGTGAACGAGCATAATTTCTATCCGAATATTGAAATTCCACTACAATTCTAGAATCTTTAGTAATTAATCGGTTAGAGGTAAAAGTAAGTTCTCCTGTGTTGTAATCTATTACATAATCAAACTCATTACCTCTTTTCATTAACATGCCATCAATAAAAACCTGTTCTGTTCCCGAAAGAATAATAATAAAAGTTTCATTGTCAGCTCCCTTTAATCTATATGGTCCTTGATTTCCTTCAATTCCTAAAATTCTATTTCTGGCAAACTTACCTCTAGACACAGCTGCACTAATAGTTGGCGAAAGCGTAGCTGCGTTTTCTTTTTTAGATGTAGGAACAGTAATATCAAAACTCCCTCCCTGCACTTTTTTATTAAAATTCATAAAATAAGTATCAGGTCTTTTTAGATAAAAATCTCCGGCAGTTAATTTCCATTCATCACTAAACAATTGAATATACACTTGGTCGAAATCTTGTAGTTGCTGCGTATTCCCTTCTGCCTGAATAGGAATATTATCATCAGAAATAGAAGCCAAAATACTTATTTCATCGGTTATTTTTCCTGATAGTTGTAAATTCATATTAGAGTTTACTGATAAATCCTGACTATTACCAAAAGCTACTCCACGAGAAATACTTCCACTTTTATCTAATCCATTTAAATAAAAAATATCTTCTGTAGCAACCGTATATTCATACAAAAAAGGATTTTTAGCTATCTTCCCTCTTTCTTCAACCATTTGTTTCTCTTTATGAAAATAAGGTTCTAAAAATGATAATGGAAAAACCCTAAAAGACACCTTCATTTTTTTGTTTTTCAGATAAGCACCTTCATTTTTCAAAATAAAAACAGATTTAGCATAATTTATTTCATAAAAGGCATTATCTAAGGAAATTCCATCAATAGTAATTATTTCAGATTGAGGAACTAAACTTAAAGAATCGAGCTGTAAAGTATCTTTGTTTAATATAAATTCTTTCTCTCTATAATTTGAAACATCCTGTGACCATGCTGCCTTAAACACAAAAAAGGAGAAAAAAATTAATATGATACATCGTATGTTTTTCAAACAAAAAGACTTTGAGAAGAATAATTTTACAAAAAAAGTAAATAAAACACAGCTTTCAATAAATATGCTAATGAACTGATAAATTTAGCATTTAGTATGAGCTAAAATGCACTTTGCCGAAAAAATATTGATGAAAACTCAATTAAATTTTAGGATATTGTATCTTATATTTATATTTGTCTTTTAAAAACAAAACTATATTATGAAAAAAATAGTCTATTTAGTAATCTCAACAGTGTTATTATACAGTTGTGGAGGAAATGACAATAATAACAAAATAAACAATCAAACAGCCAAAGGTAATGTTCATTACGGAGGAGTTTTTAAAATCAACGAAACTGAGGATTTTAGAAGCTTGTACCCACTAAATGTTACTGAAGTTGTTTCTCATAGAATAGCTAATCAGGTCTATGAAGGTTTAGTTAAACTTGACCAAGAAGATTTGTCTATACTACCTGGATTAGCAGAAAAATGGGATGTAAATGAAGATGCTACTAAATTTACTTTTACCCTTAGAAAAGGTGTTAAATTCCATGATGACAAATGTTTTGAAGGAGGAGAAGGCAGAGAAGTAACCGCTAAAGATTTTAAATATTCTTTAGATAAACTTTGTGAAACAGACCCTTCTAACCAAATGTATTGGTTATTTAAAGACAAAGTAGTTGGAGCAAACGAATATTATGAATCTACTGTGAATAAATCACCTCTTCCAGGAGGAGTTTCAGGTATAAAAGTAATTGATGATTATACTATAGAAATTAATTTAAATTACTCTTTTGCAGGATTTTTAAATATATTAAGTCATATTTCTTGTTCAGTATTTCCTAAAGAAGCTTTTGATATGTATGGCTTAGATATGAGAATACAATGTGTTGGAACTGGTCCTTTTAGAGTTAAGAAAATTAAAGAATCTGAAACAGTAATCTTAGAAAGAAACCCTGACTATTGGGGTGTTGATTCCTACGGAAATCAATTACCTTACTTAGATGGAATTAAGTTCTCTTTCATTAAAGAGAAAAAAGCTGAATTATTAGAATTCAGAAAAGGTAATTTGGATATGGTTTTTAGATTACCATTAGAAATGATAAAAGAAGTTGTTGGAGAATTAGAAGAAGCTAAAAAAGGTGGTAACAAACCTTACGTTATGCAAGTTGTTCCAGCAATGAGTGTATTCTATTTAGGATTACAACACCAACTTCCTCCGTTTAACAATATTGATGTAAGAAAAGCTTTTAACTATGCTATTGATAGAGAATCTATTGTAACTTACACTTTACAAGGAGAAGGAAGAGCTGGATTAAACGGTATTGTACCTCCATTTAAAGGGTATGATTACGAAAATGTAAAAGGTTACGATTACGACCCTCAAAAAGCTAAAGAACACATGGCAAAAGCAGGATATCCAAATGGTAAAGGTTTTCCTGAAATAACTTTACAAATTAACCCAGGTGGTGGAGACAGAAACGTTCAAGTTGCTGAAGTAGTTCAAAAAATGTTGTCAGAAAACTTAGGCATCTCTGTTAAAATTGAACAAATGCAATTTGCTCAACACTTAGAAAATCTAGAAACAGGTAAAGCTTTGTTCTGGAGAGCAGGATGGATTGCAGATTACCCAGACCCAGAGAATTTCTTAAACTTACTTTATGGAGATCATGTTCCCGGAGACATCAACAGCAAATCTTACATTAACTCTACTCGTTACCAAAGTGAAGCTTTTGATTCTGTTTTCAATGCTGCTCTTAGAGAAATTGATGACAAAAAACGTATGGAATTATACAGACAGGCAGACCAAATAGCTATTGATGATGCGGCTACTATGCCTATCTTCTATGATGAAAATACTAGGTTATTACAAGTTTATGTTAAAAATTTCCCTGCAAATGCAATGGAATATAGAGATATGACTGCTGTTTACTTCGAAAAAGAAGAAGAATAAATAGAAAGCCTAATAAATAATTTAAAACATCCTATTTGAACAAATAGGATGTTTTTTTTTATGAGAATTAGTATTATTGTAAAAAAATTAAAATTATGTCGAAAAAAATTGCATTAATAACAGGCGTTACCGGACAAGATGGTGCCTATTTAGCTGAATTATTACTGAGTAAAGGCTACGAAGTTCATGGTATTAAAAGAAGAAGCTCTCTTTTTAATACTAATAGAATTGACCATTTATACACGGATTTACATGAAGATAATGTAAGATTTATTTTACATTATGGAGATATGACTGATTCAACCAACATCATAAAAATTATTCAAGATGTTCAACCAGATGAAATTTATAACCTAGCAGCTCAATCGCATGTGAAAGTTTCTTTTGAAACACCTGAATATACTGCCAACTCTGATGCTGTTGGTGCTTTAAGAATTTTAGAAGCCATCCGAATTCTAAAACTAGAAAAGAAAACCAAATTTTATCAAGCATCTACTTCAGAATTGTACGGAAAAGTGCAAGAAGTCCCTCAAACAGAAAATACTCCTTTTTATCCAAGAAGTCCTTATGCTGTAGCTAAACTATATGCTTTTTGGATTACTAAAAACTACCGTGAAGCTTACGGAATGTACGCGTGTAACGGTATTTTATTTAACCACGAGAGTCCTATAAGAGGAGAAACTTTTGTTACCAGAAAAATTACACGAGGTGTAGCCAGAATTAAGTTGGGTATGCAAAAGAAAATTTACTTAGGAAATATTGATGCTAAAAGAGATTGGGGACATGCAAAAGACTATGTTGAAGGAATGTGGTTAATGTTACAACAAGAAACACCTGAAGATTATGTGTTAGCAACAGGAGAAACTACCTCAGTAAGAGATTTCATTACCATGGCTTTTAATGAAGTTGATATTAAAATGAAATGGGAAGGAACAGGTATTGATGAAAAAGGAATTAATGCTGAAACAGGAGATGTCCTTATAGAAATTGACCCTAATTATTTTAGACCTACAGAAGTGGACTTATTAATTGGAGATGCTTCTAAAGCATTTAAAAACTTAGGATGGAAGCCAAAATATAATTTACAAGACTTGGTAAAAGATATGGTTCAATCTGATATGAATTTATTTAAAAGAGACAAATACTTGCTTGAAGGCGGACATGATGTAATGAATTACAATGAATAAATCTGATAAAATTTATGTTGCCGGACATAACGGTATGGTTGGTTCGGCTATAGTTAGACAGCTAAAAAATAATGGCTTTACTAATTTAGTAGTTAGAAATTCTAAAGAATTAGATTTAACTAACCAACAACTTGTAAATGGTTTTTTTGAAACAGAAAAACCCGATTATGTCTTTTTAGCTGCTGCAAAAGTGGGCGGAATTAATGCTAATAATGTTTATAGGGCAGATTTTCTATATCAAAACCTAATGATAGAAGCCAATATTATTCATGCGGCATACATTAACAAAGTTACTAAGTTGTTGTTTCTAGGTTCATCTTGTATTTATCCAAAAATGGCTCTTCAACCATTAAAAGAAGAATACCTTTTAACAGGTTTTTTAGAAGCTACTAATGAACCTTACGCTATTGCTAAAATAGCCGGCATCAAACTTTGCGAATCTTATAGAAGACAATATAATTGCAATTTCATCTCAGCAATGCCAACCAACCTTTATGGTCCAAATGATAATTATGATTTAAATAATTCTCACGTTTTACCTGCTTTAATTAGAAAATTCCATACTGCAAAAATAGAAAATTACCCCCAAGTAGAAGTTTGGGGAACAGGAACTCCATTAAGAGAGTTTTTGCATGTTGATGATTTGGCTGAAGCATGTATGTTTTTAATGGAAAACTATAATGAAGAATTATTTCTAAATGTAGGTTCAGGAACAGATATTTCTATTAAAGATTTGGCCTTATTAGTAAAAGAAATTGTTGGGTATAAAGGAGAATTAGTATTCAACACTTCAAAACCTGATGGAACACCAAGAAAATTAATGGATGTATCTAGAATTAATCAGTTAGGTTGGAAACACAAAATTTCTTTAGAAGATGGCATTAAAACAGTTTATGAAGAAGTAAAAGATGCTTTCTAAAATTTAATCGTTTTATGCCTACAATAAAATATCTATTAAGCTTTTTTTTAATCCTTTCGCTTTCATTAATCACTAAAGCACAGTTATTGGACGCCAACAAACAACTTTTTGATGAAGAACCTTTTTTCAATGAAAAATTCATTAAAACCAACAAGATAAAATCCATTAAAGGAAGTTGGTCGTCTAAAAAAGTAAAAGATATTATCCGAAAAAAAAATGTAGATTTCTATTACGAGTTCGATGAAAATGGTATGTTAAAACAGCAATACTCTACCTTTTTATCTCAAAACATTAAAAAAGACACAAGTGTTATTGCTTATACTTATAACAGTAAAAACAAAATTATTGTAAAGCGAAAAACAGATAATAATGGTTTTTTTTCTCTGACTTACGATTATGATGCTAAAGGTAACTTATTAAAAGAAACTTATGCTCGTGAAGAAAATGCGAGTAACACCAAAAATGATTTTAGCTTAAAAAAACAATACATCATTAAAACAGATAGCTTCCATTTCGAGCGATTATCCAATAATCAAGAAAAAATCACTCATTACAATAGCTATGGAAAAAGCTATAAAGAAACGTTTTATTACTATGATAAATTGGGTTATTTATCTGAGGTTTATACCAAGTATTTAATTGGCAATAAAAAATCAAAAATTACCTATAAGTTTAACGAAACAGGCAGACTAAGTGAGCGAACCACTCATGCTGATCTTAATAAAAACTTTATTAAAAAAGAGGAATTTATATATGATGAAATTGGCAATTTAATGGAAATTAAAACCTATGAAAATGATGAGTATAAAACCTCAACACAATTTCTTTATGATAAAAATATGTTGATGACTGCCCAACTAACCAAAGTTATTGCTACCGAATTTCTTACCATCATTCAATATGAATATAGTTTTTATGAGTAATTAAATCATCTCATTTCTATAAATTATCAACTCCGAATTTGTTTCCCTATTTTTGTTTAATTTAAAAACATAAAAATATCATACAAAATGAAGTTCGGAACAAAAGCTATACATGCAGGGCTTGAACCTGACCCAGCAACTGGAGCAATTATGACTCCTATTTACCAAACTTCCACTTATGTTCAAGATGGTATTGGGAAAAATAAAGGTTATGAATATTCTAGAACGCTCAACCCAACAAGACATGCTTTAGAAAAAAATTTAGCTGCCATTGAAAATGGAAAATTTGGGGCTTGTTTTGGTTCTGGTTTAGCGGCAATAGATTGTGTAATTAAAATATTAAACCCTGGTGATGAAGTAATCTCTACAAACGATTTGTATGGTGGTTCTTACAGAATATTCACTACTATTTTTGAGAAATATGGTATCAAATTTCATTTTGTGCCAATGCACAATACCAAAGCTATTGAAGAAAAAGTTAATACCAACACCAAACTTATTTGGGTAGAAACACCAACCAACCCAATGATGAACATTATTGATATTAAAGCTGTTGCTACTATTGCCAAAAAGAATAATATTTTATTAGCTGTTGACAATACTTTTGCAACTCCTTACTTACAAAACCCTTTAGAATTAGGTGCTGATATAGTGATGCACTCCGCTACCAAATATTTGGGGGGACACTCTGACGTAGTGATGGGAGCATTAATAGTTAATGACGAAAAAATTGCAAAGGAAATTTATAGAATTCAGAATAGTAGTGGGGCAGTTTGTGGCCCACAAGATGCATTTTTAGTACTTAGAGGAATTAAAACATTACATTTAAGAATGCAAAGACATTGCGAAAATGGAAAAATAATTGCTGAATGTTTAGCTGCTCATCCAAAAGTTGAAAACGTATATTGGCCAGGGTTTACTTCACATCCAAATCATAATGTAGCTAAAGCTCAAATGAGAGGTTTTGGTGGTATGATTTCTTTCTCGCTTAAAGGGAATAAATTAGAAGATGCTTTAAACATAGTAAAAAAAGTGCAGCTATTTGCTTTGGCAGAATCACTGGGTGGTGTAGAGTCATTAATAGGACACCCTGCAACTATGACACACGCAGCTATTCCAAAAGTAGAAAGAGAAAAAATAGGCATTGTTGATTCACTTATAAGGCTAAGTGTTGGTATTGAAGATGCTGATGATTTATTAACCGATTTAAACAACGCACTAAACTAAAAGTTATGGATTATTTCTTTATTACAGGGTCGAGCAAAGGATTAGGTAAAGCCCTAACGGAATTATTATTAACCGATAAAAAAAACGTTGTCTATGGAATTTCCCGAACAAATAATATAAGCCACCGACAATTTAAACATATACAAATAGATTTAGCAGATTTAGATGTTGTTAAACAGTTTGAATTCCCAGAATTAAAAGATGCGGCAACTATCACTTTAATAAATAATGCCGGAATTGTTGGTGATATTAAATACTTAGGAAACCTCGATTGTGATAAAATAATTAGCACCTATAACCTCAACCTTATTACACCAACATTGCTCATCAATCAATTGCTTAAAGCTTATAATAATGATGTAAAAAAGCTTGTGTTAAACATTAGTTCAGGGGCAGGAAGAAGCCCTATTGATGGCTGGAATGTATATTGTGCTACCAAGGCAGGGCTAGACATGCTTAGTTTGGTTTTTAAAGAAGAAATCAATAACAAAAAATTGAATATTAACATCTTAAGCTTAGCTCCTGGAATTATTGATACTGGTATGCAAGAGTTTATTAGAAAAGCTGATGAGGCTAATTTTTCAAATATTGAACGATTTATTGAATATAAAAACAATGGAGATTTAGCAGACCCAATATCTACTGCAAAGCTTGTCGCCAAATTTATTTCAGACAAAACCTTACAAGGAAACACCATTTGTTCGGTAAGAGATATTAGCTAAAGCCAAACAATAGCATTCTAATAATACCACAACAAAAAGCCTAAAATAAAACAAAAGAAAAGGTTACATTTGTAGATAAACTAAAAAATTACACATAAAACGAGCTGTCATAAATCTTTTAATACAGGGTAATGATAATTGGCAAGTTGAATGTGACATATAAAAACCAATAAATAAAACACATGAAATCTATAAAAATTACAGCATCAATATTACTTGCTACATTATTATTTTCATCATCGCCAAAGGCTTACGCTCAAGTTGAAAGAACTGGTGATTGGTGTGGTGCAGATCATCACTACGAAAATCAAATTCAACAAAATCCTTCGTTGATTCAGCAAAAAGAACAATTTGAAACTCAAATTAGAGACTTTATTCAAAATAATCCTCAAAATTTAAAAAAAGGAGGTCCAAATGATAAAGTGCCTAATTATATAATTCCTGTAGTTTTCCATATTGTTACTTTTAATGGTCAAGGATATGTATCAAAACAAGACATTGAAGATGCAATGCTAACCATAAATGAAGATTTTAGAAGGCTTAACAGTGATGCTGCACAAACAAGAAATACAACCAACGCTCCTTTTGCCCCAGTAGCTATTGATGCAAAAGTTGAATTTAGATTAGCGCACTTAGATCCTAATGGAAATTGTACAGAAGGAATTGTAAGAGTAGAATCTCCCCTTAGTGTTGATGCTAGTGATGCAGTTAAAAACGTTAGTCGTTGGGATACCAAAAAATATTTTAATATTTGGTCTGTAGTAAATATTGATGGTGGTGGTGGCGGTGGAATTATTGCCGGATACGCACAATTCCCTTGGAGTGGTATAAACAACACCTATGGTATTGTTATGAATTACAACTTCATCAATAGAAATGACAGAACTTTAACACATGAAATAGGTCATTGTTTTGGCTTATTACACACGTTTCAAGGTGGTTGTTCAAACAATGGTACTGGTGGCGGAGATTTTGTTTCCGACACACCTCCCGATGCAACATCCACTTTTGGTTGTCCAACTACTCAAAACTCCTGTAACAATGTGCCTTCAGGAGATTTTTATGGAACTAATGTTTTAGATCAAATAGAAAACTACATGAGTTATAACAGTTGTCAAAACATGTTTTCAGCAGGGCAAAAATCCAGAATGGATGCTGTTTTGAGTAACACTAGTACCTCACAAGGATTAAAACAATTATCTGATGTTTCTAATTTGTCATTTACAGGTACTGCTGACCCATATGGACCAGTAACATGTGCTCCAATAGCAGATTTCACTTATGACAACCCTATGGTTTGTGTCGGTTCATCTGTAACCTATGCAGACAACTCTTATAATGGTATTGTTACTTCTTATAATTGGACTTTTAATGGAGGTACTCCAGCTAATTCAACAGCGGCTAACCCTTCTATTACTTACAATAGTCCAGGTATTTTCAGTACAACACACCAACCAGGCAATAGTGCAGGAACAGGAAGTATAACTAAAAACAGTATTATTACTGTTAGCTCGTTAACCGCAGATTACTCAGGTGTTTTAGTGGAAAGTTTTGAAAATGCTACTACATTTACTAATGATTTTATAGTATTAGACCCTACTGGTGGTCAAAAATTTCAGAGAACTACTAGTGCTGCAGCCACAGGAAGTGCCGCTGTAGAGCTAAGGAATTATTTAACCTCTGCAGCTAATTGGAAAGATGAGTTAATTACTCCTTCTTACGATTTATCTGGTATAACTAACCCAATGTTTAAATTTAAAATTGCTTTTGCTAGGAGAGCAAGTACAGATACTGATAGGTTATTAGTATGGTGGTCTTTAGATTGTGGAGAAACATGGACATTAAAATTGCCATTAACAGGAACTAACTTAACAACAACAGGTTTAAAAACTTCCTTTTGGGCTCCTACAGCTGGTGAATGGGTAGAAAAATCAATAAACTTGAGTGCAATAACTAATGAAACAAATGTTCGTTTTAAATTCGCTTTTGAATCAGGTGGAGGAAATAATTTCTATTTAGATGATATAAACATTGATGGTATAGCTTCAGTTGGTGAACAATATGACAATATTAGTAATTTTGTTATCTATCCTAATCCAGCAAAAAGTAATGCTGTAATTAGTTTTAACCTTACAAAAAATGTCGACAACCTTTCTGTTGTTGTTAAAGATTTATTAGGTAAAGATGTTACAAACATTATAAACGGACAAAGTTTTGCTACTGGAAAATACACACTTTCAATTGATGAAAACAACCAACTGTCTTCAGGTGTTTATTTTGTTCAATTTAGAGCTGACAATAATGTAATTACACAAAAATTAGTAATACAATAATCCAATTTTTCAAATTAGTTTTTAGTTTTTTTAGAGGCTACTTATTTGAATAAGTAGCCTCTTTTTATTTTGTTCTACTTAAATTTGCCTGTACAACTTTCAAAAATTAATGTTTAAAAAAATAAAGACCTATATTAATTCTCTTTTGCAAATGTTTAAAAACAAAATGCAAAATGATGAGTTAAAAAAATTTACCTTACAGTCTTTCCCTTTTTGGGTTTCATCAATAGTTGCTGGATTACTTGCTGTATTTTATTCAAAGTTATTTCATTGGGTTGAACAGCTTCATGAAACTATAAACTTTGAAAGAGCTTGGTGGATTTTTATTATAGCTCCTTTAAGTTTTTTTATTGCTTGGTGGTTGGTTCATAAATTTAGCCCTACTGCTTCGGGTAGTGGAATTCCACAGCTAATTGCTAGTATTCAATTTTCTGGTCAAAAAAATGGTTCTTCAAATATTTTAAAGCTATTAAATGTAAAAGTGATTATTGTAAAAATTATCAGTAGCATTACCCTATTACTTGGTGGTGGAGCAATAGGTAGAGAGGGGCCAACTATACAAATTTCTGGAGCAATTTTCAATACAATTTATCGCTTTGTTCCTGATTTTTGGCCTAAAATTAATCAACGACTAATGCTAATTTCTGGTGGAGCTGCAGGATTAGCCGCAGCATTTAATACTCCTCTGGGAGGAATTGTTTTTGCCATTGAAGAGTTGGGTAAAACGCACTTAAATGCTATGCGGACTCATTTATTTACAGCCGTAATTATTGCTGGTCTAACCTCCCAACTTTTTCTTGGTTCCTATTTATATATAGGAACTCCAGATGTGCCAGAAATGAAAGGTATGGCAATTATTCATGTAATATTGACTGCTATCTTCAGCAGCTTTTTTGGTTACCTCTTTTCTACCATCTTATTAAAAGTAATTAGATGGAAAAAAATATTGAAATACACCAAACAAAAAGCTGCATGGGCAATATTTATGGGATTATTATTTGCCACATTAATATACTTTACTGGCAACGAATCAACTGGATCAGGGAAAACAGTAATGATAAACTTATTATTCAACGAAAATTCCTCAACCCAATGGCATACTTTCCCATCAAGGTTTTTTGCATCTATTATCACCTATGTTAGTGGTGGTGCAGGAGGGA
Source organism: Vicingaceae bacterium (assembly GCA_965284565.1). Lineage (GTDB taxonomy): Bacteria > Bacteroidota > Bacteroidia > Flavobacteriales_E > Vicingaceae > BRH-c54. The sequence goes on from OZ260100.1 coordinate 1,020,077, forward strand.
TATTTGCTCCATCATTATCTATTGGAGCTACTTTGGGCGATGGTATAGTTAATCTATTAAATATTCCTGAGTTTAAAAACTTAATTATTATTACTTCTATGATTGCTTTTATGACTGGAGTAACGCACGCTCCATTCACATCATTCATTTTAGTTTTAGAAATGACCAATAGACATACTAGTGTTTTTTCAATGATGTTAGCCGCACTTATTGCTATAAGTGTTGCTAAAATTTTAAATAATAAATCATTTTATGAACAATTGGTTGAAGACTACCTTTCTTCACCTCTCTTTACTCCAAAAAAAGAAAAAAATAAACTCATAAAATAAGCTAACCATGAATAGCCTTACCGAAAAAACCGACTTCCTAAAGCAATTAGTAATAATTCTAGTTCTTTGTTTATTAAGTGTTTTACTTTTTTCTATTGTTGGTGCTGTAGTTGCCAAATTACTTTTTAATGTTAATATCAACCATCAATTTTCATATCATCAATTAGCAAATAACGAACTAAACGCACTAAAAATCATACAACTTTTTAGCTCAATTGGTTTATTTATTATTCCTCCATTAATTTATGCTAAACTTATTAGTAAAACCCCATTTATTGAACTTGGTATTAAAGCAAAAACTAACTTTAAAAGTATTATTCTTACCGTTCTTATAATGTTTATTGTAATGCCTTTTTTATCTTTCACAATAGATTTAAACTCTAAATTAATATTGCCTGAGTTTATGTCTTCCATTGAAGAGTGGATGAAGCAAAGTGAAGAAAAGAATATGCTTATAACTTCATCTTTTCTTAAAATGGATAACCTTTTAGATTTCTTTTTTATCTTTTTTTTGGTTGGTATTATACCTGCTGTAGGCGAAGAGTTATTATTTAGAGGTGTGCTACAGAAATTAATTATTAAATGGACAAAAAAATATCATTTAGGAATTTGGATTACGGCAATTTTATTTAGTGCATTACACATGCAATTTTATGGTTTTTTACCTAGATTAATTTTAGGTGTAATGTTTGGTTATTTATTTTTTTGGAGCAAATCACTTTGGCTGCCAATTATAGCACACTTATTAAACAATGGCTCTGTAGTAATAGCTGCTTATATAAACCCTAATAGTATTAATGATAGTGAGCCTTTTTCATCTTCAGAAAATACATTCTTATCCATTTCATTTATTATAATAAGTTTTAGTGCTACAACATTTTTACTTTTAACATTTAAAAAAACTCAAAAAAATACCACTTAATAGAAAAAATCTACCATTTATATACTAAAACTGTTCATTTAAATGTTAGCACTAAAACTTATTCATTGAATTGTTTAGTTTTGTAGATTAGCAAGCATTACATAGTTTATGAATGTAAAAACAACATTTTATTTTTTTATCTGTTTTCTTCTGTTGATTTCATTTGATATGAAAGCACAAGAAAATATCACCACATTTGGTGTGCAATTTAAACCTATTATACCACTAAATTATATTGATGGCGGGAAACAGTCTAAAGAACAAAACAACATAACGTTTGAAATTGAGCCTAAAGTTGGCTTAAGTTTCGGAATGGTAGTACGAAAGGGTTTGACAAAAAACATCTCTTTAGAAACTGGTATAAACTATTTACGAAGAAACTTTAGCCTTAGCATTGATGACAAAGACTCAACTTTTACAAGTAACTCTAAATTTAGATTAGTTACTTATGAAATTCCTGTTTCTGGATTAGTATATGTGCAACTAGGTAGAGAAATGTTTATGAATGTTTCTGGAGGAATGTCAATTGATCTTTATCCTACTCCACTTTTTGTAAATGAGTTTGAAGTTTTTGCTAATGCAGTAAACAGAAAAAGCTGGGTTCAGGTAAGCTTAATAGCTAATGTTGGTTGGGAATACAGAACAAGAAAAAGTGGTTATTGGTATGTCGGTTTTTCTTTCCACAGACCTTTTAGTTCTCTTATGCAATCTATTGTTACTTACGAAGCTTTTAATAGAAAAGAAGAAGCTAGGTTTGAATTGTCTGGTAATTATTTAACCATAGATTTAAGGTATTTTTTCCATGAAGACAAAGAGAAAAAAGCTCCTCCTAAAAAAGATTTTAGACAAAAAAAACCAGAACATTTAAAATAAAAAAACCTCCAAGATGTCTTGGAGGTTTTTTAGTGTTATTATTTCAGAAAATTATCTACTAATTAAAACATTAAATGCTTTTGATGATTCATCAGCAAAAGTCATTTTAAAAATATAAGTTCCATTTTCAATGTTAGCAACATCAACAGAAATCACATTAGTTGAGCTTAAGTTAACATTCTCTGTAGCAACTAATTTTCCAGCAACATCATAAATATCCACTTGAGCTAATCCGTTAAATTTACCAACAGGTATATTAATTAAGTTATTAGCAGGGTTTGGATAAGGAGTGATATCATTATTGTTTTCTACTTCATCAACACCTACAGAACCTGCAGGAGCAAAAGTAGCAGAAATAGCTGGCACATTTTCTAAACCAAAACCATTTAAATAAGCATTAGAACCATCTACAAACAATGGAATACTTGGTTGTAAGTATGTGTTTTGAGTAGTTGTATAATCTAATTGATTATCAAAACCTAAGTATAAAACAGTACTTTGAGTTCTAAAACAAAATAAATAACGTTGGTTATCTACTAAAGTTATTGGAGAATTAAATGGAATATAGATATTAGAATCTTGCTCATTGTTAGATTGAAAAACATGAAATACATTATCTACTTCTACTAAATTAGCAAATCCAAAATTAGGGTCATTAACATCTGTAAAAACATCATTCCACTCATAGGCTACAGTTTCAACAAACTCATTAGAAATGTCATCTCCTGTACTTGCTGTAACAGAAAAAGTCATTCCATTAGTTTGTAATCTACTAGCATTTGGGTCACTAAAAGCTATACAATTTTCATATCCAGTGGTAAAAGTACCCGGTCTATAACCTGCAGGACTTAATAATTCACCATCATTTTCATCTCTTCTTCCATAAGAATAAATAGCATTATCTAACATAAAATCTGTAGATACAACGTTGTCATTTGGATCTCCATCAGGATTTGCTGTCGAAATAGTATAAGTCATTGTATAATATCCAGCTGTGTAAACTGCTTGAGAGAATGTCGCCAAAGAAACATAAATAGAATCGTTTGGTGCTAATCCATTAATCGCAGCACTATCTGCAAAAAGAGGAACTCCTCCTAATGAAATTTCAACTTTTAATTCAGCATTATTCTGAGTTTGGTTACCATAGTTTCTTACCCAAGCACCTGTAGCAACATTAAACTCTGTTGCATTTTGAGCAAGAGGTAATAGGTTAGAAAATCTTCTAGCCATTAACACATCTGCTCTAGTTGAACCTAAATCATCAGCAAATAAACCAACTTTACTTCCTATAAAACCAGTAACATTACCAGCAATAATATCATTTCTTAATAAAGCACCGTCAACATCAGAAATCATAATAACAGGAATTGTTACAGAAAGACCACTTGCACCTCCTCCCATTTCAACAGGAGGCCCAGCTATGTTATTAATTATAATCACTGCTATAGCTCCCGCATTTTGAGCAGCTAAAGCTTTTGCCCCAAATTCGCAACTGGCTCTATATAAAACAGCTATATTCCCTGTTAAATTAGTAGCTAATGGTGGTGCACAAGCAATTGTATCTCCACCTGGAGAATCAACAAATTGCAACGTGCTTGTAACAGCATTTGCTGGATTATTTAAATCTGGCGTTGCCCAGTCATTTCCTCCTGGATCTGCCCATGTAAGTGCATAATTCGCCATTAAAGGAGCTGGAGATTGCACTTGAAAAATCACCTGAGCAAAAGCAAAAGCTCCTGTCAAGGTCATTGCTAAAAATAGTGAAAGTTTTTTCATAATATTAAAGTTTTAGTTAATATTTAATTAATTGTTAAGCGAACAAATATAACACTTATTTAAAAAAAAATCAAATAAAAATCAACTAAACTCTTATAAGTCTTGCTCTTAAGAACCCAATAATTCGCCAAAATATGTTTTTATCTCACAAGAGCATCAAACTCATTGGTATATGTAAATATCAGTTTTTGCATCACCTTGTCAACTTCGTTATCAGTTAATGTTTTGTTTTCGTCCTGAAAAATAAAACTCATAGCATAGGATTTTTTTCCTTTTTCGAGATTTTTTCCTTCATAAACATCAAACAAATTAACATTTTTAAGTAATTTTTTCTCTTGTTTAAATGCTGCTATCTTTAGTGCTTCATATTTTGTATGAGTATTTAAAAGTAAAGACAAATCTCGTCTAACAGAAGGAAATTTACTAATTGGCTGATAAATAACTTTATGCTTTTTAATAATATTAATTAACTCATCTATATTAATTTGCGCAAAATATACGGGCTGATTAATATCAAATTGTTTTTGTAAACCTGTACTTACCTCTCCAAATTGAACTAATGCTTTGTTGTTAATAGAAATCGTTAATCCGTAAGCAAAATTATTTGACACAGAATTCTCACTAATACTTTTTTCCTCGTTAATCCCAAACCTTTCTAACAAAGTAGTTATTACACCTTTTAGATGATAAAAATTTACATTTTCTTTATTAGTACCCCAGTTTTCTTGGTATTGTTTTCCAGTAACAAACAAACTTAAACAGTTAATTTCATTATATTTTCCATCTGCTGTTGAATACACCTTACCTATTTCAAACAAACTTAAATCAGGGCTTTTTCGATTTTGATTAAATACTATTGCTTCCAAACCATTATACAATAATGTTTTTCGCATAACTCCTAACTCATTACTCAGTGGATTAAGCAACTCTACCAAGTCTTCTGTTTGATTTTCATAATAAGATTTTTTCGTTAATGAATTAGAAAACATTTCATTAAATCCTTTATTTACAAGTAAATCTGAAATGGTGTTAATAATTTTTTCCTTATCTGGAACAGGTTTTTGAGTGATAGATGTCGTCATTTTTGAAGGAATTTCCACATTATTATACCCATAAACACGCAAAATTTCTTCTATTACATCTACTTCTCTGGTAACATCCACTTTAAATGGAGGGACACTAAGTTTTAACTCACTATCATTTTCTTTTATAATAGTTATTCCTAAAGATGTAATAATGTTTTTGATAAGTGCTCTATCTAATTGATTTCCAATTAATCTATCACAATTGTTATAATTAAAAACTATTTCAAAATCATTTATTTTTGTAGGATAAATATCATTTGCCTCTGAAGCTAATGTTCCCCCTGCAATTTGTTGAATAAGTTGAGCAGCTCTTTTCAACGCATATATGGTAATATTTGGATCAGCTCCTCTTTCATACCTAAAAGAAGCATCTGTATTTAACCCATGTCTTTTTGAGGTTTTTCTGATAGTTACAGGATTAAAATAAGCACTTTCCAAAAACACATCTTTTGTTTCGTTAGTTACTCCAGCTGTTATTCCTCCAAAAACACCAGCAATACAAAGTGGCTTTTCAGTATCGCAAATCATTAAATCTTGGTCGGACAAAGTTCTTTCTATTCCTTCTAATGTAACAAACTTGGTTTTATCGGTTACTGTTTTTACGATAATTTTCTTATTAGCTATTTTATCTGCATCAAAAGCATGTAAGGGTTGACCTGTTTCATGCAACACAAAATTGGTAATATCAACTATATTGTTAATCGGATTTAAACCTATACTTAACAATTTATTTTTCAGCCAATTTGGAGATTCTTTTACCTCTACATTAGTTATTGAAATAGAAGAGTAACGCGGACATCTTTCCGTATCTTCTACTTTTACATCAACAATTAAATTATTAGTAGTCTTTACATCATCTACAGCTGGAAAGTTAACTACTAATTTTTTGGAAGCTGTTTGGTTTAAAACTGCTGCGATATCTCTTGCTACACCAATATGACTGGTAGCATCTGCTCTATTTGGAGTCAATCCTATTTCAAAAACCACATGTGTTTCTACTCCAAAAAAATCACTTGCTAGTTTGCCAATAGTCGCATCTCCATTCAGCACCATAATTCCATCGTGCGATTTTCCTAGTCCTATTTCATCTTCAGCACATATCATCCCTTCAGAAACCTGACCTCTAATTTTAGACTTGTTAATTTTAAAAGGTTCTCCCTCTAAAGGATAAATCGTACATCCAACAGGTGCAACAACCACTTTTTGACCTTCAGCAACATTTGGAGCTCCACAAACAATGTTCAATAAAGGTTCATTCTCATTAATTTTTACTTTGGTTACACTCAGCCTATCAGCATCAGGATGTTTTTCTTTGGTAACAACTTCTCCTATCACCAACCCTTTTAATCCGCCTTTAATGCTTTCTGTAGTTTCATAACCTTCTACTTCTAATCCGCAATTAGTTAGTAATTCCGAAAGTTCCTCTATAGAAAGTGTTTCAACATCAATATAATCTTTAAGCCAGTTGTATGAAATTTTCATTTTTTAAGTTTGATTTTAGGCGTTTCATTAAATTTGAATGCAAATATACATAATCAGTTAAGAATTTAATTAGGAAGTAAACTGGTCATTTAAGAAGAATTAAAGTCTTACTTATGATACACTCTTTTTAACCAGTTAGGCAAAACAAAAATTCCGATAAATAAATAAGGGTAATAACTAATTAACCTCCATAAAACTGCTAATAGCCCCGCCAATCCAATAGGAATAAAATCTTTTAAAAATCCATTAAAAGCAAATTCTGCAATACCTGCCCCACCAGGTGTTGGGCTAATCAACATAATTACCCACATCACCAATTGTCTTCCGTAAATTAATAAATGATCATCAACCGATACAAAAGCTAAAATAAGAAAATTAACCACCCAAAATCTGGCTGTCCAACCTAAAAAAGTAGCCACAAATGCCTTAATCCAAAACCACATAGATTCTTTTTTCATTTGTTTAGATGTTAGAATAATATCATCTCCAACTTGGATAGCACTATATCTCCATTTTCTTAAAAATTTTAATTTAAAAACATTTAGAATAATTGCTTTAAACCCTTTTGGATTTAAAAGTATTCCGTAGGTGATGATGCTTAATAACAAAAACATAAAGCCATAACCTACCCAAAACAAGCCTTCTGTAGAAAAGGTTATTCCAAAAATTTTCTTTTGAAGCTCTACTGGAAATAAATTTGAAGTGCCTATAAAAATCAATACGAGAGGTACTGTTAGCACATAAAAAAGTTCATCAAAAAAAGCGGTAATCATTACAATAGCAGTACTTTTTCCTGCACTAATTCCTTCTTTATTAATAATATAAAGAGCTGCTCCTGTACCACCTACTACTGATGGAGTAACAGCAGAAACAAACTCCCAAAGCATAATTACATCAAAACTATGTCGCCAACTAATTTTATTGTGGGTAAGTACTCTAATTCTGTACATGTAACCAAAATCTCTACAAGCCATCATTAATAAAGCTACAAACATCCAAAAGAAAAATTCTAAGTTCCAATCTATTTTTTGAAATTCATCCCAATCGGTATTTCTCCATAGTAAATAGCCCGAAACCAATAACCCAATAACTATTGGTATCGCAATTTTTTTTGCGGTAAATAATTCGGTTACTTTGCTACTATTTTCTGACATTTAAAAACTGATTCAAAAATGAAAAAAATCTACTACCTTTCAACGTGTACAACGTGTAAAAAAATTATTCAAGAGCTTAACTTGAGTAATGATTTTGAGTTTCAAGATATCAAAACTACAAAAATAACTAATGTACAACTGCAAGAAATGGCAAAATTGAGTGGTTCTTACGAAAGTTTATTTAGCAAAAGAGCCATTAAGTACAAAACAATGGGCTTAAAAGACAAAGAATTAACAGAAAATGACATCAAAAATTTAATTTTAGAGGAATATACTTTTTTAAAACGCCCTGTTATCATTATTGGTGATGCTATTTTTGTAGGCAATTCCGCAAAAACTGTTGATGCTGCTAAAAAACTTTTATGAGTAACAACCTAAAACCTCACTTAGCTCTTTTTGGTGCTAATCTAATCTATGGAGCCAACTATTCTATAGCCAAAGATTTGATGCCCAACTTTATACAACCTTTTGGTTTGGTGCTAAGTAGGGTAATAGGAGCTGTAGTGCTTTTTTGGATTATTTATGTTTTTTCTTACGAAAAAGTTGCTAAAAAAGACTTTTTGCTATTAGGTTTATGCGGACTTTTTGGAGTAGCTGCCAACCAGTTAATGTTTTTATACGGACTAGATAATACCACTCCCATCAATGCGGGAATAATTATGGTTTCCAATCCCATTATGGTTTTAATTGCTTCTGCCATTATTCTTAAAAACAGAATTACATTAACCAAAGTTTCCGGTATTGCTTTAGGGATAATAGGAGCGTTATTGCTTTTGTTGTTTAAAGGAGATTTTTCATTTGGTTCGGAAAATTTAAAAGGCGATATTTTCATCTTTTTAAATGCCATGTCATATGGCGTTTATCTAGTAATTGCTGTTCCACTAATGCGAAAGTACAAGCCAATTACTGTAATGTCGTGGGTTTTTGCCTTTGGATTAATTATGGTTTTTCCATTTGGATTTGAACAATTTAAGCAAATTGAATGGTCAACTTTTACCCCAGTCATTTGGTGGGAGTTTCTTTTTGTGGTTATATCTACTACTTTTTTAGCTTATTTATTTAATATTTACGGTTTAAAGAGACTTTCTCCATCAGTAGTTTCTACCTATATCTATCTTCAGCCATTGTTGGCAACGTTAATTGCTATTTGGGCAGGAAAAGACAGTTTGGATATGATTAAAATTAGTGCAGCTTTGTTTATTTTTACAGGCGTTTATTTGGTGAGTAAAAGCCCAAAAAAAGAGTCTAAACTATAACCTTTAAACTCATAAACTAAAAGAATGAATTCAATACTAATAATATATACAGGTGGTACCATAGGAATGGTTCAGGATAAAATTACAGGGTCATTAGTTTCTTTTAATTTTGATGCGCTATTGAATGAAATTCCTGAGCTAAAAAAAATTAACGCTACAATAAACACCATCTCTTTTGAACACCCTATAGATTCGTCAGATATTAATCCACAACATTGGGTAAAGCTGTGTAAAATTATTGAAGAAAATTATAACACTTATGATGGTTTTGTGGTGTTACATGGTTCTGATACTATGGCTTACACGGCTTCTGCATTAAGTTTTATGACAGAAAACCTTACCAAACCTATTATCCTTACCGGTTCTCAATTACCTATTGGAGCAGTAAGAACAGATGCTAAAGAAAATTTGCTTTCGGCTATAGAAATTGCTGCTTCAAAATTTAACGGAAAAATGTTAGTACCAGAAGTAGCTATTTATTTTGAATACAATTTATACCGAGGAAACCGATCTACAAAAGTAAGTGCGGAGCAATTTGAAGCTTTTCAATCGCCCAACTACCCTTTTTTAGCCGAAGCCGGAGTAAATTTAAAATTTAACTCGCAACATCTTTTACAACCTGATTTTGATGCTCCTACACAGTTTTATTATGAGCTAGATACCAATATCGCTACATTAAAAATGTTTCCCGGCATTAACCAGCATATAGTAGAAACCATTGTTTCCATTCCGAATTTAAAAGCTTTGGTAGTTGAAACTTTTGGAGCAGGAAACACTACTACTGCTGATTGGTTTATTGAGTGTTTACAAAAAGCAATCAAAAAAGACGTATTGGTAGTAAACATTTCACAGTGCATTAGCGGAAGTGTAGAGCAAGGAAAATACGAAACAAGCTCTGCTCTTAAAAGAATTGGTATTGTTGGTGGCAAAGACTTAACTTTTGAAGCAACCATAACCAAGTTAATGTATTTATTAGGCAAAAACCTACCGCTTGATGAAACGAAATCACTCATGCAGCAATCACTTAGAGGAGAGTTGGTGGAGTAGTATTTCTAGCTGTCATTCAGGAAGAATCTTGCTGAGTAATGGCAAGATGTGCCTAACTATAAATAAGTAAACTTGAAAGGAAAATTTAATTTTACACCTTGATTATTAAATAAGTGCCTCTACTAGACTGCAACAACAAAGTATACTTTTCCTTTTTGTCCCAACAAGTTTCTTCCTGAATGACAAGAAGGGGAAGGAAAACAACTAATCATAAAATTCAATTCTATTCCATCTTGGATTTTCTGCTGCAATTAACCTTTCTTTTTTCTCTCGGCTTAAATCTTTTATTTCTTTTTCTCTTTCAATTGCCATGTTAACATCACTATATCTCTCATAATAAATTAACTTATAACAATAATACCTTCCAGCAAAAGTTTGTTTTTTACCCCTGTTTTCATAATGCTGTTGCATTCGAGTTTTTAAATCATTAGTAATACCAACATAAAGAACTGACTTGCCTGGATTTGTAGTGATATAAACAAAAAAGTTTTTTAACGACATGGTTGTTTGCTTTATAATAAGTGCCTCTAGTAAACCTCAACACAAAATTAATGTTAGTCTCTTTTTCAAACAAGTTTCCTCCTGAATGACAACTGGGAGAAGAAGGAAACTTAACATTCCAAAGATATAAAAAAATGAACTATCCCCATTTTAAACAGAAATCTTATTTTTACCAAAAACTTAACCTTGAACGTCAACGCTCAAATGACCAACAAACCTAAAGCCATTGTAGCCGTAACCAACGATTTAACCACCGATCAGCGGGCACATAAAATTTGTACTACGTTGCTATCGTTAAATTACAACGTGCTACTTGTTGGTAGGTTAAAAAAAGATAGTTTGCCGCTTCAGACTCAAAGTTATGCTACCAAAAGGTTTAAGCTATGGTGTAGTAAAGGTGCTTTTTTCTATGCCAATTACAACATCCGATTATTTTTTTTCTTGCTTTTCAGTAAGCAATCGCTTATTTGGAGTAACGATTTAGACACGCTCCCGGCTTGTTTTTTAGCTTCGAAAATGAAGCATAACACCTTAGTTTTTGATAGTCACGAATATTTTACCGAAGTGCCGGAATTAATTCCTCGTCCAAAAATTCAGGCATTCTGGAAAAGAATAGAACGCTTTATCCTGCCTAAACTAACCAAAGTAATTACAGTCTGTAATGGCATTGCCGAACTCTATCGCAAGGAATATAACATTGATGTAAAAGTGGTAAGAAATGTTCCTTTTTTAAAAGCGTCTAGTCCTCTTTCAGAAAAATCAGAAAAAATCATACTTTATCAGGGAGCGATAAATGTAAACCGAGGCATTAAAACCATGGTAAAAGCCATGCAGTATATTGATGGAACAACCTTGCAACTTATTGGAAAAGGCGACATCTCTGCCTCTATTCAGCAACTTATTGAGCAACTAAACTTAAGCGATAAAGTAATAATGCTGGGAGAAATTCCTTATCAAAAGCTCAACAACTATACACAACAAGCAACTATAGGATTAAGTTTGGAAGAAAATGTAGGGTTAAATTATCAATTAGCATTGCCCAATAAATTGTTTGATTACATCCACGCAGAAATACCTGTTTTAGTAGCTGACTTACCTGAAATGAGTACTTTAGTGAAACAGTATCAGCTTGGAGAAATTGCACAAAGTACCGACCCAAAAGTATTAGCCAATCAACTCAATGAAATGCTAAAAAATGAAGCTCAACTAAATAGTTGGAAAGCAAATGCAGCAAAAGCTAAACAAGAATTGAATTGGGAAAAAGAATCAGAAATAATTAAGGAAGTGTTGAATTTTAAATGTTAAGTTTTAAATTGGAAATCCATCAATTAAATATCATTTCATTTAACGTGCCTTATCCAGCAAATTATGGCGGTGTGATAGATGTTTTTTACAAAATAAAACAATTACATAAAAATGGTATTAAAGTACATTTACATTGTTTTGATTATGGCAGAGGACAACAAGCTGAGTTAGAAAAATATTGCGAAACAGTAAAGTATTACAAAAGACAAACAGGCATTTTTTCATTTTTGAGTTTAGCTCCTTACATCGTAAAATCGAGAGTTGCCACAGACTTAAAAACCAATTTACTTAAAAACGATTTTCCTATTTTATTTGAAGGTTTACACACTAGCTTTTTGCTTAATGATAAAGCTTTTAAAAATCGTTTTAAAATACTTAGAGCTACCAACATTGAGCATGATTATTACTCCTATTTAGCCAAAGCAGAACAACATTTTTTTAAGAAAATCTATTTCTCTATTGAAGCATGGAAAGCAAAAAAATATGAGCCAGTAGTACAACTTGCCGACCTCATTTTGGTAGTTTCAAAAACAGATGAACTTTATTTCAAACAAGAATATCCTAACGTAAAAACAGTTTTTATTCCTTGTTTTCATTCAGGAGAAGAGATTACCATTCAGCGAGGTAAAGGCAATTATGTATTGTATCATGGCAATTTGGGAGTTCCTGAAAATGAAGCTGCTGCGTTAGTAATTTGTAATGAAATTTTCAACACATTAGATATTCCTTTAATTATTGCTGGATTAAACCCAACAAAAAAATTAACCTCTACAATTAATAAGTACAAAAACATTCAATTGGTTAGCAACCCTACCGAAAGTGAAATGCAGGAATTAATTGCCCATGCTCAAATTAATTTGCTTTACACCCATCAACCTACTGGATTAAAATTAAAGTTACTACATGCTTTATTCAACGGTAGATTTTGTTTAGCAAATGCTACCATGTTGTCAGGAACTACATTGACTAATTTATGCGAAGTTGCTGACACTTACGAAGCATTTAAGGCTAAAATTACTCCGCTTTTTCAGCAAGAAATAACTGTTGAAACAGTGACAAATCACCGAAAAGTATTGCTTAAAAATTATTTTAATCAGGAAAACTGTTTGAAGTTGATTGATGCAATTAATACAGCAACTGGTTAGGATAAATGCTCAGATGAGTTTCTTTAATTGTATCATATAATACTTGCTTAAACTCGTCAATATTAACCTTCTTTGCTGCTGAAATGTAAACACTAGGCACTTCACTTTCTCTACTCATCCACATTTTCTTTAAATCTTCCAGTGAGTAATTTTCTCTAGTTTTAGGAAGCAAATCATCTTCATCTTTTTTTACATAAGTAAATGCATCTATCTTATTAAAGACCATAATAGTTGGTTTATCTAAAGCATTTAAATCTTGTAAGGTTTCATTAACTACACGAATATGATCTTCAAATGCAGGATGAGAAATATCTACCACATGCACCAACACTTCTGCTTCTTTTACTTCATCTAAAGTAGATTTAAAAGACTCAATTAAATGGTGAGGTAATTTCCTGATAAAACCAACGGTATCAGTAAGTAAAAAAGGCAAGTTTTCTATTACCACTTTTCTAATGGTAGTATCTAAGGTGGCAAAAAGTTTGTTTTCAGCAAAAACTTCCGATTTACTCAACATATTCATAATGGTAGATTTACCGACATTGGTATAGCCCACCAACGCTACTCTTACCATTTGAGCTCGCTGTTTTCGTTGTGTTGCTTTTTGCTTATCAATTTTTTTAAGCTTTTCTTTTAGTAAAGCAATTTTATCTAAAATAATACGTCTATCTGTTTCTATTTGGGTCTCCCCAGGACCACGCATACCAATACCACCTTTCTGACGTTCCAAGTGAGTCCACATTCTGGTTAATCGAGGCAAAAGATATTGTAATTGAGCCAGCTCTACTTGTGCACGAGCATGGGCAGTTTGTGCTCTGGAGGCAAAAATATCGAGAATTAAATTGCTTCTATCCAGAATTTTACATTCTAATGCCCTTTCAACATTTCTCAATTGTGAAGGAGAAAGTTCATCATCAAAAATAACTAAGCCTACCTCATTTTCTTTAATGAAAATTCTTATTTCTTCCAGTTTTCCTTTCCCAACAAAAGTTTTAGTATCGGGGTGACTTACTTTTTGAGTAAACCTTTTAACGGTTTCTGCTCCCGCAGTTTCAGCCAAAAATGCCAACTCATCTAAATATTCTTGCAACTGTTCTTCGTCTTGCTCTCCTTTAATGATAAGCCCAACCAAAACAGCTCTCTCTACAGTTAAATCTTGCGTATCGTGCGATTTTTTTATCATAAATTATTTTACAATTTATATTTTAAAACCAAGGCTTTCCCAAAAGGTAAGGCTTTATCAACCCTGCCCATAAAATAATTAAGAAAGCTATGGAATAAAAAATAACTCCTTTTTTGTGTTTTAATACATCTGTTGCTGCTTTTTTAGATTTTACTCTACCTAAAGTAATTAAAACAATAGCTATTATCATTAATAACCCGTGTTCTAACGACCAAAAACGAGCCTCAGAAATTTTCATTGACTCTCCAATTGCTGCTAGTCTTCCACTCATAAAATACACTACCAATCCTATTACAAATTGCAAGTGGGTAAAACTGAGCAAAAGCAAAGCAATTAGGTTGTCCGATTTATCAAATGACTTATTGTTTTTCCAGCCAGAAAATGATTTAATGATAGCTATTACCAAAAATAACACTACCAACCATCTTAGTCCGCTGTGTGCATGAATTAATCCGTTATACATCTTATTAGGTTTTAAAGTTAGATGCACAAAGATAGCTATTCTACTTTGAGTTTGACTTTCTAAAGATTAAATTATTTGTGAATACTGATTAGATTAATACTTTTTAAACCACATAGAAACATAGTATAACACCTTCATTTTAATATTAAAAAAGAATAGTATAGAAATAAATTTTAAACATAGCCAGCCCTAACTATGTAAAGCAAGGCTTCTATGTTTTTTTCTTTTAATAAAAGAGAAAATTAACTTATGGTAAAACTATGTGGTTAAAAAATGTTGCTAACAACCCTCACAATTTAATACACACATTTTTAGGTTCGGTAAAGAATTGTAGGGCTTCAAAACCACCTTCTCTTCCTACTCCAGAGTTTTTAACTCCACCAAAAGGAGTTCTTAAATCTCTTAATAACCAACAGTTTACCCAAACAATTCCTGTGTGTAACTTGGCAGCTACTCTATGAGCTTTAGAAAGATTTTCTGTCCATACGGTAGAGGCTAATCCATATTTGGTGCTATTTGCCATCATCAACACTTCTTCTTCGGTATCGAAAGGCATAATGGTTACTACCGGACCAAAAATTTCTTCTTGATTGGTTCTGCAATTAAATGATAGTCCTTCAATAATAGTTGGAGCAATGTACCAACCGTTTTCAAATTCTCCACTTAAGCTTACTTGATTTCCTCCTGCTAACACTTTTCCGCCTTCTTCTTGAGCTAAATTAATGTAAGACAACACTTTTTCCATGTGTGATTTAGAAACTACTGCTCCTAAATTAGTGGAAGCATCTAAAGGATTTCCTACTTTTAATTGTTTGGTTTTTTCTACAAAGGCATTTTTAAATTTCTCGTAAATACCTCTTTGCACAAAAATTCTAGATCCACACAAACATATTTGTCCTTGATTGGCAAAAGAAGAGTGTACCGTAGTTTTCAATGCTTTTTCAAAATCACAATCATCGAAAATAATGTTTGGATTTTTTCCTCCCAATTCCAATGATAATTTTTTAAACATTGGTCCTGCCGTTCTAATAATTTCTGCTCCTGTTACTGTTCCTCCGGTAAAAGATACCACAGGAATTTCAGGATGATTAGTAATAGCTGCTCCTACTTTTGGTCCTAAACCATGTACAATGTTCAATACACCTTTCGGGAAGCCAGCTTCTATACATAATTTTGAAAGTAAAAAAGCTGTCATTGGTGTTACTTCGGAAGGCTTTGCTACTACCGTATTTCCGGCAGCTAAAGCGGGTGCTATTTTCCAGCTAAACAAATATAGCGGTAAATTCCAAGGAGAAATACAACCACAAACACCTATAGGCTCTCTTAAGGTATAGTTAATGGCTTGGTCTTCCATAGCATGCGATTCTGAAGCAAAATGTAAAATACCTGTTGCATAAAACCTGAAATTACTTGCTGCTCTAGGAATATCAACTGTTTGAGCCAATTTTAACGGTTTACCATTGTCTTTAGATTCTGCTGCTGCGAGCGTGTCTAAATTTTGCTCAATCAAATCAACTAAACGCATAATAATTTTATAACGCTCTTCTTTTGGAGTTACCGACCATGATGGAAAAGCTGCTTTAGCTGCCTTCACTGCTAATTCTACATCAGTAGCATCAGAATCAGGAATAAGAGAATACACCTCTCCTTTTGAAGGGTTGTAGTTATCTAAATATTGTTTTGATTGAGGTTCAATCAATTCTCCGTTTATATAGTTAAGTAATTTTTCCATGATATTATTATTTTTTTTATTCGTTAGACTCAATAAAAAGGCTGAACTATTATGTTCAAGTTCGAGGCTTTCGCAGTTTTGAAAATCAGGAGTTTACTTTTTCGTAAATGACTGGTTTTTAAAACAAGATTAACGAAGAAATTGGACATAATAGTTCAGCCACAAATTATTTCAAATGCTTTAACATATCTATCGTCATAGCATTCAAATCATAATGATGTCTCCACCCCCAATCTTCTTGAGCAGCAACATCATCAATGCTTTGTGGCCAGCTGTCTGCAATTTTCTGACGTTCGTCCACATTGTAACTTATTTCAAAATTGGGAATATGTTTTTTAATTTCTGCTGCAATTTCTTTTGGCGAAAAACTTATTCCTCCCAAATTGTAACTCGAACGAATTTTCACATCTTCCGCTTTAGCATGCATCAACTCAATGGTTGCTCTAATAGCATCGGGCATGTACATCATTGGTAAATAGGTGTTTTCTGATAAAAAACAAGAAAAGTTACCTGTTTTCAATCCTTGATGGTAAATATCCACTGCATAATCGGTTGTACCACCACCAGGTAGCGATTTGTAACCAATTAAACCTGGGTAACGGATGCTTCTAACATCTACATTATATTTATTGAAATAATACTCGCACCAACGCTCACCAGCTTGTTTGCTAATACCATAAACCGTTGTAGGCTCCATAATGGTAAGTTGTGGCGTGTTTACTCTTGGTGTTGTTGGACCAAAAACAGCAATAGAACTTGGCCAATATACTTTTTTAATAATGCCTTCTTTGGCTAAGTTTAACACGTTAAACAAGCTATCCATGTTTAATCGCCAGCCAAATTCTGGGTTTTTCTCTGCTGTAGCAGAAAGTAAGGCCGCCAACAAATACACTTGAGTAACTTGATATTTTTTTACAATAGTTAACAATTGTTCTTTGTTTAAAATATCTACTATTTCAAACGGACCCGATTGTTCTTGTTGAGGCATTTTTATATCTGAGGCAACAACATTATCGTTACCATACATTTTTCTTAATTCTTCAACTAACTCTGTTCCAATTTGTCCCGAAGAGCCTATTACTAATATCGTTTCTGACATAAATTACGCTGTATTTTCCCGCTTGGCAGGCATTTTTATTTTTTGTCGAAAATACACATTTTGAGAAAAAAATAAAGTGATATTGATTAACTATTTTTGGTTTTAGAAGAAGAAAAAACAATAATTAACTATTCTTATTAAATTTTTCTATCCTAACCATTTCTTAACGTTATCTTTCCAAATGTTTTTTACTTCTTCTTCGGTTAAAATATTTAGTGCTAATGCATCATCCAACACTTTTCCTGGGTAAGAATTTTTTACAGATTCCATTTCTCCCAAAGGATAAGGGTCATCTAATCCGCAAACAATTTGTTCGCTGCCTACTCTATGTTTAAGCAATTGTAAAGTGTAAGGATCGTGTACCAAGGTGTCGAAAAATAAATTTGGATGTCCGAGCGTAGTTTTTGGATGTTCCACATCTTGAAATAAATCCGGTCTGCCTTCAAAGCCTTGTACTCTTCTACCAAAGTTGGCTTGACCTAACATGCAACCATGAGCAAAACAAGTTCTAATATTCGGAAAACGATTAGGAATATTTTTTAGGGTAAACATGTGCAAAGCATCTGCCGATTGAGCCATCATCCATACCAAATGAAAACGCCAATATTCATCTTTTAATGCTACCATTTTCTCCCCATCATAAGGATGAATTTCTACTGCTAAATTATATTTGCTAGCCAATTCGTAAATAGGAAAAACCACTTCGTCTGCAATAGAAACCCACTGGTTTTGAGCATTTAAAAAGTGTGTGGGCAAACACAATAACTTCATTTTATGTTGTTTTACACAACGTTCTATTTCTTTTAATGCTTGTTCTATATATAACGGCTGCACCACAAAACCACAAGTAAATTTATCGGGGTGATTATGCTGTACCGAAGCATTAAAATCGTTTTGCCAACGAATAGCATCTACCGCGTCTTGTTTATCCCAACCATTACAATAAATTTGAGAAAGATTAAGCATAACGGCATGGTCGATATTGTTTTTTTCCATCCATATTATTTTTTCATCTAAGAAAAAACTTTTGTCGGTAATGGGTCTCGACCATGTTCCTTGGTGCATAAATTGTTTTTTGTCGTCTATCCAAAACAATTTTTTATCTTTCATAAACTGAGGCACCTCATGAGGTTCGGGCAATAAATGTCCGTGAGCATTAATTCGTTCTATTTTTTTTGAGTTTTCTTTATCTGTCATTATTCTTATTCTTTTCTATTTTCTTCATATTTTTTTCCAAGAGGCAACACATCTAAAACCAACATATTCTGATGGATATTCTTGATGTTGTGGAATATCAAAATGAGTGTTGGTAGTATCTCTCCAATTACCACCTATTATTTTATTTTCTTCTGCCAACCATTCACTTGCATTTCCATAAAAATAGAAACCTAAATTAGTGTTTTTATCGCAACGTGTAGTTTTTAGAGGTTCCACTAGCAAGGAATCTCCATCGCAAGGAACAACATTATAATTAGAGTGGTTAGGAATATCCTCTTTTCTTATATGAAAATCACAATACTTCTTTTTACATGTTTTTCCATTATTTAGATTGTATACTTCAAAAAAATCTTTCCCTAGCAACCATTCTTCTTTTGTTGGTAAACGATATTCAGGATAAATATTGTACCTCAAATCAGGTGGCGTATTGTTGTATTTTCCACTGTAATAATTTTCTACAGAAAAATAATTCTCAGCATGTTGAGCAGGATTTCGTAATAACGCTTTTTCTCTAATCAAATAAAGCTCAAAAATTCTGTCAGACCTCCACTTACAATAATTTAATACTTGTTCTTGAGAAATTCCAACCATAGGATAACTCCTATATTTTGGATGCATAAAATAATACTCAGAATATGTATACCCTAAACAAGAATCTTTTAACCATTCAAATGTTTCAGGTTGAGTTAACTTATACTCTTTAGAATCTTCTCCAAAGACTCTCATTACCCAATAAGTATACTCTGCATAACTAAAATTTGAGATTTCAGTTTGATCTATAAAAAGGTTTTCTGCAATTTTTGTTGTTCCGGGAGGTGTTTCTTTTGAAAAATCTTTTACCTTATCTTTTTTAATAAAGCTGCTAAGCACAACAACTATTGCCGTTACAAATAAAATATAATGGATAAACTTAAGTGGTCGCATCTTTAAAATAAAGCTCATTAAGGTTATTGTTTTTAAACACAAATTAACACGTATCACACAAATTTTTTCTGCTTTACCAATAAAATTCCCACAAATACATCTTCGATGTTTTATAATTTGTGACCATTAGTGAAATTTACATTTTTTAATTTGTGTATCCCTAGCAAATAAAACAATGTTTTGTGTGATAATTCTCATTAATTAGGTTCAAAGGTAAGAAAAAAGTGCTGTTTTATAAATCCACCTAAAAGGATGAATTTTTTATCTCTTCATCTCTTGAAAATAGCATATATTATGAGTAGCTTCGCACTTCAATTTTTCAATTGAACCCGGATTA
Source organism: Vicingaceae bacterium (assembly GCA_965284565.1). GTDB lineage: Bacteria > Bacteroidota > Bacteroidia > Flavobacteriales_E > Vicingaceae > BRH-c54. Next base: position 1,039,908 of record OZ260100.1, read on the forward strand.
TGCATTAGAACTTCGTTATGAGGGTTTAAAGTGCAATAAAATAAGTCATTTTACCGACTAAGGCATAGCACCGCTATGGTAAAGGAGGAAAATGAAATACAACGACTTATTTTAAAGCAATTTGAAGCTGTAATAGATTTTCTAATGCATAATCCGGGTAAACTATCAATATTCTTTATCATATAAAATACGGTTTATCATGACACAAAAATCTAAAATTATTTACACCAAAACTGATGAAGCACCAGTTTTGGCTACTTATTCACTTTTACCTATTGTAAAATCTTTTGCTTCGGCTGCCGATGTAGAAATTGAAACGAAAGACATTTCTTTAGCGGCAAGAATTTTAGCTCTTTTCCCTGATTTTTTATCTGATAACCAACAAATTACTGACGATTTAGCTTATTTAGGTGGTTTAGCCACCAAACCTGAGGCTAACATCATTAAACTTCCAAATATTAGTGCTTCTATTCCTCAATTAAAAGAAGCTATTAAAGAATTGCAAGGTAAAGGGTATAAAATTCCTGATTATCCAGACACCCCAAAAAACGCTGCAGAAGAAGACATTAGAAGCAGATACGACAAAGTGAAAGGTAGTGCTGTAAATCCTGTTTTAAGAGAAGGAAACTCAGATAGAAGAGCTCCTAAAGCAGTGAAAAACTATGCTAAAAAACACCCTCACAGTATGGGAGCTTGGTCAGCAGATTCTAAATCGCATGTAGCTCATATGAATGATGGAGATTTCTATAACTCAGAAAAATCTGTAATTGTTGCAAATGACACTAATATTAGTATAGAATTAGTTGATAATGGTGGAAATACTACTGTTTTAAAAGCTAAAACAGCTCTTAAAAAAGATGAGATTATTGATTCGGCTGTAATGAAAGCAGATAAATTAAAAACATTTATTGCTGAGCAAATTGAAGATGCTAAGCAAAAAGACGTGTTGTTTTCAGTTCATCTGAAAGCTACCATGATGAAGGTTTCCGATCCAGTTATTTTTGGTCATTTTGTAGAAGTATTTTTTAAAGATGTTTTTGAAAAACATGCTAACACATTTAGTAAATTAGGATTTAATCCTAACAATGGGTTAACAGATTTATATACTAAATTAAACAGTTTAGACGGTGCTGAAAAAACCGCTATTATAGCTGATATTGATGCTTGTTATGCTAACAGACCAAAATTAGCTATGGTAGATTCTAACAAAGGAATTACCAACTTACACATGCCTAATGATGTAATTATTGATGCATCTATGCCGGCTTACATCAGAAACTCAGGAAAAATGTGGGGGCCTGATGGCAACGCTAAAGACACTAAATTTATTATTCCTGACACCAGTTATGCGGGTTTATACCAAGTAGTAATTGACGATTGCAAGAAAAACGGAGCTTATAACCCAGCAACAATGGGAAGTGTTCCTAATGTAGGGTTAATGGCTCAAAAAGCAGAAGAATATGGTTCTCACGATAAAACTTTTATTATTGAAAAAGCTGGTGTTGTTAAAGTAATTGATGATAACAAAAACGTGTTGATGGAACAAACTGTTAATGCAGGCGATATTTTTAGAATGTGTCAAACCAAAGATGCTCCTATACAAGATTGGGTAAAATTGGCAGTAAACAGAGCAAGAGCTTCTCAAACACCTGCAGTTTTCTGGTTAGATGAGAACAGAGCTCACGATAGCAACTTAATTGCTAAAGTAACCACTTACTTGAGGGACCATGATACTAATGGTTTAGAGATCCATATTAAATCGCCAAAAGAGGCAATGGATTTTACCTTAGCAAGAATTAGAGCTGGAAAAGATACAATTTCTGTTACAGGAAATGTGTTGAGAGATTATTTAACTGATTTGTTCCCAATTTTAGAAGTAGGAACAAGTGCTAAAATGCTTTCTATTGTTCCATTAATGAATGGCGGTGGTTTATTTGAAACAGGTGCAGGAGGTTCTGCTCCAAAACACGTAGAGCAATTTATTAACGAAAACCATTTAAGATGGGATTCGTTAGGAGAATTTTTGGCATTAGCCGTTTCTTTAGAACATTTAAGCGAAGTAAACAACAATCCGAAAGCAAAAATATTGGCAGAGACATTAGATGAAGCTACAGGTAAATTCTTAGATGAGGATAAATCTCCATCGAGAAATGTGGGTGAGCTAGATAACAGAGGAAGTCACTTTTATTTAGCCATGTATTGGGCAGAAGCGTTGGCAAAACAATCGAAAGATTTAGAACTTAAAACTAAGTTTACACCAATTGCTCAAGATTTAACATCAAGTGAAAATACTATTGTTAATGAGTTAAACTCGGCTCAAGGAAGTCCTGTAAATATTGGTGGTTATTATTATCCGTCTGTTGAAAAAGTAGCCAAAGCTATGAGTCCTAGTGGAACTTTAAATGAGATTTTAGCTCAGATATAAATTTGTATAATTATTTCCTTATGAAAACTACTATAGAAATAAGTAATTACCCTTTAAATGCAGATTACATTCCGCCAATACAAGATTTTATTGATAGGATAAATGCACATGCCAACATTACTGTAAAAGTAAATGCAACTAGTACCCATATTGTTGGAGAAATAGATGAAGTAATGCCTATTTTGCAGCAAGAAATAAAAACATCATTTGAAAAATTCGGTAAAATGATATTTGTAATGAAAGTCCTAAATGGTGCCTTGGATATCTAACCATATAGAACTATTACTTGAAATTGTTGCTGTAATTTTTGGTGTGCTTTACACGGTTTTAATGGCAAAAAACAAAATTTCATGTTGGATTTTTGGGATACTAGGCTCATTGTTAAGCATCTATTTGTTTATAGAATATGCTAAATTATATGCAGAAGCTTTGTTATCCGTTTTTTATGTTTTTGCAGGTATTTATGGTTGGATAATGTGGAAAAAGCAAGAAGTAATAACAAAAGTATATCAAGATACTTTACAGAAAAACATTTTGCTCATACTTATCGGCACTGTACTTTCTTTTGGAATGTATTTTATATTGTCTTCTTTTTTTAAAGAAGCACAAAAACCTTTAATAGATGCTTTTACTACCATCTTTAGTTTTATTGCTACTTACATGATGGCAAAAAAACGGATAGAAAATTGGCTTTATTGGATAGCAATCGATGGCGTATCCGTTTATTTATATTATACCAGAGGGTTGGAGATTTATGCATTGTTGATGTTTGCTTATACCATAATAGTAATTTATGGTTATTTTCAATGGAAAAAGTTGACTGTGGAAAGTGTTAATATTAACTCACTTTGATTTCTCCATTTAGTTCCAACAATTTTTTAATAAAACTTTCATTGTTATTGGGGCTGATGTAGATTTCATCATATTGGTTGTATTTTATTATTAATCCTTTTCGAGCCAAAGCAGGTTTTATACCTACATAAAGCGTTTTGTTGGCTTCTACTTCTCTAATATCGGCAATGTTTATTTTACCTCTTATGGGACCACTTTTGTAAAACAAATACTCTTTGGTAACTACGTATGAAGTATCGAAATAAATCCAGAGCAACAAAAGTATAACAGCAAGCACCAATAAATTTGTCCAATGCCATTCTTTACCTTGATGTAACTGTAAAAATGTTAACCCTACTAATAACATTATAACGCCAAAGACTAGCAAAGTAAATAGAATGTCTTTTCTACTGGTAAATTTCATTATTCATTCATATTAAAATCATCACACAAAATAAAAAAATCTTCTTTGTTTTGAGATATTAATTTATTGCCTTTTAAGCTATAAATACAATCTAAAAAGCTTGGGATATCGATCATACTAATATTGAGTACTTTGTCAGTTATTTTCCAACTTCCTTCGTGATAACCATTAGATTGGCTACATCCTGAATAAGTAAATCTTAAACTCCCATCTTTCATCAAGGTGAGTCTTTTACCATACAATCCATAATCTCCACAGTAAGATTTAAAAATTTGTTCTTGTTGTTTTTGATTAGTGAAAAACAATAATAACCCCATTAAAATAATTGTCAATACTAAAATACTTATAAAGTTTGACTGACTTTTTCTTACCCTATTTGGCCTTCCAGTTTTCATTGTACTAAAAAGCAAAACCTATTCCTATACTAGCTCTAAAAGTGGGCATAACAATAGGGGCTTTCATTTTTATTCGATCTTGTTCGGCAGTTAGCTCTATGTTATCACCAATATAGGGAATGTCTTCCACTTCATCACGCACATAAGGCAGCCATTTTTCATAATCAACACCTCTAACATTAGTAGTTAAATCCGCATTTACCTTGTTGTATTCCACACCTAACCCAAAAAAGTTTAAATCTATGATAAATGCTTTAGCTACTAAAAACTGAAACCCTATAGAAGCTCCAGCTCCAAACTGATAAATAGTTCCATCTAATGTTCCGGTAACATCATAATGATAATTGCCGTTTTGGTAACCACCAACAGATTGTTGATGTTGATTAAGTTGATTGTATTCAGAAGTATCTGCTGAATATTCGAAACTTGCCGAAGCAGTAACATTGTACTTGTTATATTTGATGTAAGGAGCAATATAAAACCTTGTTGGAGCTTCAGATTTAGTGTAAATTCTTAAATCTATACTGGCGCTAAAACCACTCAGTTTGTTTTTTATAGGTTGCGTGTTAAAGTACGTTTCTACTGATGATGTTTCGTAAATAGGAGATGGTATTTTGTTACCATAAAATGTTCCATAATTAAACTGCAAGGCAAGTTTTGATGTTAACACTCTTTCATAACCTAATCGCATTTCTCCCCAAACAAAAGGCAGGGTATGCACTTTAAATACATTTTTTTGTGCTACAACGTTTAAGGAGGTAATTAGCACTAATATCAATATAGAAATAGCTTTTTTCATAACTCAATTTTTTTAATCTGGTTTGTTTACGAGATTTAGATTATTTAAGTTATTTGGTTAAGTAAGTTGATTAAATTAGTTCTTGTTAATTTCTAATCTCTAATTTCAAATCAGTTTTACCTCAACACATAAATTCTTTCGGCATCTAATCTGATAAAGATGAATAATAAAATAGTAAAAGCCCATAATGAAGAGCCTCCATAACTAATAAAAGGTAATGGAATACCTATAACTGGAGCCAAGCCTATAGTCATACCAATATTGACTAAAAAGTGAAAAAACAATATAGACGCCACGCAATACCCATAAATCCTACTAAAGGTAGAACGTTGTCTCTCAGCTAAAAATATAAGCCGCAGGAAGAGAAACAAATATAAGGAAATAAGTACAAAAGTGCCTAAAAAGCCCCACTCTTCGCCAATAGTGCAAAAAATAAAATCGGTGCTTTGCTCTGGAACAAAGTTAAATTTGGTTTGTGTTCCATTTAAAAATCCTTTGCCAGAAAAGCCTCCAGAACCAATAGCAATAAGAGATTGGTTTACATTATAACCTGCTCCATGAGGATCAGACTCTACACCCAACATTACATTTATTCTTTTAGATTGATGTGGCTCTAAAACATTATTAAACACATAGTCCACACTAAAAACAACACCTACAGAACACACTAAAACAGCAATAACGATTATCCAAAGTTTTTTCATTTTTTTGGTAAAATACATAATTACTGCACCTATAGCTACCAAAATAAGTATGAGCAATAATTCTCCACCTATTTCTTTATTAAAGAATGTGAAGGTGTGAATTCGCATTAACAAAGAGGTAATGAATAAAAATGCGGTATAAATTCCTGCCAATAAAACATTTCCTGAAAGTCCCTCTCTGTACAATACAATTATAAAAGAGAAATAAACCAACATAGAGCCAGTATCATTTTGAAGTAGAATTAACATTGCTGGAAAAATAACAATAGCAATGGCCGTAACTTTGGTTTTTAAATCTTTCATGTTTATCCCCAAAACAGATAGGAATTTCGCTAATGCTAAGGCGGTAGCAAACTTGCCAAATTCTGCAGGTTGTATGGCAAAACTGCCGATTCTAAACCACGATTTTGCTCCTTTAATTTCTGTTCCGAAGAGCAGCACGCCAATCAGCATTAATATTACAACCCCGTAAATGGGGTAAGCAAATGATGTGAAAAAACTTCCTTCAATCATTAAAATAATTAAAGCAACAAGCAAAGAAAAACCTATCCATAATAGTTGGTTTCCATAACGTTGAGAAATATCAAAAATTTTACTGTGTTCTTCATTATAAACCGCAGCATAAATACTAATCCAACCAATAATTACCAATACCAAATAGGTGAGTATGGTTACCCAGTCGAGGCTAGTAAATACATTGGTTCTATTTCTCATTTTTTAGGTTTAACGTTTAATAAATTAGCTTCTAAAATTCTTTTTTCTTTTAGTTTATCATTAATACTATCTGTAAGATATTGTTCCATCATTAAACTGGCAATTGGTGCAGCCCAAGTGCCCCCAAAACCAGAATTTTCAACATAAACAGCAATAGCTATTTTAGGATTTTCCATAGGGGCAAAAGCAATAAATACTGAATGATCTTCTCCATGTGGGTTTTGTGCTGTTCCTGTTTTTCCACAAACAGAAACCCCATTAATTTTTGCTCTTCGGGCAGTCCCTCCAGGTTCGTCAATTACAGCACGCATTCCTTCAATTATCGGATTAAAATAAACACTATCTATACCTACATATTGTTTGGTAGTAAATAACTTAGGAATAGTATCAACTCCTTCTATTTTCTTTAAAGTGTGGGGGGGATAATAATAGCCTTTATTGGCAATAATAGCAGCTAGGTTTGCCATCTGAATAGGAATTACACCCAATTCCCCTTGTCCTATACTTAAAGAAAAAATAGTGCTAAAAGCCCACCTACCCTTACCGTACCATTTATTGTAAAAATCTACTCCCGGCACCAAACCATTCTTCACACCTGGTATATCTGTTTCTAATGTGCCTCCAAAACCAAATTTTTTAACGTTGTTTGCCCATTCTGCTAAACCAATTTCACTATCTTTAAAAATACTTTTAGCTTTATTTTGCTGAATAAGTCGTTTAAAAACTTGGTGATAGTAAGGGTTACACGACATTTTTATAGAAGCTGCTACATTTAAAGCTGTTGGATGGTTATGACACCCTACTAAACTTCTTATACATGGAAATCCCGTCTGTTCTGTAATTACACCTTCTTGCATGGCAATAAGTGCCTGAATGGTTTTAAATATTGAACCAGGTGGGTATTGAGCCATAGTAGCCCTGTTGAATAAAGGTTTTAAACTATCTTTAGTTAAAATAGGGTAATTAGTTTTTATGGATCTACCTACTAACAAATTCGGGTCATAACCCGGAGAAGAAACCAAGCACAAAATTTCTCCTGTTTGAGGTTCAATGGCAACCACACTGCCTGTTTTGTTTTGCATTAAAAGCTCTCCGTAAGCTTGTAAATCAACATCTACAGAAGAATAAATAGTTTGTCCAGCAACAGAAAGTGTATCTTCTAAGCCATTATTGTAACTCCCTTTTTCTCTGTTATGTACATCAACCAAAATTTTTCTAACCCCTCTTTTACCTCTTAGTAATTCCTCGTAAGCGAGTTCTAATCCGCTTTTACCAATATAATCTCCCGATTTATAGTAGCTATTTTTTTCAATAACAGCATTGTTTACTTCTCCAATATACCCTAAAACATGGGCTGCATTATTTTTAGGATATTTTCTTAATGTTCTTGTTTGCACAAAAAAGCCAGGAAATTTATACATTTGATCTTGTACATTTCCGTAAGTTGCTGCCGACAGTTCTTTTTCAAAAATAGAAGGTTTGTAACGCGAATAGTTTTTGGCTTTAGTATATTTTGCTAAAAAGTCTTCTTTAGAAATATCAAAAAGATTACAAAAAAGTGTGGTATCTATTTCTTTTAGCTGTCCTGGGATAATCATTAAATCATAAGCAGCTTCATTAAAAACCAACAATTCTCCATTTCTATCATATACTAAACCTCTTGCTGGATATTCGGTAATAACACGCAGCACATTATTATCAGAATCTAGCTTGTATTTATTATTAACTACTTGAACATTGAACAAACGAATAATAAAAATTAAACAAATGACACTAAAAATAGCTCCAACAATATATTTTCTATGAGACAAGTTGTTCATCTTCTTTTTTTACTTGGCTTATAATAAAACAACTGAGAAATACTTATTAATATCAAAGTAAAAATAGTACTAACTAAGGCTCTACCGAAAGTAGAAAAGAACTGACTAAAAGAAAAAGATTCTACATAAAATAAAAATAAATGGTGAGCAAAAACCATAATTACCATATAGGTAGCATACCATTTCATTCCCATATCAGAAATGGTTACTGAAAAACTGGCTTCATAACCATCTCGGGGTTCTATTATTTTTAATATATAAGGTCTTAAAAAACCAATAAAAACACAAGCTGCGGTATGCATTCCTAAAGTACTGGAAAAAATATCTATAGAAATTCCCATTACAAAGCTTAATGCTAAAACTAAGTATTTTGAGGCGTTTAAAGGTAGTGATAAAATGAATAAAACATATAAAAAAGGATTGATGTAGTCGCTTAACTCAACATTATTCAACACTAAGCCTTGAAAAAGGAGTAGTACTAAAAATCGGGTGCTATGTTTTATAATATCAATTAACATCTTCTTGGGTTAGTGCTTCTAATTTATCTAGTTCCTCTTTTTGAAGAGACTTTACCACATAAACATGCGATAGTTGTTTAAAATCTGTTGTAAGTTCAATAATAATATTGTAAAAGTTGTTGCCTTTAGGTACTTCAAAATATTGAATTGTTCCTATAGGTAATCCTTCGGGAAAAATAGCTGAGAAACCACTGGTGACAATAGTATCTCCATTTTGAATGTCAACATGGTTGGGAACTTCCTTTAATGTAGCTGTACGGTGATTATTTTCATCGGAATCCCACACTACAGATCCAAAGTATTCAGATTTTTGAATTTTTCCACTAATAGACATTTTTTGGTGTAATAAAGAGATGACAGAACTAAAGTTTGGCGAAACGTTTTTTACTATCCCCACAATTCCATTTTTATTTACAACTGCCATTCCGGGTTTAATTCCGTTTATAGCTCCTTTGTCTAAAGTAATATAGTTTTCTCTCTGGTTGGTAGAGTTATTAATCACTTTTGCTGAGGTGTAAACATATTTTTGAAAATAGCTAGTATCGTTAATTAAAATAGTGTTTCCATAAATTTTAGTGAAAGAATTAATATTTACCGAAAGCAATTCTGCATTTTGCTGAGCCAATTCTGCATTTATGGTTTTTAAGTTAAAGTAATCTGTAACATTAGAAACAGACTCATACAGGTTTCCCACTAAATAATTGGACGAGTTAAAGAATTTTGAATTTTGGTAATTGTTGTTTTTAATCAATAAAGCAAAAGCAATAACTTCTAAAAAGAGAAATAGAAAAACAAATGAATTTTTAACTAGAAATTGTATAAAATTTCTCATTTAGTATAATAGTTATCACTTTAAATTTATGCTTTAACATCCTTTATTAAGAAAGGTAATTTATCTATGTTTTTAAGAGCTATCCCTGTTCCTCTTGCCACAGCTCTCAATGGGTCTTCAGCAATATGTACAGGTAGTTTAGTTTTCATAGAAATTCTTTTATCTAAGCCTCTTAACATGGAGCCACCACCAGCTAAATATAAGCCAGTTTTAAATATATCTGCCGAAAGTTCTGGAGGAGTCATCTCTAAAGCATTTAAAACAGCTTCTTCAATCTTCGCAATTGATTTATCTAAAGCATGAGCAATTTCTGTATAAGAAACGGTAATTTCTTTAGGCGTTCCTGTCATTAAATCTCTACCTTGAACTGCGTAATCTTCTGGTGGGTTTTCTAACTCTGTTAAAGCAGAACCACATTCAATTTTTATTTGCTCAGCAGAACGTTCTCCAATTAATAAATTATGTTGTCTTCTCATGTAATCCACAATATCATTAGTAAAATCATCTCCGGCAACACGAATAGATTTATCGCACACTATTCCTCCCAAAGCAATAACGGCAATTTCTGAAGTTCCACCACCTATATCAATAATCATATTTCCCATTGGCTCCAACACATCAATACCAATACCTATTGCAGCTGCCATAGGCTCATGAATTAAGTAAACTTCTTTACCTCCTGCATGTTCAGCAGAATCTTTTACTGCTCTTTTTTCCACTTCGGTAATCCCGGACGGAATACAAATTACCATTTTAAGCGAAGGAGCAAAAAGTTGTTTTTTAGGGTTTATCATTTTAATCATTCCTCTAATCATGTGTTCAGCAGCATCGAAATCTGCAATAACACCATCTCTTAATGGTCTAATTGTTTTAATATCTTCATGAGTTTTACCGTGCATTTGCATGGCTTTCTTTCCAACGGCAATAATTTTTCCAGTCATTCTATCTTTAGCTACAATTGACGGTTCGTCAACAACAACTTTGTCGTTATAAATAATTAGTGTGTTGGCTGTTCCTAAGTCAATGGCAATCTCTTGTGTTAAAAAATTAAATAAACCCATGTTGATAAATATTAAATGATACGGTAAATGTATGAAATTAAACGGTGATTATATTTTTAAGTTATAAGAACTGTAAACATTCTTCTGTTTATTTTTTTAATGTTTAAAATGCCTGATACCTGTTGTTACCATTGCCATGCTGTTGGCATCGCAGTAAGCAATAGATTCACTGTCTTTTATAGAGCCTCCAGGCTGAATAACAGCAGTAATTCCTTCGTTGTGTGCAATTTCTACACAATCAGGAAAAGGAAAAAATGCGTCTGATGCCATTACTGCTCCATTCAAATCGAAACCAAAACTTTTTGCTTTGTGTATTGCCTGACGTAATGCATCAACTCTAGAGGTTTGCCCTGTGCCGCTTGCCAACAACTGTTCTCCTTTTGCTAATACTATGGTGTTTGATTTCGTGTGTTTTACCAATTTATTAGCAAAAACCAAATCATTAATTTCGGTTGCTGTCGGTGCTTTTTTAGTTACAGTTGTAAACTCGCTTGGTTGAGCAGTAATCATATCCTTATCTTGAATCAACACACCATTTAAAATAGTTCTGAAAGTTTTTTTCGGTAAGGCTACTTGATTTTGTTTCAATAAAATTCTGTTCTTTTTTTCTTTTAATATTTCCAATGCAGCAGGGGCAAAATTGGGAGCTATAACCACTTCACAAAATAAATTATTGATTTCTTTTGCTGTAGCTTCATCTATGATTTTATTGGCAATTAAAATCCCTCCAAAAGCAGAAACAGGGTCAGCTGCTAAAGCATCATTCCATGCTTGTAAAAGTGTATTTCTTGTAGCTATTCCACAAGCGTTGTTGTGTTTTAAAATAGCAAAAGTTGGAGCTGCATTTTGGTATTCTGCTATTAAATTTACAGCAGCATCAACATCTAGCAAGTTATTGTAAGAAAGTTCTTTACCATGTAACTTGGTAAACATTTCATCTAAATCTCCACAGAAAAATCCTCTTTGGTGTGGGTTTTCGCCATATCTTAGGGCTTGAGTTTTTCTAATACTTTCTTTAAATACAATGGTTTTATCTTGATTGAACCAATTAAAAATAGCGGTATCATAATGAGAAGACACATCAAAAGCTTGTTGAGCAAAGTTTTTTCTATCATCAAGCTCTGAGTTTCCATTTTTCTCATTCAATAAAGTTAAAAAATCGCCATATTGTTCTCTTGAAGAAACAATAATTACATCAGCAAAATTTTTGGCAGCTGCTCTAATTAAAGAAATACCACCTATATCAATTTTTTCAATAATATCTTGCTCCGAAGCTCCTGATTTTACCGTATCTTCAAACGGATATAAATCAACAATTACTAAATCTATTTCTGGAATATCGTATTCAGCAATTTGTGTTTGGTCTGCAGCTAACGCTCTTCTGTTTAATATTCCTCCAAAAATTTTAGGGTGCAAGGTTTTTACTCTCCCTCCCAAAATAGAAGGATAAGAAGTAAGTTCTTCAACAGGAACAACAGGAATTTTTAGGTCTTCTATAAAACTTTGTGTTCCTCCAGTAGAATAAATAGTAACGCCTAATTGATTTAATTTTTCTACAATTGCTTGTAAATTATCTTTGTGAAATACTGATATTAAAGCATTTTTAATCTTTTTTTGACTCATTTTGGCATTGGTTTTTGTTTTGAAAAAAATTGAAATGCGAAATTAGGTATATTAAAAACCTTGACCTATTGTAAAAAGCTCATTTTTATTTGATTGTTAATAAAAATCACTTTTTGTTTAAAAATTGCATTAAAGGACATAGATTAAGAAATAAAACAATGAAATTAAGTTTAGTTTTAATCCTAATTATCTATACGTTCTACTTTTTTAACTCCTTCTACTTTTTTAAGGTTGGTAATAAGGCTGTTGAGGTGAATGGTATTTTGAACAAAAACCATAATTGTTCCTTCAAAAATGCCGTCATAACTTTCAAACTTTATAGAACGCATATTTACATGTAGCTCATTAGAAACTATTTGAGTAATGTTGTTTACAATTCCTACATTATCGATTCCGATAATTTTTAAGCCTGTTAAGAAATCTACTTTTTCTTTTTCTATCCACCTAGCTTTTATTACTCTATAGGCGTAATTAGACATTAATTGAACTGCATTTGGGCAAGAAGTTTTGTGTATTTTAATTCCTTCGGCAACAGTTATAAAGCCAAAAACTTCATCACCAGGAATAGGATTACAGCAATTAGCGAGACTATAGTCAATTTTTTCCATATTGTCGCCAATTACCAAAATCTCATCTTTTCTTTCTGATTTTACAGGCTTTTTTCTTTCAAAATAGGTTTTAAGTCTATTAGGAAAAGTTCTTTTAAGCTTTAAAGTGCCGTTTTTAACTTCAAAGTCTCGCAAGTGATTAAGCTGAATGGTATTTTTAGCAATTCCGTAATAAAAATCTATGTCTGATGTTTCTTTAAAATGTTTTTTAAGCTCGTTTAAGCTGATGTTTCCTCGTTTTATTCCTAATCGTTTAAACTCTTTATCTAACATCGCCTTGCCAATTAAAGCAATTTCTTTTTTCTCTTCTTTTAGAGATGATTTTATTTTAGATTTTGCTTTATGGGTTTTTACAAAGTTGAGCCAATCTTCTTTTGGTCGTTGGTTTTTAGAGGTAAGAATTTCTAACTGATCTCCACTTTTTAAAGGGGTACTTAAAGGAACTAATTTGTTATTTACTTTGGCGCCAATACACTGTTCTCCTATTTCGGTATGTATAGAAAAAGCAAAGTCTAACGCACTAGCACCTGAAGGTAAATTTTTCATTTCTCCTTCAGGGGTAAAAACATAAATTTCATCAGAGAATAAATCTAATTTAAAATCGTCAACCAAATCTAGAGCGTTGGCATCATTGTTTTCTATCAATTCTCTAATTTGATTTATCCATTTATCGAACTGACTCTCCTCGCTGCCTTCTTTGTATTTCCAATGTGCGGCAAAACCTTTTTCTGCAATTTCGTCCATACGTTTGGTGCGTATTTGCACTTCCACCCATTTTCCTGTTGGGCTCATTACGGTAGTGTGTAATGATTCATAGCCATTAGCTTTTGGAGCAGAAATCCAGTCTCTTAATCGCTCAATATTAGGTTGATAAAAATCGGTAACAATAGAATATACTTGCCAACAATCAGACTTTTCATTTTCTGCTTCAGAGTCAATAATAATTCTAACAGCAAACAAGTCATAAACCTCTTCAAAAGGGATACTTTTATTACTCATTTTCTTCCAAATAGAATAAATGGACTTTGGTCGTCCTTTCATTTCAAACTTGAAACCTTTGGCTTCTAATGCTTTTTTAAGAGGAGCAGAGAAGTGATTGATAAACCTTGTTCTAACTTCTTGAGTTTTCTTAAGTTTATTTTGTATTTCTTCAAAAACTTCTGGTTCTTGGCATTTTAAAGATAAATCTTCTAACTCAGATTTAATGGAGTGTAATCCTAATCGGTGTGCTAAAGGAGCGTACAAAAACAAGGTCTCGGATGCTATTTTTAGTTGTTTATCTCTTCGCATGGAACCAATGGTTCGCATGTTATGAAGTCTGTCTGCTAACTTTATTAAAATCACTCTTACATCATCAGCAAGGGTAAGTAATATTTTTTTAAAATTTTCTGCCTGTAAAGAAATATTAGCATCTACAACTCCTGAAATTTTCGTTAGTCCTTCAATAATTTTGGCTTCCTTTTCTCCAAAAAGGCTTTTAACATCTTCAATGGTAAGTTCAGTGTCCTCAACCGTATCGTGCAATAAGGCACAAATAATGGAGGTTGCTCCAAGTCCAATTTCTTCAGCACAAATTCTGGCAACAGCTATAGGGTGGAAAATATAAGGTTCACCGGATTTTCTTCTAACATCTTTGTGAGCTTCATGTGCAACATCAAATGCTTTACGGATACGCTTTTTGGTAGCGGCATCTTTTTTAGCATGTACAGCAGATTTTACCAATCCTTCAAAGGCAGCTTCAATCTCTAGTTTTTCTTTTTCTAAATCGATTTGCATAGTTGTTTTCAGTTCACAGTTAAGTCAAAAACTTTAGTGTTTAAACCTTTTCAATAATAGTAGCATAACCTTGTCCTACACCAATACAAAGTGTAACCAGTGCATATTTTTTATTCGTTTTTTGTAATTCAATAGCAGCTGTTTGTAAAATTCTTGAACCTGTCATTCCTAATGGATGACCTAAAGCAATAGCTCCTCCATTTGGGTTAATGCGAGGATCATCATCTGCCAAGCCCATTTTTCTAGTACAAGCCAAACTTTGAGCAGCAAATGCTTCATTAATTTCAATAATATCCATTTGGTCTAAAGTTAAACCAGCTCTTTTCAATGCTTTTTCTGATGCATAGACAGGACCTATACCCATAATTCTTGGTTCAACTCCCGCAATAGCACTAGAAACAATTCGTGCCATAGGCTGTAAATTATATTGTTTTGCAGCATCTTCAGAGGCGATTAACATCGCAGCAGCTCCATCATTTAATCCTGAGGCATTTCCAGCTGTTACAGAGCCACCTTCTCTTCGAAAAGCAGGAGAAAGCTTACCTAAAATTTCTAAGCTTGTAGTGGGCTTAATAAATTCATCTTGAGCAAAAATTATAGGGTCTTTTTTTCGTTGAGGAATTTCTACCATTACAATTTCATCTGTAAATCTACCACTTTGTTGAGCTTTGGTAGCTTTCATCTGACTCCAATAGGCAAACTTATCTTGATCTTCTCGGCTAATCTTATACATATCCACTAAGTTTTCAGCAGTTTGTCCCATTCCGTCTGTACCATAAAGAGCCTCCATTTTTGGATTGATAAATCTCCAACCAAAGCTAGAGTCGTACATTTTTGCATCTGTTCCGAATGGTTTGGCAGATTTTGAAATTACATAAGGTCCTCTCGACATGTTTTCAACACCTCCTGAAATGTACAAATCTCCATCACCTATTTTAATTGCTCGGGAAGAGTTGATAGCAGCAGCCATACCAGATGCGCACAACCTGTTTACAGTTTCTCCACCAACTTTCCATGGCAAACCTGCTAATAATCCTGCCATTCGGGCAACGTTTCGGTTGTCTTCACCTGCCTGATTAGCACATCCAAAAAGTACATCTTCAATAGCCTCTTGGTTGATGTTAGGATTTCTTTTTATTAATTCATTAATTACTAATGCAGCTAAATCGTCTGTTCTAACTGTAGCTAACGTTCCTCCAAAATTTCCTATTGGTGTTCTGATAGCATCTATTATATAAGCATCTTTCATTTCAATTAATCATTTTAAATTATTACAAAGGAATATTACCATGTTTCTTTTTAGGCAATACAGCTACTTTATTTTCGAGCATTTTAAATGCTTTTATTAATTTTTCTCTGGTTTGGTCAGGACGAATAACTTCATCTACATAACCTCTTGCGGCAGCATTGTATGGGTTGGCAAACATTTCGGCATATTCTGCTTCTTTTTCTTTTAATTTTTCTTCAGGATTTTTTGCTACAGCAATTTCTTTTTTGAAGATAATTTCAGCTGCTCCTTTAGCTCCCATTACAGCAATTTCTGCTGTTGGCCAAGCAAAATTCATATCTGCACCAATATGTTTAGAATTCATAACATCATAAGCACCTCCATAAGCTTTTCTGGTAATTACAGTAATTCTCGGTACTGTTGCTTCACAGAAAGCATACAATAATTTTGCTCCATTGGTAATAATTCCATTCCATTCTTGGTCGGTACCAGGCAAAAACCCTGGAACATCTTCAAAAACTAATAAGGGAATGTTAAAAGAATCACAAAAACGAACAAAACGAGCTGCTTTTTGAGATGATTTTATATCCAACACCCCCGCTAAAAATGCCGGTTGGTTAGCAACAATTCCGATAGATTTTCCAGCTAATCGAGCAAAACCAACTACAATATTTTCTGCAAAATCTTTTTGTATTTCGTAAAAAGTATCAGTATCAACAGTATTGGTAATCACATCTTTAATATCGTAAGGTTGATTAGGATTTTCAGGAATAATATCATTTAGTGCTAAGCGACTTTCATCTGCTGCTTCATATGTAATTGAAGGGGCATCCTCTTCACAATTTTGAGGTATATAGGAAAGTAAGTTTTTAATTCCATTGATACAAGCAACTTCGTTTGCATAAGTTAAATGGGTTACACCTGACTTTACAGAATGAGCAGATGCTCCACCTAATTCTTCAGAAGTAACTTCTTCGTGGGTAACTGTTTTTACAACATTTGGTCCTGTGACAAACATATATGACGTGTTTTCCACCATCATAATAAAATCTGTTAAAGCAGGAGAATAAACAGCCCCGCCAGCACAAGGCCCCATAATAGCTGATAGCTGAGGAATTACACCGCTTGCCATGGTATTTCTATAAAAAATATCGGCATAACCAGCTAAAGAAACAACCCCTTCTTGAATTCTAGCACCTCCTGAATCGTTTAAGCCAATTACTGGAGCTCCATTTTTCATTGCTAAATCCATTACTTTACAAATTTTTTCAGCATAGGCTTCAGCTAATGAACCTCCTAATACAGTAAAATCTTGAGAAAAAACATAGACTAATCTACCGTGAATAGTTCCATAGCCAGTAACCACTCCATCACCTAAGTATTTTTGTTCTGCTAAATCAAAATTGGTAGAACGATGCATCACAAACATACCTATTTCTTCAAAAGAACCTTCATCTAATAAAAAATGTATTCTTTCTCTGGCAGTAAGTTTTCTTTTTTTATGTTGAGCAGCAATCCTGTTTTCACCTCCACCTAACTTAGCTTCTTCAATTTTCTTATTTAATAAATTTAGTTTTTCTTTCATAGGGTAGTTATTATTTTAGATCAAAAAAAATTTGATGTAAAAATAAAAAATCCAAATGAATATATGGAGGGAAATGGTAATTTAGTCAACTAAGAAAAAACGTTATTCCTATGGAAAATCAAGAAAATAATTCGGCAAATGAAACTGCTCCTGACAACAAAGAGTTGAAGTTTAGTTTTTTGCGTTCGTTTGTATTACTAATAAAATACCTTAAAGACGTAATAAGTATTAGAGAAGGCGTTGATGTAGAAGGGTCGATTGAGGCCATTAGAAATGACATTGATTTTAAGGGGGTAAACATATGGATTTTAGGGGCTTCTATTGCTATTGCCTCCATAGGCTTAAATGTGAACTCAACAGCAGTAGTTATTGGAGCCATGCTTATTTCTCCACTAATGGGGCCGATTGTTGGTATTGGTTTAGCTATAGGCATCAACAATTTAAAGATGCTAAAAAGATCATTAATAAGTTTAGGAACAGCTGTATTAATTAGTGTGGTAGTCTCTACAATTTATTTTTTACTTACTCCTTTAGGTGAGGTACAATCGGAATTAATAGCCAGAACAAGACCTACATCATTAGATGTATTAGTTGCTGTATTTGGTGGGGTTGCTCTTATTGTTGCTAAAACAAAAAAAGGTACAATTGCGAGTACTATTTATGGGGTTGCTATTGCTACTGCCTTAATGCCACCTTTATGTACTGCGGGTTATGGTTTAGCCAATGCTAATTGGAGCTTTTTCTTTGGAGCTTTTTACTTGTTTATTATCAACTCTGTATTTATTATTTTAGCTACATGGCTGGTAGTTAAATATTTAAGATTCCCATTAACATCTTATATTGATAAAGCCAAACAAAAAAAAGTAACCAGATTTATTTGGATTTTTACTATCATTATTATTTTGCCTAGCTCTTACACTTTTTGGCAATCTATTCAAGAGAGTATTTTTAAAAGTAGTGCAGAAAAATTTATAGTAGAAAATTTTGAATTTGCAGAAAGTGAAGTAATTAATAAAAAAATAAGCTATGCTACTGAAGAAGGAAACCCTTTGATAGAAGTTTATTTAATAGGCAAACCTATTTCCGGTGAAACTAAAAAAATGTTGACTAAAAAAATGTTGAGTTATAATTTAAAAAATGCCGAGCTGAAGATTTATCAGTCTGAAGATAACTCTAGTGAACTAGCGAACCGACTCACTTCTGAGGTAAAGTCTGGCATTATTGAAGAGCTTTACAAAAAAAATCAAGAAACAATTGAAGATAAAGATGAAAAAATAAGATTATTAGAAAACGAAATTAATAAAATGGGATTTAACAAAATTCCTTTTACGTCATTATCCAAAGAAGTAAAAATGCAGTATGAAGATGTAATGGGGATGGAAGTGGGAAAAACAGTTTCTACTAATTTTGAGAATAAACAAGACACTTCAATCACTATTTTAGTAAGGTGGAATCCTAATATAGATCCTGAAATTAAAAAAGCTAAGAAAAATTCACTTCAAAAATGGCTTAGGGTTAGGTTAGATGATGAAAAACTGAAAGTAGTTAGTTACTAGGAAGAGTACTTAGGAGTACTTAGAAATAGTTAGGAGTTTTGAAGTTAAAGTTTAACTAAATCTTAACAATATTCTCTCAAAAAAGAATGCTTTTTATTTAAGTGTTAAGCTTACTTTTGCCGACTTTTTAACCCAACCCATAAGTAATTTATTATGATACTTTTAGAATATTTTAATTTTAAAGAAATTGCTACGGCAACTATGATTCTTTTTGCAGTAATTGATATTGTTGGTTCTGTGCCAATTATCATTGATTTACGTCAGAAAACTGGACACATACAATCAGAAAAAGCAAGTTTGGTTTCTTTGGTTTTAATGATATTGTTTCTTTTTGTTGGAGAATCTATTTTAGGGTTAATTGGTATTGACGTAAGCTCTTTTGCTATTGCAGGTTCGTTTATTATTTTCTTTTTAGCGTTGGAGATGATTTTGGGGATACGTTTGTATAAAGAAGAAAATAATGGAGGAAAAAGTACAGCTTCTATCGTACCTATTGCATTTCCGTTAATTGCTGGTGCAGGAACCATGACTTCTTTATTATCGCTAAGAGCAGAATATGCAGTTCAAAACATTATTGTTGCCATAGTGGTAAATATTATTATGGTCTATATTGTTTTAAAATCTTCTAAGTTTATAGAGCGAATTTTAGGACAAGGAGGAATAAATGTGCTAAGAAAAGTTTTTGGTGTAATTTTACTGGCAATAGCCGTTAAATTATTCAGAAGTAACGCAGGATTATAAAAATGCCAAAAATTACCATATATACTGATGGGGCAGCCAAAGGAAACCCTGGTAACGGAGGTTACGGAGTGGTAATGATGAGCGGAAAGCACAAAAAAGAACTTTCAGAAGGCTTTAGAAACACTACCAATAACAGAATGGAACTGTTAAGTGTAATTATTGCGTTAGAAGCTATAAAAGTAGAAAAAGCTGAAGTAGAAATTTTTTCTGACTCTAAATATGTGGTAGATGCTGTAGAAAAAGGCTGGGTATTTGGTTGGCAGAAAAAAGGCTTTAAAGGCAAAAAGAATATTGATTTGTGGCAACGATTTCTAAAAATTTATCCTAAACATCATGTTAAATTTCATTGGGTTAAAGGACATGCAGGAAACTTATATAACGAACGTTGTGATGAATTAGCAGTTGCTGCAGCTGAAGGGAACCAATTATTGGTAGATGAAGGTTATGAGAATGGAAAAGAATAACAAAGAAAGCCACTAAAATTAATGGCTTTCTTTGTTTTATATGTATTGTATATTTATCTTAAATCAATAACATCATAGTTAGCATATTTTGCTTTATCAAAAGTAAAAATCGCATCAGCAATAGCAACATTTGGTGTAAAGGTTTTAATGGTATAAGTCATCTTAGTTCCATCTTTACCATAAACAATAACTTTAGAGATTTCTCCTTTAGCTTTGTTAATGTACAACTCCACTCTGTGGAAAGATTTCTCTTCTGGCTTATTTGGATATAAGTTAATTACATCATTTCCACCTTCTTCTTTAGCATATTTATATTTGAACCCTTTTTCGTACAAGGTAAAGATAGTTGAAGGACTTATAGCATCTTCTTCACTTTCATCTGGAATAGAATTGATATGCACTTCTTCGGCATCTTTTAATAAGGTATAAACACTTTTCCCATCAGAAAAAACATCTTGTCCTTTAATGGATAAATAATACTTATCTCCTTTTGTTTGTAAACTTCCTGTTTGTTTTTCATCAATACCTTCTGTTTTGTTATGAATATGGTATTCAAATGTGGTTTTGATAGAGGTGTATTTTTTAGTTTTTTCACTTAACTTGTCTAAAATGGCTTTAGCTTTAGCATCTTCTTGAGCAAAAATGCCAATAGTAATTGTTAAGCTTAATAGTAGTAAGGATAATTTTTTCATGAGTATGTTTTTTTACAAAGTTCGTAATTATTATTGGTTGGTTTCATCCCCACCTTTCAAAAACTGTTCCAAAGCATTCATGTCGGTCATTAATACTTGTCTGGCTTTACTTCCTTCAAAAGGACCGATAATTCCTGCTTCTTCTAATTGGTCTATTAATCTTCCTGCACGGTTGTAACCAATTTTCATTTTTCGTTGTAATAACGAAGCCGAACCTTGTTGGTGTTGTACAATCATTCTGGCAGCATCATCAAATAAATCATCTTTATCATCACTATCAAAAGTTCCTGAGCCGCCTGATGATGATTCTCCGACATATTCAGGAAGTGTAAATACCTCGGGATAACCTCTTTGTTCGCCAATAAAGTCACATATTCTTTCTACTTCGGGTGTGTCTACAAAAGCACATTGAACACGCGTTAAATCATTTCCTTGAGAAATAAGCATATCTCCTCGTCCAATTAATTGGTCTGCCCCACTAGAGTCTAAAATAGTTCTGGAATCAATTCCAGAAGTTACTCTAAAAGCAATTCTCCCGGGGAAGTTAGCTTTTATAATTCCTGTAATAATGTTCGCTGAAGGTCGTTGAGTTGCAATAATTAAATGAATTCCTATAGCTCTTGCCAACTGTGCCAAACGAGCAATAGGAGTTTCTACTTCTTTACCGGCTGTCATTATTAAATCAGCAAACTCATCAATAACCAATACAATGTAAGGTAAAAATTGATGTCCATCATTTGGGTTTAATTTTCGAGCTATAAACTTACTGTTGTATTCTACAATGTTTCTAACTTGAGCATTTTTAAGTAACTCATAACGGTTGTCCATTTCAATACACAAAGAATTTAGTGTGTTGATTACTTTCTGGTTATCAGTAATAATTGCTTCATCGGTATCAGGTAATTTTGCTAAATAATGGCGTTCTATTTTGTTGTAAAGTGTAAGCTCTACTTTTTTAGGGTCTACCAAAACAAACTTCAATTGCGATGGATGTTTTTTGTATAATAAAGAAGTCAAAACCGCATTTAAACCAACCGATTTTCCTTGTCCGGTAGCCCCAGCCATAAGCAAATGAGGCATTTTAGCCAAATCGAAAACAAAATTTTCGTTGGTAATGGTTTTTCCCATTACTACAGGCAGCTCCATTTTAGCATTTTGAAATCTATCCGAAGCAATTGCCAAACGCATAGAAACAATTTCCGGATTTTGGTTAGGTACCTCAATACCAATAGTTCCTTTCCCCGGAATTGGAGCAATAATTCTAATTCCTAATGCTGCCAAACTAAGCGCAATATCATCTTCTAAATTTTTAATTTTAGAAATTCTTATGCCGGGAGCAGGGATAATTTCATACAATGTTACTGTTGGTCCAATAGTAGCTTTTATGCTCGTAATTTCAATATTGTAGTTAGAAAGTGTTTCTAAAATTTTATTTTTATTGGCTTCTAATTCCTCTTTAGTTACTGTTTGTTGACTAGTTCCAAAGTCTTTTAGTAACTCAATGGGAGGCATTTTAAATGAAGCTAAATCAAGTGTTGGGTCATATTCTCCAAAATCTTTGGCTTTTTGGTTTAGTTCTTCTTCTGAAAGCGTTTTTTCGTCTGGTTTGGCTTCTTCTACAGAAAACTCTACCTCTCCTTCTTTTTTCTCTTCTGTTTCAGGAATGTCTGTTGAAAGAGGAATACTTTCAGTTTCCTCTTCTTCAATTTCAGGAAGTTCTTCAGGAGCTTCATCTAAACTAACAGTGTTCGCTTCTTCTTCATTATTATCGTCTTCTATTTCGTTTAATGCAGCCTCATGAATCAAGTCTATTTCGTCCGCAGGTTCTCCTTCCTCCAAATCTTCTTCCATCATTTTTTCCAATTGAGGAAGTTTAAACGAAACATTAAAATTTAGGACAATAAATATTAATAATGAAAGGAATAAAAGTAACCCTACACCAACACTTCCTACAATACTGGTAAGCCAAACAGTAGATTGAAATCCAAAAGTTCCTCCTAAAATGGGGTAACTTTTAAGCACATACGCCATAACTACCGACAACCAAACAATAGTAAACAAAGAGTAAGCAAAAGCTTTATTAAATGGAACCAGTTTTATTTTGAAAAGCGCTTTAAACCCTACAATAAAAAACAAAAAGCAAAACAAAAAGGATGCTACACCAAAGGCATTAAAAATAAATTGATGTGCCGCATAAGCACCTAATTTACCTAACCAGTTTTCAGCTTGAATGTCGGGATTGTCCCAGTGATTTATAATTAAGTTTTGGTCGGCTTTCCAAGTGAAAAGGTAGGAAGAGAATGCCAATAATAAAAAGACAGAAAAAACCAACAATAATAAGCCTGTAATTTGTGCTAATTTTTCATTTTGCACAATACTTTTAAACTTATTGCTAATGTTGCTGAAGAAAGAAAATCGACCAACTTTTCGCTCTTTTTTAGGAGCTTTCTTCGCTTCGTTTTTTTCTTTAATATTATTTTTAAATTGATTTACTGCCATTTTGTTCTTTACGGTATTAACTAACAAATTTATACATTAGTAAGGCGTTTACTAACCGAAAGAACGCTAATAAATAACAATTGATTGTGAATAAACATCAAAAAAAAGGAGGTCTATTGACCTCCTTCTGTAAACAAAGTTGTAAATCATAAATAGTTTTTACACATCAATTTTTATTTAATTTTTTAGCTTCATATACAAAATTCCTTACTCCTTTTATAAATAAATCTGAACTTTTAAAAATTACTTCATCTCCTTCAATAATTTTATCTGGAGTTTTGTATAATTCCTTTGTTTTTTTATTCTCTAAGTAAACATAGAAATTTTCAATAGTTGAATAATTAACTTCTTCTTTTTTAATATCAAAAGAGACACCACTACGAATAGGTTTTGAAGAAGAAGATGTTGTTGTTATTTTTAAAGGAGCTACGGTTCTTTTAATAAATATTCTATAGTCATAATCAGTTGGCAAATCATCTACAACTTCGTATTTATATGGATATTTTTCCATTTGTTTTTCAAAATACTCATTATATAATTTAAACCTTTTATGTTCATGTTCTTTCATACGCACAAACACAATTTTGGATGTACTCAAGTCTGTTGGCAATGTTTTTTGTTTAAATGTTAATTTGTGGTAACTCATAGAACCACTTTTATTAATCAAGCGTGTTTCTTTTTCCTCCAAATCAATAATTAACCCTTCTAATAAGGTAGGTTTTTTATTACCTTGTAGCGAAGCTAAAGGAGAACGTAAAAAGTTATAAGAATGTATAACCTTATCTTCACCTGTAATGAGGTAAGCTATATGAAAAAATTGACTAGATTGGATTCTGAGATAAACAAAGGAAGTATCCATACGGTCTCTTATTTCTTCAATTTCACTTGAAGGCACTATTTTATAATCAGAATGTTTCCATTTTTTTAACACTTCTTCTATATCCTTTTCTCTTTCCTTATATTCCTCAGGTATTAAAAGTGTGTAACTTCCGCTTCTTTCTAAAAATGCAGCAGTATATCTTTCTGTGTATTCGCTTATATTATCTTGAGATTCTTCTGTTGAAAATACTGTTCCTAAACTTTTTTTACGTTTTGTTCCTTTTTCGTCAGTTGTAATAGCTGCATTCATTTCCTCGTGCATTTTTTCTATTGCCTTATCCGTATTTGGAGTTAATGCTATATAAATAAAATTTAACATTAATCTCAAGTCATTTTTATTTACAAAATCATAATCATTTATATAAACCATTGTTAAAATACGTTCTTGGTTTGCTTCATCAAAATACCACAGTAAAACATAACCTAATCCAAAATACTCTTTATAGCTTAAAAATAAAGATTGTTGTTTTTCTTCATTAGATAAGGTGGAAACATCTTTAGATGCTATTTCTATATTAACTAATTGTTTTAAAGAAGACTCTTCAAAAGCCTTCAACCATAATTCATTATAGGTTTCATTTCTTTTTTCAACTGGAACTTTTTTAAACTTTTTATTTAAATCATAATTATTATAAAGTGATTTTGGATGATACTCATCTATATTTAGTACTAACTTAGAATCAGTTATAAAACGAGAATAGTCATATTTTGAAGGACCTTCTGTCATTTGAGCCGCCAAATCCATTGGCTCTATTTTTTTTCCTTTTTTTTCAAAATAACCTTGACCATAAAAGCATGAAATGGAGAATGATAATGTAATTAATAATACAATTTTTTTCATCATAATTTGATTTATAAGGTTAACATTTATTTGAAACTATCAAAGATTTCAGTCATTTCTTGTTCCATTTCGTCAAAAGTAACTGCTTTGTATTCAGAAGGGATTTCAAAAACTTTGTCTTTTACTTTTTCAAACGTTACTTTTTTTGCTTCAAAACGCATGCAAATATCGTATTTATCGTATTGATATTCTAACATTACTCCATCTATTGGAGCAAATTGATTACACCAATTGGGGTTTTCTATATTAATATCTTTAGTGTAAAACACAGTAAAAGCATCATTGGTTTCATTTTTTACCGTTACAATGGCTTTTTTACATACATAACCTAAAATTTCTTTGTATTCATCTACAAATTCTATCTGGTATTCAGGAAGATTTTTAAGGGTATTAGGAATTTCTTCCCCTGTTAATCTCAACACATATTTTTTATTAATGAGTTTTACCAACTGAAAGAACTCATCTGTTGCTTGGTCGCACACAAACTCTGTTTTAAAAGTTCCCATCCCAGCAGAAACGGTAGTAATATATTTGTTGTCTTTAAAATACATTTTCATCTCCTTAGGCATAAAATCCAACATAAAATTAGTTTTATCCATTTTAGGATAAGTTACTTTGTACTCTATAATACCTTCGGATTTGTCTGAAACACTATCTTTACAAGAAGAAAGGAGAATTACGCCAAAAAAAAGTAAATAAAAATGTATTTTATGCATGCTAAAAAAGCTGTGTATTTCTAATTTTTTCTTACCGAATAAAGATTAAAAAAAAGTATATTATATAATTCGTAACAACAAATATATCAATATTTTTGTTTCCTAATTGTTAAAGAGATTATTTTATACCTAAAACCCCTATAATTTATAAAATTTATACTTAGAAGTCGTAAGTAAAAATACTTAAAAAAATAATTATATGAAAGCCATTAAAATCATTAAAAACCGCTCTGATATTGGTGCCGGAACAAGAGGTTCTGACATGGGAATAGATGCTATTGAAATTGCAGCTATTAATGCCGGAAATGATTATTTTAACAATTATGATTATGTTGAAATTGAGAGTGAAAATGAAGTTGTTTATGAAAAACAACAAACACCTTATGCTAAAAGAATTGGAAAAGTGCTTAAAGTTTGCAAACGTTTAAGCAAAACAGTTAAGGAAACTATTGCAGAAAACTACTTTCCGTTAGTACTTTCTGGAGATCATTCTTCTGCGTTGGGTACTATTAGTGGATTAAAATGTGCTCATCCCGACAAACGTATTGGTGTTGTTTGGATTGATGCTCATGGTGATTTACATTCTCCATACACTACTCCATCAGGAAATATTCATGGAATGCCTTTAGCTGCAGCTTTGGCAGATGATAATTTAGACAGAAAAGTAAATGAAGTTAAGGAAGAAACTCATGATAATTGGGAAGGCATGAAAAATATTGGTGGTATTTCTCCAAAAGTACTACATGAAGATGTTGTGTTTTTTGGCGTGAGAGATACGGAAGAACCAGAAGAGTATTGTATGTCGAAAAATGGCATGAAAAACTACAAAGTAGAAGAAGTTAGGTTTAGAGGTTTGGAAGTATGCGTTAAGGAGGCGTTGGAGAAACTTAAAAATTGCGATTATATTTATATTTCTTTTGATGTGGACTCTATGGATTGCGATTTAATATCTAAAGGAACAGGAACTCCTGTATCTAAAGGGTTTGATCAATATGAAGTGAAAAATATTATTAATGAGTTGATAGAAAGTAATAAGGTAATTTGTCTAGAAATAGTTGAAGTAAACCCTACCTTAGATAATAAAGGAAATGTAATGGCAGAAACTGCTTTTGAAGTGCTGAATGAGGTTACCAAAAATATTGAAGCTAAATTATCAATGTGAGAATGTGAAAATTTGTGGATGTGTGAATTACAAAGTTCAACGAGAGGTTCTGCGAAAATCAGCGTTATCAGCGGGAAAAATGTGGGAATGCAAAAATTTGTACATTCGTGGCGAAAAAAACTAAAAATGGAAGAATTAATTATACAAGCAGTAGTAAAAGGAATAGCATCAATTTATGGTGCTGAAGTAGGTGTAAATAGTATTCAACCTCAAAAAACCAGAAAAGAATTTGATGGCGATTTAACTGTGGTGGTTTTTCCGTTTACCAAAATAGCTAAAAAATCTCCTGAGCAAACTGCTGAAGATTTAGGCAAGTACTTAGTAGATAATGTTACTCAAATTACCGATTTTAATGTGGTGAAAGGCTTTTTAAACCTTAGCATTGCTCCTGAATATTGGCTAAGTGAACTCAATACTATTGCTCAAAATAAAACTTTCGGACAAGCAGCACCATCGGGTAAAACCTATATGGTAGAATATGCTTCACCAAACACTAATAAACCCTTACATTTAGGGCATTTAAGAAACATTTTTTTAGGATACTCGGTTGCTGAAATTTTAAAAGCGAATGGACACGAAGTATTTAAAACTCAAATAATTAATGATAGAGGAATTCACATCTGTAAAAGCATGCTGGCATGGCAAATGTTTGGAAGTGGAGAAACTCCACAAAGTTCAGGAATAAAAGGTGACCATTTAGTAGGAAAATATTATGTTGAGTTTGATAAGGCTTATAAAAAAGAAATTCAACAGTTAATTGACAAAGGAACTGATAAAGAGTCTGCTGAAAAAGAAGCTCCTATATTTAAAGCCGCTCAAGAAATGCTGCTTAAATGGGAAAATGGAGATAAAAAAGTAGTAGATTTATGGAAAAAAATGAATGGCTGGGTATATGAAGGTTTTGATGTTACCTACCAAACCATGTGCGTTGATTTTGATGAAATTTATTATGAATCTGACACCTATATTTTAGGTAAAGATGTGGTAGAAAAAGGTTTAGTAGAAGGGCATTTTTACAAAAAAGAAGATGGCTCTATTTGGTGCGATTTAAGTGCCGAAAAAATGGATGACAAGCTTTTGTTAAGAGCTGACGGAACTTCTGTTTACATGACTCAAGATATTGGAACAGCTATAGAACGTTATAAAAATCATCCTAACTTAAATGGTATCATTTATACGGTTGGAAACGAACAAAACCATCATTTTAAGGTATTGTTTGCCATCCTAAAAAAATTAGGATATCAATGGGCAGATGAGTGTCATCATTTATCTTATGGGATGATAGAATTACCTGATGGCAAAATGAAATCTAGAGAAGGAACGGTTGTGGATGCTGATGATTTAATGGCAGAAATTGTAAATGATGCCAAATTAATGACTCAAGAACGTGGACATTTAGATGGATTAAGCAATGCTGAAAAAGACGAACTATATACTCAGATTGGTTTAGGTGGATTAAAATATTACTTGCTTAAAGTAGATGCTAAAAAAGGCATGGTGTTTAATCCAGAAGAATCTATAGATTTGAATGGTAATACTGCTCCTTTTATACAATATGCTCATGCCAGAATACAATCGTTATTGAGAAAAGCAAAAGAATTAAATTATAGTACTTCGTACACCAATGCCGAACTAAACGAAGAAGAAATTACCTTAATAAAGTTATTGAAAGACTTTCCAACCACCTTAAAAGAGGCTGGTGAAAATATTAGTCCAGCAACATTAAGTAATTATATTTATGAGTTGGTAAAGACCTTCAATCACTTCTATCAGAATGTGCCTATTTTACGTGAAGAAGACAAGGACAAATTAGCCATGAGGTTAGTACTATCACAAAATGTAGCTAAAGTAATTGCTTCAGGCATGAAATTGCTTGGAATAGGCGTTCCTAACAAAATGTAAGTAAAGTTTTTTAGTTGATTTTAAGCCAACACGTTTTCTCTGTAAATAGTTTGAGTTCTATCCGGACCAACCGAAACAATGGTTATTGGCACGTTTAGTTCTTGCTCTAAATACTCAATATAAGCTGTTAATTCTTGTGGAACATCATTTATTGAGGCTAACTTAGTCAAGTCTTTTTTCCAGCCTTTTAATGCTGTGTAAACAGGTTTTACTTCTTTAGAAACAATATCATAAGGCATGTAATCTATTTTCTCTCCATCAATTTCGTAATGCGTACAAACTTTAATGGTATCAAACTCACTTAAAACATCTGCTTTCATCATAATTAATTCGGTAACCCCATTAATCATAATTGCATATTTTAAAGCAGGTAAGTCAACCCAGCCGCATCTTCTCGGTCTTCCGGTTGTTGAGCCAAATTCATTTCCAGCTTTTCTAATACTTTCACCTACTTCATCGTGAAGTTCTGTAGGGAAAGGACCACTACCTACTCTTGTGCAATAAGCTTTAAAAATTCCAAAAACGCTACCTACTTTATTTGGTGCAATACCTAAGCCTGTACAAGTTCCTGCGGTAGTTGTGTTTGATGAGGTTACAAAAGGGTATGAACCAAAATCAATATCTAGCATTGTTCCTTGAGCACCTTCAGCTAAAATAGATTTGTTATCATTAATAGCATTGTTTAAGAAATGTTCGCTATCTATAACTGTTAGGTTTTTAATAGTTTCAATTCCTTTAAAAAAGTCTTCTTCCAAAGCATTTAAATCATATCCGTAATCGTAAAATTTCAAAAGATCTTTATGCTTAGCTACTAATTGGTCGTATTTTTCTTTAAAATCTCCTTCAAAAATATCGCCTACTCTTAATCCGTTTCTGCCCGTCTTATCCATGTAAGTTGGACCAATTCCTTTCAATGTAGAACCTATTTTCTCTTTACCTTTTGCTGCTTCAGAAGCGGCATCTAGCAAACGATGTGTTGGAAGAATTAAGTGTGCTTTTTTAGATACGAATAGTTGTTTATTCATGTCAACACCCATTTTAATAAGGGCATCAATTTCTCTTTTTAAAATTACAGGATCTATTACAACTCCATTACCAACAATGTTGTTTACCCCTTTATGAAAAATTCCTGATGGAATGGTATGTAAAACGTGTTTAATACCATCAAACTCTAAGGTATGACCAGCATTTGGACCACCTTGAAAACGAGCAATTACATCATATTTTGGTGTTAATACATCTACAATTTTACCTTTACCTTCGTCTCCCCATTGGAGTCCTAACAATACATCTACTTTCATGTGTTTATTTTTATTGCTTTTTATCTGTTACATGTAACTCTCTTTATAATCATTCTCTTGTGTGAGAAATTTTTACTCATGATCGTTTCATCTATATTTTATATTGAATATTAATTTATTGGTTGTTTTATTTTAAGAATAGTTTCTTTTGCTTCTTTAATGTTTTCGGCAATGTTAAACACATTGTTCAGTTTAGTAATAACTAATAATTGGTTTATTTTTTTCGGAATATTTACTATAAACACTTCTCCATTTCTGTTTCTTGTTTGTGTAAGAATTGAGATGAAAACACCTAAACCTGAACTGTTCATATAGTCCATTTTAGATAAATCTAAAATAATAAAATTTAAGCCTTCGTTATAATAAAAATCTAATTCTGAAAGTAATTCTTCGGCTTGTTGTTTATTATTTAAACTACCCGAAAGCGAGATAAGAAGTAACTCTTGTTCTTTTTTTATTTCAAAGGAAAAGTTCATTTTTTTTCGTTTTTAACTCCATAAAAATTAAGTGAATGGTGTAAAATCTTTACATCAAACATTTCTTGAAGTGTGTTTTTAATAGTTTGAATTCTTGGGTCGCAAAACTCTATTACTTCGCCATTGCTTAAAATAATATGGTCGTGTTGTTTAGAGCCATGAGATTTTTCATATTGAGCAATATTATTGCCAAATTGGTGCTTTCTAACCAAGTTAGCAGCCAACAATAATTCTATAGTGTTATAAAGCGTAGCTCTACTAACTCTGTACTTTTTATTTTTCATAGAAAGATATAACTCTTCCACATCAAAATGATCATCGTTTGCGTAAATTTCTTGGAGTATGGCGAAACGCTCCGGAGTTTTTCTATGCTTGTGTTCCTCCAGGTAATTGGTGAATATTTCTTTTACTTTTTGTTGAGTTTCTTCAGTTAAGCTCATAACAAATTATTAAGTAGTAAAATTAACTAATTTAACTTATTCTTAAAGCAAAATATGTTGAAAGATATTAAGAATTGATAAGTTTCGTTTAAAACTTCCTACTTTAGTGGTACAAATTAATAGAAACATGAACGGAACAATTCATCACATAGAAATTTATGTGTCAGATTTAGAAAAAACGAAGCTTTTTTGGGAGTGGTTGTTAACTTCAAAATTTTCTTATACAAAATTTCAGGAATGGCAACATGGCGTAAGTTTTAAGCTTAAAGATACGTATATTGTTTTTGTTCAAACAGAAGATAATTATATAGATATTGCTTATCATAGAAAAAGAACAGGATTAAATCACTTGGCTTTTCATTGCGATTCAAAAGCATTTGTAGATAAGTTAACAGCAGAACTGAAAGAAAAAGATGTTACTATTCTGTATGCTGATAAACACCCTCATGCAGAAGATTATTATGCTGTGTTTTTTGAAGATCCGGATAGGATTAAAGTTGAAGTTGTTTGTTCAAGGTAATTTATCTCAGCTAACTAAATCTTTTTTAACCAATTTTTGGTTTAGACTATCTTTAAGTTGAGTAAATTTTTGCAGATATTCTTTTTTAACCGGGTCGGCTGGTGGTGTTTCTTCTTTTAAATGATTTACCTGGCTACCATGTTTCCAAAATCTATAACATACGTGAGGCCCTGTTGCTAAACCTGTACTACCAACATAACCAATAACATCACCTTGTTTAACTCTTTGTCCGGTTTTAGCATTTCTTTTACTCATGTGTAAGTACTGCGTGGTATAAGTACTATTGTGTTTAATTTTCACATAATTGCCATTATACTTTTTATAAGCAGACTCTACAACTACACCATCGCCTGTTGCTAAAATAGGAGTTCCTGTTGGAGCAGCATAATCTGTTCCTAAGTGTGGTTTGTTAACTTTTTGTACAGGGTGAAATCTTCTCATAGTAAAACCTGAAGTTAATCTACCGTACTCTAATGGAGATTTTAAAAAGGCTCTTTTTAAACTATTTCCTTCAGCATCAAAATAATTGGTGATGCCATCTTGTTCAAATCGGTAAGCGTAATAATCTCTTCCATAATGATTAAAATTAGCTGCCAATACTTTTCCTATCCCAATAAATTTATCATCTACATAACGTTCTTCATACACCACATTAAAATGATCTCCTTTTTGTATGCTGTAAAAATCTATTGTCCATGCGTAAACATTTGCCATCTCTATGGCTAAAATAGGACTTGCTTCCTGTTCTACTAATGTTTGGTATAAGGAAGAGTTGATAGTGCCTTCAATTTGTTTTATTTTAGTGGTAACTTCTTTTTGTCCTCTATAAATTGAAATAGAATCTCGCATATCAAAAACAACATATTCTGTTTCGTTGGGTTCGTAAATAAAACATTGAGCTTTACCTAATGAATCTTTACTGCAAAGTATGGTGTATTTTTTACCAGAGGCAATCTTTCTTACATCAAAAATATCTTTTGACATT
This sequence comes from Vicingaceae bacterium, assembly GCA_965284565.1. Taxonomy (GTDB): domain Bacteria; phylum Bacteroidota; class Bacteroidia; order Flavobacteriales_E; family Vicingaceae; genus BRH-c54. The sequence goes on from OZ260100.1 coordinate 1,072,425, forward strand.
TTTGCCAACATATCAATGTCTGTATAAGGAATATGATATTTTAGAAGAATATTGGCTAAAAATTGGTTGGGTTGGATGACATCTTTATAAACAGCAAACGAATCTATTTCAAAACCATACTCAACAACAGGTTCTTGTTTTTCTTCTTCAATAATTTGTGCTATTTCTTCTTCATCAATATTGCTTTTATTTCCTTGATATTGAGTAAAAAAGAGGCCAACAGCAGCTAAAACTATAATAAGTATAGGTAGAAATTTCTTCATAATGCAAACAAAAATACCATTAAGATACGAATCTCAATGGTATTTGTTTGCCTGTTTTAAACAAATTAATGTTAAATGCCTCGTCCGAAACTAGCGACTCTAGTTTCAACCTCTCCAAAAGGAGAGGCAAATAATGAACCTCTAGGAGTTTTTAATTTATTTTTTTGCAATTGATAATGGGTGAGCTAATCCTTCAGCATTTGTTAATTCAGCTTTTACTGCTCCAATTAAAATTTTGGCTTCTATCATTAAAGGAATTTTATTTCCGTCATTAGATACCCAAAAACTTACATCTTCTTCTTTATCGAATATTCTACCTTTTTGCGTTACAGGGTGGAATTTAATTGCGTTGTAATAAGTTCCTCCAACTTTAACTTTATCTTCTCCCATATATCTAATTTTCAACGGCCAAACCTCTTCATCTACAAAGGTCCAGATGGTAAAAACTTCGCCTTTTTTTGCTTTACTGAAATCTAATGTTCTGGCATAAAAGAAAGAAGAAAGCATATCTTGAATTCCTTCAGGCGTTTCATAAACTTCTCCTTTGTGGGTTTCTACCATTTTTTTAGTTTGTGAAAATTGGTATTTCTGTTTTTTCTTATATCCTCCCTCATTAATATCTCTTACAAACATCCAAGGAAAAACACCTTCAACATCAAGAAAGGTTTCATAACGGTCTCTTACCTTAAAAACCCAATCAAAAGCTCCTACCGTCTTTCCTGTTCCAACAATATGATAAATTTCTCTGTTACCAATTTTTTTATCTAATTTATTCACTTCAATTTTGGCTGTACCAGCATTTACAAAACCATAGTGTAGTCTAAACTCTAGTTTTTCGCCAGCTTTAAAAGCTTTATGGTCAACAGTTCTTAATTTACCATTACCGTCATTATTTATTGTAGGAAGATCGTTTTGTTGGTACGCTGAAAAAGACAATACCAACATAGCAGCAACTATTCCTAACCCTATTTTTGTTGTTCTTAAATTTTTCATGATATAAAAGTTTTTAGTTCGGGAAGTTATATTACAAAACTTATGCCACTCCACTTTATTGTGTTTATTACGATACTTTTGTAAGAAAGGTTAATTAGATTTATGAAAGTGATTTAAATGATTTGTATTCTCAATAATGAGCATAAAAAATGTAAAAGTTTTCATTCTGTTTTGTTTTTGTTACAAAAATTTTTCTACTTTTGAAGAAACAAAAAACCCTAGTGCTGGAACACTAGGGCGAAAAGGAACTCGGACATACATAATAGAAGTTGCAATTCTATACCTTGTCCTTTATACTTGACAAAGATTGCACAGCATTAGCTGTGCTTTTTTATTTGTAAAAATAGTTAAACCCTTAGTAAAATCAGATGTTTTAGAGCATTTTTTTATCAACACTAAGTTTAGTTTTAGCCCGTGGGGACTTCAACTCGTTTTTGAATTTTTTATTAACAACTGCATCTTAATAGCGGAATTTTTATTAGCATCAGCCATTTAGTAGTCAATGACTTATTGATCTAACTTTATTAATTTATGATGCATAATAGATTTTAACCTAACTTCGCCACATGAATGAACTCAACCTTTTTTTAGAAAAACTTGCTACAAGTTATACCGACAAATCTTTTGTAAAAATTACCTTAAGTAAACCAGCTTACAAAAGCGATGGCTTATTGAATGTTTATATTCGTTTGGTTACCATTAAAAACGAGCTTGTTTTTTCTTTTACTTACCATTATCAAACTAACGATCAGGTTAAGAATTATAATCTAGAAGAAACTAATGGTGAGTTAATGGAGTTGCTTAACAACAAGTTTAAGATTGCTCGTTTGTTTACCCTTAAAGAGGATGTTATACTTCAGTTTTCTAAAAAAGGCAAAGGAAGTTTAAAAAATTTACCTCCTAGTTTTGAAAACAAACCGCCCGAAACACATGATGTGATTAAGAAAAAAAGAGCCGCATTAGGTAAATACTTAACTATTTTAGGTGTTTCCGATGAAAACGGACAGGTATTTCCTAAAATGGCTGGCAAGTTCAAACAAATTAATAAATACCTTGAGATAGTAGAGAATTTACTAAAAGACAACCAATTTAACGAACCTATTCGCATGGTTGATATGGGCTCTGGTAAAGGATATTTGACTTTTGCGTTGTATGATTTTATGAAAAATCAACTTAAACTTAATGTGGAGATTAAAGGCATAGAAATACGACAAGAATTGGTTGATTTTTGTAACGATGCAGCAGCAAAATGCGGCTTTGAGCAATTATCTTTTGAAAAGAGTACGATACAAGATTTAAAAGAAGATAAAATAGATATCTTAATTGCCCTTCATGCTTGTGATACAGCTACAGACGATGCTATTTTTAAAGGCATTTCTGCTAAAGCTGCTTTAATAATTTGTGCTCCATGTTGCCACAAACAACTCAGACAAGCTGCTAAAGGAAAGGAAATTGCCAATCCTTTGTTAAAACATGGCATTTTTAAAGAAAGACAGTATGAAATGATTACCGATGCCATGCGAGCATTAATCATGGAAAAACAGCAGTACAACACTAAAATTTTTGAATTTATTTCTAATGAACATACTCGTAAAAACATCATGTTAGTCGCTTCAAAATCAAACAAAAAACCTATAGTTGATAAGATTGATGAAGAAATTAATACCATTAAAAAGGAATTTAATATCGAACAACATTATTTAGAAAGTCTTTTAGATTAATAGTTTTCAAGGTTAACTCATCGTTAATTTTTTGTAATTCTAAGCCACATTTCTTGTTTTGTGCTTAATTTCATAGATATTTGCTAAAAATTGAGGAAGCTTATTTCAATGAAAAAATATTTCGACAGAGAGCTAAGTTGGTTATCATTTAATTATAGAGTACTACAAGAAGCTATTAATCCTTACGAGCCTTTAATGGAACGATTAAAGTTTTTAGCCATCTATTCTGCTAATTTGGATGAGTTTTATAAGGTAAGGGTAGCTTCATTAAAAAATATTCTAAAAATTGAGAAAAAGCAAGGGCTAGAACCAAATCCTTACATCAAAAAACTCCTCAAAAAAATTAAAAAAACTGTATTTGAACAGCAAGCAGAATTTAATCACATATTTAACACTAAAATTTTACCTCAATTAGAAGAAGAGAATATCTTTTTAATAAATCAAAAGCAGATAAATGAAGAGCAGAAAGCTTTTTTAAAAAACTTTTTCGATAAGGATATTTTGCCGTTATTAAAAATTAAAGAAGTTAGTGAAACCACCTCTGTATTTGTAAAAAATAAAGGCTTGTATTTGGCAATTGATGTGATTAACAAAAAAACCTTAGAGCACAATTATTTTATTGTTAATGTGCCTATTAGAAAGACTCAACGTTTTATTAAACTGTTTAATGATGAAAACAAAGAAATCATCATTCAGCTTTCTGATGTAATGCGTTTGTTTTTACCTCAGCATTTTCCAGATTATAATTGGGTTAAGTGTTATGAAATTAACCTAACTCGTGATGCTGAGCTATATTTAGAAGAAGAAATTGCCGAGACCATTCAAGAAAAAATATCAGCAAGTTTGTATAAAAGAAAAGTGGGAGCTCCATCTAGGTTTTTATATGACGAACGCATGCCAAAGGAGCTTCAAAAAATACTCAGAAAAAATATTGGACTACAAAAAGGAGAGTCTATTCCCGGTGGGAGATATCATAATTTCAATGACTTTTTTGCTTTTCCGATGCCCAATAAACCCGATTTATTTTATCCTGCTTTTGATGTGTTACAACATCCTGAATTAGAGAAAAGTGAATCTTATTTTAATGCTATTTCTAAGAAAGATTTTATTCTTCATTTTCCATATCAAAATTATCGTTACATCACCGATTTTCTGGAGGAAGCAGCAGAGGACGAAAATGTAGAAGAAATTAGCATTACACTTTATCGAGTAGCCAAACATTCTAAGGTTTGTCAGGCACTTATAAAAGCAGCAGAAAATGGTAAAAAAGTAATGGTTTTTAGCGAAGTAAAAGCTCGGTTTGATGAAGAATTAAATTTACATTGGGCAGATAAAATGAAGGAAGCCGGAGTAGATGTTCATTACAGTTTTGAAGAGCTAAAAGTACATTCAAAAATATTTTTAATTACCAGAAAAGAAGGAAATAAAAAGGCTAAATATGCTTATTTCGGTACAGGAAATTTTAATGAAGATACTTCTAGAATTTATTGCGATCATGCTTTGCTTACCAAAAATCCTCAGCTCACTAATGAATTAAGCAAGGTCTTTCACTTTTTGATAAACAGACAAAAAGAAACAATAAGGTTTAAACATTTGTTAGTCGCTCCTTTTAATATGCGAGAACAATTTAATAAGATGATTGATAATGAAATCAGCAATGCGAAAAAAGGCTTAAAAGCTCAAATGATTCTGAAAATGAATAGCTTGGAAGACCGACAAATGATAGATAAATTATATGAAGCTAGCAATGCGGGAGTAAAAATTAATATTATTGTTCGAGGTATTTGTTGTTTAATTCCGGGGATTAAAGATATGAGTAAAAATATAACGGTAATTAGTATTATCGACCGTTATTTAGAGCATGGAAGAATTTATTGGTTTTATAATGGCGGTAATGAAAAGTTATTTTTGGCTTCGGCTGATTGGATGAAACGTAACCTTACTTACCGAGTAGAGGTTGGTTTTCCTATTTATGATAAAAGACTGGCTATGGAGATTAAAAAACTACTTTCACTTCAGCTAAAAGACTCGATTAAAGCCCGAAAACTAAATAAAACTCAAAGTAATCCCTACAAAAAATCTACTGCTCAGAAAAGAATTAGAGCCCAATTTGATTATTATGAATACCTGAAAAATAAGACAGAGGGTTAAAAATACTCTTCTTTCAAAAAATCTTCAAAAGGCGTTAGGTTTGCCATAGCTTGAAGTTGTAGATAAGTTTTATGAAAATCTCTTTCGGTTTTTTGAGCATTTAACTGACGAACTCTATACCTGTCATAGTTTTTTAATGCTAAATGCTGTTGGGGAGTTAACTCTTTTTCGTTAAACTCCATTTCCTTTAAGTCGTTTATGCTAACAATACCGCTAAGAGCACTTTTTTCTTCAGACGGTTGATTATTTTTTGGAAACATAAGCAGTTTTATGCAAAAATATAAAAATTAATTAAATGATATACTATCAGCATCTTGAATAGCTGGAAATTTTTCACGGTAATGTTTCATTTCTTCATAATTTAATGAAATGGTTTCAATGTTTTCTTGATGTGCTTGGGTGGTACTCAGTTGTTCTCCTTTTGGATCAATAACTGCCGAGCTTCCCGAATAAGGAATAGTATTACCATCTTCACCAATTCTATTTACACCAACAACATAACACTGATTTTCTATAGCACGAGCTTCTAATAATTTTTCCCAATGTGAAACTCTAGGTTCAGGCCAATTCGCAACATAAATTAAACAATCGAATACAGGCTCATTCGTTTTTTTATTGAAATTAATGTTTCTACTCCAAGTAGGAAACCTTAAATCGTAGCATATCATCGGGCAAATTTTCCAACCTTTAAATTCAACTATTAACCTTTCTTTTCCATGAGAAAAATAATTGTTTTCTGCTGCCATTCGGAATAAATGGCGTTTGTCGTAATGTTTAATTTCTCCATCAGGGAAAACCCATAATAAGCGATTGTAATACTTATCATTTTCTTGAATAATCAAACTGCCTGTTAGTGCTATTTGGTGTTGTTTGGCTTGGTTTTGCATCCAACACACTGTTTCTCCATCCATGTTTTCCGCAAGTCGCTCTGAATGCATGGTAAATCCAGTAGTAAACATTTCTGGAAGCACAACAGCATCAGTTCCCTGCTTTTTAGCTTCAGCTATTTTTTGGGTAAACATTTCTGTGTTTTGGTGTTTATCTTCCCAAAATAAAGGTGTTTGTATAATGCTTATGTTGAGGTTGTTCATCTTTCTTCTACATAAAATAAATCGTCAAATGGCGAATTTATTGGTGCTCCCAAATTTACAGGTGTTGCCCAAGAATTTGTCTTATCATCCCAAGAACTTTTAAACACATCATACCCTCCCATACTTCCATGAGCTGTAGAACTAAAATAAATTGTTTTACCATCGGCACTTAAAAACGGGTAATCTTCATCTCCTGAAGTATTAATAGCTTCTCCTATATTTACGGGGTTTGTCCAAGTATTATCAGGTAATTTTTTCATTAAATAAATGTCTTTTCCGTTGTCTTTATTATCGCCATAACTTGCAAAATAAATCATGGTTTTATTTTCATTAAGGTACATAGTAGGCTTAAATCCTTCTTTTTTATCAATATCCGAAAGCATGTCATCTGGAGCTAACAATAGTTTGGCGTTAGTTTTAACTGAGCCGTAAATAGTATGGAAATTATCCGTTTTTACACTTTTCTTTTCCAGTACTTCAACCGGCTTAGGGTTATTTACTATGTTTTTTCCAAATTTGCTCAATACAATTTCATTCTCAATATCTTTTTCTGATAATTCATTTTCTGTTGCTAAAGATTTATATTTTTCATAGGCAACAACGGCTCTTTCAAATCGGTAAGCTAGGTGGTTTGTTTTTCCAAGCATATAAAAAACATCGTAAGGAATTGATTTGCTTGTTGCAGCAAGTTCTAAATAGTTTAAAATTTTCTCATACTCTTTAGAAATATAAAAAAGACTTTTTCCGTACATGTAAGCTTGCTTTTCTGATAAATCAATTAGTGGTGCAATTTTTTCAAAAGCTTGAGCAGCTTGTAAATATTGTTTATTGGTATAAAACTGTTGTGCATCTTTTAATAATTGCTTTTGTTCTGTTGAAAGCAATTTTATTTTATTTTCTGTTGTATTTTGTTGTTTGTTCTGATTGTTTTCTGGAATGTCAAAATCTTTTTTAGTTAATTGATAAATGGGTGCATTTTCAGCTTCTTGTTGAGTGAAAAAGTTATCTACATTTAATATTTCAAAACGACCTTCTTTTTTTAATCTGATATTCTGCCTCAATGGAAACGATTCGTTTTGAAAAGGAATTGTTACAAAAGCAGTGTGTTCTCTATAATTAAAGTTGGTAGTAATGTTAAATTCATATTTTACTCCTGGAATTAAAGCCATTAGGTAATTTCCATTATTGCTATTGGTATTATAAATGCCAGCTATTTCCTGATTATTGGTGTTGTAAACCGTAATGGTCGCCTCAAAATCAGGAATAGAATCTTGAGTCATAAAATGACCTTTAATAATAGTGAGGGTTAAAGGAGGTTTGGGTGTTTTTATTTTGTACAACTCGTAGTTTTCTGCAACATTTCTTCTATTGGAAATGAAATAAGCTTGTTCTCCATTTTGAGCGGGAACAAACATAAAATCATCATAAGGAGAATTGATAGGGTAGCCCATGTTGATGGGTTTTCCCCAAGATTCGGAAATTTCATTTCTAGTGGATTTAAAGATGTCTAAACCTCCCATGCTATTATGTCCTTCAGAAGCGAAATAAAGTGTTTTTCCATCAGGAGTTACATAAGCATGACTTTCGTTATATGGGGTGTTAATATGTTCTCCTAAAGTTTTTGGGATGCTCCATTTATCTCCACCAATTAAAAAGTTTACAAATAAGTCTTTGCCATTACTTTCTGTTAAGCCATAACTTGTTTGTATCATTTCATTTTGAATTGTTTTAAACATCCAAAGTTGTTCTTTCTTTTTTTCGTCAATAGGAGAAATGAAAAAAGTTGTTTTTTCCAGTAAATTGTCTTTATTTATTTCTTCAGGAAAAATTTTGTTTAGTTTGCTAATATTGGCAGTTGTTTTGGAAATAATTTCCATATCATATTGTTCTTGCACTATTATTTTTCCATTATTACAAAACGCCAACAACCTATCTATATTAAGTGTTTGAATTTCTTTTGGCGTAGCTTTTTCTTTAAAGTTTTTAAAGGCGATTTCTGCTCTAGCAAAATCTGCCCAAGAATGATAAATTATCCCTAAATAATAATGAACATCATAAGGAATGTTATTGCCATTTAAAGCCCTTTGCAAAAATGGAAGAGCTTTAAGTTTGTTTTGTTCTATATGAAAAGAGCTTACCCCTATTTTATAATTAATTAAAGCATCATTTAAATCATAAGCTAATAACTCACGATAAAGTTGTCCGGATGTTTTGTAATCTTTCTTTTGAAAAGCTTTTTCAGCCAATTCGGGTTTTTTATTTTCTAACTCAGCTTGTTTTTTTAAGGCTTCATCAATGTTTTCAAACTGAAGTTCTTTAATTTCTCTTCTGCCTAGTTCCTCTGCGTCAAAAACAGCAGACTCATAAAGTTCTATGCGTTCTTTTTTATCAAGATTTTCATCATAAACAGTAAGTAAAAACAGGGTAGGTTCTTTTTCTTCTATTATCCAAGTGTTTAAAGTGTGTTTTATAGGTTCTTCATCTATTTCTAAGGTAATTTTTTGTTTAGAAATTTCGTCAACAATATTGGTGCTGGCATAGGCAGGGATTTCAATAGTCTTTTTTATTGGAGCATAGCCATAAGTGTTGATTACAAATTCGTATTTTACATTTGGAATAAGAATTACCAAATAATTCCCTGTTTTAGGATTGGTTTTATAAACACCAACTAACTCATCAGTTGAGATATTGTAAACAGAAATTTCTGCTTTTCTCATGTGAGGATAACCTTTTACCTCAAAATTTCCTTTAATAATTGTTGATGAAATGCCGCTTTGGTTTGTACGAGCTTTATACATGGTAAAAGTTCCATCATCAGCATCTCGGTTAGAAATGAAATAATAAATTTGCTGATTACTTTTAATAGTGTCTGTTGGGATGACAATAGCAGCACTGATATTGGTTATTGCTCCAAGGTAAAAAATAACAAATAAAACTATTTTAAAAACTACCTTCATTTTGGAATTTTAAAACCCGAAAGGTAATAATTATAAGACAGTTATAAAAAGTTTGTATTTAAGAGTTTTAAACAATTTTGTTCATTATTTCAGCTGCATTTTCAAGTGTATTCTCGTTTTTGGCAAAGCAGAAGCGTAAGATTTTTTCATCCATGTGTTGATTATAAAAAACAGAAACAGGAATTGCTGCTAACTTGTGCTCTATAGTAAGTCTTACTGCAAAATCAGTATCTTTTTCATCCGAAATATTTTTATAGCTTAATAACTGAAAATAAGTGCCTTTTGAAGGCAAGATTTCAAACTTAGAGTTTCGTATTACAGAGGTGAAAAAATCTCTTTTTTGTTGATAAAAAGCACTTAAGGATAAGTAATTATTTTCATTTTTAAGGTACTCTGCTAAGGCATATTGAGCAGGCGTATTTACCGAAAAAACAACATATTGATGCACTTTTCTAAACTCGCTCATTAAGGTTTCTGGAGCAATACAATAACCCATTTTCCAACCAGTATTATGAAAGGTTTTTCCGAAAGAAGAGATGATAAAAGAACGCTCTGCTAACTTTGGAAACATTGATGCACTATAATGTTTGTGTTTATCAAAAATAATATGTTCATATACTTCATCACTTAATACTATAATATCAGTATTAGCAATAAGTTTTTCTAAAGCTAAAAAATCATCTTTAGAAAATACTGTTGCTGTTGGGTTATGAGGTGTATTTATAATAATCATTTTTGTTTTAGGATTGATTAATTTCCTAACATGAGTCCAATCTATTTTGTAATCTGGAGCATGCATTTGAACAATTACCGATTTTCCACCATTGAGCTCTATGGCTGGTTCATAGCAATCATAAGCAGGAGTAAAAATAATTACTTCATCATCTTCATGAACAACAGCAGTAATAGCTGTGTAAATGGCTTGTGTCGCTCCAGCCGTCACTGTAATTTCTGTGTCGGGATGATAAATAGCCCCATAAAGTTCTTCTGTTTTAGTTGCTATTTGTTCTCTCAACAACATTAATCCAGCCATAGGAGCATATTGGTTATGTCCGTTTTTCATGGCTGTTCTTACTAAGTCATGTAAAACTTCATCACTACCAAAATCGGGAAACCCTTGTGATAAATTGATAGCATTATGCTCTTGAGCTAATCTGCTCATTACAGTAAAAATAGTAGTACCAACCTTTGGCAATTTTGATTTTATTAGTCCTGGATATTCGGGCATAAATTCAGATTTTTATTAATCGAAATTACGATTTTTGTTTTTTTCTAAAGTTATTATTCTTTTTGTGATGAAATGGTTTTTTAGCTGTTATCTTATATTCTGGTCCGGCTTCAAAACCTTCTGGTAGCGGTAGTTTTTTTACCTCTTTGTCAATTAATTTTTCAATTTTGGAGAAATTGTAAACATCATCAGCATTAATAAAAGTAATGGCTAAACCAGTTCCATTATCACCTCTGGCGGTTCGTCCAATTCTGTGCACATAATCTTCTGCATCCGAAGGGATATCGTAATTCAGTACAATATCAATTCCTTTAATATCTATCCCTCTTGATAGGATATCTGTGGCAATCAAAATATGTACTTTTTTGTTTTTAAAGTCGAGTAATACTTGCTCTCTTTCTTGTTGTGTTAAGTCAGAATGAATAGCTTTTGCAGGTAAATTTTCTTTTGTAAGGGTTTTGGTAATTTCCTTAACGGAAGTTTTACGAGATGAAAAAATAATAATATGCTCATTCATTTTACCACTCAACAAATGCTTTATTAGATTTATTTTTTGGTGATTATGAACTAAATAAGCCACTTGCATAATGCCTTCGTTAGGTTTGGCTATGGCAATACTTAAAGTTACTGGGTTTTTTAATAGTTGATTAGACAATTGTCTGATTTTGGGAGGCATGGTAGCCGAAAAAAGTAAGTTCTGACGATTTGGAGGCAATTTTTTAGCAATACCCGTAATGTCTTCATTAAAACCCATGTCTAACATTCTATCGGCTTCATCTAAAATAAAATGTTTAATGCCCGAGGTGTCAAAATAGCCCATATTGAGGTGGGAAATAATTCTCCCTGGAGTACAAATAACAATATCCGCACCAGTGGTAAGAGCCTTTTTTTCAGCATCAAAGGTTTTTCCATCTCCACCACCATAAATGGCGATAGAAGTAGCGTTGGTAAAGTAGCTAAAACCTTCTATTTGTTGGTCAATTTGCATTGCCAACTCTCTTGTAGGAACAATTACCAAGGTAGAAACTTTTCCTGAAGAGCCATTTTTAGCAATACTGTTTAATATTGGCAAAACAAAAGCGGCTGTTTTTCCTGTTCCTGTCTGGGCACAAGCAATCATGTCTTTATTTTCCATAATGGCAGGAATAGCTTGTTGTTGAATAGGGGTTGGTTTGTCAAAGCCCATAGCATCAAGAGCTTGGCTAACGGAGTCTTCAAAATTAAAATCGGAAAATGTCATGTATTGTTATAAATTATTAATTACCAAAGGTAACCAATTTAATTGAGTACAAAAAAGGATTTTATTTTAGCTATTTTGTTCAGTATAGAAATTGGTATAGTTTTATAATTATACGCTCTTTTTCTTGATAAAAAGAGCCAAAAATCAAGAACAAACACCAAATCCTGTGTAATCTTTTCCCACAAGTCCATCGCATTTCCTGGTCCGATTACTTCGGATTTCGCACCGTTTGTTCAAAAGCCCTCGCTCGGGTTTTAGGTGTTAGTAATTAGTTTTTTTATAATTGAACTTTATATTTAGGATAGGATTATTCCTCAATTAAACATTAAAATTAACATTGTAATAAAGTAGGCATAATTTACTATAGACACCTTGTAAAGTAGCTTTGCAGAAAAAACATGGAAATATTTTTATTTGCTTTTGCTGCATTATTCTCCGTAATTAATCCTTTAGGAACAGTACCGGTATATGTTGGGTTAACACAAGATGAATCCTTAGCTGAAAGAGCTAGAACTTCGTTGCTAACATCAATTAATGTAGTAGTTATTTTACTCATTGCATTCTTTGTAGGAAACTACATTTTAAAATTCTTTAATATTAGCTTAAACTCGCTCCGAATTGCAGGAGGGTTAATTATAACTTCTTCTGGTTTTGCTTTGCTTACGGGTAGTTTTGTAAAACATAAAGGGTTAAAAAACAAACGAGTTCAAAAGGATTTAGATAAGAGAGAACGATTTTCTCTTACTCCATTAGCCATTCCAATGTTGGCAGGTCCGGGGTCTATTTCTTTATTGATTTCTTACAGAGAACTACACGAAAGTATATTAAACATAACAGCTATAATTGCTGCTATTTTTGCGGTAGGGTTAGCTACTTATCTTATATTAAGAAGTTCTTTTTTAATTGTAAAATTTATGGGAGCTTCTGGAATAAATGCCATATCAAGAATAATAGGCTTTATTGTAATTGCTATTGGAATAGAGTATATAAGTGTTGCTGTTGTTAGTATTGTTAGGGGAATATTGGGGTAATTATTAAAATGAGGTTTAACATAGTAAAGAAAAGTTTTTTTAATAGTTAAATTAATATACTTTTGCCGCGCACTAAAAAAAATTAAAAATCATGAAATCTCTATTATTTATTACTGCTTTTTTTATTAGTATAACTTTTTCTAAGGCTCAAAACCCTGGTAATTCGTTGCATTTTGATGGTGCTAATGATTATGTTTCCGCCCCTCTTCCTACGGTTTTTTCTAATATAAATACAAGTAATATCACTATTGAAACCTGGATAAAACCTCAGGCTAGTGTTTTTTCTAGAGTAGTTTTTGCTCAGTTAAATGCTTCCAACTTTATTTCTGTTTCTACTGGTGGTTCAAATCAAATTTATTTTTATATTAATAATACAGTAGGTGAGGTAACCAATGCAAGTTTGCCATTGAACCAATGGACTCATGTAGCTTGTACATGGAATGGCACAACACAACAAACAGAAGTATATTTTAATGGAGTACTTCAAACAACTAATGGTGGAGGTTCTTCATCTACAGGTACTGATAATATGATGACTATTGGAAGTAGAACTAATGGAGCTCAATATTTTAATGGAGAGTTAGATGAATTAAGAATTTGGGATGTAAAACGTTCTGTTTGTGATATTAATAGTTCTATGAATTCAGAGTTTACTCAAGCTCAACCTAATTTGGTAGCTTATTATAATTTCAACCAAGGAGTAGCAGGAGGTAATAATTCAGCTGTTACTTCTTTGTTAGATTTCACTACTAATCATAATGGAACATTAAATAATTTTATGCTTGGAGGAACAACTTCTAATTGGGTAAGTTCGGGTGCTGTTATTAATCAAGTTAATCAAAATAATGGAACTATTAATTCTATTGATACTCGTATTGAATGTGGTTCATTGCTATGGATTGACGGTAATACCTACAGTTCAAATAATAACACCGCTACACACACTTTAGTTGGAGGAAGTGTTAATGGATGTGATTCTATAGTAACATTAAACTTAACTATAAATAGTAATAATACTGGAACTGACATTATTAGTGCTTGTGATAGTTATACTTGGATTGACAATGTAACTTATACATCAAGTAATAATACCGCTACACATACCTTAACAGGAGCAAATGTTAATGGTTGTGACTCTGTAGTTACATTAAACTTAACTATAAATAATAGCTCTAATGGAACTGACATTGTTAGTGCTTGTAGTAGTTATACATGGATTGATAATGTAACTTATACATCAAGTAATAATACAGCTACACATACTTTAACAGGAGCAAATGTTAATGGTTGCGACTCTGTAGTTACATTAAACTTAACTATAAATAATAGTTCTAATGGCACTGATATAGTTAGTGCTTGTGGTAGTTATACATGGATAGATAACGTAACCTATACATCAAGTAACAATACCGCTACACATACCTTAGTTGGAGGAAATATTAATGGATGCGACTCTATAGTTACGCTTAATTTAACTATCATAAATGTCGATAATTCCGTAACTAACAACACCCCTACCTTAACAGCAAACCAAAGTGGTGCTAGCTATAGATGGTTAGATTGTGACAATGGGAATGCTGTAATAACTGGAGAAACTTCTCAGAACTTTACAGCAACAGTAACAGGAAACTATGCTGTAGAAATAACAGTGGGAAATTGTATTGACACATCTGCTTGCGAAAATATTGTTGTTGTTGGAGTTGATAAAGAAAAAACAAACTTTAATGTTTCTATCTTCCCTAATCCAACAAATGGTTTAATTACAATTAATTTTAATGATGGGTTAAATCAGAAAACTAATTATACTGTAACATCTATTGAAGGGAAAGTTATTACTACTCAAACTAATATTGTAACAAATAATGTAATTATAGACCTAAGCAATGAAAGTAAAGGAGTTTACTTCTTAAAAATTAACAGCGGAAATAATAATGCTGTTTATAAGCTTATTAAACAGTAAATAATCAATATATTTAGTAAAAAAGAGACTTGGACAAGTCTCTTTTTTACATTTAATTCTATTAAAATATAAATGATTTCTAGGTCATTCGTTATATACGAACTCCAATTACACAAACGTCATCCAATTGTTCAAGATTACCTTTCCAAGTTTCAAAAGTTTTGTTTATTATCTCTTTTTGTTCATTCATGTCCTTAGCTTGAATAGAAATTAGTAAGCTTTTAAAGTTGCTTGCTTTGTACTTCTTTCCTTTTTCTCCACCAAACTGATCTACATACCCATCTGAAAATACATATATAGTGTCCCCTTTTTCTAGTATTATTTTATGGGTTGTATATGGCTCAGGATTATCAAATTTCCCTATTGGTTGCTTGTTGGCTTTAATTTCTTCTAAAGTTTTACTGTTTTTTCTTATTATCCATAATGGGTTATTAGCTCCAGCATAATGTAATAAGGCCACTGTTTTAGAGTTGTCCAAATTTTCATTTTCAACTTTATACTTTAAACAACAAAGTGCTATATCCATTCCATCTTTTACATCTTCTTCACTTTTTTCAAACTCTGAGATGACTATTTCTCTTGTTTTATTTAATATTTCCCCAGGGTCTGTTAAACCATACTCCCTAACACTTCTATTTAATCCGTTGTTACAAACAACTGACACCATAGCCCCTGGGACTCCGTGTCCTGTACAGTCTGCTGCTGCAAAAAGGACTTCCTCATTTTTTTGTTCCATCCAATAAAAATCTCCTGCTACAATATCTTTTGGTTTATATAAAATAAAACTTTCTTGTAAATATTCTTTTACTACTTTGTTGGGTGGTAATATCGCGTTTTGTATTCTTTTAGCATATTGAATACTGTCTGTTATTTCTTTGTTTTTTTCAGCTAACTCAATCACTTTTGAAGAAATTATTTTATTCTTTTTTTTATTTTGTGTTAAGCTATAAAAAATTGTACTTGCTAATAATAGGGTTAATAATAAGCCTACTAAAAAAGCTTTTATCATTACATTTTGTTTAGATAATTCTTTTTCCTGTATCTGTTTATCTTTATTTAAAGCAATTATTTCACTTTCTTTCTTTTGGTTTTCATATTGTTGTTCGAGTTTGTGAATGATTTGTTGGTTTTCCTCATTCAGTAAAGAATCTTTATAAATTAAATGTAAATCTAAGTACTCATAAGCATTTTTAAAGCTTTTATTTTTATAAGAAGAAACAGCTATATTGCGGTATATGTCTGATAAATTAAGCATCTTTTTTTCTTCTCTTTTATTTGCTGCAAGGATTGCTAACTCAAAAAACTTCATTGCTTTTTCATATTTACCCATCCTAGAGTATATTTTACCTAAATACCTATTAATTGTAATATCATACTCGGTAATATTATATTTCTTAACTATATCTTGAATTCGATCTAACTTAATTAGTGCTTCTTTATATTTATGGTCATAAATATTTCCATGAACAATGGCTAATAAAATATGAGCTTCAGCCAATTCATCATTTAAATCAATAACAATATTTAATGCTTTGTAAAGATATTCTTCCTCTTTTTCGTAGTTTCCAGCATAGGCATATAAATCTGCTAATAAACTATATGCTTCTGCTTCTAGGTGTTTATCATGAATTTCAATTGCAACTTCAAGCATTTCTTCATAATAATCAAAAGCTCTAGCATCATTATTTTGTCTTTTAAAAACAGAACCAATAAAGTGCATTAACATTCCGTAATTTACATCTCTAATATTGTATGATTCAAATTGTTTTTGAGCAATAACATACAACTCCATTGCTTTTGCATAATCACCTAAATCATAAAAAGCCCTGCCTTTTTCCATAATATAGGAAATTCTTAAAAGCGAATCTTCCTTGTTTAAATACTTTAGAGAGCTATCAATATAGTTAATTACCATTTTTCTTTTCCCCTCTTCAAAATAAATTTTTGAAAGTCTAAAAAAATAAATTGATTTCCAATTGTTATTAAACTCATTATTTTGTTGAGACAACGATAGTTTTAATAGCTGTTTTGCTTCTTTAAAAGCCCCAACTCTAGATAAGTAACGAGCTAATTTAAGGGTAGTTTCATGTTTATAATCTGATGGTTTTTCATTTTTAAGCAATTTATTTAAACGCTCATAAACTAGTTTAAAATTTTCTTCTTCTTTTGTATAACAAAAACGAATAAATTCGACAGAGCTATTTATTTTTTCAATATCGTTTTTTGAATTTAATACTTCTTGATATAATGAATCTAAATTAACGCTTGATAAACAGTAGGTAGGTAATAATAGTAAAAAGAGATATATTAAACGTTTCATTTTAGCTAGCTAATTAATAAATGCTAAAACTAAATTAAAAAAAGAAGTTATCAAAAAATAAGAAAAGAAAATGCTCCTGAACAATAGTGAGTTACCCCTTCAACAAATTAGTAAGCATTACAAACTCTTCCACAGAAAGTTGTTCGGGGCGTTTGTCTAAAATAGGGTGTTTTTTGGTTTCTTCGTTCAAAAATACTTTTACTGAATTTCGCATGGTTTTTCTGCGTTGGTTAAAAGCCGTTTTTACTACAACTTTAAAGAAAACCTCATCGCAATCTAGTTTTTCGGTACTATTTCTTGTTAATCGAATTACGGCTGATTTTACTTTTGGTGGCGGATCAAAAACATGTTCATCTACCGTAAATAAATATTCAATATCGTAATAAGCTTGAAGTAAAACACTGGTAATACCATAGGTTTTATTACCTGGCTTAGCGGCAACTCTTTCGGCTACCTCTTTCTGAAACATACCCACCAATTCAGGAACTTGGTGTCGATATTCATAAACTTTAAATAAAATTTGTGTAGAAATATTGTAAGGGAAATTGCCTATTACCGCAAAAGGCTTGTTGTTTACAATTTCGTTTAAATTAATTTTTAAAAAATCACCATAAATAATGTTGCCTTTTAATACTGGAAATTTTTCTACCAAAAAAGCAATGGACTCTCTATCCACATCTATAGGGAAAGTAGTATAGTTTTTTTGTTGAATTAAAAACTGTGTTAACACACCCATTCCCGGACCAATTTCTAAAACAGTACCGTATTTATCTGTCTGGGCAAGACTATTTACAATATCTTCAGCAATAGACAAATCTTTAAGAAAATGCTGTCCTAAGTGTTTTTTGGCTCTAACGGGTTGCAATAATTTTTAGTTTTGTAGGTTAATGTGATTATGTACTTTTGACAAAAGTAATCATATCTATTACTATATGCGATTTTTTTATCTTTTCACCTTATTAATTACCCTCCAATCTGTTTTTGGGTTTGATGTAAATCATTATGCAAAAAACAGCGTTACCAATATCAACATATTTAATAGAAGTACCATTCATAAAGATCAAATTCTTATTGAAATGCCTTTTGCTAAAGAAATTATTTTAAACAAAGAGAAGAAGAAACAACTCAAAGAAAGAATAGTTATTAAAATTCAGTTGGTTTATACGGAATACAGAACTTCTGAAAATTTTAATCAAATTGAGTTGAACAAAAAACGTTTGTTAGAACTAAAAAAATTAGTTCCCGAAGTGTTTAACTTTCCAGTGTGGGAATATGAACTTATTAGTCAAACTGATGGAAACTCCAGAGAAGAATGCAATAACATGTTTCATGGTTTCGTGGTTACTTTTCGTCCTAATGCTACTCCAGGTTTTATAGCTGAGGAAAATGACTATATCAACACCCTACTGACTAATTTTTCTAAAAAAGATTCGTTAGAAAATGATACGAACCCAAAGCCATTTTATATAGAAACCCGATGGGAAGATAAATATGTTTACGATACCATTTGGGGTGAAAAAATAGAAATAGATTTATATCCTCCGCCTCCTCCTAATCCTTACTTATCAAGTTTGCACAAAGATTCTACTGTGTTAAATGCATTTAAGCGGATAGCTAATGCACAAGATTTTATTGTTGTAACCGATGCTACAGGAAGTATGATGCCGTTTTATAGTCAGGTAATAATTTGGTTGAAAGAACAAACGGCTAATGTAAATGCAAAAGGTTGTTTATTTTTTAATGATGGTGATGCAAAAAGTTCTGATAAAAAGTTGCCATTAGAAACAGGAGGGATTTATGTTGCTAAAAGCTTACAAAGTGAAGAGATTAATAAATCACTTAACAAATGTAATTCGGGTGGTAGTGGAGGTGGAGAAGCAAAAGAAAATGATGTAGAAGCAATGTTGTTGGGATTAAAGTATTTTCCTGAAGCTAAAAGCATAGTACTTATTGCAGATAATTATGAAAAAATGAGAGATTATGAGTTTATTGATAAAATAACCGTTCCAGTACAAGTATTTCTTTGTGGAGCTAAAAGTTTTGTCAATACTCAATATTTAGATTTAGCAAGAATTACCAAAGGCTCTGTCCATTTTGAGCATGAAGAAATTAACAATTTACATCTACTCCAAGAAAACGATATTATTACGATAAATAATAGAGATTACATGCTGAAAAATGGCGTGTTTATTTATTATTATGTAGAAAAAGAGGTGCTTTAAATTCTCTGTTTTAATGCTTCGTACATAATTACCGCAGCAGCTACAGAAACATTTAACGAAGCTATTTCATTTACCATAGGAATTTTAGCTTTAGCATCAGCAGCTTTTAGCAATTGGTTGGCAATTCCGGTTTCTTCATTGCCCATTATTATTGCTGATGGTCCTGTAAAATCAACATTATAAATGGTATCATTGGTTTTTTCGGTACATGCTACCACTTGTAATCCGCTTGCTTGCAAAAACAAAACCGTATCTGTTAAGTTATCTACCTTACAAACAGGAATGTAATTTAAAGCTCCAGCTGAGGTTTTCATGGCATCAGCATTAATTTGTGCTGATTCTCTTTTAGGAATTACAATAGCATCAACACCAATACAATGTGCTGTTCTGGCTATAGCTCCTAAATTTCTTACATCAGTTATTCTATCCAAAATTAAGATTAAAGGTGTTTTTCCATTCTCAAAAAAAGTAGGCACTAATTGTTCTATATCACAAAATGGAATGGGCGAAATAAAAGCAATTACGCCTTGATGATTGCCTTTTACGTGCTTATTTAGTTTAAAAATAGGTACATGAGAAAAAGGAACATTGTGTTGTTTAATAGCTTTACGCAATTCTGTTATTCCTGATCCTTTTATATCTTGTTGAATATAAAGCTTGTCAATTTCTTTTCCTGAAATAATTGCTTCAATAACAGGATGGATTCCGAAAATTAAATGTTCCTCTTTGTTCATGCGGTAAAATTAACTCATTTTTTGTTATGCATAACGATTATGCTTCAAACCTTAATTCCAATTACTAAAATATCGTCCACCTGAGGCTCTTCTTGTCTCCAGTTGAGCAATACATATTGCAAATAAGCTTCTTGTTCTTCCATTTCCATCGTTTGAGCGGCTAACAACAGCTCTTTAAATTGCTTTCTGTTAAATTTTTTCTTTCGCTCGCCTCCAAACTGATCACAATAACCATCTGTAAAATAATAAAAAACATCATTTTGCTGTATAGATATGGTTTGAGTAACAAACTTTTTTTCTACATCAGCATAAAAACCGATTGGGTAGCGATTTGCTTCTAACTCAATTATATTTCCTTCTCTCACCAATAATAACGGACGAAAAGCTCCTGAGTATGAAAATGTTTGTTCTGCAAAATCATAAACACCAAGTGCTACATCCATTCCATCATTTGTTACTGCATTTGGCGAGTTTTTATTTAAAGCTAAAAACAATTCTTCATCTAACGCATATAAAATTTCCGCAGGGTCTTCCAATCCTTTTTTAATAATTACTTCTTTTAAAATTCCATTGGCAATAAAACTCATTAATGCCCCAGGAACTCCGTGTCCGGTACAATCTACCGCCACAACAAAAGCTTTGTTTTCTTTCTGATAGAAAAAATAATAATCGCCACTAACTACATCTTTTGGTTGGTATAAAACAAAAGCATCCTGAAAAGTGTTTTTAATTTTCTGTACATCAGGCAAAATGGCTTCTTGAATTTTACTAGCATATTGAATACTATCCAACATATCTTTATTGTGTTGCAGCAACTCAACATTTTTTTCAAGCAACTCTTGCTCTGCTTTTTTTCTGTCGGTAATGTTGTGTCCTATTCCAACCAATTTATTATCAATACTTTTAGAAATATTCCATAATACCCAGCAATCTCGACCTGTTGCGGTTTTTAGCAATCGCTCATAAGGAACCATTTCTGTTAAAGATTCTTGTTGAAGCTGTTTTAGTGCTAGCGATTTAATACTTAATCTTTCTTCAGTATCATCACGGGTTAAATTCCACCAGCCTTCTCCTAATAATTGCTCGGGTTCAAATCCTAAAATTCTTTTTGCTGATGGACTAACATATTCCACGTTTCCTGATTGATTTACTACAACTATTAAACTATTAAGTTGTTCTAATATAGTGTCTGTTATTAACGACATAACGAATATAATTTTTGGTCGAAAACTTGACCTTGTAAATAAAAATTGATTGTTGTTTTTGCTCTAAAGCAATGTGGTATTACCTATTAATTGTCCAAGGATGGAAAATTGAAATAATAGGCATATAATGACACATTCGCCCCCAATAAATTGGAGAAAAAATAGAAAAGTTAGCGATATTTAATTGTGTCTTCATAAGAATTTCAGGCAGCAAAACTAACATTATTTTGTTAGAATACAAATAATAAAAATTTAATTCTAAGATTAAAAAACAATCTCTTAATTAAAAAGCTGGTAATCAATAATAAATAATCAGCAATTAATAACAAACTAAACTATTATTACCTTTGCTACTTTCAATTTGATAATTTTATGACAAAAAAAATAGTACTAATATCTGGAGCAACAAGTGGTTTTGGTAAAGCTACAGCCGAAATTTTTGCAAAAAATAATTACAATTTAATTATTACTGGAAGAAGAGAAGATAGACTTCAAAAGATTACCAAAGATTTGTCGGAGCAATATAGTGTTGAAGTGTTACCGCTTTGTTTTGATATTAGAGATCAAAAAGCAGTGGAAACAGCCATATTATCTTTAGATGTACCTTGGAAAAAAATTGATTATTTAGTAAATAATGCAGGATTGGCAAGTGGTTTAGGACTAATTCAAGATGGTGAGATTGATGATTGGGAGAAAATGATAGATACCAATGTAAAGGGATTGTTATATCTTTCTAAAGCCATTATGCCATTAATGATAGCTAATAAATCTGGTCATATCATTAACATTGGTTCAACAGCGGGGAAAGAAGTTTATTTAAACGGTAATGTTTATTGTGCTACCAAACATGCGGTTGATGCTATTTCCAAAAGCATGCGTATAGATTTATTACAACATGGGATAAAAGTAACACAAATTTGTCCTGGAGCTGCCGAAACAGAATTTTCGGAAGTACGCTTTCATGGAGATAAAGAAAAAGCCAAAAATGCTTACAAAGGTTACCAACCTATGACAGCAGAAGATATCGCCTCGTTAATTTATTTTGCAGCGACCCTCCCTCCACATCTTTGTATAAATGATCTAGTGGTTACTTCATTGGCTCAGGCTAATAGTTTTTATTTCAACAAAAACAGCTAATTAAAAATATAGTAACTTCGCAACATTAAAACCATTACTAATTACAATGAAAATTTTTACAACTACCTTAATTTTATTATGTTCTACTGTTCTTTTTGCTCAAAACTGGACAGGAAATGTTGATGCTGATTGGAACAATTCTGCTAACTGGTCTAATTGGCCACTAAATGGAGCAAGTATAGTTATAGACCCTGCTAATTATACAGGAAATGCTGCAACGCCAATTATTGCTGTAAATTCTGTATTTACTCCAAACGATATTACCATTCAAAATGGTGGGCAACTTACCATTCAAGCTAATTTAACAACAACTGAAGATGTTGAAATTTTAGATGCGAACTCTAGTATGACTATTCAGTCTGGAATTATGACTGTTGGTCCTGGAAATAGCGGTAGATTAATTGTTGACCTAAGTGCTGCTGTAACTATTTCTGGTGGGACATTAAATGTTGACCAACGTTTTATAGCTGGGGATAATACTAACATTAGTATTACTGGAGGAAATGTAAATGTAGGTCAACGTTTTATTGTTGAATTAGGAGCTCAGTGCAATGTTACTGGTGGCACCATAAACATTACCGAAACACTTGCTATTGCTGATGGAAATGCCAACCAATCGAGTTTGTTTTTCTTAATAAATGGGGATGTAACGGTAGGTAACGAAATAGAATTTGAAAATGAAGTGGGTAATTATACCCCTACTTTTTTTATGGATGGAGGGACTTTAACTACAGGTGATGTTTTTTGGTTTGGAGCTGCTCCTGGTAGTGGAACTCCTATGATGCGTTTATTATCGGGAAATGCTACCATCAACGGAGATATTGTTAATATGGCAGGAAGTACAGTAAACATGTATTTATTAATTACAGGAATTGCCAGTGTGCAATTTAATGGCAACCTTATTCAACCTATTCAACTTACAGATACTATTGAACAAATAGGAGCCTCTACTTTTTCTATCAACACTCCTACTACTTGGAATAATGCAGGGGTTTTTTACGGCTATTTTTCTACCATAACGTTTAATGGAAATACCACTTTACAAGGCACAGGTGTTTACGATTTTCATAGCATAGCTATAAACAATGCTGTTACACTGAATCATGTTGCTCCTACAAGTATTAGCATTAAAGGAGATATAACTAATAATGGTGCTTATGTTCATAATAGCAATACAGTAAACCTTACTGGAACTACAGTTCAACAAATTTCAGGACCATCATCAACTACTTTTTATGATTTGGTTCTAAATCATGCCTCAACAGGAATTACATTAAATCAAAACATTCAAGTGAACAATAGTTTAACACTAACTAATGGAAAACTTATTAGCTCATCAACCAATTTAATTACATTAATAGATGATGCTACCTCAACGTTGGGGAATGATTCAAGTTTTGTTGATGGTCCGTTTAAAAAGGTTGGAAATGATGTTTTTGTTTATCCAATAGGTAAAGATACATTATGGAGAAGAATGGCTATTTCAGCTCCTACAAATATAAACAGTGAGTTTGTTGCTGAATATTTTAATGCACCTTACAGCTCACTTACTCCTGTTAATGCACCCGTATCAAACGTAAGCAATACGGAGTATTGGGAATTAAATAAGTTTAATACCACCGATAATGTACAACTTACACTTCATTGGGAAGATGCAGCATATAGTGGAATTACCAATTGCAGTATTTTGTCTCTTGCTAAGTGGGATGGTACCATATGGAATAATGTTCCTTCAACTATTAGTGGAGCTTGTACAGCTAATAATGCAGGAAATGCACAAACGAATAATACAGTGAACAATAGCTCTATTTATACATTTGCTTTCTTAGGTGTTGGCACTACACAATCACTTTCTGCATGTTTAGGAGATAGCGTAACTGTAGGAACAAGTACTTATGGAGCAACCGGCACTTATGTTGATACCCTAACAAACATAAACAATACAGATAGTATAGTAACAACCAGTCTTACTATCATTCAACCTGTTGATACAACTATTAATTATATTGGTTGCGAAGGTGACACCATTTACATCGCTGGAAAAATGTACTACCAAACAGGAACTTATCTTGATACTGTCCCATCAATTGGCACAGGTTGTGATAGTGCTATGACTATTAATTTAACTATTATAGTATTAGATACATCTGTTACTATACAAAATGATACTCTATTTTCAAATCAAATAGGTGCTACTTACCAGTGGATAAATTGTGAAGATAGTACTTTAATATCTGGTGAAACAAGTAGTTTTTATGCCCCTTCTTTTTCAGGAAATTATGCTGTTATTATATCCAAAAATGGCTGTAGCGATACTAGTGCTTGCAATAATATAATTATAAATAGTATTACAACATTAAATCAAAAAACAAATATTGTTGTAAATGCTTACCCAAACCCAACAAATAATATCATTCATTTTGAAACGAACTTATTAGAAGGAACATTAGAAATCTACAATATCTTTGGAACTATAGTTACTACTAAAAATATTAATACATCTATCACTACGGTTGAAGTCGACAATTTACCTTCAGGGCACTTTATTTATAAAATTACCGATAAAAACAATAATACAATTGTTGGTAGGTTTATAAAGCAGTAAGCAATTTTTAAATTTACTTATGCAAAAAATCAGCAAGAAAATAGTACTCTTTTTAACACTTGTTTTGGTGTTGTTTTCATGCAGAAAAGATTTTGAACAACCTGAATGGGATGTAGACTTATTAGCTCCTTTAGTTAAAACCTCTTTAAACATAGGTGATTTACTTCCGGATTCGGTACTACAAACCAATCCTGACACTTCTTTAAAAATAGTGTATGAAACTTCTATTTTTGATGTAGATATGGATTCATTGTTTAGAATTCCTGACACCACCATTAATGAAGTTTTTCCTATGTCTCTGTCTGTATTAGCAGCTCCTGGAGATGCTTTTTATAGTGTTGATAGAGAAGTTACACTTAATGTAACTAATAATGTTCAATTGAACTATGCACTTATAGAGTCTGGTTTTATAGAATTAGAAATTTGGAGTGAAATTCAAGAACAAATTATCGTTACTTATACTATACCAACAGCTACAAAAAATGGAGACACTTTAGTACTTACAGAATTAATTCCTGCCGGAAATGGTTCTCAGCCTGGGTATTTTACTACTCGAATCGATATTAGCGATTATGAACTTAATCTTACAGGTATAAATAATAATAAAGTAAATACCTTTGTTACAAGAGCTGTAGCTGTGGTTGATACCAATGCCACACAGTCTGTATTAGTTAGTGCCGGACAAGAAATAGCCATTACCAATAAATTGGTTGATGTTGTTCCTGCTTTTGTAAGAGGATATTTTGGAAATCAACAATTTCGTTTTGGACCTGAAAGTACCAATTTTGATGTGTTTAATAGAATAACTGGTGGAACATTAGACCTTGACCAAGTAAATGTAAACTTAACTTTTGAAAATGGAATTGGTGTCGATGCCCGATTAACTATTAACCAATTAGAAGCTGTAAATACCAATACTTCTACAAATAGTGCTTTAAATCATACTATTATCGGAAATGCCATGAACATTAATAGAGCTCAACAAACTTTTAGTGTTCCAGAGGTAAATTACACTACACATACCACTTCAATTACTACCGCAAACTCTAACATCGATCAAATGATAGAGCTTTTCCCCAATGAATTAGTTTATGATATTTCATTACATATAAATCCCCTTGGTAATATTTCTGGAAACAACGACTTTGTTTTCAAAAAACATCCTTTAAAAACAAACTTAAATGTAGAATTTCCTTTGTCTTTAATTGCTAACCAACTTACCCTTACCGATACTACTAAACTTAATTTAAGTGATGAAAATAAAGGAAAAATTATAGATGGAGATTTAATTCTCTATGCCGAAAATGGCTTTCCTTTTGATGCAACTATTTCACTAAGTTTATTAGATGCTTCCAACAACCAGCTGGTTGCCATAAATCCATCAGGAAATATTTTGGCAGCTCCTTTAAATAGCAACTTAAGAGCCACGACTAAAAAATCTTCTAAAGTTGTTTTTCAGCTTTCTGAGCAAGATATTACTCATTTATATAATACTGAAAACATTATAATCAACGTAAGTTTTACAACTTTAGGACAACCACAATTCATTAAAATTTATGAGGATTATGAGTTAGATTTAAAAGTAGTTGGAGATTTTTCTTATACTGTAAATGCTAAATAATATGATGCGGTTTTTAATATTAATAATAACCACAATATTGTTTTTTGAGAGCTCCCAAGCTCAATATAACACTTGCTATTTTCAAGATTCTATACAACGCCTTTCTTTTAGTGCCGAAGCAGGTTTTGTTTATGGCTCATCGGTTATGAATAATGAATTTATGAATAAGTTTATTTATGGTGGCAGAATAGATAGAACCATGAAAGACAATGCCTATAATAAACTCAATACAGATAACAATAGGCTAGGAGGAGATTTAAATTTTAATTTAAGTGCAAACATTCCTATTGATACTCTTTTAAAGAAAACTAACTTAGCATTTACAGTTGGAGTCAGTCATACCGAACATATTGATGCTGTTTTTACTGAAGATTTATTTAAGCTTGCTTTTGATGGGAACAAACAATTTGCAGGTGAAGAAGCAATTTTTTCAGGAACCAATATGAATTATTTTGCTTATCAAAAAGTTTATTTTGGCATCAATGCCATTACCAAAAAACATGGAGTAGTTTTATTAGAAGGCTTCAATGTAGGCATTATAAAAGCTCAAGAACATAATGCATTAACTATTCCAACAGGAAGTTTATTTACTGAATCAGATGGGAAGTATATTGATTTAACAGTAAATTATGCTTTTAACCAATCAGATACTTCAAAAAATAACCTTTCAGCATTTAATGGATATGGTGTTTCTACACAAGTGTATAAAGATTTTGCATTAAAAAATGGAGATAAATTCCATGTTGAGATTAATGATATTGGCTTTATCAGAATGTCTAAAAAAGCACTAGAGTACAAAGCAAACAAAACCTTTCATTACGATGGTATTGAGGTTAACTCTATATTTGATATTAACGATTCTATTACTAACAGCATTTCTCAAGATTCTTTAATGGATAATATTTACACCTCTAAAAAACAACAAAGCTATGGCATAGCTTTACCCACAACAGTAAATATTAGCTACACCAAAACTTTTAATCAAAAATGGAAAGCAGAGGTTGGATTTTTTAACCGATTGTTAGCCAATTACTTTCCTTATATTTACTCCAATACGACCTATTATTTTTCTTCTAATTTTTTAGGTCAATTACATCTTTCTTATGGGGGTTATGGGAAATTAAATATTGGACTTTCTACTGCTGTAAATATTAAAAACAAAATTCAATTGTGCGTAGGAACCAATAATTTAAACGCTTATGTTGTGCCAAAATCAACATTCGCTAATAGTGGCTTTATAGGGATTAAAGCACTTTTTTAAGTACCTTTGTTTAGGTTAATTATAAAAATGTATAAACTAATCAACATATTATTTTTACTACTTCCCTTGGTCGGATTGTCTCAAAAAGATACTCTTGCTCATTTATATGCTATTGGCGGAATTGGAATTGATAAAGCAGAAGAAATAATTGCTACCGCTGATGGAGGTTATGTAGTGGTTGGCTCTACTACCAGCAATACTTCAGGAAATACCGATGTTTATTTGTTAAAGCTTGACTCTCAAATTAATGTTGTTTGGAGTTGGGCGATAGGTGGCAATAATAATGATTGGGGTTATGCTGTTAAGGAAACTTTTGATAAAGGATTTATTATAGCATCAACCACTAATAGTTTTGGGGTAAATGGCGATTATAATGCCCGATTAATAAAAACTGATAGTTTAGGAGTAATTCAATGGCACAACATCTATGGAGGAAATGATTGGGATTTAGTTTATGATGTTGTTCAAACTGCTGATAGTGGCTTTGCTTTTTGTGGTGAAACTTACAACAATACCAACGGAGAATCAGATGTATATATCGTTAAGACCAACCTTTTAGGAGATACGCTTTGGACCAAAACCATTGGAGGAAACTTGGTTGATAGGGGTAACAGTATTATGGAAACGACTGATAGTAGTATTGTAGTGGTGGGAATGACAACCACCTTAACAGACTCTGTTCAAATGTATATGATAAAACTGACTGCGACAGGTAGTTTAACTTGGAACAATGCCTATGGTACAATTGCTTATGAAGAAGTCAATGTTGTTATAGAAGCTGCCAATGGTGATTATGTTTTAGGAGGTGTTACAACAGGTTTTACCCCTAATAACGATAAAGATTTTTATATGATTAGAACCGATACTAGTGGGAATGCTATTTGGAGCAATTATTTTGGTCAGCCTGGAGAGGAAGTTATTTATGATTTGGTGGAATTGGCTAATGGTAATTTTTTTAATGCCGGATATACAGCTGCTGCTGGAAATGGTGGAAAAGATGCCCTAGTGTTTTTAGTAACTTCTGTTGGTGGTTGGGGTTTTAGTGCGTCCACTTTTGGTGGTACTAAAGATGAAGAAAGTAAAAGCATTTTGTTAGGACCTAACGAAGCCTTAAAAATTGCAGGGTTTACAAAAAGTTATGGAAACGGTCTTGAAGATGTAATGTTTATTGAAATTGATACTGTTGTTACTAATCATCAATTTACTTTAGATACTATAAACGATTTTATGCCTTTAAAAATAGATGACTTAACTTCTTGGAAGCCTGACTCTGAAAAAAAAGTGCTTATTTTTCCTAACCCCTCTAATTCTTTTGCCAACTTTGATATATCTAAAATTGAAGCAGAAAAAATACTAATTAGAACTATTTTTGGACAAACTGTATATGAAGCAAATATCTCAAATAAAGAATTATTGCAAATTAATTTTGAAAAATTTTCAGCAGGAATTTATAGTGTGCAATTTTATAATAAGAACAAACTTATTGAAGCTCAAAAATTAATTATTAGAGCAACTAATTAATGCAATGATAAATGGCATTTCATCGACATTTAATTAAATACAGTTATTTATTTTTATTGTATCCAATATTTGTATTGTCTTATGTTGTTTCAGAAAAAACAGGAAAATCCTTTATACCTGAAAGAATCATTTTTTTACACCTGCTTTTGTATTTTGTTGCTTATTTTATTTCCAATAAAAAAATAAGCTCTATTTATGTGCGTTTCATATATCTTAGCACATTAGTAATTACTTTTTTTGAAGTCGCCTATGTTTCTATTTATAAAGAACGAATTACGCCTTCAACCGCATTTATATTAATAGAAACAAATTCTTCTGAAACTTCTGAATATTTAAAAGAATATTTCAATACAGAAATTTTTACTTGGTTATTAATATTGCTAATACCGTCTGTTTTTATATTAATTGGAGTTAATATGGCGATTCAGCAATACACATTAAAAAGTTCATTTAAAGCTATTTTTAGTGACCTCCGAAAATTGGTTTTATTTATAGAATCTCTTTGGTTGAAAACACAAAATGTCCTATGGAAAAAAATAGCATTGGGTTTGATTCTATTTGTTATTGGAATAAGTCTTTATTTTAATGCTAACCACCATAAATATCATGCTGTTTTTCAAATTTTTAATGGATATGAAAAGTATAAAATTGAAGTTGAAAAGTATAAAAATTTCTTTGCTGCATCCAAAAAAAGTAAGCAATTAAAAACAGTTGTAAAGGAAGAAGATGATATAAAAGAAACAATTATTATTGTTATTGGCGAATCCACTACAAAGTATCATTTAAGTATCTACGGTTATCATAGAAATACTACTCCAAACTTAGCAAAACTGAGAAACGAACTTTTAGTTTTCAACGATGTTATCAGTCCGCACACACACACTATTCCCTCATTAGAAAAAGTACTTACCTTTGCAACTACTGCCAACCCTGAAGCTAAAGAATATGGAAGTTTGATTCAATTAGTAAAAGCAGCAGGCTACAAAACCTATTGGATTTCTAATCAAATTCCTGTGGGAATAAATGAAACTATGGTTTCTATTTTAGCAAAAGCAGCAGACTATTCCTACTTTACGAATTTAGGTGGAGAACAAGAATTGCGTTCTCTAGATGAGCGTGTACTACCAATTGTAGCAAAAAGCCTAAAGACAAAAGATACAAAAAAAGTTATTTTTGTTCATCTTTTAGGGACACATACACAATATAAAAACCGTTATCCGAAAAATTTTAATCAGTTTAAAGATACTCCTTCAACTCCATTTAGAACACAACAGGCTTTTGATGCCATTAACCAATACGATAATGCTGTTTTATATAATGATTTTGTAATTAGTGAGGTTATTTCGTTGTTAAAATCGAACGCTACTCCAAATGAAAAACAACAAATGATTTATTTTTCCGACCATGGTGAGGATGTCTATCAAACTGTTGACTTTAATGGGCATAGTGAAGCTATAGGTAGTTCTCCTATGTTTGAAATTCCCTTTGTTTTTTGGAGTAATCAGAAATTAGAATTAGAAAAATATGGTGCTTTTACTAGTAGAAAGTATATGACCGATCAATTAATTTTTTCTGTAGCTGATTTATTAAATATTTCTTTTGAAGGAATGCAAGAAGAAAACAGTATTTTTCATCCGAATTTTCAAGCTAGATCAAGAATTGTAAAACAACATATTGATTTTGATGCCGAAATAAAACCTACTGAATAAATGCAATTTTCTATTAAAAAAACATTGATTTTTTGCGTGGTGTTAGCAACGCTATTAGTAATTGCTTACCAAGGGGTTACTTCCGATTTTCTTTTAAAGCAATTACATGCTGATAAAATTTGGGTGCACAGAGTAAATAGTATTGAAAAACTACAAGAAGTTAACTCCACATTTTCCGGAGTAGAATTAGATGTAGTTTTTAATTCAGCACTTAATGTTTTTGATGTTAACCATCCTCCAGCTGAATCTATAGGGTTAAATTTGGTGGAATATTTAAAGTCAAACAAGCAAAGTAAATTAAATTTTTGGCTCGATTTAAAAAATTTATCTCCAGAGAATGCTTTACAGGCATTAAAAAGACTAGAGTTTTTATGTGCTGAATTAAGTATTTTAAAAAAACAATTTATTGTAGAAGCAACACATCCTGAGTTGCTAAAACTATTTTCCAAAAGTGGTTTCCAAACAAGTTATTATTTGCATTGGCCTGGATTATACCAATTAAGCGAAGAAAATTTAAATGAAACCATCACTCAAATAAAAGCTAATATTTTTCCTGAATTGTCTTATATTTCTTCTTCTTATCATGATTTTGAATTATTAAACCAACATTTTCCCAATCAAGAAAAATTATTATGGTTAACAGAAAATGAAACTAAATTTTCATCAACAATTAAAGAACATTGGCATAGAATGGAAATAGCTAATCACCCTAGAACTAAAGTGTTGTTAGTACAAATAAAAACCAATGCAAGCAATCGTTGAAAAAGAGCTATTTGTTTATACAATTTAGTTTATCTTTGTCCGTTTTTTGAATAAATTTTTACGCTTTTCATGGTCAAAGATGTAATACGCAGATTGCTCAATTTTTTTCATTTGGATGTTACCAAAAACTTGCATTACGACCGCCTGACCAAAAAAATCATCAAAAAAGTAATTTTGCCCAATTCAAATACCATTGACATTGGTTGCCACAAAGGTGAAATATTATCTGAATTAATAAAATACGCTCCAAAAGGAAAACATTTTGCTTTTGAACCTATCCCAGATTTTTATAAGGTGTTGAATGAAAAATATGCTGAAAATGCTTTTATATATCCTTATGCCTTATCCACCGAAAATGGAACAACTACTTTTCATTATGTGAAAAATGCTCCAGCATATAGCGGAATAAATAAAAGAAAATACGCTATTGATAATCCCGACATCGAAAAAATTGATGTGGAAGTAAAACGTTTGGATGATGTTATCCCAACAGGTGTTCCCATTCATTTTATAAAAATAGATGTAGAAGGTGGTGAGTTTGATGTGATGCAAGGCGGAAAAGAATTATTGAAGAAAAATCAACCGACTATATTGTTTGAATGTGGACTAGGAGCTACAGAATATTATAATACCAAAGCTAAAGATATTCACTCCTTCTTAACTAATGAGGTAGGCTTACAAGTGTTTACCCTAACCAATTGGATAGCACAAAAAGCACCTTTAACCAACGAGCAGTTTTGTAAATTGTTTAATGATAATACAGAGTATTATTTTATTGCTGATAAGGGTTGATGGGTTAACCGCAAAGAAGCAAAGTTTTTCGCAAAGTGCTCAAAGATTTTTAATCTACAACTTCAACACGCTAATCTTTGTTTAATCAAAGAGACACTGAGTAGACAGAGATTTTCTAATTTTTAAATACTCATAAGTACTTTACTTCTTAATAAACAAAAAGTCGCTACCGGGTTCGTTGTTGCCAAACTCTCCAAATCGGGGTTGAGGAACAACTTTTTCTATGTAAGATAGGATTTCGTTTACGGTTAAAATACCGTCTTCACCACCGTAACTTCTCAAAGCTTCTAAGAATTTACGGGTAAAAGGCGAGTGTTGTCCCGGACGACCATCAGGCACATATTCTTTCCCTCCCGAGGTGAGGTAAAGTCTGGTTTTATACTTCATTTTACGATGGATAAAGTCTTCTTTTTCTACATCTTTATACATGCCCGTAGAACGACTTGCAGCAGCAATTAACGGATCAAAAGTACCTCCAAAACAAGCGTCTAAACTTAAAAAAATATGTTCACAAGGGATGTTGTTTACTACCGTTCGTAAGTTACTGTGCGACAAAAACGAAGTATGAGCAATATCATCTGCTTTAGAATCTTTGGCGATTAAATAACCTTCCTTAAATACCTCATCGTAATAACCATGTCCGGCAAAAAAGACAAATAACTGGTCGTTTTCTCCATAAGGAATCATGGCATAAGTTTTTAGCTTTTTCAAGATATCATCTAGTTTAGGGTTACTAAGCACTTCTACCACAAAACCATAATCTTGTGATAAATCTTTTGCCATTTCACCAACATCAATAACAGGATTTATTAAGTTATCAAAATTGTCGTACTCGCTAATGGCTATTAAAAGTGCATAGTTGGTTTGCTTTTTTATACTTTCTTTTTGTGCAGTTTGGTCGGCAGGCAATATAATAGATGATGTTGTACCTTCAGCAGCTTTTTGTTTTTTTAGGTGTTCAAAATTGAATGGGTTTTCCGATGAACTAACCTCGTAAGTTTTTTTTATGCTTGGGTGTATCAGCCTAAAATTACTGTATTCAAAATGTATGTCATTCTTCTTTTGGACTTTATTTACAGCAATTAATGCCTTGCTATCATTAGCTCTTAGTTCTTTAGCTTCAGCTCTGGGAATAGCAACAGTAGCTTCTGTATTGCAAAATTCTATCTGATAAACTTCTTTATCAGCATCGTATTTTTTTAACTTCAATTTTAATTTTGCTTGTGAGTCAGCTGATGGTTTTGAAAAACCAAAAAGTTCTTCTTGTTTTTGCTGTATCTTAGCCAAAATAACCGAACGAGCTTTCAGCAATCTTTCCCAATATTCTTTGCTGGTCTCAAATTCATCTTTGGGCGCTGCTAAATTTTTATCCAAGCTTTTTATTATTTCTCTGGAAAAATCCTCGGTAAGGACGCTTTTTTGAGAAAAGGTTAAGCTATTGCCCAAATAAGCCACTATTTTAGAAAAGTTAGAACCACTAATGCCTTTAACATCCCAAATAATAGCGGTGTGGTCTTCTCCGCAGCTTATCAACTTTTTACCATCTAAACTGTAGTTTAACGATAAGATGTACGCATTATGTCTAGGAAATTTTTTACCTTCTGTCCAACTGTTTTTTTGTTTTAAATACATTTCGATGATGGAACCATTAGCTACGGCTATACTTTTCCCATCGGGGGAATATTTAACATCTTTTATTCTACCAATTTTTACTTTTAAGGAATCTTGCAAAGTAAAGTTTTTACCCGTGAGTTGATACTCCCAAATTTTGTCAGAAGTGCCAGCAATAAATGTGTTTTCGTAAGGATGAACATCTAAATAATTCAATCCCCAATGTGTAGTAGGAAGTGTTTGCAAGAGTTTGTAAGCTTCATTATCTTGTTGTTGATACACGCTTATGTTGGCTGCTTCGCCACATAGCATTAAAAATTCATCTTTATAGGAAAAAACAGCATCGTAAACTCTTTTTTCGTCTTTAATCTCCTGAATTTCTATCCATTTACCATTTTTGAGTTCAAATATTTTAGCCGAATTATCTATGCTGGTAGAAACAAAACGATTGCCTTGATGATTGAAGTTGATAGTTACAATTCTATCGCTGTGGGCAGTAATTAACTGTTCTACTTTTTGAGAAATAAGGTTGTAAACAGCAATGTCGCCAATGGAATTAAACCTACCAATAAGCAAATATTTTTCGTTGGGAGAGAAAGCTATTTTGCATGAAGACCTATCATAAAGCGTATCGCCAACATGCGAGTAAAGTAAATTATGAAATTGATCAAAAAGAAACACTTTGTTTTTATCGGAAGTGTAGGCAAAGTAGGTTTGAAAAGGCGAATACTGAGCCTCCATAATGTAGCCATTGCTTTCTATTACTTTGCTTTCGTTTAATGTGATTTGAGCCAAAAAAGCTTGAGGCAAAAGCGTACATAAAATACAAAGGACAATTAATTTTTTCATGGAAAGTAGAATGCAGCTATTTTTATATACAAACATACTAATCTTTAACCGCATAGATATAAAAAAATGATGGGCTGTACAATTTTTTCACATTCTTAATCAAAAAACAGCCCCCTTATATAAAAGCAAATAAAAATTGCCTTAACAATTAGTTAATATTCAAAAAAATTATATACCCCTTATTTTTAATGGTTTTAGTGTTTTTCTGATATTGAATCAAATCATTTAAAATTGACATTTTTACAAAAAACAACAGTAAAAATCATTAGAAAATAACACTATCGTAACATTCGATTAACGTCTCATTTAAAGTGTTGTAATTCCTTTGCACTATCAAATAATAATGATAAAAAAAATGAAGAATTTAGTATCCACTTTTAGTTTAATATTAATAACAACAGCAGCTTTTTCGCAAGGAATAATTAAAGGAAAAGTAGTTAGCTCAGAGTCTGCAGAAGAACTTATTGGTGCAACTGTATTTATCAAAGGGACAACTATAGGCTCTGTTGTTGATTTTGAAGGAAATTACTTTATAAAAAATGCTCCTACAGGAAAACAAACTATTATCTGTTCTTATATTTCTTTTAATTCGGATTCTATAGAAGTTAATGTTACCGATAAACAAGTAGTAATGCATAATTTCTCTTTGCAAAACTCTTCTGTAGCTTTATCTGATTTTGTAGTGGAAGCTAAAGCAGTTAGAAGTTCAGAAAACTATATGCTTAAAGTAAAACAAAAATCAGCAACAGTAATGGAAGGAATTACTGCTCAAGAAATTACCAAAAGAGGCGATAATGATGTGGCAAGTGCCGCAAAAAGAGTTACAGGTGTAACTATTGAAGGGGGTAAATATGTTTACGTAAGAGGCTTGAGCGATAGATACAGTAAAACCACATTAAATGGAGCTGAAATTCCTGGTTTGGATCCTAATAAAAATGCGGTAGAATTAGATTTATTTCCTACCAACATGATTGAAAACATGACGGTAGTAAAATCATTTTCTCCTGATTTACCAGGAAGTTTTACCGGTGGATTATTAAATATTGAAACGAAAGATTTTCCTGAAAAATTTACCTTACAATTTTCTGCGGGAGTTAGCTACAATACTTTTTCTAGTTTTAACGACCAATTTTTATCTCATGGAGGAGCTTCCTCTGAATTATTTGGTAAAGACGATGGAGGTAGAGATATTCCTGATCCAATATTAAATGGTGGTGTTCCTCCTTTGTTTGTTAATAATGCTCAATTAGAAACAGTTACTAAATCTTTCAGTAAAGAAATGGAAGGAGTGGAGTCGCCTTCATCAATCAACCAACGTTATTCCTTATCTGTAGGAAATCAAAAAACAGTTTTTGGAAATACACTTGGCTTTGTTGCCGGACTTTCTTACTCAAAAGAATTTGTGCACAAACAACAAAATGCATTTTCAGGAAGATACAGCTTAACAGGGAGTGTTGATGAGGTGGAAGAATTAATTACGCAACAAGAATTAAACGATACTAAATCTCAAGAAGAAGTATTGATGGGAGCATTAGGAAACCTTTCTTATAAAATAGGGAAAAACAATAAACTGAGCTTAACCTATGTTCGTAACCAAAGCGGTACTAAAGAAACTACTTTTCAGGAAGGTATTTTTCCAAAAGAAGACCAAGGACTACATTACCAAACAAGAAGCTTATCTTATCAAGAAAGACAATTAACAAGCTATCAATTAAAAGGTGATCATTATGTTGAAGGTTTGAAAAAACTTAAGATTGATTGGCTAACAGCTTATTCTACATCTTCTCAATACACACCAGATCAACGTTATTTTTCTAATGACTATACAATAAGCACAGATAATGATACTACTTACGGTATAAACACTTCAGCTTACCCAGCCCCAGCTCGTTTTTACAGATATTTAGATCAATCTACATTTGACGCCAAAATGAACTTAGAGTTTACTATGTTTGAAAAAGATGGTAAATCATCAAAAATTAAATTTGGTGGAGCTTATTTATATCAAGATAGAACATTAAGTGAGTTTCGATATAATTATAGAAAACAAGGAGCCAGCATGTTTACAGGAAGTGTTGTTGATTATTTAGCAGATGAAAACATGATCTTGCCATCATCTGGAAATCCTGTTTCTCAGTATATTTATATAGAAGATGCTTCTGAAAAAAGAAATAACTATGTAGGGGAGCAAATTATTACTGCCGGATATTTAATGGGAGATGTTTGGGCTACTAAAAAACTAAGAGTTATTGGTGGTGCGAGATTAGAAACAACTTACATTACAAGTGTTAGTGCAGATGAAACACAACAGGCAGGTTTGTTAGAAAGTGTGGACATTTTACCAGCTATTAATACTTCTTATGCACTTTCTTCTAAAACAAACTTAAGAGCAGCTTATTCTAGAACGTTAGCGAGACCTACTTTTAGAGAAATTTCTGGATTTGCTTCTTACGATTTTGCTGCCAACTGGATTATTATTGGCAATCCGGAATTAGATAGAACATTAGTAGATAACTTTGATTTAAGATTTGAATTATTTCCAAACTTAGGAGAGTTAGTTTCTTTCGGAGTGTTTTATAAAAACTTTACCAACCCTATTGAGTTTGTATTTAACACACAAGCTCAAAACGATGAGTTAACATGGAGAAATGTAGAAAATGGTAAACTTTATGGAGTTGAAGTGGAAGTAAAAAAACAATTGAACTTTATATCAAACGATAAACAACAATTTAGCATAGGAGGTAACTTTTCATTAATTAGCTCAAAAGTAGATATTGATAAACAACAATTAGAGTTAATAAGAGCTCAAAACCCAAGTGCAGCAAGTACAAGAGAAATGTACGGACAATCGCCTTACATTGTAAATGCTTTTATTGGATATAACAATGATTCTTTAGGCTTATCTGTAAACTTAAACTACAATGTTGCGGGAGAAAAAATTACCTTGGTGGTAGTAGATGCAACGCCTAATGTTAAAGCTCAACCTGTACATCAGTTAAACGTTAACTTAACTAAAACCTTAGGAGATCATTTTAAATTAAGACTTTCGGCATCTAACTTATTAAACCCTATTGTTAAACAAACACAGGTTTATAAAGATGTAGAATATATATTCAATTCTTACCAATTAGGAAGAACTTACGGAGTAAGCTTGAGTTACTTGTTTTAAAATAAAATTTTACATTTACTTTTTGATTCCAACAAGCTAAGAAGCTTGTTGGAATTTTTATTTTGACTTAGAAAGTTTCTTTTTCCACACACTAATTTTCTTCTTCCATTTACTTATGAAAGGCTCTTTGTTTTCTTCTTCTTTGTCTTGAGTTCCTATTAATAAGGCAATTGGTTTTAGTGAATCAAACTCTTGGCAAACTACTTTAAGCATAGCTGCAAATGGTAAAAACAATACCATTCCTGCAACTCCCCAAATAGTAGCGCCAATAATTAAACTTAAAATAGTAGTTAAGGCATTAACTTTTAAACTTCCACCAACAATTTTAGGGCTTAAAAAATTATCGGTAACCAACTGAACTGCCCAAAAAAGTATAGCAACTTGTGCTCCCATGAAAAAAGAACCATAAGCCATCATCGTGTATAAAATTGGAATTATGGCGCCAAATGCAGTTCCTATGTAAGGAATAATAGAAAGTGTTGCGGCAAAAAATCCAAACAAAAACGGATGGTCAACACCAATTATCATTAATCCAAAACTGTTGGCTAAACCAATAATAATAATAAGCAAAATCATTCCAAATAAATATTGCTGACCAACTTGCTGAACAGATTTTAACATCATAAATACACGGTTGCGGTTCTCCTTTGCTGCAAAAGCTACAAAACCTTTGGTTAATCCTTTTCGGTAAATTAAAATTAAAAAAGTAAAAATAATGGTAGCAAATAAGCCGGTTATAAAATTAGCAGTGCTGTTAAATGTTTGTTGAGCTAATGTTCCTGCAGTTTTTTGAAGCCAACCTCTGTTTTCTGCTAATAGTTGGTCTTTGTTTAAATCTTCAACAAAATTGATGTTATTATTAATGTAAACCGTTGCATTAGCAATTACATCTAATACTTTTTCTTGAAAATCTGTTAACTCTTTAGATAAGCCTATGAGTTGTGCTGAAAAAATATAAACACCTCCGCTCAACACTAAAAAAACGATGAAAATAGCTAAAAAAGCAGCAATTAAATCGTTCATTCCCCATCGTTCAAAACGTTTGGCAAGTGGAAATAAAATAAATGATAAAAACAAAGCAAAAGCAAGAGGTATTAGAATAGATTTGGCAAAAATTAATACAACAAACAGCAAACAAACTGTTGCAAGGGCAAAAAATAACTTTTGAAAAGAGATGTTCATATTAAATGGTAAGTTCATATTTGACCAAAGATAAGTAAAGTTTTAACGTCTTTTCTGTGTAATTTTGTTGACTATTTAATTTGTAACAAACAATGGCTTCATCTCAATTTAAAAAATTCGGTATTTTAATAGCAATTTTAGTATTACCTTCTTTGTTTTATTTGTTGCTATATACTGGTGAGCATAACTTTACTAAGTTGCCTGTTTATGGGAATAAAACGGCTGTTGAAAATGCAGATGGAAGCTTTGATACTACTTACCATCAAATCCCTTATTTTGAATTTATTAATCAGAATGGTAAAAAAGTTACCCGAGATGATATGCTAGGAAATGTTTATGTAGCTGATTTCTTTTTTGTTACCTGCCCCACCATTTGTCCTAAAATGACCACTAACATGAAATATGTTCAAGACAAGTTTTCCGACAGAAAAGAGCTGAGGTTTTTATCTATTACGGTAAATCCAGAAGCAGATTCTGTGCCTGTACTTAAAGAGTATGCCGAAAAAGTACATGCTAACACCGATAATTGGGATTTTGTAACTGGTGATAAAGATGAAATTTATGACATTGCTTTTAATGGGTTTTTTGTAAATGTTGCCAAAGATTCTATTGCAGAGGGTGGTTTTTTACATTCTCAGTTGCTTATTTTGGTGGACAAACAAGGCAGGGTAAGAGGTTATTTTGATGGAACAGTATTTTCTGAAATGAAAAAAGATTTAACAGATGCTATTGATATTCTTTTTAGAGAAGAAGCAGTTCCACTAAAAGGCAGCAACAAAAATAAAATAGAACAGAAGAAAGATTAAAGTTTGAGGCTTCGTGTTTGGTGCTGTGAACCCAACAAGCTAATTACAATACCTGTTAATTAATAAATAAACACTCCCTAAACCTAATTCTCCTGCTCTACTGAGGTCTTTACAAGCTTGTTCGTGGTTGTTTAGGATAAGTAAGATTAATCCACGATTTAAATAAGCTTCAGAAAAACTGTTATCTAACTCAATAGCAGTACTAAAATCTTCTATAGCATTAATATATTTTGACAACTGAAAGTATAAAATTGCTCGGTTAAAAGCAGCATATTTAAATTCAGGGTTTAACTCAATTGCCTTATTGTAATCTTTAATTATCATATCAATATTAATGTTGGTATTTTCTGTTTCGTTAAGCATTTGATGAAACAAATTGGCACGAGCAAAATAAGCCAAGTAGTAATTTTTATCAATAAATAAAGATTTATTAAAATCTAAAATGGCTTTTTCGTTTTGTTTTAAAGAGGCATAAATTACTCCTCTCTGAATGTATAGCTCAGCATTGTTGGGAGTTTTATTTATTTTATCATTAATAAAATGTAGCTTTTTTTCTTTTTGTTGTGTGTCCAAAACCTCTTCATCATCCATTTTTAAAATAAAATAAGGGGTGTAAGATTTATAGCTTTCATTCCACGAATCAATAATTTGCTTGTTTTTATTTTGAGCTAATAAACTAATATAATAAGGAGCTGATAAGGAGATATTTTGGTCGCTATATTTAGTAACATTTTCGTTGTTGTTATTGCTAAAAGCAGTTAATCTAGCTAAAAATTCTTCTTCAACTTGTTTTAAACTATCCGAAACATTGTTTTTAGTTTTATTGATTAACTGAGCTGTTTCCATGTCAATTTCTGCTTGTTTAAGGTTACCAGTTTGCCTGTAAATATTACTACGTAATTTGTAGCCATCAACAAAATCGGGGTAAAGAGCTATTGCTTGTTCAATATCAGCCAAACTTTCGCTATATTTTTTTAACTGATTTAAAATGGCGGCTCGGTTGTAATATGCTAAAATATTATTCGGACTTAATAAAATAACTTTATCATAGTCTTTCAATGCATTTTTATAATCTTTTTTATCGGCATATAAAATGGCTCGGTTGTAATAAGCTGTAGCTGATTCAGGAGAAATACTAATTACTTTTGATAAACTTTTTAATGCTTCTTCAGATTGTTCGAGTTTTATAAAAATCATGGCTTGCTGAAAATACGCATAAGTATTTTCTGGCTCAATTTGTAAAGCAATTTGAATATTTGTTTGTGCAGTATCATAATTTTCTAAATAGTAATAAGCAGTAGCTTTTCGCACATAAGAAGAAGCATTAAGTTTATTGTTTGCTAATATTAAATCAAAATCGGAAATAGCTTCCCTATATTGTTTATTACCTAATTTTGACATTCCTCTAATAATATAAGTTATTTCTTTTCTTGATCCATAATGAATAGCCTTATTACAATCCTCAATGGCTTTTTCATATTGATTTAGATAGCTATAAACCAGAGCTCTATTTAAATAAATATCTGGGTTAACTGGATTAAGCTCAAGGGCTTTATTAAAATCTTCAAAAGCACCATCATAGTTTTTTAGTCGCTCACGAGCCGAACCTCTAATAATATATAAGTCTGTTTTTAGAGGGCGTAATTTAATGGCTTCACTAAAATCTGTTTCTGCTCCTAAAATATCGCCAAGTTCAAGTTTGGCAATACCTCTGTAATAATATGGTTCGTAATTAGGAGGATAATTTTCAATTACATAATTGAATTTTTGAATGGCATTTTCATATTGTTTTTCAGAAAGCTCTAACCTACCTACCAATAGCTTGTTTTGGGTTTTTAATTGTGAAAAACCAGAAAGTGTATTGAAAAAGAAAAGGAAAAATACCAAACATCTCAAACCATTTGAAAAAATCTTTAACCGCAAATTTATATGTAGAAATTGGTTGATAAGGTGGTGTTTTGAATCAAAGGTACTTAAATTATTTTCATTACTACTTGTGTGCTTTTGCACATGATTATTTCAAGTTATATAAAAAGATTAGTTTATTATCGCCAACAACTAAGTTAAGTGTATTGTCATTATTAATATCTTCTATCATAAATGGCGTAGATCCACTTAATGGAAAATCACTTTCAATTGTTCCAGCATCGTTAATTAAATAAATATTAGAAGCAGTAACTATACCTACTTTTTTGCTTTTATCAGGCAAAGAAAATATTAATGGTTGATGAGTAATTGCTTCAGGAACTTCTGTTTTGAATAACTGATTGGCAGCATTATCGCTAACAACAACTTGATTTTTTACAGTAAAAATATGGCTACATGAATTAGCTGTAGGACTTATATTTGTAGCGCTAAAACTATAAAAATCTGTATTATTTTCTGAGGTAAGTTTTAAGGTTTCTAACTTATCATTAAAAAATAACTTTACTACATTTCCTGAAGAATCTGCACAAATCAAATAAGATGATGCTAAATTATTTTCTACTTTTAAAAATACTTCATTGGGTGCAATTGGTAAAGTAGACTTTAATTGCAAACGATCTTTACCATTTCGTTGAACAACTTTTACCGTTCCGTTTTTGGTCGGTATAACTATATAATCTTTGTTACCAATTATAAAGTGTTTAATAATGCCGCTTGGAGAACTTTTAGAAGCGTCATATTCC
This sequence comes from Vicingaceae bacterium, assembly GCA_965284565.1. Lineage (GTDB taxonomy): Bacteria > Bacteroidota > Bacteroidia > Flavobacteriales_E > Vicingaceae > BRH-c54. The sequence continues at coordinate 1,115,235 of OZ260100.1, forward strand.
CAACCTTTTACCAAATCGCCATTAATGTCATAATTATAAACGATGTTGTCACTACAACCAATTAAAATACGATAATTCCTGTTTTTATCGTAGTCTAGCGGACTCACAGGAGTCGTGGCTTCAGCTTTAAGTTCAACAGGGAATTTGTTTACATTTTTACCGTTTCTATCGAGCAAGTAAATTTTACTTTTAGTGGAAAATAGCAGTTGTAATTTATTGTTTTTATAGATATCTATTTGATAAATTTTTCCGACAATACGCTCACTAAGTTGTTTGGTCCACAAAGTTTTTCCGTTAGTGCTAATAAGGTAAAGTTTATTGCTTTCATCTTGCACTATTACTTCTTTAGTTTGTGTTTGGTGGTTCAGCACTATTTGAGGGGCAGTAGCTACAGTAGTATCCAATACAACTTCCCACAAAGTTCTTGTGTCTTGTTTGTAAACAGGGTTGTATTTAAAGTAAATGTTATTATAAAATAACTTATCTTTTTGTGGCGAAACCTGAAAAGCAATTGCCTCAAACTTTCTAATAAATGCTAAATTGCTGTCTATTTCTGGAACATAACCTTCCTCTACAAATGTTTTATACCAATGTACCGAACGGGCTATGTTGTTATATACAAATATGGAGGCACTGCTAGATAATTGGTCATTAAATGATTGAAAATTAGCATCATTTTGAAGTGTTTTTTCTGCCAAATAATTTTTATAAAACTCACTAATGCCTGTTTCCGTTTCTCCAAAAACCAAATAATCATCAATAAACAAGTAATATGGTTGATTAATGTCTAAAAAAGGTTTTCCAAATAACTGACTAAAATGCAAGTGAAAGTTTAATTGCTGAGGGTTTTGCTCATCTTCTGTAGTAGTTTGTAAATTTGTTTTTTGTTGAATTGCTTGTAAATTTTCTTTGGCTTTTTCTAAATTATTTACTCGAAAAAGAACAAAACTATTCCCCATTAAATCTTCATTAAGCGGTTCTGTAATTACAAAAGCTAGTTCATTGGCAACATTAGCAACTAGCTCTGCTTCAATATCAATTCCATGAGCTCCACTTATGGCGTCAATATATTTTTCATAATCAAAATAAGTGTTGTTTTGTTTTAACCATGATTTTCTGTTTTTAAAAAACTTTTCGGAATTGCTAAAACTGTAATAATATAAAAGTGCAGTATTGGCTGGGATAACTTTGGTAAGGTTAATTTTTGGTCCGCCCAAAGTATTGGTTTGATCTGCAAAAAGCGATAAAAACTGATTGCTTTGAGCATCTACTGTAGTAAAGCCATTTAACATTATTGAATTAGATTTTAAAGTAATGTCTAACGCGCTCCAAGATGCATAGTTAGTAGCTTTAGATACTTTTTCTTTATATTGTTGAAGAACAGGTTGAGCTAATAGTTTGGGTAGCCTTTGGTGATTAATAAAAATATTTCCATCGGGAACTTCGCCTGTTGTGTTAAGAATATTATTAAAAGCTTGGTCATTTAATAATGATGTTTCACTTTTTAACTGACGAATAACATCTTCAATAAGCAGAGAACTTTGGCTAATAGCAAAAACTGATTTATCGAAAGTAAAAAACAATTTTTTATCATTTTTAGTAATGCTGTAAATGTTTTTCCCATCATAATTTCTTGATGAAGGATTTAGACTTAGTTTAGACTTAAACAAAGTCAATACATTATTTTCATCAATATTAGGTAGAGTTGAAAAATAAAAAACAAAATCGTAACTGTTGGCTCCAGATAAATGCATAGACATTAACATAGATTTTTCTGCCATTACAGCACTTACTTCATTAATAGATAAAACAGAATCTAAAAATTTTGCTTGCTCATTAATAGATTTAAAAGTGTTGGTATTGTTGGTGAGTTCTTCCCAAATAATATTGGTAGAAGCAATTTTTTTATAAAAAGCGGTGAAATTTTTTTCTTTTAACAGCAGAGCTGCATTTTGCGGAACAGCTATAATCGCATTGCTAGTAATGGGTTGTTTAACGTTTTTATAAAAATTATAGCCAATAAAACCAACGGCTCCCAATAACAAAACAAAAATTAAGATTAATATTTTTTTTGTCATAACTGTATTAAAATCACAAGGTGTATATTAACTGCTAAAATTAAGTAGTTATGTAGCCCCCAATATGCTATTAATGATGAAACAATTAACAACCCAACGTTAATACAGTTTTGTTGTTAAAAACAGCTAATTTTAGTCTTATACAAAGAAATTGCCTTAGTTTTGTAACAAAATTTGATTATGCGTTGGTTAAAAAGAATTTTAGGTGGTTTAGTAATGCTTATTGCACTTGCTTCTTTGTTAGCTATTATTACAGGAAATCAACACTTATTTAAAGCTGTTTCCACCACCTATTTTGTTGGAAAATCTGGTCCAAGCATAGATGAACACCATATTTTTGAAAACAGAAAAATTGAAGCAGGAGCTTATACCCCATGGTTAATCAGCAAAGATTTTAATAAGAAAACAGATGAAAATCTCCTCAAAGAAATAGAAAAATATGACCCCGTTGCATTTTTAGTAGTAAAAGATAGTGAGTTAGTTTATGAGAAATATTGGAAAGGATACGACCAAAATTCACTAACCAACTCTTTTTCTGTTGCTAAAACATTTGTTGCACTATTGATAGGAATTGCTATAGATGAAGGAAAAATAAAAAGCATAAACGACCCTGTTTCTGATTATTTACCAGAATATAAAAATCATCCTGAACTTACAATTAAACACTTACTCAATATGAGTTCGGGAATTAATTTTGACGAAAGTTATCAAAGTCCCTTCGGACATATGGCGAAAGCATATTACGGAACAGATTTATATGAATTAAACAAAAATTATGAAGTAACGGAAACTCCTGGTAAAACTTGGCGGTATTTAGGCGGAAACACTCTTATCCTTTCTTTTGTTTTAGAAAAAGCTACTGGTCAAAACATTTCAGAATACATGAGTGAGAAAATATGGAAGCCTTTAGGAGCAAAAAACGCAGCTCTTTGGAATTTAGATAGCGAAAATGGTAGAGAAAAAGCCTATTGTTGTTTCTATTCCAATGCTAGAGATTTTGCTCGTATAGGTCAGTTAATAATTAATAAAGGTAAATGGAATGGACAAACAATAATTAGTGAAGATTACCTTAAACAAGCCATGAATTATCGTCAGGGATTAAAAGATGCTAACGGTAAAATGGTAGATTTTTATGGGTTTCAATTATGGACGGGCGAACATAAAAATATGAGGGTTTTTTATGCAAGAGGTATTCAAGGGCAGTATATTATTACTGTTCCTGAAAAACGATTGGTAATTGTTAGGTTAGGAAACAAAAGAGGAGAAAATTTACCAAATTATCATCCAGTAGATTTATATCACTATTTAGATTTTGCTCTTCAGCAATAAAAAGCCAAATAACATAATATGCAAAAAGTTTTATTTAAAGATTTAGGATTAATAGATTACAAAGAAGCTTGGGATTTTCAGGAGCAACTTTTTAAGGAAACCATAGATATTAAAATTCAAAATAGAAAAGACAATACCAACATTCCAACTCAGAACCATTTAATTTTTTGCGAGCACCCACATGTTTATACTTTAGGGAAAAGTGGTGATGAAGCTCATTTGCTACTTTCGGAAGCTATGCTAAAACAAAAAGGAGCAACTTACTATAAAATTAATCGTGGTGGCGATATTACTTATCATGGTCCGGGGCAAATTGTGGGTTATCCCATTTTAGATTTAGACCTGTTTTTTACAGACATTCATAAATACCTGCGTTTTTTAGAAGAAATGATTATTAGAACCTTGGCAGAATACGGCATTGAAGCAGGAAGATACGAAGGTTATACAGGTGTTTGGTTAGATGCAGACAACCCAAGAAAAGCAAGGAAAATTTCTGCTATGGGCGTTCGTTGCAGCAGATGGGTAACCATGCATGGTTTTGCTTTTAATGTCCACCCCGATTTATCTTATTTTGGAAATATTATTCCTTGCGGAATTGACGACAAACAAGTTACTTCTATGTATCAAGAACTAGGTAGAGCAGTAGATATGGAAGAGGTTAAAGGAAAACTAAAAAAACATTTTGAAATACTTTTTGAAGCGGAAGTTTTGAACTCATAAAACATTACTCCAACCTTAACTTATAACTCAAGGCACTCCTAAGTACTTTTTACTCCCCCAACAACTTATCAATAAAATCATTGGTTGCTTCAATGTATCTAAGATGATAATTTCCAGTACTTGGACCATAAAAACCAGTGCGAATTTTTCTTACCTTACCTTGTTTATCAATAAAAATTGTAGTTGGATAAGACATAATATGATTTAACATAGGCAATGCTTTGGCAGCCTCAATTTTACTAGCTTTACCTGCTAACAGAAAATCGTATTGAGCATTAAAATGTGTCTTTATTTTTTCAATATTTTTCTTTGCCACTTCTTTGTCATCAGTTCTGTCGAAAGAAAGAGCAATAATTTCTAAGCCTTGTTCTTTTTTGCTATCATATAATTTAGTTAAGTAAGCTGTTTCATCCTTACAATTCGGACACCAAGGACCCATAATGTTTACTAAAATTACTTTTCCTTGATATTTTTCATCATTTATACTTATAGTTTCTCCTTCAGTATTTTCAAAGGCAAAATCTATTTTATCATAACCCTCATTTAAAAAAGTAAGTGAATCAGGATGAGTAAGTTCGTAATCATTATCTCTAACACCTACCCAAGGTTCTATCCAATGCAACCCTGACCAAAACTGCCCTTTTAAAGAATCATTTTCTAAAGTAGCTTTAAATAAAAAAGCATGTGAACCATCAAAACAAGAAAGCAATACTTCATTTCCGTAAACATTACCTTCTAAAAAGCGATAATCACCTGTTTCTGTAATAAATGTACCTGTAACTTTATCTCCGTTTTGTTCAAACAAACCAATAGCTGGGTAATGTTGATTAGGATTGTCAGCACTAAAGTCAACCTTCCATTTTCCGTTAACATCAACTTGTTTGGAAGTGTTATTTGTATTTGGAAAACGATTTTTATCAGTAAAAATGGCTGTAAAAGGCACCTTGTAATCAGCTTTGTCTTTAAACCAATTGCCTTTAATATGGGTTTTATCAATAAATTCTATTTCATACCAAGAGTTAAAAAGAGGATCTTCGGCAATAAATTTATTATTTTTAAAAATAAAATTCTTTACAGGAACTTCTTCATCACCATTAATGAAAACAATATCAATTTGCTCATTAGTTATTTTTAAATCGAAAAAAACAGGCAATTGTTGTTCAGGTGTTAATTGAAAATTCATCAACCACCTTCCTTCCTGCAATTGCTCCATATCTATAATATTGTTTGATTTTTGCTCACTTTCTGTACACGAAGATATTAAGGCAAGCAGTATAAAATTTAATTTCCATTTCATACAAACGAAAGTAAATAAAAAGATTTAATAATTACAAAAAATTTAAAAATGGGAATAAGTTTTTTATCTACTATAATGCAAGATTAAGTTTTAATTATCATTCTATGAATTAATAACCTAAAACAGAATTCGAGTTTAAAAAATGAGGAATATTACTTTTTTAGTATTTACTTTGTAATATGACACCAAAACATAACAAAAAAGAAAAGTCAGGAAACTTTAAACAAACGCTAGAACAGCAAATTATTTCCATTTTCAACCAAAACCCGACTACCGCACTTAATTATAAAAGAATTAGTAAAGCATTAGGAATAAAAGATATTTCTAACAAAAAACTAATCAGTATTATTTTAGACGAACTTGTAGAACAAGGAAGGTTATTTGAACCACAAAGAGGTTCGTTTAAACTAAAAGCATCATCCAATTTTGTAGAAGGCAAAGTAGATATGACTCAAAGTGGTTCTGCTTATGTAGTTATTGAAGATGCTGATACAGATATTTATATCCATTCAAAAAATACTAAAAATGCCCTTAATGGAGATATTGTTAGAGTAAATATTTACCCAAGTAAAAAGAATAGTAGTAAAATAGAAGGAGAAATTGTTGAAGTTGTTCAAAGAGCTAAAACACAATTTATTGGGGTGGTTCAAAAATCTAAAAACTTTGCTTTTTTAGCTATTGATGATCCTAGAATGCCTATGGATATTTTTATTGCCAACGAGAACCTTAAAGGAGCTAAAGATGGTGATAAAGCTGTAGCAAAAATCACCGAATGGCCTGAAAACAAGAAAAATCCTTATGGGATGATAATAGATGTGTTGGGAAGACCTGGTGAAAACGATACTGAAATGCACGCTATTTTAGCAGAATACGGCTTGCCTTACGAATTTCCCCCAAATGTAGAGCGTGAAGCAGAAAAACTACCTGTAGAAATTACAGCTCAAGAAATTAAAAAACGAAGAGACTTTAGGGCAGTAACTACTTTTACTATAGACCCAGCAGATGCCAAAGATTTTGATGATGCTTTATCTATTCAGAAAATGGAAAATGGAAATTGGGAAATAGGCGTACACATTGCTGATGTTTCACATTACATTCAACCCGATAGTATTTTAGATAAAGAAGCATACCAAAGAGCGACTTCCATTTATTTGGTAGACAGAGTAGTGCCTATGTTACCCGAAATGCTTTCCAATGGCGTTTGTTCTCTTCGACCGCAAGAAACCAAGCTTTGCTTTTCGGCAGTTTTTGAGTTGGATGGTGAAGCTAAAATATTAAGTGAATGGTTCGGAAGAACAGTAATTTTTTCCGACAGGAGATTTAGTTATGAAGAAGCTCAGGAACGTATAGTGACTAAACAAGGGGATTTTTCTGATGAAATTTTAATATTAGATACTCTTGCTAAGAAACTTCGTAAAAAACGTTTCCAAAGTGGTGCAATAGCTTTCGACAGGTTAGAAGTAAAATTTAATCTTGATGAAGAAGGAAAACCTTTAGGAGTTTTCTTTAAAGAAAGTAAAGATGCTAATAAACTTATTGAAGAGTTTATGTTGCTTGCCAATAAAAAAGTAGCTGAATTTGTAGGAAAACCCTCAGAAAAAAATAAAAAGCCTAAAACTTTTGTTTATAGAATACATGATGAGCCCAATCAGGAAAAACTGCAAACCTTATCTGAATTTGTGAAAAAGTTTGGATATAATTTAGCCACAGGAGGAAAAGAAGTTGCCAATTCCATCAATCATTTATTAGAAGAAGTGAAAGGAAAAGCAGAAGAAAATATGATTGAACAACTTACCATTAGAACAATGGCAAAAGCAATTTATTCTACAAAAAATGTTGGACATTATGGATTAAGTTTTTCTCATTATTCTCACTTCACCTCTCCTATTAGGAGATACCCTGATGTGATGGTGCACCGATTATTACAGCATTATTTAGATGGTGGTAGTGATGTTAATCCAGTTAAATTAGAAGAACAATGTAAACACTCTTCGGATATGGAAATGTTAGCTTCTGAGGCAGAAAGAAAATCTATTAAATACAAACAGGTAGAATTCTTACAAGATAAAATCGGAGAAGAATTTATGGGTATTATTTCTGGAGTTAGCGAATGGGGAATTTATGTAGAAATCATAGAAAACATGTGTGAAGGAATGGTAAGAATGCAAGATATTGCTAGCGATTATTACTCTTTTGATAAAGATAATTATTGTGCTAAAGGCAGAAAAACAGGACAAGAATATAAGATGGGTGATGAAGTAAAAATTAAAGTAAGACGTGCCGACTTAGTCAAAAAACAACTCGATTTTGAATTGATAGAGGAAGGTTATTATTAAATAAATAGGTATTTTGTTTTTACAAAAGTTAAATTTTCAACAATTTTTTAAAAATATAACAAATTAAATTTTGTAATATTGCCGCCAAATTAAAGTGCTTTATATGTTAGTCTTAAAATTTGGAGGAACATCTGTAGGTTCGGCTATCAGAATGAAAGAAGTAGCCAACCTTATTAATACTCCCGAAAAAAAAATAGTGGTACTTTCTGCTATGGCAGGAACAACCAATAGCTTGGTAGAAATTGCTGGATATTTGTATCAAAAAAATATAGAAGCAGCTAATGAGCAAATTAACTTATTAGAAAAAAAATATGAGCAAGTAATAGATGAACTTTTTGCTTCATCAAGCTATAAAGAAAAAGGATTAGAATTAATAAAATCTCATTTTTCTTATGTTAGAGCTTTTACACAAGATATGTTCACTTTGTTTGAAGAAAAAGCAGTATTGGCTCAAGGCGAAATGCTTTCAACCGCTTTATTTCATTATTATTTAGAGGAACAACAAATCTCAACTAGCTTAATTTCTGCACTAAATTTTATGCGAATTGATGAGGAAGGAGAGCCTAACACTGTTTACATAAAAGAACATATCCAAAAAGAACTTTCAGCACAACCTTCTACAACTATATTTATTACTCAGGGATTTATTTGTAGAAATACTTACGGTGAAATTGACAACCTAAAAAGAGGCGGAAGTGATTACTCCGCATCATTAATTGGAGCTGCTACCAATGCCGAAGAAATTCAAATATGGACAGATATTGACGGTTTTCACAATAACGATCCTCGTATAATTGAAAATACTAAACCTTTATCAGGATTGTCTTTTGATGAGGCAGCTGAGTTAGCTTATTTTGGGGCAAAAATTTTACATCCATCAAGTGTATTGCCTGCAAAATTGGCTAACATTCCTGTTAGGCTCAAAAACACCATGCAGCCTGAAGCTCCAGGGACTATCATTTGTAATGAAACTCAAAAACAAGGTATAAAAGCTATTGCCGCTAAAGATGGTATTACTGCCATTAAAATTAAGTCGGGGAGAATGTTGTTAGCCCATGGTTTCTTAAGAAAGGTATTTGAAATTTTTGAAACCTACAAAACTTCTATCGATATGATTACCACTTCTGAAGTAGCGGTTTCGGTAACTATTGATGATACCAAGTTTTTAAATGAAATTGTACAAGATTTAAAAAAATTCGGCACTGTAGAGGTTGATAAAGAATTAAGCATTATTTGTGTTGTAGGAGATTTTATTGCCGAAAGCAAGGGATATGCTTTGCAAATTTTCGGAGCATTAAAAAATATACCGATAAGAATGATTTCTTACGGAGGAAGTTTTCACAATGTATCCGTTTTGGTAAACACTACAGATAAAAAAGAAGCATTACAATCATTACACAACACACTTTTCTAATGAATTTCATACCATCAGAAATAAACAGATTTAAGGAATTAAAAACACCTTTTTATTACTACCAACTTCCATTGTTAGAACAAACTTTACAGTTACTTACTTCCGAAGCTAAAAAATATAATTTTCATGTACACTATGCCTTAAAAGCGAATGCTAATAATGAGATTTTAGAAAAAATTAATGCTTATGGTTTAGGGGCAGATTGTGTTAGTGGAAATGAAATTCTAAAAGCTAAAGCGTGTAATTTTTCATCAGATAAAATTGTGTTTGCGGGGGTAGGAAAATCTGATGAAGAAATTAATATAGCTTTAGACAACGATATTTTTTGCTTGAATTGTGAATCCATCCCAGAAATGGAAGTAATAAATGAGTTGGCAAAAAAGAAAAACAAAATTGCTCAAATTGCATTGCGAATTAACCCGAATGTAAACGCCAAAACACACCATTATATAACTACAGGTTTAGAGGAAAATAAGTTTGGAATTAACTTATGGGAATTAGAAGATGTGTTAAAATCATTAGAGCAACTCACCAATATTAAGTTAATTGGATTACATTTCCACATAGGTTCGCAAATAACAGATTTGTCGGTTTTTAAAGGCTTGTGTTTGCGAGTAAATGAAATTCAGGAGTGGTTTTATAACCATCATATTATTGTTGATCATGTTAATGTTGGCGGAGGTTTAGGAATAGATTATGAAAATCCTGAACTAAATAGTATCCCTGATTTTAAAACCTTTTTTAAACTTTTTAAAGACCTGTTACAACTCCGTCCTAACCAGCAATTACATTTTGAGTTGGGAAGAGCGGTTGTTGCCCAATGTGGCTCATTGATTACCAAAGTGTTATATATTAAAAGAGGCATCAAAACTAATTTTGCTATTGTAGATGCTGGCATGACAGAACTTATTCGTCCTGCTTTATATCAAGCAACACATAAAATAGCTAACATAACTTCACAAGCAAAGAAAACAGAACGATATGATGTTGTAGGTCCTATTTGCGAATCGTCTGATTGTTTTGCCAAAGCTTTAGATTTACCTGAAACCAAAAGGGGAGACTTAATAGCTATATATTCTGCTGGAGCTTATGGAGAAGTAATGGCTTCTGCCTATAATCTTAGAAATATAGTAAAAGCTTATTATCTAGAAGAATAAAATTTGTTTCTTAATTTTTCTTAAAATTCGTGGTATAATCTTTGCCATACTGCTCATGTTTTTAAAAATAACATAACGACTTATTAATTAGGGATATTAATATTTATTTGTACATTTGGAACGTTAAAAAATTAATTATAAAAAACAAAAACATGAAAAAAATTACAAGAGTTTTATTTATTGCGTTATTTCTAACGGGAGTTTCAACTGAAGTTTATGCTCAAAAAGAAAAGAAAGAAAAAAAAGCAAAAGAAACTAAAACATTAGAAAAGCCAGATGCAGTTGGTCACGCTGCAACAGATGATTATGTCAATTCAGCTTTCAATTTGTACTTTAAAAATCAAGAAGTTACTAAAACATTATCTGACCCAGCAAACAATATGGATGATTTAGGAAGTGTTAAATCTGATTTAGAAGCGCAGTCAAAAGAAGCTGCTCAATTATTAGGAAAATCTTCAGATGTTATAACCGAAGCAAAATCAATCACTCCTAAAACAAATTCGATAAAAGCTGTGAAAGCTGTGAATGCAGCTACCAAAGCTCTTAACGAGACACAAAAAGCAATCCCAGGACAATTAGAGCAAATTAAAAATCAAGAATCTAAATAATTATAAAAAGAGCATTAATTAGCTAATTAATGCTCTTTTTTATTGCAATTTTATTATATAAATGAAAAAATATATTTCTTATTCAGGGTTAATTTTAATCCTGATTTTTAATTTCCAACCAACTTTAATAAATGCTCAAGAACAACCCTTAGAAGAAGAAGTTGATAAAAGCAAACCACAAAAGGAAAGTGATGACATAACTAAAATTCAAAAAACAGATAAACATACTGAAATTGTAAAGTACAGAAGAGGTTCCTTACATACAATGATTATTGAAGATAACAATCTTCCTAAAAAAGATTTAATTCTTAACACATTTAAAAATGCAGAATTTCCTGATAAATACAATAACCATACAATAGGAGCTAAGTCTTTCAATATAACAGATTATCAGGATAAAATAAATGAAGTAAAAGAAGGTAAAAAAGCGAAAGATAAAGATTTTAGTGCCGCTATAGATCAATATTTTAAAGATACTAAATTAGCTAACAAAATGATTGCCAAATGGTTTAACAGAAGTGAAGAAGGTGCTTTTGATATGTCTTTAATTCAAGAAAGAGGAGCTTATGATGCTTCCGCTCAGGCAGCTGATATGGCTTTGAGTACAGAAAGAGGGTTAGATATGTTAAAGGACGCAGGGATTGAATTAATTAGCAATACATTTGTGGTTGTAAATTATTCAAAATTTGTAAGTAATGAAGAAACAGCAAAAATTACTTACGATATAGCTAAAGAAGCTGCCGGAAAACTCCCTGGAGCTTTACAGGAGACAGCTCTTGAAATAGCAGAAAAAGCTTATGAAAAAGCTAGACAAGGATATTCCATATGGACAACAGCTTACCTTTATCAAATGCAATGGAATGACTCTATAGAAGCTACTTTTTATATGGATATGTGGATGGACTCTACATCTATAGACTCAACTAAAAAGACTGTGTTTGATAGTTCAAGTCTATTTCAATTAAAACTATTGGGGTATGAAAAAACAAGAGCTTTAATATCAGGCTTGGGTTCAAATGCCGAAAGTGAAGAAATGATTATTGAAAATGCCACTTTAAAATCTATCAACTCTGTTTATAATAAACTCCAAAGAAAATTTGAACCTTTTAGAACAAAAACGCCATTAGTTAGTATTGAACCTTTGGGAGCTAAAATTGGCTTGAAAGAAGGTTTAGAAGGAGGAGATAAATATGAAGTTTTAGAACAAGTATTTGATGCAGAGGGGAGAGTTACTTACAAAAGAAAAGGAGTTATAAAAGTGGATAAAAAAAATATTTGGAATAATAAATATAATATAGGCGAAGAGCCATTAGATGAAGAAGGAAACCCAATAGAAATTGAAAATGATATTGAATTTACTTACTTTAAAGGAGGTAAAGGGTATTATCCTGGTATGTTAATAAGACAAATCAATTAATAATTATAAATTAAACTAGTTAAACTATGAAAAACATAATAAAAAAAGCAAGTTTATTAACTTCAATAATGTTATTGTTTGCATTTACTTCAAATGCTCAAATAAACAAAAAGAAAAAAGCAAACAAAGATACTGAAAACTGGAGATACGAAATTGAATGTGTTGGTATTGGAAAACCTGGAACTAAAGTAATAAAAGTTTGGTCTTACTCTAAAAAAGCAACTATTGCTATTAATCAAGCAAAGAAAAATGCAGTTCACGGAATTATTTTTCAAGGATATGCAGGTGGAGCTCAAGGTTGTACTAACCAAAGACCACTAACTAATGATCCAGCGTTAGAACAACAAAAAGAAGAATTTTTTGAAGACTTCTTTAAAGACAATGGTAAATATATGAAGTTTGTTTCTACCTCTGGAGATGGAACACCAACAACTATGAAAGTTGGTAAAGAATACAAAATTGGTGTAGTTGTAACTGTGATGGTTGACCTTTTAAGAAAAGATTTAGAAGCAGCTGGAATAATCAAAGGATTATCTTCAGGGTTCTAATTAAACATTAAATAATTTAATTAATAAAAACATGAAAAAATTAAAACTTATATTAGGAAGTGTACTAAGCATTGTTGCTTTTACATTTATTATGGACTCTTGTGGAGACCCACAAAGAAGTATGTCTGGAAATTATGAATACGAAACAGAGTGCATGGGAGTTGAAATGGATGGTTCTCAAACAGTAAAAGCTTGGGGTATGGGTAGAAACAGAGAAGATGCTGTTGAACAAGCGAAGAAAAACGGTGTTAGAGATGTACTATTTAAAGGCATTACTAATGGCAGACAAGACTGTAATCCTAAACCTGTAATTTTTGAAGTAAATGCTCAAGAAAAGTATGAAGACTATTTTAATGCCTTCTTTGCCGATCAAGGAGCATACTTAGAGTTTATTACAGGAGAAGACGGTTCTGATATGCATTTTTCTGTAGTTCAGGGCAGAAAAAAATATGCAGACCAAGTAACCTATGGTGTTATCATTAGAGTTCAAAGAGCTAAGCTAAAAGATAGAATGATAGCTGATAAAATAATTAAATAATCTATAACCCTTAAAAACAAGATATAACATTATGAAAAAAATATTATTAATATGTAGTATCGTATTAGCTACAATTTCAACTACATTAGGACAAGCAAAAAAACCAACCATTATGGTAGTACCAAGTGATAACTGGTGTATTAAAAATGGTTATTTCATGGAGTTTGATAATCAAGGAACAAAAATTAAAATCCCTGATTATAAAAAAGCATTACAAGAAGATAGCGATGTACTTTTGGTAATTAGTGCTATCAATAACATGATGAACGAAAGAGGTTTTCCTTTGAAAAACTTAGAATCTGTACTAAAAACATTAGAATCAAACGCTGCTGAAGATAATATGATGACTTCAAAAGACTCTGGAAGCGATATTGAGGAAACACCAATGGATAAACTTAAACAAATTGCTAAAGCAGACATTATTATGCAAATAACTTGGACAGTAAATACTACTGGTCCTAAAAAATCAGTGACATTTATTCTACAAGGGCTAGATGCTTATACTGATAAACAAATTGCAGGAGCTCAAGGAACAGGAGCCCCATCATTTACAGCAGAAACTCCAGTATTATTACAAGAAGCCGTAACTGCTCATATTGATAATTTTAACGCTTCTCTTCAGGCTCATTTTGAAGATATGTTTGAAAATGGAAGAGAAGTTATTGTTAAAATCCAAAAATGGAGTGATTCAGAATTTGACTTAGAATCTGAGGTTAATGGAGACGAGTTATCTTATGTTATTGAGGATTGGATTGCTGCTAATACTGTTAAAAACCGTTTTAGCGTGCTTGATGTAACTGAAAACATGATGACTTTTGAACAAGTTAGAATGCCGTTATACAACGATAAAGGAAGAGCTTTAGACACAAGAGGTTTTGCTAGAGAATTAAGCAAGTATTTAGCTGGCCTTGGTGTTCCAAACAAAGTAGTTGTTAAAGGTTTAGGTAGAGCAACCATTATACTAGGAGGAAAATAATAACATTATAAAACCAATTTACTATGAAAAAATTAAAATTAAACCTTTTATTGGTGTCAATAACCATGTTATTCATCAGTAACAACACTTTTGCTCAATCAAAAGCATCAGATTCGGAAATGAGCAGACTAATGCTTACCGCTTGGGTTCCTGAACAAATTGAAGGAATGCCAAGTAGTGCAAAAAATATGCTTACCAATAAACTAAAGGAGGTAATTACCAAAAATGGGATTTCTGCCAGCCCTTTTAATTCTAGGTTTGTTATTTCTGCCAACATCACTGTTGCTTCAAAAGATATACTTCCAGGGCCTCCAACTATGCATGCTTACACGTTAGATGTTACACTTTATATTGGTGATGGTTTTGAAGGAACTGCTTTTGCTAGTAAAACCATTACAGTTAAAGGAGTGGGTGTAAATGAAAACAAAGCATATATGGCAGGAATTAAAATGATTAAACCTGCTCATCCAGAAGTACAAGCATTTATTAAAGAAGGTAAAGCTAAAATAATTGATTATTACAACAACAACTGTGATTTAATCATTAAAAAAGCTAAAAACTTAGAAGCTCAAAATCAATTTGAAGAAGCTATTTTCTTATTGAGTAGCGTTCCAGATGCTTGTGATGAATGCTTTGAAAAAAGTATGAAAGCTGTTGAACCAATTTATTTAAAGAAAATTGAAAGAGATTGTAAATTGAAATTACAAGAAGCTCAAACTATTTGGAATGCAGCTCAAGATATTGAAGCAGCAGAAAAAGCAGGAGCAATTTTAGCTACTATCGAACCTCAAACAGCATGTTTTAGTCAAGTAAAAGCGTTAATGAGTAAAATTGAAGCTAGAGTTAAAGAACTTGACGCAAGAGAGTGGAAATATATCCTAAAAGACCAAGAACAAAAAAGTGAAATGATTCAAGCAGTTAGAGATATAGGAGTAGCTTATGGAAATGGTCAGCCAGATACCGTTATCTACAGATCTCTTTGGTAATTTAAATAATTAACTAAACTATATACAGATGAAAAAATTAATATTAGCAGCTTTACTGTTCTCAGGATTAGGACTTAAAGCACAGCATGACATAAGCACTGATGTTTTAGGTTTTGCTTTTTCTAGATATGGAATTGGCTACGATTACCTAATGAATAATAGCAACTCCATAGGAGTGAACATTAATTTCGCATCAGATAATATGTTTGCAGATGGTAAATCACTTTATGGAGATGTAGAAAAATATTCTGAAATGAATATTATACCCGAGTATAAATTTTATGCAACTCCTAACAAAGGAAATGATGGAATCTATATTGGTGTTTACGGAAAATATAGAAGCTCCAATGCAAAAGATAATGCCTATGCTGTGCAAGATCCAAATGATGCTAATAATATAGTTATTGGTAAAACAGATGTTTCTACTTCAGCATTTGGGTTAGGTGCGTTAGCAGGCTACAAATGGCAATCTAAAGGAGCTCTGTTTTTGGAAGCTACCTTTGGTATCGGGAAGTTTATAGTTAACAATGTTAAATATAGTGATTCATTTGCTGAAGACTTGTCTGACGAACAATTTAATGAAAGTGATTATACTCCATACATCGGAAATGAAATCCCTGTGGATTTAAGACTAGGATTAAAAATAGGTATAAGAATAGGCGGTAGTAAATAAATTTTTACTTCCATCAACAAACTGAAAAGCAAGTGTTTTTAGCACTTGCTTTTTTGGTTTCTAAAAAAAGCATTAATTTTACTTTGATTATGATGAAAAGAATAAGCATATTATTGTTGACTTTCTTGATTTTTTTGAATTCATGCGAAAAAATTACAGACGAAGAAGTGCCAAGAATTTCTATTTCTTCCCCTTATAATAATCAGCAAATAAATGGTAATGATACTATTTTTATAACTGGATCAGTTAGTGATAACAATACCATTAAAAGTATTTCTATTTCATTAAGAAACAGTAACGACATACCTGTTTTACCTACTATTTCTCATTCTCCAAACGATAAGTCTTTTTCATTTAACGATCCTTATTTTTTCGATGATTTATACATGCCTTCTGGACAATATTATTTTAGTATCAAAGCAAGTGATGGAATCAATACCGCAACTAAATACATTAATATTTCTTATGGTGAAATCCCAAAAACGAGAACAGGTGTCTTTTTTTATGACAACTCAGGAAATACAACCTCTATTTATCAGTTAAATGGGAGTAGTGCCAATTTATTCAAAACTGTACCCACAGATTTTTTAGGTGGAGCTGCCAATTCTTATGGTCAACAATTAATAGCTGTTGGGGAGTATAACGCAAAAATTTTGGCTTATGATGTCGCTACAGGGAGCCAATCTTGGGGATTAGATTTTCCAAACTCATCGGTTCCTTATTATACCAATGTGTTTTTTCACGATAAAGAATTGTACGTAGGTATAAGAAACGGTGAAATCAGAGCCTACAACTCTAATGGAAGTCCTACTTATTTTTCAAATGTTCAAACAAGTTATTATCCCGAAAATGGTTTAGTACATGATAATGTTTTCATTTCTGAAGAAAAAGCCATAGGAAACAATACCAGATATATTACAACCTATTGGACCAACTCAGGAACAATGGTTCATCAGTTACAACTAACAGAGGATATAGTTGGCTTATATGCTTACGCTCCAAATAATGCTCTATTTTTTGCTAATGATAATACTACTAATGATGGTAAAATATTTGTTTATGATGCTTCAAACAACACAAAAACAACTTTGTTCAACTTATCTCCAGGAACAATTACTACGTGTGAAGAATTAGGTGGTGGTGTTTTTATGATTGCTCAAAACGGAAATTTAGTATTAGTTTATGCTCACTCTCACTCTACTTTGCCTTATTTAAACGGGATTAATGCTACTAAAATAAAATATGATGCTTTTTCTAACGAACTTTATATAGTTGAAGGAAACACCATTACAGCCTATGACTTTTCAACTAAAAACGTATTATTTACCTATACACATACTTCACCAGTATTAGATTTGGTTTTCTTGTTTAACAAATAACCTTTTATATACTAAACCCTACCGTTTGTATATTAAAAACGACCAAAACCATATTAGTTGTTGATTATAAAACAAAAAATCACTACTTTTCATCAAAAATTTAGGAGGTTTGTTAAGATTAATAATCATCATACAATTCGTTATTTTTAGTGAAATATTATTCGCTCAAAATCCTTCTTTTACTAATTACAAGTCGGCTGCTTCTCCTTACTTACAATTTAATGATATTGTTGAACATAAAAATAAAATGCTCTTTATTAGCAGCGAAGGTGTTTTTGAGATAAAAAACAACAACTTAACTAAAATTATTACTGAAGAAAACCTTTCTAAATTTATAAAAACCCCTAAAAACCTTTATGTATGGAGTATTTATGGAGAAATTTTTGAAATAAAAAACAATCAACTCGTTCCTTTTCCTTTTAATAAATTGGTTCAAAAACGAGTAGAGAACAAAATCATTAACTCTGTAATTTTTGCCGATTCTGCTTTTTATATAAGTACTATAGTTGGTAGTGCTTTAATTCAAATTGATTTAAAAACAGAAACCATTTCCAACCTCAAACTAAATCCTTACCCCTATTTTGTATTAACATTTAGCGGCAAATTAATTTCTGGAAACAACCAAAACACTTCTAAAAATGAACTTTTTGTTAATACAAACTCTAATAGCTTTACTATTCCATTAGCAGAAGCGGCAGGAAACTCCAGAACAAACATAGTTCAGCTAAAAGATAAAACATATTTGTTTTCTAAGCAACACGAAGTAATAAGATTTAACAATGCTACTTTCTTGAATAGAATTTTTGTGGAAAAAAATGTGGAGTTTATTTTTCAAGATTCACAAGGGAAAATTTGGTTTGCACTAAATAGTGGTGGCATCATTTCTTATGCCGATGGAAGTTTAAAAGAAGCTAATATTACCCGATACTTAGGAAATCAAACCGTTATTTCTGTAGCTGAAGACGCTAAAGGCAACTTATGGTTTGGTACTTCCGGAAATGGCGTTTTTAAACTAGAAAATGAGTTAGAGCATATTGATGCTAATTCAACTATAACCTACAGTTCTCCGGCTATCTTTTCATCTACAGAAATTGAAAATGAAAAAGTACAAAGCAAGTTTATTTTAAAAAACTTACCTATTGATCAACAAACAGAAAAGCCAATCAACTCTAAAACCATTAGAACAGATAGAATTAGACAAGATTCTTTGCCTCCATCGGTTTTTATAAACAGTGTAAAAATTAGCGGTAAAGACACCACCACATTAAGTCATTATGAATTGAGTCATGAAAACAATGCTATTGAATTTAATATTAGCGGAATAAGTAATAGTCCATCTGGCATTCAATATAAGTACATGTTAGAAGGATTTGATAAAGAATGGATTTATACCGTAAATACCTCTATCTATTATACCTCGTTAGCTCCCGGCAGCTATACTTTTAAAGTTTTTGCCATGAACGATTCAGGAATTTGGAGTGCCGTACCTTCAGTTATTTCTTTTACCATTCAACCTCCATTTTACATGTCAGCATGGTTTTTATTAACGCTTATTTTTGGTCTAATTATTATAGGGTTCTTAATTTACTTTTTAATCCAAAAGCAAAACCAACTAAAAAACAAACAAATTGAAGAGCAAAAACAAAGAGCATTAGCATCAGAATTACAAGCTCTTCGTTCGCAAATGAATCCACATTTTATTTTTAACACCCTTAATTCTATCCAAAATTTTATTTCTAAAAATGAAAGTAAAGATGCCTCCATTTACTTGAGTAAATTTGCTAAACTAATGCGAGCCACCCTAGCCAATACTAAACGTCAGCGAATCTCTTTAAAAGATGAAATAGAAACACTTACCTTATATTTAGAACTGGAACAACTGCGATTAAACAACAAATTTTCGTATGAAATTTTAGTAGATGAAACCATAGATACGCAATATGAACAAATACCATCAATGCTTATTCAGCCTTATGTTGAAAATGCCATTTGGCATGGAATATCGCATAAAGATGGAGAAGGAATAATAAGAATACAGTTTTTACCTGAAAATGAACATTTGCTTAAATGTGTTATAGAAGACAACGGAATTGGGCGTGAAAATGCTATTAAACTAAAACAAAACACTACTTCTCCTTCTTTTGGGATGAATATTACTAAAGAACGAGTAGAACTCTTAAACTCGCTTAATGGCAATCAGCTTTCGGTAAAAATAAACGACCTTAAAATAAACAACCAACCAGCCGGAACGAGAGTTGAATTATATGTGCCAATTTAAATAATTTATTATGTATAAAGCAATTATAGTAGATGACGAAAAAGGTGGTAGAGAGCATTTAGCTACTATCTTAAAAGAGTTCTTTGATATAGAAATTAAAGCTCAGGCAGCTAATGCAAAAGAAGCTATTTCGGCTATTGAAGAACATCAACCCGATTTGTTGTTTTTAGACATTGAAATGCCTGGAGAAAATGGTTTTGATTTATTGGAAAAGTTAGAAAATATCAATTTTGATGTGATTTTTACCACTGCTTATGATCATTATGCTATAAAAGCCATTAAATATAGTGCATTAGATTACTTGTTAAAACCTATTGATGCTGATGAGTTAGAAGCTGCCATAAACAGATTTAAATCAAAAATTAGGAACCAAGAGTTAACCAATAATAAACTAAAAACACTGCTAAATAATTTGTCATCAGGTAATAGCGGACAAGAACAAAAAATTGTTATCCATGATGGTGAAGGATTAAATTTTATAAAAATTAAAGATATTATTAGGTTTCATTCTGAAGGAAGTTATACAGATGTGCATGTGGTTGGTCAAGACAAACACTTTGTTACTTCAAAGCAAATTGGTGAGTACGAAGAAATGTTAGTTAATGAGAAATTTTATAGAATTCACCGATCATATTACATTAACCTACTTCATGTAAAAAAATATGTTAGAGGGGATGGTGGTTATGTTGTGATGAGTGATGGCTCTAAACTTGAAGTTTCTCGAAGAAAAAAAGCAGAATTTATTCAATTACTTTCCCAATAACACTTAACCTGAGTTCGAATATTATTTTAAAATTCAGATTTTTATAAAAGTTGATATACAAGGCATATTTTCAAAGCTTTAGCGAGCTAAAGCGAGAGGATATAACGCAGTAGATTGACTTTTAGGGAAAAACGTTATTGTTAATCCTCTTCTAAACAGCAATTTTCTGCCTAAAAATGCTTTATAATAGCTCACTATTATTTCATCATTTTTAGTTGAAACTCACTATTTACAAGTGGTCTGAATTCAAAAGAATATTCGAACTCAGGTTATAGCCTTTTTATCTGCTTTAAATTTAAAGAAAGCATTTAAAAAGATAGCCGATAAAACTATCGCCATCCCTACATAAAAACCTGTTGACATTATTTCGCTTTCGGGCCACAGTAAAACGGCTATAATTATGGAGTAAATAGGTTCTAAATTAATGGAAATTACTACCGTAAACGGAGAAATTTTTTTCATTACTTCTACCGACATAATAAAAGCAAAAGCAGTACAAATTATCCCTAAAATTAATAACCATTTTATATCTGAAACTGGAATAAGAAAAGCCTCCATATTTCCGAGGTTCATAAAAATTAAGTAGCTCGATAAAATGATTAAAGCCCCTAACAATTCATAAAAAGAAAGTGTTTTAGAATTGGTTTCTTTTACTAAAACACCATTAATTACCGTAAACCAAGAGCTAAATACTGCCGCTACAATACCCAATATAATTCCTGTTAAATAGCTAAATTCAAAATTGAAAATCAATACTAACCCCACAATAATTAGTAAGCCCAAAAATAGCTCGTACCCTTTAATTTTTCGTTTAAAATAAAGTGGTTCAATCAGTGCGGTAAATAAGGTGCTGCTCGATAAACAAACCAATGCTATAGAAACGGTAGATTGTTTTATTGCTTCAAAAAAAGCTACCCAATGTATAGCAATTAAACACCCTACCATAAAGGTTTGTTTCAGTATTTTTTTATTGATTTTAAAAGAGTGTTTGCTTATTAAAAAATACAAGGCTATAGCTGCCACACCTATTAAAACCCTATACCAAACCAACAAGTAAGAATTAGCCTCAATTAATTTACCTAAAATTCCGGTTAATCCGAAAATGAGCACCACTACATGCAGCCAAAAATGATATTTATATTGTTGAAACATTTTTTAAGGCATAAAAAAAGCAAGGATAATTAAACCCTTGCTTTTATTGAAAGTTAATTATGTATTATTTTTCTTCTTGATTTTCTTGAGCTGGTACAGGAGCATTGTTCATGTTTGGCATTGTAGGAGCAGCTTTTTCATCAATTAATTCTTTAATTTTTGAGTCACCAGCTTCGCCATCAGTAACCGTTTTTGTTGGGTTAACAGCAGATGAAGCAATACTCAATACTACCAAAGCAATACCTAAGGTCCAAGTTGCTTTTTCTAAAAAGTTAGTTGTTTTTCTAACACCCATAATTTGGTTATTAGCAGAAAAAGCTGAATCTAAACCACCTTTTGGGTTTTGAATTAATACAATCAACAAAAGCAAGAAGCAGATGATGATAACTAATACTGTGATAAGTGTAAACATTATTTTTGTTTTAAGTTTTTAATTTGGGTTGCAAAATAACTCCTTTTTTTTGGATATTTCAAACTTAATTTTTCATACATTTCTATCGCTTTCTGATAATGTCCCTGATCAACGTGGATAAGGGCTAGTGTCTCACTAATCATATCAGAATTATCTACCACACTCAATCTTGCCATGTTTATTGGAGAGTAAAATTCTGTCTTTTTAGGTTGAATTTTAGGATCTTCTTGAATAAACTTATTAATTAAATCAAATTTATCAATGTTAGAAGTGGTGGTTTTAACATCATTAGTAAGTGGAACATCGCCTTTAAAGTGTGATAACCATTCAGAAAAAGAATGTGGTGAATCAACATCAAAAGTTGATTGATGAGTTTTAGCTTCCTCTTTTTTAATTGTTGATTGTTCCGGAGTACTCGACTTTTGTTTGTCTTCTTCCGTTTCAAGTAAAATATAACTATTAATTGCCGCAGCTCTTAGTTGTTGTTCTAAAGCATCAACTTTTGTAGATTCATTTGGCGTTACGTCTTCCACTTGTTTTGTTGCTACTTTTTCTTCAACAACTTCTTTTGCTAACTCAGCCGTAACATCATTTTTATCTGTTTCAATTGTGTTTATTTCTTCCGTTTTCTCATCAACAACAGCATGCAATTGATAAAACAAATGTTGCCTATCGGTACAATAAACAGCCGCTTTTTTAAGGTATTCTTCAAATAAAATATCATCATTTTTTTTGAGTAATCCGGCATACATTAAATGAGCAGTTTGACAATAAGGAAATTCATCCATCACAAACTTTAGCTCATTGGTGTTTTGGCTCAACATGGTGGGATTTTTAATACTTTCTATGAATTGCGATTGCTGCATAGAGCAAAGGTATAAAAAAGTGTTGAAAGTTTCTTGTTTGAGGTTTCCCTATTTGTCTTTCAAGAGGAACCTTTTTGAGTAGAGGCAAGGAATCTCCAAGTTGTCATTCAATAAAACTTGAAAGGAAAGCTTAATGAGTAATTGCTTCCATTTATTCATTATCACAAAACTAAATTTCACCTCTCATCCAAACAAGGTTCCTCCTGAATGACATGATATAATGGTTTTTCTATACATCTCTAAACTTTTAACCTAACCCTCCCACCTTCACAACCCATTGTTAATTAAAACTTATTAAAATATCTTTTTAAGCATTAAACACATTTAATTTTGAAACGAACTTTTAATACATTCACTTTTTAGTAAAATGATAATTTGGGAGTTCTACCTAACTGATAATAAACTATTAATATAAACAGATAAAATAGAAATTCATTATTTCCGTTTCATAGCTTATGCGTTGGCTTAAAATCATTGGATATTCATTTGTAGTGCTGTTGGTATTAATTACCACTTTTAGCATTGTAATGTCTTCTTTTTATGAAAAAGAGATTAAAAAATACATTGTTGAAGCCATTAACGATCAGGTAAATGTGCCTATTGATGTAAAAGATCTTGACTTTTCCGTACTTAAAAAATTTCCCTATGCTTCGGTAGAATTTAAAGATGTTAAAGTTGCTTCTACCAATCATAAATCTCCTTTATTAAAAGTAAAGTCGGTTTATTTTCAGTTTAATATTATTGATTTACTCAACAAAAAATATGTGCTAAAAAAAATTAGTGTAGAAAACGGTAGCACCTTCATTTTTTTCAATCAACAAGGAAAAGATAATTTCCATTTTTGGAAAACCAATCCTGAAAGTAGCAAGCAACCAATTGCTTTTGAGTTGTCGGATGTGCAGTTTAAAAATATGGACATTAGTTACCTCAACGATTTTAAGCAACAAGATATGGGTTTGGTAGTAACCAAAATGAATTTTTCGGGAAATTTTAACGAAAATAACTACCATTTAGAGACCAACATTAGTTTACACATTAACCAACTTAACAGTAAAAACGAAGCTTTTTTAAAAGATAAAGACATCAATATAGAAGGTAAAATTGAGGTAAACAAACAACAATTAAGTTACAAAATACAATCAGGAGAAATAAGCATTGAAGAGCTTATTTTTAAGTTAAAAGGCATCATTTTAGATAAAAACGAAGCACTAGACTTACAGATGAGTTCTAAAGGAGCAGATGTAGATTTTGCTACACTTTTCTCCTTACTTCCGGCAAAAATGCAAGAATCGTTGGCTGCTTACGATGCTAAAGGTGTTTTTAATTATCAAGCTCAAGTTTCGGGCATGTTTTCGGCTACCAAAACCCCTCATGTAGAAGCTAATTTTCAAGTAAAATCAGGAAACTTAAAAGAGAAAAAATCTGGTTATGAGCTTTCTAATATTGCTTTTTCAGGGATTTACAACAATGGAGCAAACAACCATGCTAAAACCACCAAATTAAATATTAATGACTTTAATGCCGATTTCGGTGCAGGACATATATCAGGAAATTATGAAATTGCCAACTTCCAAAATCCTTATATTCAGCTAACTTCTGAGGCCAATATTGATATCGCTATGGCGAAAGAGTTTTTTAAATTAGATTCGTTGGAAACCGCCACAGGAGAGCTTATTTTAAATGTAGCATACAAAGGCTACATCAGCAATTTGCAAAAAATTAAAGCTTCGGAATTGCAACAACTTAATGCTACAGGAAATGCTCAACTCATCAACACGCATTTAAAATGGCAATCAAAACCTTACCAATTAATTAATGCCAATGCTTATTTTGAATTTAACAACAACCTTATAAAAATTGATTCATTAACCACCACAGTAAATCGTTCTCCGGTATATATTTCGGGAGTATTTAAAAATTTGCTGGCATATTTATTTGTAGAAAATGAAAAACTGGAGGTAACCGCTTCTTTTACTTCTCCTAAATTTATGTTGGAAGATTTTTTATTGCAATCTTCCTCTTCCAACCAATCGGAGCAAGAGGTGAGTTTGCCCAACAACATTACCTTTACCTTTACAACACAAATAGATACTTTTTTGTTCAGGCGATTTAAAGCAGATCATTTTAGAGGAGTTATCCAATTGGAAGACAACTTACTTTCGGCTACCGATGTTTCTTTTAATGCCATGGGTGGACATATTAAAGGAAGTATCGCCTTAGATAATGAAAACCCCAACGAACTGCTCATTACCAGTAATGCTAAGATGTTCGATATTGATATTACGCAACTGTTTTATCAATTTGAGAATTTTGGACAAAAAGCGTTAGATGCGGAAAACCTCAAAGGTAAAGCAGCCATTGCGGTAGATTTTGCTTCCGTTTGGGATAAACACCTAAACGTAAATAAGGATAAAATTTATGCTTCTTCTACCATTATTATTAAAAATGGAGAGTTATTAGGTTACGAGCCTGTAATGGCGTTGAGTAAATTTATAGAAGTAGATGAACTGAAACGCATTAAGTTTAACCAATTAAAAACAGCTATAGAAATTAATAAACAAGTAATCACAATTGCGAAAACCGAAATACAATCTTCGGCTGTTAATTTAACCCTTTCGGGAAGCCACCATTTTAATAACGATATAGATTACCGTGTAAAAGTAGATTTAAGCGAACTACTGTGGGATAAAGCCAAAAAACGCAAAAAACAAAATGAAGAATTTGGTTATGTAGAAGATGATGGCTTAGGAAAAGGAACGGTATTTTTAAAAATTACGGGCAATGTTAAAAATTACAAAGTAAGCTACGATACCGAAGGGTTAAAAAGCAACATGAAAGAAAACATACAGGAAGAAAAAAGAACCTTAAAAAGCATTTTAAACAAAGAATTTGGTTGGTTTAAAAAAGACACCACTATTACCAAAGAAGAACCTAAGAAAAAAGACGGGTTAAAAATTGAATGGGAAGAAGCCGAAGATAACAACACCAAAGAAGACAACAAAAAGAAAAAAGAAAGTGAAAAGAAGAAAGAAAAAACAGGCTTGCGTAAGTTTTTAGATAAAATTGCCCAACCGAATGAAGAGGAAGTAGAGGAAGATAAAGAGTTTTAGTGGGAAGGTGATTAACAGGTCAACTGTATGTTACTTTTTTACAGTTATTGTTTTGGTAAAATTTATTTTTTCCATATTCTCTGCAACTATCATATATTTAATTATCAACTCTGGAAGTTCCGTTACCTCTTTACTTATTTCTAACTTGATTTTGTCAATGTCATATTCAAGATCAGGATAAATAATAATATCTTGTCCTCCCATATAAGTAGACAGTTGCGGAGACCTTGGAGTAGACTTTGTTCTAAAAACTCCGATATTTCCGTTTCCGTCTAACCCGAATTCAGAAAAGTTATATGGTTTATTTATTTCTACCTTAATCAACGGAGCTTTGGCGTAATTTCTTCCTGTATTCATCAGTGATAAGATTATTTCAATTTTCATATTATCACCATAAATTTTATGTATATTTTTGTCTTTTACATTCAAGTCCAAATAAGCAGAGTGCTTTCTCTGAAACATGTCTTTTATATCATAATGCTCACACGTATAAAAACTATCTCCACTTCTTTTATAGTAGTGTTTTCCTGAATAATTTGCCATATGAGGTGCGAAATCACTTGCAGGAATATAAGAAACAATAAATCCACAATCATTTGAAATCTCGATTTTTTTATGCTCTATCCCAGTAATTACAGGAGTAACAGCTTGTCCCTCTAATCGATTTATTGTATTCAAAAACTTAGTCAATTCCGTTATTGGTTTCTTATCAGTCGCGATATCCTGTTTCTTTGCGTTCTCTTTCGCTTTAATTCCCCAAATTATAATACCTCCATTCGAGTTAGCAAATCCAGAAAAAGTCTTTGAAATATTCTTTTTATCATCCTCTCTATTATTCTGATTATAATTTGGATGAACAGTGGTTTTAAATTCAAGATTTAAATTTTCCTCTTGTCCTTCAGATATAAATCGGTCAATTTCGTTTAAATCTATTTTATCATAATACGCTTTCAAATCCATGTCTTCTATTCAGTTGTTTACTTTGAAGTCTCTGTATATTCCCCATAACGTTTAAGTTAAGCAATCTTGGCGGTGTCGACCTGAAAAGTCAATCAGGTAAACTGTTTAGCTATTGTTAGCAAACGTTATATTTTCTTACGATTTTATTAATCCTCTTTTAATTCACAATTAATAGCCCCATTTGGATCATCTGTTGTTTGATAATTTGAGCATTCAATTTCCGCTTCTTCCTTGCTCATATTTCTTAGAGTATCTGTCGTTGTAACAAGTTCTCCTTTTTGCAAGTTCCCATGTTTACACTGACACAAATAGTAATCTGTTGACGAGCATGAAGCAAAGAATAAAACAATTGAAATACTTATTGTAATTTTAATCTTTCTCATTATAATTATCTTCTTTTACTTTAATGTTTGCCAACTTGTATATATGTACTTTTACTACATATACCTAACCCATTTTAGGTGTATATGTGTAGTTTTCGGTTACATATATCTTCTCCAAAAATATAAAAAATAACCCACTCCTCATCAAAAAACTCATTTTTAAGCTTTTACAATAACAACTAATCTATAAATTAAATTAGTAATGTCTGTATTTCTGTGGTTATTCCCATAACTTAAGTACCCATTTAATTATATGGTAACTCCTAACCAAACCACCGATAAACAAAATACCATAAAAAGAAACTCGTATAAATCAAAAAAGCAAAGCAACCGTGCTGTACGGTTGCTTTGCTTTTTTGATTTATAACTTTATTTTATTATTAATCTGTATCGACTATTTAAGACTATTCATTAAAAGAGTTTGTTATGGAAAAGTCATTGTCCAACCTTGAGCCCAGTTAGCACCTCCTGGTTCAAAAGCACCTTTGTAAGTTACATTGGTGTACCATGAGTCCGTTGGAGCATTTCCTGCTGCTAAACCAGATGGAATAGGATTAGCTGCTGAAATAGATACACTTTGAACCGTTAAGTTAGTTATACTTGCATGAGTGGATAAATCAGCACCTGGATTAGTAACCTCTGAAACAATTAAGTCTGAACCAATATTTGATAAAACAATACCATCAAACTTAAGTTGTCCATTGTCTAATCTGTTTTTAGAATCTTCACCAGAAGCTAAATCTTCAATGTCAATTCCTTTACCAAAGTTATGGAATATAGAGTTGTGGTATTCTCCTCCTGCATTATCTCTAAAAGTTAATAATCTAGACGTTCCGTTACCGATATAAGTAGCATTAAAAACTTTTGGTGTAGCATAAGGCATTCCATCTTCAGGAGTCGTACCACCATCGTGCTCGCCACCTCTATCTGCATCAGCATTTTGTATGGCTAACCAAAACTGACCTTTTCCTCTAAATCCTTCATCGTAATCAAAAGAATCATCATCACCATTTGAAGCAACTAAATATTTAGTGTTTACTGTTCCACCAAACCATTCAAAACCATCATCAGCATTTCCAACAACTTCAACATATTCTATTGTAGTTCCTGAACCAACGCCACCCATGGTTAATCCGTTAATTTCGTTTCCTGCACCAATATCAGTACCACCATGTCTGATAGATACATATTTGAATACTCCTGAATTATCAGCATCATTAGTACCTCCATAAATCCCTCTGATTTCTGTAGTAGGTATTCCTTCAATAGCAGAAGTTCCCGGAGTAGAATTTAACGTAGCGTTTCCTAAAATTATTACACCACCCCATTGTCCTGAAGTAGATAATGGTACAGAACCGTTTAACGGATCAGCTTCAAAAGTGAAGATAATAGGTTGTGTTGGTGTTCCAACAGCATTAATTTTACCACCTTTTGCAACAATTAGAGCAGAAGCATTTGAGCCTGTTCCCGGCTTTCCTTTAATAACTGTACCTGCTTGTATGGTTAATTCTTGACCAGAATTTACAAATACCATCCCATCTAATATATACACTTTGTCATTAGTCCAAGTAGTTGTTCCTGTTCCAGAGCCATTATCAGTAACAGTAATTACATTACTAGGGGCTGGTGTTGGAGTTGGGTTAACTGGGTCTGGAGTTTTTTTATCATCTTTAGAACAAGAAGTAAAGCCCCCAGCTATTCCTACACATAAAGTAGCAATAAGAAGTAAGTTTTTTGTTTTCATTTTTTTCATTTTTAAAATTTATAATTAACTTTTCGATGGCAAAATAACGAGCACATTATTACTTCTCTGTATCCTCTATTTTATAATACTCTTATGATGATGTTAAGGGAATATTATCTGAAAAATTTATTGAACAGTTTTTATTGATATGTTTATTGTCTCAAGCTTATGTAAAGGCTAACAGAAGCATTATTAATATTAAATTAACACAATTAACAAAAGAAGAGGGGTAACTTTGTTGAAAATAATTAGTTACTACTATTATGACAAACGAAAAGATACTATTAGTTGATGATGAGCAAGACATCCTTACCTTTATTAGCTATAATTTAAAAAAAGAAGGTTTTGAAGTGCTAACAGCTTTGTCAGGAAAAGAAGCGATACAAATTGCACAAAAAGAAAAACCTGACTTAATTGTTATTGATGTAATGATGCCCGAAATGGATGGTATAGAAACATGTCACGAATTAAGGGCTATAGATGAATTAAAAGATACATTGATTACCTTTTTAAGTGCACGTTCTGAAGATTACTCGCAAGTTGCAGGTTTTGATGCTGGTGCTGATGATTATATTGCAAAACCTATAAAACCAAGGTTATTGGTTAGCAAAATAAAAGCTATTCTTAGAAGAAAATATAATGCTGTTGAACCTGTTGGCGAACTTGAAATAGAAGTAGGCAACATTAAGATAGACCGAGAAAAATACTTGGTTTATCAAGATCATAATTCTTTTGCTCTTCCAAAAAAAGAATTTGAATTACTAGCGTTATTAATGTCTAAACCCGGAAAAGTATTTACCAGAGAAGTTATACTAGAAACCATTTGGGGAACAGATGTAGTGGTTGGAGACAGAACCATTGATGTACATATTAGAAAACTAAGAGAAAAATTAGGAGATAAACACATAGAAACCATTAAAGGTGTTGGTTATAAATTAAAGTTGGTAGAGTAACATCCTATTTTTCAATTTATTTTATGCTATTTTTGCTATAAATGAAAGAATTAACCCCTAAAGGTATTGCCATAAGAGTAGCTTTTTTAATTGCTTCAACTGTTGTTACTTCTTTATTTATAGGCTTGCTTTTCTTTGATTGCAACCTTCCAATTTATCTATTCTTACTACTTTTTATCATTACATTATTAACAAGCTACTTTGGATTTTTATATGCTCTAGAAAAATTTATTTATAGAAAAATTAAACTTATTTATAGAACCATTCACAATCAAAAATTAAAAAAAGATGGTGAAATAGAAGATCTTGACTTTAGTAATAATATTATTCAAAAAGTTCAGCAAGACGTTCTAGATTGGGCAAAAACCAATCAGCAAGAAATTACCCGATTAAAAACCTCAGAAAACTTTAGAAGAGAATTTGTTGGCAATGTTTCTCACGAACTAAAAACACCTATTTTTAATATTCAAGGCTATTTACTTACGCTTATAGAAGGAGGAATGGACGACCCAAATATTAATAAAGATTATTTGGTTAAAGCCAACAATAGCGTAGAGAGAATGATAGATATAATTGAAGATTTAGATGAAATTACAAAGTTAGAAAGTGGCAGACTTTCTATGAAAATTGAAAAAACTGATATCGTTGAAGTTGTTAAAGAAGTGGTAGACTCTCTTGAAGAAAGAATAAATAAAGCTGGAGTTACAGTAAAAATTCAAAATCAAGAAAAACCAATTTGGGTAATGGCAGATGCTCGAAAAATAACTCAAGTATTGGTTAACCTTATAATCAACGCTATTAAATACGGTAAACCAAATGGCACTATAAGAATTAAGTTTTTTGATATGCATGATAATATTTTGGTTGAAGTGGCTGATGATGGTGAAGGAATTGAAGCCCAGCACTTGCCCCGTCTGTTTGAACGATTTTACAGAACAGATAAAGGTAGGGCCAGAGAAAATGGTGGTTCCGGACTAGGACTTTCTATTGTAAAACACATTGTTGAAGCTCACAAACAAACCATAAATGTAAGAAGCACAGTAGGCGTTGGATCTACTTTTTCGTTTACCCTTAAAAAAGCCAAATAATCTTTTATGAAAACTACTTTTTTTTGGTTCAGAAGAGATTTACGTTTATCAGATAATACAGCTCTTTTTCAAGCCTTAAGCGAAAATCAAAAAGTTATTCCCCTTTTTATTTTTGATAGTAACATTATTGAAGAACTTCCTGAAAATGATGCTCGCATTTCATTTATTTACAAACAACTTCAAGCCATTAATGAAGAACTAAAAAAAATAGGAAGTAGTATATTGGTTTTAAAGGGAACCCCTAAAGAGATTTGGCAAAAAATCATATCGGAACATGAGGTTAAAAACATCTATTTCAATAAAGATTATGAACCTTATGCCATTAAAAGAGATGCTGAAATTAGTACCCTAGCAAAAGCCAATAACATTGCTGTTTTCAATTATAAAGATCAAGTTATTTTTGAAGAAAACGACATTCTGAAAGACAACGGAACTCCCTATACCATTTATACTCCTTATAAAAATAAGTGGTTAAAGGCTTTTTCTTCCAACTTATCCGAAGCTAAAAAGAGCGAAAACTACCTTACTAATTTAGCCAATAAGCATTTTGAGTTTCCCAGTTTAGCTGCTTTAGGTTTTAATCTATCTTCTATCAAGGTAAAATCTTACTCTCTAACAAACCTAGAGAATTACGAAGCAGAAAGAAACTTCCCAGCAATAGACAGTACTAGTTATTTAAGTCCACATCTAAGATTTGGCACTATTAGCATCCGAAAAGTAATTAATAACACTAAACACCAAAGTGAAATCTTTTTAAATGAATTGATTTGGCGAGAGTTTTTTATGCAAATTTTATTTCACTTCCCACACGTTGTTAATCAGAGTTTCAAACCCAAATATGACCAAATAAATTGGAGAAACAATAAAGAAGAGTTTTCGCTTTGGTGCGAAGGCAAAACAGGCTATCCCATTGTAGATGCTGGGATGCGACAACTCAACGAAACTGGATACATGCACAACAGGGTTAGAATGGTGGTTGCTTCATTTTTGTGCAAACACTTACTAATAGACTGGCGTTGGGGCGAAGCTTATTTTGCAAAAAAACTACTAGATTACGACTTAGCAGCCAACAATGGTAATTGGCAATGGGCTGCAGGAACAGGTTGCGATGCCGCACCTTATTTTAGGGTGTTTAACCCTTACGAGCAAGTTAAAAAATTTGACCCCAAGCTTAAATACATCTCAAAATGGGTAAAAGACCTCAATGAACTAACCTATCCTGCTCCCATAGTAGAACATAAATTTGCCCGAGAAAGGGCTATTGCAACTTATAAAAAAGGACTGGAAAGAGTTTGATGTTTCGTATTTAAAGTTCATGATTTTAGAGTTGTATCATTTGAAAATTACTTTTTTCACGGGATTTTTTTATATATTTACCATAATTTTAATCGCCCTTTAGGTTAATTAAACCCTGAATTATGACAAAAAACACATTGATTTTTTTATTTGTTGTGGTAATAACCTCAGCTAATATTTTTGCACAAACAGTAAGTTCATCTCATATTGTTGAAGCTACCGGACAACCCAATGAGTTTTTAGTGAAAACCGCTATTACCGGATTAGAAAATGTTGATATTGCTCGTATTGAATATGATATTGACGATGCTCATACTTATACACCATCCCCTAATAATTCTTTTTTTACAGACAGAAAAAATAATCAATTAAAGTTTTATTTAATGGCCGTTCCTGCATCAGGAATTATAAACATTGAGTTTTTACTAACTATTAGCAACGGACAAACCCTAAATATTCCTGCAGCTATTCAATATTCACGTAATGAAGTAAAAGACAAAGTAGCTCTTGCGCCACTGACTATTAACATAGATGGAAGTATTAGTACTTTAGCTTCAACAACTCCTGAAGTTGAAGAAGAAACGAAGGCTACTGAAGAAACAACCACTCCTGTTGAAAGTGAAAAAGAAGAGGAAAAAGAAATTGTTGCTGAAACCATCGAAGAAAAAGAAGAAGAAGTTGAGGGAGAAAGTTCAACGCCTGTAATTGAAGAAACTCCTGAAGAAGAAACAACTCCACCTACCGAAACTACTTACAAAAAGCCTGAAGAAAAACCTAAGTCTACACCAAACCCAACTAATACCTCTTCTAAAAAACAATACGGAGTTCAAGTTTTAGCTCTTTCAGAATATTCTGAAACACGAGTGCGTAATTTCTGTAAGCAACATGGCTTAGATTATAACTTAATTACTAAAGAAAATGTTGGTGGCTTAACAAAAATTAGATACGGAAAATCTTCTTCAGCCACAGAAATTCAAAACCTAAAAGAAGAATTGATTAACAAAGGGCTGAGAGGTGTTTTTATGGTAACCTTACCTTAAATTCTCACGCCCATAATACAAATATCATCCAATTGTTCTTGGTCATCTTTCCACTCTATATGGTTGTTAAGCAACACTTTTTGTTGTTCATCAACAGGTAGGCGTGCTACTTCCTGTAATAGTTGTTTAAATTGTTTATAATTAAACTTCTTTCCTTTTGGTCCACCAAACTGATCGGCAAAACCATCTGAAAAGATATAAACCATATCCCCTTTTTGCAATTCAATTTCGTGGTTTTGGAAAGACTTCTCCGTTTCATAAGCACCAATAGGTTGCTTATCGGCTTTAGTTTCTATAAGATTTCCATTTCTAACAATATAGAGCGGATTATTTGCTCCAGCATATTGCAATATGGCTGCTGTTTCTGATTTTTCTAACGTTGAATCTTTTGAATGAAACCTTAAACTACAAAGTGCAATATCCATCCCGTCTCTTATCACATTTTCATCTTCTGTGTGAATATTTATAGTGTTATAAACCTCATCATTTAAGTAATTTAAAGCCTCTGCAGGAGAGTTAATATTAGATTGTATTTTAGATTGATTTAAAATTTTCAACCCTATAATACTCATAAATGCTCCAGAAACCCCATGCCCTGTACAATCTGCAACAGCAAAAATTAGCACCTTTTCATTAAGTTCGTTTGTTTTGGTAGTAGTAACTTCCGTAGCCCAATAAAAATCGCCACTAACAATATCTTTCGGTAAAAAGACAACAAATGATTCTGGCAACAGTTTTTTTAGTTTAGAAGGTGGAGTAATTAAAGCATCTTGAATTCGTTTTGCATAATTAATACTATCAACAATTTCCTTGTTTTTTTCTTCGGTAATGGCTTTTTGCTCTTCCAATTGTTTTTTAGATTTTTCCAACATCAAACGAGCAACAATTTCTTTTTTAGTTAATCGATAACGCATTCTAATTAACAATATAGAAAAAACAGCTACAGCTCCTGTTAGCAAGCCTCCACTTACCAAAATTTCATCAAGACTTAATGAACTATTATAGCGGAAGAAAATAATGTTGGCAATAATATTAGCCACCACAATAGTAATGGAGTAATACACATGGTAAAACATAAACATACCAGACCCAATAAATAGAGCAATATAAGCAAAGGCATGCTTCTGAAGGTGTTCAACGTCCATCACACTCCACATATAAGCGTTTTGAATAGAAATAAGTAAAACAGGTATAAAACCTAACACTTCATAAGGGATTTTAAGTTTTTTGTGAAACAAAACCGTAAATAAACAAACTAAAGAAACAGCGGTTCTGAACGTTAAAAACTCTTGCCAATATTCATAAATATTAAAGTAATCAGTAACAAAAAACAGCATGTCGAAAATTACTGCAACCCATAAAGCAATTGTATGGTAACGTAAAATGGTTTTGTCCATTTCGGGTTTCCAATTGACTGAAATTGTACTCATTGATGTAGTTTTAGTTAGGCGATTTCAAGATTTAAAATTATGAATTTTTTAATTACTTTATTACAAAAACCACATAGAAACATAGACTTACATAACCGCACAAGAAAAATATAGTCTCTCAGAGCGTTTCCATAAAATGGAAACAAACTAAAAACTATGCAACTATGTGGTAAAATTCTGAGTTTTTAATCTATTTTTGTTTTAATGAATGAATTGGATTACATCATAGTTGGACAAGGGTTAGCAGGCTCTGTATTGGCTTTTCAGCTGATGGAAGCAGGTAAAAAAATTGTAGTAATAGATGAAAATCATCCTCAAACTTCTTCTAAAGTTGCTGCGGGCTTGTGTAATCCGGTAGTTTTTAAACGACTTACCAAAAGTTGGTTGGTAGAAAGTGTTTTGCCATTAGCTGTTAATTTTTACCGAAATCAAGAACAATTGCTTAACAATAATTTTTACCAAGAAATGCCTATTTATAAGCTTTTTGTAGATGAAAAAGAAAGCTCTTTTTGGAAACAAAAAAGCAACGAACCCGAATTATTCGATTGGATAAGTGATAAAAATGAAAAGCCTTTTGATGAACAATATATTGCCATGCCCTATGGAGCTTCAAAAGTGCTTCAATCGGGTTTTTTACGAACCAAAAAATGGCTGGAGGTTTTTCAAGAATACCTCAATAAAAACAATGCTTTTATTGAAAGTAACTTTAATTATGCTGATCTAAAAATTGAAGAAAATATTGTTTATTGGAACAATTTTAAAGCTAAAGGCATCATCTTTTGCGAAGGTTATAAAAATAGCTTCAATCCTTACTTTAAACACCTGCCATTTAAACTTACCAAAGGCGAAGTGCTAAGTGTAGATTTTGAAAATCTAACTTTAGAAGCCGCTATTAACAAAGGTGTTTTTGTATTGCCTTATGATGGATTTTATAAACTCGGAGCTACCTACGATTGGGATAATATTGATGAAAATATAACCGAAAAAGCCAAGCATGAATTGTTAAGCAAAGCTCAAAAATTTATAAAAGATACAGTTGTTGTAAAAACGCACGAAGCAGGAGTAAGGCCAACTGTTAGCGACAGAAGACCATTGTTGGGAGGGCATCCTAAACATAAAAACCTATTCATTTTTAATGGGTTAGGAACAAAGGGAGTAATGTTGGCTCCTTGGTTAGCTCAAAAATTTGTACGATATTTGTTACACCATGAACCACTTCCTGAAGAAGTAAATATTAATCGATTTAACTAGTTTTTAATCAAAATAGTTAAATTTAAAACATAACATTATGAGAAAAAACATCCTCCTTGCCTTAGTCCTATTCTTTGCACTTGCTTTTAGCAACAATGTTGCTTTCGGACAAAAAATATTTAAAGTAAAATATGAATCTCAAGCAGATTTAAAAGTGTATGTTGTTGATTACGAATCGCAATGTGACTTAAAAGTATATCATGTTAAGTATGAAAGCCAAGCGAATAAAGATGGGTTATGGTACGCGGTAAAATACGAAAGCCAAGCTGATAAAAAAGTGTATTTTGTAGATTATGAATCGCAAGCCGATTTAAAAATCTATTATGTAGATTACGAATCTCAAGCGGGTTGGAAAAATAAATCTAAAGCTCATTTATTGAAGTTTTAACTTCATCATAATATCGGTTTGTTCGTCATTTCCTAATTTAAAAATGTGCTTGTCAAAAGCTACAAAACCGTTTTTCTCATAAAATCGGATGGCTCTTGGGTTGTTTTCCCAAACGCCCAACCAAACATAATCCATATTTCCTTTTTTCGCTAATTCTATCGCTTTGTCGTATAGAGTTTGTCCGACTTTTTTTCCGTGAAACTCTTTTAGCACGTAAATCCGCTCGATTTCAAGTGCGTTTTTGTCCTTTATTTCAGTTTGCGATTCTCCGTAATTGACCTTTAAATATCCAATTGTTTTTCCGTCAATTTCGGCAAAGTAAAATTCAGCGTTTGGGTTGGTCAGTTCCGTGTTTAGTTTTTCGGTCGAAAATCCATCTTCCAAATATTCACGCATATCTTCTTCGCTGTTTTTAGAAGAGAATGTCTCAGCAAAAGTCAATTTTCCGATTTCTTTTAGTTTTTCAATGTCTTGAATATTTACTTTTCTAATTTTCATTTATTGTCCGTGTCGTTTTTTCAGCTTGTAGGTAACGGTCTGTGTATGGTGTCGTAACTGACGTTAGGAAGCTATGCACTATACACCATGTTGTGCGTTCGTTTTTTTTATTTCTCCTGTATTATTTAACTTCTAAACATTTACTCCAAAGAGATAACCCACAAATGCAGAAAGTCCCATAGCAATGGTTCCCCAAACAGTAATTCTGACTATTGCTTTCTTCACACTTGAGCCTCCTGTTTTTGCAGCCATTGCTCCTAAAATCATTAGGAAAATGATAGTGGATCCATACAGCCAATATTCCATTTCTTTTATTGGGGCAAAAAGAATTATTAAAAGAGGTAAAACACCACCAACTAAAAAGGCAGCACCAGAGGCTAATGCAGCTTGAATAGGATTTGCCTTACTTATTTCATTAATTCCCAATTCATCTCGTATGTGGGTTTCTAAGGCATCTGCTTTAGTGAGTTCCTTTGCAACTTGAAATGCTGTTTCGCTTTTCAGCCCTCTTTTCTCATAGATTTGAGCCAATATATTTAGCTCTTCTTCTGGCATTTCTGCTAGTTCTTTTTTCTCTCTTTCTATGTCTGCCTTTTCGGTGTCTGTTTGTGAACTTACAGATACATATTCTCCTGCTGCCATAGATAATGCTCCTGCCACTAATCCAGCGACTGTTGCTAAAACAACTGGTTCTCTTGTTGAGCTTGCTGCGGCAACACCGATTGCAAGACTTGAAATAGAAATAATTCCATCATTGGCTCCCAAAACTGCTGCCCTCAACCAATTGCTTCGGTGAATGTAGTGGCTATCCAGATAATTATCTATTGTTATTTTTTTCATTCCT
Organism: Vicingaceae bacterium; assembly: GCA_965284565.1. Classification (GTDB taxonomy): domain Bacteria; phylum Bacteroidota; class Bacteroidia; order Flavobacteriales_E; family Vicingaceae; genus BRH-c54. Next base: position 1,153,147 of record OZ260100.1, read on the forward strand.
ATTCAGTCTGTTAATTTAAATGACGCACAACACCCAGCTATACGCTACTTTTTCAATTTTATAGCGTTTATTTTCTATATATAGGAGGTGTTTTTTGTTTCTAGTTAAAATTATCCCCCAAACATACAAAAAATAGTTTATAAATCAGGCAGCTATGAATCTATGTGGTTAAACCCTTTTATTCGTGTATTCGTGGCTCCTCCCCTTCGGGGATGTTTAGGGTTTTTTATACAACTTCAATCCTTCTTCCAACCATTTTTTAAAGGCATCCACATTACCATGGTTTTCGTAATCGGCACTTCCGTTGCCTACTTCGTTGCCATTTTCATCTAATATTAAATAATAAGGTTGGGTGTTTACTTTATACTTTGATGATTGATAGTGACTCCACTTTTTACCTATGGTAGTAATTTTTATGGTTTTACCGTTTTCTTCTACTTCAAATTGTTCGTCTTCTGGCAAGTCTCTTTTATCATCCACATAAAGTGATACCAACACTACATCATTTTTTAAAATCTCTATAACGCCTGGCTCGCCCCAAACACCTTCTTCCATTCTTCGGCAGTTAACACAGGCTTTTCCGGTAAAATCTAAAAATACTGGTTTACCCACTTTTTTGGCATACGCCAATCCTTCTTCTATGTCTAAAAATGCAGGAATACCTTGTGGACCAACATGTGTTCCTTCAATATAATCTACTGTTGATGCAGCTGAAGTATTTCCAAAACCTCTGGGAGATTCGCTGTATTCCATTGGTGGTGGAAATCCGCTAATTAATTTTAATGGAGCTCCCCAAAGTCCGGGAATTAAATAAATAACAAAAATAACCACTAGAGTTCCTAACAATGTTCTTCCAACAGAAAGGTTTTGCATGGAACTATCGTGTGGCAACTTAATAAACCCAAATAAATACATGGCTAATACTCCAAAAACACCTATCCAAATAGCTAAAAACACTTCTCTTTCTAATAAGTGCCAATCCATCACTAAATCTGCATTCGATAAGAATTTAAAAGCTAATGCCAACTCTAAAAATCCTAATACTACTTTAACTGTATTTAACCAGCCACCCGATTTTGGTAAAGAATTCATCCAACCCGGGAATGCTGCAAACAAACCAAAAGGCAATGCCAGTGCTAATGAAAAACCAAACATACCTACAAAAGGAGCCATTCCGCCAATTGATGCCGACTGAACCAACAAGGTTCCTACAATGGGTCCTGTACATGAAAATGAAACCAATGCCAAGGTAAATGCCATAAAGAAAATACCTATTAATCCTCCTCTGTTAGAAGCTGAATCGGCTTTGTTTACCCAAGAGCTGGGCAATACAATTTCAAATGCTCCTAAAAACGAAACAGCAAATATTATTAACAATAAAAAGAAGAAAATATTAAAATATACATTGGTTGATAGTGCATTTAAAGCATCAGATCCAAAAATTGCAGTAATAATAGTACCTAAAAATATATAAATAGCAATGATAGAAACACCATAAAGCAATGCATTTCTAATTCCTGCTGCACGGGTTTTACTTTGCTTGGTAAAAAAACTAACCGTCATAGGTATCATTGGGAAAACACAAGGTGTTAATAAAGCTGCAAAACCGCTTAAAAAAGCTAAAAAGAAAATGGTTAACAACGATTTATCAGTTAGTTTATCTGTTGGTTTTTTGGTGGGAGTTTGTTCTGTTTTGTTTTCTGGAAGCTCTGTTGTTGCTTGTTCTTCTATTTTATCAGTAGAATCGGTATTAACGGTTTCGTTTAAAACAAAACTCATTTCAGCGTTATTGTTTTTTTCGCTTGGTTGACAAGCTTTTACTTTTACTTCAAAAACATCATCAAAAGGAGGTAAGCACTGTACATCATCACATGTTTGGAAAGAATAATTGCCTTTTAAAGTAAAATCTTTTGTGGAGAGTATTTTTATTTTCTGTTTAAATTTAACTGTTCCGGAGTGTAAATACAGGTCTTCATTAAGAATTTCATCACGAACTTTTTCAGGTTTTGGTTCTTCTAACTTTCCTATAATTTCGTACTTATCCGATTTTTCTAATTCCATTACTGTGGGCAATGCAAAACCGCCTTCTGGTAAATGAGCTGCATAAACATGCCATTTATTTACAATACTTGCTTTACCTATAATATATGCTTCGCAGCCATTTTGTTCTATGCTAAATTCCCAACTAACTTTTTCTAGCGGGTCTATTTGTGCAAAAGAAGTTTGGTGTGTAAAAAAAAGTGATAATACAATTAAAGCGTGTTTTAAAGCTCGCATCTGCCTGATTTTAAAAGATGAATGTCAAAACTAATTAATAATTGTAATTTCTATTAATTTATTAACATATATATAAGTTAATAAAACTAAAAAAGCTCCCAAAATTAGGAGCTTTTAAAAAAATCAATAAAAAACCAATTAACTAGAAAAATTTAATTTCATAAATACTTCTAATAGGAATTATGGTTGTTCCTTTTAGAATAATATTTTGTTCTGTAATTCCCCAAATAGACGTATCTACTACTTTTTTGCCTTCAACATCCTGAAAAATTACTTTTACTTTAATTTTATTATTTCCCAAATGCATTGCTCTTTCTATTTTCTTTAATCTTTCTTTTTTATCTTCGGGGGTTAATAAAACATCATCTTTTGGGAAATGTAAATTAGCTATATCTTCTTTATTTATTAAAACTGCCTCAGCTTCTGAAGCAGAAATATTATTCGCTATTGAGTCCATATATTGTTAGTTTTAAAAGTTATTAAAAATGAAAGGCGATTTGTTTAACGTAAGTAATTTTAAAAAAGTTTCTTTTAAACCCTTAATTTTTAAACTCCTAACAACAAGATATTTTATTTACTCTATTTTGATGACGACCACCTTCAAAATCAGTAGATAAGAAAACATCCACACATTTAATAGCTTCTTCATTGCTAATAAAACGAGCAGGAAGTGCAATTATATTGGCATTATTATGTAAACGAGCTAATTCAGCTATTTCTGGTTTCCAGCATAGTGCAGAACGAATTTCTTGATGTTTATTAGCTGTCATATTAATACCATTGCCACTTCCACATATTAATATACCTAAAATACTAGCATTGCTAGCTACTTCATCAGCTACAGGGTGTGCAAAATCTGGATAATCTACACTATCGGCAGAAAAAGGACCAACATCTTTTACTTCTATTCCTTTGGCTACTAAATGTTGTTTAATTAGCTCTTTTAATTCATATCCGGCATGATCGCTACCTATTAAAATTTTTGTGATTTCCATTTTTGTGATTTTTAAGCGGTTAACTTTTACTTGTTTAAACAATAAAATTAGCCTTTTTAAATGATTTATCTACTTACTAACATTCAAAATTATTAATAATTATAAGTGGTTGTTTTTAAACATTTTATATATAACAATAAAGTTGTTAATAGTCTTGAAAAAAGTTAATAAAAATCAAAAACTATTTCTTGCATTATCCAATTAAAATGCTAATCAAAATTACAATTGAATTAAGCACTATTTTAATATGCCTATTTTTGGAAAACATACTAACAACAATAAAAAATTCTTGTTTATAAATATAAAATTAACAATTGGTTAATAGCTTATGCTAACAAAAAGTTAATAGTTTAGTTACTTAAAAGATTATCAAACTTATATAAAATTAAAAATTGTTAATAGTAGTCAATAACTTTTTATAATTTATAAAAACAAGAACTATAATTACTAATTTTAAACCTTCTTAACACCTTAATAGTAATAATAGTTTTTTTTTAATTTTAATTAATAATAATATATATAATAGTGTATTCACATCTTAATAAAATTAGTTTTTTCTTCCTCTTATTTTTATTTTCATTGCCTTACTTTGCTCAAGAAAAATTAAAGGATGGGCATAAAAAATTTTATTACGAAAATGGCATTGTTAGCAGCGAAGGAGAAATTAAAAATGGAAAACCAGAAGGATATTGGGTAACTTATCATCCAAACGGATTAAAAAAATCTGAAGGAAATAGAAAAAATCATTTACTAGATAGTACTTGGGTTTTTTATAATGAGAGAGAAGATACCCTCCAAAAAATTATATATAAAAACGATAAAAAAAATGGACTAAAAACTTATTTTAGCAATAATTGCAATGTAATTTTAGAAGAAAATTATGTGGACGATATTAAACAAGGAATTACAACACATTATTACGATACCATTCTGTACGATTCTATTGCTAAAGTAAAACATAAAGAAATTTTTTATGAAGATAATTTAGCCTCAGGAAATGCTTTTGAATATGGATTAGACGGAAGAATAATTTCTATTATTGTTTATAAAAAAGGAACGTTAATAGGCAAAGAAATTATAAATAGATATGATTTTAATAACAAGAAAACAGGTATTTGGAAAAAGTTTTATGATAACGGAAAACTAAAAGAAGAAGCTACTTATAAAAATGATTTATTAAATGGTTATTTAAAAGAATACGATTTAAAAGGCATGCTAACCAATGCTACACTTTATATAAATGGCGAACCTCAATTATTTGCAGAAGAGCTTAGTACCTTAGATATTAAAAAAGAATTTTATACCGATGGAACAGTAAAAAAAGAAGGAACTTACGATGTTACAGGTAAGGAACACGGTAAATTTAAATATTATGATGAAGAAGGTAATTTAGAATTAACAGAACTTTATGAACATGGAATTTTACTTGCCAAAGGATTAATAGATAAAGAAGATAGAAGACAAGGATATTGGGAAGAATATTATATAACAGGAGAATTAAAATCGAAAGGACATTATAAAGATGGAGATAAAATAGATGAATGGGAATATTTTTTTGTTGACAACCAATTACAACAAAAAGGTAGTTATATGGAAGGAGGAAAACCTATAGGAAAATGGGTTTGGTATTATCCAAATGGAAGTGTTTTAAGAGAAGAAAATTACCGCAAAGGTTTAAGAGATGGTATGATGGAAGAATTTTTTGAAGATGGAACATTAATTACCAAAGGAGAATTTATTGATGGAAAAAAAGAAGATGAATGGTTTTATGAATTAGGAGATCATAAAGAAATTGGTAAATACATTGATGGAGAAAGACACGGAGTTTGGAAATATTATTTTCCTAATGGAAAATTACATTTTGAAGGAAAATTTATTGACGGTTTGCCCGATGGAAAACATAAATATTTTTATGAAAATGGTAAAATAAAAAGAGAAGAAAACTATGTAATGGGAACTAAAACAGGTAATTGGAAAAGCTATAACGAATTAGGCGAACTTTCTCTTATTATAGAATATAAAGATGGTGAAAACTATAAAATAAACGGATCTAAGATTAAATAAAAGTGAATTATTCCAATAAAACAAAAGAGGAATTAATTAAAGAATTAGAAATTCTTAAACAAAATCAAGAAAATATTTCTTTGGTATTAAATAATATTAAAGAGATGTTTTACCAGATTTCTTTTGATGAAAATGGAAACAAAAAATTTGAATATTTAAGTTCACAAATTGAAGAAGTTCTTGGCTTAAGTAAAAAAGAATACATTGAAAATCAGGATAAATTGTTCGAATATTTTCATCCTAATGATATAGATGAGCTTACTAAAATAGTAACTAACAGTAAAAAAGAAACAACAAGTCGAACTATTCAATATAGGTTTTTCAACAAAAAACTAAATAAATATGTTTGGATAGAAGAAAGCTTTACTCCTACCTATAATGATAAAGGAAAGCTAAAAAGCATTTTTGGTTCCGCAAAAAATGTTACTGAAAAAATAGATGCAGCCACTCAAAAAGAATTTATTATAGAAAACATTGAGGAAGTAATTTACAATGTAAAATTTAACCCAAAAAATAGTACTAAAGAATTGGTTTTTATTAGTCCGCAAATAAAACAACTAATAGGATTAACACAAGAAGAATTTACTAAAGAGGGAATTTCCGGAGAACTTCAAAAAAGAATACATCCAGATGATTTGAAGATTATTAGTAAAACAATACGAGATTTATACGATAATAAAAAAACAAGAACAAGCACTCAATTTAGGTTTAAACCCAAAGGAAGAGAAGAATACATTTGGCTAGATGAAACACTAAATGCTAAATACGACAAAGAAGGCAATTTAGTAGAAACCATTACTGTACTTAGAGATATAACCGAAAGTAAACAGTTAAGCGATAAAATAAAAGTTTCTGAAAAAAGCTACAAAGACCTTTTAAATAATAGTCCGGATTTAATTTATATGATTAATGATAAAGGACAATTTATAGATGTAAACGCTACTGTATTAAATGTGTTAGGCTATAAAAAAGAAGAATTAATAGGAAAAACGCCAGCATTTTTAAGCAACAAAAAAAAGAATGACGTTAATGAAATTCCAACATTAATAAAAAATGCTAAAATAAAAACTCAATATTTTGATTGGTGGATAATAGATAAAAATGGCAAAGAATCTTTACACGAAATTATTCTAAGAAAAGGAATGTATTTAGGCAAAAATGTTTTAGTAGCAACAGGAAGAAACATTACTGAAAGAGTTGAATATCAAAATAAAATAAAAAATAATCAAGAAAAACTCAACTTGGTTTTAGAAAATATTAAAGAAGGAATTTATAGTATAGATTTTACAGATAATAAAAATAGAAGCTTTGATTATTCTAACTCACAACTAAAGAAAATATTAGGTAAAAATTTAGATGATTTTGTAAAAATATCATGGGAAGAAAAAAAACAATTTTACCATCCTGACGATATTTATAAAATAGAAAGTGCATCGAAAGAAATTTTTAATAATAAAGAAAAACCGGTTACAGTTGAATATAGATTTAAAAAGAAAACAGATAAAGATTATAGTTGGTTAGAAGAAAAAATAGTTTCTAAATTTGATGAGAAAGGCAAATTACTTACCAACTTTGGTGTTATTAGAGACATATCTAAACAAAAAATAGCCGAGCTTCATTTAAAAGAAAAAGAAGAACTATATAGAAACTTGTTTACTAAAAATTTAGCAGGAGTTTTTATTACTGAAAATGATGTTATAATAGAATGTAATAATTCCTTTGCTAAATATTTTGGTTATAAATCTAGAATAGAACTTATTGGAAAAAATGCAGAAATGCTCTATTTTGCTATAGATGATAGGGATAAATACATTAAGGATTTATATAAAAATGAATATTTAACCAATTACAGACTAAGACAAAAAAGAAAAGATGGGTCAGAATTATGGGTGTTAACTAATGTCAGTATAGTTAATAAACAAACTAAAAGAGTAGAGGGAACACTTATTGAAATTACCGATCAACTAAAAAGAGAGCAGTTAGAAAAAGAAAAACTTAGACTACAACTTTTTGAAGAATCTAATAAATCTCTTCAGAAGGAAATAGCTGAAAGAAAAGTAATTGAACAGCAACTTATTCAAAATCAGAAATATACTAACAGTATAATTAATAGTTCGTTAGATATAATTTGTGCTTCAGATAATAAAGGAAAAATTATAGAATATAATAAAGCTGCTCAAAAAGCATTTGGTTATACTAAAAATGAAATTAAAAACAAAGATATTTCTAGCGTTTATGCCTATAAAGAAGATTACCAAAAGGTTATAAATCAGTTAAGTAAAAAAGGAGTTTTTGTTGGAGAAATAACCAATATTAATAAAAAAGGAGAAACATTTACTTCATTTCTTTCGGCATCGGTATTAAAAAATGAAAAAGGTGAAATTATAGGAACAATGGGTGTTTCTAGAGATATTACCGAAATGAAAAAAGCCGAACAACAACTTATAGAAAGTGAAGAAAAATACAGAGATTTATTTGAAAATGCCTCAGATTTAATTCAAAGTATTGATGCCCTAGGAAACATCCTCTATGTAAATAACGCTTGGAAAAAAGCATTGGGCTATACTGCTAAAGAACTAAAAAACAGAAATATTTTCGAATTTATTCATCAGGATGATAAACAACATTGTGAAGATTTTTTCACTAAAATGATGAATACTAAAAAACCTACCAGAGATAGAATAACCTTTAGTTTACTTACAAAAAAAGGTAAAAAAATTATTGTTGATGGAGATATAAGTAGTAAAATTGAAGAAGGTAAAATGGTTTCAACAAGAGCTATTTTAAGAGATATAACTGCAGAAAGTTGGCAAAATAAACTACAAACGGTTTACAATAACATAGCTAAAAACATTACCGAAAAAATTAACCCTTTAGATATTTATGAAGGCATTAGAAGCGAACTAGGCAAAATTATAGACACCAATATTTTTGGTATTTCATATAAGAAAAGCGAAACAGCCATAGAGTTCCTTTATTTTTACGATTCTACCAGAAACGGTGTATTAGAACTTGCTCCAAGAGAAAATAAAAAAGGAGTAAACGAATACCTTATTAAAAACCAAAAACCAATTATCCTTTATAAAGAAGATTTATTGAGCTTAAAAAAAGCAGGAAAAATTGATATTTATGGTCCTTTGTGTAAGGTTTTAGTTGGTGTTCCGCTAAAAATTAAAAACAAAACCATAGGATTTATTACCATACAATCTTACGATGATAAATATGCTTTTGATGAAAAAACCATTGAAATACTAGAATTTTTCTCAGGAAGTATTGCCCTTACTGTTCAGCGTAAATATGATGAAAGTAAAATTTACGAACAATCGGCCCGATTAAAATCTATTATTGAAATAGATACCCACATGATTTGGACCTATGATATGAATAAAGGAATTACCTCCTTTAATAAAAAATTTGCTGAAGAAATTTATAAACTTTACGGATACAAACCATACAACGATATTCATAAATTAAAATTAAACACACTTCTTAAAAAAGAAAAAAACCAACCATTTTGGGATAAAAAATACCAAGAAGTTTTTGAAGGAAAAACCCAACAATTTACCATAGAACAAACACTTCCTTCAGGCGAAAAACTATATAAGGAAGTAGTGTTAAACCCTATTTTTAATGAAGACGGTACGGTTTCAGAAGTTTCAGGAATATCTCATGATGTAACCGATAAAAAAATTGCTGAAGAACAAACCAAGCAACAAACTGCCAAGCTGCAATCTATTATAGAAAACAGCTCGCATTTATTCTGGACCTACCATAAAACCTTGGGATTAACCTCTTACAACCAAAATTATTACAAATCTTTTATAGATTCTTATGGTAAAGAACCAACCATTAATAACTCCAATTTGTTTAAACCCAAAAGTGAATTAGATGTTTTTTGGACAGAAAAATACAGCGAGGTTTTTAAAGGTAAAAAAATTGAGTTTATTACAGAGAGAAAAAATCCAAAAGGACAGCTTTCTATTAAAGAAGTTTTTTTAAGCCCTATTTTTAATGAAGATGGTTCTGTTTCAGAAGTATCAGGGATGGCACACGATATTACCGAAAAAATGATAGCCGAAAAAGAACTTAAAAACTCATTAAAAGAAAAAGAAATTCTATTAAAAGAAGTTCACCACCGAGTAAAAAACAATTTACAGGTTATTTCCAGTATTTTAAACCTACAATCGTCTTATATTCATGATGAAAAAATACTTACCATTTTAAAGGAAAGCCAGAACAGAATTAAGTCTATGGCATTTATCCACGAAAGTTTATACCAAACAAATGACTTCTCACAAATAAATTTCTCAGAATATGTTGTAAATTTGTCTAAAAATTTAGTACATTCATACCTCGTTAACAACGAGTTAATAGAGTTAAGGCTAGATATTAACAAAGTATCGTTAAACTTAGATTTATCAATACCTTGCGGGTTAATAATAAATGAATTAGTTTCGAATGCTTTAAAATATGCGTTCCCTGAAAACAGAAAAAATTAAGGATACATACTAATAAGTTTAAAAGCAGATAAAGAAAATATATATTTAAGCATAGCAGATAATGGAGTAGGATTACCTAAAAACCTCGATTTTAGAAACACAGAATCATTAGGTTTGCAGTTAGTAACTACTTTGGTTGAACAGATAAACGGAACAATAACACAAGAAAATACAACAGGAACTACCTATAACATCATATTTAAACATACACAATAATGCAGAAAAACAATATACTTGTAGTTGAAGATGAAGCAATCGTTTCAAAAGACATTCAGCAAAGCCTTAAAAAATTAGGATATAATATTGTTGGAGCTTCCTCAACAGGCGAAAAAGCCATTGAATTAGCAGAAGAACATAAGCCCGATTTAGTGTTAATGGATATTATGCTAAAAGGAGAAATGAGTGGAATAGATGCTGCCGAAAAAATTAAAACATCTCTTAATATTCCTGTAATCTATTTAACCGCTTATGCCGATGAAAATACCTTGAGCAAAGCCAAAGTAACCGAACCTTACGGATACATTATTAAACCCTTTAAAGAAATTGATTTACACACTTCTATAGAAATGGCGTTATACAAGCATTCTAAAGAAAGAGAAGTGATTAAAGAAAGAGATTTTTTATATTCATTAGTAGAGAATAAAGATGCCGCTGATGGAGTTATTTTTGTAAAATCGAACTCTAGGTTGGTAAAAGTGAAAACCTCTGCCATATTGTTTGTAGAAGCTCTTAAAGATTATGTGGTAATTAACATAGCTGATGCTAAATATACCATCCATTCTACAATGAAAGACATAGAGAAAAAATTACCTCAAAAAGAATTTCAGCGAGTACACCGCTCCTTTATTGTTAGAATAGACAAAATTTTAGCCATAGAGCAACCTAACATTGTAATAGAAGGTGGCAAAAAATTAATACCTATTGGTGGTTCCTATAAAGATGAGTTAATTAAGCGAATTAATTTGATTTAAAAGTCCGTAATCCTTCGTCTTAGGAGGAGCTTTTTCAACGCACAAAGCCCATTTTTTTCGTCATTGCGATGCCTTGTTATGGACAAGTGTGAAGGAGCAGAAGCAATCTGCCTAATCAATAACTATCGAAGCCAACATAAGTGAACTTCAATGGAAACCCAACTTGGCTGATTGGCAATAATTGTTATTTTTTAATATATTTGGAGAAATTTTTAGAAACATTAAACAATAGCTACTATTGGAAAAAATATACGCTACAACAAACAAAAATAGCGTATAGCTGGGTGTTAGCTCTCATTTGAAAAAAACGAATATGCCAATATATAAACTTGACGGACAGAAGATAATTGAACTTCAACAGACTACTTTCTCAAACGAAAGAATTGATGAAGCGAGAGACTTACAGAAATTTATAATCAACTCAATAGAAACAGTTGAGAAGAATTTATTTGTCCTTAGTAGCGAGTTTGGCGATTGGGAAGACAGTAAAAGAAGAATTGATATTTTGTGTATTGACAAAGATGCAAACTTAGTGGTTGTAGAGCTTAAAAGGACAGAAGATGGCGGTCATATGGAACTTCAGTCTATAAGATATGCGGCTATGGTTGCTAATATGACTTTTGAAAAAGCAGTCAAGGCATTTCAGCATTATGTAGAAAAAAATCAGCTTGAAATTGACAACCCACAAGAAGCAATTTTAAGTTTTTTAGAATGGGATGACATTAACGAAGAAGAGTTCGCAAATGATGTTAGAATAATATTAGTATCGGCTGACTTTTCCAAAGAAATCACCACTTCTGTTTTGTGGCTAATAGAAAGAGACATTGATATAAAATGTATCAGAATTAAACCACAAAAAGACGGTGCAAATTTATATTTTGATATTCAACAAATCATTCCTCTACCAGAAACGACTGACTACCAAGTTAAATTAAGAGAAAAGGCAGCAGAACAAAGACAAGCACGTAGAGAAAGCAGTCGTGATTATTCAAGATTTGATGTTACAATAAACGGTAGGACTGAAAGTAACCTTAACAAACGACAAACTATGCATTTGGCAATTAGCGAAAGTGTGAAGTTTGGAATAAGTCCGCAAAACTTAATGCAATTAACGGGAGAAAGAAGATGGATTTGGGTCGATAAAGAATGTAATTCAAAGCAGGAGTTTGAAGAAGGGGAAATAAAAAATGTAAGAAGTTATGACCCTTCAAGATGGTTTAATGAAGATAACGAACTGCTTGTATTTGATGGTAAGACTTACGCTTTTAGTAATCAACACGGTAAAGGAACATTTGATTTGGTTAAAAATATTTTTAGCGAACACCCTGAATTACAAGGAGAAATAAAGAAAAACGAGAGCTAACAATGTATATAAAAAATAGGCGAAACAGTAATAAATTCAAGGCTTCTAGCTCGTATCAAACTTTGTGCTTAACCGAAAGTTTCGTGCTTCGAAATCGCCTACTTTTCATATACTAACCGTTGTGCGTCAGTGTAAAAAGCCAACCGCACAAACAGGCTCTTTTGGTTTTGCCGACACACGAGCCAACGCTCAAAAAACCAAAAGAGCCTGTTTTTTGCCAACGCTGAATTGATTTGAAAAATTAGAAAAACGTATATTTGACCCATAGATGAATAAATTAACAGTAATAGACTTTTTTTGTGGAGCAGGAGGCTTTTCCGAAGGCTTCAGACAAATGGGATATGATATAATTTACGGTTATGACCATTGGAAACCTGCTGTAGACACTTATAATCATAACTTTAATTTACAATGTAGTCCGAAGAACATTTTAGATTTCGATAATTCTATTGATGAAATCAACTCTATTCCGAACACTGATATCATACTCGGAAGCCCACCTTGTGTTAGCTTTTCAAGTTCTAACAAATCAGGAAAGGCAGATAAATCTTTAGGAGTAAAATTAACAGAGACTTTCTTAAAGGTAGTAGCTGTAAAAAAACATCAACCAAATTCTACTCTTAAAGCTTGGTTTATGGAAAACGTTGTAAATTCCAAAAGATATTTACAAACCGCATATACCTTTAAAGATTTAGGTCTAACAGATTGGGCGAATGAGCATAAAATTAGTCCTAATAAAATAGCCATTGATCTATTTGAAAATACAACTGTAATTAATTCAGCAGACTATGGATCAATACAAGCAAGAAAGCGAGTAATATCAGGCGAGATTATCAAACAGAAGAAACTTATAGTTCCCAAGCACACTCATTCTAATCCAAAATTAAAAGGAGACTTACCGTTATATAAATCGATAAAAACTATTCAACAAAATTTTCCATCCCCATTTCAGAAGGAAAATTTCATAGAAGTAAAAGACATAAATTATGATATTAGAATTCCTCAGAATCAGATTACAGATCATTTCTATGATACTGGAGTTTATGAGGTTGAGTGGAGGTTTTCGAAATTTTGGAAACAGAACCACCCTTATATGGGAAAAATGTCTTTTCCAGAGAATAGTAATAACCCAAGCAGAACTATAACTGCAACTAAAATTGCTAACTCAAGGGAGTCTATTATTTACAAATCAGAGATTAATAGAAAAGGAGATGGAGAATACAGATTACCTACTGTAAGGGAAGCGGCAATTATTATGGGATTCCCAATAACTTATCAGTTTATTGGTTCTGAAAACACTAAATGGAGACTTGTAGGTAATGCTGTCTGCTGTGCTGTTAGTCGAGCCTTGGCAGAAACAACATTGCAGTTTCTAAAACTTAGTAAGCCCAAGAACTTGATTATAATCAAAACACCTAAACTTGAAGGAGTACTTAATTTAAATACCTATAAACTAAAGGAATTTAATAATCCTCCCGTAAAGAACAAGGGTGCAAGATTTAGAAGACACCCAATAAAAGACGGTAATTTAACAGTAACATTATCTAATTACGATATTGATAAAAGTAGTAAAACAAAAAATAAATGGTTTACTTCTATTCAATATGGAACAGGAGAAGGCTTTCCTGTCCAAAAAGTTGAGGATGAATACTACCAAGAATTAGAACCTCTTATCGAAAGCTTCAAGGGTGGCAAGAGATTTCTGAAAATCATCAACAATGGGTTTTCTGAAAAGATTGGAAATAAAGTTCAACTCCAAGATATGTATGAAAAGCAAATCTCGGTTGAGAAGTTAAAAGAACCTACAATTCTTGTAGATGAAATTGCAGAAATTATTGAAAAAGTTGGCTGTCCAAATTCAACATTTGAGCAAACAGAAAAAGTAGTATTTAAGAACAAAACTATAATACCCATCAAACAAGTTTTTGCTTTATATGCTGTCAATAAAATTTCTTCCATCGCAAACAAAAAGTAACTATGAACAAAGAAGTTAGAATACAAAAAATACAGGAGATTATCGAAAGGGATAAAAACCGAACTGATTTGCTAAACCACGAAATAATGTGGGAAAAACAACTAAAGCCATTTACGGTTTACAACATTCCTCTTTCGTACTTATTATACAATAAATATAATGGGAGAATACTTAGTAGAACTAAATCTTTAGAAAAGCAAAATCAAGAAATTAATGTAGAAACAGAAGAAGGAAGAAATTTAATTGAGAAGCTTCTTTGGGAATCAAAAATTGATCGAAATAAAAAAACAGAGTTAAGTGTTAAAGAATTTGGACAACAAAAAGTAGGAATCATCACAAAAGACGGGGTAATTATTGATGGTAACCGAAGAGCAATGATTCTGAATAGAATTGATAGAACGGGTTTGTTTAAAGCCATTGTACTACCTGTAACCCTTGAAGAGAATCCAATTGAAATAGAAAGACTTGAAACCACCTATCAAATGGGTGAAGATGAAAAGCTTAGATATAATCCAATTGAGAAATATTTGAAAGCCAAACAAATATTTGACAAATTAACACCACAAGTAACAAAGACAGAAGCTATTAAAACCATCTCAGAATGGATGGGAGAAACAGAAAGCGAAATAAAAAAATACCTAGATACAATGTCTGTAATGGACGAGTATCTCGAATATCTTGAATATGACGGAATTTATACCCAACTTGATGGTAGAGAAGATCAATTTCTTTCACTAACAAAATGGTTAAATACGTTCTATGGAGAGTCAAGTAAAAAAGCAAATTGGGCATATTCCGACAATGATGTTGATGAACTAAAAACAATTGCTTTTGACTATTTACGATTCAAAGATGAATATGATGGTAAGGAATTTAGAAATTTAGCAGAGGGTAATAGTGATAAACACTTTTTTGGAGACAAAGATATTTGGAAAAGCTTTTCTTCTAGACACAAGGAAATTGTTGATAGCCTCCCGAAAGAACCTGAAATTGATTTTAATTCAGTAAATCTTGAGAAACATTTAAACGCAAGAGATAAATTATTTTTTGACAGTTCAAAATTCGAAAATGATACTAGTGCATTTATAGAAAACCTGAATGATCACAAAAATGATGTTTATTACAATAGAGCAGCAGAAGCTCCTGAAAAGAATCTTAAAAATGCTATGAGAGCATTTGAAGCCATTAAACAAGGTCATAAGAACTTTTCTAAACCAGAAATTCAAGAAATGGTTAAAGAATTAGGTGATAAAATTTTCAATTCACTTCAAAAAAAATCACCTTCTAGAGTTTTATCTCATATAATTGAATTATTAGAGGGAATTGAAGTCGATAAAATACCTGCTGATGAAGTTGAAGAAGTTCAAGATAAAACCAAAAGAATACAACAGATTGGATATCAAATAAACAAGAACTTATAATGAGCTATTCTATAGATGTCAATATCGTAGATAATCTCTTTATCATAAATGGAGATACAGAATCGCTATTACAAAACAAAAGACTTTTAATTTCTCTCAAAAGACTCAATTACTTTATAGAATCGAACTCCGTTTTTATTCCATTTCGTGATGAAACACAAATAAAAACTCTTCAAGAGATTCAAGGGTTGATGGGAAAGTATAATTACGATTTTCAATTCACAGAAAATATACAAGAAGAATTACAGGCATTTTCTAAAGAGGAAGAAAATTTTGAAGTGTTTAGTGAAAATGCCAGAGCAATTAGAGATAATGAGTTTAAAGAGAATAAGTCTTTAGTAACTCAATTTGACAATTTTCAGGAAGTCCTTAAAGAAACGTTGACAAGAAAACTCTATCCATTGCAATTGCTTTCATCCTTTCATATGGCATTTGCTCAAAACTCTTGCAATTTTGCTGTGCCTGGTGCAGGTAAAACATCAATAGTTTATGGAGCATATGCGTTTTTGAAAAGTTTACCTAAAGAAGATCCTCGTCACGTAGATAAACTTTTGGTTGTTGGACCTCTTTCATCTTTTGCTCCTTGGGAAAATGAATTTTCAGAATGTTTTGGATATAAACCAAACTCTTTTAGAATGTCTGGTGATAGTGATATTTCAGTGAAACAAAAATTAGAACATTTATATTCACCAAACTCACCAGAACTAACATTAATTTTTCACGGTGGCGTTGACCGTTTTCAAAATGACATTCTTGATTTTTTGAAGCGAAACAAAACAATGGTTGTTGTTGATGAAGCACATAGAATAAAAAATCCAGAAGGTGTTTGGGGAAGAAGTGTTACAGAGATATCAAAAGAAGCAGTTTCTAGGGTGATTTTAACAGGGACTCCTGTTCCAAATGGCTATCAAGATATATTCAATCTTTATAAATTTATTTATCCTTTCAAATTTAAGGAAATCCTAAAGTTTCATTACCATAATTTGGAGGATATGACCAATAATAATTCTCCTGAATCACAACGAGTACAGGAATTAAAGGATAACATTTCTCCTTATTTTATAAGAATTAAGAAGAAAGATCTCAAACTACCGCCTGTAGAAGAAAAATACATTCCAGTTGAAATGGATTCCCATCAAAGGGAAATATATAATTTTATAGAATCTCAGTATCTTCCTCACTTTAAAGAGAATAATTCTGCTACGGTAAAAGATATTCTTAATAGGGCAAAACTTATTCGGTTAAGACAAGCATCAACTAATCCATCTCTTTTATCAAGAACTTTGAGAGATTCTTTGGAGAATAATGAGTTAACCGGTGAATTTGACCCAAACGCCATTTTTACTACTGATACTGATGAGTTTATTAATGATTCCGAGTTCTTTAATAAGATTATAAAATATCCATCAGTTGAAACACCAAAAAAATTTAGAAGTATTTTATCATTGCTTTTAGAAGAAATATTTCCTGAAAATGGAAAGGTAATTATTTGGACTATTTTCATACAAAATGCTAAAGAATTACAATCTTATTTAAATCAAAACGGTATTGAATCAAAACTTCTAATTGGAGAAATTCCACAGGAAGAAAGAGAAGAAACTATAAAGGCATTTAATGACCCATCAAATAATGATTTCAAGGTGATAATTGCTAACCCTTTTTCTGTGGCTGAATCAATTTCCTTACATAAAGGTTGTCACAATGCAATATATTTAGAAAGAGATTACAATTGTTCTAATTTTATTCAATCCAAAGATCGTATTCACAGAGTCGGTTTAGATGATAATCAATTAACAAAGTATTTCTATATACTGTCAAAAGATTCTATAGATGAAGTCATTAATAATCGACTTCGATTGAAAATAGAGCGAATGGAAGAGATTATCAATGATGATATACCTCTTTTTCAGAGAATTGATAATAATGATGAAACAGACATAATTAATGATTTAATCTCTAATTATGCTAGAAGAACTTAGAAGATATAGAAATTTTGGCACTCCAAATTACTTCTTTGAATTACTCAGCACATTAAAAGTAAATCAGAATGCCACATATACAAGAACCGACATTGACAAATTATTCTATAATCGGGTAATTGATGGTAGAAGTATTTTTGATGGTTGTCTTGAAATAGCCATAAAAACAGAAATGTTAGTGGTTGAAAACGACTTTCTAACTTTAAGTAACGGTGTTGCTGATTCATTGAATAGTATAAGTCAAATGAGAGATAAATTCGTTGAATATCTTTTCAAGGCATTAAAAGATGATGATGAATTTCACAAAATATTCTGTTCTGATTATTTATCCCACGACATTATTTACAAGTCTTTACAGATAAACAACAGAGCTTTTAGTTTAAAATATTCAAATTTTAAACAGTTGTTGATTGATTTTGAAGCGATAAAAACCCATCCGACAACTGAACTAAATAGTTTTATTATAAATAATCGCTACAAGAAACTATTTGATAAGACTGTATTGCCTGAAATTAAAAAAAGGAAGATTGGTATTGAGGATTTTAGGAAAGCAATGGAGCAACAACAAATTTATGGAGAAGAAGCCGAAAAATTTGTTTTAAATTTTGAATTTGCAAGACTTAATGAGCAGAAAGAAATAGATTGGGTAGCTGAATACATAGTTAATGAGGGATATGATATCGCTTCTTATAACCACGAATCTGATGAATTTCCAAATCGATTTATTGAGGTAAAATCATATGATGGTGAAACACCATATTTTTTTTGGTCAAGAAATGAGTATTCTGTTGCGAAACTAAAGAAAGATGATTATTGGCTATATTTAGTCAATCGTTCAGAAATGAATAAAGCTGAGTATGTTCCAATAATGATACAGAATCCATACCAGGAAATACTTAGTAATGATGAAAACTGGGATAAACAAATAGAAAAATATAAAGTTGAATTAATATGCCAACACTGAAAGCCATACACATTGGCAAGTCGCTCAAAGCAGCCGCTCAACCCAAAATTGCAAAAGAGTATGTCTTTGCCAACGCTGTCAGACGTACGAAAAAAAAGTACGATTGCCCAACAATAGCTATAAGTAATTGGGGTTTAGGTGTCTAACCGAAAATTAAAAAATTAATTAAAGGTCTGTGCCAAACTGAAAAGTAAGAGCAAAAAATCGCCACCTGCGTATAGCTGAGAACCGTTAAACCCTCATTCCCTCCACAACAAAAACTCTATTTAAGCTTTCTATTTTATGGGTAGTAATGGTAGATTCTTTAAAAACGGTAGTAAGTAGTTGTTCTATCTTTTTAATTTGTTGTTTGGTTTCAAAATCGAAACTCACAAAGTTAAAAATAACAACACCATTTGGGGTTAGTCGTTTTTTAATGTTATCAAAAAACACTAGAGAAATAAAACGTTCAGGAACCATTACGTCTTTAAAAATATCTATAGCAATTAAATCGTATGTTTCGGTAGTGTTAGAAACAAAAACAAAAGCATCCTCATTAATAATGGTAAGATTAGGGTAATCTCCTAGCTTAAAATACTTTTTGCCAAGTCTAATTACTTCTTTGTCAATTTCTACTACGGTAGTAGATATGTTTAAGCCCAACTCCTTGTATAAAATAGAAGGAATACTGCCAGCACCACCACCTAAAAGTAAGCATGAAGAAAAATTTCTTTCTTTTAGCCTAATAATTTTAAACGCTTTTTGAAAAACTCGGTGCAAACTTCCAAAAGAATAGTTAGCATTTTGAGTGTTAAGCACATATTTTCCATCCTGAATGGCAACAATTAGTTTGTCGTTATGTAGTGAAGAACTCTCCTCAACCACAAAGCGAACAATATAGCTTAAATATTTGTGTAGAGCTTTCAAATTATTGGGATAATAAGTGGCTATTCATAGAACTGGGAGGCTGAACTATAATGTTCGAGTTCGAGGCTTTCGCAGTTTTGAAAATCAGGAGTTTACTGTTGTAAATGACTGGTTTTTAAAACAAGAATAACGAAGAAATCGGTCATTATAGACAGACTCTATTTCGTGGAGAAGATGGGATTCGAACCCACGACCTCTTGACTGCCAGTCAAGCGCTCTAGCCAACTGAGCTACATCCCCAAACGATGGCAAATATCGTTTATTTTTTTTAATAAATGTTAAAGATGATTAAAATCAGTTTCTATAAGATTAATTATTTGTAATTTTGACACATGCTTAGAAAGGTAATATCTATTTTGTTAGTGTTTGTTGTAATTTTTACAACATCTGGGTTTACTATTTCTTCACATATATGTAAAGGTAAAAAAGTAGAAACGGTTGTTGGCTTTAGAAAATTAGATGTTTCCTGCGGAATGGAAGAAGCTAAAAAAGAGAAGAACTGTTCAAATGAGAACAACTTTAACTCTAATTGTTGTCAAAATGAGTTTCAAACTTTTTTAATGATAGAAGATTATGTGCAACAGGTGGTTGAACTAAACGTTTCTCAAAGCTTTATTGTTCTTCTTTTTGTAACCATGGATTTAAATTTGGAGACTGGTTTTAAAAACTTGGTCTATAATGTTTATTTACCACCTCCCATACAAAAAGACATTCCCGTGCTTTTTCAGTCTTTCTTAATTTGATTTTTGTGTCCCCGATAACTATCGGGAATAGGATGCGTGATATTTTTTAGTATCATCTGCATTTTTTGTGCGTTAAATCTTTTTGCACAATTACTTATTTCACACTCAATTCATTAAGATTATGTTAAATAAAGCAATAAAATATTTTCTTCAAAATAAGTTGGTTACGCTTATTGTTTTGCTGGTTTTTATAACTTGGGGAGTTATTACAGCTCCTTTTGGTTGGCAAGTTGGAGCATTGCCTTCAGATCCAGTTCCTGTGGATGCTATTCCTGATATTGGTGAAAATCAACAAATAGTTTTTACACAATGGCAAGGTCGCTCTCCACAAGATATTGAAGATCAAATTTCTTATCCCTTAACAACTTACTTGTTAGGAATTCCAGGTGTTAAATCTATTCGAAGCACTTCTGTTTTCGGTTTTTCTAGCATTTTTATCATTTTTTCTGAAGACATAGAATTTTACTGGTCTCGTTCAAGAATTCTTGAAAAACTAAGTTCACTTCCTTCAGGATTACTCCCTGATGGTGTTCAACCGGCTCTTGGTCCTGATGCAACCGCTTTAGGTCAAGTGTATTGGTACACCATTGAGGGTAGAGATAAGAACGGGAATCCAACAGGAGGTTGGGATTTACATGAAATACGAACAGTTCAGGATTTTTATGTAAAATATGGATTAAATGCTACAGAAGGAGTTTCTGAAGTTGCTTCTATTGGTGGATTTGTACAGGAATACCAAATTGATGTTAATCCGGATGCCCTAAAAGCTTATAATATACCGTTGTATAAAGTAATGCAAGCCGTTCAAAAATCTAATCGTGATGTTGGAGCAAAAACCATTGAGATAAACCAAGCAGAATATTTAGTACGAGGATTGGGTTACATCAAAAAAGTTGCTGATGTAGAAAAAGCAGTTGTAGCTGTTCAGGAAAATGTACCCATAAGAATAAAAGATATAGGTGTTGTTAGTTTAGGACCTGCTACTCGAAGAGGATTACTAGACAAAGGCGGAACAGAGGTTGTAGGAGGTGTTGTAGTGGCTCGTTATGGAGCTAATCCGTTGCATGTAATTAACAATGTAAAAGATAAAATAAAAGAAATAAGCCCCGGATTGCCTAAAAAAATACTTGCTAATGGAATTGAAAGTCAATTAACAATAGTTCCATTTTATGATCGTTCGGGTTTGATTTATGAAACACTAGGTACTCTTGAGGAAGCGTTGTCGCTTCAAATTTTAATAGTTATTTTAGTTGTTATCGTAATGGTGTATAACCTACGAGCTTCATTTCTAATTTCCAGCTTATTGCCAATTGCAATACTTATGGTGTTTATTGCAATGCGTTATTTTGGTGTTGATGCCAACATTGTGGCTTTATCAGGTATTGCTATTGCTATAGGTACTATGGTAGATTTAGGAATAATTCTCTCGGAAAATATTATTAAACACATTGACGAAGCTCCTGCGGGACAAAAGCTAATGGATACCGTTTATAATGGAGCTTCAGAGGTTAGTTCAGCTATTTTAACGGCTGTTTCTACCACCATTGTGAGCTTTATTCCGGTGTTTACCATGCAAGCAGCAGAAGGAAAACTATTTGGACCTTTAGCTTTCACGAAAACATTTGCCCTTATTGCCGCTCTTATTGTTGCTTTATTTATCCTTCCGATGTTAGCTCATTGGTTTTTTGGTGCAAAAATTAAAAGTAAAAAAATTCAGAAAGGAATTAATATTGGATTAATTCCTGTTGCAATAGCTTGTTTTTTTCTGGGTCAGTTTTGGGCAGGAACGATTTTATTTGCTTTCGGAATAACAGGAATTTTAAAGGAAGTTAGAGATAAAAAGTTAGCTAAAATAAGTACGGATTCGGAAAAGAATACTGAAAAACAAAACAAGCTTAAAAAAACAGCAAATTGGTTATTAAATAATTCAGAAATAATTATTGTAGTTGTGGGAGTTATATGGCTTTTAGCCAAATATTGGCTTCCTTTAGGAGCAGGCAAAAGCCTTATGTTAAATGTAGTTTTTGTGGCACTGTTGGTAGGGTTTATTTTAGGGTTATTTTCGCTATTGGAATATTACTATAAATCTATTTTAAAGTGGTGTTTAGATCATAAAAAAACCTTTCTTTTTATTCCTTCTTTTTTAATTTTTCTTGGAGTTGTAATATGGTTTGGATTCAGTGCTGTTTTTGGTTTTGTGTCTAAAGGTTTTGATGGAGTACATGTAGATATTAGAACAACAAGTGTTTGGCAAGGGCTAGAAAAAACTTTTCCGGGAATGGGAAAAGAATTTATGCCCTCACTCAACGAAGGCAGCTTTTTGCTAATGCCTACATCTATGCCTCACTCGGGAATAGAATACAATAAAAACACTTTAGCTCAATTAGACATGTTATTGACTAATATTCCTGAAGTAGATATGGCTGTGGGAAAACTAGGAAGGGTAGAATCTGCATTAGATCCGGCTCCAATTTCTATGTACGAAAATGTCATTAATTATCATCCGGAATACATGCTTAATGAGAAAGGACATCGAGTTCGTTTTAAAGTAGATAAAAACAATCGTTTTATACTTAATAATGGAGATACGCTTTCTAATGAGGAAGCGTTATTAAGAGGAGTAAACAGCCAAGTTTTAATACCTGATGATAATGGAAGTTATTTTCGTAATTGGCGATCACACATACAGTCACCAGATGATATTTGGGATGAAATTGTTAAAGTAAGCAAAATACCGGGATTAACTTCTGCACCAAAATTACAACCCATAGAAACACGATTGGTAATGCTCCAAACAGGAATGCGAGCTCCTATGGGAATAAAAGTATATGGACCAGATTTAAAATCTATTGAAGCGTTTGGAATGCAGTTAGAAGAAATTTTGAAAAATGTGCCAAGTGTTAAATCTGAAGCGGTATTTGCTGACCGAATAGTTGGCAAGCCTTACTTACACCTTAATATCAACAGAGAAGAAATTGCCAGATATGGATTGAGCATAGAAGATGTTCAACAAACTATTGAAACTGCTATTGGTGGAATGAAGATTACAACAACGGTTGAAGGTCGAGAGCGTTTTCCTGTTAGAGTTCGTTACCCTAGAGAGCTTCGTGATAATCCGGAAGCATTGGGAAGTATTTTAATGTCAACTCCTACAGGAGCACAAATACCGCTTTCTCAACTTGTTGATTTTGAATATGTGCGTGGTCCACAAGCAATTAAAAGTGAAGAAACTTTTTTGGTGGGCTATGTGTTATTTGATAAAAAAGAAAGTTTTTCGGAAGTGGGAGTAGTTAATGATGCTCAACAAATGATACAAGATAAAATTGATGTCGGAGAATTGATAGTTCCTGCGGGGATTAGTTATAAATTCTCAGGAAGTTATGAAAATCAGGTGCGAGCTGAAAAACGTCTAGCTATTATTGTTCCTTTAGTTTTAATGATAGTCTTTCTCATTCTTTATTTTCAATTCAAATCAATTGCAACCTCGTTAATGGTATTTACCGGAATAGCAATGGCATTTAGTGGAGGTTTTTTTGTGTTGTGGCTTTATGGGCAGCCATGGTTTATAGATGTCACCATTTTTGGAACAAATATGAGAGACTTGTTTCAAGTACATACGATTAATTTAAGCGTAGCTGTTTGGGTCGGCTTTATTGCTCTTTTTGGATTAGCAACCGATGATGGAGTATTAATGGCTACTTATTTAGATCAAAGTTTTGAAAAAAATAAAACAGATACACTCAAAGGAATAAGAATGGCGATTGTAGAAGCCGGGCAACGAAGAATTAAACCAGCAATAATGACATCTGCTACAACTATTATTGCGTTGCTGCCAATTCTTACTTCATCAGGTCGTGGATCAGATATTATGATTCCTATGGCAATACCTGCTTTTGGAGGGATGGTTTTTGCGGCAATAACCTACTTTGTTGTACCCGTGTTGTACGCCATTAGAGAAGAAAGAAAATTAAAAAATATAAATCGATGAAACGACCATGAGTAAAAGTTCCTCACTCGGTGGAAAAATTATAAAGGGAGTTACATCTGACCGATTTAATAAAATAAATATAAACAGATGAAACGGATAATTATTAGCATATTTATAGGATGGATTGGATGTGGAATAGCATTTACTCAATCCCTAGATGATTATTTTAAAATAGCATCAGAAAACAACCCTGAACTTAAAGCCAAACACAAAGAGTTTGAAGCGGCTTTGCAAAGAGTGTCACAAGTGAATACTTTGCCTGATCCTACGTTTTCTTTTGGATATTTTATTTCTCCGGTTGAAACACGTGTTGGACCTCAACAGGCAAGGTTTTCTCTTACACAAATGTTTCCTTGGTTTGGAGCTTTAAAAGCACAAGGTGATGCTGCTGCATTAATGGCTGAAGCAAAATTTCAACTTTTTATGGATGCTCGGAATAAATTATATTTTAAGGTAGCTGCTGCTTTTTATCCTTTGTATGAATTAAATGATTGGATAAAAATTGAAACCGAAAACATCAGTATTCTTGAATCATATAAAACCATTACAACCAAAAAGTTTGAAAACGGAAATGGATCTATGGTAGATGTTTTACGGGTAGATATTATGTTGAAAGATGCACAAACTAATTTGAAAATTTTAAAAGAGAAAGAAAAACCACTTATAACTATTTTCAATAAATTACTTAACCGACCGGAAAATGAACCTGTAGTAATGGTAGATTCTTTAAAAACAGAAAACCTCCCGGAGAATTTCCGTAAAGACTCTTTGCTTGCTGTCAATCCAACTTTAAAAGCATTGGATTTAAAATTGGAAGCAACTAAAGCTTCAGAATTAGCAGCAAGTAAACAAGGTCTGCCAAAATTTGGAATTGGGTTGGATTATGTAATGGTGGGTAAACGCAGTGATGTAACCATGCCTGATAATGGTAAAGATGTAATAATGCCAATGGTTACAATGACTATTCCTATTTTTAGAGGGAAGTACAACGCTTCGGTAAAAGAAGCCCAATTGATGC
This sequence comes from Vicingaceae bacterium, assembly GCA_965284565.1. Taxonomy (GTDB): domain Bacteria; phylum Bacteroidota; class Bacteroidia; order Flavobacteriales_E; family Vicingaceae; genus BRH-c54. Next base: position 1,178,310 of record OZ260100.1, read on the forward strand.
AGGAAAGTTATGCGTATCAAAAAGAAGAAATGACGAATAACCTACTATCTAATTATGAAATGGTATGGTTTGAAACTCAACAACAGGAGCAGCTTTTAGCACTTTATGAACAGCAAATACAAACAGCAGAACAATCGTTGAGTTTGCTTTTTACTTCGTATGGAAACTCAGGTAAGGAGTTCGAAGAAGTATTGAGAATGCAGCAACAATTATTGAAATACCAGAAAATGAGAGCCACAGCTTTGACTCAATATCAAATTGCTGTAGCAAAAATCAATTATATAACGTCAAAAACTTATTAAAATGGGAACAATAGATAAAAAAACAGTAGTAATAGCCGCAGCTACTTTGGTAGTAGGACTGTTAATAGGTTGGTTCATTTTTGGAGGACAGAAAAACACTCCTAAAGACGAACATCAACATACTACCCAAATAGCAGGAGAAACCATTTGGACCTGCTCCATGCATCCCCAAATTCGAAAAAACGAACCGGGCGATTGTCCTATTTGTGGTATGGATTTAATTCCTCTCGAAAATGACCAAGATAGTGAAGTTGATCCGATGGCAATTAGCATGTCGCCAACTGCTATGCAATTAGCTAATGTGAGTACTGCTCTTGTAGGAAAGATGAAACCTGTAAAACAAGTTCGGTTAAATGGTAAAGTACAAGTTGATGAGCGTTTAGTATATTCACAATCATCCCATATTCCAGGCAGGGTAGAAAAGTTGATGGTGAATTTTACTGGTGAATTTGTAAACAAAGGACAAACCATAGCAAGTGTTTATTCGCCTGAATTGGTTATGGCTCAAGAAGAATTATTTGAAGCTCAAAAAATGATGGAAAATCAGCCGCAACTTTTTAATGCAGCTAAAGAAAAATTGAAAAATTGGAAACTTTCAGACAATCAAATTGAAGGGATATTAAAGAAGGGTAAAATACAGGAAGAGTTTCCAATACAAGCAGATGTATCTGGTTATGTTACCAAAAAAACAATCAATCTGGGTGATTATGTTCGCAAAGGAGAAACACTATATGAAATCGCTAATCTTTCAAAAGTATGGGTGTTGTTTGATGTGTATGAATCAGACATGACATGGATAAAAAAAGGAGATAACATTAAGTTTACAGTTCCTTCGCTTCCGGGAGAAAGTTTTGAAGCTTATATTACCTACCTCGATCCGGTAATAGACCCTAAAACAAGAGTTGCAAAAGCACGAATAGAATATAACAATACTACTGAAAAGTTAAAGCCGGAAATGTTTGTTTCAGGGGTGGTTGAAGCAAAATTAACCAATAAGTCGAATTCGCTAGTTGTGCCAAAGACGGCCGTGATGTGGACGGGAAAACGTTCGGTGGTTTACGTTAAAAATACCAATGCTAAAGGGGTAAGTTTTATAATGCGTGATGTAACACTTGGGGCAGCATTGGGAGACAGCTATATTATTAAAGAAGGGTTGGAAGAAGGCGAAGAAATTGCCATTAATGGAACATTTAGTATAGATGCCGCAGCTCAATTAGTAGGAAAACCAAGTATGATGAATCCAGAAGGAGGTGTTGCAATGACAGGACACAACCACGGAGAAACGAAAATGGAAGATAGTAAAGCTCCAGCTAAACAAAAAGATGTAAAGCCAAGCAAACCCATCTCTATCAGTAAGGAAGCAAAAAAAGCACTTCAACCTGTTTATGTCGATTATCTTAAATTTAAAGATCTTTTGGCAGCAGATAATGTGGAAGGTGCCAAAAAAGTAGCTGTATCTATGCAAGATAATCTTGCAAAAATTAATATGAGTATATTTACAGGAGAGTCTCATACCGTTTGGATGAAATTCAGCAGCAATTTAAAAAACACCTTACAACATGTACCTCATTTATCAAACATTGAAGAAGTGAGAGAGAAGTTTCGTCAAATTTCCATCACTATGATTGAAATGACCAATACATTTAATCCTTTTGACAAAACACTATACATTCAATATTGTCCTATGGCGGACAACGATAAAGGAGCCGATTGGTTAAGTTTAGAGAAGGAAATTAAGAATCCTTACTTCGGAAAGTCTATGCTTAAGTGCGGGGAAGTAAAGAAAGAAATTAAATAACAATTAAAATTAGAGAATCATAAAAAAAACTATTTCAATAATCATCTTAACCCTGATTCTATTTCAAGGGTTTAGTCAGCAAACCGATGTTTCTCAACCATGTTTGTTTGATGAAACGGTTAATAACAAAAAATCTTTACAGGAAACAGAGCAGAAGATTCAGGCAACCATACAAAAAAAATTCACCGAGTCATTTAATAAAGCATCTTCCCACAGTGCACGTATTATACCAGTAGTGGTACATATTATTCATGATGGAGGGACAGAAAATATTTCTGAAGCTCAGGTGCAAAGTCAGATACAAATACTCAACGAAGATTATGGGAAATTGCCCGGAACCAATGGAGATGGTAATGGAGTAGATACCGAAGTGAGATTTTGTTTGGCAAAAAAAGATCCCAACGGTAATTGTACAAACGGAATTGTACGAATAAAATCTTCTCTTACTAATCATCAAACCTACCAAAGGGGGCTTTTAAAAGAGTTGAGTTTTTGGGATAATGCTCGATACTTAAACATTTATGTGGTAAAAAGCATCAATGGAAATGTAGCAGGTTATTCTTCCTTTCCAGGAGGTCCTCCAGATGAAGATGGGGTGGTAGTCAGACATGTTTATTTTGGAAATACAGGAACAGCTTCTTCTAGTCTTGGACGAACAACTTCGCATGAACTGGGTCACTGGTTTGGACTTTATCACACGTTTAATAATGGTTGCGGAATAGATACTTGTACTGATGGTGATTATGTTTGTGACACCCCTCCACAAGCATCTCCAAGCTTTAATTGTAATACGTTGAATACATGTTCAAATGACATCCCTGACTTAAATGACCTCAAGGAAAATTATATGAACTACACTCCCGATGCTTGCAAGGACATGTTTACTGCAGGACAAAAACAACGTATTCAGGCAACGCTTGATACTATCCGTACTCAAATTTGGACAACTGCTAATCTCATTGCAACGGGTTGCGATAGTAATTATATTCCTCCAACTAATTGCTTGGCAATTGCTGATTTTGTAACGCTTACCCCTAACATATGTGTTGGAAATAGTGTATATTTTATGGATAGGTCTTTAAATAATCCATTTGGTTGGCAATGGTCCTTTCCAGGTGGATCCCCATCTGCTTCAACCAGTCAAAACCCTACAATTACCTACAGTTCAACAGGCACTTATGCTGTAAAATTAGTGGTAACGGATAGTACAGGTATCGACAGTTTAGAAATAGTAGGATACATAACGGTTAGTCAGCCGGGAATTGGTAACTCGGTTTCGTATAGTGAGGATTTCGATTTAGGTATTTATCCACCTTCTTCTCTTACCATTGTTAACTATGATGGAGGTGTAACTTGGGAATTGGATTCGCTTGCCTCTGTTTCGGGAAACTATTCCATTAAAATTAACAACTTAATTAATACCAACTATGGTTCATCTGATGAACTAGTGTTGCCTTATTTTGACCTTACTTCTTCTGACCCGGATTCTAATGTATATATGAGTTTTAAATGGGCTTATGCTAAATCAGACCCTACTTTTTCAGATGAACTTTTAGTATTGCTATCAACTGATTGTGGGGTGAATTTTACGCAAGTGTTTTATAGAACACAAACTGCACTTGTAACAGGCCCTACACAGACAACACCTTTTATACCCGATTCAACACAATGGAAAAACGCTTTTATTTTATTGAATAATTATAGAACTTCCACTTATGTTCAACTTAAAATAGTGAATGTAACAGATGGGGGCAATAATCTTTATCTTGACAATATTTATGTTGGTGATAACATAACAGGAATAACCAGTATTCAGGAAACGGAATTTGAGACGGATTTTTTAGTTTATCCCAATCCATCCTCCGGTCAAATTACCATCAAATTTCCTGAAAAGCAAGAAGGAAATGTTAGGATAACTATTACAGACATAAGTGGAAGAGTTTTGAAAAACGAGCTTATATCAGTTGATAATACCTACCAAAAAACGTATTCTTTGACCAACTTCTCAAATGGAATTTATTTTATTTCAGTTGAAGCTAAAGGAATAAGAAGAACTCAGAAAATAATCTTTAATAACTAACCAATTAAAATCAAAAGTCATGAAAAAGAACATTGTAAAAAACGGGATCCAATTATTAGCCATCCTTTTGCTAGGTTATGGAACCTTAATGGCACAACACAATCATGGCAGCCATAATCATGGGGGAAGTTCTCAATCCCATCAACCGCCCCATGGCGGACAAATGAAAGAAGCAGGTAAATACCAAATTGAAATGGTTACTAATTTATTTTTAAAAAAAGACCAACTATCTTTTTACCTGCTTAAGAGCAATTTAAAGCCAATATCTAATGAAGGAATTACCGGGACTATAACCATTGAGTACAAAGATGGCTCAACAATAACTGATACTTTGCTTGCATATGGAGATGATCATTTTGTGGCACAATTGAAAAAAACAGAACCTTTTACTTGTACATTAAAAATTCAGGTAAAAGGAAAAATAGTTTCAGCCGTTTTTTCTCATTCAGGATTAGGATCAAATACAGCTAATGTTTACACCTGTTCTATGCATCCTGAAATAAAACAAGACAAACCAGGAACATGTCCGAAATGCGGCATGAAATTAATTGAAAATTAACAAAAAAATTATAATCAAATATTATGAAACAATTTCATTTAAAGCTCATAACAATAATTGTTATTCTTTTTACTACTAACACTATGGCTCAAGACGTCTATAGAACTCTTAATGGAAAAATGCTAATAACAGTAGTTTCTAATGATTCTATTTTAAAAATCAAAAATGATGAGTTAGTAATCCAGCTTAACTATGAAACAGCCAGATTTACAATGAAAATGGATAAGTCAAATTTTAAGACAGGGATTGATTCTCTTGATAAAAAGCTAGCCCAACTAAAATATGAAATTATTGAGTACAAAGGTGTATTGGGTGTTCAAAGTATTAATACAGAAGGTCACCCCCCTTTAGATTTTAATGTAGAAGGTGTTCTATCAACAAATAATAATATAATTAAAGGTACAGGACATTTAGAACACATTGCTAACCGAGGTCTTTTTTCATGTGTATTAACACTTAAATTTAATATCAATAAAAATGATTTAGGTTTAAATATAGAAGGATTAGTTATTGAAGAGAATATTCAAATAGAAATTGTACAGAACGTATTAAACAAAATATAATAATCAAACAGTAAAAACTATTTATAAATAATTAAAATCAAAAAACAATGAAAATACAAATTTTAAAAGTCGGAACAGTAGCAGTTATGCTATTCAGTGTGTTAACTGTTCAATCAGTAATTGGCCAGGAAACTAGTACTACAATTACTCAAGAAGAACAAGAAGAATTAGTGAACGCCACTCTTACCGTTTATGGAAATTGTGGGATGTGTAAAAAAAGAATTGAAAAAGCAGCCCTTAGTGTGGATGGAGTTAAGGAAGCAAATTGGGATGTTGAAACCAAAGTATTATCGGTAAAATTTAGCGACATCACTTTTGGTGAAAATAATTATTCCATTAATACGGTTAGTGAAAAAATTGCAGCAGTAGGTCATGACACTCAGTTTAACAAAGCTTCGGAAGATGTTTATAATGCTTTACCAGGCTGTTGCCAGTATGACCGACCTGAAAACAAAAAAGAAGAGCATAATCATAAGCATTAAGAAGTGAAAAGTTGCTGCCAAACAGGAGAACCAAAACCACCTTCCAAATTCAAAGTTTGGATAACCCGACTAATTTGGGGTGTAGTTATAATAATCCTATTAGGCGCTTTAATCAATAACTTGTAAACAATTAAATTTAAAAAAAATGAAAAAAGGAAATCTAAAATTAATGAGCTTACTAATAGCTGGGGGCTTGATAGTAGGAGGATGTGGAAACAATAACGATTCCAAAGACAACAATCATGAAAATCATGAACACCAAGAAAGTATGGAACACGACCATTCATCACATAATCATGGTGAAACGGCAGAGCGAGACATAACTTCTAATAATGGGGAAATTAGGGGCGATTTGACTCAAGTTTTAAATCATTACTTCTCATTAAATGAACAGCTTGTTAAAGACGATGCTTCTTCGGCAGCTAATGTATCCGAAAAATTAACGGCTTCTTTGAAATCATTTAGTACTAATAACCTGAGCGAAGGTGAACAAAAAGAAGTAAACGAAATTATGGAAAGTGCCATTGAAAATGCAGAACACATTTCTGAAAATGCCGATAAAATTGACCATCAACGAGAACATTTGATTTCGTTGAGCATTGATGTGAAAGATTTGATAGCCATTATCGGAACTTCTCAAAAATTATATGAAGATTTCTGTCCAATGGCTAATGATAATAATGGAGCAATTTGGATAAGCAATAAAGAAGCAATCAGCAATCCATATATGGGAACTAAAATGCCAACATGCGGAAAAGTGAACAGAATAATCAATTAAATGAAGAAGTGGTTGAAAAAAATAGCGATTGTTTTGGTGGTTATATTAGTCGGGATGCAATTTATCCCGACTGATGTTAACCGCCAAGAAGAGATCCCAAAAACTGATATTCGCTATGTTTATGATGTTGCGAGAAATGTATTGAATATTTTGCAAACTTCCTGTTACGATTGTCATAGCAACAACACCAATTACCCTTGGTATAGCCAAGTTCAACCTATCAGATTGATGATGGATCATCACGTTGAAGAAGGAATGAAGGAATTGAACTTTAGTGAATTTGGAAATTATTCTGAACGTAGAAAACGAAACAAATTGCGTGCAATATCTGAACAAATTGAAAAGGGTAAAATGCCTTTACCGTCATATCTATGGTTGCATTCAGATGCAAAATTATCTAACGAAGAAAAAAAGATATTAATGGAATTCATTTCATCTTTAAAAAACTGATAAATATCAAGTGAACACGTAATGTATATCATTATTTATATACCTATATACAGCTACTATTTATCAAAAGAATTAATTATGGAAACAATTACACAAGAGTTTAAAATAAAAGGAATGATTTGCGGCCGTTGTTTAAAGGTTCTAAACAATGAGTTGAGAGCAACCGGAGCAGAAGTGGTCGAGATACAGCTTGGTAAAGTTGTAATTAGCTACAGTCCCAACAAAATAAGTCAGTCTCTGATTGATAAAATTATTCAGGAAAATGAGTTTGAGATTTTATGGGATAAGGAAAGCATTCTTGCCGAGCAAACAAAAAGATGGGTCATTAACTATATCTGGAATACTAATCACGATGAAACGCTTTCGGACTATCTGGTAGAGAAGGTGAATAAGAACTATGATTTATTGAGCAAAAACTTTTCAAAAATATTTGGTAAAACCATTGAAAGGTATAGCATCCTCCTAAAGATAGAAAGGGTTAAAGAATTGATTGAAAATGGCGAGTTGAGTTTTAGTGAAACAGCCTATGCGATGGGATATCAAAATTTATCCGCCTTATCACGACAGTTCAAAAGAGAAACGGGAATGACCTTGAAAGAATATAAAAATCTTGACAAGGGGATGCGTATTCCTATTGACAAAATATGATAACTAAAAGATGAAATATGGTAATAACAAGTATGTGCATAGCTATATACTTGTATAGTAATAAATAACAAATGTTTAACCTTTAAAATTAAAAATTATGCACATGTATGACGGACACTTTGGAGGAATGCACTTGATATGGTGGATTCTCTGGCTCATCTTTATCTTTTGGATTTTTGCGATCCCTTATGACATTCCGGGTCAGCGAAAAAAGAAAGATTCTCCTTTGGATATTCTCAAAAAGAGATATGCAGCAGGGGAAATAAATAAGAATGAGTATGAGGAAATGAAGAAAACGTTAGAATAAGGCAATTAATATTATTATTGTGAACAAAAATTAAGAACAATGAAAAAACACACTTTTTGGATGATTATAGGGTGCGGACTTCCTCTGCTACTGATATTTTTTGCTCCAGCACTAGGTATAAGTGAAGATGTCTCTTTATTCATTTTTATCATCGCTATGTTTGCTTGTCATCTCCTGATGCCCATGCACGGAGGCCATAAGCACGGCTCACATGAAAAACATACTAAAACCTTTAAAACTGAAACAAATGAATCGCATCAATATTAAAAAATTCGGATTAGCCTTTGGTTTAACCGGAGCATTACTCTATACGGGCTGCATACTTTTAATGGCCACTGTTGGTCATGCGGGTACAGTCAAATTTTTCAATAGTTTGTTACATGGTTTGGATGTATCTACTATCATTCGTATGAATGTTCCACTTTGGGAAGCAGGTATAGGTATCATTGAAACATTTATACTTGGATGGCTGGTTGGAGCCTGCATAGCGGGATTTTACAATGTAACAATAAAGGACAAATAATACAATTACGAACACACATATACATTTTTTGGTATAAATTAATAAAAACAAGTAAAAATAATGACGCCTATGCAAACATATAGAATAGGAAATGAAATCTGTTTACCAGATAGCTCCTTACCCAGAGTGGTGGTAATTGGTGGAGGTTTTGCAGGTTGGGCATTTGGTATGCAATCCTCTTTCGGTGGAATTGGGCAAATGATAGGCCCATTAATAGGAGCGGCAGTTTTTGTTTTAAATGAATCAGTTCCCTATTTATTAATTGGTGGCATATCCATCTTAACAGCCTTGTATATTTTAAAAAGAATAAAATCTAAGCGTAAAAATAATATACATAATAAAGACAGAACTAAAAAAATAAATTTTGGACAATAAACTAAAAACATCAAATCTCTTTTTTAAAGGTCTTATTAAACAAGTAAGCCTTTCTTATGTCATTGCACTAGCAGTGCCTATTTTATATATTTACCTAATGCAGTTTGTTGACCACACAGCTTTATGGACGAGTTACTTTGTTGTTTTTATTGCACTAATCAAATCCTGTTATTTCACTTTCTTCACATTTAAACAAGTCACAAAATCAATTGAAAAGTGTCATTCATTTAAACAATTACTTTGGATATTCGGGCTGCTCGTTTTCCTTATCATATTTTCTTATTCTGCCGATTTTACCTGCTTATTTGTTGCTGATTCAAATTCCTTTAACTCAGGGAGTACCAATATAGCAACACCTTATTTGAATCAGCTTTTTGATTTCTTTTACTTCAGCGTTGTCACATTTGCATCTATAGGTTATGGAGATATTGTGCCCGTTAGTTTATCGGCAAAATTAATAGTGATGTTAGAAATTGGTCAGAGTTTCGTTTTAATTGTCTTCGGATTATCCAATATTAATAGGATTCCAATGCTAAAAAACAATAAAATATAATCGTATAATAACCAGTATTTAAACAATAATTATTATAACACTAACAAATATTTAAAATTATGGATCGAGTAAAAAATAAAGTAGCTATTGTCACGGGAGGTGCCTCTGGCCTAGGAAAATCAAGTGCCATTTTATTGGCCCGTGAAGGAGCACAAATAGTAATATCTGATATAGATGAAGAAAACGGAAAAAAAGTCGTTAAGCTAATCCAAGATAATGGCGGTGAGGCCATTTTTATAAAACACGATGTATCAAAAGAAGAGCAATGGGAAAAGGTAATCGAAAAAACGTTCGAAACATTTGGGAAATTACACATATTAGCTAATTCAGCCGGAATAGGAGTTGGAGGAACTGTGGAGGAGGTTACACTTGCAGATTGGAAAAAACTTATGAGTATTAATCTAGATGGTAGTTTTCTCGGTACTCAATATGGGATTAAAGCAATGAAAAAAACTGGAGAAGGTGGATCAATTATTAACTTCTCCTCCATTGAAGGATTGGTTGGCGATTCCAATCTGCCAGCATATAATGCCAGTAAGGGAGGTGTGACCTTATTCACCAAATCGGCGGCACTTCATTGTGCAAAGGAAGGATATGGTATCCGTGTCAATTCCATTCACCCCGCATATATATGGACACCAATGGTAGAAAATTTTCTTGCTGCCCAAGGTGATATTGAAGAAGGGAAAAAATACTTAGAAAGTTTACACCCCGTTGGACATTTAGGAGAACCTGATGATATAGGTTATGGAGTAGTTTACCTAGCTTCGGATGAATCGAAGTTTATGACAGGTTCTGAACTGGTAATCGATGGCGGTTATACCGCACAATAGAAATTTGAAAAATATAAATATAAACACAAGAAAATGAAGAAGGTTAAAGTAGGAATTATTGGATATGGAGTAATTGGTAAACGAGTTGCCGATGCTGTCGTTTTACAAAACGATATGGAATTAGTGGGAGTTTGTGATGTAGTCTCAGATTGGCGAATAAAAATGGCCGTTGATAAAGAATTTTCTATCTACGCTTTTGATGATACTTTTAAGAAGCAAATGACTGACTCGGGCATTCCAATAGTAGGAATTTTGGATGATATAATCACGCAATCAGATATAATTGTAGACTGTACACCAAAAAGTATTGCAGCAAAGAATATAGATAAATATAAAGCCTCAAATACAAAATTCATACTACATGGAGGAGAAAAACATGAAACAACTGGCCATTCTTTTAGCGCTGAAAACAATTATAAATCCGCAGTAAACTTGGATGCAACAAGAGTCGTTTCATGCAATACCACCTCAATCTTAAGAACATTGACTGCTTTAAAAAGAGCTGGTTTATTGGATTATGCTAGAGGTACACTTTTAAGAAGAGCAACCGATCCTTGGGAAAGTCACCTAGGTGGAATAATGAACACAATGGTTCCCGAAAGAGATATTCCTAGCCATCAAGGTCCTGATGCACAGAGTGTCGATCCGGATTTGGATGTTATAACTTCTGCTATAAAAGTTCCACAAACCTTAAGCCATTTACATTATTGGAATGTGAAGTTAAAAAAGCAAGCCTCAAAAGAAGAAGTGCTGAATGCTTTCAAAACGTCTAGTCGTATAAAACTGATTCAATATAACCAAGGCTTAGTTTCAAACAACACCATTAAGGAAATGTTTTTGGATATGGGAAGACCTTGGGGTGATATGTACGAAGTAGCTATTTGGGAAGATATGCTAAAAGTCGTGGGCGATGAACTTTTTTATGCTTATGTAGTCGATAACCAAGCTATTGTAATACCCGAAACGATTGATGCTATAAGGGCTTTAACAGGAATTGAAACAGATGGCGTAAAATCTATTTCTAAAACCAATGAAAGCCTAGGAATTAATTAAATCTTAAAAAAATGAGAGCAAACAATAAAATTATAGAACTACTAGGTGAAAAAGCATCCTTTTATTTAGATCATAAATGTGAGAAGATAAAAAAAGACGAGCTGCAAATTCCAAGTGAAAATACGCTCGAAAATATATTTATTGAAAGCAACAGAAATCCACAAGTATTGCGAAGTATATCTCAGCTATACAATCATGGAAACCTTGGAAATACAGGTTACTTAAGCATTCTGCCAGTTGACCAAGGAATTGAACACAGTGCTAGTTATTCGTTTTATAAAAACCCGTCCTATTTTAACCCAGAAAACATCATAAAACTTGCTATGGAAGCTGGTTGCAATGGTGTGGCATCCACGTTTGGTGTATTGGGATTGAACGCCCGAAAATATGCCCATAAAATCCCTTTTATCGTCAAGATTAACCATAACGAGCTACTTACCTACCCGAACAAATATGACCAAACACTCTTTGGTAAGGTAAAAACCGCTTGGGATATGGGAGCAATTGCCGTAGGAGCTACGATTTATTTTGGTTCAGCGGAAAGTAACAGACAACTCAAAGAAATAGCAGAGGCTTTTGAAGAAGCTCATAATCTTGGTATGGCTACCATTTTATGGTGCTATACACGAAATGAAGCTTTTAAAACCGATAAAGAAGATTATCACGCATCGGCCGATGTAACCGGACAAGCCAATCAGATTGGAGTAACGATACAGGCAGATATCATCAAACAAAAATTACCAACCAATAATTTTGGTTTCAAAGAGATAGGATTTGGAAAATATGATGATGAAATGTATAAAACCCTTACCACAGACCACCCTATTGACCTTTGCAGGTTGCAAGTAGCCAATTGCTATATGGGTAAAATAGGGCTGATTAATTCAGGTGGTGGTTCCAAAGGCAAATCAGATTTGTCCGAAGCTGTAACAACTGCCGTTATCAATAAAAGGGCTGGTGGTTCTGGGCTGATAATGGGAAGAAAAGCATTTCAAAAACCCTTTAGCGAAGGCGTAAGAGTATTACAATCCGTTCAGGAAGTGTATCTGGATAATAAAATTAATATAGCATAATCAACAGAATGTTTGACACAGAGATAAAATCATTAAAATCACTTAACCACTACCTCCTTAAACTGGTAGAAAGCCGTCTATGGCTTAAAGTAATCATTGCCTTGTTTTTAGGTGTTGGATTTGGTCTGCTATTGAGCCCACAAAATGGATGGATTTCTAAAGAAACAGCAGATATCGCGGGGAATTGGCTGGCATTGCCTGGTGTCCTGTTTCTGAAACTGGTTCAAATGATTATGATTCCGTTGATTGTGGCTTCCATCATTACTGGAATAGCAAGTAATGATAAGGACAGTCTAAAAAAATTAGGTGGTGGGGTTTTGTTATATTTTCTAGGTACTACGATAGTTTCGGTAAGTTTGGGTGTCATACTATCTCAACTTTTTAGACCTGGTCGCTTTTTACATCAACAGGCTCTAGCTGAACATAATGAAATTACAGCTGTTCCAACGGAAAATCCAGAGCTTTCCTTCGGAATTGAAACGATTCCTGATGCCATCTCAAACTTACTTCCCGAAAACCCGTTGGCATCTATGGTAAGTGGTGAAATGTTAAGCATTGTAATTTTCACAATCATTATTGGTGTAGCTGTGCTATCACTTGAAAATGCCTTACTGCGCCCAGTGAAGCTGCTTCTAAGTGCCATTCAGGAAGTCTGTATGACAGTAGTAAAATGGTCAATGCTTCTAGTGCCTATTGCTGTTTTCGGACTTATGGCGCAGCTCACCTCTAGCGTTGGTTTGAGTTCTCTATCTGGCCTCACCTACTATGTGGGTGTCGTCTTGCTCGGTCTGTTATTCGTAGTGATTTTCTATTTAGGGCTAATTGTGCTTCTTGGAAAATCAAACCCTATGCATTTCCTGAAAAAAATAAGGGATGTTCAGCTATTGGCTTTTTCAACCACAAGCTCTGCCGCTGTGATGCCACTTTCTCTTCAAACAGCCGAAGAAAAACTAAAGGTGGACAAGACCATTAGCAATTTTATCATTCCCATTGGCGCAACCGTCAATATGGATGGTACTGCACTCTATCAAACGATAACAACCCTTTTTATAGCCCAAGCCTATGGACTGGAAATGAGTTTGCTCAATATTATTGTGGTCATTGTAACTATCGTTGCTGCTTCAATCGGCACACCTGCCATTCCCGGAGGTGGTGTGGTGATACTCGCTTCTGTTTTGGGAAGTGTCGGTATTCCAGCCGAAGGCATCATCATTATTATTGGTGTAGAAAGATTGTTGGGAATGTTCAGGACTGCTGTAAACGTAACGGGTGACCTCACAGCTTGTATGGTTTTTAATAGGTTTTATGGTAAAACCCCAATATTGGTTAATGATAAAACTTTAAAAATATGACATTACTACTCATATCCATATTTTTCATTTTTCCTGTGGTCGCTATAGCAGGATATCAACATTATAAGATTGTTAAGCACCCAGCTTATGATGCTGACAAAACACTCTTAAATTATGAAATTATAGTTGCGGGTGAAAACAAACTCGTTTTGCTGCACGGTTTGACAGGGTCATTGAATTATTGGAAACGCAATTTAGAAAGCATTCCAAAAACTGATATTCGCTATGTTTATGATGTTCCGGATAATGTAATGAATATTTTGCAAACTTCCTGTTACGATTGTCATAGCAATAACACCAACTATCCTTGGTATAGTGATGTTCAACCTATGCGATTTTTAATGGACAAACATATTCGTGAAGGAAAGGAAGAGCTTAACTTCAATGAATTTGGAAGTTATTCAGACAGAAGAAAAAAGAATAAATTAAAATCCATTATCGGTCAAATTAAAGATGAAGAAATGCCTCCATTATCATATACTTTTATGCATGGTAATACCCATTTTTTAAAAGAGGAAAAAATTAAATTAATAGAATGGATAGTTAATTTAAAAGATAAAGTTCAAAAGAATAAATAAAAATAATAACGCCTATGCAAACATGTAGAACAGAGGATGAAATATGTTTACCAGACAGCTCCCTACCAAGAGTGGTAGTAATTGGCGGAGGTTTTGCAGGTATTTCGCTTGTAAAAAAACTCAAAAACAAACCTGTTCAGATAGTTGTGCTGGATAAGAATAATTTTCATCAGTTTCAACCCTTGCTCTATCAGGTCGCTACTAGTGGCATTGAACCCGATAGTATTGTCTTTCCGCTCAGAAAACTATTTAATGGGTACAAGAATGTTTTTTTTCGGATGGCAATGGTGAATGAAATACAGTCTGAATCAAATACAATTGTTACAGATATTGGAACGGTTGAATACGACCATTTGGTAATTGCTACTGGTAGTACCACTAATTTTTTTGGACTGCAAGATGTGCAGCAACATAGTGTTGGGATGAAAACCATTCAAGAAGCCTTAGACATTCGGAGCCTGATTTTACAAAATCTTGAAAAAGCGGTGGTAACTTGTGATGAGGCTGAAAGAAATGCATTAACTAATTTTGCCATTGTAGGTGGTGGACCAGCAGGTGTAGAAACCGCAGGTGCAATGGCTGAATTTAAAAAATACATCCTTCCGAAAGATTACCCCGAACTAGATGCTTCCATGATGTCTATTTATCTCATTGAAGCTGAGGACGAATTATTGAATGCCATGTCTGATAAATCTTCAGAAAATGCTTTAAAATTCCTAAACAAATTAGGTGTAGATGTACGGTTAAATACAGTAGTTCAATCGTATGATGGATTAAATATCAAAACAGATAAAGCTGTATTATTGCAAGCGAAAACTATGATTTGGACAGCTGGAGTTAAAGGAAATGTCCCAACTGGCATTAATAAAGAAAACATAGCAAGAGGTAATCGCATTTTGGTGGATGATTATTGCAGCATAAAGGGGTACAAAAATATTTATGTCGTAGGAGACATTGCAGCAATGGTGTCTGACCATTATCCTTCGGGACATCCCATGGTAGCACAGGTGGCTATTCAGCAAGGAAAGCAATTGGCCAATAACATATTGCTGCAATTACAGGGCAAAGAGCGGAAAAAATTTTCTTACAAAGACAAAGGTTCTTTAGCCACCATAGGGAAACGAAAAGCAGTTGCTGATATAGGGAAATTAAGGTTCGGAGGTTATATCGCTTGGCTGTTATGGTCGGTTGTACACTTACTGTCTATCAGCGGGTTCAGGAATAAACTATTGGTAGGGCTTAATTGGGCGTGGAGCTATTTTACTTATGATAAAGGAAACCGGTTGATAATAAGGAAATTTAGAATTTAAAATTAGATATTATGAAGCGATTACAGGAACTTACAAAGGAAATCAACGACCTGACCTTGAAGATTGAACAGGAATATCCGGAATTGTACCAATTCCTGAATGAAAACCCAATCACTATTCCGTGCTGCGACCATCCAAAGGTGGATACGAAGAATTTTTCGGATTACCTGGATAGCTTGAAACAATTGCTGAAACATTATATTGAAAGCCATCAAAATAAACAAAATAACTAATGGAAAACAAAGGAATAACCATAGTAAAAATGACTGGTGAAAAAGAAGAATTTGATCAGTCCAAACTCAAGCATTCATTAGAGCGTTCAGGAGCTAGTGATGTGGTAATACAACAAGTTATTGATGAAGTAGAAGTGTCGTTGTATGAAGGTATTAGTACCAAAGAAATATACAAGACAGCGTTTGCGCTATTACGCAGAAGTAACCGCCCCACCGCAGCTCGTTATAAGCTGAAAAAAGCTATCATGGAATTAGGTCCTACTGGCTTTCCTTTTGAAAAATTTGTTGGAGAAATCCTCAATTATCAAGGTTTTAGAACTAGGGTGGGTGTGACTGTGAAGGGTCATTGCGTCAATCACGAAGTGGATGTAATTGCTGAAAAAGAACAAAAACACTTCATGGTGGAGTGTAAATTTCACAGTGACCAAGGCAGGCATTGTAATGTAAAAATTCCACTGTATATTCAGTCACGGTTTATAGATGTTGAAAAACAATGGAGCAAAAAAGATGGACATGACACCAAATTTCACCAAGGATGGATATTTACCAATACACGGTTTACTATCGATGCCATACAATACGGCAACTGTGTAGGTTTGATGCTAGTGAGTTGGGATTATCCGAAAAAGGGCAGCCTGAAAGAACGCATTGATGTTTCTGGTTTGCATCCCATTACCTGCTTGACCACGCTAACAAAAAACGAAAAACAACAATTATTAGAAAAAGATAAAGTGCTATGCATGGAATTATGCAATCAACCTGAATTATTGAAATCAATAGGGATAAGTGAAAAACGACATAAAAATATATTAAAAGAAGCACATGAACTGTGTAATAAGTAACCACTAAATCAAAAACTATGAACAATGATAATATTACTATCCATTTCTTAGGAGCAGCCGGAACTGTTACAGGATCAAAATATCTGATTGATACAGGCGATCGGAAAATTATGATAGACTGTGGTTTATTTCAAGGATTGAAAGAACTTCGTTTAAAAAACTGGGATTATTTACCTGTAAATGTTGCTGAAATAGATACTGTTTTATTAACTCATGGACACATGGATCATACTGGTTATTTACCTCGATTGGTAAAAATGGGGTTTAAGGGTTCTATTTTAGCTACTCAACCAACTTTAGCCATTGCAAAAATTATTTTATTGGATAGTGCTAAAATTCAAGAAGAGTATGCCGAACAAGCCAATAAAGAAGGGTTTACGAAACACAATCCGGCAGAACCATTATACACCATTCAAGATGCTGAAAGAGCCATTGATCATTTTAAATTCCTTCCTGAAGGAGAATGGATAACGCTTTATCCCGAAATTAAAGTACGTTTTCAATACAACGGACATATAATTGGAGCTACGTTTATTGAATTGGATGTTCACGGAAAACGATTTGTCTTTTCAGGAGATATTGGGCGTAAAGAAGATTTGTTGATGAGACCACCTAAAAAACCAGAACGAGCAGACGTGCTTTTTATTGAAAGTACCTATGGAGATAAAGTTCATCCTATCGATAATTTAGAAGAAAAACTTAAAGCCATCGTAAACGACACTGTTGAAAAAGGTGGAACATTGATTATACCTAGTTTTGCAGTGGAGCGGACACAAACGTTAATGTATTTATTATGGCAATTATATGAGAAAAAAGCGATTCCTGATATTCCGATGATTATGGATAGTCCTATGGGGGCCAATGTCCTTGAAGTATTTCATAATTATCGGGATTGGCATAAATTACCTATTGATGATTGTACTAAAATGTGCAATACTTTTCGGGTGGTACAAGAATACAAAGAAACATGGGAAGTAATTGATAATAAAAATTCTAAAATTATAATTGCTGGTAGTGGAATGATGAGTGGAGGCAGAGTATTAACTTATCTTCAACAATATATTGGTAGACCTGAGACAACAGTTTTATTAGCAGGGTTTCAAGCAGAAGGTACTAGGGGAAGAAAGCTATTAGAAGGAGCAGGAGATGTAAAAATTTATGGCAAATATTATCCTGTTAAAGCAGAAATTACTAACCTTCAGGTGTTATCTGCTCATGCTGACCAAACAGAATTATTAGACTGGATGAGTGAGATTAAAAACACTCCTGAAAAAGTGTTCATAGTTCATGGAGAGGCAACATCAGCAAAAGTTTTCAGTGATAAAGTAACAGAAACTTATGGATGGAATTGTAAAATACCAGAATTGTATAGTATTGAAGATGTTTCATTAAAAAAAAATGATTAAGCGTTTGAACTACATACCATTCCTTTTACTAATTATGCTTACCCAGTTGAGCAGTAAACAGCTTGCTGCTCAGGTAAACAAACAAATGTTCATGTTTCAGGTGGATGGGAATAATTATACCAAAAAAAGCTATAATAATAAAAATGAACTGATTAGCTCTCAAATATTTAAAGTAGGGGAAATAAAGAATGAAGAGGGTCTGCGTACCATGAAATTGAAAGTCTATTCCTATGACAAAAACAACAAACTAAAGGATAGTGCTGAAACAAAATATACCTGTAAGCCATCAGTAGGAGAAATATTTATGAATGTTATTCCTTTCGCTGAATATAGTGTAAACAAAATTGTAAAAATAGAATTAGGTAGTAACGATACGTTTTATCCAACTACATGGCAAATTGGTAAGGAAATGGATGATATTTCATTCTCCCTTTCTTTGGAAGGTGGTGTATTAGGTACATTTGGATCTAGCAGCAAAAATAGGATATACGATCGAAAAATAACGGCATACGATACGCTAAAAAATACTTATACCATTACATCCAATATCGAGATAAAAACTTATATGTTTGGTTTACGTATGGACACCATTGAATATACTTTAGAGGAAACCATACATCCTCAAAAGGGTATTGTAAAACAATATTTCAAAGAATCAACAGGAGAATATTTTATTATTAAACTCAATAATAAATGAACGAATTAAACCACATATCAACCCTTCCACCTAAAGAAGCAACTAAGGGGGTGTGTAAGGATAATCTAACTACATTTCACAAACAATTGTTTGAGTTGCAAAATGTTTTTTATGCCGATGGAAGATATGGTCTGCTTATTATTTTGCAAGGCATGGATACCTCTGGCAAAGATGGGACTATCAGGCATGTAATGACCTGCATGAACCCAATGGGGGTAAGGGTACAATCGTTCAAAAAGCCTACGAAAGAAGAATTAAAGCACGATTTTCTTTGGCGGATTTACCCTCACATTCCTGAAAAAAGTATGATACAGGTATTTAACCGTTCTTATTATGAAGATATTATTATTCCTACTATCAACAATACTTTAACGGAGGATAAATTCAAACACCGCTGCTTACTAATTAATGAAGTAGAACAACACCTTGAACAGAACAATATTCTTGTATTGAAATTCTTCCTGCATATCTCATCAAACGAACAAGAAGAAAGAATTAAAGAACGCTTAACTAAACCCCATAAACGCTGGAAGTATAGCAAAGAAGATAAACAAGCAGCCAAAAAATATGAGGAATACATAGAGGCTTATAACCAAATTATAGGACAGTGTAATAAAGTTCCTTGGCATGTTATTCAGGCGGATAAACGTTGGTATCGGAATTATTCCGTTGCCAAAATACTAACAGAATACCTTAAAAAACTCGATTTAAAATATCCAAATAGTTAAACTTTAATATTTAATGATATGAAAAAAGAAATAAAAACAAATTGGAATGTAATTACAGGCGGACCATGTACAGGGAAAACAACTGTTGTTGACCTTTTAGCTAAAAGAGGTTATAAAACAACCATTGAGCATGCTCGTCATTATATTGATACTCAAAAAATACAAGGGAAAACTATTGAGGAAATCAAGGAGAACAAAAAGGTTTTTCAGAGGGGTATTTTAGATATGCAAATTGAACAAGAAGCAGCACTAAACCCTAATGATATCGTTTTTTTAGATAGAGCTTTGCCCGATGCACTAGCATACTATCAATTTTTAGGTCTTGAATATGATGAGAGACTAGTTGAACAGTGTAGCAAATATTGCTATAGTAAGGTGTTTATTTTAGATAGGCTTCCCTTAATTAATGATTATGCCAGATTAGAAGATGAAGAAGAACAAATTCGTATTCACAACTTAATCATCGAAGTGTATAAAACATTTCCTTGTCCGATAGTTTTTGTTCCTGTAATTCCTCCAGAAGAACGAGTAGATTTTATATTGCAAAACATGTAATGATGAAATAGCCACAAGTAAAAAACATCCAACATAAATAAATTTAAAACCATTAAATAATTATATATGAAAACAATACTTATACCCACAGATTTTTCAAAATGTGCCAATAATGCTGTTATTGTAGCATTAGAAATTGCTAAAAAAACAAATGCAACCTTGCATTTTATTCATTTTTTAAAAACACCAGTAGAGTGGAAAAAACTTAGAAAAGAACAAGAGAAAAATTTTCCTGAAACACTATATGAAATAGGGAAAACTAAATCCGCATTAACGAGCTTGGAAACAAGAGCTAAAAAGTTAGGGTTAAAAGTTCAAACATCTTTAATATTTGATAGTGGAGATATTTCAGAGGAGGTCAATAATTATAAAGCAGACTTTATTGTTGTTGGTTCGCATGGAACAAAAGGCTTTAAAGAAATTATAGGGTCAAATGCTCAGAGAATTGTTAGGTATGCAAAATCGCCCGTTTTGGTGGTAAAAGAAAAACCAAAAAATTTGAATTTCAAACAACTTGTTTTTGCTTCAACTTTTGAAGAAGAGGTTCACCAACCTTTCCTAAAAATTTTAGCTTTTGCAGACTTGTTTAAAGCTCAAATACATTTGCTGTATGTAAACATGCCTTTTCAATTTAAAGAGACGGATGAAATAGAGACACAAATGCAACAATTTTTAAAGAAATGTCCAAAAGGAACATGTTCTATAAATATCTACAATGCATTAAATGAGGAAAGAGGAATTCAAAAATTCTCAGAAAAAATAAATACAGATATTATAGCTTTAACTACCCATGGGAAAACAGGGTTTGTAAAAATGATTGCTCCCAGTATTACTGAAAGCTTAGTTAATCATTCTAAATCACCTATTTTGAGTGTAAACATTAATACCAAATAAATTTTTTACAACTAACAATATCAAAACATAACAATATCAAAACATAACAATATGGAACATCACAATCATCACCATCATCATCATTCAAATGATAAAAATTCAGATAGTCACGACAAACATGCAGGACATAATGTTTCTGATTTTTGGAAGCGATTTATAATTTGTACCATAATATCCATTCCTGTGCTTGCATTGTCACACATGGTGCAGCAGTGGTTGGGATTTGAATTAGCTTTTCCCGGAGATAAATATGTCTTAGCTATTCTTTCAACCTTCATTTTCTTTTATGGCGGCTATCCTTTTCTTAAAGGACTTTATGATGAAGTAAAAGACAATGCTATAGGTATGATGACCTTAATCGGTGTGGCTATTTCTGTAGCTTGGGCATATAGTGTTGCCATTACTTTCGGTTTGCAGGGAATGGATTTTTATTGGGAAATGGCTACCCTGATAGATATCATGCTCATCGGGCATTACTTTGAAATGAAATCGGTTATGGGTGCATCCCGGTCATTAGAGTTATTAGTGAAGATGATGCCTTCCACTGCCCATCATTTGGTAGATGGAGAAATTCATGAAATGTCTGTTGGAGATTTAAAAATTGGGGATATGA
The DNA here is from genome assembly GCA_965284565.1 of Vicingaceae bacterium. Classification (GTDB taxonomy): domain Bacteria; phylum Bacteroidota; class Bacteroidia; order Flavobacteriales_E; family Vicingaceae; genus BRH-c54. Next base: position 1,199,895 of record OZ260100.1, read on the forward strand.
TTAGGGTTAAACCGGGAGAAAAAGTTCCAGTTGATGGAATTGTTACAGATGGAGAAAGTTACCTTGACGAGAGTATGCTTACAGGCGAAAGTCAACCCGTTAAAAAAGAAAAAGACAGCAAAGTGATAGGTGGAGCAGTTAATGGAAATGGCTCACTTACTATAAAAGTAGAAAGCACTGGAAAGGATAATTACCTCAATAAAGTAATTAAATTGGTGGAAGATGCTCAAAAGGTAAAATCTAAAACACAAAATTTTGCTGACCGTGCAGCAAAAGTATTGACATTTGTTGCGTTGGGTGGTGGTATAATTACACTTGCTGTTTGGTTATTGCTGGGCTTTCCTTTTGTGTTTGCATTAGAAAGAATGGTTACGGTAATGGTTATTTCCTGCCCTCATGCTTTGGGTTTAGCTGTACCTTTGGTTGTAGCAATATCTACTTCTATTTCGGCTCAAAAAGGGTTGCTTATTCGTAACCGAACAGCTTTTGAAAATGCACGATTAATCACAACTATTATTTTTGATAAAACAGGAACACTCACAAAAGGTTCACATGAATTGCAAGAAGTAAAAGTATTGGACTCAAACTTTGATGAAAATGAATTATTACGCTTAGCATCCGGCATAGAACAACATTCCGAACATTATATTGCAGCTGGCTTGATGCGAAAAGTGAAAGAGTTAAATATCGAAATTCCGACATCAGAAAAATTTAAATATCTCCCCGGTAAAGGCTTAGAAGGGGTTGTAGAAGGTAAAAATATAAAAGTAGTTGGACCAAACTATTTGAAAGAACAGAATATTAGCATTACTGATAATGAAGATGAATTTACAGGAACAATAGTTTATATGTTGATAGAAAAAGAAGTAATAGGATATTTTACTTTTTCCGACCAAATAAGAGAGAGTTCCTTTGAAGCTATTCAAGTACTTAAAGATGCGAAAATAAAAAACTTATTACTTACTGGAGACAATGAAAAAGTAGCCGAAAAGGTAAGCGATGAATTAAAAATGGACGGTTTTTTAGCGAATGTTTTGCCACATGAAAAATTAGAAAAAGTTAAAGAACTACAAGAAAAAAGTGAATTTGTAGCAATGACAGGTGATGGTGTAAATGATGCCCCTGCATTGGCTCAAGCAGATGTAGGTATTGCAGTAGGTTCAGGAACAGATGTGGCAGCAGAAACAGCAGACATTATTTTAGTAAACTCCGATCCAAAAGATATTGCGAATCTGATTTTATTTGGTAAAGCCACTTACAACAAAATGATACAAAACTTATGGTGGGCGGCAGGTTATAACATTCTCGCAATTCCTTTGGCAGCAGGTGTTTTGTATCAATGGAATATCATGCTTAGTCCGGCTGTGGGAGCGGTATTGATGAGCTTAAGTACTATTGTTGTGGCTATTAATGCTCAACTTTTAAAAGTTAAAATGAAATGAAGATAACTAAAAACATAGATAAATTAGGAACTATTGGACTTTTTATTACAGCTATTTTTTCGCCTTGCTGTTTTCCCTTGTTTGCTTTTATTGTATCAGCTTTAGGTCTCGGAAGTTTTGAACTTTTTGGAGGATGGACAATGTGGGTTTTTCAGGCGATGGTTATTGTAGCAATTTTTGGGCTTTATATTTCGTATCGAAAGCACAAATGTTTGTATCCATTATTGGTTGCAATACCGAGTGGGCTTCTTATATTTTATGGTTATCATTTCAACGGTAGTGATTATTGGACATACTTCCTATATGCGGGAATGTTTGGACTATTAGCCGCAACAATATGGAATTATAAGAGAAACAGAATGCACGGCAACTGTGATACCTGTATAATATACGAAGGAAAAGAAGTAGAATTAAAATCAATTATTACCTGTCCGAAGTGTGGGCACAAGAAAGAGGAACTAATGCCCACAGATGCCTGTCAATATTTTTATGAATGTGAAAAATGTAAAACAGTTATAAAACCGAAACAAGGCGATTGCTGTGTGTATTGTAGTTATGGTAGCGTTAACTGCCCACCCATTCAAGCAGGTAATAACTGTTGTTAAATTACTTTTAAGGAAAAAGTATAAAAAGAGGGTTGAAAAATTATTAATTTTATATATTATAAAAACCAAAGAAAGATGAAAAAAACAATTTTAATTATCGGAACAGCAACTTTATTAGTTGCAGGCAGCACAATGTTTTCAGCTTGTGGAAACTCAGAAACAAAACATCACGAAAACATGAATCATGATGAAAATATGGAAATGACTGATGAACATGCAGAGCACACACATTATCAGTGTCCGATGAAGTGTGAAGGAGAGAAAACTTATGAAGAACCTGGTATTTGCCCTGTTTGCGAAATGGATTTGAAAGAAGTGGAGAAATAAAAATTAGTTCTATTCTTTTTTATCATAGTCTAATTTTCCTCCCCAAAAACGCATTTGTTGTAGGGTCCAATTTATTCTTCCGTTTAAATATGGACTAGGATGTTTTGCATTATATTTTAAGGGGCTTGGCAAAACTATTGCCAACGTAGCTGCTTGTCGTTTATTTATTTTTGCCGCTGAGGTGTTAAAATAAGCTTTAGAGGCAGCTTCTGCTCCGTAAATGCCATTACCCATTTCAGCAATGTTTAAATAAACTTCCATAATGCGTTCTTTGCTCCAAATCGTTTCTATTAAAAAAGTAAAATACACTTCAAAACCTTTTCTTATCCAACTTCTTCCGGGCCATAGAAACACGTTTTTGGCTGTTTGCTGACTAATAGTGCTGGCTCCTCGTTTGCGTTTGCTTTTTTCATTATGTTTAATGGCTTTTTGTATCGCTCCAAAATCAAAACCATGGTGTTTTAAAAAGTTTTGATCTTCGGTGCAAACCACTGCTAATTGTAAATCAGGAGAAATTTCTGATAAAGGTTTCCACTTTTTTTCTAGCTTCATGGGTTTGCCATCCATTTTTTGTTCTACCGCTCTAATCACCATTAAAGGTGTAAAATATACAGGAAACCAACGGAGTATAACTACCAATCCTATAGTGATGGCAAAATACCAAAGCATTAGTTTACCAATCCAACGGAAAAATTTTTTCATAAAATGAAGCTGTTACAAACGAAGCAAAAGTAATATTAAATTTGAGTAAGTTATTTTCCTCTAGGGTGAAAATCTAAAATAGCTTGACGCAAATAAGCACTATCTAAATGCGTGTAAATTTCTGTGGTGGTAATAGATTCGTGTCCCAACATTTCTTGTACAGCTCTTAAATCTGCACCACCTTCAACCAAATGGGTAGCAAAAGAATGTCGGAAAGTATGTGGACTAACAATTTTATTAATGCCAGCTCTTTGGGTTAAGTTTTTTATGATGGTAAATATCATTACACGAGTAAGTTGTTTGCCTCTTCTATTTAAGAATAGAATGTCTTCACTGTTTTTTTCTATTTTAGGAAGATGATTTCTTACATGCTCTAAATAAATGTTTATGTGTTTTATGGCAGCTCCACCTATTGGAGTTATTCTTTCCTTGTCGCCTTTTCCTATTACTCTTACAAAGCCTTCTTCTAATAATAAGTGTGAAATTTTTAATCCTATTAATTCCGAAACACGTAAACCACAACTGTAAATGGTTTCTAAAATCGCCTTGTTTCTTAAACCTTCAGGAGTACTGAGGTCAATAGCAGCAATAATTTTATCTATTTCTTCAATAGTAAGTACTTCTGGAAGTTTTCTGCCTATTTTAGGGGTTTCTATCAATTCTATGGGAGAATTAGTAACAATTTCTTCCAACAATAAATAGTTGTAAAATGCTTTTATTCCCGATATTATTCTGGATTGACTTCTTGCATTTAAACCAATTTCGCTTACCCATTTTAAAAATGAGATTATATGTTCTTGTGTTACTTTTTCTGGCGAGAGATGTACTTGGTTCATTTCTAAATACTGAAAAAGTTTTTCTACATCTGCAATATAAGCTTCTATAGAGTTTTTTGCCAACGATTTTTCCAGTTGAAGGTAAGCTTTAAATCCTTTTATGGTGGGACTCCAGTTCATTTATAGTTTTAATCGTTGTGCTTTTTAAAATTACAAATGAATAATTATAATTGGTTTAATAATTAATCACCTGTTGTTCCATGTCTTTAGGAAGCTCTCGGTCTTCATATTGTTGCGTTCTCAATTGAGGTTCAAAACCAGCTTCTTTAATGGCTTTTTGTATGCCATCAGCCGTAAATCTATGAGGAGCTCCAGCTGCTGAAACTACATTTTCTTCTATCATAATTGAGCCGAAATCGTTGGCTCCGGCATGCAAACAAATTTGTGCTGTTTTTTCTCCCACCGTTAACCAAGATGCTTGTATGTTTTCAATGTTTGGCAACATAATTCTGCTCAAGGCAATCATTCTAATGTATTCATCATCTGTAACGTTATTAGAAACTCCTTTTACTCTTTTTAATAAAGTTCCATCATCCATAAATGGCCATGGAATAAAAGCGATAAATCCTTTAGCATCGGCAGGTTTTTCTGCTTGCACTTCTCTTAGCCAAACCAAATGCTCAAAACGTTCTTCAATGGTTTCTATATGTCCGAACATCATGGTGGCAGATGTGGTAATGTTTAGCTGATGAGCAGCACGCATTACATCTAACCATTCTCTTCCTGTACACTTTCCTTTAGAAATTAATCGTCTTACCCTGTCGTTTAAAATTTCTGCTCCTGCTCCTGGTAAGGAATCTAATCCAGCTTCTTTCAACGCTTTTAAGACTTCTGTGTGCGATAATCCTTCCAATTTGCTAATATGAGCAATTTCTGGTGGTCCTAAAGCGTGTAATTTAATGTTGGGAAACATTTCTTTAATGCCTCTAAAAGTATCGCAATAGAATTTTAGTCCTAATTCGGGATGGTGTCCACCTTGTAGTAACAATTGTTCTCCACCATAGCGAATGGTTTCTTCAATTTTTACTTTGTATTCTTCCATGGAAGTAATGTAAGCTTCTTCATGACCTGGAATACGGTAAAAGTTACAAAACTTACAGTTGGCAATGCAAACATTGGTGGTATTAAGGTTTCTATCAATTATCCAAGTAACTTTATTGGAGTTGTTTTTCTTTTCTTTTCGTAATTCATTAGCCACCAACATTAGTTCGGCTGTTGGAGCATGTTGAAAAAGAAAAATACCTTCCTCGGCAGTTAAAAATTCAGAACGTAAGGCTTTTTCTAAGAGTTGGGCTGTTTGCATTATTTTGTTTTATTATTCCTAATTTCGCTTTTCAAAATTACGATTAAATTACGATGGAAATTAAAAAAGTGAGCAAATTAGACCCTAAAGAAAACTTGATTTTTCTTATCACGAATGAAAAAGAATTACCAACAACATCTTTTACAAAAGAAGAGCTTTCTTTTATCAAAAAAGAATTAATAAACGAACAAAAGCAAGTTGAGATTAATAGACTAAACACCTATGTTTTTGTTATTTTATGCGATAAAGAAAATGATTATAAGTCTGCAGAGAAAATTAGAATTGCAGCAAGTAATTTGCTGACTACGCTTAATAATAAAAAAATTGTATCTACTACAGTTGTAGGAGAAACCAATAAAATCACTCTATTTGTTGAAGGTATTGGCTTAGCCAACTATCAGTTTTTAAAGTATTTCTCCGACAAGAAAATCAATACTTTTAATAAACTAAACTATTACTCAGATAGTAAATCAGACAATATAAAAGAAATTGAAGCTTTAGTGGAAGCTACTAATTTTGCTAAAGACTTAGTGAATGAGCCATTGTCTTTTTTAACAGCCACTCAACTATCAAAAGAAATAAAGACTTTAGGTAAAAATTTTGGATTTAAAGTAGAGGTTTTAACAAAAGCTAAGATAGAAGCATTAAAAATGGGTGGTTTATTAGCTGTTAATAAAGGAAGTATAGATCCACCAACATTTTCTATTTTAGAATGGAAACCTACTAAAGCAAAAAATAAAAAACCTATAGTTTTAGTGGGTAAGGGAGTGGTTTATGATACAGGTGGACTAAGTTTGAAACCTACACCCAATTCTATGGACATGATGAAGTGTGATATGGGTGGGGCTGCTGCTGTTATTGGAGCCATGGTTGCCATTGCTAAGAACAAATTGCCATACCATGTAATTGTTTTGGTGCCAGCTACAGATAACAGACCAGGAGGAAATGCTTATGTTCCTGGTGATGTGATTAAAATGTATAACGGAAAAACGGTAGAAGTATTAAATACAGACGCTGAAGGAAGAATGATTTTAGCAGATGCATTGAGTTATGCCGATAACTACCAACCAGAATTGGTGATTGATGTTGCTACATTAACAGGAGCTGCAGCTGGAGCTATTGGACATTATGGTGTGGTTGCTATGGGAAATACTCCTGAAAATACGATGAATAAATTAAAAGAAAGTGGTAACAACACATTTGAGCGTATAGTTGAATTTCCATTTTGGGAGGAATATAACGAGCAATTAAAATCTTCTATAGCGGATCTCACGAATTTAGGCAATGGTGCCGGTGGAGCAATTACAGCAGGTAAATTTTTAGAGCATTTTACTAACGCCCCTTATATCCATTTGGATATTGCCGGACCAGCTTTTATTAAGAAACAAATTAATTATTTATCTCAAGGTGGTACTGGTGTTGGTGTAAGATTGTTATATGATTTTGTAAAGAATTATTAAATTTAGTTTAGAAGCTTAAAAGTTTATTAGTTTAACACTTAATAGCAAATTTTCATTTCTCAACTCCTAATCTACTAAACGATTAACTAAAATAACATGGAAAAGATTAAAATAGGAATAAGTATTGGCGATATTAATGGTATTGGTTTAGAAGTTATTATCAAAACTTTTATGGACAATAGAATGTTAGATTTTTGTACGCCTATTGTTTATGGTTCTACTAAACTAGCAAATAATTATAGAAAAACGTTAGAAGTAACAGATTTTGCTTTTAATAAAATAACTAAAGTTGAAGAAGCATCGCCCAAAAAAGCTAATATGCTTAGCTGTTGGACTGAAGAAGTGGAGTTAAATTTTGGTAATCCTACTGAAAGTGGAGGTAAGTACGCTTTTTTATCACTTGAGGCTGCTACAAAAGATTTGCTTGAAGGTAAAATTGATGCTTTGGTAACTGCCCCTATCAATAAAGATACTATTCAGTCAGATGATTTTAATTTTAAAGGACATACAGAGTATTTAGAAGCAAAAGCGAATGGAGATTCTATTATGTTGCTTACAAGCGAAAATTTGAAGGTTGGAATTGCTACCAATCATATTCCTGTTTCAAGTGTTGCTTCATCATTAAGTGCTGACGCTATTTTTTCTAAGCTTAAAACGCTTAATAAGACATTGGTGCAGGATTTTTTATTAACCTCTCCAAAAATTGCTGTATTAGGTTTAAATCCTCATGCTGGAGATAATGGTTTAATAGGAAGTGAAGAAAAACAAATTATAATTCCTGCTATTAATAATGCAAAAAGTATTGGCATTAATGCTTTTGGGCCTTACCCTGCGGATGGATTTTTTGGTTCAGGAAGTTATAAGAAGTTTGATGCTATTTTAGCCATGTATCACGATCAGGGGTTAATTCCTTTTAAAACCTTGTCATTTGGTGAAGGAGTTAATTTTACTGCGGGATTAACTATTATTAGAACTTCTCCAGATCATGGAGTGGCTTATGAAATAGCTGGAAAGAATTTAGCTTCTGAAAGTTCATTTAGAACGGCTGTTTATTTAGCGTGTGATATTGCTAAAAATCGTCAATTGTCTGAAGAAATTAATAGCGATAAGTTAAAAATCAAAAAATAACCACTAAATAATTGATAATCAACACTTTAAAAAACATTTGATTTACTGAATTTTCTCAAATAATTAATGATAGTACCCTACAAAAGGGTCTTCTTGTTTTAAATCGCTTAATTTTAGCTTATTTTAAAAACAGACGCTATTTAACTAGTTAAAAAGTATTTTTTGTCTATTAAAGGATTAAAAATGGAGAATAAATCGCTTTTAATATTAATTCATATCTAATAGAGAATAAAAAAAAGCAGAACTAATTTTAGTTCTGCTTTTTTGTTTCACGTGAAACAATTTATGATTTTGTTTTAAATTTTACCTTCCCATGTAAACCATCAAAACAGAAACATCTGATGGAGAAACACCACTAATTCTTGATGCTTGTCCGATAGTGGAAGGTTTTATTTTGGTCAATTTATCTAATGCTTCAGCAGACAAAGAACCCAGTTTAGTGTAGTCAATTGTATCATGAATTTTAATGTCGTCCAATCTAGAAATTTTATCTGCAACTTCTTTTTCTCTTTTTATATAGCCTTCGTACTTCATTAAAATTTCAGCACTTTCTAATACATCTTCTGTATATAAATTGGTTTCATCTGATAATTTGGTGTTGCATAAACTCAATTCTTTTATAGCAATATTTGGTCTTGTTATAACAGAAATAGCTTTTACTTTTTGTTTTAAAGGTGAAGAATTTTGTTGTTCTAAATATGAGTTTACTTCTTTAGGCAAGATAGAAACATCTTCAAATCGTTTGATAATTTTTTCAATATGTTGTTTCTTTTCTTCAACTTTTTTCATTCTTAGTTCAGAAGCTAAACCTAATTTATATCCTTTTTCGGTCAGACGAACATCTGCATTATCTTGTCTTAAAAGAATTCTATACTCTGCTCTTGAAGTAAACATTCTATAAGGTTCGTTTGTGCCTTTATTGATTAAATCATCTATTAAAACACCTATATAAGCTTCGTCTCTATTTAATATAAAAGCTTCTTTTTCGTTTGTTTTTAAATGAGCATTTATTCCAGCCATTAAACCTTGTCCAGCTGCTTCTTCGTAGCCTGTGGTGCCGTTTATTTGTCCAGCAAAATATAGATTTTCTACTAATTTAGTTTCAAGAGTATTTTTAAGTTGTGTTGGTTGAAAAAAGTCATATTCTATGGCGTAGCCAGGTCTAAACATTAACGCTTTTTCAAAACCGGGAATTAATTGCATGGCTTTGTATTGAACATCTTCTGGAAGAGAAGTAGAAAATCCATTTAAATAAATTTCTACTGTATTCCATCCTTCTGGTTCAACAAATAATTGGTGTCTTTCTCTTTCAGAAAATCGAACAATTTTATCTTCAATAGAAGGACAATATCTAGGTCCTAGTCCTTGAATTCTTCCTGAAAACATAGGTGATTTTTCGAAGCCGGTTTGTAAAACATCGTGTACATTTTGGTTGGTGTAAGCAATGTGACAACTTCTTTGTTTGGTAAGTTTTGTGGTGGTGTCTAAATAGGAGAAAGTACCAGGATTTTTGTCTCCGGGTTGTTCTTCCATTTTAGTATAATCTATAGACCTTCCGTCAACTCGTGGTGGAGTTCCAGTTTTCATTCTTCCCGATTCAAAACCATAATTTACCAATTGTTCTGTCAATCCTTTTGATGGTCTTGCACCTGCTCTACCTCCTCCAAATTGTTTTTCTCCGATATGAATTAAGCCATTTAAGAAAGTTCCATTAGTTAGAATTACAGCTTTAGATTTAAACTCGATGCCAATTTGAGTTTTAACGCCAACGCATTTTCCATCTTCAAAAATTAATTCATTTACCATGTCTTGCCAAAAGAAAACATTGGGAGTATTTTCTAACATTAACCTCCATTCTTTTGAAAAGAGCATTCTATCATTTTGTGTTCTTGGACTCCAAACCGCAGGTCCTTTAGATCGGTTAAGCATTTTAAACTGGATAGCACTCTTATCGCTTACCAATCCGGAATAACCTCCTAGAGCATCAATCTCTCTAACTATTTGTCCTTTGGCTATTCCTCCCATAGCCGGATTGCATGACATTTGTGCAATAGCATCCATGTTCATGGTTATCAAAAGGGTTTTTGAGCCAAGATTTGCCGCAGCAGCAGCTGCTTCACAACCTGCATGACCGCCTCCTACTACTATTATATCGTATTGATTGTTCATATAAATTAAATATGTTTCATCTGTTAATTTTAACTTATTTTATCTGGCAGATGTAATAAACTCTGTAGATTTTCTCTTGAAAGATATCATTTTTTCTCGTGGTTGTTTCACGTGAAACATTATTGTGTTAAAAATATCTTTTGTGGGATTTATAAAGTTAATTGTCACTTATTTGAGTACAAAGTTAAGTAAAAATCTTCCTTCTCTGTCATTATTTTTTTATCCTTGGGAGATTTGTCTTTATATCCTAACAAATGTAATACACCATGAATTATTATTCTAAACAACTCATTTTCAATGTTTTGATTGAATTTTATGGCGTTTTCTTTAACCCTTTCTATGCTTATAAAAATATCTCCAGAAATCAAATCGTTTTCACAATAGTCAAATGTGATGATATCCGTTAAAGTATCGTGCTTAAGGTATTCTTGGTTAATTTTATGGAGATAGTCGTCAGAACAGCAAATAAAAGCTATTTCTCCGAGTTTTTTAGCCTCATCGGCAATAGCAGTTTTAATAACAGATTTAATGTGATTTTTGTTCTTAACCGTATAAGAAATATCTTCTGTGTGGAAAGTTATAGCTCTCAAGGGATGTTAATTTGAAGATAAACAGAAAGTTAATTTTACAATGCTACCATTGTTTTCAAAAGCGAATTTATCGGCTAAATTTTGCATTAAAAAAACACCTCTACCGTTAGTATTTAAAATATTTTCCGGTAAGGTTGGGTCTGGTATTTTTTCATAATCAAAACCATTTCCTTGATCTCTTACAATAAACAACACTTCGTCATCTGACACTTCGTATTCAATCACAACAAAAGTATCTGGTTTGTATCCATTACCATGCTGAATAGCGTTGTTTACTGCTTCTGTAAGAGCAATTAAAATGTTTCCATAGCAATCTTGAGTGATTTCTCTTTTTTCACAAAAAGAATCAATAAACTGCTCTATTTGCAGCACGCTTTCTTTGTTAGATGGTAATTGAATTCTTTTGAGTGTCATTGTTGTAGTCATCTATTTATTTCCTGAAAATATTGTGTTACCTTATTTTTATAAAATTGAGTTAAGTGAGGTGGCGTTGTTTGTAGCAATTCTACTTCACTCTCCTTTTGCTTGTTATACTCAAAAAATAAATTTGGGTTACTATTTTCAACAGTTTTTCCTTCTTTAGACTCTCTTTTATCATCCCACTCTCTTTCTCGTTCTGCTTTTTCAGATTCTAACAAGCGTGTTAAAATCTCTTGCTGACGGTTTAATGTTTCTTGTGTGATGCGTTTGTTTACAATATCTTGTTCATTTTCTTCCATTAATTTAGACATTCCTTCAGTACCTTGTGCTCCTTGGTTTTTAAGCTTTTGAAGTTCTTGTCTTATTTTGGCTTGTTGTGCAGCCATTTTTGCCAACGATTCGCTTGTTCCCATTCCGCCAGGCATCATAGAACCTTCACCTGGTTTTTGCCCTGGTTTTTTACCACCTGGCTTTTGTCCTTCTTTCAAGGCTTTTTCCATTTGCTCTAATTGTTTACTCAGTTGTTCTTGCATCTTTTTAAGGCTGCCCATGCTTCCAGGCCCTGGTTTAGGCTTGCCACTGCCTCCTGGATTATCACAACTTCCCTCTCCTTGCTTTTGTGCTTGTTGTTGCATTTGTTGTAGTGCTTCATCAAAAAGTAACGCTAGGTTATTTAGTGAAGTCATAATGTATTGCTGACGAGAAGCTGCCATTGGTTTTATCCTTTCGCTCATAAATTCAAGCGTTTTATCCATATTAGCATTGATAAGATTAATTTCTTTGTTGACAACCGATTGCAACTGAACAACTCTTTTAGAAAGTGCAAAAAGAGAATCTTCTATCATTTTTGCATCGTCTTTTAATTTTTTCTGTTTTTGAGCTAGTTTTACATATTCAGGACTTTGAGTATTGGTGTTTTTATAAACCTCCATTAGTGCTTCTTGCTCGAAAGAAAGGTGCACTAAATTATCTAACAGTTGTCTTAGCGATTCCATATCTTCGCCTTGGTCTGCTGCTTGCGATTGTAGTGATGCCATTTTTTCTGACATCTCTTTCATTTTTTGAGCAGCACTTTTCTGACTTTTAGAAGCTTTACTGCTTTTATTGTTTTCCAACTGCTCCGAACTTTCTTGCATATCCTTAGCAATAGATTCTTTCTCCTCTTTATTATCTTCCATACCATTTGGACGCTCCAATTCTTCATCCATCTTTTTTAACTCATCCATTTCTTTAGAAAGTTCATCAAATTCTTTATTCAAGTCATCTTGTTTTTCTTTTAATTCTTCGCTATTGGCATCTTTATTTTCAGATTGCTCTGCTAATTTTTCTTGTTTTTCAGCCAGCTCATCCATTTTAGATTTTACATCATCTAATTTTTGTTGAAACTCCATTTGTTTAAAAAGTTCTAACGAACGATCCAGTTCTTTCTCTAGGTCTTTATTAGACAGCTCCATTTTTTCCAACTCTTCTTCTAAAAGGCTTTTATCTAAACGCTCCATCATTTCCTGTAATTTCTCCATCATTTCCTTCATCTCATCCGTCATCAATTCATCAAACAGCTTTTGTAATTGCTCTTGTTTTTGTAATAACTCTTCATTGTATTGTTTGTATTCATTCTGCTGCATGTTGTTTTTCTGATTTTCTTCTTCAATTTTTTCTACACGCTCTTGCAGTTCTTTTTGCTTTTCGAGCAATTCTTTCATTTTTTGCTTTTCTTCCCAACCTATTTCTTTCTTCTCATTCAGTTTCTCTTTCAGTTTTTGCAATTCTTTTTGGATATCTTTAGCTTCAGCAATACTTTCACTTAAATCTGACTTAATTTTATTATTATTTCCATCAGTAATTTCATCTCTTTCTTTGGTAGTTTTAGATTTGAAAGTTTTTATTGCCGAGCGAGTAGATTTTGTTCCATGTATGCCATCGTTATCCCAAATTTCAAAGTAATATTCTAGTTCTTCTCCGGGATATAAGCCTATTTCTTTTAAGTTCCAGTAATAGAAAAATTCTTCGCTAATGTTGTTTTTATTAAAAGGAATGGTAAATGAGTTGAGTTCGTTTCTTTGTGGGAGACTATCGTTTTTTGTTTTTATTCTGTAGTTAAAATTTAATTTAGTAAAACCGTAATCATCACTAATTAAACCTTTAAAATAAACTTTTTCTTCACTTACTGAATCTCTTTTTTCTTGAATTTCTATGGAAGGATATTGGTCTTTAACTACCTGAAGGGCATATAAAACGGTATCGCTATTTGAAACAAAGTTGTTTTTTGGCAAAAAGCCATATTTTTTAGATTGTGAAGCATTTAAGTTAAATACCACTTGCTCATTTTTAATTGCTAAATCCATCACACTATCACCTAAAATAAAATGTAAAAAATCAGCATCTTCTGTAGAAAAGTTCCATTGAATTTTGGTGCCTTCAGGAACAATTAAATCTCCCGAATTTGATAGTGTTTCGTCTGTTTTGTTAGTATAGTTAGGATAATCTAATTTAATGGTAAAATTATTTAGTGTAGGGTTGGGAATAACTTTTAGGTTAAACTCTTCAGAATAAAACCCAGAGGCATATAATTTAAAACTTTCTGATGCTTGAACATTTTTAAAAGTGTAAGCAAAGTTTCTATTATCTGTTTTTGATAGTGGATATTTTACGCCATTTTTTTCTATATAAACTTTGTGTGGCAATTCATTTCCTGAGAGTAAAATATCTAAATCAAAATCGTTGTTTTTTAAGACAACAAGAGATTCATTTTCTACATTAAACTGAAAAGGTGCAACAGGCTGTATGTAAACGTTGTGGTTAAGTAATCTGTTGGTTCCTTCTGTAAAAATAGTGGGAGAAATTACGCCAATTAATAATGCGGTTAACAAAGGAATGGCTATCCATTTAAGGTATTTTTTGTTTTCGCTAAACTGTATAGCGTTAGAAAAAGGTACAGGAGTTAGCTCAACAGATTTTTGCTCTATACTAGCCCAAACCAGTTGGTTATTATTTTGGGAAAATGCTTTCTGTTCTTCTAACTGTAATACATTTATCAGTTTATCTCTTACTTCATCAAAATGATTTCCTATAATGGTTGCAGCTTGTTTGTGATTAATAATTTCTCCAAACTGGTAAAGTTTTAATAGGGGAATTACTATAAAATAAACCAAAACATATGCAGCACTTAGTACAAAAGTGTAAAATAAAATAGTTCTACCGAGGGTATTAAACTGAATAAAATATTCGACAATTGTAATAAATAGAAAAGCCACCATGAGCAAACCAAAAGCATAAATTCCACCTTTAATTAAGCGGTTTTTGTAATACTTTCGGATGAAAGCATCCAACTTTTGAATTAATATATGGTAGTTGTTTTGGCTCATGTGTTTACCCCAAACGTAAAACTTGTTTTTTTGTTTTGATTTTAAGCTTGTTTAACAAATGCGTTTATAGCAAGCTCGTAAGAAGTTAATCCGAAACCGGAAATTGTTCCCCAACAATGTTTTGCCATGTACGAATGATGCCTAAAACTTTCTCGGGCATAAATGTTAGAAATATGTACTTCAATTACGGGTGTTTTAATGGCAGCAACCGCATCTGCTATGGCTATTGATGTATGTGTGTACGCTCCAGCATTTAATATAATTCCATTATAGGAAAACCCTGTTTCATGAAGTTTGTCAATAATTTCTCCTTCAATATTACTTTGAAAATAATCAATATCAGCCATAGGAAACTTTTTCTTTAGTTGCTCTAAAGATTCTTCGAAAGAGCTGTTTCCATAAATTTCGGGTTCTCTTTTGCCCAAAAGGTTCAAATTTGGACCATTGATAATAATCAGTTGCATAAATAGTTGGCGTTTGGTAACAAAGTTAGGATTTTTTTAAGATAAAAGTTCGCTATCCTCCTAAGAGAGACTTTTCCATCACACAAGCCCATTACAAGCGTCATTCCCGAAATTTTGGAGTGCAACGGAAAAATTATCGGGAATCTTTTGATTTAACTTTTCTCCTCATTTTTGATTAACCCTCCTATATCAATTAGTACTGTCATATCGCTTTAGTACTGATAATTAGCTAAAAAAGATTTTTAATTAAATAGATTTACTACATTTGGGGTAAAGATACAGTACGGATAAACGTACCGGTACGTTTATCCGGTTGTTACCCACAAGCTAAAAAGCCAACCGCACAAACAGCACATTTGGTTTTTTTGCAAACACGAAAGCCAACGCTGAAAAAACCAAAAGAGCTGTTTACAGCCAACGTACAGAAAACAGAAAAATGCAGACAGAAGAAGAAATACTGAAAATAAAAAAAGTGAAGAACACTGCGGTTCGGACGGTAGTATTACGCCACCTTTTGGCTCAAGAAAAAGCACAATCGCTAAAAGACATTGAAAACGCATTGGCATACACGGACAGAAGTTCCATTTTTCGGACTTTAAAAACATTTGAAGAAAACAAAGTAATTCACAGTATTGAAGACGGTTCGGGAATGACTAAATATGCTGTATGTGCTGAGGGTTGCAACTGCGAGCCAAAGGATTTACATTATCATTTTTATTGCACCAATTGTAGCAAAACGTTCTGTCTAGTTGACCTTCCTATCCCGCATATTAAATTACCGGAAAACTTCAAACTGCATCAAGCCAATATGGTCGTGAAAGGCTTGTGCGACAAATGCAACAAGTAATGTTTGCAATCGAGTTGCGCTAATACCTAAATATCTTTGCACTATTCTTTACAAAAACAGAGTAGGCAAATGATAAGAACCATTTTAGCATTAATTTTTTCAATCTTTTCAATTATTTCTTTTGCTCAGACGAGTGAAATCAAAATCTCTGTTCTTGATGCAGAAAATGACGAGTCGTTAATTGGAGCAACTGTTTATTTTGAAGAATTGAGAAAAGGGGCAGTTACAAATCTTGATGGAATTGCATCTTTCACCGAAATTCCAAGTGGAAGGCACCAAATTAGAATATCCTATTTAGGCTTTCAGACAATCGAAACAACAATTGAAACTACTTCCGAAAAAACTTTTGAATTTAAATTAGAGTATGGAGGTGGAGATTTAGATGAAGTCGTAATTCAATCATCTCGCAGCACAAGAACAGTTAAAAAGATTCCAACACGCATTGAGTTTATTGGAGCGGAAGAATTAGGCGAAAAAGCAGCAATGAACCCGACCAATATTTCTATGGTTTTGCGAGAAAGCACAGGAATACAAATGCAACAAACCTCATTGAGTAGTGGAAATACAAATATCAGAATTCAAGGACTTGACGGTCGTTATACACAACTTTTAAGAGACGGATTTCCATTGTACAGTGGTTTTTCAAGTGGCTTGAGCATCCTACAAATCCCACCATTAGACCTAAGACAATTTGAAATTATCAAAGGAAGTGCATCTACCATTTATGGTGGCGGTGCAATTGCAGGATTGGTAAATATGGTTTCAAAAACACCAGATGAAGAACCCGAATTGGAAATTATGCTGACCCAAACACAAGCTTTGGGAAGTACAGGGAATATTTTCTACAGCAAACGCAATGAAAGATTTGGCGTGACACTTTATGGTTCAGGTTATTACCAAAAACAGTTTGACCCTGACAATGACGAGTTTAGTAATATTCCGTTAACAAAATCTATTTCGCTTAACCCAAAACTATTTTATTATCCGTCTGACAAAACCACATTTTGGCTTGGAATAAACGGCACGTATGATGACAGAACAGGTGGCGATATGACCGTTATCGAAAATGGGCAAAGTGGTATTCATCAATTCTCAGAAACGAATATCTCAAAACGCCTAAGTAGTCAGGCGGTTTATACAACTGAGTTTAATTCAAACAGTTCTTTAAATATTAAAAATAGTGTAGCCTTTTTTGATAGGAATTTAAGCTTGCCCAACTACGCTTTCAAAGGGACTCAAACTAACACATTTACAGAAGCATCCTACAATAAGGAAACAGCCAAGAGTAATTGGATTTTTGGCACAAACCTATACACTACCCAGTTTGATGAAGATGATTCAAGTCCCATTCAAAGAGACCAAACAGACATTACTTATGGCTTGTTTGCAAACAATATTTACGACCTTTCAGAACAATGGATTTTAGAAACAGGATTAAGAGCGGACTATGCACAAGATTGGGGCTTTTTCCCTTTGCCAAGAGTATCATTACTCTTTAAACCTGCAAATGGCTTTTCCAGTAGAATTGGCGGTGGTTTAGGTTATAAAATACCCGACATATTTACCGAAGAAGCGGAATTTAATAATTACAGAAACGTACTGCCTATTGATAAGAATAATCTTGAAGCAGAACGTTCTTATGGAGCAAATTTTGATATGAATTATACTACGATACTATTCGATAAAATTTCTTTTTCAATCAACCAACTGTTCTACGTTACGGCAATCCAAAATGGACTATTGCTAAATAGCACCAACAATGGAAATCTACAATTTGAAAATGCAAAAGCTTCTATCCTAAGTAAAGGGACTGAAACAAATCTAAAATTTACTTACAAAGACTTTAGATGGTTCTTAAACTATGCCTTCATTGACACACGACTAAGCTATTTACCAGAAAACCCGCAGAAGCCACTAACGGCAAGATACAATGCAGGAAGCATACTGATGTACGAATCAGAGAAATGGCGTATCGGTTACGAGACTTTTTACACAGGAAAGCAAGTTTTATCCAATGGAGAGGAAACCAGAGACTTTATTACTATGGGTTTCTTGGTTATGCGAAACTTTAAATGGGTAACAACATATTTGAACTTTGAAAATTTCACTAACATACGTCAAACCAATTTTTCACCGTTAGTTTTTTCACCACAGGATAGCCCAACATTTACAGAAATCTATGCACCTACTGACGGTTTTATATTCAGTGTAGGAGTAATTATTAAACCATTTGGTAACGAAGACGAAGATTAAATGGAAAAAACACTATTTATAATTCCCAAGATGGACTGTCCATCCGAAGAAAATCTAATTCGAATGAATTTGGACGGAATTTCAAGTATTGCAAATTTGGATTTTGACATCCCGAACCGAAAACTAACCATATTTCATAACGGACAAATAGAAGAAATTGAAAAATCCATTATTGACCTAAAATTAGGCGGAAAGAGAATATCAACAGTACAAACAGACCAAACCGATTTTAATGAGAACGCAAGTCAAAAAAAACTGCTTTGGATTGTTCTTGCAATCAATTTTGCCTTTTTCGTTATCGAAATGACAACAGGCTTGATTTCTAAATCTATGGGACTTGTGGCAGATAGTTTGGATATGCTCGCTGACAGTTTCGTTTACGGAATCAGTTTATTTGCCGTTGGTGGTACGCTGACAAAGAAAAAACGGATTGCCAAAATCGCAGGATATTTTCAGATAACACTCGCAATAATTGGATTTTCAGAAGTGCTAAGACGATTCTTCGGAGCTGAAGAGCTCCCTGACTTTTGGACAATGATTATTGTTTCAATTTTAGCCCTTATCGCAAATGGAATTTGTCTATACATTCTGCAAAAGTCAAAAAGCAAAGAAGAGGCACACATGAAAGCGAGTATGATTTTTACTTCCAACGACATAATTATCAACTTAGGAGTAATTTCCGCAGGACTTTTGGTAAATTGGTTGGATTCCAATAAACCTGATTTGATAGTAGGAACAATTGTTTTTGGATTGGTAGTACAAGGTGCGTTTAGAATATTAAAATTGAGTAAGTAGTTGAAAATGCCAACGCTAAAAAAGAAAAAGCCAGTGGGTAACAATGGCTAAAAAACATAGGGGTTTTGGCGGTAAATTTTAAATTCAATGTTTCATTTAAAGTCCGCCAAGCCAAAATTTTGATAATGAAGAAAGATAATTATAAAAATATTTAGCTTGGCTAAGTGCTAAACTGAAAGGGCAGTGTTTCAAACGCCCCTACGTTTCTTAGCCGGGTCGTTACAAGCAACATGATTAAAGTCGAAGAAGGATATACTTTTAATTACTTTTTTTACGCATTACCATTAATCGCTCTTGGACTTTTTATGCTAAGTGTTCACTTCTCTATTACAATATTTTTCTTTATTCCAGCAATTGTGTTATTATTCGATAAAACTGGAACGTGTTTCGATAAGGAAAACCGAAAAATTGGACGATATAGTTCTCTTTTAGGTAACACAACTACCAATTGGACAGATATCAAACACTATAATACATCTGTACTTTCTTTTGAATTCATTAACCAAAAAATGAATAGTAGAGGAACTTCTGTAACCTCAAGAATTAAATCTTTTGAGCTTAAATTTTCTAATGATGAAGGAAGTAGCGATCTATTTCATACTTATACTAATTACAAAATAGCCAAGGAAGTTATGTATATTTTGAATACAGAATTTGATTTTGAGACTATCGATAAATACCTAGAAACTCAGAAAGCAGCTTTAAAAAGAAGAAAAAAGAGCAAATAATAACCACTAAACACCATCATTATATTCTCAAACACATTTCTAACACATTCATTTATTTAACACACAACTTCTTAAACACTCCTAGCTACTTCCCCACCGCTGCTGCAAGCATACACGCTTGTGCTAAAGTAGGGAGTTAAACTTCAATTTCAAACCTACTCCCTCACCATCCTTACATGCGGAATATCATCTTCTAAATATCCCTCTCCTTCCACCTTAAAGTTGTGGTTAGTATAAAAATCATTGAGGTATTGTTGTGCCGAAATAGCAATAGGTAGATTTTTCCAATGTTGCTCAATAAAACTAAAACATTGTTCCATCATTTTATCAGCAATTTTTTGTCTTCTAAATGATTTTTTTACTGCTACTCTACCAATTATTACTTCATTTTTCGGTTGGCTTGGAGGAATAATTCTAGCAACGGCTACTAACTCCTTATTTATTATTCCCAATACATGAAATGCAATTTTGTCTTTTTCATCTACTTCCTGATAAGGACAATCTTGCTCTACAACAAATACTGCTGTTCGCAAAGCAAAAACATCAAACAGTTCGTCATTACTCAATTCATAAAAAGTAGCTATTTTCCAATTTATTTTCTCCATTCGAGTAAGTTTTCTGAGTTGGTTTTTATTTTACTGTTATCTATTAACCATTGTAATACTTTTATGGTTTTATCTTCACGAACGCCTTGTATTTTATTTACCAACTCTGTTAATGTTAAGGGGTTTTCATGCAAAAAATCCTTTATTTGATTGGATACGGTTGAAAATTCCATATCACTAAGTTCTAGTTTATTTCTTTCTAAACAAATATCGCAAACACCACATCTGTATGTATCTTTCTCTCCAAAATAAGCTAACAAAATTTCACTTCGGCATTTGTGAGTAACCGATGAATAATAAATTACACTTTCCATTTTTTTAATGGCAACTTTTTTCCGTTCGTTATAATTGGCTGCCGAAATAGTTACCTCTTTTATATCTAATCTTGGTGTGGTGTAAGTTATTTGAGGTAATTGTGTTTGCTTAATATAATCTATAATTTGTTGGTTATGGAGAAAATCTAATGCTTTTATAACTGTTTTCCTATCGGTAGAAAGTCTTTTCGCCAAATCATTTTCATCAATCTTAGTATAATTTTCAAATAAACCTGAATAGGAACGTAGCAATGTTTTTATGAAAAAATCGTACTTAGAATTTTTTACCTGAAAGTCGTACAATACCGTTTTATTTACTTCAATCTTTATTCGTGAAGGTTGGTAATAAGCTTCTGATAAGATAATGTAGCCTTCTTTTTCTAAAAATTTTAGGCAATTAAAAACAGTAGTTATTGGTAAATTATATTGTTTGCTAAAAGCTGCAATATCGAAATTATAATTTTCTGATAAAGCTGCTCCAATAGGGATTTGATAATAATTTGCTAACGCCTGATAAACTTGTTTTATAGTTTCTATGGGCGGAAAACTGCTAATAATTCGTTGTTCTAAATCCATTCTGTCAGCCTGTTCTACCAACAAAATAGCATAGGCTTTTTTTTCATCTCTTCCTGCTCTTCCTGCTTCCTGAAAGTATGCTTCTAAAGAATCTGGCAAATCTAAATGCACTACTGTTCTAACATCAGGCTTGTCTATTCCCATCCCAAAAGCATTGGTAGAAACGATTACTCTAATTTTATTGTTAATCCAATCATGTTGCTTCCTACTTCTTTCATCATTAATTAATCCTGCATGGTAAAAATCTGCAGAAACGCCATTTTGAATTAAAAACTGAGCTACTTCTTTGGTTTTTTTTCTGCTTCTTACATACACCACAGAGGTACCTTTAACTTTGTTTAAAATTTTAAGTAATCTATTCAGTTTGTCTTCTTCATTAAGTACCACATAAGAAAGGTTTTTTCGCTCAAAACTTTTTTGCAATACATGCTCTTTCTTAAAACCCAGTTGTTTTTGAATATCTATTACCACCTCTGGCGTTGCGGTTGCAGTAAGTGCTAAAAATGGCACGTCAGGTTTTAATTCTCTAAGTTTTACAATGTTCATATAAGACGGACGAAAATCATAACCCCATTGAGAAATGCAATGCGATTCATCTATGGCAAATAAATTCACATTCATTTTTTCTAGCCGAGCTTTAAAGATATCGGTTTCTAATCTTTCGGGAGATACATATAAAAACTTCACATTACCATAAACACAATTGTCTAAAGCTATATCTATTTCTCTTTTGGTCATCCCTGAATAAATGGCTACAGCCTTAATATCTCTTTTCTGTAAGTTCTCCACCTGATCTTTCATTAATGCAATAAGCGGAGAAATTACTACACAAATACCATCCATAGCTAATGCCGGCACCTGAAAACAAATGGATTTCCCTCCCCCTGTAGGCAATAAAGCTAAAGTATCAACACCTTTTAATGTGGCGTTAATTATATCTTCCTGTAAAGGTCGAAAAGCTGAGTACCCCCAATATTTTACTAAAATTTGATGAATGTCCATAAACTACCTTAGCTGTATTTGCTTTTGTAAAAATACGTAAACGCTAATAAAATAATTAAATGAATCTTAAGCTTTGTAATAAAGTCGAGTTTTAATCATTTATTTTGCAATGTAAATTTCTAAAGAAGTTTTTATACTTTTACAAGATACTTGAATAAATATGCAATGAGCTCATTTTTAGCATTTATAAAACTTATTCGTTTACCTAATTTAATCATTATTGTATTAACGCAATATGCTATTAGATATGGACTTACTTATGCTATAATTACTAACATGACAGATACCGGTGCAGTTAACTTTCTGCTATCGGAATTTAATTTCTTTCTATTAAGTTTATCTACAGTGCTTATTGCAGCAGCAGGTTATATAATTAATGATTATTTTGATGTAAAAATCGACAGGGTAAATAATCCTAAAGAAGTTTTAATAGGTAAACATATTAAAAGAAGAGTAGCAATGGGAGCTCACATTGTAATTAATTTCTTAGCAATTGTGATAGCTATTTATGTTGCCTATACTATGGGAATGATAAAATTGGCAGCTATTCAAGTATTAGCAGTTGGAGCATTGTGGTATTATTCTGTTTCGTTTAAAAAACAATTGCTTACTGGAAATATTGTTGTAGCTTGCTTAGCAGCTTTAGTTCCTTTTGTAGCAGGTTTATATGAAATGCTACTACAATATCAACATATTGATATTACCATAGCTAAATTATTACCTTTTTACGAGAACATGTTAGATGTTGATGATATTAGAACATTAATCCATCAGAACTTTTCTATTATTATGAAATGGGTGTTAGGGTTTACATTATTTGCGTTCCTTAGCACCGTGATTAGAGAAATAATTAAAGACATTGAAGATTATGAAGGCGATAGAAAATTTTATAGCAGAACCTTACCTATTATATATGGTATAAATACAGCCAAAAAAGTATGTCAATTCATTATTGTTATAATGATGGTCTTCTTGGCTTATTTACAATACAAACAAATCTTGATTGGAGATACTTTTTCTCTACTTTACTTTTTAGTAATGGTACAGTTTCCTTTAGGCTATTTATTTATTAAAATTAAAAAAGCTACTAAAAAAGAAGATTATACATTCATTAGCAAAATCATGAAACTAATTATGTTGTTTGGTATTATTTACCTTGCTGTTTTTAACTACGTTATCACTTCTTTTTAATGCATACAAAACTCAGTACACTTCATATTATTTTAGCTTCTAAATCTCCCAGAAGACAACAATTACTTAAAGATATTGGAGTTGATTTTGAAATACGACTAAAAGAGGTTGATGAAGTTTATCCGTCAGAACTAAAAGGTAAAGAGGTTGCCCTATTTTTAAGCGAGTTAAAGGCAAAAGCTTTTAAAAACGACTTACAAGCCAATGAGGTTTTACTTACTTCAGATACCATTGTTTGTTTAGGAGAAAAAATTCTTGGTAAACCTAAAAACAGGGAACATGCTATAGTAATGCTTGGAGAGTTATCTGGTAAAAAACATGAAGTAATTACTGCTGTAACGTTAACTTCAACCACTAAAAAACACTCTTTTGCTGTTTCTACAGAAGTTTACTTTAAAACCCTTAATATAGAAGAAATTACCTATTACATTGATAATTATCAACCTTACGATAAAGCTGGTAGTTATGGCATCCAAGAATGGATAGGCTACATTAGTATTGAAAAAATTGTAGGTTCTTATTTCAATGTTATGGGTTTACCAGTAAAAGAAGTTTATGAGGAATTAATTAGTTTTTAATCTCTCAAAATAGTAATGGTTCCTTTATGCACAGTGTTGTCTTTATCATTTAATTCTAAGATAAAGAAATAAGTTCCATCACTATTATCGGCACCATTCCAATCGTTTTGGTATCCTGTTTTTTCAAATATTGTTTTTCCCCATCTATTTAATACAACTAATTTATTATCAGGAAAAGCATGTAAGTTTTTAAATACTAAATTATCATTTACTCCATCGCCATTAGGTGTGAAAACGTTTGGAATTATCAATTCATTAATTACATCAATAATTAATGTGTCATAAGCCATACAACCTCCTGAATTAATAGATGTAAGTACTACAACATAAGTTCCATTTTCTAAATAAGTATGCGTTGGAGCAAAATCGGTACTTGTATTTCCATCTCCAAAATCCCAAAAATAAGCAGTTGTATTTTGACTATTATTTGAAAAATTTACAATTAAAGGAGCAATTCCAGTTGTAGGGTCAGCACCTGCAACAGCAGTATGAATATTTACTGTATCAATATTTATACTTCCTGAAACGGTACATCCATTAGCATCCATAACTACGACCGAAACCATACCTCCAGGAAGGCTGTCGGCCGTTTGTGTTGTCTGATTATTTACCGACCATAAATAATTATAAGGAGCACTTCCTCCTACAACAACAGCTGTTGCTGTACCATCATCCGTATTACAACTAGCAGATGTATGAGTAAGTGTTAAACTCATTGAGTCTGGATTAGTAATTTGTATAGTGTCAGTTACTGAACAACCTTGATTGTCTGAAGTTGTAACATAAACTATTCCCGAACTAAGACCAGTTTCTGTATTACTTGTATTAGCAGATGTTGACCAAGAATAGGTATAAGGAGATGTACCTCCTGATGAAGTTAATGTTATGGCTCCATCATTTCCATTATGGCAAGTAATATTTGTTATTTGAATAGCGTTTGAAATTGGTGCTGGCTGAGTAATTAACACATTTCCTGTTGCTACACATCCATTTGAGTCTGTTACAGTTAAAGTATATTGTCCAGCTGATAATCCTGAAGCACCTTGTGTTGTTTGAACAGGAGTAGTATTCCAGCTATAACTATAAGGAGTTGTTCCTCCACTTGCATTAGCTATAGCAGTCCCGTCACTACCTCCATTACAAGATGGCATGGCAGTCATTGTAGGGTTTGCTGCTAATGTATTAGGTTCAGTAATTACAACAGTTGCAACATAAATACAACCTACACTATCGGTTACAGTTACACTGTAAGTTCCAGCAGCAAGTCCTGTAGCAACTGGAGTTGTTTGTACTGGGTTGGTGTTCCATGAATAAGTTACCGACCCTATTCCACCAGAGGCATTGGCGTAAGCAATTCCATCATTTCCTCCATTACATGAAACATTAAAAGAACTATCAATTGTGGCTTGTAAACTACTACCATTAGTTACAACAAAAGTAGTGTCTTTTGTACACCCAGAAATACTATCGGTTACTGTAACCATATAACTTCCGGGGCCTAAATTTGAAATTGTCTGAGTAGTTTGAGTTGGAGTTGTATTCCAAGAATAACCGTAAGTTCCAGAGCCTCCATTTACGTTAACAGTAATTGAGCCTGTATTAGCGGTACAAGGTGGATTTGTAACAACAGAGTTTCCAAAATTAAAATTACCCGCTCCCACGGTAACATAAACAGTATCTGTAAAGGGAATTCCTGCACAACCTCCAGTTACTGAGGCTACATAAGCTGTTGTTGTAGTTGGTGTTACTGTAACAGTTGGTCCTGTCGCCAAAACAGTTGAATTACCTACTTCTGTCCATTGAATATTAGTTGGGTTACCTAAAATTATTGGAGAAAATGGAATTAAACTTTCTGTATAAGTTGTGCCATTCCACGAAAACTCTCTACCTTCATTATTAACTGTCCATTGAGAGTTTGCATTTCTACCTGTAACTACTGTTGCTTGTGTGCCTCCATTGTTATGTGTAGCATGTATTGCTTGACCAGTATTCCAAGTAGTACATAAAGGCTTGCTAATAATATGAGTTTGTACTCGATTGCCATTTTCATGTAATTGTATTTGACTTGAAAACTGTAAATTGGTACAACTAAACATAGGGATATTGCAATATTCTACAACAAAAATTCTGTTTGGAGCTGTTCCAACTGTAGCATATCGAACATTTCCACCTGCTCCTGGATTAATATCTTGCCAAGGACCTAAAACAGCATTGTGAATTTCTGTTGTACTAGCATCTGGCACATTAAAATTAATAGCCCAAGGAGAAAAATTATTTGCATTAGCTAAGTTAAAAGTAATGTAGTTGTTTGATGAAATTACACATTGTGTATTATTTGTTCCATAATAATTAAATGTAAAACCTATTGGAACAACCCCAGAATGTGTGTCATCACTCAAACTTACAGAAGTAGGGGTGGATGAATTTAAAACCGTAGCATTAAAGGTTAAACTACCCGAACAAATAGTAGTATCATTCTCTAAAATAGTAATTTGAG
The DNA here is from genome assembly GCA_965284565.1 of Vicingaceae bacterium. Taxonomy (GTDB): domain Bacteria; phylum Bacteroidota; class Bacteroidia; order Flavobacteriales_E; family Vicingaceae; genus BRH-c54. The sequence continues at coordinate 1,226,092 of OZ260100.1, forward strand.
AAAATAAGGAACTGCTAAAAATAATTGCCAATGTTATGCTTAATATTTTTTTCATCAATAAAATTGTTAAATTTTTCAGTTATATCTTTTAAAAAAGACGAAAATACAACAAATAGTGTTGCAAGCAAAGCTAAATTTTAATTAACATTGTGGTAGCACATTAACCTAAATAAATGAAATACTTTTCAACCCTTATTCTTCTAGTTTGTATCACTTCTACATTTGTAGCCCAAAACCCTATTGAAAAAGAAGGCTGGACACTTACTTTTAATGATGAATTTAATGATACGTTATTGGATAAAACCAAATGGCAAACTTCTTTTTATTGGGGAGGAAGAAATTACGAAAATGACATTGTTTATTATGGGGAAAACCAATTTGAATTTTCAGATTCATCCTTATTAATTAAAGCTGAAAAAAAAGAAGAAAAAAGTGGTATTCCATATACTTCCGGATTAATAGATTGCCATTTTTCTTTTAAGCAACAATATGGTTATTTTGAAATTAGAAGCAAAAATCCAACAGGCACAGGTTTTTGGCCGGCATTTTGGTTGGTAAGCACCGAACAATGGCCTCCAGAAATAGATATTTTTGAATTTTATACAAGTCACCCCAATAATTGGAGTACTTCGCAACATTGGAAAACCAAAGGAGGAAAAAATAAACGTCAAACCAAAAACTATAAAATTGATGATGATGCTTCAGCAGATTTTCAAATTTATGCCGTAGAATGGACACCAAAAAAAATCACTTGGTACTACAACAATAAAAAATTTAGAACAGCAAAAAGAGGGGTTAAAACCATGAATTTTCCTATGCACATTATTATTAGTAATGCGGTAAGCGAAATGAAAGAAATGAATTTAGACGAAGCAATTTTCCCCAACTATTTTGAAATAGATTATGTTAGGGTTTACAAAAGAAATGAATGATTACTCTTTTAATTTTATCACTTCAAAAAAATCATCTGTATAAACTGTTGAATAGTTGGTTGTTACTTTTGGTTCTTTTTTCTTGTCGAGAATTAAATAAGCAGCTCCTCTATTTGCCAATGAATCTATAAAAGTTGGAGATAAAAGCTTTGAATGTTCAACTGTCCACCCTCTTCGGTTGGTAAAATACAATTCTTGTGGAGACTCTCCTCCATTTATAATAATTAGTACATCTTTTTCAATTGATGTTGCTGCTATTTGCTCTAATGTTAATTTATATTTTTCGCTGTCTTTTATAAAAAAATCATGTTGCTGATTTAAAACACCTTCAAACGCAATAACTACCAACAACACATAACTTAACTTCAAGGGCACTTTATTTAATCCGTAGGCCGCCAAAAATGCCATTACAGGCACAAAAGGCAATACGTAATAATTATGCGTTGGAAAAACATTTCCTGTTTTAATAATAAAAACAACAAAAATCATTACTACTATTAAAAAAGTTGATTTCAATAATAATTTTTCTTTTTTAAAAAAGAAAAACAATCCAACAACAACAAATAATAAAGCAAGGTAAGACCTCAACGCACTGAAATAAAACTGCTCGAAAGTTTCCGGAATAAATGCTTTTATTTCCATTAACCCTTGTTGAAATGACTTAGGAAAAAACAACTGATAATGATAGGTTTGAAACAGATATTCTACCCAAACGAAATACCAAATATAAGCTAAAGTGGTTGTTAGTATTAAACTAACCCCTATTGCTATTTTCTTCTGGTTATCAATAGTTTTTGAAAAGAAAACCAATGCATATAACCCAAAAAGATAAATAACAGGAAGCTTACAAAGTACTCCTAATGTAGTAAAGATAAAAAATAGCAGTAGTTGTAATCTGTTATTCGACTTTAAAAAGCTGCTTCCGTAATACATTCCTATAAATACCAACGAAACACTGAAGGTGTCAGGCATAATTTTCCTTGAAAAAGAAAACCATAACGAAGCCAATAAAATAATTGCAGCATTAAAAGCAATTTGTTTTGAGAAATAAGAATTTATTAATTTATAGAAATAGAAAATCCCTATACTAGATACTACTAAATTTATGAGTCTTCCCAACCAATGCGAATAATCGAACAACAGTGAAAACAAATAAATTAACCAATTAAAGAATGGAAATTCTGAACCACTAATTCCGGATAAATCCCCTGCCATATCAATTTCAGGGTAAAAAAATTGAGCATTTTTTTCTACCATATTTCTGGCAACCATATTAGTAATTACTTGTCGCCAGTTATGCCCTGTTTCTAATGGAGGATTAGTAATTCCTACAAGCCTAACTATAAAAAAAAGAAATATCCAAAATCGAATATTGGTAAACAGTTGTTTTAATTCAATTTTGGATATCATCTATGCGGCTATAATCGCTATAAAGTTAATTCGCTACTTCCGACATAAATTTGATTCTAAGTAAACGCATTTCTTCTTCAGTAAATGCATTATCAAATTCATACAAAGCATCTTCTATACTATCAGATTCTGCTTCCATAAAGTATTCAAATACTTCCTCTTGGTCGGCTTCGTCAATTTCTTCATTAATATAATAATCAAGATTTACTTTTGTTCCCGATTGAACTATATGCTCAATTTCGGTGATAATATCAGCTAATTCTATTCCTTTGGCATTGGCAATATCATCTAAAGCAATTTTTCTATCTATACTTTGAATAACATATACTTTTAAACCAGATTTGTTTACCACAGATTTCACCACCAAATCCATTGGTCTATCAATATCATTATCTTCAACATATTGAGATATTACTTCTAAAAATTCTTCACCATATTTTTCAGCTTTTCCTTGTCCAACACCGGTTATATTGGTTAACTCTTCAATGGTAACCGGATATCGGGTTGCCATATCTTCTAAGGAAGGATCTTGAAAAATTACATAAGGTGGTAGCTTAAGTTCTTTTGCTAATGATTTTCTAACATCTTTAAGAATATTAAATAAGGCTTCATCGGCAGCTCCACTACTTTTTTGAGGAACAATTACATCTCCATCATCAACATCACTATAATCATTTGGTTTTATTAAAGTAATAGAAGTAGGGTTTTTAATAAATGCTTTTCCTTCCTCACTTACTCTTAGTATTCCATAATTTTCAATTTCTTTTGTCAAAAGTCCTTCAATAGTACACTGACGAACAACTGCTTCCCAATATTTATCATCCTTATCAGTATCTTTTCCTGTACCAAATAATTGATGATTGTTATGGTTAAAAGATTTTATTTCTGATGTAGCATTTCCTGCAACAAAATGAGCAATATATTTAGATTTAAAGTTTTCATTTAAGCCTAAAACTGCTTCTAGTAAAATCTTCACATCATCTTTTCCTTCAAATTTTTCTTTCGGGTTAGAACAATTGTCACACATTCCTTGGTCTTGACAATCGCTTTCATCGTATTTTTCACCAAAATAGTTCAGCAATTGTTTTCTTCTACACACCGCTGTTTCGGCATAAGAAACCATTTCGAAAATTAACTGCATACCAATTTCCATTTCAGCAACAGGCTTACCATGAAGGAATTTTTCTAATTTTTCAATGTCTTTGTAACTGTAGTAGGCAACACAAATACCTTCACCTCCATCTCTTCCTGCTCTACCTGTTTCTTGATAATAACTTTCTAAACTTTTAGGGATATCATGATGAATTACATAACGCACATCTGGCTTATCAATCCCCATCCCAAAAGCAATAGTTGCTACAATTACATCTGCTTCTTCCATCAAAAACATGTCTTGATGCCTCACTCTAGAATGAGAATCTAAACCAGCATGATAGGGCAATGCTTTAATACCATTTACTTGAAGTAATTCGGCAATTTCTTCCACCTTTTTCCGACTTAAACAATATATAATTCCCGATTTTCCTTGATGCTGACGAACAAAACGTATAATCTCTTTCTTTACATCTTTTTTCGGACGAATTTCATAGTATAAGTTATCTCTATTAAAAGATGCTTTAAAAACTCTTGCCTCAGTCATTCCAAGGTTTTTCTGAATGTCTTCCTGAACTTTTGGTGTAGCAGTAGCTGTAAGTGCAATAATTGGCACTCTGTCTATGGCTTCAATAATAGTTCTTAACCTTCGGTATTCCGGTCTAAAATCATGACCCCACTCAGAAATACAGTGAGCCTCATCAATAGCAAAAAAGGAAATTTTAAAGCTTTTTAAAAATTCAATATTTTCCTCTTTAGTAAGTGATTCAGGAGCAACATATAGTAATTTAGTTATACCATCTTGTACATCCTTCTTTACTTGTTTAGCCTCAGTTTTATTAAGGGTAGAGTTGTAAAAATGAGCTATTCCATCTTTATCAGAAAAACCTCTTATGGCATCTACCTGGTTTTTCATAAGGGCAATTAGGGGGGAAACAATGATGGCTGTTCCTTCAGACATTAATGCAGGCAATTGGTAACAAAGTGATTTACCACCACCTGTAGGCATAATAACAAAAGAATCATTTCCATCTAAAAGATTTTGGATTATATCTTCTTGTTCTCCTTTAAACCCATTAAATCCAAAAAATTTCTTCAAATAGTCCGTTAACGGAGCTTCAATAGTTTGCATTGGTTTTGTTTGTTTTATTTTCTTATTGAAAAATTGATTTTATTAATATTTTCATTTTCTTAATGTTGACACTTAGATTTTTCTTGATAATGATTATTATGACCCTGAAAAACCTAGTGTCATTTGGTACTTTAAAAATACTACTAATTTTTCAATTAAAACCAAATAAATAATATAAATTTTTTACCCTTATTTTTTGTTGTGAATAAATTTTATGGCTCTTACCGTAAAGCCAACTTATAAGTTTTTAATATTGCTTTAAATTAATTGAAGCTTTACTATGATATTTGTATTTACTGGACCAGAATCAACAGGAAAGACTACTTTAGCCAATCATTTTTCAAAAATTGGTAATGCTTCATTAGTGGAAGAATATGCTCGAACTTTTTTAGAAGATCTCAAAAGAGCTTATACTTTAGCCGATGTCATTGAAATGGCAGCAACACAACTAAAAATGGAGCAAGATGCCACAAAGCAAGGTGCTACTATACTTTTTTTGGATACCGACCTTATTACTTATGCTATTTGGCTAAAAGTGAAATACAACACCACAATTGATTGGATAGATAACGCTATTTCTAATCAACCTAAGAAGCATTACTTTTTATGTGCTATTGATGTTCCTTGGGAGCCAGACCCATTTAGAGAAGCTCCTAATAAAAAAGACAGGGAAAAATTATTTACAATGTATTTGAATTTACTCGAAAAACATCAATTTTCATACACTATTTTATCTGGTAGCTTAGATGAAAGAATAGAAAAATGCAGAAAAATTATCAGCTTATAATCTAGTAACCAAGCTACAAAATAAAAAACATCAAATCCTCTTTCTAATTATAATTTTAATTCTACCTTTGCCGCATCTCATTGGGGTGCCTTACTTTTCAGGCTGAGATTATACCCATTTTTCTTGAGCAATTGAGAAAATAAACCTGATCCAGATAATGCTGGCGTAGGTAGGATAGTAAAAATCAAATTAAGTTAAACAAATACGATTGTTTAGCCCCTTAACTTTCGTCAAAATTTATTTTTTATGAAAAAAATGATGTTTTTGGCGACTACAATGCTTGCAGCTGCAAGTAGTTTCGCACAATTTTCCATTTATGGAACAATTAAAGACTCCTCAGCAAATCCTGTTGTTGGAGCAACCGTTAAAATTGCTGATACCTATAAAGGTACTTTCTCCGACAATAATGGTTATTTTAAACTCAATAACTTAGACACTTCAACCTACGTTATTGAAATTAGCTACATTGGTTATGAGACTAAAAAGCTAACTGTTGAAAACCTCACAGAAAATCGTGAGTATAAAATTACCTTAAAAGAAAGTCAGCAAAACTTAGACGAGCTTATTGTTGCTGCCACTAGGGTAAAAGAAAATTCACCCATTGCTCACAGCAACATTTCTTATAGCGATATTGAAAAAAACAACTTAGGACAGGACATTGCTTTTCTGTTGCAAAATACCACTTCTTTAGTTTCTACTAGTGATGCTGGAGCAGGAGTTGGTTATACTGGTTTTAGAATTAGAGGTTCCGATGGAACAAGAATTAACGTAACTGTAAATGGTATTCCTATAAATGATGCAGAATCTCAAGGAACTTTTTGGGTAAATATGCCCGATTTTGCCTCAAGTACAGAAAACATCCAAATTCAGCGTGGTGTGGGTGCTTCCACCAACGGATCAGGTGCTTTTGGAGCAACTGTAAATTTGCAAACGACCACCTTAAAAGAAAAAGCTTATGGAGAAATAGCCACTTCTTATGGCTCTTTTAACACCCAAAAATACACTACTAAATTCGGAACGGGATTAATCAACAAACATTGGGCTTTTGATGGTAGAGCATCTTATATTAAATCTGACGGGTATATAGACAGAGCTACTTCCGACCTAAAAAGTTATTACTTGTCGGCAGGTTATTATGCAGATAAAACCTCTATTAAAATCATTCATTTTGCAGGAAAAGAAAAAACTTACCAATCTTGGTGGGGAACTCCTGAAAGCCGAATTACAGGCAATAAAGAAGATATGGAAACTCATGCTATGAATAATGGATTGGATTCTGCACAAACACATAACTTATTAAATTCAGGTAGAACGTACAACTATTACGAATATGATAATGAAACGGATAACTACCAACAAGATCATTTTCAGTTATTATTTTCTCATCAGTTTTCATCTAAGCTAAGTGCTAATGCAGCTTTGCATTATACTTATGGTAGAGGTTATTATGAGCAATTCAGAAAACAAGATGACTTTTCGGATTATGGCTTAGATCCTTTTATTGCTGGAACAGATACTATAACTGAAACAGATGTAATCAGAAGACGTTGGCTCGACAACCATTTTTACGGTACAACTTATAGCTTAAATTATACTTCCTCCAAACTTTCACTAGTTTTAGGTGGCGGTTACAACAGTTATGATGGCGACCATTTTGGAGAGATTATTTGGATGGAATATGCTAAGAATACCAACATAAGAGATAGGTATTACGACAATAATGCACAAAAAGAAGATTTCAACTCTTTCTTAAAAGCGGATTACCTCATAGGGGAAAAATTAACCCTTTTTGGAGATTTACAGATTAGAACCATAGCTTATTCTACTAAAGGTATTGACAGCGATTTAAGAGAAATACATGTTGATACCAATTTTGTTTTCTTTAATCCAAAAGGGGGGTTAAATTTTCAGTTTAATGATAAGTTAAGAGCTTATGCATCTGTAAGTGTTGCCAACCGTGAGCCTGTAAGAACCGATTTTATAGACAACCCTGCTGATGAGCAACCAAAACATGAAATGTTAGTAGATTATGAAGCAGGTATTGGACTTAAACTCAAAAAAATATGGTTAAATGCCAATTTCTACTACATGGATTACACCAATCAGTTAGTATTAACAGGAGAGTTAAACGATGTTGGCTCTTCCATAAGAACTAATGTGGACAAAAGTTACAGGACAGGTATTGAAGTTGAAGGAACCTTCTTAATTAGTAAAAAAGTGGCGTTGAATGCAAACGCTACCTTCTCTCAGAATAAAATTGAAAACTTTACGGAAGTATTATATGATTATACTACAGATTTTGATGTTATTGAAAACAATTACACCAATACTGACATTGCTTTTTCTCCAAATGTTATTGCTGCAGCAAGCATTCATTATAGCCCTATAAAACAAATAAACCTTATGATTCAAACCAAATATGTAGGCAAGCAGTTTTTGGATAACACTTCAAACAACAACAGAGCTATTGATGCTTACCAAACCGTAGATGCAAGAATCAGCTTTATTTTATTGCCAAAAAAGATGAGAGAACTTTCTTTCCATTTAATGGTGAACAATATTTTCGATACCATGTATAGCAGCAATGGTTATACCTACAGCTATATTTACAATGACTTAATTACCGAAAACTTTTATTATCCACAAGCAGGAACAAATTTCCTTGCCGGATTAGTCCTTAAATTTTAATTTCTAGTTAACTTTAATCTACTTTCCTGAAGTTTAAAACTTCAGGAAAGTTTTTTGTTTTTCTTATGAAAAATTACCTCAAAAAAATCCCTAAAGTTTTTAGGATAGTATTACTTTTGGGGCATGATAACACAAGAGCAATTAAAGAAATTAGCTGATCGCCTGGAAGCGTTAAGGGGGTATCTTTGACATACCTGGGAAAACAATACAATTAGAAGAAGAACAGCAAAAAACTGAAGATCCTAACTTTTGGGATAACCCTGACGAAGCCGAAAAGCAACTCAAGGTAGTTCGTAATATAAAAGTTTGGGTAGATGCTTTTAATGAGCTTAAAACCATGTTAGGCGATTTAGAGGTGCTTTATGAATTCCATAAGGAAGGTGAAGCTACTGAAGAAGAAGTCGACAATCAATACAACCTTACACTAGAAAAATTTGAAGATGTAGAGTTTAAAAACATGCTTAGCTCTGATGAAGACAAGCTTAGTGCTGTGCTTCAAATTACTGCGGGTGCTGGTGGTACCGAAAGTTGCGACTGGGCTTCCATTCTGCTAAGGATGTATAAAATGTGGGCAGAAAAAAACAACTACAAACTTACCACACTCGATTACCAAGATGGAGATGTTGCCGGGATAAAAACCGTAACCATAGAAATTGAAGGCGATTACGCATTTGGTTACCTGAAAGGTGAAAATGGCGTACACCGTTTAGTGCGTGTAAGTCCATTTAATGCTCAGGGCAAACGTATGACTTCCTTTGTTTCTGTTTATGTTTACCCTTTAGTTGATGACACCATTGATATTATTATCAATCCCGCAGATATTACTTGGGATTTTGCTCGTTCGGGAGGTGCTGGAGGACAAAATGTAAACAAAGTAGAAACAAAAGTGATCCTTAAACATCTTCCTTCAGGAATAATGATTACCAACTCAGAAACGCGTTCTCAATTAAAAAACAGAGAAAAAGCGATGCAGTTGTTGAAATCTCAACTTTATGAGATTGAAATGCGAAAAAAACTGGAAGCGCGCTCTGAAATTGAAGATAGTAAAATGAAAATTGAGTGGGGAGCTCAAATAAGAAGTTATGTATTAGATGATAGAAGAGTTAAAGACCATAGAACCAATTTTACTGTTAACGACCCCGATAAAGTATTGTCTGGAGAATTAGACGGTTTTCTAAAAGCTTATTTAATGATGTTTGGAAAAAATTAAATTTTTAAATGATGAAAATATACCACAACCCTAGATGCAGTAAAAGCAGAGAAACTTTACAAATTATTCAAGATAAAGGTGTTGATATTGAAATAATTGAATATTTGAAAGACATTCCATCAAAAACAGAATTGTTGGACGTACTCAAAAAGCTAAAGCTTAATGCTGAAGACATTATTCGTAAAACTGAAACAGACTACAAAGAAAATTTTAAAGGAAAAAAATTAACCAACGAACAATGGGTAGATGCTATGATAAAGTATCCTAAATTAATAGAAAGACCAATAGTGGTAAAAGGAAATAAAGCCGTTTTAGGACGACCACCTGAAAATGTAAAAGAATTGTTGTAAAAACAATTATGCTTTATCGTCTTCCATTCCAGCAAGCTCTCTAACAAACTTAGGAGCAAATTTGTTCAAGAAGTAAAGTTTTAAAGAACCCGGAACAACAACAGTGAATAAAAACATTAATACCCACATGGCTAATAACAGAATAAAGAAAAAGAAAATCCAACCTAATGTTTGCATAACTTGATGTTTAATTTAATTTGTGCGTGTAAAAGTAAAAAAATAACCAATAATATCTCAAAATAATCATTAAAAAAATAAAAAAATGGAATACAGAATAGAAAAAGACACCATGGGTGAAGTAAAAGTTCCTTCAGATAAATACTGGGGAGCTCAAACAGAACGTTCTAGAAATAACTTTAAAATTGGACCGACTGCTTCTATGCCTTTAGAAATTATTTATGGTTTTGCTTATCTAAAAAAGGCTGCTGCCCATGCTAATTGCGAGCTAGGCGTTTTAGCTCAAAAAAAAAGAGATTTAATAAGCCAAGTGTGTGATGAAATTCTTGCCGGAAAGCACGATGACCAATTTCCGTTGGTGATTTGGCAAACAGGTTCCGGTACGCAAAGTAATATGAATGTGAATGAAGTTGTTGCTAATAGAGCTCAAGAATTAGCAGGAGGAAAAATTGGCGAAGGAGAAAAAGCAATTCAACCTAATGATGATGTAAACAAATCTCAATCATCAAACGATACTTTTCCTACAGGAATGCACATTGCTTGCTATAAAATGGTGGTAGAAAGGACCATTCCTGGAGTAGAAAAACTGAGAAATACGCTAAAAGAAAAATCGGAAGCTTTTAAAGATGTAGTAAAAATAGGTAGAACACACCTTATGGATGCTACTCCGCTTACTATCGGACAAGAGTTTTCGGGATATGTTTCTCAGTTAGACCACGGATTAAAAGCACTAAAAAACACCTTAGCACATTTAGCAGAATTAGCTTTAGGTGGTACTGCTGTTGGTACCGGATTAAATACTCCTGCCGGTTATGATGTTTTGGTTGCTAAAAAAATTGCTGAATTTTCTGGCTTGCCTTTTATTACTGCCGAAAATAAATTTGAAGCATTAGCTGCACACGATGCTCTTGTTGAAACGCATGGAGCTTTAAAACAACTAGCTGTAGCGTTAAATAAAATTGCTAACGATATTAGAATGATGGCTTCAGGACCACGTTCTGGAATTGGCGAATTAATTATTCCTGCTAACGAACCAGGTTCTTCTATTATGCCAGGAAAAGTAAACCCAACACAATGTGAAGCGTTGACTATGGTTTGTGCTCAGGTAATGGGTAATGATGTAGCTATTACCGTTGGCGGAACACAAGGACATTATGAACTAAACGTGTTTAAACCAATGATGGCTTACAACTTATTACAAAGTGCTGAATTAATTGGTGATGCTTGTGTATCGTTTAATGAAAACTGTGCTGTTGGTATAGAACCGAATTACCCAGTAATTGAAAAATTATTAAACAACTCATTAATGTTGGTTACCGCTTTAAATACCAAAATTGGTTATTACAAAGCTGCCGAAATTGCCAATACAGCCCACCAAAACGGAACTACCTTAAAAGAAGAAGCCATCCGTTTAGGTTATGTAACTGCAGAACAATATGACGAATGGGTAAAACCTGAAGACATGATTGGAAGCATGAAATAAACCTCCCAACTGTTCAACAAAATAAAAAATCCGCTGATTATCAGCGGATTTTTTTATGAAAGTGGGGTAGCGGTTTGTATACGGTGCATTTTAATGCGCTTTTATACATTGTTAGCAACAGTTTTGTATAAATTATAAAATTTCTTTTGGAATTATTTTTCTTGTCCAAGTTTTTAAACGCTTGTACTTACTAACCTCCGAATCGGGATTGTATTCTAAAGTTGTTTCCCAGGAATTCTCAGGCTTAAATTCTACCTCCATGCCTTTCAAAACACCTCTAGAAATCTTATGAGATTTTACAATAACAACACATTCAGTATTTAAATTTGCACTTCGAGGATCAAGATTAAATGTGCCAATAACTGTTACATAACCATCAATAATCATAGATTTTGCATGCAAACCAAAAATGGGCTTATGCTTTAAGGTTTCCTGTAATTCGCCTGTCATTATTTTTGTGCGTACTGCTGCGTCAGGACGAAATTCAAATATTCTAACACCAGTATTTAGCAACTTCTTTCTATCAGTTTGATAACTACTAAAGGCCTCTACATTATCTGTTGAAGCCAAACTATTAGTAAGTATCCTAATCTTTACTCCGCGTTCAACAGCTTCTCTAAATAGATTTTGAGCTAATTCAGTAGTTATTAAATATGGCGTTTGGATATCAATTGAGGACTTTGCATTTTTAACTAATTCAATTAATGCACTCGTTGAAACTCCGCCCCCACCTAAACCATTTTCTCCATTATTTTTACCTGGTTCATCAGAAATGAACTCAACATCATCCACCCACAATAAATCTCCAGATTTTCTAATTGCATTAAAAGTTGTTGGTAAAGACCTTATTCTCTCTCTTATTTGTGGCCAAAAATTATTTGGATTACAGGAATATTCGTGTAGATTATCAAATCTATTTTCTAAATAAATATTATTAGAATCTTCTTCAATGATACTTGTTACAGGCACACTCAACTCACTATTCCAAAATTGATCAAAAGATATTTGTACTTTTTTCGATTCTTTACCTATTAATAGAATATCTCTATCCCTGAAATTATATTCATGATCGTAGTCGAAATATTCATTTGCAATATTACGTCCACCTGTGATTACTACTTTTCCATCTACTATAAACGTTTTGTTATGCATTCGTTGGTTAGCAGATCTAAAATCAGTGGTAAATTTCTTGATTTTGCTAAAAATAGTCTTTCCTAAATTGACACCTGGGTTATAAATTTTTACGGTAATATTCTCATGTGAATTAAAAGTTAGAATATCTTGGATATCTGCATCAACCATAATGTCATCGACAATAATTCTTACTTTAACGCCACGGTCAGCGGCTCTTATTAAATAATCACAAGCAATCAATCCTACATTGTCTGTTGAAAAAATGAAGTATTGAATATCTATAGTTTTTTCTGCATATTCAGTTAACCATGCCCTAGCAACCATAGAGCCACTCCCGTCTTCCAGAACATAAACTCCGGTTTTGATGTTCATTAGTTCAGCAACATCCTCAAGCTCTTTTGAAAGTGTAGTGCTATCATTTCTATGGATATTCGAACAAAAATCTGTTTCTGATGGAACTTCCTTCGTTTTGTTGCAAGATATTAATACAAGCAAAGTAACGAGGAAATAATATCTTAATATTAATTTAACTTGGTTTGCCATCTATGATTGTTGCTAACGATTCTTGTTTGTTTTGTAGGGCAGTAGAAAAGTCTCATTTTACTACAGCAAAGGTTATAAAATGTATTGCTTGCTGATTTCTTATTTTATAACCTCTTTCTGACATAAACCAAAAATAAGAATTATTTTAGTTATGGTAGAAATAAGTCCTTAGTACCTATCACTCATTGCCTCCCTTCAGACTAAGGACAGTTGAGGGCGACCGTTTAGGGAGCATTATCGCATATACAGTGCTATCACCTTTTTATTATATCCATTTCATAAATTCTCCCATTACTTCTTTCCAATGTCCTTTTTCGTGATTAGCTCTCCCGTTTTCATTTAATTCGAAAAAGTTGTGTTCCAATCCTAAATATCTTTTTATAGTCAAATTATCCTTTCTTTTTTCTATGAAGAATAAAGGTATAATATCACATAAATTAGAAGTTCTATCTTCAGTGCCATATGCTAAATAAATGGGAATGTCCAAAGTCAGCCAATCATCATAATAGGTTTGTGTGAAAGTTTTCCAAGCATTTAAACTTGGGTTGGATTTAATTGAGTCTTGATTATTTACTTGTTTATAAAATTCATAATTGTCATTCATTAATGAATCCGCTTTTTCCCAACTAATTTTTCCCAATTGGGCATTTAGCCGAGCTTCTCGAACATATTGGTCTATTCTGCCAAATGGGTTGGCAGCAAACAATCCTAAATGTGTAACATTATCATTTCGTACGGCAATTTTTGTAGCAATCTTTGTCCCTTGAGAATGTCCAGCAACGACAAGTTTTTCGTTATCGATCCAATTCTGTTGCCTTAAAAACTCTAAAACTACAAGGGCTCTATTCACATAATTATCTAAGTAATCGGCTTCTATGTATTCGGTTAAAAATTGATTGGGTTCTTCTGGATTTGGAATATATTGAAAACCACTATTCAGGTTTTCCTTTCTTGCCAATATTGGCGTTTTAGGCATTGAAATTATTACTAAGTGATATTGGTTTGCAATTTCTTGATAATTGAAATTTGATACTCCACCTCCAAAAAAATAATAGCCAAAGTTTTCTATTTCACAAAAAAGTGGAACAGGCAATGAACCTTGACACCAAAGAAAAATTGGTTTTTTTTCTTCCAAAAGAGTGTCAACGATGATAAATTCTATGGTATCTTGCTCTTGTTCTATTGAAAATTTTATGGCTTTATTTTCAATCAATTCACCACTTTGTCCAAAGCCATTTACTGAACAAAATAACAGCGTAAATATGAATATTAATTTTCTCATTTTAATTGGTGATAACGGTCAGGGGCTTTCCTTCAACTTATATATAGGTCTGATAAACTCAAAAAATCCGTCAGACTTATTTTCTTCAAATATATAAAAAATAGCTTATAAATCATTAACTTTATGAACGAGGAATTTTTGTTTTAACCCATTACAAAAAATAATAACCATGAAAACTAAAAAATTTTATCTGTTATTAATAACTATGCTCATCACATCTGTAATAGCAAAATCTCAAGACAAACAAGAGCCCAAAGGATTAGCTGTCGGAGACACTGTTCAAAATTTTCAAGCCATTGATGCAGACAGTACCCTATATGTATTTAATGAAATGATAAAAAAAGAAGCTGTTGTTTTAATTTTTATAAGAGGTCAGTGGTGTCCGGTATGTAACAGACACATGAGTCAACTACAAGACAGCTTGCAAGCAGTTTACAAGAAAGGAGCTAACGTAGTGGTAATATCTCCTGAAAAACCTGAATACATTAATAAAACGATAGAAAAAACAGGCGCTCAGTTTACTATACTTTACGATGAAAATCAGAAAATATCTGATGCTTTTGATGTAACTTTTGAACCTAGCGGAAAAACAAAAGTAATTTACAATACCGTACTTGGTGCCAAATTAAAAGAAGCTCATACCGATGATTCTGAGCGTTTACCAATTCCTGCCACTTTTATTATAGATACGAATAAAGTAATCGTTTGGAGACACTTTGACCCCGACTACAAAAACAGATCTACCATAAAAGAAATTATAGAAAATATCCCCGAAAAAAAGGTTAAAAATTAACTCCTTTTAAAAAATGTGTACCGTAACTTTTTATCCTAATAACAACGAATATATCCTAACTTCCAACAGAGATGAAGTGAAGCATCGCCCTACCTTAGCTCCAAAAAAATACAATATTAACAATCAGGAAATAACTTTCCCGAAAGATGAAGTTGCCGGAGGAACATGGATTGCTACTAACAATAAAACTAAAACCGTTTGTTTGTTAAATGGTGCTTTTGAAAGACATCAAAGAAAAGAAAGCTACTCAAGAAGCAGAGGGTTAGTGTTACTAGAAAGCTTTTCCTATTCAACCATTAAAGATTTTATAAATAATGTAAACCTAAATGGTGTTGAACCGTTTACTTTATTATTATTTGACACTAAAAACAACTTAGAAATAACCGAACTAAGATGGGACGAAACAAAAAAACATGTTTCAAAAGTAGATGCAACTCAACCACATATTTGGTCATCAAGTGCTTTGTATGACAAACCCACTCGAGAACAAAGAAAGAAATGGTTTCAACTTTTGTTGGATAAAAACGAACGACTTAATAAAGACCTTTTATTAAAATTTCATTTAAGTAAACACGATAAAGATGCTTTTAATGACATTGTGATGGAAAGAGCCAACGGGCTACAAACCGTTAGTGTGTCTCAAATTGTAATGAAAAAAGAAAAAGTAGCTACTTTTGATTATTATGATTTAGTCGCTAATAAAAAATACCAACTCACTAACGAATAAACTATATCAAACTTTCGGCAAAAGCTCTGGTTTGTTTATCGGTTGCTACATAATCCTCATAAGTTGGTTGAGCAATAAAAGTAACTTGTTCCATGCACTTTTGATTGATTTCGGCAATGTCTAAAAACTTAATTTTGTCTTTTAGGAAAGCTTCAACAGCTACTTCGTTGGCAGCATTTAAAATACAAGCCATGTTACCCCCTTTTTCCAAGGCATTAAATGCCAGTTGTAAGTTTAAGAATGTTTCGGTATCCGGCTTTTCAAACGTTAATTCAGGGTAATCCATAAAATTAAACCTTGGCGATTTTGAACTCAACCGTTGAGGAAATGAAAGTGCATATTGTATAGGATGTTTCATGTCGGGCAACCCAAGTTGAGCTTTCATGCTGCCATCTTCAAATTGAACTAAAGAATGTATAATAGATTGTGGATGAACGATAACATCAATTTGTTCAGGTTTTAAATTAAATAACCATTTGGCTTCAATTACTTCTAAGCCTTTATTCATCAATGTTGCTGAGTCTATGGTGATTTTTGCTCCCATATCCCAATTAGGGTGTTTTAGGGCTTGTTCTTTGGTAATGTTTTGTAGTTCATGGCGTTTTTTTCCTCTAAACGGACCACCAGAAGCAGTTAAATAAATTTTTTCAATTTTATTTTGAGTTTCTCCCACCAAACACTGAAAAATAGCCGAATGTTCTGAATCGACTGGCAAAATAGCTACTTTGTTTTCAATGGCTAATTTATTGATTAACTCTCCGGCAACTACCAAGGTTTCTTTGTTAGCTAATGCAATGGTTTTTTTAGCTTTTATAGCATTAATGGTAGGTAATAAGCCCGCATAACCCACCAAAGCTGTTAACACTACATCAATGTCGTCCATCTCTACTACCTGAGCCAATGCGGCTGTTCCTGCATAAGTTTTAATATCATGTTCCCAAAGGGCTTCTTCTACTTTTTTGTATTTAGATTCATCGGAAATAACCACCACATTAGGCTTAAATTTTATGGCTTGTGCTATTAATAAATCAGCATTACTATTGGCAGTAAGTACCTCAACCTGAAACTTATCAGCATGTTCTTCTATAACTTCAAGGGCTTGAGTTCCTATAGAACCGGTAGAACCTAAAATGGCAATTTTCTTTTTCATATTTTTCTCGCAAAGACGCAAGGACGTAGTTTTTTCAATTATAAACTTACTTTTTTAACGATTTTTGCTTGATTTCGTTAAGTAATGTTTCTTTTGCTTGTCTATAAAATTTTATGTTAAGGTAACTTCCATTACCAAGTTCAGCGATAGTTAACATTGATTTTTCAGTCCATTTTTCATTTTTCACACCAACAACCGAAACATTAATTCCATTGCTTGTGTTTTGTTCAACATTCGCTTTATCTTCTTTACTTAGGTTAAATACACCGTCTGTTGCTATAATAATAAGGTTATTTCCTTCGGTAAGTTTGTTTTGAGATGCTATTTCATAGGCTTTTTCAAGACCTTGAGCACCTTCTGTTCTCCCTCCAGCAGATAAATCTTGTATAATTTGGGTAATTTGGGCTTTGTCTTTTACAAATTGAGAAGCTAAAACAACATCAACAGAAGAAGCGTAAGTTACAATTGCCAACCTGTCAATAGAACGTAATCCGTTTAACAATTCTATCATAGCAGCTTTAAGCAAATCCATTCTGCCTTCTAACTTCATCGAAACAGAAGCATCTATTAAAAAAACAATATTGTTTTCGGCATATAATCCAACTGGCATTGCTGCTGTTGAAATAGTATCTTCAGGTGCTGGAATAATTTCTGGTTCAACAATGGTGTCAACTTGTTCAACAATTATAGGTTCTTCAGAAGGCTCGCCTAAATAGAAAATTATTTCTCTTAAACTATCTTGATGCACTTCAACAGCTTGTTCGCTAGAACCATAACCTTTGGCACTTGCTACAATATAATACACATCATTTTTTAGAGTTTGATTGGTTTCTCCCGCTCTGTTTGTTCTTAGTTCTTTGTAAATTAATCCATCCCAAATAATTTCTACCAATGCATTAGGAATAGGTTGTTTGGTAGCATTATCTATTACTTTTATAACAACTTCAGTATGAATATCTTCGGGTTGTTTACTTGTTTCAAAATCAGGACATTCTAGGGATTCATTTATATCAGCTGTTTTAGCAACACCTTCAATAGTAAATGTAATCGGATGGTTCTGAACACTTGTCCAAACAGGAATATCAGCTTTGTAAGCTCCTTTTCTTTTGGGCGTATATTTTATTCTGATAATTACTGAGCTATCAGGTTGAATGGTTTTGGTGGTTACTTTTACGTCAACACCATAAGGTTCTTCAATTTTGGTGATTTCGGCTGCAACTTTTCCAGCATTGGTAACTGTAAAATCAACGTATTTTTTATCTTCTTTATTAATTTCTCCGAAATCATGAGTAGACTTATCGAACACCAACTGAGCAACAGCAGCCTGTAGGCTAAATAAAAAAATAATATGTAATAAAAGTGCCTTTCTCATTGGTTAACCAATTGCTTTTAATAAACAGGTTTTTAAACTAAAAGTTTGCCAAAGTTACAATTTGTTTTTTAGTTAAATTAGGTTTAGGAAAACTTAGAACTTTTTTAAAAAATGAGTTTTGTTGAGATAACATAGCATCTTTGTCATTCAGGAGGAACCTTGTTTGGACAAGAGATGAAAATTAGTGTTGTGATAATACTTATCAGAGGCACTTGTCATTCATAATAAATTCATACAACTTATTAAAAGTTGTTCAAGTTAAGCTTTACTTTTAAGTTTTTTAAATTCCAGTTTGGAATTTCAATGCTACAACTCAGCAAGATTCCTCCTGAATGACATAACATGAAAATTAATCCTTACTAAAATGTTTGTGATAATCTTGTTGACTTCTTTTTATTACCTCCAACGCTTCTTCTCTACCATAAACATGGCTAATTTCTACATTAGCTTTTTCCTCTCCGGGAATAGATTTATACGTTAAAAAATAATGTTTTAGTCGGTTGATTAATGATGGAGGACATTCTAAAATATCTTTCCATTTAGCATAAACTTCATCACCTTTAAGGATAGCTATAATTTTATCATCCGCTTCATTATTGTCTATCATTCTGAAACCACCAATAGGAATAGCAGGAACAATAATGTTTCCATGCGTAATGTTTCTTTCGGTTAGCACACAAATATCTAAGGGGTCGCCATCTCCTAAAATGTTAGTTTTACCTGTTTTTTCGATACAAAAAGCAGCTACTTGCTCCGCACAATATGTTTGCGGAACAAAACCATACAAAGCTGGAACAATGTTAGAAAATTTTTGTGGTCTATCTACTTTTAAAAAACCGGAGGCTTTATCTACTTCGTATTTTACGGAATCACTTGGTGTCATTTCTATAAACGACATTACCATTTCAGGAGCTTGTTCTCCAATAAAAATCCCGTGCCACGGATGTGCTTGATATTTTTTTTTCATTTTATTTTTAATCAAATCTTCCTGCCAGAACAGCAGTTTCTTTAAATGACTTTACATTACCTTCTAAATCAAAAACCTCAATAAAAATGACATAAATGCCTATACGTGCTTTTTCATTATAATCATTAATGCCATCCCAACTAAAAGTTCCTTTTGTGCCTAACAGTTGGCTTTTAATCAGGTTACGAATTTGTCGTCCTTTAGCATCATAAATCACTACATTGGCCACAAAACCGGGAGTAGAAAATTCGTAAGAAATGTTTAACACATCATCTATTCCATCGTTATTGGGAGAGAACGTTTTAGGGTCAATTGTTATAGTTCCACCATCAGTATTGGCAAGTTGAAATTGAGAATTTTCATAACCTGGAGTAGCAAAACCCTCTTCTTCGGCAGCTGAGTGCCAATTGGTTCTGTCGTTGGTTAGTCGGTTGTAATCTATTCTTTCTAATGAAACACCTTTAACACTGTTCAATAAAGAAAAATGCATGTCTTCTTCATAATAAAAACTATCTACCGTAAGGTTGAGGTTATTTACTAACACAACTGTCCCTTCACTATTGTTATAAGATGGTAAGCTAGCCATTTCTATAAAAGTTTCGGTTTTAGAATTGATATATTCCGTAGCAATGTTGTTCGCATCTTTAGTAAGCAATACAAATTCTCCCGGTAAAATTAATTTTGGAGTTGTTGTAATAGGTTTAAGGTTAGCTACAACATTATTATCAGTATTTGCTAATGACCAATTTTGTAAATCAATAAATTTGTTAGAATTGTTATACAACTCTACAAAATCAGAACCTCCGGTAAAAGGGTTAAACAACACTTCATTGATTACTAAATCGCCACTAAAGCCTTGTTCGGGCAAGGCAAAAATTGCAAAATTGTTGCTTCCTATTACATTTCCTACACAATCGTAAGCTCCAGTAACTGTAACCGTATATTTTATTTGGAAAGTAATTTTGTTAGCCAAATCTAACTGTACATTTTTATTGTCAATAATTACAATGTTACTAATGTTTATACCATTGTTAATGCTATATGAAGCTGCTAATAACCCGTCTCTGTCTATAATTTCGCTAAAAGTTAAAATTACCGTAGAGTCTGAAGTAGCATTAGCTTCCAACAAACGAGGTAAGCTAACATCAGGATTAGCCGCAAAAACAGAGTTTTGAGCCCCTGGAGTTCCTCCAAACCATTGATTTGAAGCTGACCAATTATCGTATTCGCCACAAGGGTTAGCAGGGTCTATCATTTCTAAGGTCCAACCTCCATCTTTTTTGTTATCATCTTTATACCACGAGTCAAAATAATTTACCGAATGAATGATACTAGTATCAGGAGCATACAAGGTCATGATATCATCCGTATTATTTAATGAAGGTAATTCGCTTATAGTTATCACTTTTCCAAAAGGAGCAAACTGATTTTCGTTAGTTGTTTTACAAACGATTACATACTCTCCGGGAAATATTTTTCCGGGATTGAGTTGTTTCATAGAAGTTAAATCAGATATCCAACAATTAGTTAAATCTATTACCTTATTGGTTGGGTTGTACAATTCTATAAATTCTTGCTCAGGCAAGCCTACTGTTGGCGATGGGTCTGGAAAAAGTTCTGTAATAATAATTTCAAATTTTTGGGGTGCTTTTCCAATGCCAAAACTAAAGGTGGTTGGATTTAAGCCATTTCCGGAACAATCAGTAGCTCCAGTAATCGTAACTTGATAAACTAAAGAAGAGTCTAACGCAGGAGTGAAAGTCAGCACTACACTTTCTAAATTATTATTTACAGTTGTATTAATAAAGCTGATGCCATTATTAATACCATAAGTAGCTGTAGCCAAACTCATAGAATCCATCACTTCATTAAAATTCAATTGAAGCGTGGTAGCAGATAACACATCAACACCAATAATATTAGGGGCTTGCATATCGGGAGTTGGATTATACACCGAGTTTTGTGCTGCAGGAGTTCCTCCATCAAGATGATTAGAAGCAATCCAATTATTAGCATTACTACATGGATGTACAGGATTAATTCTTTCTAATGTATAACCACCATCTTTTTTCACATTATCTCTATACCAAGCATCAGTATACGCTACTACATCAATAATATCGGTATTATTATACACTAATGTAAGGCTATCACCACCATTTGAAAGCGCTGTAAATGAAGAAATTCCAATTACATCTCCGTAAGGAGAATACAAAGCGGTATCATTTACATCACACAAAATAACGTAACTGTTGGGCGTTAATAAAAAGTTGGGTAATTGTTTTAATGTGGTAGAATTGATAAATTGCCATGAACCTAAATCAAAGGTATTGGTAGAAGCATTGTAAAGCTCCACAAATTCTTCTTCAGGTAAACCAACTTGTGGAGTTGGATCAGCAAAAATTTCATTAAAAATAATATCTCCCGAATTAGGTGTTACCAACACAAAATAGGTAAAAGGTTCGGTTAAAATATTAATGGGGTTGGAAGCAGTGTCTTCAACATTAGTAACACTCAATATATAATTTTGCCCGTTAGCAAAAGCGTTAGCAAAAGTTAAGTGTACTAAGGAGCTATCCGTTACATCTCGTAAGGCATTATTAGGATTTCCTATACTATTATCAACACTATAATTGGTTAGCGTTTGAGAAGTTGTTAAATCAACCGGTTCATTAAAATATACATCTAAATTAGTGGAGTTGACTACCACCACTGAATCAATTGTTGGTGGAACATTATCTACAAAAGCACCTCCTGATACATTAAAATCATCATAAAAAAACAAGGTAGAACGAGTAGAAGTATAATTGCACAACACACCGAAATAAGCAGATGAAATGTGATTATTGTCAGTAATACTGCCTTCTAAAAAGTAATTGGTTCCTCCCAACGTATCAGAAAAAAGTTGCCAGTTGCCCAATTGGTCGCGAGTAACTCTTACACTTAGTGTTACAGATGAGGTATTTAACCTACCATTTGTTCCGTCTATAATCATGGTTTCTGTTGTTCCATCCTGACGATATAAACTTACTTCATCGGCAGTATTGCCTATTTTAACAAAATAACCGTTAATTGGATTTTTTAAATCGGCTTGGTCAGCTACCACATACACTTTAGCAA
Source organism: Vicingaceae bacterium (assembly GCA_965284565.1). Lineage (GTDB taxonomy): Bacteria > Bacteroidota > Bacteroidia > Flavobacteriales_E > Vicingaceae > BRH-c54. Next base: position 1,248,441 of record OZ260100.1, read on the forward strand.
AGTTGGTAGATGAAGGATTAAACCCTAATTCTACATAAAACTCCCAAACAGCATTATTGATAGATTGTGATGGTGTAGAAGCATACATTACATCGTTTACAGCAGGTGCATTCAACTGAAATTGAAAAGCTCCATTTACATCAAAATTATTGGTATCTCCACTCCAAGTTGGATTGACAGAAAAATCGCCATCAGAAAAATCATCGGTAAATTGAGCATAACTAACAGTTGATGCTAAAGCAAACAATATGAGAAAAATAAATCGTGTCATGACATCAAAAGTAACCAAATCTCTTTTATTTTTTGTTAATTAACCACTAACAAAATGAAAGATGGTTAATTTTTTAAAAATTCTATAATAATTGAGCTTTCAAAATAGTCCCTCGAAAATTTAATTGATACTTTTGTCTGATAATTTATCACTTATATCTTATTTACAATGAAAGTAGCTGTAGTTGGTGCCACCGGAATGGTTGGTAATGTAATGTTAAAAGTATTAGCAGAACGTAATTTCCCTATTACGGAGCTTATTCCCGTTGCTTCGGAAAAGTCTGTAGGAAAAGAAGTTGAGTATCAAGGAAAGAAGTACAAAGTGGTTACCCTTACAACTGCAGTTGATGCAAAACCAGATATTGCTATATTTTCTGCCGGAGGAGCAACTTCCTTAGAATGGGCTCCAAAATTCGCTGAAGTAGGTACAACTGTAATTGACAACTCTTCGGCTTGGAGGATGAACCCCAACAATAAATTGGTGGTGCCAGAAATTAATGCCAATATATTAACCAAAGCAGATAAAATTATTGCCAACCCTAACTGTTCTACTATTCAGTTAGTAATGGTGTTGAACCCTCTACATCAAAAATATGGTATCAAAAGAGTAATTGTTTCTACTTATCAATCCATAACCGGAACAGGCGTGAAAGCCGTGGAACAACTTAACAATGAACAACAAGGTATTAAAGGAGAAATGGCTTATCCTTATCCGATAGATAAAAATTGTTTGCCACATTGCGATGTATTTACCGAAAATGGCTACACCAAAGAAGAAATAAAACTGATGACAGAACCTAAAAAAATTATGCAAGATGATAGTTTTAGCCTTACCGCTACCGCTGTTCGTGTGCCTGTTGTTGGTGGTCATTCCGAAAGTGTAAACATTGAGTTTAAAACTGATGTTGATGTGAAAGAAATTAGAAAAATTTTACACGAAACTTCAGGGGTAGTGTTGCAAGATAATACAGACACCAACACTTACCCTATGCCTATTTATGCAGCAGATAAAGATGAAGTTTTTGTTGGAAGAATACGCAAAGACGAATCGCAACCTAATACCATCAATTTATGGATAGTAGCCGATAATTTAAGAAAAGGAGCTGCTACCAATGCAGTACAAATTGCTGAATATTTGGTAAAAAATGAATTAGTTGGTTAACTTGGCAGAAAAAATTCGCCTTGACAACATTCTTTTTACATAAAAAGAAACTTCATTTTGTGTTGATACTTTTTTTGGCATTTTCGTCAAATATATTTTCTCAATATGCTACAAAAGCGGATAGTTTAAAAGCATTATTATCACCTCAACTTAATGATAGTAACAAAATTGTTTTATTAGGACAGCTAAGTGATTGGTTTTATGAACAAGAAGATTACATCAATGCTATTCACTATCAGCTTCAAAAAACGCAATTCTTAAAAAAAAACTCAAATGATGCATATCATGCCTCTGCTAACGAAAAATTAGCTTTAATGTACTATCATATTGGCAATTATGAACTTTCTGCTAAACATTATTTGGAAGCATTAAAGTATTTTGAGAAGATTGAAGATGAGCGGATGATGGCACAAATATCAGGCAACTTAGCAAATGTTTATACTCGAATTGACAACTATAAAAATGCCATTAATTACCTTAATAAAGCTAAAGCAATCCTCGAAAAAGAACAGTTTTTTAATAGCAGAACCATAGCAGGATTATATACCAACGTTGGTTTGGCATATACTGGATTGATGCAGCTGGATAGTGCATTACTTTATTACAACAAAGCCCTTGCCTTAATTAATGAAACCGAAAATCCATTATACTTTGCATCCATACTTAATAATATGGGGGAGGTTTATTTTGAGCAAAAAGAATATGAAAAAGCATTAACCGATTATGAAAAATCTTATTCGCTTTTTTCAGAGATAGAAAATTATAATGGCATGGGGGCTTCAAAGCTTAATATTGCTAAAATAAAAATTCAACAAGAAAAATATACAGAAGCCATTGTGTTATCGAAAGAAGCATTAACAATACTAGAAAAGATTAACTCTTTATTTTTTATAATAACAGCTCATCAACAACTTTATGAAGCCTACAAAGGGTTGAATGATTACAAAAATGCCAACCAACATTTAGAACATTATTTGCTAAAAAAAGACAGTTTAAAAGGCAATGAAAAAACAGAGTATATTGCTAACTTAGAAATGCAATACGCTGCAGAAAAAGAACAGCAAAAATTAAAAATTTTAGAACAACAAATTTTACTAACCGAAAAAGAAAACAAACTAAAACAAACTCGACTTGATATTATTTTAGGAAGTATAATTGCATTATTAATAATTGCATTACTTTCTGTTGTGTATTTACGAGCAACATTGTCTAAAAACAGATTGAAACAGGTGGTTTTAAAGCAGCAACAAGAAAAATTAGAACTTACTTTAGACTTTAAACAAAAAGAAGTAGAATCATTTGCGAATTATTTAAAAGAAAAAAATCAATTATTAGAAAATCTTAAAAAAGAAATAAATAGTACAGATTTACCACAAAGTGGTGAGGTTGTAAAAAAATTAACTGGAATTATCAATCAATACTTACTTATTGATAACGATAGGAAAAACTTAGAGTTAAAAATAGATCAAGAACATCAAGAGTTTGTTCAACGTTTACAAGATAAACATAACCAATTAACATCTAACGACATAAGACTTTGTTCATTAATCTTGCTCGATTTAAATAACAAAGAGATAGCAACTATCTTAAACATTGAGCCAAGTAGTGTAAAAATGAGTAAAAACCGTCTGAGGAAAAAGCTAAATTTACCTCAAGGCGAAAACTTAAAGTTTTTTCTTAACAACATGTAAAACAAGTGTTTATTTATATTGTAACCTTTTTGTAACCCCATAATTTTCTTTTCTTTTCATTTAGTTCATCATCTTTGAACCGAAAATTTCGTTATTCATGTTTAGATGGACTAATATCATATATGTATTTGTTTTGCTTTTTGCTAACAGCTTCTTTGTATTTAGTCAAAACAATATTCTTGTTATAGATTATAATAATAATTTTAGTAGCGACCAAAGTAACAATTCAAGTAGAATTTATAATAGATTAGTCGCCACACAATCAAGTGTTGTTAGAATAAATGCTATACCTGCTTCAATAAATCCTGCTACTTATAATCAAGTGTGGATATTTGGAAACATGGGGTATCCAACTGCTGCCAATCAAAACCCAATTATAAATTATATGAATGCCGGGGGAGCTGTTTACATTCAATCAGAGGTAAGTTGTTGTAATAATGAAGCAGCTTTTATTGATCAACTTATAAATGCTACAGTTATTGCCGGGGGATCTATTAGTCATTTTATGACATTAAATGGTTATTATCAAACCACTCCGACTTCAACAACATGTAATTCATCAACTTTTGCAACTTACGGAGTTGCGGTTAGACCTTTCCAAGGAACTCCTGCAGCAAACATAATGTTTACTTCTACCTCTACTTGTGGAGGAGCAATTTCTTCCTCCACAGTAGTAGGAGCTAAATTTAGATCTTGTGATATGATTTCAGGTCAAGGAGCTTTAATTTCTATAGGTGATTTTAATGTTTTTCCTACCTCTGGAACCTGCACAAGTATAGGAATTTTAGGTACAACAAATGATAATTTGGTGATTGATTATATAGCAGATCTTTTACCCTGTTTAACTAGTTGTTCAGTATTACCAGTTACACTTACAAACTTTGAAGCTGAGTGTCAAAAAGGAGGTAAAAAAATTTCATGGACTACCTCCTCAGAAATAAATAACGATTATTTTACTATTGAAAAAAGTGTTGATGCTATTAAGTGGGAGACTGTTACGCATGTTCAAGGAGCAGGAAATAGCAATCAACCAATTAATTACAGTTACATTGATGATAGTTACGAAAATAATAACCAAACCACCTACTACCGATTAAAACAAACAGATTTTGATGGCAATTTTGAATATTTTAATGTTATACCTATTAGTTGTGAAGTATTAGATGCTTCGCCATTAATTTTTCCAAATCCTGCAACCAATAATATTACAATTTCTGGAAATAAGTTAAATAAAATAGAAATTATTGATGTATTAGGTAGAATAGTCAAACAAGCGCAACCCCATTCAACTAATACTAATATAGAAATTGATATCTCAAATATTTCAAACGGAACTTATGTTGTTAAAATCTACGAAACAAATAAAATAACCAATCAAAAAATTATAAAACAATAAAAATATGGAAGCAAGAAAATGTAAGCTCAACTTAGTATTAACCTTTATAATGTTTTTTATGTTTAGTCTACAGGGCTTCTCACAAGCATGCGATACTACATGTAGTCCTAATTTTGTACCCAATGGTTCTTTTGAAAACACAACTATTAGTTGTTCAGATACTACTTCCGAAATGCACACCAACTACTCCCAAGTTACAGGGTGGTTTGGTACAGCTCCTATTAACGGAACAGGAAGTACTCCTGATTACTATAATACCAATTGTAACGGACCTTCTCAAACAAATACTTGTGATGCCAGTAGTGGTTCTGTTGGCTTTTTTACTTATGCCATTCAAGGAGCAAATGCTAGAGAATATGTGCAAACACAGTTGACGACACCTTTGATAGCTGGTCAAGAATATTGTATTTCTTTTGATGTTAAATTAGATGCAAACAGTACCTACCTCCCAAGTGATGGTCTAGGGGTGTGGTTTACCAACCAAATGGTAGATATTGACGCCCAAAATGGTGGAGCACATTTTATCGGACCTGGTTCAACCATTAATGCTACTCCTCAAATTGAGAATCCTACTGGAAATATGATTGATACCAACTGTACTATATTTACAGCCAACTTTATTGCCACAGGAACCGAACAATGGATGGTAATTGGTAATTTTAAAAATGATGCTAATACACAACTTACCGGTAGTTGTTTTTTTGGTTTATGTTTTAGTTACTTCATAATTGATAACGTTTCGCTTAGAACAACTTGCACTACGCAACCACTTGACATAACAGCAACAACTACAAATGATACCATTTGTAACAATGAATGTACAAATATAGAAGCTATAGTAACTGGAGGAACTACTCCTTACAACATCACATGGAATAATGGTGTACCAAATGGAGCGGGTCCACACAATGTTTGTCCAACTACCACAACTACTTATATTGCTACAGTAACAGACTCTTTAAACAATACAGATACCTCATCTATCACTATTTATGTAAACCCAACCGATTCTAATTATTCTGCCATTTCTATTTGTGCTAACGATAGTGTATTTGCTGGTGGAGTTTGGCAAAATACCACAGGAATGTATTACGACACACTTCAAAATACTTATGGATGTGATAGCTTGTTAGTTACTGATTTAACCGTTACCCCCTCAGATGCAGCTTTATTTAACTATCCTCAAAATAATTATTGTATAACCGATGCCAATCCTACTCCAACAATTACAGGTACAGTAGGAGGGACATTTACCATTAATAATAGTGGTACAATTAACTCCTCAACAGGTGAAATTAACATTGCTTCAAGTGGTGTGGGTACTTTTAACATCACATATGCCACCAATGGGACTTGTCCTGATACTAATACCGTTACTATTACCATAGTATCAAGCGGGGACGCTACGATTACTCCTGCAGGTCCATTTTGTGAAAACAATGCTGCCACAACCCTTACTGCTGCTCAATCGGGTGGTGTTTGGTCAGGAAATGGTATTACAAATACCTCAACAGGTGTTTTTGACCCGTCAACAGCGGGTGTTGGAACGCATCAAATCATTTACACCATTTCCGGTTCTTGTGGCGATGCTGATACCATTACAATCACGATAAACGCACAGGATGACGCTTCCTTCAATTACAATTCAACTGTTTATTGCTCTACAGATGCCAATCCTACTCCAACAATAACAGGAACAGTAGGAGGGACTTTTACCATTGACAATAGTGGAACAATTAATGCCTCAAGTGGCGAAATTAACATTGCTTCAAGTGGTGTAGGCACGTTTAATATTATATATATTACAAATGGAGCTTGTCCGGACACCAATACAGTAAGCATAACCATTAACAACTGTACTAATCCTGTTGCTAACTTTACTATAAGTGATACTTCTATTTGTAAAAATGAGTGCATTACGATTACTGATGCTAGTTCTAATTCAACTTCTTGGCAATGGACTTTTAATGGTGGAAATCCAGCTTCAGCAAATACTGCAGGACCTCATACCGTTTGTTTTGATAGCGTTGGGACTTACACTATCACTTTAATATCAACTAACTCAAACGGAAGTGATACAGCAACAACATCAATAACTGTTCACGATAACCCTACAGTTGATGCAGGAACAGATGTGGTGATTGATTTAGGACAAAGCACGATGCTCAATGCCACGGGTAGTAATGGAAGTTATACATGGACACCTCCCACTTGGTTAGATTGTCCTACTTGTCCATCAACACTTTCAGCACCAGATGAAACGATAACTTATACTGTTCTATTAGTTGATTCAAATGGTTGTTCAGCAAGTGATAATGTAACGGTTATTGTTGATTTCGAATATGTAGTTTGGGTACCTAATATCTTCTCCCCTAATGGTGATGGTAATAATGATGTAGTTTATGTTAGAGGAATTGGAATAGACTCTTTCAACTTCATTGTTTACAACCGTTGGGGTGAAAAAGTGTTTGAAACTTCTGATTTAAACATCGGTTGGGATGGTACATTTAGAGGAGAAAAGTTAAATAGTGCTGTATTTGTATATTACTTAGAAGCTACTTTTAAAAACGGCACTTCCACCACTAAAAAGGGAGACATTACTCTGATAAAATAATCTTAATAATAAAAATACACATATGAAAAAATTAATATTAATAAGCTCTTGTATATTTTCATTTGCAATACAAGCTCAAGACATTCATTTTACTATGTGGGATGCCGTTCCTATTACAACAAACCCTGCATCTACAGGTGTTTTTAGAGGCGACCACAGAGCTGTTATAAACTACCGTAACCAATGGTCGAGCGTAGGAAAACCTTACAACACTTACTCTTTTATGGGCGATGCCGGAATTCTAAAAAACAAATGGCAAAACGGATTTATGGGAGTTGGAATTAATGTTTATAAAGACAATGCCGGTCAAAATGATTTTGGTGCTACTAAAGTGTCTTTAGGTTTATCAAACATTGTTTTTTTAGACGACAAAAACTCTGCTTCTGTCGGTTTAATGGGCTCTTGGGGGCAAAATGCACTGAACACCTCCAATGCCGAATGGGACGCTCAATTTAATGGACAAAATTTCGACCCGACATTAAGCTCCAATGAACCTTTTAATTATGAAAACAAAAGCTATTTTGATTTTTCTGCTGGAGTTTTATGGGCTTATGGAACAGGTTCAAAAACGTTAAGTTCGCAAGATGAATTTAGTATGAAAGCTGGATTGGCATTTTACCATGTAACTCGCCCTGAAGGAAGTATTTCAGCTATTGAAAAAGATAAGTTATACTCTCGCTGGGCTTTTCATGCTGATGCTTATATTGGTATTAGTAATTCAAAGTTTGCAGTAAAACCTAAATTTTTAACCTATATACAAGGTCCATCTAGACAATTCGCTTTAGGAACATTATTACGCTATATGATTAAAGAAGAATCTAAATATACCGGATTTTTCACAGAAATGGCGATATCTTTTGGCGGATACTACCGTGTAGGTGATGCGTTCGCTCCATCAGTAGAATTTGAAATTGGTGGACTAGCTATTGGTGTTGCTTACGATATGAACTTATCAGGCTTAAGTGTAGCTACTAATGGAAACGGAGGTCCTGAGGTATTTATCAAGTTCGTTAGCCCAAATCCATTTTCTTATGGAAAAGGAACTAAAAGTAGTGCGAGGTTCAATTAATTTTATGTTGATTTAACTTTTTAGCATACTTTATACTTTAAACACCTTTGCAGTATTATTTCATTTAGTAATTTCGTATGAAAATTTATCTAAATGAATAACTACAATACTTTAAAAGAACTTATCGCTATCGATTCTCCTTCGGGATATACTGATAACGCAAGCAAATATATTTTTGATTTATTAACAAGCTATGGCTACCAACCGGAATACACCAACAAAGGAGCGGTAAAATGTGCTTTGGGAAAAAATCCAACAGCTGCTCTTGCTGCTCATGTGGATACCTTAGGAGCTATTGTTTCCGGAATTAAAGCTAATGGTACACTTGCTTTTTCTTTGTTGGGTGGACTATCTTTAACTGGAGCTGAAGGCGAATATGTTAAAATCATTACGCACGAAGGAAAAATTCATACTGGAACTATTTTATTAAACAACCCATCGGTACATGCCAATAACGAAAAGGAAAAAACCGAACGTTCCATTAAAAACATGCATATTAGAATTGATGATGAGGTTTATACAAAAGAAGATGTAGAAAAATTAGGAATAGAAGTAGGCGATATTATTTGTGTAGATGTAAAATATCAAGAATTAGAAAATGGTTTTATAAAATCCCGATTTTTAGATAATAAAGCAGGATGTTATGTATTGTTTGAAATTGCCCGAAGACTGAAACAGCAAAACAAAGAAGTACCTGTAGAATTATTTTTCTCTAACTACGAAGAAGTTGGACATGGAGGAACAGTAGGCTACTCCGAAAACATAAAAGAATTATTAGTGTTAGATATGGGAGTTTTAGGAGATGACTGTCAAGGAAACGAAGTAAGCTGTTCTATTTGTGCTAAAGACTCCTCTGGACCTTATGATTATACTTTTAGAAAAAAATTAGTGGATTTAGCTAAGAAAAATAATATCCCTTATAAAATAGATGTATACCCACACTATGGTTCAGATGGTTCTGCTGCTTTACGTGCCGGAAATGATTTTAGAGTAGCCCTTATCGGAATGGGAGTAGCTGCATCGCATGGAACAGAAAGAACACACAAAAAAGGTATTGAAGCTACCATAGATTTATGTTTGGCTTACATCAATCAATACAACTAAAAAATGATTAAGTATAACCCTAAAAATTGGTTCGTACATATCTTATCTTTTCAAAAAAGCGATACCATTCGTATTTTATGGAAAGAGCTAATTTTAATGGCTTTACTTACCACCGCTATTTCCTATTTAGAAATTGAATTTATAGCTAAAGCATCGTGGCATCGAGAACTAATGGCAGTTTATTCATTAGTAGGCTTTGTTTTATCATTGTTGCTAGTATTTAGAACCAATACCGGTTACGATCGTTGGTGGGAAGGTAGAAAAAAATGGGGTGAATTAGTAAATAACACCCGAAATTTGACAATAAAAATATCAAGTTCTTCGGTATTTAGCCAACATGATAAAGATTTCTTTACCCGCATGATTCCCAATTACGCATATGCTATGAAAGAACATTTGCGTGAAGGTGTTAAAATGGATGAACTTTCTCTTACAGAAAGCGAAAAACAAATACTAATAAACAAAGAACATAAAGTAAATTATATCGCCAAACTTATTTATGATAAACTACACGAAGTTAAATCAAGAAATGAGTTATCTGAAATAGAATATTTATCGTTAGATACTAATTTAAAAACCTTTGCCGATATAAATGGAGCTTGCGAAAGAATTAAAAACACTCCCATACCATATTCTTATAGCTTGTTTCTTAAAAAATTCATTTTTATTTATGTAACCACTATGCCTCTGGCTTTTGTCGCTTCTTTCGGATATTGGTCTGTATTAATTACTACTTTAGTTTTTTACGTTTTGGTAAGTATGGAAATTCTAGCAGAAGAAATTGAAGAACCCTTCGGAATTGATGATAATGACTTACCCCTAGATGATTTGTGTGTAAAAATTAAAGACAACATTCAAGAAATATTAAACGATTAATATAAAGTAAATCATGTTAAATTAATAAATATTATTTTTGAATACTGAAATTTAACTAAATGTCGGACAGCATAATTATCATCCCTACCTACAACGAAAGAGAAAACCTTGAAAAAATGGTTAGAAAGGTGTTTTCTTTAAAAAAAGAGTTCCATCTTTTAATTGTAGATGATAATTCTCCTGACGGAACAGCAGGAATTGTAAAAGACCTACAAAAAGAATTTCCCGGCAAACTACATTTAGAAGAACGAAAAGGCAAACTAGGTTTAGGAACAGCCTATATCCATGGGTTTAAATGGGCATTAAAAAATAATTACGAATATATTTTTGAGATGGATTGCGATTTTTCTCATAATCCAAATGACTTAATAAAACTATACAATACTTGTGCAAAAGAAGGTGCTGATTTAGCTATTGGTTCAAGATATGTAACAGGTGTAAATGTAGTAAATTGGCCTATGGGAAGGGTCTTGATGTCATACTATGCTTCTGCTTATGTACGTTTGGTTACAGGCATGAAAATTAGAGATACCACCTCTGGATTTAAATGCTACAAAAGAAGGGTGTTAGAAAAAATTAAGTTAGATAAAATAAAATTTAAAGGTTATGCCTTCCAAATAGAAATGAAGTTTACTACTTATAAATTAGGGTTTAAAATTGTTGAAGTTCCTATTATCTTTACAGATAGATTAGAAGGCACTTCTAAAATGAGTAAAGGCATTTTTAAAGAAGCTATTTTGGGTGTTATTCAGATGAAAATTAATAGCTGGTTTAAGAAATACTAACTACTTTCTTTAGTTGTATATTTTGCTGATTTAAAACACCTTATATTTTCATATTTTAAAATATTATAAAATCAAACTTATTTCTGTTAAAATTTATATCAAATAAATGTCCTACCTATTAAAATTAGGTACATTTGCTTTTAATTTTTTATTAAATAATTATAAATTAAAAACTTTTTATCATGTCAAACATGTCAAAACACGAGGCTGAAGTTAAAGCTTTCATGGATCGCATTAGAAGTAAATATGCCCATGAAACAGAATTCATTCAGGCAGTTGAGGAAATTGCAGAAACAATTATTCCTTTTATTGCCAACCACCCAAAATATGTTAAGGCAAAAATCTTAGACAGAATGGTGGAGCCTGAAAGAACTATTATTTTCAGAGTTCCATGGATTGATGATAAAGGAGAAGTGCAAATTAATACTGGATACAGAGTAGAATACAACTCTGCTATAGGTCCATATAAAGGTGGGTTACGTTTTCATCCATCAGTAAACCTTTCTATTCTTAAATTTTTAGGTTTTGAACAAACTTTTAAAAACGCACTAACCACCCTTCCTATGGGAGGTGGTAAAGGTGGTTCTGATTTTGACCCAAGAGGAAAATCTGACAATGAAGTAATGCGTTTTTGCCAATCATTTATGTCAGAATTATTCCGTCATATTGGACCAAATACTGATGTTCCTGCTGGAGATATAGGTGTTGGAGCTAGAGAAATTGGTTACATGTTTGGTCAGTATAAAAGATTAAGAAACGAATTTACTGGTGTTTTAACAGGGAAAAGCTTTAACTGGGGAGGCTCTCGTCTTCGCCCTGAAGCTACCGGTTTTGGAGCGGTATATTTCTTACAATCTATGTTAGCCTCTAAAGGAATGGACATTAAAGGTAAAACCATTGCAGTTTCTGGTTTTGGTAATGTTGCTTGGGGAGTTACTAAAAAAGCTGCCGAATTAGGGGCTAAAGTAGTTACTCTTTCTGGTCCTGATGGCTATATTTATGATCCAGAAGGTGTTTCCGGTGAAAAAATTGAGTATATGTTAGAATTAAGATCCAGCAACAATGATATTATTGAACCTTATGCTAAAAAATATGGAGTTAAATTTTTCCCAAATAAACACCCATGGGAACAAAAGGTAGATATTGCTATGCCTTGTGCAACTCAAAATGAATTAAAAGTTGAAGGAGCAGAAGCACTTATTAAAAATGGTGTGATTTGTATTGTTGAAGTAGCTAATATGCCAACAACTCCTGAAGCATTTAAAGTTATTCAAAAGAGCAAAATATTATTCTCTCCAGGAAAAGCTTCTAATGCAGGTGGTGTTGCAACTTCTGGATTAGAAATGAGTCAAAATGCTATTCATTCTTATTGGTCTGCCAAAAAAGTTGATCAACGTTTAAAAAGCATAATGGAATGTATTCATAAAGAATGTGTGAAATACGGAAAAGAAGGCGATTATGTAGATTACTTTAAAGGAGCCAATATTGCTGGTTTTGTTAAAGTTGCTGATGCAATGATTGACCAAGGTGTAGTTTAATTCTATATCTTATTACAAAATAAAAAGAGGTTGTTCCAATTTAGGTTCAACCTCTTTTAGTTTTATATCCTAAAATCCATTATTTTTGAATTTTTTATATCTTAACTTGTCTTATTCATCACTATGAAAAAATTTTTAACCCTTTTATTAGTAGCTTTTCAAAGCATAGCTTTTGCTCAAGAAACCTTTATTATAAACGGAACACACCACAACATCAATAATTATTATGCCTTTACTAATGCTACCATCTATCAAGATTATCAAACCATAATAGAAAATGGAACACTCTTAATTTATGATGGAAAAGTAATAGCAATTGGTGAAGCTAAAAAAGTTAAACTTCCTAAAAATACAGTTGTGTATGATTTAAAAGGAAAATTTATCTACCCTTCATTTATCGATTTATCGAGCAATTATGGAATGCCCGAAATTAAAAAAAACAGCAAACCAAACTATAGTCCTCAAATGGAAACCAATAACCAAGGGGCATTTAATTGGAACCAAGCCATAAAACCAGAAGTAGAAGCAAGTATATTATTTACCCCTTTACAAAAACAAGCAGAAGATTACAGAAAAATTGGCTTTGGAAGTGTTTTAACACATCAACAAGATGGTATTATAAGAGGAACTTCGGCACTTGTTGCCCTTGGTGATGAAAAAGCTCAACTTATGCTTATTAATGAAAAAGTTGCCGGACATCTTTCTTTTGATAAAGGTTCTTCTACACAAGATTATCCGGGTTCATTAATGGGGGCTATCGCTTTAATTCGTCAAACTTATTACGATGTAGATTGGATGTATAATAACAATCATTTCAAAGAAAATAACCTTTCATTAAAAGCTATTTTAGATAACTGGGAGTTACCTCAAATATTTGAAGTTAAAGATAAATTAGACATTCTTAGAGCGGATAAAATTGGTGATGAATTTAATACCCAGTATATTTTTGTTGGTAATGGGGATGAATACCAACGTCTAAAAGAAATAAAAGCTACCGAAGGAAAAGTAATAGTGCCTATTAATTTTCCTGAACCTTATGACGTTGAAGACCCTTATGATGCATTAAAAGTAGCGTACTCCTCAGTGAAACATTGGGAACTAGCTCCTTATAATTTAAAACTATTAGCTGATAGTGCCATCGATTTTACTATTACTTCAGATGGATTAAAAGATAAAAAAGATTTCTTACCCAACCTAAGACAAGCAGTAAAATACGGACTAACGGAAGAAAATGCACTGAAAGCACTTACTTTTAATCCTGCCCAATTTATTGGAGAATATGATAATGTAGGAAGTTTAGAAAAAAACAAATTGGCGAATTTCATAATTACCTCAGAAAATGTTTTTGAAGAAAAAGCTATTATCCATGAAAATTGGGTAAAAGGAAAACAACACATTATTAAAGACTATAATGATTTTGATGTTAGAGGAAAATATGATGTTAATGTTAATGGTAAATTATATGAACTAAAAGTAAATGGTTCTGAAGACAAACCACAAGGTACCATTTACATTGTTAATGGAAAAGATACAATAAAAGAAAAAGCAACTATTACTGTTAAAGGAAGTTTAATTAACTTGAGTTTCAATGTTGCTGATTCTGTTGCTGAACCTGCTTATTTAAGACTATCTGGAGCCATTAACTACAACAATGTAATTTGGGATGGAAATGCACAGTTGCCAAATGGAGATTGGGTAAAATGGTCTGCCATTAGAAAAAAAGATGATAAAAAAGACGACAAAAAAGCGAATGATAATAATGATAGCTTAGTTGTTCCAACCATTAAATATCCATTAATGGCTTACGGACAAGATTCTTTGCCAACAGCCAAAACAATGCTTATAAAAAACACAACTGTTTGGACTAATGAAACTGATGGGATTTTAAAAAATACAGATGTTTTAATTCAAGATGGTAAAATTGCAGCTATCGGTAAAGATTTGGTTGCCGAAGAAGGTGCTGAAGTTATTGATGGAACAAATAAACATTTAACAGCTGGAATTATTGATGAACACTCACATATCGCCATTAGTAGAGGAGTAAACGAATGTACACAAGCAGTAACTGCTGAAGTTAGCATTGCTGATGTTGTTAATTCAGATGATATTAATATTTATCGTCAGTTAGCTGGAGGAGTTGTTGCTGCACAGTTACTCCATGGTTCTTGTAACCCTATAGGCGGACAATCGGCACTTATTAAATTAAAATGGGGGCATTCTCCTGAAGAAATGAAAATTGACACCAAAGATGGTTTTATCAAATTTGCTTTAGGTGAAAATGTAAAACAATCTAATTGGGGACCGTTTAATACTATTCGTTTTCCACAGACACGTATGGGGGTTGAGCAAGTATATTATGATGCTTTTACCAGAGCTAAAGAATATCAAGCAAAATGGGATGTTTTTGCTAAACTTAATCCAAAAGAAAAAGACAAAGCTGAAGCTCCAAGAATAGATTTAGAGTTAGAAACACTAAACGAAATTCTTAATAAAGAAAGATTTATTTCTTGCCACTCTTATGTTCAATCTGAAATTAACATGCTAATGCACGTAGGTGATTCTATGGGTTTTACTGTAAATACTTTTACCCATATTTTAGAAGGTTATAAAGTGGCAGATAAAATGAAATCTCATGGAGCAGCTGGCTCTACTTTTTCCGATTGGTGGGCTTATAAATATGAAGTAAATGATGCTATTCCATATAATGGAGCAATTATGCATAATGAGGGCGTTTTAACTGCCTTTAACTCTGATGATGCAGAAATGGGAAGAAGATTAAATCAAGAAGCTGCTAAAGCGGTTAAATATGGTGGAGTTTCTGAAGAAGAAGCCCTTAAATTTGTAACTTTAAATCCAGCAAAAATGCTTCACTTAGATGATAAAATGGGAAGCATAAAAGTTGGCAAAGATGCCTGTATAGTGCTTTGGAACGACCATCCGCTATCTATTTATGCAACTGTTAGTAAAACTATTATTGATGGAGCAATTTATTTTGATAGTGAGTGGGATAAAGTGCTAGTTCAAAAATATAAAGAAGAAAAAACAGCTATAATTAATAAAATGATTGCTGAAAAGAAAAACGGTAAAAAAACTCAACCAGCTAAAAATAAAAAACCAAAACTATATCATTGTGATACTGTAGGTGAATAACATTAAAAATCAGAAATTTTAGTAACTATGAACCCTTTCCTGATAACTGTGAACTGACAAACTAATAAAAATATGAAAACAAAAATCATCATCCTGTTAACAATATACTTTCAACTTTGTGCTATTAATTTATTTGCCCAAGTTCCTAGTCCTGCACCTGAACAAAAAGGAGCGGTTTTGTTACAAAACGGTACAGCTCATTTAGGTAATGGAGAAGTTATAGAGAATGCTGTAATTGGTTTTGAAAATGGTAAAATTACGCTTGTTGCTGACGCTAAAGTGGTAAAAATAGATCCTTCTGCTTACGATACTATTATTAATATAGAAGGAAAACATGTTTATCCTGGGTTTATTGCTCCCAACTCTACTTTAGGCTTAACCGAAATTGATGCCGTTAGGGCAACTCAAGACAATGATGAAACGGGAGTTTTAAATCCTCATGTTCGTTCTATTATTGCTTATAATACGGAATCGAACATTACTACTACAGTACGTTTTAATGGAGTTTTAATGGGACAAATAACCCCAAGAGGAGGTTTGGTTTCAGGAACATCTTCTATCGTTCAATTTGATGCTTGGAACTGGGAAGATGCCATTTACAAAGAAGATGATGGAGTTCACATTAATTGGCCAAATATGTATCAACGTTGGGGAGGAAAAGAAAATAAAGAATATGACAACACCAAGAAAGAGCTTAATGATTTTTTTGAAAATGCAAAAGCTTATAGTAAAGTTGACAATTATACCGAAATTAATATTCGATTTGAAAGTGTTAGAGGGCTATTTGATGGTAGTAAAAAACTCTTTATCCATACCGATTATATTAAAGAAATTACTGAAGCCATCACTTTTGTGAAGAAATTTGAATTTAAAAATGTTGTTCTTGTAGGTGCTTATGATGCATGGATGGTAGCGGAATTGTTAAAAGAAAACAATATTTCCGTAATACTTAAAAGAGTACATTCTTTACCAGAAAGACAAGAAGAAGGTGTTTATTTACCTTATAGAATGCCTAAAATATTGTTTGATGCGGGTATTTTGTTTTGTTTAGAAAATGCAGGAGATATGGAAGCCATGAATACCAGAAACTTGCCATTTTATGCAGGAACTGCTGCTGCTTACGGATTAACAAAAGAACAAGCACTACAAGCCATTACACTAAATACTGCTAAAATTTTAGGTATAGACCAAACTTGTGGCAGTCTAGAAATTGGTAAAGACGCTACACTTTTTATTTCAACAGGCGATGCTTTGGACATGAAAACCAACAATGTTGAGTTGGCTTTTATTCAGGGAAGAAAAATTGACCTTAGCAGCAGACAAAAAAACCTTTACGAAAAGTATAGCAAAAAATATAAGCAACAATAAATGGATATTTGCGAAGCAACTTCCTTAGAAAGAGAAAAAATTAATCGACACCCTTGGGAATTGGCAAGAATTGAGGTGGTGAAGAGTTTTTTAAGACCTATTATTTCAACCTCACTTGTATCTCGTTGGTTATTGATGTTGAAATTATTTTACGATTAAAACAATTTTTAAGAAAAGAAGTTGTTACACTACTTTACGAAAATCCAATAAATGAATGGAAAGCAGTTGACGGATTAAAAATCACATGGAAGGAAGCTTTTAAAATTCCGTTAGAGTTGTTGAGGATAAAAATAAGTAACAGTAAAATGAAGAGTATTTTATTAAAATATATAGTCTTAATTGCACTGATATATATGCCTGTTTTTGGTTTTTTAGATACGCTGCCCATCAGAATATGGGATGAAGCAAGATTGGCTATTAACGCATACGAAATGTTTAACAACAATAATTTTATTGTTACTTACTTTATGGGTGAGCCAGATATGTGGAATACTAAACCGCCATTACTTATTTGGACTCAAGTTTTTTTTATGAAAATAATTGGTGTTAATGAGTTGGCAATCCGTTTGCCTTCCGCTTTTTCTGCTTTTTTCACATGTATTGCGTTGCTTATTTTTTCCATAAAGTACCTTAAAAACCCATGGGTGGGAATGTTGGCTGTATTTGTACTTATCACTTCTAACGGGTATATTGAAATACATGCTTCTAGAACAGGAGATTATGACACTATGCTTACTCTTTTTACAACATTAAGTGGCTTACTTTTTTTTAGTTATTGCGAAACCAAAAATACCAAACACCTTTACCTCTTTTTCCTGTTTACGGCTATGGCAGTGCTTACCAAAAGTATTACAGGGTTAATGTTTTTACCTGCTATACTATTATATAGCATCATTCAAAAACAATTTATTTCATTAGTAAAAAATAAACACCTTTACATCGGGTTATTTTTATTTTTTATTTTGGTAGTGGGGTATTATGTTTTGAGAGAAACTTATAACCCAGGTTATTTTAAGGCGGTTTATGAAAATGAATTAGGTGGAAGATATTTAGTAGTAAACGATGGGCACAATCAAGATTTTTGGTATTACTACAACAATTTTATTAGTTTTCAATTCTCTATTTGGTATATATTAATTCCAATTGGATTAGTAATAGGTTTTGTTATAAATAACAAAAAGATTAACCGATTAACGTTGTTTACCTCTCTAATGGTTTTTACTTTCTTTATGGCAATATCTACCGCAAAAACAAAACTAGACTGGTATAATGTTCCTTTGTACCCATATTTAGCAATTATCATTGCTATTTCTTTAAATTTCTTTATTTTCGAATTACTAAACAACTTTAAACAAACTAACCGTTTGATTACAAAAAATGTTACGCTCATTATACTTTTAATTATAATTGGTATTACTCCTTATCAAAAAATTATAGAGAAAACATACAAACCTAAAGAACATGGATGGAAAGATTTTTATGAAATTAGTTATTATCTTAAAGATGCGGTAAAAGGGAAATACCATCTTGATAACCAATATGTATTATATGATGGTTATAATGCTCATAATTTGTTTTATGTAAACATTTTAAATGATAAGGGAATTAAAATTTCATTTAAAGATTGGGCAAAATTAGAACCCACGGATGTTTCAATTACACAACAAGCACATATAAAGCAGTATGTAGAAAAACACTATGAAAACGAGATAATAAATATTAATGGCAGTATAGTAACTTACAAAATACATGGAAGAAATGACAAAAAATAAGGCAGATATTTCGGTTATCATTCCTATATATAATGAGCAAGATATTATTCAAGAATTATATAATAGACTTCAGAAAACTGTTTCTCAAATCTCAGAGAATTATGAACTTATTTTTGTAAATGATGGAAGTAAGGACAATTCTCTATTAGAGTTATTGAAATTAGCCGAACAAGATTCTCGTGTTTTTTATATTAATTTTAGTAGAAATTTCGGTCATCAAATTGCGGTTACTGCAGGGTTAGATGCTTCGCAAGGAAAAGCTGTAGTTATTATTGACGGAGATCTACAAGACCCTCCTGAATTAATTACTGATATGTTTGAAAAATACAAAGAGGGTTATGACGTTGTATATGCAAAACGAAAAGATAGAAAGGGAGAAAGTATATTTAAAAAACTAACTGCCAAATTGTTTTATCGTGTTCTTAAACAAATTACTTCTATTGATATACCTTTAGATACAGGTGATTTTAGGTTAATTGACCAAAAAGTTGTGCATTATCTTAATCAAATGCCTGAACAAAATAAGTTTTTACGAGGTCAGATTGCATGGTTGGGATTTAAACAAACTCGAGTATTATTCGACAGAGATAAAAGAAAATATGGGAAAACAGGCTATTCCTTAAATAAAATGATCCATTTTGCAATGGACGGTATTACCGCTTTTTCTGACAAACCTCTTCAACTGGTAACCAAACTTGGGTTTGTTATTTCTTTTATTTCATTTGTCATTATTCTTTATGCCATTTATTCTCATTATGTTTTACATCAAACCATAACGGGTTGGACATCGTTAATAATAAGTTCTATGTTTATTGGAGGTGTACAATTAATTTCAATTGGAGTAATAGGAGAATATATTAGTAGAATTAATAAAAATGTACTAAAACGTCCTTTATATATTGTAGAAAAGAGCAATATTAAAGACAATTAACTTTGGTAGTTTATTACTAAACTACCAGAAACAAAACCAAATAGCTATATTTAATTAATAAATTATCTAATTAGTAAATAAAAATATTACTACCTTAGCCCTTCTTTAAATACTACATGGTTTTTAGCAGCATAACATTTCTTTTATATTTTTTACCCATCTTTTTGTTGGTTTATAATATAATACCTGCTAAGTTTAAAAATTACTTTATTCTTTTGGCAAGCATTATTTTCTATGCTTGGGGAGCTTCCGATTTTATTGTCATTTTAGTGTTATCTACTATAATTGATTTTTATATAGTTAAAGCACTGTATGAAAGCGCTCATAAAAAGAGAAAGCAATTATTGTTGTTTTGTTCCATTTTTATGAATGTAGGTTTATTAGCGTATTTTAAATATGCTAATTTTTTTATTGATAATGTTAATCAGTTTTTAGGGGCGTTAAATGTGTCGGCAATAGGTTGGACAAACGTTTTGTTGCCAATAGGCATTTCTTTTTATACTTTTCAAACACTTACTTATTCTATTGATGTATATAGAGGCGTGCACAAACCGCTCAAGAAGTTATCTAATTACTTGCTTTACATTATGTCTTTTCCGCAAATGATTGCCGGGCCAATTGTACGATTTAACTTAATAGCCGATGAAATTATTGATAGAAAAGAAACCATTGATGATAAACTGCAAGGGTTTATTCGTTTTTGTATAGGTTTAGGGAAAAAAGTGTTGATTGCCAACGTAGTAGGGGAGCATGCTGACTTAATTATGAATCAGCCTATAGAAAACATTACCTTCATAAGCTCTTGGATAGGAATATTGGCTTATACTTTTCAAATTTATTTCGATTTTGCTGGTTACTCTGATATGGCTATTGGCTTAGGAAAAATGATGGGCTTTAGTTTTCCCGAAAATTTTAACAACCCATACACCTCTAAAAGCATTACAGAATTTTGGCGTAGGTGGCACATGACCTTAGGACAATGGATGAGAGATTACCTCTACATTCCACTTGGCGGCAATAGGGTTGACTCTAAAACCAGACTCTATTTTAACCTGTGGTTCGTGTTTTTAGTTTCAGGTTTATGGCATGGTGCCAGCTGGAATTTTGTTATTTGGGGAGCTTTCCATGGGTTTTTTCTAATACTTGATAAAATATTTTTATTAAAGGTATTGAATAAAATAGGTGGTTTATTCAGTACACTGTTTACCTTTTTTATTGTGGTTATAGGCTGGGTATTTTTTAGACTTGAAAAGTTTGATGATGCCATTAATTACATCAAAAAAATGTTCTCTTTTAGTAATGAAATTGCTTTTGAGAATATTTCCAATGAATTTATAAGCATTGCTATTTTAGCATTTATTTTCTCTTTTGTTACTGCTTCTAAATTTGGAAAAAAAGTAGAAATGTTAGTTTATTACAATCAGCAACCTGGCTTATTTTGGTACGGAAAAATGATACTTCTATCTTTAGTACTATTAGTGCTAAGCATTAGTGCAATTACTGCTGAAGGCTTTAATCCATTTATCTATTTTAGATTTTAAATGTTGAAGGAAAAAGAACATATTATAAAAACCCTACTATTTGGAGCTATTGTTCTATTGTTATGGATTCCCATGATACAGCAAAACTTTACTTTTTATGAAGAACGACCTCTAAAAGGAGCTGTTGTTGCTAAAGAAAAACCTCAACTAACAATTAATAATTGGTTTTCAGGAAAATACCAAGATTCATTAAATAGTTTTTTAAACCAACATTTTGGATTTAGGAATACCTTAGTTCGTTTAAACAATCAAAAAATGTACGAACTGTATAACATTGCAAAAGCCAATGGAGTAATTATCGGTAAAGAGAATTATTTATATGAAGAAAATTATATTAAAGCCTACTTAGGAATTGATTTTATTGGTGAAAAGACAATTAGTTCACACGCTGAGCAGTTAAAATTTGTTCAAGACACATTGAAAAAATTGAATAAAGACATCATTTTTATTCTAGCTCCTGGAAAAGGTTCGTTTTTTCCTGAATATATACCTGATAATTACTTAAGGCAAAAACAAGGTTCTACCAATTACAACCACTTGTTGAAACATTTTAAGGCTAATGGAATAAATTACATCGATTTTAATAATTGGTTTAGAGATAATAAAGGTAAAAAATCTTATCCGCTTTATGCGAAAGCTGGAATACACTGGAGCAAACAAAGTGAACTTTGGGTGGCCGATTCTATTTTAAGTTATATTGAAACTATAAAAAAAACAAAATTGCCCGACATCATTATTGACAGTACCTACCTTAGCGATAAAAACTTATATGAAGATTACGATATTGGTGATGGTATGAATTTATTGTTTGATTTACCAACTTATCCTATGGCATATTCCTCTTTTCATTTTGATAAATCCAATGCTGATACAAGTTTAAACTTATTAGTTGTTGCCGATAGTTATTATTGGGGAATGTACAATTATGGCATTCCAAATACGGTTTTTAACAGCAATTCTTTTTGGTATTATAACAATGAAATTTATTACCCTGATGGTAGCACCAAATCACCATACGAAATTGATTTAGAACAAGAAATAGCAAAAACAGATGTTTTTCTTTTGCTCTTTACTGATGCTAATTTACATAATTTCGATTATGGTTTTACTCGCGATTTATATCAATATTTTACCGGTCAAAGTACTGCAACAGACGAAAGAATAAAACATTACATTGAAGCCATTAAAAATAACTCAGAGTGGTTAAACAACATAAAAAAACAAGCAAAAGAACAAAACAAACCATTAGATAGAATGATACTTGAAAATGCAGAGTATATGGTTAACCAAGAATTAGAGAAGTAATATAAAAATTGACTGTTTATTCAATTTCTATACTATACAATTTCCCGTTTAAATCGTTTAAAGGAAAAGGCACATCTTCTTGTAAAAAAGGTGCATTAGGCCACCAATGCGAATAATGATATTCCTGGGTAAACACCGTAATCATTTGATTGTTGGGTATTGAAGTTACCTCATCATTCATATAACCCACCACTCTTAGTTGATTTTTTTCAGGACCAACTCTCCAAATAATTTCTTTAGGTTTCCATTCTATTTGAAAATAATAGTATTCCCCTCCAAATAATTCCTCATCTAAAGCAGGCACTTTAGAAGTAACAGCATTTTGGTAAGACAACCACCGGTGCAAATCAAATGTTAAATCCTGATATTGAATTTGATGAACACCCACATCAAACTTTTTTGGAGTGTTGCAACTTAAATCCCAATTAGTACAGGTAATCATTACTTTATCTTTATGAGATTCAGGCTCTATTCTTTCATTTTCATAATCTTTATACTCATATTTTGGCCAATACTCTGCAGCTTTTAAAATTTCAAAATCTATTTCAGAATAAGATGTTTGTGGTTGTTTTTTACTATCATCTGTAACATAATAAGGGTAGTACCCATCTCCCTTACAAATTCTTCTATTGTTCCATGGCCCACCTGTATCATACAACATCCAAATAGCGTTGGTAATTCCATTCCAAACATATTCATTATTTAACAACCTAGTCATTTTAATTTTATAGGTATATTTTCCATAGGTCATTCCGTGCCTAGTTTTAAAACCAACATGCTCCTTTTTCATTTCACCTTCCTTACTTTTAGGGTTTTTAAACCAAACCACATCTTCTTTTTCGTTGTAACCAAATGTCTTTCCGGGATATTTTAAACATGCTAACCATGTAGATATTCTTTCTGTTGAATCATACTTAAGCTGATTTGCTTTATAATCAGCAATGGTAAAATTATCTGTTTCAAAATTTGTTTTTATAGGTAAGTTTCGAATAGAATCTGCTCTGTAAGTATCATGATATTCAAACGAAGCATTTTTATATAACTCTTCAGAATCATTCACATATTTATTAAAATATTCTTCACTTTCAAAATGCTGAAATTTAGGTATGTAAAAACCATTTTTAAGTGGCACACTTGCCTTAAGTTTTAAAAAACTAGGGTTATAATATTTAGCTAAACTTTTAATTTTTCTTCCTTCTCCAACATTAAAATAGTAAAAAGGATTGATAAATTGTCCGTCTTTTTGTTTTGAGATGTTTTTGATATAATCTGGAATATTGACTAACTCTTCTTTACTTATCACAATTAACATTAAGCTATAATCTCCTACACGGGGATTTCTTTGCCATCTATTGTTAATGTGTTTTGATGTTAAAAAATTCTCAGCCACCTTATACAATTGATTTTCTATTGTTCTATTTTTTTGTTTTGCTTGCTGAATTACATCCGCATACCAAATTGTATCCAATTTTATAGAATCCATTACCTTCAATACTTTCAAACTATCAACTTCCGTTTTTCTAGTGTTCGGATTTGTATATTTCTGTTCATTTCTGGGGTTTCCTTGTATATTAAATGAAGTTGAAACCAAGGTTCCTCCTGAGTCTATTTTAACAAATGAAATATCGGTATCTATCCATGAACCATAAAAATTTTCTTCAGCTAATGGGTTGTAATTATTTCCTTTCGCTTCTTCAAACTTATAACTTTCGTTTTGATAATAAAGTTTATAATACAGCTCTTTATTCCTAAGTTGTTCTGGAATTTCAAAAGTTAATTCAAAAACATCAATTGAGTCTTGTTTTTTAGATGGCACAACAAAACCATATTGATAAGCATTATTAAAGTCTAAACTATAAGCTTCTTTTTTAATGTTGGTATCAACAATCTTTATAGTTATATTTTTTTGTTTACCACAAGAATAAAATATAACTATAAAAACAAAGAAAATAAACTGAAACCTGCGAACCATTATAACCTCTTTAAACCTTTAAATAAGCTTTTAATCCGTGTAAACCACCTTCTCGTCCAAAACCGCTTTCTTTAAAGCCACCAAATGGTGATGATGGATCAAATTTATTGAAAGTATTTCCCCAAATTACACCTGCTTTTAATTGCGAAGTCATGTTAAATAGTTTAGAACCTTTATCAGTCCATACTCCGGCTGAAAGTCCGTAAGGTGTATTATTCGCTTTTTCTATTACCTCAGCAACTGTTCTAAAAGTTTGTACTGCCAGCACTGGTCCAAAAATTTCTTCCTGAACTATTCGGTTAGATTGCGAAACTCCTGTAAATAGAGTAGGTTTACACCAATACCCTTTTTTAGGTAACGAACAATCCGTTTGGTACATTTCTGCCCCTTCGGCTTTTCCTATTTTTAAGTAATTATTAATAATATTTAATTGCTCCTTTGAGTTAATGGCTCCTATATCCGTATTTTTATCTAACGGATTTCCAACTACCAAAGAAGCCATACGGTCTTTTAATTTACGCATTACCACATCATAAACAGATTCTTGTACAAATAAACGCGAACCCGCACAACAAACATGTCCTTGGTTGAAATAAATGCCGTTAATAATTCCTTCTACCGCTTGATCTAGAGCTGCATCTTCAAAAATAATGTTGGCAGCTTTTCCTCCTAATTCCAAGGTAGCCTTTTTGTGTGTGCCTGCAATAGCATTTTGAATAATTTTTCCCACACCTGTTGAGCCTGTAAATGCAATTTTATCCACATCATTATGATTAACAATGGCAGCACCAGTAGCTCCTGCTCCGGTGATAATATTTACTACTCCATCAGGTAAACCTGCTTCTTGAATAATTTCTGCTAATTTTAAAGCTGTAAGTGGTGTGGTTTCAGCTGGTTTTAATACCACGGTATTGCCTGTAGCCAAAGCAGGAGCTATTTTCCAAGCCACCATCAACAACGGAAAATTCCAAGGCACTATTTGTCCTGCAACGCCCAAAGGCATGGGGTTTCTATTAGGAAAAGCGTAGTCTAACTTATCTGCCCAACCTGCATAATAGAAAAAGTGTGCAGCAGCCAAAGGCACATCAATATCTCTGGCCTCTCTAATAGGTTTGCCACCATCAAGTGTTTCAATTACAGCAAACTCTCTAGCTCTTTCTTGGATTAATCTGGCAATACGATAAATATATTTTCCTCTCTCACTTGCTGGCATTTTACTCCACACCTCATTATAAGCTCTTCTAGCTGCTTTTACTGCTTTATCTACATCTTTATCATTAGC
This sequence comes from Vicingaceae bacterium, assembly GCA_965284565.1. GTDB lineage: Bacteria > Bacteroidota > Bacteroidia > Flavobacteriales_E > Vicingaceae > BRH-c54. The sequence continues at coordinate 1,274,267 of OZ260100.1, forward strand.
TTCTGCAATGGTAGCTAGTTTTTCTTCCGTAGCAGGATTAACCGTATCAAAATATTTTCCAGAACTTGGTTTAACCCATTTTCCTCCAATAAACAAATCATATTGTTTCTTTAAATTAATGTGGTCGGTGCTTTCTAATGAAGGAGCAAACTCCCAAGTCGAATTCAAATTTATTTTAGTCATGGTATGTTGTTATTTCTGTAAATTTATTTCTTGTATTCTTTGCGAAACCTTTGCTTCTTTGCGGTTAAGGTTTACTGTTAATCTTTAGAAAAATAATCTTTAGATTGATATATTCCTGTTGTTTGTTTCACAATTTGCATCAACACATCGTTAGCCAAACTGCTTGCTCCAAATCTAAACCATTCGTTAGTTAGCCAAGCATCTCCTAAGGTTTCTTTTACCAACAGTAAATACTGTAATGCCAATTTAGCGTTAGAAATTCCTCCTGCGGGTTTCATTCCTACTTGTATTCCTGTTTTGTAATAATAATCTTTTATTGCCTCTAACATTACTGACGTAACCGGTAAAGTAGCAGCAGGACTAATTTTTCCTGTTGAGGTTTTAATGAAATCTGCTCCGGCATAAATGGCGATATCACTAGCTCTTCTTACTTTATCAAATGTTCCCAACTCACCTGTTTCTAAAATTACTTTTAAACGTGCTTTTCCACAAGCCTCTTTAATAGCGGCAATTTCGTCAAAAACAAAACTATAATCTCCTTCATGAAATCTGCCTCGACTGATTACCATATCTACCTCATCAGCACCACCATCAACAGCAAGTTTTGTATCTAACAATTTCACTTCTCTACTAGATTGTCCAGCAGGAAAAGCAGTAGCCACAGATGCTACCTTAATTTTAGTGCCTTTTAAAGCTTTTTTTGCAGTAGCTACAAAATTAGGATAAACACAAACTGCTGCTACGGTAGGTAAATCAGGCATAGCATCGTGTAAGTGCATGGCTTTGTTGCACAATTGAATGACTTTTTTATCTGTATCAGCACCTTCGAGAGTTGTTAAATCTATCATGCTTAATGCTAATTTCAACCCATGCATTTTAGCATCTTTTTTTAAGCTTCTCGAAGTTATTCTATCTATTCTATCTAACACACCAACTTGATCAATAACAGGCGTTGCATTATAATCTAAAATCGCTTTTTTATTACTCATAGTTAAAAAATTGAACTCCAAAGATAAGTAAAAGCCCCGAAGTTTTATTGGTGTTTTATAAAAAGCTATTTTTGTACTTCTTCACAATCGTTTTTTCATGGATAACCAAAAAAATATATTTCCAATTTTCGATCAAATAGTCGGAAGAAAAGAAAAAGAACTGTTACTCAACCAAACAGCTAAAGTAATTTGGATGACGGGTCTTTCTGGTTCAGGAAAAAGTACCATTGCTATTGCTTTAGAAAAAGAATTAGCACAGAAAGGTTTTTTAACACAGGTGTTGGATGGCGATAACATTAGAACTGGCATCAATAATAATTTAGGGTTTTCTGATGCTGATAGAACAGAAAACATAAGAAGAATTGCAGAAGTTTCTAAGTTATTTGTGAATTGTGGTGTGATTACCATTAACTGTTTTGTTAGTCCAACAAACACCATAAGAAATGCAGCAAAAGAAATTATTGGAGCCGAAGATTTTGTGGAAGTTTTTATTGATACACCTCTAGAAGTATGCGAACAACGTGATGTAAAAGGACTTTATAAAAAAGCACGAGCAGGGGAAATTAAAGATTTTACGGGTATTAATGCTCCATTTGAAACTCCTGAAAATGCAACTATTATTGTAAAAACTGCCAATAAAACGGTTGAAGAATCAGTTAATACTATTTTAGAGAAAATTTTACCTTTAATCTCCCAAAAATAATGAAGTACTTCTTAACCATAATTTGTTTTTTGTTACTTGTAGGTAGTTTGTTTTCTTCTACCATTAAAAAAGATTCTTTGAGTACACTTGATGGTGAAATAATTACTACTACTGAACTGGAAATGGAAGTTCTGGATAATGAAGAAGTAAAGTTTAAAAGAGGGAAGGCTATTCTTTTTACTATTTTTACTGGTATTTTGGGTGGACACCGAATTTATATGGGGACACACCAAAGAACGCCTATAATTTATTCTGTTACTTTTGGTGGCTTTGGTATTTTACCTTTAATTGATTTAGCTCACCTTATCTTTAAAAAAGATATTTCAGTTTACGAAAACAAAACGCAAATAATTATGTGGAGGGATAATTAAAAATCTAAATCATTTTTATCTTTAAACTCATCTAAACTAACTTATACATTTTTCCTGGATAGGATCTTACTACTCCGTTAAACTCTAGGTTAAGTAATAGTGCAGCAGTTTTACTCATTGGAAAAGAAGCTTTTAGGGCGATGTTATCTATGGGCATTTTATCTGTTACCGAAAGTATATTTGCAATGGTTTTTTCTTCATCACTTAACTCAACAAAAAGCTTTGTCTGGTTGATGTTTTTCTTTTCAGTAGTAGCTTGCCAACCCATAATGTATTCAATATCTTTAGCTGATTGTATTAAAGCCGCTTTATTCGTTTTTATCAACCAATTGCAACCTTCAGAATATTCATCATTTAGTCTACCAGGCAAGGCAAAAACATCTCTATTGTATTGATTTGCTAAATCAGCGGTAATTAAAGAACCTCCTTTTTTACTGGATTCTATCACTATGGTTAAATCAGAAATTCCTGCCACAATACGATTTCTCTTTGGAAAATTCTCCCTATCAGGGTTGGTCTCGTGTTTAAACTCAGAAATAATACCTCCATTTTCTTGCATTTGTTTAGCAATAATTCCATGTTGATTGGGATAAATTCTGTCTAACCCATGAGCTAACGCTGCAACAGTAGGAAGTTGATGTTGCATAGCTGCTTTGTGTGCACAAATATCTATTCCGAAAGCTAAACCACTTACAATTAACGGTTGGTGAGGAGCTAAATCAGCAATCAATTTTTCACAAAATTCTTTACCATAATCGGTAGCATTTCTTGTGCCTACAACACTAATTACTTTTTCAGCATTCAAATTCATATTACCTTTAGTGTAAAGTATAATAGGACTATCTTCACAATGGGTAAGTCTTTTAGGATAAGCTTTGTCTAAAAAGAAAATAGGATTAATCTTATTTTTCTCGATAAACGTTAACTCTTTTTCAGCTATTTCTAAAGCTTCTTTTTTATTATTGAAAATATGTTGAGCATTTATTTTACCAATGCCGGGAATTTTATCTAATGCTGTTTTTTTTTCATTAAAAACGTTTTCAGCACTTCCACAATAGGCAATAAGTTTTTTGGCGGTTATGGCTCCTATATTTGGAAGACAGGTAATGGCTATATTATGAAGCAATTGGTTATTCATTTATAGAGATAAAGGATTCCAAAAATAATGTTTTTCGCTTATTTAAAACCGCATCAATTAATTAAATTAACTTTGCAGTCCTTATGACAAAAAAACAAAACATACGACACCTTTCTAAAGAAGAAATTATTGAATTCTTTACAACCCATAGCGAAAAGGCATTCAGAGCCAAACAAGTTTACGAATGGCTGTGGAAAAAACATGCTATTTCTTTTGATGAAATGTCTAACCTATCGTTTGCTACCCGACAATTATTGAAAGATAACTTTGTAATTAATGTCATTACTACTAGCGATGAACAAATAAGTTCTGACAGAACCATTAAAAATGCGTTTAAATTGCATGATGGAAATATTGTGGAAGGCGTTTTAATTCCTACACCAAAAAGAATGACAGCTTGTATTTCTTCTCAAGTAGGATGTAGCCTAACTTGTGCTTTTTGTGCTACAGGTAAATTAGACAGACTAAGAAACATTGATGCAGATGAAATTTTTGACCAAGTAGCATTAATAAAAAAACAAGCCGAAGAAAAATACAACACTCCGCTTACCAACATTGTATATATGGGTATGGGGGAGCCTTTGTTGAACTACAGAAATGTATTAGATTCCATAGAAAAAATTACTAGTGAAGAAGGATTAGGAATGTCTCCAAAACGTATTACTGTTTCTACTGCAGGAATTGCTAAAATGATAAAAAAATTAGGAGATGATGAAGTGAAATTCAATTTGGCGTTATCGTTACATGCTGCTAATGATGAAAAAAGAAGTAAAATAATGCCTATTAACGATCAGAACTCATTAGCAACTCTGAAGGAAGCATTAATTTATTTTCATGAAAGAACAGGCACAAGAGTAACTTTTGAATACATTATTTTTAAAGATTTTAATGATAGTTTAGAAGATGCTAGAGAATTAGCTGAATTCTGTAAAGTAGTTCCATGTAAAATTAATATTATTGAATATAACCCTATTGATGATGCTGATTTTAAAAAAGCAGATGCAAAAAAAACAGATGAGTTTGCCCGATTTTTAGAAGATAGGTACCGCCTAATTGTTAATGTTAGAAGAAGCCGAGGAAAAGATATTGATGCTGCTTGTGGTCAGTTAGCCAACAAAAACAAAGCAGCATTTAATAAATTAAAATCGTAGGAAGTTTTTAATTTCAATTAATTAGTTTCCAACAATTCAAATAACTCATCTAATTTTGGAGTAAGAATAACTTCAATTCTTCTGTTTTTCTTTCTTCCTTCTGCACTATTAGAAGTATCTAAAGGCAAATACTCACTTCTTCCGGCAGCAGTTAACCTTTTAGGATTTACATTGCTATTACTTGTGATAATTTTCACTACTGATGTAGCTCTTTTCACACTCAAATCCCAGTTATCTTTAATATCTCCAGAACCTTTTAAAGGCACATTATCCGTATGTCCTTCTACTAAAATATTAATGTCTTGATTTTGCTCTAGCACTTTAGCTAATTTTTTCAAAGCATCTACACCTCTTTCGCCAACAGTATAACTACCCGAAGCAAATAATAGACTTTCATCTAAAGAAACATACACTTTTCCATTTTTTTGTTCAATAGTTAATCCGTTGTTTTCAAAACCTAGTAAAGCTTCTTTCACTTTATTTTTAAGTGCATTTACCATTGAATCTTGTCTGCTAATCATCGCTTCTAATTCATTAACACGTTTTTCACGAGCTTGTAAATCAACAGTAAGTTGTTCTAATTTAGCTTGTTTAGCTTGTAAAGTTCCCTCCAAAGCTCTTAACGCATCTTCCTGAGCTTGTAAATCTTCTTGTGTTTTTTGCAATTGTTTCATTAATTGCTCTGTGGCAGACTTATTTCCTGCCAACAACTCATTGTTTTTATCTAACAATAATTGGTATGTTTTGTTTACATTGTCATAATTAGTCGTCATTTGGTCTAATGACTTTTCTAAAACTTTGATGTCATTTTCTAAAGCATCTTTTTCCTTGCGCATCTTATCAACAGAAGCCAACAATTCTTTATTTTTCTCTTCTAAATCCTGGTTTTGAGCTTTTAAAGCACTATTTTCTTCCAAACAAGCGGATTGTTTAGATTTTAATTCTTCGTATTTTCTAGCTGGAACACAAGAAAAAAGCACTCCCGCACATAAAATAGCTATAATTGATTGTTTTTTTAACATCATGGCAATTAGTTTATATCAATTACAATGTTAGGGGTAATTCCACCAAAAAAGTTACACAATTCTTATGAGTTATAAACAGTAGCATTTTGAAATCTTTGGAAGTATGTGTTAATAAAGAGAGGCTGTTTTGCAATTGCAAAACAGCCTCTCTTTATTTTTTACTCAGTCTCTATTAAAGAAAAAGTTTCAAGTATAATTCTTTGGATTTTTCTACACTCACTCCTTTAACTAAATCTAATTAATTATTTACTATTACATACACATCCATCAGATTCATAGTTTTGAACCTGATCATTATAATCTGATGTTTTTTCAAAGTCGTCTTCACATAGCGTTGCTGGGGCTAATGTTTTACAACTTTTACATTCCTTACAATCTTTACTACACGATACAAATGCTATTCCGATTAAAAATAAGCCAACAATTATTGATTTTTTCATAATTAAATGTTTTAAATTATTAAATGTTTTTATTAATAGGAGAGGCTAAAACAAAAAAGGTTGGGTTTACAATGAAAAAAATTAAAATTGATAACCAATACCCGTTGAAAAAATTATTGAAGAAGGCTTTATTTCAGAAGAATTGTTATTATTAATATTCATAATAGATTTGTTGTATGATGGAAGCATTAGTAATGAAATGTGATTGGATAAGTTGTATTTTAAACCAACACTAACCATTCCACTTAATATTATTTTTTTTGTGTCATGAAAGTTTTCAATAATTAAAGGAGATTCAGGGGTATAAACATTGCTAATTTCAATTTTCGATTTGTTGTTTATAACAATAGAAGTTGTCAAGCCTCCTCCAACTAATAATTTCAATTTTCCTTTACCAATTTCATAATTTATAGCTAACGGTAGGTCTAACAATACCACACTATATTCTTCTTTAAAGTTAAGGTCTGCAAAATCATCCTCATCATCTAAAAAAACATCATCTTCATCATCTCCAGCAAAATTAAAACTACCAACATCTTCAATCAATATAGTTCCTAAAGAACTGTTTATGGTTACACTATTATTTGTTGGGTTAATTAACATTGGTAATTCATTTGGTCTAGCAGCATCTTGCTTGAACTCATTATTAAACTTTCGATACCCAACACCAACACTTATGCTAAATTTATTTGAAATTTGATAGCCAAGATTAGCTCCAGCACTAAATTGGAAGTGATTTTCTTCTGCAGAATTGTAAATTTTATTAGAATTACTTTTGGGAATAATACCAACAGTTGATAAACCTGGCATAAACAGTAAGGAAATATTTATTTTTGATAGGTTCTTCTCCGAAACAAGGAGTGAAGTATCGGTTATAGCATCATTAACATTTGTAGAATCTATTAAAATTGTGTCTTTTTCATAATTATCGAGTAAACTTAGGGCTTCAGAAGTAGTAGGTAAAATAGAGTCATTTGTTTTATTAATGGAAATAGTTTCTTGGTTTACTACTTTATCTTTAGAAGTAATAGTTTCATTTTCTACTGAATTAATTTCAAAATCTATAGCTTTATCATTAATTAATTGTAAATTTTTTTCAACTGTAGTGATAGTTTTTTCTTCTGTTGTTGTGGAATTATTTTGTTTTTTAATAGTCCCAATACCCTTTACGATCAGTTCATCGTTTAGTGTCTCTTTTTTAGCTTTTAAATTATCACTATTAATTTCGTCAGGAAAATAAATACCTTCTTTCTTTTCTGAAATTAATCTCTTTTTTGATATTTGTTTTAAATTTTCTTGTTGAGTCTCTACTGATTTTCTTTCTTTAATTGATGTTAATTTTTGTGGCTTTTTATGTTTATTATTCTTTTTATTACTTTCTAAATTTGGTATGATTTTGCTTTCTATACCAATAATCGATTCATTTGTTTGTATTTGATCTTTAGTAATTTGAGATACATTCATATTTTCTGAATGATTAGTTTGATAATAAATCACAACTCCAAAAATAGTTAACACTAAACCAAGAGTTAACCATCTATACCAAAAAATACGTTTACTGAAGGTCGTAATTTTTATTTGAGAAGCAGCACTATCTATATTTTTCCAAAGATGTTCTGGTACAGCACTTTCATGTTCAACATACTTTTGCTGAATAAGTTTATCAAATTTTATATTATCAAAATCATCACTCATTAACTAACTGTTTTAATAGCCGAACGTTTATTTATACTAATTTTCCTTTTTAATATTTTTCTTGCATCAAACAATTGTGATTTAGATGTTCCAATAGAAATATTTAACTTCTCCGAAATTTCTTTGTGAGAAAACCCATCAATAACATACATATTAAAAACCTCTCTACATCCTGTTGGTAATTGTTGGATTAAGTTTGTAAGTTCATCTGTTGACATTTGACTTAAAACATCTTCCGCATTGTCTGGTAGTAAGTTTAAGGACGCATCCATCGGTTCAACAACTCTAAGATAGTATTTTCTTTTAGTAAAATCTATGGCTTCATTTACAACAATCCTTTTTATCCAACCACTAAGTGCTTCAACATCTTTTAACTGGAATAAATTTTTGTAAATTAAAAAAAATGCTTGTTGAAAAACATCCTCTGCATCTTCTTGATTTTTAGTATATCGCAAACAAACACTAAACATTTGCGAAGCATATTTTTCATATAATACACTCCGAGCCTTTGGGTCAAAATTAATGCACCCTTTTACAATTGTATGATTATCCCAGGTTTTAATATACTATAAAGATATTAAAAAGCAAAAAAGGTTGGGTAATTGCTTTATTATTTGATATAAAAGTAGGAAATAAATTACTTTAAAACAACTTTAACTATAAGACATAAACAGAAGTAGCATTTTGAAATCTTTGCATAATTGCATAAATAAAAAGAATATTTTTGATGATTCAAATTTTATTTATATGCAGCCTTACATTACCACTCTTATAAAAGAATTTAAATTGAATGCAAATAATAAAATTGCATTAGAGCAATCAGCATACATGCGTAATCAGTTTTCATTTTTTGGTATAAAAACAACAGAAAGAAGAGCTTTGCAACAAGCTTTTTTAGTTAAGGAAATGCTGCCAGATAAAAAAGAAATAGAAGAAATCATCAGCACTTTATGGAAACAACCTCAGCGAGAATGTCTATATTTTGCTCAAGAATTGGCTTTTAAATATACTAATCAAATTGAAAAATCTGACATTGAGCTTTATGAATTTATGGTTGTTAACCAATCCTGGTGGGATACAGTAGATTTTATTGCTACTAAATTAATGGGGGCTTATTTTAAAAAATTCCCTGAACAAAAAGCAATTTATGTAAATAAATGGTTGAAATCTGGTAATATTTGGTTGCAACGTTGTGCCTTATTATTTCAATTAAAATACAAAAAAGAAATAGATACTACTTTGCTTAGCAATATTATAAATGCTTTATTAGGAAGTAAAGAGTTTTTTATTAATAAAGCCATTGGATGGGTTTTGCGAGAATATAGCAGAACAAACCCTGAATGGGTAACAACTTTTGCCGAAAATACAGTGTTAAGTTCACTTAGTAAAAGAGAAGCGTTAAGGCTGATGAAGTAGATAAAATTTTTACTATTATTTTTTTATCTACTTTTGTTTATATTAATTTTAAAAAAACGTATATGAAAAAAATTACTTTATTATCTACTTTGTTTTTAAGCTCATTAATTTCTACTGCTCAGCTGTTAACTTTTGATGGGAATAATGATTATGTAGAAGTTCCTAACGATTTAAATACAATAGGAACTGGAGACTTTACCATTGAAGCATGGGTTAGGGGGTTGGAATCTGAACAACAAGCACACCCTGTAATATTATCTAACAGTCCATCTTTCCCGAATGGTTGTGTAATATTTTTTCATAATATTTGGAATGGTTCTAACCATAAAATGTTGGCTATACAATTTGGTGGTCAAAATCATTTAATTTTTAATAACGGAACTTTTAATGCAAGTTTATTAGATGGTACATGCCATCATATAGCCATTACAAGACAATCGGGATTACTTTCTTTTTATGCTGACGGAGTATTATTTGGAACGGTAAACAGCACAGTAAATCAATCTTTAAATTCAACTAGGCCTATTTGGATTGGACATGATTTTGGTTCAAGTGTAAATGACCCTTTAAAAGGAAGTATTTCAGAAGTTCGTATTTGGGATAGAGCACGTACTGCTTCAGAAATCTTAAATGGTATGAATAGTGGTTTTTCAGCATCTACACCAAACTTATTGGCTTATTGGGAATTAAATGAAGGAACTGGTCAGTTAGTTACGAACAAAGTAAATGGTAATTCTGGAAATTTAGGAAGCTCTATTAATTCTGATGTTAATGACCCATCGTGGGGTGCTGCAACTTGCGGAAACATTGTTGGTGTTGAAGAAGAAATATTTAATGCAAAAGTAACTGTTTACCCTAATCCTAATTCCGGTCAATTTCAGATATCGATTGAAAATAATACTAAAGATGCTTTAATTGAAGTATATGATGTTGTAGGAAACATTATTGAAAGAAGAATTATTAATGGAAATCAAACTACTGTAGATATTTCAAATCAAGCTAAAGGAGTATATTTTGTTAAAGTTAAACAAAATGATACCGTTATTGTAGAGAAAATGATTGTAAAGTAATTTTAATTAAAAATATAGCATAAAAAAGCGGTGTAATGAAAAAAATCAGTACACCGCTTTTTTTATGAATAAATCAAACAAATTTTATATAAACATCACCATAAGAGGTTTGTGTAAAAGCATCTGTTTGTATGTAATCTACCATGTCTTTTCCATTTTTCCATGTTGGTAAATTCAATTGCATGGATTCCCCATAAGAAAAATTACATTCTATATTTCCTAATTTGTTAAGGTGAGTTAAGCAATCTACTAACACTTGAGTGTTTTCAGGAACAATATATTCTAATGAAAGTGCTTTAAGTGGTTGAGACAAGCCTTTTAATACATCATATTCATAACCTTCCACATCAATTTTACAAAAATCAGGCACCCCAAATTGTTTGATTAAATTGTCTAAAGTAGTCATCTGAATTTCTACTGTTTTATCCCAATTAGCTCCTTTAAAACGTTCTTCTTGCATCATGTCAACATGACTTTTAGAGAAAGAAGAAATTAATGTTGAACCTGAAACATACAATTTCTCGGTACTTTCTTTTTCGCCCAAACCTTTAGTGATAAGATTAATTTTATCTCCAAATTTTTCTTGTAAATGTAAATAACACTCCTGCTGAGGTTCAACAGCAACTACTTTTGCTCCTAGCTCTAAAAAAATCTCTGTTCTGTTGCCTTTATTGGCACCTACATCAAAACACAAACTGTCTTTTTTTATAAACTGCCCGTAAAACTTTTTACGCTCGGGTTTTTTAATAAGGGTTATTAATTTATTTTCTATATCTATCGCAAAAGTGTATAACCCTAAAGCTCTAAGAATACTTCTTATTATTTTTTTCATTGTAACGTTTCTATCTTCCTGAATTAACAGTATTGGTAATTAAATCAAATCTTTCTTTCATTTCTTCATTTAAACCAGAAGCGGGATATCTATCTCTTGTTAACATTACCAATTGACCAAGAATGTACTTTGTAAATCCTTCTTCACGCTCAACAGATTTTCTGTATTTTCCTTTTAAAGACATATAATAATTTAAGTCATCTTCATAAATATCAAGTAGGATTTTTACAATTTCGTTTGCCTTATCGTATGCTTCTAATCTATAATAATGTTCTGCAATAGAAACCATAAATTGGTTATAAGGAACATTTTTATGAGGAATCACTTCCAAGCATTTATCTAATACTTCTAATGCTTTTTCTTTTTTCCCTTGTCTGATATAATCGCCTGCTAAACGAGCAAAATTATTACGGAAATTCATACACATTCTTCTGTTGTTTTCATCCATATAAATTTCTGACTTGTTCATTCCTCCCCATTCAAACTCAGTCATTAAATTTTCATACATTGCTTCTGTATTTACCTCTCCTGTTTGTCCATCAAAACTCTGTGCTTTATAAGGTACTAATCTATAAGCTAACCCTTCTATTTGGAAATAATCGGTTAATCCTAAATAAGCGTCATCACCAGTAGTAATAGCAAAATAAATAGGTCTTTTCCAGTCGTTAGCAGCTAATATATCTAAAATAATAAGGTCTTTTTTATAGATTCCATTAGCTTCTATGCTCCATTCTACATTATCCAGAATTCTATCAGCTTTATCTTTAGAAACAGTACCGTTAGCTAAAACAAGTTCTTTATCAACAGAAATTTTAAATTTCTTAGTTGGTAAATAATCAATTTGTTTATTGTTATTTCCTGTTATTTTAGATTTAGGACTATCATCTGTAACAAACTTAATAATTTCATCTACATCAGTATGTCCTTCAATCCCCCTGTCATATACATAAACATAATCATTGGTATTTTGTCTTATTTTATGGTCAGGTAGCATTTGTGGTATACCATCAGAATCCCATGCCTTTCTTCGCATTTGTTCTATGTACCAATCGGTATTTAGTAAACTTAAATTAACCACTCTTACATCTGTTCTAAAGCCTTCTACATCTTGAACATACCAAAGCGGGAAAGTATCATTATCCCCATTGGTAAACAAAATAGCATTTGGGGCACATGAGTTTAAATAGTTTTTTGCAAAATCTCTCGCAGTATATCTTTTTGAACGATCATGATCATCCCAATTTTGGTTAGCCATTAAAACAGGAACAGCTAACAAACAAATAGTAGTTACTAAGCCTGCGCTTGCTAAGCGTTGTATTTTTTTGCCTAAAACTTCATACAAAGCATAAACTCCTAAGGCTATCCATATAGCAAAAACATAAAATGAACCTACATAAGCATAATCTCTTTCTCTTGGTTGGGGAGAAGGAGGGTTAGTATAAAAATTAATGGCTAATCCTGTAAAGAAAAATAATAAAGCAAGAATTAACCAATCTTTGGGGTCTTTAATAAATTGATAAATCAATCCAATTATTCCTAAAATAAGAGGCAAAAGGAAATAACGATTATGTCCTTTATTTTCAGTTACACTTTTAGAAAGTTTATCTTGATTTCCTAGTCTGGCAGCATCAATAGGTTTAATTCCACTAATCCAATTACCATTAACTATTTCATTGGGAGTAGAGTTTTGAACATCACTTTGCCTTCCGGCAAAATTCCACATAAAATATCTCCAGTAAAGATGTCCCCATTGATAATTGAATAGAAAAGCTAGATTGTCTCCAAAAGTTGGTATTTTAATAGTCTCTCCGTTCGAAGCCCTAACATTTTTCCCTTTAATATCCACCCACATTTTATAGTCTCTTGTATGATTGGATTGAGAACTCCACATTCTAGGGAAAAACCCTGAAGCTTTATCATCATAATTAGGTTTGTCTTTTTCGCCTTTATTAGTTGCCTCATACTTGCCAGTCTCTTTATTTTGGTAATAAACTGTCTTACCTTCAACAAAAGGCTCTCTGCTATCTAATGGTGTATTATAAAATTGTCCAGATAAAAATGGAGCAGAACCATATTGTTCACGATTAAGATAAGACAACAAGCTAAACACATTTTCAGGATTATTTTCGTCCATTGGAGGGTTAGCAGCAGAACGAATTAAAATAACCGAATAAGTTGAGTATCCAATAATAATAACACTAAAGCAAAGCAAAACGGTATTCCATAAAACTTTTCCTTTTTGCTGGGTATAATATAATCCATAAGCAACTAATCCTGCTAAAAGAATGAAGTAGAAAACCAATCCAGAGTGAAAAGGCATTCCCAATGTATTTACCATAAATAATTCAAAAATAGAGGCTAACTTATATGTTCCCGGTATAATTCCAAATTGAACAATTCCAAGAATAAGTACGGATACACCTGAAGCAATAAAAAATCTTTTAGCAGTTAAATCTCTGGTTTTGAAATAATATAAAAACACCATTGCAGGTATAGCCAATAAGTTCAATAAATGGACTCCAATAGAAAGCCCCATTAAATAAGCAATAAAAACTAACCACCTAGTACTATGCGACTCATGAGCAACTGCATCCCATTTAAGAATCCCCCAAAATACAGCAGCAGTAAATAAAGAAGACATGGCATAAACCTCTCCCTCTACCGCAGAAAACCAAAATGAATCTGAAAAAGTGTAAGCTAGAGAACCTACAACAGCACTCCCAAATACTGCAATCATAGCAGCTTTATCCATTTCTCCTGTTTTAACAACAATTTTTTTAATTATTGCTGTTATAGACCAAAATAAAAATAAAATAGTAAAAGAACTACTCAGTGCCGACATTGCATTAATAGCAACAGCTGCATTTTCAGGAGTTGTAAACATGGTAAAAAACCTACCTATAAGCATAAATAATGGTGCTCCCGGTGGGTGACCAACTTCTAAATTATACGCAGCAGCGATAAACTCACCACAGTCCCAAAAACTTGTTGTTGGCTCTATGGTTGATAGATATACAAATGAAGCAATTGCCCAAATTATCCATCCTATAATATTATTCAGTTTTTTATATTCCATGTTATTCAGTATTATTTAAGTTCACGAAAATATGAAATTCTTGTCTAATGATGAATAATATTTACAGTTAATGATTGTTAAAAGTTATAAAGGAGCAACTGACACGATGGCAAAAGAATAAAAAATACTCTAAATTAATGAATGTAAAAAAATTTGTACAAGTAAAAAAAATTATTACTTTTGCCGTCCAATTGTCCGATGGTGTAACTGGCAACACGTCTGGTTTTGGTCCAGAAGAGTCTAGGTTCGAGCCCTAGTCGGACAACTTTTAAAACCCAATAAATTGAAAAACAGTTTATTGGGTTTTTTAGTTTTAACACCTTCTTTCCTAATTAAAAAATTAGGATTTCAATACTCCTCATCAAATAATATTGTTTCTTGCTCTCTTTTAGGTTAACTTTATGGCTTAATTAATTTTAATCTGTTGCTTTATGCGAAAAACAAACTTTTTTAAAACTACTTTTTTATCTCTACTTTTATTAGGAACAGTAGTTTCAGTTAATGCTCAACAAAATGCTAACTTATGGACTAAAACAACCAAAGTAGCTGTAAATAATAAAATAAATACATCCAACCTCCCAATAAATTTTGATGTTTATCAGTTGGATGTTGTTACTTTACAAAATTTATTAACCCAAGCTCCGAAAAGATTTTCTCAAAACACATCAGCCCTTATTTTAGGTTTTCCTACAGGAAATGGAACAATAGAAAACTTTGAAGTATTTGAAGCGTCTATCTTTCATCCAGATTTAGCTGCAAAGTATCCGGAAATTAAATCTTTTTTTGGAAAAAGCACCTCTACAGCTTCTACCATCAGGTTTAGTTTTTCACCACAAAAAGGCTTAAGCAGTATGCTTTTCAGATTAGATAGAAAAAGTGTTTTTATTGAACCATATTCTACTGATTTAACCTCTTATGCCGTGTACTCGAGAAAAACAGAGGAAGTAACTCAACATACTTTTGAATGTTTAACAGATGACATTGCTCTAGATATGAAAAAAATTAAGCAATCCAACAATAAGGATGCAAACGACCAAACATTAAGAACTTTTTTAACTGCTGTTTCCGCTTCAGGAGAATATACTGTTTGGCACGGAGGAACAAAAGTATTAGCCATGGCAGCTATAAATGCTACTATGACAAGAGTTAATGGTGTTTATGAAACAGATTTTGGTATTACCATGCAGTTGGTTGCCAATAATGATGATGTGGTATTTACCAATCCCTCAACAGACCCTTATACCAATAGTTTAAATAGCCAATTACAATCTACATTAAGTAGTGTAATTCAAGAAGCAAATTATCATGTAGGACATTTATTACATCAAGGTTCTAATAATGGAAATGCAGGTTGTATAGGTTGTGTTTGTGTAAACAATCAAAAAGGAAGTGGTTATAGTTCGCACTCTGTTCCTCAAGGAGATAATTTTGATGTGGATTATGTAGCTCACGAACTTGGACATCAGTTTGGAGCAAACCACTCATGGACAATGAATGGAAGTGAAGGTACAGGAGCTCAAATGGAACCCGGAAGTGGTTCAACTATTATGGGTTATGCAGGAATTACGGGGGCTTCAGATGTTCAACCTCATAGTGATGATTATTTTCATTTTTTTAATATCCAACAAGTTACTACTAATGTAGCATCAAAAAGTTGTTACACTTCTACACCAATGGTAAACACTACTCCTACTGCAAATGCAGGAGCAGACTATACTATTCCAAAAGGAACTGCTTTTATTTTAGAAGGAAGTGGTACAGATCCAGATGTAGATTCACTTTCGTTTTGTTGGGAACAAGGAGATGTTGGGTTTAACTCTCAAACAAGTGTAAGTGCAACAAGTACCGGAAGTCCTGCTTTTCGTTCAATAGCACCTACAACTTCTCCAAATAGGTATTTACCTCAGCTTTCAAGCGTAATAGCTGGCAACCTAACTACTCAGTGGGAAACCGTTGCTAATGTAGGAAGAACTATGAATTTTTCATTAACTGTAAGAGATAATCTTTCAGGAGGCGGACAAAACAAAATTGACCAAATGGTAGTTACTGTTGATGGAAACTCAGGCCCTTTTACAGTAACATCTCAAAATACAGCTGTAACTTGGAATGAAGGAAGCACAGAAACTGTAACATGGAATGTTGCAGGAACAAATACTGGAGCTGTAAACACACCAAATGTAGATATTTTCTTATCCCAAGATGGTGGATATACCTACCCAATTACTTTAGTAACTGGAGTTCCTAATAATGGTTCGGCAAATGTTACTGTTCCAACAGGAATCGCAACTACTAACGCCAGAGTAATGGTAAGAGGTGCTGGAAATATATTTTATGCATTAAACTCAACTAATTTTACCATTCAGGCATCTGAATTTGTAATGAATTTTGCACCTGGTGCTACTAGTAATGATATTTGTGCTCCAGGCACCTCAACCTATATTTTTACATACAATACTTATTTAGGATTTAATGATGTTACTACTTTTTCTGCTTCAGGAAACCCTGCAGGGACAACCGTGAATTTTACTCCTTCAACCGCTCAGGCAAATGGTACAAATGTAACTATTCAAGTTTCAGGAATAACAGCTGCAATGGTTGGCTCACATACTATTACCATAACAGGAACAGCAACCTCAGCAACTCAATCAACGAATATTAATTTAAATGTTTATTCTAATACCTTTGCTACCCTTAATTTAATTAGTCCGGCAAATGCAGCTACAAATGTTTCAGGACCATATACATTTACTTGGCAAACAGATCCTAATGCTGCAACTTATGATATTGATATAGCTACAGATGCTACTTTTACAAACATAGTTGATAATGCTATAGGGTTAACCACTGCGACTTATACTTCATCAACTCTTGCGGCTGATACCGAATATTATTGGAGAGTAAGACCAAACAATCAATGTGGTTCAGGAAGTTTTTCTTCAAGCAACTCATTTACAACAAGCAATTGTATTACAGCTATGAGTACAAATGTTCCTGTAACTATTCCTAGTACTACTGCAATTGTAACATCAACATTAAATATTACTAACTCAGGAACTATAAATGATGTAAATGTTATTGATTTAATAGGAACACACACGTGGATAGCCGATTTAATTGTTACATTAGAAAGCCCACAAGGAACAATAGTAACACTATGGGAAGAAATTTGTGATAGCGAAAATGATTTTGATGTGAATTTTGATGATGCCGCAACACCGGGAGCATTACCTTGTCCTCCAGTTGGTGGTGGAACTTACCAACCTCAAGATCCTTTAGCTGCTTTTAATGGAGAAAACCCACAAGGAACATGGACCCTTACTATTGAAGATGTTTTTAATTGGGATGGAGGAAGTTTAGATAGTTGGGGGTTAGAAATTTGTATGAATTCTACCATAATAGGTGTGAAGGAATTAACTAATTTTATTGATGTAGTGCTTTATCCAAATCCAGCTAATAACCAACTTAACATTAAAGGCTTACCTAATGGAAATACTAATATAGCTATTACAGATGTAACTGGTAAAATTATTTTAACAACTAATGCCAGCTTACAAACAGTTATAGACATCAGTAATTTCTCATCAGGAATTTATTTTATGCAATTAAATAATGATGCTACAACAAAAACATTAAAATTTGTAAAAGAGTAATTTCACTACTTTTGCAGCATGAATAGTAGTCTGAAATTAAAACTTGAAGAAGCCGAAAAGCATAAAAAAGAGAATCAGTTATTGGTAAAAAAGCTTAAAAAAAGCAAACCAAAAAATTTAGATGATAATGCACATGATGCACATGATGCTGCTTTCGAAAATATAGACTGTCTACAATGTGCTAATTGTTGTAAAACTACTAGTCCTATTTTTTATGATAGAGATATTGATAGGTTGGCAAAACACCTAAAAATGAAGCCTTCAGCGTTTGTAGCTCAATATTTACATTTAGATGAAGTAGGTGATTATGTGCTGAATACTGCTCCTTGTCCGTTTTTAGATTATGAAAATTACTGCATGGTTTATGAAAGCCGACCAGCAGCTTGTAAAGAATACCCTCATACCAACCGAAAAAGATTTTATCAAATCTTAGATTTATCGCTAAAAAACACAGAAATATGTCCTGCTGTTGCAGATGTTTTTGAAACCCTTAAGAAGAAGTATTAATTACTTATTTTTGTTGCATGGATATAGCGAATAAAGTAATATGGGTTACAGGAGCTTCCTCTGGAATAGGAGAAGCGTTAGTTTATGAATTGGCTAAAAAAAACTGTAAGCTAATTTTATCGGCACGAAGAGAGGAGGAACTGCAACGCGTAAAAAATAATACCAATTTACCAGATGAGCAGGTATTGGTTTTACCAATAGATTTAGAACACTTTAAAGATGCTCATACATGGGTAAATAAAGCTATAGAGAAATTTACTACCATAGATATTTTAATAAATAATGGAGGTATTAGTCAAAAAAGTTTGGCTATGGAAACCACTGAAACTGTTGAACAAAAATTTTGGAACATTAACTACTTTGGCAATGTAGCACTCACAAAAGCTGTTTTACCCATAATGCAACAAAAACAACAAGGTAAAGTTGTAGTTGTTACCAGTATTTTAGGAAAGTTTGGGCTACCTCAACTCTCCACTTACGCAGCAACTAAACATGCTCTTTATGGTTTTTATGAGTCGTTGAGGTTAGAATTAGTTAACGATAATGTTGACATATTATTAGCAGCTCCAGGGTTTATTAACACACAAGTTTCTATAAATGCTATAGACGGAAAAGGAAATGTTACCAATGAAAATAGTGATGCTCAGCTCAATGGAATGAAACCTGATGCGTTTGCTAAAAACTTGGTTAATGCAATAATAAAAGACAAACAACACGTTTATATTGGTAAAAAAGAGCTGTTGACTATCCCTTTTAAAACCTTGTTCCCTAAATTATTTTATAAAATAATGCTAAAGCTAAGTAATAAAAAATAATTTTTGTAGTATTGCTAATCCGATGATTAAAAACTACTTGTTACATATTACATTTTATAAAACCTTACTTTTTATAAGTTTTTTTATGTTGATGATGGCTTGTAAGTCAACTAAAAATATTGAAACTACAGTGGCAGAACCTCCAAAAGAAGTAGTTGAAGAAGTTGAAGAAGAAGAACCAAAAGAAGAGTTGGGGAATATTTTAACAGAGTATTTATCTTTAAAATATCCTGATAAAAGTTTTTATAAATACCTTTATATTTCTGTTAAACATCAAAAAATGTATTTAATAGAAAATGGGATAACGGTTAAAACATATCCTATTTCCACAGCAAAAAAAGGCATAGGAAGTCATCAAAACAGCAATAAAACACCTCCTGGACTACATACTGTAAAAAGAAAAATTGGCGAAGAAGTTCCTTTGGGAGGAATTTTAGAAGCAAGAGAATTTAATGGAAAAGTAGCCGAAATTATTACCGATAAACGTAAAG
Organism: Vicingaceae bacterium; assembly: GCA_965284565.1. Taxonomy (GTDB): domain Bacteria; phylum Bacteroidota; class Bacteroidia; order Flavobacteriales_E; family Vicingaceae; genus BRH-c54. Next base: position 1,293,819 of record OZ260100.1, read on the forward strand.
CTGATGGCGATTATGTTACTACAAGAATTTTGTGGTTAGATGGCGAAGAAGTGGGCATTAACAAAGGGAGAAATGTTGATTCTTACAACAGGTATATTTATATTCATGGCACGCCCGAAGAGGGTTTTATTGGACAACCAGCATCACATGGCTGCATAAGAATGAAAAACACTGATGTAATAGAGCTTTATGATATTATTGATGAAGGAACGCCCATCTATATTCTTAAAAGATAAGTGGGTATTTAGGCTATTATCTTTAAAATAAAATACCTTAATTTTATAGCAATTTTTTAAATGGAATTATTCATGGCATTTGTATATTTAGCAATAGGGTTGGTTTTGGGTTTTGTAATAGGTTTTTTAGTCAAAAAACTACAAAACAATGGAGGCGGAAATGATGCTGAAAGCCAACAAATAATAAAAGAATACACCTTAGAAAATGGCAACCTTAAAGGAAGAATAGACTCATCTATTGAAGCTTTTAGAAAGATTGAAACTAAAAATAATGAGCTAGAACAAAAAAATAGCGAATTAATCTCAGAAAATGCTCGACTAACCAATGCTTATCAAAATATAGAAACTAAATTGAAAGAGCAGAAGGATGAAATAGCTCAATTACAAGAAAAGTTTACAACAGAATTCTCATTAATCGCCAATAAGTTACTTAAACAAAATGCTACCGAATTTGCCCAAGCTAACGAGAAAAGGTTAGGTGAAATTTTAAATCCGCTAAAAGAAAACATTCAACAATTTGAGAAAAAAGTAGATGATACTTATGAGAAAGATTTTAAAGATAGAACCAAGCTTATAGAGCAAATACAATCGCTTGAAAAGCTTAACCAGCAAATGAGCGAAGAAGCTCAAAACTTAACCAAAGCACTTAAAGGCGATAATAAAACGCAAGGAAACTGGGGGGAATTAATTTTAGAAAAAGTATTAGAAAGCTCTGGCTTAATAAAAGATGTAGAATACTCTACACAATACTCTACTTCTAATGATGATGGTACTAGAATTATGCCCGATGTCATCATTAATTTACCAGAAAAAAAACACATCATTGTAGATGCAAAAGTATCTTTAGTGGCTTATCAGAACTATATTAATTGCGATAATGATGCTGAACAGGATGGTCATTTAAAAAACCATGTGCTTTCGGTAAAAACGCACATTAAAGGATTAAGTGAAAAACATTATGGAACAGGTAAAGGCTTAGATGCTCCTGATTTTGTATTATTGTTTATGCCCATAGAATCTTCTTTTGGATTAGCATTAAGAGCAGACAATGAGTTGTATCAATATGCATGGGATAGAAAAGTAGTTATTGTAACACCTTCTACCTTATTGGCTACACTTAGAACAGTAGCTTCTTTGTGGAAACAAGAAAAACAAACTGCAAATGCTATAGAAATTGCCCGACAAGCAGGAGCATTGCACGATAAGTTTGTTGGATTTTTAGATGATATGGACAAAGTTAAGCGAGGTATTGATAGCTCTAAGGATGCCTACGATAAAGCATTTAATAAACTAAAATCGGGGAGAGGCAATTTGATTGATGCCACTAAAAAACTAGAAGATTTAGGAGCTAAAACTAAAAAGCAAATGCCCGAAATTTATTTACCGGAAAACCATGAAGATGAAGAAAATAACTAATATCATATTTATTTTGTTTTTGTTGGGGATGTTCTTTTCTTGCTCCTCTTCACAAAATACTACCAACAGAAATGTCGCAGGAATTTATATGCCCGGAATTAATTTGTTGGATCCGGATATGTTGGCTTTTCATACAAATGATACCTTAACAGAATTTCATTTTAGAATTAACTCTGCTAATATTTTATACACTAAAAAACGAGAAGACTCTACCTTTAGTGCCAATGTAAGGGTAACTTATGAATTGTATGAATTAGATTCTAAAACATTGCTAGATAGTGCCTCGCTTAACTTTGTTGATTATGGAAATAATAAAGAAAAGAAATTTTTGGATGGTATTTTTATGCTTAACACTTTGTTTGGGAAGATTTATACTGTTAAGGTTACTTTTAACGATTTAAACAGAGATCAGTATATAAAAAAATCTTTGGTGGTAGATAAGTCAACTATTTATAATCCACAAAATTATTTGGTGTTAGATGAAAGTCAAAATATTACTTTTAAAAATTACCTAAAAAATAATTCCACCTTTTACCTTAAGAAAAATGAATCTATAGTTGACACTGCTTTTGTTTTAAAATATTATAAATCAGACTTTCCCATAGCAAAACCACCATTTTCTTCTAATGAAACACCTGAAGAAAAAATGACATTTTCACCTGAATTTACAGAAGAACTTACCTTTGACTCTTTACAACAATTGAGTTATGAAGTAACAGAAAATGGCTTATATTTTATTCATCCCGAAGGGCAATCAATAGGACCTACACTTTTTAATTTTCAAGATAATTTTCCTGAAGTAAAAACTGCTGAAAATATGATTCCACCAATGCGGTATATAACAACATCAAAAGAGTTTGAACAGCTTATTTCTGCTGAGAATCCTAAATTAGAAGTAGATAAATTTTGGAAAGATGTTGCTGGAAGTAACGATAGAGCAAGAACTCTAATAAGAGAGTATTTTAAGCGTGTAGAAAGTGCTAATAATTACTTTACTTCTTACATGGAAGGCTGGAAAACAGACAGAGGTATTATATATATTGTTTTTGGCGTACCTAATGTGGTGTATAAACACAAAAACTACGAAAATTGGATTTATGGAGAAGAAAATAATATGATGTCGCTGAGTTTTGTTTTTCACAAAGTAGCTAGTCCGATAACTGATAATGATTTTGTGTTGAGTCGTTCGCCTGTTTTTAAAAACAATTGGTTTAGAGCTGTTGACAGTTGGAGAAGTGGAAGAATTTACTGATTTAATTTAGCTTCAATCTCTTCCATATAATCAATAGAATCATCTAAATAGAAAGCAACTTCTGGAGTAATTCTTAGTTGTTTGCCTACTTTTCTACCTAGCTCGCCTCTAATGGCACTTGCATTTTCATTTGCAATTTTAATCCCTTCTTTTGGCTCTATATTGCCGAAAATACTTAGGTAAACCTTAGCGAAACTTAAATCAGGAGAAACTCTTATGACAGTTACACTAACCATTGTGCCAGGAAACAACTCGTTGGTTTTTCCTTGAATAATTAAACTTACTTCCTTTTGTAGTAATCTGGCTACTCTATTTTGTCTTATTGAACTCATTGGTGCAAAAGTATCAATTAATTTGTTATAAATATTTGGTAATTCAATCAACTTTAGGATTTCAATAGGAGTGTTTTTTAACAATGTTAAATTTTCTTTAACAAATTGTTTTTTAAATAACTATATTGTACATTCGCACTTATAAACCAAAAATTTTATCTTATGAAAAAAAATCTACTCTCTTTAATTACATTGTTAGGAGCAGGTATTATTACCAATGCTCAAATAACAATTAATGACACACACATTGTAGGTATGAACGATGCTGTTGAACAATCTGTTGATACCATGCCAGGGTCAATTACTATTGGGCCAAATGGAGCAAACCAAACATGGAATTTTACATCCATGACAGAAATGTATGTTGATACTTTAACTTTTTCTAACCATACTGGATTTCCTGGCGCAGGTAGTATTACTGGAGCAAATATAGGTATGACTAGTTCATTTCAAGATAGTACTTGGACTTTTTTAAATAAAGGAACAACAGGCTTATTTATTGTTGGACAAAGTTTTTATCAAGGAGGACAGTTAGCTACTTTAGAATATCCGGCTACAGTTGTTACTTTCCCATCAACCATGGGAACAAACTATGCAGGAAACTGGTGGGGTAAAATTTTCCAACAATATGTTGGTCAGGGAGGAATTGATTCTGTTAGAATGACTAGAGAAGCGATAACTTCAAGCAATGTTGATGCTTGGGGAAATGTTACTACTTCATTTGGAACTTTTGCTAGTATCAGACAAAATGTAAATGATATTACCATTGATACGATTTGGGTGTATCAAGGTGGGTCTTGGAGTGTAATAGATCCTTTTACAGCCTCTTTATTAGGAGTAGATCCTATTACTTATGATACTACTAACACAGCTCGTTGGTGGACAGATGATCCTAACTCAAAGTTTCCTGTTTTAGAAATGGAGTTTGATAACAATGGGACTGTTAACCGTGTTGCTTGGCAAAAAAGTTCTCCTTTTGTTGGGGTAGCAGAAATGAATGTTAAACCAATGTTTAGTTTATATCCAAACCCTGCAAAAGATATTATTAATATCTCTACAGATAAAGTAGAAAATTCAATTATATCTATCTTTGATATTACTGGCAAAGAAATTAAAACATTAAACTTTAATACTTCTACTATTTCTCTAAACATTAGTGATTTAGATGCTGGAGTATATTTTTATTCAGTTAGGAATAGAACTTCTGGAAAAGTTACTCAAACCAATAAGTTTATGGTTACTAAATAACCTTCCTTAAAAGAAACAAAAAACCCTGAAATTTTTTTTCAGGGTTTTTTTGTACTATATTTTTTTCTCCAAACTTGGTATTTGTAAACCATCCCATCATTATTGATATAATAAATGTATTCAATAACTACTATTTCTTTTGGTTTTCTAGGATTACCGTTTTTATCAATAGGAGGTTTTTTGCCGTAATATTCTTCCTTTATTTTATAAATAAAGACTTCGGCATTATCATAAATTTTAACTTCGTTAGCAGTTCCTTTTGCAAGAATAAGCTCTTCTCTAGTTTTTCCCACAAACGGACTTTCAAAAGTTTGTGGGCCTTTTGGTGTGCAACCAATTAAAAGTAATAAGAATATTGCAACAATATGCGTTTTCATGGCTCGTAAAGGTATAAAATTTATAACCTCTACCAAATTCATCTAAATCAAAATTTAAAACAGATTGTTAAATAACTGATAATGATGTTATTTTTTTTGCATCATTTAATTTGTAATCACCAATTTTTGTTCTGGTTAACGCAGACAAATAACCTCCAGAATTAAGTTTTAAACCTAAATCTCTTGCAATAGAACGAATGTATGTCCCTTTACTGCAAACAACACGAAAATGAACGTGAATTCCTTTGTCGTAAGGTTTTTCTTGGTTGATTTTAGCTTCATCATTAGCAATTAACTTATCTGATGGCAGAACAAGTTCATTGCGTTCTATTTGTGTAATTTCAAATTCATCAATAACAATAGTATTTTTTTTAATAACTACTTCTTCTCCTGCTCTAGCTAATTCATAAGCTCTTTTGCCATCAATCTTTTTGGCAGAATGTATGGGAGCAGTTTGTTCTTGTGTGCCGACAAAAGTTGCTGCAGCTTCTTTTATCATTTCATCGGAAATATGATTAGTTTCAAAAAAAGCATCAAAAGGTTTTTCTAAATCGAAGCAAGGTGTTGTTGCTCCTAGCGTTATTATTCCTGTATATTCTTTTTGTTGAGCTTGAATTTCATCAATCTTTTTGGTGAATTTTCCTGTACAAACAATTAACAACCCAGTGGCTAAAGGGTCTAATGTCCCGGCATGACCCACTTTTATTTTTCTAAGTTGTAGTTGATTTTTTAGTTGGTAATGTATTTTTCTAACGATATCAAAAGAAGTCCAACCTATAGGTTTGTCAATAAGTATAAGTTGTCCGTTTAGAAATTTTTCTTGAAGTTCTTGCATAAAAATTAATACAAAGTAATTTCAATACCTGAAAAGTGAAGGATTAATATAAGTAAGCCAATAATAATTCTATAGTAGCCAAAAAGTTTAAACCCGTGATTGGTTAAAAAAGCTATAAATCCTTTAATAGCAATAATCGCAACAACAAACCCTACAACATTCCCAACTAATAATAACTGAATTTCTTCTGTTTCAAAACCATTTCCTTCTTGAAAAAACTTTAATAATTTATATCCAGTTGCGGCAAACATGGTAGGGATTGCTAGAAAGAATGAAAATTCAGCAGCAGCTTGTCGGTTCATTTTTTGTGTTAACCCGCCAATAATAGTAGCTGCAGAGCGAGAAACTCCCGGAATCATAGCCAAACATTGAAACAGTCCAATTTTAAAAGCGGTGGGATAAGTAACTTCTGAGGTACCTTCTACTTCTGTTTTCTTAAACCATTTATCGACAAATATTAAGATTATACCTCCCAAAAACAACATGGTAGCTACTACAATTACATTTTCTAATAAGCTATCAATAAAATCATTTAAAAGTAATCCAAAAAAAGCTGCCGGAAGAAAGCCTATAAATAGTTTGAAATAAAAATTTACAGTTTGAAAAAACCTTTTCCAATATAATACCACTACTGAAAGTATGGTTCCAAACTGAATGGCTATGGTAAAAGTTTTGGTAAAACTATCATCAGCAATTCCCATTAAAGATGAGGTAATAATAAGATGCCCAGTTGAAGAAACAGGTAAAAACTCTGTTAAACCTTCAACAATGGCTAAAATAATAGACTGAATAATGGACATTTAAAGGGTTTAGTTAGTTGACTTTTTCATAATTCCCCAACCAACAACACCTAGCCCAGCTAAAATTAAGATAGGTGCAATATAAATTCTGGTAACAGAAAATAATTCATAACTAAATTCATTAGGGTTATCAGAGCCCCCGCCAATCATAAGCACATAACCTAAAACAGTTATTAAAACTCCTGCAATAATTAGGATATAATTTTTCTTACTAAAGGCAAAATCGTTGTTTATTTTTTGGTTTTCCATAGTTTATTAGATGATGTAAGCAACAAATATAAGGTATTCTTTATTAAGAGAATTGATAAAAAATCATAAAATAGTTCTAATTTATTTTACTGCTTTTCTTTTATCGTTGATGTCACTCACTACTTTTTCTTGTTTTTTAATATCATTTTTTAGGTTCTCGATGTCTTTTTCATTAGACTCGATGTCTTTTTTATTATCTTTAATTTTCTTTTCATCCTTACTTATTTTATCAGTAAGTTTTTCATGGTCTTTGTCTAATTTTTCTTTGTCTTTAGCAAGTTTATCCATCTTGCCTTTACCACTATTCATTTTTTTATTTACTTCTTTTAATTCTTCTGAAACTTCTTTTAATTTACTCTGATTTTTCTTTATGTCTTCCTCTCTATCTTTTGAATCTTGAGTAAGTTTTTTATTTTTATCTTCTAAACTAACTACCTTGTCCTGAAGCTTTTTTAGATTTTTTTGTTCTTTATCTAATTCTTTTTCAATTACAACAATAGAAATTTCTTTAGAAAGCGTTTCCATAAATTTTTCTGCTTGTTTATAGGCTTTAGATTTAGGTTCAATAATTTCATTGTTAATTTCGAAAGAAACATATAACTCTGAAGAGTTGTCTTTCATCTTTTTTACGGCAACGTAAGCATCAATCTTGTCTTCAGTAATCGATTTTATAATAACGTTATCTAGTATTAACTCCCTTTTTTGTTCGGTTACTGTTCCTACCTCTTTTTGTAATTCTTTTTGAAAAGCTTTTAAAATATCTTTTATGTCATCTGTAAAAATATTCACTTTTAGTGCATGTTTTTCTCCACTAATAAATTTATATTTTGCATTTTCAACTTTAACTTGTTGAGCAAAACCAAAGTTGCTTAGTAGAATTAAGATAATAAGTATAATTATGTTTTTCATGGTGTTATATTTTTAATATGGTATAAAGTTAATCTTTTATTCCTAACATCGCTTTTAATCTTGGATGCTCTTCTTTAGCTTTAATTTCATTCAATATTTCAATTAAATGTTGTTGAACATTTTTGTCTTTATCGATATTGGCTCTTAATTTTTGTTCATTTTCAGAACCAGATTCAGCTTCTTTTATTTCTTGCTCAGCAATATGAATTCTGCTTGCATACATTGCTTCTAAATCTGAAATACCATTTATAGCTGCCATTCTAATCCACCAAGTTTTTTCATTTAGTGCAGTTTCTTTAAGAATTGCACTTCCTTTTTTTACAGTTTCGTGGTCTTGATTTTTTAAATAACGAGTAGTTGACATGGCAAAACCGTATTTTTCAAAACCACTAATTTCTTCGTTTTTAGTGATGAAATAATCCAATTGTTTTTCCGTTCCGTGTTCTTCATAAACGGTAGTTATAGCTGAAACTATATTGCCGTTTTTCTCTTTTTCGAATGCAGAAGCGTATTTCATAGCTAATGAACCATTGTTTTTAGATAAGGCTAATAAAGATTCTCCAATTACATAATAAGATTGTTCTTCCATTCCGCTAACACAAACATCGGTTACTGCTTTATCGTTTTCAAAATATCGAGCTAAAGCAGCAATAGCATCACCTCTTATTTTAGAGTCGCTATCATTTTTTGCCATTGCCAATAATTTTTCTTTTACCACTGCTGGATTTGATTTAGCAGCATTTTTTAATGCACCTATAGCTTGTCTTCTTAAATATTCGTAATCGTCATCTAAGGCTTTTAAAATAGTAGTTACCGCTAATTCATCTTTTGATTTTTTCAAAACAGCAATTGCTTCATATCTATCTAGATACTTCATTTTTACATTTCCATAATTTTCGGTAGGTTGGTATAAAAATGCCCATTCTTCAGTAGTTTTATGATTGTCTGTTTTTTCGCAAAGCAACATTTTATCAGCATCAAAATTTATAAAATCAGGTCTTGAAGTTTTAAATTCAAAAGTATTAGAAAGCTTATCAATAACCACTTTGTGCGAGTTTACTTTTCCGTTAGCAAAAACATCAATTTTTATAGGTAACTTGTAAATAGGAGCAACCTGTAAATCTTGTTTTTGTTCTATATGAACGTATTGAATTCCCAACGAATCGTTGTATTCGTAATTAATATCTAAAACAGGATGTCCTTTCGCAAAAAACCATTGGTTAAAAAACCAGTTGAGGTCTTCACCAGTAACTTTTTCGCACGCTAAACGAAGTTGATGCATTTCTACATCGGTAAATTTATTTTCTTCCAAATATATTTTTAATGAAGTGAAGAAAGCTTCATCGCCCATGTAGTTTCTAAGCATGTGTAAAATTCTACCTCCTTTTTGGTAGCTATGCCCGTCAAACATATCTTCTTTATCTTTATAATCAAAACGTATCATATCTTTTGGTCCGGATTGAGCCAATTGTAACAAATAGTTCTTTAAATCGGACTGGAGTCCTTGATCTGCTTTATCATCACCATACTTGTATTCGTTCCATAAATACTCTCCATAAGTAGCAAATGATTCATTAAGAGGTAAATTAGCCCACGATTCGCAGGTAACTAAATCGCCAAACCAATGGTGAAAAAGTTCGTGAGCAATGACATCTTCAGCATTGCTACCATCAATCAATTCTCTCTTAGTTTGGTAAGCAAAATCTCCAAAAATAACACCTGTAGTATTTTCCATAGCACCAGAAACATAATCTCTTACCACTATCTGATGGTATTTTTGCCAAGGATAAGCTACTCCTAATATATTAGAATAGAATTCCAGCATTTCTGGCGTTTTACCAAAAATATCTTTGGCATAAGGCTCGTATTCTTCTTCTACATAATAGTCAACATCAATATTTCTCCATTTATCTTTAACAATTTTGTACTCCCCAATAGCCATCATAAATAAATAAGGCGTGTGAGGCATGTTCATTTCCCAAAAATCTGTTCTTGTACCATTTCCGTTAAGTTCTGAGTGAGTTAGCAATCCGTTAGAAAGGGTTACATATTTTTCTTCAACAGTAATAGCAATTTCTTGAGTAGTTTTTTGGTTTGGAGCATCAATAGTAGGAAACCAAGCGGAGTTAGCTTCAGTTTCTCCTTGTGTCCATATTTGAGGCATTTTGTTCTTCTCTTCCCCTTTAGGATTAATAAAATACAAACCTTTATCAGAAGAAATAGCACTGCTTCCACCTTCTTTTAATTCATCGGGTTTAGATGTGTAATCTATAAAAACAGTGAGGGTATCATTTCGGGTATAGATTTTTTCTAAATCTATAGTAATGATTAAGCTATCATAAGTAAAGTTTAAAGGTGTTTTATTGCCATTTTCTACTAATGCTACTTGATGAATATCCATTCCACGAGCATTAATTTCCAATTGCTTGGTGGGATAAAAATAAGGTTTAAGTGTAATGTTTTCTTTACCATAAAGGTGAGATTTTTCCCAATTAAAACTTACCGCTAATTTGGTATGAATAAGGTCGAATTTTTTGGTGTATGAAGCCTGATAAACAGGTCGCTCGGTTTTAAATGGATTTTCAATTTCAATTACTTGCTCAGGAAGTGTAATGGTTTCAGTGGTTTTACATCCTAGAATAAAAATAATGGCTAAAAGCGATAAGATTAATTTGTTCATGTTTTTTGGGATAAAATTTTTAAGATGACAAAGATGATGAAAAATGATGGAATAGCTTGATTTTTTAATACAGAAGTTGAGGGAATTATTTTTTAATAATAGCAATTCAATAATTGCTGCTACCTTAAAACTAGTGTTAATTTATAAGGGTTAAATGTCTAACTTCTTCCAAAGTTAATGTATTTTCTTTCTTTGGAGAAGATTAGAGGAAAGTTTTAATCATTAACAAATAACTTTTTTGCTTCTATGCACCTATAATTTATTAATTTCGCACTTCATTATAAAAAATGAGTATGAGTAAGTTCAATGAATATAAAGGATTAAACCTCCCCAATATAGCCAAGCAAGTATTGGATAAATGGGAAGAAAATAAGGTTTTTGAACAAAGTGTTACTTCGCGTGATGAGAATAAACCATTTGTATTTTTTGAAGGACCTCCTTCAGCCAATGGTTTGCCAGGAATTCACCACGTAATGGCTCGTGCTATTAAAGATATTTTTTGCCGATACAAAACCTTAAAAGGCTACCAAGTAAAACGTAAAGCTGGTTGGGATACCCATGGATTGCCAGTAGAGCTGGGAGTAGAAAAAGAATTGGGCATTACTAAAGAAGATATTGGTAAAAAAATTACCATTGAAGAATACAACAACGCTTGTAAGGAAGCAGTAATGCGTTATACTGATGTTTGGAATAACTTAACCAAACAAATGGGGTATTGGGTAGATATGAGCGACCCTTATGTTACTTATGAAAATAAATATATAGAATCTGTTTGGTGGTTATTAGGACAATTACACCAAAAAGGCTTGATGTATAAAGGTTATACCATACAACCTTATTCGCCAAAAGCAGGTACAGGCTTAAGTTCTCACGAGCTAAACCAACCTGGCTGTTATCAAGATGTAAAAGATACGACTTGTGTTGCTCAATTTAAAATAAAAGATGCTGCTAAGTTAGGTGTGGATGAAGCTTATTTTTTAGCTTGGACAACTACGCCTTGGACTTTACCATCGAATACTGCTCTGGCAGTTGGACCTAAGATTGATTATGTGTTAGTGAAGACATATAACCAATACACACACGCTTTAATGAATGTTTTAATAGCAAAGCCTTTGGTTGATTATCAGTTTAAAGGAAAATATGAATACTGTCTTCAATATGAATTTGGTGAAAGTGGAGAGATAATTAAAGAAGAAGTTGATTATGAAAAGTTTCAATCATATAAGCCTGGAGATATAATACCTTATTATTTTTTAAAAGAATTCAAAGGTTCCGATTTAGTAGGAATTCAATACGAACAATTATTGCCTTACGCCTTACCATATGAAAATGCGGAGAATGCATTTAAAGTAATTCCCGGAGATTTTGTAACTACCGAAGACGGCACAGGCATCGTACACATTGCACCCACTTTTGGTGCTGATGATGCCAAAGTAGCAAAAGATGCAGGAGTGCCACCTATGTTGGTGTTAGACGAAAATAATAATCCTGTTCCGTTGGTAAATTTACAAGGTAAATTCCGACCAGAAATGGGGGAGTTTGCAGGAAAATACGTAAAAAACGAATACTACAAGGATGGAGAAGTTCCCGAAAAATCTGTTGATGTAGAAATTTCCATCAAACTAAAAGAAGAAAACAAAGCCTTTAAAGTAGAAAAATACGAACACAGTTACCCACATTGTTGGAGAACCGATAAACCTATCTTATACTACCCGTTAGATTCTTGGTTTATTAAAACCACTGCGGTAAAAGAACGCTTGATAGCGTTAAACAAAACCATTAACTGGAAACCAGAAAGTACAGGAACAGGTCGTTTTGGCAATTGGTTAGAAAACCTAAACGATTGGAATTTATCTCGTTCTCGTTATTGGGGAATTCCAATTCCTATTTGGAGAACAGAAACAGGAGATGAAGAAATTTGCATCAGTTCAGTAGAGCAACTAAAAGCGGAGATAGAAAAAGCTATGGCTGCTGGATTAATGACCAACAATCCATTGGCTGATTTTGAAGTGGGCAACATGGATAAAGCCAATTACGACAAATTCGATTTACATAAAAATTATGTGGATAATGTTGTTTTGGTATCTCCTTCAGGCAAACCTATGAAACGTGAAACTGATTTAATTGATGTTTGGTTTGATTCGGGTTCTATGCCAACAGCCCAGCTCCATTATCCGTTTGAAAATAAAGATTTAATCGAAAAACAAAAACTTGGGGTAGCCGATTTTATAGCCGAAGGTGTTGACCAAACTAGAGGTTGGTTTTTTACGCTGCATGCAATTGCTACTATGGTTTTTGATAATGTAGCTTATAAAAATGTAGTTTCTAACGGCTTAGTGTTAGATAAAAATGGACACAAAATGTCAAAACGTTTGGGTAATGCGGTTGATCCATTTGAAACATTAGATAAATATGGTCCTGATGCTACACGTTGGTACATGATTACCAACGCTCAACCTTGGGATAATTTAAAGTTTGATTTAGATGGAATTGCTGAAGTGCAACGTAAATTCTTCGGAACACTTTATAATACTTATGGTTTTTTTGCTTTATATGCCAACCTAGATAATTTTACCTATTCAGAAGCTGAGGTTCCAATTGCAAATCGTCCGGAAATTGACCGTTGGATTATTTCTAAACTCAATTCTTTAATTAAAGATGTTGATGCGGCTTATAATACTTACGAACCAACTAGAGCTGGTAGAGCTATTCAGGAATTTGTAAACGACCATTTAAGTAACTGGTATGTACGTTTATGCAGAAGACGTTTTTGGAAAGGCGATTATTCTGAAGATAAAATTGCTGCATTCCAAACGCTTTATACTTGCTTGGAAGTAGTTGCTCAGTTAACTTCTCCAATAGCTCCTTTTTATGCTGACAAGCTATATTCAGATTTAGCTTCTGTAAGTAATAAAGGCAATACTACTTCTGTACATTTATCAGATTTCCCTGTAGTAAATGAAAGTGATATAGACACTGATTTAGAACAACGTATGGAAATTGCTCAGCAAGTTTCTTCAATGGTGTTAAGCTTGAGAAAGAAGGAGCAAATAAAAGTGCGTCAGCCCTTACAAAAATTAATGATTCCTATTTTAAATCCAACCTTTAAACGTCAGTTGCAAGAGGTTGCCGATTTAATTTTATCGGAAGTAAATGTAAAAGAAATTGAATACCTCGAAGATACAGCAGGAGTATTGGTAAAAAGTATTAAACCAAACTTTAAAACTCTGGGACCGAAGTATGGTAAGATAATGAAACAGATTGCTGCACAGGTAAATCAGTTTAATCAGAACGATATACAAGCGTTTGAACGTAACCAAGGAGCCACTATTACCGTTGAAGGGCAAGAGGTCATCTTAGATAATAATGATGTTGAAATTATTACACAAGACATTCCGGGTTGGTTAGTACAGACAGAAGGGGTGGTAACAGTAGCTTTAGATATTACTATTTCTAAAGAATTAAAAGAAGAAGGTATTGCAAGAGAGTTTGTAAATCGTATTCAAAACTTACGTAAAGATAGTGGTTTTGAAGTAACAGATAGAATTGCACTTAAAATTTTGCAACACAATGAAATAAATGAAGCAATCAATAATAATAAAAACTATATTTGCACCGAAACTTTAGCATCTCAGTTAGATGTGGTAAGTGAACTAAATGAGGGGGTTAACGTTGAAATAGACCAAAATCTTTCAACTTTAATTTCAATAGAAAAATTTAATTAAAACAAAAAAAAACAGAATTATGGCAGATGTAAGATACTCAGATGAAGATTTAGCAGAGTTCAAAGCAATAATCAACAGAAAACTAGAAGCTGCAAGAACAGATTTAGATGAACTTTTAGCTACATTAAACTACAAAGACGATAATGGTACTGACGATACGATACATTCATTTAAAATGATGGAAGAGGGTGCTGCAACGCTTTCTAGAGAAGAAGTAGCTCAATTAGCAGGGAGACAAGAAAAATTTATTAAGCACTTAGAAAACGCCTTAATTCGTATATCAAATAAAACTTACGGAGTTTGTAGAGTTACTGGAAAATTAATTCCTAAAGAAAGATTAAAAGCTGTACCTCACGCTACACTTAGCATTGAAGCAAAAGAAGCTCAAGGGTAATTGATTAATGATTAGAAATTGGAAATTAGAGGTTAAAAAAATCTCTAATTTCTAATCTCAAATTTCCAATTAAATGAAATTCCGTTTTTTAACGCATCCTCTTTTTATTACCTTTTTGGTGTTATTTATTGACCAAGCTTCAAAGTTTTGGGTAAAAACCAATATGATGTTATCTCAAGAATTTCCAGTATTAGGTAATTGGTTTTACATTCATTTTACTGAAAATAGAGGAATGGCTTTTGGGATGGAGTTTGGCGGAGAATATGGCAAATTAGCATTAAGTTTATTCAGAATAGTAGCAGTAACTGGAATTGGTTATGTGTTGTTTACTTTGCCTAAAACAGCTCCTAAAGGTTTAAAAATTTGTGGAGCATTAGTCTTTGCAGGAGCCCTAGGAAATATTATTGATAGTGCTTTTTATGGCGTAATTTTCAATGAAAGTTTTAACCAAGTAGCTACTTTCTTACCAGAAGGTGGTGGTTATGCTCCATTTTTACACGGTTGGGTGGTAGATATGTTTTGGTTTCCATTGATGGAAGGTACTTTTCCAAATTGGTTTCCAATTTGGGGTGGAGAAGATTTCTTGTTTTTCCGACCCGTGTTTAATGTAGCAGATGCTGCCATTTCTGTAGGCATTGTGCTTATCTTCATTTTCCAGAAAAAATTCTTTAAAAAAGAAGAAGTTGTTGAAGTAGAAGAGGAAAGCAATTAAGCTTTAACTTACTTCTTCCTCATAAAAATCTGAATGGGAACTCCTTTAAAATCAAAGTTTTCTCGCAATTTATTTTCTAAAAACCTTTTGTAAGAATCTTTTACATATTGAGGTAAATTACAGAAAAATGCAAAAGCTGGCGAATAGGTTGGCAATTGCGTTACAAACTTAATTTTTATCCATTTTCCCTTAACAGATGGTGGTGGACTTTGGTTTACTATATTTAACATTACTTCGTTTAGTTTTGAAGTACTGATTTTTCTAACCCTATTTTCATAAACCTTTGTAGCTTCTTCTAGAGCTTTTATAACACGTTGTTTGTTTATGGCAGAAATAAATAAGATTGGCACATCGGTAAACGGTGCTAATTTGTGTTTTATTTTAGCTTCAAACTCTTTTGAGGTGTTGGTTTCTTTGTCTATTAAATCCCATTTGTTTACCAATACAACAACACCTTTTTTATTCTTTATGATAAGGTTGTAAATGTTCATGTCCTGAGCCATAACACCTTCAGAAGCCTCTATCATAAGCAAGCAAACATCAGCATTTTCTATTGCTCTAATAGAACGCATTACAGAGTAAAATTCAATATCTTCATTTACTTTACCTTTTTTTCTAATTCCAGCAGTATCAACTAAATCAAATTCAAAACCAAACGAATTAAATCTAGTGGTTAAGGAGTCTCTGGTAGTTCCTGCTATATTGGTAACAATGTTTTTTTCTTTCCCGATTAGGGTATTTAATAAAGATGATTTACCTACATTAGGTCTTCCAACAATAGCAATTTTTGGCACATCGCTTTCTTCTTCTTCTTCAATAGGGTTGTCGTCAATGTGCTTTACCACCTCATCTAACAAATCTCCAGTTCCGCTTCCGCTAATGGCAGAAACGCTAAAAATTTCATCGCCAATGGCTAATCCGTAAAAAGCATGAGAATCGATAATACGTTCATTATTATCTACTTTGTTAGAAACCAAGATAACTTTTTTATTAGATCTTCTCAATAAATTAGCAACCTCTGTGTCTAAATCAGTAACTCCTACCTCTACATCTACCACAAATATGATTAAGTCACATTCTTCTATGGCAATAAGCACTTGTTTTCTAATTTCTTCTTCAAAAACATCTTCAGAACCTTTAATGTACCCTCCGGTATCAATTAAAGAAAATTCTTTTCCATTCCACTCTACTTTTCCGTAGTGACGATCTCGCGTTACACCACTTGCTTCATCAACAATAGCACTTCTTGATGTGGTTAGTCTGTTAAATAAAGTTGATTTTCCTACATTCGGACGACCTACTATTGCAACTATATTACCCATTTTATTTGTTTATTTTCCTGCTTAATACTTAATTCAAATAACCGAAGTTTCTCAACTGTCTTTCGTTGTTTCTCCAGTCTTTGTTTACTTTAACATACATTTCTAAAAAGACTTTTTTCTCGAAAAACTGCTCCATTTCCTTACGAGCTAAAGTACCCACACGTTTTAAATCTTTTCCCTGATGTCCGATAATTATTCCCTTCTGACTTTCTCTTATAACCATTATTATCGCTCTAATTCTGATGATATTAGGCTCTTCTTTAAATTCTTCAATAACTACTTCGCAAGAGTAAGGGATTTCTTTTTGGTAGTGCATTAAAATTTTCTCACGAATAATTTCTGCTACAAAGAATTTTTCGGGTTTATCGGTTAGTTGGTCTTTATCATAAAAAGGAGGAGCTTCGGGCAACAAACTTTTAATTTCGAGCATGATCTGATCTACATTAAATTGATGCAAAGCCGACAGTGGATAAATTTTTGCGTTAGGCAATATTTCTTGCCAATAAGCTACTTTTTCTTCTAAAAAAGCTTGGTCAACCAAGTCAATTTTATTGATTAATACCAATACAGGTACATCAGTTTTCTTTAGTTTTTCTAGTATTTCTTGGTATTTCAGTTCTTTTTCTTGTACTTCAACCATAAATAAAAGCACATCAGCATCAGATAAAGCAGAACGAACAAAAGTCATCATTCCTTCGTGCATTTTATATTTAGGATCAACAAAACCGGGTGTATCAGAAAAAATAATCTGATGTTCCTCATCATTCACTATCCCTAAAATTCGGTGTCGGGTAGTTTGTGCTTTAGAAGTAATAATAGATAGTTTTTCACCTACCAAAGTGTTCATTAATGTTGATTTTCCAACATTGGGGTTGCCTATAATATTTACAAAACCTGATTTATGCATTTATGAAAATTGAAATAAAATGCAAAATAACGAAATAAAAAGTTGCTATTATTTTAAAAGTATTAAAAGCCTTGTTAAATGGTGATTTTGGTGTCACGTTTCGTTTATGGTGTCGTAGGATTCCGAAGGATGCTATGCATTATATACATTGTTAGTTACTTTGTTTTGTACTATAAATGTAGCCTAAAAAAGCTGATATTATTGAAAGAATAATCAAGATTAGCAAGGCAAAATCAATAGACTTACTTCTATTATTGAAATCTTCTTTTTTCATAATGTATAATTAATCGTTAGTCTTTTTTATCAAATAATTTGAATCCCCTTTGTACTTCGGGTCTTTTTCATATACTTTAATAAGTAGTTCCCAATGTTTCTTTGGGTTAAATTTTATCAAAATTCGGTTATTAAATAATCTATCATAAGCTATAAATGTAGCAAATGAATTTAATATTGCCAAAGGTAGTTTTAAATGACTGAAAATTTTAACTCCTTCAAGAGAAAAGGATGAGAATATAATTAGAGCAAAAAAGAAAAGTATGTATATAAAGTATCTGATTCTTTCCTCATTAACTAGGAAGAGTGTTAATTCAATATGCTCTGTTTGATTATCAATTTTGTAATACCATTTTACTATTGATTTGATTAACCAATTTCCAAAAGTTCTCAATAAAATAGCGGCAATAGTAATACACAAATAAGCTTTTGTATCATAATTTAAGTCATAACCAAAATATTCTGGAATGTATTTAAAGGCATAATATATCCCTCCAAAATAAACCCCTAAAAATAGCATTAAACCTAAATACATTTTTAAATAGGGCTTGACTATTAAGGGATATATAACATTAGGGAATTCAACAATTTTATATAAAGTCCCGTAATATTTCCATTTTTTAAAACATCTTGAAAATGCACGAATAGAATGATAGATTAAGAGATACTGAATTAATCTTAGAATAATTAAAATATTATTATTAGAAGCCCATGAAGCAATATACTTTTCAGTAAGATAAAATAATCCCAATAAAATAATCCCAATAAAATAATCCCAATAAAATAATCCCAATAAAATAATTGTTGTAATTATTTCACTAATTATTGTAATCAAAAAATCAGATTTCTTTTCTCCCATATATATTAATTTTAATGAATTTAAAAATTACGTATAACAGAAGCTTTAGTTACTTCATTTTAATATTATTCCAGCTTACCAAAGTAGAATAATAATTCCTCCAAATTATTATATAATGTATGGTTGATTTTAATAAACACAAAGCCATCTCCAATCATTTCTGGGTGTTCTATTTTTTTAGAGTATAGTTCAACTAAAGTTGGAACCTTTTTTAACTCAATAATAACTTTTTCACAAACTTTCACCTCTTTTTTATTTTCTAACTTCGACTTAATTTTCTCTATTTGTTCAATTGCTTTTTTTGAATAATTAGCAAGAGCAACATAGTTATGTCTATCATTGTTTGTTCTTATTCTAGCTTCATTGAAATAATTGCGAAGTTCATTAAATTCTTTTTCCATTATTAAGGGTTTTGGTTAATAAAGTGTAAGTCTATTAAAAAAACTTTTTTAAAAAAAGGACAAGAAATAATACCCTTCATCATACCATCATTATTTTGCTGATACAGATAGTTAAAATCAATGTCCCATAGAATTAGGATATGGAAAAATAATAGAGTTTTTAATTAGTTATAATGATTGTTATATTCTAAAAGGTCATAATTTTCTTTTATAATATAATCTTCAACCGCTTTTCTCATAACCTCTGGTTCAACTTTTATTAAAGCAACCCCCGTTTCATTTCCAGCAATTATATTAGCTTTATTTTTCTGGTAAACACCAGAACCAGTATGTCTATTTTTAAATATTAAATGTGCTGTTATTCTATTTCTCATTAATTTACTCAAACTATGACCAATATATTTGGGAACCCAATCTTCATTGGGTCGCCTTTCGTAAATTAAATAAAGGTTTGCTCTATGAATTAATGATTTTAAAAAGTTGTTGTTTAAGCGTTTTATTTCATTTGTTGTTTCTAGTGAACCCCAATTTTGATTAGATATGTTATTGGGATACATAAAGTTGTATATATTCTCATTAAAAATAGCTTGGTTGCATTCTACTAAAAATGGTAAAATATCAAAATCTGGAGTTATTGTAGAAAAATTCATTATTTGGAGTAATTATTCAATGCAAAGTAACCAAAAAGGATTTATTAATGATAACAATATCTGTAATTTAGCTAAATGAAAAATTGCATTATTTGTTATAAAGAATTTACCAAAGCTCCACCAGAACATGTTATTCCAAAATCAATAGGCGGTCAATATACAATACATTCAGTATGTAAAGAGTGTAATTCCCATTTAAATAAAAAAATTGATGAAGTATTCAAAGAGCATAAAATAATTTCATCCTATAGATTTATTTTTGGAATTAAAGGAAGAGGAAAAAAGCCTCCGTATCCTTTTAAAAACGAGACTATTATTCTGGGTGGAAAAGAACATACACTTGAGTTAACACAAGATTTAAAGATTCAAGCTAGATTAAAACCATCATTCCCAAAAATAAGTGACTTGAAGCCAAATGAACCTTTTGAAGTAACAGTTGATGGAAAAGATATGAATTTATTGGATGATTATCTTAATAAAGTTGCATCTAAATTGGAAGTACCAAAAGAGAATATTAACATTACAAATAAACAAATTAAGCATAGAGATGAAAGCCAAGTTTTAGTTACCGATTCCAATAATAAAATCATAATGGAGTTTAGTAAA
Organism: Vicingaceae bacterium; assembly: GCA_965284565.1. Lineage (GTDB taxonomy): Bacteria > Bacteroidota > Bacteroidia > Flavobacteriales_E > Vicingaceae > BRH-c54. The sequence continues at coordinate 1,314,002 of OZ260100.1, forward strand.
ATACTATATCAGACTGCATGTGATTTATTAGGTGATGAATATGTAAATGATATTCTTGCGAAAAAATATGCAAACATGCTTAGAAATGGTGAGATTGATATGGGGTTAAAAAATGAATTAAACCCCAATGGCGTTATAGTAAACCAAGTGTTTTTACATACCATTCCCAATCTTCAAAAAATGGAACATACACATGCAATTATGATAACTGGTTACATGGGATTGGGTTTAGTGGGCTTTATTAAAATATTTGATAGTTATCATGTTCAGATATTATCAAGAGATGACAAGTTTGTAAATACAGGTATGATGATGATTTTAAATGATTTTAATAATAAAACGTTAGGAATTCATAAACCGAATAAATTACCAAAATGCTCAATAAATCTTTATAATGATGGAGTTTTTGATTTTACTAAAGTTGGAATAGAGTTTCAAAATTCTCCAGACGGGAATCAATATCCAGTTTTTACAAAAAACTACAAGAAAATAGCTAATAATTTATTTGATTTAGCAAATGATTTTAGATTTTCTAGATCCGTAGATAGTGATTTTAAATCGTATATGAATGTAAAGTTGACTTTTAACAATAAGCTATTTATAAAGTCTAAATCAATTAATAAATTTTTACCTCTTGAATCAGTTGTATATCACTATAAAATTGCTACTATAAAATCCAGATAATAAAAAATATTATAACCTATAAATTAGAAGTATATTTAATTTAAATCTCATTATATTTTGGAGAATAGAAAACGGAAATAATAAACTATCATTAAACAAAAAAACCTCAGATTTCTCTGAGGTTTCTAGTAGCGGGGGCCCGACTCGAACGGACGACCTTCGGGTTATGAGCCCGATGAGCTACCAACTGCTCTACCCCGCGATATATCTTTAAATAAAGTTGTCTCGCTCTCCCAAAATGGAGTGCAAATTTACGATTTTTTAATCGATAACAAAGCATTATTTTAAAAACTTTCCGAAAAGGGGTGTTTCATTAACAAATTTTAAATTTTAAGTCGCATAAAAAATTGTACTTTTGATTTTTTTCAACAAAAACCTGAAATAAATAGATGCTAACGCTCATCAACAAAGAAATTAGAAGCTTTTTAGGCTCATTGGTCGGATACATTGTTATTGCTGTATTTCTTACTACCATAGGTCTCTTTATGTGGGTTTTCCCTGGTGACTACAATGTGTTAGATAACGGTTTTTCTAGTATCGGTTCACTTTTTTATATTGGTCCTTGGGTGTTTATGTTCTTAATTCCTGCCATTACCATGCGTTTATTCTCTGAAGAAAGCCGCACAGGAACTATAGAACTGCTATTAACCAAACCCATTACAGATTTTCAGATAGTGTTAGCCAAATACATAGCCGGTTTTTCATTGGTTTTTTTCTCACTTTTACCCACCTTAGTTTATTTTTATTCTGTTTATCAGTTAGGGAGTCCTCCCGGAAATATTGATACCGGAGGAACGTGGGGTTCTTACTTCGGCTTGTTATTTTTAGGAAGCGTATTTGTAGCCATAGGCTTATTTGCCAGTGCCATTACCAATAATCAAATCATCTCTTTTTTAATAGCTGTTTTTTTATGTTTCTTTTGTTACGCAGGTTTTGATGCTATTAGTGCTTTGGAGCTTTTTGGTTCTATTGACGCTTTTATTATAAAATTGGGAATTAACGAGCATTACCGTTCTATGAGTAGAGGAGTAATTGATTCCAGAGATGTAATTTACTTTTTAAGTGTTATCTTTTTGTTTTTATTATTAACGAAAACAGTATTGGCAAGCAGAAAATGGTAAAAAATAACGCAAATAGAAATAGAGATTTATCTGCTTTAGCAATAGGAATTTTGCTGATTGTTTTAATCAACTTCTCAGCATCATTGCTTTTTGAGCGTTTCGACCTTACCTCAGAAAAAAGATATTCGCTTTCTAATGCTTCTAAAGAGTTAGTAAAAAATTTAGATGACATTGTTTATGTAAAAGTTTACTTAGAAGGAGATTTTCCTGCTGCGTACAAAAAACTGCGTGATGAAACGCGTGAGATGTTGGATGAGTTCAGAGCATATTCTAACGATAATTTAGATTATGAATTTATCAATCCTGCCGAAAGTGGGGATGAAAAAATTACCAAAGAAATTTATCAGCAGCTTTTTAAGCAAGGCTTACAACCTACAGATTTAAATGAAAAAACTACTGATGGCTTTTCTAATAAACTGATTTGGCCGGGAGCTATCTTTTTTTATAAAGGAAAAGAAATTCCTGTTCAGTTGCTAAAAAGTAAATTAGGAAGCAATCCAGTAAACATGATAAATAGTTCTATTGAAGGTTTAGAGTACGAAATTGCCAACGCTATATACAACCTCACCACAGAATTAAAACCTAAAATTGCTTTTATTGACGGACATGGAGAGTTGAATAAATACGAAGTAGCTTCTTTATCTACATCATTGGCAGAGTTTTATAGTATTGACAGAATTAAGTTAAATGGAGAGCTATACAGTCTTACAGAAAGAACCATGAAAGACTCCACACAGGAATTTGTTGTTCGACCGAAATATGATGCTATTATTATTGCTAAACCAACTCATAGATTTACCGAAAAAGATAAATTTATCATTGATCAATACATTATGTATGGCGGAAAAGTAGTTTGGATGATAGACCCTGTTTTTGCTAGCATGGATAGCCTAAGAACTTCCGATGTTACCATGGCTATTCCTCAAGATTTAAATTTAGACGACCAATTATTTACTTATGGCGTTAGAGTTAATACCAATCTTATTCAGGATTTACAATCGGCACCTATACCAATTGTTACAGGTATGGTGGGGAATCAACCTAAAACAGAGCTTTATCCTTGGTATTTCTTTCCGCTATTAACCCCCGCAAACAGTCATCCTATAGTAAATAACCTTAATGCAGTTAAGGGAGAGTTTACAAGTACTATTGATACGATTAACAAAGCAGGAATTACTAAAATAGGGCTTTTAAAATCGTCTCAATATACCAAAGTTTCAAGTGCTCCAACTAGAGTAAGCTTATCTTTTTTAAGGTTTGAACCCGATCAAAGTCAATTTAACAAAGGGCATCAAGTAGCAGCAGCATTGCTCGAAGGTAGTTTTGAATCTGTATTTAAAAACAGAGTGCCACCACAAATTTTGGAAGCCAACGAAATTGCTTTTAGAGAAAAAAGCAAACCCAACAAAATGGTAGTTATTGCTGATGGAGATATTGCTAAAAATGCTGTTAATCCAAGAACGAATGAATATATGGCTTTAGGATTAGATAGATATACCAAACAACAATATGGTAATGCAGATTTTATGCTTAATGTGATGAATTATATGTGTAACGATAATGGTTTAATGAGTGTTAGAACAAAGAAATTTAAAATAAGACTTTTAGACCATACTGTTGTCAAAGATGAAAGAGTTACATGGCAAATTTTTAATACTGTTTTGCCTGTAGGAATAATGTTACTGTTTGGTATTGCTCATTTCTTTTATAGAAAGAGAAAATACACTAAATAAAAATTATTAGATATGAAAAATAACAACAAATTAATCATTCTTGTTTTACTACTAGCTGTGGCTGTTGCTGCTTATTTGTATTTTAATCAGGGTAAAACTACTTATAATGTTGAAGGAGCGAAAATGGATTTTGCGGTTGAAGATACCAGCTCTATTACCAAAATTTTTATTGTTGACAATCAAGGGAAACATGTTACTTTGGTTAAAGGCGAAAAATCATGGTTGGTAAATAATAAGTATGATGCCAGACCAGATAATATTAGGTTACTAATGAAAACTTTTAGTAGAATAGCTGTAAAAGCTCCAGTACCTAAATCAGCTCAAGATAATATTATAAAAAGCATTGCTACAAAAGGAACTAAAGTAGAAGTCTATCAAGGTGGAGGAAAGCCCTCAAAAGTTTATTATATTGGAAACTCTACTATGGATCAAACAGGCACCTACATGTTGTTGGAGACAGAAGGTGTAAAATCTTCTGTTCCTTTTATTATGCATATTCCTGGTTTTAGAGGCTTTTTAAATTCTCGTTTTTTTACTGATAGCCAGCAATGGAGAGATGCTGCTATTTTTAAATATCAACCTCAAGACATTCAAAAATTAGAAGTTACTTATTACGAAAAACCTGAACAATCTTTTACTATTACAAAAAAAGATACTTTGTTTATAATGACAGATAAGAATAATCAAGAAGTAAAAGCTCCTGCTAACAGAATTTTAGAATATTTAGAACGCTACGAAAAAATTTATTACGAAATGGTTGATACTGAATCGACACCAGAACTAATTGATTCTGTGCTTAATTCCCAACCTTTTATAAGAATTTCGGTTACTGATGTTGATGGAGAAATTAATGAAGTTGTAGCTTACCACATGCCTAATTTCAGAGAAACATTAGACCCTGTAACAGGCGATCTTTTTGAATATGATGTAGATAGAATGTATGCCAACATTAACAAAGAATTGTTTGTTTACATCCAATTTGCTACTTTTGATGAAATTACCATTAAAAAAGACGACTTTTTAATTAAAAATTAGTCTGTTTTTTACAAATTCATTAGCAGCAGCTTATGTCAACACCTGTTTCGGTTGTGATTATTACCTACAATGAAGAAAGAAACATTGCGCGTTGCATTAAGTCTGTTTTACCCATTGCCGATGAAATTATTGTTGTAGATTCTTTTTCTACCGACAATACCCAAAAAATTTGTTCTGAATATAAAGTAACGTTTATTCAACATCCTTTTGAAGGACATATTGAGCAAAAAAATTACGCTCTTACTCAAGCCAACTTCGATTATGTACTTTCTTTGGATGCTGATGAAGCACTTTCTGAAAAGCTTTTAGCCGAGGTGAAGCATATTAAAACTAAATGCACAAAAGATGCTTACAGCTTTAATAGGTTAACCAATTTTTGTGGCAAATGGATAAAACATTGCGGTTGGTATCCCGATAAAAAAACACGTCTTTGGAATAAAAATAAAGGAAAATGGGGAGGCGTTAATCCGCACGATAAAGTAATAATGCAGCCTCAAACAGTTACGCAGCATATAAATGCAGATATTTTACATTATTCTTTTAACAGTATTGATGAGCATTTAAAACAAATAGCCTACTTTACAGATATCAGCTCAAAAGCAGCTTTCGAAAAAGGTATAAAGAGTAATGACTTTAAAATATTTTATAAAACAGCATTCAAATTTTTTAGAGATTACATTTTAAAATTAGGAATATTAGATGGCAAGTATGGCTACATTATTTGTAAAAACTCTGCTTACGCTAAATGTTTGAAATACAGTAAACTTAAGCACTTACATCAAAATAAAAAATAACTTGAATTCGCAACCGGAAAATATCTGTTTTTTTAATACTACCACCTTTTGGGGTGGAGGAGAAAAATGGCATTATGAAGCTGCTGTTATGGCAAGCGAACAAGGTATTCCAACATTTTTTGTGTCCTCGCCACACAGTGTGTTAAATGAAAAATTAGCTTCAACAAAGGTGATGCAATTTCCTATTCGCAATAGTAAGGTGGGGTTTTTATCGGTGGCTAAAGTAAAAAAGCTTACCCAATTTTTTAAAGATAATAAAATTACTACGGTAGTTTTTAATAGTCCTGTTGATTTAAAAACAGGCGGATTAGCAGCTTATATGGCTAAAGTACCAACAGTTGTTTACCGCAGAGGTATTGCTGTTGAGGTAAAAAAGAAAACCCTTACTACTTGGTTATTTAAAAAAGTAATCACGCATTTTATTTTTAATTCTGCTGCTACAAAAGCCTTGATGGTTAAAAATTTTGAGGACATTATCACTACCAAAAAATCGGCTATAATTTATAATGCCATTGATTTTTCAGCTTTTACCAAAACAGAAAAAACCAACTCCTCTCCAACAATAATTATTGGAAATGCTGGCAGGTTAGTAACCCAAAAAGCACAACATTACTTGGTGGATATTGCTAGTATTTTAAAAGCTAAAAACATCCCTTTTGAAATTCATATTGCCGGAGATGGACCAAGGCATAATGAGTTAAAAGTGTTAATTGAATCTAACCACTTAGAAAACCAGGTTAAGTTATTGGGTTTTGTAAAAGACATGAATGAATTTATGAATACGTTAGACATTTTTGTCTCAACAGCCAAGTGGGAAGGTTTTGGTTTTGTACTTGCCGAAGCCATGGCACATCAATTACCCTGTATTGCTTTTGATATCAGCAGCAATCCGGAGCTTATTCATAACAACACTACTGGATTTTTAGTGCCAGCTTTTGATGTGAAAGTTTTTGCTCGCCAAATAGAAAAACTCATTAACGATAAATCCTTACGCCATGAAATGGGCGATAAAGCCTACCAATTTGCTATCAATAACTTTGATAAAAAGCTTCAATTTAATACCTTTTTGGAGTTTGTGAAAGGGTGAGGTTGGTTGTAACGATTAGGAAATCAAGCCGATTAAATGTGCTAAACTTTGTGTTTAGCACAAAGTAACAATGAATTATAGCCATTGTTGACAAATCGTTATTTTTATTGTATTAACTGATAATCTTTTATTAGAAGTCCAGCAGAAAGACTAAGTTTTTCAGTTAGTTTTCGAACCATATCAATAGTTAATTTACGTTTGCGGTTTAGAACTTCAGAAACTCTACTTTTCCCACCTATTTCAGGAACTAAGTCAACTTGTTTCAAATGAAGTTCTTTCATTCGTATTTTAATTGCTTCAATTGGGTCTGGAGCTTCAATTGGGTAATGAATATTTTCATAATCATCAATTAATAATCCTAGAATGTCTGCTTCATCACTTTCTTTAGTTCCAATTTTTGCATCAAAAATTACATCAAGTCTGTTTAATGCAGCTTGGTAATCAGCTTCGGTTTTTATAGGTTTAATTTTCATAACTTATAATTTAAATTGTGTCTGCATTTATTTTATCATATTCAGCATGAGTACCAACGAAACGAATAAAAGCCCATTGTTTCTCAAAATTGAATTTTACAATTAAGCGGTACGAATTTCCTTTAATGTTAAAAACAATTCGTCCGCTTTTAAGAATACTAGCATTGGCATAAGTCTTTTTAACATCGTTTGGCGATTTCCAGTTAGAACTTGCTGCTGTGTCATACCAAGTTTTTAAATATTGTTCTGAATCAGCATGCTTTAACCAATATGTTCTTAACGTGCTTTTTGCAAATATTCTTTTCATTGTACGGACAAAAGTAATTAAAAGTTCCCAAATATAGAACTTTTAGGGAAAGTTATTTTAAAAGTTTAGATTTGAAGTAGGTATTTATCTTAACTTAAACATAACGGGGATATTCATGGTGTTTTTCAAATCAGGACATTTATTCGCATTATTCTTTTTAAAGTCTTTTTCCATTTTATCAAGCGTGTCCCATGCGATATCATCGCAGCCATGACCTAATTTAATGTCTTGTTTTCTATTGATAAATGAGCATGTTGAATCAACGTCAAAAGTTAAAATAATAGTTCCTTCAATTTTTAATATTTGTGCTTGTTTAGGGTGTTTTATATAATACTGATAACGGTCTCGTGTATGAGCAGTAGCGGATTATATGCACTAACTGTTCGGTTAGGTACAAAGATAGCTAAAAGGCAGAAACTTTGACTTTAGCACTTTCCCCGCTATTGCTTATACACATTGTTAGCGGGTCGTTGTTTTTCAGTTCGTTAGATTGTTTTCTGTCTAATTTGATTTCTTGTTTCTTATCCGCCTATCTGTTTTTAAATGTCGCCTTAAATGTTCCATTGGGTTGCACCGAAGTAAATCCTTTTGGTTTATCTCCGTCCATTTCAAACGTAACTTTATAACCTTGTTTTCCCTTAACAGTAAAAATGTTTTCTGATTGAAATTCAAATTCGTCATCTTCTTGTCCTGGTACTTTTGCAATTAATTTGTTGTCTCGAATTTCTAATTCAATTGAAATATTATAGGTTTCTAAAACATAAACTCCTGCATATTTTTGTAAATCAACAGTTGCAGACTTTATAGTTCCTTTATTAGTTAATGCGTTTAACTTGCTTCGGGTTTCTGTATTGTCCTTAATTTGTAATGCTTTTTGATAATTCGTGACAGCATTTGCGGTATCTTTTTGTGCTAAATAATAGTCCGCATACGAATCATAAACATTACTGCTTTCAGGATACCATTCAATGTTTAGTTCAAATAATGCTTTTGCTTTATTGTACTGTTTTTTACCCAATGCTTCATAAGCAAAATAGTTGATGAATGCTTCAGGTGCTGCATTCATATAGCCCATTTTTTCGGTTACATTTGCATAGTGTGTTTTTAATTTTGACGCAATTAAGTCAGTTGAGTCAGTAAAGTCTTTTTCTGTTGCATCTAAAAGGTAAAAGTCAAAAATAAAACGCAAACCATCATATTCACTTATCAATGGTACAGTATTATGAGTTTCGTTTTCATAATAGTTTGAGCCATAGATTAATCCATTAGTATTAGCTTTCAAAAACTCATCTAACTTAAAAATGGAACGAATATGTTGGGTTTCAAATGACTTGTCATTTTTGAGTTGTGAAAGTTCCATTCCTTTGGGTAGGGTGTTAGCTGTTCCGATGAATAGGCGTTTACCATTCATATTTTGTTTTGGAAGTTCAGTAATTGTGTTGGTTAAATACTTTTCGTTGTCGTACCACATACTTGGTTCAATAGCGATATGAGCATTAAATAGTTCAGGAAAATTAGTAAGAATGTCAATAGCTGTAAGTCCGCCTAACGAATGACCAACCAACATTTTATATGGTGCAGTTTTATAATTCTTGTCTATATGTGGGATTAATTCGGATGAAAGGAACTCAATAAAGGGGTTTGGGTTGTCCAAATCTTTAGAAGGAATAAAATCTCTAACTCTATTTGTGTTTTCAATGGCAACTACAATCATTTCAGGCAATGTGCCATTTCCGTTGGCTTGACTATGTTGCTGAATAATTCCAACAGTCGAATAGAAATGTGCACTACCATCTAATAAATACAAAACAGGGTATCGCTTTTCAGGATTTGGATTTTGAGAAGTGATGTTTGGTGTGTAAATCCAAAGTGTCCTGTTTTCATTTAAAACTTTGGAAGTAATGACTTCTTTTTTACCTATGGTTATATGCTCGTCATTTTGTGCTTTCAAGCAAAAAGAGAATAGTAAAAAGGCGAATGTTATAAATATTGTTTTCATAATTGTTTTAATTTTCGGATTCTTCAACATATTCAAGAATGTCGGCAGGCTGACAGTCTAAAACTTTACAAATGGCTTCTAAAGTGCTAAAGCGAATGGCTTTTGCCTTTCCTGTTTTTAAAATGGAAAGATTTGAAAGGGTTAGCCCTACTTTATCGGATAGCTCATTAAGCGACATTTTTCGCTTTGCCATCATCACATCAAGGTTTACAATGATTGGCATAGCTTATACAGTTAAGTCGTTTTCGTTTTGTAATTCAATACCTTTCTTGAAAATGAAAGCAATCGCAAATAGTATTGCCGTCATTAGCAAATAAGCTCCACCGTCACTCCAATATCTTTCAACAATTCCAACATTATAGCCTTTGTCAGATAGTTGGCTGACAACTTCTTGTGCTATGATGCTGATAATTCCGATTGAAAGCGTGTAATAAGTGATTTTTGTAATAATCCCGCTTACATTTTCACTAAATGGCTTTGTTAGGTTTAGTGTTTTGAAAAGCTTAAGTACAACAAAGAAGAGGTAAGCTTTTAATGCTGAAACTGCTACAATTAGAGCAAATACCAATGTGTAGATTGGCTTACTTTTTAAGTAGAGTTCCGAAAGGTCAAGTCCAAGATGAAGATTATGGGTTGCAATGGGTTTAAACAAACTGAAAACGTAGTTGAATATCAATGCACCTGTTTGGATGCAGTACCCGAAGAAAATCAGCCAACAAATGACTTGAATTCCTTTCCAAATGAAGTTGTTTCTTTTTGACATATCTTTTAATGAGTTAAAATTGATGTCGCAAAGATAAAATTTATTTATTGAAAAACAATAAATATTTATTGATGATGAAAATATATTTTTTGAACTTCGCAATGAAGCGGTAAGAAACCCTTGATTTTCAAAGCTTTTTTAAATTAGCAGTTCTGAACAAATTAGTCTTTCTTAAACGTGTTGTCTTTTCGTGTACGGATGTTTTTTTCAATGCCCGCTAACGATTAGGCTATGATTTCGTTGTGGAAAATGTCGTTAGACTTTTCCGCTTAGGAAATCAAGCCGAGTAAATGTACAAAACTTTGGTTTTAGCACAAAGTAACAATGAATTATAGCCATTGTTAGGGTAAGTTTTTTATTATAATTCAAGTTTGTTAACAGAAACCTTTTCTCCTTTGTCATAAGTGACAGTTTTTTTTAATGCACCAGTATTATGGTCATAATATTCCCAAACACCATGTTTTTTGTTTTCTTTATATTGTTTTTTTACCCAAAGCTTTCCGTTTAAGTACATTAATATTGTTTGACTGTTTGAAAAGTGTGATTTTAATTTTTTCTCATTAATGTATATGTCTTGGGCTTCAGGTTTGTCATATTCGTAAATGTATTCATAACTTTTTTGGCCTTTTTTATCGTAGTATATTTCTTTTAGAACAAGTCCTTTATCGAAAAAGTCTTCCTTCCTTAAAAATCCATTTTTCCAATACTTTTCAATTTTAATATAAATAAGAAATGATGATATTGAATCTTCTATAGTACTTTTAGTTTCATACATTATCTCCTTTTGTTTAATTGCATTACCTGAGAAGTATTTATACTCAATAACAGTATCTAGATAATTTGTCTTGGAGTTAAATTCATCTCTTTTTGCGGAATTGATTATACTTTGCGAGAATAAATCAATTACTGAAAGTAACAATATGATTATTAAGTATTTTTTCATTTTAATTAACCCTAACGGCCAAGTATAAGAGCAGTAGCGGATTTCGAAGCGATTACCTTTCCGTTACTACCTAAGTTTATTAAATGCACAGACTTTTGATTTACCACTTCACCCGCTATTGCTTTTATACAATGTTGTAAGCTGGCCTTTTTTCTTTTCAAGTCGTGGTATATCTGTGTTTTATTGTTCATTTATCTTGTCTTATTTTCGTCTGTCTGGCGTGTGTGTTGGCTGTTTTTAAAATTTTAGAGGGGAAGGAATTTTAAAAAAATAATTTTCCTTCGTATGGCAAAGGTGGAAGCTCTTTTGCAATTTTTGGTTTGTGCGTTGGCTTGTGTGAATTGCAAATGTGCTTACACCTGTGGGTTGGCTCATATTCTAATTAGTTTGTCTTCTATAACTTCTCCTAATTCAGGAACTATCATTTCAGATGTTATCAATATTTTTTGTTTATTTCTGTTATTTTCATTCTGCAGATAATCTGTGATTTTATCTGGTTTAGCATTAAAGACAGATTGAACAACTATCAGGAATGGAGAGAGATTTCTTGTTAATATCCCTCTTCCTTGTTGTTTTTCAAGTACTAATATTTCATTTAATTCAGGCAAACTCAATCCAATAGCTTCAATAAAACCAATAATATTTTGGGCTAATCTTCTTCTGTCTGCAGGCAAATCTTCTGGCTTCCAATGATTGAGTATCATTGAAATTAGTTGATTTACCTTTTTAACTTCTTTATTTTCTTTTTTTAATTCTGAAATTTTACTAAGCTCTTCAACGCCACTAATGGTAACTTCTGCGTGTTCCAAAGCCGCCTTAACTTGATATGCTATTCGTTCTTTTGACCAATTAATTTTATCGGATTTGTAAATTAAATCGTGGGTTGCTATTGACCAAGCGTGTTGTAGAAATGTCTTTATCTGAATTTCAAAAATTATTTCATACAAATTAGGAGCAAGTTCACCCGTATCAAAGTCTTTAAGGGACACATAAAGTCTTAAATCATCAAAAGGAAAAGAAAAAGAATCTTTATGTGTAAAATTTCTTGATTTTGGTCTTTTAAATCTGATATTAAAATGTTTGGATATAAAATTTTCTGCTGAGGAAATTTCACTCAAGTTTTTCACAACAATTGTTGATGCAAATAAGTCTTCGAATATTTCTGTTTTGTCGAACCTTCCCATTTCGACTTTCATAGCAAAACTTTCAACCTGTTTAATTCTACTTTCGTAGTGCCAACGATCATTTTTATTAGACTTTACAATTTCATCAACCTTACTCTTTACAATCTTGAAGTATGGTAGGTTTGTATTGTAGAGTTCTTGAATCGATTGAACTATTTTCATAATTAAATAGAATTACTCAAGGCTACCAATCTTTCTCTTCTTTGAGGTAAATCAGTTACTGCTCCTTTTGAATTGTTAGAATAATTCAAAACATCCTCTTCTATTACTTCCCCTGCATCCTGCATTTCTTTTACTTTAGAAACTTTTTCCATAAACGTATCATAAGCTTTAGCAAAATCAACAGGGTTTGGGGGATTATTTAGATGTATGTATGCCCACAAAGTGTAATAGTTATTATTAGAACCAGAAGCATATTTTGTAATTGCTCCATTGTGATTATCTGCAGCTAAAATGAATTCCTTTATTTCATTAAGCCTATTTGTAAAATCTTCAAGGCTAAAATCTCCAGACTCTTGAAGTTCTTCTATTTCATCATATTTTGCATAAACTTCATCAATATAGCCTTGGTCAAAACCGACAATCTTATTCTCAAGTACAATCATTATTAACTCTGAAACAAATTGAACATTTTTCATTCTCTTGTCACGACCTCTTGTACTTATTTTAAAATCCCACCAAAATTCTACGTCTGATTCTTCTTCGACAAAATTTATAAACCAACCGTTATATCTAGCGTGTCTCAATTCCTGTGGTAACAGGTTTCTTGCATTTCTATTTACCCTGTCAAACACTTCTTCTATATTATTTCCATCAATGGAGTCAATGAAATCAACGACTAACGTGTAATCCCAAAACCTTCTTTTATATTCAGGTGTTAAGTCCTTGAATTTTTTACCATTTAAATTTACATCTCCAAAGTCAGGTGCAATTGAAATTTTACTTTCAAAGAACGATAATATTGTTTCTAATCTTTGTTTTCCGTCCACAACGTGATATTTAGTATATCCTTGATCATTTACCGTTCTATGAATAAAAATTGGTGGTGCTGGATAATTTCGAAAAATTGTGTCTAAAAAGAATTTTCTGTCTTTTGAACTCCAAACACTTTTTCTTTGATAAGGTGGTTCCAAATCAAGTTGGTTGTTTCGATACAAATCTAAAAACCAAGTTATCTGTTGAGTTGTTGGTTGTCTCTTCATTTTTAAGTGTTATTTATTCCTATTTAATCTCCTTGACGAAAGCTTTTTCCAAATGCTATCCGCAAGTTTTATTTCTTTATCTGTAAAGCCATAACCATCTTTCAGGATTTGCTTATTGGTGATTTTTAAAATTTCATTAATGCTCTTTTTCTCTCGCATCATTTTGTCAATGGTGGTAAGTAAATCAGCGTTTTCGGTTTGGTAGGGGAGCAGTATTTTTCCTGCTTCGCTTGGCATTAGTTCTAAAACACCACCGCCATAACTACGACCAACAATTTCGGAAAAAGCCAAAGACAATGAATTGTAAAAACTGGCAATGAATGCGTTTTTGTCCGTGTCTTTATTCATAAATACACGGTGCATTGTGTCCGTTGTATATGCGTTTGCTTCGTTCAGAATTAAACGAGGATAGAGATTATTTCTTCTGATAAATAAGGCATCAGAAAGTTTGATGGAAGGAATTACAAACCAATCATCACGAATGCCTGTTTTGTAGCCTTTGTTTACGCCCATTGATTCGCCCATACGAATGTATGAGTTAGCTCCTTTGTGTCCGTTGATTTTCTCTTTGGCTGGAAACACCAATAAATGGGCTTTGGCTTTGGTTTGTCTATTAAGTTTCCAATCCTTTTCCGTGAAAATTACGCTATTGACCTGAACACTTCTGCCAACCATTGGTTTTGCATATTCTTTCAGGTCGTAAGCTTCTACAACAGGCAAAGGAACGGTGAAGTAATCATTTGCACCTGTCGTAATGCCAACTTCTACGTTGGCGTAATTTCCTATTGTCGGAACTTTTCGTTTTTTGGCAATCTGTTCTAAAAAGTCAATTTCTTCTTGCTCTAAAAAGTAGTAAGTCCATTTGTTTGACTTAAAATCTATCTTTTTAGATGGACTTTTCAGAATATTTACATCCAAATTTTCAAGGTCGGAAGCGTCTTTTAATTCTAGGTGTTCAATCAAATGTGAATCGCTTCCGTTTTTCTCGCAAAGCAGTAAAACAACTTCTTGCTGAATGTCAGGAAATACCAACTTTTCAAAAGAAATGATATTGATTTTATTGTAGAAATGAGCCAAAAACTCACGGAGTTGTTGAGCATAAGAAACTTGCAACAATTCCGCAGGAATAACAAAACCAATCTTTCCTTTTTCTTTGAGCAACAAACTTGAACCAACCACAAAAGAAACCCAAGCATTGGTCAATTTGGAATATTTTAGTTTAGCTCGATTGAAAACTTTAATGGCTTCATTTTGCTGTTCTTCCTGAAAGTATTGATAACGAATGTAAGGCGGATTACCGACCACTAAATCAAATTTTTCTGTGGTTTCGTTGCAATACAAATGAAAGTCAGTATTGATAACATTCTTTTTGTTGAGTTTAATCTTTTCGGCTTTTTCCGCTTCCTCTTCATCAAACTCAATGGCTGTTACCAATTTGAATTTATGGTTGTTCTCTTTCAATTGTTCGAGAAAAACTCCATCACCACAACTTGGTTCTAAAATTTCATAGTCTGAACTTCCATTGATGCCCCATTTCAAAATGAATGCAGCAATTGGCTCGGGTGTGTAAAATCCACCTCTCAATTTCTCGGCTGTTGCGTTCTTAATTAGCTTCATACAATTCTTTGATTAATGGGATTAATGAATCTTCACTACCTAAATCGTATAATTTAGCTAATAGCTTTTCGAGGTTGGCTTTCTCTCTTGCAAATTGTCCTTGCAGTGGAGTTAAAGCTCTTTTATTTCCTGCATTTGCATCTATTTGGTCATAAATGCTGACTAATTCTTTTTGAGTTTCTACGATTTTGTCGTGAAGTGTTTTTTGTTTAGTATCTGAAAAATCAATCTTTCTGATTGGTAGATTTTTCAAAACCTTTGTTCCTCTCGCTATGTAACCACCTCTGAAAACTTCGCCATACAGAGCACTAAACCACTCCAAATATTTAGAGTTGAGAATGGCTTGAATGTAGTAAATGGAATAATCGGAAGTTGTTGGAATTGCAACTACACAATAACCTGCTGTTCCACCTGATGAAATCAAAGTTCCGTGAACATCTATCGCGTATTTATCGCCAACAGAGAGAACACCAACAATAATTTTTGAAGGAAGTCCACAACTATCCAAACTTTGATGTCTGCCGTATCTGTGCCATTCATTTTTCTTTTTTGGCTCAGGCTTAATATCACGTTTCGGATTATTTAAAATGGCTTTTTGCTTTTGTAAATAGCCATAAGCCAAAGGGAATTTCTTTTGAATTGTGGTTAGAGGAATAATGTCAACTCCTGTTTTTGTTGTCAGATAAGGATAAATGACCCTTGCATTCGGTTTGAAAGTTCTGTAAGTGTATAAATTATCTTCGCCTGATGAAGTTTGAAAGTAGGGTTTAGTTATTTCCTTCTCAATCTTGTAATCAATACCTTTTTTCGTGAAATAGAAGTGCTTCTTATCCTCTTTAGTTGGTGTAAAAATGTAAACTTCATTTGCACTGGTCTGAATACCATTGAAAATATTGTCACTTCCAACCAAATCATTAAGTTTTACACTTTGAGAAACGATTTTATTGTAAGTGTTTGTTAATTCGGGTGGAACTAAAACCCAAACTTCACTATCCAATTCATCTGTTTTTTTTGAACCGTATTTTGCAGCCTCTGACTCTCTAACTTTCCAACTTTTCAGGCTTCTTACTTCCGCATATTGGAAAGTCTTTTGCGGCTTCTTATTCAGAATTAACAAACAAGTGTAGGTTGTTTTGTCTGCAAAAACCTGATTTGCACCAAATGAAACGATTGAATGCAGATATTCTTTTTCTGCGAGTAATTCACGAAGCTTTTTACCCGCACCAACTTTTGTAAACTTGCTTGGAACGATATAACCTAATATTCCATCATCAGCCAATAAGTTGATTCCTTGTTCAAGAAAAAGGAAGTATTTGTCAAACTGCTTGTAGGCTGAATTGAAATTTGTTTTGTAAAGTGGCAATTCAAGCGGAGTTATATTTTTCATATCTTCCGATTTCATATAAGGGGGATTGCCTACAATGACATCAAAGCGAAGTTTTGAAAAATCAAACGGATTAATAATTACTTGGTCTTTTTTATTCGTTACTTGTTTTGGATTCAATAAACTGTTTCCGAAAAAGATGTTTTCAGAAAGATCGGGTAAAACAGGTTTTGTTTTGTTGGTTGAATTTACATCTTCACCCTCAAGTAATTTGAGAAGCAAACCAAATTTGGCTGCTTCAACTGCATTATAATCTTTATCAACTCCATAAATGCAATTCAATAAAAGTTGTCGCTTAATTTCAAACGGCAGTTTGTAGGTGTTGATATTGGTTTGAATGAGTTTTGATTTGTCGTTTTTCAGATAGTAGTCAATCAAAATATCATTGAGCAACTGGAAAAGTTCCAATAAAAATGCACCTGAACCACAAGAAATATCAGCGAATTTTAGTTTAAGAATTTCTTTATCCGTTTTTCCTTCACATTTTTTCAATACGGTATTTCGTAAAATATCGCTTATGATGAATGTTGGTGTGGTGATGATGTCACGGTCAACATTTTCAGGTTTTTTTACTAAAACAACTGAACCGCTTTGAACGGTCAATTTTTCAGAAAGGAAAATTTCATAAATGCTTCCTAATACATCAGAAGAAAAAACACTGAAAGAATAAGGACTTTCAGGGTAATACAGTTGCTTGATGATAGTCCAAAAAACAGAACTAATATTTTCTACAATCTTGTCTTTTAGAAGCTGGTCAAAAAGTCCTGAATTATAGCGTTTGTCTGCATCTTCAAACTTCTTTATGAGTGCTTTAAAATCGTTTGTGTTGGCAAATTTTAAAAGTGTTTGATAATCTTCTAAATTTCTGTCCTCACAAACACGTAAAAACAAAACCCTGTTCAAATAACTCTGAACAATATCATTCAGTTGTTGCTCGTCAATTTTTGGGTCGTGTTTATATATTTCAGAACCGAGTGCTTTCCTCCATTCATTGATTTGATTTAGAAATAAATTGTCAATCGAGTATTGATTGATTTTGCTTTCTATTTCTTTCCATTCCGTTTCAAATGCTCCTGAATACACGGATTCCTTTCCTATAAGCTGTTTGATTTCTTCAAACTTGCTTTCGTATTCCGTGTAATGGTATTTTTTTACGAGTGCTTTTGTGTAGTTGTCATTTTTCTCAACTTTTACGGAAGTGTCGTAAATGATTAAATATTCAAAGTTTGAAAGAACAGAAATTTTCAACTTGGCAGTAAATCCGTATCGTCTGACTTGTTTTGCAGTGTCGTTGTTTGATTCAATAGAAACGCAAGGTTTCTTTGCTTCCAAAAAATATTTTCTTTCAGAAAAAAGTCGGAAAGTATAATCAGGTTTTTTTGAATGTTCGGAAGCGTTTGCTTTCAATGCTTCTTCCAAAATCACTTCACGTTCGTTGGTCGGTTTGCCTGCATTGTTTTTAATGTCCCAACCAAGCAACTCGAAAAACGGGTCTAAGAAATCACTGCGAAGCAGTGTTTCATTATACTTGCTTGTCAAGTAATAATCCCTGTCGGCTGTATATTTTTCTATGAGTTGCTTTATTGTCATTTCCTCTTATTCGCTTTTAAATATTTTGCTCTTTCTTCTGCTACTTTCAGTGCTTCTATTCCTAGATCTTCATCTTGAATTTCATATAAAATCTTGTCGCTTAGGAACGAAACCAAAAGTTCGTCTGCGTTGTAATCGTATATGTCGGCAAGTTTTAGAACTACTTCTTTTGTGATTTTCCGCTCCCCACGTTCCATTTTGCTTAAAATCGCCACATCAATGTCTAGCAAAGCAGCAACTTTCCGCAATGGAAGTTCCTTTTCTTCTCGAATGTGTCTTAATTTTTCGCCTATCGTTTCTGTTGACATAACTTCTATTGACATAATGTGTCAAAAGTAGGAAAGTATTTTTGATTTGTGTCCATTTATTTCAAATTCTTTTCAACATCCTTGTCGAGCGTAGGGAAATTGGCTCTTTTGCAAAACTTGGGTTGTGTGTCGGCTTGTGCGGTTTTGCAAATGTGCCAATGTGCGGCTGGCTAAAATTATTTTTTAAAATGTGCGGTGGGAAAAATTTTTAAAACATTCGGGTTGGATTGTGTGTCGCCAAAGTCAGTCCGTAAGTTTATGTTAAGATGTCAAAGTTCGTTTTTCAGATGACTCTTTTTTCGGAGTACGGTCTTTCTTTAGGCTTGCTTACAACGTTTTGCGGCTACCCAAAGGTGGCGATTTTAAGTGATTCAGTGTCAAAAATAAACAAATTTTGATAGAAGCACAACCCTTTCATTAACCACTGAACCGCCACTTTTGGGTAGGTGCTGTTATCGGTTCGGTGGTATTCTTTCGTCTTGATTGTCAGTCTGTTTAGCGTTGGTAGAAGCACACTCTTTTGCAAGCTTTGATTTGAGCGTTGGCATTGAGCGGCTTGCAAATGTGTGTGCTTTTGCGTTGGCTTATGCTTCATTTTCGTAATATATTTTATAATATTTCCGTCCGTCTTTGTCCGTTCCTTGTTCTATAAGTTCTTTATTTCCGTGAATGTAGATATGGAAATTCTTGTCAAGTTTTAGAACACTTTTAAAAACCCTTGCTTGTTTTTTTACAGCTTGTTCTGATATAACAAAATTGTCAGAAAGTTCTACTTCGTTTTCTTGTCTGTAAGTCTGGTCAAACTTTCGGAAAGATTCAATAACTGTGCTATCTCCAAATACTTCTCCTTCAAATTCGTTCTTGTCAAATGTTTCGTGTTTTTTAAAATAGTCAACCGAGCGGTTAAGAAAGTCTATTTTGTCCGCTTTGCTGAGTTCAAATTCTTCGTCTAATTGTTTGGTGACAAAATGTTTGGTTATTCCCAAAAATTGATTGGTTTGATGGTATTCATTTTTGACAACACTTACATTTAGAAAATCGTCTTTCCAATATTGGGCTTCATTTGATTTACTTGAATTATCAATAATAAGAATTCTAAAACCACTTTCATTATCTGTGTTGAAAATCAAACATCCCTTATCCATGCTTTTTAAATCAAATCCAATTTCATGTACAATGTTGTAATTTGATTTTTGTTTCTTCATTTGAATAAATGGAGAGATTGTTTCAGATTTAAAAATACCAAGAACATTTACAATTTCACCTTCGATTACAACATTATTGAATAGAGAAATATTTAGTTGTCCTTCCTTTATTTTCGGGTGCATTGACTGTTCATAAAGCAATTTTGTAATGTCTTGAGAATTTTGAATAAACGAGTTAGGTTTAGAAAATATATCCTTAGTTAGTTTAAATACTTCATTCATCTCAATATTTACTGCATGAGTAAATCTATAGAGTTCTTCTGTTTTCAAAAGAGAAAAAAAGTATTTTAAAAGATAGTTTTTGGTGTCAGATTTTAAAATAGATTCTTCATGAGAAAGACTATATCTTTCATCTCTTAATTTATTGCCAACTTTATGTGTGATAATTTTATCAATTTCTACTTGGGTAAAATCTATTTTATTCATTTTATGGAGTGTATTGATTAGAAAGTGATTGGTATTTCAGCCAATTATATTTTTCCATTTTGAATTTTTCAAATTCTTGCAGTAAGAATAATCTCACTTTGTCTTTGTTAACGTTCTTGTACTCATCTTTAAGGTTTATAGTGGATACATCAATTGAAAATTCAATATTGCTAAGTCGCTTTTTGAAATATCCATTAAAACCAAATTGAATCACGCAGTTTCCTTCAGCAGCGTGATAAGAGAAGTTATAAAGTGCTTCAACCGAAGCTAATTCTATAAATTTATGATTTCCATTTTCTTTAATCAGGTAATGCTCGTGTAACGTTTCGCCATTTATTTTCAGAGTGTTTACCTTGCCTGTCATTAATTTGGCAATTTCAACAGGCATTTCTATTGTTCTGTCTGGAGCAATGTCCAAATCAGTTGCTCGTTGAAATTCAAAAATTTCAGAACTATCCGTTAAACTTAGAAAAAATTTAATCCTCTCTTCATTAGTGAAATTACTATAAAGAATTTTTTCAACTTCCGTATTTGGTTTGGTATAGTTTTGATTTTTGAATTCATTAACTAAATGCTTTACTCCTAAATCAGCAATTGTTTGAGTTTCTGGAGATGTATATATCATTCTTAGGTACACTTTATCATTCTCCTGTACTTTCTCTATCACAATTTCACCATCATATTCGTTTTTCGTCCTATACCAACCTGAATTATAGTTATTTGTCTGACACCTAAATTGCATTTTTACTCTGTTTGGATTTCCGTCTACCATTGCAAAATTGGTTTGTGAAATTACAGTTTGCCGTGAATCTGCTGTTTTGATAATTTCTTTTAAGTCGATTTTATCAGGAACAACTTTAATGAGATCCTCTGTATTATGCCAAGCTAAAGGTCTTGTGAGAATTTTTTGATTTAATTCTTTTCCTCGAATGTTTTCTTTGATGTATTCAAATTCAGTGGGAGAAAGAATTGTTGATAATAGAATTGGATATGTGTCATTATTCTTTGAATCTTCTAAATAAATTCCTCTTAGTCGAAGTAAGTATTTTAGCTTTGTGTCAGATAATGATGGATGATTTAAAACATCTTGAAGAGTTGCTCCAAAAGGAATATGCTTATTTACTTCTAATTTTTCCATAGCATTAACGTAAAATAGAATTATTGTAATTGACAACTTCTAATTGCGAAGTAAAAGAAGCATCATTGAATATTTGCTTTATATTATTTACCGTTGGCAGATGTTCTGTTTCTGAGTAATCAGGGAAACAAATCAATGTTGCTCCTTGTGCGTTGCAACCAATATTTTTTGCAATTCCCATATATTTCATTAAATCATCTCTATCAAAATTATCGATCGCATTTATAATGATAGTTGTTTCATTATCTTTTGAGGCTCTTAGCGGTAGAATACTTGAATTGATATATTGAACAGGCATAATTTTACCATTACGTGGATTTCTGTCGTCATTGTTCAATCCGTTATTGAAATAAACAAAGTCAACTTCATAATAGCGATATTTTAATTGAGCAAAACATATTGAATCGTATATAAACTCTATGCGCTTATTATCAACCAATAAAATACCATCATGATTAACTCCTGTATTCAATTCAATCCTCGATAATCGGCTAATTAAGTCATTTTCACCTAATGTCGAATTGTTTAGCCAAAACAAAATGCCTCGGTCAAAGTGCGTGTCAATGTTCTGGTGAAGATTTATTGTACGCTGTTTGAGTTCAGATTTTTTAAACGATTCAATCGCTTTAGCTAATTCGAGATAACGCTCTTTAAATTGCGTAACCAACTGAGAAATAGGATATGGGTCGGTGCTATATTTTGAAGAGTAGATAATGTTTTCAATTGTGCCACTAACCATAGGGTTGATGTAATGAAAATAACCATCAATTCCATTCGTTCTTTTTCTGAAATTGGTATCAAGACTTTCAATATCATCATTTCTTAAAGGATTTTCCCAACCGATAAGTTTTAAAAAGTCAGCTACAACATTTTCACCAACTTCACCGACACGTTTTGAATATTCTCCCATAATTGTTTTTTTTTTGGTATTAGGCTAAATAATTCTTCAAGATTTTCTCCTTCTGTTTTGGGATGTCTGCTATCTGTTTTTCCAATACAGCTATTTTGGTTTCTATCTTTTCTATTCCTGATACTACCTTTTTTTTGTTCTGAAAATTAAAATTTGATTGTATTCAAGTGCATATCCGATTTCTTATCATAAACTTCAATTAAGTAACCATCGTACAGGTTTCTTGACCAAAACAACTTGGTAATTCTTATTTTGTAATTATACCAAAATCTTTCTCCTTCATTTTTTAATGAAAGTTTATTGGAATTTATAGCGTTTAGTATTTGATGTTTTATATTCATTGGTTACAAAATATGTTTTAAAATAATTTTCTTGATTTCTGACTCAAGATTTTTTACTACAATAGTCTTGGCTTTTGTTTCTATTTCATTGATTTTATCAATGATCACTTGTTGTTTTCCTTTCTCAATAATTGGAATTTTTATTTTTTCTAAATCATCCCCATAAACGTGAGGTTGTGCTTGTCCTCTTTGCAATTCATAAATGTCTTTTTGAATTGATTTAAGTATATGAAAAATTAATTTTGTCGGGAATTCATTTTCATTAGTTGAAAGAATTGTGTTACAATCAGAAGCAAAAATTGGTATATCAAAATAGTTTACAAATCCTGCATAAGCTCCCGAAGCACTAACAGTTATAATATTTTCTTCTCTATTTGATTCATTGTGATAATACGCAGGGCTTTGTCCTCCTGCAATAACAGGAATTTTCCCTTGTTTTGTTTTTGCTTTTGTAATTGATTTACCTTTTTGAATTACAGCAATTTTTTGTAATGGAGTCAATTTAGAAGTCCCCCAAATTTCTTCAAAATTCACTTTTCGTTTTTCAGATAAGAATATTTTTTTATTAGAATCAATATCTTCAAAGTCAATCATATCAACAAGGTTTCGATAGCCTAAGTTTTGTTGTAAATTTTTTGGCAGTTCTAAATCATACTCACCTAAAAATGCTTTGTAAATGTAAAAACTTGCTTTTTCGGGGTTGGTAAAGCTATGGACATCATATAATTGGGTACACTCGTCTATGTTTTTGCTTCTTTGTATAGCGTGTATGCCTTCGCTACCTCTACGTCCACTAAATTCGTAACCCAAGAAGCGTTTCTCTTCGTTCTTTTCACCTGTTTTTACCAACACCAACTTTTGAGGATAAGCCAAAATAAAATATAGCAATTTATCTTGCTCAATGGTTAGAATTGAATTCCACAATTCCGTTTCATTTTTAGCTTTTATCTTTTTGCTGTATTCTGTATAAATTTCGTGTTGCTCAATGTTCTTATTCGGTGATTTGTGCAAAAGCGTTTTATAATCTTCAAATGACATACTACCCCAAACATGAGCCACATATTTTGCAAGTGGTTTTTCAATGCCGTTTATGGTTACATCTTGTAGACTTATAAAACATTTTTTGATAGCTTCTTCTACATTGTAAGCATCTGCATTATTTCTGCGTCTTAAGAATAAGGTTATGGTTTTAATTTGAGTAGCCATAAAGGTATTAGAACCAAATTCGGCAACACCTAATATTTCAAAATGCTTTAATAGAATCTCTCTTGTTTGGGTATAAATCCCTGTATTGTTTAATATAGTATCTGGCAAAATAATTCCTGCCACTCCACCATCTTTTAGCAATTGCTTTGTTCTTTCAATAAACAAACATTCTATTTCAGAACTTTGGTCGGTTAATCGACTATATAAATCAAAGCCTAATTTTGATTTATCTTCATCCATTAAGCCTTTAAAAGCAGAAACGGAGTAGGGAGGGTTTGAAATTATGACATCAAATTGCTTATTGTCTTGTGGGTAGGTTTTATCGGTTTCCTTTAATAAATCTTTAAACTCTTTTGAAGTTGTAAAATCTCCCAAACCATCTCCGTGAATTACTTTTGCTAATCCATCACCGTGCAAATAACAACTTACTTTGGCTGTCTTTACCAATCGATAATCCTTTTCAATGCCATAAACGTAATCCTCAGCCCAATCAAATTGGTCTTCTTTCCATTTTTTTATGGCTCTTTGGGTTGTGGGGTTAAATTTACTTTCGTCTAAAGCATCTATGTAATTTTGAACTTCTTCCATTGATTCTGTGAGGAAGTGTCCGCTCCCTGCTGCATAATCAATTATTGTAGGCAACAAGTCGTTTTTATTTCCTTGCTCAATTTTCTGTGCTGTAATTTCTTGAAAGGGTAAACTTTTAATGATAAATCGAGCAATTGGAACGGGCGTAAAAAACTGTCCTGATTCTTGTTTTAATCCAGTAGTTAAGAGTAATTCAAAGAAATCACTTAAGAACTGTTGGCGGTAATTATACCGTATTTGATAAACTTGAAGAAGTTCAACGACTTTTTTTACCACTTTGGCGTTTTCCTCAAAAGAAGCATCATCATATACCTCTTTTATTGCAAATTCATTATTCTTTTTAAGCCGAATTTCGGTTAATATTTCTTTGAATTTGTCTTTGTATTGTGCTTCTACTTGTAAAAACTGTTTATCAAATTCGCTATCGCTTACGTCTGTAACTTTCTTTTCCAAAAGTTCAAGCATCCCTCTGTTATAGAGGTCTGTCAATCTTTTTTGAAATGAAATATGATTGTCTTCTCCTTCAAGCCATTGGAAATGCAATTGTTCGTCTGGGTTTCTATTTTCGTCAACAATTTTGCAAAGAAAAAGCGTAAATATTTTATTAAAAGCGTTCGGCTTATCAGAAACTACATTGTGTCTCAATATTTCCAAAAAACGATTAAAAATAAAACTGCTATCCTCTTGTTTTAAAACCTTTAAATCGTTTTTGGTAAGAGCTTTACTTTGAAATTCATAAGGCGTTACCCAACTATCGAAAATACCATTGGTTTTAGGTAGTTTGTTCCAACGCTCAAAAAAGTCTTTTACATTTCCTGCTTGTCGATAATCGTCTTCAATTTTTACAATGATGTTCTTGAACTCAATGTTATTTCCTTGAAGTTGCGAAGCGTAAAGCATTAAAATATCTGCATCTTTATCTTGTTGGAAGTACGTGAAAAGTTGACCTCCGTTACGCTCTAAGTTTTTAAACTCTTTCTCAAATTCTACTCCCCAAGTCTTGCATTCAATCATTAGGTAAGCCGAACCATCATCACGAGTTACCAAAATATCTAATCGTCCACTTGTGCCGTGTCCTGTTCTCCAAGTTTTTTCTAAAACAATATTTTGAGGGAGATAGCCTTTTTCTAACAGTCTGTCAACACATTCAAGAACAACCCAATTTTCAGCCTGTGAAAAGTTTTGAGTTGTTTTGCTTTCGCCTTTAATCTTGTTGCCGAAATTGAAAATTGAGTTTTCAAAATCAATTTCAATGGCGTAGCCATTGTATTTTTTATGGAAAATTCCCGAAGTGTTTTCTTTAGGCGTAAATCCTAATGTCTGTATGAAGTTTTTGTAGTTCATTAGAATTTAATTTTTACTTGTTTAACATTTTTATTTCTCAAATATTTTGATTGGCTTTCAGCTACTGTGAAAACAACATCAGAACATTCGTATTTATGAGCTTCTTCAACCAATTTGTCAGCAACATATAGGTTTTTTAACTCCAAATAATCTTTCTCCAAAAATTTCGCAAGTGCTTCTAGGCTTGTAAAGGGAAATTTTTTCTTTCCTGTTTCTATTTTAGAAATATCAGTCATAATGATACTGAAAGGTTGTCCAAATTCGCTTTGGTTTAATCCCTTCTTTTTTCTTTCGGTTCTCAAAAACTCTCCAAATGTTGCCATTTTACGTACTTGCTAATTTTTTACTTGCCAAATATATGGCAAATATAGTCAAGATTTTGAATGTACCAAATTTTTTTGTCTTCAAAGTGCGTTGGCAAGAAATGGCTCTTTTGGTTTTTTGAGCGTTGGCTTTTGTGTCGGGAAAAACCAAATGTGCCATTTGCGGGTCGGCTTTCTACACTGACCGATAACGGTTACGTATAAGCGTAGTGCGGGTTTTCGAAGACGAGATTTTCATTTTACCCAAGATTTTATTACTTGATGAAATCTTTAATTTATTAACAAATCCCGCATTACGCTTATACAATGTTGGGCATAGTTATTTTAGTAATTCCTCTAAATATTTTGCCCTTATCAGTCTTTCTTTTTTATTATTGACTCCTTCTTTTGCGGCAATTCTGTATTCTTCTGGTAGATTATCGTTGAAATTTAAGAGTTTTTCTTTAATAACTTGAGAGTCAATTTCTAAAATAGCTGGTTCTTTTGCAAACAAACAAATTAAGGTAAATACGTTCGCCTTATTATACCAATATGAACTTTCTTTAAGTTTTAAATCCAAAACCTTTTTAGCAGAATTTTCTAATTCATTAAAAATTCTATCTTTTTCCGCAAAACTCTCGGCATATTCATCTAAATATCTAGATGCAAAATCATTCCTATTAAAATAATCACTAAATACTGTAGAAACGACATTTATGGTAAACATTAGATGTACCTGTCTAGTAAGCTGATATGAAGTAAATATTTTTTTCTCTAATATTAGCTTTTGATAATATTTACTTTTATTAACCAAAGCCCAATCTACAAAAGATTGAGGAATATTGGGGTCGTGTTGTAATGGTAGAATATCAAATTCCTCAAGATCATCATCCTGAAAATCAATTTCTTTACACATTGATTTAGAAAATAGCATAAATTCAGAAGATGCATATTCTGTAGATAATTTCTCAACTGTAGATAAAGCGTAAAATGTTCTATTTAAACGTTGGAAAATCTCTATTATACGTGGGTCATCATTATCAATATCTAAATCAATTATGGGTATTTGATACTTCAAAAACCTTTCTTTTATTGAAGAGTCCAATTCAGAAAAATATTTACCATCAACCTGATATTTATCTCGTATATATTCAAATATTGAATTCATTCTTTGTTGACCATCAACAATACAAGATGTTGTCGTCATTGTCTCTAAATCAATATTGCCTTTTGCTATGAAGATTTGTGGAAATGGATAGCCTAATAAAATTGTTTTGATAAAATCAACTTTATGAACTTGGCGCCAGACTAAATTTCTCTGAAAATAGGGCGACATAATTAGTCTTTTATTTTTTATTTCATTTACAAGGTCAATTAGTTCTTTTGACCTAACTTGATATTTCGTCATATTTTTTCGGATTTTTAATGTACTCTTCGATACATTCTGTTTGTTTATATTCAAAGAAGTATTCTGATGAATATATTCCTCCATTTATGTTTTTAAAAAGCTCGAAATATCCATTAGATAAACTATTGAAAAAATCAAGCCATTTAGATTTCATCTCTGATTTAGGCATAAAAAACGGATTTATAAATCCATTTTTTAGACTTTTAATAAATTGTTTGTCAGTTCTCTGCCCTTTATAAATAGGGAATACCTCCAGATTCCCATATCCTCTACTTACTTCGTGAGAAATCTCGCAGAACTTGTTGTAAAGAGGTAAGCTAATGACTGCAATATCTAAATCTGAAACGCCAGGTTCAAAAGGTTTATCTTTGAAGAAACTCAATCCTGTTTTACCCGAGCCAACTATTTCTATTGATGAAAAAGGTATGTCAAATGCAGTACTTATTGAATTCTTAATATAGAATTCAGCATCTTGATTCTCTTTAAATATCTCGGTTGTATATGACAAGAAAATTTTCCGAGCTATAGCTTGATTACTATCCCCTTTGTCAATTCCTGATTTTATTCCTTTTATTACTGTCATTTTTTAATTATGCCCAACGGTTAGTATAAGAGCAGTAGCGGATTAAAATGCAACTACTTTTCGGCAAGCAATATACTTAATTAAACGCAAAAACGGTTCGAGTTTGCACCCGAACCGCTATTGCTTTTATACAATGTTATGTGCTGCCTTTCCTTTTCAGGTGCGTTGGCTTGGTGGCTCTTTTGGATTTTTTAGCGTTGGATTGAGGGTTCGGAAAAATACAAATGTGCCACCAAATGTGTTGGCTGTACTTGTCGTTAAAAACTCCATTTCAGCCTTGTGAAAACATAGCTTCTAACTCCATTGTAAAGACTGTTTTTGTCGCCTGTGAATATTTGTGCTGCAATCAGTAAATTAGTATTTTCTGTCAGAGAGAAGTCAATTGTTGGGTTCAAGAAAATAGAGTTGTCGTCAATGTTCCAAATGGAATTTAAGTTGGCTTTTATTAATGGTGTAATGTCATAACCGACAGAAATGAAGGTTGAAACATAGTTGTTGATTAGTCCTTTTGCAGAAACGGGTTGAGTCAAAAATTGGATATTTGTGGTCTTAATAGGATTTGTATTTCCAATGAATTCAAGTCGGAAATTTAATGTGTTTGGCAGTGTGTAATCAAATGAAATGTCGCCTATAAAAGTCGGGTTTACGCCAACATTTTTGTAAGGTTGAAAATAGGTCAATTCTCCTTTAAAACCTGCATTCTTAATTTGGCCTGCCCAACCTGCACCAAGGGCAATATCTGTTTTGTATTTACCAACCAAAAATTGAAAGTCATATTCTTTAATATTTGTTTTGTAATTAGTTGCAAATATCATTTTGTCAAAAGTGCTATCAATGTTGGATGCGAATTCAATAGATGATAATGAACTTATATTGTACTTTACCAATGCAGCATCAGTTCCTCTGCGTTCTTCATAGTCAAAATCGAAAAATGAGTAAGCATTAAACAAATCGTTCGGGTTCCAAGCATACGTTTTCCCCCAATTAATTCGCTGTTTACCAATTATCGCTTGCCATTTATCTTTATCAAGTTTTAAGTTTGCACGGTCTATTGTTGAATGAATGAGGTAAGATTGCCCTTGCGAGACAATACCTCCTAAACGTATATAATCTAACGATTGATTAACTTGCTCGTCAAAATTTGGAATTTGTTGAACGCTATTCCCAAAGTAAATTCTATTTCTTGCTTCAGCATTAAGTGTAAGCCAAGAATTAGCGTAGTATTTAAAATTAACACGGTTATGTATTTGATTATCGAAAGACCATAATCCATTGAAAGAAGGAATAGCTACTGAAACCAAATCTTTCAGATACCCATTTATTTCAAACTTACTTGGATTGTTATTTTCAATTTGTTCTACATCAATTGTGTCTGTTGGATTAATGTTTTCATTTTGGGCAAATAAACCAAGGCTTGGAAAAAGAAGAAGAATTATTATAAGATTTGAATTTCGCATTTTTCATTTTGAAGTATCGCTTATCACTTTCCCATCTGCAAATACAATTACTCGTTTTGCCCTGTCAA
Source organism: Vicingaceae bacterium (assembly GCA_965284565.1). Classification (GTDB taxonomy): domain Bacteria; phylum Bacteroidota; class Bacteroidia; order Flavobacteriales_E; family Vicingaceae; genus BRH-c54. Next base: position 1,343,202 of record OZ260100.1, read on the forward strand.
CTACTCTTTGGTCGTGAGTGGAAAAAATGAAGGTTGTACCTTCTTTTTGATTAAGTTCTTCCATAATGTTTAGCAAATCCGCAGTTGACTTACTATCCAGATTTGCGGTTGGCTCGTCAGCAATTACAAAAGTTGGTTTGTGAGCTAAAGCTCTTGCAACTGCAACTCTTTGTTGTTGACCACCTGAAAGTTTTGCAGGTCTTTCATTTATTTTATCTGCTAAACCAATTTCGGTAAGTAGTACGGTCACTCTTTTTTCTCTCTCTTCTTTTGGTTTCTTTTGCAGTTCCATTATAAACTCAACATTTTCTTTTGCAGTTAAAACTGGTAAAAGATTATACTGCTGAAACACAAACCCAATATTGTCTCTGCGAAATTGTGTCATTTTGTTTTCGGATAATTCGCTTACATTTTTTCCATTGATAAATACATTGCCACTTGTGGGTGTGTCAATGCCACCTATCAAATTAAGTAAAGTTGTTTTTCCTGAACCCGAAGCACCTACAATAGCGGTAAATTCTTTTGCCTTAAATGAAAGGGAAACATCATTTACTGCATTTACTGGAACTGTTTTTTCGTTGTAAATCTTGCGAAGGTTTTTTATTTCTATTACGTTCATTTTATTTTTTTTGTTGTTAATCTCTTAATACTGCATTAGGCTTAATTCTCATTGCTCGGTATGCTGGTATTGAAGCAATTGCAACCGTTAAAATTTTAGCAATTACAATTACCATTATTATAATTTCAGGATTCAATTTAGGATACATCACTGGTCTAATGCCTAACATATCAAGTCCTGAACTTATAGGCACACCTACCTTGCTGGCAATGAGAATTAAAACATAGCCAAATAATATTCCTGAAACTGCACCTATCATCATAAGCACTCCTGCTTCATTTAGTAGCATTGAAAACACCTTGAATTTACTTTGTCCAATGGCTCGTAACATTCCTATTTCGTGCGTTCTTTCTTGAACTATCATATTCATAATATTCATCAAGCTAAACCCTAAACCTAAAATGACAATGATTGTAAAAAGAACTCCAACCATATTTATAAAAGCATCAAAAGCATTGAGTTCTGGCAATAATTCTTTCCAATTATTCACTTCATATTCGGCAGATAGCGTTTCCTGAATACCACTCTGTGTTTCTATTAATTTTGTTGGGTCTTTAATTTTAATAGCGATTTCTTGCGGTTCAGAAATTGAACCCAATTCTTGTAAATCGGTGTAATTTACAATTACCGTATTTTCATCAAAAGGTGTACTTGGTGTTGCAAAAATTCCTGCTACTCTAAAACTTCCGCCAACAATTTCCTCTTGAGTGTTCTTGAGTGTGATAATGATTTTTGATTTCAATTTCAATTTTAACTTGTCGGCAGTTTTCTTACTGATTAGAATTGGCATTCTCATATCTGTACTTAAATAGCTGCCTTCAACCAAAAAATCTTGTACTACACTTATTTCACGTTCAGTTGTAGGTTCAACTCCCTTAATTTCACAACCTATGCTGTTTTCAGGTGAAGCTGCAACTGCATTTGTGGATATGCGTTTTGCAACAACATCTACATTTGCGTTTTCTTTGACTTTCTGAATTACATTTTCTGCGTTAGGAATAAAAAGTGTAATGTCCTTGTCGTCTTGAAATCCCATTTTGTGAATTTGCAAATCACTTGTTTGTAGATTCTTCGCATCATCCAAACGCTGTTGGGATATAGACTTCATTAAATTTAATGTGAATAAAGCCATTGCAAATCCAAAGAAGGCTGCCAATAAAAAAACGGTTGTCCGTGTTTTGTTTCGCCAAATATTTCTCCAAACTAATTTTGTAGTCATATTATTATCGTTTTATGGCTTCAGCCACTTTTTGTTTATTAATGATTTGAATAGGAAGCAAACTTGCAATTAGCATTATGCAGAAAACTATAAATGACATTAAAGCCCATAGTTTCGGTTTGATTCCAAATTGCATAATGGGTTCCGCACCCATTGCCTCAAAAGATTTTGCACCATCTCCTGTCAATGGAATTGGGTGGTAGTACATAAAAATCATAAATGGAATTGCGATTGATAATCCTATAATAATTCCTGTAATGCCCAACATTAAACTTTCTAAAAATATCACAGTTTGTATTTGTGATTTCTGTAATCCGATTGCTTGAAGCATTCCAAATTCTTTTTTTCGTTCCAATGCCATCATTATGATTGTTCCGATTATTCCAAAACCCACAATTAAGAAAAGACACGAGGAAACCAAAGTAAAAATGGTGGTATCAATTTTGAGCCCGTTCAAAATTTCAGGTATCATTTCATCCCAAGTCATAATTTCATAATTGCTACCCAACTTTGATTTTAGTTCTTTGGAAATTCTGTTTGTTTGGGATTTGTCTTTAATGTTGAGCATTAAAGCGCTACACATTCCAAATGCACTATTGTATTCTTGTGCCAAAGACAAAGGCATATACACCAACATCACGTTCATTTGTGGATTAGGAATTTTTACAATTCCTGATATTGGGTATTTACCTGCTGCTACATTTGCCTGATAACCTTGTCCGATTAACACCAATGTATCGCCTACTGTAAGTTTTAAATATTTTGCTAACCCTTCTGCTATCACTACTTTTTTGCTCTTTGAAGTAAAAAAACTACCCTTTACAATTCTGTCTTTTACTTTGTTAAATTCATTTTCATTATCGCCATCAATGCCCAAAACCAAAGAAGCCTTTGAAGTTTTGTCTCCTGCGGCTAATGAGAAGTTTTGAAGTCGTGGAATAATTTGTGTAACACCTTCTATAGAGTTGATTTTGTCTATCAATTTATCATCATCCAAAAGCAAATCATTGATAGACTTATCTTTCCAATAATCCGCAGTATGTACTTGAATATATCCCACATTCTTTACACCTGCTTCTACCGTTTTATCGCCATTACCAAGCATTAAAGAACGCAGGCTAATTGTAATAATGATAGCAAAAGCAATACTGACAAGGACAATTACACTTCTTTTGCGTTTTCGCCAAATGTTTCGCCAAGCTAATTTTATAAGTTGCTTCATTTTATTTTACGGTTTTCATTTTTTCTTTTGAGAAAAAGTTATTGTCCAATTTCTCACTGAAATTTGCAGCTGAAATTGTTAGGATAGTCTTTTGTCCTTTTTTATTATTGGGTGTCATTTCTAAAGTGGTGGCTATTTTTTTACCTCCTACAGTTTTGAAATCACTATTGATAAGTGTGTTTATCAATGTTCCATCTTCATCATAGTATTCAGCTTTCCGTTGTAATATATCATCTTTGCTAATCCATAAAATGACCTTGCCCCAAACTACCGCTGCATTTGGTTTAGGTGTTGCTTGAATTTTATAACAAGTAACATTTTGAAATTTTTCTTCGCCTAATAGTTTATGCGTGTAGTCGTTCACTATCGAAGCTTCTTTTAATAAATCCTCATTCGTAAAATCTGAACCCATCCAAGATTGGCTCATTTGGGACGGTGAAATTTTGGTTACTCTTTCAATGGAAGGAAGCCAAGTCCAACCTTCCGATTTAATTCTCAAAGTCGAGATTCCTTTGTCTTTTGCAGGTGCTTGGATTACCATCATTCCGTAATCCGCATCTTTTGACCAAGATTTGAAAGTGAGTTCTCTTGTCCATTTTGGACGCACTAATTTCATTGTCATATTCATTGAGTAAGCACTACTTCGAACATTGTAATGAGCCTTTTTTACGATTTCGGTTGGTGTGTCCGCTGGTGCAAACGCCATTAGAAAAATGGCGACTGAAAGAAAACCGTATTTTAGAATTGATTTTATCATATACTTCGTTTTTTTTAAAACTTGTTGTCTGTTATCGAATAACTTGTTTTATATTTGTAATGCAAAAATAGAATGTCTTAAAAAAACGTACAATAGCTAAATCGACCAAAGTGTCTGTTATGGAACAGATTCGGATAAAAGTTCAGTAAAATGAAGAAGAAAACTCAAAAGCCTGTTGATAGGCGAATTCAAAAATCAAAGAAGTATTTGTCAGATGCTTTTAAAGCATTGATTTTAGAGAAAGGGTATGAAGCGGTAACAGTTCAAGAAATAATTGATAGAGCAAATGTAGGTCGTTCCACTTTCTACGCTCATTTTGAAAGTAAAGAACAATTACTCTTTAGTTTGCTTGGAACGATGAACGAGAAAAGTAAAGATGGGATAGATTTTGAAATGCTTTTCAATCACTGCGCAGACAATTTTCAAATTGCAAAAGCAATGTTGGGGAAGAAAGGTGGGGATTTAATTATCGGTCATATTCGAGATGTGATGAGTTTGAAAATTGCCAAAGATTTAAAACGTGATTCATCAAAATCAAAGTCAGAACAACTCAAAATATATTTTACAAGTGAAGCGTTGTCCGCTGCATTGGTCAGTTATCTAACAAATTGGTTGGATGAGGATATGCCTTACAGTTCAGAAGAAATGTCTGCAAAGTGTAATGAACTGGTCGAAAAGTTTACTTGATTGTTGTCAATCCATTCATCTTTTGGGGTGGTGGGTGGGCTTGGGTGCGGTTGGGCAAAATTAAATGTGGTGTTTTAGTGTGGGCTTGTGTGTTGGCAAAAACACCTCTTTTAATTTTGTGAAGGGTTGGCGTTTTGCATTCCTTCCATTTCAATGTTGCACTGTCGTTCGTTTTTTTAGGTTGCACATAACTTGTATATATATGTAACTTTATTACATATACCTAACAGATTTTAGTTGTATATATGTAGTTTTTGGTTACATATATCTTTTTTTTGTAAATATACATTTTTTTATAAATCATCAAAAGGGCTTTTAATATTTTGTAAGTTTTTGGTACTAACATAAGTGTAAATTTCTGTTGTTCTGCTGCTATTATGTCCTAATAGTTCTTGTATGTATCTCAAATCAGTTCCATTTTCAAGCAAGTGAGTAGCAAAGCTATGGCGTAACCAGTGTAAGGTTGCCGGTTTTTTTATGTTCGCTTTTCTTAAAGCTTGCTTTAAAACACTTTGTAAGCTTTCTGCAGAATATTTATTTCCTTTGAATTGCCCTTCAAAAAGCCAAGTACTAGGTTGGTACTCTTTGTAGTATGCTCGTAACAAATTAATCAGTTTATCGCTTATGGGGGCAATGCGATCTTTTTTGCCTTTGCTTTGCCTAATTATTAATAGTTTTCTTTTAGAATCTACATCATTAGGTCGTAAGTTTAATAACTCACTTCTGCGTAAGCCACAGGCATAAATTAAACTGAGCATAGCCTTGTGTTTTATATTACTGGGAGCATCTAAAATACTTTTTATTTCTTCTTTAGATAATACATTAGGTAGTTTTCGCTCTCTTTTAGGTCGGTGTATTAAGTTTAAATCTAATGCTTTATGCTCAATTTTTTTATAAAATAACTTTATAGCATTTACTATTTGGTTTTGGTAAGAAGCAGAGTAGTTATTTTTTAAGATGTAGTTATTGTTAAAACTTATAATATCTTCGTTAGTAATATCTTCAACTTGTTTATCATTAAAATACCTTAAAAAACTATCTAACGCATCTATGTATGTTTTTACTGTATTAGCCGCATACCTTCTACTTAACAACCATTCTTTAAACTGAAAAACTTTTTTCTTTGCGTTTGTACTTAACGTTGGCAAAGTACTTTTTTCCACTTTCGGTTCAATTTTTTTCTTATTAGATGCATTCGTGTTAGCAAAAACGGCTGAAGTATCTATGTAAGCTATTCCTTTAAACACCTGAAAAAGTTCTTTTAAATTGGTTTTGTGGTTGGCTATGTACCAACAATTATTGGTTTTGCTCCATTTAGCATCAGGAAATGTTTTTACCAGTTTAGTAAGTTGTTCGTCAATTGGATAATATAAACCCAAACAATTCTGCTTTTTATGGTATAGTGGTTTTACGCTAATTTTTTTCATATATAGTTATGAATTAAATTTTCACAAATTTACAACATTAAAAAAATTAACTTATTAATCAGTAATTTTGGTTTTTTGTGCCTTTTCGGTATCATTTCTTATGTCCTACTAAATTTTTTAAACAACTATAAACCAAACGTATAAGCACTTTTTTAATTTTTTAGGAAACATTTTTCTCACTTTTCGTTTCCAATGTTAAAAATGTTTCTAATTTTGTCCGCACTATGAGTAAAACAGAAAAACATATTGAACTATTGGTTAATTGTGCCCAACTTTTTATGAAGTATGGTATTAAGAGTTTAACCATGAACGACATTGCCACCCATTTAGGAATTTCTAAGAAAACACTTTACCTGTATGTAACGGATAAAAAAGATTTGGTAAATCAAACCGTGCAAATACAAATAGATAATGAAGAGTGTATTTTAGAAGAAACCATTAGTCATGATGGAAATGCCATTGATGAATTGCTTAGAATTAATCAAAAAGTAAGTGAAAAGCTACACAACATTCAACCGGGAGTAATGTACGATTTGCAAAAATTTTATCCAGAAGCATGGAAAATATTTCAAAATCATAAATGTAATTATATTCCAACCATAGTAGAAGCTAATATTGAAAAAGGAGTGAAAGAAGGTTTGTTTAGAGAAAATGTAAACCCTAAAATCATTTCAAAATTTTATATCACTATGGTAGATAAAATATTTGATGTGGAACTTTTTCCTCCTATGGATTTTAATTATAAAACATTGCATTTAGAAATGGCTCGTTATCACATTAGAGGTATTGCCAGTAAAAAAGGAATTGAATATTTAAAAGAAAAATTAACACAAACCAACCAAGAATTTTAAGCTATATGAACTATTATAAAATAATTTTAACAGTTGGGTTGTTAGGAATATTGTTTTCCTCAACTGCTCAGGAAACAAAAAGTTTCTCCTTAAAAGAGGCTCAAGATTATGCTATTGAGCATAACTACCAAAACCAAAATGCAATAAAAGACATTGAAATTGCCAAAAAGAAAGTTTGGGAAACAACGGCTATAGGATTGCCTCAGGTAAATGCCGAAGGACAAATTCAACGTTTTATTGATATTCCTACACAAGTAGCTCCGGCAAATGCTTTTAATCCGATGGCTCCAGAAGGCGAATTAGCCACTTTTCAGTTTGGATTAAATTACAGCAATTCTGTTGGTATTACTGCTTCGCAATTAATTTTTGATGGCTCTTATATTGTTGGTTTGCAAGCTGCTAAAACCTATAAAGAATTATCAATTAACAGTCAGGTAAAAACTGAAATAGAATTAAGAGATGCTGTTGCTCAAGCATATTACACGGTGTTAGCTACCCAAAAAAATGTGTTGGTGTTATCTCAATCCTTAGAAACGTCTGAAAAAATGTTGGGAGAAACTAAAGCAATGTATAAAGTCGGGTTGACAGAGGAACAAAATGTAGATCAATTAGAATTGAATGTAAATGCTTTGAAAACCTCTTTGGGAATTGCTGAGGGACAGAGAGATTTTGCTATAAAACTACTTAACCTTCAGTTAGGCTTAGATATTAATACACAATTGGTGTTAACTGATGAGTTTGAAAATATGATTGCTGTTAATCAAAGCAGTGCTTTGGACAAAGAATTTAAAATTGAAAACCATATTGATTATGAACTAATCGTTACCAATATGAAGCTTTCGCAATTGAATTTGAGAAAAGAAAAATATACTTTCTTGCCAACAGTATCAGCATTTTTTAGTCACCAACAACAAAATTTTGGTAATGAATTAGATGTTTTTAGTGGAGATGCTAGGTGGTTTCCGGCAACTATTGTTGGCGTAAATTTAAAATTGCCTATTCTAACCAGTGGAGCAAGGTTGTCTAAGGTTTCTCAAGCAAAAATTGAGTTGGAAAAAATGGAAAATTCTGCTAAAGAAATAGAGCAAAACTTAAAATATCAATCTGAATTAGCAGCATCTAATTTTGATACTGCAAAAGAAACTTTTGATAACCAAAAAGATAACTTAGCGTTGGCTCAAAAAATTTATGATAAAACAGTAAAAAAATATGAAGCAGGAATTGCATCGAGTTTAGAATTAACACAAGCTCAAAACCAAATGCTTAACGCAGAAGGAAATTATGTAAAAGCAGTGTTAGATTTACTTAACGCTCGTTCTGCTCTCGAAAAATCTTATGGACAAAAATAAAAATCAACTAACCTAACATATCAATCAATCAAAATACTTATAAAAAATGAAAAAAATATTAATCATCATCAGCGTTGCAGCAACTTTAATTTCTTGTGGAGGAAAAGAAAAAACCGTTGACGAAATTGTTGCCAGCAATAATTTGGAAGAAATCAATGCTAAGAAAAATGAGTTAACTACAAAGCAAAATGCCATTTTAGATGAAATTGAAAAGTTAGACATTGCTATTGCCAATTTAGATTCTTCATTGTCAATACCTGTTGTAACTACTATAGAAGCTAAAGTAACAACGTTTAAACAGTATGTTGAAATTCAAGGAAATGTTCAAACCAAAGAAAATATTGTTATTTACCCTGAATATGCAGGCGTTTTAACCAGAGTATTGGTAAAAGAAGGTCAGTTTGTAAACAAAGGCGAAGTATTAGCTAAAATTGATGATGGAGGTTTAAACCAACAACTATCTCAAATGGAAACACAGTTAGCATTAGCAAAAACAACTTTTGAACGTCAGGAAAGGTTGTGGAAAGATAAAATTGGCTCAGAAATTCAGTTTTTACAAGCTAAAGCCAATTACGAAGCACAGCAAAAAGCGGTAAACCAAATGAAAGAACAATTGGCTAAAACAACTATTACAGCACCTTTTAGTGGAGTAATAGATGATGTAATATCAGAACAAGGTCAGGTGGTTTCTCCAGGAATGAATCAATTGTTTAGACTTATTAACCTTAGTGATATGTTTATTGAGGCAGAAATTCCTGAAAATTATATTACTAATATTAGAAATGGCTCTAAGGTAAATGTTTATTTCCCAGTGCTTAATGATACTATTTCATCAACTATCAGACAAGTAGGAAATTATATTAATCCTAATAATAGAACTTTTAAAATTGAGATAGCAATAACTAATGAGAATAAAATGGTTAAACCAAACATGACAGCATTGTTAAGCATTAACAACTATGTAAATGATAGTGCTTTGATATTGCCTCAATCTATTATTTCTGAAAATGCTGAAGGTGAAAAATATATTTATGCAGTGAAGAAAGGAAAGAAAAATAGAAACTATGCTGAAAAGAGAGTGATTAAGATAGGAAAAACACAAAATGGTGTTGCTGAAATTAAGGAAGGAATTGCCAATGGAGATATTATTATTGAAGAAGGATCAAGAACTGTTAAGGAAGAGGAGCAAGTTTTAATTAAAAAAATGTAATTAAAATCTATCCATAAAGTCTAGATTACTTTATGTAAAGTAAAAATTAACAGACCATATAGAACAAAACTATAACAAGAAAATGGCTAAAAAGAAAAAATTAAAAGAGTTTGGAATATCATCTTGGGCAATTGATAACAAGATGACCATCTACTTAATGATAATGCTGATATTGATAACAGGAATATCCGCTTATTACGCAATGCCTAGAGAAAGTTTTCCAGAGGTTAAAGAAACTAAAATTTATATTAGTTCTGTTTTTCCAGGAAATACTTCTGAAGATATGGAGAAACTTATTACAGACCCTATTGAAGAAGAATTGCAAAACTTGAGTGGTATTACAAAAATTACTTCTACTTCTCAAGAGGATTATTCTATAATTATTGTTGAGTTTGAAGAGGGTTTTAGCATACCTGAAGCTAAATCTAAAGTTAAAGATAAAGTTGACCTTAAAAAAGCAGGTGCAGATTGGCCAACTTTTAATGGAGCTAAGGTAGAACCTAATATATTCGATTTGAACATAGCCGAAGAGTTTGCTATTATAAATGTTAATATTTCAGGAGATTATCCAGTTCAAAAACTGAAAGAATACGCTGAATATTTAGAAAAGAAAATTGAATTATTACCTGAAATTAAGCAAGCAGATATTCGTGGAGCTCAAGAAAAAGAAATTGAAGTAGCTGTTGACGTTTATAAAATGACGGCTTCAAAAATTAGTTTTGATGATGTAATTAATACCATTGCAGGAGGAAACACTACTGTTTCTGCGGGTAATTTGGTAATGAATGAGCAAAGAAGAACCATTAGGGTTATTGGAGAAATTGAAGATGCTGTTGAGTTGGGCAACTTTGTTGTAAAAAATGAAAAAGGACCAATTTACCTTAAAGACATTGCTACCATAGCTTTTCAGGAAAAAGAAAGAACAACTTATGCTAGAGAATTTTCTAAGCCTGTGGTAATGCTTGATGTAAAAAAGCTTTCGGGTAAAAACATGGTAGAGGCTGTCGAAAAAATTAAAGTTATTCTTGAAGAAGCTAAAAGCAATTATTTACCTAAAGATTTAAGCGTTACTACTTCTAATGATCAATCTACAAAAACCATTAATCAAGTTGATGAGTTGGTAAATAATATCATTTTTGGTATTCTGTTGGTGGTTGGGGTATTAATGTTCTTTTTAGGATTTAGAAATGCTTTGTTTGTTGGTTTTGCCATTCCAATGTCTATGTTTTTATCGTTTACCTTATTAAATTTAATTGGTTATACGATGAATACCATGGTGCTTTTTGCCTTGGTTATGGGATTGGGAATGTTGGTTGATAATGGAATTGTGGTAGTAGAAAATGTGTTGCGTTTAATGCAAAAAGAAAACATGAGTAGAATAGCTGCCGCCAAACAAGGTATTGGTGAAATTGCTACACCTATTATCATTTCAACATTAACTTCAGTAGCAGCCTTTGTTCCACTTGGTTTTTGGCCAGGAATTATGGGTAATTTCATGAAAATATTCCCTATTACACTTTCTATAGTGTTGGGCTCTTCACTATTTGTAGCCATTTTTATCAACTCTATGCTTACAGCAGATTTTATGAAAACTGAAGAAAAAGCGATGAGTAAAAAGTTCTTAATTAAACTAAGTGCTATTTTATTCTTTTTTGGTGTACTCAGTTTAATTATTGGAGGTGCTTTTAGAGGTATGGGAACTTTGTTAGTTTTTGCCTCCATCATACTTTGGGTATATAAATATTTATTGGTAAAAGCGGCTGATTATTTTCAGGAGACTATTTTGGTTGTTTTAGAAAGTAAATACCAACAATTTTTATCATTTGCTTTAAGTGGTAAAAAGCCATACGCATTTCTTTTCGGAACATTTGGGTTACTATTTTTATCGTTTGTTGTATTTGCTATTGCACAACCAAAAGTGGAGTTTTTTCCTGATAATGAACCCAACCAAGTATTTGTTTATTTAGAATATCCCGAAGGAACAGCTATTGAAAAAACCAATAAACTAACTAAAGAAATTGAAGCTAAAGTTTATAAAATAGTTGATAATTATAAGGATGAAACAGGCTACAACTATATGGTAGAATCTGCCGTTTCTCAAGTTGGAGAAGGTGCTGGAAATCCACAAACTGACGGAGGTTCTAATGCAGAGATGCCTCACAAAGGAAAAATAACCGTTTCTCTCAGAGAGTCTAAATTACGAAGAGGAAAAAACAGTAAAGATTTTATGGAAGAAGTAAGAGAAGCTGTTGGTTCTTATCCAGGAGTAAATATTTCTGTAGAAAAAGAAGCAGCTGGTCCTCCTGCAGGCTATCCTATTAACATTGAAATTAGAGGAAAGGATTATAATGAATTGATTCTTACAGCAAAAAACCTTAGAGATGCAATTAATAAATTAAATATACCTGGAATAGAAGGATTAAAAATTGATGTAAATAAAAGTAAACCCGTAACAGAAATAACTGTTGATAGAAAAAAAGCAGGAGAATTAGGTGTTTCTGTCGGACAAGTAGGAAGTCAATTGCGTAGATCACTTTATGGGGAAAAGGCCAGTGTTTATAAGTCAGGTGGTGAAGAATATGATGTTGCTGTTAGGTTTGATGAAGCATACAAACATAACACTAATGCACTTTTTAACCAAAGAATTGTATTTAGAGATCCGTCTAACGGGCAAATAAAAGATATTCCTGTTTCTACATTAATTACAACTAACAATACATCCTCTTACACTGCTATTAAGCATAGAGACTTAAATCGTGTGGTTACTTTGTATTCTTCTGTTAAAACAGGATATAATGCTACAGAAATTGTTCAAACCATTAAAACTAGGTTGTCTAATTTTAAAACAGCTAAAAACACTACCATAGACTTTACTGGACAAATGGAAGAACAAGAAAAAAACATGGCATTTTTAACAACAGCTTTGTTTTCAGGGTTAGGATTAATTATTTTCTTATTGGTATTGCAGTTTAATTCTTTTTCAAAACCATTAATTGTGTTAATGACTATCTTCCTTAGCTTTATTGGAGTACTTTTTGGCTTGGTAATTTTTAACATGACTTTCGTAATTATGATGACTATGGTGGGAATTATTTCTCTTGCCGGAATTGTGGTAAATAATGGTGTAGTGTTGCTCGATTATACTGAGCTTTTAGTGGAAAGAAAGAAAAAAGAATTAGGATTGGTTAAAAAAGATAAATTGGCTTTGCCAGAATTATTAAATGTTATTGTAGATGGTGGAACCGCTCGTTTACGTCCAGTATTGCTAACGGCCATTACTACCGTTTTTGGGTTGATTCCTTTAGCAATAGGATTAAATATAGATTTCTTCTCATTAATAATGGAGTTTGATGCTAAAATTTATATTGGTGGAGATAACGTAATTTTCTGGGGACCATTAGCATGGACAGTAATTTTTGGATTAACCTTTGCCACTTTTTTAACGTTAGTTATTGTTCCTGTAACCTATTTTATTGTAGAGAAGTTTAAAATACGTGTTAGCAGGTGGAGAGCATAAATTATTTTTTTAACTAAAAATCAAAAAGTTATGAGTAATAAAAAAATACTACCTCAGCAACAAAAAGAGGAATTATTAAAAACCTTACAATCTCGTTTTGAAAAAAACTTAAATCGCCACAAAGAACTTGAGTGGAAGAAAGTACAAGAAAAGTTGGAAGCTAATCCTGAAAAACTATGGTCGCTGAATGAAATGGAAGAAACCGAAGGAGAACCGGATGTAATTAAATATGATAAAACTACTGACGAATATGTTTTTTATGATTGTTCCGCAGAAAGCCCCAAAGGTCGCAGGAGTGTTTGTTACGACCCTGAAGCATTGGAATCTAGAAAACAACATAAACCTAAACATAGTGCTATTGGCATGGCAGCAGAAATGGGTATTGAATTATTAATTGAAGAGCAATATCATGAGTTGCAACAATTAGGAAAATTCGATACAAAAACATCTAGCTGGATTGCAACACCTGCAAATGTTAGAGCACTCGGAGGAGCCATTTTTGGTGATTGGCGTTACGGAAAAACCTTCATTTATCACAATGGAGCAGAATCTTATTATGCTGCAAGAGGGTTTCGTGCTTGCCTGAAAGTATAGTTGTTAGCTTAGTAATTTAGATGAATTAGTATTAACCTTAAAATAAATAGAGATGAAAAATAAAATCATGTTTGTAATCTGTCTGTTATTTGGACTAATGTTCATTAATGCAGGACTTAATAAGTTTTTTAATTATATGCCGGTACCTGAAGACATGCCGGAATCTATGATGAAGTTGTTTGAAGCTTTTATGACAATTGGTTGGTTGATGCCGCTTGTTGCTGTGGCGGAGATAGTTGGGGGGGTACTTTTTATTATTCCACGGGTTAGAGCATTAGGAGCTATCGTTATTTTTCCGATAATGGTAGGCATAATATTGACACACATTTATCAAGCACCTTCAGGATTACCAATGGCGTTGGTATTGTTAGCAATAAACCTTTGGGTTATTTTTGAGAACAGAGATAAATATCTTGCTTTAATCAAGAAATAAGAGCTTTACGATTTTTGTTTTATAAAACCATAAACTATGCATAGGTATAAGGAAACTTTTGAAACGTGGAATAAAATAGCTTCAATATATCAAGATAAGTTTATGAATATGAATTTATACAATGAAACGTATGATGTTGTTTGTGATGCAATTAACCAACCCAAAGCCAAAATTTTAGAAATAGGTTGTGGACCAGGTAATATAACTAACTATCTACTATCAAAAAGACCGGATTTTGAAATTTTAGGAACAGATATAGCTCCTAATATGATAGAACTTGCAAAAAAGAATAATCCTAAAGCAAGTTTTACCATTATGGATTGTAGGCAGATTGATCAGCTAAAAACAACATACAATGGAATAGTTGGTGGTTTTTGTCTGCCTTATTTGTCAGATTTAGATGCTGCTAAGCTAGTTACTGATTGTTCTAATTTATTAAGTGAAAACGGCCTGATTTATTTAAGTTTTGTTGAAGGTAATCCAGATAAATCAAATTATCAAGTTAGCAGTAGTGGAGATAGAGTATATTTTCATTTCTATCAATTAGATAGCATAAAAAAGCTACTTACAGATAATAATTTTGTAGCAATAAAAGTATTTTATGTAGAATACAAAAAATCAGAAACGGAAAAAGATATACATACTATATTGATAGCGAAGAAAACCTCTATAACCTAAAATTGGTTGGTTGTTAAAAAGGAGTTTATATAGGATTTTTTATACCATGTATTAATTTACAAGCACCTTATTGTATTTATTTTTATACTCTATAGGACTTAATCCGGTTATTTTTTTAAAAGTAGCTCTAAAGGCTTTAGTATCAGAATAACCTACATCAAACATGATTTCATTAACGGTTTTAATACCTAGTTCCAATTGTTTTTTAGCAGCTTCAACTCTTATTCGTTGTAAGTATTCTATTATAGTGTTGGCAGTTGCTTTTTTAAACCTACGCTCAAAGGTTCTCCTCCCTATTCCTATTAAATTACATAGATCATCAATGATAATTTTATCCATGTAATTTTTTTCAATAAATGTTTGAGCTATTTTTACATCAACATCAGCATGGTTTTTTTGAGCTTTAAAAATAATAAATGGCGACTGAGAAGTTCTTCCCGCATCTATCTGAAATATTTTAGAGCAATAAATAGCCGTTTCTCTATCTACCATTTTCTCTATTACATAAAGAATTAAATTAGCTGAAGAAAAAGCTCCTCCTCCCGTATAAATACCATCTTCATCTGTCATTATTTTATCTGAGAGCAAATTTACTTTAGGAAAAAGTTGTTTAAAAGGCTCGCTGGCACGCCAATGCGTTACACAATCTCTATCATTTAACAATCCGGTACTTGCTAATAAAAAAGCACCTAAACATAAACTTACTATTTGAGCTCCTGCTTGGTGTTGTGCATTTATCCAAGGATAGAACTCATGGTTTAACTGTAATGCTTCAGCAATATTATTTTGAATAGGAGGAATGATAATAATATCAGTAGTGTTAATTTCGTGCAGTAGTTTGTCTGCTTTTATAGTGTACTGACCATTGTTAACTTGAATTTCAGGGACAATACTTACTATCTCAATATTAAATACGGGCGATTTTCCTTGTGTTTTTAAAAACTCATTGGTTTCGTGCAATCCCTGACGAGCATTTTCAAATCCAGCAAGGTTTACAAAGTGAGGTAATAAAATGGAAACATGTTTCATATCAACAAAAATATAAAAATAATTGTCGCAAATCACCTTTTCATTGTCCTATTTACACCTCTTATTTTTTAAATAAAGCCCTTACATTTGTAGTGTTAATATCAATTTAGTCATTTTTTAAACTCCTTTTTATTATGAAAACTACAGAATCAGCTATGAGTAACTTACATTTTGAAATTACCATTAATGCTCCTGTTGAAAAAGTATATCAACTTATGATTAGTAAACCAACATATGAGGAATGGACAAAAGAATTTAATCCTACATCTAACTTTGAAGGTTCTTGGGAAAAGGGTTCAAAAATTCTTTTTGTAGGATCAGATGAAAAAGGAAATGTTGGAGGAATGGTGAGTAAAATCAAAGAAAATATTCCTAACAAATTTATTTCTATAGAGCATGTAGGCTTACTTCATGGCGACAAAGAAATAACAAGTGGTCCGAAAATAGAAGGTTGGTCAGGAGCATTAGAAAATTACACTTTTACAAGTGAAAACGGAAAAACAATACTTGCTGTTGATACGGATAGTAATGAAGAATACAAGGCTTATTTTGAAGAAACATGGCCTAAAGCATTAAATAAACTTAAATCAATTTGTGAACAATAAAAAACTTAAACATTATGGCAACAGTAAACGCATATTTAAACTTTCCGGGAAATACGGAAGCAGCTTTTAATTTTTATAAAACCGTTTTTGGTGGTGAGTTTGACGGAAAAATACACCGTTTTAGTGATATTCCACCATCTGATGATATGCCCCCTATCCCCGAAGCAGACAAAAATTTAGTAATGCATGTTTGTCTTCCTATTCTTGGTGGCTCAATGCTTATGGGAAGCGATGCTCCTGAATCTATGGGTTTCAATGTAAAATTTGGTAATAATGTATATATTAACTTACAACCAGATACCAGAGAAGAAACTAAGCGTTTGTTTAAAGCACTTTCTGAAGGAGGAGTTGTTGAACAAGAGTTAATGGAGATGTTTTGGGGTTCATATTATGGAAGTTGTAAAGATAAATTTGGTGTGCAATGGATGTTTAATTGTGATGAAAAAGTATAAGTTAATAAGAAAAAAGTGATTTTGAATATAGAAATATTTAAAACAAATATTCAGCAACACAAAGATGCTGAACGTATAGCTCAGAAAATACAATCATTTTTTCCTGATGCGGCAATTTCTTTTGATTTAGAAGATTGCGACCGTATTTTAAGGATAATGACCCAAACAAACGACCTTAATAAAGTTCCTGAATTGGTTAAACAAAATGGGTTTGAATGTGAAGTGTTGTTATAAATGAATTAGTAATTATTAGATTTAATAATACGATTGAGTAGAATAATCAAATTAAATGGGAGTAGCAAAAGCAACATTAAGAATTTGTAAAAAAGGACATCAATATTATAAGAGTAGCGATTGTCCAACTTGCCCAACTTGCGAGAAAGAGAAAAAACCATCTGAAGGTTTCCTCTCACTACTTTCTTCCCCTGCAAGAAATGCATTGTTGAATTATTTTGAAATAGATACACTAGAAAAATTGGCTACTTATACAGAAAAAGAAATACTAAAGCTTCACGGAATGGGAAAAGCCAGTATACCAATATTAAGGAAGGCACTAGAAGAAAAAGGACTAACATTTAAAAAAGATTAAAGAAAAAATAACAAGCTGCTAAGAAAGTTAGCCTAAGTAGCTTAAAAAACATTATTTTTATCTCCTCAAAAATTCTCATGAACAGTTGGAAATTATTTAAAGAAGCCCTTTTAGGTAAAGAGCAAGACTTTACCAAAATCAACATTAAAACTGGTATTTTTCTTTTATCGGTTCCTATGATTTTGGAAATGGTTATGGAATCTCTTTTTGCTGTGGTAGATATTTTTTTTGTGGGTAAATTAGGAGATAATGCTGTGGCTACAGTAGGCTTAACAGAAGCAGTAGTTATTATTGTTTATTCTGTTGGTGTAGGCATTAGCATGGCTGCAACAGCAATGGTAGCAAGAAGGTTTGGTGAAAAAAATTTTAAGGCTGCAGGTAGTGCTGCTTTTCAATTATTGATATTTGGTGGAGGCATTTCTATTGTAATTGCTGTGTTAGGTTTTCTGTTTGCCGAAAATATTTTGCAATTAATGGGAGCAAGTGATGAAGTAATAGCTATTGGGGTTCCTTATACACAAATTATTTTTGCAGGAAATTTAGCCATTATGCTGTTGTTTTTGATTAACGGAGCTTTTCGTGGTGCAGGGCAAGCACATTTGGCAATGCGAACATTATGGATATCTAACGGCATTAATATTTTTCTTGATCCATTACTTATTTTTGGTATAGGTAGTTTTGAAGGTTTTGGCTTGGAAGGAGCTGCATGGGCAACCACCACAGGAAGAAGTATAGGAGTAATTTATCAACTATATCATTTATTAAATGGAAAACATCGCCTAGTTATTCTTAAAGAAAACATTAAACTAAAGTGGAAGACAATGAGGCGTATCATAGAAATTTCTATGGGTGGAATGGGGCAGTTTCTTATTGATTCAGTTGCATGGATTGTACTAACACGAATTATTGCAGAATTTGGAAGTGCTTCTGTTGCCGGGTTTACCATTGCATTCAGAATTTTAATTTTTAGTTTAATGCCTGCTTGGGGGTTATCAGCTGCAGCTTCTACATTGGTTGGTCAAAATTTAGGAGCTAAAAAAGTAAAACGAGCGGTTATTTCAGTTTGGTTAACTGCACGGTACAATGTAATATTTCTTTCGGTTATTACCATCATTTACTTATTTTTTGGAAATGTGTTGGCAAGTTGGTTTACACTTAGCGAAGAAGTAAGCACCATTGCAGGCACAGGTTTAAGAGTTATTGCTTTAGGGTACGTGTTTTTTGCAGTAGGAATGGTAATGATTCAAGCATTTAATGGAGCAGGAGACACTAAAACCCCTATGTATATTAATATTGGTGTATTTTTACTACTCGAAATTCCAATGGCGTATATCTTAGCTATTCCTATGCAAATGGAAGTGTTAGGTGTTTTTATTACCATTGCTTTTTGTCATTCACTCCATGCACTTATTGCTATTTGGTTTTTCCGAAAAGGAAAATGGAAAAAAATTGAAGTGTGATTAATTAGGCTCAAGAATCAATTTGATTTTATTAAAATCGGCAGCACTATTAATAATTTTTCTATACTCTTGATAATGTTTAACAGGAATTTCAATGTTTTTATAGTATTCTTCACATACAACAACTAACTCGTTATCTTTTACTGTGTATTTTGATGTGAAAGCCATAGAGGTATCGCCATTGTTGATAAAGTAATTTTCAATATTTAAATCGTCCAAATTAACTATTTTGTAGTTTTTTGGGATTTTAACTTTAATTTCACGATAATAATATTTTGTATAGTTAAGTTCTACTGGTAGTTTTCTTTCTAAACTGTCATAAATTTCTGTTTGAGGGCCAATTAAATTGCCAATTTCAAAGATTACTTTATCTGCAGCTTTTTCAATGAATGCATCAGTTTCAAATGCTGCTTCAATAATAAATGGTTTTTTACCTAAATCAGCAGCATTTTCATTTTTAACAACTATGTTTTCTGGTTCAAGTTCACTGTTAATACTGGTAAATAATTGTTTGTGTAGTTCTGTCTTATCTTTACCTGTAATTAGGTAATAAAAAGGCTGAAGGTCTTTGGCATTATAGCCAGACATTTGTCTGTTAAAAAATATTTTTTGATTGGTAATATTGTCTTCATCAAAAGAAACATCAATATACATTTTGTCGGTATTTTCAGTATAAGGAACATGCTCAATAAATTTAATTTCACCAAGACCTGTTTTAAAACCACTTAATGCTACTTCTTTTATAAATAAACCATAGTTATGAGTTAATGTAAAAGTAGGCAAACCAACTCTTGAAGCTAAGTTAGTTGGAGCCATATATTTATTTATTGAAGGAAAATAAATAAGATAATCTTCTAAAAATGTTGTTGCTTCATATTCAGAATCAAACTTTTTTGAAAGTCTATTACCAGAAAAAACAAGCTCCATTTCTATTTCTAATGCAGCGAATATTTGTGCATATAATTTAAGAATCCCTAATTCACTAGCAAGCTTATTTGAAGTTATAAAATCGATACTTTTTAACTCTTGCGAACCATTGTTTTCATTAATATAAATATTTTTTTTAAGGTAATCTTCAATAAATAAGATGTCCTCTTCTGTAGTTTTAGAAGCTTTAAACTTCATTTGTTTTAAAAATTTTTCTACAGTTTTTTTGTTTTTATCTTCGTTATAATGTAAAAAATCATACATGTTTTGAATTAAAGTACTATAAGAAGAGATATCTCGGGTACCACCATATGTATTACGGTCTAACTTATAAACCAATGCCATAAGTTTACTTTGATAGGCAGCATTATTCTCATATTTTAAAGAAGGAATATAATCATACTTGATATTAAAATCCCATTTTCCGTTGGCTAAGGTATCGTTAGAGATAGAGTCTGTATTGTTATAGGTTTTAAATTTAAAAATTAAATTATTTGGGGAGATAACATGAAAGTCTAAATTAAAAATAGGGTATTCAGACTGTATTCTTACATAGGAACCTTCATAATAGGGTCTTTTTTTTATCACATATAAATATTCAACAATAGAACCAACCTCTATACCTTCAAAGGCAAAGTATTTATATTGAACATTAGTTTCTTCATCAACAGCAGTTAAAATTTTTGTAGAATCTAACTCAATAATTTTATTAGAGGGAGTTATAACTCTAGCTTTAGTTTTTAAAATTTCTGAAGAGTTGTCAAAACTCAAATATACTTTGTTAAAATCTTCTATGGCATTATTTGTTCTCAATAAATAAGCTTTATGGGTTAAAACATATTGAGTTAATGTATTTTGTTTATCGTCAGGGTAAGAGAATTCATTGGAAGCATAGTCTTTAAGTACTAGAACTTCTTCTTCAATAAGTGTATCTTTTAAGATGTTCATTTTGTCAATATTCTCTGACCAATTATAGCTTTTATAAAAAGGAGTAAGTTGAGCGTGAGCAATATTTAGAGTTGAAAGAACAAGAAGTGTAGCAAATAATTTTTTCATAAGAGGTGGTGTTTTTATTTGTGTTTTAATACAACAACCTCTTTAGAGGCAGATTGCACTTGCTGAATAAATTTATTCCATTTTAAAAATTGATTTTTTTCAATTAAAAGACTTTCTTCTTTAAAGGAGGATTCATAAATAATGTAATCAGCTTCAATTTTGTAAGTAAGATTAAAAGAAAAATCTTTAGTGTTTACATGAACATTTTCTGGGATATACTCAACTTCGTATTGTTCTGGTATTTTAAGTTTATAATAATAAGATTTTTTATAGCAATAATCTTGTTCTATGTCATGTGTTCTGTCTTTTTTTATTGTTTCGGGGATAAAATCTTTGTGTAGATTTAAGTTTATATATAGATGGTTATCAGTTAGTGTAGCATAACTA
The DNA here is from genome assembly GCA_965284565.1 of Vicingaceae bacterium. Taxonomy (GTDB): domain Bacteria; phylum Bacteroidota; class Bacteroidia; order Flavobacteriales_E; family Vicingaceae; genus BRH-c54. The sequence goes on from OZ260100.1 coordinate 1,364,270, forward strand.
GCGACAGAAAAATCGTAAGATAACTCAAAAGGCTTATCGTAATCAAATTTATTGGTTTCAACAAATGAATTAATAATAAATTTATTGTTTCCTTTAGTTAAATTAATAGTGTAAAATTTTTTAATATTATCATCTTTAAGCGTTTCAAGATGATTAAAAATTTTGATTTTTGGATATCCGTTAACAGTATATTTTCCATTACCTACTAAATCTAAATTGTTTAGTTCTAAAGCAACGGTATCATTAAAATAGTTTCTTTCAGCATTTGTAATAGGTAGTTTTTTTACAATAAAACTATCTGCATCTATGCCAATTAATACTTCTTTATCTTGAATAAATGAAGCTATCATATCAATAGTTGCATATTTTCCTGTGGCATCTAAGTAATAAAAATTAGAGTCTATAATACAAGTGTTTATCATGTGGTTATCTACTACTGGAGTTGATATCTGACTATAAGAATAAGGTAATCTTCGAGTACCTACCCATGTTAAATAGGTATTTAACCCAGCATATTCGAGCATTTCTTTTAAAATACTAGAATTATCCTTACAATCTCCAAACCTCTTGTTATAAACTGAGCTTGCAGAGCGAGGAACAAAACCACCTAAGCCGCTTTCAAAAGCAACATATTTTATGTTTTCTTGTACCCAATAATATATCACTTTTAATTTTTCTTCATCAGAATTTATATCTGCAATTAGACTGTCTACTAAAGATTTAATTTCAGGAATAGTATCATTTTTCTCATAAAAATCTTTGGTAAGAGAATAGTACCAATCGTAAAGTTTTTTAGTGCTTCCTAATATTGGCACTGTCTGACCATTTTCTGAATAAGATTCAATATAAGGAGTTATATGAGGAATGGAATGAAAAAAAGAAGGTGCATTTGATTCACTTTCTGTTTTTGGAACATGAGTTGATTTCCAAGTATAGATTTTTTTATTTTTCTTTTCTTCAACAGTATGTTCAATTTTAAAGTTATCGGTATTAAACTCTTTAAACCCTATATTAATATCTTTATCAACAGTCATTTTATATGTAACTTCATTAATCGGATAGTATTCTTGAAAAAAGAAAGAGGTTAAAAACCTAGGGTCGGTGATACTAGTTGTATAAGATAGATTTGATTTGGAACCTTTATTAAGGTTAGGGTAGTAAAAACTTATTTCTTTAACATCATCATGAAAAATAGCGTTGTCAAGTTTATCTTTTTCATTGAAATTATTTATTTTCTGTTCTTTATAGTTTTTTCCGTTAAAAATTAGCGAGGAAGCTTTTATTTCTGAGAGTTTATGGAAAGAAGAGCCACTAATTTTTTCTTCAGAAAAGAGGTTGGCGTTATCTTGTAAATAAAGTTTTTCTTCATTAAACTTTATGGTTATTTGTAATCCATTTTTAGATTTAGAGACATCAATTTCTTCTACATGACTTATTATAACAAGGTTTTCGTTAGGGTATTTTTCATGAAAAAAATTTAACTCTTCAGAATGATCTTGAGCTATAATATGTATTAGTGAAAATACTAATGTTAGTAAAAGTGTGTAATGTTTTTTCATTAATAAATTAAGTAATTATTAATATAATAAATTTGGTATAGTAGGTCTCCAGAAGGGGTGTATTTTTTTGTCCAGCCATTATACTCTCCATCAAAATAAGAGGTTATTTTTTTGATTTTTTGATTTTCATAATATTCGGTAAAAAGATTGTGATAATTACCTAATTCATAGTATCTTACTGATTTTAATTTTCCTGATTCATAGTAAGACTTCACTTCTCCTTGGCGTTCTCCATTTTCATAACTTTCTTTTTCTTTTAATTGTCCATTGTAGTAATACTCTTCATAATCATCAATAAAAATACCTTTGTTAAATTTCATTTTTCTAGATATTTGACCATTTTTATAGTAGGCAATTATTTCTCCAGTTTCATTTTCTAATTTAATTTCTGGAATTTCTTTTCCATCTTTTCCTAAGTATGAATACCCTGTTAATTTTCCATTCCAATAATGTCTTATTAGTTGTAGGTTATTATACTCGTCATAAAATGTTTTTTCTCCGTGTAGTTCTCCATTGCGGTAGTTTTCTTTTTGTGTTATATTTCCTGAGGGGCTATAATAAAAGGATTCACCTTCTAGTAAACCATTGTCATAATTTTTTTTACTACTTAAATTTTCATCATCATCATAATCTTTCCATTCGCCATGTTTCTCATCTTGATAGTATTTACCTTCATAAGATAGTTTTCCATCAGGGTAATACCATTTCCAAATACCTTCTCTTTTATTATTTATGTATTGGCCTGTTGACTGAATTTTACCATTTTGGTAGTAATTTGTAAATGGGCCATGCGAAATATCATATTTATAAGCGGTTTCTTTTTTTATTTTCCCATTAGGGAAGAATTGTTTTCCAACAATATTTTCACCAGTAGTATCTTCATTTATAATTTGATAAACATTTTGAAGTGTATCATAGAGAGTAGTAGTTAGTATTTTACCAAGGTGAAAGTCTTGTATCATATATATTTTTCCTTTTGGAGAATAGTAATATTGCTTGCCATTTAACTGTCCGTCAATATAGTAATATTTTTCTTTAAGCGTAGTATCAGTATAATAATAGTTCCATTCTCCAACCCTATTGTTTTTCTCATACCAACCTTGTATACTTATGTTGCCGTTAATGTAATAATTTGCATAATACCCAGAGAGTGAGTCATCATTATAACTCATTTTAGTTTTTATTGCACCATTATAATAATAGTAGATTTCATCCTCAACTAACTTTCCTTTATTAAAATGTTCAATAGCATCTAGGTTTCCATTTTTGTCGAAATATTCCCATTTTCCATCTTTTCCATCTTCTAATAAGTAGTTTCCTTTACTAGAGTTTACACCATCCGCATAAAAACCTTCATATAAAAAACTTCCTTTAGATTTTTTAACGTCTTTTAAAATAGCTCCTTTTTTATCATAAAATCGGTATGCAATAGGATTTCCATTTTTATAATCTATTTCATTAAATAATATTCCGTCAATATCATATTGTTTATAAAGTCCTGTTTTTTTACCTTTTTCATCATAAAATATTTCCTCCGTTTTTTCTCCATATTTATTATAGTAAACCCAATTTCCTATTAGAATACCATCTTTATATTTTCCTTTAGAATTTATTTTCCCATTTTCATAATAGGAAACATAATCGCCATTCATTAGGTTATTTGTATTTGTATATTCAGCTTGCAGTTTGCCGCTTTTATAATATTCTTTTTCTTGTCCGTTTCTTGTCCCATCAGTAAACATTATTTCAGACTTTATACTTCCATCTTCATATAAAACTTTAACTAAACCCTCAATTTTTCCGTCTTTGTATGTTACTTTGTAATTAAGAAAGTCCTTTCCTATATCATAATAAAAGTTCTGATTAGTAATAATGTTTTCATTATTGTATGTTCCTGTTTCTGTTGTTGCTCCTTTTTTATTATAGTTAGTATATTCTCCCACTATTTTACCTTCTTTATAGTTAGATATTCCACCTAAAACACCATTTTCATAATAGTATTTATATTCTCCTTCTAAATTTCCTCCTTTAAAAAAAGCTAACTCATTAATTTGTTTGTTTGGATAGTAAAAAGTCCATTCTCCAGTTTTTTTATTATCATCATCAACAGCTCCTTCTGAAAATAATGCACCTTGTTTATTATATGTTTTCCATATTCCAATCATATTATCCCCTTTCATTTTTCCAATGGCATTTACATAATCATTATTTTGATAATAATATTTTTCAGTTTCTCCATTATCAAGTTTTTCTTCAGAAATAATTTTATTCCAAACAGCAAAATAATTCCTTACAAAATCAATTACATTTTGTTTGTTTTTTAAAACAATTGATTTGTATTTGCTTTCATCACTTATGGAAAAAGAAATGGTATAAATAAAATCTTCAAACATTCCGTTGTCAATAATTTGCTTAAAGAAAGGAATGTAATAGTTTCCCCAAAAAGCATCAGTTTTTGGTAAATCTTTTAAGGAGTTTAAAATAAGGTGTGTTTGTTTAACATAAGGCAAATCTATTTTTGAAGGAGATTTGTATTTTTTGTTAAGAGCAACATAATTCTTTACTAATTTATCAAGTTGTTCAAAAGCTTTAGCATCATCAAAATTATCTATGTTAATTCTTTCGGTTTCATTTTTAGAGGTTAGTATAGTGTTTAAGGCACTTAAAACTGTTATGGCATTTTCTCCATCAGGATCTAAAATTAAATACATACTATAACACATTGCAGCTTGTGTAACCATATCTGCTCGGTAAGAAAACTCTCCTAATTTATAGTGATAAGTTGCATTAAACGGACTTAACTTTATTGCAAGTTGATTATATTTTATGGCTTCTTTATAATTTTTCTTGCCTTCATAAGCCAAGGCTTTTACATAATGTATTTTAGCACTTTTTGGGAAAGATTTTAGAGCTTTGTCTGCAACTGCTAACATTTCATCATACTTTTTTAATTCCAAAAGTGCTGATGCTTTATTGCCATAGAAAGTGGTATGTTCGTTATGATACTTAAGTGCTAACCCCTCATCACAATAAACAATAGCTTTTTTATAATCTTCGCTTTGAATGCTGTAATAAGAAAGTGCAATTAATAAATCAGCATATAAGGTGTCGTTTTTATTAATATGTTTCTCAATAAAATCAATTCGTTTTTGATATTGGTCTTCTGGTATTTCATTTAATTGTTCTGTGAAAGCTTCTTTTGATAAATATGTTTTTTTAGTTTGAGACTTTGAAATTGTTGAAGATAAAATTAAAACAGTTAAAAGAATTTTTCCTAATAGTGTTGATAGATTTTTCATAGTATTTATGGTTGTTAAATAAATAAAACGCTTGCAAGTTATAAAAATATATATATTGTGAGAAACTATTCTAAAAAAAAAACAGGAAGAAATAGTTGTTATTATGTTTTTTAAATATTGATGACAAGTTATTGTTTGAATTTCAAATAATTAAAGCCTAATGTTCCAAATGATTTCATTGTCCCAATTAGGACGAATTTTTATGGCTTTTTGGTAATGAATTACTGTTTCGGGTTGTTGGGTTTTTAAATAATTACCTGTATCCCATTTTTTATTATCATTTTCGTCAATAATTAAATGCAAGTCATAATCGCCTGGAGTTAAAAAAGTGTAATTAATATTTTGACTGTTGCTTATGTATTTTTCATCAATAATTTTGTTGTTTCTAAGCAATTTCAAAATATAAGGGGTTTTAAAATTTACATCCATTTTCAATATAATATTACCGTAGTCAGATTCTTTTTTAGTTTTAAAACTAACAACAACACTATCATTTTTTAATCCCAAAATATCCTGAAAAGTTTCAGGAAGAATTTGTAAAACATAATCTGTATTTTCTTTAAAAGGGTAACTTATTTCATAATTCCGGGTATTATTATGCTGATTAATTTCAAATTTAACAGGAACGGAATCTTCTAACAAGGTAATGTTTTCTTGATTAAAAGTGTTTATTGGGCGAGGAGTAGATAGGAGGATGTTTTTATTCAAATCGAAAACAGGAGTGATATTAGTTTTAATATTAATTAGTGTATCTTTAAATTTTGATTCCGCAATAAAAGTTACAGCAGAAGTATCTAATATTTTTTTACCTTCACTAATGTAATATTCCACTTCTTTAAAATTTCCTACACCTAATAGCCAGTGTGTTATAGTGTCGTTAGTATTGTTTTTTTCTTCAATATACCATCTAATTTTTTCTTTTATATTGGTGTTTATTGTTACATTTTCTGAAGGCTGATTAAGGTAAAAAATAACCTTGCCATATTCCTTATGTTCTACTTTTTTTACATATTGGTTGTCTTGTTTTTCTTCAAAGAGAAACAATTGTTGTTTCGACAAGTTACTATCTAGGGTAGTGGGGTTTTCAAAAAAAGCAATTTGTTCGTTAGGTAAATCATAAAGATAATTGCTGTTAATATCTTCTAAAGCAAATACTTTGTAGTTTCCTTTTGCAATATTTGTAATAGAAAAATTGCCTTCTTTATCGGTAATAGCAACATATTTAGGTTTTTTAAGATAAGGCACAGAATCTTCTAACTGTTCGTAAAGCATTACATACACTTTTTCTTTTGGTTTAAGATCTTGAGCAAAAAGTACATTGCCAGAAAAAGATAAGGAATCTAGATAATTGCCTGTAGAAAAAACGTATTTGTAATTAGGGATAGGATTATTTTCTGTGATGTCTATAATGGCGTTGCCAAAATTAATGCTGTAAGTAGTATTAGGAAGTAGCTTTTCTTTTAATTTAATAATTAAGCTTTTACCTTTAATACTAATTTCGGGGGGATCCTCCATAATAGGAGAAACAATTAATTGTTGCAGTAGATTTTCTAGTCTAATAAATTCATCAAATTCAATGGTAATGGTTTTTGCAACAAAGTTGACACTTTTATTTTCGGGAGTACTTTTTAGTTCTTTTGGAGGAATTTCATCTTTATCTCCACCAGTAAGTGGAACTACCTGAGCACAACCATAAATTAATAAGGCAAAAATGATGTATATGAACCCTTTTAAATTCATATAAAATTGGTAATTAAGTTGGCTACTTTTTCGAGATAAATAGCATCTGTTTTATCAAAAGTATTTAGTACTTCGCTATCAACATCAATAATCATAACTACTTCATTATTCTTATTGAAAACAGGTACTACAATTTCAGATTTTGACTCGCTACTACAAGCGATATGTCCAGGAAATTCATCTACATTGGGGACAATTATAGTATTAGCTTGTTGCCATGCTGTACCACAAACACCTTTACCTTTTTTAATTCTTGTGCAAGCAATTGGCCCCTGAAAAGGGCCTAATACCAATTCATCATTTTTTACCATATAAACACCTACCCATAAAAAATGAAATGTTTCTTTTAAGGCAGCCATCAGGTTAGCCAAATTAGCGATAACATCAGTTTCTCCACTAGTTAATGCAGTAAGCTGAGGAAGTAAATTTTGATATTTCTCCTCTTTGCTAAGTTGTTGGTTTATGATAAGTTCTTCTGCCATAGAAAGCAAAAGTAGGAATAATTAGGTTTTGATGCTACGAATTAATATATGTACTTAGTTTAAACAACAACCATTTTCTCTAACGCCAACATTTAGTAAGTTTGCAAAAAAAAAATTAATTATGGAGACTAAAGCTTTAACTAGGTTTTTTTACAGGTTATTAAAAGACCAAACAGATATTTCTGAAACAATGGCAATTTATGCTAATGTGTTCATTAACTTTATCTTACTTTTAATCTTGGGATATATTCTCTATAAGCTGTTAAGGGGTTTTTCAGAAAAAATTGTACATAACTTAGCATCAAAGTCAAAAACCAAATTTGATGATTTTTTAGTTGAAAATAAAACCTTTTTACACCTTGCTAATTTAGTTACTCTTTATATTATTTCTGCCTTTGTTCCTGATATTTTAATTGACTTTCCGCATTTAGAAAAATATGCTGAAATGCTGGTTAGTGTATTAGTGGTTGTGATGAGTATTTGGCTTATCAGAAGTATATTATCTACTTTTAAAGATTTTCTTAAAACCATTAATGCGTTTAAAGATAAACCTATAGAGAGTTATATTCAAGTGTTTATGATTATTACTTGGTTGTTTGGTTTTATCATTATTTTCTCCATCATTACTGGCAAACCGTTTTTACACTTTTTAACTGCCTTAGGAGCTTTATCAGCTGTATTATTGTTAGTTTTTAAAGACACCATTTTGGGTTTTGTAGCAAGCATACAAGTAAGTGTAAACGATACGGTAAGAATTGGCGATTGGATTTCTATGGAAAAATATGGTGCTGATGGAGATGTTTATGAAATCAATCTTTCTACTGTGAAAGTCAGGAATTTTGATAATACTATTACTACTATTCCTACTTATTATTTGATTTCTGATTCTTTTAAAAACTGGCGAGGAATGAGCATTTCTGGTGGAAGAAGAATTAAAAGAGCAGTTATTATTAAATCTACTAGTATAAAATTCTTAACGAATGAAGAAATAACCAAGTTTAAAGAAATTCAGTTAGTTACAGATTATATAGACCACAGGCAGGTTGATATAAATAAGCATAACGAACAGAATAATATTGATAAAACGGTATTGATTAATGGCCGAAACATGACCAATTTTGGTTTGTTTAGAAAATATGTAGATGCTTATTTACATGAACACCCTGCAATTAACAAAGAAATGATGATAATGACTCGTCAATTGGAACCAACTCCAACAGGAATTCCTTTAGAGGTGTATGCCTTTAGTAAGGATAAAGCTTGGGCAAATTACGAGCATATTATGGCAGATATTTTTGATCATATTTTGGCGGCAGTTCCTTATTTCCATTTAGAAGTATTTGAGTATCCTACAGGAAAGGATTTTGTTGATATAATGGAGAAGAAAAAATAAGTGATTTAAAAACATACTGCAATCACAAATTTTTAAAAGAATCTCTGCCTTTTTAGTATAATTTCTTACTTTTATCCTACCTAACAAAAACTATAAATTATGGCTGTTCAACTTCCTTTTAATTTTAATCAATGGATTGAAGAAAACAAAGACAAACTTAAACCACCAGTTGGCAATAAAAATATGTATCCTTTAGGAAAGGATTTTATTGTAATGGTGGTGGGTGGACCAAATGCCAGAAAAGATTTTCATTATAATGAAACTGAAGAGTTATTTTATCAGCTAAAAGGTGATATTGAAGTAACCATACAAGATGAAGGAAAAGCAGTAAAAGTTCCTATAAAAGAAGGTGATATGTTTTTGCTTCCTGCAAAAGTGCCTCATTCTCCGGTTCGTTCGGAAGGTTCTATAGGGTTAGTTATAGAAAGAGTAAGAAAAGGAACTGATTACAAAGATGGTTTAATGTGGTTTTGCGAAAAATGCAACAATAAACTTTACGAAAAATACTTTCCGTTAACCAATATAGAAAATGACTTTTTACCTGTGTTTAAAGAATATTACGCTTCTGAAGCATTAAGGACTTGCAACAGCTGTGGACATGTTATGGAAGCAGATAGTCGCTTTGTTGAAAAAAAGTAAGTCTTTTCATTCCTAAAATTTACAAGAACACTTTGTTTATTTACCTTTGTGGGAAACCAAATTTTAGGTAACCCATGAAGTACATTGTATCTTATCAACAGGCAAGCAATCATTTTATAGATATTGAGTTTATTGCCGAAAATCCACAACAACAAGATGAAATAACCGTTCAACTTCCTGCTTGGCGTCCGGGCAGGTACGAATTGGCTAATTTTGCTAAAAACATCCAAAAATGGCAAGCGTTTAATGAAAAAGGTAATCCACTTAATTTTCAAAAAACTGCTAAAGATACTTGGAAGGTGTTTGCCAACAAAGCCAAACAAGTTCACATTAAGTATAATTACTACGCCAACGAGATTAATGCCGGGTCTTCTTATTTAGATGAAAATCAACTCTATATTAATGGTGTAAATTGCTTTATGTATATTCCAGAGCAAATGAATACTGCTTGTACATTAGAACTGAAAGTGCCTAAAGATTACAAAGTAGCTACGGGTTTAAAAGCTCAATCGAAACATCAGTTTAAAGCAAAAGATTTTCATGAGTTGGTCGATTGTCCATTAATAGCCAGCAACTCCTTAAAGCATCATACTTTTGAAGAAAGCAAAGTGCTTTTTCATTTGTGGTTTCAAGGAGAGTGTAAACCCGATTTTAAAAAGCTGGAAAATGATTTTAAAAAGTTTTGTAAAAAGCAGATTAAAGATTTCGGCAGTTTTCCGGTGAACGAATACCATTTTTTATTTCAAATATTAACCTATAGAACTTATCATGGTGTAGAACATAGTAATTCAACCGTAATTTCTTTAGGACCTTCTTATGAAATAATGGACGAAAAAGGTTGGTACAATGAATTGTTGGGTGTAAGCTCTCACGAACTCTACCACACATGGAATGTAAAACAAATACGTCCCGTAGAGATGTTTCCTTACGATTATACCAAAGAAAACTATACGGTTTTGGGTTATTTGGATGAAGGTGTTACCACTTATTTTGGCGACAAATATTTATTTACTTCGGGTGTTTTTGATTGGACGCAATATAAAAGTACCTTCGATAAATTATTAGAAAGACACTATACTAATTTTGGTGTAGAGAATTTATCGGTAGCATCATCATCTTTCGATACTTGGTTAGACGGTTATGTAAGAGGTATTCCTAATAGAAAAGGTTCTATTTATACAGAAGGAGCGTTGGTTGCTTTTATTACTGATGTTTTTATCATGAAAAATACCAGTAACAAAAAAGGATTAAAAGATGTGATGAAACTCCTTTATACCGATTTTGCTAAAAAAGGTAAAGGGGTGAGCGATGCTGATTACAAAGCAGTAGTTGAAAAAGTTTCAGGGACATCATACGATAAGATTTATTCGGAATTAATTCACGGAACAGCAGACTTTACACCTTGGCTAAAAGAAGCTGCAAAATATATTGGCTGTGAATTAAAAATTACACCTTCCAACAATTATAATGAAGCCAACTTTGGTTTTAAGGTACGCTATGAAAACAACAGTTGTATTGTTGACAATGTTGCTCCTCAATCTGTAGCAGAAAAGTTAGGATTGGCGGTTGGTGATGAAATTTTAGCCATCAACAACATAAAATTAGTCAACGATTTAGAGCAATGGAGCAACTATTTTGGTGATGATAAACAGATGGTTACCATAAAAAGAGCGTTGGGAAAAATTGAACCCATTGATTTAAAATCAGATAAGAAGATTTATTTCAACAATTATGAACTGCTTAAACAAAACGACAAAGACCCTAATTTTAAGGAGTGGAGCAAAAAATAACGATTTAGACCAAGTGCTTTTTTTCATAGATTGTTAATAACATTTTTTAGATAAAAGTTGCACTTTTTGTTAAATGTTCTATTTTAGTTGTCTCAAATTAATTCAATATTAACTAAAATTAAAAATTATGGTAGGAACAACAGAAATAATAATAGTATTTATTATTTATTTAGCAATCATTGTATTGATGATAGCATCTTTGTGGAAAATATTCACAAAAGCTGGTCAGCCTGGATGGGCTTGTTTAATTCCAATATACAACGGAATTGTAATGGCTAAAATAGCAGAAAAACCTTGGTGGTGGGGTTTGTTGATGTTAATACCTTATATAGGGATTATATGGGGAATCTGGGTTTTAAATAGAATGGTTATAAGATTCGGGAAAAGTTCTGGATTTACAGTAGGTATTATTTTACTACCATTTATTTTTATCCCAATCTTAGGTCTAGGTTCTGCAAAATATACTCCACAAAGCAATTCTGACATCTCCACAGGCGATTCGCTTAATACAAGTGAAGCATAATAAAAAACTAAAGAAACCTTCTTTTAACCCTCTCGGTGATTTTGGCTTATCATCGTGAGGGTTTTTTTAGTCCCTTAAATTCTTAACATTTCTAATATAACTGTTGACACAAATTTTAGTTTAATTTCACTAATTATCACAAATTAAAAACATCAAAGATGTTTTTTTGTGTTCATTTTATTTTTTCGTTCAACTGAGAAATTTGTGTAATCTGTGTTAATTAGTGTTAGTAATGTTGAATAGAAATTTTAAACACATTCGTGTATTCGTGGCAAAACTCCTAACATTATCATAACATCTTTTCCTAACAAGTGTAGTTATAAAATGTAAATTTGTGGTTTAAACCTTAAAATTATGAAGCACTTTTTATTATCTTTATTTATAACACTAAATACCCTTTTTGCTTGGTCGCAACAAAAACAACCCAAATTAGTGGTTGGTATTGTAGTAGATCAGATGCGTTACGATTACCTTACTCGTTTTTGGGATAAATTCAGTGAAAACGGCTTTAAAAAGTTGGTGAATAATGGTTTTAACTGCGAGCAAACACATTTCAATTATATGCCTACTTATACTGCTCCAGGACACGCTTCTATATACACAGGAACAACTCCTGCCAACCATGGCATTATTGCCAACACTTGGTACGATAAAACCAACAAAGTTAAAACCTACTGTACTTCCGATGAAAATGTTCAATCTGTTGGCACAAGTACCGATATGGGAAAAATGTCGCCCAACAAACTATTGGTTACTACCATTGCCGATGAGTTGAAGACAGCCAATAAGCAATCTAAAGTAATAGGAATTTCCATTAAGGACAGAGGAGCTATTTTGCCTGCGGGACATCAGGCTGATGCTGCTTATTGGTTTGCTGGAGAAGATGAAGGAAAATGGATTTCTAGCACTTACTATATGAAACAGTTGCCTAAATGGTTAAACGAATTAAATCAGAAAAATACCGCTAATACTTATTTACAACAATCTTGGGAAACACTTTTACCAATTGCAGAATATACCGAAAGTATTGCCGACAATAACCCTTATGAGGAAGTTTTTGAAGGCGAAAAAGCTCCTATTTTTCCACATAATTTGCCAGCTTTAAGAAAAGCCAACAAAAATTATGATTTAATAAAATCAACTCCTTTTGGAAATACCATTTTAAAAGAATTGGCTTTTGAAGTGATTAAAAATGAGCAATTAGGTAAAGATGATATTACCGATTTACTTACGGTAAGTTTTTCTTCTCCCGATTATATCGGACATCAATTCGGACCTTATTCAGTAGAGATTCAAGATACGTATTTACGTTTAGATAAAGAAATAGCGGAATTATTAACTTTTCTGGAAAAACAAGTTGGTGAAAACGAATTTATGGTTTTCCTAACTGCCGACCATGGAGTAGTAGATATTCCTCAACATGCTATTGACAACCAACTTCCGGGTGGTTATTTTGAAGAAAAAGCTACTTTAGAGAAAATTAATAATGTTCTTTTTGAAAAATTCAATACAGAAAACTTAGTAGAAAATTTATCAAATTACCAATTGTTTTTTAATCATGATTTGATTGCTGAACATCAATTAAATTTAATTGAAATAGAAAATGTTGCGGTAAACTTTATGTTGGCACAAAAAGGCATTGTAAAAGCAGTTTCGGCAACAAGCATGAAGTCTGCTGAATTTACCGACAAAATAATGGGAAACGTACAAAGAGGGTTTCATCAGGTACGTTCGGGCGATGTGTTGTTTGTACTAGCTCCAGGTTGGATAAACAAATGGTCCACCAAAGGAACAACACATGGCTCGCCTTATAATTATGATACGCATGTACCATTGTTGTGGTACGGCAAAAACATTGAAAAAGGAAGCAGTTCAGCATTGGTTGTTATCCCCGATATTGCAGCAACACTATCTGTAATCTTGGGAGTTGCCATGCCTTCCGCTTGCGATGGAAAAGTGATTGAGGAAATTTTTGATTAAAAAATATTTAACGATGAAAATACAAAATTTAATTATTTTATTTAGTGTTGGTTTTTTTGCTTGTACGGACAACCAAACCAACGAAACTAATCAGCAACAACAATTAGATTCGACTACGGTGAAAGTAGATTCGACAGCATTAGAAAATGCTAAATTAATGCCTGACACCAATACCTTTTTGCACTTTTATCGGCAATTGGTAACAGCAATTGAAACTAAAAATGCAGCAGCGTTCAACCAACTTTTTTATAAAGATTATGGCTTGTACATTATAGAAAGTTCGGGAGCTATGCCAGAAGTAAACAAGGTTTACGAAATCGAAAATTACCAAACATCCGCTACTAAGCAAGGGTTTTTTGAATTAACTTTCGATTCGTTGAGCCTAATGCCTATAAAAGAAAAGCTACCCAAAATAGTTTGTGAAAGTAATAGTTATAACAAACAAGGATGTTTTCAGGAAAATATAAATCCTTTAGAAGATAGTGAAATTTGGCATTATGCTAATTTGAATGAGAAAGAAGTGCAAGCCATACAATTCATTAGCAAAACCATAAAAATTACCGTTGTAAACACCTACAATTATACCTTTTATTTTTCACAAATAAATGGTTCTTGGCAACTTAGCTTTATAGATTTAAGAATTCCCTGTACAGCCTAAAACTGTTAATTGAATTGTTAATAAAAAACTGCATTTTAAACAGTTTTAAAACACTAATAGCCTTGGCTTATGCTTATATTTGTTTTTGCTTAAAAAAAGCCTAAAAAACACATAAAATATGAGCGAAGAACAAAAGAAAAATTATTCGGCCGATAGTATTCAGGCATTGGAAGGAATGGAGCATGTTAGAATGCGTCCATCCATGTATATTGGAGATGTAGGCGTTAGAGGTTTGCATCATTTAGTTTACGAAGTAGTTGACAACTCCATTGACGAGGCAATGGGAGGTCATTGTAACGAAATTCAAGTTTGGATTAATGAAGATAACTCTATTGGAGTTAGAGATAATGGTAGAGGTATTCCTGTTGATATGCACAAAAAAGAAGGTGTTTCTGCTTTGGAGGTAGTAATGACCAAAATTGGTGCAGGTGGTAAGTTTGATAAAGATTCTTATAAAGTATCAGGTGGTTTGCACGGTGTTGGTGTTTCTGTTGTAAACGCACTTTCTGACGATTTAAAAGCTACCGTTTACCGTGATGGAAAAGTTTATGAACAAGAATATCAAAAAGGTAAAGCACTTTATCCTGTAAAAGAAGTTGGAACTACTGAAATTAGAGGAACAGAGGTAACCTTTAAACCAGACGGAACCATATTTGAAAATATAGAATACAGCTACGAAACTTTAAAAGATAGAATGAGAGAACTTTCATTCTTAAATAAAGGCGTTAGAATAACCATTACCGACCACAGAGAAAAAGATGAAGAAGGCAACAGTGTTTTTGAGGAATTTTATTCTGAAGAAGGACTAAAGGAATTTGTTAAGTATATTGATGAAACTCGTGAACCGTTAATTGGTGAAGTAATTCATATGGAAGGTGAAAAAAGTGGCATTCCTGTTGAGGTAGCTATGATTTACAACACTTCGTATGCTGAAAATATTCATGCGTATGTAAATAATATTAACACTCATGAAGGTGGAACACATTTATCTGGTTTTAGAAGAGGGTTAACATCTACATTAAAGAAATATGCCGAAACTTCTGGGATGTTAGATAAATTGAAGTTTGAAATTTCTGGTGATGATTTTAGAGAAGGATTAACAGCTATTGTTTCTGTAAAAGTACAAGAACCTCAATTTGAAGGTCAAACTAAAACAAAACTAGGAAACAGAGAGGTTACCGCTCCTGTTAGTCAGGCAGTAACCGAAATGCTAACCAATTATTTAGAAGAACACCCTGCTGATGCAAAATCGATAGTTCAAAAAGTTATTTTAGCCGCTACCGCTCGTCATGCTGCTACTAAAGCACGTGAAATGGTTCAGCGTAAAAATGTAATGTCGGGTTCTGGTTTGCCAGGAAAACTTTCTGATTGTGCATCTAAAGACCCTGCAATATGTGAAATATATTTAGTAGAGGGAGATTCTGCGGGCGGAACAGCAAAACAAGGAAGAGACAGACATTTTCAAGCCATTATGCCGCTTAGAGGTAAAATCTTGAATGTTGAAAAAGCCATGCAACACAAAATTTTAGATAATGAAGAGATTAAAAATATTTATACAGCTTTAGGCGTAAGAATAGGAACAGAGGAAGATGCAAGAGCGTTGAACATTGAAAAATTACGTTACCACAAAGTAATTATTATGTGTGATGCCGATGTTGATGGTTCTCACATTGAAACACTTATTTTAACCTTCTTCTTTAGATATATGCCTGAGTTGATAGAAAAAGGCTACATCTATATTGCTACACCACCGCTTTATTTGGTTAAAAAAGGTAAAGAACAACGCTATTGCTGGAATGATAAAGAACGTGACCTAGCTGTACAGGAAATTAAAGGTGCAGGTAAAGAAGGAAGTGTTAATGTACAACGTTACAAAGGTTTGGGAGAGATGAATGCTGAACAATTATGGTCAACAACGATGAATCCTGAGTTTAGAACATTAAGACAAATAAACATTGAAAATGCTGCTTCAGCAGACCATACCTTCTCAATGTTAATGGGAGATGATGTTCCACCAAGAAGAGAATTTATTGAAGCCAATGCTAAGTATGCTAAAATAGATATTTAATAAATGAATATTAATTGTTTAAAATGCCTGAAGAAATTTTCTTCAGGCATTTTTTATATCCAAAAAATTTTCTCGTCTATCCTTCCAGCTAAGGATGTAAAAAGCATTCTGTAACGACCTTTCGGAAGTTCGCTAACATCTACAAGAATAGATTGCTCTTTTGTCTTCTCAGGAACTTTAATATCTTTTCTAATCTGAGAAATATTATATAAATCATAGACCACTACTTTTATTACGCGACCTTTTTCCAAGTCAGCCTTTAGCGTTCCATAAATGTTTTTTGCTTTGTTAGACACCATTCCTGTACTATCATTGGGCATATATTCAATTGAATACCAAGGTGTAACTTTGTTTTCTTTATATGAAAGATATTCTTGTAGTCCAATAATAGAATCTCTACTTTCGTGAAAAATAGAAGCAACAGGTCTGTTATTAGTTAATGTCCATACAGCATATTGCATAGCTGAAATAGGGTATTTGTTTTTGTTTAAATGCTCGGCTAGTTTTATAATATTGGCATCTTTCATTTTACCAACAAGGTATTTTTCTCCTTCACTAGGAGAATTTTTATGTGCCTGAGAACAAAATCCAAATAAGTTTTTAGTACTATTTCCCATAGGTGTTAGAGTAAAAAGAGCTTCTTTAACAATTAAAATATCTTGTTTATTGGTGTCAATAGAAATTAGATTTCTACCTGGTTCAATCATTAAACTTAAAGCTCTTGAGGTTTTATTTTGTAAATTTATTGTAACACATTCTCCTTTGTGAGAGCCATTGTTTACTATTTCATAGGAAATTAAATCATATTTCAAAGCACTTTCTATAGAAATGACATTGCTACTAATAGAATAATTTTTTTGCGGATAATGGGAGCTTAAAATTAGACATAGAAATGCTGCTGTGCCATTTAGGCACATTTTTTTTAATGCTTTCATAATAAAGGAGTTTTGTTAGACTTGTTGGAAAGAATAACGCTCCTTTATTGTGAAATATTGTTAAGGGGGCTTATAAATTAAAAAGTTTGATAGTTATCTAATAAGAGAGAGGGATCCTTTTTTATTATAGATTTCGCCATCATTACCCTCAGCGTTAATGATATAAAAGTAAGTGCCATCAGGAGCAAGAGATCCAGAAGGGCCTTTACCATTCCAATGGCTATCAAAATCGTCCCATTCAAAAATAGTTTGTCCCCATCTATTTAAGATTTGGCCATTAATAGATTTTAAATTGATAGATTTAACGACAAAAAAGTCATTACTTCCATCACCATTAGGAGTAAACACGTTAGGGATGAAGATAGAAGAAACTGAAGAAACTTCTATAGTAATGTAAGTAGTATCAAAACAAACACCATTAGTAGCAACTAACATAGCTTGATATGATCCTTCATTATAATATACATGAGTTGGACTAAAGGTAGTAGAAGTATCTCCATCACCAAAGCTCCAGAAATAATAATTAGCACCTATGCTATTGTTTCCAAAAAACACCTCAAGAGGATGAATACCAGAAGTAGGTGTAGCATTTATAACGGCATTAATGCGATAAACAAAAACAGTAAAAGAACCAAGAATACTTTCACAATTTCCAGAAGACTCACCAAAGTAAATGGTTATATAACCAGAAGAGTTAGAAGGGGTATAAATTAAAACAGTACCAGTATCAATTAAAACAGAACCGTTAGCATCTGCATACCAAGAAATAAGTCCATTACCAGAGCCAATAGCAGTTAAAGTTAAAACATCATTAGAGCAAATAGAATCAGGTCCAAGAACAGTAGGGGTTGGAGGTAGAGGATTAGCATTAATAGTAATATTAAGAGAATCAGAACAATTACCGTCTGTAGAATAAATAGTATAATTACCAGCACATAAATTATTAAAGGTGTTGCTTGGTGTCCAATTAACACCATCTATACTATATTGTGTAGCAGAATCTACAACATTAATAATTACAGAGCCATCACAAACAGAAGAACAACTAGTATTTGTGGTTGAAGTATTAGCTATAGTGGCTGGACAACAAGATGCAGTAGTGACATCAATAGTGGCAATTCCTGGAGGGCAGCCGCTTCCGTCATCTACTTGTACTGTAAAAGTAACTGTTCCTAAACCAGAAGGAGTATAGATAGGATTAGGGTCTGTTGGATTTGATAGTCCTGTTGTAGGAGACCACATGTAAATGTAAGGGCCTCCATTTCCTCCGAAACCAGTAGGGTTGCTCCCTAAAATCAAAGAATCTCCCATACAAATTGTTGTATCAATACCTGCATCTGCAAATGGTGGAGTATTAGGGTAAACAGTGATAGGTATTACAGAAGCGATTATTGTATTACAACTGCTAACGTTAGTATCTCCAATAGTCATAGTTAATGTATAAGTTGTAGGTTGTGAAGGCCATGCAGTAGGATAAGCACAAGTGTCACAACTAAAATTTGTTCCCACAATTATAGGGTCGCCTGCAATAGATTGCCATAAAAATGATGTATCTAATAAACAGCCTATTGGACCACATCCACCAGAACCTGGTGTGTAAGTCCATCCTAGTTGTGTAGAACCACAAAAATTAACTGGATTAGCAGTAAGCGTTAACGTTCCTGGAGTACCTGTGTTTGGATCACAAGCTAAAGCTGGAAGTAGATCTGCAATTAAGTCAATTACTGCATTATTATTAGGAGTACTTAAAATTCCAACAGAACCACATGTTCCACTTAAAGGGAAGATATTAAAATCGCCATTTACAATTAAAGCTCCTTGACCAGAAATCATATCACCTGAACAAAATTTTACTCCAATTACGTCTCCAGTACCTATAGCTCCACCACAGGTATTGTTTGCTTCGTATAAAATATTTGGACCTGTTGCTCCTTGAAAAGGTCTAACAGCAGCACCGTAACTAATAGTTGGGTTACATAATAAGTTAGAATAAGAATTATATTGAAAATTACCCGATTTGGTTGTTGTGTGATTAATAGAACCTCCAACAATTACTGTAGCATCAATTAATTGATCAGCAAATGCAGCAGGGTTGGTACAACAAGAAACTTCAGATTGGATATAAACGGCACCTCCATTATTCATGTAATTAATTATAGGGTTAAGTGTTGTTGCATTTGGAGCCCCCATATTTCCAAAAATCCAAACCTGATCATATGTAGCGGGATTTATTGATGCAGGAATAGCATTTACTCTCAACACACTTGTTTGTGTAGCTAATAAGCGATTGTAGATGTTACTAGCATTGTTTTGTTGGTCACTAGAGAAATTATTGTTATAGTCAATAACTAATACATTACTTTGAGCAAAGAGTGATGATAATAATATTGTAAATAATGATGCAACAAGAAATATTTTTTTCATAAATAATCGAATAAGAGATAATAGAGGCTTGTTAAAATAGCTTTTCTAGTTTTTCTTTTGACGTAATTATTATATTATATGTTGCATGACATAAAAATCTAGGATTATTGTACTATAGTTACTTTTCCAATATTTTGGAATTTTTTACCATTGGTATCTTTGTAGTTAAGTTTCCATACGTAGGTGCCATTTTGCACGACATTACCTTTGTAAGTACCGTTCCAGCCATCAAAAGGAGAGTAAGACTCAAAGATAACTTCTCCCCATCTATCGAAGATAAGGAAGGAGTAGCCATTTGGGCTAACACCAAACCCTTTAGGAGCGAAAAATTCATTTAAATTATCACCATCTGGAGTAAAAGCATTAGGTACAAAGACCCCAGTTTCGCCATTAATTTTCACGAGTTTGGTAATAGAATCCGTGCAACCATTATCATTAGTTACCAAAAGTGTAACCGGATAAGAAGCAGTATCCTCACCAGGGAAAGTAAAATTAGGATGCTGTTGAGCACTAGCACCAAGATTAGCAAAGTTCCATAGCCAAGAAGCGATATTAAACTGAGAAAGGTCAGTAAAATACACCAGCGGGTCAAAAAGCGTAACATCAAGAGGCGAATAAGAGAAGTTAGCCGTAGGATTTTCGAACACTTCGATATAAGCAGTTTGAGTTAACACCCCAGGACAGCCATTATTGTCAGTAACGAAAAGAGACACATCGTAAGTTCCAGGATTATTGTAAACAGTAGCAGTAGTATCACCACTAGTAATATTACCATTACCCAAATCCCAATAAAAAGTATCAATTAAAGCAGTATCCGTAGTATTATAAAACTCAACAGCTAAAGGAGCACAACCATTAAGCACATCAGCAGAAAAAGCGATGTAATTAATAGGAGCAGGCTGATTAACAGTAACAGTAATAGCTTCGGAACAACCATTAGCATCACTAACAGTAACCGTAACATTACCAGCGACAAGGTTATTAGCCACAGGATTATTACCCACGCCATTCACTGACCAAGAGTAAGAATAAGCAGGCGTACCCCCTTGCGGAGCTACAGCAATTTGACCATCACTATAGCCATTACAAGAAACATCAGTAACAACATTAGGAACAGTAATAGCAGTAGGCTCATTAATAGTAATGTTACCACCATTAACAGAGCAACCATTATCATCCTCAACCACTATTGTATAAGTACCTGGAGACAAGCCAGAGAAAACATTAGCAGTAGAAAAAGTAGTTCCATTATCAATACTATAATTTAAAGGAGCAGAACCACCAGTAGCAAAAATAGTGATGCTACCATTAGCATTATTACCATTATTAGCAGCATTACAAGAAACATCAACATCAACAATAGAGTCAATAACAAGCAAATCAGGATCAGTAAGGGTAATCATCACCGTATCCACGCAAGTATTATCATCGACAACACCAACCACATAATTACCAGCACACAAATTACTAAAAGCCCCACTAGCTTGGAAGTTAACACCATCAATAGTATATTGGTAAACCCCTGTTCCACCAGCAGCACTAACATTTATTGTTCCATCACAAGCACCATTACAAAGCGGGTTAGAAGAAGTATTAAGCGTAAGCACTAAAGCATTAGGCTCAGTAATAGCAGTATCACCAGTAACAATACAACCAAGAGCATCCGTAACCGTAACCGAATAAAGATTAGGACAAAGCCCTGTTTCAGTATCAGTAGTACCACCAGAAGACCAGCTATAAGAGTAAGGAGTAGTACCACCATTAACCACAACAGCAGCAACACCATCGCAAGCGCCATTACAAGAAACATTAGTTGCGTTCATAGTAACAGATAAAGGAGGATTAACAAATATCGTTACCGAATCAGAACCAAAACAATTATTAGCATCTGTAACCGTAACATAATAAGTAGTGGTATTAGTAGGAGTAACCGTAGGATTAAAAACAGTAGAAAAACCTAAGTTGCCATTTTCATCCCACGAATAAGAATAACCAGTACCATTAGGAGTAGCAGTTAAAGTATAAGAATCACCAAAACAAATAGAATCATTTACACCAGCATCAACCACAAGACCCGGAGCCACGGTAACCGTAACAGTAGCTCTAGGACTCACACACCCATTAACAGTAGTTTGTACATAATAAGCAGTAGTAGCAGTTAAAACAGGCGTAGTATAACTAGCAGTAGTTGCTAATAAGTTACCTCCCACAGCAGCATCGTACCATTCGTAAGTACCCCCCGGAGCAGTAGCCGTAAGCGTAGCTGTATTATTAGGGCAAATAGTAACATCAGCAGCAGTAGGAGCAGGTGGAGTAGGATTAACGGTAATGGTGTAAGTTACAGGCGTACCCACACAACCGTTAAGAGTAGGCGTAACAGCAACAGTAGCAGTAACAGCACTAGCAGAAGTATTAGTAGCTGTAAAAGCAGGTGTATTACCACTACCCGAAGCAGCTAAACCAATAGTAGTATTAGAGTTCGTCCAAGCAAAAGTAGCCCCAGCAGGCGTAGAAGTAAAAGCCGAAGCAGGTACATTAGCACCATTACAGACCGTAATGTTAGTAATAGGATTAACTACAGGAATAGGATTAACCGTAATAATTACCGAATCATTACCAACACAATTGTTAGCATCCGTAACAGTAACATAATAAGTAGTAGTAGCAGAAGGTGTAACTGTTGGATTATAAATAGTAGAAAAACCAGGATAACCAGTCTCATCCCAAGAATAAGAATAACCAGCACCATTAGGAGAAACCCCTAAGGTATAAGAATCACCATTACAAATAGTAGCGTCAAGACCAGCATCAACCACAATAGCAGAAGCTATAGTAACCGTAATTGTAGCTCTAGGACTCACGCAACCATTAACAGTAGTTTGCACATAATAAGCAGTAGTAGTAGTTAAGACAGGCGTAGTATAACTAGCAGTAGTTGCTAATAAGTTACCTCCCACAGCAGCATCGTACCATTCGTAAGTACCCCCCGGAGCAGTAGCCGTAAGCGTAGC
This sequence comes from Vicingaceae bacterium, assembly GCA_965284565.1. GTDB lineage: Bacteria > Bacteroidota > Bacteroidia > Flavobacteriales_E > Vicingaceae > BRH-c54. The sequence goes on from OZ260100.1 coordinate 1,386,771, forward strand.
TGTATTATTAGGGCAAATAGTAACATCAGCAGCAGTAGGAGCAGGTGGAGTAGGATTAACGGTAATGGTGTAAGTTACAGGCGTACCCACACAACCGTTAAGAGTAGGCGTAACAGCAACAGTAGCAGTAACAGCACTAGCAGAAGTATTAGTAGCTGTAAAAGCAGGTGTATTACCACTACCAGAAGCAGCTAAACCAATAGTAGTATTAGAGTTCGTCCAAGCAAAAGTAGCTCCAGCAGGTGTAGAAGTGAAATTAGAAGCAGGCACATTAGCACCATTGCATACTGTAATGTTGGTAATAGGATTAACCACAGGAGTAGGGTTAACGGTTATGGTATAAGTTACAGGCGTACCCACACAACCATTAAGTGTTGGTGTAACAGAAATAGTACTAGTAACAGTACTACTAGTAGTATTGGTAGCCGTAAAAGCAGGCGTATTACCACTACCAGAAGCAGCTAAACCAATAGTAGTATTAGAGTTCGTCCAAGCAAAAGTAGCTCCAGTAGGCGTAGAAGTAAAAGCCGAAGCAGGTACATTAGCACCATTACAAACAGTGATGTTAGTAATAGGATTAACCACAGGACTAGGATTGACAGTAATGGTATAGGTAACAGGTGTGCCGACACAACCATTTAAGGTAGGGGTAACAGTTATAGTGGCTGTAATAGGAGCAGTGGTATTATTAGTAGCTGTAAAAGCAGGCGTATTACCACTACCAGAAGCAGCTAAACTAATAGTAGTATTAGAGTTCGTCCAAGCAAAAGTAGCTCCAGTAGGCGTAGAAGTAAAAGCCGAAGCAGGTACATTAGCACCATTACAAACAGTGATGTTGGCAATAGGATTAACTACAGGACTAGGATTGACAGTAATGGTATAGGTAACAGGCGTACCTGGACAACCATTAAGTGTAGGCGTAACAGTTATAGTGGCTGTTATAGGAGCAGTGGTATTATTAGTAGCTGTAAAAGCAGGCGTATTACCACTACCAGAAGCAGCTAAACCAATAGTAGTATTAGAGTTCGTCCAAGCAAAAGTAGCTCCAGCAGGTGTAGAAGCAAAAGTCGAAGCAGGTACATTAGCACCATTACAAACAGTGATGTTAGCAATAGGATTAACTACAGGACTAGGATTGACAGTAATGGTATAGGTAACAGGCGTGCCTGGACAACCATTAAGTGTAGGGGTAACAGTTATAGTGGCTGTAATAGGAGCAGTGGTATTATTAGTAGCTGTAAAAGCAGGCGTATTACCACTACCAGAAGCAGCTAAACCAATAGTAGTATTAGAGTTCGTCCAAGCAAAAGTAGCTCCAGTAGGCGTAGAAGCAAAAGTCGAAGCAGGTACATTAGCACCATTACAAACAGTGATGTTAGCAATAGGATTAACTACAGGACTAGGATTAACCGTAATGGTGTAGGTTACTGGAGTTGGAGCTCCACTACAACCACTAGCGGGAGAAGATACAGTCACCGTACTTGTAATGGGAGTAGTAGTATTATTAGTAGCTGTAAAAGCAGGGGTATTACCAGTTCCAGAAGCAGCTAAACCAATAGTAGTATTAGAGTTCGTCCAAGCAAAAGTAGCTCCTGCTGGAGTAGAAGTAAAATTAGAGGCAGGAACAGTTGCACCATTGCATACTGTAATATTAGCAGGTTGATTGATAGTAGTACTTCCTCCACCTGTTGCAGGAACAATACAGTCCATTAAAGCAATTCTTGAACCTGCGCCACATCCGTTGTGAGTTAAAGTAAAAACTGTTGCTCCTCCAGGAACTGTAATTGTAACCATACTTCCTGTAGTAGTAGCATTGTTATATAATAATCCAGTACCTCCATTAATTAATGAATATCCTGATCCGCAATAATTTGATAATGAAACTGTACCACAATTTGATGCAAAATAAAATTCTTCACAACTATTTGTACCATTAAAAATAACAGATATTGAAGAAACTGGAGCACTAAAAGTTAAAGTAATAGATTGAGCGGCACTATTTAACCACCATGCTGGATTTGATGTTGGGAACGGTTGCCCATTGCAAGAATAAGAAACGTCACTCAAAGTAGATACCCCTACAGTACTAGCACTTACTGTAATTCCTGATCCGGCACTAAAGTAAGGATAACTTGTTGCCGATATCTTAGGAACTGATCCATAATTAGATAGATTACAGGGAGATTGAGCTTTACTTATCAATGGAAATACCACTAATAAAATAATTAATTTTAAATATTTCATAGTTTAGTTTTGTGCAGTGAATGCACAAGACGTATTAATACTTAGATAGGATGCCTTGGTGAATTAAAATAATTTTCCTTGATCGGTTTTGGAAAATACTTTGCCTAAATGTTTAAATGCTTTTTCGGTAGCTTCTCTACCTCTAGGGGTTCGCATGAGGAACCCTTCTTTTATTAGAAATGGCTCATAAACTTCTTCAATAGTTCCTGCTTCTTCACTTACAGCGGTAGCTATAGTTGTTAATCCAACAGGACCTCCTTTAAACTTATCTATGATAGCACTTAAAATACGATTATCCATTTCGTCTAATCCGTTTTTATCAACATTAAGTGCGTCCAAACCCATTAAAGCTATTGCTTTGGTTATTTTTCCATCTCCTTTTACTTGAGCAAAATCTCTAACCCTTCTTAATAAAGCATTAGAAATTCTAGGTGTCCCTCTGCTTCTTCTTGAAATTTCTTCTGCGGCAGATTGTTCTATACCAACATTTATAATATCGGCAGAACGATGAATAATTTTGGTTAACAAATCTGCATCGTAATATTCTAACCTAGAACTTATACCAAATCTAGCTCTAAGTGGAGCAGTTAGTAAGCCTGTTCTGGTAGTTGCTCCAACAAGGGTAAAAGGATTTAATTCAATTTGTACACTTCGGGCATTAGGCCCTGTGTCTATCATTATATCTATTTTATAGTCTTCCATTGCTGAATATAAATATTCTTCTACAATAGGAGATAAACGATGAATTTCATCTATAAATAATACATCACCTTCTTCTAAATTCGTTAATAAACCTGCTAAATCACCAGGCTTTTCTAATACAGGACCTGAAGTTACTTTAAAGCCAACTTGTAGTTCATTAGCAATAATATTAGCCAATGTTGTTTTTCCTAATCCGGGAGGGCCATGTAGTAAAACATGATCTAAAGATTCTCCTCTTTGGCTGGCAGCTAGAACAAAAATCTTCAGGTTTTCCACTACTTTTTTTTGACCAGTAAAGTCATCAAAAGATAGTGGTCGCAATACTTTTTCTATCTCTTTTTCTGTGGGAGACAAGTTAGTTTTATTTGCGTCTAAATTTTCGTTCATAGGTTTCAAAGGTAAGTATATTCCAAAATTAGTAGCTAATTTAATTCAAAAAATCATTCGGCAGGAATTTCTTTACCTGTAAAAGACCTAACAATAGCTCCTAAATAAACTTTTAGCTTTATTACATAAACTGGCGATGAAAAATTTTCTGTTATACTCCCGTTTTTGAATAGAATTAACCTGTAGCCTATACCTGTTCCTATTCCAAACCATTTTATAATTTTGTAATCAATTAACATAGCTGGTTCATAAGAAATTAGTGTCGTTCTTTTATTTTTTTGTAAATTTCCTTCTAAATTCCTGTATTCTAAACTAGCTTCTCCAAAACCAAATTGTGTGGAGAGGTTAAACTCCCACTTTTTTGAAGAAAAATATACATACTCAAAATAAGGTGAGAAATAACCATAATTAAGATTGACTGGGATGGTATCGTTTTGTTCTATTATTTGAGATTCAGAATGAATAAGTAACTGGTTTATTCCTAATCCGACATTAAACTTTCTATTAAAACTTAAGCCTATTTTTACACCTGTTGTCTTTACTTCAGTATTTCTTAAAAATGAAAAACGAGAATCAAATTTGAATTCAAATTTTGGTTTGCTAGAAAAACTTTTTTTAAACTCATTTTCAAATTTTTCGGGTTGAGCAATTAATAAACTTGAAAATAACACACAAATTAATAAACAAACAGTTTGTTTCATTTTTTAGTGAGTGTTAATTGGTGTTGGTACTTTTTTTAATGTAGTTTTTGTAAATAAAATAGCCTACAACCCCCACTAACAGATAAGGAAAAAACATTAAGTATAAAATTCCGCTGTTTACACTTTCTGCTATAGCTCCACCACTTTCAGACTCAGACTCAACAACAGCTTTGCACATGGCACACTGAGCTTGGATTATTTCTGATGAAAACAAAAAAAGAAGTAAAAGGGATATGTTTTTTATTAGACGATTCATTACGCTACAAAATTAGCGTATAATCTCCAATCTTTTAAGTTATTTTATTTTTTTTGTATTTCTTTCTATACCTTATAACAATTAGTATAATTTTGCGGCATGACAACAAATGAAGATAACTTAAAAAAAATAATTTCCCATGCCAAAGAGTATGGTTTTGTATTTCCATCAAGTGAAATTTATGACGGACTTAGTGCTGTGTATGATTACGGGCAGTTAGGTGCTGAACTAAAAAAGAATATTAAAGATTTTTGGTGGAAATCTATGGTGCAAATGCATGAAAATATTGTAGGTATAGATGCTGCTATTTTTATGCATCCTGAAACTTGGAAAGCTTCTGGGCACGTTGACGCATTTAATGATCCATTGATTGATAATAAAGATTCTAAAAAAAGATACCGTGCGGATGTATTAATTGAAGAATACATTGAAAAAATTCGTTTAAAAAACGAAAAGGAAGTAGAAAAAGGCAAAAAACGTTTTGCAGATAGCTTTGACGAAACACAATTTAGAGCTACCAATCCAAATATTTTAAGAAATCAGGCTAAAATAGATGAAGTTACTGGTAGGTTTAAAATGGCTATGAAAAATGATAACTTAGCCGATATCAAAACATTAATTGAAGACTTAGAAATAGCTTGTCCTTTAAGTGGTTCTAAAAGCTGGACAGATGTAAAACAGTTTAACCTAATGTTTTCTACCGAAATAGGTTCTGTTGCTGAAGCGGCTAATAAAATCTATTTACGTCCGGAAACGGCTCAAGGTATTTTTGTGAATTTTTTAAATGTGCAGAAAACAAGTCGTTTAAAAATTCCTTTTGGGATAGCTCAAATAGGAAAAGCATTTAGAAATGAAATAGTTGCTCGTCAGTTTATCTTTCGTATGCGTGAATTTGAACAAATGGAAATGCAATTTTTTGTTCGTCCAGGAGAAGAAATGAAATGGTACGAATACTGGAAAAACGAACGTATTAACTGGCACCTTTCGTTGGGAATTGATGAAAAAAATTATCGTTTCCATGATCATGTTAAATTAGCTCATTACGCTAATGCTGCCTGCGATATTGAATTTAATTTCCCTATGGGATTTAAAGAACTAGAAGGAATTCATTCTCGTACAGATTTCGATTTGAAGCAACACGAAAAACATTCAGGTAAAAAACTGCAATATTTCGATCCAGAAATTAATCAAAATTATGTGCCTTATGTTGTAGAGACTTCTATTGGTTTGGATAGGACATTTTTGGCAATTTTATCTTCGGCTTATAAAGAAGAAAAATTAGAAGATGATTCTGAAAGAACAGTATTAAAAATTCCAGCATTTTTAGCTCCTTATAAAGCTGCGGTTTTACCTTTAGTAAAGAAAGATGGTTTGCCAGAAAAAGCACGTGAAATAATGGATTTATTAAAACACGATTACAATTGCCAATATGATGAAAAAGACTCTGTTGGAAAACGTTATAGAAGACAAGATGCTATTGGAACACCGTTTTGTATTACTGTTGATCACGAATCTCTTGAAGACAATAAAGTGACCATTAGAGATAGAGATACTATGCAACAAGAGCGTGTATCAATTTCAGAAGTAGAAAGTATTATCAGAAAGAAGCTGATTAGAAAATAGTTGTTAAAGGTTGAACTATCCTAAATGAAATTAATTTCAGTATAGGATAAAAATGTTTAACCACATAGACAGACACATAGTTTTTCACATCCAAATCAAAAATCAATTAAACTGGAGTTTCATATAGCCTGTCCGCCTTTGGCGGATGGGAACACTTTGTGTGGCTATAATTATCTTTATTACTATAGCCTATGTTTCTATATGGTTTTGCTGGCATCATTAAACAAAAACCATGTTGTTTATTTCCAGGTTTATTAAAGGTTAATAATTGTTAATCTTATATACTCTGATTAGGGGAAAACATTTCGTTTTAATAATTTTGAAAACAGACCAAAACACTATTAAAATGAACAGGTTTTCGTTATTGTTTTTAACCCTATTTTTTTCATTTTCTATTAAAGCTCAAACAGATAAAAACCAGTTGGGTGCTTGGTACATGTTGTTTTTAGAGGGTAAATTTTCTGAAACAAGTAATTTTGGTTTTGAGACTGATATTCAACACAGAAACTTTGATGCTGGTAGAGACCTAGAGCAATTAATGTTGCGTGGAGGGTTGTCTTATAAATTTTCGGAAACTAAGACCAAATTGACTTTGGGATATGCCCACATTACTTCTGGTGCTTTTGGTGTGGATGATAATTCTAAATCTTATGAAAGCAGAGTCTATCAGCAACTGATATTTTCCAACAAATTGTTTTCAAGAGTTTATGTAACGCAGCGATTTCGCTATGAGCAGCGATTTGTACAAAATCAGGACTTTAGAACACGTTGGAGACATTTTTTTGCTGTAAATATTCCTTTGAATCAAGAAAAACTAATACCAACTACTTTTTATCTTTCTATATACAATGAATTGTTTATTAATGGAGAACGTCCTGTAGGAAATGATAGAAAGGTTGAACTATTTGATAGAAATCGATTTTACATGGCACTAGGCTATCAACTAACCGAAAAATTAAAATTTCAAGCAGGAATGATGAGACAACTAACTAATTCAATAGGTAAAAATCAACTACAAATTGGAATACATACTACGTTATGAAAATGATTTTTTATTTCCAAACATATCCCCTTAAATCTTAATTTTGGGGAGTTATGATTTACAAAAGCACAGTTGATTTAATAAAAGACTTGGAGGAGCACGGACACTTAATCCGAATTAAGGAAGAAGTAAGTGGTGAGCTAGAAATGGCAGCTATTCATTTGCGTGTTTTTGAAAAAGGCGGACCAGCAATTTTGTTTGAAAATATTAAAGGATGTGAGTTTCAGGCAGTATCTAATTTGTTTGGAACGATGGAACGCAGTAAATTTATTTTCCGTTCTACTTTTGATAAAGTGCAGCAACTTATCGAGTTAAAAAACAATCCCATAAAAGCCATAAAACCTCCTTTTAAAAATTTGTCCTTAGGATGGTTTGCATTAAATTCTTTGCCCAAAAAAGTAAGCAGCCATGATTTTTTAGAAACCTCCATAGATAAATTGCCTTTAATTAAATGCTGGAAAAAAGACGGAGGTGCATTTATTACTTTACCACAAGTGTACTCCGAAGACTTTGAAAAGCCCGGAGTAATGAATAGTAATTTAGGGATGTATCGTGTTCAACTGAATGGCAATGAGTATGAAACCAACAAAGAAATAGGCTTACATTATCAAATCCACAGAGGAATTGGAGTACATCAGGCAAAAGCTAATCGATTAGGAAAACCATTAAAAGTCAGTATTTTTATTGGAGGAAATCCTGCCCATACCTTAGCAGCAGTAATGCCTTTACCCGAAGGGTTATCTGAATTAACTTTTGCAGGAGCTTTATCTGGGCGAAGATTTAGATACACTTACCAAGAAGGTTATTGTTTAAGTACAGATGCCGATTTTGTAATTACTGGAGAAATTTACCCTAATGAAACCAAACCAGAAGGTTCTTTTGGCGACCATTTAGGCTACTACAGTCTAACCCACGAATTTCCTGTGATGAAAATCCACAAAGTGTATCATAAAAAAAATGCTATTTGGCCTTTTACCGTTGTTGGTCGTCCACCACAAGAGGATTCTCAATTTGGAGCGTTAATTCATGAGCTAAGCGGAAGTGCTATTCCTGAAGAAATTCCAGGTTTACACGAAGTAAATGCTGTTGATGCAGCAGGAGTCCATCCCTTACTGTTAGCCGTAGGAAGCGAACGATATACGCCTTACACCACATTAAAACAACCACAAGAACTTTTAACCATTGCCAACCATATATTAGGTTTCGGACAACTTTCATTGGCAAAATATGTATTCATTACCAATAAAGAAGACAATCCTACACTTTCTTGTAATGATATCGAGAACTATTTCATCCACTTTTTGGAAAGAGTAGATTGGAAAAGAGATCTGCATTTTCAGACCAATACCACTATAGACACACTCGATTACAGTGGAAATGCCATTAATAGCGGTTCAAAAGTAGTAATGGCAGCAGTTGGTGAAGCAAAACGTAAACTAATTGATAATTGTCCAATTGATAATGGTAAACTAGTAATGTCTGGAGTAATTGCCATGAATGGGGATGTTTTTACAACTTATGAAAATGCTAAACAAGAACTCGAAACCTTAAACCTCCAACTTCAAACATTGAACACCGAAGGCATCATGCTGATTTTGTTAGTAGATGATGCTGATTTTGTTACAGCTAACCTCAACAACTTTTTATGGGTTACCTTTACCAGAAGCAATCCAGCAAATGATATTTACGGAGTAAACGAATTTATCAACAACAAACATTGGGGCTGCGAAGGTCCATTAATTATTGATGCTCGAATAAAACCACATCATGCTCCACCATTAGAAAAAGATGAGGCCATTGAAAAACGTGTAGATGAACTAGAAAGTAAAGGAGTACTTAGAAATACTTAGGAGTTACGAATCTATTTACCATTGTCATTCTGAACTATTTTACAGAAAACTTGTTTTCGTGTAAAATGAAGTGAAGAAACGTGAGTTCAGCGAAGCTAATCTTTTGTTTATTTGAACAAATCATTCATAAATTACAAGATTCCTCGATTTCGTTACACTACACTCGGAATGACACTTGGGTTAATTCTTCAATATCTGTTTTACATACACCTTATCTCCAATAGTTAGTTGTAAATAATAAACCCCTTTGCTATACGAAGTAATGTCCATTTCTATTTTTTGTTGTCCTTTAGGTATTAGCTTATCAATAATTACTCTTGAGGAAGCATCTAGTAAACTTATGTTGACTTCTTTATCTAATTCCATAGGTTTTTCAATAGTAAATAAGCCTGTATTAGGGTTGGGGTAGATTAAGATGCCTAAATCATTTTTCAAATCATCTATGCCTACACATTGCTCTACTGTAATAAAAGTAGAGTCGCTATTGATGCAAGAATTGACATCTGTATAAGTGTAAATTACACTATGTGTTCCTAATCCTGCTGTGTTAGGATCAAAAGTACCACCATTAACTCCCGTACCTGAATATACTCCACCTAATGGTGAACCATTTGGCAAAGTAACAGCACTACTGCTGCTACATATTGTATCAGGGTTAAAATTGGCTATAGTTACATTTGGTAATGGGTTTACTGTAATTGATATGGTTGTATCCTTAGCACAAAAAATATTTGAACTGGTTAGTTTAATATTAAATACACCTACCGTATCTGTAATCCAACTCAATGTATCATCTGTAGTATTATAAAAAGCACCTATTTCCCAAAAATAATTATTTAAATCCGTTTCTTCGGAATACGCCATTAAACTATCTCCAACACAAAATGAAGTGTTTAACAATATAATTGGTGAGTAAATGCAATCAAAAATAGTATTTAAAACGGTATTAGTAATTACTGGAGGATTACTATCAAAATAAATATTTGCAGTATTATGTATTTGTGTGCCAGGAACAAGGTTAGGAATCATATTAATTTTAAACTTAACAAAGCCCTGACTTCCTAAAAAGTCTACACCACTATCTGGTAGCATTATATTCTCAAATTTAAACTCTATCTCGCCACCTTGATTTAAACTAACCTGCATATTGTGACTATGTGCCACTGGGGTCAACGACATCCAGTCGCAATTTGAATCTAAAGTATCTTTAATAATTATTGTGACAGCGGTATCATTACCTGTATTTTGAAAACGAATTAAATACTCCAGTTCCTGATTATTTGTAATATAACCTTTTGAAGTTACTCCTTCTGGAATTACTTTTTTATCATTAGGATCATAAGCACAAACTGAAACTTGTTTTAAAGAATCCGAAATATTATATACTGTATTTCCAAGAGTATCAATTTCTGAAACCGTTAAATTTGAAACTAATGTATCTCCCATATTTGTGAAAGAAGGCATTTCAACTTGAACACTGAATATGACATCATGATAAAAATAAAGACTATCATAATGCCAATATAAACTCTGTCCGACAGTAGAGTCAGGAATTATTGTAGAAGATATATAAATTACAGAATCATCAAGTTGTAATTCTATAACACCCCTAGGTCTTGTTGTGCCAACATTTTTAAAGCTTATCCAATAATTGATAGTGTCATTACATCTAGGGAAACCTCCGGTTAGTTCAGGTTGTAAAATTGTTAAAATAGTATCTGGATAAAATCCAAAATTTAAACTATCTGCAACAGAGTTTAAACTACTTAAAGTTCTATTATAAGAAATCGAATCAGTTGTTAAATTCCACAATGTATCTTGCTTATAAGATACAGTATAAGTAGATAGCGTATCATTAATAGAATAAAAATAATTACCCATATAAGATGTAAAACTTGCAATACCATTAGGTTGTAATTGTGTCTGAATAAATGGTAAACCAATATCATTACTATCTATTATGCCATTTTGATTCTCATCATAAAATATTTTACCTTTTAATTGATAACTACTAATAAAACCGTTTTTATACCAAACAATATTTTTAGCATTTAACAATGCAGATACGATATCTAAATCTCCATCATTATCAAAGTCATTTGCATGTATAAAATATGCGCCCTGAGCAAGAGAATCTATAATATGCTGAGTAGTATCAATTATTCCACCTAAATTTTCAAACCAAATATTTTTACCTGACATGTGTAAAGAAGATAGGACATCCATATCCCCATCATTATCAACATCAAATGAATAAACTGCTCTAACACCAACTGCACTATTACTAATGATAATTTTATTAGTATCTATAACGCCTGCTCCAAGATTTTGATGCCAACCAATTTTATTTTCTTGATTTTCTCCTGTAATTATATCTCCATCTCCATCGTTATCTAAATCTGCCACAAATACCGAATAAGCAGTTGTTGAGTAAGATATTATTTTCTCAGCACTAAAAGAACCATTACCTAAATTCTCATGCCAAAGAAATCTATTATTGCAAGCAGCAATAATATCTTGATCCCCATCGTTATCTAAATCGTATGTATATACAGATTGGGCAGCCCATGTATTTGAATTAACTATCTGTTCTGCCGAAAATAATAACCCTCCAAGGTTTTTATACCAAGTAATCTTATTACCACAGCCTGCAACTATGTCAATATTTCCGTCATTATCCATATCTTCTACAACAATAGATTTAACATTAGATGCATTATTAGATGTAGTCCCTGAATAAACAAAGTTTCCATTTCCTATATTTTCAAACCACTTAATTCTATGACTATATTCTGCAGCAGAAATTATATCAAAATCACCGTCATTATCGAGATCAGCAGAATAAACAGAAGAAGCCCCATTAATATTTTCATCAATGATTTTTTGATTACTAAACCTACCTGCTCCTAAATTTTCATACCAAGCAATTTTATTATCTCCAGATGAAGAAGATAAAATATCTTTATCCCCATCTCCATCTAAGTCTTCTGAAAAAACAGAAGAAGCCCATTCTGCCCTAGCAGCTATCACATCGTAATCCCCAAAAATATTGGCACCTTGATTTTCACGCCAAACAATTCTATCTCCATTGTCACCTGATACGATATCTATGTTTCCATCTCCATTGATATCTGTTGATATCAAACATATTGATGGAATTGTAGAAATTATAACTCTTGGACTAAAAACACCTACACCATTATTTTCATACATGAGAATATCTCCATCACCAATCATATATATATCCTCATCACCATCATTGTCTGTGTCTGAAGCAAGTATTGAATGAGGATTATTGATTCCATAATCAATAAGATTATTATTAAAAACACCACTACCCATATTTTCTAACCATGATACTAATCCATTATTCCCAGAGGTATATAATATATCTTTATCTAGATCATTATCAATATCCACTACAAATACGGTATTTACCCCATCTGCACTTGTAGTAATAATTTGTTGTGGACCAAATCCTGTTCCAAGATTTTCATACCATGCAATTTTATCATCCAAATAAGATGCTGAAACTAAATCATTATCTCCATCATTATCTATATCTCCAACCGCTAATGATTTAATAAAGTTTACATTTGATGTTATAAGTATACCTGTACTAAAATTTCCGTTACCAAGATTTTCATGCAACCTTATTGTATTTGTAAGAGTTCCTCCCCCTGAAATAATATCTAAATCACCATCTAAATCAAAATCCAGTTTTACCGCTACTCTAACATCAATAATATTAGTATCTATTATTCTTTGTAAAGTGTCAAAATTACCACCTCCTAAATTTTCGTTCCAAACAAGTGACATATTTGAATTTGGAGTATAGACAATGTCATCATCTCCATCTCCATCAATATCTATGGGCAACACATAATCCCCTCTACAATCAGTTATAATCTGCTTACCATGGTCAAACATACCATTTCCAAGATTTAAATGTAAAGTAATTCTTACATAACTATTCCAGTTAGATGCACAAAGCACATCCTGATTGCCATCAAAATCAATATCAGTAGAAATTATATGTCGCGGCTGTTCAACATCAATAGTTAAATTATTTTGTGGTCCAAACTGCCCAACAACAACATTAGCACATAACAAAAACAATAATAAATTGGTAATTTTTTTCATCTGTATATTTTTATTTAAAAAAATAATTAATTCTTCAATATCTGTTTTACAAAAACCTCTTTTCCAACGGTAAGTTGTAAATAATAAACTCCTTTGCTGTAAGAAGTAATGTCCATTTCTATTTTTTGTTGTCCTTTTGGAATTATCTTGTTTATAATAACTCTTGAAGAAGCATCCAATAAACTTATGTTAACTTCTTTATCTAACTCACTAGATTTTTGAATGGTAAATAGGCCTGTATTAGGGTTGGGATAGGTTAAGATGCCTAAATCATTTGCTAAATCATCAATACCAACACATTGCTCTACTGTAATAAAAGTAGAATCGCTATTGATACATGAATTAATATCTGTATAAGTGTAAATTACACTGTGAGTTCCTAATCCCGCTATACTAGGATCAAAAGTACTACCATTAACTCCCGTACCTGAATATACTCCACCTGATGGTGAACCATTAGGCAAAGCAACAGCACTACCATTACTACATATTGTATCGGGGTTAAAATTGCTTAGTGTAACGTTTGGCAGTGGATTTACTGTTAATGTTGTTGATAAGATACTATCGCAGCCGTTAATTGTTTGTAGGCTATCATAATATGTTCCCGCTACACTTTGATAGTCACCATAAATCAACATACTATCTCCTTGGCAAATTGTACTGTCAGTATTTGATAAATAAACTGGGTTAACAGAAAGCGTAATAGATAGCACACTGTCACAACCATTAATCGTTTGTAAACTATCATAATAGGTTCCTGCTGAAGTTTGAAATAAACCGCCTATTTGAATACTGTCTCCTTGGCATATTGATTGGTTTTGATTTGAAGAAGAAGTAGGGTAAATAGTAATATTAAAGACACTATCCTTATTACATAATTCATTTGTAGTAGATAATGTAAGTAAGAATGTTCCGGAAGTGTCTGTAAGCCAATAAAAGCTAGGACCAGATGAATTATAAACATTTGGAATATCCCATGTAAAGGAAGTTATCGATAAATTATCCCAAGCATTGGCAATTATTGGTTCATTTTCACATAAGGTTATATTAATTAAATTGTTAGGTATATAACCATCACAATCATATATAGTATGTTTTGTTGTATTAGTTATTATTGGCGGGTTTAAATCAAAATAAATAGCAGCATTATTTTCAATGGTTGTTCCAGGGATTAAATTAGGTTTTAAATCTATTTTGTATTTTACAAACCCTTGGCTTCCTAAAAAATCTACACCACTATCAGGTAAAAAAATATTTTCAAATTTAAATGTAATTTCACCAAAAGGATTAAGACTAGTGACTACAGAGTCTGAACTAGCCAAAACTTCCATTGTATTCCATTGTAAATTAGGATCTAATTGGTCTATTATATTAATTGTAATAGCAGTATCATTTCCTGTGTTTTGAAACCTAATTGTATATTCTATAGTAGTTGTATTTTCGTTTATATAGCCCAAAGCATCTACTCCTATAGGATTTGATATTTTATCATTAGGATCATAGGAACATACAAGTATTGGATTAAGTGTATCTGATGATAGAAAAATTGTAGATTCTAAACTATCGATGACTGAAACATTTAGATAACTTGTTAATGTGTCACCTATAGTATCAGCAGGCATAATCACCTGTAAATCCATTAGATAACTTGAAAAGTGAGAAATACTGTCATAGTGCCAATATACGTTTTGACCATTAATAGAGTCAGGAATAATAGGGCTGCCTGCAAAGATAATGCTATCATGTAGTTGAATGTGTATTACTCCAGAAGGAATTGATGTCCCAACATTTTTAACCTCTATCCAATAATTTATAGTGTCTGAACAACGTGGGAAGCCACCTATAATTTCTGCATTAATAATATCAACTATAGTGTCTGGATAAAAACCAAAATATAAGCTGTCTCGGTAATATGGTATATTAGTATCTATCTCAACATTATAGACTGAAGAATCAGATGTTATACCCCAATATTGAAGAGGTTGAGGAATTATTTGATAAGTTTCATTTGTATCTTCAAAATTGATTAAATAATTTCCAGAAACATCCATATATGAATACTCATAATTAGGGAAAGCTGAAATATTAAATTGATTTGTGCTTATGTCATTAGAATCTTTTATCCCATTTTGATTAAAATCAATAAATCGATAGCCTTCTATTTGATGTTTTGAAAAGACTTGATTTTTATGCCAAGATATCATCCCCCATGATTTTGCTGTTATTAAATCTTTATCACCATCTCCATCAAAATCAGCCGCATAAATAAATTTACCACTATAATCAGGAATTGTTACAGTTTTTTGAAAATCGAACACACCATTTCCTAAATTTTCATTCCACCCTATTTTATTGTATGAAGCCGATATTACATCCATATCTCCATCTAAATCTATATCGGCAGTAATAACAGAATTAGGGCTTGGAATTGCTGTTGGAAAAACTTGTTGCGGACCAAACATGTTGCTTCCTAAATTTTCGTACCATGCTATTTTATTATCAATAAATGATGCTGATAAAACATCTAAGTCACTATCACCATCTAGGTCTTCTAAATATACTGAGCTAGCTCCATTAGCTAAGCTAGAAATAATTTGTTGAGGACCAAAAGAACCACCTCCTAAGTTTTCATACCACGCTATCTTATCATCATAAAAAGATGAAGAGAATACATCCATATCTCCATCTCCATCTATATCTATTGAATAAACGGATGTTGGCACATTAACAGTAGTAGAAATAATTTGTTGAGGACCAAAAGAACCACCTCCTAAGTTTTCATACCACGCTACCTTATTATCGTTTAATGATGTTGACAATACATCTAAGTCAGTATCACCATCTAAATCGGCTGCAAAAACACAATTTGCCCCAAGAGCAGAATCAGTAATAACCTGTTGTATTCCAAAAGAACCACCTCCTAAATTTTCATACCATGCTATTTTATTATCCTCTGTAGAGGCTGAAAGAACATCAAGAATAGTATCTCCATTAATATCTGCTGCAAAAACAGAACGAACACTATGTGCTAATAAGGAAATTAATTTTTGCCGACCAAATACGCCATTACCTAAATTTTCGTACCATGCTATTTTATTATCTCCTTGAGAAGAAGATACAGCATCCATATCGCCATCTCCATCAATATCTGCGGCTATAACAGATGAGCCTTGGTAATTAGCATTAGTAAAGAAATGATGTGGTTCAAAAATATTACCACTAGTATTTTTAAATGATGCTAGTTGTAAACCATCTTCAGAAGAAAAAACAATATCTAGATCTAAATCACTATCTAGATCACCAAAAAAAACACCAGTTGGGTTGTAATTTGAATATGAAACAAGAATTGGGGAGGCGAAATTTCCACCACCTACATTTTCAATAAAATAAATTTTACCTCTATCATTAGTTCCTGCAATAACATCAAAATCACCATCATTGTCTACATCTCCTGCATTACAAACTTGTAATTCAATATCGTATAATAATTGTTGATGTGAGCCAAAATTTCCACCACCCAAGTTTGCTCTCCAAAACAATCTATCATTTTGATAGGAGGTAGCTAATAAATCCTTAAGTCCATCACCATTTAGGTCAATACCTTTTAAAGATGTAGGTTCTTTTTCTGAGCTAGAACTAGTTTGTATTTCTATGCTCGATGCAAAAGACCCCCCTCCTAAATTTTTTATCCAAGCGTATTCATCGTTACTATTTAGGTAGTGAGTACATCCATAAACAATATCTGGTATAGTATCTCCATCAACATCAAAAACATCGAGGCATTTTATTCCTGGAGCTGAAGAAAGTGCTACCTGCGGATTAAATATCCCACCTCCTGTATTTTCATACCAAACAACTCTATCAAAAGGATTCCCAGTACTTGCTACAAAGTCTAAGTCGCCATCAGCATCCATGTCTGTAATACTAAAAATAGTTCTATGAGCATTGTTTGGTGGTGGAGATATCGAATGCTCATTGTTAAACTGTCCTCCAATATTTTCCACCCAAACTAAATAATAACCAGAATATACAATATCTAAATCACCGTCTCCATCAATATCTGCGGCATCAATTTGATAGCCTCCAGCAGTATCTTTTATAATTTTAAATTCATCAAAAATACCATTTCCCAGATTTTCATACCAAACAATTCGATTAACACCATAAGTTCCATAATCTTCAATAGAGAGAATATCGTTATCCCCATCTAAATCTAAATCAACTATATTACTAGCATGAACATCATTTAAACTATTAACTGTTAAGGCTTGTTCAAAACTAAACTGTGCAAAAAGAATATAATTTAAGTTTAATAAAACAACTATTAGTGATATTTTTTTCATAATAAACTGATTAGTAAACAAAGGTAATTATAAAACAATTAGTGAACACTGGATAAACCATCCTTATCCGTATTCCAACAAAACCAATTAATTCTTCAATATTTTCTTAACAAAAACCTCTTTTCCAACGGTAAGTTGTAAATAATAAATTCCTTTGCTATACGAAGTAATGTCCATTTCTATTTTTTGTTGTCCTTTAGGGATTACCTTATCAATAATTATTCTTGAAGAAGCATCCAATAAACTTATGTTGACTTCTTTATCTAACTCACTAGATTTTTCAATAGTAAACAAACCTGTGTTGGGGTTGGGATAGATTAAGATGCCTAAGTCATTTGCTAAATCATCTATGCCTACGCATTGCTCTACTGTAATAAAAGTAGAATCGCTATTGATGCAAGAATTGACATCTGTATAAGTATAAATTATACTATGAGTTCCAATTCCTGCTGTGTTAGGATCAAAAGTACCACCATTAACTCCTGTGCCGGAATATATCCCACCTGATGGTGAACCGTTTGGTAACGTAACTGCATTACTGTTACTGCATATTGTATCAGGGTTAAAATTGGCTAGTGTAACGTTTGGTAGAGGGTTTACTGTTAATGTTGTTGATAAGACACTATCGCAACCGTTAATTGTTTGTAGGCTATCGTAATATGTTCCTGATGTGTATTGATACGTTCCATAAATTAGAATACTGTCTCCTTGGCAAATCTCTTGATTTTGACTTGTATTAAAATTAGCGTTTAAAAACAATGTTGTAGCAAGAACACTATCACAACCTAAAATAGTCTGTAATGTATCGTAGTAAACTCCTGCTGTATTTTCATAATTACCATAAATGAGAACACTATCTCCTTGGCAAATATTATCGTTAGTATTTGAGAAATAAACTGGGTTTACAGAAAGAGTGGTAGATAACACACTATCACAACCATTAGTGGTTTGTAAACTATCGTAATAGTTTCCTGTTATACTTTGGTAATTACCATAAATGAGAATACTATCTCCTTGACAAATTAATTGGTTCTGATTAAATATATAAGAATCATTAATAGTTAAATTTATAGTTAAAATACTGTCGCATCCATAATGATTTAGGATTGTATCATAATAAACTCCTGAATAAATATATGATGTATCACCGCTTGGAACAATATAGCTATCACAAGATGATGTTGAATAAGAATAATATGTTGGAATGTTTCCAGATACTGTTAAATTAATTGTTATTATTGAGTCACATCCCTTATGATTACTTATGGTATCGATATATGTCCCACTGTTTAGATATGTAGTTTTCCCAGAAGGAGGGGTATAACTAGTGCAAGCGACAATATTTAAAGTATCAACAGAAAATTCATTTTTGCAATCACCTACAATATACGCTGCTCCAGATCCCCCTTCATTCATAGCACCAACTATAATGTAATATTCACTTATATTTATGCCTGCCCCAAAATAATCATTGGTTGCTGTAGAATCTCTATCATTTGCAATAATTTTTTTTACCTCATTCCATGTACCTGAACTATCTTGTTTAAAAATATATGCTGCACCAGCATTATTTATGGGACTTCCATTTATAGTATCAAAATCATGACGATGGGAACCTATAATTGCTTGATTTTCAAATATTGATACAGAAACTCCAAATAAATCACCATTATTTCCATCTGAAGAAACTACTTTTTGTGTTTCATACCAATTGCCAGAAAGACTATCTCGTTTAAAAAAATAAGCTGCTTCTGGCTGTTCTGATGTGCCTACGAGGGCTTGGTCTTTGCTGATAGAAACCGAGATGCCAAAATAATCAATAGGTGTTCCGTCAGAAGCAGTAATTTTATTTGCAAGATTCCAAATTCCTAAACTGTCTTTTTCATAAATATATGCAGCTCCAGTCTTATTGTTTTTTCTTCGTGCTCCAACAATAATATAATTATTATCAATATCTACAAAGTAACCATATTCATCATAATAAGCTCTATCGAATGCGACAATTTTTTGTAATTCAATCCAAGTACCATTGGTGTCTCGTTTAAATATATAAGCAGATCCAGCTTTATCTACTGGATTGTTATCATTTTCATCTGTCCTTCCATGATAAGCCCCAATAACAGCATAGTTCTCGCTTATAGCAACAGATATACCAAAACAATCATCTGAATAAAGAAATCCTTGTGCAAAAGATCTATCTGAAGCTACAATTTTTTGAATAAAATTCCATGAGCCATAATCATCTAGTTTATATATATAAGCAGCACCAGCCTGAGATATTGTATTATTTTCATTAGCATCTTCATCATCACCATATGCTCCTATAATTGCATACCTACCATTAATAGATACTGAAAAACCAAAATGATCACCAGCAGATCTATAAGGTGGAACAATTTTTTTAATTTGATTCCATGAATTGTTACCATCTCTTTCATATATGTAAGCAGAACCACTTTTTGATAAAGTATTTAATCCTAAAGAATCATGATCTTCAAACCAAGCACCAACTATAGCATATTTACCATCAATTGAAACCGACCTCCCGTATTCATCTCCCCCTTGTCTATCCGAAGCAATTATTTTTTGAACGTCATCAAAATCTTGGGAATAGATCTTTTGAGTGAAGAATAATGAAATAATTAAAAATAATATAACAAAGATTTTATTCATTTTTTAATGTTGAAGATTAAATCTGATAATTCAATTTATTCTGATATGAAATATTAAAATAAACTCATTAATTGATCAAAAGTAACTATAAAATATTTATTCCAACAAATAAAACTGCTGTATCAATGCTTCTGCTGCTCTATTCAGTTAAAAAAACACCTTTAATTGTATACTTATTTTTGTGTTTTAAGATACACCAAAATAAAATCACTGTGTCCTCTGTACCTCTATGGTAAAATAGAAATTAATACCTTTGCATTTTTGCCGTTAAATAATAAACATGACAAAAACCTTACTCATACTAGCACATCCGCACTTGCAAAAGTCCATTAGAAATAAACTGATTGCGGAAGAATTGGCTAATGAAAATAAGCTCGAAATACGAGATTTAACAGCTCTTTATCCTAATTACAACATCAACGTAACTGAAGAGCAAAAAAAGCTAGTAGAAGCTGATACCATCGTTTTTCAATACCCTTTGTATTGGTATAGTGTTCCTCCAATTCTCAAATTATGGATAGATGAAGTGTTTACCTATGGTTTTGCTTTTGGCAAAGGAAATTACCAATTAGAAGGCAAAAAAATAGTAGTTTCTTGTACCATTGGAAGTAATGAAGACATTTATCCTGCTGAAACATTAGAAAAAATATTTTTCCCATTTCAAGGATTGGCTGACTATTGTAAAATGGATTATTTTGCTGAAGTAATCTCTTTTGGAGAGGTTCATGTTCCCGGAGAACCAAAAAGCGGCTTGGAAAATTCAGCCAAAAAACATGCAGAAAAGTTACGTCATTTATTACGTTCGGTAACGTAAACAACTAGTTTTTTTAAGCTCTCAACTGCTTCGTTTTGTTCCAACTCATCTAATATGGCTAAAGCTTTATTTTTGTAATCGTACATGGCTTTTTGGGTATAGGTAATCCCTCCATACTGAACAACTAAAGCAATTACTTCTTTCACTTTTTTTCTGTTTTCATTATCGTGTTTAATAGTAGAAATAATGAATTTTTTATCTTTTTCTGAAGCAACTCCCAAAGTATAAATAAGTGGAAGCGTCATTTTCTTTTCTTTAATATCTATTCCCGTTGGTTTGCCAATTTCTTCTGAGCTTCCACCATAATCAAACAAATCATCTTTAATCTGAAAAGCTATACCAGTATATTCGCCAAACAAACGCATTTTTTCAATGTTCTCTTTGCTTTCTCCAACAGAATTAGCTCCAGAAGCACAGCAAGAAGCAATTAATGTTGCTGTTTTTTGTCGGATAATGTCATAATACACCTCTTCGGTAATGTCTAGCTTTCTGGCTTTTTCTATTTGTAATAATTCGCCTTCACTCATCTCTCTCACAGAATTGGACATGATACGTAACAATTCAAATTCATCATACTCTACTGCTAACAATAATCCTTTAGAAAGTAAATAATCTCCCACTAAAACAGCAATTTTATTTTTCCAAAGGGCATTGATGGAGAAAAAACCTCTTCTTTTATTAGCATCATCCACCACATCATCATGAACTAAAGTTGCAGTGTGCAAAAGCTCTATCATAGAAGCTGCTCTATAGGTAGATTCTGTGGTTTCACCAAAAACTTTTGCAGAAAGAAAAACAAACATCGGACGCATTTGCTTGCCTTTTCTTTTGATGATGTAGTTCATTATTCTGTCGAGCAGCGAAACACGACTTTTCATAAACGCCCTAAAACGAGGTTCAAACTCTTCGAGTTCTGTTTGGATAGGTTTTTTTATGGTGTTAACTACAGACAATTAAAGCAATTTTTATTGCGAACAAAATTACAGAATAATGAACAAGTCAACACTAAACAAGTCATGATTATTCAAGCGTACTTTTTTGTTGCATTAAGGCTTCAATTTCTTCAATTTTTCGAGGAGCTTTTGCTGAAAGATTTTCCGGTTCACCATCGGTGATCAAAATATCATCTTCAATTCTAACACCAATGTTCCACCATTTTGGATCGCAATCCGAGCCTTCAGGAATATAAATTCCCGGCTCCACAGTAATTACATTCCCGGGCGTAAGTGGTCCGTATAAACCTGCATCGTGTACATCTAACCCCAAATAATGCGAAGTACCGTGCATAAAGTATTTTCTTACTTGATATTTTTTTTCAATAATGCCCAATTCAACTAATTTGGTAGCTATTATTTCCGTAGCAATATTGTGCGGATCCCAAAACTTATTGCCTTTTACACATGCTTTAATGGCTGCTTCTTGAGCTGCTAAAACGGTATTATAAATTATTTTCTGCTCTTCAGAAAACTTACCATTTGCTGGAATGGTTCGAGTAACATCAGCCGTATACCCTCTGTATTCTGCACCAACATCGCTTACCAACAAGTCATTTTCGCCCAACATTTTTCTGTTGGTAGTGTAATGTAAAACACAAGAATTTTCGCCACTTCCTAAAATAGAAGGAAATCCAGGATGCTCGGCTCCATTTTTCTTAAAAAAATATTCAATAATGGCTTCCGATTGATATTCTTTCATGCCAGGTTTAAGATTTTTCATTAATTCAATTTGAGCATCACATGTGATTTCAATGGCTTTTCGCAACAAAACAATTTCTTCTTCAGATTTTATTTGTCTTAACGAAGCCATGATGGTAACTAACTTCATGTGGTCAATTTTATCGCTTGCTTTTTGTGTTTTCAGTTCAAATTGCTGAATAAGAGAAGCAAGGTCATCTGTTTCTTTGGTGTTTCTTACATCTTGAGGTAAAGGAAAAGACAAAATATGCTCAAACGTTTCAAATTCGGTTTCAAAGCTTGAAAAACCTGACCCTTCGTAAGCTGTTCTCATTTTGAGAAATTCAGTAGCTCCTTTTACTCCTAATCTTTTACCTGTCCATACTTCATTAGATTCATCTCTTTTTTGAAGAAAAACTATTTCATCAGTAGTTACACCATTACCAAATCTTTGTTCTTCTTTAAAAATAATAAGCACCGCATGAGGTTCTCTTAAACCTGATAAATAATAAAAATTAGGATCTTGATGGTACTCAAAATCTACATCATTAGAACGATTTCTTACCGGATTAGCAAAAAATATAGCCACAGAATTATTAGGCATAGCTTTTCTAAGTGCTTGTCTGTTTTTGGCAAAAAACTCTGCAGGAAGCAAATCTTCATCATAAGCATATTGTTCTTCTTGCTGTTTTGGTAAATCAATGTTATTAGGAATTTCTTGAGCATCAAGTACATTGAACGAAATCAGTATAAAAAGAAATGGAAGTATTTTCATAATGGACTATTTAATTAAATGAAGTGTAAAATATTCAACAATTGAGCCTAAATTTTAGCAAAAAAAAACGTTGCTACTAAAGTAACAACGTTTTTAATATCAATAAAGGATTTTATAAATTAAATAATTCCTTTTTCTTGAGCTTTTGTAAGAGCTGCTTTAATACCAATTTTATCAATGGTTCTAATACCTGCAGCAGATACTTTTAAAGATATCCATAAATCTTCTTCTTCTAAATAAAATTTCTTAACGAATAAATTCGGTAAAAATTTTCTTTTAGTTCTTCTTTTAGAGTGAGAAACATTATTACCTGTAATCACACTTTTTCCTGTTATTTGACAAACTCTAGACATTTCTTTTGGCTTTAATTTTTAAGGATGGCAAAGTAACGCATATTTGTTTAAATATTCAAAATATTTATAAAAATTATTTTTTTTCTGTTAACGGCATCCTAAATGGTTCTTGAAAAATTTTAAAACTAATTGATTTTAATCGTTTTATGAAAATTAATTTTCTCTTGTTAGGTTAAAAATTATTATGCTCTTTTTCTTGATAAAAAGAGCCAAAAATCAAGAATAAACGCCAAATCCTTTGTAATCTTTACCCACATGCCACCGCATTTCCTGGTCCGATTACTCAGGATTTCACACCGTTTGTTCAAAAGCCCTCGCTCGGGTATTTGGTATTAGGGGATTAGTATTATTCCACTTAAAACCCCAACAAAGTCATACCAACACTGAAGGCGTGCAGTTCCGGACCTCTATTTTTTTCAAACAATGGAGTTAATCCATAAGTTGCAAATAAGTTCAATCTACCATATCCAACTCTTGCTGTTAAACTCACTCTAAAAGGATTCGTGTTAAAATCCTGATTGTCTTTATATTTTTGAGTATCTCCGCCTTCTTTGTATTTATACTTCATTTTAGTGGTAAATTTATACCCCACAATGGCTCCAGCTGCAAAATGAAAGGATTTATTTTTATGTTGTCCCGTATTTATTTCTAACAACAAAGGAGCATTAATATAAAAGGTTTTAAACCTGTTTTTTGAATAGTTAACATTGGTATCTATTACTCCCCACGTATAATTTTCATTGAACGGAGTAACATTGTCATGCACAAAACTTCCTCCTTTGGTTATTAGCTGAACATTATGTTTAAGTTCGTAATTATTGTACTCTATTCCCAGCCCTGTAACTAAGCCAACATGATGTTTATAAAGTTTTATAAACTGCTCGTAGAAATTAATGCTCACTGTCCAAGATTTAGCATAATCTAATTCCATAAATTGAGTAACTTTTGAAGGATTAGTTGTATCTAATCCGTCAGGATTGTTCAAATTGAAACTATTGTTGGCATTTACAAAACCGTTTATTCCCAAATCAATTCCAGCCCAATGGTTACGTCTTTTTTTAGCAGGTTTGTTAATGGAAACCGCATCATCAACAATTAAAACCATTGTACCGCCCCATTTTATTCTGGTGGTATCGTTTTTACTTTTGGTGCTGATTTCTCCTAAAGTATCATTTGGAAGCGTTATAGAAACATTATTTCCATTTTTAATATCAGCCAACCCTGATTTTTGAAGGTTATTAATAGGAGGATTTCCATAAATTTTCACCTCAGAAACTCCAGAAAGTACTCCTGATATTTCTTGAACAGCAAAAACCTTAACAGCTGCTGCTCCGGAAGTAGTTAACGCTACCTTTTTAGCTTCAAAATCCTGTGCTTTTAGTTCGGCAGCTCCCGAAAGTGAAACGGTAAAGTTTTTTGTAACTCCTTTTAGTTCTACAGAACTCGCTCCAGAAGTAGTTAAAGAAACATCTTGAGCATTAATAGAAAAATCTAATCCTGTTGCTCCACTAGAGTTGATGACTAAATTTTCGGTATTAATATCATTTTGAGATTTCACTGCTGCTGCACCACTAACTTCAATATTATTTAAAGTAGTATAATATACTTTTACTTGCATATCGCTGGCACTTTTTACTCTAGCTTTTACATATATGTTTAAGGTACCATTTTTAGTTTCAGTAATAAGGTTTTCCAAGTATTGTTCAGGAACCCCAATAATTTCAATCTTTTCGTTTTCAGCTTCAATTAACACTACGCTTAAGGAAGAGGAGATATTGATTTTATCAAAACTTTCTACTGTTCTTTCTGTTGTTTGTGCAAAAACAGTTGTTACGAAAAACATACTAAGCACTACTATTAAAATTCTTTTGTTCATCTGTTTATATTTTTAACTTGTTTTGTTTGGTATTGTTTTTTGATAGCTATCTCAAAAAATTAATTTGTTTTTGAAAGTGTGACGCTTGAGCTAATCTATTTGTTACAGCTCAGAAAAATTAATTTTTAACTTTTCTTGAAATGGAGAATTTACCTATACTTAAGGCGTATTCTTTAACCTCTCCTTCGTCATTTTTATTCTTTTTCATTCCGCTTTTTTTGCCGGCAACTTTTGCGGCTAAATCGGCAACAACTATTTCTAATGACTGTTTTGTATTGGAAGCTTCTTCTGAAAGAATTTTTTTGGAAGCTTCTTTTTTAAGAAATCCACCAATGGTTAAAACTGGAGCTTGTTCTTTAGTGTTGTTTGCTAATACTTTTTCCTCTTTCTTAAGAGCAGTTGGTAAAATGACAATACTGTCTTTTTCCGCAACATTATTTACAGCTAATTGTTTAGTGGTATTTTCTACCGCAACACCAACCAAAGGTGTTTTTTGCTTGTTAATAACAGGTTTTTTATTCTTTACAGAAGCTATATCTGCTGATGTTGTTTTGATTTCATTTGTTGTTTCTTTCGCTATAAAAAGTTCTTTAGAAATTGGAACAGGATTAAAAGTTGCTAATTGAAACTGATTATCTACGGTTGAACCATCATCTAATCCTTGAATTAAAAAAGCCATAATTAAAACTGCAGCGGCTGCATTTGTCCACCATCTTAGTGGAATAATAGCCGCCTCTTTTTTTAGTGCATTTTTATCTTTAAAAATGATTTTTTTAGATTTTAATTTCGTTTGCTGAAAAAGTTGAAAATTATTTTTGGCAGTTTTATCTACTTTTAAAATGTGTTTTAATGTTTTTGTTTCCTGAGAAGTATTTATTCCTTCTATTTCGGCAATCATTAAATTATCTAAGGCATCTTTTTTTAGCGTTGTTTTATTATCAAAATTTACAGGAGTAGCTTCAAGCACTTCAAAAGCTTGTATTTCATCAAACTCTTCTTTTAAATCAGGATTTTGCTCCAAAAACACCATCAGCTCAGCCACCGTGTTTGGCGATAAGTTCTGCTCTAAATAATCGAGCAAAAAGGCTTCATAATTATGTCTGTTTATGTTGCTCATAAAACTTGTTCTATACTTCCTAAATATTGTTGTAAAAACTTTCTGCCTCTAAAAATGTAAACCTTAACCTGCGATTCTGATAACCCTGTAATTTCTGCAATTTCATCATACGCATAACCTTCGTAATCTCTAAGCATAATCACTGCTTTTTGGTCTTCCGGAAGCTGATTAATCGCTTGGTGTAATACTTCTTGCAAATCGCTGTAATGAGAATTTTCAAAAAAATCTTCTTCTTTAACTTCCTTAAAACTGCCCATTTTTTTGTCTCTTCTGGTCTGATCTATAAAAGCATGGTAGGCAATAGTAAAAAGGTACGATTTTTCTTTTCCCGGCTGAACAGCATCTTTTTTATGCCAAAATTTTTCAAAAGTATCTTGAATAATATCTTTCGCCTTTTCCTCATCCTTAATGTTTTTCAACACAAAGCGATAAAGATTATCAGAATAATCATCAACACACTTATTAAATTGGCTTATTGTCAAAGCAGGGTTTTGTTGTTTTTATGTAGGACGCTCGATCATCTCTAAAAGTTACAGGCAAAAATAAAAAAAGGGAAAACAATTTTGTTTTCCCTCTTAAAATAAAAAAACTAAGTTAATTAAGCTTTAATTTTTTGATTAATGATTCCATACCATTTTTCAATCAACTGCAGTTCTTTACTCAATTGTAATTGTTGCTCTGAATCGTAAAACACAACGGAAACACTTGGGTTGGTTTTGTTTTTAAATTCAAAAGACAAGGCTAGTTTGTCAATAACAGACTGACTACTAGTTGAATTTTTGAGGTTAATTAAACTACATTTTTTCACCTCATTTAGACGAATAAATTCTTGCGATTTGTTATCTCTAACATTTTTACAAAAACCAAAAACATTGCTAGCTTCATCTATTCCTAAAGCTAAATCTCCGCTAACTTCGTAGTCGGTAAGCAAAAATCCTTTTTCACTAGCTGTGTTTTTTAATTCTTCTAATAATTGTTCTTCTTTGTATTTTTTTGTTTTATACATTATAATAAAAGGCAATAAGCAGGCAACAATAACTAAAGCTCCTACTAAAACGACTCCTAAATCCATTTTTTTTTAATTTAAATATTGAATAATTGCACATTGAAAAAATATCAATGTGCTGAAATTAAATTAGTTGCATTGCAACAAAAAAATGGATTTTTACCAGAAACAATGAAAAGGAAAGATGATATCGGCTACACTAAATAATGTAACAAAGGAATAAGAAAACCTAAGATAACTATAATACCTATCGTTTTGTAGTTTATTATTGGTTAGCTCAGCAAATTCATCTTCCGAAAAAACTTCTTTATAGAAAGACGCTAAAGAGCTTAAGTTTATAGTGGAATTCTGAGAAGTAGGATTAGTATAAAATTCGACTTTAAAATGAGCAATATTTAAATCAGCTTTATTAGCATCTGTAATTTCATAGCTTACTTTTTCGTAACTCGCACCTTGTCCATACCAACTAACCGAAAAACAATAAACTGTTATGAGTAAAGTAAACAGTATATGTTGAACTAATTTTTGCATTATATTGTAAGAAAATATAGGTGCAAAATTAACTAAAATTATATGCTAAGTTGTTGTATATAAATAAAAAAACGAACCGTATAAAACAGTTCGTTTCTCAAAATAAAACTATAAAAAATTTTAAATTATTTACTTACATGTTGGTGGTAAGAATTATGTGTTTTCTCAAGATGAGAAACATCACCTGTAGGCATTAATCCCCAAAAAATAACCACCCCTGCTAAAATAAGTGTTGATTTGGCTATTGCCATTATTTTATTCTCGGCTGTTTTATAGTTTTTAATGGTAAATAAAGGGATAAAAACAAATACTAATAAAGAAAGTCCTGAATAATATGTAATTGTGGCTCCAGGCCAATGCATAATTTTAAAAAGTGTGGCTATGCTCAATAAAATTGCTGCCAAATAACCTATTGAGGCTGTTACTTTTTTCATTTTTCCACTAGCATTATTAATGTCTAATGTAGCCATTAGGGGGAAAACTATTACACCTACTAGCACTAACCCAATAACCAGTAAAATTCCAGCTCCTGGCCAATGCATGATTTTAAAAAACACACCACTAATAACTAAAAGTGATGAAATGATTCCGATAATTCCTGTTGTTTTTTTCATTTTTCTTTGTTTTAAGGTTAATAAATAGATAGTTGCTTCTTGTATTTCTGAAAAGTGTTTGTAACCAAATTCTTGCAAGGTTAATTTTAATGAATCGCCAAAAGATTTACCTTCATCCATTTTTTGTTCTACCATGCAACATACATGATCTAACAAATCAACTTGAAGCGATTCGTAGCTTACGCCATTATCTACAATCAAATCAAAAATTTTGTCTATTTGTTGTTCACTTAGCGTTGCCATAACTAATATTAGCTGTTGGGTCTAAAATAGATTTAATAGTAATCATAAAATCTAAAAATTCGTCAATTGCTGCGGTTGCTAAATTTTTACCTTCGGGAGTTAGTAAATAGTATTTTCTTATTCTTTTACCAATATTCTCCTGTTCGGTAACTACTATTCCTTCTGCTTCTAATTTATGTAGCAGCGGATATAAAGCTCCTTCAGTAATTTGAATTTTACCTTGTGTTAATACTTTTACCTTGCTGGTAATTTCGTACCCATACATTCTTCCTTCTTGTTCTAACAATTTAAGGATAATGGGTTTTAATGTGCCTTTTATTATTTCTTTTGAATACATAGGACAAAAATACATAAATTTCTTATGTATTTAAGATTTAGGCAATAAATTTTAACATTAGTTATTTAAATATCTGATTTTCAGATAGAAAAATTTTTGATAGTGTAGTTTTAAACTTTATTGCAATGTGCCATCTACAAAAACCAACCAAATTAGTATTATCTATGTTCCATAAAAATAGAATTTAAATGAAACTGATAAAAAGATAAAGAAATTCTTTTACGGTTAAAAATCTTATGAACTATTTCCTATATGCTAATAGTCTTTCAACATATTTGCCAATAATATCGAACTCAAGGTTTATGGTATTACCGGCTTTTAGAGTTTTAAAAGTGGTATGCTCAAACGTATAGGGAATAATACAAACAGAAAATTGTGTGCGTTGAGCATCTACAACCGTTAAACTTACACCATTTATGGTAATAGAACCTTTTTCCACGGTAATGTGGTCTTTTGCTTCGTGGGTAATGGTAAACATCCAACTGCCATTTTCTTCTTTAATAGATTGGCAAACACCCGTTTGGTCAACATGTCCCTGAACAATGTGCCCATCAAACCTGCTGCTTGCTGCCATAGCTCTTTCTAAATTAACTAAGCTCCCAATTTTTAAAGTTCCTAAATTACTTTTTGTTAATGTTTCTTTAATAGCGGTTACGGTATAAACATCACCATTAATATTTATAACGGTTAAGCAAACACCATTATGAGAAACACTTTGGTCAATTTTTAATTCGTGTGTAATAGCACTTTTTATAGAAAAATGAATGTTCTCACCTTCTTTTTTAATACTAACTACTTCCCCTAAATCTTCTATAATTCCTGTAAACATACTATGGTTTTGATACACCTTTATTTCTGAGCAAAGTTACAAAACCTTTAATGATTCTCGGTTTTGTTCCTTCAAGGGTGAGTTCATTTATTTTGCATAAATAATAATAGGTTCCATCAGGAACATCGGCACCATTGTCTTTGTGGGTGCCGTCCCATTTAAAATCGGGTTCGGTAGCTTTGTAAATAACTTGTCCCCAACGATTAAAAATTTCTAAATCTATGGAACCAATATATTTAAAAGGAAAGGCTTGGAAAAAGTCATTCATGCCATCACCACCCGGAGTAAATATGTTAGGTAAGTCATAATTCGGACAGTTATCTACACAAACGGAATCGCTAAAAGCACTTTCGTTGCCCACAGAATCAACACTTGTAATTACATAACATCCGGCAATAGAAAATAAATTGCTATGTAAATAATTGGAAATATTATTGTCATTAATAGTGGCAACTAATGCATAATCACCATCAAGGGAATCTTTTTTGTAAATATTAAAACTCAACACATCATCAGCACAAGAGCTAAAAAAGTTTTGCCAATTTAATTCGTTTTGCTGTAAATCACAATCGGCATTAATAGTTAATACAGGCGGGCAAGGTTTAACATTATCTATTGGTTGTCCACAAATTTCTTGAGAGTAGTTAATGATAGGTGACACAATACCTGGAGAGGAATATCCACCAATACTTTTTACTTTGTAGCAATAGGTTGTTAGGTTGGATAACCCGGTATCTGTATAAGTAGCGTTAAAAGTAATGTCCAATGAGTCAAAAAGTAAGGTAGTAGTATTTTGTCTGTAAATTACATGTTGTGTATTTGTCCAAGGTACATTTTCATTCCAAACTAAGGTTAATTGATTGTCTGAAGGTACTAATGTAAGATAAATAGAAGAAGCGACAGTAGATTGTCCCATCAATTCTCTTGTGCCGTTGGTTAAATTATAAATATCAACACGATAATAATATTTTAAATCTCTGGTGTTGAGGTTAATATTAGTATAGCTCGTATCATTAATACTTGCAGTAGAATCTATCAGCACCATGTTGCTTGTATTTTGAATACCTCTGTAAATTAAATATCGGTAAGGTCCGGGATAGATGGTAGTATTATGGTCTGTTGGTTTTGACCATTCAACATAAATACCTCCGGTGCTTACATCTGTTGAGTTTACACTTACATGAGTGATGATAGGCACATTTTTCTCTAATTGTCCACAAGCTTCATCTGAGGCTATACTTTTAGCTCCATCGGGATAAATAGCATAAACCCTATAGCAATAATCTTCACCGGGAATTAAACCTTGTCCTTGGTTATTGTCTGTGTAAGTGGTATCGTTTACATTATTAGTTTGCCCAATGTATTGATATCCTGCAATTGGAGGAATTCCTGTTTCGCAAATACTTGGATTCCAAGTGGAATTTCTTCTTCTTCTGTAAACATGGTAGCCAATAGCATTGGTGCAAGTCGGATTCCAATCTAATTTTATAGAATTGGGAAGAACAGTTGTAGTTAAGTTTTGAATTTTCGGACCAATAACCCTAATGGTAGTGGTTTGATAATCTACTAAATTAGCCGTATGGGAATCGGTTGCTTTAAAACTTACATAATAAGGTGTTTTTCTAACGTTAGAGCAGTTGGTTGACCAAGTAAAAGTACCAGTAGTAGATGTTGAAGGGGCTGTAACCTGTTGAAAATTTGCAGCATTAGGTAAACTGTAAGGAATTCCAGTTGAGGTAAGTGTAACTGCTGAACTTCCCGTTGCAAATATATTAAAACCTAAAAAGTCTCCTGCAATAATACAAGTATCACTAACGGTAGTAATGTTAGGTGGTGGTGGGCAGTTAGGATAAACAGTAATTTGCATATCTCTTAAAATTGCTCCAATTCGTTGTCCATTTCTAAATTCTTCTATTAAAATAGCGATGTTAAATTCTCCAGCCATAGTGGGAGTGTTCCAAATCAAATCTCCGTTCGCACTATTTATGGTCAAAAAATTTGAAGCGTTAGGTAAGGTATAGCCTGGGATTAAAGCTCCACCTTGCGCTCTACTTCTGTCAATAGAATAATATAAACTATCTCCATCGGGGTCAACTGCTCCGGGGTTGTGTATATAAATTTGGTTCACACAAGCATTGTCAATTGGAGGATTAAGTAACACCGGAGAATTATTTATTCCCTGAAAAGGATTGATATATAGCTTTGTTTCTAAATAAAAAACAATGTTCACCGAGTTGGGTATGTTGATAATGTTTTCATTTCTGTTAGGATCTTCAACGCTAATAATATAAGGAGTTGGGCTAGGTCCGGGGTATGTATGCGTACCAACATAAATGTTTTTATTAATGTCGTTTCCTAAAAATACCTTGCTAATTCTATCTATAGAATCTACAGGAGAATTATCCCCCCAGTTTATAGGCAGTTCTGGTCTGTCGGCAGGACTTTGATCTCGGGTATAAGTAGTTACAGTTATCTCATATGTTAAGCCTGAAACATGGGTATAGGTAATTTCTCCTGCACGGTTGTGAGTAGCATAAATGTTAGCAGAAATTGCCAATAGAAATATGAGCAGTAGTTTATTCATGTTAAAATTTAGAGTTATAAAATTAAGCATTTTTAGTTTCATGGTATTTTATTGGGTTTAAAATACGTTAAAAATTTAATTTAAAGAGTTATAAAAAAGTAATTTTGGGGGATAATTAAAAATTCCAGTTCATGGCTATCTTACTAAAAAATGCCCAAATTGTCAATCAGGGTAAAATAACTAAAGGGCATCTTCTTATTGAAAATGAAATTATCAGTAAAATTTTTGATGTTCATGATGATATCAGTTCATTAGCTAATACTACTGAGATTATTGATTTAAAAAACAAGTATGTTTTTCCTGGGGTAATTGACGACCAAGTACATTTTAGAGAGCCAGGATTAACCCATAAAGCCGAAATTTTTACTGAATCTAGAGCTGCTGTTGCAGGAGGGATTACTTCTTTTATGGAAATGCCAAATACTGTTCCGAATACGCTTACTCAAGAATTATTGGAAGAAAAATATGCTATTGCTGCAAAAAATTCGGCTGCCAACTATTCTTTTTTTATGGGAGCTTCTAACGATAATTTGGAGGAGGTGCTCAAAACCAATCCTAAAAATGTTTGTGGAGTAAAAATCTTTATGGGCTCCTCAACAGGCAATATGTTGGTAGATAAAAAAGAAGTATTGGAAAATATTTTTGCCAACTGCAAAATGCTTATTGCCACACATTGCGAAGATGAGGATATCATTATTTCTAATAGTGAAAAATATAAAGCACAATATGGAGAAGATGTTCCTATTGCTTGTCATCCCAAAATTAGAAGTGAAGAAGCTTGTTATAAATCTTCTTCTTTTGCGGTGGAATTAGCAAAAAAATATAATACTAGATTACATATTTTACATATTTCTACAGCTAAAGAGTTAGCTCTTTTTGATAATACTATCCAATTAAAAGATAAGCGTATTACTGCCGAAGCTTGTATTCATCATCTGTGGTTTTCTGATGAAGATTATGAAGAAAAAGGCACTTTAATTAAATGGAATCCCGCAGTAAAAACTACAGCTGATAGAGATGCTATTTTACAGGGTGTTTTAGATGATAAAATTGATGTGATTGCAACCGATCATGCCCCACATACACTACAAGAAAAATCTAATAGCTATTTTAAAGCTCCCTCTGGAGGCCCATTGGTGCAGCACGCATTAGTCGCTATGTTGGAATTGTACCATAACCAGAAAATTAGCTTAGAGAAAATTGCTGAAAAAATGAGTCATGCCGTTGCTGATTGTTTTCAAATTGAAAAAAGAGGCTACATAAAAGAAGGGTTTTTTGCTGATTTGGTAGTAGTAGATTTAGATAATCCTTGGACAGTAGAGAAAGAAAACTTGTTCTACAAATGTGGTTGGTCTCCTTTTGAAGGAACCACTTTTAAATCTAAAGTGTTGCAAACTTTTGTAAATGGTAATTTAGTCTATAATTTTGGAGAAATTGATGATGCCAATAGAGGGAAAAGATTAACTTTTGAACGTTAAATTTTAAACAACTATTTTATGAAATTACTAATCGTTTTATTTTTTACTTTACTGATTTTTTTAAGTTGTAGCTCAACTAAAAGTTCAACAACTACTGAGAAAACGAATACAACTAACCAACAAGCAACTCAAGACAAACCTCAAATGGATTCAAGCGGTAAGTTCGTGAAGTAATAATTGTTTAGTGGTATATTCTCTACTGTTTTTGTATAAGAGAACTTGTTGAGGGATGCAGAAATCACCAATTTTAAATAATAAGAAAATTTGTAGAATGTAACTTGTTTTTATAAAACAAACCCTAACTTTGCAGCCTTGAAAAAAGAAATAAACATTTATAGACTAAAAGTTATTGAAAATATTTTTTAAATTTTTGGTCAGGTTAAAAAAATTGTCGTAAATTCGCAGCCCCATTTTAGGGAGACATATTGTATTATTATAATAATCAAAATAAAGATACGTGGAAACATTAAGTTACAAAACAGTTTCAGCAAACAGTGCTACAGTTAATAAGAACTGGGTATTAGTTGATGCTCAAAATGAAACATTAGGGAGGTTAGCATCTAAAGTTGCTAATTTAATTAGAGGAAAACATAAGCCAAATTTCACTCCTCATGTAGATTGCGGTGATAATGTAATTGTTATCAATGCAGAAAAAGTAAGATTGACAGGAAATAAATGGGATGATAAAAAGTACATTACTTTCTCTGGATACCCTGGTGGACAAAAATCAAGTACAGCAACAGAAATGATGGCTAAAAAACCAATGTTTATGGTAGAGGCTGCAGTAAAAGGGATGTTGCCTAAAAATAAATTAGGTAGAGCAATTTTCAAAAACCTTTATGTTTATGAAGGTGCTGAACATAACCAAGAAGCTCAAAAACCTAAAGAATTAAAATTATCAGAACTTAAATAAAATCCATGGAAGTAATTAACGCAACAGGAAGAAGAAAAACTGCAGTAGCTAGAGTTTACCTTTCAAAAGGAAAAGGAAACATTATTGTAAATAAAAAAGACTATAAAGAGTTTTTCCCTACAACAGTTTTACAAGGAAAAGTACAACAAGCATTTGTAGCAACTGACTTAAAAGACAATTACGATGTTAAAGTAAATGTTTTTGGCGGTGGTATCACTGGTCAGGCAGAAGCTGTAAGACATGCAATTGCAAGAGCATTGGTAAAAGTAAGTGAAGAAAACAAACCTTTATTAAAAAAGGAAAGTTTACTTACTAGAGATCCTAGAATGGTTGAACGTAAAAAACCAGGACAACCTAAAGCTCGTAAGCAGTTCCAATTCAGTAAACGTTAGAATTAAACTAATAAATAAGTTCGGTTTCTCCGAACAAGTAATCAATTATTGTTTAGTATCTAAACTGTTGAGACTTCGAAAGAAATTATCGAGCTACTCAAGAGTTGAAGTATTAAAGAATGTAAACAATTAAAAAAAATGTCAAAAGTAGATTTTAAAGAATTACTAGATGCAGGTGTACACTTTGGTCACCTAAAAAGAAAGTGGAATCCTAAAATGGCTCCGTACATCTTCATGGAGAAGAACGGAATCCATATTATTGATCTTCACAAAACAGCAGCAAAATTAGACCAAGCTTGTGCTGCTTTAGAACAAATTGCCAAATCAGGTAAAAAAATCATGTTTGTTGCTACTAAAAAACAAGCAAAAGATATTGTTACTGAAAAAATTAAACCTACTAACATGCCATATATCACTGAAAGATGGCCAGGTGGTATGTTAACCAATTTCGTTACTATTAGAAAAGCTGTAAGAAAAATGTCTTCAATCGATAAAATGAAAGAAGATGGAACTATGGATACACTTTCTAAAAGAGAACGTCTTCAAATTCAACGTCAAAGAGAAAAATTAGAAAGAGACTTAGGAAGTATCGCTGATTTGACTCGTTTGCCTTCTGCAATTTTTGTTATTGATATCAAAAAAGAACACATTGCAATTGCTGAAGCAAAAAAATTAAATATACCAACTTTCGCTTTAGTAGATACTAACTCAGATCCAACTTTAGTTGATTTTGCTATTCCGGGTAATGATGATGCATCAAGCTCTATAGATAAAATTATGACTATTGTTGCAGAAGCTGTAACTAAAGGATTATCTGAAAGAAAAAAAGATAAAGAAAAAACTAAAGTTGAAAAAGAAGTGAAACAGGATAAAGAAGTTCCTGTTAAAACAGAAGAATAATTTGCTTCTTTTACCCATTTAAACTAATATAATTTTAACTTTTTAAATCAAATAAAAATGGCAAATATAACTGCTGCAGACGTAAATAATTTAAGAAAGCAAACAGGTTCAGGAATGATGGACTGTAAAAAAGCATTAGTAGAAGCTAATGGCGATTTTGAAGCTGCTATAGATATTTTAAGAAAAAAAGGACAAAAAGTTGCTGCTAACAGAGGAGATAGAGATGCAAAAGAAGGGTTAGTTATCGCTAAATCTACAAATGGTGGAAAAAAAGCTGTTTTAGTAGTAGTAAACTGCGAAACTGATTTCGTTGCTCAAAACATCGATTTTAATAAATTCGCAACAACTATTTTAGATGCTGCTATCGAAAATAGTCCTGCTTCATTAGATGAATTGAAAAAATTAAAATTCGGTAGTGAATCACTTACTATCGAAGAAAAAATTATTGAGCAAACAGGTGTTATTGGCGAAAAAATTGAAGTTTCTGCTT
This sequence comes from Vicingaceae bacterium, assembly GCA_965284565.1. Classification (GTDB taxonomy): domain Bacteria; phylum Bacteroidota; class Bacteroidia; order Flavobacteriales_E; family Vicingaceae; genus BRH-c54. Next base: position 1,423,660 of record OZ260100.1, read on the forward strand.
ATGAAACTATCGAAGCTGAAACAACTATCGCTTACAACCACCCAGGAAATAAATTAGCTTCTATTGTTGGTTTCAACAAATCAGGAGATAAAATTGAAGAGGTTGGAAAACAAATTGCAATGCAAATTGCTGCAATGAATCCATTAGCTGTTGATGAGAATGGTGTTGATAAAGCTATTATCGACCATGAATTAGCTTTAGGTAAAGAAATGGCTTTAGCTGAAGGTAAACCAGAAGCTATGGTTGATAAAATTGCTGAAGGTAAAGTAAAAAAATTCTTAAAAGAGAATACTTTATTAAACCAAGAGTCTATTACAGATAACAAAAAGAACATTGCACAAATACTAAAAGAAACTGAAAACGATTTATCCGTTACAGGCTTCAAGCGTATAATGTTAGGTTAACATTTTAAAAAAAGAGAAAATTTATTTTCTCTTTTTTTTTGTCTAAAAAATAATAGTCAACTCATAAACTTTAACTTTACAAACTCATAAACTTATAATCTAAAGATGTCTTATAAAAGAATACTTCTCAAGCTTAGTGGCGAATCCTTAATGGGAGATAAACAATTTGGAATTGATAATAATAGAATTGCAACTTATGCAAAAGAAATTAAAGAAGTTGTGCAAAGTGGTGTTGAGGTAGCCATTGTAATAGGTGGAGGAAATATTTTTAGAGGCATTCAGGCAGCTGAGGGAGGTATGGAAAGAACACAAGGAGACTATATGGGAATGTTGGCAACTGTAATTAATAGTATGGCATTACAGGCAGCTCTCGAAGCTATTGATGTAGAAACTCGTTTGCAAACTGCCATTGAAATGAAAGAAATTGCCGAGCCATTTATAAAAAGAAAAGCAGTAAGACATTTAGAAAAAGGTAGAGTAGTAATTTTTGGTGCAGGTACAGGAAATCCATTTTTTACTACCGATACAGCAGCAAGTTTAAGAGCTATAGAAATTGAAGCAGATGTTATTCTTAAAGGAACTAGAGTAGATGGAATTTATACTGCCGATCCCGAAAAAGACGCTAATGCAACAAAATATGCTACCATTACTTTTGAAGAAGTTTATCAAAAAGGACTTACCGTAATGGACATGACAGCATTTACACTTTGCAACGAAAACAAACTTCCCATCATTGTTTTTGATATGAATACTCCCGGAAATCTTAAAAAAGTAATTGAAAAGAATTCAAAAATTGGTACTTTAGTACAGTTTTAATTCAATTTTAAAAATATTATAAAAGATGAACGAAGATTTAGATTTTATTCTTGATAGTGCTAAAGAAGCAATGCAGAGTGCAATTAGTCATTTAGATGATCAGTTAATTAAAATTAGAGCTGGAAAAGCTACGCCATTAATGTTGTCTAGTGTTTATGTAGATTATTATGGAGCATCAACTCCATTAACTCAGGTGGCTAATGTTACTGCCGTAGATGGTAGAACATTAACTGTTCAACCTTGGGAAAAAGCAATGCTGGAAGAAATTCAAAAAGCTATTGTTAACGCCAATTTAGGGTTAAACCCACAAAATAATGGTGAGATGATTATCATTAATGTTCCAACTCCTACAGAAGAAAGAAGAAGAGACCTTTCTAAACAAGCTAAAGCTGAGGGTGAGCATGCTAAAATTGGTATTCGTAATGCCAGAAAAGATGCAAATGATGAAATCAAGAAACTTAAAAATGATGGATTAAGTGAAGATTTGAGCAAAGCTTACGAAGAAGATGTTCAAGAACTTACAGATACCTTCATCGCTAAAGTAGATGCACTTATTGTAGCGAAGGAAAAAGACATTATGACAGTTTAAAACAGTGTTGAATTTTAAATGTTAAGGGTTAAATAAACTTACCTATTATTCAACATTCATAATTTACAATCAATTAAACATTTCAAGAAATGTACGGAAAATTACAACAAGAATTACAAGCCGAATTGAAAAACATTGAGGAGGCAGGGTTATATAAAAAAGAAAGAATTATTACTACTCCAATGGGAGCTGAGGTAAAAGTAAATTCAGGAGAAGATGTTATCATCATGTGTGCTAATAATTATCTTGGTTTATCCTCTCATCCAAAAGTAATTGAAGGTGCTAAAAAAGCATTAGATACGCATGGATACGGAATGTCTTCAGTACGTTTTATCTGTGGAACACAAGATATACACAAAACGTTAGAGCATAAAATTTCTAACTTTTTAGGCATGGAAGATACCATCTTATATGCAGCGGCTTTTGATGCTAATGGAGGAGTTTTTGAGCCACTTTTTGGAGAGAATGATGCTATTATTTCAGATGAATTAAACCATGCTTCTATTATTGATGGAGTGCGTTTATGTAAAGCAGCTCGTTATCGTTATAAAAATAGCGATATGAATGATTTGGAAGAGCAATTAAAAAAAGCTCAAGCTCAAAACAACCGTATTATTGTTACCGATGGGGTGTTCTCTATGGATGGTTATGTGGCTAAATTAGATGAGATATGCGATTTAGCAGAAAAATATGATGCATTAGTAATGGTAGATGATTCTCATGCAACAGGATTTATTGGGCAAAAAGGAAAAGGAACTCACGAGCTTAAAAATGTAATGGGTAGAGTAGACATTATTACTTCTACTTTAGGAAAAGCTTTAGGTGGGGCTATGGGAGGTTTTACTTCAGGTAAAAAAGAAATTGTTGATATGCTTCGTCAGCGATCAAGACCATATTTGTTTTCTAACTCTTTATCTCCTGCAATTGTAGGAGCAGCTATAGAAGTATTTAATTTATTAGAAACTTCTACCGAATTAAGAGATAAATTAGAACAAAATGTAGCTTATTTTAAGGCAGGTGTAAAGAAAATTGGCTTAGAAATTCGTGATGGAGATTCAGCTATTGTCCCTGTAATGCTTTATGATGCTAAATTAGCTCAGGAGTTTGCTAATAAACTGTTAGATGAAGGTATTTATGCTATTGGATTTTTCTATCCAGTAGTTCCAAAAGATTTAGCCAGAATAAGAGTTCAATTGTCAGCAGCCCATACTAAAGTGCATTTAGATAAAGCCATAGCAGCTTTTGAAAAAGTGGGTAAAGAACTGGGAGTGATTAAATAAATAAAAAAACCTGATGAAACTCATCAGGTTTTTTTATGCTTAATTTTTTAAGAGGAACAAGAACTAGCAGTAGAGGAACAACTTTGTTCAATACAAGGTAATTTGCCGCAATTTTTAATTCCACTAAAACCACCTTCAACATTGATCAGGTTTTTAAAACCTTTTTGTCGTAATATTGATAGAGCAATAATTGAACGATAACCACCAGCACAATGCACATAATAAGGTGTGTCTTTTGATAGTTGAGCATAATTATGGTTGATATCATCTAAGCAAAGATGAATAAGGTTATTATGAACCAATTTTCCGGCATTTACTTCGCCTATTCTTCTTACATCTACAACAGCATCGTTAGCTTGTAGCTTTTCAGAAAACGCTTCAGGAGAAATAGTCTCAATAGCTTCAACATTATAGCCTGCATCTTTCCAAGAACCTAAGCCACCTTCTAAATAACCTAAACAATGGTCATAGCCAACTCTTGCCAATCTGGTTACAGCTTCTTCTTCTCTTCCTTTTGGGGCTACGATAATAATAGGTTGTTTTAAGTCTTCTATTAAAGTTCCTACCCAAGGGGCAAAACCGCCATCCAAACCAATAAAAATGGCATTTGGAATATGAGCAGCAGCAAATTCTTCTGGCGAACGTACATCTAAAATCAATGTTTTTTGATCTTGCATTAAAAATTCAACCTCTTTAGCTTTTAAAGCAGTTAAGCCATGCTCAAGAATTTCTTCATAATGTTTATTTACTCCTTGATTCATCGCCACATTCTTAGGGAAATATTGTGGAGGAGAAGATAAGCCTGTGGTTACTTCGGTAACAAATTCTTCTTTGGTCATGTTGGCTCTTAAGGCATAATTTTCAATTTTTTGATTGCCTAAAGTGTCGAAAGTTTCTGAACTCATGTTTTTACCACAAGCAGAACCTGCTCCATGTGCCGGATAAACAATAATCTCATCAGGAAGAGGCATAATTTTGTTTCTTAATGAATCAAATAAATGTCCTGCTAAATCTTTTTCTGTAAGGTCAGATTTTACGGCTAAATCGGGTCTTCCAACATCACCAATAAACAAGGTGTCTCCTGTAAAAATAGCTTTTTCTTTACCTTCTTCATCTAATAATAAATAGGTGGAAGATTCCATAGTATGGCCGGGAGTGTGTAGTAATTTTAAATTGATATTTCCTATAGGAAAAAGCTCTCCGTCCTTACCTGAATGAAAGTCAAAAGATGGGTGAGCATTTGGTCCAAATATAATGGTTGCTCCTGTAGCTTTGGCTAAATCAACATGTCCTGAAACAAAATCGGCATGAAAGTGCGTTAGAAATACATATTTTATTTTAGCATTTCTTTTTTTAGCCATTTCTACGTAAGGAGTTGGTTCTCTAAGAGGGTCAATAATGGCAGCTTCGCCATTAGATTCAATGTAATAAGCAGCTTCTGCTAAACATCCGGTATAAAGTTGTTCTACGTACATCATATATAGTTTTAAAAATTAGTAAAAAATAATTCATTTATCATAATAATGGCTCCTGCAAATAATACAAACCATCCAAAACTCACTTTCAAATGTTTGCCATCTATTTTTTTGGAAATTAAGTTACCTATAAGCATTCCCGATACTGAAAATATAGAAAATAAAAGTAGCAATTTCCAATCAATTACAAAGTGAGAAACACTTCCTAAAAATCCAAATGCAGAATTTAATGCAACAATTAATAAAGAAGTTCCGACTGCCATTTTCATGGATAAGTTGCCTATTTTAAGTAGGGCAGGAACAATAATAAAACCACCACCAATCCCCACTATTCCCGATAAGCTACCAATTACCATTCCTCCTAAAAAGTTCATGGTTTTATTTTTTTTGCTCAAGGGTAATTCACTTTCTGCTTTTTTTCTATCAATCATAAAGTAAGAAGCAATCATCATGGTTATCGCTAAAAGAGACATCACTATTAATCTTTTAGTAATTACAAATCCATTAAATGAAAAGATAGCTTCCGGAATGGCAGGCATTAAAAATTTTCTGGTAAGAAAAATGGCAATAACAGTTGGTATTCCAAAATAGATAGCAGTTTTATAGCTTACAAACCCCTGCTTATTTTTTAAAAATACACCAACTATACTAACCACACCTACCAAAAATAAGGAGTAAGCAGTTGCTATTTCAGGGTCGGTAATATAAAATAAATACACTAAAATGGGTAATGCTAAAAAACCACCTGAACCAACAAGTCCTAAAGTAATTCCAACAAAAATAGCAGCTATATAACCTATAATTTCCATTTATTCTTGACATTTATTTACACATACTACTATTTCCGCCAAACGCTGATGTTTAAGAAAATAAAAACAATGTTTTCCTTCTCTATCAACACTTAATACACCTTTGTTTTTTAAAATACTTAAGTGATGGGAAGCTACAGCTTGTTCTATATTCAATGTTTCATGTATTGCAGTTACAGACATTCTTTTGTCGTTTTCTAAAAGCTGTACTATTGCCAACCTAATTGGGTGAGCAATGGCTTTTAGCATTTCGGATGCTTGGGTTAGTTTTGTAAGCTCGTTAGTCATATCGTATTAATATATATAGATATATATATATATATACAAAATTACCAACAATATTTAATATATCGTGTTTTTTTAGAAATTTTAATGATTATTCGAACAATTTTTTTAGCTCGGTAGCCTCTGAAGGCTTCATTTTACCAGCAAGGATAAGGCTAAGTTGTCTTCTTCTTAAAGCACCTTCATAACGTTCTTTTTCTTCTTCTGTTTCAGGAATAAGTTCAGGAACACTAATTGGGTTTCCTAGTTGATCAACAGCTACAAAAGTATAAATAGCATTGTTACAGTGTTTTTTCTTTCCTGTTCGGTGGTCTTCCACAAAAACATCAATAAACACTTCCATAGAAGAAGTAAACGTACGAGATACTTTTCCTTCTAACGTTACAATATCGCCTAATTTAATAGGATGAGCAAAAGAAACGTTATTTACCGATGCGGTTACTACTACTCTGTTACAACAACGATGAGCTGAAATAGCCGAGCAAATATCCATTAAATGTAATAACCTTCCTCCCATTAAGTTCCCCAAGGTGTTGGTATCATTAGGCAACACAATTTCGGTCATCATGGTGTAAGTTTCAATTGCTTTTTTTGTTTTCATGGTAACTATTTTGATGCAAAATTACACACAAAAAAATGATTGCGTGTGATTATTGTCATAGGTTGGGAGGAACTATGTATAATTGAATTAAAAACTAACCGTCAACGCTAGAGCTTGCAATTCTCTAAGATATTCTCTTTTATCAAACTTGGGAGCGTACACATAACCATCAATGGTAATTACTCGGTTTCTGTGTTCGTCCACCATAGAATAGCTTACAAACGGGCCACCCATAAAATCACCTTGAACATGCCATAAACCACGTAATTCTTTGGCATAATTTCCTTTAAAGTTAATTTCTCTTTCTTTGGGTATGTATTCTTCATAAGTAGTCATGTAAGAACCTTCGGCACCTCCCGGAATGTACTTTTTGGTAATGGTATTTCTTTTTGCAGTAAGCCGATGTACATTAAAAATACTATCATTATTGTAAGGATAAGTGTAAATAATAAACCCTTGACTAATAGGATGCTCTCCCATAGAGTACTCTTTTCTAAGCCATATAAAGTTAGTATCCTCTTTCGCTATGTAAAACAAATCATCTATATGCATAGAGAGTTTTAATTTTTCTTCTAATTCCTTAGCAAGTTTGCTGTTTTTATTGACTTTGTATTTTTTTTGAAGTCGTTGTGTTTCTTTTTCATTAAAGTAGTCCAACAGGTTTTGGGAGTTTTTCTCAATTATTTCGGCAGCATTTTTATCGTTTTTTGCTACTATGGTGGCAACCAACTGTCCTTCCGACCAAATATTTTCCTTTATAGAAATAGCCGGTTTTTCTTGCGCATTTATTTCTACCATTATAATGTTTCTGTTGGTTTGTAAAATTCTGGCAAAAGATCTGTGGGGTACATGAATAATGTCAAAAATAGCTTCTTGTTGAGGTAAGCCAACTTGGGTTTGCATAAAAGTTTGTCTGATAGCTTCTCCTGATTGATTACTCCAATAGCCTGTATCTATTACGACTAAAAGCTCGCCTGATTTTCCTGACATGCCAGGCAAAATACGTTCGTTGGTTTCATCGCAAGCATAAAATAAGATTGAAAAAGAAACTAAGAAAAATAATAAGAATTTGTTGTTCATCATGTTTTTAGCTTTTTATCCCACTTTTCTGATTCGGAGTTTGGCACCTAATTTTAGGTTGCTGTGGTCGATATCTTTGTTTAATTCTTGAATTTGTTCTAAAGTAACATCATCGTATCTGTTGGCAATATCCCACAAATTATCTCCTTCTTTTACAGTGTAATATTCATATTTACCATCATAACTGTGTAATTTTTCTTGTTGAATTTTTTGTTTACTTTTATTTTGGGCAGCATAACTTGCTTTAGGGTAAAGTTTGAGTTTTTGCCCAACATTTAACCTGTCGCTATATAAGTTGTTCCATTCTTTTATCTGACTAACCCTGCAGTGATATTTAGAAGCGATTTTACCTAAAAAATCACCACTTCTAACTGTATAAATTATTTCGTTGCCTCCTTTGTTTTCAGCAATATCGGTAGTATTATTTTGTGCCGCAGCAATACTGTCTTTAATATCTTGTTGCGTTTTTAGTGCATAAATGGTTTTTTCATTCATTAAAAAAGTGCCGATTTTATCGGCAGGTAAGCAAAGTGTATTTGCTCCTTTTGTGTTGGGTATAAAGTTTTGTTTGTACGAAGGATTCAAATAAGCAATATACTCAACAGGCAATTCTAAAAATGTAGAAAGCTGCTCGAAAGAAAGGTGTTGCTTTACATTTACAGTATCTACTTTCATACAAGAGATGTCTGGTTCTATTGGGAAAATATTGTGTTCAGCAGCATAGCTCATCACATAATTTACAGCAATAAAAGCAGGAACATAACCTTGCGTTTCTCTTGGTAAGAAAGGTCGAATTTCCCAATAAGTTCTTTTACCTCCCGATCTTCTTATGGCTTTGTTTACATTTCCTGGGCCGGAATTATAAGCAGCTAACACTAAATCCCAGTCGTGATACATATCGTGTAGATGTTTTAAATAGCGACAAGCAGCATCGGTAGATTTATATACATCGCTTCTTTCATCATAATAAGAGGTTACATCTAAATCGAACATTTTTCCGGTAGCGTACATAAATTGCCATAAACCTGTTGCTCCAACTCGAGATTTTGCTTTCGGATTAAGAGCAGATTCAACTATAGGAAGGTATTTTAACTCTAATGGTATGTTGTATTTATCTAAATGTTCTTCAAAAATTGGGAAATAGACAGGGGCTAAGCCCAACATTCTTCCCGTAGTTTTTTTTCTTCTTTTAGCATAAAGGTTTACATAAGCTTTTACAATATCATTGTAAACTAATGAGAAGGGAGAGTTTGCATTAAGTTTGTTGAATCTTGTTGCATAAATAATGCTATCAAATACAGGTACAGAGTCCGGATTATAGTTTTTAACTTTATGTACATTGTCATTAAACCCTAAGCTTTCAAAATATCCCGACATCATCATGCTGTCTATTTTTAGTAATACAGGGTCGTCTGGTAAGATTTCAAAAGTGTTTTCTTCTTCTTTATTTTTATTTGTTTTATCTTGAGCTATTGCCGAAGTAATAAATAATAAAAAAGCGAATGTATGTATAAAGTATTTCATGTGGTTTTAATAATAGGTGTTTTTTTGTTCACAACAAATTCATGTTGGTAATGAACGAAAAAAATTAATTTTTGTTTTGTAGCAATTGGTGCGAAAAAGCTAATAATGCTGTTTCGTTAAAGTTTTTAGCTGTAAGTTGGAAGCCGTAAGGCAAACCATTAGAATGTTTATTTAGGGGTAATGATATTGATGGTAAGCCAGTTAAGTTGGCATGTACAGTATAAATGTCTTCTAAATACATTTTTATAGGGTCGCCAACTTGTTTACCTAAATCGAATGGAGTATGTGGTGAAGTTGGTGAAAGAATAAAATCATAATCAGACAAAATCTCTTCGGTTTTGTTTTTTAATATTCTTCTTACTTTTTGTGCTTTGGTGTAATAAGCATCATAAAAACCTGAACTTAACACATAAGTTCCTAGCATAATTCTTCTCTTTACTTCATCACCAAAACCTTCTGAGCGAGATTTTAAGTAAGTAGATTCTAAGTCAACTGCATTAGGACTTCTGTATCCAAAATGAACACCATCATATCGTGCTAAGTTAGATGAAGCTTCGGCAGTAGTTAAAACATAATAAGTAGGAACTAAATAATCCAAGTAAGGAAAATCTGTAGCTTCAACAGTATGTCCGGCTGCTCTTAGCTCTTCAACAAAAGCCATAAATTTAGCTTTAATTTCAGCATCTAAACCATCGTTTTCTATACAGCTGTTGAAATAAGTTATTTTATATGTTTTTTTATCATTAAGATGATTAGAGTATTGAGGCACTTCTTGTGTAGAGCAAGTGCTATCCATTTTGTCGGCTCCCGACATTACTTCCATTACCAACGCTGCATCTGCAACATTATTAGTAAAAGGACCAATTTGATCGAAAGAGGAAGCATAAGCTATTAATCCATTTCTGGATACTCTTCCGTAAGTAGGTTTTAATCCTACAATATCGCAAAAAGAAGCGGGTTGACGAATAGAGCCACCTGTATCAGAACCTAAAGCAACTAAACATAAGTTGGCTTTTACCGCTACAGCAGAACCTCCTGAGGAACCTCCGGGAACTTTTGAATTATCTATAGGATTAAGTACATTGCCAAAAGCAGAATTTTCGTTAGAGCTGCCCATGGCAAACTCATCACAATTGGTTCGCCCAATAATAATGGCATCTTCAGCCAATAATCTTTCTACTACAGTAGCACTAAAAAGCGACTCAAAGTTGCCTAATATTTTTGATGAAGCAGAAATTTTATGGTCTTTATAGCAAATATTATCTTTAATGGCGATAACCATTCCTGCTAATTTGCCAACTTTGTTTTGAGCTATTTTTGCATCAATTTCCTTAGCTTTTTCTAAGGCTTCATCAGCAAAAACCTCTAAAAAAGCATTAAGGTGGTTGTTTTCTTCAATACGATGAAGATAAGTGCTAACAATTTCTTGACAAGTAGTTTGTTGAGTTTTTAAATCTTGTTGAATTGCCTCAAAAGAGGAATAAATTTTCTCCATAGCAGTCTTTTTCGGACACTATCTCTTAAAATTATTGTTGAGATAGATTTTTAGTTATCAGAAGAATTTATTTCTTTTTTATCGGTTTTTTCTTGAGAATCTTTTTCACCCTCTTTCATTCCGTCTTTAAATTCTTTAATACCGGAACCTACACCTCTCATTAATTGAGGAATTTTTTTTGCACCAAATAAAAGTACCACAACTATGGCAATTATTATTATTTCTTGCGTACCTAAAAATGCTAATACTGAATTCATTATCGTTGTTTTTAACCTAGTTTATCGTTATTTTTAACAGCCTCCAAAGGTACGAAAGATTTTGATACATCATTCTGGAAGAGATATTATTTTAATTTATAGATTAGACTTTAAATAACTTTATTAGAAATCATAAAATAATAGCATAAAAAAACACTTTTTTATATCATAATACTATCGTATATTCGCAACCCGAAAAAACTTAAAAAATTAATATGGCAGTAATAGGAAAAATCAGAGAAAAGTCGTCACTACTTTTAATCATTATTGGAGTAGCCATGATGGCGTTTATTTTAGGAGATATGCTTCAGTCAGGGCAATCTTTTTTTAGCTCTAGCAACACAAATGTTGGAGAGATAGGTGATGTTGAAATTTCAGCTAGAGATTTTGATAGAAAACTAAATGAGTTTATCGCTCAATATGAAATGAATAATGGTCCGGCAGATGCTCAAGTTAGAGAATCTATTAAAGAACAAGTGTGGAATGATATTATTCGTGAAGAATTGTTGGTAAAACAATATCAAATTCTTGGTTTAGATGTTAGTCCGAGAGAATTGGATGATATGATTACAGGGCCAAATCCACACCCTCAAATTAAACAATCGTTTACTAATCCGGAAACGAATGTTTTTGATCCTAATCAGGTAATTAACTTTTTAAAAGGATTAGACAATATGCCTGCAGATAGAAAAAATCAGTGGTTAATGTTTGAAGATGGTTTAATTCAAGAAAGAATGTCTTCAAAATATAATACACTTATTACTAAAGGCATGTTTGCTACAACGGTAATGATTAAAAATGCTTATAAAGAAGAAAATGAAAAGAGAGCAATTAAATATGTAGTAAAAAGATTTAATGCAATTCCTGATAGTGCAGTAACGGTTACAGATGCTGAAATAAAAGCTTATTACGAAGAACATAAACACGAGTTTAAACAAGAATCATCTCGTTCTTTAGAGTTTGTAAAGTTTGTTGTAGAGCCATCTGAAGAAGATAGAGAAGCGATTATGGCTCAACTTAAAGATATCGCAAAAGATTTTAAAACAGCCGAGAGTGACTCTGCTTTTGTTGTATTTAATTCAGATTTGCCTTTAAGTGAAAGATATTTTAACCAAAACGATTTTCCTTTTAATATAGATTCTTCTTTCTTTTTTGCTGAAGTAGGAGAAATGTTTGGTCCATACGAAGAAAACAACACCTTTGCAGTTGTTAAAATTTCTGACACCAAGATGATGCCTGATTCGGTAAAAGCAAGACATATATTGGTTAATGCAACTCAACCAGGAGATTCTACAGGATACAAAAAACTAGATTCATTAAAAACAGTAATTAAAAATGGTGGTGATTTTGCTGCTATTGCAAAAGAATATTCTGATGATGTTGGTTCAGCGGTTGAAGGTGGTGATTTAGGTTGGTTTACTGAAGATAGAATGGTAAAACCTTTTGCAGATGCTTCATTTAATGGTAACAAAGGAGACTTAGTAATTGTTGAGTCTCAGTTTGGATTTCACTTAATTGAGATACAAGATCAAGGCGAAAAAGTAAGAAAAGTTCAATTAGCTAAAGTAGCATTAAATATTGCTCCAAGCAGTGAAACTTATGATAATATTTTTGCTGAAGTAAGTTCATTTTATTCTGAAAACAATTCTTCAGATGCTTTTGTAGAAACACTTTCTAAGGAAGATGCTAAGTATAAAAAATTAGAAGCAAACGATATTAAAGTTGGTGATAAAACAATTGCCGGTGTTGGTAGTGCTAGAGAATTAGTGAGATGGGCTTTTAAAAGCGATAAAGGAGCTATTAGTGAGCCTATGCAGTTCGATAATACTTTTGTTGTTGCACATTTAGCTGAAGTTAAAGAAGATGGTGTAGCTCCATTAGAACAAATTGCAGTAGAAATGGAAATGGCTGCAAAACAAAAGAAGAAAGGGGAGCAAATCAGTAAAGAAATGGAAGGGGAGACTGATATGCAAAAATTAGCCGAAAAAATAGGGGTTCCATTGAGTGCTAATTCAGCAGTTAATTTTGCTTCTTATTCTATTCCAGGAATTGGGCAAGAGCCAAGAGTAATTGGTGTGACAGCAGCACTTAATAAAGGTGAGCTTTCTAAAAAACCAGTGATTGGTGGTACAGGAGTATTTATGATATTGGTTGAAGAAGTTACTCCAGCTCCAGAAACTGCAGATTATACTAATATTAAACAACAACTAAACGGTAGATATGCTTCTGTAGCTTCTGGTTCATTAGAAGCCCTAAAAGACAAATATGGTGTAGTTGATTTAAGGTATAAATTTTATTAAGATATAAACCTATCTATATTTAAAGAGCCAAACAATTTTGTTTGGCTCTTTTTTATTAAATTAATTTAAGAAATGCTAAGGCAGTTAATTTCATTTGCACTTTTATTTGTCTGAAATAAAGTAAGAAAATTATCAAAAAAGGGGTTAGCTAAAATTATGAAAAATAATCTTATAGTATAGCTATAACTTTGGTTAGAGCGGAAGTGCCTTCTAAACAAAAAGAGTCTGCCGCTATTAGATCAAGTATTGCTTCTTAGAGGTTTCTAACAAAAAAGCCGATGAAAACATTTTCATCGGCTTTTTGCTTAATGTTATTGGAGTAGATTATTTAACCACTACAAATTTGTTAGTAGCAATAACTACCTCTTTATTTTTAATGGTGTAAAAATAAATTCCATTGTTTAAGTTTTCTAAAGACAAGGTAAGTTTATCAGCAACTGTATTAGCAGTAGCAACCATTTTACCAGTAATGTCAGCTACGATTACTTCAAAACCATTATTTTCTAATTGAAAAGTAATTTGTTTGTTAGCCGGATTTGGATAAACAGCAACATTGTTTGCGTTTAATTCATCTATACCAACTACTAAACTAATATCGTTAGCATCTCTAGGTAAGATTTTATAATCTCCGAAAGAATAATGTCCGATACCGGTAACATCGTAGTAAGAACCAACTACTGCAGTTAAATGATAAAAATAAATATCATCATCAGCTAAAAGAGTTCCCGAACCGTCATTAATTTCCCACATTCCAAAACCTACAGTATTACTAGTGCATTCAGCATTTAAGGTCTGAATTACAACGCCTTCCCATTGCTCCATATTGGCATTTCCTGTAGTAGTTACAATAGGAGTTGGTAAGGTGTTTCCAGAATTTAAAACAGTAATGTTTGATACAAAAGAAAGTTCTGTTAATCCATTGTATTCAGCAACAGTACCGGTAACTTCAACACTATCACCAATCACTAAAGTAGAATCATTTCTTTCATAAATGTATAATCCATTCCAAGCTAAAGCACTATCTTGTATAAAGAAAGCATGTCTGTCTGGTCCATTTTTAATAATACCTGTAATCACACCTTTAGTTGTAACAACATTTCCTACTTCAGGAGAATCTCCATTAGGGTTAGTTGTAAACTGAATATCATAGATTTTTTTAATACTAGTAGTTGGAGGTGTTGTTGAAGTAATAGCAACAGAATCAACTAAAATACCGATTTCAAATGGTGCTGGAGCTGTTGTAGGGTCTGTGTTCCTAAGTGATAAAATAAACTCAACGCTAGTAGAGTTAGCAGGAACTGTTACTGTTTGAGAAATCATCACTAAGTTACCACCTGAAGCAGCAGCAACATCAATATAAGGATTGTATGTTCCATAAATACTATTAGTTACATCATAATAATTTGTTCTTAATTCACCAGAATTTTGAGCTACTACCCACATTTCTATAAGGTAAGATTCTCCCGCTACAACATTCACTGGTTGTGTAGTAAATCTTTTATGAGAGGTTGTCGCATTAATTAAAGACGCCATGCTGGTTCCATAAGTAGCTAATCCTGTTTGTTCTACTACGTTAGCTGAAGTTATACTTGTTGTGTTTCCCATCCAGTCTGTTGGATCACCACTAGCCCAAGAGCTTAGGTCACTTTGAAAAACGGTTTGTCCGAAACTAACTACTCCGATACAAACGGCTGTTAAAATTGTAAAGATTTTTTTCATAACTATTAATTTTAAGGGGTTAATAAAATTTATTTATTTAAAAAAGTTACCATGTTACTATAATATCATCTACTTCCCAAGTTTTACCACTTGATGCAGTTCCCGTATATTTAAAAGCTAAATATACACCATTGGTTAAGTAAGAATTTAAACTTAATGGACCTCCATTTACCCACGCAAAGCCACCTGTAGAAAGGTTAGCTCCTAATTGGATCCATGTTGCAGTTGACGGAGCACTAACTCCATCATAATTAGTTGAAACAAGCACTTCCATATTTGGCCCTGAAAAATTAGAAGCATTTCTAAAGTCAAAAGTAGCATTGGTAGAGGCACTTAAATCAATAGCAGGTGAAATTAACCATGCTTCAGAGGCTACATTTCCACTACCTGTCCAATTAGACATCATTCCATAGAAATTACCTGTTGATCCAGCATCACTTGTTGTCCAATTGTATGTTCCAGTAACCAATTGAGTAGTCCAGCCCCCAGAAGTTATACTTTGGTCTTGAAAGTTTTTAGTTAAAGTATTTCCTGGATTTCCCGCTCCAAGTCTTGGATTATTAAAAACAACTTCATTTGGATTTCTTATTAATAATTGTAACGTACTGTTAAACTGACTAACAATTACTATTAATGAACCACTTCCATTAGGAATAGTATCATTTGCAAAATTAGCATAACCACTTGTTCTAACAATAATAGTATTACCTAAAGAGTCTTCTAACGTTCTACTTTGAGAAGTTAAATTAACCCCATCAGCATAAGTATTTCCTAACTCATTTGAAACAAATTGAACATTTTCCAATTTTATTAGTTTAGCTTGTTGTCCTGTAGTAACCTGAGCAATGCTCGTAAATACGTCTGGTTGTCTATCTTTTTTAGTAGCTTGTTTTATGATGTTATTATCTACATCTACAGAATCTAACTGCATCATTTGGTTATAAGTAGAAAGTATTGTTCCTTTTAAAAATACCCTAACTGAATCTCCTTGATATAATCCACCAGAAGATAATAACCTTAAATTAATAGCACCTGTTTCATCTTGTATGTAAGCTTCTTTGTAAATATTTCCGCTTTGCTCATCCATGGTTACCACTGCAAACATCGAAAGTTCATCAGTTATTTTTAAAGGAGAACCTTGATACATTGCTTTTAAGTCGGCAATAGTAATTTTATTTCCTTCAGGAATGGTTTTGATAGGTGGAGTATCAAACTCTTTTTTACAGCTAACTGAGAAAAGTGAAATTCCAGCTAATAATAGTATTCCTGTTATTTTTTTAGTGATTGTCATAGTGTATATTGTTAGTATAAAATTAATTAATATTTTTAAAATGAGAATGATACCATTGCAAAATAGGTTCTCCCCATCATGTATCCAATCATTGGAGGGAATTTATCTATATTGGTTGTGGTATATCTTAATTGTTCAAATCCGCCTGTTTGGAAATCTTTATTATCCAACACATTGGTAACATTTAAGTTTATGCGAAGAAAGTATTCGCCAAACTTCCAAGATTTTCCTGCAAAAAGGTTTAATGTATAATTGTTGTCTAGTTTAGTTTGATCTAAAATTTGTGGTACCTGAGGGTCAGTATCAACAAAATTGTCAATAGCAGATTCAGAGCGCCTGTCAGGATTTACCTGTAAATAAATATCTGCAAAGTAGTTAAAATCTACTCCCATAAACCAATATTTTGGAGAACGATATCTTAAACCAATTGACGAAACAGTTTGAGGAGATTCTCCAATTTTATAATTTTTCAAATAAATGGTTTTGTTTTCTTCTAATAATTTTGTTGAGTTATCTTGAGTAACTGTTGCTGTAGGCCTGGAGTTATAAGTAAAATCTCCCATAGCAAATGTTCCTGTAGCAGTAATTGTAGGTGTTACTTTTACCTCCCCACCAAATTCAACACCAACAAAAAGTTGATCAACACCCGTCATTACATAATTTACAAAAGTGTTTAGTTCATCGTGATAAAAGTTTCTTGACCATAATTTATCTTGAATACTAGTATAGAAAACGGTTGCTCTAGTTTTCACTTTAGGGTAACGAACAATATAGTTCAAATCTCCTGAAAATACTTGCTCATTTTTAAGTCCGCCTACCACTTCATCTCTTGTTCTAGGTGATAAGAAAGAATTTCTTGCTAATGGTGCTCTTGTTAAATAAGCTCCATTAATACTAAGCATGTGTCTTCCTGTAAGTTTGTATATTAATCCTGCTTTTGTACCAAAATTTAAAAAGTTTTGTTTTTCTGAATCACCAAAAGAATTTTCAGGAAAAAGTCCATTTCTTACATTTCCTGTTCTCCAAAATGAGGTGTAAGTGGTTGATGCTCCAAAAAACCAATCTATTTTAGCTGAAGTTCCATCTAACTGAGCATAAAGATTTGTGGTATTAATATTAATATCATAGTCGTATCCAAACTTATCTCCTTCTTTAACTGCTCTATTAGGATTGTTTAAATCTGTTTGAGCTGCATCTGGGTCAGCAAAATCTCTTTCGGCAAATTGGTCAACATCTACCCAAAAATCTCCTCCTAATAAATCGTCTATAACTTTAAAGTTTTTACTTTTATAAATACTACCTTTAATTCCTCCAGATAACGTTATATTATCAGCTAATTTATGAGTTAACGTTGAATTAAAACCATAATCATAAACATCTTGTCTTTGTTCTTCAACAATGTATTTAGACCTATTTCCAGTTAAAGATGTTCCTGTTCCATCAACATTATCTAAGGTATAAAGGTTTTTGCTGTTGGCGAAATAAAAGTGATCCCAATCTAATTGGGTAGTTGTAGGGTCTTGAGCTTGCCACAATGCAGTTTGTTGTGCATATAAGTATTCATCTCCTGGTTGATTATAAGCGCTTGGTAAATTTTTCCAGTATTCTGGTCTTGGATCAGCAGCATCATGCCAATTTAAACGTGTATTTCCGCTTCTTCCAAAAGTGTAATATACAGAAGACATTAATTGGGTTTTATCGTTAATATCAAAATAGTGATTTAATATTAACCTAGGTTGGTGCGTATTTCTTACACGAGAATTTCTTTTTTCACCATCTTGATAACCCCAATAAGAATTGTAAAAATTATTACCTGTTAAATCATAAGTTTCTTGTGTTGTAATACTATTTCTGCCTTGAACAGTTGGTGCTGCAAAACCAACAAAACCTAAACTATGTTTATTGTTTAATTTTTTTTCTATAGATACAAAATAACTTGCTCCACTATAAAAAGTGCCATCTATATATCCTTCATCTGAATATCTGCCAGAAGCTGAAACTGCTACTGCCATTCCATTGTCCATCATTCCAGTTGAATGAGTAGCCATAATTCTGTGACTGTAAGTTCTATTAGCAAGTGCATAAGAAATGTTAGTTCCTTTTCTTATAGCTGTAGGACGTGCATTAATGTTAGAAGATCCTCCTATACCACCAAAAGTTAGTGGAGATGAAGAAATACCATTTTTAGTTTCTTGGTAACGAGTAATGTCATTTAATCCACCCCACAATGCCCAAATTGCTCTACCTGTTTCAGGATTGTTTAAGGTAACGCCATTCATGGTTACCACAAAGTTTTCTGAATCATAACCTCTAATTCTGTAACGAGCTACGCCAAAATTAAATCCGGCAGTAGAGTTAAAAATATCTCTTGACGACTGTAGCAACCCCGAAACATCTTGACTCTCGGCATTTTCATCTTCCAACGCATCCAGAGTTGTTGTAAAAGTAGGTGCCACCCTGTCTATTTCAGACTTTGTGGTGTCTTTCGAATTATTTACAATCTTAGTTGTATCTGTTTGTGCCAACAAATTGTTTGAAAACAGAAAAAAAACGGTACTAGCCGTAACAATAGAATATCTAAAAAAATTCATGTATATATAATGATATATCAATAATTTAAAAAGCGGTTAGAAGTCTTACTTGGTTGCTCCCTAGGATGATCACTTTTTATTAATGCGAGGCAAAAATAGTAATATTTAATTAGTGAGAAACTAATTGTTGGTAACTTAATGATTAATTAACCTAAATTTATTGTTATCAAAAATAAGCTAAAAGGTATAATTGTTGAATTATGCTTTATTTTGCAAAAAACAATTTGTATGATTAAAAAAACTATTCTTTCACTTTGCATAATTATAGGATTGCAAGAAGTAACTTTCTCTCAAAGTAATACTGATAAAAAAAATTATGCAGTAACCTGTGTTGGTTTTTATAATCTAGAAAATTTATTCGATACTATTGTTGACCCTGATACCAACAAAATATTACAAGAAGACTTTACTCCTAACGGACCAAAAAGATGGAACACTCCTAAATATTATGAAAAACTAGGCAATATGGCTCGAGTTATTTCCGAACTTGGTACAGATGTTACTCCAGATGGTGCTGCCATTTTAGGTGTTGCGGAAGTTGAAAACAAATCTGTTTTAGAAGATTTAGTAAAACAAGATCCTATTAAAAATAGAAATTACCAAATTGTACATTTCGATTCTCCCGATAAAAGAGGAATTGATGTTGGTTTATTATACAATCCTAGCTATTTTAAAAATGTAAGTGCAAAAAGTTACACCTTAAGTATGCCAACAGATAGTAACTTTTATACTCGTGATCAGTTATTGGTTTCTGGAGAGCTTCATGGTGAAAAAATACATATAATTGTTGCTCACTGGCCATCACGAAGAGGAGGAGAAAAAAGAAGTAAGCCAAAAAGAATTGCTGCTGCACAATTAGCAAGAGCCATTATAGATTCATTACAACAAGTTGACCCTAATACAAAAGTGCTTTACATGGGTGACTTGAATGATGATCCTGTAGATGTTAGTGTTAGAGGTTATTTAAAAGCCGTAGGAGAAAAAGAAGAAGCCAATAATGGCAAGCTTTATAATCCTTTTGAAGATTTTTTTAAGAAAGGAATTGGAACTTTAGGGTATCAAGATGCTTGGAATTTGTTTGATCAAATCATCATTTCAGAGCCGCTTTTAGGTGATGACTATTCTTCATTAAAACATTATAAATCCGTTGTTTACAATAAAAACTATCTCAAGTCAGACACAGGCAGATTTAAAGGATATCCTTACAGAACTTATTCTTTTGGAGAATATATTGGCGGGTTTAGTGACCACTTTCCTGTATATTTGTATTTAATTAAAGAGATGTAATCTCTACACTATTTAACCGCTTACTCAAACTTTTTTAATGAAATATTTTATTGTCTTTTTTTTTCTACTTAGCTCTTTATTCATTACTGCACAAGATACATTAACAGTAATGGCATATAACATCCTTAATTATCCTGCTTCGAATGCTTCAAAAGCAGATACGCTGAAGCCTATTATAAAACATGTACAACCAGATATTTTTTTAATTACAGAACTTACTTCTTTTAGTGGCATTAACCTTATTTTAAATGATGCTTTAAATGTTGATGGTATAAATTATTACCAAAATGCTACTTATACTAATGGTCCTGATACGGACAACATGCTTTTTTACAACTCTAACAAACTAGAGCTTTATAGTCAATATGAAATCCCCACTTCATTAAGAAACATTAGTGAATATGTATTATTTTATAAATCTCCAGGGCTAGGTCCTGGTGATGACACTATTTTCATTCATTGCTACATGGCACATTTAAAAGCTAGTCAGGGATGGAGTAATGAACAGCAAAGAAACCAAGAGGCGGTAGTTTTTAAAAATTATTTAGATAATAAAGCTGCAACATTAGAAAATGTAATCTTTGCTGGTGATATGAATATTTATGGAGATTATGAAGTAGCTTTCAGTACTATATTAAACGGTGGAAGTGTAAATTTATATGACCCTATAAATTCACCAGGATTATGGCATGCTAATTCTTTTTTTGCCAACATTCACACACAAAGCCCAAGAACTGCTCTATTGCCTGATGGTGGCTCTAATGGTGGGATGGATGATAGGTTTGACTGGATGTTTGTGAGTGATGATGTAAGAAGTGGACACAATTATTTTAAATATATACCGAATTCCTATTATGCTTTAGGCAACGATGGCAATCATTATAACCAATCTATTTTAGCAGCTCCAACCAATACATCAGCACCTCAAAATATTATTGAAGCGTTACATTATATGTCAGATCATTTGCCTGTAATAATGAAAACAGAAATTGGCTATAACGTAAGTATAAAAGAGGTCGCTACTATTCCATGGAAAGGCTATTATGCAAACCAATATTTTCACTTTTCATCTGAAAATGTAGAAAAAAAATTAACTATAGAAATTTATGATTTGCTGGGAAAATTAATTCAAACTGCTCAATTCAACAATCAAAATCAATTTCAATTAGCAATAAATGAAAACATAAAAGGAGTATTTATTTTAAAAATCACTTCTAATAAAATACAGCAAAGCTTTAAGTTATTGGCTCAATAAAATTGAGAAATGCTAAAAAAATGTACTTACTTTAGTTGAGAAAAAAGAGAATACGAACTAGGTAATTGAAACAAGACTATCCTACTATTGAGTAATAGTAGGGTATTACAACGAGAAGATATTATTTTAAAGTACCTTTTTCTTCAGCTTCTTTGTTGAATTTTGCTTGCATTTTTAACCAAACAAACAAGCCCACAAAGCCTAAAATAATAAAAGCTACGTTTAAATTAAAGTATGGTGTCTCTCCTAACCAAACCAATGGTTTAAAGATTGTGTAAAAGAAATCGCCTAACCAGTAAATAAAATCAGTCATAATATTAAATTTGATGCACAAATGTATAAATTTATCTTTAATAAAAGAACAAAATACATACAGTAAATAAAATTATTAATGTTAAAAGTATTCAAATCGAATCAACCATTTGTAAATGTGATTGTTGTTCTAATAACAATTGCTTTGGGCTTGCCTATTTTTTTTAATGAACCTACTTTTATTGATGTTAAATTATTCAGATTTAGCGATTTTTTTAACAGCATTAACAGTATTACTTGGTTAAGGTATATCTTGTGGTGTGTTTTTACTATTGGCATTGGCTATTATTTAAACCATATTGTTAATCACTATAAACTGGCAAATAACAACACTCATGTGCCTTTTATTATTTATGTTGTCTTACAAACATTATTTCCTGCTGCTCTAATTTTTAGTCCTGTACAAATAATTACAATTTTAATTTTATTTATGCTACACCAAGCAAATGAGCTTTATAATACCAGAAAAGAAACGCTAAAAACTTTTAACTTAGGTTTTTTTATGGGATTAGCAGCTATATTATATTTGCCTATAGGTTTTTTAATGTTGTTGGTTTGGTTTATTATGAGGTATTATAAGCCGCCTTATTGGAAAGAGTATATAGTCTCGCTAATGGGAGCTTTTGTTCCTTTTGTTTATTTATTAGTTTATTATTTTATTTTTAATGAGTTTTCTATTGATAAAATATTTTTTATTGAGACTGCTGAACCTACTGCAAGTCTTAACGGAAACTGGGAGTTAAATCGCCTGTTATTTTTCATAATAATGGGACTTGTTTTTTTTTATGCCTTATGGCATTTTGTTATTGCTACACAAAAAAGTGTTGTAAGGGTTAGAAAATATAGAAGTGTAATCTTATTGTTAATTCTTGGCGTTGTTTTACAACATTTCATCTTCCTGAAAAATGCAACAATAAATGCCGATTTTTTTGCATTGCTAAGTATTCCTTTATCCGTAATAATAGGTAATTTACTAATCGAAATAAAAAAGAAATGGATAGCGGAAACTATTTT
Source organism: Vicingaceae bacterium (assembly GCA_965284565.1). Lineage (GTDB taxonomy): Bacteria > Bacteroidota > Bacteroidia > Flavobacteriales_E > Vicingaceae > BRH-c54. Next base: position 1,446,044 of record OZ260100.1, read on the forward strand.
TATTATTTTCTTTGTTTTGATGTTGATTAATTATTTGAGATAAAAAAAGCCCCAACAATTGTTGGAGCTTTTTAGTTTTTTATCGTTGATTTTACAAATCAAACTTTATCCCTTGTGCCAATGGCAAACTATCTGAATAATTAATGGTATTGGTTTGTCTTCTCATATAGATTTTCCAAGCATCAGAGCCGGATTCACGTCCGCCACCAGTTTCTTTTTCACCACCAAAAGCACCACCAATCTCTGCTCCTGAAGTACCAATGTTTACATTAGCAATTCCACAATCTGAACCCGCATAAGAAAGAAATTTTTGAGCTTCTTTCATGTTTTCAGTCATAATAGCTGAAGATAATCCTTGAGCAACATCATTTTGTATTTCTATAGCATTTTCAACATCTCCACTGTATTTCATTAAATATAAAATAGGAGCAAATGTTTCTGCCTGAACGATTTCAAAATGATTTTTAGCTTCAATAATTGCTGGTTTTACATAACATCCACTTTCATAACCTTCTCCTTCTATAACACCTCCATCAACTAATACATTTCCACCTTCAGCTTTAGCTTTTTCAATAGCCGCCAAATACATCTCTACAGCAGCTTTATCAATAAGTGGTCCTACATGATTGTTTTCGTCTAACGGATTTCCAATTCTTATTTGTTTGTAAGCTCCAACAATAGCATCTCTTACTTTATCATAAACTGATTCGTGAATTATTAATCTTCTTGTTGAAGTACATCTTTGTCCGCAAGTTCCTACTGCACCAAAAACTGCTCCGGGAACAACTACTTTTAAATCGGCAGAAGGGGTAATTATAATGGCGTTGTTACCACCTAATTCTAATAAAGATTTTCCAAAACGTTCAGCAACTGTTTTTCCAACAATTCTTCCCATTCTAGTAGAACCTGTTGCAGAAACTAAAGCAACTCTTTTATCAGTAGTCATTAATTCACCTACCTTATAATCTCCGTTGATAATACATGAGATTCCTTCTGGCAAGTTATTTTCTTTTAATATTTCAGAAATAATATTCTGACAAGCTACAGAACATAAAGGAGCTTTTTCAGAAGCTTTCCACACGCAAACATCACCACAAATCCAAGCTAAAGCGGTATTCCAACTCCAAACAGCTACTGGAAAATTAAAAGCAGAAATAATTCCCACCACACCTAATGGGTGATATTGTTCTCTCATCACATGTTCAGGTCTTTCCGAAGCAATAGTTAATCCATATAATTGTCTTGATAATCCAACTGCAAAATCACAGATATCAATCATCTCTTGTACTTCTCCATAGCCTTCTTGTAAGGATTTCCCCATTTCATAAGAAACCAATTTACCAAGAGGTTCTTTCAATTCTCTCAATTTATTTCCAAATTGACGAACAATTTCTCCTCGTTGTGGTGCAGGCATTGTTCTAAAAGTTTTGAATGCAGCAGTTGCAGCTTCCATTACTTTTTCATAATCTTCTTTGGTTGTAGTTGTAACTTTTCCAATCAATTGACCATCTGTAGGAGAATAAGAAGCTATTGCTTCACCATTTCCATATGAATGAGAACCTGTTGAAGTTCCGTTATTAATTTCTTTTACGCCCAATTTATCAAGAGCGTCTTGTATTCCAAATTTATCTGCTACTGCGGTAGTTGTCATGTTAAATAATTTTAGGTTAATCTTAAAAACGAACACAAATTTAACAAAAACATAGCACCTATTTGGGGTATTTTCTAAAACTTTGAAAAAACTATAGTTTTGTTTCGGTAATTTTGTTTTGTATGGAAAATGAAATTTTAAATAGAGTAGAAAAGAGTGGTTTAATTCAATTAAACATAGAAGACCTTTATCCTAAAGGAGAAAGAGTAAAAATTGACATTACCGATTTTTTGGAAAGTGGTCTTATTTTAAGAGAAAAACCATTTAGAGAGTTGGTAAATCAAGCCAATTGGGAGGTTTATAAAGATAAGTATGTTGCTGTTTTATTTAAAGTAGACGCTATAGTTCCTTTATGGGCATACATGCTAATCACTTCTAAGCTTGCTCCTATAGCCAAAAAAGTTGTTGTTGGCGATTTTTCTGTTTTGGAAACGGCTATTTTTACCGATGTTTTTAATGCCTTTGATTTTTCTGCTTATGCAAATAAAAATCTAATTTTAAAAGGCTGTGGTAAACTACCTATTCCAAATAATGTATTTATTGAGTTTACACTTAAACTGCAAGAACAAGCAAAAAGTATTATGTTTGGAGAAGCTTGTTCGGCTGTTCCTGTTTATAAACAAAAAAAGTCTTAATGTTAACATTAAGACTTTTTTAAGTATAAAAAAACCTCCAAGTAATCTTGGAGGTTTTTAGTATTAGTTAATTCCTAATTTCTTTTTAACTAAGGGTAAAATATCATCAGACTCAATAGAGTATAATACTACTCCCATACTTGAATCTAACACATAAGTATAATTGTTTTCTTTGGCAACATCATCAATCGCTTGTTTAGCTTTATCAATTATTGGTTGTAACAATTTCTCTTCTTTTTTCTGTAAATCTGCTTGAGCAGTTTTTTGAAACTCAGTGATTCTTTTTTCTAAATCAGTAATTTCTTTAATTTTATTTTCTCTAATAATATCAGACATTACTTCTTGTTTGCTTTGAAAATCTGCTACTTTAGATTCATATTCTTTTCTCATGGCATCCATAGTAGTTGTTAGTTGAGCCGCATAATCTTCTATGTCTTTTTGTATAGTTTCTCTTTCTGGCATAGCTGCTAATAATTCATTAGAATTAATATGACCTATTTTCACAGATTTTTGTGCAAATGCAGAGAAAGACATTGTGATTACTGATGCTAATAATATTGCTTTTATTGTTTTCATAAAGTTGTTTTTTATTATTTGTTTTTATTTTAAAGTTAATTTTAGATGCAAATCTATATTAAATTATTTAAAAATGACTTATTTACCTGGGTCATATCCTAATTTTTTTAAAACAGCATCACTTTTATTTAATTTAGGATTAGTATATAACATGGTTAAGCCACTAGATTTGTCAAAGATAATATCATACCCGCCCATACTTGCTACATCATTTATAGCATTATAAATTTTGTCTTGAATTGGTTTAACTAATTCTTGTCTTTTCTTAAAAAGTTCACCATCAACACCAAATTTTTGTTTTTGATATTCTTTAGCTTCTTTTTCCTTTTTAATTATCTCTTCCTCTCTTTTAGTTTTCATTTCATCTGTAAGCAAAATTTGTTCTGCCTGATAATTTTTGTAAAGCTTGTCTATTTCAGCATATCTTCTCTCTAATTGTTTTTGCCATTCTATAGATAGTTTATCTAATTCTCCTTGTGCTTCTTTGTATTCAGGAATATTCTCTAATACATACTCTGTATCTACATATCCAATTTTTTGAGCAGAAGTATAAAAAGGCATACTTAAAAATAAAGCTATAACTAATGTTTTCATCAATGTTTTCATATGTTTATATTTTTAAAGTTTTAAATCAGTCATATGGAACTCGCCATAAATAATCATCTTTCTGTGAGATAAATTATTGACGTGGCTCGTTTCATAATTCAGTTTTTATATTGTTTAACAAAAAAGTTTACCAACCATTAAGACTTCCTCCAATACTAAAGTGAATTTCTGTTCTGCTGTTCGGATCTGTTCTTCCAGGAATATCATCAAATCTATATCCCCAATCAAGACCTAACAATCCAAACATTGGCATAAAAATTCTGATACCAACACCAGCAGATTTATTCACTTCAAATGGGTTGGATTTACCAAAGGTTGCCCATGAGTTACCCGCTTCTCCAAAAACTAAGCCATAAATTGTGGCACTTGGGTTTAATGAAAATGGATAACGTAACTCCGCAGTATATTTAACTACTGTTGTAGCTCCTGTTGTTGGTGACAATGTTCCATTGCCATAACCTCTTAATGCTATAATTTCTCTACCATCTAGGTTAAAACCTGTTAGTCCATCTCCACCTAAATAGTACCTGTTAAATGGTGATGTTCCTAAACTTTTATTAAACGCCCCCAAGTAACCAAAGCCGAACTTAGTGTGCAATACTAAAGAGCGTTTCTCTCCTGCTAATCTAGAAAACCAAGAAGTCTGGAAAGTCCATTGATGAAACTCTACATATTTATTTTTTTGTTGAATAGACATAGAAGAATAATCTGTGTCATCAGGTCTGAAATAAGAATATGGTAAGGTATGTTTTAAAGATAAGGTAATACTAGAACCAGACCTTGGATAAATAGGCTGATCAATTGAATTTCTAGATAAAACATGTCTGAAGTTTAAGTTATTAGCAAATCCATCAGAAAAAATAAAAATAGAACCATAGTTTTGAAGTACGTAATATTGGTAAGCAGCTTCGTTATATAAGGTAAAATAATCATCAGGTACTTTTAATCTTCTCCCTAATCCTACAGAAATACCATACATTTTCATAAAAGAACGAGTATCTCCACTTCCAAAACCAAAGTTTGAATGGTTTAAACTTACACTTAATGAATTTGGTTTTCTTCCTCCAAGCCATGGCTCCATAAAAGATAAACTATAACTTTGGTAACCTGTTCCACTCGATTGTGCTCTTAAACTTAATTTTTGCCCGTCTCCAGAAGGTAAAGGTCTCCAAGCACTTCCTTTAAAGAAGTTTTTTGCAGAGAAATTATTAAAGGAAACTCCTAACGTTCCGATAACTCTGCCAGCTCCCCAGCCTCCTGATAATTCAATTTGATCGGATGGTTTTTCTTCAACAACATATTCAATATCTACCGTACCATCTTCTTGGTTTGGTTTTGGTTTAACGTCTAATGTTTCTGGATTAAAATAACCTAGTTGGGCTAATTCTCTTTGTGTTCTGATGATATCTGCTCTACTAAATAACTGCCCCGGAGATGTTCTAATCTCCCTTCTTATTACATGGTCTTTGGTTTTTTCGTTTCCTACAACTGTAATTTTATTGATAGTAGCTTGTTTTCCCTCATAAATCCTCAGTTCTAAATCTATGGAATCATTTTCTACTCTTATTTCAACTGGATTTACCTGGAAAAATAAATATCCATTATCCATATATAAAGAACTAATATCTCTACCACTTTGGTTCATATAAAGCTTAGCTTCTAACGTTTTCTTATTATAAACTTCGCCTTTTTGTATGTCTAAAATTTTATCTAACTCTTTTGACGAATGAATACTATTTCCTACCCACTTAATATCTCTAAAATAATACTTATTACCCTCTTCAACTTCTATATGAATAGCAACTAATTTATCATTCACTTTATAGACCGAATCACTAACTATACGTGCGTCTCTAAAACCTTTTTCATTATATTTTTGAATAATATTAGGTTTACTTTCTTCATATTTACTAGGTACAAATTTCGAGAGCGTGAAAATGTTATAAAATCTTTTTCTTTTAACATTCTTAAGGCTTCTACGCAATTTTCCTGATTTAATATTCTCATTGCCAGAAAAAGTGATATCTTTTATTTTGGTTCTTTTATTTCTATCTATTTCAATGTTCAGAATTACATTGTTTTGTCTGATTGTATCTTCTTCTTGAGTTATTTTTACTTCTGTATTTAAAAACCCTTTAGCAACAAAGTAAGACTTAATTTTATTTTTGGTATTCATTAGTAAATTCTCATTTACTACCATTCCTGTTGTAAGTAGAATTTCCTCTCTTAATGATTTTTGTTTGCCCTTTTTAATTCCTTTAAACTTAAATTTATATAACCTAGGAAGTTCCTTTACATTTATATTTAAAAATATTTTAGTCCCCTCTATTTTTACTGCCCTTACTTCAATTTCGCTAAAAAGATTTTGATCCCAAAGTTTCTTAATTGCACCTGTAACAGCATCTCCGGGCACTTTAATTTCTTGTCCTACAACAAAACCAGATAAGGAAATAATTGCTTGCCCGCTAAAAGATTCAGCTCCTGAAACAGTAATGCCACCAATTTCATAGGTTTTCGGTGATGCATAATTTAATTTATCTAACTCACTCGTAAACGAAAATTGAGCATTAGAGAATAATGGCAATAACAAGAAAGCGAGTAAAATAATTTTTACTGCAACTTTGTTGAGGTTTATTAATATGTTATTTACCATAATAAAATTAGGTGAGTAATAATTTGTTAACTATTTAATTGTTCGCTGGTAAGACCAAACCTTCTTTCTCGGTTTTGGTAATCCATAATGGCTTGAAATAAATTTTCTTTTCTAAAGTCTGGCCATAAAGTATTAGTAAAATATAATTCTGAATAAGCTATTTGCCACAATAAAAAATTACTTATCCTACATTCTCCACTTGTTCTAATAAGTAATTCAGGGTCTGGTACAGAAGAAGTACTTAAATACTTTGTAAGCAATTCTTCATTAATATCATCCACATTAACATTCTCACTAACAACCTCTTCTGCAATTTTTTTTACTGCTTCAGATATTTCCCACTTAGAACTATAACTTAATGCTAATATTAAATTCAAGCCTTCATTTTCTTGAGTTTTTTCAATAGCTCTCATAAGTTCATTATAACACTCTGTAGGCAAATTACTAAGATTACCAATAGCTGAAAGTCTTATATTATTTTTGTGTAATTCGTTAATTTCATTAGTAATGGTACTTACTAAAAGTTGCATAAGAGCAGTAACTTCAAATTTAGGTCTTTTCCAATTTTCGGTAGAAAAAGCATATAATGTTAAATGTTTCACTCCAATTTCAGCAGCACCTTCAACCACACTTTTTACCGAAACAACCCCTTTTTTATGTCCAAAAACTCTAGGCTGTAAATGGTTTTTAGCCCATCTACCATTGCCGTCCATTATGATTGCAATATGTTGAGGGATGTTGTTTTTATCTAAATTAATACTTTCCATTGGCTGCTTAAAAATAGCAAGACGCAAATATAACAATCACTAATTAATAGGAAAGGAACATTTGTCTGTTTTTCTTAAAAATTTATAACTTAATGAAATTGTTACAAAAGCATACCAATCATTATTTTGAGAATTACTTAGCTGGTAACCGTTAAAATGACGACTTTCTAACCCATCAATTAAGTCTGTATAAGTTTTTCTATAAGTCCATTCTATATTTAAACCTAAGTTTTGAATAAAATTAGATTTTATTCCTACACCAAACGGTATTGCTAAAGATGTTATAGAAGTAGTATAAGATGTATTAGATACGTTGTTTCCAACCTCTGGATTAGTGTAAAAACCTGCTAAACCAATAAAAACAAAAGGTGTAGCTTTTGAAGTTGCATCGCTATTTAACTGATAAGGTATAAAATTAAACTCAATTATTCCATAAGCATCTAACATTGTGCTTGAAAACGAATAATGCTTTGCTTCAAAAAAGTTTATCTCTTCATTAGTTTCAACATTGTCTTCAGCAGCCAACTTAGCATAATTAACTCCAAAACGGAGAGAATATCTATAGTTTAAATTTTTTCTATAAAAAACGCCAATGGTTGGACGTAATTTGTTTATTACATTTAGAGAGGGATTAAGTTCTCCTGAATAATAGGCAATTCCTCCACCAATGCCCAATTCTGAATGTTGAGAAAATAATTTTGAAGAGGGAACTATAATTATTAGAAAAAAGAAAATCTTTATAAATTTCATAACAGGTCAACTAACGATATAAGTAATAAAATATTTTACACTTATATATCTACAGAAATTATAAAATTAAAATTTAGGAAGGTTTCTTCTACGCTTACTTATTTTATAGTTTACAGTAATCATACCCATCATATAAGAATCATTATCACTTTTATCTCCTCTTTGTTGAAGATCTCCATAAAGTGTATGGTCTGTTATTCTTCCTGATGGGTCTGCAAAATAAGCAGCTTTATCTCCATAAGCTTCTCTTATTTGGTCTGTACCATAGTAATAAGTACTCACATCATCTATATAATCTGTAAATGTTTTTCTCATACTTAATTCTAAACTAATACTCCACTGGCTAAAATTACGCATTCTAGCAGATCCGCCTAGGTTACGCTTGATTCCTATTCCGTAAGGAATAACTAATGAAAAACCACTATATTGATTAGGCCCGCCTGGTAGTCCTTGTCCTTCTGTATGAAGCGGTTTTAATCTCTGCCAGTCTCCTCTTTGGTCTTTTCCTTGAGGGTCGAACCAAATACCACCAACACCGCCAAATAAGTAAACCTCAAATCTAAACCAACTTTTACCTCTAACCCCTCTTAACTTATATAAGTGTCCTGATTTTTGTTTGATAAGCATGTATTCTAATTGAGCAGAAAGTTCAACAACATGAGACCTAAAATTTAACTGACGAGCAGCCCTTGAAGGTTCTTTGGTAAGTGCATCGTCTCCACTGAACATTAAATAGTATCCACTACCTTTTACATACCAATCTCTCCCCAATTGATATCTATATCCTAATCCAATACCAAAGCGAGTCGCACTTGGCTCAAAATCTCTTAACCCATTGGTTCCAATTTGATCTGCTCCACCTAAATCCCCTAAAAAATTTGTTGCTCCTAAAGCAAAAACGTATTCAGTTCGTTGTCTTTTCCAAGTTTGGGCATTGAAAAAAGAGGGTAATAGAAGTAGTAAAATACTAATTAGTAGTACTTGTCGCATGTCTTATGTGTTATTTATCAAATGGTTAAAATAAACAGTCTGCAAATATATTGTTTTATTCTATAAATTCACAATTATTTTTTCAACTATTTTATTTAGAAGCTTTATGATACGTAATTAAATTAGAATCAGTCTAAACAAAGATTTAACAAGAAAATTATTGTATTATTTTTTAATTTTTGTTTTGAATAATAAATATCTATTGTATTTTTGGCGATAATTTTTTATGAGTATAATCATAACATTTATATGATAGTACTCATTTGAAGTTGAAAGAAATTAATTTTTTTATAAATTTAACAAGAACGTATGGTAGCTTTAGTAGCAATAGTTGCAGTTTTATTAATTGTAATATCTGCTGTTCAAACACTTAAAATAGCAGAGCTTTGGGCAATAAACAAGGGTAAGGTAATTTATGAAGTTACTCAAAAACAAAATAAGGTACAAGCACTATTAATGCTTGTTTTTTTAGTAGCTTACTTTGCATTTTTTGCTTGGCAAGTTTGGAAGTGGGGAGATTTAATGCTTCCTGTATCAGCTTCTGAACATGGAGTTGTAACAGATAGACTGTTAAACATTACTTACGCTTTTATTATTCCTGTATTTGTAATTACTCATATTTTCTTATTTTGGTTTGCTTATAAATATGCTTACAACCCTAATAGAAAAGCAACTTTCTTTTCTCATTCTAATAAGCTAGAGTTAGTATGGACTATCATACCTTCTATTGCCCTAACTGTTTTAATTTTATTTGGATTAAGTAGTTGGAATGAAATTATGACCCCTGTTGATAGTGAAAAAGAACATGTATTAATAGAAGTACAAGCGCAACAATTTTCATGGAGTGCAAGGTATGCTGGTAAAGACGGAAAACTAGGTCGTGCAGGAGTTGAATTTATTGAAGGCGTAAATGCTATGGGTGTTGACATTAAAGATAAAAATTCAAAAGATGACAAAATTGTTAGAGGAGAAATCCACCTTCCTGTTGGAATTCCTGTGCAATTTGTATTTAGATCTATTGATGTTATTCATAGTGCTTATATGCCTCACTTTAGAGCTCAAATGAATTGTGTTCCGGGTGTAAAGACTCAATTTAACTTCGTTCCTACTATTACAACTGAGGAAATGAAAAAAATTACGAACAATGAAGATTTTAACTACATTTTATTGTGTAATAAAATTTGTGGTGCTGCTCACTACAATATGCAAATGGATATTATAGTAGAGAGTAAAGAAGATTACGAAAAATGGTTAGCTGAACAAAAACAGTTTGCCGAAAATTAAAATACTAAAGTAAAAAAGTAAAGATTTAATTTTAAGACATTATAATAATACATAAATTATATGAGTGCAACACATCATCATCACGAAGAACAAGATTTTTTATTTAAATACATCTTTAGTCAAGATCATAAGATGATTTCTAAGCAATTTTTAATTACTGGTTTTCTTATGGGATTTATAGGAATGGTAATGTCAACTTTGTTTAGATTGCAATTAGGTTTTCCTGGAAAAAGTTTTTGGGCCATAGATTTTTTCTTAGGAAGTTGGGCCGAAAATGGCGTAATGGCTCCAGATAAATACTTAGCTTTAGTTACCATGCATGGAACTATTATGGTATTCTTCCTTTTAACTGCAGGATTAAGTGGAACTTTTAGTAACTTACTTATTCCATTGCAAATTGGAGCTAGAGATATGGCTTCAGGTTTCCTTAATATGTTGTCTTATTGGTTTTTCTTTGTATCAAGTGTTATTATGCTAATTTCACTTGGTGTAGAAGGAGGTGCTGCATCAGCGGGTTGGACAATTTATCCGCCATTAAGTGCATTGCCACAAGCAATACCAGGTTCTGGATTAGGAATGACACTTTGGTTAGTTGCTATGGCTATTTTTATCGCAAGTTCATTATTAGGTAGTTTGAATTATATAGTTACTATCTTAAATTTAAGAACAAAAGGTATGACTATGACAAGATTACCACTTACTATATGGGCTTTCTTAGTTACAGCTATTTTAGGTGTCCTTTCATTCCCTGTTCTTCTTTCAGCTGCTTTATTATTAATTTTTGATAGAAGTTTTGGAACAAGTTTTTACTTATCAGATATTTACATTGGTGGTCAGGTATTAGAGCACTCAGGAGGTAGCCCAATTTTATTTGAGCACTTATTCTGGTTCTTAGGTCACCCTGAGGTATATATTGTACTGCTTCCAGCATTAGGTATTACTTCAGAAATAGTTTCTACCATGTCTAGAAAACCAATTTTTGGATATAGAGCAATGGTAACTTCAATTTTAGCAATAGCATTTTTATCTGTAATTGTTTGGGGGCACCACATGTTTGTTACAGGTATGAACCCATTTTTAGGAGCAGTATTTACATTCACAACATTACTTATTGCAATTCCTTCAGCAGTTAAAGTATTTAATTATATAACCACTTTATGGAAAGGAAACATTATTTTCTCTCCGGCAATGCTCTTTAGTATTGGATTAGTATCAACATTTATTTCTGGTGGAGTTACTGGTTTAATTTTAGGAGATTCTGCTTTAGATATTAATATACATGATACTTATTTTGTGGTTGGTCACTTTCACATCGTAATGGGATTGTCTGCAATATTTGGAATGTTTGCTGGTGTTTACCATTGGTTTCCTAAAATGTTTGGTAGAATGATGAACAACACTCTTGGTTTTTTCCATTTTTGGATAACCATTGTATGTGCTTACGGTGTTTTCTTCCCAATGCACTTTTTAGGTCTTGCTGGTGTACCAAGAAGATATTACACTAACTCTGAATTCCCTCTATTTGAAAACATGATTGATATAAATGAATTAGTAACTTGGTTTGCTATAGTTGCCGCTTTTGCACAATTATTATTTGTATTCAACTTCTTCTATAGTGCTTTAAGAGGGCCTAGATCTTCTCAAAACCCTTGGAGAGCAAATAGTTTAGAATGGACTGCTCCTGTTGAACATATTCACGGAAACTGGCCGGGCGAAATTCCTGAAGTACATAGATGGGCTTATGATTACAGTAAAGTAGATGAAAATGGAGAGTATGTTTCCGGAGAAGATTTTATTTCTCAAGTGGTGCCATTAGGACCAAATGAAAAAGACGGAGGACATTAATTTATAATTTAATTACAAGTTAAATGACTACTATAGTTTTGGAAAATAACGATTACAAAAAAGAAATTAAGCAAAAGACTGCGAAACCTTTATTATGGATTGGTTTAGTAAGTATTGTAATGTTCTTTGCTGGTCTTACTAGTGCTGTAATTGTTAGTAAAGGAACAGCTGTATGGGAAAGTATACAAATTCCTTCGGCATTTGCTATAAGTACCGTTTTTATTTTATTAAGTAGTCTTACTTTTTATTTAGGAGAAAATAGCTTAAAAAACAATAATATAGCTAAAGCAAAGATATTTATTTTAGCAACATTGATTTTAGGACTACTTTTTAGCATAACTCAATATTTAGCTTGGACAGAATTATATACAAACGGTGTTGTATGGGCGGGTAGCGAAAGTAGCGCGGCAGGATCTTATTTCTATGCACTTACGGCTTTACATTTACTTCACTTGTTAGGAGGCTTAATTAGTCTTTTAGTAGTTAGTTTTAAATCGATGAAAGAAAGATATAACGAAGAAAATTTATTAGGTGTTCAATTAAGTTCTACTTATTGGCATTTTTTAACGGCTTTGTGGGTATATCTTTATTTATTTTTAATATTTATAGCATAAATAATAACAAATATGTCAAATTCAACAGTAATGGATAGTAAAACTGCTTGGGGAGGAAACAATGTTTCTCCTTATGGTGCAAGTTATGGAAAATTAATGATGTGGTTTTTTCTTATTTCAGATGCATTAACCTTCACAGGGTTCTTATCTGCTTATGGGTTTTACCGTCACTATTATTCAAGTATATGGCCTACAGCCGAAAATGTATTTACACATTTTCCTTTTATGCATGGTAACCATCCTTTGCTTTATGTTGCCTTAATGACTTTTATCCTTATTATGAGTTCTGTTACCATGGTATTAGCTGTGGAAGCTGGTCATAGAATGGATAAAAAAGGTGTTACCTTTTGGTTAGGGTTAACGCTAATTGGTGGTGCAATATTCTTAGGCTCTCAAGCTTGGGAATGGTATCATTTTATTCATGGTACAGAATTGGGTGCTATTGAGTTAGGTAAAGGCTATTACACACTTCCTGATGGTACCGTAGAATCTACCAAAGGTATTATTGCTCGTTGGACAGATGATTCAAAACAAGTGCTATTATTGCCTTGGCGAGAAATTGCTGGTGATGTAACTACTCCTTACTTACAATTAACAGGTCAGGAATTAACTGATGCTGTTGCGGCAGGTAAGGAAATTTATGGAGCTAACTTAACACACAATGAGTATGGTCATCCTTTATTTGGAGATTTCTTCTTCTTTATTACGGGTTTTCATGGAACTCACGTTTTTAGTGGTGTAGTTATAAACTTTATTGTATTTGTTAACGTAATAATGGGTACTTATCAAAAACGAGGTCATTATGAAATGGTAGAAAAAGTAGGTTTATACTGGCACTTTGTAGATTTAGTTTGGGTATTTGTATTTACATTCTTCTACTTAGTATAATTAATTTAAAACAATTAAATCTTTAATAGATATGGAACATTCACACGATCATCATACACCAGAACCATACAAATATGCTGTTCACCACTCTGAAGAGGATGGAAAAAAAGCCAGAAGGGTAATATGGAATATGTTTTGGGTACTTTTAGCTATTACTACTGTAGAAGTTACTTTAGGTTTAATATGGAAAAACATTGGTGTATCTTGGGGAGCTGTTAAAATGACTTTCATTGTTTTAACTATTGCTAAAGCTTACTATATTGTTGCTTACTATATGCACTTAAAACATGAAGTAAAAGCCTTTAAAAATACTATTATAGTTCCCTTTGTACTTTTCGCCTTATATTTATTATACCATATAATTACTGAAGGCGTTTATTCAGAAATGATGGAAAAATGGTTATATTAATAATCTTTCTTTTATAAAAAAACTTCAAACCGTCTTTTAAAAAGACGGTTTTTTTTTACACTATATTTATTCTGTTTTGATGTAAATATCTTATATTCAATAAAAGTCTCTTATTAAATATCTTAATTCATTAATCATTAAGGCAGTGGCTCCCCAAACAATTTGTTCGTTTACCACAAAACAAGGTACTTTTAGCTGAACTCCATCAGAGAGTTTAACCATTTGTTGCTGAAAAGTGTTGGGATGAATTAGGGTTTGAACTTCGATTTCAACCACATCAAAAACTTCACTAAGTTGCAAGGTGAAAGTAGGTGAGTAATCGATAAAACCAATAACAGGGACAACCAAAAAGTTGCTTACAGGAATAAATACATCGGTTAGTTTGCCAATAACTTCTACATGTTCTTTAATAATTCCTATTTCTTCATTGGCTTCACGTAAAGCAGTTTCAATTAAATCAACATCATGCTCTTCTTTTTTACCACCCGGAAAAGCAATTTGCCCGCTGTGATTACTATTGTTTATAGCTCTTTTAATTAAGACGGTATGTAAGGCATTATTTTTCTCGTAAAACAAAATTAAAACACCACTCTGCCGTGCTTGTTTTTTGGTTAACTCATCAACGTCAGCTTTTCTGTATGGAGCTGCTTCTAAATGCGATTTAATACCAGGTAGAGGCTCTTTAAAGCGTTCGGTAATGTATATTTTAAAATGATTTATCACTCTTTAATCAATGTAGGTTTCGATAAATATTGAACTTCATTTTTTGTAATTAATTTAATAAGCTTTTTATCATTTGTCAATTCAATTTTATCATATAAAAAAGGTAATATTTCTGTGTTTTCAATTGATATAAGCCCTTTTTTACCATCTTTTTCAGCAATAAATAGGTTCGGTAAAAACCGTTCTATTAAGTTATATTCTGCAGGAATAATATAAGTGCCTTTAGTGTTAATAATCCCATATTTATCTACAAATTTGACTATAGCCACATCATCAATAAATTCACCAGCAATAGTAAAATTGTATGGGATTTTAAGTTTGGAATTAAAATCACAATAACCCCATTTTCCGTGTCTTTTTATGGCAATTAATTCTTTAGAGATAACACCAATATCTTCAAATAAAGCAGGAATAACTTTTTTCCCAGTAGTATCTATTAACCCCATTTTCCCTTCCGTCATTTGTCTAGCATAGCCTCTATCACTAAATAATGCCCAGTTCAAAACACCATCTTGATATGGAATAGTGGGTTCAATAATCATCGTTCCATTAGTATTTACATAACCGTAAAGATTATCTTTTACTATAATCGCTAAACTATTTTCGGGTTCAGTAATTTGCGTATAAATTGGAGCTAAAATGCTATCACCTCTACTATTAATAACACCGTAAAACTGATTTGACTTAATACGAATAAATTCATCTGCTAAGTTGTCTATCCAATCGTAAATAGGCTTTACAACATAATATAAATTAGTATCGATAATGCCATATCTGTTATCTTTAAAAACGTAGGCAATACCATTGTTAAAATATCCTACTGACTCGTATTCTAAACCAATTACAAGGTTACCGCTTGTGTTAATAAATCCATACTTTTCATTTAGTCCAACAGCAATAAATTTATTTTTGGTTGTTCCAATTTCATCATACATTAATGGAACTATTTCCTCTCCTAATCGATTAATTATCCCATATTTATCGTTAATTCCAACAACTGTTAATCCGTTAGAAAAATCTTCAGCTTCCTCATATTTAAAAGGAATGATAAGCTGATTAGTTTTATCTATAAAACCTATTTTTCCGTTCGAACCTACCAAAGTAAGTCCTTCTTTAAAGTTGTTTGCAAAATCGTAAGTTGGCGGAATTACTTCTTGCAAATGCTCATTTATAAATCCCCATTTATTGTTTTTCATAAAAGGATAAAAAGCAGTTTTTGCTAACTGAAAATCTTTTACCAGTTCATCCTTAAAAGGATATTCGGGATATGTTCTTAAAAAAGTTTTAATATTATCAGTATTAAAATTGATAATGGATAAATTATAAATATTTCTCCAAGCACTTGTTGTATAAGGGTTTTTTGGATTAGACTTTATAAAGTTATAATAAGACTTTATTTTTTTATCAGCGGTAGAAAGTTCGTAAATGGTTCTTTCGGCTTCTGGTACAAATGGATTGTTAGGATTGTGCTGGATAAATTTTAAATTGTTTTCTATAGTATTGGGTTGAGTAAACTCTTTGTAGATTAAAGTATCTAAAATATTTTTTGCAATAGTAACTTCATTAGCATAAGGATAAGTATTAATAAAATGTTGAATTGCTTCAGAATTCTGTTGTTTTTTAGCTAGGTTAAAAGCGATTTCATTTCTTAATAAAATAGCAGAATCAATTTGTTTTGCTCCAATATTACAATCAATAAATTTAGTATAAGCAGTAATAGTGTGTTCGTTTTTAGCTATTTCAAAACATTTTTTATCAATTAATAACTGGTGTGTAAAGATACTTGATGAGTCAACTCCAAAAACCAGCAATTTTTCTTTTTTCTTTGGGGTTAATTTTGGAAAGTAGAAAGTAGCTTCTTGAATATAATATAAAGCCGAATCTATATTATGGAAAGGATTGTTGTTTCTGTAATAAATTATGCTAAGTCCATAAGAAGCTGGCACAGGGTTTTTCTTCAATGATTTTTCAAAGTATTTTTTGGCTTTAAAATAGTCATGAACTTCTAAAGCTGTAAAACTTTTAGTTAATTTACTGCTAAATAAACCTTGTGAAAACCCAGTTGTAGCAATGGTTAAGAGAATGCTCAATATAAGTGTTTTGGTAGAAATTAAAAACATTTTTTGAAAAGCCAACGTATTAAACACTTGTTGAATGTTTTTTATGACGAAAAAAGTCTCATATATATTAATTTTAGTTTTAAGCATTTCTTTGTTTAGCTGTAAAGAAGTTATGGTTAATGAATCTAAGCTGCCTCGTCCTGTAAAAAAAGATTTAAAGGAGATTAGAGCTGACGGTAAAATTAAGGCTTTAATTAATTATAGTGCAACAAGTTATTTTATTTATCGAGGACAACCTATGGGTTTTGAGTACGAGTTGTTAAATCAATATGCTAAAAGTCAAGGAGTAGAGCTAGAAGTTATTCCAATAAAAAATATGGATAGTGTGTTTATTCACCTGAATAATGGTGTAGGTGACCTTGTTGCCGCTAATTTAACGGTTACTTTAGACAGAAAAAAGCAAGTTGATTTTTCGCAGCCAATTTTATTTACAAAACAGGTACTAGTTCAGCGTAAGCCCGAAAACTGGAGAAAACTTTCTAAAAAATCGCTTAAAGACTCTTTGATAAACTCTCCTTTAGAGTTAGGTGGAAAAACAATTTATGTAAGAAGAGAGTCATCTTTTTATGAACGTTTGAATAGCTTATCAAAAGAAATTGGCGAGAAAATTAAAGTTGAAGTAGTTCCTGGTGAAGTTTCTATGGAACAACTAATTGAACAAGTAGCTCAAGGAACAATAGATTACACGGTTGCTGATAAAAATATTGCTTTAGTAAACGAATGGCAATACCCTAATATTGATGCAAGGGTAGAGGTAAGTAACGAACAACAAATAGCCTTTGCTCTTAGAAAAAATAGTGATAGCTTAACGGCTTCTATTAATAACTGGCTAAAAGCTTATCAAAAGACTGTTGCTTTTAAGCTGTTATATAAAAAATATTATGATAACCGATCACAACATGGTAAACGAATTAATGATGAGTCGTTTACATTGAGTAGCGGACAGCTTACTCCATATGATGAAACATTAAAAAAATATGCGCCACAAATACCTTGGGATTGGGAGTTAGTGGCAGCATTAATTTATCAAGAATCTAGGTTTAATAATAATGCGTTAGGCTGGGGCAATTCTTTTGGGGTGATGCAGTTTATGCCTGTAACAGGTGCCAAATATGGGGTTGACTCTACTTCTTCAGCTCATGAAAACATTAAAGCAGGAGTAAAATATATTCGTTATTTAAGTAGAATGTGGGAAGACAAAATTGCAGACTCTACCGAAAGGGTAAAATATGTTTTAGCGAGTTATAATGTTGGTCCCGGACATGTTTTTGATGCTTATCGTTTAGCACAGAAATACAATAAAAATCCTCAGCTTTGGAAGGACGTTAGTTATTTTCTAAAAAATAAATCTAAGCCAAAATATTATAAAGATGAAGTGGTCAAACACGGCTACTGTAAAGGACATATTACTTACAAATATGTAAAAGAAATTATGGAACGTTATCAACACTATAAAATAGCCATAGAAACACATCAGGAAGTGTTGGTTGAGCGTTAGAATAATTTAAACCTAATAATCTTTATGAGAAAAATGGTTGCTTATAAATGGTTTGAATTTAAAAGAATAATAGAACTCAGGCTATTGTAAATTCATATTAATGAATTAAAATTACTCCACAATAACAATCCCCAATTTGTCAGAAAGTTGGGCTTTAACTTGCTCTAGCATCATAATTTTTTGGATAATTTTTAGTTGATTTTCATCATCAACTCCTTTTAGTTCATCTTGTGTTTTTTTAATAAGGTGTTTTACTTTACATAATTTAAAAGCATGTACAGAGTTGATAACAGCTATTTCGAGTTGGTTGTTTTCCGTGTTTACGGTAATATTATGTTTCCCCCAATCGTTTAATTCATATTTTGTTGAAAGCAAGTCTATTGCGGCATCTTTTATAGCGTTATTTTCATGTTGAATTAAAGTTTGCTGAGACAATATTTTTTCATCTTTAAGATGTGAATTGTAAAGCATAAAAATATCTTGAAAAACAGGCGTGGTAAACTCAATTTCATCACCCAATAAAGAGTGAACTATGTAAGTAACTATCGGAATTTCTCTTGTTTCTTCTTTTTCTTCTTGTATTACTTTAACTTTTATTTGTTGGTCGGCATAATTAATTAGCAAACGAATAATTTCTCTTTCCCAATTTAATAAATCTGTATTTGAAGCGTCTTTTTTTTCGTGTTGTGTAAACGATTTGTAATCTGTTTCAGCAATAACTCCTTCTGAAGAGGAAGATTGTTTAGTATATTTTTTTCTAAGAATTTTGTTTGTTTCATTAATAAGAGCTTGCTCTGGAATTTCTAATAAAACACTGCATTCTTTGGTATAAACAGCTCTTTTGATTTGGTCGGGAATAAGGGCAATGCTACTTACGATGTCTTTAATAAGCTCTGCTCTTTTTATTGGGTCTTTACCCGACTCTTCTAATAAAACACTTATTTTAAACTGAATAAAATCTTGAGCTTTTTCTCCAATATATTCTTTTAGTTCTTCGGTTGTAGCTTTTTTAGCATACGAATCTGGATCTTCACCATCAGGAAAAAGCACTACTCTAACATTCATGCCTTCCTGCAAAATCATGTCAATTCCTCTAAAAGAAGCTTTAATTCCAGCAATGTCACCATCATAAAGTATGGTAATGTTTTTAGTGTATCTGCTAATTAACCTAATTTGTCCTTCGGTAAGAGAAGTTCCAGAAGAAGCCACCACGTTTTCTACTCCAGCTTGAGATAAAGAAATTACATCGGTATAACCTTCTACTAAAAAACAATTGTCTTCATGTGTAATACTTTTTTTGGCAAAATAAATTCCATAAAGCACATTACTCTTATCGTAAATTTCCGATTCAGGAGAGTTAATGTATTTAGCTGCTTTTTTGTCATTGGTTAAAATTCTTCCACCAAAACCTAAAACCCTACCAGATAGGTTGTGAATAGGAAACATTACCCTACCTTTAAACCTATCAAATTTTTTATTTTCTTTAACTATGGTTAGCCCCGATTTTTCTAAATATTTAATATCGTAACCTGCGTTTTGGGCTTCATCAGTAAAGGCGGTCCATTCATCAGTACTATAGCCTAACTGAAATTTTTCTATGGTTTCGGGCGTAAAGCCTCTTTCTTCAAAGTAACTTACCCCTATAGCTTTGCCTTTGTCGGTATTAAGCAGTTCATTAGCAAAATATTTGGCAGCAAAATTAGAAACAATGTAAAGGCTTTCTTTTTCGTTGGCAGCCTGTATTTGAGCATCACTTTGCTCTTCTTCTTCAACTTCAATTTGGTATTTGTCGGCTAGGTATTTAAGTGCTTCAGGGTAGGTATAATGCTCGTGCTCCATTATAAAATTTACGGAGTTTCCGGCTTTGCCGCATCCAAAACACTTATAAATTCCTTTAGCAGGAGAAACAGTAAAAGAGGGAGTTTTTTCGTTATGAAAAGGGCAATTACCCAAATAATTTGCACCTCTTTTTTTAAGTGTAACAAAGTCGCCTACAACATCTTCAATAATGCAGGCGTTAAAAATTTCATCTATGGTATCCTTTGGGATCATTAAGTTTTAATTAAATTTTTTTTCGCTATTCAAACTTCCGTCTTTACTGTAAAATTTCCACACTCCTGATTCTTTGCCATCGGTATAAAAACCTTCATAAAGTTTATTACCATTTTCATGATAAACGATGGTAAATCCATTCCTTACTCCATCTACAAACTCTCCTTCACTTTGTTTTTTGCCCGATTTAAAATATGCTACCCAAACACCATGTCTGAGATTGTTTTTAATTGGACCTTTCATTTTTAGTTCTCCTGTAGGAAATAGTATTTTTTCTTCAAACTTAATCTCTTGTTGGTTTTCATCTAATTTATAGATGCCAACTACTTTTGGAGATTTGTCTGGATAAGTTTCTTCTGTTTTTTCAATGTAATTTTCTTTACAAGAAAAGAGCAGTAACGTTAAGATAATTAAACTAACTATTTTTCGCATAATTAACTATTTTTGATGATTTTCATCCGTAAAATTACGCTTTATTCGTCTTAAAATAAACTTACTTTTTTAATTGAAATTTAAGGTAATGAATACTGTGTCCTTTTTGAGAAAATAAGTTTTCATAAAAAGTTTTTATAGATAGAATATCACGAGTTTTTTCATCTAAATCGGCAATTTTTTCGCCATATAAATTAAAGGTATGTTCTATTAAATGATAGTTATGTGCTTCAATTTCCTCTAAGGTGTATCTAAAAAAACCTTCATGATCTGTTTTTAGATGGATAATTCCTTTTGGTTTTAAAATTTGTTTGTATCTTTCAATAAATAAGGGAGAGGTTAGTCTTTTTCTTGCTAAACGATCTTTTGGTTGTGGGTCGGGAAAGGTAATCCAGATTTCATCTACTTCATTTTCATCAAATAAAGAGGTGATAAAATCTATTCTGGTTCGGATAAAAATAACATTGTTCATGTTTTTTTCAAAGGATTCTTTAGCACCTTTCCAAATTCTATTGCCCTTAATATCTAGACCAATAAAGTTTTTATTAGGAAAGTGTTTTGCTAATCCGACTGAATATTCGCCTTTGCCACATCCTAATTCTAATACAATAGGGTTGTTATTTTTAAAAATTTCTATATTCCATTTTCCTTTTAAATGGTAATTAGCATTTAATACTTCAGCAGTTTTTGGCTGGTAAACATTGCCAAATGTTAAGTTATCTGCCCACTTGGCTAATTTATTTTTTTGTCCCATTTTGCAAATTTGATAAAAAAAAAGACTGTCATTTTAAAACGACAGTCTTTTTTATAAGATTAAATCTTATCTAATGCTTATTCAGCAGTTTCTTCAGCAGGAGCCTCAGTTTCTTCTTTAGGAGTTTCTTCTTCAGTAACTTCTTCTTCAGTAACTTCTTCTTCAGTAACTTCTTCTTCTACTTCAGCAGTTGGTTCTTCTTCAACAGCGTCTTCTAAGCCTTTCATTAAATCGTCAGCGATTTTTTGAGCTTCCGCTTCTGCTGCTGCTTTTTCTTCTTCTGATGGTCCGCATGCTACTAGAGAGAACATACCTGCAACCATTAATAATGCTAATACTTTTTTCATTTTAATTAATTGTTTTTGGTTATTGATTGATTTTTAGTTTCCTATTAGTCAAAATAGGTCACAAATGTAAACAAATATTTGTAAAATGCAAGGGAGATATGAAAAAAATTATTTTTCGTTATAAATTACACCCAATACTGTTTCTCCAACAATTTTTAAAGTGCTTTTATCTATTACATCCATATTGTCATCATGAGTGTGCCACGACTGATGAAAACTACCTGTACTTTCTTCAAAATGAATGATGTCTATACTTGGTATGTTAGCAATTTCATTTACAAATTGATGATCGTCTGTTCCCACAAAATAAGTTTCTTTATCAACAAATACATGCTGATGACCTAATCTTTTGGCTACATCCCAAACTTTTCTTACAATGTTTGGGGCATATTTCATAGAAATACTTTCTTTGGTAAATTGTGGGTTTGGACCACCAACCATATCGAGTAAAATTCCAAAGTCTGCTTTATATCCAGGTATGTGAGGGTTTTTTGCCCAATATTGTGAGCCCAAACACCAAGTTTCTGCTGATGAAGTACTCATTAAGCTTGAAGGCTGTCCATAATCTTCAGCATCAAAAAAGATAATGTCTATGCCAATTTCTGGCTGTGCAATATTTACCTGACGAGCTACTTCTAACAAAATTCCTACACCACTTGCTCCATCATTAGCTCCTAAAATTGGTTTTGTTCTGTCTTTATCATCATGGTCGGCAAATGGTCGGGTATCCCAATGAGCAAATAATAAAATTCTTTTTGTTGCAGTTGGGTTGTACGTACCTATAATATTTTTTATGGTAATTTTTTTATTATTAAAAGTGGTTGCTTTTCCTTCTTGAACTTGAGTGGAAAAACCAAAAGAAGCTAATTTATTTTTTAAGAAAATAGCACATTTCCCATGAGCTTCATTATTAGGAAAACGAGGGCCGAAATCTACTTGTTGTTGTACATATAGGTAGGCAGAATCTTCGTTAAAATTAGGTTTTTCAAGTGGAATAAAGGCAGTTTTAACTGGTTTTTCCGGTTGTGTTGTTTGTTGCTTTTCTTGCGTTTTTTCATCTTCACAAGAAAAGATAACAATACTAAGTAATAAGAGAAAGAAATTATTTTTCCAATGTCCAGGTAGCACCATCTTTTGTATCTTGAATTTTTATTTTTATTTTATCTAATTCATCTCGTATCAAATCTGCCATTGCATAATTTTTAGATGCTTTTGCTTCTTTTCTAACGCTTAATACCACATTCATTACGTTACCTATATCTTCACCATCATCTTTGGTATTATCTTTTTCTTTATTTTCTTTTTCTAGTCCAAAAATATCAAAAATAAAGTTGTTGTATAATGCTTTTAATCTTTTTAGGTCTTTGTCATTAATGGTAGCTTTTTCGCTTTTTATGTTATTTATGATTTTAACACCATCAAATAAATTGGCTATGGTAACAGGAGTATTAAAGTCATCATTCATGCTTTCATTAGTTTTACTAATTAGTCCCTCAATATCTAAAGATGTAGTAGCTGATGGTTTAATTTGTTCTAATGTTTCTATAGCAGTCATTAATCTAGTATATCCTTTTTCTGCGGCTTGTAATGCTTCGTTAGAAAAATCTACCGTACTTTTATAATTAGCTTGCAAGAAGAAAAATTTAACGACCATTGGTGAGTAACCTTTTTCCAGTAAAGGATGACTTCCTGCAATTAGTTCAAGTGGTAAGAAAGAATTGCCTAATGATTTACTCATTTTGGTTCCATTTACAGTAAGCATGTTTCCATGCATCCAATATTTTACAGGATGTTCGTTACCACTTCCAACAGACTGAGCAATTTCGCACTCATGATGTGGAAATTTTAAATCCATACCACCACCATGTATATCAAAAGACTTTCCTAAATATTTGGTACTCATTACAGAACACTCTAAGTGCCAACCTGGCACACCAACTCCCCAAGGAGAAGGCCATTTCATAATGGTATTTTCAGAAGCTTTTTTCCAAAGAGCAAAATCAGCAAAGAACTTTTTATCTGTACCACCTTCAAGTTCTTCTCGGGTATTTTCAATAAGTTCATCTAATTTTCTGCCAGAAAGTTCTCCGTAATTATATTTTTCAGCATATTTTTTTACATCAAAATATACAGATCCATTTATTTCATAAGCATATCCATTTTTTATAATGTCTTGAATCATTTCAATTTGTTCTATGATATGTCCTGTAGCGGTAGGCTCTATGCTTGGAGAAATTAAGTTAAATAGTTTAGTAACATCGTGGAAGTTGTTAGTGTATTTCTGCACTATTTCCATGGGTTCAATTTTTTCTAACCGAGCACGTTTTTCAATTTTATCTTCTCCAGCATCAGCATCATCAACTAAATGGCCTACATCAGTAATATTTCTTACATACCTTACTTCATAACCTAAAAATTTTAAATATCTATAAACTACATCAAATGTTATAAAGGTTCTAACATTTCCTAGATGTACTTCATTATAAACCGTAGGGCCACACACATAAAGCCCAACAAATGGAGGTGAAAGTGGTTCAAAAACTTCTTTTTTAGAGTTTAAGCTATTATAGATTTTTAATCGATTATCAGACATGTTTAAATTTTTGGTAAAAATAATGTTAATCTATAAAACAAAAAACCCAACTTTTATTAAAAGTTGGGTTTTTAAAAAATTCAATTAAAAGATTTAATCTTTTGGAAGTGGTGCTTCACCAATATATCTTCCATTTTTAATTAATTCAATGCTTATTAAAATTCCGTTTTCATCATACTTGTAGTTTTTCCCATCCATCAAACGGTAGTTTTTAAAGAGTCCATCTTTTGATATTTGTTTGTCTTTGTTGTATAATTTATGGTTCCCATTTCCGTCAAAAACACCTTTATTTACAACTTCAGCTTTATCAACTTTTACAACTTTTACAGGGTCTTTTTCGGTTACTACTGTTTCTTTAATAGGCGTTTTTGGTTCATATACCTTAGTATTAGCAACATCTAAATTACCATCAACAAAAACTTTTTCCGCTTTTAAAGAACCATCTGGGTAATATTCAGTTACTTTTTCTTCTTTCCCTTCTTTAATTTCAGCAACAATCATTACTGCTCCATCTTCATAGTAATATTTTTGTTCACCATCTCTTTTGCCTTTTTCATTGAAAACAAATTCTTGAGCAACTTCACCATTTGGATGTTTTCTAACAAATTTACCAACATTTCTATTGTTTTTCCATTCGCCTTCTTCTTCTAACTCACCATTCTCGTAATAAGTTTTATAATATCCGTTTGGTCGGCTATTAACATAAGCAACCTCACTTTTAGTTTTTCCATTTGGATAAAACATTTTCCAAATACCTTGTTTGCGGCTATTTTCATACTCACCTTGTTCAACCACTTGATCTGGCTGGTAGTCAGGAAGTTTTTTCATTCTGCCAAAGATTTTCCAAAAACCTTGTTTAAGGTTACTCTCGTCTATATAGTTTATAGTGTCTCCATTTATTATTTCAAACTTCTGTGCCGCAACACTAATGTTTGAGGAGATAAAGACTGTGATTATTATGTAGTATATATATTTCATTAAAATGAAGTTTAATGTAACGTAAATTTAAACAAAAATAACAAATAAATAAAATTTTTTAGATTAACACTGTATATTAATCGACAAAAAATAACTCAGTGTACTTGAACGCTTCAAAAATTAAAAGGTTTCAAAATTATGAAACTTAAATATATAATTTTTTAATGGATGATAAAAAATCATGCCAATAAGCTTAGTATTTAAATGTAGTATGGAGAAATCATCCAATAAACTATAACTCCTGAAATTGCTACATAAAGCCATAATGGGAATGTTATGCGTGCTATTTTTTTATGTTTATCAAATTCTTGTAAAAGCGCTCTGTTGTAGGTTAATAATACTAAAGGAATAATAATTACAGATAGTATGATGTGTGAAATTAATATAATTAAATAAACTATTTTAGTTGACTCATTTCCACCGAATTTAGTTGGATCTGAGGTTATGTGGTAAGCTACATACATTATCAAAAACACAGCAGACAATGCTAAGCTAGTTTTCATTAAAATTTCATGGACTTTTCTATTGCCTTTTTTTATGGCTATTACAGCAAATAGTAAAGTAAAAACAGTAACCGAATTAATTCCTGCGTAAATGGGTGGAAGAAAACTTAGTGGTTCAACATTAGGTAGTTTAATGTTAAACAAAATGGCAACTGCCAAGGGTAATGCAATTGAAATAACAATAATAAGTGTTTTGTTCTTCAAGCGTATTAGTTTTTATCTATTAATAGAATAGCTAATGAAGATACAAGATAGAGATAGGACATCAACATTATTTTTAAGGCATATTTGTCATCTTGTGTTTTAACTAATTTTATTGCCGGATAGACCATAAGGGCTGCTAATATAAAAAGTGTTATGGTTGCAATTCTTCCTGAAATATTAAAATATTCGGGTAAAAAGCTGCCAGCAAATAATACTAAAGCACTTAAAAGAATGATTACAGAAGTTGTTTTATTTTTTTTATTGAAAGGAAGCATCTTCAATTCGGCTTTTTTGTAGTCATTGTCTAATTTCCACGCTATAGCCCAAAAGTGAGGAAACTGCCATAGAAATTGAAGTGCAAATAAAATTCCTGCTTCTAAACTAAAAAAACCTGTTGCAGCAACCCAGCCTAACATTGGAGGAATAGCTCCAGGAAAAGCCCCAACAAAAACAGAGTAGGTGGTAATTTTTTTTAGAGGAGTATAAATTCCGGCATAGGTTACAATTGCTAACGCTCCTAAAATTCCACTTAGTGGATTAATACCAAACCATAAGATAAATACACCAACAATTCCCATCAATAGAGAAATTATTGAAGCATGAATTATTGACATTTTTTCGTCAGGAAGTGGTCTGCTTTGAGTCCTCTTCATTAGTTTATCAGTATCTTTTTCTAAAACTTGGTTTAAAGCGTTTGAACTAGCTGTAATTAAAAAACCTCCTAAGATTAACCAAAAGAGTATGGAGTAATTAATGGTTTGAACTCCAATAAAATACCCTAAAACAGCTGATAATACAACATAAGAGGTAAGCCTGAACTTAAACAAATGAGCATAGCTCACAATTCTTCCAGCTAAAGGAAGTGCCGCTATTTTTGTTTTTACTTGACTCATTATTGTTTTTAGTTGTAGTTAGGTGTGCAAAAATATAAATTTTACCTGTTTATATATTATAAGTACTAATAAAGTTTTCTAACCGATGTGTTTTTGGTTAGTTTTAATTCTTTTAAGTCAATGTTAGTCAGTAAGTTTATTCCCGGTTTTTTTTCTTTGGCAATAAGTCCAAATTGATTTTCAATGTTGAGGTATTTTGCCCCGTTGTAGGTTGCCCATTTTATGAGTTTTTCTAACGAGATGTTGGTGTTTTCAGTAATCACTTTCAATTCGTCTAAAACAGAAAGTGAGTTGTTACTTGCCAAACTATCTGTCCCAATAGTGCATATTTCCTCTTCAAATAAATTAAAATTAGGAAGTTCATTTTCTATATACAAATTAGCTTTCGGACAAAAACACCAATAAATAGGAATATTGTACTGCTTAACATATGCAATATCATCTTTACTTGTATATGTATTGTGAACCAATAAAAGCGATGCTGCATTTTTAAAATAAGGAAGAAAATGTGCTAAAGAGCTGTCTTTTTCATTTCCCCAAGTGGTTACTTTAGGGTTAAAAGCAGCCATTTGCTCATATAATTTTCCTGATTTTTCTTTAAAAAAATCTTTCTCAGACTCGGTTTCTTGGTTATGAATAGTGAAAATAGCATTTTTTTGAGAAGTAATGAATTTTAGTAACGATTTTGAAACAGAGTAAGGAGCATGAGGAACAATGCTGATTTGTTGGTCATTAAAATAAGTAGCTTTTAGTTCTGCTACTTTATTAAAGGCACTTTTGGCGAGTTCATCGGCTATTTCAAATACTTCTAAAAAAGTATGGTAATAAATATTTTGTTTAGATTTTAACTTAAAAGTAGAATTTCCGTTAGCAATATCGCCTACTGCTACAATGCCATTTTGTAGCATCTCCTTTTCAGCATTATTAATGGCTGCTTGCTTTTCTTCTTCAGAAAAATTATTTCTTTTTTGTACCAATTCTTTTACAAAACCGGGCAAGGTTGTTTTTTGTGATATTTTATCTTTAAGATAAGAAAGTTCTAAATGACAGTGGGTATTTATAAATCCAGGACAAATAACACCTTCATATTTTTTTACGTCATCAAAATTGATGGTTGAATTTTTAGGATCAATAACATCTACTATAGTTCCATCATTTTTAATAAGGATGATGCCATTTTTTATTGGAGCAGCATTTCCTGTAAAAATATAGTCGGCAGTTATTTTGTGCATTAGTTTATTTTTAATGATTTGTTTTATTTTTTAAACCGACATTAATTTTTCATTTGCAAACTTACAAAAACGAATGTAAAACTTATACGGAGGTTAGCGGTGACACTTTAAAATTATTATTTACTGATGAAAAGTACTATTTTTACAACTTCAATTATAATAGACATATGAAAATTTTAGGCATCATTCCATCTCGATACGCATCAACAAGATTTCCTGGTAAGCCATTGGTTGATATTAAAGGAAAGTCGATGATACAAAGAGTGTATGAACAGTCAAAAAAAGCAACTTGTTTAAGCGATGTAATTATTGCTACCGATGATGAAAGAATTTACAACCATGCACAAGCACTAAATTTTAAAGTAGTTTATACAGATGCAGCTCACCAAAGTGGGACAGACAGGTGTGCAGAGGTGCTGAACAAACTTGATGCAGACTATGATGTGGTAATAAATATTCAAGGAGACGAACCTTATATCAACCCTGAACAAATTGATGAAGTTGGCAGTTGTTTCGAAGATTCAAAAACACAAATTGCCACTTTAGGAAAGAAAATAACCAAGCAAGAAGAACTTTTTAACATCAACAAACCTAAAGTAATTAAATCTGTTGATGATTTTGCCTTGTATTTTAGTCGCCAAACCTTACCTTTTTTAAGAGGAGTTGATGAAAAAGATTGGTTAAATTATCAAGCATTTTTTAAGCACATAGGCATTTATGGTTATAGAGCTGAGGTGTTGAAAGCAATTACTAAATTACCTATGTCGAGCTTAGAAAAAGCTGAAGGCTTGGAGCAGTTGCGTTGGTTAGAAAATGGCTACAAAATTAGGGTCAAAGAAACCTTGCATGAAGCTATTTCTATTGATGTTCCTGAAGATTTGAATCTGATTTAAATCAAAAAACTAAAATTCTTTAAAAC
Organism: Vicingaceae bacterium; assembly: GCA_965284565.1. Lineage (GTDB taxonomy): Bacteria > Bacteroidota > Bacteroidia > Flavobacteriales_E > Vicingaceae > BRH-c54. The sequence goes on from OZ260100.1 coordinate 1,474,960, forward strand.
TTAAGGTTGTTTTCTTTTAAAAATTTATAACTTCGTAAGTTGTTATGATGGACATTTCAGTACATATAAGTCAGTTGCTTTTTCACCATGAGTGTGTGATTCTTCCAAATTTTGGAGGGTTTGTTTGCAATTATAAGCCGGCTTATATTCAAACAGTTCAGCATAAATTTCACCCTCCATCTAAACAAATATCTTTTAATAAAAACTTAGTTGCCAATGATGGTTTGTTAACACATTATGTTTCTAAAAAAGAGCATGTAAGTTATGATGAAGCCTTAAAGAAAATAGAGGGTTTTGTGCTTACTTTAAAAACAAAACTGAGAACTAACAAAGAAGTTACCATTGAAGATATTGGCACTTTTGTAATGGATAATGAGAACAGAATTCATTTTGAACCTTCATTAACGGAAAACTATTTACTTTCTTCTTATGGATTAACACCAATACAGGTTAGCCCTATACAAAGAAAAAGTTATGAGGAAAAAATTGCTGAACAAGTAAAAACACTTCCTCAGCATAAAAGTAGTGTAAAAAAATGGGCTGCAGCTGCTTCTATTATTATTCCTTTAGGATTTTTAGCTTTTTGGATACCTACAAAGTATGATTTGTCGCAAAATATTAATTACGCCAAATTAAATCCATTTGTAGAAGAAAAAGCAGCAAGTTATTCGCCCAGAAAGGAGTTGACAACTTATGAGCATGATGATGTTCTTTCGTTAAAAGAAAGTATTAACAAAGCTAAAGAAGATGAAAAGTATCTTACTTTTTCTTGGTTAAAAGATGAGCAACCTATAACTATTGCTTTAACAAATAAATATATTGCTGAGGCAGATACCACTAAAGTAGTTATTAATAAAATCAATTTACGTTACCATATTATTGCCGGTTGTTTTTCTGAAAAGAAAAATGCCAACAAAATGGTAAAACAGTTAAAGAATAAAGGTTTTGATGCTTGGATAGTTGGTAAAAGAAAAGGTTTGTGGACGGTTAGTTACAATAGCCACTCTACCAGACAGAAAGCTTTAGATGCTTTGGCATCAGCAAAATCTGACAACAGCAAAGCTTGGATGTTGGAAATGTAATTTAATTTTTGAATTCCTCTTCAATTTTATCAGCTAAAAAAATCGATAGTTTTTTATAAGATTCATTTGTCCAACCAGCTACATGCGGACTAAGAATTACATTTTCAGCATTTTTTAAGAAGTTAAACGCTTCGTGATGGGTTTGTGCTAATTCAAAAGATTTACTCTCAAATTCCAAAACATCCAAACAAGCTCCTAATACTTTTCCCGATTGAAGTGCTTGAATTAAATCGTCAGTTTTTATATTGTTTCCTCTAGCAGTATTTATCAGGTAAATGTTTTTCTTAAAATTATTGATGAAAGCAGTATTTATGTAATGTTTGGTTTCTTCCGAAAGTGGTAAGTGAATGCTTAAAATGTCTGTTTGTTCAAACAATTTGTCTAAAGAAACTTCATTAACGAATAAACCACCAAAGTCTTTTTTATACTTATCGTAAGCGATTACTTTACAATCGAAACCAACCAATTTTTTAGCTAATGCTTCACCCATGTTTCCGTAACCTAAAATGCCAACAGTTTTACCCGAAAGTTCTATACCTCGGTTGGCTTCTCTATCCCAAATTCCTTGTCGCACTTGTGCATCACCCTGTTTTAGTTGGTTGAATAACATCAATAGCATTCCGATAGTATGTTCGCCAACGGCATCTCTATTGCCTTCGGGAGAATTAAAAACACTAATGTTTTTTTGTTTTGCATAAGCAACATCAATGTTTTCTAATCCCGCACCTGAACGAGCAATAAATTTAAGGTTTATAGCTTTATCAAGAAATGATTTATTTATTGTAAACCGGCTTCGGATGACAATACCAAAGTAATCGGAAATACGTTTTTCAATACTTGTTTTTGAGGAAGTATAATCGTGTTCACATACAAAGCCCATTTGTATTAAACGTTCTTCCAAAATAGGGTGAATAGTATCTATGAATAAAATTTTAGGCATACATTAGGTAACCGATAAAAAAGTATAGAAAAATTCCAAAAATATCGTTGGTTGTTGTAATAAATGGGCCTGTTGCTAAAGCCGGATCAATTTTATATTTATGCAGCATTAGTGGAATTAATGTACCGAAAATACCTGCAAAGAAGATAACAGAAATTAGAGCAATACTAACAGTGATGGCTAAAGTCAAGGTTTCTTCAAAAAAATAATTATAGCCAAAAATAATGGCAGAACAAACTATTCCATTTAAAATTCCAACAGCCATTTCTTTACCTATTTTACTCCAAACGCTGTTTAATCCTAAAGAATTATTAGCCAATCCTTGCACTATTAATGCAGAAGATTGAACCCCCACATTTCCGCCCATTGCAGCAATAAGTGGTATGAAGAATGCCATTTCTGGATGAATTTGAATTTGGTTTTCGTAAATGCCAATAATTTTTGAACTCACAATTCCACCCAACAAACCAACTAATAACCAAGGTAACCTTGCTCTAGAAATTACCCAAAACTTATCAGAAGATTCAACATTTTCAGAAATACCTGAAGCCATTTGGTAATCTCTTTCCGCTTCTTCCTTAATTACATCAACCACATCATCAATAGTAATTCTACCTAATAACCTTCCCATTTCATCAACAACAGGAATAGAAACCAAATCGTATTTTTCCATGATATTGGCTACTTGCTCATCATCCGTATCGGGTGTTACAGAAAGGATATCATCATCATAAATATCTTTTACTTTATTATTACTAGGAGTAAGTAAAAGTTTTCTTAAAGAGATTCTTCCTCTTAAAACATCATCATCATCAACAACATAAACAGTATAAATTTTATCTAGTTCTTCTGCTTGTTTTTTTAGTTCGGTAAGACAATTTCCAATAGTCCAATTCCAATTTACTTTTGCCAATTCATTTGCCATCAAACCACCAGCAGTATCTTCGGGGTAGTTTAATAGTTTAAGAATGTCTGAAGCTTGTTCAATATCTTCAATATGTGATATTACTTCATCTCTTTTTTCATCAGAAAGCTCTCCAATAACATCTGCTGCATCATCAGAATCCATGTTATCGATGAATTGGGAGGCGATTTCTTGAGAAGTAAGGGCGTCTAAGAATTTTTCTCGAGTATCTTCATCTAGCTCTATAATTACATCAGAGCTTAGTTCTTTAGGTAAAAAACTAAAAAATGCCTTGGCTTGATTTAAAGATTGTTCATCTAAAATTTCGGCAATATCTGCAGGATGTAAATCTTGAATTAACATCAATATCTCCTGCTCTGCTCCTGCAGCAACAGCATTATTAAGATGGTCTAAATATTCTTTGGTTAATTCAAATTGCATGACACAGTATATAAGGGCTGCAAAGTTATCATTTTCAAAGTGAATTACAATAAGAATTTGTTTTCCCTTAAAATTAACTAATTTTGAAAGAAACAACTTATAGTATTTTTTATGTCATCACTTAAAGACAAATTGTTTGTTATTGTTTTTGGAACAGACACCAAAGCTGGTAAAAACTTTGATATTGCACTTTTGTGGTTGATTTTAGCAAGTGTGTTGGTGGTTATGTTAGAGAGTATTCCCCAACTAGAATATGACTTTGCTTCTGTTTTTTTTGTGATAGAATTGTTTTTTACAGGAGTTTTTACTATAGAGTATTTTTTAAGAATTTGGGTTAGTCCTAAACCTAAGAATTACATATTTAGTTTTTGGGGTGTAGTAGATTTGTTAGCTATTTTACCTACTTATTTAATTTTCTTTTTACCCAATATTCATTTTTTGATAGCTATTCGTTCATTAAGGTTGCTAAGGGTGTTTAGAATAATTAAATTAGTAAGGTTTATAAAAGAAGCTAATACGTTAAAAAAAGCATTGGCTTCTAGTATTTATAAAACCAGTACTTTCTTGTTTACTATTTTAGCTGTGGTAGTTATTATGGGAACTATTATGTATGTGGTTGAAGGAGCTGAAAATGGTTTTACAAGCATTCCACAGAGTATTTATTGGGCAATAATTACTATTACAACTGTTGGGTATGGAGATATTGTTCCTCATACTGCTTTAGGAAAATTTATCTCAGCTGTAGTGATGGTTATAGGATATTCTATTATTGCTGTTCCGACAGCAATTTTCACTGTTGAGGTAGCAAGAGCAGGTAATGAACAAAAAAATTGTACTAAGTGTAAACACCAGAATAGTATAAATGCTAAATATTGTAACAATTGTGGAAATGAAATAACTTAAAAATAAAAAAATGAATTTTAGTGATTTTTTAAATTATAGCTTATTTACAATAGGAGAACATCAACTAAGGGTAATTAATATTATTACACTATTGTTATTTATAGTTGGGGTTTACGTTTTTATAAAGTTGGTTAGAAAAGCAATTTTTAGTAAATCGGCATTAGATTTACCTAAAAAGTATTCACTTTTTACCATTTTTAAATATATAGTAGTTGTTTTATCGGTAGCTATTGGGTTGCAAATAATTGGTGTTGATATTACTGTTTTGTTAGCAGGTTCTGCAGCTTTGCTGGTTGGTGTTGGTTTTGGATTGCAAAATTTGTTTGGAGATGTTACTTCGGGAATAATTTTACTATTTGATTCTACCATTAAAGTAAATGATGTAATTGAAGTAGATGGAATCGTAGGCAGGGTGCAAAAAATAAATTTAAGAACAACCTCAGTAATAACCAGAGAAGATACTTTTATCATTTTACCTAACTCGGTGATAACCAATAATAATTTAATAAACTGGACTTATAGCTCATTATCCTCTCGTTTTGAGATTGAAGTAGGAGTAGCTTATGCTTCAGATGTTAACTTAGTAATGCAATTATTAGAAAAAGCAGTTAAAGAGCAACAAGAAGTGTTAAGTAACCCTGCCCCAACGGCAAGGTTTCAAGAATATGGCGATTCGTCTTTAAATTTTTCTGTGTTTTTTTGGTGTGATGAAGTGTTTAGAGTAGAATCTATCAAAAGCCAAATTAGGGTAAGAATTTATGAGTATTTTCAAGAAAACAAAGTTGAAATTCCTTTCCCACAAAGAGTGGTACATATGAAACAATGATTAGCATAGCTGAATGATAAAATTTACGTTATTTTGCACACTTTTTATTAAATAGCTTTTTATGCTTATCTTTAAAACGGTTGTTGAGCTTCAACAATTTCTTTTTTCTCTTAAAAACCAATTTATTGGCTTTGTACCTACTATGGGGGCTTTACATCAAGGACATTTATCATTGATTGAATATGCAGCAGATGAGAATGATATAGTTGTTTGCAGTATTTTTGTTAATCCAACCCAATTTAATAATAAAGAAGATTTAGAAAAATACCCAAGACATACTGATAAAGATATAGCACTTATAAAAAATGCTTTTTCTGATGATAATGTAGTAGTTTTTTTGCCTGAGGTTAAAGAGATTTATCCCAACAAAATAGAAAAAAGCTACGATTTTGGAAATTTATCTTTGGTGATGGAAGCACAACATCGTCCTGGACATTTTGATGGAGTAGGGATGGTATTAGAACGTTTTTTTGATATTGTTCAACCTACCAAAGCTTATTTTGGAGAAAAAGATTTCCAGCAATTGGCAGTGGTGAGAAACTTAGTAAAACAATTAAACTTGTCAATTGATATTGTAGGTTGTCCAATAGTAAGAGAGGCTAACGGATTAGCAATGAGTTCTCGTAATGAGAGGCTAACAACCGAACAAAAAGAACAAGCAGCAAATATTTATAAGTTCTTAGAAAATGCTAAGCAGCAGACCAAAACGCTTACCTTAAATGAGGTGAAAGATAATTTTATTAGCTCAATTAAAAATATACCAGCTTTACAATTAGAATATTTTGAAATAGCAGATGGAAATACACTTTTAGCTATAAACAATTGGAAAGAAACTAGCTATTGTGTGGCTTTTGTAGCCGTATTTGTAGGTAATGTGAGGTTGATAGATAATGTTACTTTGTATAGTAATAATTAGGTATTAAACTTCATTAATAGGAAACCTCTTAAACTATTTTACTTTCTTCTCGATGTCTTTTTTATAAACGATAGTTCTATAAGGGAAAGGAATTTCAACACCTTCTCGGTCGAAGCGTTCTTTAATACTTTTGAGTAAGTCTGTACGCATTTGAAAAGCATCAGCAAAACTTTCTGTCCAAGCATTTGCTCTTAAATTTACCGAAAAATCTGCTAAAGCAATTACAGCTACTCTGACTATAGGTTCGTTTTTAGCAATTTCTTCAAGCGTTCTGTTTTCAATCATTAAGGGATGTTTTTCACATTCGTCTCGCATAATTTGCATTGCCAGGTCTATGTCGGAATCGTAGCTTATCCCTATTTCAACTCTGCATTGAATTTTAGAATCCGTAATAGAACTGTTAATGATAATGTCATCACTAATTACTGTGTTAGGAACAATTATCCTTTCATTTTTAAAATCTTTTATAATTGTATGACGTAAGGTGATTTCCTCTACCGTTCCTATTCTTCCATTACTAATTTCTATCACATCTCCTACTCGGTAAGGTTTAAAAATCAGAATAAAAATTCCCGTAATAATGTTAGAAAATGCTTTTTGAGAAGCAAAACCAATAATGGCTGCTAAAATTCCAGCACCAGCAAATAAAGCAGATCCAAAAGAGCGTAATGAAGGTATATGGCGAAAAATAACTATTAATGCAATAAAATAAATGATAAAACTCAAGGAGTTTTTTAAGAATGAAAAGTTAGTAGGATCAACTTTTATTTTATCCGCATTACTATTAATGATTTTTGTAGCTATTTTTCTTAAAACAATTAGCAAAATAGATGCAACAGCAAGTGTTATTACAATAAACAGTAAGTGTTTTATTGTGTTCGAAGTTAAAATTTCCTTCCAGCTTTTTGTTAAGAATTCAATAATCATAAATTAAGTAAAACTTCATCAGGGTTTTTACCGCCAAAGATGATGCTACTTGGGTTTTCAAGCATTTCTTTTATAGCTTTTAAGAATCCGACAGATTCTTTACCATCAATAATTCTATGATCGTAGCTCAATGCAACATACATCATAGGTCTTATTTCTACTTTCCCATCTACAGCTATTGGCCTGTCAATAATATTATGCATTCCTAAAATAGCACTTTGTGGAGGGTTAATAATTGGAGTGCTCATCATTGAACCAAAAACACCCCCGTTGGTTATGGTAAAAGTACCACCTTCCATGTCAGAGATATCAATTTTTCCATCACGAGCTTTTATTGCTAATCTTTTTATTTCAGCTTCAATTTCAGCTAAACTCATTTTTTCAGCATTTCTAACAACAGGCACCATTAAGCCTTTTGGAGAACTAACAGCAATACCTATATCAGCATAATCATGAGTAATCATAAAGTCACCATCAATCATTCCATTTACAGCAGGAAACTGACGTAAAGCTTCTGTAACTGCTTTTGTGAAGAAAGACATAAATCCTAAGCTTACACCATGAGTTTCTTTAAATTTATCTTTAAATTGATTTCTTAAATCCATTATTGGCTTCATATCCACTTCGTTAAAAGTGGTTAACATAGCTGTTTCATTTTTAACAGCAACCAATCTTTGGGCAACTTTTCTTCTAAGCATAGACATTTTTTGTTTGTCTTGCTCACGAGTTCCTCCCCATCCTGCAATAGCTGATGAGTCAATACCACCAGTTAAATAAGCTTGAATATCGTTTTTGGTAATTTTTCCATTACTTCCACTGCCTTTAAGTTTAGAGGTATTGATGTTGTTAGCACTAATCATTTCTTTGGCTAAAGGCGTTGCTTTTACATCTGTTTTTGTAGCAGGAGCAGGGTTGGGTACAACATCTTCTTTTTTAGGAGCAGTTTCAGTTTTTTCCTCAACTTTTTCTTCTGGAGCAGATTTGGATTCAAATCCTTCTGGCTTTTTAGCATCAGTATCAATTAAGCAAACAATAGCACCAACTTTCACTAAATCGCCTTCCTCAGCTTTTAGTGTAATAATTCCGGCTTCTTCGGCAGGTAATTCCAACGTTGCTTTGTCCGAATCAACTTCAGCAATTGCTTGGTCTTTTTCAACATAATCGCCATCTTCAACTAACCATTGTGCTATTTCCACTTCTGTTATAGATTCTCCCGGAGAGGGAACTTTCATTTCTAAAGCCATATTTTTATTTATTTAATGTTTTAAAACTTCTGTCTTCTTGCTTCCGTCTTCAAACTCTTTAACTTACTAATGCGTTTTCAAATAATTTATCAATAATTGCTGTATGTCTTACCACGTGTGCTTTTGATGAGCCTGTTGCTGGAGCTCCACTTTCTGTTAAAGAAATTACTTCTAAATTTAAGTGAGAAAGGTGTCTCATTAAGTGACTCCATGCTCCCATATTTTCAGGTTCTTCTTGTGCCCAAATGGTTTTTTTAGCTTTGCTGTATTTCTTCACTATTTCTTCAATTTGGTTGAATGGAAGAGGATACAATTGTTCTAATCTCACCAAAGCAATATTTTCAGCATCAATATCTTCTTTTTTAGCCAATAAATCGTAGTAGAATTTACCTGTACAGAAAACTAAAGTATCTACGTCTTTAGCTTTTACAGCAGCATCATCTATTACTTCTTGGAATTTACCTTTAGCTAATTCATCTATTGTAGAAACACATTTTGGATGTCTTAATAAACTTTTTGGTGTAAATATTATTAATGGTTTTCTGAAACTCCATTTTAATTGTCTTCTTAAAATATGGAAGAAATTTGCTGGAGTAGAGCAGTTTGCTACTTGCATATTGTCTTCTGCACAAAGCTGTAAAAAACGCTCCATTCTACCACTAGAATGTTCTGCTCCTTGTCCTTCATAACCATGAGGTAATAGCATTACCAAGCCGTTTTGTGTTTTCCATTTTTCTTCGGCAGCACTCAAAAATTGGTCGATAATAATTTGAGCTCCATTATTAAAGTCTCCAAATTGTGCTTCCCAAATGGTTAGTGCATTCGGACTAGCCATTGCATAACCATATTCAAAACCTAATACACCATACTCAGAAAGTAAAGAGTTGTATATATATAAAGGAGCTTGGTCTTTAGAAATATTATTCAGTGGAGTATATTCTTCTTCAGAATCTTCTACTTTTACCACTGCATGTCTGTGGGAGAATGTTCCTCTTTCAACATCCTGACCAGAAAAACGTATTGGATGTTTATCTTTTAACAAGGTTGCGTAAGCCAATAATTCGCCCATCGCCCAATCTAAATTATCATCTTTTATCATTTGTTTTCTTGCTTCAAAAAGTCGAGCAAGTTTATTAATGAATTTTTTGTCTTTTGGAAGTGTGTTTATTTTGTCAGCTAATTCCAATAACTTTTTTTTATCGAAAGAAGTATCTGGAGAAGTTAAGAATGATTTTTTATCGCTAACTTCAATACCTTGCCAAGTTCTGTTTAAGAAGTGAGAAACAGTAGCTCTTTCAATTTGTTTAGCATCATCTAGCCTTTCTTGGAGTTGTTGATTAAATGCTTTTTCTTCTTCCGATGCTTTGTTTTTGCTTACAACACCCTCGCTAATTAGTTTTTCTAAATAAAGATCTCTAGGATTCTTGTGTTTACCAATAGCTTTGTATAATAAAGGTTGAGTAAATTTAGGTTCATCACCCTCGTTATGTCCATATTTTCTATATCCTAAAATATCAATAAAAACATCTTTATGGAAAGTTTGGCGGTATTCTATAGCAAACTGTATCGCTTGAATTACTGCTTCAACATCATCTCCATTTACATGAAGAACGGGAGATAAAGTAACTTTAGCAACATCAGTACAATAAGTGCTCGAACGTCCGTCAATGTAGTTGGTTGTAAAACCAATTTGATTGTTTACTACAATATGTAGAGTCCCACCAATTCTGTAGCCATCTAATTGAGCCATTTGTACTGTCTCATAAACTACACCTTGACCAGCAATAGCAGCATCACCATGAATAATGATAGGGACTATTTTTTTCTCGTCTTTTAAGTAAGTGTCTATTTTAGATCGGGTAATTCCTTCTACAACAGGACCAACAGTTTCTAAGTGAGAAGGGTTTGGAGCTAATGTCATGTGAACGTCATGTCCGCTATCGGTTTTTACATCACAAGAGTAACCTAAATGGTATTTTACATCACCATCAAAAAGGTTGTCTTCATATTCTTTACCTTCAAACTCACTAAAAATTTTCTCGTAAGTTTTATTAAAGATGTTGGCTAACACATTTAATCTACCTCTGTGGGCCATGCCAATAATAAACTCTTTAATACCGATATCTGCACCTTTTTCTACAACAGCATCTAAAGCAGGAATAAGTGCTTCATTTCCTTCTAACGAGAAACGTTTTTGTCCAACAAATTTGGTGTGTAAGAATTTTTCAAAAACTACCGCTTGATTTAATTTATGTAAAATATGTTTTTTTTCTTTTTCAGAATATTTAGGTCTGTTTTTCAGTTCTAATTTTTCTCTAATCCAAGCAACCTCTTCAGGTTTTCTAATGTACATGTATTCAATACCAATAGAATCGCAATAGGTTTGTTCTAAATGTTCTATAATAGTTTTCAATTTAGCTGAACCAATGCCAATTTCATTTCCTGCCTGAAAAACAGTTTCCAAATCAGCTTGTTCTAAACCGTAGTTTTCAAGATCTAATGTAGGTCTATAGGTTCTTCTTGCTCTTACAGGGTTAGTTTTGGTAAACAAATGACCTCTGGTTCTATAACCATTAATTAAGTCAAGTACTTTAAATTCTTTTTGGAAATTTTCTGGAACATCAGTATCGTAGCTTTTACGAGCAAACTCGAATCCTTCAAAAAATTTTCTCCATCCTTCCGAAACGCTTTCAGGGTCGTTGATGTATCGCTGGTAATAATCTTCAATTACAGCTCCATCTGCATTGCTTAAATAGGAATGTTTGTCCATACCTTTGTGTTGATTTTTGAATAGACAAAAGTAAATAAAATATCCGTTTAACAAAGCGTAGAGGTCAGAAAAATTAACCTTGGTAAATGTTCTAAAAAAACCTATTTTTAAAAATGTGGTTTCCTCTTTTTTGTCTAATTTTAAACATCAAAAAACAATAAAAAAGTCACCTATGTCATTAAAAATAAACTCTTCCGAAGCGTATCAACAACAATATAAAAAAAGTGTAACAAATCCTGAAGCTTTTTGGGATGAAATTGCAGCTACTTTTCAGTGGCGAAAAAAATGGGATAAAACCTTAGAATGGGAGTTTAAAACGCCATCCGTTAAATGGTTTGTTAATGGTAAACTTAACATTACTGAAAACTGTTTAGACAGGCATTTGGCTACTCAACCCAATAAAACAGCTATTCTTTGGGAACCTAATAATCCGAATGAAGATGTTATTAATCTTACTTACAAACAATTACACGAAAAAGTAAGTGCTTTTGCTAATGTGTTAAAATGCAATGGAGCAAAAAAAGGTGACAGAATTTGTTTGTATATGCCTATGGTTCCTGAGTTAGCTATTGCTACTTTGGCTTGTGCCAGAATTGGAGCTATTCATTCGGTAGTATTTGCAGGCTTTTCTGTCAAAGCACTTGCCGACAGAATAAATGATGCTCAGTGTAATATTGTAATTTGTTCGGATGAATCTTATCGTGGGTCTAAAGTCATTCCTATAAAAGCGGTGGTAGATGAAGCTTTGCAACAATGTACTTCGGTAACAAGCAATATTGTGTTGAAAAGAACAGGAGCTGAGGTTGCTTTTAATGACAATATAGACAAATGGTGGCACGATGAAATAGCAAAAGTAACTACCGATTGCCCTGCTGAGGTGATGGATGCTGAAGATCCTTTGTTTATTCTTTACACTTCGGGTTCTACCGGAAAACCCAAAGGAATTTTACATACCACAGGTGGCTATATGGTTTTTGCTCAATATTCTTTTCAAAATGTTTTTCAGTATGAAAAAGATGATATTTATTGGTGTACAGCTGATATTGGTTGGATAACCGGACATTCTTACATTGTTTATGGTCCTTTATTGGCTGGAGCCACCACAGTAATGTTTGAAGGAGTTCCTACTTGGCCGGATGCAGGCAGATTTTGGGAGATTGTTGCCAAACACAAAGTAAATATTTTTTACACCGCACCTACCGCTATCAGGGCATTACAAGCGTGCGATTTGTCTTTTGTAACTAAACATGATTTGTCTTCCTTAAAAGTGTTGGGAAGTGTAGGAGAACCTATTAACGATGAAGCATGGGAATGGTATCACGAACATATTGGCAAAGGCAAATGTCCTATTGTAGATACGTGGTGGCAAACCGAAACAGGTGGAATTATGATTTCTCCTTTGGGGAATTTAACACCCTTAAAACCATCTTACGCTACTTATCCTTTACCGGGAATTCAACCTTGTATTGTGGATGCTGATGGCAATGAACTTACCGAAACGGAAACAGAAGGCAATTTGTGTATTAAATTTCCTTGGCCTTCTATGTTGAGAACGATTTATAACGACCACGAAAGGTGTAAACAAACCTATTTTTCTACTTACGAAAACAAGTATTTTACTGGTGATGGCTGCCGCAGAGATGCTGATGGCATGTACAGAATTACGGGCAGGGTAGATGATGTAATTAATGTTTCGGGGCACCGTATGGGAACTGCCGAAGTAGAAGATGCCTTAGATACGCACGAATGTGTGGTGGAAACAGCAGTAGTAGGTTATCCGCACGATATAAAAGGACAAGGGATTTATGCTTATGTAATTTGTGCCAAAGAAGTAGATGAAAACGAACTCCGAAAAGAATTATTGGAGTTGGTAACCAAAGAAATTGGTCCGATTGCCAAGCCCGATAAAATACAAATAGTGAAAGACTTACCTAAAACCCGATCTGGGAAAATTATGCGTAGAATTTTACGAAAAATTGCCGAAGGTGATACCTCCAACTTAGGCGATACCAGCACGCTGCTCGACCCAGAAGTAGTAGAAAGTATTAAAAAAGGGAAGTTGTGAATAGGTTGGTTTTAATTTTTGTAAGTATCTTATTCTTATTCTCTTGTAAAGAGAAAGTAATTAAAGAATACAAGTTTAGAGTAATTAGTTTTGGAGGGATTGATGAAGAAGTTAAAAAAGAAGGAAAGTTAGTAGTTGAAAGTTTAAAAGATACAATTAGATACAAATATTACTTCAAATCTTCAAACAATGAGAATAGAGATGAATTAACAGTTGAAATATTAAAGCCTAAGAAAAATGATTTAATACTTATTCATAAAATTGACAAGACACTAATTATTGAAAAGTTAGTTTCGATTAAAAATTATGAAATTAATGGAGATTTATATCTAATCAAAAAATATCAAGAAGAAAACCCAGCAATAGATGGGGATGGAGCAACTTTTTTTAATGATAAATATGGTAGGATAGCAGGAGTTTCTTATTCATGGGGATTTTATGATTTTATTCAAATATCGTCAGATACCTTAAATAATAATTTTGAGATACTTAAGAAAGAAATGTTAAATGATACATCTGGGTTTTTTAGACATGTATTAAAACCACCCAAAAAACATAGTAAATAAAAAATGAGTTTCGCAGTATCACAAATGATTCAAACTATTGAGAACAACAATTCGTTGCTCAGGAAGGAATCTGCGTTTACGCAACTCAAAAAGTATGAAGAAAGAAAACTTAATTACAAGTTAAAGTTTGTAGATAAAAAGATTAGCCAGTTTGAGCTAGAGCGGATAAAAAAACAAATCAGGAAAGATTTTTTAGCAGAAAGAAAACGCAACAATACCATTATTGTTACTGTTTTAGTGAGTGTTTTTGTTGTTTTAGGTTGGTCGGTAAATTATTTGTTTTTTACTCCTACTCCAAAAGTGGTCACTATTGATGTTGAAGCAGAACAAGAACTGAACAAAAAATTTCATTTTTATATTAAAGATGGTTATAGCAGATTAAAAAACAATGAATTTCACAATGCCATTTACCAATTTGAGTTGGCAACAAAAACTCGCCCCAATGATTTTAAAGCTAACATGGGATTGACCTTAGCCTTGCTTAAAAAATGTGCTATCACCAAAGAAGATTGCGACAAAGCCAAAAAGCAAAAAGCTATGTTGTTGACTACTTTTTCTGAAAAAAAACAAGAAATTGAGGGTGAAGTGGCAGCTTTAGGTGAGGAATAAATAAAAATTAAAAACCCCTCTCCTTACGAAGCATAGCGGAGATAAGGAGAGGGGTTTAATCAACAATACTTAAGTGTGGGTCTCTGATCTTCATTGCGTTTCGTCAGGAAAATGATTGAGCGATTTTTAAAAGATGTTTTCTAATATTTATCTATGGATAACAATACTAATGTACAAGCTTCTTCAGTAGCGATGCCGTTTTCTTCGGCTAATTTCTTCAATTCAGGATTTTCTGTACCCGGATTAAAAATAATACGTTTCGGGTGAATTTGATTAACTACATAATCGTAATATTCTTTTTGTCGAGCTGGGCCAACATATAAGGTAACGGTATCAATATCGTTTGGAGTTGGCGAGTTAGTTAAAATTTCATGACCTTCAATTTCGCCTTTTCTAATACCAACTGGTACTACTTCATGTCCGTGTTGAGCCAGTTTAGCAGTAGCTTTGTATGCATATCGTTCGGGGTTTGGAGTTGCTCCTAGTATAAGTGTCTTTTTCATTTTATTAGTTTAACAATTACACCATAAAAGTACGAATTATCCTGCTGCCAAAAATGTAAAAAAACTTAAAAATTAAACCACATAGATACATAGTTTTTATAGCTTATTGAGTTAAGGAATATAGCTTATTGAGTTAAGGAATTTCTATATTACGATGTGGTTAATTGCTTAAAAAAGTAAAGGTCTAAAAAAATGAGCTTAACTTTGTCGAACTTACTATTTTCAGATCCAATGAATACAAAAAAAGTAGCTTTATTAATTTTGGATGGCTGGGGTTTGGGAGATAAAACTAAATCGGATGCCATTTACAATGCCAATACCCCATTTTTTGGTGCTTGCTTGGCAAAATATCCCAATGCAAAACTAAAAACTTTTGGTGGTTTTGTGGGTTTGCCTGAAGGACAAATGGGTAACTCAGAAGTGGGTCATCTTAACATAGGAGCAGGAAGAGTAGTGTATCAAGATTTTGCTAAAATTAATAAAGCTGTAGAAGATAAAACCATTGATGAAAACCCTACTTTATTAGCTGCTTTTGAATACGCTAAAAAAAACAATGTAAGTGTTCATTTTATGGGATTGGTATCCGATGGAGGAATTCATTCGCACCAAAAACACTTGTACCGACTGTGCGAAATGGCTCATCATCATCAAATTGAAAAAGCTTTTGTTCATGCATTTACTGATGGTAGAGATTGCGATCCAAAAAGTGGATTGGGATTTATAGAACAACTTCAAGAAAAAATTAGAAATACCAATATAAAATTAGCTTCGGTAATCGGTAGGTATTATGCTATGGATAGAGACAACCGTTGGGAACGCATTCAAAAAGCTTATAATTTGCTGGTAAAAGGGGAGGGGAAATCCACCCAAAATGTATTGCAAAGCATACAAGAAAGTTACATTAATAATATTACCGATGAGTTTATTGAGCCTACTATAGTGGTAGATAAAATAGGAAGTCCATTAGGAACTATTCAACCTGATGATGTAGTAATTTGCTTTAATTTTAGAACCGACCGTTGTAGAGAAATTACCATTGCCCTAACACAAGAAGACAAACACGAATGGAATATGAATACACTTCCGCTGTATTATGTTACCATGACGAATTATGATAAGACATTTAAAAATGTGCATGTTATTTATGATAAAGATAATTTAATTAATACGTTGGGAGAGGTGCTTGCTACTCACAACAAAACCCAAATTCGTATTGCCGAAACAGAAAAATACCCTCACGTAACTTTCTTCTTTTCAGGAGGGAGAGAATTGCCTTTTGAAGGAGAAAAGAGAATTTTAATCAACTCGCCAAAAGTAGCTACTTACGATTTACAACCCGAAATGAGTGCTGAAGAGGTGACTCAAGCTATTTTGAACGACATTAATAATGACCCTACCGATTTTATTTGTTTAAATTTTGCTAACCCTGATATGGTGGGACATACAGGTGTTTATGAAGCCATTGTAAAAGCGGTGGAGAAAGTGGATAGCTGTGTAGAACGTATTGTAAATACAGGAATAGAAAAAGGATATTCGTTTATTATTATTGCCGACCATGGTAATGCTGATGTAGCTATCAATGCTGATGGTTCTCCAAATACGGCTCATTCCACTAATTTGGTGCCTTGTATTTTAATAGATAACCATTACAAAGCTATTGCTGATGGGAAATTAGCAGATATCGCTCCCACTATTTTAAAGTTGATGGATATTGCCTTGCCAGTAGAAATGGATGGAGAAGTGTTGGTTTAAAAACCCCCTCTCTTACACACTTGCTCGCTCCAAAGTCCACTGGATTTTGTCCGCCCCAAAGGGGAGGAGTCGCCATTCCTACAAAGCCCAAACTGTCATCTTGAACGAAATTTTTCATTCCAAAGTATGAGGAATAGAAAAATGACATGAAAGATCTATTTATTTTGAAGTAAAAGATTTTGAATAAAAACGTCAAGCAGAAATTTTTAGCCCTTAAACTTATAAACTCTTAACCTAATAAACTAACTAAACTTCCCACTCTTTTCCTGTTCTATAAACAGTACCTTTAAAAGCTCCCACCAACACACCATTTTGGTTGGTTACGGGAATATTGTAAATGCCTATTTTGTTAGATAAATTTACCTCTATAGCTTCTGCAAATAGGGTGTCACTAACATTTACCGGATTAGGATAAGAAATAGAACACTCCAACGCAACACTTAATCTACCATAAGCATTAGAAGCAAAAGCCAAGGCACTATCAGCCAATGAAAAAGTTACTCCACCGTGTATAATGCCAAACCCATTGCACATTTCTGGTCTTACCGTCATTTTTAGTTGGCAATAACCTTCTTTTGATTCGATTACTTCGATGCCCAACCATTGGCTAAAAGCATCGGTTTCCATCATTTTATTAACTATTTTATGTGTTTGTCCCATAATTAAAAGAAATTTTTGTTTTCTCTTACCATTCTTCTCAACAATACACTTGGTCGGTAACGATCTTCACCGTATTCGGCAAAAAGTGTTTCTAATTGGTTGAGTACATTTTCTAACCCAATTTCATCTGCCCATTTTAATAAGCCTTTAGGGTAGTTTACACCTTTGGTCATGGCTAAATCAATATCTTCTTTAGAAGCAATGTTTAGGAATAAGGCATCAACAGCTTCATTAATTAACATCACTAAAATTCTATTAAAAATAATGTTGCCTAATTTTTCATCTTTATTAGGTGTTGGTGTTTCAGCATCATCGGCATAATTGTAATAACCTCTACCCGATTTTCTTCCGTACCAACCTGCTTCTGAGTGTCGTTTTTGTGTGAAAGAGGGTTTATATCTTGGGTCGTAATAAAACGCTTCAAAAACTGTTTCTGTAACCGTATAGTTAATGTCGTTACCAATGTAATCCATTAGCGTAAAAGGTCCCATTCTGAAACCACCAATTTCGGTCATAGCCCAATCTATGGTTGCAAAATCGGCTACTCCTTCTTCATAAATTCGTAATGCTTCGCCATAAAACGGACGAGCTACACGGTTAACAATAAAACCAGGAGTATCTTTTGCCAACACCGTTACTTTTCCCCAATTATCAATTAATTTTCTGGAAGCTATTTTAGTCGCATCGGAAGTTTGTACCGCAGGAATAATTTCTACCAACGGCATTAATGGTGCTGGGTTAAAAAAGTGGATGCCAATTACTCTTTCCGGTTTTTTACATGCAGCAGCAATGGAGGCAATGGAAAGTGAAGAAGTATTACTTGCTAAAATACAATCAGGAGAAGTAATACTTTCCAATTGAGCAAAAACTTTCTTTTTTACGTCTAAATTTTCAATGATGGCTTCAATAATCAAATCACACTCGGCTAAATCTTTTGTTGAGGTAGAAAATGTAATTCTTCCCATAATATTATCTGCCGTAGCCTGATCGATTTTTTCTTTTTGCACTAAACGAGATAAAATATTTTTCAATCCTGTTGAAGCCTTTACTAAAGCTTCTTCATTTAAATCTACTAATGTAACTTGGTGTTTGTTGGTGGCTGCAATTTGCACAATTCCAGAACCCATAGAACCTGCTCCTAGTACGCCTACTTTGTTTATTTCATTCATAAGTTATATGTTTTTTTCATCTCTAATGTTCACTTTTGTTAATTAATTCCCTTTGAAGATTGGCTTACGTTTCTCCAAAAATGCATTTACACCTTCTTGGTAATCGTAAGTTTGTCCAGCTTCGTTTTGCAATTCGCCTTCTCTCGCTAATTGTTGTGTTAAGTTGTTATTAAACGATTCGTTTAATAATCTTTTAGTCAAGCCAATTCCTTTGGTAGGCATTTGAGCTAAGGTTTGAGCAATTTTTAAAGCTTCTTCCTGTAAAACTTCATCTGCAACAGCCTTATAAATCATGCCCATTTTTTCAGCATCTTCAGCCATTATTTTATCGCCTAAAAACATTAAAGCGGCAGCTTTTTGCAGGCCAATTAATCTGGGTAAGTAGTAGGTTCCACCACTATCGGGAATTAATCCAATTTTACTAAACGCTTGTATAAAACTAGCTGATTGTGCTGCAAGGGTAATATCGCAAGCTAACGCAATGTTAGCTCCCGCACCTGCTGCAACACCATTTACGCCACAAATAATAGGTTTTTCAATTTTTCTCAATCGAGCTATAATTGGGTTATAATGTTCTTCTACAATTTTTGGTAATTCAGTTTGTTTAGGGTCTATGGCTTCCGCTAAATCTTGTCCAGCACAAAAAGCTTTTCCTTCAGCAGTAATGTAAATGGCTCTTATTTCAGGGTTTTTATCACATTCGTCTAAAGCAGCTTGTAAATCAAAAGCCATTTGGCGTATAAAACTGTTGAATTTATCTGGTCTGTTAAGGATAATAACGCCTACTCCATTATCAATTTTAAAGTTAATGTTGCTCATAGTTGTTCAATTATTTTGTTATAGTTGAACAACAAAAATAGCATTTTACGTCCATCTATTGTTATTCAAGTGTTAGGTTTATTACATTTGCATCTTAAAATTATCATAGATGATTAAATCAATGACCGGGTTTGGTAAATCCGCAACTAGTATAAACCAAAAGAAAATCAGCATTGAAATTCGTTCGCTTAATAGTAAGCAAGCTGATATTTCTGTTAGAATTCCGGTAGTTTACAAAGAAAAAGAATTAGAGCTTAGAGCTAAAATTAATCAACACCTAGAAAGAGGTAAGATTGAATATAATTTATATGTTGAGCAAACTGCTTCCACTCCAAACTACCAAATCAACGAAAGTTTATTTAAAAACTATTATAACGAGTTAAAAAGTTTGGCTGATGAGTTGGATGAGCAATCTGATTTAATAAGAATTGTTGCTGGAATGCCTGATGTTTTTCAGAAAGAAGAAAAACAAGCCTTAGATGAATCGGAGTGGGAAACAATTGTAGAATTGACTGCAAAAGCTTTGCTAGATATTGATGCTTATAGAACTGATGAAGGAAAAACACTTCAAAAAGAAATGGAGTTGAGAATTAATAATATTCAGCAACTGTTGAATAAGGTAGAATTGTACGAAAAAGAAAGAATAATTACTGTTAGAGAAAGGATTACAGCACATCTAGAAGAAATTGTTAGTGGTAGTCAGATAGATAAAGATAGGTTAGAGCAAGAGTTGGTTTTTTATATTGAAAAATTTGATGTTTCGGAAGAAAAGCAACGATTACAATCTCACCTCGATTATTTTATGGATACTATGAATGATAAGGATTCTCAGGGAAAAAAGTTAGGGTTTATTAGTCAGGAAATGGGTAGAGAAATTAACACCTTGGGGTCAAAAGCAAATCACTCCGAATTGCAGAAAATTGTGGTAGAAATGAAAGATGAGTTAGAAAAGATTAAAGAACAGATATTAAATATTTTATAAGAATTATGAGTAAAAACAAATGCATTATCATTTGTGCTCCATCAGGAGCAGGAAAAACTTCTATTACCAAATACCTGTTGGCACAAGACTTAAATTTAAAGTTTTCGATTTCGGCATGCAATAGAGAAAAAAGAGAGAATGAAACTAACGGAGTGGATTATTACTTTCTGAGTACAGCGGAATTTCAAAACAAAATAAACAATAACGAGTTTGTAGAATGGGAAGAAGTTTATCAAGATCAATATTATGGCACTTTAAAATCTGAAATTACCAGAATTTGGGATGAAGGTCACAATGTTATTTTTGATGTGGATGTAGAAGGTGGGTTGAGTTTAAGTAAATATTTTGGAGAGAATGCACTAACCATTTTTATTCAGGCTCCAAGTATAGAAGAGTTAGAAAAAAGGCTAAGAAGCAGAGGAAGTGAAACGGAAGAAAAAATTCAAAAAAGGTTAAAAAAAGCAACGCAAGAAATGAGTTACTCTAAGTGGTTCGATGTAATTATTGTAAATGATGACTTGCCAAAAGCCCAGAAAGAAACACTGAATATTGTAAACTCTTTTTTAACAAAATAATATAGGGATGAAACGACCTTGAGAAAATTTTTATTATATAAGAAAATAATTAATATTAGGGAGTAACATCTGACAGATAAAAACAATAGATAAAAACAGATGAAAGTAGGCCTCTATTTTGGAACATATAACCCCATTCATGTAGGACATTTGATAATTGCTAATTACATGGCAGATTATACCGATTTAGATGAAGTTTGGTTTGTTGTATCTCCTCAAAACCCCTTAAAATTGAGTAATTCTTTATTAGCAGATTATCATCGTTTGGCTATGGTAAGGGTGGCTATAGAAGACAATAATCATTTAAAAGATTGTGATATTGAGTTTAACATGCCTAAGCCATCTTATACTTCAGATACGTTAATTTATTTGCATGAGAAATATCCGAATTATGAATTTTCGTTGATTATGGGCGAGGATAATTTAAGGACTTTCCATAAGTGGAAAAATCATGAAGAAATTATCACTAATCATCATGTTTATGTTTACCCGAGAGCTTTAACAGAGCATGAAAGAGAAGAATCTGAATTAAAAACCAACCAACAGCAGCACGATTTTTTTAATCACCCAAATGTATATTTTTGCGATGCTCCGGTAATGAAAGTATCCTCTAGCTTTATTAGAAAAGCGATAAAAGATAAAAAGGATGTGCGTTATTTACTTACAGAGCCGGTTTATAAGTATTTAACCGAGATGAATTTTTATAAAAGTTAAAGTTAACTCGGCAAACTCTCTCCTTCAAAATATTCGTTAAATAAATGTAAATGTCTTAAAATATCTAATTGTGTTAAGTCACATGCAGTCATGTCTTCACAATTCATTAAAAGTTCAATTTTTTCTTTTAAAGGAAAAATGTAATGATGAAGTTGCTCGTGAGCTTCTCCAGTCATGTTGCATTTAGATACTAAAGTTTCAAATTCTGCCATTAATTGTTGTCCTCTGGCAACAAACAAAATAATTCTTTCTTCTTCCATTGGTTGAGCAATAATGGCTATCATGTTATTAATACCGTCAATAGTTTCAATATTAGCGATCCATTTTTTGCCGTTATCTAAGCTAAGATTACTTTTTGGTTCTTCTTCAGCAGTAGTTTCTCCTTCTTCAAAATAACTTAATGTTTCTTTAAACCAATTGATTAGTAATTCTCTTTGTTGATCGGACAATTTAGCATCACCATGAGTAATGGTGTAAGATGTTAAGGGCATTTCTTTTTCCTCTAATTCCTCAACTGCTTCTTTTAGTTTTTTTAGTTTACGCTTATGTTCAAAAGTTTCCCATTCAGAAAAATTAAGTTCTTCTCTTGCTTCATTAATATGGTCTTTCAGCCACCACGAAACAGGGGAGACATTACTATACCAAGGATATTGGGTAGTGTTAGAATGACAATCATAACAAGAAGTTTTAATAATTTGAGTCACCTCTTCAGGGGCTCCAACGGCATATAAAAAATCATTCTCAGCAATAACTTCAGGATTGGTTTTGTCAATTCTAAAAAATTGTATAATTACAAAAATTGCAAACAGTGCAAGACCTATTTTTTTTAGCATAACAATATGTTTTAGTTTTAACAAAGATAATATTTTACTTGTTTTATAAGTATGATTTAACTCAATTAAATTATATTTGTTTAGAAAATGCTAAATAAGCTTACAAATGAATAGTCTTGAGTTTTCTGAAGAAAAGAAATTAAATCTGGCAGACTTATTAAGCCTTTACAACAATGCGAATTGGTTGGCATATACTAATAACCCTGATTTATTGCAGCAAGCTGTAAGTAATTCGCTTTATATATTAACAGCATGGGATAATAAACAATTAGTTGGATTAATTCGTCTGGTGGGCGATGGGTTTACCATTGTTTATATTCAGGATATTTTGGTAATAAAATCGCACAAAAGAAGAAAAATTGGGAGTTTGTTATTGCAAAAAGCGTTGGAGAAATATAAAAATGTTCGTCAAAAAGTGCTACTTACCGATGATAATGAAGAAACAAGAGGCTTTTATGAGGCACTTGGGTTTTCTTCTTGCGATAAAGGGCAATTAGTGGCTTTCGTTAAATTGGAAAATAGAAAGTAATCGTCAAAAATAAAAAAATATTGGTTTGCCCCTTAGATTGGGGATTAGGACATGCCGCCAGATGTGTGCCCATTATTAACGCATTAATGGGTTTAGGACATGAAATAATTATTGCTGCTGATAATGCCCCCCTTGATTTGTTAAAAACTACATTTCCTCAATTGAAATCTGTTCAGTTGCCTGGTTATACTATTCGATATACAACTAATGGTAGAATGAGCTTGAAAATGCTGCAACAACTCCCTGGATTACTTAGAAGTATTAAAAAAGAACATCAATTATTGCAAAACATTATTAATGAATATAAAATAGATTTGGTAATTTCTGATAATAGATATGGATGTTGGTCAGAAAAAGTACCCTCTATTTTCATTACACATCAATTATTCATTCAAGTTCTTTATGGGAAGAAGTGGATCAATAAAATAAATCATCATTTTATACAAAAATTTAATGAATGTTGGGTACCTGATATCCAAACTGAAAATAATTTAAGTGGAAATTTAGCTCATGAAAAGTCATTAAACTCTATAAATCAGTTTTTTATAGGGGCTCTTTCTAGGTTTTCAAAAATGGATAATTCAATAATAGAGAGAAAGTACGATGCTATTGTTATAATTTCTGGGCCTGAACCACAACGAACTGTTTTTGAGAGTTTAGTTGCCAAACAAGCAGAAAAAACAGCATTAAAATTAGTTTTAGTAAGGGGGTTACCATCAGAAATTAAAATTCCAACTTATTTGCAATCAGAAAATATAGAAGTACATAATCACTTGCCAGCCGAGTTGTTTTTAGAAAAAATAGAACAAAGCAATTTGGTAATTTCCAGATCGGGTTATTCTACCATAATGGATTTAGCTGTTTTGGGCAAAAAAGCAGTTTTAGTCCCCACTCCTGGTCAGACAGAACAAGAATATTTAGCCAAATATCATTTTGAAAAGAAACATTTTTTTACTCAAAAACAGCAAGAATTTGACCTAGAAGAAGCCATTAAAAAAGTCAATAACTTTTCAGGAATTCAATTTAAAAACCAAGTCAATTTAGGTCTATTTTTAGAAGAGAGGATAAAAATTAAAACTCCGATAAAGTTATCTCTTTAAGGGCTTTAATCCATTTTGGATTGTCGTTTAAACTTTCTACTAATTGCCATTTTTTCCCACCATTTTCATGGAAAATTTCTTTAAATTCTTCACCAACTTCTATGGTTGTTTCTAAGCAATCAGCAATAAAAGAAGGAGAAAAACAAAGCACATTTTTTACACCAGATTTTGCTAGTTCTTCTGTAACTAAATCTGAATAAGGTTTTAGCCATGGATCTCTAGCACGAGTTTCTAAACGAGATTGAAATGCAACTTCGTATTCATCATCTTTCAACCCCATTTTGGCAGCAATTAATCGAGAGGTTTCATAACATTGAGCTCTATAACACAAACGATTATTATTAGAATATCTCGAACAACATTTGTCGTTTAGTTGGCAATATCCTTTTTCAGAATCTTTTAAGATATGTCTTTCTGGAATGCCGTGGTAGCTAAACAATACTTTTTGAAAAGCACCAGTTTGCCAATATTTATTGCCATTTTCGGCAAAAGCTTCAATAAACTTTTCGTTGGTTAAGAAGTTTTCAATGAATTTTACATTGGGTTGGTAATTGGCGTTGGCTAATTCTTCTTTTACTTTTTCTATACTCGATTTGGTGGAAGAAGAAGCATATTGTGGATAAAGAGGAATAACTACTAAATCGGTAATACCATCTTTCTTTAGTTCTTTTAGCACACTTTTTATAGATGGATTTTGATAACGCATGGCTAAATACACGCTTATATCGTTGCCTACTTCTTGTTGTAAAAGTTCACGCACTTTTTTTCCGTAAACCAACAAAGGAGAACCTTCTTTAGTCCATAATTGTTGGTAGATTTTAGCAGATTTAGGAGCTCTGAAAGTGGCTATTATTACGTTTACCAAAAACCAACGGGTTAAATAAGGTAAATCAATTACATATTTATCCATTAAAAACTCGCGAAGATATTTTCTAACATCAGCAGTGGAGTAACTGTCTGGTGTACCTAAATTAACCAGTAAGATTCCTTTTTTATTCATAGTCGCCAAAATTACTGATTAAATCAAGTTTGAAAATTTATCCTTAAAAATAATTTCTATAATTAGTGGAATTCTTATAAAAAATATTATTTTTGTTTCGCAATTAAGTAGTTATACTTATAACATTATATAATAATGTTGTTATAAATATGATTATTACGCAAAAATATTTTGAAAATCCTAAATTAGGAGTTAATATTGCCTTTTAAAACATTTTATATTACGCTATTTAGATAATACATATACAAATGAGAAATATATTTACATTCATCTTAACTTTTTTTATAGCATTAAGTAGTTATGCAGGAGTTATTGTACTTGAGGGTCATTATCAAGGAAAAAATCTTTATGTGCAAAATCCATTTGCTGGAACAGGTGTTGGTTTCTGTACTTTTGAAGTAACAATTAATGGAGATGTTACCACAGATGAGGTAAACTCTAGTGCTTTTGAAATTGATTTTACAGCATTTCAATTAAAAGTTGGAGATCCTGTTATTGTGAAAATTAAACATAAAGATGATTGTAAACCAAAAGTATTAAACCCTGAGGTGCTTAAACCTAAAAGTACTTTTGAAATTGTTAATATGAATGTTACTAAAGATGGTAGTTTTGAATGGACAACTTCAAACGAAACAGGGAAATTAACTTTTGTGATAGAACAGTTTAGATGGAATAAATGGATAAAAGTAGGAGAAGTTGATGGTGTAGGTACATCTACTGAAAACAAATATGAATTTAAAATTGAACCTCATTCTGGTGAAAATAAATTTAGAGTTAAGCAAATAGATTATTCTGGTAAACCAAGATATTCTCAGGCTGCACGTTATGTTTCTACTAAAGGTGAAATTACTTTCAGTCCAATTAAAGTAAAAGACATTATTACCTTTACTGATGAGACGTTGTTTGAAGTTTATGATAGCTATGCTAACATTGTTAAAAAAGGATATGGTAATTCTATTGATGTTACTAACCTTAAAAAAGGAATTTATTATTTAAATTATGATAACAAGAGTGAGACTTTTGTGAAGAAATAACATAAATAATTATTAATATTAAAAAATCCTCGCTAATTTTAGTGAGGATTTTTTTTTGAATTAGAATATGATGAACAAAGTAGAACATATAGGAATTGCAGTAAAAGATATTGAAAAAGCAACAGAAATATATACCAAACTTTTTAATCAGGTGCCATACAAAACAGAAGCTGTAGAAAGTGAAAATGTAATTACTACTTTTTTTAAAACTGGAGAAAATAAAATTGAGTTACTAGAAGCAACTTCTGAAGAAAGTGCTATTTATAAGTTTATAGAAAAGAAAGGAGAAGGCATACATCATATTGCTTTTGATGTTGATGATATATATGCAGAAATGGAGCGTTTATCTAAGGAAGGATTTATAGTTTTAAATGAACAACCAAAAAAAGGAGCTGATAATAAATTGGTATGCTTTCTGCATCCTAAATCTGTTAATGGAGTGCTTATAGAACTTTGCCAAGAGATAAAATAATTAATCTATTAGAAGTCAGCTTAACAAAAATTAACAAAAAATAAATAATAAATGTATATACATTTAATGTTATTACATATATTTGCAGTATAAATTTTAAAATTAGAAATCATGAAAAAAATTATTCTAAGTATGGCGGTATTAACTGCATCAGTATTATCGTTAAAAGCCCACGGAGACGACAGTCATTTACACATTAAAAAAGACTTAAGTACTGTTGAATGGGTAGGAAAAAAAGTTACCGGACAACACAATGGTACAATTGAAATTAAAGAAGGAACCGTAAAAGTCGAAGATAATAAAGTTGTAGGCGGAGAAGTAATTATTGATATGACATCAATAGTTGTCTCAGATTTAGAAGGAGATATGAAAGGTAAGTTAGAAGGTCACTTAAACTCAGCTGATTTTTTTGACACTAAAAACCACGGAGAAGCAATTTTGAAAATTATTTCTACTAAAAAAGTGAAAGGAAATACCTATACTGTTAAAGCAGATTTAACTATTAAAGGAATTACTAAATCTATTGAATTTCCTGCTACTATTGAAATAAAAGATGGTAAAGTAGCTGCTTATGCAGAAGTTAAAGTGGATAGAACTTTATACGATATTAAATACGGCTCAGGAAAGTTTTTTGAAGGTTTAGGTGATAAAATGATTGATGACATTTTTACTGTAAAGTTTAAAGTTGCATTTAAATAATTACTTATAAAATAGTTGAATATTTTAAAAAGAGCATGATTTTCATGCTCTTTTTTATTTTGTTGAATTTAAGAAATTAATTAATTTCTTTACAGCACGACCCCTATGGCTTATGTTGTTTTTTTCAGACAATGGCATTTCTGCAAAAGTGATTTTGTAACCGTTTGGTTTAAAAATAGGGTCGTAACCAAAACCATCTTTTCCATGTTTTTCTTTAGTGATTTCACCTTTAATAATTCCTTCAAAAGTAGTTATTTTTCCATTAATCACTAATGCAACAACTGTTTTAAACTGAGCAGTTCTATCTTTTTGCGAGGCTAATTTTTGCAGCACTTTATCCATGTTTTTATCGGCATTTTTTTCTTCACCAGCATACCTTGCAGAGAAAACTCCTGGCTCACCATTTAGTGATTTAATTTCCAGTCCAGTATCATCAGCAAAACAATCATAACCGTATTTTTCATAAACATATTTTGCTTTCAAAATAGCATTTCCTTCAATGGTATTAGCAGTTTCAGGAATGTCTTCGTGACAACCAATGTCTTTTAAACTTAATAATTTAATGGAGTTGGTTAATAAAGCATTTATTTCTTTAATTTTATTTTCGTTATTTGTAGCAAAAACCAATTTTATCATACTATTTTGAAAATTCCGTTTAATATACCATTTGTTTCAGGTAGCGAAGTTACTTACATAAATGAGGTAATTGCAAATAAAAGCTTTTCTTATCCTGGAGTATTTTCTAAAAAATGTGAATTAGAACTAGCAAAAATTACAGGATGCGAATCAATTCGATTAACAGCAAGCTGTACTTCTGCTTTAGAATTAGCAGCTTTAGCCATTGATATAAAAGAAGGAGAAGAAGTGATTGTACCTTCATTTACATTTGTTTCATCAGCAAATGCATTTGCTCTTAGAGGTGCTCGTTTGGTGCTTGTAGATGTAAACCCAAATACCATGTGTTTAGATGAAGGTTTATTAGAGAAAGCCATTACGTCAAAAACTAAAGCTATAGTTTTAGTACATTATGCTGGATTTACAGAAAACATTGAAAAAATAGTGGAATTATGTAACGTCAACAATATTTTTTTAATTGAGGATGCTGCTCAAAGCATTGATTCCTATTATAAAAATAAACATCTAGGAACTTTCGGTGATATAGGTTGTATCAGTTTTCATGATACAAAAAATATTCAGTGTGGAGAAGGAGGGGCTATATTGATAAATAATAAAACTTTAATAGAGAAAATTGATGTTATTATAGAAAAAGGTACTGACAGAAAAGCGTTTTTAGCTGGAAAGGTAAGTGAATATACATGGAAAACATTAGGTTCAAGTTATGGCTTAAGTGAAATAAATTCAGCTTTTTTGTTAGCTCAATTACAGGAATTACCTATTGTAACTCAAAAAAGAAAAACACTTTTTAATTTGTATAAAGAAAATCTAGAACCATTAAAGAATTTACAACTGATTGATTTCTATGAATCAGCTAACAACCATAATTCACATATATTTTTTATTAAACTTGAAGATGCATTACAGAGAAATGAACTGTCTATATTTTTACAAAAAAATGGTATCGCAGCGCATTCCCATTATTCTCCATTACATTTAAGTGATAGAGGAAGGAACTATCCTTATTTTTGCTCAACAAACGATTGTAGCAAGAGAGAAAGTGACAGGTTGTTAAGATTGCCTTTATATTTTGATTTAGAAAAGGAGCATATCATAAAATTGATTGACACCCTTAAAACGCAACTAAAATAATAAATGAAATTTGAATTAGTAGATTATTTTGATTTGAAACTAAGCCTTTATGATATGTGCTTAGCAATAATTTACTTTGCTTTGTTGTATATTATTGCTTACTATGTAAAACGGATTAAAATTGCTAAAAATCCAGAATACAAATACTTTATACTTGCTCTAACAGCAAAAGTAGTAGGCGGCTTTATGTTTGCTTTACTAACGGTTTATTACTATAAGGGAGGAGATAGCCTAAGTTACTACAAGGCAGCAGAGGAAATCTCTAAAATATTTGTAAATAACCCCATAAGACTTATCGAACTTTTTTTTACTTCTCATGATAACCTTAATTTAACTGGAGATATGGTAGATATGGAAACTATCTATTTTATTAATGGTAAGGATATATGGGTAATGGTGAAGTTAATAGTAGTTGCTAACTTTTTCGGGTTGTTTTCTTATGGGACAACAACTGTAATTTTTTCAGCAGCATCATTTTTGGGTTTGTGGGCAGCATATTCTAATTTTTGCAAAATATATCCAAAATACAGTAAGCATTTGGTTATAAGTTTTTTTATGATACCTTCCATTATTTTTTGGGGAGGAGGAGTTTTAAAAGATACCGTTACTATGGGCTGTATGGGGTGGATGATATACTCATTTTCCAATGTTTTTATATTCAAGCGAAGAATTTGGTTAAGTATATTTTTAACTATCATTTCTGCCATATTAATTCTTTATCTAAAACCTTACATACTGTACATTTTGTTGCCGACCTTAATGATTTGGGGACAATCTAACCTCAAAAATTTAATTAAAGGGAGTTTTATAAGAATTGTGCTTATTCCAATAATAGTAATGGTAATAGCTTTAGGTACTTTTTCTGTATTAAAAAATGTTTCTGATGTAGCAGGAAAATACGATATTGATAAATTAGAGCAGACTTTAGAGGGGTTCCAATCGTGGCATGAATACCTTGCCCATACTCAGGATCAATCCGGATATACCTTAGGTGAAATTGAATTTACTCCAGTAGGTTATCTTAAAGTAGCACCAGCGGCTTTTAATGTTACTTTTTTTAGACCATATCCATGGGAAATTAGGAATGTCCCAACACTTATTGGAGCTGTGGAAAGCTTATTAGTATTATTATTTTTCTTGTATTTGCTTTTAAAGTTAAGGGCAAAGTTTTTTAGAATAATATTTGTCAATAAAGATGTATTGTTTATGATGATTTTTTCGGTGTTATTTGGAGTAATTGTTGGGGTAAGCTCGTATAATTTTGGAGCTTTATCAAGGTACAAAATGCCTGCTCAATTATTGTTTGTAACCGCTTTAATATTAATACACAACATTTCCAAAGAAGAAAAGAAACGCTTTGTAATTAAGTAGATAATAAAGTTAAGTACTTATTTTTATTAGCATCAATAGAATATCTCTCCACAATTGTTTGTCTACCAGCCTTCCCTAATTTTATTCTAAGTTCTTCCGACTGAATCAATAAGCCAAGTTTGTCCAGCCAATCTTCTTCTGTGGCTGCTAAAAACCCATTCTCTCCATCATGAATAATTTCGGTATTTACACCTATAGGGGACATAATGGTTGGAATCTCTAATGCCATGTATTGGAGTCCTTTAAAACCACACTTGCCTTTTGCCCATTCGTCATTTGGCAGAGGCATAATACCAATGTCTATCTGAGATAAATCTTCAATTTCTGTTTTTTGATTCCATTTTTTAAATATGATATTAAAATCATTATTGTAAATAGAAACATTAGAAATCATCACAATTTCGACTTGAGGAAATTTTGATATTATTGTTGTTAAAACATTTTCTAATAATGCAAAATGCTTGTTTGTGGTTGAAGAACCCGTCCATCCAATTTTTATTTTATCTGTTGATTTCATAGTTAATGGCTGGTGGTAGGATGTATCGATAGTAGTAGGAATGACAGTAACATTTTTGTTAAACTGCAATGCAAAATTTGCTAAGTGAGTGTTACCTGCAATTACTGTGTGAGCATATTTGATAATAGATTTTGTTTTATTTGGAAACTTTAGCCAGCTCAAATTTTCATTGGCGTCAGAAACATCTTTTAGCCAAATGGCATCATCAAAATCAAAAATTAGTTTCTTTTTAAAAATTTTAGCATACACCCATTCAAAATAAGCAGGACCAATCATACACGCCTCTCTATGTATAAATATTTTGTCGTATTGATGTATCTTTAAAAGCAGTAAATGTCTGTTGATTAATCCTTTTAGAATGCCTAATACTTTTTTTAATAAAAATCCTTTTTGATAAAAAATTTTCCATGTAATGTCATCTAAAAAAGAGCTTGTAACAATTGTTATTTCATTATTCTGTAAAAAATTAAAATATTGCTCAAATCTAAATCGTTGGCTAGGAGCTGAGTTGATTGGGTAAGGAGTTAGAAAAAGGATTTTTGTCATTTTTTACTTGCTAGGCTTGTAGTTGCAAAAATAAAGATTTAAGATTGGAAGAAATACTGATTAGAAATAACGCTGATAGGTTTTATATAAAAACTCTAAAAAAGCTTGGTTATTTGGGTAGTCTTTGTAGCATTTAGGTTTCTCTTTCATCATATTGTCAAAATCAGAATTACTAATATTAAGTTTTTTACAGAAATATTCAATTTCTTCAGTTAGGTTAATGTCTCTATAAGGTTTTAATTGAAGTTCATCAATTACTTCTTCACGATTTACTTCTCCGGCACAAATTTGAGTGGAATAAGTAGATTTTCTGTAGTCGATATTGAATTTTTCGGGAAGAATGTAGGCTTGCACCAATTTTGTAAAACGCGATTCAAAATGTTTTCCTCCATAATATTTCCAATTCAACTTTTTTTCAAGCAATTCAACAGCATCTTTTTTTGAAAAAGGAACATAATTTAGCATATAAACAAATTGAATTCCTTTTACAAACTTGTAATAAATTTCTTTTTGATAACCAAAAGTAGGAAAGGTGTTTAATTTTTTAGTGCCAAATTGTTGTTGAATGGCTTTTAAGAAAGTAACATCTTTTCTATCGTAATGCCAACTTTTTGGTAAAATACCTTCGGTAGCGTAATTACCTCCACTTATAATGTATTTTATATTATGTTTGGCAGCAACTTGATGTAAAACTGCTGGTATAGCCATGTCGGTTGGAGTTTCTATTTCAGGAATGGAGGCTTTTAAAAAAGACAACTGCAAATCTTTAAACTCTTCCCAATCTAATACATGGGTATAAAGATCAATGTTTAGTTGGTTGAGTAATTTTTCAATATTGCTCACCGCTAATTCACTATTCCATCCATTATCCATGTGAACGGCAAGTGGTTTTAAACCTAATTTTTTTGTAAGATAAGCCACGTAGCTACTATCTATTCCGCCACTAACCCCTATTACACAGTCGTAAGTTTGATTTTTCCCAGAAGCTTTAATTTTCGCTACAATTTTTTCTAACTCAACATCACTTTTTTCATCTTGGTAAGTTAAATTTTTTAAGGTTTTAAAGTAATCAACACAATGGTTACAATGTCCGTTTTCATCAAAATGAATTTCGGGGTCGCTAGTATCCATTAGGCACCTAGTACATTGTTGTTGGTTTTGTGGTTTCAAGTATTGATAAATTGGGTTAGTAATTAAAAAAACACAAAGATAAGTTAATGAGATTATAATTATCGTCAATCAATTTAGTTATTTTAGCATCTTAAAATTACTTTTTAATTTGTTAGTTAAAAACATCATAAATTCAGTTTTAACTCAAATACCTGTGTTTGTCTTAGGTATAGTTAGTGGTGTGTTTTCAACAAGAATTTTGGGGGAAGAAGCTAAGGGAGTATTTTCTTTATTTCAAGCAAATTATTTGTTGTTTGTGATGGTTTTTTCTTTTGGGATTCAAACTGGTATAGTGTATTTTGTTTCAAGTAAAAAATATGCTGAACAAATTGTTGCAGGGCTGTCGTTCTCAGTTTTTATACTATGTTCTATATTTTTAATGGTCTTACTTCTAACGGCTTATTACATGGGTTTTAGCTCCTATTTTTTTCCTGAAGAATATAATAAGCTGCCATATATTTTTAGTGTGGTGGTATTATTTGTTCTAACTTTCTTTAATAATCTGGCTACTTCATTTTTTCAAGCTCATTCTAAGTTTAATATTATAAACAGAATGGCGTTAATCAACAGTATTATTAACGCCTTGCTGTTTTTAGGAATTTATTTTTTCATAATAAAAGAAGATTTCACACCTTCAGAAAGGTTTGATTATGTGCTGATTTTGACTGTTTTTTTAGTGTTTCTAAATAGTTTGGTATGGCTGATTTTATATCTAAATAAGATTAACGTAAAACCTGCATTAGATAAAATTACTACTGATATAATAAAAAAATTTATAGGATATAGTTTATTGATTTATTTGGGAACAGTTATAAATTTCTTTAATTACAGACTCGATTTATGGATAGTAAATTACTTTTTAGATGAAAAAGAATTAAGTCATTATTCGTTAGCTGCTAATATCGTTCAAATAATTTTATATTTATCGGTAACTATTGCCTCGGTAATTTTGCCAAAAATTTCTAGTAGCAGTGACGATAAAAAATTTGAGATATTTACTTTGATTAGTAGAATTAGCACGCTGTTCTTTTTTGTATTGGTCTTAACAGCGTTTATTGCTTCCGAATTTTTAATTCCATTATTGTATGGAGAAGAGTTTGCTCCAACGATAGTGCCGTTTCAAATTTTGTCGATAGGGATTTTTATATCTTGTATTACTCAAGTATTTTCTATCATAACAATAGTTTTAAATAAGAGTAAGTATAGTATATATGCTTGTTTAATAGGACTTTTGTTTACAATAGTTTTTGATTTGTATTTGATTCCGATTTATAACATTATTGGAGCAGCTTATGCTACACTAATTAGTTATTTTGTGATTTTTATAACCACTTATCTGCTAATTGTTTTTAAAACCCAATGTCCAACCAAAAATTTATTAATATTAACCAAGCAAGACATTAGTTTTATTTTAAAACATTTTAAATAACCTAATCAAATAATTCTACATACTTTGGTAAGAATCTCTTTTTAATGGATGATGTAGAATAGTATTCTGAATTACTTTTGGCGTAGGTTAAATATTTTTCAAGTAATTCTTTGTTGTTTTCTAAGGTTAATATTTTTTCTATTAAATCTTCTTCATTAGTATATGTAATTATACTGGTTGTAATTGTTGGTGGAATAACATGTTCCTTAGGAATAATACCTGGTTTCTGAAAACGCATCATGTCATATAAAACGCCAGTTACTTTTGTTTTGCCGTAAATCTCGTTTATACCTTCATATCTAAAATTAATTTTAACAGGCATAAAAACAACATCGCAAATACTCATTTCATTTTCAAATAATTCGTTTGAACTAGGGTTGAATTTATGTTCAATGTTACAACCTTTTTTGATGAGATCATTTATATGTTGAAAAATTTGTTCTCCTTCTGAGCTAACAATACCACCTATAAAAACAAATTTTATTTTAGGATTCAAATGATTAATTTTCTCAATTACAGATAAAGCAAATTTGTAATTCCTTCTATTATTACCATCAATAGCACCTGGAATAGCAATACGAAGGTGCTTGTTGATTTTGTAGCTAATATCTTTTGATTTGATAGTATAAGGTAATGTTAGAATATCTTTAGTGTAAAGCTTTTTATCCTTAATATAACTAATAAACAATTCTTCAGTTACAACAATTGCTTTAGTTTTCGATAATATTTTTTTTCGATAATAATAATTTTTTAAAGCGATTTTATTAAGAGTGAATGGTGCATTTAACCAAGTATTTATGTTATGTATAGTTGTTGTAGTATGAATGTTAGTATTTTTAATTAGCTTCCAAACCGAGTTGTAGTCTCTGTCGATGGTATTAAAGTGAATAGCATCTACTTTATTTTTCAAAATATATTCTTCACAAGAATTAAAAAATGATTTTGCCGATGAAAAGTCTTCATATATAATAAATTCATACTTTAGGTCTTCATGAGTAGTTTCTTTGATTTTATTCGCAATTTTTTTACTTGTAAAAAATACAATGCTGAAATTCGGATCACTAAAAATGCTAATTAGTACATTAATCATTTCATAGTGTTGTAAATCAAACAATGCTAATTTTATCCTTTTCATTATATATCTTTTGTTACTCAATTTTTGTAATATTGAGATTAATTTTAAACATCAAATTTTTATCAATTGTTATTGGTAATTGTTTGTAAATTTAATTAAGAGTACAATATATTAAAACGAATTTAGATAAAATCTAAATTAAAAGAGTATTATATTTACAAAATGAATGTAGCAATAGTAACAGGATCATCTGGATTGATAGGAGGTGAATCGGTAGAATTTTTAGCTGACAAATTTGATGTTGTAGTTGGGATAGATAACAATATGAGGTCGTATTTCTTTGGAAAAGAAGGAAGCACCGAATGGAATAAAAACAGGTTGGCTGTAAAGTATAGCAATTTTAAACCATTAAATGCTGACATTAGACAGTATGCTGAATTAGAAGAAATTTTTAAACAATATTCCTCAGATATTAAACTCATTATACATGCGGCAGCACAACCAAGTCATGATTGGGCGGCAAAAGAACCCCTTACTGATTTTGGTGTAAACGCAACAGGAACCCTCAATCTTTTGGAATTAACCAGAAATTATTGTTCTAAAGCAGTGTTTATTTTTACTTCAACAAATAAAGTTTATGGCGATACGCCTAATTTTCTTCCACTTATTGAAAAAGAAAAGCGTTGGGAAGTGGATGAAACTCATCCATTTTTTAAAGAAGGTATAAATGAAACAATGAGCATTGACCAAAGTAAACATTCGGTGTTTGGTGCAAGTAAAGTGGCAGCAGATGTAATGGTACAAGAATATGGAAAATATTTTGGAATGAATACTGGAGTATTTAGAGGAGGATGTTTAACAGGACCAAACCATTCAGGAGCACAACTGCATGGGTTTTTAGCTTACTTAATGAAATGTGCAATAACAGAAAATCACTACACCATTTTTGGATACAAAGGAAAACAAGTAAGGGATAACATTCACAGTTATGATTTAGTGAATATGTTTTGGCATTTTTACAACAATCCAAAACTAGGAGAAGTATATAATGCTGGAGGTAGTAGATTCTCTAATTGTAGTATGTTAGAAGCTATTGATTTTTGTGAAAAAATTAGTGGTAAAAAAATGAATTATAGTTATGCAGAAAGCAATCGAATAGGAGATCATATTTGGTATATTAGTGATGTCTCCAAATTTAAAGACCACTATCCAGATTGGAAATATAAGTTCAATTTAGAATCTACTTTGGTTGAAATGCATGATAATATGACAAAACGATATCATTAAAATTAGAGATATAAATATCAATGATAAAATTTACTTACTATATATTGAGAGTGTTGAATAAACTGGTGTTGAAAAAACATTTTGCAAGTAAAAATGCACTTTTTCTTTTTGATTATATGCATGAACTTGCAATAGAGGGGTTAGGTTACAAAAATATTGGAAACACATCAACCAGTGGTGAGAAACAAGTAGTAGAACTTTTAAATAACCATTATAAAAAAACGAAAAATCCAATTACAATTTTTGATGTTGGAGCTAATGTTGGTCAGTACCAACGTATGCTTGTGGAAAACTTAAACATTCCTAGTAACATATATTCATTTGAACCAGCAAATGATAGTTTTGGGATTCTGAATACAGATAAACAAAATAATGTTCGGAACTTTCAATTCGGGTTTGGAGATAAGCAACAAAACGTAACCCTTTATAAGGATGAAAACAAAAGTCAGTTAGCAAGTATATATAAAAAAACTGATAACGATTACTACAATCTTAAATCAATGGATATAGAGGAAACTATTTATCTAAGAACAATTGATGATTTTTGTGAAAAAGAAAAAATTTCAAAAATTGATTTCTTAAAATTAGATATAGAAGGTCATGAATTTTTTGCATTAAAAGGAGCTGAAAGTATGTTGAACCAGAATAGAATAAATTTTATACAATTTGAGTTTGGACCTGCAAATATTGACTCCAAAACCTACCTGAAAGACTTTTATAGTTTATTGTCAACACATTATTTTCTTTATCGACTTACAAAATCTACTATTATACCGCTTGTAAATTATAATGAAATTAACGAAATATTTTTACCCTCAAACTATATTGCTATTAATAAAAACAAAAACATTATTCTATAATAATTTAGTTGAGAAATCAATTTAACATAGAAGTTAATTATATTCAATGCATTCGTTGTGTTATGGATAATATAAGTGACCCTAACATTTGGTTTGATAAAGAAGGGTTTTGCAATTATTGTAATGATTATTTTTCAATTGTTGATATTAATTCTGAAAAGGAAGAAGAAAAACAATTTTTTTTACAGCAATTAATACACAAAATTAAAAAAGAAGGCAAATCAAAAAAGTATGATTGTGTAGTGGGTGTTAGTGGAGGTTTAGATAGTGCTTATTTAGTGTATAAATTGGTAGAGTTTGGACTAAAACCAATAGCAGTTCATTTCGATAATGGATGGAACAGTGAAACGGCTATACAAAATATTGAAAAATTACTCCAAAAATTAAATGTTGATTTATATACGATTGTATGCGATTGGGAAGAATTCAAATCTGTACAGCTATCATTTTTAAAAGCTGGAGTTGTTGATGTTGAGTTAGTAACCGACCATGCTATTTCTGCAGCACTTTATAGAGCATCCGAACAATTTAATACCAAATTTATTTTTCAAGGACATAACCAGGGTTCAGAGTTTATTCTTCCAGAGGCTTGGATTCATTGGAAAAATGATGCTTTAAACATTAAATCAATCCATAAAAGATATGGTAATACTAGTTTAAATACCTTTCCATTTCTAACTTTTTTCAAGGAATATTGGCATGTAAAATATCGTAAGACACAATATATCTACTTCCTAGATTTTATTCCTTACAATAAAAAAGAAGCTACAAAAATATTAGTTGAAAATTTAGAGTGGAAACCTTATGGAGCAAAACATAACGAGTCTATTTTTACTAGGTTTTACCAAAATTATATTTTACCCGTAAAGTTTAATATTGATAAAAGAAAAGCCCACTTATCTTCTTTAATATGTTCTGGACAATTAACTAGGGAAGAAGCGTTAGAAGAGCTACAAATAAAACCTTGGGAGACAGAAGAAACGCTTAGAGATAAAGTTTATGTTCTTAAAAAATTAGATATTTCGGAAGATACTTTTGATAAATGGATGAGGGAACAACCAAATAATCATCTTGATTTCCCAAGTTATCTTACACGACATAATAAAATTATATTGAAGATTAAATCTATGATTGGAAAAAAATGAAATTAGAAAACCAAAATATACTTATCTTTTCTAATGAACCTTGGGGAAATGTTTGGTATTCCAAGCATAACTGGGCTTTTGAATTATCAAAAAAAAACAAAGTATTTTTTATTAACCCACCTAAAAAGTGGTCTTTTAAGGGGCTTTTTAACATTTTAATCACTTCCTATACAGAAAATTTAAAAATACTTAACTATAATAATTTATTACCTTTTACTCGAGTTGGATGGTTGTACCAAATTAATAATTTTATTACTTCAAAAAGAATAAAAAAATTCCTCTATAAAAAAAAATGTAGGGATTTTATATTTTGGACATTTGATCCTTACAGATTTACCAATCCAAAATTATTTTCACCAAAATATTCTATTTATTTTATTGCAGATAAATATCAAACACAGAAAGAAAAAGAATTAATAAAAAGCACTGATTTTTTTATAACCGTTTCCAAAGAACTTACTAATAATCTCGATTTAAAAAAATTGTTGGTACTTTCTCATGGTATTTCATCATCAGAATTTAGTATAGATGAAGATGTAACTATTGAAGAAGGTTATATACTTTATATTGGTCAAATAGATTATAGAATTGATTATGAATTGGTGGTTAAAATGGTAGAATATTTTCCAAATGAACGGTTTTTATTTATTGGACAACCACAACATGACTTGACAGATGAAAATTTCAAAAAATTGTTTATTGATAAAGTGTATACTAACCTAATATATCATCCTCCTGTTCATTTTAAAAAATTAAAAAATTATATTGCTAAAGCAAAAATCTGTTTAGCACCTATGTTATTGCACGTACATGGAAACAACATTAACCACCATAAACTTTTGCAATATCTGGCCTTAGGAAAACCCGTTTTAGCCCCTACTTTTAAGGATTATGAAAAAAATGAGTTAATTTTTTCGTATGGTTCAAATGATGATGGCATTACAATATTTAAACGTATTTTTAATAGTAAAGAAGAACCAATTATTATTGATAAAAGAATCAACTTTGCTAAACAGTTTACTTATGAAAACTTAATAGAAAAAGTAGAACAATTTTTAACTGAAACAAACAATTAATGCATATTATTTTTGTCATATCCAATGAATCTAGCGTACCCTATTTTAAATGGTTTGCAGAAAAAGCAGCTCAACAAAAAAAACATAAATTTACTTTTGTAACACTTTATACCGAAAGGCCACAAATGATTGAAGATGTAGGTAAGTTTGGTTGGGATTGTCATTGGTTTGAATTCGACCATCACAAAAGAAAAAGAGGGATGGTTCGTATCTTTTTTCAATTGTATAGTTTGTTTAAAAAACTAAAGCCCGATGTGGTACATACACACTTATTTGATGATTCTTTTCCAGGGTTAATGGCAGCTCGTTTGGCAGGAGTAAAAAAAAGAGTGTTAACTAAACAAGATACCACATTCCATTATTACTATGCTCCAAAGTGGGTGCTTGCTGATAAAATAAATAATAAAAATGCTACGCATATTGTCCCGGTTTCAACGGAAGCTGAAAAATTTATTATAGAAAAGGAAAATGCTCCAAAAGAAAAAATATCTATGATACACCATGGTATTCCTCCCGAGATTTATACCAATCAATCGGATGAATACAAGAAAGAATTGATGTATAAATACCAACTACATGGTAAAAAAATTATAGGAACGGTTGCTCGATTAATCGAATGGAAAGGCTATCGTTATATTTTAGAGGCAATACCTGAAGTGATAAAAACACACTCTAATGCTATATTTCTTTTCGTAGGTCAGGGAGGGCAGAAAGACGAGCTTATAGCGTTGGCAAAAAAACACAATGTATTAAACCATATTGTTTTTGCAGGTTGGGTAGATAGAGTGTATATACCTTCATTATATGCGATGTTAGATGTTTATGCTCATGCTGCTAATTATGAACCTTTTGGTTTTGTTATCCCTGAAGCGATGATGAATGCTGCACCTGTGGTATCTACACCTACCGGATCGGCTTTAGATGCTATTCAACATAAACAAAACGGATATTTGGTAAATTACAAAGATGCAGCTTCTATGGCAGAAGGCATTAATTACACATTAAAACATGGAGCTGATTTTAAAGAGAAAGGCAAGAAAACAGCTCTTGAAATGTATAATTTTGATTTGATGTATAATAATTACATGAAATTGTACGAAAAAAATTAGTTATGGGATTAAAATTAAAAAGAGAAAAAGAACGTATTTTTTTATTGAGTTTTATTTACAAACTTTCTAAGATGCTTTTTTTCTTGAGTTCAAAAAGAAAATTTAACCTATACCTAACCTTAGAATGGATTTTCGATAGGTTGGCTCATGAAGAATCGTTTAACCACTTTTCGTTTGAAAAACATCCGCTTCGTTATTATTCCATAGCTTTTTTAAAACAACGAATTAAAGCAACCGATAATGTGTTAGATTTAGGTTGTAAATTTGGTGAAATAAGTAATAAAATTGCTGAATTTGTCAAAAAAGTGGTTGGGGTAGATATGATAGCAAATGATATAGTTGTGGCTAAATCAAGATATAATAAATCTAATTTAGAATTTATTCATGGAGATGCTTTTGAGTTTTTAAAGAATAGTCAAGATAAATTTAATGTAATTATTTTATCACATATAATTGAGCATATCGATGAACCTGTTTCATTTTTAAAAGAATGTGCACTTCATAGTAACAAAATTTATATTGAAGTTCCAGATTATGATAAAAGTTACTTAAATCATTACCGTACAAAAATGAACAATCCATTAAAACACACTGATGCTGATCATGTTTGGGAGTTTGACAGGTTCGAACTTAACCAAATTGTAAAAGATGCAGGATGGAAGGTTGTTGAAGCGGAATACCGTTTTGGGGTAATTAAATTTTGGTGTGAATTAAGTTAAATAAGTTTGTTTTGAAAAATATTTTAAAAAAATTATATCAATTAATTCCTTTTAAAAAGTATTTATTTATTGGCATTAAAAAGCTATTTAACCTACCTGAATCTATTTATAAACATTTACATTTTCATGGTATTATTACAATAAAAGTAGATGATAAATATCAATTTAAGATGTATCATCATGGAACTTCTGAAGAAAATGAATTGTTTTGGGGAGGGATAGAAAAAGGTTGGGAGAGAACATCTTTAAAACTTTGGCGAAAATTATGTATTGATGCCGAAACAGTTTTTGATGTTGGTGCCAACACAGGATTATATTCACTAATAACTAAATCGTTAAATCCAAACGCACAAGTATATGCTTTTGAACCCGTCCCTAAGGTTTTAGAGTATTTAAATTACAATATTGAAATTAATCACTATGATATAAAAATAGAACCTAAAGCAGCGTCAAATTATAATGGTGAAGCAAAAGTGTATTTAATTAAAGGAGTAGAGTTTACAACATCTGTAACTGTTAATAAATCTTTATTAGCAAATACTACTCCTCAAAATGAATTGAAGATAGATACAATAAGATTAGATAACTTTATTGAGTCAAATAAAGTTAAAAAAATTGATTTAATGAAAATTGATGTAGAAACTCATGAACCTGAAGTATTGGAAGGTATGGGGAATTATTTGAATAGATTTAAACCAGATTTTTTAATAGAAATTTGGGATGTTGAATGTGCAGTTAAATTAAATCAACTATTTAAAAATAAAGGGTATTTGTATTTTGACATTGATGATAAAAATGATGTAATAACTCAAAAAAATGAGATAACTGCTTCATCTTTTTGGAATTATTTAATTTGCAAACCTGAAACAGCAAAAAAAATAGGTTTAATTTGAGTAATTTAGTTTCCATCATCATTCCTTGTTATAATGTAGAAAATTACATTGCAGCAACCATTAAATCGGTAATTAATCAAACCTATTCTAATTGGCAGCTAATTGTAGTGAATGATGGTTCAACTGATGAATCTTTACAAAAAATTGAGGAATTTGTAAATCAGAATGCTAAAATTAAAGTTTTTAATAAAATAAACACAGGCGTTTCAGATACGAGAAACTATGGTCTTAAAAAAGCAAAAGGAGAGTTTATTACTTTCTTAGATGCGGATGATGTTTGGCATTCTGACTACTTGAATAAACAGTTAAATCTACTTCAGTCATCAAGTTTTGATTTGTCTTATACAGCATGCAAGTTAGTGGATGAAAAAGGAAGATGTTTAAATAAAACTATTAAAGGAGAGTTAGCTCCTTCACTTGAAGATTTTTTAATCCAAAAAGCAAATTACAATACTAATCCATCAGGAGTTGTATATAAAAAGAAATGCTTTGAAAATGTTAACGGATTTGACATCAACTTATCCAATAATGCTGACCAAGATATATTAATCCAAATGCTTGCTAAAGGAAACACCATTGGGTATATTGATGAGTTGCTGTGGGAATATAGAATACATGGTAATAACATGTCGAAAAATATCGGAGTACTAGAAAAAGATACGTTATATCTGTTTAATAAATGTTCAAACCAAAAGTTGTTTACTAACTTTTGGTTTGAAAGAAAGTGTTTCTCAATAATGTATTTAATGTTAGCAGGAAGTTGGTGGAAAAATGGCAACAATAAATTAAGAGGGTTATATTTTATTTGGTTATCTGTCATTAATTACCCACCGCAACTCTTTAATGTGTTAAAAAAGATGTTTTAACTATTGAATAATTTAAAAAACATATTAATTCTTACCTATTGGAGCTACAAAGACGCTTTAATTCAAACCTATACACTTCCTTATGTAAGGTTGATTAGAAAACAGTTGGCTAATAATCAAAAAATATTTTTAGTCTGTTTAGAACAGGAAAAATCGCGTATGGATGATGATGAGCTAAAAAAAGAAAAAGAACAATTAAAGAAAGAAAATATCCATCTGCTAACGTTTACCTATTCTAATTTTGGGCTTTGGATGATGCTCAAATTTCCTTTTATTTTTTTGAGATTGGTTTTTTTGGTTTTATTTAATAATATTAGCCACATCCATACATGGTGCACTCCAGCGGGGGCTATAGGATATATTTTATCCATATTAACAGGAAAAAAACTAGTGATTGATAGTTATGAACCTCATGCTGAACCGATGGCAGAAAGTGGCACATGGAAAAAAGAGAGTTTAAAATTTAGGTTGTTGTTTTGGTTGGAAAAAAAACAATTGCAGCGTGCCCAAAAAATTATTACCTGTGTAAAAAGTATGGATGTATATGTAAAAGAACGATTTAACATAGAGTTGAAAAACTATTTTACCAAACCGGCATGTGTAAACCTTGATTTATTTAATGCTAATAAAGTAAGAAACGAGAAGTTGGTTCTAAAACACCAATTGGAAAATAAAACTATTGGTATTTATGCTGGAAAATTTGAAGGAAGTTATTTGAAAGACGAGGTGTTTGAATTGATAAAAACAGCAGAAGATTTTTGGGGCAAAGATCAATTCCGATTTATTATTTTATCAAGCCACGAAAAAGAATTTATTCAAAAGTTGGTCAAAAAGTTCGAGATAGCTCCCGCTACTGTGTTGCATTTATTTGTTCCTCACCACCAAGTTCCAGAATACATGAGATTGGCCGATTTTGGTATTTCTCCTTTTATTCCTGTCCCTTCTAAAAGATATGGTTCGCCAATAAAAAATAGTGAATATATGGCAATGGGCTTGCCTACCATTATTACTAAAGATATTTCTGATGATTCAGAAATTATTGATAAAAACAACTTTGGTTATGTACTAAAAAATCTAACAAAAGAAGAATATCAATATGCTTGTAAACATATGGATATTCTTATCAAAAAAACGGATGTAAAAAAACAAATTATTGATTTTGCTTTAAAAAATAGAAATTTTGAGTTAGCGGAAAAAGTGTATGAAAAACTATACAGTTCGACCATACATCAACAAATTAATGCCAATAAAAATGTTTTGGTATTAAGTTATTGGAGTTACAAAGACGCTTTAATTCAGTC
The DNA here is from genome assembly GCA_965284565.1 of Vicingaceae bacterium. Classification (GTDB taxonomy): domain Bacteria; phylum Bacteroidota; class Bacteroidia; order Flavobacteriales_E; family Vicingaceae; genus BRH-c54. Next base: position 1,519,125 of record OZ260100.1, read on the forward strand.
CTACACGTTACCTTACGTTAGGAAAATAAGACAAAATCTTGCTTCCGACAAAAAAGTATATTTATTTACTATTGAGCAGCAATTCTTTAAAATGAAGAACGAAGATTGGGAAAAAGAAAAGGCAAAGTTGCTTCAAGAGAACATTCATTTGATAAGATTTAAGTATTCCAATTTTGGAGTAAAAATGATGTTGAGGTTTTTAGGAATAATAAGCTATTTAACCAGTATTATTTTGATAAAAAATATTGGGGTTATTCATGCTTGGTGCACTCCTGCAGGTTCTTTAGGGTATATTCTTTCAAAAGTTACGAGGAAACCGCTGATTTTAGATAGTTTTGAGCCGCATGCAGAAGCTATGGTTGAAAACGGTACTTGGAATAGAGAGAGTTTAAAGTTCAAAATATTATTTGAACTAGAGAAGAAACAAACTAAACATGCAGCTATTGTTATTGCACTTACTGAAAAAATGCAAGACTATGTTTATGAGAAATACGATATGCAATTAGTACAATATTTTGTAAAACCTGCTTTGGTCAACTTAGATAAATTTAAATGGGATAAAGCACAATACATTTCACAAAGAGCCAACAAAGGATGGAGTGATAAAGTAGTTGGAATTTATACTGGAAAAATGGGTGGTATATATCTGAATGAGGAATTTTTTGATTTTTTTAAAGTAGCGGATGATTATTGGGAAAACAAGTTTCATTTACTATTATTAACAGATAAAAATAAAGAAGAAATAAAAGAACAAATTGCAAAAAAAGGAATTGTTAAAAGTAGAATTGAGGTGTCTTTTGTAAACTATTCGGAAATAAGTGAATACCTACAGTTGGCAGATTTTGCCATAAATTTTGTAAAGCCAGTTCCCTCCAAAAGATACTGCACATCCATAAAAGATGGGGAGTATTGGGCAATGGGCTTACCAATTGTGATTACTAAAAACATTTCTGATGATTCAGACATTATTAAAAATAATAAAATTGGAAGTGTGTTAGAAGAGTTGAATGACGAAGCTTATTTAAAAGCCATTAAAGAAATAGATGAATTGTTAAGCCATAACTCAAGAGAGGAACTGCATCAAAAAATAAGACCTATTGCTGAAAAATACAGAAATTATAAAATAGCGGATGAGATATACAGCAAGATATATCTATCATAACTTCTTTTTAATTAATATTTCCAGAATTTTTCTAACGGTAGTTTTGTTTTTAACTTTAACGATTCATTATATGGCTTAAAATATTTTTGAAGCAACAAGCTCATGTCTTCAGAAATTTTTTCTGCATTTTGTGTTGATTTATTACTTTCTACAATAGTTTCTCCTAATCGACTAAAAAGAGAATAAGGCAATACTTTTTTAGCAATTTTTTTAATAGGGTTGCTTTCTTTTTTTAGGCTATAGATTAATTTAGAAATTGTTTTTGATTTCGCTTTTTTAGTTTTGTTGTGTGTTTTTTGTATGGAAGGTGAAAAATCAGCATCAATTTCTAACCACTCAAAAATTTCTTTACAAATAATGGAGGAGTTTGTTTTAAAATCTTCAAATAGAAAAAGTTTAACCTGATTTTTTGGAAAGTAATTGTAAATCAAATTTATATGGTGAACGTATAAACTTGGTTCGATAAAAAATTTATACATATCATCTTGCCAGAGCTTGGCATTAATAACATGCTTAATCTCTGAAAAATCCCTGCTCATCCAACCTTTAAAAATTTCCATAGTATAAGATGAGTAAGTTCTGGAAACGGGTTCTCTTAATATAAATATTACCTTACCATTAGGGTTATGTTCGTATAAGCGTTTAATGGCTGTTTCATTGTTGTAAATGGCTGCGTTTTTAGCTACAATTTTCTTTCTGTTATCGTTACCACTTGGAATTGTAAATGCAGATTGGAAAGCTTTTTCATAACCATTGCTAAAAATATTGTTGTCTCTAAAATAGGCAAACTCTTTTTGTAAAGCAGCATGGCCGATTATCTCTGGATGCTCATTGAGGTAATTGTTTAATGAGGTGGTGCCTGCTTTTTGGGCACCAACAATCATTAAATCAATTTTAGGAGATGTATTCATAGGTTATGATAACAATTTAAACTTTTACATACCAAGCTTTCAATGAATTTCCAATTCCTAAAAAATTGAGTAAGCCATTTATAAAAGATTTAAGATATCGTTTATATCCAGTTTCTAGTTGTTCACGCAAGGCTTCATCTGAAGCAACATTTTCGGTGGTTTCGTTGTTTTTACGTTTCAAACTTTTTTTAATTCGAGCAACGCTAATTCCTGTTGTAGTGATTTTTAATTTTTTAAACCCACTATTAGTTAATAATAAATTGATGGTTGTTGGTGTGTAGTAACTTAAATGTTCAGGATATTCAATAATTGCATAGTCGCCTTTTAGTAAAAAACGTTCAATAGCATTAAAGTTTGGAGTGGTAATGTAAACCAACCCCCCTTTTCGAAGTAATCGGTGGAATTGTTGCATTTCTTCTAGTGGATTATTAATATGTTCAATAACCTCGCTAGAAATAATTACATCAAATAATTCGTTTTCAAAAGATTCATCAGTCAACTTTCCTTTTAATGTATTTATTCCTTTATCTTTTAAATAGGCTAATTGTTTATCTGTAAACTCTGTTCCGTAAACTTCCCAGCCTCTTTTTTTTGCTTCAATTAAAAACAACCCAGGTCCACAGCCAACATCCAACATTTTATTGGTTTTTCTGAACTTTTCAAACTCATCTAAAACTTCATTAATTCTAATGGTAGTAATTGCTGAATCAGCTCCATAACCTATTGGATAATTGTTGTAATGATTAAAAATTTCTTCATCAGTAGGAATTTTAGAGCAAAACACAAAGCCACTCGATTTACTTTTTACTAAGTAATTCTTCTCATACCCTTCTAGTGGATATAAATCTTTAGCTTGGGTGATGAGGCATTTTGTATGTTGCAAAGCGTTATTTTAATAGAATATGTTACTTTTACAAAAATAAGTATTACCAAGTTAACTCAAACTAGTATATCTTATAAAAAAGAAAATTAACAATGAAAATACTCATTACAGGCGGAGCAGGTTATATTGGTTCGCATACCATTATAGAGATATTAGAAAATACCGATTGGGAAGTAATTTCAGCGGATAATTATGCGAACTCTTCTGAAGCAACTTACAAACGAATACAAGATATTACCAGCAAGCAGTTTCAATATTACAATGTAGATTTAAAAGATGTTGAAGCCACCAAAAAAGTGTTTGAAGCACACCCTAATATTTCAGGAATTATCCATTTTGCTGCTTTTAAGACTGTGCCTGAATCGGTAGCGAACCCATTAACTTATTACGATAATAATGTCAATTCATTAATTAATATTTTATCTTGCCAAAAAGAATTTAATATCCCAAATTTAATTTTTTCATCTTCTTGTTCTGTGTATGGTAATGTAAATGAGTTACCTGTAACTGAAGAAACTCTTATGGAAAAAGCTGAATCTCCTTACGCTTATACCAAACAAATAGGAGAAAGAATAGTGGATGATTTTATTATGGCAAATAATAATTATAAAGCTATTTCGTTAAGGTATTTTAATCCAGTTGGAGCTCACCAAAGTGGTTTAAACGGAGAGTTACCGCTTACTACACCTAATAATTTAGTGCCTTATATTACTCAAACAGCTATTGGTAAATTACAACAACTAACCATTTTTGGAGGTGATTATCCAACTGCTGATGGAACTTGTATTAGAGATTATATACATGTAAGTGATATTGCTTCAGCTCATCTATTGGCATTACAAAAACTAATTAAGGATAAAGATTTTCAAAACCATAGTATTATTAATTTAGGAACTGGAAAAGGAGTGAGTGTGTTAGAAGTAGTAAAAGCATTTGAAAAAGTTAGTGGTAAAAAATTAAATTATGTTATAGGAAAAAGAAGAGAAGGAGATGTTCAAGCTATTTATGCTAACAACCAAAAAGCTCAACAATTATTAGATTGGAAACCTATTTACAATATCGAAGATATGATGCTTTCCGCTTGGAAATGGGAACAAAATCTACATGATAATTTATAAGGATGCTTGCATTAAGTAAAATGAAGTGTTATTTGTTGTTGTTTGGTATAATATTGAGCAATTTTTTAGTTGCTCAGGATTATATTGTTATTAATGGTGATGATACCGTTTATTGTAAGATAGAAAGTGTTGGGGCTCAAAAAATATTTTTTTTGATTCCAACTGATAGCGTACCGTATAATTCATCATTATTGCTATCACAAGTTAATTCATATTATTTTAATCATTCTTTTGAAGAACAAGATACTGTTGCAACCGTAAAAAAATTAAAAAAAGAAAGAGTAAAAATAGATAGGAAATCAGCTCCACTTTTTCGGTTTTCGGCTAGTTATGGATTGGGATATTTTGATTATCAAAACATAAAAGAGAGTGCCTATACAAAAGAACTTAAAAGTGGTTACAATGCTACTTTTGAAGCACATTATTTTCCCGAAGGGTTTAATTATGGCTTGGGCATTAAAGCCTCAAATTTTACTAGTAAACATCAAGCAGATAATATGTCAATTGTAGATGAAGTTGGCAATAATTTAATAGGGCAATTGAGTGATGATATTACCATAAATTATCTTGCAGGTTCTTTTGTTTTAAGATGGTTACAGAAAGATTTTATAAGTGGAGTGTATATTGACTTTTCTTTTGGAAAAACATTTTATATCAATAACAATATTATGTTAACAGAAAAATTTAAAACTGAAGCAAATGGTTATGCTTTTAATGTTGCTGCCGGGTATGATTACAAACTATGGCGAAATTTAGCTATAGGTTTAAATGTAGCATATAACAGAACATATATTAATGAGATGGAAATAAACGGAGAAACATTTAAAATTGATAAAGAATATAAAGAAAGTCAAATATCTCGCTATCATTTTGTTTTTGGAATTAGATACTTATTCAAATAATACTCAATTAGAAGCTTAAAAAATCAATTTTTTATTCTTCCTTAACAATTACCACCCTTCAAAATAATTTGTAAAGGTTCTAAATAGTAACTTTGTAGTGTAAAAATGTTATTATGACAAAAAATATAGAAGAACTGGAAGAGGTAGTAATTAAGTTTGCTGGCGATTCTGGTGATGGAATGCAACTTACAGGATCGCAGTTTAGTAACACAACAGCTTTTATAGGTAATGATTTATCTACTTTCCCTGATTTTCCTGCAGAAATTAGAGCTCCGCAAGGTACTGTAGCAGGAGTTAGTGGTTTTAAAATACAATTTGGTAGTACATCAGTTTTTTCTCCAGGAGATGAAGCTGATGTTTTGGTGGCTATGAACCCAGCAGCATTAAAGGCTAACTTAACATCTATAAAAGTTAGAGGAACTATTATAATAGACAGCGATAGTTTTAAATTAAAAGATTTTGAGAAAGCTCAATTCTCTTCTAATCCTTTAGAAGATGGTACTTTAGATGGATACAATTTAATTCAAGCACCAATAACTAGTTTAACAAAAGAAAGTGTTTCCGAGTTTGATATAGAAAATAAAAGTAGAACCCGAAGCAAAAATATGTTTGCTTTAGGTATAGTTTATTGGCTGTTTAACAGGCCGTTAAATATTACTGAAAACTTTTTAGACGCTAAATTTTCTAAACAACCTGAATTAGCTAAAGCCAATAAAGCAGCCTTAAAAGCAGGTTACAATTTTGCTATAACAGTAGAATTATTACCTTCAAACTATACAATTAAACCAGCTACTTTACCAAAAGGTAAATATAGAAGTATCACAGGAAATACAGCAACAGCATGGGGTTTGTTAGCAGCAGCTGAAGCTTCAAAATTAAAATTATTTTTAGGGACATATCCCATTACTCCTGCATCAGACATTTTACATGAGTTATCAAAATATAAAAATTTTGAAGTTATTTCTTTTCAAGCGGAAGATGAAATTGCAGGTATTTGTTCTGCAATAGGAGCAAGCTTTGCAGGTAATTTAGCTGTTACATCAACTTCAGGGCCTGGATTAGCACTAAAAGGTGAAGCTATTGGTTTGGCAATGATGACAGAGCTCCCTATTGTAATTATTGATGTTCAGCGAGGAGGTCCTTCTACAGGGTTACCAACAAAAACTGAACAATCAGATTTAATGCAAGCAGTTTATGGAAGAAATGGAGAAAGTCCTGTAATTGTTATTGCAGCTAGCACGCCCTCAAACTGTTTTGATTTTGCATACCAAGCAGCAAAGTTAGCTTTAGAACACATGACACCAGTTATTTTATTAACGGATGGATTTATTGCTAATGGTGCCGAACCATGGAAAATTAAGAAATTGGCTGATATGCCTTCAATTACGCTGAATATGGCAACTAAAAAAGAAGGCTGGAGCCCTTATTTAAGAGATGAGAAAACTCTTGCCAGACAATGGGCTATACCAGGAACAAAAGAATTAGAACATAGAATTGGGGGATTAGAAAAACAAGATGTTTCTGGAAATGTTTCTTATGAACCTGAAAATCATGAAAAGATGGTAAGTCTAAGAGCAGAAAAAGTAAAAAGAGTAGCTAATTTTATTCCAGAACTTACAGTTCAAGGAGCTTCAGAAGGAGATTTATTAATTGTTGGTTGGGGAGGGACGTATGGAAGCATTCTTACAGCATATAGTGAATTAATTAAAGAGCATAAAAGTGTAGGATTTGCACATTTCAATTATATCAATCCACTTCCTAAAAATACGGAAAAAGTTTTTTCTAACTATAAAACTATATTGGTTTGTGAATTAAATTCAGGCCAATTTGTACGCTTACTTAAAGGAGAATTGTCTCAATTTAATTACCAACAATATAATAAGGTTCAAGGGTTACCTTTTTCTAAAAAAGAACTAATTAACGAATTTACAAAATATTTAAAATAACTATTTTAATGGAACACTTAGTTAAAAATCAACAACTTACTTTTAAAGATTTTTCTACAGATCAAGATGTTAGATGGTGTCCGGGTTGCGGAGATTATGCTATCTTGAGTGCTATGCAAAAAGCTTTACCTCAAATAGGAAAAGAAAAAAAAGATATTGTTTTTATTTCCGGAATTGGATGTTCATCTCGTTTTCCGTATTATGTAGAAACTTACGGATTTCATTCCATACATGGTAGAGCACCAGCAATTGCTACTGGAGTAAAATTAGGAAACCCAAGTTTAAGTGTTTGGCAAATTACTGGTGATGGAGATGCTTTAGCTATTGGTGGAAATCATTTTGTTCATGTATTAAGAAGAAATGTGGATATCAACATGATTCTTTTTAATAATGAAATTTATGGATTAACCAAAGGACAATTTTCTCCAACATCAAAAACTGGTATTCAAACTAAGTCATCTCCACAGGGTACGGTGGATAAAGCTTTTAATCCAGGAAAATTAGCCATAGGAGCTGGAGCAACTTTTTTTGCAAGGGTAGTAGATGTAAATCCGAAAAAAATGGTTGATGTTTTTGTTGAAGCAGAAAAACATAGAGGAACTTCTTTAGTAGAAATATTACAAAATTGTGTTATTTTTAATGATAAAGTGTTTTCTGCTATAACTGATAAAGATGTAAAATTAGATAATCAGTTATGGGTAGAACATGGTAAACCAATGATTTTTGGGAAAGAAAATGACAAAGGGATTCGTTTAAATGGATTAAAACTAGAAGTGGTTACTATTGGAGAAAATGGTATTACTGAAAAAGATATTTTAGTACATGATGCTTATTGCAAAGATGAAACACTTCACAACATGTTAGTTAATATGACGTTACCTGAAATGCCTGTTGCTTTTGGGGTTATAAGAAGTGTTAAAGCATCTACTTTTAATGATAAGTTATGGGAACAAATTAGCCATGAAAAAACTAAAGCTAAATTTTCTTCTATCGATGAGGTGGTTAATAGCGGAGTAACTTGGGAGATATAAAACTCTTGTTAGTTATACAAAAAAGAAAAGCGGTTGAGTATTACTCAACCGCTTTTCTTTTTTCTTAATAATTGGTTTGTTATTATCTTAATAAGTTAACATGTCCCATCATTTCATGGCGTCTGTTTACAAATAGTTCTTTAGTTTCTATTCTCCAAACATAAGTTCCTACAGGAGCAGGAGCACCCATATAAGTCCCATCCCATCCTTCTTCTATGTCATCCGTTTCAAAGATTTTTTCTCCCCATCTATCAAAAATGTACATTTTGAATTGAGACAAGTCAATACCTTCCCCGTAAGCTCTAAATGTTTCGTTTAGATTATCAGAGTCAGGTGTAAATGAATTAGGCACATAAAATAGGAATATATCAGTAATGGTAACAACTCTCATAGTAGAGTCTACACAACCATCTTCATTTGTTACTGTAAGCCACACATTATAAACACCAGGCATTCCTGCTGGGAATAAGTGTATCGGATTTGTAAATGTTGAAGAATCTGGAGCTACACCTGTATTAAAATCCCATAAGTAACTCAAATTACCTTGTCCTGTAGATTGGTTAGTAAAACTAATTTCTGGAAATAAGAAAGTTGTTTCTTCAGGATCCGCATAAAAATCAGCATTAGGATAATCTTTTGGACAAACATAATTTGCTATTGTTGTATCTAAAACACATCCATTAATAGTAGTTACAGTAACAGTTAAATCTCTACAAACAGGAGTGTTAAAAGTGTTTGTAATTGTATTTCCAGATAATGTTGAACCATCACTAAAGTCCCAAACTGTATTACCAACAAGGTTGTTTGGAACAGAAGTATTGTTAAATTCTACTGTAATAGGGTAACAACTATCAGGCTTGTTTCTAGCAATATCTAATACAGGTACATCATACCAAAAAACTTGGTAATTAAGTGTGTCGGGAGGTGTAGTACAATCATCGGTAATTACTACATAATAATCAGTTGGAGAAGAACCAGGAGTAACATTCATAGTAGTTCCATTACCTAATAATACCCCGCCTTCATACCAATCGTAATTATAACCAACTCCAGAGCCTCCAATAGCACTAGCATCTAATGTTGTACTAAAGCCTTCACATACTGTATCAGTATATTGTGTTGATGATCCAGTTATATTTGGGAATAATGAGATACATACTTGTTGTGTATCAGATATACAACCATTAACATCGGTTGCAAAAACCTCATAACAACTAGGAGAAATAATTGGATTTACATTATGAGGTCCGTTACCTGGTATATTTGTGTTAGTAGTATTGTCTGTCCATGTAAGTGTATGTGTACCCGTACCACCGATAGATGTTGCGCTAATTTGTTTAGTACCATCAATACAAATGGTATCATCAGCAGTAATATTATCAACAAACATTTGGTCTGGTTCATAAATATATATAGTTGTATCAGTTGTACATCCACTTGTATCTGTAGAGGTTATGATATAAGTGCCAGCAGGTAAGTTCTCTAAAGAGTCACTACCAGCAGTCATATTTGGTGTGGTTTGTAATATAGTATTTGTAGTACTATCAGTATAAGTAATGGTTTGTACTTCACTTCCTACTAGAAAATATGGTGTAACCACTATTTTACCATCAGTATCTCCATAACAAGTGTTATCTGTTGTTGTAACTTGTGGTATCTGACAACATTGTACATTTATGGTAATAGAATCGGTATCAATACAGCCGCCATTAATATTAGTTACTGTAACATAATAAGTTGTAGGTAAAGTAGGTGATAAAGTAGGGTTTTGTAATGTAGTATCATTTATACCAAAATTAGGTGTCCATTCATACGTAAAGTCATTTGGATCTGGAGTAGTTGGACACCAATTAAACCTTGTTATTGGTCTTTTTGTTTGATCTCCCGGAGTAATTTGGGTTGTTGGACACGCAGCTACAGCATCACTTCTATACCATAAACTAGAATTAAATGGAGTGGTAGTCCAAGGGGTGACAGAGTTGCTTGTGAATCCTGTACTTAAATTATTATAACAAATTTCTACTACTAAATTAGATGTTCCATCCCATTCATAAGCAATATCTAATGGGTGAGTATTCCACCCCACAGTTACCATATGGTTTACAGGGTTTAATACTTGTGTTAAACCAGTTTCCCAAGTGGTTAAATTGGTTATTTGAGTACATTTCATAGAAATCTGGAAACTATTGTAAACGTTTGTACCATTTATTTGGGTTACTTGCCAAGCAATTTCATTTATTTTCCCCCCCATAAAACCCATTGTATTTAGCTCAGCAGCAGTAAATAAAAATTGATGTTTGGCATTTCTGTACCAGTTACCATAAGGAGCAGGGTAAGATGTGGTAGAGTTTGAACCAGTTTGTGTACCTACAGAAATTTGGGTCGCTGGAGAAGAACATACATTAGTTATACTAGGGCCACAAGTTGCTGGTATACCACCACCTAAATCTAAGTTTACTAAAACAGTACTATCGCATTCAATAGTAGAGTCGGGAGTTAAAATATTTATATTAGGAGCAACTACAGGAGCAACCGTAATAGTAATAGAATCTTTTTTAGTACACCCTCCAGGGTTGGTAACATCTACGTAATAAGTATAGGTTCCAGGCACTGTAATATTAGCTTCTGGATTTGAAATAGCAGGATTATTTAAATAGTTTGTTGGATACCAATTATAAATATACCCAGGGTTAGCTGGTTGTACATTTGCATTTAATTGAATTGGTTCAAACAAACAAGATGTTGTTGAACTTTGAGAAACCGTCATAGTAAAATCGGGAACAACGGTAACGGTAACTGTATCTTTATTATTACAGCCACCGGAAAGGTTACTTGTAACTTCATAAGTTGTAGTAACACTTGGAGTTGCAATAGGGTTTGAACAAGGATTACATGAAAAGTTAGTACCTACTATAATCGGGTCTCCAGCTATAGAGGTCCAATTAAATGTTTGCCCTCCATTTGCTGATAATTGTGCAGATTGGTTTCCACATATTGTGGTATCTTTAAGAGCAACAGTACTGTTAATAACATCAATAACAATTACTTGAGAAGCAGAACCTACAATAGGACATGCTCCATCAATAACTGTCATGGTCCCATTTATAAAATTTGGAGAACCTGGAGGTACTGTCCAACAAACGGTAATTGTCAAAGGATTAGTACCAACTAATGTATAAGTTGCTCCTGGTAAATTATTTAGAATACTAGAATTAGCAGTATCAATTGTTAGTATATCACTTGGGTTTGTATCTGTAAATGTCATTTCAAAACAAGCAGAAGCACCTTCACAAATAGCTATAGAGTTAGGTCCTGTTGAATAAGCATTACTCCCAGGTAAAAGGGTGATTCCTCCAGCAGGTGGCGCTGGAGTTACATTTGAACAGTTAATGACGTAAAATTGATAATCGTGAACAACAGAACCTGTAAGGTTTCCATTAGCATCAAATGATTCAATTAAAAAAGCAATAACAAAATTACCAGTTGTAGGTTGGTTGAATGTAATACAGCCTGTAAGTGGATCAAGTGTAAAATTTTGAAGAGGGGAGTTTGTATTGTAAGGAGGATTGAAAGTTACAGGGGTGCCACTGCTAGTAGGAGTAATCATAGAATAATAGATACTATCACCATCAGGATCCGTTGCTCCTAAACAATAATTAACAGGTTGTCCAGCACAAACGTAAGGAATTGGTGCTGCATTTACTGTTGGAGAACTACCACAAACTTGTGTTTGAGAATTTATTGTAGTACAAAAATTCATGGAATTACTTGAATTTCCTGACACGTTGGTAGCATTGTCTCTACAACATAGGTTGAAACAAATGGACCAACTATCACACGCAGCAGGAAAGGTTATTAAAGCCTCATAAGTGTACATTAAAACCCCTTGGACTCCTCCAGAAGGATTAGGAGGACAATTACTTAATTGAGAGGCACAGGTTTGTGTTACATCTTCACGCACACCAACTTGATTAAAAGTTACAGAAGCAGGATTAGGCAACCCACAATTGTTAGTAATTGTAACATATGAGCTACTTTGAGTAGTAGGTAGAGTACTAGGACATTTAACAAACAATTCCATTGTAAGTAAATATTGATTGGGTGTTCCTGTACAGGTGTATGTTAAGTTACCACCGGGTATATGAGATGCATAAGTACTAAAACCAAAAAATAATGTTAGTATTAATACTGATAATAAGTTTTTCATATTAGGTTTCATAAATTTCATGTTGTTAATATTAAGAAATTCAGATGTTATCATTCTTTATGTTAAGATATGATTATCAAAATTACTAATTATTCACCTTCAAGACGAAGTAAATTAGATTAAGTTGCCTTTTATAGGGATAAAATTTAACAAAATGTTATAATAAATAAACAATAAAGAAAAAGCCCACTATCAAAGTGGGCTTTTCTACAGTGTAAGAAATTATTTAGTTTCTAAGAATTGTTATTGTGCCTTTATGAAGCTCAATACTATCATCATATTTTTTAATTTCTAAAATGAAGTAATAAGTTCCATCACTAACACCATCACCATCCCATTCATTCTTGTAATTTTCTTTTTCATATATTTTCGTTCCCCATCTATTGAAAATTTGTAGGTTATTATTAAAATATTCTAAGTTTTTGAATACTAAGAAATCATTATGTCCATCTCCATTTGGAGTAAATATATTAGGGATAATAATATCAGAAAGTATTAAATATTCAATAGAAACATTATCCTGACAACCTTCAGCAGTTGTAATTAAGAGACTAACATTCATAAACCCTTGTGTATTGTATATATGGGTTGGGTTTTGGATAGTACTTCCATTTCCATCACCAAAATTCCATAACCAGCTTATAGGGTTTCCTGAAGACAAATCAGTAAATGTAATTGGCATGCCAGGCTGACCCTGAGCTGATGGATCAATTGAGAATGCTGCTGTTGGAACAGGGTGCCCATAAACTGTTGCGTAGGCCGTATCATTACAACCAAAATTATCTGTAACTATTACACTTACACCACCTACAGTTGCGCTAGTTGTAGCACTAGTATCGTTATTAAACCATTCGTAATCTACAAAAGTAGGTGCTACACTTATTGTAGTGTAGTCTCCTGGACAAACAGTGTCTGTTCCTAATATAGTTGCTTGTGGATTTGAATTAGTTACTGTTATTGCAGGAGAAGTTCCTGTACAGCCATTAGTGTCGGTTACGGTTACAGTGTAAGTTCCTGTTCCTGTTGTAATGTTTGAAGTGTTTTGTCCGCCAGGGTTCCAAGTATAATTAGTATAGTTTCCTGACACTCCTAACGTTGTCAAGTCATTATTACAATAAAAGTCATCACCTGTAATGGTTGGGGTTGGTGATGGAACTTGACTTACCACAAAAGTATCTGTCATTGTACAAACTAAAGTATCAACAGAAAGAATGTAAGTACCAGGTACTGTAATGGTTGCAAACTGACCAACACAACAAGCCGGAGACCAGTTGTAATTAGTATACCCAGCACCTGCATCAATAACAACAGACCCTCCAGCACAAATAGCAGTATCAGGAATTTGAGGGCCTACCGCATTTAATACGGTAATAGTTACAGTATCTGTTAAGTTACAAAGACCAGGTACAGAATCACTAGTTACTACATAAGTGGTAGTTTGGCTAGGAGTAATAACTGGATTAGCACATGAATCACAAGTTATGTTTGTACCTACATTTATTGGGTCTCCTGCTATAGAAGTCCAAACGGGGTTGGTAGCATTAGCTACTTGTAATTGATGACTATTTCCAGTACATATTGTTTGATCTGCCCCAGCATAAACTCCTGTACCAATATTAAATGTAACAGAGAAAGAGGTTTGTCCTGCAATTGGACAGAATTGATCTCTAGCAATAAAGTTTACAACAGACCCTGAAAATCCCCCTGTAGCTACCCAACAAAAGGTTCCTGTTTTAGGGTTTGTACCTGTTTGAGTAAATGTTGCCCCAGGTAGTATGGTTGTACCATTAGTGGTAATATGTAAAGAATCATTAGGATCTGCATCATTAAATACTACGTCAAAGCAAACATTGTCTCCTATACATAAATCAATAGTATTGTTGTTAATATTTGCAGAACCTGACACATTGGTAATAACAGGAGGAGGCGTAGGAGCTTGATTAGAACAACTTAATACAATAACTTGGAAGTCATGATTAACATAGCCAGTCATATTACCAAAAGCATCAAAAGATTGAATTTGAATGTTTACTACAAAGTTTCCTGTGGTTGGTTGAGTAAAAGTTAAACAACCTGTAGTTGGATCCCATGTAGAGTTTTGAAGTGGGCTATTAATAGAGTATGGAGCTGGATGTGTAATAACTGCACCTGCTCCTCCTTGTGGAGATACTAAAACATAATACAAGCTATCACCTTCAAGGTCAGTTGAGGTTACACAATAAGTTGAAGTTTGTCCTGCACAATAGTAAGGAATAGGCTGTGCTGTTACTACAGATGAATTATTACAAGGAGCAGTAACGGTATTTAGTTGAGATTGAACATAAACATTATTTCCTGATCCACCATTAGTATTCGTAGAGGCATCTCTACAACATAAGTCAAAACTTATACCCCAAGAGTTACAATTTGCAGGAAAAGTTATTGTTGCTTGATAGGTGTACATCCACGTACCAGGGTTAGTTGAAGGGCCTCCTGAACAACTACTTAATTGTCCTGGACAAATTTGGTTAATATCAACAGCTTGTCCTACTTGAGTAAAAGTTGGTGCTATAGGGTTGGTTAACCCACAAGTATTAGTAATATTAAAATAAGAAGCAGACATTGTTGATGGGTGTGTACCCGGACATGTTCTAAATAAGGTTAATGTAAAGGTATATTCCAAAGGATTATTTGGATTACAAGTCCATGTAATATTTGCCCCTGGAATGTGTGAAGCATAGGCATTGTTAGTGGTGAAAAATGCCGCGAATAAGCTTAGTATTAAAAGAATTTTTTTCATTTGTATTGTTTTTTAGAATTTAACCAAATTTTAGAATTTAAACAAAGATGCTCTTTTTTTTATAAAGGTTGCAAGTTGGGGTAATTTTTTTTAATGAACAAATATATAAGATTATTTTTTATATTAAAATAGCTGTTATAAAGTAATGTGTTTAATAACTAGCTTTTAAATAATTGGGCAGTTGTAATAAAAAACCCGAAGAGGTTGTCTTCGGATTTTTATACAATGTAAAAATTAATTTAATTATCCACACTTAGAATGGCCACAGCTTTTGCAGTTTAAGCATCCTTCTTCATAAACTAAAGAAGGTTCATTACAACTTGGGCAAGTGTTTTCAGCTGGTTTTGTTCCGTCTGGAATGAATTTTTTAAGTGACCTTACCACACCTTTTTTCCATGTGTTTAAAGTTTCTTCACTTAAGTGTAAATTGTCAACCATATCCACTACAAAACTTAATGGCATACCGTGACGTAATACTCCAGAAATTAATTTAGCATAGTTCCAATATTCTTCATTAAAAGTTCTTGATAATCCTTCAATAGTAGTTTTGTATCCGTGACTATCTTCGTATTGGAAATCGTATCTGGTTTTACCATCTTCAGATTTACTTTTAATTACCCATCCTTTTTTCACTTGAGATAAAATAGAGAATGATTCTCTTGATGCTCCTGTAAAAATTTCATAAGGTCTTCCGTCTAGTAGCCCAATAACAGCAATCCATTTTTCATTTTCGTTGTTAAATTGAATAATTTCTGCTTCTAATTTTTCTGGTCGTTTTGGAGCATTTGTTTCTAAAAATTGATTAATAATTTCTTCTTTTTCAGATTTTTTATCATTAGAAATCAATACACCACTTCTAGAACCATCTCTGTAAACAGTAATTCCCTTACAACCACTTTCCCAACCTGTTTGGTAAATTTGGCTTACCATATCTTCTGGCACATCATTAGGAACATTTACCGTTACACTAATAGAATGGTCTATCCATTTTTGAACAGCACCTTGTAAACGAACTTTTTCTACCCAATCTACGTCATTAGCTGTTGCACCATGATAAGGAGATTTAGCAATAATTTTGTTCAATTCTTCTTCTTCCATTTTAGATACTTCATCAGCATCGTATCCATTTACTTCTAACCAAGTAACAAACTTGTGATGAAAAACGTGAAATTCTTCCCAAGAATCGCCTACTTCATCAACAAAATCAACTTTAATTTTTTTATCGTTAGGGTTTACTTTTCTTCTTCTTTTGTAAGAAACCATAAATACAGGTTCAATTCCTGAAGATGTTTGCGTCATTAAACTTGTTGTTCCTGTTGGAGCAATGGTTAATAAAGCAATGTTTCTTCTTCCGAATTTAATCATATCATTATAAAGAGCAGGATCTGCATCTTTAATACGATTAATCATTGGGTTTTTTTCTTCTCTAATACTATCATAAATTGGGAAAGCACCTCTGTCTTTAGCCATTTCAACTGAAGCACGGTAAGCCGATAATGCAAACTTTTTGTGTACTTCAGTAGAGAATTCTGTAGCTTCTTTTGTTCCGTATTTTAACCCTAAAGCAGCTAACATATCTCCTTCAGCAGTAATACCAACTCCTGTTCTTCTTCCTTGAATAGATTTGGTTTTTATTTTTTGCCAAAGGTTTAGTTCTGTTCTTTTTACTTCTGGAGTTTCAGGGTCAGCTTCGATTTTTTCAATTATTCTGTTAACTTTTTCAATTTCTAAATCAACAATATCATCCATTACACGTTGTGCAATTTGTGTATGTTTATTGAATTTTTCGTAGTTAAAAGTTGCATTTTCAGTAAATGGGTTATCTACATAACTATATAAGTTAACTGCTAATAATCTACAGCTATCGTAAGGACATAATGGAATTTCTCCACATGGATTAGTAGAAACTGTTCTAAAACCTAAATCAGCATAACTATCAGGAATAGATTCGTTTATTACTGTATCCCAAAATAAAATCCCTGGTTCTGCAGATTTCCATGCGTTGTGTATGATTTTATCCCAAACTTCTTTTGCATTTATTGTTTTTGTATATAATGGGTCTTCTGAATTAATTGGATATTGTTGTTTGTATTCTGAGTTGCTTTTTACAGCTCTCATAAATTCATCATCTATTCTAACAGAAACATTTGCCCCAGTTACTTTAGTTCCATCCATTTTTGCATCAATAAAGTGTTGAGCATCTGGATGTTTAATAGATATAGAAAGCATTAAAGCTCCTCTTCTTCCATCTTGAGCTACTTCTCTGGTCGAGTTAGAGTATCTTTCCATAAAAGGAACAACACCTGTAGATGTTAATGCACTGTTTTTAACAGGACTTCCTTTCGGACGAATGTGAGATAAATCGTGTCCAACGCCACCTCTTCTTTTCATTAATTGAACTTGTTCTTCATCAATTTTCATAACGCCACCATACGAATCAGAATTTCCTTCGTTACCAATAACAAAACAATTAGATAATGAGCCTATTTGAAAATCATTACCAATACCTGTCATTGGACCACCTTGAGGAACGATGTACTTAAACCCCTTTAAAACATCATAAATTTCCTCTTCAGTATAAGGATTAGCATACTTGTTTTCTATACGAGCAATTTCTTTTGCTAATCTTCTATGCATTTGATCAGGATTCGACTCATATATATTACCTTCAGAATCTTTTAAAGCATACTTATTAAGCCATACATTAGCAGCTAATTCATCACCTTTAAAATATTTTGCTGCTTCAGTTAAAGCTTCCTCGTGAGAGTAGGTTTTCATACTAGTTTCTTCATTTTTTTCGATTTCATTTACTAAAACTTCATCGTTTCTTTTTGTAGTTTCATCTACATTAATTACTGTTTTCTCCATTCTGATAAGGGGTTTAAAAGGTTATTAAATTCATGCACTTTTCATCAAAAAATGCTTGTGCAATTTAGAAAGAGTATTGGCATTTTTTAGCATCTTTTGGAGCATTTTTTTATCAACACTAAGATAAGTTTTAATCTGTGGGGACTTCAACTCGTTTTTGATTTTTTTATTAACAACTACATCTTAATAGCATATTTTTTTATATATGAATATTAGTAATTAAAAGACAAAATCTTGATGTTTAACGATGAATATTGATATAGCAAGAGGAATAAGAAGAAGAAAATAAATTTTATCTATTCTGAAAAACTTAATTTTGATTTTTATATATGACATTTTACTATTATAAAATCGCATAAAACATTTCTTTAATGAAAAAATTTGAAATTCCTATATATTATAAAAGCTCATTTATTTCAGCTATTAAAAATTTACGTAAAGATGCCGATCCACGAAAAAAAGATTTTTCTCCTACCTTATTAGATTTTGGTTCGGTGCAATTTCTTATTGCTCGTCATTTTGGTTTTTGTTACGGGGTAGAGAATGCCATTGAAATTGCCTATAAAGCTGTAGAAGAAAATCCTGGAAAGCGAATTTTCTTGTTAAGCCAAATGATTCATAATCCTATAGTGAATCAAGATTTACAAGAAAAAGGTATTCAGTTTATTATGGATACAGAAGGCAATCAATTGGTAGAATGGGAAGCACTTAATAGTAATGATATTATTCTTATTCCTGCTTTTGGAACTACCATAGAGATTGAAGAAAAAATTAATGCCATTGGATTGCAGACTGAAAAATACAATACTACTTGTCCTTTTGTGGAGAAGGTTTGGAAACAGTCTGAAAAATTAGGTAAGACCAATCATACCATTATTATACACGGAAAGCATAAGCACGAAGAAACGAGAGCTACTTTTTCGCATAGCTACCAAAATGCTCCTTCTATTATTATTAAGGATATGAATGATGCAGTATTTATTGCTAAGGTAATTTTAGGAGAAATACCTGCTGCCGATTTTTATGAAAAGTTTAAAGGAAGACTTTCTGAAGGTTTTGATGTAGAAAAACATTTTGAAAAAATAGGTGTAGTAAACCAAACAACCATGTTGGCAACAGAAACACAGGCTATTGCAGATTATTTTAAACAAGTAATGTTGCAAAAATATGGCGAAACCAATATTAAAAATCATTTTGCTGATACCAGAGATACACTTTGTTATGCCACCAATGATAACCAACAAGCTACTTATGCTTTGTTAGAAGAACCTGCTGATTTTGCCATAGTGGTGGGTGGGTACAATAGTTCTAATACTTCTCACATAGTGGAGTTGTGCGAAGAAAAATTACCTACTTATTTTATTAGTTCGGCTAATGAAATAGAAAACCAACACACCATACATCATTTTAATTATAATGCAAAGCAACTAGAAACAACTAATAATTTCATCCCTGAAAAACAACCCGTAAGAATTATACTGACCAGTGGAGCTTCTTGCCCCGATACCTTAGTAGACGCTGTGTTGGATAAATTACTTTCTTATTTTCCAACAGCTAAAACAAAAGAGGAAGTTTTGGTAGGATAAGGGTGAATTTTATGCGTCATTGCGAAGCCAAAACGTTGGCATGGAGTGTAGGAGCTGAAGCAATCTGTCTAATCGAAGGACAGATTACACATCCTATCTAATCCTCCCTTCCAATTTACTTTTCACCATTTTTAAAGAATGTTTTTTTATTTTTAATACAGTAAACCCTACTTCCCTCTATTTTTTTTATTAATGTTTTCCAATATTTCATCTACATCTGCATCTATATCTACATCACCCCATTCATATTGCTCAAAATAATATGCTTCTTCAAATGAGTTAAAAAAAGATTCATTTATAATAATATTAAAATGGTTAAGATACTCAATAAGAATTTCATTAGTTAAATGATAATGAGCAAAATCACTTTGATTTTCAAAATCTAATTCCTTCCCACTTTCATAGTATTCCCAACCAATGTCTTTTAAATATTGTAATACTCTTTCTTCTTGTTTTCCATCAACCATTTTCCCATACCTAAATTTATACTTACCTGAATTACTATTTTTATCTAACCCGTTAAAAGTAACATCAATAACTTCTATATTATGAGCAACACAAAAATTATTGATAGGATTAGTATATCCATCGCCTACATTAGAAAAAATTACGGTAATGTCTTTATTATTACTCGGTGTCCACATTACTAGTTTAGGATAATAACCTTTAATTTCGGGAGGTAAAGTAACTTTACTAAAATCTAATTCATTTATTTCAAAATTCCATTTACCTGTTGTATTTAAATACTCATTAAAAGAAGTGAAAATTTTATTTCTTTCTATAAAAAGAATGGTTATAGGAAATATTTCATAATTATTATATATCATAACTCCATCTTTTATTATCAGAATTTTGGTGCTGAAGCTCCCCCGTAAACACTAAGCTGAAGCGTTGACATTTTAGTAGAGGGCTTAGTGATGTAATTCTTAAAAATCATAAAACAAATATACTTTTTTTTACTTGGCGTTTGCCCAACCAATTAGCTTTACAATGACGATAGGAACCTATCCCTTCAACACCTCTATCATGGCTTTGGCTTTTAGCAGGCATTCTTCGTATTCTTTTTCAGGAACAGATAAAGTAGTTATGGCTCCCCCAACCATAAAGGATAAATATTTTCGGCTATCATTATAAGTGATGCTACGTATAACCACATTAAAATCAAAATTATTTTCGGGAGTAATGTAGCCTACCGTTCCAGAGTAAATGCCTCTTTTGGTGGTTTCATATTTTTCTATTAGCTGCATAGCACTTACTTTTGGAGCCCCTGTCATAGAACCCATAGGAAAAAGTGCCTGTATAATTTCTTTAAAAGAGGTGTTTTCTTTTAAAGTTGCCCTAACGGTAGAAATCATTTGGTGCACTTGCGGAAAGGTATAAATACCACAAAGTTCATCTACTTTTACAGAGTCTTTTTGAGCAATTTTAGATAAATCGTTACGTACCAAATCTACTATCATTACATTTTCGCTACGTTCTTTTTGGTCTTGAGATAGTATTTGTTTTAGCTGTTCATCTTCCTGTTGGTTTTTACCTCTTTTAATAGTACCTTTTATAGGTTGAGAAATTATTTGGCTTCCTGTTTTTTGAATAAACCTTTCGGGAGAAGCACAAAGCAAATATTTATCATCTTGTTTTACAAAGCAAGAGAAAGGTGTAGGTGATTTTTCGTTAAGCAAAAAATAATAGTCAATTGGGTTAATAGCTACATTTTCAGCATAAAATTCCTGACAAAAATTTACTTCATAAATATCGCCCAACTGAATGTGGTTTTTTAGTGCTGTTACTTTTTCTAAATATTCCGTTTTGCTAATTCTACTTTTAACAGTTATAGGTTGTTTTACTTCAACATCAGGTAATTTATAAGTTGAAATGTTGTTGAGTATTGCATTGATTTCATTACTAGAATAATGTTCCTTATTATAAAGGAGTTGACTATTTTCTCCTTCTAATACAAATAACAATTGTGGGGTAAAAAAATGTTTCTCAGGAAACTGAATACCATCAGGGTGATTAGAGCTTAATTTTTCAATCTGATTTTTGTAATCGTAACTGATAAAGCCAAATTGCCAACTGTTTTCGTTACATTCATTGTTATCGGAAATAGCAATAAAATTTTTGGTTGAAGGATGATTGCTGTTAAGAAAAACAACGTTTTTTGCATCGCTAAAATAGTGCAATAGTTGTTGCTGAAAAATAATTGTATTGGGTATTTTAATGTCTAAACAGTTCACTTAATCACGGAAACAAGTTGTAAATGTCATTTCTTTTAACAAACCTTGCTAAGATTACAGTATTATCTTCATAATAAAAGCCTAAACGGTAATCGCCTATTCTAATTCGGTAAGCTGTGGGGTGACCTTTCATTTTTTTAAGATTTTTAATGTCTTCTAATTTTTTAACCTCGCTAATATTGTTAACTACCGCAATAATTTTATCAATAAGCTTTTGGTCTTTGATTTTCTTTACATCTTTAGTAATAGCTTTAGAATAAATTATTTTCATTTGACTTTAAGTATAAGTTTACTTTTCATTCAACGCTTTAAAAAACTCGGCTTTACTCACAGTATCGTCAACATCTACTTGTTGCATTAACATTAGCAAACCTAAATCTTCTTTTTCTTCTATACTAAGGTTTTTATAACGTTGTTTTTCTTTTTGTTGAACAAACCAACTTACTGCCTGTTCCATTAAGCCTTTAACACTCATGTCTTCTAGTGCCGCAATAATTTTAAGCTTAGTTAAAGTGGTTTCGTCTATGTCGATGTTTTTTCTCATAAATTATGAATTTAATACACAAATATACACAATATATATTATGCATACAATATATACTTTGCATTTTTTTAAGATTGGTATTAGCTAAATTTAAAGTGAATGGTTATTCATTTTCTTTTCAATTGCCCATCAATAATTGCTAACCCTTCTTCAAAAGAGCAGGGCTTATAATCTAATTCATTAATGGCTTTATCTAAAATAAACCCTGTTTTTGGTGGTCTTTTAGCAGCTTGATTTAAAGAGTTTGATTTTATGGGTTGCACATTACTTTTGTCATAATTATAGAAATCTGCTACACGATACACCAATTCAATAATGCTCATTACATCTTTACCTGAAAGATGAAAAATTCCTGTAGCTTGTTTTTCCGCAATGAGCCAACAACCCAGAGCTAAATCTTCTGCTAATGTTGGCGAACGAAATTGATCATCTACAATAGTAAGTGGGTCGCCTTTTTCTAAGGCTTCTTTTGCCCAAAGTACAATGTTAGAACGGCTCATGTTTTCTGCTACTCCATAAACAATAATGGTGCGGACTATGCTCCATTTAGTGTTGGCTTGTTGCACTAATTTTTCGGCTGCCAGCTTAGATTTTCCGTAATAACTCAGCGGATTAGCTTGGTCGGTTTCTTTGTAAGGACCATTTTCTCCATCAAAAACAAAATCGGTTGATAAATGAATGAGATGTGCTTGATGTTGTTCGGCATATTTTATTAGGTATTCCACAGCAGTTACATTCAATTCCCAACATTCTTTTTGTAGCGATTCGCAGCTATCCACATTCGTCATGGCAGCGGTATTAATTACGGTATCTGGTTTAAAGGAATTGAAAATTGTTGCTACTTCATTTTCATTTGTAATATCTAAACTTTGGTATTGATAACCGTTTGTATTACTTATTCTGTTTGCTCCTTTTGAAGTTGCTAATAGCATAATACCTTCTTTATTAGCCAATAAAGCAACTAATTTCTGTCCTAAAAGTCCGTTACTACCAGTTATTAAAATTTTCATTTATTAAAATTAATTATTCATTATATTTCATTACTGTTAAAACTAACACAGAATCTATGTGGTTTAAGATTTTAAAACAGGTATTTTCTTATTCAAAACTCATGGTAAAATTAGAAAATCAATACGTATAAAACTAATGTGGTAGCAGCTATTAAAAAGTAAATCTCAATTGAATTTTCACGTCCGAACGATGATTTCCTTGAATTTCTTCTAGTCCACTACCAATGGTATCAACATTTTCGAAATAAGTAAGGGCGTAACGTAACCATAAATCTATTCCTTTTCTAAATTGATACCTTGTAGTAAGATACGTTCTAACCCCTCTATTATAATATGCAGGAATAGAAAAAGAGTATAATACATCATTTTCATAAGCATAAATTCTACTGTTATAAGAATCGGTATCAAAAAGTCCGTATCTGAATGAAAAAGAAAGCGGACTACTTTTAGCTTTGTAAATAATATCCTGATAAACCAAATAACCGGTTTCAAAAGGAGATTCTTGCAAATCGTAATTAATTAATTCTACCCTTCCTTTGAGTTTAATAGATTCGGTAATTTGATAAGAATAGTTGAAACGATAATTGGTTTGCGTTTCATCTACCAAATAATCTATATCGTCAACATCTACCTGTGTACTTTTATCTCTTAAGCGTTGTCTTATTCTAACATACATTTCCATTTTTCGGGATGGTCGGTAGTTCAGTTGTGTAATATATTGATGTCCTTTAGAGGGGGCATCAATTCCGAAACGAAGCCAGCCAAAACTAAACTGATCGTAATAAGCGGTTAGCGAAAAGTTTTTGCCCATTTTGGCAACAATTCCAGTGTATAATCCTTTTTCATTTTCATTTACAGAATTTTCACCAATGGCAGCACTAGAAATAGGTTGAAAATCTCTATCAAAATCTCTATACAAAACAGCTAAGGAAAGTTTAGGGTCGAGCATTACAATTGCGCCTGAAGTAATAGCTTTTCCGGCATCAATGCTTTGACTTATTTCTCCAAAGAAGTTAAAATTTTTATAAATCCAATTGTAATCTAAACCCATTTTAGCTTGTTCGCTTTGTTGGTTTCTAAACTGACTATAAGGTTGTAAAGTTCTTTCAAATTTTGCATCTATTTTGCTGAAAATCCCTGTAGCTCCAATATTTAAGCTTCTAGTTTTATAAGCAATATGTCCTCCCATTTGTTGTTGTGTAATGGCATCTTGATCCTCTAGTTCATTAGGAGTTCTATGAAAACCTGTTTGTTGTAATGATGAAATGGATAATCCTTCTTGATTAATAGCTTCAATTTCTTCTTGCGATAACCCTGAAGTGTCTTGTGTGAGAACATTTCCATCTACTTTTTTGTAAGAATAAAATCCTGTTATTTCAAATTTTCCGAGTTCGTAGGTTAATCCGCCACCTCTTAAAAATAAAGTTTCATCAACAGAAGCGTAAGGTTTAAGTCCAATAGCACTTCTCTTAATCATTAAAATGTCGGCACCTTTGCCAAAAGCTCTTCCCGACCAAAATGTTAATCCTTGTCCGAATTGAGCTTGGTAATCTCCCAAAGCGATTTGTTTAAACTTTCCTCTATCTCTTAAAAATAAGTGTGCTGAATAAAAATCAAAACCATTTTTTTGAGTGCCTGTAAAAAATTCCTCTCCTGGATCTTTCTCAGCAGTAAAACCAATACTAACATGGTTACCGTATTTATAACGATAACGATTAAAAATTCGCTCATTAGAACCTAAATAACGTGAGTTAGGACTTGCAGCAAGAGCAGAGTCGGTAGCTGGACTATAGCCTTTTTTCTCTTCCAACACTTTTTCTACCCTAACAAAATATTGGTTGTTACCATTTTTTAAAAGTTCTTTAAAAGTAAGTTGAGCAGTATTGATATCGGCACTAACTTTTACAAAGGGTAAAATTAGCTTAATGCTTTCCATATCAAAACCTTCAATGGTTTGTAACTCCTCTAGCGTCATTAATTTACCATTTTTTTCTATGTGGGCGAGTAGGTTATTAATTTGAATATCATTAAGTAAATCAAGAGAACTTAAATCATCAAAATCAGCTCTGTTGAGGTTTAGTGGCTTGTCGTAATAAAATGAAAGTTGATCAAAAATTGTAGTATAATCAGCATCAGGATTTTCATCTGTTTCTGACAAATATTCTACCCTTGTTTCTATAATTTGATTTTTTTCATCCTCACGGTTTTGAGCTTGAGTTTGGTTCAAGCAAAAAATAAGAAAAAACAAAAAGAATAGTATGTTTTTTAAGTTCTTCAACATTAAAAATCTGTTTTTACTTTGTTAGAAGATTTGGAATCAGATTTTTTGTATATCAGCGAAATTCCGGGAGTCATACCCAATGTTTGGTGGAAAGAGGATGAAGCTTCCAAAATAAAGTTTTTCATAATTAAACCAAAACCAAAAGCGCTAGAGGTAGGATTGTTAGAAATTCCACCTCTTATGTAAAGAATATCTATAATATGGTATTCAATTCCGAATTTTACTACAGGATTAAAATCAATATCTTTTTCAGTTTCTAAGGCAAAAATTAATTTATCAGAAAAACGATAATCTAAGCCTAACTTCATTACTGTGGGAATACGCTCATTGTCGTATTCAGCCAATTTGCTTCTGGTAGGATTGTAAATATGAGCTCCCAACGTAATCTCGTTACTTAATTTTCCAATAAGTCCAACT
Organism: Vicingaceae bacterium; assembly: GCA_965284565.1. Classification (GTDB taxonomy): domain Bacteria; phylum Bacteroidota; class Bacteroidia; order Flavobacteriales_E; family Vicingaceae; genus BRH-c54. Next base: position 1,545,004 of record OZ260100.1, read on the forward strand.
GCTCCGGTAACACTGTTTTTACTTCCAAACTCTTGGGTTAGGCTGGTTCGTAAATAATTCATTTGCACACCAACGGCAAATTTTTCACTAAATTTTAATCCGTACGATAAGCCTGCTCGGGTTTCCATAAATTCTGTAAAACCAAAAGAAGCTACACTTACTCCGAAAGCTCCTGTTTTGGTAGGTAAAACAAAAGCTCCTGCTTTGTAACTGGTTTCTTTTAGTAAAAATCGGTTTTCGTAATACAATCCGGCACTTAAATCTTCAACAAAACCTAATCCTGCTTGGTTGTTGTTGGTTGACCACAAATCGGAAAGGGTAGTAGTAATTCCACCCATGGCTGTAGAACGAGCACCAATAGGGTCGTTTATTACTTGGGCAGTAGCATTGTTAATGCTTGCGAAGCATAAAAGTGCGGTTATCAGTAAAAATTTATTCATTAGCAGCTTCTTCTTTCTTTTTACTTAGAATGTAAATAATGGGTAAAATGCCAACGGTATTAAAAATAGCGATACAAACAAACCACACTAAGTCGTTGTTTCTGGCGGATTTCCATAAGCCTATTAATTTCCAAATGCCATCCCAAATGGCAACAATAACAATTAATGTAATGATAATAGGATTGGTAAGTAGTTCAAGGTTTTCCATAGTTGTAGTTATTAAGGGTTAGTTTTAATTTTATTCCAGGTGTGGTACATTTTTTCTTGCTCGGGTCGGTTGGGTTCTTCTTCTGTAAGTGGTTCGCAAGGTTTTAGAGTAGCATAAGCTTCTTTTGGTAATGCTTGATAAAGTTGAGTTCCTTTGGTTTTCCAAGCCATCATTTCATCGCTTACTTTTTTAATGATTTTTGCAGGATTTCCTACCACTAAACTTCTTCTTTCAATTTCCATTTTGGCGGGAACAAAACACAATGCACCAATAATGCATTCGTCTTCAATAATTACATCATCCATTACTACGCTGTTCATTCCTACCAAGCAATTTTTGCCTATGGTTGCTCCGTGGATAATGGCTCCATGTCCGATATGAGCTCCTTCATATAATGTTACTGTAGTCCCAGGAAACATGTGTATGGTGCAGTTTTCTTGCACATTGCAACCGTCTTTAATGATTATTTTTCCCCAATCGCCACGAATAGCAGCTCCCGGACCAACATAAACATCTGCTCCGATAATTACATTGCCCGTTACTGCTGCCTGAGGATGCACAAAAGCCGTTGGATGAACCACAGGCTTAAAACCATTAAACTCGTAAGTAGCCATTTATCAAATTTTATAACTGTAAATGTAAATAAAAGGAATCTTTTATGGAAGAAGCAAGGTTATTTTTTTGTTATGGATGTTTTTTTGGAAAATAACAACTAGTACTACTGATTTGGTGCAATCTAGCAAGTGTACAGAAATTTAACCACATAGAAACATAGTTTTTATTAGCTCAAAAAAGTTAAAGCTAAGTTTCAGATAGTTTGTTTCCATAAAATGGAAACACTTTGTGTTGCTAAAAATCTTCTAATTAGCCGCTATGGACTTCTATGTATCTATGTGGTTTAAGTCGTTACTGTCTCCGCTACTTCAAGCGTCCACGCTTGGAGTTTATAAATTTTCATCTTTTTTCCTCGCATCCTTAAGCAAATCGTATTTTTTTTGTTTGTTTTTCCATCTGTCTAACGCATATTTTTGCATATTGTCAACCCTGTCTTTTTCATCAATTATTTCAAAACCTAATAATGATTCTATAATATCTTCAAGAGTAGTTATACCGTCCATTCCACCATAATTATCAATAACTAATGAGATGTGTTCACGTTTGGCTAACATTTCATCCCAAGCTTTAAATAGGGTGGTAGATTTTGGGAATGTTATAATTTCTCTTTTAATATCTTTCAATTTTAAGTCGAATTGGTCTTCAGCTAATTTCTCAAAAACTATAGTTCTTAAAACATAACCACTTATATTATCTTTATTAGTTTGATAAACGGGTATTCTTGAAAAATGTAAAAACTCTTTGTTTTTTAAAAATTCTTGCAAAGTCATTTCTTCGTTGGCAATAACTACTACCACTCTTGGAGTCATTATTTCAGAGACTTTTATGCTTTTTAGTTTAATTAAGTTCTGAATAATTTTATTTTCTTTATCAGCAAAAATACCTTCTTGAGTTCCGATACTTGCCAATGCTGAAATTTCTTCTCTGCTTGTAGTTAATTCTACTTTACTTCTTGCTAATAATCTTGTAAGTAAAGAAGATATGATAACAAGCGGATACGTTAAAATGATGGAAATATTAATTAGTTTTGAAGTAACACCTACAAGCTCTTTGCTATAATTAGCGCCTAATGTTTTAGGAATAATTTCGGTAAAAACTAAAATTAAAATGGTTAATGCAGCTGAAACAATTCCAAAATAAGCATCTCCAAAAACAATAGTAGCTTGTGCTCCTACACCTGCAGCCCCAACAGTATGGGCAACAGTATTGAGAGAAAGTATGGCAGAGAGCGGTTTATCAATGTCTTCTTTTAGTTTAATCATGCTTATTGCACTTTTATTTCCATTTTCAACTACTGATTTTAAGTAGGATATGGGAACAGATAGTAATACCGCTTCCATTATGGAACACAAAAAAGAAATAAAGAGTGCTATGAATAAATAGATGAATAAAAGCGTCATTTTTTAGGGTTAGTTTCTTGTTTTAAATGGGGTGTAGTTGCTATAAAACACGAATTAGTTTTCTTCAAAAATAAGTAAAAGAAATTTTTAAAATAGCGTAATGCGTTATTTTGTTGTGTTGAGAAATGAACTTCATCGCTAAAAAATATCGCTCCTTTGGAGCTTAAAGACAATGTTTTTGAATTGAACAAAATGCTGCAACTCAAAACAATTAAATTAATATATCTTTGTCAATACATCATTATAAACGAGTAATCTACATAAATACTAATTTAATATGGCAAATACTATTGAATGTCCACTTACGGGTTTTGAAGTATCTCTTACGAATGCTATCTCTGGAGACGCAATTTTTATCATTTAAAAATATTAGAAATTGAAATTAGGGTACTTTGGTGTTACGATTGTTATAGAGAAATAAAAAATAAAAACATACTTGAACATCATATTGTAAAAGGATTAATTGTAAACGGTTTATTGCCAGAAGCAATCTTTTTATGCACAAACGATTGTAGTTTAAAAATTCCTGAAAGCTATGAGAAATTAATTTTTCCAGATTTTTTAGAAACTATAAGTTATCCTAAAAATGCATCTGAGAAAATGGATAATTTATTACTTTATTTTTATAAAAAACAAGAATTTGATGAAGGACCAATTTTCATTAGTCCATATCAAACTATTGATAAGAATGATGAAATTATACTGCTCAACTATTTTAAAAACAAGGAAGAATTATTCTTTTATATAAGATCATTAGTCAAAATTAATCTTATTGAGAATATACAAGGTACAGCAATTAAATTAACTCATGAAGGCTTAAATAGAATTGTTGAAATAGAAAAAAGCTCGGTTATATCTAACAAATGTTTTATTGCCATGGCTTTTGATGACAGCACAACAATTTATAGAGATGCAATAAAAAGAGCTTTAAAGAATAATAATTTTAATGCTATACTAATTGATGAAGAACATTTAGATAGTGACAAAACTATTCCTGATGGAATATTAAATGAAATTAGAAAAGCTAAATTTTGTATCGCTGATTTTACTCATCACAGAAATGGTGTTTATTTTGAAAGTGGCTATGCTTTAGGGTTAGGGAAACAAGTAATTTATACTTGTAAAGAGGATGATTTTAAAAATGCTCATTTTGATATAAAGCAATTACAACATGTTCTTTACAATTCTCCTGAGGAACTTGAAAAAAAACTAACTAATAAAATTGAATTTTGGATTAGATAAAATAGATTCCTGTTTCCGCTACGCTGCACAGGAATGACGAAAAGATTGGCTTATTGCGTTGGCAACTCCTTCCCTTTGGGTTTGTCCTCTGCCGAAAAGCGGGAAAGGTTGGGATGGGAAATGGCAATGTGCGTTGGACAAGTCGTCTGGAGTTTATACTGAGCGTAGTCGAAGTAGGGGATTTAGGGGGCTTTCCTCACTGCCCGTTGAAAACAACTTCGGCAAAGTGGTTCATAAGTATCAGTTTCTCCAAGCTGAACCAACTTGTCGTTGGCGTTTATTCTATGAGAATGATTGGCTAATTCTCCGCAATGCATACAAATAGCGTGTACTTTGGTAATGTATTCGGCACAAGCCATAATTTGTGGCATTGGTCCAAAAGGCTTTCCTTTAAAATCCATGTCCAAACCGGCAACAATAACCCGAATACCGCTATTCGCCAATTGGTTACATACTGCTACTAAGCCATCATCAAAAAATTGGGCTTCATCAATACCAACCACTTCCACATTGTTGGCTAAAATAATAATGTTAGAAGAAGAAGGAACAGGAGTAGAATGAATTTCATTGGCATCATGCGAAACCACTTTTTCTTCATCGTAGCGTGTGTCTATTTCGGGTTTAAAAATTTCTACATTTTGTTTAGCAAACTTAGCACGCTTCATTCTGCGGATAAGCTCTTCGGTTTTCCCTGAAAACATAGAACCACAGATAACTTCTATCCAGCCTTTCTTTTTTGTTGTGTGTATGGTATTTTCTAAAAACATATATTTAATAAGTTGTAAAACTAATCGTTTTTTTACTATTTTTATAGTTCAAAATAGTAGTTTAATAAAAAATAATTTTGTTGTATATGGATGTGAAGAAAATTCGCCAGGAACTTAATGAGATAATAAAAAATATTGTGGAACATTCTGAAAGTTTTCCTGCTAATAGACCTATTCCATCATTAGAAGTAAGTGCTGTTATTTCTAAAGTAAACAAAATGCAAGAGCGATTAGCGGTACTAAAGTACTTGCTCGAAGTTCAAGAAAATCAACAAAAAGCTACTCCTTCACAAGGGCCAACAAGTACTCAAGAAGAAGAATTGGTAGCACCAGAAAGTGCTGTTTCAGAAATAATTATTACCGAACAAGTTGCCGAGCCGGAAGCTTCTGTTATTGAAACTCCTGAAGCAACTCAGCAAGAAGAACAAGAAAAAGAACCACAAGAAAAAATGGAAGACAAAGTGATTAGCGCTACGGAAGATTTAAAAGCTAATCAAGAAGTTGCCCAAAAATTAAGTAGAACGCCTATTAAAAATTTAAAAGAAGCTTTTTCTTTAAACGACAGGTATTTGTTTGCAAATGAGTTGTTTGATAAAAACATGGAAGCGTTTAATAATTTAATTAAAACCATTGATGAATCTAGCAACATAAATGAAGCTAATGAGAAACTTATTACTGCTAAAACTCAATATAATTGGGATGAGGAAAATAATTTCTATGTGGAGTTTTCTATTTTGGTAGAAAGAAGATTTAGCTAATAAAATAGTTAAGTGATGCTGAAAAATAGTTTATTTTTTTTGGGTTTTTTTTTAGTTGTAATTCCCGCTAAAAGTCAGGATGTAGAATATGCTAAAAAGATGTTAGACACCTTATCATCCTCTTATTTTGAAGGTAGAGGAGCAGTAAACAAAGGGGAAAGAAAAGCAGCAGATTTTATTACCAAAGAATACAAAAAACTAGGGTTAAAATCTTTTCAAGAAAGTTTTTTACAGCATTTTAATTATAACATCAACACTTTTTCGGGAAAATTGGAGGTGGCTATAGATGGTAAAAAACTCATTCCTGGAAAAGATTATATTGTTGGAGCTGCATCAAGCAAGTTGCTAGGCGAATTTGATTTAGTGCATTACAATTCCACTAATTTACCCACTAAAAAAGAGTTGCAAAAACTAACCAAGAGAGATTTTTTCTTCAATAAAATAATTGTAATTGATAATGAAGGGATAGAAAAGGATAACGAAATTTTAAAAGCACTTCAAATTAATGTTTTTAATGCTGCGGGGATAATTTTATTGGAAAATAAATTGACTCAATCCATAGCAACTTCTTATGAGAAATATGCTGTGCTTCACATTCTGAGAGAAGTCGTAGATCGAAATGCTCGAAAAATAGCAGTAAATATCAATCAGCAATTAATCAGCAATTTTAAATCACAAAATGTAATTGGTTATATAGAGGGAACGGATTTTCCTGATTCAATTATTGCAGTTTCCGCTCATTATGATCATTTAGGAAGAATGGGTGATGAGGTTTATTTTCCTGGAGCAAATGATAATGCTGCTGGAGTGGCTATGCTGCTAAATTTTGCTAAATATTTTAGTGAAAACCCACCGAAAAAAACCATGGTTTTTATGGCTTTTGGAGCAGAGGAATCAGGTATTTTGGGTTCTCGCTTTTTTGTGGGAAATCCATTGTTTAAATTACAACGATTGAATTTTCTTATTAATTTAGATGTAATTGGAACTGGAACTGATGGCATTATGGTAGTAAATGGAGCTGATTTATCACAAGCATTTGCCTTGTTGGAGTCGTGCAACGAAAAAAATTATGTCCCTGAAATTAAAAAACGAAAAAATGCCCCCAACAGCGACCATTTTTGGTTTGCTCAAAAAGGAATTCCAGCTTTTTTTATTTATGGGTTAGGTGGTGGAACAGCCTATCATGATATTGATGATACTTCCGATAAATTGAAATTGGAAAAATACAATGATGTTTTTTTATTAATCAGAGATTTTATTATACAATTATAACAAGCATTAATGGTGTTGAGAATAGTGAAAAGGATAAAGATTGGGAATCGCATATTTAGCTTGCTATTAATGCTTTATCTGATTAATGTTTCAGCAGTTTTCGCACAAACATCCGTAGTACAAGCTACCACTCCCGAAGTCAATTTCACTAATTTTAATACAGAGCAAGGCTTGGCATTAAGCTCTATTTCTTGTGGAATTATCGACCAAAGAGGAAATTTATGGTTTGGTACTTTTGGTGGAGGAGTAAGTCGTTTTGATGGAAAACAGTTTGCCACATTTACCACCGCCAATGGGTTGGCAAATAATACCATTTGGTCTGCTTTTGAAGATAGCAAAGGCAACTTATGGTTTGGCTCTGATGGAGGAGGAGTAAGTAAGTTCGATGGAAATAAATTTGTTTCCTATTCTACCAAAGAAGGACTGGCTCAAAATACGGTTATCAGCATTTTTGAAGATAGTAAAAGTAATATTTGGCTAGGAACCAAAAATGCCGGAGTGAGTAAGTTTGATGGTAAAAAATTTACCAATTATGATGTAAGTAGTGAGACAGCTCAAAATTCAGTATGGAGTGTGTTAGAAGATAAGCAAGGTAATATTTGGTTTGGTACAGGAGGAGCTGGATTAGTCCGTTATAATGGAAAAAGCTTTGAAAATTTTACTACGCTTGATGGGTTAAGTAGTAATCATATTGCTGTAATGGTAAAAAACAAACAAGGGAATTTCTGGATTGCTACTGATGAAGGAATTACTTTTTATGATGGTAATTCTTTTAAGGTTATAAATACAAAAAATGGACTTCCAAATAATAACATTAGTACAATAATTATTGATAAATCAGAAAACATTTGGTTGGGAACAAAACATCAAGGCATTATTAAAATGGATATAGATTGTTATTTAACATCTAAAGAAGATTTTTCCGAGTGCTTTACCAACTATACTGTCGAACAAGGTTTATCACATAATAGAGTTTTTAGTATTACCGAAGATGTAAATGCAAATCTTTGGATAGGCACTTACGGAGGTGGTGTAAGTCGCTATAATGGAGATGCTTTTTTTATTTATACCACGAACCAAGGCTTAGCACAAAATAGGGTTTGGAATACTATTGAGGACAATGAAGGAAACATTTGGTTTGGCACCAATGATAAAGGAGCTTGTAAGTTTGATGGTACTTATTTTACGACATACACCACCAAAGATGGATTAGCCAAGAATACGGTTTGGGCAATATATCAAGATAAAGAAGGCAATATTTGGTTTGGAACAGAAGGAGGAGGAGTAAGTAAGTTTAACGGAAGAAATTTTGTGACTTATACCACTAAACAAGGCCTAATTCATGATGATATTAGAAGCATAGCACAAGATGCAAAAGGCAACATGTGGTTTGGCTCTAATGGAGGTGGTGTGAGCAAGTTTAATGGTGAAAAATTTGAAAACTATACAGTTGCTAATGGCTTGTCTCATAATAACGTGAGGAGCATTTTGGTAGATAAAAACGAAAATATTTGGTTGGCTACAAATGGCGGTGGAATTAGTGTTTTTGATGGAAAAAAGTTTACAAATTATACTACACAAGATGGCTTACCACATAATTCTATTAAATGTATGTTGGAAGATGCTGCTGATAATATTTGGCTAGGCACATCTGGTGGTGGTGCAATTAGATTTGATGGTACTGATTTCCTAACCATCAATACGTTAAACGGATTGGCAGATGATGTGGTTTATGATATGATTGAAGATGAAAATGGAATAATTTGGTTTGGTACCAATTTAGGTTTTTGTGGGTTAAAACTCAATGTTGACAATAAGTTATTGGCTTCAGGAAGAACTGATTTACCCAATAAAAGCATAAAAAAAGCTGAATTTATTTGGGAGAAGTACAATAACAAAACAGGCTTTCCTATAAAAGATTTAAATACCAATTCTATGTGTTATACAACCGTTGGTTTGCCAAAAAATAATAAAAATACCAAAGGAATTATTTGGGGAGCTTGTGGAGATGATAAAATAGTAAGATTTAATCCTAATGCAATTAATAGAGACAAGCGTTTACCTAAACTATTTATTCAAAAAGTTAAAATTAATGAAGAAAATATTAGTTGGAATTCACTTAAAAATCACAACGATAGTTTAATTACGCTTAATGAAGAGGCTTTAATTTATGGAAATAGATTGGATGATGAAGAGAAATCAACATTATTTAAAAACTTAGAAGGAATTACATTTTCTGAGGTAAGAAACTGGTATCAAATACCAGAGGATTTAGTTCTGCCCAACCATTTAAACAACATTTCATTTGAGTTTTTAGCTGTAGAAACAGAAAGAAATTTTTTGGTAAAATATCAATACGCTTTGATAGAATATGCTTCTGCTATCGATTTGGAAAAAGTAGAATGGTCTCCATTATCATCCAAAACATTGGCTAACTACAATAATTTATGGGAGGGAAAATATACCTTTTTAGTTAAAGCCATTATGCCTGAAGGTAAGAGAACACCAATTCAAACCTATCATTTTAAAGTTTTACCCCCTTGGTGGAGAACATGGTGGATGTATGGTTTTTATGGATTAACTTTTATTGGAATAATGGTTTTAATAGTTCGGTTAAATGGAAGAAGATTAGCTGCTAGAGCTAGAGAACTTACTATTGAAGTGCAAAAAGCTACCAAAGAAATTTCTGAGCAAAAACAGATTGTTGAAGATAAACATAAGGAAATTACCGATAGTATTCATTACGCTAAAAGAATTCAGCAGGCAATTTTACCTACTGATGAAATGATAAATAAAACGCTTAAAGATAACTTTTTACTTTATTTACCAAAAGATGTGGTTAGTGGAGATTTTTATTGGATGGAAAAAGCCCCCTCCGACTCCCCCGAAGGGAGAGATAATAGGACTTTTTTCGCTGTTGCCGATTGTACCGGACATGGTGTTCCGGGAGCGATGGTGAGCGTAGTTTGTTCTAATGCTTTATCTAAAGCACTTTTGGAAGAAGGTATAACTGAAACAGGGAAATTATTGGAACGTGTTAGGGAAATTGTAATAGAACGATTTGCCAAAAGTGGAGGGGTAAGAGATGGAATGGACTTAGTATTGTGTAGTTTACAATTCTCCAACAACTCCAAACCTTCAGAAAGTTATGCTACTCTTCAGTATTCAGGAGCTAACAGACCTTTAATAATTGTAAGAAAAGGAGAACTCATAAAAATTAAGCCTGATAAACAACCAATAGGAAAGTTTTTAGAAGATAAGCCTTTTACTACACATGATATTCCGTTACAAAAAAACGATATGATTTATTTGTTTAGCGATGGCTATGCCGATCAGTTTGGTGGCGAAAATGGTAAAAAGTTTATGACTAAACAATTATATGATTTATTCGCTCAAATTGCTAATAAACCACTAGACGTTCAAAAAAATATATTAAAAGAAACACTCAGAGCTTGGCAAGGCAACTACACTCAGGTAGATGATATCTGTATTTTTGGAGTAAGAGTGTAAAAATAAGTCATTTGTCGTATATAATATTTAGACAGAGATTTATATGTTTGCCTAAAATATTTAAAAATTAAAACTATTAATTATGACAAATCTAAATTTAAAATCTTCATCAATTAAATTAAGTAAACTAGTATTATTGTTGGTGTTGTTTTTCTCTACCAGTTTAGTGGTAAATGCTCAAAAGTTAATATCAGCAGATGAATTAACACCAAATTTTTTAAAAGAAACCTTTGAAAACGCTTTTATTGAAGTGTTAGAAGTAAAAGAAACTTACGTAAAAGTTAAAGATGTTTATTCTGTGTTTTTAGATATAGATCCTAAAAAAAGATATGTTACTCTTTCTGGTGTTTATCAAATAGTAGAGGGAGCTAATAAACAAGAGGTTTATGAATTGATGAATAAAATCAATACTGAAGTTGCCTTAGTTAAGATTTTTTATAACGAAAAAACCAACACTATATCCTATTACTACTATTTTTATACAGAAGGTGGGTTTACTCAAAAATCTTTGATTTATGCCATGAAACTTTATAAAGATGCAATTACATTAAGTCTTCAAAAAGATACCGCTAAATTGATAAAATAAATAAATAATTTTTTAATTTGAGAAGCACGGTCTAAATTAGGCTGTGCTTTTTTGTTTGCAACATTTTTTATTCATTACAGTTTAATTTCATAGCTTTGAATTTTTGAAAAGATGACTACAAAGCAAAAAATATTAATAGGAAGGCAAGATGTTGCTGATTTTCCTCTGCTTAACATATTACAATTACCAATAAAAATAGATACTGGAGCATATACTTCCAGTTTACATTGTCATAATATTATTGAATTTGAAGAAAACGGACAAAAAAGAATAAAATGTAATCTTTTAGATCCCGAACATGAAAATTATCACGAAAAAGAAATTACTTTTGACGCCTTTACTAAAAAAAAGGTTAAAAGTTCTAATGGTCAGGTAGAAGAGCGTTATAAAATCACAACAGAAATTGTTCTTTTCAACCAAACTCTTCCAATAGAATTTACACTTTCAGAAAGAGGTAGTATGCGATTTAGTGTATTAATTGGAAGAAAGTTTTTAACCAATAGATTTATTGTAGATACGTCATTAAAAAATTTATCATTAAAAAATAACATTATACTATTTAACTAAAAGCATAAAAATTAAACCCCATTTAGATTCATGAAAATTATCGTTTTATCCCGAAATCCTAATCTTTACTCTACAAAACGCTTGGTTGAAGCAGGAGAAAAAAGAAAACACGAAATGGTAGTAATTGACCATACCAAATGTGATCTTATTATTGAAAAACGTAAGCCTCAAATTTATTATAAGGGGAAACCACTTAATGATGTTGATGCTGTGATACCAAGAATTGGAGCTTCTGTAACTTTTTACGGTACAGCTGTTGTTCGTCAGTTTGAAATGATGAAAGTATTTACTGCAACAGAATCTCAGGCGTTAGTTCGTTCTAGAGATAAGTTAAGAAGTTTACAAATTTTAGCTAGAGCAGGTTTAGGATTGCCAAAAACTGCTTTTACTAACTATTCTAAAGATGTAAAATCTATTATTAAAAATGTTGGAGGAGCACCATTGGTAATTAAATTATTAGAAGGAACTCAAGGAGTAGGAGTAGTATTGGCAGATAATAATAATGCTGCCGAATCTGTTTTAGAAGCATTTAATGGATTAAAAGCCAGAGTAATTGTTCAGGAATTTATTAAAGAAGCTGGTGGTGCAGATATTAGAGCTTTTGTTGTTGATGGAGTAGTAGTAGGTGCGATGAAAAGACAAGGGAAAGAAGGAGAGTTTCGTTCTAATTTACACAGAGGAGGAACAGCTTCATTGTATGATTTAACTGATGATGAAGAAAATGCTGCACTAAAAGCTGCTAAATCCCTTGGTTTGGGCGTTGCTGGTGTAGATATGTTACAGTCTAAAAAAGGGCCTCTAATTATGGAGGTAAATTCTTCTCCAGGTTTAGAAGGTATTGAAGGAGCTACTGGAAAGGATATTGCTAAAAGCATTATTAGGTATATAGAAAGGCATGTTTAAGGTTTAAAGTTTCGAGTTCAAATTTGAATTAAAAAAGTAAAGCATTAAGCTATATGGATACAGATGTTTTTCATTTTTTAGGTAAAAAAATTGGCAGAGGAGAAACCGTTCAGCTAAATATTGACATTGCTCGTTTGCATACCCGAACAGCTATTGAAGTGCCTGTTATAGTTTCTAGAGGTAAAAATCCAGGGCCTGTTATTTTACTTAATGCAGGAATTCATGGAGATGAGGTAAATGGTGTTGAAATTGTTAGGCAAATTATAGCCAAAAACTACCATAAACCAACTAACGGAACAGTAATTTGTATTCCGGTTTTAAATGTTTTCGGATTTTTACATCAAACAAGAGAGTTTCCAGATGGACGTGATTTAAATAGGGTTTTCCCTGGTTCTAAAGAAGGTTCTTTAGGAAGTAGATTTGCCTATTTTTTCATGAAAGAAATTGTTCCTAAAATTGATTATTGTATTGATTATCATACTGGAGCGAGTAAACGATTTAATTATACCCACATTAGAATTGAAGGTGTTGATAAAGAAACAATTGAGTTAGCTCAAGTTTTTGGAGCACCTTTTATTATGCTGTCCAAAGTATTACCAAAATCATTAAGAAGTGAAGCAGCAAAGAAAGGTGTTAAGGTTTTATTGTTTGAAGGAGGTAAAGCACTAGATTTAGATAGAGCAGTTACAAAAGTGGGAGTTGCTGGAGCATTAAAAGTGATGCATAAAATTGGGTTAAGAGATTTTTCGAAAGAAATTGCAGCTTACCCGAAAACTGAACCTATTACATTGGCAGATTCAAGTTGGACGAGAGCCAGATATTCAGGTATGTTTAGAACCTATGTGAGTATTGGAAGTTATGTTAAAAAAGGCACTGTGTTAGGCACTATTTCTGATCCTTTTGGAGAGTTTGAAAAAAGAGTAATTTCTAAACATGATGGTTATGTGGTTTGTTCTAACCATTCTCCAATTGTAAACCAAGGAGATGCTTTGTTTCATGTTGGGTTTACTGAAAAATAAGTTAAGGTTAGATAAAAAAACACATCTCTGACTTTGTTTACATTCCTATTACAACACCGATTTAAATTGGCTTAAAAATCGAATGTCTCCTTCGGAGTATAAACGTAAATCATTTACTTTAAATTTTAGCATAGCAATACGTTCAATACCCATTCCAAAAGCAAATCCACTATATTTTTTGCTATCAATTCCACAATTTTCTAATACATTTGGGTCAACCATTCCGCAGCCCATAATTTCTAAAAAGCCGGTATATTTACAAACATTACAACCTTTGCCACTGCAAACAGAACAGGAAACATCCATTTCGGCACTTGGTTCTGTAAATGGAAAGTAAGAAGGACGTAAACGAATTTGGGTTTTTTCGCCAAACATTTCTTTAGCAAAATGAAGGAGGGTTTGTTTTAAATCTGCAAAAGAAACATTTTCGTCAATATACAAACCTTCAATTTGGTGAAAAAAACAATGGGCACGAGCAGAAATAGCCTCGTTTCTGTAAACTCTACCAGGAGAAAGCGTTCTAATAGGAGGCTTGGCATTTTCCATTACCCTAACCTGTACTGACGATGTGTGTGTTCTTAGTGCCATTTCACTAATTGAGGAATCAACAAAAAAAGTATCTTGCATATCTCTTGCAGGATGTTCTGGTGGGAAATTTAAAGCTGAAAAGTTATGCCAATCATCTTCTATTTCAGGACCTTCAGAAACAGTAAAACCAATTCGTGAAAAAATATCTATAATTTCATTTCTTACTAAAGAAATAGGATGTCTACTGCCAATTTTAGAAGGAAAACCACTTTTAGTTAAGTCTAGCTCATCTGTTGAGGCAATGACTTCTTTAGATAATGAGGCTAAAAAAGAATCGTATTTTTCCTGAGCTTTTACTTTAGCATCATTAATAAGCTGACCAACTTCTTTCTTTTGTTCATTAGGAACATTTTTAAAATCATTAAATAAATCTTTAATAAGACTTTTACTACCCAGAAACTGTATTCTAAATTTTTCTAAACTTTCTTTATTATCGGCAACAAAGCTGTCAATTTCATTTATTAGTTGATGAATTTTATCTTTCATACTGTTTTTTAGTATCAATAATTATTTGATGATTTTAATGGTCATTTTTACATCTTCAATAGGTCTGTCTTTTCTGTCTCTTTTTACTGTAGCAATTTTATCCACTACATCTAATCCTTCTATTACTTCTCCAAATACAGTATAGTCCATATCTAAAGGTGCATACCCTCCAATAGTCTCATAAGTTTTATATTGTTCTTCAGTATATTCAATTCTTCCTTGTTTATTTTTTTCAATTTTTTCAATTTCTTCTGTGGTAAATTTTCTGCCTTGCACAATGTAAAATTGACAACCTGATGAACGTTTTTGAGGGTTTACGTTATCTGGTTGACGAGCGGCAGCTAATGCACCTTTTTTGTGAATTAAGTTAGTATTAAATTCTGCAGGAATGGTATAACCAACATCTCCTTCACCTAAAGATTCACCTTTTTGAGCATTTTTAGAATCAGGATCTCCACCTTGAATCATAAAATCTTTAATTACTCTATGAAAAAGCGTTTCATTATAAAAACCCTCTTTTACTAATTTTATAAAATTATCTCTATGTTGAGGTGTTTCGTTAAATAACTTTATTTTAATATTTCCGTATTCGGTAGAGATAAGCATCTTTGTTTCTTTTTTTTCTCCTTTAAATAAAGAAAAACTCATAAGTGAAAGAACTAATACACTAAAAAGAATTTTTTTTGACATGATAATTTTATTTCTTACATTTGTTCATTGCAATATTAAGAAATTATATTAAAAAGTTATAAATATAGACACATGAAACCTACTTTAAATTATATAGTTTTAGCCCTTGTTACTGTGGTGTTTTTCTACTCTTGTGCTAAAGACAGAGGTCCAAGATTAGTTGTAAATGTTATAGAAGAAGATGGAACCCCAGCAGCTGGAGCAACTGTTCATGCTTGGCCAACAGATGGTCCTTTTGAGTGCGGAAGCTGTGTTGTTGATGAGAAAAGGATGGACCAGTCGAATGTTACTGACGCTAGTGGTGTAGCAATGTTTGATTTTAAATACTCTGTAGTCTTAGATGTAGAAGTTGTTTACTATAAACAAGGAGTAGATTCTTTATTACAACCTATTATTACCGATACATTGTATGGTAAAAAAGTAGTTAAAATCGAGGAAAAAAGACAAAGAAGTAAAAAGAACACTTACCAAGAAACTGTAATTGTAAAATAATTGCTACAATTTTTTCAGGTTCTCAAAATAATCAATAATTCCTTTTCGCATTAATAAAAGTTGCTTTCGACCTTTGGTGTTAGATGGTATTTTTTTTACATTTTTAAAATGTGGCCAACCATCATCATCTCTACCAGTAAACCTATAATATCCATATTGGCTTAAAACAGTACAAATACCAATATGTATAATATCTACTTTTTCTTCTTTCTGGAAAACTCTATGGGGTTTATTGAGTTCTTGTAAACCAATAATATAAAGTATGGTTTGTTCATCTATTTGTTCATCAAAACGATGTTCTACCATTTTTAAAACATTTTCCCACTTCTCTTTTAATTCATTCTCTTCTAACATTACTATTGGTTTTTATAATTCATTAGCAATTTCATTATAAAATTGCTCAGCAGCATATTGTTCGGCTTTCTTTTTAGAGTAAGCTTTACCATTGCCTTTAACTTCTGAATTGATGAGCAAATTTACGGTATATATGTTTTGATTTCCATCTATTTCTTCACTTGTTTCAAATTCGAATAGTATTTTATTTTTTTGACACCATTCTATTACCCTGCTTTTAAAGTTAGTTTCTTGAGCTACAATTTTTTCACTATCTAAATGAATATCAATTAATTTTTGTTGAATAAATTTTTGAGCTTGTTCATAACCTTTGTCAATGTAAATAGCACCAATTAGAGCTTCCAATGCATTTCCTAATATACTTAGACTCCTTTCTTCAGGTTTTTTTTCAATAAGTTCTGCTAAACCTATTTTTTTACCAAGTTTATTTAACATTTCTCTGCTTACAAAACGAGATCGTAATTGTGTAAGAAACCCTTCATCTTTAAATGGATACCGTAAAAAAAGATAATGGGAAACAACGCTGCTTAATATACTATCACCAAGGAACTCTAGGCGTTCGTTACTTTGAATAATTTTATCATCACCAACTAAAGATTTATGTGTTAATGCTTGTTTGTAAATGGAAGTGTTTTTAGGAAAAAATCCCAATATACGTTCTAATTTTAACGCATATTGGGATTTCTTTTTGAATAGTAAGGCTAACAATTAACTTTTATATTTTTTAAAAATAATAGAAGCATTATGTCCGCCAAAACCAAAGGTGTTGCTTAATGCAGCTCTAACTTCTCTTTTTTGAGCCTTATTAAACGTAAAGTTTAATTTAGGGTCAAAAGATTCATCATCAGTAAAATGATTAATGGTTGGAGGAACAACATCTTCATTAACAGCCATAAGGGTAGCAATAGCTTCTAAAGCACCTGCAGCACCTAATAAATGACCTGTCATTGATTTTGTTGAGCTTATGTTTAAGTTATAAGCATGTTCATTAAAAACAGAAAGAATAGCTTGTGTCTCAGCAATATCTCCTAGTGGAGTTGAAGTTCCGTGTACGTTAATGTAGTCAATATCTTCAGGAGAAATTCCTGCATCATCAATAGCATTAAGCATTACGTTTTTAGCACCTAGTCCTTCTGGGTGTGGAGCTGTCATGTGATGGGCATCTGCAGATAAACCACCACCAATTACTTCAGCATATATTTTAGCACCTCTAGCTTTAGCATGTTCATACTCTTCAAGAATAACAGCAGCACCACCTTCTCCCATTACAAAACCATCTCTGTCTTTATCGAAAGGACGAGAAGCAGTTTCAGGAGAATCGTTTCTAGTCGAAAGAGCATGCATAGCATTAAATCCACCCATTCCAGCTTCATAAATAGCAGCTTCAGAACCTCCTGCAACAAATACATCAGCTTTCCCTAAACGGATATAATTAAAAGCATCAATAAGTGCATTGGTAGAAGATGCACAAGCTGCAACAGTAGTGAAGTTAGGTCCTCTAAATCCGTATTCCATAGAAATTAATCCAGAAGCAATATCTGCAATCATTTTAGGAATAAAGAAAGGATTAAACCTTGGAGTTCCATCGCCACCAACAAAGTTAGTTACTTCATCCTGAAAAGTTTTAATACCTCCAATTCCTGAGCCCCAAATAACACCAACTCTATCTTTATTAACAGTTTCCATGTTAATTTTTGAATCTGTAACAGCTTCTTTAGAAGCAATTAAAGCAAATTGAGTGTAAGGGTCAATTTTTCTAGCTTCTTTTCTATCAAAATGATCGGCAACATCAAAGTTTTTTACTTCACAAGCAAATTGCGTTTTAAACTTTGTAGCATCAAATCTTGTGATAGGAGCACAACCACTAACACCTTTTTTAAGGTTTTCCCAAGTTTCAGGAAATGTATTTCCTAATGGAGTGATAGCACCAATTCCAGTTACAACAACTCTTTTTAATTCCATAAATTAGTTAGGTTAAAGTTTGATTATAAACAGAAAAAGCTTTGAATTAAACATCCAAAGCAATTTCTAAACAATTTTTTATAGAGCTTAAACGCTTACTTTAGGTTGTTTTCGATGTAATTAATAGCATCACCTACTGTAGCAATTTTTTCAGCTTCATCGTCCGGAATAGCAATGTTAAACTCTTTTTCAAATTCCATAATCAATTCAACTGTGTCTAATGAATCAGCTCCTAAATCGTTAGTAAAGCTTGCTTCGTTTGTTACTTCGTTTTCGTCAACACCTAATTTGTCAACAATAATTGATTTTACTTTTCCTGTAATATCTGACATGTTTTTTAATTTTAAGTTTATAAGGTGCAAAGAAAATTATTTATCTTAATATAATCAAATTATTTTTGATTATTCGCACCTATTTTATCCACATAATTTTTATTAGTACTTACATTTAAGATTTTACAATGTATTTTAAAGGTCTAAAATTACTTTAATTCCTACTTTTGTCACTTTAAAAAAAGAAAATTATTTAAAATAGCTTTATGTATAAAATTGCCATTTTTGCTTCTGGTAGCGGTTCTAACGCAGAAAATATTGTTACTTATTTTAAAGATAAGAATTTAGCAGAAGTGGTTTTAATACTTACAAACAAAGCGGATGCTTTTGTTTTAGAAAGAGCAAAAAAATTAGCTATTGAAAGTGTGGTTTTTTCTTCTGAACAGTTAAAATCGGACGAATTAGTAAATTTATTGAAAGATAAAATGATTGATTTTATTGTATTAGCTGGTTTTTTACTTAAAATACCAGAAAATTTAATTACATCTTTTCCGAATAAAATCATCAACATCCATCCAGCATTATTGCCCAATTATGGAGGGAAAGGAATGTATGGTGACACTGTACATAAGGCCGTTGTTGCTAATAAAGAAAAGGAAACCGGTATTACCATTCATTTTGTAAATGAACATTATGATGAAGGAGCTATTATTTTTCAGGCGAAGTGTGCCGTTAATGAAATCGATACTTATGAAGATGTTGCTCATAAAATTCACCAATTGGAATATGAGCATTTCCCGAGGGTGATTGAGGAATTGTTGGAAAAACCAAAAGTAAATTAAAATAATATGTTAGAGGAATACTATATGAATTGCTATAAACTATTTCGATTCACTTTTTTCTATAGCCAATTTCGCAAAAGACTGATTGGTTATTTTGCTATCTAACCATAATATAAAATCAAAATAATCTAGAGCTATTATTTCATAAGGATCTTCAAAAACTTTCATTAAGTTTTCTTTAAAAGTAATGAATTGTTCTTTTTGTTTTTCCTCATTTTTGGCTTTTACCAATTTCCTCATTTCGTTTAAGAAAACAGTTTCTAGCTTAAAATCTCTTTTGTTTACAGTAAGAAAACGTTTGGTAGACTTAATGTTATACTCTAGTAATTCAATATTGTTTAATTCAAAATGGATAATGAGGTTTACTAACCTGGCAAAAGTATAAACATCATCTCTTAATCCAGGTTTATTTTCATTCAATACTAAATTGATATATCTTAGGGCACTTTTTAAATCATCTGTAAAGAAGTAACCCCTAGAAATATTGTAATAAAATAACATTTCTTCTTCTTTGTTTATCTTACCATCAAAATGTTGTAAGCCTGTAATAATTTTAGGAATAACCTGTTTAATGGCCTTCATGTAATTACCCATTTTAATATGTACATTAAGTTCAGCATTAAAAGGTATAGAAAACAGTTTTAGTTGGATATCCATACTTTCAAAACCTTGTTTAGATAAAAGTCCTTTCATCTTATTGATGATTTTGAAAGTTTCATCCCATTCGCCTTTGCTTAGGTGAGCATACATAACACTATTAAGAGCTCTAATGTATCTTTTAGGTAGTTCTTGCATTATTGGCGGGTTGTCTTCCATAATTTTTACTACATGACTAAAATTGCTAAAAGCACCTTCTAGATTTTGGTCGGTAACAGCACAAAGACCTTTAATAGAAAGGCAAGCAGTTGCTGCTTTTATAGAGTGAGCAGTGCCTTTGTTAACAATAAGTGGGTGATTGGCAATTTTCTTTATTTCCTCACGACCTTCAACATTTCGTGTAAAACCACTTTTTCTGATGATGTAGTTTATTTTTGAGTACAGCTTTTGGTATTCGGCAATATTTCTAAGTTTTTCTAAACAGTCGGCTTCTTCTTCAATAAGATTCTCCATGTTTACCTTAAACTTATTATCTAAAAAAGCTTCTTCAATAAGTTTCTTTTCCCAATCTATTAAATCTAATAAAAAGTAAAATTTCTCATACGTATATGCAATTCCTTTGGCACGCTGTATGTTTTTGAAACATTCGGTATAAAGTGCTTTATTAAATAGAAGTTCAATGTTTCTAAGGTTTTCTTGCAAAACAGAAGCAGCTGAATTATCAGAATAAAAACTTCTTAAGCTTTTTAATATGAGTTTATAAAGGTGGTTTTTTTCTGAAGGTAAATGTTTAATGAATTTTTCATTTTTAAGTTTTTCTTTAACAATTTCTTCATCATAACTTTCTAATTCATCAATACATTCAAAAAGTTTCATGTAATTTTTGTCGCCTGTTTGTAGTGATGACATTAATTTAAAATATCTTTTTTCAGACTTAGTAAGTGATTTGATTAAATAAAATAACTCTTTAGAAGGTTTCATATTAATAAGTAGTTTTTGTAAAAATTTTAAAACTTAATTTACACAAAATCAATAATTTGTTAAAAACATTTTTTGCAAAATCATTTCATAGCATTACAATATTACTATAAATTAGTGAGGTGTTAAAATTAAGTAAAAAAATATCTTGCTTAGTTAATTTTTTATAGCTAAAATTTAGAGACTTAATATTCTCTCTGTTTTTGTATTTTTACAATGAATTATTATTGAAATATTTAGATATGAAAAAGCTGTTACTACTTATAACTGTAATTGTTTACACTTTACCTACACTTTATGCTCAAATAAAACCAAAGGGCTTAACAAACAAAGCCTTAAATAGCAGAAGCGATACTATTGATATTCTGAATTATCAAATAAATTTAGATATTACAGATTTTACCAATAAAATTATTGCAGGAAACTGTAAAGTTACTTTCACAACTAAACTTAATGGCGTTAATCTACTCGATTTAGATTTATTAGAACTTAATGTAGATTCTGTTAAAGATGCAGCTAATAATTTACTAAGTTTTAATTATAATGACACTTTGTTAGGAATTACTTTATCTAGTTTAATGAATGTTGGAGACACTACTGAGGTAACTGTTTTTTATAATGGGACACCACAAACAGATAATAGTGGTTTTGGAGGTTTTTATTTTGATAATACCTACGCTTATAACTTGGGAGTAGGTTTTAATGCAGATCCACATAATTACGGGAGAGTTTGGTTTCCGTGTTTTGACAATTTTGTAGAACACGCTACTTATGAGTTTAATATTATTACATCAGGAGGTAAAAAAGCTCATTGTAACGGAGTGTTGGTTAGTGATTCTGTAATTACTGGAGATACTATTGTTAGAAAGTGGGTAATGAATGAACCTATACCAACTTATTTAGTATGTGCAGCTGTTTCAGATTATGCAACTGTTCATCAAACTTTTTTAGGTACCAATGGAACTATCCCTGTAGAATTAGTAGCTAGAGCTCCTGATACTACTAATTTTAAAAATTCATTTGTAAACTTAAATCAAGCTTTGGCTATTTATGAAAACCAATATGGTCCGTATTTATGGAGTAAAATAGGGTTTGTATTAGTACCTTTTAATGGAGGAGCCATGGAACATACAACATGTGTAGCTTATCCGAGGGTGGCAGCGAATGGTAGTTTAGCATATGAAACATTAATGGCTCACGAGTTTGCTCATCATTGGTGGGGTGATTTGGTAACCTGCGAAACTGCTGGAGATATGTGGATTAATGAAGGGTTTGCTACTTATTCTGAACATATCTTTACAGAATTTTTATACGGTAGAGATGCATATATGACTGATGTAAAAGCCAATCACAAACAAGTATTGCAATTTGCTCATATAGATGATGATGGGTTTAGGTCGTTAAGCAATATGGATCATGCTTATACTTATGGAACACATTCTTACTTAAAAGGTGCTTCTGTTGCTCATAACATGAGAGCTTATTTAGGCGACTCTTTGTTTTTTTATGGAGTGCAACAGTTAATGGATAGTTTTAAGTTTAAGAATATTAATCCAACGGAGTTTAAAGATTTTTTAACTACTTCTACAGGTGTTAACATGACGGATTTTTTTAATGATTGGGTGTTGAATCCAGGATTTTCTAATTTTAAAGTAGATTCATTTCAAGTAGTATTAAATTCACCTAATTATGATGTAACACTTTATGTGCAGCAAAAGTTACGAGGAGCTACTAATTTCCACACAGGAACTCCGCTTGAAGTAACTTTTTATGATAATAATTGGAATAAATTTACAACCGATATTGTAGCATCTGGGCAATACTCCACCGCTTTGGTAAGTGTACCTTTTCAGCCTACAGTAGTAATTTTAAATGAAGCTAATTTGTTAAACCAAGCTCGAACAGATAATCAGCTTAAGGTTAAAAATACTTTTAATCCTCAGCTTCAAAACCTTACTTTAGTGAGAGTTGGTGTTAATGCTGTTAGCGATTCTGCTTTGTTGCATGTCGAGCATCATTGGGTTGCTCCCGATTCCGTTAAAAACAATATAAATAATTATAAATTATCAAAAAGCAGGTATTGGAGGTTTAGTGGTATATTGCCATCTGGGTTTTCAGCTGATGCAAGAATTGACTTTGATGGTAGAGCAAGTAGTGGGTTTTTAGATATAGACTTGCTTTCAGTGAACCATGATAGTTTGGTTTTACTTTACAGAGAAGATGCACATGATGATTGGCAAGAGTATTCTTATTATAGCAAAACTGTTATACCGGGAGTTCCTTATGGATATATGGTTATAGATAGTTTGTTGTTAGGAGAATATGCTTTTGCAAATAGTCCGAGTGCTGTTACTATTGATGAAATTGAGAATAAGGAGTTTGCTGTAATAGAAATTTTTCCAAACCCTACCAATGATGTGTTTTGGTTAAAAACACTTGCTTCATATAATAAATTACAAGTTGTTATTTATGATGTGTTGGGTAATGTTGCTCATGAAGAGGCTTTTACAAACGAATTAAAAATTGATGTTTCAGATTGGAATTCGGGAAATTATATTGTTACTGTTTTTGATGAGAATCAATTAATTCACTCAGGAAAATTGGTGGTTCAATAAATATCAAACTGATCTTTTGGTCTATCAATTTCATTCCAGTTGAAGCCTTTTAAGATTAAATCCTTTGGAGAAGGATCGTTAATAGGATGAAAAATACCATCAGGGTCTTTTATAAAAGTTAGTGATTTTAAGGTGTTATCTTCCAAGAAAATAAGCATGTTATTTCCTGTAGCTTTGTTTACACCAATGTATTTATTATTATCGTCTTTAGCAAAATAAATTGTTTCTGCTTGTTTGTGTACTTCAATTTTATAAAGTTTTTTCTCCTTAAAATAACCCACCATATTTATTCCTTTAATCTGGTTAAAATGATTGTGTATAGAATCTGCTATGGAAATAATAAATGCTTTTTCTTCCATATAAATTGCATCAATGGCTTTGTTTTTCATTTGTAAATAGATAAAATTGGCTGTTAATTGGTTTTCATTAGACCAAATAATGGGTTCTCTATAAAAATTTACGGTTGAATCGGCAAAATTATAAACTACAGAATCTGCTTTGCCTTGCATATCGCTTTTAAAAAATTTTACTTTATGGTAAGCTAGTAAATTTCTTAATGTATCTAAGCCTAATGTGTCATTATTAAGAGAATCCAAATCATATTTATAACTAGCATAAATTTTAAAGGTATCAGCATGTAAATAAAGCGTATCATTATCCATAAACTGCATTAGCAAAGCTTCTTGTGTAATAATAGCACTATCTTTTTGTTCAAAAAACGTAACATCATCACCTAAAATTTGTAAATCATCAGCAGTATCTTTTATTAATGCATTACAGGTAATTTCTCCATATCCTAAATCTCTGTTATAGAAAATAGTATCACCATAAATAAATTTATTTTCGGAGTATATGTAAGAGTCAGTATAAAATTCTGAGGTATTATTTTTAGTATTGTACCAACCATCATTGGTGTAGATAAAATTTTCATCACTTAAAATAGTGGTTTTTCCAAGGAAATATACTGTTTCAGTAGATGAATGAAATTTTAGGGTATCAGCAAATATTTTATATTGTGGATTAGTAAGTACCACATTTTCTTTAAAATAGAAAGATTGATGGTTAGCATGGTAATATCCTTTCTCAGATGTAAGTGTATCCTGTTGTTGGCGGCTAATCATTTCTCCACCATTATAATAATAAGCAATGTTAGAAGTTCTATCATAGTCTAAAAATTTAGTGGTTAGCGTAACATCTTTATTAATAAGTTGAATGTTTCCTCTCAAAATAGCTTTTTTAGTATTGCCATAATAAATTAAAGAATCTCCGGTAAGTTGTAAGGAGTCTCCTTGAATAATTTTTACACGACTATAAGCGTGCATACTATTACTTTCTGAAAAAACATAAGCACTATCACAAAACATAAGTGCATCATCATGTTTTAATTGAACATCTCCAATTAATTTTTTAGCTTTTTTACCTGTTGATTCGTCATATTCTAAAGAATTAGCATTAAGAATTTCTATTTGAGCTGGTTTTTGAGCCAAGCATAAAGCAGTAAATCCTAATACAAATAGGAGTAATAAGCTTTTTAAAAAGAAATTTTGCTGTAACATTATTAATTAAATAGGCAAAAGACAATATTAATAAAATAATTTCATGTGTTTATATCAATTGTTTTTGAGCGGAAACAACTACAGATAGAATAATAAAACAATGAATTTGTCTTTAACACAAAATAAAAGTTTTTAAATTTTTAACATTTCAACATATTATTTCATCAAAAAATGTATATCTTTACTGTTCAATATTCAATTAAACACAAATACTATGAAAAAATTATTTTTAGCAGTTGCATTAATCAGCTTTGTTGGTTTAAGCAATGTAGAAGCTGCTCCATGTGACGGTGAAAAATGCACTAAAGAATGTACAGACAAAAAACACAAAAAAGGAAGTACAGATAAAAAAACTGCTGATAAAAAAGCTTGTGCTTCTAAAGATGGAAAAAAGTCTTGTTGTGCAAGTAAAGCAAAAGCATCTAAAACTACTTCTAATGATGACAAAGTAGAAAAGACTGAAAAAAAATCAGCAGAATAATTAACTGATTTTTAAAATTATAAAAAAGACTGAACGTATTTTGTTCGGTCTTTTTTGTTTTGGGTTGAGTTTAAACAAAAAAGTTATTTTTTAAATCTTTAACTTCCTCCAATTGCCTTTTTTTAAATACCAAAAAGAGAAGATACCTAACAATCCAAAATAAATAAATTCAGAACACCAAACCACTGGTAAGGAAGCCTCAAACTCTATGGCAATAAAGTAGGCTGCTACTAAATAAATAGAAATAGTAGTAGCTTCTATTAAAAGTGATACTCTAGTATTTCCTGTTCCTGAAACGGCATTGAATAAGATAAAAGCAATGCAAAAGAAAAACATGGTTAAATTAATTATCCTTAAGGTTGGAATAGCATCGTTTATCAAGGAAATGTCAGAAGTATAAAATCCTATAATTTCTTTTCCAAAAAACACACTGAACATACCTATAACCATAGTTGAACCTAAACTTAACACCAACACTCTTTTAATAAGCGTCATTACTTTATACTCTCTTTTTTGTCCGATAAGATTACTTACTAAAGTGTTGGTAGCAGAGCTAAATCCAAAAAGCGGAATCATCAACACCATATAAATACTACGGATAATATGAGAAATGGCTAATTCTTTTTCTCCCAATTTTTCAATAATCATAAAGAATATAAACCAAGAGCTAATTGCTAAAAAATTCTGAAGCATAATAGGGCTACCAACTTTTGTAGTTTTATTAATTATTTCCCAATTGATTTTTTTAAATTTAAATAGTTGGAATTGTTTTACAAAAGCATTTTTATGGGTGTAAATTACTAAGTAGCAAAAAGCCACCAATTCAGCTAAAACAGAAGCTATGGCAGCACCTTTTATTTCCATTCTTGGGAAGCCGAAATTTCCAAATATTAGGGCGTAATCAAAAAATACATTCACCAGCATCATAGCAATGGTAGTATGAATGAGCACTTTGGTGTTGGTTGTGCCTATATAAAAAGCTATAAAAACAAAATTGAGAAAATGAAAAAGTACTCCGAAAGAACGGTAATGCAAAAACTCTATAGTAGCATTGTAAACAGCAGGAGAGGAGGTAATGGTTTCTAATAAAACTGGTGTAATAAATTGAAGAAATATAAAAACTAATAATGAAATAAAAGAAAGTAAGTAGATGGTTTGATCGAAAATAGCTCCAATTTGAGCAAAGTTTTTCTCGCCATTTCTTCTTCCCATAATGATTTGAGCTCCGGTGCTTAAACCAACTCCTGTAAGAATTAATACAAAGTAAAAAATTCCTGCATTGCCTGCTGCTCCAAGTGCAACATGACTGACCTGACCTAAAAAAATGGTGTCAGTAACAGTTATTACATTTAGCGCTACATTGCTTAATATAATTGGAAGGGCAATTTTCCAAATACTTTTATAGTTAATATGAGCTTTCAAAAGTTATTGGTTTTGGAAAAAACTAAAATTAACATTACCATACTTTCTGTGCTGAAAAAAATTGGGATGATTACTAAATTCCACAAATTTGTCATGTTCTAAAACCAACCAACCATCATTTTTTAGCCAGTTGTTTTTAAAGATTAAATCAGGAATTTCAACCAATTCTTTTAATTGATAGGGTGGGTCGGCAAAAATAAAATCGAATTGATGAATAGATTTTTGTAAGAACCTAAATACATCTTGTTTTATCACTTGTATTTGCTTTAATTCAAGCTTAGTACTGGTCTCTTTAACAAAACGCACACAGTGGTTGTTGGCATCAACACTGGTAATGTTTTTCGCACCTCTTGAAGCAAATTCTAAAGAAATATTTCCTGTACCACAAAATAAATCCAACACTGTTAAATCATCAATATCAAAATTATTTTCGATGATATTAAACAAGCCTTCTTTAGCAAAGTCAGTAGTTGGTCTAACTGGTAATTGCTTAGGGGCTGAAATGGTTTTTCCTTTATATTTTCCGCTAATTATTCGCACAAGTATTGTTGAAAAATGGAGTAATAATATGTTGGTGAAACTTCATCGAAAATATAACTCATTTTTAATGAAGAGCTTGACAGTAAATCGTTTTTTTCTAAGAATGAAACTTCGTTAATATAAGTATTTAAAAGTGTATAAATGGTGGAGTTTTTTTCTACTTCGCCTAATAAACGAATATGTACTTTTTTGTTATCAATTTTTTGTTGCTCTAATACAAAAAGTAGGTAGTAAATAAAGTCTTCACTTGTTTGGTATTCAAAAGAATTATAAAGTGCTAGCTGCTGATTTTTAATAATAATGATTTGAAAAGAATTGGGTAACAGATGTACATCAATTAATGACAAAGCATTGGTGTTTTTTGCATGCAAAAGTGCTGCAGAAATTAAAGCAGTAGAAAAATGGAAAAAATGTTTGTTTTTTATATCATTAAAGCAAGAAATAATAAAATCGGGAATAGCATAAATGTTGTTTGCCGAAAGGTTTAAAAACTTATCAAAGTAAAAATTATCAGTTTCATTTGGGGTAAAATTATATTGATGGTAAGTGGCTAATTCATCTTTATTAAAAAGAGCATTAGGCATAATGGTAGCTCTATTATTTACGAAAACAATATTTATTGAGGAGAAATTTTTATTTATCCAATTATCTTCTTTAATAAATTGCTGGATTTTTTCAACTAAAGCATGGTCGGTATAAACATCATTTAATAAATATACTCTTAGTGCAATAAAGGTAGATGCTGAGACATCTAGAACGAGTAGCTTAATATCAGCTTTACTTATCTGGATATATAGTTTATAGCCAACCACTTTAGCATCAGCAAAAGATTTGTCAAATAAGTTTATGTTTGCTACAAGCTTCAATGTATATGTATTAAAATAAAAAATGAGCTTGACTTAAACCAAACTCATTTTTAATATTATACCGAAAGGAAATATTATTTCCAGTTTCCGTTTGTTGTTGGTTCTTCCATAGAGCCTACTGCAATGTAAGCTTCTAAATCTACCCCTTCATTTTTAAGGTCTAAGCCGTTGTAAACATTTTTGTATGGTGTTTTCACTTCAAATACTTTCACCATTACCTTACCTTTTTCAATTTCTCCTGAAGCTATTTCAAATTCTACACCATCAGAAAAAGGTACAATGTTCATGTCTTTAACAATTTTATCAAAGTTTTCTTTAAATAATTCTTCTCTAACAGGAACTTTAGTGGTATCTCTAATAATTATGCCTAACTCTAATGCTCTAGACTCTTGTCCTATTAAACTATCAGGTACTTCACCTTCAGAATAAACAAGTACAATAGAATCGTTGTTTAAGAAATCAAGTAATTTATTAAAGTCTCCAGCATATTCGCCTTTAATTTTTTTGTACTCTATTTGAGCATCTCTAATGTTTTCTAATTGATTTTGAACAACTTTATTTCTTTTTTTAATTTCTTTCTCTAACTCAATTTTACTCTGAATAGAATCGTAATTCATATATGCTGCAACAGCAATTAATGCTACAAAAACTATTTTTACAATATTTAATATCATAGGAGATAATCCTACTAATACATATTTTGATAAAAAGTATAAAGCAACTGCTGCTAAGATAATAATTATAAGTAATCCCATATTTAATTATTTAAACGAATTTTGAAAACAAAACTACTATTTTTTTTATTGAATAAGTAACTGCGAATTTAAAATTAATATTGTAGTAATATTGTTTTTTTACTAAGAAGTTATTTAAAATTTGAATATGCACAATCAGTTTTATCAATTATTACTTCAGCATTTTGGGTTTAAACCAACTCAAAAACAGCAACAAGTACTTGGTGCCTTAACCGATTTTGTTTTTCATCAACAAAAAAGAAGTCTGTTTGTACTTAAAGGATACGCAGGAACTGGAAAGACTTCTATTGTTGGAGCTTTGGTGAAAACCTTGCCTAATTTTAATTTTGAATCGGTATTGTTAGCACCAACAGGGAGAGCAGCCAAAGTATTAGCTAATTATTCCCAAAAGCCTGCTTTTACCATTCATAAAATGATTTATCAATTAAAAAGTGGTGGAGATGGTTACACTCGTTTTAGTATAAAACAAAACAAATTTCAGAACACTGTTTTTTTGGTTGATGAAGCTTCTATGATTAGTGATGTTGGGAGCTTGCTAAATAACAGTTGGGGAAACCAAAAGGGTTTGTTAGATGATTTGTTGGAATATGTTTACAGTGGCATCAATTGTAAGTTAATTTTTATTGGAGATACTGCTCAATTACCACCAGTGGGCGTGGAAGAAAGCCCTGCTTTAGATGAAGATTTGTTACATAAAAATTATTATTTATATCCAGAATTTTATGAGTTGGATGAAGTAGTGAGACAAGCTCAGGACAGTGAAATTTTATCCTTAGCTACTTTTATAAGGGCAAAAATCAATAGTAAAAAAGTGGAACTGCCCATGTTTCCTGAATTGGAGGATACTATAGACGTAAAGTGTATTACAGGATTGGAGTTAGAAGATGAGTTAAATGATGCTTACGGTAAGTTTGGAGATGAAAATGTGATTGTCGTTTGCCGAAGTAACAAGAGGGCTAACTTATTTAATTTGCAAATTAGAGCAAGAATAAAATGGTTAGAAGAAGAAATTGCTACAGGCGATTACATGATGGTGGTAAAAAACAACTATTTTTGGTTAGATGATGCTTCTAAAGCAGGGTTTATAGCCAATGGAGATATTATTGAGATTTTAAAAATTAGAGGTTTTGAAGAAAAACATGGTTTTAGGTTTGCCAATATTACTATACGTATGGTGGATTATCCTAATGAACCAAATTTAGAAATTAAAATTTTAATGGACAGTATTCTTTCTGATGCTCCTTCATTGCCTTCTGGAAAATTTAGAGAATTATATGATGCTATTTCTGAAGAGTATGGTTATGAGCCTAACAGGAAAAAACGTAATGAATTAATTCGTAAAGATGCTTACTATCAGGCATTACAAGTAAAATTTGCTTATGCTATTACTTGCCATAAATCTCAAGGCGGACAATGGGATGCAGTTTTTGTAGAGCAAGGTTATCTTACCGAAGAAATGATTAACGTAGAATACTTAAGATGGCTTTATACAGCCATTACTAGGGCTAAAAAACAGTTGTTTTTAGTCAATTTTAATCCCGCTTTTTTTGTAGAAAATTAATTTTTTAACATTTATTAATTAAAATGATTAGTTCTTGTTGTTTTATATGATAGTAATACTATTATATTTGCAATTAAAACTAATCAACATGAAACAATTACTTTCTAGTGTCAATATTAAGGTAAATGAAAATGTGTACCTTAAAAATCCAGAATCGAGTGAGTTAGGGAAGAAGATTATAGCTGGAAGCATTGATTTAATTAATGAAATGGGCTTTGAATCTTTTACTTTTAAAAAGTTAGGACAAGCAATCGGCTCAACGGAAGCGTCTATTTATCGCTACTTTGAAAGTAAACATAAATTGCTATTGTATTTAAATTGTTGGTATTGGAGTTGGACAGAATACAAAATGATGTTTGGGTTGGCAAATATTTTATCACCAGAAGAACGCTTAAGAAAAGCGATTCTATTATTAACTCAAGAAGTAGGTGAAGACAATAGTTTTATGCATATTAATGAATTGAAGTTAAACCAAATTGTAATTTCTGAATCATCCAAAGCTTATTTAACCAAAGAGGTTGATCAAGATAATAAATTGGGAGCTTATGCTGTACAAAAGCAATTGGTCCAACGAGTAAGCGATATCATTCTTGAAATTAATCCAACCTATAAATATCCACACATGTTAATTTCTACAGTAATAGAAGGAGCTCATTTGCAACGCTATTTTGCTGAACATCTTCCAAGGCTAACAGATACTTCAGATAAAGATGATTATATCACTGCTTTTTATACCGAATTGGTGTTTAAAGCTGTAGAAAAATAATGAAAATGGAGCAAAAACATACAACCCTATTAACCCCTGTAAAGCGATTCTTTAATCTACTAAAAGTAGATAGGCAAGAGGTGTTTAGTATTTATATTTATGCTCTTTTTAATGGAGTAGTTACGCTTTCCATTCCATTAGGAATACAGGCTATTATTAGTTTTTTAACCGCTGGAGAGACTTCAACTTCGTGGATTATTTTAGTGATTTTTGTAATATTAGGTGTTGCATTTACAGGTATTATGCAAATTATGCAGCTCTCTATTACAGAAAATCTACAACAAAAAATATTTACACGTTCTGCTTTTGAGTTTGCTTATCGCATTCCTAGAATTAAATCTGAATCAGTAGATAAGCATTATGTACCTGAGCTAGTCAATCGCTTTTTTGATACACTTTCTGTTCAAAAAGGGTTGGCAAAAATAATAATGGATTTTTCGAGTGCCTCTTTACAAATTGTTTTTGGGTTAATTCTATTATCTCTCTATCACCCTGTTTTCATTATGTTTAGTTTGGTTTTAGTTATAATAGTTTACCTCATTTTTAAATATACCATCCCAAAAGGAATAAAAACAAGTTTATCAGAATCGACTTATAAATATGAAGTGGCTCATTGGTTAGAAGAAGTTGCTAGAACTACTTCTACTTTTAAACTAGCTGGAGAATCAGATTTGCCTTTAACAAAAACCGATGAAAAAGTATTAGGATACCTTCATTACAGAAAAGCTCATTTTAAAACATTAATGACTCAGTATATAAATTTGGTAGGGTTTAAAGTAATTATTGCTGCTGGGTTACTGCTTATTGGAGGTGCTTTAGTAATAAATCAACAAATGAATATTGGTCAGTTTGTGGCTTCAGAAATTATTATCATTTTGGTGTTGGCTTCAGTAGAAAAATTAATTCTAAGCATGGAAACCATTTATGATGTGTTAACAGCTGTTGAGAAAATTGGTTTAGTAACGGATTTACCTTTAGAAAAAGACAATGGAACTAAACTTAATAAGGATAACAATGGCATTGAGATTAAAGTAAAAAATTTAAGCTACCAATTTAAAGATGAAAACACTCCTATTGTTAATGATATTAGTTTTACATTACATAAAGGAGAAAGACTAAGTGTTGTTGGTGAAAGTGGTGCTGGGAAATCATTTTTATTACAATTAATTGCTGGGCTTTATGAAGAATTTAAAGGTTCAATTGTGTTTGATGGATATCCAATTAATAGTCTGTGTAAAGAAAACTTAAGAACATATATTGGAGATAATTTCTCTAAAGAAGACATTTTTAAAGGTACAATAGCTGAAAATATTTCAATTGGCAAAAAGTCAATTACTATCGAGGATATTAAAAATGCCGCAACTATTTTAGGATTAATTGATTATATAGAGTCTCAACCTCAAGGATATAATACAGTGCTTCTTTCTGAAGGAAAAAATTTACCAAAAAGTATTCGTTTAAAAATTATTTTAGCAAGAGCTATCGTTGGAAATCAAAAATTATTATTGCTAGAAGATAGCTACAAACAATTGCCGCCAATTGATAAACAACGCTTTTTAGATTACATTTTTGCTGAAGATAAAACATGGTCTATTATTGCAGTGACTGATGATTTGGATATTGCAAAAAAATTTGATGCTATACTTGTTTTAGAAAATGGACAAACAATAGGTTATGGTTCTTATGATGCTTTAAATAAAGAAGGTTTATTGTCTAATATATTTCAAAAACGATAAGAAAGATGCTCAATTTAAGTACGAATAGAATAGATGGAAAAATTAATACAAAGGAGTATGTTTCTTTCTCTAAAGCTACAGATTATAAAGCTGCAAGAGTATTTACTAGAATATTGTTAGTGTCGTTTTTTGTATTACTATTATTGGTTTTTTTACCGTGGACACAGAACATTCGCTCTAGAGGGTATATTACAACTTTACAACCAGACCAACGTCCACAAACTATAAATTCTGTTATTGCAGGTAAAATTGAAAAATGGTTTATAAAGGAAGGGGATTTTGTGAACAAAGGAGACACTATCTTGTTTATTTCTGAGATTAAAGATGAATACTTTGATCCTGAATTATTATCAAGAACAGAAGACCAAATAAAATCTAAAGAGCTTTCGGTTAAGTCGTATATGGATAAGATTAATTCATTAGATACACAAATTGATGCTTTGCTTCAAACTAAAAAATTAAAAACGGAGCAAGCAAACAATTATATAAAACAGGCTCAATTAAAAATCTTATCAGATAGTGTTGATTTGGAAGCTGCTAAAACCAATTATCAAATAGCAATAAAACAATTTGATCGACAAGAAGAGTTGTACAAACAAGGGTTAAAATCGCTTACTGATTTGGAAAGTAGAAAGCTGAAACTACAAGAAACACAAGCGAAAATGATAAGTGCCGAGAATAAATTACTGACAAGCAGAAATGAATTGATTAATGCTCAGGTTGAAATTAACTCAATTATTAATCAATATCGTGATAAACTATCAAAAGCTGAATCTGAAAAATATGCAGCATTATCTAATATGTATGATGCCGAAGCAGTAGTTACCAAAATGCAAAATCAATATATGAATTATTCTGTTCGTAAGGGGATGTATTATATTACAGCTCCACAAAAGGGTTACGTTACTAAAGCTATTCGTTCGGGAATTGGAGAAACCATAAAAGAAGGAGAAGAAATGGTAAGCATAATGCCTGCTAAATATGATTTAGCAGTAGAAATGTACATAAAACCATTTAACTTGCCATTGATAAACAAAGGACAAAAGGTGCGTTTTATTTTTGATGGCTGGCCTTCAGTAGTGTTTTCGGGGTGGCCAAATGTCTCTTATGGAACTTACGGAGGTAAAGTTATAGCCATAGATAATTTTATAAGTGAAAATGGTAAATATAGAATTTTAGTAGCTCCGGATAAAGATGATGTAAAATGGCCCGAAGCTCTTAGAGTTGGCTCAGGAGCAAATGGAATAGCATTATTACATGATGTGCCTATTTGGTACGAATTATGGCGAAATTTAAATGGTTTTCCACCAGATTATTATGATTCTTTTGAAGAAAATAGTGATACACAAACTACGCAAGAATAAT
Organism: Vicingaceae bacterium; assembly: GCA_965284565.1. Taxonomy (GTDB): domain Bacteria; phylum Bacteroidota; class Bacteroidia; order Flavobacteriales_E; family Vicingaceae; genus BRH-c54. The sequence continues at coordinate 1,579,215 of OZ260100.1, forward strand.
GTTAAGAAAAATACTAGTCATATTATTTTTATTTGTTTTTAGTGCTGAGTTATTGGCTCAACCTGATGAACCAAAACCATTGACTTTTAATGAGTTTATGCGTTTAGTAAAGAAAAATCACCCCATTGCAAAACAAGCTGAACTTCAATTGGAATTAGGTGAAGCTTATTTACAAAAGTCAAGAGGAATGTTTGATCCTAAAGTATTCTCAGAAATTTCACAAAAATATTTTGATGATAAACAATATTACAACCTAAACAATAGTGGGTTAAAAATTCCCACTTGGTACGGACTTGAGTTTGGAGGTGGTTACGAACGAAATGAAGGAGTGTTTTTAAACCCTCAAAATAATGTACCAAATGCAGGTTTGTGGTATGCCGGAGCATCTATAAATATTGGTCAGGGATTGTTTATTGATGAACGAAGAGCGGAATTAAATAAAGCTAAAATTTTTGTTAAAAGCACTCAGGCAGAACGTCAAATTATTTATAATGAGTTACTCTATAATGCTGGACAAGCTTATTGGGGATGGTTTAATGCTTTCCATACATTGAAAATTTACGAAGAAGCTTTAAGTTTAGCCGAAGAAAGGTTTGAAGCAGTAAAGCAAAATGCAAAATTTGGAGATGTACCATTAATCGATACTGTAGAGGCAAGCATACAAGTACAAAATCGTATGCTTAACTATCAACAAGCGGAATTAAATTATAAAAATACAACTGCATTGCTGTCCGTTTATTTATGGGATGAAGGTATTATTCCGCTAGAAATTGACGAAAATACTATTCCACTTACGTTAGAAATGGTTGAACCATTAACTGTTTCTGGTAATTTAATGGCTCAATTAGACAGTATTTCGTTAATCCATCCCGTATTGACTCAATATGAGTTTAAGTTGCAACAGCTTCAATTGGATAGAAGACTAAAACAAGAAATGATTAAACCTAAGCTAAACCTAAAATATAATGCCATTACAGCTCCTGTAGGTAATGATGCTTTTGCAGATTATAATACCAATAATTATAACTGGGGATTGGAGTTTAGCATGCCTTTGTTCTTAAGAAAAGAACGAGGAGATTTAAAAATTGCGCAATTAAAAATTAATGAAACCAAACTTGATTTTGAGAATAAAAAAGCAGCTATCAATTACAAAGCTATAGCAGCTATTAATGAATTAGGAACATCTTTTAATCAGGCTAATTTATATGCCAAAACAGTTAAAGATTACTTACAATTATTAAATGGCGAAAAACAAAAATTTGAGGCTGGAGAAAGTTCTTTGTTTATGGTAAATGCCAGAGAATTGGGTTATATCAATACACAATTGAAATATATTGAGTTAATTGCTAAAAACCAGAAAGCACGACTTACAACAGATTTTGCACTAGGAATGATAAATGTTGACTAATCTTATTTCAATTTCTTAGTTTTTAATCGGATAGAATTACCCACAACAATCACATCTGAAAAAGCCATTGCTAATGCAGCAACCATAGGATTTAAAAAACCAAATGCAGCAACAGGTATTGCCAAAACATTATAGAAAAATGCCCAGAATAAATTTTGTTTAATGGTGATTAAAGTGTGTTTACTTATCAAATATGCTTCATATACCTGAGATAAATCTTTATCATTAAGTAAAACAATTTGTGCAGAATGCACCGCTACTTGTGTGGCTTTGCTCATAGAAATACCTACAGAAGCTTTTGTAAGTGCAGGAGCATCATTTATTCCATCGCCTACCATTACCGTTGGCGACTGTTTTTCTAATTCATCAATTTTTGCTAATTTCTGCTCAGGAAGCTGTTCACTATAAACGGTTTTAATATTCACTTTTGTAGCCAGCTCTTCGCATTTTTGCTGAACATCTCCACTTAACAAAATCGTATTTAATCCTTGTTTATTTAGTAAAGAAATGGTTTCAGGAACATGTTGTTTCAATTCATCTTCAATATCAACTCCGGCAATAAGCTCCTTGTTTTTAAAAATAAAAATAGCGTGTTGTTTGTCTTTAGTTTGTGTCTCATCAATTCTAAATGAACCTACTTGATAATGATTATTTTCTTTATCAAAAGCTTCTAAACCTACGCCTTTTATTTCATTAATAGTAGAAAAATCAATAAGTGTAGCATCGGGTTTTAAATAAGCTACAATAGATTGAGCAATTGGATGCGAAGAATGTTGTTCTATACTAAAAAGTATATTTTTAAGTTCTTGTTCTTCAACAGAAGCGTACAGTTTAGTTCTTTTTATAGAAAATTTTCCTGTGGTAAGGGTTCCTGTTTTGTCAAACACTATATTTTTAGCATTGGCAAATAACTCTAGCGTGCTTCCACCTTTAATTAAAATTCCTTTTTTAGCTGCTCTTCCTATACCTACCATTACTGCTGTTGGTGTTGCTAACCCCATGGCACAAGGACAAGAAATTACCAATACAGCTATACTTTGCATTAACGCTTGTTGCATGCTAATATCAAAACCAAAATGAGCAATTAAAAAAGTTAGTAATGCAATAACTAACACAATAGGAACAAATATGGCACTTATTTTATCCCCTAATCGTTGAATATTTGGTTGGTTTTGTTGGGCATTTTTTACCATTTCAATAATTTTTGAAAGGACTGTTTCACTACCCACTTTTTCAGCTTTAAACTGCATGCTTCCATCCATCATTACTGTTCCGCCAATCACTTTTGAACCAATTTCTTTTTCTACAGGAGTACTTTCTCCGGAAATCATTGACTCATCAATAGTAGCAGAACCCTTAATAATTTCTCCATCAACAGCTATTTTATCTCCGCTGTTTACCTGAATAATGTCTTCCACAGTAATTTCATCATAACTAACAATGGTTGTAGAGCCATCGGGCATTATTTTTTTGGCTTCACTTTGTTGTATCTGACTTAGTTCTTTAATGGCAGTAGTGGTTTGGTTTACCGAGCGATGTTCCAACACATTCCCCAATAATACTAAGGTAATAATGGTTGCAGCAGTTTCAAAAAACAAATAATTGTGTGCTTCGTGTGTACCGTAGTAAAAGTAAATTCCAAAAACACTATAAACAAAAGCGGCTGTTGAACCTATAGTAATCAACACATCCATATTAGGAACACCTGTTTTGAGAGAACCCCAAGCACTTTTTCCAAAGTGAAATAGTCCTATTCCAAAAACAGGAATACACAATGCCAATTGTACCCAACTATCATTTAAAATATTGTCGTGTGGCATAAACATGTGTAAAAACAGAGGAATGGTAAAAATTAACGAAATGTAGAATTTTTTCTCAATGGATGATAATCCTTTTTGCTCTTTAGGTGCGTCAATTACTTTATAACCTAACTGGTTGATGCTATCAATAATTTCTTGAGTATTGAGTTTGGTATTACCATCATAAGTTACTTCGCCTGTTGAGAAGCTTACATTTACGTTTTCTAATCCTTTTTTAACTAACTGTTTTTTAATGCCTAATGCACAATTGGCACAGGTCATTCCTTCAACATTTAGGGTAATATTTTTTTTATCGTTCATCAATTACAAAGTTAAGGAAAAGCGGTGCAGCTATATTTTTTTAGCTTGAAAATAAAAAATAGTGGTGGAATTATTTTGTGTAAGAAAAAGTATATTTGCCCTCTCAAAATGGTGGTTGTAGCTCAGTTGGCTCCGTAAAATAAAAATCTTTGATTTTAATATTTTACGAGAGTCCTCGAAAAAGAGAAAATTATAAATTTTCATTTTTTCGGGATTAGAGCCTCGTTTACCACACATTTAAAAGCTGCTTTTAATCGACTTTTTTGTTTTATAAATATTCTTTTTGCACTTTCCTATCCCCATCACACGGTAAATCCAAGCGATTAGAGGAGTAGCTCCTCCCTATTTTTAATGTTAAAATAAAAAATAGTAGTAGAATTATTTTGTATAAAAAAAAAAGTATATTTGCCCTCTCAAAATGGTGGTTGTAGCTCAGTTGGTTAGAGCATCGGTTTGTGGTACCGAGGGTCGTGGGTTCGAGCCCCATCTTCCACCCATTTTAAAGCTGCTTTTCGAGCAGCTTTTTTTGTTTTATGAGTTATTATGTTTACATATTATATTCAAAAGTTTTAGACAAATATTACATTGGTCAAACTAATGATGTAGGTAAAAGATTAGAGCGACATAATAAAGGATATGAAAAATTTACTAGTCAAGGAACACCTTGGGAATTGAGGGGGTTTAAGGAGTTTGAAACAAGAAAAGAAGCAATAAAGGAGGAGAAGCGAATAAAAAATTTTAAAAGCAGGAAAAGGATTGAAGAGTGGCTGAGGGTCGTGGGTGCCGAAAAATAGAAATTATAAATTTCTAAATTTTTCGAGCATCCTCGTAACAAAATGAAATTGAAAATTTCTGTTGTTACGGGATTCGAGCCCCATCTTCCACCCATTTTAAAGCTGCTTTTCGAGCAGCTTTTTTTGTTTTTTATGGGTTGTGTTTTTTATGTTGGAAGGATAATGATTTGAGTTTTCTTTCTCGAGTGCTAAATCCTCAATAAGTTCTGAATAAACTCCTTGTATCTTTTTAAAAATAAAGAATAGTTCTATATTTGTTGATGTAAATTAAATTACTCAACTTATAAATATCAATTATGAAATTAGAAAAGATATTAGACAATTTAAATTCTTTTGAAAAAAATTCATTCCTCAAAATAATTGATAATATATTATCTGAAAACCCAAAAAACATAAAGGCAGTTGACACTATCTTAAATGACACAAGTAGAGACTTAAAAAATATTGACAATATAAATGTTGCAAAAGTTTTTAATTTACTTAAAGATGAATTTTCCGAATGTGTTGGAGAAGAATTTGTTAAAACTACTTCCCAACTTGATATTTTAATTGATATCATCTCAAGAGATGGAAACTCTATTATGAAACAAGATTGGTTTGCTAGACTTTATGAAAAGGAGTTGTCAAATCTTAACAAAAAAATTAAAGTGTTCAAATCTTCACTAGAAGATGAAAAATCAGAACTAAGTGACCAAAGAATACGTGATTATAAAATATATAGAGCTTGTTTAAATAAAGCATATACAAATGATGATGACAATAATCAAGAAAGAAAAATAACTACTGATGAACAAGGTATCTTGTTAACGTTATCTCAGCAATTAACATTATCCCAAGAAGAACTTAAGTTAATTAACTATACAATTGTTCCTCTAAAAAAATTAGATATTGATACAGTTATCAATGAACTAAAAACTATTGGAGTAATATTTTATTCTAAAAAGACAAGTACAATTTATGTTGCTGATGAAATGGTTAGGTTGCTTAGAAAACTTAGAGGAAAAGAAGTTGCTGATAAATTTTTCAGAAGAGTTTTAAGATTATTAAGAGAACCTCAAATCAATCTTATATGTAGAAATCATAATTTAGATTGGAAATTAGATTTAGATGAAAAAATACATCAAATTATTTCGGGTGGAATTTTATTTTCTGGCGTTTTAATGGAAGATATATACAAACCGGGAACGAATTTAACGGAGAAAAAGAAAACAATAAATGCTCTATGTGATAAAGGATTAAAAATAACACCTGCACTAAAAGGAACACTTATAGAAGAAAAGGTGCAAAATTTAATTACTTACTTTGAGGATATTGAAAAAGATGATAAGGTTGGAATTTCTGTTGATGGATATGAAAAACTTTTAGTTGAAATAGGTGAATTTTTACCCAAACTCAATAATATATTAAGGCATGAGTTTGAACTTCAAGAAGAAAATGTATTAAAAAGCAATTATCTTTTAGATTATAATATAAAGCCCCGAGATATTCTTGAATTAGTAACAGAAAAACAACTTGAAGATTTTTGTAAAGCAAAAGAAATAAAAACTAGGGGTGATATTATTCTTAATATTTTAGATGCGTATAAAGATTCCGAAAATTTATATCTTGAGAATTATGAAAATATTGGATTTAGAAATCTTTTGAAGTTGAAAGAGAATGGAATTATCATAAAAGAAGCTGACTTAGGAGTTAAATTTGAAGAGTTAACCAAAAATATTTTTATTGGGTTAGGGTTTAATGTTGATGAACAATTAAGAAAGTCAATTAATACAAGTAAAGATAAAATTGACATTTTATTAAACATAGGGAATAATGATTTAATTCTTGTTGAATGTAAAACAGTAAAAGAAAGTGGATACAATAAGTTTAGTTCGGTTTCAAGACAATTAAAAGCTTATTCTAACTTAGGAAATAGTAAAGGTTATAGAGTTATTAAATCTTTGTTAATTGCCCCTGATTTTTCTGATGAATTTATTAAAGATTGTGGACTAGAATATGAATTAAATCTTTCATTAATTACAGCATCTACATTGATTAAAGTTCTACATGGATTTAAAGAATCAAAAATGAAAGTCTTTCCTCATAACTTATTAATGAGAGATGTTTTAATTCAAGAGGATAGAGTTTTAAAAGCAATAGGTAAATAACAATATATACACATAAAACCAAAAAGAAAGGCTAACCAATTTGGTTAGCCTTTCTTGTATATAAAAATGTGAGTTTTATTTAGCGTAGTTTACGGCTCTCTTCTCACGAATAACAGTAACTTTTACTTGTCCGGGATACGTCATTTCTGTTTGAATTTTTTGAGCTAACTCAAAAGAAATAGTATCAGCTTGTGTATCGGTTACTTTTCCACTCTCTACAATTACCCTTAACTCTCTACCGGCCTGTATCGCATAAGCTTGTTCAACACCAGGGTAAGTCATGCCTATGTTTTCCAACTCTTTAATACGTTTAATATAAGATTCCATCACCTCTCTTCTTGCACCTGGTCTTGCTCCTGAAATAGCATCACAAACCTGAACAATTGGAGAAATTAAGGTAGTCATTTCAATCTCATCATGGTGAGCTCCAATAGCATTACAGATGTCTGGTTTTTCGTTGTACTTCTCAGCTATTTTCATACCCAAGATAGCATGTGGCAATTCCGGATCTTCATCTGGCACTTTACCTATATCGTGTAGTAAACCTGCACGTTTAGCTAATTTCGGATTCAGTCCTAATTCAGATGCCATAGTAGCACAAAGATTAGCCACCTCTCTGGAGTGTTGCAGTAAGTTTTGTCCGTAAGACGAACGGTATTTCATTCTACCTACCATTCTAATTAATTCAGGATGTAAACCGTGAATACCTAAATCTATAGTAGTTCTTTTACCAATTTCTATAATTTCATCCTCAATTTGTTTCTGCGTTTTCTTTACCACCTCTTCAATTCTTGCTGGGTGAATACGTCCGTCTGTTACCAATTGGTGTAATGAAAGTCTGGCAATTTCTCTTCTTACTGGGTCGAAACAAGAAAGAATAATCGCTTCTGGTGTATCATCAACAATAATTTCAACACCTGTTGCAGCTTCTAAGGCTCTAATATTTCTTCCTTCTCTACCAATAATTCTACCTTTCACTTCATCACCATCAATATTAAAAACAGAAACAGAATTTTCAATGGCTTGCTCTGTGGCTACTCGCTGTATGGTTTGTACCACAATTTTACGAGCTTCTTTGTTAGCATTAATTTTAGCTTCTTCAACAATATCTTTAATATGAGCTAAAGCATTTGTTTTTGCCTCTTCTTTAAGAGCTTCTACTAATTGAGATTTAGCATCTTCAGCAGTAATGCCAGCAATTTTTTCAAGACTTTCTACTTGTTTACGATGGCTCTTTTCTAACTCTTCTTCTTTGGTGGTAACAATTTCTAATTGTTGAGATAAATTAGCTTTAATCTTAGTGATTTCAGCTTCTTTTCTCTTCACCTCTTCAAGTTGTTTTGAAGCAGCATCACTTTTTTGCTTAGCACTGTTTTCAAGATTAGTAACTTTACGAGTTCTTTCGTTAATGATTTTTTCGTGTTCTTCTTTAAGTTGTAAGAATTTTTCTTTTGCTTGAAGCAATTTTTCTTTTCGTTGCACTTCAGCTTCTGCTTTGGCTTCGTCAATTATTTGTTTGCTTTTTGATTCGATACCTTTTTTTAGGAAGGCTATGGCAATACCGATGCCAACTCCTGCACCGACTACAATACCAATAATAATACTAATTACGTCCATAATTTATTTAGTTAATAATGTTAATTATGTACCGCTGTTATGTTGCTGAAAATAGCTTGTTTTACTAATTTTTAGGGAATAAAAAAACCCGCACAAATTTGGCTTGGATAAACCCCAATAAAAATATAAATAAAACCGCCAAGTAGTTATCAAACTTCCCATGTCCGCAAGGCGAATATCCATAAAGGAGTTACAAGGGGCCTGTTTTTATCTGCTTTTGAGCTAGTCTTAATTAAGTAAAACGTTAGTTTATCAAACGAAAAAAATTTGCACGGGAATTTTTAAATTTCAAATTCTCGATAAATATGTTGCTCTATATTTAAAGAACGTTATAGCTGCTGACTGATGAGTTCATCAATCTTAATTAAATCATCTTCAACGGAGGTATTAATTAGCATACCTTTGTTTTTTATTTCTAAGTTGTCTGTTGCTATTTCTAGCAAAGCCATTGCTAATAAGTCTTGCAAATCTTTAGTAGCATACATTTTTTTGTATTCACTAATCGACTCGTTTATTTTATCTGCTGCTTTTCTTATTCCCTCTTCCTCTTTCGGCTCTATTGTCAGCGGATAAACCCTATTGGCAATTTTTATTTTTATGGACAACTCTTCCATGAGTTATGTTTAATTATTGGCTAATTTTAGCAATACATTTATCTATTTCCCGTACCATTTCGTTTATTTTCAACTTCACATCTTTGGTACTTTCTTTATCAACACTTTTGGCTAATTTCAATAATTTAAAATTATTTTCAAGAGCTTCTATTTGTTGACTTTTTTGAACTAATTCTTCTTTTAAGGCTAAAACTTTAGCAGAAAGTTGTTCGTTTTCACTTTGGATTTGTTGATGCTTTTCAACCAATCTTTCGGCTTTTTTCCTTAGATTATTAACCAGAGTGTTTATATCTCCCATCTTTCTTCATTTTAATCTCAATGAGAAAAAATTAATTCTCGACAAATGTAATTTTTTTACACCAAATATTGTGGATAAACGAACTATTTTTTCATCATTTGTAGTTATATCAAACCTACTTTTGCATTGTTATTGATATTTCTTATTCAAATTCAAAATTTTATAGCATTGCAAAAAATCATATTATTATTTATTCTTTCGGCAAATACCTTCTTTCTTTTTTCGCAAGATACTTTACCTATTAATTATTTTCGTTCGCCTTTAGATATCCCACTTTATTTATCTGGTAGTTTTGGAGAGTTGCGTTCTAACCATTTTCATTCGGGAATTGATATTAAAACACAAGGCGTAGAAGGACATAAAATCATTGCTGTGGCAGACGGTTATGTTTCTCGAATTAAGGTTTCGCCTTACGGTTACGGAAATGCTCTTTACATAGATCATCCCAATGGATACACTTCAGTTTATGCTCACCTGCAAAAATATAGTGGCAAAATTGCAGCAGAGATTAAAAAATACCAATATGCCAACCAAACTTGGGAAATAGATTATTACCCACCTGATACATTAATAAAAGTAAAAAAAGGACAAGTCATTGCTATTTCTGGAAACTCGGGTAGCTCTGGTGGTCCGCACTTGCATTTTGAAATTAGAGAAACCCTTTCTGAACATCCCATAAATCCATTGTTGTTGGGTTTTGATGTGAAAGACAATATTGCTCCTCAAATAAGAAAAATGGCTGTTTATCCGCTAAACGACATCAGTTTTGTTAACCAAAAAAATACCAAAGAAATCCTATCTGTTGTTGGAAGCGGAGGAAATTACAGATTAGCCTCAAACACTCCGATTTCAGCTATCGGTACTGTTGGAATTGGTGTTGATGTAATTGATCAGTTGAATGGTGTCTCCAACAAAAATGGAGTATATGAAGTAAAACTTTTTGTGAATGATAGCTTAATTTATTATTCGGAGATGAACAAATTTAGCTTTGATGAATCCAGGGCGTTAAATTCTTTAATTGATTATGAATATTATTTGAAAACAAAAAATAGGTTTCAGCAAAGCTTTGTTGCTCCTAATAATCCATTATCTATCTACAGAAGAAGAACAAATAATGGTAACATATTTATTGAAGACGGTAAAAACTACCTTATTAAATATGAAATTACCGATACCTACAAAAATAAATCTACATTAGAATTTGCAATTAGTGGAAATAAAGCAGCGGCATCTTCCATCCCGATAATAAAAGGGACTGTAGATACTCTTTTTAGTTACTCTGACAGTAATTATTATGAAAACATAATGGCACGAGTAGCCATTCCTAAAAATGCTTTGTATGAAAATTTACCATTTCAGTTTGGCGAAGGAAAACAATTGCACAGTGCGTTAACGCCAACTTATCAAATTCACAACGATTATACGCCATTACACTTACCCATAACTATTGGAATAAAAGTAGGTAGAATCTCTGAAGAACACCGAAAAAAAGCAGTAATGGTAAACATTGATGCCAATCACAGGTTATATTCCAGAGGTGGTGATTGGAGAAATAATTATTTAGAAGCTACTTCAAAAACATTTGGAGGTTTTGCAGTAATGTTAGATACGGTTGCTCCTATTATTAAAGCTGTAAACATTTATCCTAATAAAAATATGAGTAATAATTCCAGCGTTATTTTTTCTATTTCGGATAATTTAAGTGGCATAAAAACCTATAATTTATATATAGATGGAAAGTGGGTACTACTAGAATTTGAGCCAAAGAAAGGTGTGGTTTATCATGATTTTGATAAGTTACCGAATGGCGAACATACGCTAAAATTAGAAGTAATAGATGGTGTTGGAAATGTTGGTTTGCTAGAAATGCCTTTTGTGAGGTAAGTTAATTCTTTATCAGCTTGTTAGTAGAATAATTCTTGGTTTCGTTATCGTAATAACGAATAAAATAAATACCATTTTGTAGATGTTCAACAGTAATAGAAGTATTTTCAATACTAAAAACGTTTTGACTAAAAATAATTTCTCCCAATAAATTTAATACCTCAATTTTTCCGTCAAAATTACTTATTCCACTAAGTGTAATGTAACTCTGAGCAGGGTTAGGTTGTATTTTCCAACTTGGCGTTGTTTTATTGAATTCGTTGATTCCTACTTCGTGGTCAAATTGAAATATGAGATGTGTGATTGAGGAATCGTATAGTATTAATGAATCATTAGAGTGTGAAAGGACAAGATTACTTAAATCATAATGCATATTACCTGAACAATTAGAATCAAGAGCATAAAAAACGCTCCATCCAGCAAACATTGAATTAATGTAATTCTGTTCAACTGCTTTAATTGTAACTGGAAAAGAAATATTACGTAACGCAATTTCAAAGGTGCCACTTACCGACCCATAGTAAAAGGTATTGATGTCTCGAATATCAGTTTTTAAATCTCTATTGGTGGTAAAAAACTGCGGATTATTTTGGGAAGAATAAAGGTAATTTTCAATACACTCATAATTAGTGGTATCTCGTTGAATAATTCTAATATCAAGACTGTCATAAGGTGTTCCATAAATATCTACTTCATTAAAAGCAGTATCAATATCTACTGTTGCACTGTCGCTCATTCCAAAAGTTATGGTGTCTTTTCTACCTGCATTATCTTCAAAATACAAAGTTATTATTGACTCATAAGTTCCCTGACTTTTTAGTGGTAAAAAGCACAACAGGGTAATTATTAATATAAAACATCTTTTCAAAAACATCAGAATATATTTTTCATGATAAAGGTACTAATATTTGTCATAATTTTTTAAAGATAAATTATTAACTTCGCACGGCTTAGAATTCTGAAAAGAAAAAGATACTAAGCAAATCTTACAACAGTTTATTAAAAACATTAACTAATAAAGAAGGGTATGAGTAACGAAACCGCAACAACTTCGGCTGCAAAAATCTCAAAAGAAGAATTTAAAGCTACCGTTTTAAATGATTATAAATTAGCGTACATGAGCCGTGAAACTTCTTACTTAGGAAGGAAAGAAGTGCTTACCGGGAAAGCCAAGTTTGGTATTTTTGGTGATGGAAAAGAATTGCCACAAATAGCATTGGCTAAGCAGTTTAAAGATGGAGATTTTAGATCTGGCTATTACAGAGATCAAACTTTAATGATGGCTATTGGCCAGCTAACTATACAGGAATTTTTTGCTCAGTTATATGCTCATACCGATGTTGAAGCTGAACCTAGTTCAGCAGGTCGTTCAATGAACGGACATTTTGGAACAAGAAGTTTAAACGCTGATGGAACTTGGAAAGACTTAACCAAAATGAAAAATTCTTCTGCTGATATTTCCCCAACAGCTGGACAAATGTCTCGTTTGGTAGGGTTGGCACAAGCATCTAAAGTTTATAGAAATAACAAAGATTTGGCTTCTTTCACTAGTTTTTCTAACAAAGGAAATGAAGTAGCTTTTGGAACCATTGGTGATGCCAGCACTTCTGAAGGACCATTCTGGGAAGCTATTAATGCTATTGGTGTATTACAAGTTCCTGTGGTAATGTCGGTTTGGGATGATGGACACGGAATTTCTGTTCCACAAAAATACCAGACTACTAAAGAAAATATTTCTGAAATCTTAAAAGGGTTTCAACGTGATAAAGGTAAAAGCAATGGTTACGAAATTTTTAAAGTAAAAGCTTGGGACTATCCAGCATTGGTAGAAACTTACGAAAAAGCGGTAAAAATAGCTCGAGAAGAACATTGTCCGGTATTGGTACATGTTATTGAGGTAACGCAGCCTCAGGGACACTCAACATCTGGTTCTCACGAAAGATATAAGTCAGAAGAGCGTTTGGCTTGGGAAACAGCATATTGTTGTGTGAGAAAATTTAGAGAGTGGATAGAAACCAACAATGTTGCTACAAAAGAAGAGCTAGATACTTTAGAAAAAGAAGGTAAGAAAGAAGTAAGTACTCAAAAAAGAGCTGCTTGGGAGGCATATTTAAATCCTATTAAAAAAGAAAGAGATGAGGTTGCTGCAATGCTAACTGCTTTGGCAGATGAAAGTGCTAATAAAGCATTTATTTCTCCAATAATAGCTGCATTAAACAGTAATACAGAACCTATTAGAAAAGATATTGTTTCTTCAGTAAGAAAAGCCTTGCGTTTAACAAGAACAGAAGATTTGGCGGCAAAACAAACCTTACTAAATTGGTTAACTGAAGCTACAAAAGCAAACTTTGATAGATATAATTCTACTTTACTTTCAGAATTTCCTTCATCGCCAATGCGAGTAACAGAAGTAAAAGCAGAGCTGACCGACCAAAAAGAAGATGGCAGAGTGGTGTTGAGAGAGAATTTTGATAAATTATTAGCTACTTATCCAGAAATATTGATTTTTGGTGAAGACTCAGGAAAAATTGGAGGGGTTAACCAAGGATTAGAAGGCTTACAAGATAAATATGGAGAAATTCGTGTTAGTGATACTGGAATTAGAGAAAATACTATAGTTGGACAAGGAATAGGAATGGCTTTAAGAGGCTTACGTCCTATTGCAGAAATTCAATATTTAGATTATTTATTGTATGCTATTCAGGTGTTAAGTGATGATTTAGCAACATTACAATATAGAACCAAAGGTGGACAAAAAGCACCGTTAATTATTAGGACTCGTGGACACAGATTAGAAGGGATATGGCATTCAGGTTCTCCAATGGGAATGATTATTAACTCGGTTAGAGGAATGCATGTTTGTGTGCCAAGAAATTTAACACAAGCAGCAGGTTTTTACAATACACTTATTCAAGGCGATGATCCTGCTATTGTTATTGAACCATTGAATGGATATAGAACTAAAGAACATATTCCATCTAATTTAGGAGAGTTTACTACGCCTTTAGGAATTCCTGAAGTACTAAGCGAAGGAACAGATATAACTATTGTAAGTTATGGTTCTACTTGTAATTTAGCATTACAAGCAGTGCAACAGTTAGCTGAGGTAGAAATTTCTGCTGAATTAATAGATGTAAGAACCTTATTGCCTTTCGATATCAATCACTCTATTGTAGAATCGTTGAAAAAAACAAATCGTTTACTAATAGTAGATGAAGATGTTCCAGGTGGAGCAAGTGCTTTTATTTTGCAGCAAATTATGGAAGAACAAAAAGGATATTATCATTTAGATTCAGAACCAACAACATTAACTGCTAAAGCTCATCGACCAGCTTATGGAACAGACGGAGATTATTTCTCTAAACCAAGTGTAGAAGATATTTTTGATGTTGCTTATGGTGTTATGAATGAAGTAAATCCAGAAAAATATCCAGCTATTTATTAGGAAACCGAAATTTAAATGCAATTTTTTTCTTGAGTCCAAGTATTAATATAAACTTCTTTAAGGGTTATATCACCTAATTTTTTTTCAAAAGTTTCTATTTTTCCTGGTACAAGGTAGTAAAATCCATACATGTTTTTATAATACCTAAGTGTTAGTAGTTTGCAGCTTAAAACGGCTCCTTTGGCACTAACTACTTTTACAACTGCTTCTCTTTTAGTGATAGAAATAACTTGATAGTCGGTTATAAATAGTTTTTTTTCGGTAAGTTTTTTTTCAGGAATCATTTCAAGCTCATCTTCATGAACAAAACCTATTGTTTTTTTACCTGCTTTTAAATAATCCATATAGGTATTTACCAATTTATTTTCATCACTCAATTTAGGTATAAAAACTGTTTTATCAGAGAATTTATGTTGAGAAGGTAAAATAGTATCTTGGGCAAAAACACAAAAAAAAGAACTAAGAAAAAAAATAATAAAAAGATATGAAAATTTGGATAAAATCATAGTACTAAGTTGAAATTAACAACAGTAAATTTAACAACAAATATCGTGAAAATTGAACTTATATTTAGATTTCTTTTATCTTGCAATAGACAATCTTCTAATTAAAACTTCATTTCCTACAGTTAATTTTACAAAATAAAATCCGTTAGGAAGATAATCAATGTTTATTTTATTGTTTACAAGCTGATTAAAATTAGCTGATTTAAATACAAGAGTAGCTCCAAGTTGATTAATTATTTGAAGTTGTGCAATTTCGTTGGAAGAGTAGTTTGTTTTTAATTCAATGAAATTAGTTGTTGGATTAGGAAATAATATAATGTCATTGTTTAATTGTTCAACATCATTTAAACTATTTGTTAAAAACACCATTATATTCATAGAGGCAGTGTCGCTACAACCACCATTTGATGTAATTAATTGTACTGTAAACAATCCAGGCGTAGTGTATGTGTAAATTGGATTAGGAAGAGTAGATGTTCCCCCATCACCAAATAGCCAACTATAAGTAATTGCGTTTGTGCTTCCAGTGGAAAAGAACTGAATATCTCCGCCATTAGGTAAATTCAAATACAAAGTATCATTGCTGCTTGAGTTACTAACAATAGAAGTAGGACTAACACTAATAAAAACTGCTATCGTATCAATGGCTTTACATCCATTAGTATCTGTTCCTGTAACCCAAAACTGAGTTGGTGTTGTTGGGTTAATTATTGGATTAGCAATTGTAGAATCTGATAAATTTGTTTCAGTATTCCATAAATATGTGCCTGCTCCAGTTGCATTTAACTGAAAAGAAGCTCCATTGCATAAGTTGATATCACTTCCGGCATTTACATTAGGAAGAGCAAATGCTGTAATTATTTGCTGTGAGGAAGCGATACATCCATTTGAGTCCGTTGATGTTAATGTAATTGCGTTTGATGAGGATACTGTTATAGATGGAGTTGTAGCTCCAGTACTCCAATTGTATGATGCAGCAGTATCGTTGGCTGTAAGTACTACCGAATCTCCTGTGCAAAAAGAAAGAGGACCATTAGCTGAAAAAGTTCCTTGAGGTAATGGATTTACAAAAACAGTTATGGTATCTAAATCAACACAACCTAATGTGTTTGAAGAAGATACTATGTATGTTGTTGTGACAGTTGGAGAGGCAATAGGGTTAGCAATAGTATTATTACTTAATCCAGTTGAAGGACTCCATGTAATGCCTAATCCTCCAGAAGATGTACTTGCGTTTAGTTGAACACTATCGCCTACACAAATAGCTACATCAGTGCCTGCAAAAGTTGTAAATTGACACCATTTTATTGTTGAAAAATCTTGAAACGAAGCAGGTGAAAAACTTGTGCCAGTAACATAAATACTTTCATCAGCATCAATTTCCATTGAAAATGCTTGGTCATTATTAGAAGCAGGGCCATCAAAGCGTGCTTCCCAGAGAATATTTCCGTTAGCGGTATCAAATTTTAAAGTTAAATAGTCATTATTTGTACTAATTCCTTCGCTATATCCAGTAACATACAAAGCCCCAGATGTGCCTAAACGCATTTCTCGTGCTTCATCAAAACCACTTGCAGGACCGTCATAACTATTAAGCCAATCTAAATTGCCTCCAGCATCATATTTTATAGTTACAATATTTTCGGCACTACCTCCACTTCCAAAGCTTCTTCCTGTTACATATACATTTTGATTTTGATCTACAACAATATCAAATATTTTATCTTCATCGTTTAATGTGCCATCATATTTAACAAACCATTGTTGAACTCCATTGGCATCATATTTAACTGTTACATAGTCATTTTCTGTTGCAATTCCTCCGTAACTTGCTCCAGCAACATATACATTTCCAGCGTTGTCTAAAGTGATAGCTTCAGGCACATCAAAAAGATTTAAAGATCCATTAAAACGAG
The DNA here is from genome assembly GCA_965284565.1 of Vicingaceae bacterium. Lineage (GTDB taxonomy): Bacteria > Bacteroidota > Bacteroidia > Flavobacteriales_E > Vicingaceae > BRH-c54. The sequence goes on from OZ260100.1 coordinate 1,595,964, forward strand.
CTGACCACTGTTGAGTTCCTGCATTGTTGTATTTTATGGTAGCAAAATCCAAATCAGTTCCACTTCCTAAACTATGCCCGCTAACATATATATTCCCAGAATTATCTAATTTAATTTGAGTAGAAGCATCAATACTATTTCCTGGTCCGTTATAATTTGCTAGCCATTGTTGTACTCCAGAAGCATTATATTTAATCGTTACAAAATTACTTCCTTGCGAAGTTACATCACTACCTCCAGTTACATAAACATTTCCAGAAGCATCTATGTCTAAAGCATAAGCTTCATCAAACCCATTAGCAGTACCATTATAGGTTGTAGCCCATTGTTGGACACCAGAAGCATTGTACTTTATGGTAATATAATCAAAATTAGTGGCTGTTGTTCTTGTGAATCCAGTAATATAAACATTTCCCGCATTATCAACTTTAATATCTCTTGCTTCGTCAATGCCGTTTCCCGCACCATTAAACACTGCTGACCATTGCTGAACACCTAAAGCGTTATACTTAATTGTTACAATGTCAAAACCATTAGCAGTATTTGTAAAAGAAGTTCCAGTTACATAAACATTTCCAGAGGCATCGATAGTTAATTTTTTACCAACATCAGTATTTTGTCCTGTGCTTGTAAACCTACTTTCCCATAATACATTTATTTGAGCAGATAAAGATGTGTGTACAATCAAAAACGAAAATAATAAAATTTTGATTTTTAGGGTTTTATTTAAGTAGCGAGTCATTTTTTATTGAGTTATGAGGTTTTAAATTTATCATAATGCATAGCAAATATATAATATATATTAATGATTTAAGACTAATGCGTAAAATTTATCGATAAATGTTTAATTTGTTAAGTTAAATTGCTGGTTGTAATTAAATTTTTATATTTTTGGTACATAATAATTATTTTAATTGAATAATATTGCACTAATGAAAACAATAAAACTAATTTTAGTTAGCTTATTATTAATATCTTCAAGTGTTTCGGTTTATGCAACGCATGTTATAGGAGGGTCTTTAACGTATGAGCATTTAGGAGGTTCTACTTATAGGGTAATTTTTAAAATGTATAGAGATTGTGGTTCTGGCAGTGCTAACTTTCCTGGTTCTATAACAATTCAAGTTCGACAGCCAAATGGAGCAGCTTTTTCACCCAGTAAAAACATAAATATCCCTATATCTCAGACCTCTATTTTAAATCCAGTTATAGACCCTTGTGCTTATAATCCTGGAGTTTGTGTTGAAGAAGCAATTTATTCAAAAATAGTAAATAATTTACCTCCAAACTCAGGAGGTTATCATTTGTTTTATGGTTTGTGTTGTAGAAATGGAAGTATAGTAAATTTGAATAATCCACTAGGTACAACTTCTGGGTTTTATACATTTATACCAGATAATAATGTCTATCTTACAAACTCAAGTCCTCAATGGAAAAATTTTCCGCCTGTATTTATTTGTCAAGGACAACCATTAAATTTTGATCATGGTGCAACAGATAAAGATGGTGATTCTTTGGCGTATTCATTTTACCATCCATTTAGAGATAATGCACCTACATACCCTGGTAATGTAGCAACCTTTACACCTGTTAATTATAATGGAGGATATAATGCTAATGATCCATTAGGTGGAGCGAGTTTAACAGTAAATCCTACTACAGGGGAAATTTCTGGAGTTCCACCTACACTCGGACAATATGTTGTTGGAGTAAAAGTTGATGAATTCCGAAATGGTATTAAAATAAACACAGTATATCGAGATTTTCAATTTAATGTATTAAATTGTCCTCCTGTACCTTCGCCTGGAATTGGACCTATTAATGCTTGTGCAGGCTTGAATGTTCAGTTTACAAATACTAGTACTCCTCTAACAGGAAATTCATTTTATTGGGATTTTGGAGACCCCTTTTCTACTACTGATAATTCTACAGCAGTAAACCCTAGTTATACTTACCCAACTATTGGTACCTACATTGTAATGTTAGTAGCACAGGCAGGTACACCTTGTGCAGATACAATTTATGATACATTAACTGTTTCGGGCATAACGGCTAATTTTACAATGCCAGATTCTGTTTGTGTAAATAATCCTGTTAACTATATAGATGCTTCTACAACTACTGCAAATGCAACGGTAACTTCGTGGAATTGGGATTTTGGCAATGGAAATTCTGCTGTAACGCCCACACCAACAAATACTTATATAAATACTACAGGGGTTATTCCAGTACAACTTATTGTAGGGTCATCACAGGGTTGTTTTGACACAATAGTCAAAAACATATATGTCCAACCCCAACCTCAAGCTATTGCTACCGATACCTTTGCTTGTATAAGTAACCCCGTAACTAACCTCAATGGAAGTGTAAATGGAGCGAGTGGCGGCTTATGGATAGGTAATGGTAGTTTCAATCCTAATACAACCGATTTAAATGCCGCTTATACACCTACTGCTGCTGAATTAAGTGCAGGTTTTGCAACACTCATTCTTTCTACTACTGGAAATGGGCTTTGTCCTTCTCATTCAGATACAATGACATTAACTTTTTCTACAGGAATTATTATTAATGCCGGACCAGATATTTCTGTTTGTAAAGATACTTCAGGAATTCAGCTTGCAGGTTCTATTGTTACTGCATCAGGAGGTCAGTGGGTAAGTAGTGGTTCAGGGAGTTTTGTTCCCAACCCTTTTGATCCTAATGCCGTTTATATACCAAGTGCTGCAGATACAACAGCTGGAGTAATTCAACTTTATTTTAATTCTGTAGGAAATGGTAATTGCACCCCTGTATCAGACACATTGAATATAACATTTACCTCTACACCTACTGCTACTATTTTAACAAATGACACCGCTTGTGCTGGTAATGTTTTATTTCCAGTAAGTGCTTCATCAACTACAGGAACTGGTTATTGGCAAACATTAGGTGGTGGCTCTTTTAATCCAAGTGATTCTTTAAACAATACATCTTATTTTGCAGATTCAACAGATTTAGCAAATGGAAGTGTAACGCTTGTATTTACATCAACAAATAATGGTGGTTGTCAAAAATATAGTGATACATTAGAAATATTTTTAATTGAAGCTCCAAATGCTAATTTTAGTTTTGTTTCAGTTTGTCCAACAGATACAGTATTTTTTAACGATCTTTCTACAGCACCAGACCCTATTACTTCTTGGCAATGGAATTTTGGAAATGGTAATAATAGTTCCAATCAAAATACTTTTAACACTTATTCTAATTCGGGAACTTATAATGTGACTTTAATTGTAACATCTTCAAATGGTTGTGTAGATTCAATAACAACTCCTGTTACTATTTATGAATTACCTGATGCTAATTTTGGTGTAAATGGTGTTTGCGAAGGTGTAAATAGTCTATTTGTTGATTCTTCAACAGTTGGAGGTTCTACTATTTCAAACTGGTTATGGGATTTTGGAGATGGCAATACTGATACAACACAATTTCCTTCTCACACATATAATACATCTGGAACATATACAGTTACATTAACGGTGCAGTCAGCCCAAGGGTGTAGTGATACTGTTACACAATCAGTATTTATTCAAGCACCTCCAACAGCCCAATTTATAAGTAGTCCAAACTCTGTAAAAGTGTTTGAAAACTTTAATTTTACAGACCAATCTTTTACAAATATAGTTGGTTGGCAATGGGATTTTGGGGATGGAATAGGAAGTTCAGCCAACCAAAATCCAACATATAATTATAGTAGCACGGGTAATTTCACAGTATGCTTAACCATTACGGATGGATTAGGATGTAAAGATTCTATATGCGATGAAGTAATAGTGTTTTTACCTCCTCAAGTACCTAATGCGTTCTCTCCAGATGGTATTGGAGCTAATAATACATTTAATGTATTAGGTGGTCCATTCAAATTTTTAGAATTTAAAATATATAATAATTGGGGAGAAGTAATATTTGAATCAGACGAACAAAGTAAGGGCTGGGATGGAACTAAAAGTGGAGTTGTTCAGCCAATAGGTGTGTATATATATACTGTTAGAGCAACCACTATGGATGATATTTCTCACTCAATTAAAGGAGATGTTACATTATTAAGATAATCATGAATTTTTTTAAATCAAGAAAATATTATTTTATTTTAGCAGTTAGTTTGGCAATTGGTTCTACTAAAGTAGATGCTCAAGATTTTCACTTGTCACAATATGATGCTGCGGCATTAAACTTAAACCCTGCACTTGCTGGTCAATTTGATGGTAAATATAGACTTCATGCTCACTATAGAACACAGTGGGGAAGTGTTTCATCAAAAGCTTTTAATACCTCTGCCATTTCTTTTGATATGCCCTATAAAAAATTTGCTTTTGGACTCCAAGTCCTTAATAGTAGGGCTGGTGCTGGAAATTATAATGTTCTAAACATAGCATTAAACGCTGCATATAATATTTATCTTGATAAGGATAAAACACATAAGATAGCATTTGGTGTTCAGGGAGGTACAATACAAAAAAGTGTAAATTTTAATAATTTATATTTTGAAAATCAATTTACTAGCACAGGTGGTGGATCTTTCGATTTAAATGCTCCTACAGGAGAAACATTTAATAATAATAGTTTTTGGATACCCGATTTAAATGCTGGATTTGTTTATTTTTATGGAAAAGAACAAATTAGAGTAAATCCATTTGTTGGCTATTCAGTTTTTCATTTAACACAACCTCAAGAAGATTTTTTTGGAACAGACAATAAGCTTCCTATGAGACATGTAATTCATGGGGGGGCAAAAATAAATATATCTAATACAGTTCAAATACTCCCCAAAGGATTGTATATGCAACAAGAAAATGCAAGTGAGGTAAATGTAGGTATGATGTTGCACTATCACATGCAAAAAGCAGGAACAATTTTAATGCTAGGAACTAATTTTCGCTCGGAGGATGCTTTTATTATTGAAGCTGGTGCAAAATATGGTAGTTATGAAGCAAGAATTAGTTATGATGTAAACACATCAGATTTGAATGATTTTTCTGATGGGAAAGGTGGTTTTGAGGTGTCAATCACATATATCCCTAAAATATTTAAGCCTAACCCTATTAGAAATTGCCCAAGAATATAATGAATATGAAACTATCTATTTACTTAAGCATTTTGTTTGGGTTATCAAGTGTTATTTCTTTTGCCCAAAGTAGAAGTGAAATTATTAATTTTGGAGATAACGAATACAATAATGAAAACTATGCATCTGCAGCCTATTTTTACAAAAAGGCTGTAGAAAACAAAGGGCTTTCTGATGGTAATTTGGTACATCCATATGAAGCAAAAGCGTGGAACCCCAAACCTAAAAAAAATAAAACTGATTCTGCAACTACTGTACAAAAAACCGATTCTACTTCTAGAAAATATGATAATCCATTATTAGTTAATAAACTAGCTCATGCTTACCGGAAAAATGCTGACTATATAAATGCCGAAACTTGGTTTGCTATTGCAGTTAAACTTCCTGTTGATGAAATAGAATTAAAATTTTCAGATCCTATTTTTTGGTATGGAGATGCATTAATGAAAAATAATAAATACAACGAAGCACTTAAACAATTTGAACTATACAAAAAAACATCTACCAATCAAGAATTATTAAAACTAACAGATAAAAATATTATTGGGTGTTATTATGCTTTAGATGAGAGTTCTACAAAAAAAGGAGTTACAGTAACTAAAGCAGACTCTACTATAAACAAAGGGACTTCTTCATATTCAATGAATTTTTTTGGAGATGAAATGACCTATATTTATTCTACAGCAATTAGTAACGAACCTAATTCAAAAAAAGAATCTAATGAAGCAGGATTGAGTGATTTTTATATTGCCCAAAAAACTTTTGATGGTACTTTTTCTGAACCATCTCCTTTAGGGTTTCCTGTTAATTCCCAACAATATGAAGGTGCTGGAGTTTTATCTATTGATAAAACAACTTTTTATTTTACAAGACAGTCTGAAATAAACAGTAAAAATGTTTCTATATGGGTAAGTAAGCTTTTTAATGGACAATGGATGCCTCCAATTAAACTAGATAATAAAGTTAATTTAGAGGGTTATAAATCAATGCACCCAGCACTATCTTTAGAGGGAGATATGTTATATTTTTCTTCTAACCGACCAGGAGGGCAAGGTGGAATGGATATTTGGTTTTGCTCTATTGATGAATATGGTGGATTAAGCGAGCCTACAAATATTGGTAAAACCATAAATACAATAGGTGATGAGGTTACTCCATTTTTTAATTATTTCACAAAAACATTATATTTTTCGTCAGATGCTCATGGTGGTATTGGCGGGTTAGATATTTATAAAGCATCTTATAATGAAGATGAAAATTACTGGGGAACTCCGATAAACTTAGGAAAACCTTACAACTCTAGTAAAGATGATGCTTATTTTATCATTGATAAAAAACAAGCAAACGGTTTTCTGTCTTCCAACAGAACTCCTTGTGATTGTGAAGAAGATTATGAAGGTTCTGTTTATTGTTATTCTATATATCAATTTTCACAACCTGATATGCGCTTTAGTATTAGTGGAACTGTATTTAATGCAGAAACAGATGAGGTTATCCCAAATGCATTAATTTCATTTAAAGACATTAAAGGTGATAAAGAAACAATATTTATTACTACAGATGAACAGGGTAACTACGAATTAGCTTTAGAACCTAATTGGGATTTATTTATTAAAGCTCAAAAGGCAAAGTACTTTGGTGACGCTTCTAATATTTCAACAACTGGTTTGACAGAATCCCAACACTTTTTGCAAGATTTCTTTTTAACACCTATTCCAATGGGAGAGCTTGAAATACCAGGTATAGAGTATGACTTTGATAAAGCTACTTTACGACCAAAATCGAAAGAAATATTGGATAAATTAATTGAATTTTTAACATTAAATGATAATATTGTTATTGAGATTAGAGCCCATACTGATGCAAGAGGAAATGACGATTATAATTTAAGATTATCTCAGCAAAGAGCTCAGTCGGTTGTTGATTATTTGATTAAAGGAGGAATAACAAAAGAAAGGCTTCAAGCTGTTGGAAAAGGTGAAACAGAACCGTTAGATGATTGTTCTAAATATGAAGACTGTGGTATAACAGGTAAAGATGATTGCGATTGTCATCAAAAAAATAGAAGAACAGCATTTAAAACTTTAAGCGAAGATTTTAAAGATGTATTTAAAGGGAATTAGTCTATTTATTTTTAATGATTTGTTATCTGCTCAAATTCTTTTACTTTAAAGTTTCATTAGCTGTTAGCCTTAATAAATAGATTTAATAATAAAAAGAAGACACACAAATGAAAACATGCAACATATTGTATATTATACTTTTGGTTGCGTGTTTTTCTTTTCAATCTAAGGCTTCTAATCTCGATTCTTTATCAAAATATATAAATTCTGCCTCTGAAGACACCACTAAAGTTGAAGCTTTAATAAAACTAGGTAAAAAACTTAGAAATGGACAGGTAGATTCTGCAACCAAAATTTTTAAACAAGCCCTACAACTCAGTAAAAAAATTAAATGGAAAAAAGGAGAAGCTTTAGCCTACGGAACTTTAGCTACTTGTAAGTCTATTCAGTCAGATTATCCTGGAGCAATTGAATATTACTATAATGCTTTAGCTATACATGAAGCGTTAAATAACTTGGATGGAGTTGCTGTAATGTATGCCGGACTGGGGGTGTTATACAAAAATACTCAGAATCTTGAAAAAGCATTAGAACTTCATAATAAAGCATTAGAAATTGACTTAAAAAGAGGCGATACAGCAAGAGCTTCATTGCACTATGGGAATATAGGAGTGGTATATAAACATCTTCAAGACTTTGATAAAGCTTTGGAATATTACAGTAAAGCCTTGGAAATTGACACTAAAAATAAAAATATTGATGGACAATCAAGACACCTAGGAAATATAGGAGTTATTCATAAAAATTTAGAAAACTACGAAGAAGCTATTACATATTATTTTAAAGCTTTAAAAATCAGTGAACAACAAAATGATTTAGAAGGAATTCTAATAAAATCACAGAATTTAGGGAATTTATATATTTTGTTGGGAAAATATGCAGTAGCTGAAAAATATATTCAACGAGCATTAGATTTATCTAACCAGTTAGGATCGTTAAATGGTTTATATTCTGGGTATTCTAAACAAACTACATTATATGAACACATGGGAAGAGATAAAGAAGCTTTAAAAAGCTTACGCTTAGCCATGGCATATAAAGACAGTATTTTTAATGAAGAAAACAAAAAAGAGATTCTTCGTCAGGAGGTAAATTTTGAATTTGAAAAAAAACAAGCTATAGAACAGGCTCAGCATGAAAAAGAACTTGCTGTAGCAGCTTCAGAACAAAAAAGACAACAATTATTTTTAGTTTTTTTAGCTGTAATATTATTAGCTGTAATAATTATATCATTTATAATTTATAAGTCGTTAAGAAACTCTAATAAACAAAAACACTTGATAGAACTTCAAAAATTTGAAGTAGAGCAACAAAAAATTATTGTAGATAATAAAAATAAGGAAATTACAGATAGTATTATTTATGCACGTAGAATACAACAGGCAATTTTACCTCCAAAAGAAGTATTAAGTAAGAATCTAGAAAATGGATTTATTTTATACAAACCTAAAGATGTAGTAAGTGGAGATTTCTATTGGATGGAAAGTTCTAATATAAATGGAGCATTAGAAAGAGCTATTTTCTTAGCTGCTGCTGATTGTACGGGACATGGAGTTCCAGGAGCTATGGTAAGTGTGGTTTGTAATAATGCTTTAAATAGAGCGGTTAGAGAGTTTAAGTTGACCAATCCCGCTGAAATTTTAGATAAAGTGAGGTCATTAGTAATTGAAACTTTTGAGAAAAGTGAAGAAGAGGTGAATGATGGGATGGACATTGCTCTTTGTAGTCTCCAATTTTCTGAAAGTTCTGCTATACTAAAATATGCTGGAGCTAACAATGCACTTTATATAGTAAAAGCAAATGATAAAGAAAAATTAGTAGAAATAAAACCAAACAAACAACCAATAGGTAAAGTAGATAATCCAGAACCATTTAACCAACATAAAATTGAACTCCAAAAAGGAGATACCATTTATATGTTTACAGATGGTTTTGCTGATCAATTTGGAGGTAAAAAAGGAAAAAAACTGATGTATAAACCTTTTAAAAATTTACTACTTTCTATACAAGAAAAGACCATGAATGAGCAAAAAGCACTATTGGAGAAGTACTTTGAAGAATGGAAAGGAAGTTTAGAACAAGTTGATGATGTTTGCATTATAGGCGTTAGAATATGATGTAAAGTTTATTTTAATGAATAACCTGTTTTAAGAAAATCAAAAAGTCATTATTTTTACATCACTAAAACTAATAAAATGAACCTCAAGGACTTACGGAATATTGTTTTATCTTTTATATTTAGCAGTTCATTATCAGCTCAAATTCCTCAACAACAAATTGATAGTTTAATTAATAGTTTATCATCAATTACAGATAAACAAGAGAAAGTAAATACGCTTAATGTAATAGCTTGGAACATTAGCTACAATGATTTCCAACAAGGAATTGAGTATGCTTTACTATCGGTTAAAGAAGCTAAAACAATTAATTATAATAAAGGATTATCTAAAGCTTATAATACATTGGGAACTATTTATGCTGATTTAGGAATGTATAATGAAGCTCTAAAATATTATAATATTACTATTGAAATAAATAAAGAACATAATTTAAAAGATGGAATGGCAAGTGCTTATGCTAATATAGCTAATATTCATGCACATTTACAGAATTTTAAAATAGCAAAAGAATATTTCTTGCTCTCAAACAAGGAGTTTAAAGCAATAAACAGAATAGATTCTAAAGTAAAAACGGATTTATCATTATCAAAAATTTATAAGTCTTTAAATCAAGAAGATAGTGCTGATTATTACTTAAATGAAGCCATTCAATCCATTCAAGGAGAAAAAAATAATATACATTTAGTTGCATCTGTTTTTGTGTACAAAGCAGAAAGTGAGTTGTCCAAAAATAATTATGCTGAAACTTTACTATATCTTCAAGATGCAGAACAAAAGTTTATTAAAATAAATAGTTCCTATGATTTGTTTCAGGTTTATAATATTTATGGAGAGCTTTATTATCAACAAAAAAAATATAATCTTGCCATAAAATATTATACTGAAGCATTAGATAAATATTCTAAAAATAGTACTGTAACATTAAAAAGTGATGTTTACAAAGGCTTGTCGAATAGTTATTTGGCAATTGGAAATTTTGCTCAAGCCCATGCTTATCAATCTAAACATATTTTAATTACAGACTCTATTAATAAAGAAAATTCTAATAACAGATTACTGGCAATGGAAAATGCTTTTAAGAATGAACGCAGCCAGCTTGAATTAGAAAATTTAAAAAACATAAATAAACTACAAGAAGCAGAAATAGAAAAACAAAACACACAAAAAATAGCTATGGCAATTGGACTTTTTTTGATGCTTTTCTTGGCGTTTTTTATTTTTAGAAGCTATAAAAATAAAAAAAAATCCAATTTATTATTAGCGGAAAAAAACAAAGAAATAACCGACTCAATTACTTATGCCAAGCGTATTCAGAGTGCGATATTACCTTCAACTAAAACCATAAAAGAATACTTGCCCGATAATTTTGTACTTTATCTTCCAAAAGATATTATAGCAGGAGATTTTTATTGGTTAGAGCATAAAGATGATAATATTTTATTTGCTGCTGCCGATTGTACTGGACATGGAGTTCCAGGAGCAATGGTAAGTGTAGTTTGTAACAACGGATTAAATCGAAGTGTAAGAGAACATGGATTGACAGAACCCGGAAAGATTTTAGATAAAACAAGAGAAATAGTTATTCAGGAATTTGAAAAAAGTGAAGATGATGTGAAAGATGGAATGGATATAGCGTTATGCAGTTTGAAGTTTAAAGTTCAAACATTAAAGTTAAACCAACCAGAAACCGAAAACCTAAAAGGAGAAACAGTAGCAACGCTTCAATATGCAGGAGCGAATAATCCATTATGGATAATTAGAGAAAGGAAAATAATTGAAATAAAAGCCAATAAACAACCCATAGGAAAGAACGATAATATAGAATCATATACTACATATACTATAGAGCTTCAAGAGAATGACAGTATATATCTTTTTACCGATGGTTATGCCGATCAATTTGGTGGGCCAAAAGGTAAAAAGTTTATGTACAAATCTTTTAAAAACTTATTACTTTCTATACAAGATAAAACTATGAATGAGCAGAAAGAAATTTTAGAACAACATTTTGAAAACTGGAAAGGTAGCCTGGAACAAGTGGATGATGTTTGCATTATAGGCGTTAAAATTTAATATTCAATCCTACTCTAAAACAGGCTGCTTAACCCTCAACAATTTGGTAAGTTTTAAAGCAACATCTAAAAAAATAGGTTTGGGATTACCATTTCTTTCAATGTGGTAAGCAGCTTCATCAAACAAAGCAATAATATCTAAGCAATTAGCCCCATGTACAAATGGAGCAAATTTTTGTAAAAACTGAGCTTCCTGAGAAGTCTTTTTACCTAAGGCATTGTTACCATAGTTCATCATTAAACTTTCTCTAACCAAATGTAAGGCATAATTCAAAAATTGCTTTTGTTTTTCTCTGCCAATTTTTGCCATTTCATCTGTCCAATCTATTAAACCAGGAACATTTGCCACAAAAGCAGAACGCATTAGCTGAATAAACATGTCTCTAAAGTAAGTAGAGTTATCCATCTGATTTAATAAGTGTTTCAGCTCATTTACATTACCATCAGCCATAAGGGCTAAATCTGTTGCTTTTTGGTTATCTAACTGATACTTTTCCATAGCATATTGAGCCAAATCTTTTTCATCTACAGCATTAATTTTTATGGTTTGAACCCTAGAAATAATGGTTGGCAGAAGTTGTTCTACATCGGTAGCAATAAGTAGAAAAAGTGTTTTTTGTGGAGGCTCCTCTAATATTTTTAGCAGTTTGTTTGCGGATGCAGCATTCATTTTTTCAGGATACCAAATAATCATGGTTTTATATTCCGCCTCATAAGTCTTAAGACTAAGTGTTTTTAAAATATCTGCACTTTCTTTAGAACTTATAAGTAATTGTTTGTTTCCTGTTTCTGCAATTTCTTGCCATTCTTCCAAGCTCATGTAAGGGTTTTCTAAAAAGGCTGCTCTCCAACTTTTAATAAAATTAGCACTTACTGGGTCTTTTTTTACTTTATCGTTGGTTGCCACAGGAAAAACCAAATGCAAATCGGGATGAACCAATTTATTTAGCTTTATACAAGAAGAACAAGTGCCACAAGCATCATTTTCAGTTTTATTTAAGCAGTATAAATATTGAACGTAAGCCAATGCCATAGCCAAATTACCACTCCCCTCTTTTCCTAAAAAAAGTTGTGCGTGACTAATTCTTTTATTATTAATAATTGAAATTAATTTTTGCTTGATAGCTTGATGTCCAACTATATCTTTAAATAACATGGTAACGCTAATTTATACGCTTTAAATAAGAGCTAAATTAAGAAGAAATTTTACCTTTGCCGCAAATAAATTTTTTGAGTTTACTTGGCTAAACACTTAAAACCATAAAAACACCAAACATTTTCTATGAACACAATTGATAATTTTAATTTTTCGGACAAAAAAGCATTAATCAGAGTAGATTTTAACATTCCTCTTAATGAGCAATTTAAAGTTACTGATGACACCAGAATTTCGGCTTCTATTCCTAGCATTAAAAAAATATTGAATGATGGCGGAGCTGTAATTTTAATGTCTCACCTAGGAAGACCAAAAGATGGTTCTGAAGATAAATTCTCTTTAAAACACACTATTTCTACTTTAGAAAAATTAGTTGGGGTTCCAGTTAAATTCGCAAACGATTGTATAGGAAATGAAGCTACAGAAAAAGCCGCTCAACTAAAAAGTGGAGAAGTATTATTATTAGAAAATCTTAGGTTTTATAATGAAGAAACCAAAGGAGATATTGCTTTTGCTGAAAAGCTTTCTAAATTGGGAGATGTTTATGTAAATGATGCTTTTGGGACTGCTCATAGAGCCCATGCTTCAACCGCCATTATTGCACAGTTTTTTCCTAATAATAAGTATTTTGGTTATTTATTAGCTAAAGAAATTGAAAGTGTTTCTAAGGTTCTAAAAAGTAATGTTAAGCCTGTAACTGCTATTGTTGGTGGAGCAAAAGTTTCTAGCAAAATTATTATTATAGAAAATTTATTGGATAGCATTGACAACCTAATTATTGGTGGCGGTATGGTGTTTACCTTTGTTAAAGCGTTGGGGGGGGAAGTAGGAAATTCATTAGTAGAAGATGACTTTTTAGCAACTGCCAAAGAAATTTTAGAAAAAGCTAAAGCTAAAAATGTGGCTGTTTTACTTCCTGAAGATAGTGTTACGTCAAAAGCATTTAATAATGAAAGCGAAGTGAAAATTTTTGACACTAATAACATTCCTGATGGCTGGATAGGCTTAGATATTGGCGAAAAAGCGATTGCTGCTTATAGCAATTGTATTAAAAATTCTAAAACTATTTTGTGGAACGGACCGATGGGTGTTTTTGAAATGAGCAACTTTGAGAAAGGAACTAAAACTGTTGCTAAAGCTATTGCCGAAGCAACTTCAAATGGAGCTTTTTCTTTAGTTGGTGGTGGCGATTCTGTTGCGGCTGTAAATCAATTTAACTTAGCTGATAAAATGAGTCATGTAAGTACTGGCGGAGGTGCTATGTTAGAATATTTAGAAGGAAAAACCTTACCTGGAATTGCTGCAATATTGGATTAAAACCCCGATTTCTTTAAATACACTTTAATTTTTTCGTGTTCAGGAGAATTTTTTCTGTAAAATTCTAATGGATTGTCGAACATTTTTTCTTCGGTGATATTATTATTAAAAAAAGCTAAAAGTTCTTTTTGTGTAATAGAATCTGATATTAATTTTTGGGTAACCAACTTTTCATCAACAAACTGAAGGTTAAACACATTTTTACTTTCCCAACTTATTTTTCCAAACATAAAACCTATGTCTTTATTTTCAATATTATAAATAAGTGTTTCTTTAATTTCAGTTCCAAAAACTCTATAATTAGAAGCATCTTTTACTCTCCCTGAAGCATCAAATTTTTTGCTTCTTACATCCATCACTTTTGTATTTAATTTACTAATTGTCAACTCATCTCTTTCTCCATTTTCATGGAAAGCTACCCATTCACCCAATAAGTTTTTCTCATACTTTTCAGCATTCTCATAATCAGTAAGTCCCACCTCAGATTGATACGGACAACCAACAATAACAAAGGCAAACAATACCGTCAATACATAAAACTTAAATCTATTAAAAATCATAATTAACATTTTGATAAGTAATTTGTTAGCAAGCAAAATTAACACCATAAATGTAAATAATATAATCTAAACTAAAAAATTGTATTTTCACAACAAAGCAATAGTATTTATTATCTTTGTCATCCTTACAAAGAAAAATATATTTATTTTGAATTTCGAAAACATAAGAGCTTACAAAGATGACGAGTATCAATCTATTATTAAAAAATTAATAGACATCGATGTTTTAATGGAAGCCATTCATTTCTACTTGCCAGAAATGACCATAGAACAAATAAAAGAAAAACTGTTATCTTTTACTACTATACAAGATTTTCAAAGTGATATGGTTTGTTTGGTAATAGACAGAATTGTACATCATTCTTCTGACGGGATTACTTTTAAAGGAATTGAAGAACTTAATCCCAACATTTCTAACTTATTACTTTCTAACCACAGAGATATTGTGCTTGATTCTGCCTTAATTAATTATGCTCTTAACTTTAAGAAAAAAAACACCAGCGAAATTGCTATAGGAAGCAATTTGCTTTCCCTTCCTTGGGTAAAAGATTTAGTAAGGTTAAATAAATCTTTTATTGTTAGAAGAAATGTTCCTAAACAAGAAGTAATTGAAGCCTCTAAAACCTTATCTGCTTATATTAACTATACTTTAAAAGAGAAAAAACAAGACATTTGGATTGCCCAAAGAGAAGGCAGAGCCAAGGATGGTTTTGATAAAACAACACCTGGCTTGCTAAAAATGTTTGGTATGTGTACAGATGGTGACTTACTTACTCATCTTATCAGTTTAAACATTACTCCTGTAGCTATTTCATACGAGTATGATCCTTGTGATTACCTTAAAATCCCTGAATTGTTTAAAAAATATAATGGAGAAGAATATATAAAAGCTCCAAATGAAGATAATCAACATATGGTTTTAGGAATGAAAGGCTACAAAGGCAATATTCATATCCATTTTGGAGAACCAATAAATGATGATATCATTAAGTTTAGCGAGATAAAAAACAAAAATGAATTGTTAAAATTAATTGCTGAAGTAATTGATGAAAAAATCTACAAAAACTACCATCTTTTCCCAACTAATTATATTGCTTACGATTTGTTAAACAATAGTAAAACTTTTGAAAATAACTATACTAAAGCCGACAAAGAAAAATTTGAAGCATATATAGAAAAACGTTTGGAGAATTTTATAGGAAATGATTTAGCTAAAGAAATTTTTCTAAAAATGTATGCTAATCCGGTGATGAATAAATTAAAAGCTCAGGAATCAATTAATAGTAAAATATAAATTTAAAAATATACATTATGAAAAACATTGCAGTAATAGGAGCAGGAACTATGGGGAACGGAATTGCCCACACTTTTGCTCAATCAGGATTTAACGTTAACTTAATTGATACTTCTCAAGCTTCAATAGATAAAGCTTTAGCAATTATTTCTAAAAATTTAGACAGAATGGTGGCTAAAGAAAAAATTACTGAAAGCGACAAAGCTACTACATTGGGAAACATTAGTTCTTTTACTGATATGGTTCAAGGTGTTGCTAATGTTGATTTGGTTGTTGAAGCAGCTACAGAAAACATCGATTTAAAACTAAAAATATTTAAAAACTTAGATGAAGCAACAGGTGCTAATACTATTCTTGCCTCAAATACTTCATCTATTTCAATAACTAAAATTGCTGCAGCAACTTCTCGTCCTGACAAAGTAATTGGCATGCATTTTATGAACCCTGTGCCTATTATGAAATTGGTAGAAATTATTAGAGGTTACTCTACTTCTAACGAAGTAACCAATACCATTATGGAACTTTCTAAAAAATTAGGAAAAGTACCTGTGGAAGTTAATGATTACCCAGGTTTTGTGGCAAACAGAATTTTAATGCCAATGATTAATGAAGCCATCATTACTTTGCACGAAGGTGTTGCAGGTGTTAAAGAAATTGACACAGTAATGAAATTAGGTATGGCTCATCCTATGGGACCGCTTCAGTTAGCAGATTTTATTGGTTTAGATGTTTGTTTATCAATCTTAAATGTACTTTACGAAGGCTTTGGAAACCCAAAATATGCTCCTTGTCCATTATTAGTAAACATGGTTACAGCAGGGAAATTAGGTGTTAAATCTGGCGAAGGATTCTACTCTTGGACGCACGGAACAAAAGATTTAATTGTTTCTCCTCAATTTAAATAATTGATTGGAAATTTGGAATTAACTTTCTAAATTTCCATTTTTTTTAATGTATTGGCAACAAAAACTGCCTAAAATGAAAAAGTCGCACAAATTTATATTGTTTTCGTTTATCGGCCCACTGGTAATGACTTTTTTTATTGCTGTTTTTGTATTGGTTATGCAATTTATTTGGCTCTACATTGATGAGATGTTGGGTAAAGGACTAGAATGGTATGTACTTGCTGAACTATTTTTTTACGCCACTGCCAATGTTGTTCCTATGGCAATGCCACTAGCAATTTTACTTGCTTCCATCATGACTTTTGGAAATTTGGGCGAACATTTTGAATTGGTAGCTTTTAAATCTGCAGGAATATCGCTTCAAAAAGTAATGAAACCACTTATTGTTTTTGTGTTTTTTATTAGCATTGGAGCTTTTTATTTTGCTAATAATGTTATTCCCGTTGCCAACCTAAAATTTTATTCCTTGTTGCATGATATCAGAAGTCAGAAACCGGCAATTAATATTCAACCCAATGTTTTTTACAACGAAATTGACGGATATACCATTAGGGTAAAAGATAAAATTCCTTTAGAAGATGGTAGAGAAATGCTTAAAGATGTAATGATTTATAACCATGCCAACAATAATGGCAACCGCCAAGTTACTGTTGCCGATTCAGGTATTATGAATTTATCAAAAGATAAAGCATATTTCACTATTAAACTTTATCATGGTGTAGATTATCAGGAAAAACAAGAAGATAGAAGTAACAATAGAAATTTTCCTTTAACTAGGTTTTATTTTGAAGAAAATGAATTTCAGTTTGACATAAGTGGTTTTCAGTTTAAGCGTAGTGATGAAGAAGCTTTTAAACACGATTATCGTTTACTCAACCTCAAACAATTAATGTATAGAACAGATTCGCTACATAAATTTACTCGCGAAGAAGCTGATTTTTTAAACGAAAATGTGCATTATGCCTATTTATTTAATGATAGCATTACAGACAAAAAAAATAAAACTTTTCTAACTCCCGCTCAAAACATACAACAACACGATTCTATTCCTCATAAAGAAGTCAACCTAAAAGAATTTAACAAACAGCAAATCAGTCAGGTTTTTGGTATTGCTATAAACAATGCCCGTACACAAAAAGGTAGAGCAGCCGCAGCTAAAATAGAAATGAACGTATTGAAAGAAACACTTGCCAGAGTTAAAATTGAATGGCACAGAAAATTCACTTTTTCTATAGCCTGTTTAATTATGTTTTTTATAGGAGCACCCTTGGGAGCTATAGTTAGAAAAGGTGGATTAGGAATGCCTGTGGTAATTTCCATCATTTTCTTTTTAATTTATTATATCATTTCCATAACGGGAGAAAAAATGGCAAAAGAACTGATTATTTCACCATGGTTGGGCATGTGGTTTTCTACTTTTGTATTATTTCCACTCGGCTACTTTTTTACCTATAAAGCCACTACCGATTCTGCTTTGTTTAATATTGATGCTTATACCGGGTTTTTTAAAAATATCTTTACCCGAAAGAAAAAAGAACTTAGTTAAATGAAAATCCTTCAAATATGTCATAAACCTCCACTTCCCGCTTTTGATGGCGGAAGTAAGGCTATGCATGCATTAACAGAAGGGTTTTTAGCTAATGCTATTTCCGTTAAAATCTTAACCATTGCCACGCAAAAACATCCTTATCAACCCGAACTTTTTCCAACAGCTTATATAGAGCAAACCAACATAGAATACGCTTTTATAGATACTGCTATTAAGAAAAAAAATGCACTGGCTAACTTGTTTAGCGGCAAGTCTTACAATATTAGTCGCTTTTACAATAAAAATTTTGAAGAGTTGATAACTGCAACACTTCAAAAAGAAAAATTTGATATTATTTTACTAGAAAGTCTTTATACCACACCTTACATTGCTGCTATTCGTAAAAGCAGTAATGCTAAAATGATTTACCGCTCGCACAATATTGAGTTTGAAATTTGGCAGCGGACAGGCAATCAAGAGAATAATGCTATCAAAAAAAAGTACCTGCATTTTTTAGCCAAACGCCTCAAAAAATACGAACAATCCATTCTCAATTTAGTTGACGGTATTGCTGCCATTACCAAAAAAGATGAAGAGCAATTATTAGCATTGGGTTGCAAAAAACCAATAACAACTGTTCCTTTTGGTATCAATCTTCATGATTATCAGCTAAAAGAAATTCCACAAGAAAAAAAGCTATTTCATATTGGTAGTATGGATTGGATGCCCAATCAAGAAGCTATAAAATGGTTTTTGAATGAAGTTTGGTCAGCAATTATTGCAAAAGAACCAACGGCTACTTTTCATCTTGCCGGAAAAAATATGCCTGATGAAATTATAAAGTTAGCCGCCTCCATGCAAGGAATAATTAACGAAGGAGAAGTTAAAAATGCCAATGATTTCATCAATAATAACAATATTATGGTAGTCCCGCTGTTTTCTGGAAGTGGTATGCGAATAAAAATTATTGAAGCCATGGCATTAGGTAAAATGGTTATTGCTACTGATATTGCTTTTGAAGGAATTGCTATACAACATAAAAAAAATGGCATTATCGCTAATACCGCCAACGAATTTAAAGAAGCCATTTTAATGTGTTTAGAACACCCTGAAGTAATTAGCTCTATGGGACAAAAAGCAAGAAAAACGATTGAAGAAAATTATAACAATACAATTATAGTAAAGCATCTAATTAATTTTATAGCCAACTAATGAAACTATTTGTACTACTTTCTCGCTTTCCCTACCCTCTAGAAAAGGGAGATAAGTTACGTGCTTTTCATCAAATAAAAGAATTATCCAAACACCACGAAATAACTTTATGTGCTTTATCCGATCAAAAAGTGGAGCAAGCATCTATAGATAAATTACAGGAATATTGTAAGTCAATCCATGTCATCAGACTTCCTAAATGGAAAATCTATTGGAATTTATTTTGGCAATTGTTATTCACCGACAAATCCTTACAAGTAGTTTATTTTTATAATAAATCGACTCAAAAAAAGATAACAAAACTCATTCAGGAACATCAACCCGACCATATTTATGGTCAGTTAATTCGAGTTGCCGAATACATTAAAAATATTCCCGTTCCAAAAACATTAGATTATATGGATGCCTTAGCTCGTGGAATGGAAAGAAGAATTGCTTTATCACCTTTTTATATTAAATGGTTTTTAACTACAGAAACTACTCGACTAAAACGTTACGAACATCAAATTTTTGATGCTTTTGATAACCTTACCATTATTTCTGAACAAGATAAAAACTTAATTGTACACATAAAAAATGATGCTATCCAAATAATCCCTAATGGTGTAGATTATGAAATGTTTAAGTTTCAAGAAAATGCCGAAAAAAAATACGACCTCATATTTACAGGCAACATGGCTTACCCTCCCAACATTGACAGTGTAATTTATTTGGTAAATGAAGTTATGCCTTTAGTTTGGAAAAAATATCCTGATATAAAGTTAGTAATTGCCGGTGCTGAACCCGATAAAAAAGTGTTGCAATTAGCATCCAAAAATGTTGAAGTAACAGGTTGGGTAAAAGATATTACCTCTTATTATGCAGCGGCTAAAATATTTATAGCTCCTATGCAGATTGGTACAGGTTTGCAGAATAAATTATTAGAAGCTATGGCTATGAAACTGCCTTGTGTAACTTCTCAACTGGCGAATAATGCTTTAGGAGCTGAACACCAAAACTCCATATTAATTGGCAATGAACCCGAAGAATATTACGAACATATTATATCTTTGTTGGAAAATAAAAACTTATACTATAACATTGCAACATCAGGATATGATTTTGTGAAAAAAAATTACACTTGGGAAGGGACAACTCAAAAACTGAATGAATTGATTATAAATACTAAAAAACAATGAAAGAATTACAACAACAAATAGAAGCAGCTTGGGAAAATAGAGATTTACTAAAAGATGAAGCAACAAAAATTGCTATCCGACAGGTAATTGAACATTTGGATAAAGGGACATTGAGAGTTGCTGAACCAAAAGGTAATGATTGGCAAGTAAACGAATGGGTAAAAAAAGCGGTAGTGCTTTATTTTCCTATCCAACAAATGAAAACCATTGAAGTTGGCCCATTTGAATTTCATGATAAGATGGAATTAAAGAAAGATTATGAAGTGTTGGGAGTTCGTGTAGTACCTCATGCCGTAGCTCGTTATGGAGCTTTTTTAGCAAAAGGTGTAATTATGATGCCTTCTTATGTAAATATTGGTGCTTTTGTAGATAGCGGAACAATGGTTGACACATGGGCAACAGTTGGTTCTTGTGCTCAAATTGGTAAAGATGTCCACTTAAGTGGTGGCGTTGGTATTGGCGGTGTTTTAGAGCCTTTACAAGCTGCTCCAGTAGTAATAGAAGATGGTTGTTTTATAGGGTCTAGATGTATAGTGGTAGAAGGTGTTAGAGTACGAAAAGAAGCTGTTTTAGGAGCAAATGTAGTACTTACAAAGTCAACAAAAATTATTGATGTAAGCGGAGATACTCCTATTGAATATAAAGGCGAAGTACCAGAAAGAGCCGTGGTAATTCCTGGTTCTTACACCAAAGAATTTCCTGCGGGAAAATTTAATGTGCCTTGTGCCTTAATTATAGGGAAAAGAAAAGCTAGTACTGATTTAAAAACATCTCTTAACAATGCCTTAAGAGAATATGATGTAGCAGTTTAAGTATTGATATTTTGAAAAAGTTTTTAATCATACAAACCGCCTATATTGGAGATGTTATCTTAGCCACTTCCATAGTGGAGAAATTGCACCAAGCATTGCCTGATAGTCAGATAGATTTTTTGCTTAGAAAAGGCAATGAAAGTTTGCTCGAAAATCATCCTATTATTAACGAAGTAATCATTTGGAATAAGCATGATAAAAAATATGATAGCCTGAAAAGAATCACTAAACAGGTTCATCAACATAAATACGATGTGGTTATCAACTTACAACGATTTGCTTCTAGTGGATTAATTACTGCTTTTTCGGGAGCTAAACTTAAAATAGGTTTTGCTAAAAATCCCTTGTCTTTTTCTTTTAATCAAAAATTTCCACATAAAATTGGTGATGGTACGCATGAAATTGAACGAAATCACCAACTTATAAAAGCTTTTACAGATAATACTCTCGCCATGCCTAAGCTTTACCCTAGTAACAACGATTATTTGGCTGTGGAAAGCTATAAAAAAGAAAAGTACGTTTGTATGGCACCAACTTCCGTTTGGTTTACGAAACAATTGCCAAAAGAAAAATGGGCAGAATTAATCAATAACATACCCGATAATTATCAAATTTATTTATTGGGAAGTCCTGCAGATGCTGCAGCTTGCGATGAAATAAAAACATTGGGTAAAAATAATAAAGTAGTGAATTTAGCAGGAAAACTTTCATTACTAGAATCGGCAGCTTTGATGCAAACAGCACAAATGAATTATGTAAATGATTCTGCTCCACTACATATTGCTTCTGCTATGAATGCTCCTACTACTGCTTTTTTCTGTTCTACTATTCCTGCTTTTGGGTTTGGTCCTTTAGCTAAAAATGCCAAAACCATTGAAGTAACAGAAAAACTTACTTGCCGACCATGTGGTTTACATGGAAAAATTGAATGTCCCGAAGGGCATTTTAAATGTGGCTTTGATATTGAAATAAAAAAGCTAGAAAATATTATCTAGCTTTTGGATTTTTAAGTGTTGACTATATAAGCTTTAACTGTTGTTTTTTGTTTTTGCAACTGCCTCAATATTTCTTTTTAATCCACTAAATTTGGTTCTTTTTACGGCAGATTTTTTAAAAATTTCATTAAAAATATCTTGTGTAATTTCTTCCCATTCTTTTTTGCTGTAGTTCAATAATTTATTGTTAGGAGTGAAAAGTGGTTCTTGATGAGGTTTTGAAAACCTGTTCCAAGGGCAAACATCCTGACAAATATCGCAACCAAAAATCCAATCATTAAAGTTTTTAGTCTGTTCTTTTGGAAGTAATTCTTCTTTTAACTCTATGGTAAAATAGGAGATGCATTTGCTTCCGTCAATAATATTATTGGGTAAAATAGCTTCTGTAGGGCAAGCATCAATACAAGCGGTGCAAGAGCCGCAATAATCTTTTATAGGAGAGTCATATTGCAATTCTACATCTAAAATAATTTCTGCTAAGAAGAAAAAAGAGCCTTGTTCTTTATTGATTAGCATGGTGTTTTTTCCTACCCAACCTAATCCGCTTTTTTTTGCCCAAGCTCTTTCTAAAATTGGTGCTGAGTCGGTAAAAATACGAGCATTAATTTCTCCAAATTCATCAATTAGTAGTCGTAAAAAAGTTTTAAGTTTATCTTTTATAATAAAATGATAATCTTGTCCGTAAGCGTATTTACTGATTTGAAAGCTGTCTTTTCGTTGTTCTTTTTCAGGGAAATAATTGTACATTAATGAAATAACTGACTTGCTTCCTTCTACCAATTTGGTAGGATCGAGTCGTTTTTCAAAATGATTTTCCATGTACTGCATGCTGCCGTGCATGTTGTTGGAAAGCCATTTTTCAAGTCGTGGAGCTTCTTCTTCTAAAAATTCAGCTTTAGCAATACCACAAAAAGAAAAGCCTAATTCTGTAGCTTTTTGTTTGATGAATTGGGTGTTTTTTTGAGTTGCATTTTGGGTCAAAATGTTAGCTGTTTTGGTTCAGTAAAAATGTGCGTTCTCCTGAATCATTAAAAGGTCCTGGAATTAAATTTCCTGCTTTATCAATTAATTCTATACGAATAGTATTTTCGTTTTGGGTTAAACCTCCAATTTGATAAGAAGCCCATTTATCAATAATTAAAGTGATAGTGTTGTTAATGGTAACTTTTACCTTGTTGCCGTTTTCGCTTAGCGAAGTATTTACCAAACAAAAGTCTAAAATAGCAATGTTGTTTTGAGGTAAGTAATAGAATAAATGAGCTTGTTTTTCATCAAAAAGTGCTTCATCATTTAAAATGATATTTTTAAGTAAGGTTGCATTGTTGGTCTTAATGCCTAAGTTGTTTTCATCACTTAAAAAAGCTAAGAAAACATTGTTGCCTGATAAAAATTCTTGTTCTATTTTAGTGTTAGAGTGGGTGGCAATGGTGTAATTGTTTTGAATGGTAGTGATGTTATAATTTTGGTTGTTTTCAATGTTAAATTGAAGCAAGTTGATGCCTTCTTTAAAAGAAGTGTTAGTCAATGTTAAGGAACTTTCTTTGTCGTTATTGTTTGGTTTTATTTCGGTAAGCGTAATCCCATCAGCAGAAAATGTGGCAATATCAGTGTCTACTTTTTGTTCAATAATTAAAGATGTTTCGTTGTTTTTTATAGAGGAAGATACTTCATCAGAACTTTCTTCTTTATTGCTATTATTAGTGTTACAAGCAAAAAAGGATAATAAAATTATAAGAGAAAACGTTTTAAATCGCATCATATAAAATTATTCAAAATTGAGTAATAGTTGATTTTTTTCTACTGCCTGACTAGTTTTAACGGCAATACTTTTTATAACACCATCGGTTGGTGATTTAATAACATTTTCCATTTTCATGGCTTCTAAAATTAGTAAAGCATCACCTTTTTTCACTTCTTTTCCAACTTCCACATCAATAGAAAGCACTAATCCCGGCATAGGAGCTTTTAAATCGCTCACTTTGGTAACCAATAAATTATCCATTCCTAAACTATGTAATAGGTCGTCAAATTTATCTTTCAACTGAAATTTGTACTTTAAGCCATTAATCTTTACGAAAACAGTTTTCTCTTCGGGGTTAAGTTTTAGAAGCTCTAGATTGTGTGATTTATTGTCTTTTATAATATGAAAAAGGTTGTTTTTTATCTTTTTTACATCCCAATTAAAAGGGATCCCATCAATTGTTCCTGATGATGCATTTTTATCAAATTCAACATTAAATTCTCTTTTGTTTTCGCTTATTACCTTCATTTAAACTCCTAATTTAGCAGATTAATATTTTTTAGAACACAAAAATAACAATAATAATCACTTATAAAATGACATTAAATTTTAAAAAAGAAGGAAATGCTGCGGAGTCGCTTATAATACTACATGGGTTATTTGGTTCGTTAGATAATTGGATGACTTTTGCAAAAAAAATGAGCGAACATTTTACAGTTTATTTGTTAGATGCTAGAAATCATGGACAATCTTTCCATAGCGATGAATTTACGTATGAGTGTATGGCTAAAGATGTGAAAGACTTTATGGAGCAACAACAAATTAAAGAAGCCATTATTTTAGGTCATTCAATGGGAGGGAAAACAGCCATGCAGTTTGCTTTTAATTATCCACAATTGGTAAAAAAATTAATTATTGCAGATATTGCTCCTAAAGCATATCCGATTCATCATGATGAAATAATTAAAGGATTACAATCATTAGATTTTAATGTGATAAAAACCAGAGGAGAAGCTGATGAAAAATTGGCTGAGGCAATTCCAATTATAGCTGTACGTCAGTTTTTACTGAAAAACATGTATTGGAGAGAAAAAGACCAATTGGCATGGCGATTTAATTTGGATGTAATAGCCAATAAAATTGAAAATGTAGGTGTTGAAATTAAAGCATCTTTACCATTTAATGAACCTACCTTGTTTGTTAGAGGAGAGCGTTCTAATTATGTGTTAGATGAGGATGTAATAGACATGAAAAGTATTTTTCCAAACATGAAATTGGAAACCATAAAGGGTTCTGGTCATTGGATTCATGCAGAGCAACCTAATAAGTTTATAAAGGTTATTGAAGCATTTCTTTTGTAGGTATTGGTTTCATAAATCAACTATTGCAACGTTTGGTAACAGATTTACGTCTCAATCAAATAGATACAAAAAAAAATAATTTAGCAGGATAATACAACAAATATTGCATTTCGCAACATTTTTTGTATTATTGTCGTAACAAATCGTTTAATAAAAAAAACTAGATGAAATTTATTAAGATATGTGTGGTTGTTTTTACGTTAGTAATTTCAACTATATCCTTTAACTTGTTTGCTGCCGATTTTTATTGGGTAGGCAATTCAGGTAGTTGGAACGATGCGTCTCATTGGGCATTAAGTAGTGGTGGACAAGGTGGGGCAGGAGTTCCATCTCAAAATGATAACGTTGTTTTTGATAACTTATCAGTTAGTCAGCCATCTAATATTTCAGTTCAGCAACAAGTATTTTGTTCATCTTTTAATGTTCAAACAAGTAAAAACATTGTATTTTCTTCTTTACCAAGTGCAACTTTGACTGTAAATGGCAATTTTGAAGTGAATGATTTTTATAAAAATGAATTTTATGGAAAAACAATTTTTTCATCTAATCAACCCGAAACGCAAATTAATACTAATAGAACAACGTTTTTAGGAGATGTTGAATTTAATGCGCAAACAAAATTTATGTTAATTGATGATTTAGTATTAACTGACTCTAACTTTATTTATCTAATAAAAGGAGAGTTATTAATTGAAAATATTACAGTTTATTCGGGAGGTATTGATGTTAGAAGTAATAGCCCCAAGAAAATTACAACTAAAAATGCAGTAATTTATAACCATCAAAAGGTTAGGTTTGATGCTAATAATTTTACTTTAAACAATAATGGTTCTGATATTATTATTTACAGACGAGCTCAAGATGTAAATACAGGAAATCTTGATAAAGATAAAATTACATTTAGTAATGGATCTAAATTGACCAATACTTGTGGAGCTGTACCATTTACTATAACAACTTCAGTTATCTCCAATTATAATGGATTTGGAGTGAGTTGTGCTGGAGTTTGTGATGCAATAGTTTATGTGTCAATAACAGGTGGTGTAGGACCTTTTACTATTTTATGGTTAGGACCAGGAACTCCTGTAAATGACACATTATTTAATTCTTGTCAAGGAAATGTTGGTGTTCAGGTTACAGATATGGGACAAAATCCTCCATTTGGAACACAATGTACTGATCAAGTTTTTGTTACTAACCCTATTGCTTTGGCTATAAATTTAATAGGCATTATACAACCTACCTGTAATGGTGATTGTGATGGAGCAATTGGTACTAATGTAGCTTTTGGAGTAGCTCCATATTCAATTTCATGGGTGCAAGTTCCAGATACTACCTCTACAATTACCAATATTTGTGCAGGAGGTTATGATATTAACGTAGTGGATGCTAACGGTTGTACAGCAACTCAAAACTTTGTGTTGACAGAACCTGCTCCTTTAACTTTTCAATTAGATAGTACTAATATTGATTGTTTTGGAACGTGTACTGGAACTGCAACAGTTTCTAATGAAGCAGGAGCAAACGGACCACCATATTCTTATTCCTGGCTACCTAATGGAGAAATAACCTCAGGGATTACTAATTTATGTCCTGGATCATATACTGTTACTGTTTCTGATGGAGATGGATGTTCTACTACAGATAGCGTAAATATTACTATCCCCAATCAAATGCAATGGGATACTATAGCTCAAAATGTTAGCTGTGGAGGGGTGTGTGATGGTTCAATTACAGTAAACATTTTAAGTGGAGGAACTGCTCCTTTTACGCATAATTGGAGTACTGGAGCAACTAATAATGGATTATCCTCAACAATTTCAGGATTATGTGCTGGAACATATACAGACTCTATAGTTGACGGAAATGGATGTGATACAGTTATTACCATAATTATTACAGAACCAGATATTTTGTTAACATCAACTACATCTTCAAATGTTACGTGTTTTAGTGATTGTGATGGTTATGCAGTAACTACAACTACAGGAGGAACTCCAGTTTATACTTATACTTGGTCATCAATTCCTGTAGGTTTACCATTTAGCGGACAAGGAACAGATTCTATTTTTAATTTATGTCCAGGGCAATATGTTGTGAGCATAGTTGATGCGAACAATTGTTCAACATCCGATACCATAACTATAACCGAACCTGCATTATTGGTTGCTAATCCTAGTAGTACAGATATGTCTTGTTCAGGTGTTTGTGATGGTAGTGTAACTGCTAACCCTATAGGAGGAACTACACCTTATTCTTATGTTTGGACTGGTCCGGGAGGTCCTTATAATACACAATCTGTTAATAGTTTGTGTGCAGGAACTTATGTGGTAACTGTTACAGATTCTAATAATTGTGTAGCGATAGATAGTGTGACAGTAACTTCTCCACAACCGTTGGCCATCACTACTAATAAAACAGATATGTCTTGTAATGGAGTGTGTGATGGAACAGCTACAGCAACAATTACAGGAGGAACTACTCCTTTTACAATAGTTTGGACAAGCGTTCCCGCAGGTCAAGTTGCTGTGGGTCAGGGAACAACTTTTATTTCTGCTCTTTGTGCAGGAACTTATACTATAAATGTTACAGACTCAAATGGATGTACGGCAAATGCTTCAGTTGTAATAAATGAACCAACTAGCATAAATGCCAACTTAACACAAACAGAAGTTACTTGTAATGGAGGCTGTGATGCATCTGCAACTGTAACTCCATCAGGTGGTATCGCACCATACTCTGTATCTTGGAATGGATTTGCTTTTGTACCAGTAGTAGGAGGTTTTAATACTATAAATGGATTATGTGCAGGAAATCATACTGTTATTGTTAGAGATGCAAATAATTGTACAACAACAATTAATTTTACTATTACAGAACCAAATGCATTAATTACATCAACAGTTGGCATTGACTTGTCTTGTAATGGAATTTGTAATGGAACTGCAACTACCACTCCTTCAGGAGGAAGTGGTACCTATACTTTTACTTGGACAACAATACCTGCGGGACTTACTTTTACCGGTCAAGGTACAAACGCTATAACCAATCTTTGTGCGGGAACTTATATTGTTAATATTACAGACACATCAAATTGTTCAGTTAATGATACTATTGTGATAGCTGAACCTCAAGCTATTAATCCAAACACACAGTTTTCTAACATGAGTTGTAATGGAGTAAATGATGGTTCTGCAGTAGCAGTCCCAACAGGAGGAAACCCTGCTTATAATATAAGCTGGGTATCTTTACCAGGAAATACCCCAATTGCTGGAAACCCTATAAATGGTTTAGGAGCAGGGCAATATGAAGTAACTATTGTTGATGCAAATGGTTGCGAAGTTAAAGATACCATTACCATTACTAACCCTCCAGTATTAAATCTTAATGTAACAGCTACAAATGCAAGTTGCCAAGCAGTTTGTGATGGTTCAGCTGTAGCAGTAGCTTCAGGTGGAACTCCTGGTTATTCATATCAGTGGGATGCCAATGCGGGAAGTCAAACTACGGATTCTGCAACAAACCTTTGTGCTGGAACTTATAATGTTACTGTAACTGATACTAATGGATGTACAACCTCTGGTAATGTTACTATTGCTCCATCAATTACTATTAACATCACTAGCACAGCAATTACTATTAGTTGTAATGGTGTGTGTGATGGAAGTGCAACGGCTAACCCATCAGGTGGAACTTTACCTTATTCTTATAGTTGGTCTAATGGAGATACTACTCAAACTGCTACAGGACTTTGTCCAGGGATGGTTTTCGTTACAGTAACTGATGCAAATGGTTGTACTGCCGTTGATTCGGTGAATATGCCTGTTGACCCATCTGTTTTAGTACCAAATGGAGTTATTGACCAACAAATTACTTGTGCAGGAAATTGTGACGGAATGGTCTCGTCTGCACCAACAGGAGGTACTCCACCTTATTCAATCTCATGGTCTGTACCTGATACAAATAATGTATGTGCAGGTATTGCTGTAGTAACAGTTACAGATACTAATGGTTGTGTGCAAAGCGATACATTGGTATTAATAGCTCCTGATACTATTGCTCCTAATCCAACAATTACTAATGTCTTATGTGGTGGTAGTAATACTGGTAGTATTTGTGTTGCTCCAACAGGAGGAACTCCAGGATATACTTTTGTTTGGTCGGGAGGTTTAGGTACAAATGCATGTATTAATAATGTTCCAGCAGGAATATATTCTGTTACTATTACTGATTCAAGTGGATGTTCAAGAGTTGATACTTTTACAATTACAGAACCTTCTGCATTATCATCTAATCCAATACAAACAAATGTAAGTTGCTTTGGAGCTAATGACGGTTCAGCAAGTGTAACTGTTTCTGGAGGCGTTGCCCCATATACTTATACTTGGTCAACAACGGATACAACATCTTCTATAACCAATTTAGCACCAGGAAATTATTCTGTAACCGTTATGGATTCTAATGGATGTACAACAGTTCAGAATTTTACAATAACGGAACCTAATCAATTGTTAGCAAATGTATCAGGAACAGGTGTGGCATGTGGTGGAGCTCCGTGTACTGGTAGTGTAACTGCTAATCCAACTGGTGGCGTACCAGGATTTACTTATTTATGGTCAACTAACTCTAACCCAAATCTTGGAACTACCCAATCATTAACTAATTTATGTCCTGACACATATATAGTAACAGTTACTGATACTAATGGTTGTACAGCTGTGGATTCTTTTACGGTTACTGCACCAACAACACTTACTGTTGCATTAACCTCTACAAATCCAACTTGTAATGGAGATATAGATGGAACAGCAACAGCAACTCCTAGTGGAGGAACTGCACCTTATACTTATTCATGGGTAGGCACATGTGCTCCATCTCCTAATAATACAGCTACTGTTACTGGTTTGTGTGCAGGAAACTATACGGTAACAGTTACCGATAGCTTAGGTTGTAGTTTTATAGGCAATGTAACCTTAACAGATCCTGATCCTATTGCTGCTAATCCTACTGTTACAAATGCTAACTGCGGTGTTTGTGATGGGGTTATTGCTACATTCCCAACAGGTGGTGATGGAGTTTATTCTCATTCTTGGTCAACAGGAGCTACAAGCTCTACGATAACTAACCTTTGTGCAGGATTTTACACAGATACCATTACAGACAATAGTGGATGTGTTGCCGTAATTACTATTGCTGTAAGTAATCCAACAGGTCCAAGTGGAATTACTTCAACTGTTAATAATGCTACTTGTTTTGGTGCTTGTGATGGCTCTTTGAATGCTTTGCCAATTGGTGGAACTGCGCCATTTTCTTACGCTTGGACATCAGTTCCACCGGGAGGACCTTATGCTAATGACAGTACATTAACAGGTTTATGTGCAGGCACATATAATTTAACATTAACAGATGCCAGTAATTGTGTGTTGGCAGCAAGTGTTGTTGTCGGTCAGGCAGATAGTATTACTGAAAACTTAAATATTTCAGATGCAACTTGTTTAGGAACTTGTGATGGAATTGCTTCTGTAGCACCATCAGGAGGAACCGGGCCATATATTTATTTATGGAGTAATGGAGCAACCACTTCTTCAACTTCAGGTTTATGTGTTGGAGCAGCAAGTGTAACTATTACTGATGCAAATGGGTGTAGCAAAGTAGTGAATTTTAATATTACTAGCCCTTCTCAATTAACAGCAAGTACTTCCACTACTGATGCTACTTGTAATGGAAATTGTGACGGAACTGCAACAGCAACACCAAATGGGGGTACTGCTCCTTATACTTATTCGTGGGATGATGCTTTAAATCAAACTACACAAACAGCGATAGGGTTGTGTGCCGGTTCTTATAATGTACAGGTTACTGATGTGAATGGATGTACAACAGTTGAAACAGTTGTTACTAACGAACCAGCTGTTATTACACCAAATTTAACAACTACCGATGCTACTTGCGGCAATGCTGATGGTACTGCCGGAGTTGCTCCTACAGGTGGAACACCGGGATATACTTATCTTTGGGATTTTGGACCTGTCGTACCAAATGTCACAGGTTTATTAGCAGGTACTTATTCTGTTACTATCACTGATAATAATGGATGTAGTGTGGTTGTTCCTGTAACAATTAGCAATGCAAACGGGCCAAGTATTTCTTTAAATACAACGAATGCAACTTGTAGTGGTGTTTGTGATGGTTCAGCTTCGGTTGCTGTAACTTCAGGAGTGCCACCTTATACTTATTTATGGAGTAATAGTGCAACCACAACAAGTATTAACGGATTATGTGCAGGAAACTATACTGTGCAAGTAACTGATGGTAATGGATGTATAACTGCTCAAGCTTTTACCATTTCAGACAACTCTCCTATTAGTGTGAGTGTTTCTACCATAGACGCCACTTGTAATAGTGTTTGTGATGGTTCTGCAATTGCAACACCAAGTGGCGGAACAGCACCTTATACATACAGTTGGAGTACAGGACACACTATTAATGCTGTAGCAGGATTGTGTGCCGGAAATTATACAGTAACAGTAACTGATGCTTTAGGTTGTAGTGTAGTTCAGAATGTAAGCATTAATTCACCTAGTAATTTAACTGTTAATGTTTCCGGAAGTAATGCTAGTTGTAACGGAGGAAGCAATGGAACTGCAACAGCAACACCAAATGGAGGAACAGCTCCATATACTTATTCGTGGAATACCGGAGCTACAACAGCATCTATTTCTGGATTAATAGCAGGAACTTATACGGTAACAGTTACAGATGCTAATGGTTGCTCAACTACAGGTAATGTAACAATTGGAGAAGGCTCTAATATTACAGCTACAATTAATACAACTGATGCTACTTGTGGTATTTGTGATGGAACAGCTACGGTAACTGCTCCGGCAGGTGGTGCAGGTGGTCCTTATACTTATTCGTGGTTGCCTGGTGGTCAAACAACTTCGTCAATTAATGGGTTATGCCCTGGAGCTTACACAGTTGAGGTTACAGATAATAATGGATGTTCAAACACATTTAATGTATTAATCAGCAATCCAAATGGACCTTTTTTAAGCATGAGTGCTGATAGTGTTACTTGTTTTGGTGATTGTGATGGTACAGCTAATGTAACAGTTACTTCAGGAACAGCACCATTTATTTATCAATGGGATGATCCAAGTTTATCTAATTTAGATAGTGCAGTAAACTTATGTGCAGGATTATATAATGTTGTAGTGCAAGATGCAAATGGATGTATAAGTGTGGATAGCGTTACAGTAGGAACACCACAGCAAATTTTAGCGAATATCACATCAACAAACCCTACTTGTAATGGTGTTTGTGATGGAACAGCCACCGCCAACCCAACAGGAGGAATTGGAACTTATACTTTTGTTTGGAGTAATGGACAGCTAACTCCAACAGCTACCAATTTATGTGCAGGAACACATACAGTTATCATTACCGACCAAAATGGTTGTTCTATTACGGATAGCGTTACATTAACAGAACCTACAAGTATAAATATCACGGCAAGTTCAACCAACCCAACATGTAATGGTGATTGCGATGCAACAGCTTTAGCAACAGCTTCAGGAGGAACAGCACCTTATACTTATTCTTGGAATACTACGCCTGTTCAAAACAATTCCTTAGCTACGGCTTTATGTGCAGGGACTTATACTGTTACAGTTACGGATGCAAATGGATGTTTAGATTCAGCTGTGGTTAATGTGGTAGATAATGCAATTTTAATTACTTCAACAAACATAACTCCACCAACATGTAATGGAAATTGCGATGGAACTGCCACTACAACTCCAAGCGGAGGGGCAGCCCCATATAGTTATTCTTGGAGTAACGGACAAACTACCGCTACAGCAATTAATTTATGTGCAGGAACATACACGGTAACTATCACAGATGGAAATAATTGTACAACCACAGATACAGTTGTTATTAATAATGCAGCCATTGTTAATGATAGCACGGTTGTTACTAATCCTACTTGTGGAGTATGTAACGGGGCAGTAACTTCTACACCTGTAGGTGGAGTAGGCCCTTATGATTTTGTATGGACAGCTGTTACTGGACCAAATCCATCGCTACCTGTTACTACAACTAATGCAGCAAGTTCTACTGTTAATGGATTATGTGCCGGAACTATTCAACTGCAATTAAATGATTTAGGAACTGGTTGTGTTTCTACTCATACAATTGTTATCAATAGTGATGTAACAGCTACAGTTAATATGACTTCTACTGATGAAACCTGTACCAATGCTTGTAATGGAACTGCTTTAGCATCAGTTAGTGGAGGAACAGCACCTTATACGTTTAGTTGGTCTCCTTCAGGAGGTAGTGATTCATTAGCAACTAACCTTTGCTCAGGATTTTATACAGTTACCATAACAGATGCAAATGGATGTATTCTATCAGATACAGTTACTATTAATACAAACGATTTAAATTTAAGTATTTCTAATATAATTCCTGAGTCTTGTTTTGGAGCTTGTGATGGAGTTGTAGTTGTATCTGTAGGAGCAGGAACTTCTCCATTTACGTATCAATGGAATGTTACTAACCCTGTACAAACTACACCAACAGCAAATAACCTATGTACTGGAACTTATACCGCAGTAGTAACAGACAGCTTAAATTGTGTTGATTCTATTTCTGCTACCATTACTGGACCTACTCAATTAGTCCCTTCAACTACAGTAACTACACCAATTAGTTGTAATGGTGTTTGCGATGGAGCAGTAATAGTAAATCCTAATGGTGGCTCAGCTCCATATACTTACTTATGGGATGATCCATTAGCTCAAACATCACAAACAGCAACAGGGCTTTGTGCAGGTACTTATGTTGTAGTAGTTACAGATGCAAATGGATGTTCGGAAAACGATACTGTAACACTTAATGAGCCATCAGCAGTATTAGCTAATGAAGTAATAGTTACTCCAGCTTGTAATGTTTGTGATGGTTCTATAACACTTAATCCAACAGGTGGAGTAGGTCCTTATTCATTCTCATGGACAACACCTAATAGTCCGCCAAACCCTAATACAGCAATGATTACTAATTTATGCGCAGGAGCCTATTCGGTTGATATAACTGATCAAGGAACAGGTTGTGTCACTACATTTAATTATGCATTAAGTAATACCAATGCTCCAGATCCAAATACAACAGTTACAAATATTACTTGCGGAGGTGTTTGTGACGGACAAATTATAGCTAATCCAACAGGGGGAACAACACCTTATACAATTTCATTTAATCCTGGAGGAACTGCTAACCCACAAACTAATCTTTGTGCAGGAGTTTATACAGTAACAGTTACCGATTCTATTGGATGTATTGGTGTCTCAGTTGATACTGTTTTAGCACCAGACGTTATGGTTACCAATATCAACTCAACAGATATAACATGTAATGGAGCAAATGATGGTACAGCAACTGTAAATGTTATTGGAGGAGTTCCAAATTATAACTTTTCTTGGTCTCCATCATCACAAAGTGGACAAACAGCAACAGGATTAAATGCAGGAGTTCACATTGTTACAATTACTGATGATAATGGTTGTAGTGTGGTTGATAGTGTTACTATTACTGAACCTTCAGCAATTTCTATTACTTCATCAACAACAGATGTAACCTGTTCTTCTGTGTGTGATGGAGCTGCAACTGTTGTAGTTAGTGGTGGTGCAGGTGGTTACTCATTCCAATGGAATGGAGATTTAACTCCTGGACAAACAAATACAGCATCAAATTTATGTTTTGGAGCTAATGATCTTGTTGTAACTGACCAAAATGGATGTACAGATTCGTTTACTGTAAATATTGGAGCTATTGATACCGTATTGGCTTTTGCTGGAAATGATACCAATGTTTGTTTTGGCTCTCCAATAACATTAATAGGAAATGGCATTGGAAATATAGCATCCGTAGAATGGTTTGAGTTGCCTAGCATGACTTCAATAGCAACTACTGATACCATAACTGTTACTCCAACATCAGCGGGGCAAGTTTGCTATGTTTATCAGGTTTATGGAGCTAATGCAGGTTGTTTTGATATGGACACCCTTTGTATAACCATAGATCCGCTACCTATCGCTAATGCAGGGCCTGATGTTACTATTTTTGAAGAAGGTTCTACTCAGCTAAACGGTAGTGGAGGCGTAACGTACACTTGGACACCTAGCTATGGCTTAAGTGATACCACCATTGCCAATCCGATTGCGAACCCGATGCAAACTACTACTTATTATTTAACAGTAACATCTGCTGCAGGGTGTGTTTCTACAGATAGCGTAGTAGTAACGGTATTACCAAAAATTGTTTTCCCAGATGGTATTACACCAAATGGAGATGGAGTAAATGATGTTTGGATAATCGACTTTATAGAAGAATTCCCAAATAATGTTGTTGAAATTTATAACCGTTGGGGAGAATTATTGTTCCATGCAGATGGATATAAACAAGATTGGGATGGAAGCTATAATGGTAAACCATTACCAATAGGAACTTATTATTTTGTAATAGAGTTAAACGATGGA
This sequence comes from Vicingaceae bacterium, assembly GCA_965284565.1. GTDB lineage: Bacteria > Bacteroidota > Bacteroidia > Flavobacteriales_E > Vicingaceae > BRH-c54. The sequence continues at coordinate 1,631,983 of OZ260100.1, forward strand.
AAAACTAAACCTTATACAGGTCCAATAACCATTTTAAGGTAAGTTATAAGATGAAATTGTATATGAAGAATTATATATTAATATTGGTTTTAATATTGTCGGGAAGTATGGTATTTGCTCAGCAATTACCACATTTTAGTCAGTATTATTTAAATGATTTTTTGATTAACCCAGCAATAGCAGGAGCAAACAACTATTTCGAAGGGAAATCAAGTCATCGTTATCAGTGGGAAGGAATAACAGATGCTCCTCGTACGTATACGTTAAGTGTAAACGGACCAATGAAAAATGAAAAGATGGGGTTGGGAGGTTATCTTTTTACCGATATGGTAGGACCAACTAGAAGAACAGGTTTTAATCTAGCATATTCTTATCATGTTAGATTAAACGAAACACTTAAACTATCTTTTGGGTTATCAGCAGGAGTAATGCAGTTTATGATAGACGGTTCTAAAGTTACGCTAAGAGATGAGGGGGATGTTATTTTAACCAATGGAGTACAAAAAGTATTGGTGCCCGATGCAGGTTTTGGAACTTACTTATATCACGAGAAATATTATATCGGATTTTCTGCACCACAATTATTAAATAGTAGAGTGAAGTTTTTTAACGAAGGAGATAATCCAAATGGAACCTTACCGGCTCACTTTTTCTTAACAGGGGGTTATAAGTTTGATATAACGGATGATTTTATGTTAGAACCTTCATTTTTTGTAAAATATATTTCTCCAGCTCCTGTAATGTATGATGGTAGTTTAAGAATAATGTACAAACAAAAAGTTTGGTTAGCAGGAACATACCGTCATCGTGATGCTGTTGCTGTTTCGGTGGGTTATTTGATTTACGATTATTTTACTGTAGCTTATGCGTATGATTTTACCACCACCAATTTAAAAAATTACAATAATGGTTCGCATGAGTTGATGATAGGTATTAGGTTTCATAAAAATGAACCGAAAACAACTTCAGCTCCCTCTATAAATTAAGAAGCTAATAAAAGTATATAAAAAAACCACTTTGGAACTCCAAAGTGGTTTTTTTGTGTTTAAATAAAATAAATTTAAAAGTATTATATTTATAATTAGTATGTTATGCTTGTTTTGACAATGAATGTAAAAAAAAATTTGTTTGTTACGATGATTATTATACTTTCGCAGAAACTAAATTATTATACAATGACGAAAAAAAGTATTATTTATCCATTTTTAGTACTGATGACTATCGGTTCTGTTAGTGGGGGAGAATTGAAAATGTCAGCAGATCAATCCATTATTACTATTGATGAAAACTTAAATGAATGGGTTTTGGTAAAAGAAGATGCTGGTATCAAAGTTTATTTTATGAAAGTTGAGGAAGAAGGGATGTGTCAGATTAAAATTAAATTTGAGAACACATTAAGTCAAGAAGTTAAATTTTATTGGTCAATCAATAAAGGAGATAAAACTATTATAGATGCTAAACAAACTATAATCTCTGCCAATAATTCAGAAATTTTTATTGATTATTTAACACCAATAAAGTTTAGTTCAAAAGACTATTTTAATGAATTTATTATATCAATTTCTAAATAATTTAAGATGAAAAAAAATTTATTATCGATATGTGCGTTAATACTTTCTGTATTTTTTATTCAGAATGTTAAATCTCAAACGTATACATTTACCAATTGTGGTGCTACAGGACGATTTGGTCCTACGCAAGCACAAGTTAATACAACATATACAGGAGCTAATCCATTAACAGGAAATGTTACCATAAACACTCAGGGAATTCAAGAATGGTCTGTTCCTGCAAATGGTGTTTATACTATAGAAGTAAGAGGAGCTCAAGGAGGAGTGTCACCAACTTTTTTTGCTGGTGGTAATGGAGCTAGAATGATAGGTGAGTTTACATTTACTGCAGGTCAGTTGTTAAAAGTAGCTGTTGGTCAGCAAGGTCAGGCTACAATTGATAATGAAGGAGCTGGTGGTGGTGGTGGTTCTTTTGTGATGGATGTTGCAAATAACCCTATCATTATTGCTGGTGGTGGTGGTGGCGGTGCCAGAAATGTTGATGCCAACACTATAGGAGTTACTGGTATTACTGCTAATAATGGTTTGTGGGGAGGAAATGGTGGTACAGCTGGTCAAGGTGGTAATTGTGGGCCTTGCACTAGTATCGGAGGAGGAGGAGGAGGAGGAATCCTAACAAATGGATCTGATGGTTCATCTAGACCTTCTACAGGAGGAAGATCTTTTTTAAATGGATTAATAGGAGGTCAGAATGAAGGCCCAGTAGCTACTGGTGGTGGCTTTGGTGGTGCTGGAGGAGGTGCTAATAATTGTGGCTACGGTGGTGGTGGCGGAGGTTACTCTGGCGGAGGTCCAGGTGGCTGGAACGGTGGCTGCGGTGGTAGTGGTGGCGGAGGTGCCTCTTTCAATTCTGGAATAAATCAATCTAATACAGCAGGGTTCAACACAGGAAATGGTATAGTTATTATTACTTTGTTATGTCCATCTTCTGCACCAACAATAACATGCCCTGCAAATATTGCTGTTAATAATGATGCAGGTAATTGTAGTGCAGTTGTAAATTATACTCCACCTTCTAATCCGTGTGCTACGACTGTTACTCAAACAGCTGGGTTACCAAGCGGTTCAGCTTTTCCAGTAGGAGTAACAACTAATACTTTTCAAGCTACCAATGCTTTTGGATCTACAACATGTTCTTTTACAGTAACAGTAACTGACAATGAAAATCCAACGATAACATGCCCAGCCGATGTGACAATAAACACAGATGCGGGACAATGCACATCAACAGCAGCGATAGGTACAGCCACAGGAACAGACAACTGTGGTTCACCAACGATTACGAATGATGCACCAGCAAGTTTTCCAATAGGAAATACAACAGTAACCTGGACATCAACAGATGCATCAAGCAACTTTGTAACGTGTACACAAGTAGTAACGGTTGTGGACAATGAAAATCCAACGATAACATGCCCAGCCGATGTGACAATAAACACAGATGCGGGACAATGCACATCAACAGCAGCGATAGGTACAGCCACAGGAACAGACAACTGTGGTTCACCAACGATTACGAATGATGCACCAGCAAGTTTTCCAATAGGAAACACAACAGTAACCTGGACATCAACAGATGCATCAAGCAACTTTGTAACGTGTACACAAGTAGTAACGGTTGTGGACAATGAAAATCCAACGATAACATGCCCAGCCGATGTGACAATAAACACAGATGCGGGACAATGCACATCAACAGCAGCGATAGGTACAGCCACAGGAACAGACAACTGTGGTTCACCAACGATTACGAATGATGCACCAGCAAGTTTTCCAATAGGAAATACAACAGTAACCTGGACATCAACAGATGCATCAAGCAACTTTGTAACGTGTACACAAGTAGTAACGGTTGTGGACAATGAAAATCCAACGATAACATGCCCAGCCGATGTGACAATAAACACAGATGCGGGACAATGCACATCAACAGCAGCGATAGGTACAGCCACAGGAACAGACAACTGTGGTTCACCAACGATTACGAATGATGCACCAGCAAGTTTTCCAATAGGAAACACAACAGTAACCTGGACATCAACAGATGCATCAAGCAACTTTGTAACGTGTACACAAGTAGTAACGGTTGTGGACAATGAAAATCCAACGATAACATGCCCAGCCGATGTGACAATAAACACAGATGCGGGACAATGCACATCAACAGCAGCGATAGGTACAGCCACAGGAACAGACAACTGTGGTTCACCAACGATTACGAATGATGCACCAGCAAGTTTTCCAATAGGAAACACAACAGTAACCTGGACATCAACAGATGCATCAAGCAACTTTGTAACGTGTACACAAGTAGTAACGGTTGTGGACAATGAAAATCCAACGATAACATGCCCAGCCGATGTGACAATAAACACAGATGCGGGACAATGCACATCAACAGCAGCGATAGGTACAGCCACAGGAACAGACAACTGTGGTTCACCAACGATTACGAATGATGCACCAGCAAGTTTTCCAATAGGAAACACAACAGTAACCTGGACATCAACAGATGCATCAAGCAACTTTGTAACGTGTACACAAGTAGTAACGGTTGTGGACAATGAAAATCCAACGATAACATGCCCAGCCGATGTGACAATAAACACAGATGCGGGACAATGCACATCAACAGCAGCGATAGGTACAGCCACAGGAACAGACAACTGTGGTTCACCAACGATTACGAATGATGCACCAGCAAGTTTTCCAATAGGAAATACAACAGTAACCTGGACATCAACAGATGCATCAAGCAACTTTGTAACGTGTACACAAGTAGTAACGGTTGTGGACAATGAAAATCCAACGATAACATGCCCAGCCGATGTGACAATAAACACAGATGCGGGACAATGCACATCAACAGCAGCGATAGGTACAGCCACAGGAACAGACAACTGTGGTTCACCAACGATTACGAATGATGCACCAGCAAGTTTTCCAATAGGAAACACAACAGTAACCTGGACATCAACAGATGCATCAAGCAACTTTGTAACGTGTACACAAGTAGTAACGGTTGTGGATAATGAAGCACCAGTTATTATATGTCCAAGTGATACAGTTGTGGGAAACACACCTGGATTATGTGGAGCAGTTGTAAATTACACAGCACCAGTAGGTACAGATAATTGTACTGGAGCAACCACTGTATTAGTAAGTGGATTAGCATCAGGATCAACTTTCCCTGTAGGAACTACAACAGTAGTTTATGCAGTAGTTGACGGAAATAATAATGGAGATACTTGTTCATTTAACATAACAGTTGCGGATTCATTAGCTCCAACAGCAGTATGTCAGGGTATTACCATATACCTTGATAATACAGGAAATGTTAATATACTAGGAACGGATGTTGATGGAGGCTCTTCAGATGATTGTGCTATAGATACATTAACATTATCTCAGTATAATTTTACTTGTTCGGCAATAGGAACAAACAATGTTACCTTATATGTTACAGATACTTATGGTAATATTGATTCATGTACAGCAATTGTAACCGTTATGGATACAGTTGGACCAACAGTAATATGTCAAAACATAAATGTGTATGTAGATAATGCAGGAAATGTGAGCATAACACCTAATGATATAGATGGAGGGTCATCCGATATGTGTGGAATAAGTGCTGTAACAGCATCGCAAACTACATTTACCTGTGCAGAATTAGGTTTAAATAATGTTACTTTATATGTTGAGGATAACAATGGAAATATAGATAGTTGTGTTGCACAAGTAACAGTTTATGATACTATTGCACCAACAATTACTTGTCCAACCAACCAAGAAGTATCAACAGATAATACTTGTATGTATGAAATAGAAGATTATACAAGTTTAGCAACAGCTTCAATGGATAATTGTGATATGAATAATGTAATTATAACACAAATGCCAGTAGCAGGAACATTGGTTACAGCTGATAATATTATTAATGATAAAGGACAAACAGTAGTAACCATAATAGTTGAAGACCTATCAGGAAATGCAGATACTTGTGAATTTATAGTAGACGTAACTTGTATAGATGCATTAACTATTCCTAACGTATTTACACCAAATGGTGATGGTAAAAATGATCTTTGGAACATTGCAGGAAAAGAAAACTATCCTGATATGAAAGTAAAAGTATTTAACAGATGGGGAGACTTAATGTTTGAATCGGGTACAGGATATGAAACTCCATGGGATGGTAAATATAATAATGTAGAAGCTCCTGCAGCAACGTATTATTATGTTATTATGTTAGGAAGTGATGAAGAAGATTTGTCAGGAACAATTAATATAATTAGATAAGCCAATAATAACGACAATAAAAAATAGACACATGAAAAATATATTAAAAATATTCATCACAATTTGTTTTATAGGAGGAAGTGTTTACGCACAACAAATTCCATTAACAAGTCAGTATATGTTTAATGACTATTTATTGAATCCAGCAGTAGCAGGATCAACTGATAGTATAAATATTTCATTATCAGCTAGAGCACAATGGACAGGTTTAGAAGGAGCACCAAGAACACAGTTTTTTAGTATAGACTCAAAAGTTGGCGAAAAAATGGGAGTAGGAGGTTATGTGTATAATGATGAAACAGGTCCAATAAGTGAGAGAGGAATACAATTGTCTTATGCATATCATTTAAATGTTAGCGATAATGCAAAATTATCTTTTAGTTTAGCAGGGATGATGTTTTTTCATGACATCAACACAGCCCAATTAAGACCAGAAGAAAGTGGGGATGATGCATTAAATAATATGAAAATAAATGCAGTGTCTCCAGATGTTAATTTTGGGATGATGTTTTATACAAGCAAATATAGAATTGGATTTTCATCTTCTCAATTATTAGAAAACAACTTGTATGGAGTAACTGCAGCAGCAGATAACAATTTAAATAAACTAGCAAGACATTATTATCTTTTCGCAGACTATAAGATTGAAGCAAGTGATAAGATTACAGTAGTTCCATCTGCATTGGTAAAATATTTACAAGGAGCGCCAGTTCAGTTTGATATAAATGCAAGAATGATTTACGATCAAAAATTTTGGTTGGGAGCGTCTTACAGATATAACAATGCTATAGTTGCGTTGGTTGGAGTTAATTATAAGAATTTTTCTTTTGGTTATGCTTATGATTATACTACTACAGAAATAAAAGATTTTTCTACTGGTGGACATGAGATATTCATATCGTTAAGAATGCCAACAAAACCAACAGTAAGGTCAGCTCCCTCAATAAATTAAGAAGCTAATAAAAGCACATAAAAAAACCACTTTGGAACTCCAAAGTGGTTTTTTTGTTTTCAGATAAAGATAAGTTTTAGTTACAATTTTTGTCTAAAGAAGCTTCTATGTTTAACTGTACTACCGACCATAATTTGCTAACGCCATCTTCTCCTTTGTGTAAGTCTTCACATACTTTATTTAATGAAGCAATAGCGTCATCACCATTCCAGTTGGCTAAATCAATTTCTCCAGTTAAACTTACTTTATTGTCATTAACTTTATAATCAAGTGTAACTTCTTTTTCAATGTTATTTAGGGTTAAGTAAAATGTACACGTTCCGCTTTCATTATTTCCTTTAGCCGATTTTACCTGACCAATAATTAAATCGGTAGCATCCATAGCTCCAAAGAAAGATTCAATAATTTTTTTATCTCTATCTTCATTTTTGGTAAAAGTACTTTCAGTCATTATGGTAAAATTTATTCCATTAAGCACATCGGTTATTTTAGTAGATTTTTCACCACCTTTAACCATTACCTTATTAAAAGTTCCTCCAACACCAACTTTTTCTGTTGTTTTAAAGGCTGTCCAACTCACAGTTGAAGAAGAGGTTTTAGTGTATTCATAAAAACAGATAGGTTCACTACTATCAATTGTATTATTTTTGTCTTTGTTGTTCTCACCACAAGAAATTAGAAACAAAGAGGTAATAATTACTGTAGGGAAAATAATTTTTTTCATAATATAAAATATTTAGTTAGATTTTGTTTTTGCTAAGTTATCATTTTTTGAAAGGATAATGAAATTAAGTGTTTGGATTAACATTTTTTCACTTTTTTATATTAACGATGAGAGGTTATGTTCTATTTTAAACAAATGTTCACTACCTAGAATTGAGTAAAATACAGGAAAATTATTTTTTCGAAATCTCCAATCTTCTATCTTCCGTCTTCTCTCTTCCAACTTTACCTCACACTATCAATCATTACTCCTAAAATAGCTTGTGCTGCTTTACTAATTTTTGTTCCAGGTCCAAAAATACCAACCGCTCCGGCATTAAACAAAAACTCATAATCTTGTTGAGGAATAACTCCTCCAACAATTACTAAAATATCTTCTCTACCAATATTTTTTAGTTCTTCAATTACTTGCGGAACTAAGGTTTTATGCCCAGCAGCTAATGAGGAAACTCCTAAAATATGCACATCATTTTCAGCAGCTTGTTTAGCAGCTTCTGCAGGTGTTTGAAATAATGGACCAATGTCCACATCAAAACCTAAATCAGCAAAGGAGGTAGCAATAACTTTAGCTCCTCTATCATGTCCATCTTGCCCCATTTTAGCTACCATAATTCGTGGACGTCTGCCATCTAATTGAGCAAATTCGTCTGCCAATGCTTTGGCTTTTAAAAAATCTTTATCATCCATAACTTCAGAACTATATACTCCGCTAACAGAGCGAATTTGTGCTTGGTACCTGCCAAAAACTTCCTCCATGGCATCAGAAATTTCGCCTAAAGTTGCTCTTGTTCTGGCTGCATCTACAGCAGCTTCTAATAAATTACCATTCCCAGAACGTGCAATTTCGGTAATATTTTTTAAAGCAGCTTGTACTTTTTCGTTATTTCTGCTAGCTTTAATTTTATTTAAGCGTTCAATTTGGCTGTTTCTAACCTTAGTATTATCTACTTCTCTTACTTCAATTTCCTCATCTGTATCAACAATATATTCATTTACGCCTACAATAATTTCTTTGCCACTGTCAATTCGAGCTTGTTTTTTTGCAGCCGCCTCTTCAATACGTAACTTAGGAATGCCTTTTTCTATGGCTTTTGCCATTCCACCGTGTTTTTCAACTTCCTCAATTAATTCCCACGCTTTTTCAGCTAATTGATGGGTAAGTGTTTCTATGTAATAAGAACCACCCCAAGGATCAACAGTTTTACAAATTCCGGTTTCATTTTGGATAAAAAGTTGGGTATTTCTGGCTATACGAGCAGAATAATCTGTTGGTAAAGCAATAGCTTCATCCAAGGCATTGGTGTGTAAGGATTGTGTTCCACCCAATGCAGCAGCCAATGCTTCCACACAAGTTCGAACAATATTGTTATAAGGATCTTGTTCTGTTAAACTCCAACCGCTAGTTTGGCAATGTGTTCTTAATGCTAATGATTTTTGGTTCTTAGGATTAAATTGTTTGACAATTTTAGCCCACAACAATCTACCCGCACGCATTTTGGCAATTTCCATAAAATGATTCATGCCTATTCCCCAAAAGAAAGAAAGGCGAGGAGCAAAATCATCAATATCCATTCCCGATGCAATACCCGTACGTAAATATTCCAAGCCATCTGCTAAGGTGTAAGCCAACTCAATTTCGTTAGTTCCTCCAGCTTCTTGTATATGGTAGCCAGAAATACTAATAGAGTTGAATTTGGGCATGTTTTGCGAAGTATATTTAAAAATATCTGCAATAATTTTCATGGAAGGCAATGGTGGATAGATGTAGGTGTTTCGCACCATAAATTCCTTTAAGATGTCATTTTGTATGGTTCCTGTAAGTTGTTCGGGCTTTACACCTTGCTCTTCGGCAGCCACAATATAAAAAGCTAAAATTGGAATTACCGCTCCATTCATGGTCATAGAAACCGACATTTCATCCAATGGAATTTGGTCGAATAATAGTTTCATATCTTCTACAGAATCTATGGCAACTCCAGCTTTGCCGACATCACCAACTACTCTGGGATGATCGGAATCATAACCTCTGTGCGTGGCTAAATCAAATGCTACTGACAGCCCTTTTTGTCCGGCAGCTAAATTTTTTCTGTAAAAAGCATTGGATTCTTCAGCAGTACTAAAACCAGCATATTGGCGGATAGTCCATGGTCGCATAACATACATGGTAGAGTATGGACCTCTTAGGTTTGGAGCAATTCCTGCCCCATAATTTAGGTGGGTAAAGTTGGCTATATCTGCTTTGCTATACTGTTTTTTAACAGGAATAGATTCGGCAGTTTGCCATACTTCTTTATTAGAAATAACTGCTTTTTTATTTGCAGATTGATAGGTTAAGGTTGAAAAATCTGGCTTCATCTGTTACTTGTTAGTTACAACAAGCAAATTTAGTAAAACACAAGTAAAATAGAATGATTTAAGAAATAACAATTTTTTTAGTAATGATTTTATCTTCTATTAATATTTTTAAAAAATAGATGCCTTTTTTTGTAGTTAAATCAAATTTAACTTCTAAAGAAGCAGGAGAGGAGCTATAAGAGGTTATTTTAGGACTTAGTTGTTCTCCCAAAATATTGAAAAAATGGATATTGTTTTTTAGAGTGTCTAAATTTATATGGTTTGAAGATAATTTTATCAATCCAGAACTTGGGTTTGGATAAATAAGAATATCAATTTCAGGCTCATTTAAAATAGGGGATTCAATAATAGTAGACTGACGATAAAAAGTCCCATGACATGTTAAATCAATAGTTTGTAATTTAAGTAGTATTTTAGTATTATGAATAATTCCTAATTCATAGTTTTTATTTGATGCTAATTCATTTATGGTGTCTTCGTAAGAAAAGAAGTAGATAGAGCAATTAAGATATTCTATGTTATTGTAAGAGAAAGACACATTTTTTTTTATAATATGTTTTTCATAATTTAAAGATGAATTAAAAAATAATTGCTTGGAAGAAACATCTTTTTTTTGAACTAATTCTATGTTATTTTTTTCAAATTTAATTGGAAAATAGCTTGAAATTAATTCGTCTTGACTTATATTTGTCTCTTGGATAAATGAGTGATTACTTTGACAATATGAATTTATAGCAACTAGAATGAAAAGTAAAAGATTAAAAAAAGATATATTTTTCATAGGAAAAAAAATAATTTATGCCAAAGATATATTTTTTTTTCTATTTTTTCTATTTTTAACTGAAGTTAACATAGCACAACAACAGTTGCCACCTGTTAAAGTTCCTGCTGAACCATCATTTATGGGGTGTTGGAATAGTGGTTTTGAAGGTAATAATTTTCAAAATTGGGAAACCTTTTTAGGAGTACTTAATACTGGAGGAGGGGTAAATTTATCTTCATTAAATCAAACTTATGACCCAACACAACACCAAATAGTAAATGCTAATTCGATAGATCCTGTAGGTGATTTTAATATGGGAGACTGTGGGTTTAGAGCAGCCAAAATTGGTGATTTAGCAGGGGGTAGAAAGGTGTCCATGATAAAATATACGGTTACGATTACTCCTCAAAATGCGAATTTCTCATTTAGATATGCAATGGTTCTTCAAGATCCTAATCATAAAGCAAATGAGCAGCCATTTTTTCAATACTTACTGTTAGAAGGAAATCGCTCTAACTTTACTAATGTTAATCAAATAATCACTTCCAAAAAGTTTACATCAAGTGCAAATGATCCATTTTTTTCTAATGCTGGGAATGGAGTACTTTATAAAGATTGGAGTACAGAGTGTATTAATCTATCTAATTATATTGGACAAGAAGTTTCGTTTTTATTTTTGGTTGGTGATTGCTTATTGGGTGGTCATGGGGCATATGCTTATATTGATTGTTTGTGTGAAAATAATGATGCATCAGCAAATATGACGCTAAATGACAACGAGTTTTGTATGGGTGACCAAATTGTAATGGATGGTTCTGCATCAGTTAACGAAGATAGTTATTTTGTTAGCATAGCTGAATCTGATCAAAATTGGTATGTTGTACCTGGAACAGAAAAACATAAATGGTTTGTAGCACAACAAGCAGGGATTGTTAATATTAATGCATTAGCTAGTCAAATTGGTTTTGAATTTAAATGTAATAAGTATTATAGAATAAAATTGGCTGTTACAAATAACTGTGTACAATGGGATGAAACTGTTCAGTTGATTTATATCAGATGCCCTGAAGATGTTGGTTTAGGTCAGGACATTGTTATGTGTTGTAATGATATTTTCCCTGTGGTTATTGAAGATGAAAATTATAATGACCATCCAAGCTATACCTATAATTGGACATCAGACCCTATATGGTCCTTTATGGCTACGGTAAATGATTTACATAGTTATACTTATACACCAACTCAATCAACAACATTTAATGTGACAGTTACAGATGATTATGGTTGCACCTTAGAAGATGAAATAAATGTGATTTTATTACAGCCATTTAGTGTTTTTGTAGAGGTAGAAGATTTAGGTTGTTGTTCTTATAAATTAACACCGATAATAACTTTTGAGTCTTGTCCTAATACTCAAATAAATTTAGAAGATCCGAAATGGGCAGCTTTAAAGCATCAAATGCTTAATTTTCAATGGAGTGATAGCTATAATGGTAGTGTTCGTACTGTTTCTTTTGCACAAAATACAACTCTTACACTAAATGTAAGTAGTGCTTGTTTTTCGGATGAAATTAGTGTTAATGTACAAGGATGTCCTGAGTTAAGTGGTAATTTTCCTCGGTTGACATATCCTCCAAGTATGGAAAGTCGGAGTAATAGTAAAAATGAATGGTTAGTAATTCATAATCCTAATTTACCAATAAATACACCAAATGCTTATAAAGCAACAGGATATAGGTTAGAAATTGTAGATAGATGGGGTGGTGTTCACAAAGTAGCTGAAGATCACGGAAAATGTGAAGGATTTGTGAATGGTGCAATTTACTGGAATGGAAGACTAAATAATAATCCTGTTCAAAATGGAGTTTATACATTCATGTTGACATTATTTAATAAAACATACCCTTGGGATGGTGGTAATACTTATATTCCTTTTTCAAACAATCAAACACCAAATGGAGGTGTTAAAAATTTAGATTGGTATGCATACACTTGTACGAGTTATGGGTGGAATTGGTGGTGTTTTTGTAATCAATGTAATAGTGGAGCTTTTACAAATCACACTAGGTACTATGGTATGATTAATAATTCAAACTAAAATGAAGTATTTTATAATTATAATCATCTTTGTTATTAATTATACAGATTTTTTTGCCCAAAAAAGTGATAAGTCGTTGTATTTAAAAACAAATTTTGAATACAAAATGAAAGATACAAAAGACGATTTTTTTAATGGGGATAATAATTATTCTAAACTTTGGAGAAGTGAATTTGTTGTTGGATATAGGTTGGATTATGATAAACAAGCTATTAAATTTGGTGCGTTAGCTTATGGATGGAGTAGGTTGACTAATGAAGCTTCATCTGAGGTACATACTTCTAAAGAGATAATAAACTCTAAAAGTTTAGGAATAGAATCAATATATATGTTTAAACTTAATAAGTATCCAACAAGAGCTTTAGGGCTTGTTATAGGAGTTAATGTAGAGCTTTCTTATCAATATGTTTTTAGTAATAGACATCTACAAAGTAGTTTTAATTTTCAAGATGATATAGAAAAAAATGAAAACTATAATATTTCAGTTTTCGGTACAGGACTTGGATTAGTGTTGTTGAAAAAAATTAATGATAAAATAGCCATAGATTTAAGTGTTGGGAATCGGTTTTATTTGCCAACTAATAGTTCTCCTAGTAGTTTCTCAGGAAATCATTATTTGGCAACTTTATCTATTAATTATAAAATAAACTAAAATTATGAAAAAAGCAACTATATTAATTGCAATTACATTTTGGACAATAAATTTATTTGCACAGTTTGAAACAGGTTTAAAACTAGGTGGTTCTCGAAATCAGGCTAATTATACGCCTGAAGGAAAAGCAGGATTCTACTACCAAGGTTATTTTGGTTATCGTTTTCTAGAAGATAGAAGAGTTTCAGTTATTTCATCCTTTTTTATAGATAAATCGGCATACACCGTTGACAACTTAACTTTTGGAGGAATGTTTGACAGTAATGGGAACTTTACTTTTGAAACAAGTACTTTGTCTTATCAACTATATGCTTTTGGAGTTACTATCGGTTCAGAAATTAAACTTCTAAACCCTTCCAAAGAAACAAATTTTTATATTACACCTAGTTTTGGTTATCGTAGAATATTTAGCATAACTCAAGAATCATCTAACCCTAATTTAGATGTTAGCAAACACCCTGATGTTAATCAAGGGATTATTATTGATTGGGGGTTAGCGTTAGGTGTGAAATTGAAGAAATTTAAAATTGGAGTAGCTTTAAGAGATGTTTTTAACAAAAATAATAAAGACATGTCATCTTTTGTGATAACCAATGCTTATACTGTTTCGGTAAGTTATTTGTTTAACATATCGTTCAAAAAGAAAGAAATAAGCGAATAAATTCAGCTCCAACGGAGCATAATTTACAAAGTGATGAGTGAAGTTTATCCTAAATAAAATTAACCCACCTTCTTCTTAAAACTTTCCAAAGCTTTTTCCACTAATTCATCGGTAAGTGTTTCCATGTAGTAAGCTCCTTTGGTCGGGTCAACTACTTTGTCTAAAAAGGATTCTTCTTTTAAAATAAGCTGAATATTTCGAGCAATTCGTTTAGAAAAGGGAGTAGCTTTTTCGTCTAAGGCATTAAATGGTAAAACCGTAAGGCAATTAGCACCACCAATAATTGCCGACATAGCTTGTGTAGTGGCTGCTAAGGTATTGTTGTGAGCATCAATTTCGGGTTGAGGAGTTAGGGTAGTTTGTGCAGCAACATACATCTCTGTATCATTCAATTGATATTGATTGGTAATCAATTCAAAGCAAATACGGGCTGCTCTTAATTTGGCTATTTCAAAAAAGTAATTGTTCTGAACAGGAAATTGAAACATTATTTTGTTCCAAGCTTCTTTTGTAGCAATACCGTTTTCTGTTAAGATGTCAACTACTTCAACCGCTTTTGCAAAACTATCGGCTAGTTGTTCACTCATTTTAGCGGTAGCATTTGCTGTTATCAGCACACATTTTTCAACATGTTGATTTTTACTCAACGCAATAATATCGTTGGTAATGCTATTGCCGTAAAAATTTGCTTTTATATTTTTGTAAGAAGATTTTTCAATGAATTGAGCAAATAATTCGGCAGTTTGTAATGGTTGTCGGTTGTTAAAACTCAACTGAATAATATCTAATTGAATGTTGTTTAATAAGCTGCTCAATTTTTCTAAATTAGCTATTTCGCCAATAAACTCCAAGCTGTTGCAACCACCTGTTAGAGCAGTTAGTGCTTGTTGATTCGCATCGTTATCAGTAACATCAATTTGTTCATTTATGTTCCAGCTAACAGTATTTTCAGGAATAACATTAAAAGTAGAGGACAAGTTGTTTTCTAAGGCATTTTGCATATAAAATGGTTGAACATTGATGTCTTCCTCAGAATTCCAAACCAACGTTGCTTCAAAATCTTTACCTTTCAAATCAGCAATAATTTGTTCTTTCCATTGCTGATAGCTTATTTCTTTAAAATCGTTCATAAAAATAGTTTATGAGTTTATAGGTTTAAAAGTTGTTTTTGGATTGACAGTTTTAAATTTCTGTAATTCACACATCCGCACCTTATCTTATTTACACATTAATTTAATCCTCTTTTTTCGCTTCAAAAACAAAAATTTCTTCATCGTCTTTTTTCATCAAATACTTTTCTCGAGCAAATTTTTCCAATGCTTTTTGGTGGGTAGTCAATTCTTTTAACTCTTTTTTGGTTTGTTCTATTTCTTTAAGATAAAAAGTTTGGTCTTGTTTCAATTGTTTTAACTGAGTGCGGTAGCTAAATTGAGTAATTAAATTGTTTTGGTCGAAAAACATAAGCCAAGCAAGAAACAACACCAATGTCAGTGCGTATTTATTTTTTAGCCATTTTGGAATCTTTTGCCACATAAGTACAAAAATACATATCAATTCTTAAAGTTAAATATAAATACACAGCGAACTATTAAACAAAGCTTTGTTAATGGTTTAGTGAATAAAAAAATAACTATAAAAAAGTTCAAAAAACAATTCTTTCAGATTAACGAACAACGAAAATATTACTACTTTTACGAGTTCATTTTTTAAATAACAAAATAAATGGCAAAGACAAGAAAAGAACAGGAAGCATTAGAGTATCACGCACAAGGAAAGCCTGGGAAAATTGAAGTAGTACCAACAAAGCCATATAGTACTCAACGAGATTTGTCTTTAGCATATTCACCAGGCGTAGCAGTGCCTTGTATGGAAATTGCTGCAAATAAAGAGGACGTTTATAAATATACAGCCAAAGGAAATTTAGTAGCAGTAATATCTAACGGAACGGCAGTTTTAGGTTTGGGAGATATAGGTCCTGAAGCTTCTAAACCTGTAATGGAAGGAAAAGGATTATTATTTAAAATTTTCGCTGATATAGATGTTTTTGACATTGAAATTGATGCTTCTGATGTGGATTTGTTTGTAAATACAGTAAAAGCTATTTCACCTACTTTTGGAGGGATAAATTTAGAAGATATTAAAGCTCCTGAATGTTTTGAGATTGAAGAAAGATTGAAAAACGAGTTGAACATACCTGTAATGCATGACGATCAACATGGAACAGCTATTATTACTGCAGCAGCATTGCTTAATGCAATTGAGTTGGCAGATAAAAAAATTGATAAGATAAAATTGGTAGTGAATGGAGCAGGTGCTTCTGCTATGTCGTGTACCAAACTATATGTAGCGTTGGGTGTAAGTCCTAAAAATATTGTGATGCTGGATAGCAAAGGAGTTATTCGAAAAGACAGAGCAGATTTATCTGTATCTAAAAAACAATATGCTACTGATAGAAAAATAGATACATTAGAAGAAGCCTTAGATGGTGCTGATATGTTTTTGGGATTATCAAAAGGCAACATTGTTTCTAAAGCAATGATTAAAAAAATGGCTAAAAACCCTATCGTTTTTGCTTTGGCTAATCCCGACCCTGAAATTCCTTATAAAGATGCTATTGCAACAAGAAAGGATATTATAATGGCAACAGGAAGATCAGACCATCCTAATCAAGTGAATAATGTATTGGGCTTTCCATATATTTTTAGAGGTGCATTAGATGTTAGAGCAACTGCTATAAATGAAGAAATGAAATTAGCAGCAGTTAAAGCTGTGGCTCAATTAGCTAAAGAACCAGTACCAGAAGAGGTAAATGAAGCTTACAATCAAAAAAATATCACTTTTGGTAGGAATTTTATTATACCAAAACCATTAGACAATAGATTAATAACCACTATTGCTCCAGCAGTAGCGAAAGCAGCTATGGATTCTGGGGTGGCTCAACAACCTATTACAGATTGGGAAGCCTACAAGGAAAATTTAGCAAAACGTTTAGGGTTAAATAACAAGTTGCTTAAGAGCATAACAGAAAAAGCTAAAGGAAACCCTAAAAAAGTGGTTTTTGCTGAAGCGGATAACTATAAAATATTAAAAGCTGCTCAAGTAGTTTATGAAGAAGGTATTGCTCACCCTATTTTGTTAGGGAAAGTAGCTAAAATTGAAGAGGTTGCTAAAGAGTATAATTTAGAATTGGGTGATATTCCAATTATTGACCCAAGAAGTTCGAAACATAGAGATAAGAAGAATTTTTATGCAGCCATGTTGTATGAAAAACGCAAGAGAAAAGGCGTTACTCTAGCAGAAGCTCAAGAAATGATGCGTAGTCGTAATTATTTTGGCTCTGCTATGGTAGAAATGGGGGATGCTGATGCACTAATTTCAGGATTGACTAGGAATTATAAAAATACTATTAGACCTGCTTTACATGTAATAGGAACGGATGATGATGTTAAAAAAATTGCAGGAATGTACGTTATTTTTACTAAAAGAGGACCAATTTTCTTTGCTGATACTACGGTGAACTTAAATCCAACTGCTAGAGATATTGCTGATATTACAGCGCTTACAGCCAAAATTGTAGACAGGTTTAAAATTGTTCCTAAAATAGCCCTGTTATCATATTCTAACTTTGGTTCGGCAGATGGAGATGATGCTATAAAAATGCGTGAAGCCAAGAAAATTCTGGAAAGAGAGTATCCAGATTTAATAGTTGATGGAGAAATTCAAGCCAATTTTGCCCTGAATAAAGAACTAAGAAACGAAATATTTCCATTTTCTGAATTAGCAAGAAAAAATACCAATACACTTATTTTTCCAAACTTAGCAGCAGGAAATATTGCCTATAAGTTAATGTTAGAAATGGGCGAGTTTGAATCTATAGGACCAATTTTGTTAGGAATGAAAAAGCCTGTTCACATTTTACAATTAGGTAGCTCAGTAAGAGAAATAGTAAATATGGTAACCATTGCAGTAACAGATGCTCAAACTAGGAAATAACTAATGTGTGGATGTATGAACAAGTAAAAGTGAGAATGACTAATAACTGATAATCGTGAATTGAGAATAGACTAAACTTCTAAACTCTTAAACTTCTAAACTAATTATGATAGCTCAAATAAAAGGTAGATTAATAGAAAAAACGCCAACTTATGTAATTATAGATTGTAATGGGGTGGGGTATCAAATTAATATTTCGCTAAACACTTACTCAAAAATTGATGCGGATGAACTTTGTCTTTTACATACGCACATGATAGTGAGAGAAGATGCTCAACTGCTTTATGGTTTTAAAGATAAAAGCGAAAGAGAATTGTTTAGGTTATTAATATCTGTTTCGGGAGTAGGTTCTGCTACGGCAATGATGATTTTATCTTCATTAACAGCTTCTGAAATTAAAGGAGCAATAAGTACAGGAGATGTGAACACACTTAAAGGTGTGAAAGGGATAGGAGCAAAATCTGCTCAAAGAATTATTATTGATTTAAGAGATAAAATAGGAAAAGTTGGAGAAAATGATATAAATTTTGCTGTTTCAAACAATACTATTAAAGATGAAGCGTTAAGTGCACTAATTATGCTAGGATTTGCTAAAAAACCAGCAGAAGTTGCACTAAATAAAATACTTACTGTTTCAGACGATATGAGTGTGGAACAGCTTATTAAACAAACATTGAAAAGCCTTTAAGGGGCTTTTATTAATTTGATAATTAACAAGGTAACATATAAAAAAATATTTTTTATAGTTGGGCTTTCCTTTGTAATAACCCTTACAAATTGGATAGCTCATCCAACTAATTCAATAGCTCGTCCGAATACGAATGAGCTGGTATTACTTGTTGATAGTCCTGAAATAGATTTAATTTACCCTTTTGATGATGAAGGAACTAATCCAAATAGTAGTAATACTGGAGGGTTATATTTAGATAATCCTAGCAATGTTAAATCGGGTTTTGAATACGACCCCGAAACGGGTACTTACAATTACTACCAAAGAATAGGTGATAAAAATTTTAGAGATCCTACCTACATGACTTTTGATGAGTATTTAGAATACGATTCAAAAAAATCATTACAAGATTATTGGAAACAAAAAGCAGATGCCGAAGCCATGGAGCAAACTAAAGGTTTTAGACCTGCCTTAAACGTTAAAGGTAAGGCATTTGATAGGATTTTTGGAGGAAATACTATTGATATTCGCCCGCAAGGTTCGGCAGAATTATCTTTTGGAATAAATCGTTCTACCAGAGATAATCCAGTATTACCGGTACATCAAAGAAGTTTAACCACTTTCGATTTTAATCAGCAAATTCAGCTAAATGTTATAGGGAATATTGGTACAAAAATGAAGTTGTCTTTTAATTATAATACGGAGGCAACTTTTGATTTTGAAAACAGGATGAAAATAGAATATTCTATTGATGAAGGATCTGAAGATGAGATTATTCAAAATATTGAGGCAGGTAATGTTGCTTTACCACTTAAAGGAACGTTAATTACTGGTAGTCAAACTTTATTTGGGTTAAAAACTGAATTGAAGTTTGGAAGGATGTATGTAACCAGTGTTATTTCACAAGAAAAAGGAGAACGTAAGGAAATTAACGTACAAGGAGGAGCTCAAATTCAAAAATTTGAAAAAGAAGCTTCAGATTACGAAGAAAACCGCCACTTTTTTCTGTCACAATATTTTAGAAATACTTATGAGCAGTCGCTTTCAAGTCTACCTGTAATTTCTTCTAGAGCAACTATTACAAGAGTGGAGGTTTGGGTTTCTAATAGAAATAATGCAGTAGAAGACACTAAAAACATTATCGGTTTTATGGATTTAGGAGAAGGAGTTCAGGGAGATATTCACAACTCCAGCTTGGTAATGGATGCAAATATTTCACCAATAGCAAACTTTCCAGACAATGAAGCAAATACACTTTATCCTAATTTAAATGGAGCATCAACTTATGATACTGCTGCGATAAGGGGGTTCGTTAATTCTGCTCAAGAGTTAGAAAGTATTGGTTATGAAAACGGGATAGATTTTGAAAAATATGAAAATGCCAAATTATTAAGACCTCAAGAATATACTTTAAATCCACAATTAGGTTATATATCGTTAAATTCATCACTGAATCAAGATGATATTTTAGCAGTAGCGTTTCAATATACATTAGACGGACAAGTTTATCAAGTTGGAGAATTTTCAACAGATGGTGTTCCCGGGCAGCAATCATTGTATGTTAAACTGTTGAGAGGAACTACTATTGATACAGAACTTCCTATGTGGGATTTGATGATGAAAAATGTTTATTCCTTGGGAGCATTTAATATTTCTCAGGAAGATTTTTTCTTTAATGTTTTCTACTTAAATCCAGCAACAGGAGTAGAAATACCATTTTTGCCAGAAGGAGAGCCTAATGGAATTCCTTTGGTTCAGGTGTTGAATTTAGATAAGTTAAATAATATTAATCAAGCTTCTCCAGATGGAGTTTTTGACTTTATTGAAGGGGTTACTGTAAACTCTCGGACGGGGAGGGTTTATTTTCCTGTCTTGGAGCCTTTTGGATCTCACATAAGAAGTAAATTTAGTAACCCTCAATTAGGAGCAAAGTTTGCTTTTGACACGCTTTATGCAACAACTCAAATGCTAGCTAAACAAGATGCTGTTAAGAATAGGTATAAAATTAGAGGACAATACTCTTCTTCTGTAAGTTCTGATATCTCGTTAAATGCTATGAATGTTCCTCAAGGATCGGTAGTAGTTACGGCCGGAGGAGCTACTTTGGTAGAGAATGTGCAATATACCGTTGATTATAATTTGGGGAGGGTAAAAATTATTGATGAAGGAATCTTACAATCAGGGACCCCAATTAAAATCTCATTAGAAAGTCAATCGCTTTTTAACATTAGAACAAAAACATTAATGGGGTCTCGTTTCGATTATAAAATAAATGATGATTTCAATATCGGAGGTACCATTATTAGGCTTTCAGAAAGACCATTAACTAGAAAAGTAAATATAGGTGAAGAACCTATTAACAATACTATTTGGGGATTAGATGTGAATTACACCAAAGAAACACCTTTTATAACAAGAGCCTTGGATAAATTGCCACTTTATAGTACAAAAGAAAAATCGAGTATTACTTTTGAAGGTGAATTTGCTCATCTTATTCCTGGAAACCCTGGCGCTATTGGAAAAGACGGTACAGCTTATTTGGATGATTTTGAAGGTAGTCAATCAAGAATTGATATGAAAAGTTTTCAAATGTGGACATTAGCAAGCACCCCTCAAGGTCAACCGGCCCTTTTCCCTGAAGGAGAATTGCCATTATCAGATTCGTTAAATTTTAGATATAATGCGGCTAAAACAGCTTGGTACGTTATCGATCCTTTGTTTTGGAGAAATAATTCAGAAACACCAAACCATATTCAAAATGATCCAGTAATGCAATCGAATCATTATATGAGAGAAGTATTAGAAACAGAAGTTTTCCCATTTAAAAGCCCTGATAATGGTATTGTTACTAATTTGCCTGTTTTTGATGTGGCTTTTTATCCAACAGAGAGAGGACAATATAACTACAATCCCCAAGCTCCTAATAATATTTTACCCAATCCAACAAATAGTTGGGGAGGAATTATGAGGCAAATAAATACAACTGACTTTGAGTCTTCCAATGTAGAATTTATTCAGTTCTGGGTAATGGATCCTTTTCATGATGAAGATGGAAATCCAAATCATGCTGGTGGTAAATTATATTTTAATTTAGGAAATATTTCTGAAGACATTTTGCGTGATGGGAGAAAATCTTTCGAAAATGGATTGCCTAGTTCAGCTATAGATTATAATACAGGAGCAAATATTGAATTAATTGATACTACTATTTGGGGGCGTGTGCCAAAAGTACAGGTGTTGGTAAATGCTTTTGATAATAATAACAATGCCAGAATTTTTCAGGATATTGGTTTAGATGGATTAAATGATGCTGATGAGTTAGTTTTTTTTGGTACAACTTGGGGAGCAGATGCATCTGCAGATAATTACCATCATTACAGAGGTTCTGATTATGATCAAGCTCAGTTGTCAATAATAGATAGGTATAAAGAATATAACGGTATGGACGGAAATTCTCCTACAGCAGCTCAATATACCGAAAGTTATTCCACATCAGGATCTACCAGACCAGATATTGAAGATATCAACCAAAATAATAACTTAGACTTTAGAGAAGATTATTTTCAGTATGAAATTAATTTAAACCCTACAGAAGTAAATCCTTCCAATATTGGGAATAATTATATTACTGATGTGTTAGAAGCTAATGTTACTACTAAAGACGGAAGTGAAAGAACAGTTCGTTGGTACCAATTTAAAATTCCTATTAGGGAACCAGATAAAGTAGTTGGTAACTTAAGAGACTTTAAATCCATTCGTTTTATGCGTATGTTTATGAAAGGGTTTAATGAAAAAGTTGTATTGCGTTTCGCTCGATTAGATTTAATAAGAGGGGAGTGGAGACAATATACTAAAACCTTATTAAATCCAGGAGATTATATAGGAAATGATGATGATGAAACAACTTTTATTGTAGGAGCAGTAAATGTGGAGGAAAATAGTGAGAAAACTCCTGTAAATTATATTATTCCACCAGGAATTGATAGAGAGTTGAATCCTAATCCATCAACAGGAGCAACCTTGCGTCAGTTAAATGAGCAATCATTATCTTTAAATGTATGTAACTTAAAAGATGGAGATGCTAGAGCTGCTTTTAAAGTGATGGATCAGGATTTGAGAAGATATAAGAGATTAAAAATGTTTGTCCATGCTCAAGAAAGTAACCCAACTATACCTTTAAACGATGGAGATTTATCCGTATTCATACGAATGGGGACAGATTTTAATGATAACTATTATGAGTATGAGGTACCTCTAAAAGTTACTCCTCCAGGAAGATATGACACCGAAAACACCTCCAACGAAAGTGATAGAGAGATTGTTTGGCCTAATGAAAATGAAATTGATTTGAAATTTTCGTTACTAACAGATATGAAAATGTTGAGAAACAGTTTGTTGGGAGATCCAAACTCAGGAGTGCTTATTATAAGACCTTATGAGCAAGAAGACGGGAATAATAAAATGAGGATTAAAGGTAATCCGAACTTGGCCAATGTAAAAGTGTTTATGATAGGGATTAGAAATAGTAAGCAATCTAACTCTACTGCAGTAGATGATGATGGCTTGGCTAAATGTGCAGAAGTATGGGTAAATGAATTAAGAATGACAGAGTTTGATAATGAAGGGGGATGGGCAACAAGAGGTCGTTTAACTGCTCAGTTAGCAGATTTGGGAACAATGACTTTAGCAGGAGCTTACAGTACACCAGGTTTTGGTAGTGTTGATCAAAAATTAAATGAAAGACAATTAGAAACTATTAAATCTTACGATATATCTACCAGCGTAGAAATGGGTAAATTTATTCCTGAAAAAGTTGGCATTAGCTTACCTGTATATTATAGTAATTCTAAAGAAATTGTTACACCAAAATACAATCCTTTAGATCCAGATATTGAATTAAAAGACCAACTAAACAGCGACCTTTTTACACAACAAGAAAAAGATTCTTTAGCTGACAGAACACAAACGGTTACAAGTAGGAAAAGTATTAACTTTACTAATGTGCGTAAATTGCCAGCAAAAGGTAAAGAGAAAAATCATTTTTATGATATCTCTAATATTTCGCTTAATTATGGTTATTCTGAATATCAATTTAGAGATATAGATACAGAATTTGATATCAGAAAAACCTATAAAGGTGGAATTGCTTATTCGTTTACTAATAACCCTAAAAACTTCAAACCTTTTGAAAATCTTAAAATGGCAGATGGTAAACAAGCTAAATTGCTTAAAGATTTCAACTTCTATTTAATGCCAAAACAACTTTCTTTTCAAACAGATATAGATAGACAATATTCACAAAGAAGAGCAAGAAATAATACGGGTTTCGATTTTGATTTACCAACGTATTATCAAAAACATTTTAATTGGAATAGAATTTATGGCTATCGTCAAGATATTACCAAAGCCTTAACATTTGATTTTACAGCTACTAATAATGCTGTTATTAATGAGCCTATAGACTTTCAAGGAAGGCCAACAGGAGGTAGGGTGGATAAAAATTATCCGGATGAATATAGTGCATGGAAAGACACTGTGATGCAGAGTATAAAAGAGTTTGGAACTAATATGCATTATCATCATACATTTAATTTGAATTATACTGTACCAATTGACAAATTACCTTTTATGGATTTTGCTACACTAACGGCTAAATATGGTGGTGATTACGATTGGCAAAGAGCACCAATAGGAGCTGATACTTTAGGTAATACTATTCAGAATTCTAATACCGTTACCTTAAACAGTCAGTTAAATATGACTAAATTTTATAACCAAATTAACTTTTTAAAAGAAGTGGAGAAAAGACAGCGAGATAGAGCTAGAAAAAAAGCACAAAGAAATAGAAAGCCCGACCCTAATAAAACAGATGCAGAAAATGCCAAATTAAAAGGATGGAAGCCCGGATTGCCACCCTTAGAAATTAAGCGTTTTGATACTAAAGAGTTTAAAGATTCAGATACCACAAAAGTAGAATTGTGGAGAGAGAAGGATAAAATTTATCCGTTAGATCCTTTATGGATAACCTTGATGAGTCCGAAAAATATTTCAGGGACATATACTAGAACTAGAGGGACATTGCTGCCGGGTTATAATCAGCAAACAGAAATTATGGGGTATAATAATGGATTTACTGCTCCGGGTTTTAACTTTATTTCCGGTATGCAAGAAGATGATTTTGCTATGAGTGCTGCAGAAAGAGAATGGTTGCAGCCGAATTCATTAATGTATAATTACAATACTACTTATGCGGAAAATTATAATTTAAGAGCAACACTTCGTCCTATTAATACCTTGCGAATTCAATTGAATGCAACACGAAATTATTCTACCAACTTATCTCAACAATTTTTTGAGGTACAGCCGGGTTTTTCAACCGATTCATTAAGAGGAGACAGAAGAAATGATTTCTTTTTTGTAACTCCAGTAGAAACAGGAAATTTAAGTATGTCTTTTATGTCAATTAGAACTGCTTTTGCCTCTAACAATAGCGAAGATCGTTCATCATCAGTTTTTGATAAATTTTTAGAAGAAAGAGCCATTATATCGCAAAGATTAGGAGCTCAAGATGCTAATTCAAATGGATTGGTTAATGATGTTTATGCCGATGGATATGGAGCTACTTCTCAAGAAGTTTTAATCCCTGCTTTTATTGCTGGATATTCTGGGAAATCAGGAGATAAGGTCTCACTGAGTTCTTTTGAAAAATATATTCCTATGCCCAACTGGAGAATTACTTTTGATGGTTTAAGTAAACTGCCGTTGTTAGCTACTATATTTAAACAATTTACTTTAACACACTCTTATCGTTCAACATTTAATGTTAGCTCGTTTACCACCAATTTAAATTTTGAAGATGGAAGAGCCAATAGAGATATTAATAATAACTTTATTTCTAAATATCAAATTTCTGGAGTTTCTATTTCAGAGCAGTTTAGCCCTTTGTTAGGAGCAGATATGACTTTAGAAAACAGTATGCTTATTCGTATTGAGTATGCAAAAGATAGAAATGCATCTTTAAGTGTAAACAATAATCAAATTACAGAAATTCAAGGTAGCGAATGGACAGTTGGTACAGGATATAAATTTAAGCAAGTTCGTTTTCCATTTTCTAAAAATAGAGTAATAAGAAGTGATATTGATGCAAGGGTAGATGTGTCTTTAAGAAACAATGAAACCATTATTAGAAAAATTGTAGAAGAAGTAAATCAATTGACTAGCGGACAAAAAGTATTGTCTATTCGTTTTACTGCTGATTATAGAATTAGTCAGTTTTTAAACCTAAGAGCTTTTTATGATTATGTTTCTACTACACCATTTATATCTACCACATTCCCAACTTCTAACACCAATGCAGGAATTAGTTTAAGATTTACTTTATCTCAATAAATTCCAATTTATAGATATTTCGAGTTAAATATTTTTGGAGGTTATGCAAAAAGTCATAAATTAGCCGAATGAATTATCAATCAATTATAATTTTTTAATAAGTAAAGTAAAATGAATGTACCTGCAAATTTAAAGTACACTAAAGATCATGAGTGGTGTAAAATAGAAGGAAATGTAGCAACAATAGGAATTACTGATTTTGCTCAAGGTGAGTTGGGGGATATAGTGTATGTAGAAATTGAAACAGAAGGAGATGACCTTGATAAAGAAGCTATTTTTGGAACTGTTGAAGCTGTGAAAACTGTTTCGGATTTGTTTATGCCACTTTCAGGTAAAGTAATTGAAGTAAATGGAGGTTTAGAATCAGCTCCAGAATCAGTTAACCAAAATCCTTATGAAGCTGGTTGGATGATTAAAATTGAAATGTCTAATCCTGACGAGGTAAATGATTTACTTTCGGCAGATGATTATAAAGCGATTATAGGATAATTTATATTATCCATTAAATGTTTAAACAACCAAGTGTAGCAAATAGCTGTTCTTGGTTGTTTTTTTTATATGTATACTTAAACTATGAAATTAAAGCCATTTATACCTACACTAGTTTGGCTAATTATTATTGTGGTGCTTAGTGGATATCCAGGAAAAAACTTGCCTCAAACTCCTTTTGATGAGTTTGATAAATTGGTGCATTTAGCAATTTATGCTTTACTTAGTTTTTTAAGTGTTTTAGGTTTTTCAAAACAGCCTAATTCATTTTTATTAAGTAATAAGCTACAATTTTTTTTTAGTATAAGTTTTAGTATAATAATAGGGGGATTAATAGAAGTTTTACAAGAGTATGTTTTTATTAACCGTTATGGCGATTGGTTCGATTTTATTGCGAATTCTTTAGGAGCAGTTTTAGGAGCAGTAGGTTTTGGATTAATGGGAAAATATTTGGTAAAGTAAAAAAATTCTATCACAACTCAATTACCTCAGCATGCTCTAAAAATAAATCTTGTAGCTTTTCTATTTTAGAGCTATAATCATTGCTAAAGACAACAAATTGACATTTATTTAAACTTTCTGCAATTCTATGTATTTCCGTATGAAAACTTGTGCCTTCTAAAAAGTCGGCATCTTCAATTAATAACATTTGTAAACCTGTAAGGTTAATTCCGTTTTGGAAATAAATCTTGTTTAATCGTTTTGGAGTACCAATAACAATATCTACCCCCGCATAAATGGTATCTTTTTGAAATTGAATAGTACTTTCCTCATAAGCACAAAAAATTCTTAAATCGGTATATTTAGTAAACTTATTAAATTCTTCTTCTAAGGCTAAAGCAGCCTCTTTGTTTTGTACTAAAATTAAAGCTCTTGGTACATCTTCAAAAGCTTGTCCTTTTAATTTCTGAATGGTGTTAATGATTAAAGTAGTTGTTTTTCCAGCTCCTTCTTCAGCAATAACAATAACATCCACACCACTTTTTATTTTAGGTATTAATAGTTTTTGAAAAGAAGTTGGGGTGTCAATCTTTAAACTTTGTAAGGCATTTTTTATAGGAGGAAGTAATTTTTTGAATGACATAATTGATTTTTTTCTTCTTAAAAACAGTACCAAAATTAAGTAAAGCAAATTAGAAACAAAAGAAGCCCTTGGTTTTCAAGGGCTTCTTTTGTTTGAGTGGCGGAGAAAGAGGGATTCGAACCCCCGGTACCTTGCGGTACAACAGTTTTCAAGACTGCCGCATTCGACCGCTCTGCCATTTCTCCGCTGCAAAAGTAGCAATACATTTTAAATATGAAATGTTTTTTTAATTTTTTTGAAAAAATAAATATTCATCTCCTCTTAACAGATAAATAGTTATTTTTGTATTCTTGTTGGCTTTTTGGGTATGTTTTTTGATATTGAAGCACTTATAAAACCAATAATTATAAACTTTAAAATCTAATTTCAAATCCGTGGTATTAAAAAATTATAAAATAAAATTAATTGTTCTTTCTGCAATTGTATTTTTATTCGTTAGTGCCAATAAAACAATGGCACAAAATTTAAAAGCCTATTTTACTTACTGTACTTTTTATTCTCCAGAAAATGGTCCTTATATAGAAACTTATCTTTCGGTAGAAGGTAGTTCTATTAATTACCTAAAAAATGAAAATGATAAATTTCAAGGGACAATAGAAATAACCTATTTATTTAAACAAGGAGAAGAAATTAAAAAATTCAAAAAATATAATTTACTTAGTCCTGAAAATGAAGATACGCTGATACTTGCTAACTTTATAGATCAACAAAGAATTTCTATTCCTAATGGCAGTTACGAGTTTGAAATAAATATTAGAGATATTAATAGCACATTAACACCTTTTAAGTCTACACAAGTACTAAATGTGAATTATAATGATAAGAAAATGAATATTTCGGATGTTGAGTTTATTGAATCCTTGTCAAAAACTACCACTAAATCTATTATTTCTAAAAGTGGATATGATATTTTGCCTTATACCTCAGATTTTTTTCCTGAAGACGTTGAAAAAATAGCTTTTTATGCAGAGATATATAATGCAGATAAAATGTTAGGAGCAGACGAAAGTTATTTGGTAACTTATTCCATAGAGTCTTACGAAACAAATACTGTGGTTGGAAATCTTAAAGGATTTGTAAGAGAATCAGCTAAACCTGTAAACATTATATTAAAATCTTTCAATATTGTTAACTTGGCCTCGGGTAATTATAATTTGGTAATTGAAGCTAGAGATAAATCTAATGAATTAATGTTGCAGAAAAAAGTTTTCTTTCAGAGAAGTAATCCTGCATTAGTGCCAGATATCGCTAATGTTGATTTTGAAAGTACTTTTGTTATAGATATGGATGCTGAACAACTTACAGAATATATAAGAAGTATAGAGCCAATTTCTACAGCAATAGAGTTAAATTATGCTAGGAACCAGTTAAAGGGGAAAGACAAAGAGTTAATGCAAAAATATTTTTATAATTTTTGGTTTACTCGTGATGCTAATAACCCAAAAGAAGCATGGGAAAAATATAAAAAAGAAGTTGAGGTTGTAAATAAACAGTTTAGCACGGCCATTAAGAAAGGTTATGAAACTGACAGAGGTAGGGTGTATTTAAAACATGGTAAACCAAATACCATTGTAGAGCAGAAAAACGAACCAAGTGCTTACCCTTATGAAATATGGCATTATTATAAAGTTCAAAATTTTAGTAATATTCGTTTTGTGTTTTATAATCCTGATTTAGTAAGCAATGATTTTCCAATATTACATTCTAACTTGCCAGGTGAATTAAATAATCCTCAATGGAAGGTTCAGTTACATAAAAGAACCAACCAGCCTATAGATATGGAGCAACAAAATAATAATGAGCATTGGGGTGGAAGAGCTGATGATTTTTATAATAATCCACGATAATAAATGTCTTTGAATTCAGTAGCTGTTGTAATTTTAAATTGGAATGGAAAACATTTTTTAGAAAAGTTTCTACCAAGCTTAATAGAACACACTTCTTTTGCTGAACTTGTTGTTGCTGATAATTGCTCCACAGATGATTCACTGTCTTTTTTAAAGGAAAATTTCCCACAAATACAAGTAATAGAACTTGCCGAAAACTACGGGTTCGCTAAAGGTTATAACGAGGCCTTGAAGCAAGTTGATTCGGATGTTTACGTGTTGCTTAATTCGGATGTTGAGGTAACGGAAAATTGGCTTCAACCATGTTTAGAAGTATTAAAAAATAATAATGATATTGCTGCATGTCAGCCAAAAATTAAAGCGTATCATCAAAAAACACATTTTGAATATGCTGGAGCAGCAGGAGGCTTTATGGATAAATATGGTTATCCTTTTTGTAGAGGAAGAATTTTTGAGGTTTTAGAAGAAGATAAAGGTCAGTATAATGATGAAATAGAAATCTTTTGGGCAACAGGAGCTTGTTTGGTTGTCAGGGCAGATGTTTATCATCAACTTAGCGGCTTAGATTCATTTTTCTTTGCACACATGGAAGAAATTGATCTTTGCTGGAGAATACAAAATATAGGAAAGAAAATTAAGTACGTGCCTCAATCTACTGTTTTTCATGTTGGAGGAGGAACGTTGCATAAGTCAAAGCCACAAAAAACTTTCTTAAACTTTAGAAATAACCTGATAATGCTCTACAAAAATTTGCCACAAGGTAAAAAAATGGGAGTTTTATTAGGACGACTTTTTTTAGATGGTTTAGCAGGTATTAAATTCCTTACAGAAGGTGAAATAAATCATTTTGCTGCCATTATTAAGGCTCACCTTGCTTTTTATACTTATATATTTAAAAACACAGAGAAACCGATTAAAAGCAACAAGATTCCAAATACTATTTACCCTAAAAGCATTCTCTATCATTACTTTGTGAAGAAAGAAAAAAAATATTCTGACCTAAGTTAATTATTGTTAAATAAAATCGTTATTATTAGGAATTTCCAAAAAAAAGTGTAATTTAGATTATAATAAATTTAAGAACACACTATTTTAATATATATACGATGGGAAGACCAGCAACAAAACCTACCAAACTAAAAGACGGATTTTATTTAGAAATAAGAAATAAAGGTGCTAAATCCGGAATCAAAATTAGAAGAGACTCAAAAGAAGCAATGCTATCTGCAATCAAAGAATACGAGAGAGTTAAAGATGTAGTTGTTTTAGGAGAATCTAAAAATGGTAAACTAAAGGCGGTTTAATAAACTACTCGTTTACTAAACTTACCATAATTTTTTCTAACATTTTTTTCATTTCATAAGCGGAACAATTGTAGTTATTCACGATTATGGCAAATGCTATTTTTTTATTACTGTTTGTTGTAACATATCCTGAGTAGCTTCTCACATTTGTCATGTACCCGCTTTTACCGTAAATTTTACCTTCGGCAGTAGTTCCCTTGGCAATACTCGAGAGTGTGCCGGATTTTCCTGCTATAGATAAAGAATTGTAAAATACTTCTTTATGTTGGCTTTTATCCATTTCAGATAGAATAGCAACCAGCTGTTTTGTAGTTATAGTGTTAAATCTAGAAAGTCCACTGCCATCGTAAATATACATGCCATCGGTATCAATTCCTTTTTCTTTCCAAAAACTAATTAATGCTTCTGCTCCTGCGGTTGAAGTGCCTTCTTTTTTAATGGTTAAACCAATATGGTTGAGTAAATGTTCGGCATACAGATTTATGCTGTACAAATTGGTTTGCTGAATCAATGAAGCAAGCGTTGGCGATTGAGTTGAAGTGATTGCTACGGTAGTATTCTCAATAAAATTATCAGCTAATAACCTTTTAGTTGTTGGGTGATAAGCTATTTTAGTCCCTAATATTTTTAAAACACTATCTAATTCATAAGCACATAAGTATGCTGGGTCAGGAATAGAGCCTTTAACTTTAAATTCATTTCTGTTGTTGGGTATTTCTCCAGAAATATATCTGTTGTATTGAAAAGGTCCTCCATAAATAAAAGACAAATCTCTACTAGTTGAAGTTCCTAAAACATTATTGCTAATACTTAAAAAAGGAATGTGAGGACTAACTCCACTAATGGTAGTTTTTTGAGCTTTATTTTGTGATGAAAGAGTTAAGGTGTAGAAATTCTCATAAATGCTTAATCCGTTTGCTCCTGCACCAAAATAATTACCTAGATCTTGCCAAATCCATGTAGGAGGGACTTCGTTATCAAAAATACTGGCATCGGCAATAATTTTTCCATTAATGGAATCTATACTTAATTTTTTGATTTCAGCAGCCCAGTTGTTCATAAAGTCACC
The DNA here is from genome assembly GCA_965284565.1 of Vicingaceae bacterium. Classification (GTDB taxonomy): domain Bacteria; phylum Bacteroidota; class Bacteroidia; order Flavobacteriales_E; family Vicingaceae; genus BRH-c54. The sequence goes on from OZ260100.1 coordinate 1,663,905, forward strand.
GTAATAAGAACGATATCTGTGCGAACCAAGAGAAGGGTCTCCGCCACCATTGATGATGATGTCACCATTTAAAACACCATTTTCTATTTTTCCTGAATAGCTAATAGTGGTAGTAAATCTGTGGTTTTCTCCTAAAATTTCTAGAGCAGTAGCGGTAGTAATTAATTTTAAAGAAGAAGCAGGAATTAGAGCTAAATCACCATTGTGGTTGATAATAGCTTTGTTGTCGGTTAAATTGTAAGCATAAAAGCCAATAGAGGCATTTTTTAAAGTTTTGTGTTGCAAAAACTCAGTAAAAACTTTTGGGGTTTGTCCATTTAAGAACAAAAAACTAACAAGAGTAATTGATGTTAAGAAGCCTTTCATTTGTAATGTTAGTTTATTGGTTATAATTTCAAATATTCAATTTCAAACTTCAAACTAATTCTGCCTAGGTTTGGTAGAATACTCATAAGCGAGTCTTAGCTGAACATATCTTTTTTCATCAATTATGCCACAACCAGAGTTGAGCATTTCAAAAATGGTAGTTTCTCTTTCTTTCTCGTATTTTTTTGAAGTCATAAAAATGGAAAGTGGCGTGGTGGAAAGTTCATCGGGAGTTAAACTCAAAAAATCAATTCCTGTTTCTTGTGTGCTTATACCAATTAGTTCAATTTCATCCTCTTTACAATGGTAAGCTTTAATTCCTTCAGAAGTAGCAATTTCTAAAAAATGTATTCTTTTAAGCGACTTTTCTATCACTAAATTGCTAAACATAATTACTAATTCACCAACTTTTTCACTTTTTTCAGCATTCAACTTTCTCCATTCTTCATCATAAATTTCATTAACAATTAAAAATTGCTTGAACTCTTGTTCTAGTTCTTTAAGTTCATCATCTTTTAATAGTCGGTACTTTAGCATTGTTCTGTAAAAATAAAAAAGCTGTCTTGATGTTTAGTTCAAGACAGCTTAAATTTTTTTAATTATTGTTACTATTTGCTGGACCTAATTCTTTAACCTCAATATCTTTTAAATCTTTATCAGTAATTTTTTCATCTAAAAACTGATTGTTGGGATAGCTATTATTAAGCTCATCTATGAGTTCTCCATCAGGAATGCCATTTCCGAAAAGTTCTTGTTCTTCCATGGTGTAATCCCATTTTTCGTAATCATAGTTTTTGTTTAATCGTAAAGATCTAAAAGCTAAGGTTCTTGCCATTCGGCTATGGTGAATAGCTCTGAAATTTTTGTTTTCACTCATTAATTTTTTAGCTATTTTTTGATGATGAACAGCTTTAGACAAATCTCCAGTATATACTTTTTTATCTTTAACAGTAGTAAATGCAGCTGTTATTGCTTGGTTGGTTTTGTTTAAGACTTTTGAAGCATCGACATTGCTTACATTGGCATTTTGTTTTTCTGCTATTTTTTCTTTAAGTACTTCTTTGTTTACTTTTATTTTAGCTTTTTGTTGAGCAAAGCTATTATTGATTGTTCCTAAAAGTAAAATGGAGAAAAATAATGTTCCAAATATTTTTTTTTTTGTTGTCATAGTAAATTGTTTTTTCATGGTTGTTTTCTCAATTTTTATACCACGATATAAAATTAAATAATTGGTGTAAATATAGCAAACTTATTTTGCAGTTTATCGCTAATAGATTGCTTTGATATAGTTAATTTTACTTCTCACAAAATTCTTTTTTATAGATGCAGCATAAAATAAAAATTCTTTTTCTTTTCATAGTATTTTCTTTAATGGCTTGTAGAGAAAATACTCAGGTAGATTTAATTGTTAGAAATGGCACTATTTATACGGTAAATGATATGTTTGAAATTACTCAGGCTATGGCAATTAAAGATGGTAAGATTGTAGCGATAGGACCTGAAAATGAAATTTTAAATAAATATTATGCAACTGAAGTTATTGATGCAGAAAAAAAAGCTATTTATCCTGGCTTTATTGATGCTCATTGTCATTTTGTTGGATATGCTAAAAATTTGTTAGAAGTAAATTTAATTGGTTCTAATTCTTTTAAAGAAGTGATAGAAAGACTTCAGGAGTTTGTAGCCAACAATGAAACGCCTAAAGGTAGTTGGATAATAGGAAGAGGTTGGAATGAAAATTTTTGGCAAGATAAAAAAATGCCTACTAAAGAAAAGTTAGATGAATTTTTTTCTGATAATCCTGTTTTTCTGTCAAGAGTTGATGGCCACGCAGCTTTGGTTAACCAAAAAGCAATGGACTTAACAGGAATAAAAACAAACACAAAAATTGAAGGTGGTAGAATAGAAGCAATAAACGGAAAACTTACAGGAATTTTAATTGACAACGCGAAAATGCATGTGCAAAATCAATTGCCAGCATATACTAAAGCTCAAATAGAAAAAGCGTTGTTGGCAGCTGAAAAATATCTTTTTGAAGTTGGTTTAACAACTGTTGATGATGCCGGTCTAGAAAAATCTGATATTGAGTTGATTGATGAGTTGCAACAAGCCAATAAGCTTCAAATTAAAGTGTATGCTATGGTAAGTGCAACACCCGAATTACTGGAATATTATTTAGAAAAAGGCACATACAAAACGCCTAAACTAAATGTTTCTTCTTTTAAGTTCTATGCTGATGGCTCTTTAGGGTCAGAAAGTGCTTGCTTGTTAAAAGACTATCACACATCTAAAAATAATAAAGGATTGATTTTACATGATATTGAATTTTATAAAAAATATGCACCAATGCTGGCAGAAAAAGGTTTTCAGATGAATACACATGCCATAGGGGATTCTGCTACTAGAATGATGCTGAATATTTATGAGCAAGCGTTAAAAACTACCAATGATAAAAGATGGCGAATAGAACATGCTCAAGTGGTTCATCCAGAAGATTTAGAAAAGTTCAGAAAGCTAACTATAATATCTTCTGTTCAGCCAACACATGCAATGTCTGATATGGAATGGGCAGCAGAAAAATTAGGTAATGACAGAATGAAAACAGCTTATGCTTATAAAGATTTATTAAACCAATTGGGTATGATAGCGTTGGGAACTGATTTTCCTGTGGAAGACATTAATCCGTTATATACTTTTTATAGTGCTACTATCCGAAAAAACTTAGAAGGAAAACCTGAACAAGGCTTAATGATGGAAAATGCACTGAGCAAAGAAGAAGCGCTAAAAGGAATGACCATTTGGGCTGCCATATCCAATTTTGAAGAAGAAGAAAAAGGTAGTTTGGAAGTTGGCAAAAGTGCCGATTTTATTATCACCAATAGAGATATTATGAAAGTTGATGAAGAAGAACTTCTTAAAACTAAAGTAGAAAAAACTTTTATAGATGGAAAAATGGTTTTCGGAAATTGATTTTTTTCTTAACCCTTTCTTGCTAAAGCTGCTAAAACCATTTTTATATCATTATAAGAAATACTGTTGTCCAATTGAGACTTGAGTTCATTTAGTCCAGAAATTTCTTTGCTCTTTTTGTACACCTTAGTAATAGTATCAATGGTTTTTTTAGGAAGTAAGGTTGCGATGTCAATCTCTCCTTCGCCAACATAATGAGCCAAATGTCCAATTATAGTACCTTCTACAAATCCTCTTTCTTTGGCAATTTCTTTTACATTTTTACCTGCTTTATATAAATCAAAACTCACTTTCTTGGTATCAACTTTTGGAGCTTTCTTTTCTACTTTTTTCAGTTTTTCAGTGCGTTTTTCAGCTTCTTCTTTAAATGTTAGTTTACTTTTATCAAATTCTTGATTATTAATTGCTGACTCTACTAGTGTTTTAGCTTTTTGTAATTGTTGAATTTGTTTAAAAAAGTAAGCTTCTAACTCTTTAAGTTCAGTAATGTATTTTTTTACTTTTGTTTTACTTTTTAAGTGTTTAATGTGTTCAAAAATAGACTCAGATTGGTTTTTTAAAAGCGGAATAAAATAATCATTAGCAGCATTTATTCTTTCAAATAAATATTGGTGGTCGTTGTTTTCAGAAATAATTTTCTTAAGCTGCCTTTTAAAACTTTCTGTTGGAGAAATTATTTCTTCTACTTTGTTTTGAAGTATTTTCGCCCATTCCAAATAGCTTTGTTTTGCAGAAAGATTTTCTGCTTTGGTATAACTCTCAGCATGAGCTTTTATTTGGTAAAGCAAATCTGATAAATCGTAACTATTTACCAAATAATTTAAGAAAAAATATTTCTCTTCAGTTTTTAAAATATTTTCTATGTCTTTTGTATCAGGTTTCGATTGACAAAATTGAGCTATATGTTGGTCAATAGATAAGCTATCTGTATTGAGGTTACTGGTCATTACCAAACCATCCAAACTTCTCAATCTTGAAAGAGCAACATAAACTTGCCCCTGAGCAAAAGCATTTCCAATGTCTATAATAGCTTTATCAAAAGTTAATCCCTGACTTTTATGAACGGTTATTGCCCAAGCGAGTTTTAAAGGATATTGAATAAATTTTCCTACAATATTTCCTTCAATTTCGTTGTTGCTAGCATTGAGTTGGTATTTTACATTTTCCCAAGTATATTTTTCAACAATAATAAGGTCATCATCACTGGTTTTTACTTCAATATTGTCATCACTTAAATCTGTTATCACACCAATTTTACCATTAAAAAATTGTTGTCTTCCGCTTGGGTCGTTTTTAATAAACATTACTTGAGCGCCTTTCTTTAGCTCTAAACTTTCATCGAGAGGGTAGTTGTAAGGGCTAAAATCGCCTTCTACATCTGCTTGAAAGTAATAAGATTCAGATTTTAATTTATCTAACTCTTCTCGGTTGTAGCTGTCGGCTTGTTTGTTATGAGTGGTTAGCCGTATAAATCCTTCATCAGGTTTTGGTTTAAAATTGGGTTGAAAATGTGTTTTTAGTGTTGTAATATCTTCTGGAGAAACCTTGTTGTCTCTTAAATTATTAAGCAAGCCAATAAATTTAGTATCAGCCTGACGATAAATTTTTTCTAGCTCAATTTGGATAGGAGGAGAGTTGTTAAATGCTTGAGCATTAAAAAAATAAATTGACGAATAGTAGTTTTTTAACACATTCCATTCAAAATCTTTAATTACAGGTGGAAGCTGCATTAAATCTCCAATAAGCAACAGTTGAATTCCTCCAAAAGGAACGTTTCTTCTTCTTTTAATGCTTCTAAGCATGGTGTCAATAGCATCTAGTAAATCTGCTCTAAGCATACTCACTTCATCAATAATTAATAATTCTAATTCTCTTATAAGTTTAATTTTATTTTTATTGAGTTTGGCATTTTTTAGCAAGGAAGCTGGTGTGTTTACTTGCTGATTTTCATTGAAGTAATTGGTGCCTTTATCATCAGGAATGAAATAACCAAAAGGCAATTGAAACAAAGAGTGTAGCGTTACACCTCCTGCATTTATGGCGGCAATTCCAGTAGGAGCAGCAACAATTACTTTTTTGTGGGTATGTTGTACAATATGTTTTAGAAAAGTAGTTTTTCCTGTTCCTGCTTTTCCAGTAAGAAAAATATGCCGATTAGTGTGATTTATAAATTTTGAAGCAAAAGCCGTTAAGCTTGTTTGGTTGTAAGTCATTATTTAAAAAGCATTTATTCGTTTCCGTAAGAAGCTAAAACCATGGTAACATCAAAGCCCAACCAAGGAGCAGATAGGTTGGCTCGTTTTCTACTCAACCTTTTTTGATATACCATACCAATATTGGTAGCAAATTTCTCTTCATAAAGTTGTTGGCTGATAAGGTTTACATCATTTTGTTGAGTAACAGTTGAAACAGAGTCCAATGAATATCCTCCAATATTTTCTGCTTGATGAACAGACGTATATTCGTACATCATTTGTCCTTCATTATTAAAATTATTGCCATCCCAAGTTTTGTTGGCACGAACAGGAAAAATCAATTTTACATAACGAATGTTTTCTTCTACTTTTTGATAGTTGGTGGTGGTAATTTTACTGTCCCAAACATCTACCAAATCCCATTGAATACTGTCGTTGTGTTTTTTGTAACGTTCTATTCTAAAGGCAGGATCTCCTTGCAAGTCGGTTATTTGAGATTCTAATTTTTCTTTAATTTGAAATTGAAAAGTATCCACAGTACTATTAAAATCATTATAATAGATAGAATCAACGTTGTAAATAACGTAATTGCCAACAGAAAGTCCTGCGTAATTATAGTTTAAATTAGGACGCACCACATTATCTTTATCGGATTTGCAGCCAATAAGTGTTATGAAACACAATATCAGACAATATGTAAGTAATCGTAACATTTTCTAACAGGCTAATTTACAAATTTTTTACTTATTTCTTTTTAGCGATTTCGTATATATCCAATCTTCTATCTTTTAAATTTCTCACACTTCCGAAATTATGTAGCTCAGTAAGTAAGTCCATATCCACATCAGCAATCAAAATCATTTCTGTATTTGGTGTGGCTTCAGCTTTTATTCCGTTTGATGGAAATTGAAAATCGCAAGGCGTAAAAACTCCAGATTGTGCAAATTGAATATCCATATTATGTACATTAGGTAAGTTGCCCACACTTCCACCAATAGCAACATAACATTCGTTTTCAATTGCCCTAGATTGAGCACAAAGTTTTATTCTGGAAAAACCATTTTGAGTGTCGGTTAGGAAAGGAACAAATAAAATTCCTACACCATCATCCGCTAGCATTCTTGGTAGTTCTGGAAATTCAACGTCATAACAAATTAAGATGCCAATTTTACCGCAATCAGTATCAAAAGACTTTAGTTGACTACCTCCTTGCATTGCCCAAACTTTTTTCTCATCTGGTGTAGGATGTAGTTTTTCATATTCTTCAACTTCTCCATTTCTTTTTAGCAAATACCCCACATTGTAAAGTTGGTTATCAACCAGTTTTGGCATGCTTCCGCCAATAATATTGATATTGTAAGAAATGGCTAGTTTAGAAAAACGCTCAACAATTTCGGGAGTATATTCAGCTAATTTTCTGATGGCATCAGACTCGTTAAGGTGGTTGTATTTTGCCATTAATGGAGCGTTAAAAAATTCTGGAAAAAGAGCAAAATCGCACCTGTATCCACTTAAGGTATCTATAAAATATTCTGCCTGACGCATTAAGTTATCTAAATCTTCATAAGGACGCATTTGCCATTGTACAATTCCTAAACGAACAATTTTTTTAATGGTTTTGGCTTTTTTTGTAGGTTTTTCATAATAAATATTGTCCCAACGTAATAAAACTGCATATTCTCCAGAAGCTTCATCGCCTTCTAAATACCCTTTAATAATTCTTACGGGATGGAAATCATTAGAAATTTGATAATTTAAAACAGGATCGTGAATTTCATGAGTTCTAACCTTTTGAATATATTCTTTAGGGGTCATTTCATTAGCATGTAAATGATAGTTTGGTATTCTGCCACCCATAAAAATAGCTCTTAAATCTAGGCTCTCGCATAATTCTTTGCGATACTCATACAGTCTTCTACCTAAGCGTAAACCTCGGTATTCTGGTTTAATAAAAATATCAATACCATACAAAACATCACCATCTTCGTTATGGGTATTAAAGGTGTAGTTGCCCGTAATTTCTTTGTAGGTATGTTGGTCGTCAAATTTTTGAGAATCAACAATAATAGATAAAGCACAACCTGCAATTTTGCCATTTACCTTAATAACTACTTGTCCTTTAGGAAATTTATTTAATAAATTGTTGATTTGTCTTTCTCTCCAATAAGAATCAGGCATATTTTTATAGGATGCAATCATAGCTTCTTTTAACTCTTCATAATCGGAAAGAGAAAGGAACTCTAATGTGATTTTTTGTTGCTTTTCGTTCATAATAAAATAAGTTCTATTTTTGTTTTAGAATCTAAACAAAATTACTTCTTTTTAATCAAGAAAATGGAATATCAAGATATACAAATATGGGAAGTTTTAGCAGGGCTGGGGCTATTTCTTTTTGGTATGTTTATGATGGAGGAGTCGTTGAAAAATCTTGCAGGAAGAACATTTAAAAAATTCTTGAGGAAGCACACTAATAACTCCGTTAAAGCGGTTTTTTCAGGTACTTTAATTACAGGGGCATTACAAAGTAGCTCAATGGTTGCATTGTTAGTAATGTCTTTTGCCGGAGCAGGTATTATTGGTTTAAAAAATGGTATAGGCATTATTTTAGGAGCTAATTTAGGAACGACTATGACGGGATGGATTGTTTCCTGGCTAGGGTTTAAGTTAGATTTAGGAGCTGTTATCCTCCCGTTTATAGCCATTGGCGGATTAGGAATAATTTTTTTAAAATCAGAAAAACTTTCTAACTTAAGTAAATTGTTAATGGGTTTTAGTTTTATTTTTTTAGGGCTGAATTACATGAAAAATGGTTTTGCTGAATTTGCTGAACATATTGATTTTTCATTTATAGCAGATAAACACCCATTATTATTTGTTGCTTTTGGAGTATTGCTTTCAGCAAGTATCCAATCTAGTTCTGCAGCTATGATGATTTTCTTGTCTTCGTTGGCGGCAGGAGTAATTACATTGAATCAGGGTTTTTATTTGGTAATAGGTAGCGATTTAGGAACAACCATTACAGCTATTATAGGAACTATAAATGCGAATTCGATTAAGAAAAAAGTAGGGTGGTCGCAAGTCTTTTTTAATGTGTTTAATACGATATTAGCATTATCCTTTATTAAAGGGTATAGTTATGTTATAAAAGATGTTTTTACAATACGGGAAGATTTATTTGCATTGGTTGTTTTTCATAGTATGATGAATTTGGTGGGAATTATTTTATTGTTACCTTTTTTAAAGCAATTTGCCCAGTTGTTAGATAAAGTAATTAGTCCTAAAGAGAAGAAAATGGCTAAAAATCTTGAGTTGGCAAGTTCTAAGGAAACCCATGCCGGTATTGCTGCTTTAGAACAAGAGTGTGTGGTTTTTATTCAAAAAGCGATAGCTTTGAATCAGCAGTTTTTACAACTAATTAAACAAAATAAATCGGTTGATGAGGTGTACTTTAACTTAAAACAATATGAAACTGAAATTGTGAGGTTTTATGTAGAGTTGCAGCAAAATGAGCTTTCAGAGGAGGAAGCTAACAGAATAAATCAGTTGGTAGCAAGTTTTAGAAATGCAACTCTTTCTTCAAAAGATTTAAAAGATATTAAACATAATTTAGATGATTTGAATAAAGCGGCTGTAGATAAGTTTTTCAGTTTGCATAAAAAAGTCAAAAAAAACCAACAGCAGTTTTATAATGAGTTAATGGCTTTAGCAGAACATTTTAGCGTTTCTTCTTATGCCGATATTGAACAACTCAATCAGATTCAGTCTGGTTATTATCAGAATGAAGTTGCTATGATTTATGAACTTATTAAAGAAAGCAAAGAGCCGGAAACAGATATTCCTTCTTTATTAAATATGGTTAGAGAAATAAATAACTCTAACGAATCTTTATTGAGAGCAATGAATAATTTAATTGCGAAGTAAGCCTTTTAAAGCTTTATTTTGTATAACGAGGAGTTTTTGGTGAATCTACCACAAGCTCATTCAGTTGGTTCATTTCTTCAGCAGTAAGTTTTCTCCATTTACCAACAGGCATATCCAGATGGATATTCATAATTCTGATACGTTTTAATTTTCTTACTTCATAACCTAAATGTTCACACATTCTTCTTATTTGTCGGTTTAACCCTTGAGTAAGAATGATGTTGAAACTAAACTTGTCAATAGCTTTTACCTTACATTTTTTAGTAACAGTATCTAAAATAGGTACACCATCGCTCATTTTTTGAATAAAATCAGCAGCTATAGGTCTATTTACAGTAACGATGTACTCTTTTTCGTGGTTATTTCCGGAACGTAAAATTTTATTTACAATGTCACCATCGCTGGTAAGTAAAATCAATCCTTCGCTAGGTTTATCCAATCTACCAATAGGAAAAATTCTTTTTGGATAGTTGATGTAGTCTATAATATTATCTTTTTCAACGCGAGTATCTGTTGTACAAACAATGCCAATAGGTTTGTTAAACGCAATATAGTCAAAGCTTTCGTTGGTATTTTTTACAGGTTTCCCATCAACCATTACTACATCATCAGGAGTAACTTTTGTTCCCATTTCAGGAACTTTTCCGTTTATCGTTACTCTTCTTTGCTCAATAAGTTTATCGGCAGCCCTTCTAGAGCAGAAACCCATTTCGCTGAGGTATTTGTTTATTCTAATTTCGTTTTCCATAATTGAGTTAGCAAAATTAAGAATAGCTTTGGTTATAAAGTCAAAAAAGCCGAATTCAATATTGAGTTCGGCTTTTTTAGTGGCGGAGAGAGGGGGATTCGAACCCCTAGTACGATTTCTCGCACGCATGTTTAGCAAACATGTGGTTTCAGCCACTCACCCACCTCTCCAAAATGGGAGCTGCAAATGTAATAATCCATTTGTTATAGAAGAAATATTAATCCTATTTTTTTCAATAAAATTATACGTTGATTTTTACCACTTTAGAAAAATATCTCCAATTACAAAAACAGCAAATAGAACACTTGCTATTCCATTTGTGGTAAAAAAAGCTAAATTTACTTTACTTAGGTTGGTTGGAGAAACAATTAAATGCTGGTAAATTAATAATCCGATAAAAACAGCAGCACCTATCCAATACAACCAATTAAAATCTGACTGAATTCCTGCCCAAATCACAAAAAAAGCGGCAATTAAATGTAAAAATGATGAAAAATGTAGTGCGTTTTTTCTTCCCATCCAAACTGGAATGGAGTGTAATTGTTGTTGTTTATCAAAACTTTCATCTTGCAATGCATAAATAATATCGAAACCGCTCACCCAAAATAATACAGCAAAAGAGAAATATAATGGAAGCCAATCGAAAACTCCTGTAACGGCCAAATAAGCACCAATAGGAGCTAAGCCTAAACCTATACCTAATACTAAATGACATAAAGCTGTAAATCTTTTGGTGTAGCTATAGCCTAAAACAACTAACAATGCAATAGGAGAGAGGTAAAAACATAAAGGGTTTATAAAGTAGGTGGTAGCAATAAATAGCACACAATTTATAATTACAAAAACCAAAGCTGAGGTAGGTTTTATCGTTCCATTAGGGATTTCTCTTACATTGGCAGTACGTTCGTTGGCTTTATCAATTTTTCGGTCAACATAGCGGTTGAAAGCCATAGCAGCACTACGAGCAAAAATCATACAGAGAATTACATAGATAAAAGTTGTCCATTTAAAATCATATTCATGCAAACCAATAGCAATAAAAAAACCAATTAAAGCGAAGGGCAATGCAAAAATGGTGTGAGAAAATTTTACTAAGGATAAATAGTTTTTCATTAATTTAACATGAAATAATTTATGACAAAATTAAGAAAAGAGGCTCTATAAATAGTTCTTGATAATATTCAAAGTTCAAATATAAGGTTTAAAACAGAATTATTTTAAATTTATAACTGATTATGAGTGATTTTCGTTTTTTTTTATATCTTAGCCAAAAATTAAAAAGAGTTATGAAGAAAAAAATATTTTTTATCTTATTATCGAGCAGTTTTTTATGGTTTGCTTGTGAATCTAATAATGAAAATGTAACAACTGAAGAAGAGCTTATTGAAGAAGTAGAAATGGTTACAGAAGAAGAATCTATGAGTTATTTATTGCCTTCTCCACTTCAAATTGCAGAAATATTTAAAAATTCAGGATTAACGTATATTGGAGATTTAACTAACTCAACAGAATTAGCTGCTTCTTATAATACAAAATACAGTCAGAAATTAAATTTTGGCGTTTATTCGGCAGATATGGCTTATTGTATTATAAATAATCAAACACAATCAGCTATTAATTATTTGTCAACGCTAAGAGGGTTGTCAGAAAAAATGTGGATGACTGATGTTTTTAATACCATGGGTTTATCTAAAAGGTTAGAAAACAATGTTGGTGAACAAGATTCATTAATAACTATAATGGCTGATTTGCAAATTAGGTTAGATAATTATTTAGATGAAAATGGAATGGGATATACCGGACCTGTAATTTTTACCGGAGCATGGATAGAAACTATGTATTTAGGAGCAAAAGTAAATCAAGCAAATAGCAATGAAAAACTTATCTATAGACTTACTGAGCAATCGGTAGTATTAGAGAATTTGCTAAAAGCGTTAGAACAAATCAATGAGGATGGTGATTATGACGAATTGCTTGCTGATTTAAAAGCTATAAATGAAAATTTTGATGTGTTGGAAGAAAGTGAAGAGGCTAAACTTAGTGATGAACAAGTTGAGAAATTAAGTGTGCAAATTATTGATTTAAGAAATAAGATTATTAAAAATTAAATAACAGATGAAAAAGGTAATATTTTACAGTACAATTTTAGTGTTATTATTAACTACTACAGCATTAAAGTTAGAAGAAGTTCAGTGTGTGGCAGCAGATTTAAAAAATGAATTGATGCCAATACTTAAACCAGAATATAAGTATGATTCATCAAAAATTACAAGGGTTTTATACAAAAAAGAAGCTTTTCAGTCGGGTATAGAAGTACCTTTGTTTATGGGAGAAAAATACCGTTTTGTTTTTAATACTGCTGGTTTGCCAAAAGACATTGAAATAAATATTTACGATAAAAAGCCTACTAGCAAAAAGAAAAATGCTCTGTTTACATTAAGTAAAATAAAAGAAGCGGGAAAACATATTTATTCGTTTGAACCAGAAAAACCTAAAAAGATGTATATTGTTTATACTATACCAGCTACTGATGAGGAAGATTTAAAAGGCTGCGTGGTGTTTTTATTGGGTTACAAATTATAATTGTCAATAGCTTTTCTAACACTTCCATATTTTGCTAGTAATTCGTTAGCTGTTTTATAGTCTATCGATAACGCTTTCATTATCATTTGCGTTCCTCTGTCCACTAACTTGTCGTTAGAAAGCTGCATGTCAACCATCTTGTTGCCTTTCACTTTTCCTAACTTTATCATTACAGTTGTGGAAATCATGTTCAGCACTAATTTCTGAGCGGTTCCTGACTTCATTCTAGTACTTCCTGTAACAAACTCAGGACCTACAATTACTTCAATGGGGTAGTTGGCTACTTCGGCAATTTTAGATTGTGAGTTACAAACAATACAACCAGTTACTATTTCATTTTTATTACAAGTTGATAAGCCACCAACTACATAAGGAGTAGAACCAGAAGCAGCTATGCCAATAACCACATCATTGGAGTTGATGTTGTACTCTTGTAAATCTTTCCATGCTTGTTCAGTGTTATCTTCAGCAAATTCTACTGCTTTCCTTATGGCAGCATCGCCACCAGCAATTAATCCTATTACCAAGTTAAAATCTACACCAAAAGTTGGCGGACATTCAGAAGCATCAACAACACCTAATCTGCCACTTGTTCCTGCTCCAATATAAAATAGTCTTCCCCCAAGTTGAATTTTTTCTACAACAACATCAATTAATGGGATGATGCTATCAATACATTTTTCTACTGCAACGGCTACTTTTTTATCTTCATTATTGATGTTGGTTAATAATGCTTCGGTTGACATTTTTTCTAGCTCATCGTAGTGAGAATCAGATTCAGTAGTTTTTTGCATAGAAATTATTTAAAGTTCAAATATAAGTATGAAAGTGAATTATTTTTTTTATGTAACAAATGTTACCAAATTTTATAAATTATCGGGCTTACATTTGAATTATTATTGATTAACTAATTCAAAAACTATGAAACGATTTCAACTTACTACTTTCTTTTGGCTATTTTTCACGTTAGTGTTAACAGCTCAAAATAATTTTAATTACTCTGTTCATTTAGATTCTGTGACTATTTCTAATTTACCAGGAGTACACTCTTTTGCTTATGCTCAGCATGATGGTAAATGGCTTGTAATAGGAGGTAGACTCGATGGTATTCATGCTCGTCAGCCTTTTAATGCATTTCCTGAAAATCAAAATAATCAAAATGTTTTAGTGATAGATCCTGTTAACCAACAATATTGGTCATCAAGTGTGTCAGTGTTATCAACTAACTTAAAAGAACAACTGCAATCAACCAATATGAATTTTTATCAAGATAATGATACCTTGTATATTATTGGAGGATATGCTTTTTCACCAACAGCAAACGATCATGTTACTTTTCCGTATTTAGCATCGGTTCAGGTTTCAGACTTAATGAATGCAGTAATTAACAATGCATCCATTACTCCATACTTTAAACAAATTACCGACACAGCTTTTGCAGTTACAGGTGGGCAAATGGGAAAAATAGGTAATGAAATTTATCTTATTGGTGGACACCGATTTGATGGAAGATACAACCCAATGAATAACCCTACTTTTGTCCAAAAATATACCAACCAAATAAGAAAGTTTGTATTTAACAACTCGGGAACTCAACTAAGTTTTTCTAATTATTCAACCATTACAGATCCCATACATTTAAGAAGAAGAGATTATAATTTATTGCCTCAAATTTATTCTGATGGAAGTCATGGTTATACCATTTCATCAGGCGTTTTTCAGATAAACGTAGATTTGCCTTTTCTTTATCCTGTTGATATTACTGCTGTGGGACATACTCCTATTACTTCATTTAATCAATATTTAAGTAATTATCATGGAGCAAAAGTGGCTTTGCACGATAGTATTAATAACGAAATGCACAATTTGTTTTTTGGAGGAATGAGTCAGTACTATTATCAGAACAATACACTTGTACAGGATAATCAGGTGCCATTTGTAAAAACCATTAGCAGAATGAGTAGGGATTCCTCAGGTAATTTACTTGAGGTGCAATTGCCAATAGAAATGCCTGGTTATAGAGGTGCAGGGTCAGAGTTTTTTGTTAATAAAGGCTTGCCTCACCATGAATCGAAAGTGATTAAGTTAGATGCTATTCATGCAGATACTATTTTGCTGGGTTATATTTATGGCGGAATATTAAGTCCTACCATTAACCCATTTGCCAATAATGTAAGCAGTACTACTTCTGCCGATAATAAAATTTATAAAGTGTATTTAATTAAAGATGCTCCTCAAAGTGTGTATGAAATTAATGGTAAAAATCCTTATCAAGTAAACCTATATCCCAACCCTGTAGATGATGTATTGAATGTTTCTTTTGAAATGGAAAATCCTTCACCGGTAGATTATTTTGTGACAGATAGTAAAGGAGCTATAGTGCAAGAGGGAAAAGTTAAAGTTGCCAATGCTGGAGTAACACAGCATAAAATTAAACTCAATAAAATAAGAGGAGCTCAAACCCTATTTGTTACCTTTATATTTGACGATAAGTTTTATGTGAGTAAAAAAGTAGTTAAAAATTAAGGTTAATTTTACAGAAGAAATTTCTATTTCAAATGATAGTTAAGTTTTAAAAGAGTTGTAAGCTGTTTAAAGACAGTGTGTAGTTCAATTTTGCATGGGCTTTAAACTTTTTAATAAATAATTGTATAATTCAAACTAATTTGTAAATTTGCAGCCCCAATTTATTTTGGGAGAACTAATTATTTATTTATCAATTTTTAAACATTAGAAAATGTCTACAAAAATTAGATTACAACGTCACGGTAAAAAAAGATATGCTTTTTTCCATGTTGTTGTAGCAGACTCAAGAGCCCCACGTGATGGGAAATTTATTGAAAAATTAGGTGTTTACAATCCAAACACAAATCCAGCAACTATCGAAATAGATTTTGATAAAGCTTTGAACTGGATTAAAACAGGTGCACAGCCAACAGATACTTGTCGTGCATTATTGTCTTACAAAGGAGTACTTCATAAAGATCACTTAGATAGAGGTGTGTTGAAAGGAGCGATGACTCAAGAGCAAGCTGATAAAAAGTTTGAAGCTTGGATGAAAGACAAAGAAGGTAAAATTGAAGGTAAAAAAGATAGCCTTTCTAAATCTAAAGAAGAACAAGAAAAAGCTAGATTTAAAGCAGAACAAGAAGCTAAAGATAAAAGAGCTGCTGAAATAGCTGCTAAAAATACTCCAGTAGAAGAAGCTCCTGTTGCTGAAGAAACTACTGAGGCTCCTGCTGAAGAAGTAGCTGCTGAAGTGAAAGAAGAAGCACCAGCAACTGAAGAAACTCCTGCTGCTGAGGTTAAGGAAGAAGCTCCTGCTGAAGAAGAGAAAAAAGAAGATTAATTATTATACATGAAAATAGAAGAAACCTTTTATTTAGGCTATACTTCTAAGGTGCATGGAAAGAATGGAGAATTGGTTGTAAAACTTGATGTTGATCAGCCAAATGCTTACAAGAAATTGGAATCAGTTTTTATCCGAATAAACAAAATGGATAGTCAACTGGTTCCTTTTTTTGTTACCAAAACAGCTTTGCAAAACAATAATACTGTTGTTGTTAAATTAGATGGTGTGGAAAATGTTGATGAGGCAAAAGACCTTGTTGCTAAAGAAGTGTATTTGCCTTTAAGCATCCTTCCTGCATTAACAGGAAATAAATTTTATTTTCATGAAGTAGTAGGTTTTACTGTTGAAGATTTGCACAAAGGAAACTTAGGAACAATAAATCAAGTATTAGAGTATCCTCATCAAGCAGTATTAGAAATTATATCTTCTGAAAATAAAGAAATTCTTATTCCTGTTAGTGATGATTTTATTGTTGAGGTAAATAGAGAAAAACAACTGATTAAAACAAATGCTCCTGAAGGGTTGATAGATATTTATTTAGAATAATAACCTTTGAGATGAGTAAGGGTTTTCAATTTAAACAATTTTTTATAGAACAAGATAAGTGCGCCATGAAAGTTGGTACAGATGGTGTCTTGCTTGGGGCTTGGGCAAAAATACAGGGTGGAAGTGTATTGGATATTGGTAGCGGAACAGGGTTAATTGCTTTAATGACCGCTCAAAGGAATTCAAATGTTGTTGTGGATACTATTGATATTGAAGAAAATGCTTTTATTCAATCAACAATTAATATTGCCAATAGTAAATGGATCGATAGCGTTTTTGCTCATCATGTAGCATTGCAAGATTATGCTCCCGATAAAAAATACGACACCATAATTTCAAATCCACCATTTTTTAATAACACTTATAAGTCTGAAGAACAGAAAAGGAATATTGCCAGACAAAATTCACTACTTCCTTTTGAACAACTAGCTTTTCATGTTAACAGATTGCTAAAAGCGGAGGGTGTTTTTTCTGTGATTTTACCTATAGAAGAAGAGGCTTTTGTAGAAATTGCTAAAAAACACTTTTTGTACTTAAATAGAAAAGTAAATGTTTTCCCTAATACAAAAAAAGCTTGTAAACGAGTTTTGTTAGAATTTTCGAGAAAGGAAGACGAAGTAGTAGAGGGGAATTTGATTATAGAGACCGACAAAAGACACGTTTATTCTGCTGAATATGAATTATTAACAAAGGATTTTTACCTTGAATTTAAGAGGGGTTAAAAAATACACTTTATACTTTTTTTACAAAGAAATTAATTCATAACTTTGTCCGCTTTCATTAATGCGGATTAAAGTGAAGTTTCAAAAGGAATATACGATAGATTTTTCAGGGTTGAAACAAGGGGGGTATCAGTTTGACTTTAATGTGGGCAAAGCGTTCTTTAGTATATTTGAAAATGAAGAGTATAACGATGCTGAATTTAAAATAAATTTAGCATTAGAGAAACAATCAACCATGATGTTGTTAGACTTTTCCATACAAGGAAAGGTTAACGTAGATTGCGATAGATGTTTGGAGCCAGTAGATATTGAAGTGGAGTGTGAAGAGCATTTAATTGTAAAGTTTGGAGAGGAAATGTATGAAGGTACAGATGAAATAGTTATCTTGCCAGAAAGTGAACATCAAATTGATGTTTCTCCTTACATTTATGAGTTTATTCAAATAAATATTCCTCAAAGGAGAAAGCACAAAAAAAGTGATTGTAATCCAGAGGTAATAAAAAAACTTAAAGAAATAGAAGTAAAGAATACAAAACAAAAAGAAGCAGAAATCGACCCTAGATGGGCTCAATTAATAAATTTAAAAACAGAAAACTAAATAAAAATGGCACATCCTAAAAGAAAAACCTCGAAAACGAGAAGAGACAAAAGAAGAACTCACTACAAAGCTGTTGCACCAACTGTTGTAAATTGTTCAAACTGTGGAGCACCAGTTCTTTATCACAGAGTTTGTGGTGATTGTGGTTATTACAGAGGTAAGTTAGCAGTTGAGAAAACAGTAGCTATCTAAAAAACATTGATTAACAAAACTTACTGCTATTATTTCAGTAAGTTTTTGTTTTTTATAAATCTCTTCTATTTTTGACAATCATTTTAAAAATAGAGTAACTACTTTTAAAGCAAAACAAAATTATGAGTAAAATTACTGCCGCAATTACCGCTGTTAATGGCTATGTTCCTGATTATGTTTTAACAAATAAGGAATTAGAGAAAATGGTAGAAACCACAGATGAATGGATAGTTTCTAGAACTGGGGTGAAAGAGAGGAGGATATTAAAAGGAGAAGGTAAAGGTGCATCAGTAATGGCTGCAGAAGCAGTAAAAGGATTGTGTGAAAAACGAGGTATTTCTCCAACAGAAATAGACCTTTTAATTTGTTGTACTGTTACTGCCGATCATATTTTTCCAGCAACAGCTAATATTATTACAGATAAAGTTGGAGCTACTAATGCTTTTGGTTTTGATCTTAATGCAGCTTGTTCAGGTTTTCTTTTTGGTTTAACAACAGGTTCAAAATATGTTGAATCAGGTTCTCATAAAAAAGTTGTAGTTGTAGGAGTAGATAAAATGTCTGCTTTGGTAGATTACGAAGATAGAGCAACATGTATCATCTTTGGAGATGGTTGTGGAGCAGTGTTGTTAGAACCAAATGAAGAAGGTTTTGGAGTGAAAGATTCTATTTTAAAAAGTGATGGTTCAGGATTTCAATACCTACACCAAAAAGCTGGAGGATCTGCTTACCCACCTACATTAGAAACGGTTAAAAATAAAGATCACCATATTTTTCAAGACGGACAACCTGTATTCAAATTTGCTGTAACCAATATGGCAGATGTTTCCGCTGAAATTATGGAAAAAAATAAGTTAACTAGCGATGATGTCGCTTGGTTAGTGCCGCATCAGGCAAATAAAAGAATAATCGATGCCACAGCAAGAAGAATGGGATTAAGTGACGAAAAAGTGATGCTTAACATTCAACGTTATGGAAATACCACTTCGGGTACAATACCTTTATGTTTATGGGAATGGGAAAATCAACTTAAAAAAGGAGATAATGTAATTTTATCTGCTTTTGGAGGCGGTTTTACATGGGGAGCTATATGGATAAAATGGGCTTACGATACAAAATAAATAAAATAACAAAAACAAATAAATTATGAAGTCATCAGAAATTCAAGAACTAATAAAATTTGTTGCAAAATCTGGAGTTAGCGAAGTTGAAATTGAAAACAAGGATTTTAAAATTACTATAAAAACTCCTCCTTATAAAAGAGGTAATCAGCCAACTGTTGAGGTAATCAGACAAGAGGTTGTTCAACCACAACAAGCTCAGCAAGCTCCTGTAGCTGCTGCTCCTCAAGCACAACCTCAAGCTGCACCTGCTGCTCCAGCAAAAGAAGCACCAAGTGAAGATGCTAATTATGTCACTATTAAGTCTCCAATGATTGGAACTTTCTATAGAAAACCTTCTCCAGACAAACCTAATTATGTTAGTGTTGGTGATGAGGTTAAAAACGAAACAGTAGTTTGTGTTATTGAAGCTATGAAATTGTTTAACGAAATTGAAGCTGAAATTAACGGAAAAATTGTGAAAATTTTAGTTGATGATGGTTCTCCTGTTGAGTATGACCAACCATTGTTTTTAGTAGATCCAAGTTAAATTAATAATTTGATTAAGTTGTAATCTATGTAATGTTAGATTCGTTTTCAAATTTTCAAATTGTTTAATTTCCAAATTTAAATTATGTTTAAAAAAATATTAATTGCAAATAGAGGCGAAATAGCTTTACGTGTTATCAGAACATGTAAAGAGATGGGAATTAGTACAGTTGCAGTTTATTCTACTGCAGATAAAGATAGCTTGCATGTTAGATTTGCAGACGAAGCTGTTTGTATAGGTCCCCCACAAAGCTCATTGTCATACTTGAAGATGTCAAATATTATTGCTGCAGCAGAAATAACAAATGCCGATGCTATACATCCTGGATATGGTTTTTTATCTGAAAACTCCAAATTCTCAAAAATTTGTCAAGAAAATGGAATAAAGTTTATTGGTGCATCTCCAGAAATGATTGATGCTATGGGAGATAAATCGTCTGCTAAAACTACTATGATTAAAGCAGGAGTTCCTGTTGTTCCAGGTTCTGAAGGATTGTTAAAAGATTTAGCAGATGCAAAAGCTACGGCTAAAAAAATTAAATATCCTGTAATGATGAAAGCTACTGCCGGTGGAGGAGGTAAAGGTATGCGTGTAATTTGGAATGAAGAGGAAATGGAAGCTGCTTGGGATTCTGCCAGAAAAGAAGCTGCGGCTGCTTTTGGAAATGATGGAATGTACATGGAAAAATTTATTGAGGAGCCTCGTCATATTGAAATTCAAATTGCTGGAGATGGTAAAAATGCTTGTCACCTCTCAGAAAGAGATTGTTCAATCCAAAGAAGACATCAAAAATTAGTAGAAGAAACTCCTTCTCCATTTATGACAGATAAGTTGAGAGAACAAATGGGTGAGGCTGCTATAAAAGCTGCAAAAGCTGTAAAATATGAAGGCGTTGGAACTGTTGAGTTTTTAGTTGATAAAAATAGAGATTTTTATTTCATGGAAATGAATACGCGTATTCAGGTAGAACATACTATTACCGAAGAAGTAATTAATTTTGATTTAATTAAAGAACAAATAAAACTAGCTGCAGGAGATAAAATTTCAGGCAAAAACTATTACCCGCAACTACATTCAATTCAATGTAGAATTAATGCAGAAGATCCTTTTAATGATTTTAGACCTAGTCCTGGAGTAATTAAAACATATCACTCACCAGGCGGACACGGAATTAGAATAGATACTCATGCCTATGCAAGTTATGTTATTCCTCCTTATTATGACTCCATGATTTCTAAATTAATCACAGTAGCTCAAACAAGAGAAGAGGCTATTACAAAAATGCAACGAGCTTTAGATGAGTATATTATTGAAGGAGTGAAAACAACTATCCCTTTCCATCAGCAATTAATGCAAGATGAGAAATTTAGGAAAGGAGATTTTACTACCAAGTTTATGGAAACTTTTAAATTAAAAGATATTTAATAAAAACTTTTTTGATAAGTTCTTCAAAATAATAAGAATAATATTATATTTGTTCGGAATAATTTCAATAAAACTACAATTCTATGGATAAAGAAATTTATAAAGTGCTTGTTCCTCATGATTTTACTGCGGTTGCAGATTGTGCAATTAGCCATGCTGCTCAAGTAGCTAAATCTTACAATGGTGATGTTTATCTTTTACACGTTGTTTCTAAACAAAAAGAAGTTGAACCAACTAGAGAGAAGTTAAAAGAAGTTGCTTTAAAAGCTGAAAAAAAACATGGGGTTAATACGCATGTAATTGTTAGAATAGGAAGTATATTTGAAGATATTGGAGATGTTGCATCAGAGATTTCTGCTGGATATATTGTAATGGGAACCCATGGGGCAAGAGGTATGCAGAAAATACTTGGTAGCCATGCAATTAAAGTAATTTCTCACTCTAAAGTGCCTTTTATTATTGTTCAAGAAAAAGAGCCATCAGCAACAGATACTTATGATGATATAGTTGTACCTATTGATCACGCTGATATTACTAAGCAAAAATTGAAAATTGCAGCAAGTATTGCTAAGCATTTTAAAAGTAGAATTCACATTTTTGCCGATTCTGAATCTGATGAATTTTTAAAGAAAAAATTAAATCAAGAATTGAGTTTTGCAAAAAAATATTTTGATGAGAAAAATTTACCTTATGAAATAGATAGAGCTGCTGAAGGAGAAGGAAACTTTAAAAAACAATTAGTAAGACATGCAGCTAAAATGGATGCTGATTTAATTGTTATTGTAAATACGCAAGAAGGAGCTTTATTACCAGATTTCTTTGGTAGTGATGAACAAGAAGTAATTGCAAATGATGCTGAAATTCCAGTTTTAATTACCAACCCAACTCATGAATTTGTTGCAAGTAGTGTTTTTGGAACATAAAAAATACAATTTATAATATTTAAAAAGGCTGTCCAATGGGCAGCCTTTTTTTATATCAGCTCCCTAAATCCCCCGAAGGGGGACTTTTCCAACCCTACAAAGTCCAATCTTTCGTCTCTACAAGTATAGTATTGGGTAGTTGCGATAGTACTGAAGCAGTCTTTTAATCTGTAGCCAAAAACTGCTTTAGAAAAATTAAAATTGTATATTTGGATGATGTTTGACAACACTTAATTGCAACTATATGAAATACTATGCTGTAAAAATATACTTCATAACTTTTAGTTGGGTGAGTAGTTTCTTCTAAACATAATAAAATGACAGACTCTGATAAAAACATAAAACTCGATGGCTTATCAATTGCAATTTTAATAATTTCAGGAATTGTAATACTTTTTTCATTCATTTCACCAATGATTTTTGTCCAAGAATCTGTTCTAGATTTGGACTTTTCTCTAACGGGTTCAATAGGTGATACACTTGGCGGGATAATGAATCCTTTTATAGCAATTTCAGGAGTGTTTTTAACATTCCTTGCCTTCTATATTCAATTCAAAGCAAATAGATTGCAAAGAGATTTATTTAGACAAGAACTTGATTATAATAAATTTGAAAACCAATTTTATGAAATGCTTAAACTCCACAAAGACAATGTTAACGAAGTTCAAATAGATGATGTTAAGCTATTTACTCATATTAAACACAATGGGGAAAAAGAAATTGATAGAGTAGAAAAGACAATTAATGGAAGAAAATCATTTGAATTTTTGAAGAATGAATTTGAAATTTTGTACCACATTGCAAAGAAACATATGGCTAATGAAGAGCCTAAAAAATGGGTCAATATAGCATATGGAATTTTCTTTCACGGTTTAAATGAATTTGATTTATCAAAGCACGACTTTTTTAAAGATTTAAGTGAAATTAAAGCACAACATAAAGATAATCATTTTTCAAATTTACCCCAAACAATAAAAACAATTATAAATCAAGAAATAAAATTAAAAGATAATTTGAGGTTCGATTTATTCGAAGGACACTCTGCTCAACTAGCTCATTATTATAGGCATTTGTTTCAAACTGTAAAGTTTGTTATAAATCAGGAAAATTCACTACTCTCTTATAATGAAAAACGTAAATATTTAAGAATTTTAAGAGCTCAATTATCAAATCAAGAACAAGTAATGTTATTTTACAATTGGTTATCTGACTTTGGTAGTCAATGGAATAACGAAACTAATAAATATTTTACAGATTATAGGATGATTCATAATATTTATCAAGATTTAATAGTTGAAGATGTGAAGCTAAATGTATTATTTGATTTTGATGAAAATTATTTGAAAGAACAAAATAGAGTATTTGACCCTTTATTTGAGTTTCAAGATTGGGATAGGTGATAGGTAAAATGAATGTAGTTAGATTTTTTCTCATCTCCTCGAGCGCATTTGTAATGCGTTCCCTCACCATCCTTAGTCTGGAGAAAAGCTTGTGTGTAAGTGACTAAAGATTTTATAACAAACACCTAAAATGAATATATTAAAAAGACCTTTACTTTATTTGGTATTAGCAGTACTTTGCAAAATCATTCCTTATATCATTACTTTTTTCTGTATTTTGTGGACGCAAGATAGGATTGAAGGAATGAAATTAGGTGTAATTCCTGGACTTATTGTACCGCACCTTATTTTTGGTTTTATTTTTTTAACCGATACTAAAATTAAAAAACTGATTTATAGTGTTGTTGTGGCAACTGTAATTTATGGGATTGATTATTTTCTTCTCAAAAATAGGTTGACAATTGAAACTGGATGGGATATGTATGGTTATTGGGATTTAATGGTGATGAATTTTATAACAGGGATTGTTATTTGGGAAATAACTTATCATATTCACAGAAAAATAAAAAAATAACCAAACTACTTGCTCATACTCATTAGTAGTGAGTTCAGGTTATAACCAAACATCAATTCTCCACACCCAAATCACCTAATCACTTTCAAAAAACATTCTACAATATCAGTATAAAAAAATATGTAGTTTTGCTCCATGGAAATTTTACATGTAAAAAGAGTTTATAAAACTTATGCAGAACACAAAGCTTTGCATAATGTTTCTATTCATATAGATAAGCAACGTATTTTTGGGTTATTAGGACCAAATGGTGCCGGAAAAACAACCTTAATTCGTATTATTAACCAAATTACCGGTCCAGATAAAGGCGAAGTGTTTTTTGAAGGCGAAAAATTAGCTCCCAAACATATTTCTCAAATAGGATATTTGCCTGAAGAAAGAGGCTTGTACAAAAAAATGAAAGTAGGAGAACAAGCTCTCTATTTAGCTCAGCTTAAAGGAATGTCTAAAAATGAAGCCAAGACTAAGCTAAATCACTGGTTTGATAAATTTGAAATTACCAATTGGTGGGATAAAAAGGTTGAAGAGCTTTCAAAAGGGATGGCTCAAAAAGTACAATTTATTACTACCGTATTGCACGAACCAAAACTATTGATTTTAGATGAGCCTTTTAGTGGTTTCGATCCTATTAATACTAATCTTATTAAAAAAGAAATATTAGAACTAAGAGAAAAAGGTTCTACCATTATTTTTTCTACTCACAATATGGAATCGGTAGAAGAAATTTGTGATGATATTGCCTTGATAAATAAATCGAGAAAAATATTAGACGGAAAAGTAGTTGATATTAAAAATCAATACAAAACCAATATTTACGAAATAACATTTGAAGGGAATTTAATTGCGTTTACCAATGCACTCTGGACAGGTTTTGAATTACTTTCAACAGAAAAAAAAGACAACAGAATTGTAGCAAAAGTAAAGGGAATACAGAAAGATACAAGTCTTAATAAATTATTGGCTACCGTGTTAAATGATGTAAATATTATTGCGGTAAAAGAGCATATACCAACCATGAACGAAATTTTTATTGAAAAAGTAAATGAAGTAATGCCTGATGATTTGCCAGAGGAAATGGAGGGGTGATTGTTTAATTAGAGATTTTAATACTGATACCCGTCAACTGATAACCGAAAAAATGTGAACTGAAAAATGAACAAAATAGCTTTAATAATACAACGAGAATATCTTACAAGAGTCAAGAAAACATCATTTATTTTAATGACATTGTTTGGACCAATATTAATGGCAGCATTAATGTTAGTTCCTATTTGGTTAGGATTAAAAGATAAAGACATTCAGATAATTGAAGTAATTGATGAAACAGGTTTGTTTATTAACCAATTTGAAAATTCACTTACACTTCAGTTTGATTATGAATTTAAACCAATAGAAGAAGCAAAAGCAGCTTTTTATAAAGAGAAATACACCTCTATTCTTCATATTTCTAATCTTGGTAAACAAACAACAGCACAGCTTTATTATAAGAAACAACCTGGGATGTCAACCATTGGTAATATTGAATCAACGATAGAAAAAGGGATTAGAAATATAGAGCTGAAAGATAAGTTTAATATTACTAAAGCCCAATTGGATGAAATTCAGCCCGATGTAACTGTAAAACCAATTGCTTTAAGCGAAACAGGAGGGGAAGAATCTAAAAATGTTGGGGTAAGTACAGTACTTGGTTTTGCTGGAGCTATTATGATTTATTTTTTCATTTTTATGTATGGCATACAAATTATGCGAGGCGTAATAGAAGAAAAAACCAGTAGAATTGTAGAAATTATTATTTCTTCCGTAAAACCATTTCAGTTGATGATGGGAAAAATTATTGGTATTGCTTTGGTTGGGTTGACACAATTTTCTTTGTGGATAATTTTATCTATGGGAATATATGCTGTTGGTATGGCAGCAATATCGTCAGGTGATGTAGCTAATATGGTAAATACAGAACAAATGATGCAAGGCGAGCAAATGAATGAAATGGCTAAAACAGCTAATTCAACTGATTTTAAGGCTCAAATTTCAGAAATGATGCAACAAATTCCCATTGCTAAACTATTAATTTCATTTTTGTTTTATTTCTTAGGAGGTTATTTATTGTACGGAGCATTTTTAGCGGCTATTGGTTCTGCGGTAGATAATGAAGCCGATTCGCAGCAATTTATGATGCCGGTAACTATTCCGTTAATTTTTTCATTTGTTGTAGCAGGAACAGTAATGGATAATCCTGATGGAGCATTAGCTTTTTGGTTATCGATAATACCAATTACTTCTCCTGTAATTATGATGGTAAGAATTCCTTTTGGAGTAGAAACATGGGAGTTATTACTTTCTATGGCACTATTAGTTTTAGGGTTTTTAGGAGCTACTTGGATGGCTGCCAAAATTTATCGTACAGGAATTTTAATGTACGGTAAGAAAATTACCTACAAAGAACTTTGGAAATGGCTTTCCTATAAAGGTTAATTTTTTTAATGGAGAATTATACCGTAAAAATATTAGTTGTAAGATACAGTTCTATTGGAGATATTGTACTTACAACTCCTATAGTAAGATGCTTGAAACAACAGCTGGATGGCAATGTGGAAATTCATTATTTAACTAAAAAAAGCTATCGTTCTTTAGTAGAAAATAACCCTTACATCTCTAAAGTTCATACTATCGAAAAAAACAATAGTGAAGTTGCCGAACAGCTAAAAAATGAGGGTTTTCATTATATCATAGATTTACATAAAAATCTTCGCTCTAAAGGTATTTCCAGAAAATTGGGTACACTACGTTTTACTTTCGATAAGCTAAATGTAAAAAAATGGTTGCTGACCAATTTTAAAATAAATTCTTTACCCGATATCCATATAGTTGACAGGTATTTTGAAGCAGTAAAATCTTTAGGAGTTGAGAACGATGGTAAAGGCTTAGATTTTTTTCTTACGGATAATGATAAAGTAACTAACCTTCCGGAAACACATAATAATGGATATGTTACCATAGCCATTGGAGCTCAATTTGCAACTAAGTGTTTACCTACAAATAAACTAGTGGAGTTGTGTAATTTAACTCAACAACCTATAATCTTAGCAGGAGGAAAGGAAGACGAACAAAAAGCCAATGAAATTATTAGGCAATCTTCTAATAAAAAGATATATAATGCTTGCGGCAAGTATTCTATTAATCAGTCGGCATTTATTGTAAAAAACAGCCAAATCCTCATTACTCATGATACCGGATTAATGCATATTGGAGCAGCGTTTGGAGCAAATATTATTTCTATTTGGGGAAATACTGTTCCTGCGTTTGGAATGTACCCTTATCTGCCAAAAGAAAAATATGTAATTATAGAAAACAATAACCTTAACTGCCGACCATGTTCTAAAATAGGCTATGATGCCTGTCCGAAAAAGCACTTTAAATGCATGAATGACTTAAGTATGCAAGAAGTGGTGGATAATTTATTAAGGATTAGAGATTAGAAATTAGTTGAGAGTACTTAGAAGTACTTATGAGTATTTAGGAGTTTGAAATTGGTTGAGATGTTTTGTGAGTTTAGAAAACTTCCACTATGATGAGGACCGACCTTTGATTAATTTAGCTAGTTTTCTTGAGGTTACAATTTAGTGAGGGCTTTGTGGAAGCAATCCTTGAACTACGAAAATAAAAAAAAGAACAGGCGTTAGTGCCTTTTACTTGGTAGCTAAAAACAAAACAGTTTCAGGGCTTGGGTTGTGTGGTAAATTTAACCGCTTAGAAAACCATAAATTAATCAGCAGTCTTGATTTTTTGCTTCTTTTGTATTAAGATAAAAGAAGAGCAAATATTCCAGTTTTCTGAAAACCAATCAATATTAGTACTAAACTTTCCTCCAATATAAAAGATTCCCGATAATTTTTCCGTTGCACTCCAAAATTTCGAGAATGACGGTTAAGTGGACTTTGTGCGTTGGAAACTCCTCCCTTTCGGAGAGGTTGGGAGGGGCTAGGGGCTTTTAATAAAACAAATAGTAAGTAAGAGCAAGCAAAATACCCACATAAATAAGTACACGTTTGTTAATCATACCAGTATTATTTCTTCTAGCGTAGCCATTTCCCCAATCTTCTCTAATTCTCGATTGATATGCAGAATTGCTGTATTCTGAAGCGCTTGTTGGATTTTTTTCGTTTTCAAGTTCTTTTTTTATTTGAGCTACTCGCTTATCCAATTTTTCTTTACGCTCATCATAATAACGTGGGGTGTATTCAAACTGTGTAGGTCTTTTGGTATAAATACCAAACATTTTAGGGATTCTTGGTGCTTGCATAATTCAGAAAATTTATAACTACTAAATTACTAACTTTTGATTAGAGTTTTTAGTGTATGTTTTTGAAATATTTAATAATCGTATATATGTTCGATTACGAAATTGTTCTTTTTTGAGTATTGAATAAATGGCAATAGTTTATTAACAGGGAGAAAATATACAACTCTTTTTAAATCTTTTTTTGATACAATACTTGATTCATAAAGAGCTGAATAACCATCAAATTGTAAATCAATATTTTTATCGGTTATTATAGAAACAGCAATCTCATCATTGCCACTAATATTATGAATGATGATGTTTTTATTGGATATTTCTATTAATGTTTTTGTAAATTCACCCCATCTTGGGATACTAATAATTTGTCTTTCATCTTGAATTTTTATAGTTTTTATATTATTGTGTAATGATAAAGAATTTTCGTCAGATGAAATTAAAAGATAAATATCTGTTGTTGGAGCTTCATAACTAGCTGTTGCAGCCCATTCAATTAATTGGGCATAAAATGCTTTGAATGAAAATTCTATAGTAAAGAAAATAGTTCGCTCCCATTTGCGAAGAAAGCTAGCGTTTGATTGATCTGAGCTAATCCAAACTTTCTTTATCCAAGGCATGAATTCAAATTCATACCATGCAGTATTGTAGATAAAATCACTATAAGCTCTGTGT
Source organism: Vicingaceae bacterium (assembly GCA_965284565.1). Lineage (GTDB taxonomy): Bacteria > Bacteroidota > Bacteroidia > Flavobacteriales_E > Vicingaceae > BRH-c54. The sequence continues at coordinate 1,692,979 of OZ260100.1, forward strand.
GCTTTAATTATTGTTTTTTCTTGTTCAGATATTTTGTTGTTTGCAAATAATCCAAATAATTTGCCAATAGTGTTTTCATAAATAATTTTAAAAGCATACTCCATAGTTATACTAACTCCAATAACGTTAAGCATTGTTGTGTATTCTTCATTTTCTGGATAGCCTTCGGAAACAAGTTTTATAGATCTGTCATAGAGTTTCCAATATTCATCAATTGAAGCGTAATAAGGAAAATCAGAAGGGTTTTTTCCTTCTTCAAGATAGTCTGCAAATTCTTTAGGATTATAAACTAAATACCATTCAGGAATTGTTAAAATAGTTTGTTCTTCAGATCTGTTATAATCGTTGATGTTATTTTTTTCTTTTTCAATTTGTTTTAATGTATATGGATTATATTTATCTAACAGTTGATTGTTAAATCTGTTAGCAGTATCTAATTTAGCTTTTAGATTAAAGTATTTTTCAGCGTTAGGGTATCCTTTTTTGAATTGGGAAATTGAAGCGTGGGGTTGATAAGGAAGATACCAACTTCCGTACACACTTAGTATTGCTTCGGTCATTTCTGTAGTCCAATCATGTACTATTTTTTTTGATGTGTCATCTGTCCCTTGTTTGTAATACACAACAAAAGCAAAAACTTCTTCTTTAGCCCAAGATAAATATGATTCATCATCAGGAAATGCATGTCGCAATGAGATATTGATAACATTTACATTGTATTTATCATAAATAGCTTTCATTTTTGGGATAAATACTTTAATATTATTAACAGGAATAAAGTATTCTTGAAGTACATAGGTGTTACTTTCTCTTGATGAAGGTTCTAATTCTTTAACATCATAACTTGCTTCTTTATTTCTCCAAACAACTTTTTCTGAGCTGTAGATATATGGGTCAATTATACTTCTTCTAAACCATTTTCCAAAATCTCCCCAAGATACTAATTCAACAAGTTTAGGTTCTATCCAATAATTTTCATTTTCTGAAGTAATTCTTTTCTCATCAGTTAATTCTTTATTGGTTTTTTCCCATGAAACATTATTTACTTCATCATAGTGAGGGGGATAGAGATCTCCATTTTGAAAAACAATGTTTTTGTTATTTCTAATACTATCATTAAAAAATTCATTAAAATTATCCACAGATACTGTATTTGTTTGTCTTTCAACTTTAACATTATCAACAAGTTGTAAGGTGGCTTCAGTTATCACACCAATGCCTCCATATCCACCAATAGCTGCTTTAAAAATTTCTAAATTTTTATTTCTATTAGCAGTTATTTTATCTCCATTTGCGGTAATTATTTTTATTTCTAAAACTGAAGAAATAATTGGACCATGACCAATATATCTTCCATGACAATTTACAGACAAAGAACCTCCTACTGAAAAGTTAGCATAGGTTTGCATAATTTTTACAGAAAAATCATGAGGATCAATTATTTTTTGAAGATCTCGCCAAATCATTCCTGATTGAACAGTTATTTGTTTATTCTCAGTATCTAGATTTATTAATTTATTAAAAGAACTCATGTCTATGTGAAGGCTGTTTTCATAAGCTGTTTGCCCTCCCATACTGAATTTTCCTCCTCCAATTGAGATTGGTCCTTTTGTTGATTTTATTGCATTTATTATTTCTTCATCTGTTTTAGGTTGAATAATTTTATTTACTTGTATTGGATTGATTTTGGTGATATCATTTATTAGTTTGTTAGTTAGTACCGTGTTAAAGTTCGAGTCTCCAGACACCTTAATAAGTAATATAACAAATAAGAAAAATCCGACTAAAGAATAAAAAGGGAAAGCATATCTTTTTTTACTATTGAGAAGTAATAAGAAATCTTTTAGTAGTCTTAAAATAGACTTTAACAATAAAGTTAATTTTGAAACTATGTAAATTAATGGTTTTTTCATGAAAGGGGGAGGTTAAATTTTTGTAAAAAGCATTAATGCATTTTTGGTAGGGTCTCCGTCTTGAAATAAAGTCTTTTCTTCAAATTTAAAGCCTATTTTTTCTACAAAATGACATATAAAGTCTAAAGAATAGAAATTTCGAGTTTCATTACTGTTATATTCCCAACTTTCATTTGTACCCATATTAAAAACATCATGAGCTAAGGCAACTAATGTTTTTTGATTTTCCGTGTCACAATCATGGTCTCGTAATATTAGTTTTCCTCCTATTCTCATGGTATCTCTGATAGATGAAATAAAAGAAATTCTTAAGTCAATAGGACAATGATGAAAACCAATATATACGGTTACTAAATCTATACTTTCTTTTTTTATTAGACTTGAATATTGTGTTTTGTAATCAGTCATAGGGATATATTTAGCTCCTATACAAATTTGCCCTCTATCAATCATTTCTGTCAATGAGTATCCAGGTTCTCTTCCATCGGCATAATACCTTTCTCCTTCAATGGTTACTTTTTCTTCTAAGTAGTCTAAATATCTTCCTGACGAACCGATTTCTAAATAACCAGTAAACTTTTTATTTTCACCTAATAAGCTAATAGATTGCTTAGCCATTTCATCTTTTTGTTTAAACAAAGAAGGGAGTTTGTGGCTAAATGAAGCAAATAACGGAGTAATTTCGTCTAGCCTTGATTGAGTCTCAAGGTAGATGTCTTTATCGTTATCTTTTTCTTTAGTGACTTCTGAAATTAATTCATGAAAATCTTTTTCTGGAAATAGATTAAATACATTCTTTAAGAATTTGAAAAATTCTTTTTTTAGATTGCTATCAGAGTATATTTTTTTAAAATTACTTTTAATTGATTTTACTGTAGTAATTATGCTTGAAGGGAAAGCAGTAAGGGGTATTAAACCGAATAATATTGTTTTTATAAAAAATCTCCTTTGCATAATCTATTGGTTAATTTTTTTCAAATATACAGATTATGTTATTTAAATATTTTTTGATTAAGAATTAACTCTCTCCTTCCCATTCTTTATAAAACTCTTCTAAAAACTGCTCCATAAATTGATGGCGGTGAACTGCCATGGCTTTACCTGTTGTAGTATTCATCCTGTCCTTTAGCAATAATAGTTTTTCGTAAAAATGGTTGATTGTAGGAGCTGCACTGTTTTTATATTCTTCTTTACTCATGCTTAAGTTGGGTTGGATATTGGGATTGTAAATAGCTCTGTTTTTAAAACCTCCATAATTAAAAGTCCTAGCAATTCCAATAGCTCCCATAGCATCTAGTCTGTCAGCATCTTGTATAACAGCTAATTCGGTAGAAGTAAATGCTTGTTTAAAATTTCCTCCTTTAAACGAAATGTGTTGGATAATTTTTTCAACATGCATAATAAGTTCTTCTTCCACAGAAATGGATTGCAAAAATTCACGAGCCTTTTTCGGACCAATACTTTCGTCACCATTATTAAATTTAGCATCAGCAATGTCATGCAGTAAAGCTCCTAATTCAACCACCATTAGGTTTGTTTTTTCTGTTGCTGCAATTTTTTTAGCCAATTGCCACACCCTGTAAATATGCCACCAATCGTGTCCGCCTTCAGCATTGGTTAAGGTTTCTTTTACAAATTTTACCGTTTGTTCTATTATTTCCTGATGAGTCATTTTCTGATGAAACAAATATTAATATTAAACTATTTAAGTTGAATGATTTTTTATGCAAAGAAAATTTTATTATTACATATCAAATTTTCTAATCAATTCAAATGGCTGTATCAATTTTAAATTTAACACAAACCTAATTTTCTCATCATATTTTAGCTGATTCAACTCTCCAGATGAAGTTATTGGAAAATATACTTCAAAAAAATCAGGAATCACATTTATCGCTACTCCAAAATTGTAAGCAAAATCGGACACTCTATCCACTTCATTACCTAAGAAATCGCGAGTAAGTGTTGCTGCCATCCCTACATCGGCATACAAACTAAGATGTTTTGTAAACAAACTACTTTCTATATTTACTGTGTTCATCCATTTATTGGCTTGCATAAATTGACCTTGAGATTCAGGAATTACAGGATTTCTAAAACCTCCATCTAATATAGCTATTTGTTGATTAAACCTTCCAACATCATTTCTACCCATAAACAATTCATTATACATATAGTCTGATGCTTCTATTCCGTAAAAATTATAGTTGAATCTGCTATTTTTTTGTTCATCGCTATTGTATAAAAACCTTCCAACAAAAAACCTAAAACTTAAGCCTGTTCCAGGTTTTTTATATGCAAATTTATAATGAGCTTCAACATTTAATTTTACAAAATTTTGATGTTGTTGCACGTTTCCTCTCAACATATAAGGATTGATGGGATGTTTACTTTTTATGCCAACAATAATATTATTGATGTAGAAATAACCTAAGGTATCTTTATAAAGTACATTACCATTTTCATCTCTTTTGCTAAAATCTGTATTTTCTTCAAAAATATTCACAAACTCATAGCTAAAAAATGTGCTAGTGAATTGGCGTGCACGTTTTTTCTTAAAGTCAATTTCCACACGTGGGTTTAGTTTGTAGTATTTCAATTGTTGTTCACCATAATTGAGGTAGGTAAAAGATTTTGCACTTGCTCCTATTGCCAAATCCTGAATAAATGTATTGGGCATAATGTGATAAAAAGCGGAAGCATAACCATTAATTTCATTGGTTTCGAAGGAATATAATGGTGCTAAAATATATTCAAACTTTTTAGATGGAATTAAAGAATTATAAAAAGCCATCCCTATCATAAACTTATCATTATTATTCCAACCTGCTATAGGTGAGAAAAACAATTGTGTTTTATCAGGATTTTCTATACTTCCCACCCACTGTAAGCGTAGCGGCTCCATAGTTTTAAAAAAACCTTTAGCTTTTAGTGTATTATTTTGTCTGTTGATTTCAGGAATATTTTTTTCAGCATCAATTTTATAGCTATCATAATCGCCTTTTTCAAAAGGAACAAAATCTTTTTTAGCAATAAGCTCATACCATTGTGTAGCTACAATTTTTCCATCTTTCATTCCAGAAACAGAGAAAGGTCCGTTTATTTTTCCATTGTTTTTAATTTTTAACAACGGGTTTCCAAGTGTATCAGTTTTTGCTCTGGTAATTTTATAATCTATTTTTTTGGTGGTTTTAATCATATCATCAAAAAACCAATCGAGATTTTCGCCTGTTTCTTCTTCAAAAATTTTCCTTAAATCTTTTGGCTGTGGATGTTTAAATTTCCACTCCAGAAAATAGCGTTGCATACATTTATCAAACTTTTCCTCTCCCAAATAATTCATCAAATAATCAAAAGCAATAGCAGATTTTGAGTAAACAATTCCTCCATAATTTAAAGGAGTATATTCAGCTGCTGCTAATTCTATAGGTTGGTCTTTGTTTCTTTTAGCATTTAACAAATAAGCTAATTCGTATTGGTGCTTATGTGGGTGACTCGCCAAATCGAACCATTTAAAAACTTTTTCATTTTTATCATCAAGCTCTCCAACTAACAATCTTTCGGGATATTTTGTTTTTACATATCTCAACTCATTAAACGAATTGATGCCTTCATCCATCCATGGGTGTAAGCGTTCGTTTGTTCCTAAAATACCATAAAACCAATTATGTCCTACTTCATGCATAATTACAGTCTCTAATGCAAAAGCATCTCCCGACTCTCCAATTACAGTAACGTTAGGATATTCCATTCCAGCTCCTGCACTTAAAGCCCCATCAACGGCAGTAACATGTTTGTAAGGATAATCGCCATTCCACAAAGAATAATAGTAAGTAGCATCATTAAGGTATTCAATACTTTTCTTCCATAAATCAGCTTCGTTGTTGGTAAACATTGCCCAAGTCGTTACTATTTCTTTCGAATTAGGCAACTCCACTTCTCCTTTTAAAATATGGTATCTTTTATCTGCAAACCAAGCAAAATCATGCACTTTTTCCTGATGATAATGTAAGGTTTTCATTTCTGTAGCTGACTCTGGAAAAGTAATATCACCTTCAAACACATCAATAGTAGCAGTATAATTAGCAATACTATCCATCCATTTCATTTCTTCATCACCATTTACTAAATCTCCTGTAGCTCCAACTCTATAGTTTTTTGGCAAAGTAATATGCACATCAAAAGTTCCGTATTCGGAATAAAACTCTCCCTGATTTAGGTAAGGCATTTGATGCCAACCATTTTGGTCATAAACAGCAGGTTTAGGATACCACTGTGTAATTTGATAGGATTCTCCCATGTGTCCCAAACGAGAAAAAATTCCTAATGGCAATTTTACACTAAAAGGCGTATAAATTTCTACTGACTCCCCAGGTAAAAGTGGTTCTGGTAAATAAACAATTGCAACATCCTCATGTTCTTCAGTAATAGTCCAAATAGCAATTTCACCATTCACTTTAAATTCTAGTCCATCAATAAATCCCAAATGCCTTTCATGAGAAAAATACAACATGGTATTATCTTCTTCTAAAAATTGCTGAGTTAACGCTGTTTTATGGTTTTTGTAGGCATTTGGCCATAAATGGAAATAAATATAGTTGAGTGTTTTATTTGAATTATTCTTATAAAGAATCGTTTCATTGCCATCTAACTGATGTAATTCATCATTAAGTGTTACATTAATTTCATAACTTACTTCTTGCTGGAAATAGTTTGAGTCGGGCTGTGCTACAAGCTCGGTAAATAATAAAAAAAGCGATAGTCCTAGTAGGAATTTCATTATTAATCTTTAGAAGAAAAATTTATTCGTCATTATCTGTAATATGGATAGTTACCAAATCAATTTTATTATTACTTACTTTATCAATTTTAATTTCAAGACCATTATGTCTAATGATTTCATCTTTTTCAGGAATAGATTCATCTACAGAAATTATTAAACCAGCCAATGTTTCATAATCGTCAGATTCAGGCAAGTTGAGCATATATTTTTCATTAATATAGTCAATTTCCAACCTTGCTGAAAATTGATAAAGATCTTCATCTATTTTTATCTCTGTAAGCTCTTCATTATCATGTTCATCTTCAATGTCGCCAAAAATTTCTTCAATAATATCTTCGGTAGTAATAATTCCTGATGTACCTCCAAATTCATCTACCACAACAGCTACACTTTTCCTATGCGTTATGAATTCCTGTAAAATTTGGTTGGCAGGCATAGATTCTGGAATAATAGAAATAGGTAATAATATAGATTTTACCGTTTTAGGTTTTCTAAATAATTCTTTAGAATGAATATAACCAATAATATTATCAATAGAATCTCTATAAATTAATATTTTAGATAGACCTGTTTCAATAAACTTGTCTCTAATGGTGGGCAAAGGAATTTCAATATCCATAGCAACCAAATCGGTTCTAGGAACCATACAGTCGCGAGCTTTAACGCTTGAAAAATCTAGGGCATTCTTAAAAATTTGAATTTCATTATCTACATCTTCACCTTCTTCTTTTTTCTGCTGAATATTGGTCATAAAATGTTCCAAATCAATTTTAGTAAAAGCCATGTCGCTTTCAGAGGTATCTACTCTAAACAATTTAAGTATTACATTAGAAACTCCCAACACCAATAATGTAAATGGATAGAGTAATATGTAAATAATTTGCAATGGAATTGCAGCAATTGTTAGTGCTTTGTTAGGGTTAATTCTTAATAACGATTTAGGTAAAAATTCGGAAAAGAAAAGAATTAAGATAGTTGAAATTACTGTTTGAATAAACAATACAAAAAAATCGTTGGCAGTTATGTGCTTATAAATGATTGGTTCCAACAACTTAGCCATTAGTATACTATAAATTACCAAGGCGATATTGTTTCCAATAAGCATGGCACTTATAAACTTAGCAGGTTTTTTTAAGAAAAAAGAAAGTATTTTTCCTGAGAATACGCCTTTTTTGCTGCTCAATTCAATTTTAAGTCGGTTGGCAGTAACAAAGGCTATTTCCATTCCAGAAAATACTGCTGAAAACAGCATAGCAATAAGAATAAAAATAATGTCTGATGAGGGCATTTGGGTTTTTAAATATGTTGGTGTAAAGTTATAAAAAATTATTGTCCCATTCTTCGTCTTTGTCTTCTTCTCAGAAAATATAAAAACGAGGCTAAAACAGTAAGCATGAAAAAGAACAAAGCATCTTCTGTTGCAGTAAAGAAAAGATGGTAAATTCCTATTACACCACTAATAATGGCAATTACTAACCACATTAATTCTAAAAACCTAATTACTTTATTCATATTATTTATAGTTAATCATTATTAGTTACCTACTGTAAAATCTCAAGCATCGTAATCTCAAAATATTAATTTCCAATCCAAAATTAAGGATTAACAGCAGTTGAGTCTTTATTTTCTTTTAGTAAAATAGTTCCTTTAATTTTATGAATTTTCCATTTTGTAAAGTCTTCATTGGCTTCAAAACCTTCTCCCATTAGTATTTCATCTTGGGTAGTGATTTTCACAAATTCATCAGAATAAATTTTAGCTGAATCTTGCATCCAAACTAAATGCTCTGTATTTAATTGTTCGCCTTTTTCGTTTACTACCACGACATCATTTTTGGCTTCCATCATGTTTTTTCCAATTCTATGAATAGCATAATTAGCAGTTAAAGTTGTACTTACCTGTTTCAGCGAATCAAAAAAAATGACTTCAATACCCTCACTCATTTCTAAATAAGGATCTTTTGTTGCATACTCTTCCATTTTAGGAGCAGAAACCTTCATTTTTACAGCTGCTTTTTCAGAATAAATCAATTGAACATTTTTACCTTTTTTTAATGGCAACTTTTCTTTTTGTGTTAATTGTTCAACTTCTTTTAAATCATTCTCACACCCAAAACAAATAATCCCGAATGCAAATAGCACCGGGATTATTATTCTATTATGAAAATGTATTTTCAATTTTAATTATTTCGTTTTAACAGTTGTGTTTTCGTTAATCCAACAATCAACTTTGTATGCATCTCCACTTTTTACTCCGTGAAAAAACACGTCTTTTGTTGGAGGAAAATGACCAGAAACGGTAGCCATTTTTCTGTTTGCTTCTGAAGCAGCTTCTCCATCAACACTTTTTGCTTTTTGGTATTTATCGTGAGCAGCCCAATAAGCACCAAACTTACCTAGCTTACCATCATCGCATGATGCGGCTCCATAAAAATAAGCATCTCCAATTAAAATATAAGGTTCTCCCCAACCTGCTCTAGCTCCTATTGCTTTTAAGGCATAGCTTTTTGCAGAAGCATTATCTCCTTTGGTTAAATATGTTTCTGCAATACTCATGTAAAAATCTGCTTTTTCATCTTCTGTTTCAGACATATCAACTGCTTTTTGGAAAAACTCAATTGCTTTTGTATAATCTTTGTTTTTCCAGAAGATTCTACCCATTCCATCAGCTCCTGATGCAGAAGGTTCTATTTCAAAATATGCTTGAGCTACAGAAGCAAAAATAGCTGCATCATAACATTTTTTTCTTTTTAATAGAGTAACCATTCTTTTCAACCAATCTTTATTGGTTTTATTTGCTTCAAATCCTTTTTCTGCCAATGGCACTAATACTTCGCAATCTAAATAAGGAGCAGCAACAGCATTAATTTTTTCTTCAGCATCTCTATAACTCTCATCTGTATTACTTCCTGCTAATTCCATAAGCTTACCGTAAAGCTCTACTAATTCCGCTTTAGTCATTAATTCATTTTTTTCTTTGTTTGCACCAGCATACATTAGAGCTACCAAAGTACCTGCTTGAGATTTGCCTCCTAACAACTCAACAGATTCATTTAGAATATTGAAAGTTTTTTCATACTCTTTACCTCTATAAACCAACATCATTTGTCCCTTGTAACCTAACACGTAACCTCTTTGTCCAAAATATTCAATACGTTGATCGTAAATTGAAAACATAGTATCTAAATAAGCTTCCTTTTTAGCCTCATCTTTTTCTTTATCGGCCAAGCTTTTGTACATAGATGCTCCATTTATGTATAATGATTTTTGTGAACCTGGACAAACCTTGTAAGCTGTTTTCCACATACTTAAAGCTAATTTTGGGTCAGATTTTAAATAATCTTTATAAATTAGATTTTTAATACAAGTGTTACTATCTTCAGGAGTTGCTCCGTATTTGCCTTGAGCATTTACATTGTAAGCAATTAAAATCCCTAGTAGTATTGTTGCTATTTTTTTCATTTTTGTAAAGTTTAAGTTTAAAATTTAATTATATTTTCTTTTTATAAACCATTTATCATTTATAATAATGCCAACATTAAAGTTGATAAACGTTTCTTGAATAAGCCCATCAGTTGCCGCTCCTCTTTTTCCGTATTCTATTCCCAGATTTAGAGTTGGAGCTGATGTTCCTGTTCTTCTTAGTGGTAAACCTGTTCCAAAAGTTATGCCGTATTCATTTAGTTGGTTATCATTAATAGAAAAATATGAATTTGAATACCTGAAACCAAACCTGTAAGCTATTCTTTTAAAGTAACTTCCTACATAATCATCGTACTTTGGAGTAATTTGATAACCAGCAGCAAAACTTTGTACTTTATTATAACTATACAAAGGATTAGTAGATGCAATGGTTGTCCAGTCGGCTATATTATAATCAAAAGCAATAATCCATTTATTTTTCTTTTCGAAAGAGAAACCTATACCATATTCTAATGGCATATCAATACTTTGCTCGCTATTATTTGTTTCTAAGATGGTATCTTTAATTGTTCCAAAATCTGATGAACCAGTAAAACTTCTCACTATTCTGTTTTGTTTCGTGCTTAATTCTTTAGCCAAACCCACTGTTGCTCCAACGGTTAAAACATACGTTTCTTTTGCTAAAGAAGTAGAATCATACTTAGAAAAATTCTTTTGATATTGTGTTCCGAAATCGAAAGAAAAATCTGAAGTAGTTGATTCGCTTAAATCCCATATATTTAATCCTTGAGACAAATTTCCAAAAATGGTTTTACTATCAAATTCTGATCTTCCAAAATAGAAGTTTGCATTAGCTCCAAAAGCAAGGTTAGAGCTAGAGTCTAATTTAACATTAAATCCATTTCCAAAATAAAACTTATTTAAACCCCCTTCTCCTTTTCTTATTTCTGTAACACTTCCAACATTTTCATCTGTATAGCTATTAGTATAGTCATATCCAATACTAGTAACAGGCATTAGTCCAAAACTCATTCCCCAAGTTTTTTGAATGACAGGAAAAGCTAACGCCAAAGAAGCAACATAAGGATTAGTTTTATATTGAGATTGATTCCCATCATCTAGCCAAAGAGCATTACTCATAAAGTTAAACTCAATAGTTGTCACGATTAAATCTGAATAAGAAGCAGGATTTTTAGAATTTATATTCAAATTAGAACGAAGCCCTATAGCTGTCCCTCCCATTCCAAAATTTTGAGAGAAACTTTGTGGACGAATAACTCCAACTCCATACTTAGAATATGGAGAGTTAGTAGTAGTTTGAGCAAAAGCAATACTGCTAATGCATAAGCAAACAAAAATTAAAGTGGCAGTACTAATTTTCCTCATTTAATATTAATATTTGTTGTAAGCCTCGAAGGACTAAAAAATCGTCTGCAAAGATGCGATTTTTTACTTCTAAATCAAATAGTTTAAAATCTCCTCCGGTAAGAACTATTTTTATGTCTTTATATTGTTGTTCATAAGCCGAAATCATTCCTAAAATTTCATACTTAAGTCCATTATAAACCCCTGAAATTATAGAGTTTTCAGTGCTGTCTCCAATTAACTTTAATGGCTGGTTTTCGTAATTTACTTGAGGGAGTTTTTGTGTAAAATGATGCAATGCCTTGAATCTCATTTCAAACCCGAGAGCAATACTGCCTCCAAGATAGGTTAAACTTTCATCAACAAAATCAAAAGTTATACAAGTTCCCATATCAATTACTAACAAATTGTTATTAGGAAATTTAACCAATGCTCCTGCTACTGCTGCCAATCTATCTAAACCCAATGTTTGTGGTGTTTTGTAATTAATTTTAAATGGAAAATTCATTTTGTGATTCAACCAGTATAATGAAATGTTAAATTTTTTAAAAATGGCTGAAATTTCGGCTTCATTATTCCTTACGGAGCTAATAATTGCTCTTTTTATGGGGAATTTATTTTTTATTTCAAAAATAATTGAGGCATTAATTTCACTGTGTTTCTGGTGAAAAATAATGTTATCATCTTCAAAGACAGCTATCTTAACAAAGGTATTTCCTACATCAACTACTAAGTCCATAAAAAAATTTAATGTTCGAAATTACAAATTTCAATTAAATGTTTTTGCAGATTAAATTATTTTAATACTTTTGCCGACCATTGAACGAGGTGATGTAGCTCAGTTGGTAGAGCAACGGACTGAAAATCCGTGTGTCGGGGGTTCAATTCCCTCCATCACCACACAAAAACCCGAAAAAGAATTTCTTTTTCGGGTTTTTTGTTTTTAAGAACAATTGTTTTTATATGTATTTTTGAATCCACTTTTCTATTTACAAAGAAATTATTAAACACTACCGCTACATATTATTCCTAGTTACATTCTGTTGTTTAGCTGATTTGTTGGCTCAAGAAAATAAACGAGCATTCTTCATAGAGCCAGAATACATGGTAGGAAAAGTAGTCCCAAATTATCTAAACAAGTTTCCTTCTACTCGTTTACAACAAGGCTTAGCCGTAAATGTTGGTTCCTTAAAAACTGATAGTAATAGCACATGGGCTAAATATTATAATTTCCCACAAACAGGTATCTCTTTATTTTATTCATCTATCGGCAATGAGAAAATTTTTGGAGATGAATACAGCATTACTACTTTTATTGCTTTTAATATTTTTGATCAGAAAGAAAAACCAATTTATTTTAAATTAAGTTTAGGAGCTGCCTATTTTACTACTTTTTACGATAGTATTTCCAACAGAAGAAATGTAAATATCGGATCGCCATTTAAGTGGTCATTTCTAGCAGGAGCATACAAAACTATAAGTGAAAAACCAGGTATGAACTTAAAATTAGGACTTATTTTTTCTCATGCTTCCAACGGACATACACAATTACCTAACTTTGGATTAAACTCTGCATTATTAAGTCTCTCAGCTCAGTTTTACAGGAGAGATTTAGCTACTTATCAGTTAACCAATAAACCTATTAAAACCGAAATTAAATCCAAAAGTAGAGATATTGGTATTAGTTATGGTTTAGGATTTCATGAATATGGCGATAAAGATGGTCCTGTTGGTGGAGAAAAAAAATTAGTTCACTCCACTTCTATTTTTACAGGAAAAACCATTAACCATCATTTTAGATGGGGGTTGGGAGCAACCTATCGCTACTACGATGTTTATTACTATCAAATAACATCTAGAAGTTTAACCGATTATACCGATAGTCCGAAAAAGTATGCTTCCAATGTTGTTGTACATGCAAATGCAGAGCTTTTAATGGGACATGTTAGCATGAACGTAGAAATAGGAATAAATGTATATAAACCTTTTTACAAGCAGTATGAGAAAGATTTTCCGCTAAACAAACAATTTGAAGGGTATATGAAATTCAAATCTTATTTTAAGAAAGGATTTTCTACTCGTTTAGGGTTGAATTTATACGCCATTAATGCCAATAAATTACCAAAACACAATTTTTATATTGGACCATATATTAAAGCCAATGCCGGTCAAGCAGATTTTAGTGAACTCTCTTTTGGATACATTTACAGAATGAATTAAGTATTATGTTTGATTAACATTTATGTTGGTTTGATATTTTTTATAAAAGGTCAGAAGAAATTCAAACTTTCTGACCTTTTTTTGTGTTTCACTAATTACCTTTGCTAATATGAGTTTAAAGCAAAAAGATAAACAATATATTTGGCATCCATTCGACCAGCAAAAAGGAGCTGACATAATTCCAATTGTTAAAGGTCTAGGGGCTTTTGTGTTTGATGAACATGGGAAAAAATATATTGATGGTTTTTCCAGTTGGTGGGTTAATATTCACGGTCATGCACACCCTTATATTGCTCAAAAAATTTATGAGCAAGCACTGGAATTAGAACATATTGCTTTTGGTGGGTTTACACATCCTCAAGCCGTAAACCTTTCAGAAAGATTAATTCATTTACTTCCCAATAACATTGAGAAACTATTTTTCTCAGATAACGGTTCTACGGCTAATGAAGTCGCCCTAAAAATGGCTATTCAGTATTGGTTTAACCAAGGTGAAAAACGTACTCGTTTTATTGCTTTAGAGAATGATTACCATGGCGATACTTTTGGGAGCATGAGTTTAACAGCTAGAGGTGGGTTTAACGAACCGTTTGAAACACTTTTATTTGATGTTGATTTTATTGAAGCTCCAACCAAAGAAAACAAAGATTCTGTTTTAAATAAATTAGAAAGCCATTTAAAAACCAACGAAATAGCTGCTTTTATTTTTGAGCCGATTATTCAAGGAGCAGGAGGAATGTTAATGCATTCACCAGAAATTTTATCGGAAATGATAGGTTTGTGCAAAACATATGGAGTTGTTACTATTGCAGACGAGGTATTTACAGGTTTTGGTAGAACAGGAAAGTGGTTTGCTTCAGATTATTTTCAGCATAAACCTGATGTTTTTTGTTTGTCTAAAGGAATTACAGGTGGTTTTATGCCATTAGGAATTACAGCAGTTTCAAAGAATATTTACCAAGCTTTTTATTCAGATAATGCCAAGCATACTTTTTTACATGGACATTCTTACACAGGAAATCCGCTTGCTTGTGCTGCTGCCAATGCTTCATTAGATTTATTTGAAGTGGAAAATACTTTTGAAAAAATAGAAAATATTTGTCAATTACAAAAAACATTTATTGAAAGCATTCAACATCATAAACAGGTTAGAAATGCTAGGTATTTTGGAACAATTGCCGCTATTGAATTACAAACTGATGGTGAGAGTAATTATTTTAACTCTAAAGGCAAAGAAGCGTATCAATTTTTGTTGAAGAAAGGAATTATTTTAAGACCCCTTGGAAATGTAATTACCATTATCCCTCCTTACTGCATTGTTGAAGAAGATTTAAAAACTCTTTATCAGGGAATTGTTGAGTATTTGAATCAGTAGTTTTTTAACAGCTATATTGTCTGTTTACCATTCCATAGGATGGAAGGTCAAGGATAAAAAGCAAATTCAAATTATAAAGATGATTTTTTATTCATTGAATTAACGGAC
Source organism: Vicingaceae bacterium (assembly GCA_965284565.1). Lineage (GTDB taxonomy): Bacteria > Bacteroidota > Bacteroidia > Flavobacteriales_E > Vicingaceae > BRH-c54. The sequence continues at coordinate 1,708,165 of OZ260100.1, forward strand.
TTAACACTAACTTAACATTACGTTTTTATTTGGTTAATATGGATAATAAATCCAAACTATACTTTTGCCTCGAATTAAGGGTTTAATAATGATAGATATTTAACAATAAGTAAACATAGATGAACAGTATTAAATTAATATTAACATTTGTTGTAGCGTTTTTTTTAAGTGTGTTAGGTTTTTCCCAAGAAGTAACAAATGGTAAGTTTGGTAAAGGAATATATAATGTTATAGCTGCTGATAGCTCATGGAGTATGAAGTTTGGAGCAAGGTTTCAAACTTTATATATAGGAGAATGGGATGTTGATGATAAAGGGAGTTTTACAAATGGAAGTTCTAATTTTTTAGTTAGAAGAGCACGATTGAAATTTGATGGCTTTGCTTATAGTCCTAAGTTGGAATATAAGTTAGAGCTAGGGTTGAGTAATAGAGATATGTCGGGTGCGAGTCAGTATACTAGTAATTCTCCAAGATACATATTTGATGCATTGTTGAAATGGAATTTTTACAAAAATTTTGTTTTATGGATGGGGCAAACTAAATTACCAGGTAATAGAGAGCGAGTAATTTCATCGGGAGATTTACAATTTGTTGATAGGTCTATGTTAAATAGTGCTTTTAATATAGATAGAGACATGGGTGTTCAATTGAGACATCGTTTTAAAATAGGGAGTACATTTTTAGTTAGAGAAATAGTTGCTTTTTCTCAGGGAGAAGGAAGAAATATTACTTCGGGTAATCTTGGAGGGTATCAATATACATATAGAGTTGAGTTTTTACCATTTGGAGCATTTTCTAAAAAAGGAGATTATATGGGTGGTGACTTAATGAGAGAGGAAAAAGTAAAACTATCTATTGCCGGATCTTACGATATGAATGATAATGCAGTAAAAACGAAAAGTAATTTAGGAAGCTATATGGTTAATGATATAGGGTTGTATGAAACAGATATTCATACTTTATTTATTGACGCGATGTTAAAATATAAAGGATTTTCATTCATGGCAGAATACGCTCAACGAGAAGCTGATCATCCTGAAGCAATAAATAGCAATGGTACATTAACTGATAATGTTGTAAATGTAGGTAAAGGAATAAACTTGCAAATGGGCTATTTGTTTAAGTTGAATTGGGAACTATCAGGAAGGTTTACACAAATTGATTATATAAAAGAAATTACTGGAAACGATGTGACGAGTCAATATACATTGGGGTTGTCAAAATATTTGTCAGGACATAAGTTAAAAGTTCAATCGGATATAAGTTATGCTACATCAGACAATTTTACTACAGGAGGATTAATGAGTAGATTACAAATTGATATTCATTTTTAAAGTTAACGTTAACTTAACATTGGAGATAAAAACCCAACTTACTTTTGAGTTAATAAAATAAAGATAATAAGCAAGTTTTGAAATGGAGGCAACCATAAGTAAATCAGAAAGTAAGAGACAGATTTTAAAAAATAAATTAAAATCGAGAACAGTTTTTTTAAATGCAATTGCAGAGTTAATTGCATCAACTATTTTTTCTGCATTATATTTTATTTTTATCAGTAGATACTTATCAGAAAAATTTCATACAGATTATATCATGTTATCTTTTTCTATCGGATTAACATTTTTTGCAGCAGTTTATATTCCTTTTCATACTTATAGAATTCATATTATTCCTTTTATTACTTTAATTACTTCATTAAGAAGAAGAAACCCATATATTTTATTACACAAAATCCCAGCTCAAATTATAGGTGCTTTTTTAGGGGTATTAATTTTTAACTCAATAAATAAACTTACTACCAATGTTCAAATTGAAAATTTGCAATTGATAAATATGGGAGATAATGCCCTATTGATTTTTATAAATGCTGCGTCTGCTTCTATTTTATGTTATGGGTTTTATATGATTAGGGTATTGTTTAAATCGAAACAATTGGCAGGTACGATATATTTAAGTGTTTTTTATACTGTTCTTTTTGCTGCGACAGCATTCTTTGCTAATACTTCTGCTTTAAATCCTTTTGGATATTTATTCTATGATTTATTAGGAAATAAAACTATTGCAGACCAATCGGTTCTTTTTGTTTTGTTAAATCATGTTGTTGCTCCAATTGTAGCAGTATTATTGATTTTCTTTTATATAAAACCCAAAGTATTAACTTATAGAAAATAATTTATTAAAGCATATTAACAGATGGCAAAAATTAGTTTAGCATCACAACTTATTGGAGAAAAAAGATACGAATCACTTATATTATTTGGTCTTCAAGAGAAAACATTTTTAAGGTTATTAGCGGCTTTTGTAGTTATTGGTGCTATATTTTATCCTTACCCGAAAATAGCTATGTGGATAGGTTTTATGTTTGCAGGTTATTCTGCAATTGCTAATGATTCCATCCAAACCATAGGAACATTTATAGCATCTAATGCAAATGTTAAATGGTGGAAATTATGGTTGTATATTGGAGGTATCTTTGTAGCAACGGTATTATATAGCTGGATAATTTATGATGGAGATGTGTCTTATCAAAGATTAGCATCTAAAGGTTTTTCAGAATCGCCAACACAGTTTCACTTTTTGCAAATTATTGCTCCTGTTGTACTGTTGTTAATTACTCGAATGAGAATGCCGGTTTCAACAACTTTTATGTTGCTAAGCTGTTTTAGTTCTAGTGCTGATGGTATTATTGGTGTAGCTCAAAAAAGTTTGATGGGTTATTTCTTAGCTTTTGCTGTAGCAATGATTGTTTGGTATTTATTAGCAGGATTAATAAAAAAATTAGTTAAAGGAGAGCCTCACCCAGCGTGGAGAGTAGCACAATGGTTAGTTAGTGGTTGGTTGTGGAGTATGTGGATTACACATGATGCTGCTAATATTGCTATTTACTTAAACAGAAGTTTAACGCTTATTGATTTTATTGTTTTTGCTTCATTTATCTTCTTTGGCTTAGGAGTGCTGTTTTATTTGCGAGGAGATAAAATTCAAAAAATTATTACCGAAAAATCTCAAACCGTTGATGTAAGATCGGCAAGTATTATAGATTTAGTTTATACCTTTATATTATTTGTATTTAAAGAGTGGAGTAATATACCTATGAGTACAACTTGGATATTTTTAGGTTTATTAGGAGGTAGAGAATTAGCCATGATGCTATCAAAAAGCACTGATGCTGATAAAACCTTGTTGGGAACGGTGAAAATGATTTTTAAAGATTTAGGATATGCCACTTTAGGTTTAATTATTTCTGTAATGTTGGCAATTGCAGTAAATGAAAATATTCAACAAGAACTGGTAGTATATTTTGGTTGGTAAAACAAATTTAATTTTTTAGCAAAGAAACAAAGAGATGGAAATTTCATTTATAGATTCATTAAGAATTATTGGAGCATTAGGCTTGTTTATTTTTGGTATTAAAACCATGAGTGAAAGTGTCCAAAAGTCTTTTGGCTCATTTTTAAAGCAAATGTTTAACCTAATGACTAAAAATCATTTCTTAGGTATTATTGCTGGGTTTATCATAACATCATTAATTTTTTCATCTTCTTCTACAACTGTAATGGCGGTAAGTTTTGTTAATACAGGACTTATTACACTTGCAGAATCGGTGAGTATAATGCTTGGAGCAAATATAGGAACAACTGTAATTTCTTGGTTAGTTTCTATTTTTGGTTTTAATGCTGATTTTTCTTTTATATATCTAATTATCTTTGCCATAGGTACGCCTTTAATTTTTTCAGGAAAAAACAAATTAAAATATGTTGGTGAACTTATTTTTGGATTAGCATTGTTGTTTTTAGGGCTTTCTGAACTAATTAATAGTGTGCCTAATTTAAATGGAGTTGAAACTGTTTTTTCTTCATTTCAGGAAACATCTCTAGGTTTTTTTAGTAACGTTTTCTTTGTGTTGATAGGAGTTTTTCTAACTTTAATCTTGCAGTCATCAAGTGCATCAATAGTGCTTACACAAGTGCTTTGTTTTAATGGAATTATTTCTTTTGAAGTAGCTATTCCTTTAGTGCTAGGACAAAATTTTGGTAGAACTATTAATACAGAAATAGCTTCAGTTTCAGGTAATGTTTTTGCCAAACGCTCGGCTCGTATACACTCCTTGGTAAATATATTCGGGTTAGTTTGGATGGTAATAGCACTCTCTGTTTTTCCAATAGTTGAAATTTTAGATAATATTACAACCAATTTTTTCCAAACAGATTCTGTTTATGCTGCTTTGGGTGCACCAATAGGTATCGCCTTATTTCATTCAGGATATAACATTGTCAATGTAGCCATAATGGTTTGGTTTATACCTCAATTGGTAAGGTTAGCTACTAAAACAATTAAATCCAGAGGAGAAACTGATGAGGAATTCAGGTTAGAACATATTAGTACTGGAATTATGACTACTCCAGAGATGTCAATTGTTGAAGCTCAGAAAGAAATTGCTAAGTTTGGTAAACTAACCCACCGAATGAAAGAGCATGTAGCCAATTTATTATTAGAGCAAAACCCAAAGAATGTTTACAAACTGCTCGAAAAGATTAAAAAATATGAAGATATAACAGATGATATAGAGAGAGATGTTGCTAATTATTTGGCTAAGATTTCACAACGAGAAATGAGTGAAGAATCTTCAATTCAGATTAGAGGAATGTTGAGTATAATTGGAGATTTAGAACGGATTGGCGATATTTTTTATCAGATATCTAAAGTGTTGGAAAGAAAATTTGAAGAGAAAATTTGGTTTACTCCTGACCAGAGAAAAAATATTGTAGAAATGTTTGGAATTTTGGATGAAACTTTGGTGGTAATGAATAAAAACCTAAAAACTAACTACGCTTTAGTAGTTAAAAAAGAGGCGGTTGAAGCCGAACAAAAACTTAATGCGTTTAGAAAAAAATTACGAAAAGAACATTTCAAAAATGTAGAACAAGGAGCATATAATTTTAAAAATGCTGCTATCTACAACGATATATTTAATTCACTAGAAAAAGTAGGCGACCATGTTATTAATGTAACAGAAGGAGTGGTTGGTGAGATATAAGCCTGTTTTGGTGAGGATTAGTAAAGAAGAAAAAGCGAAATCAATTATTTGAGAGACAAAAGCCTGATGATTTTCATGTCATCAGGCTTTTTTAATTTAAAAATTTGTTAGTGACCCCGGAGGGATTCAAACCCCCAACCCTCAGAGCCGAAATCTGATGCTCTATTCAGTTGAGCTACGGAGCCTTAAGTGGGACAAAAATATCACTTAATTAACGCTTTTCTATTTCTTATTCAACAAAAATTTCTTTATCACATAAACAGTTATCAAAATATATCCTAAAACACTTATCAAAGCATAGTAAATCATTAAATTAGAGGAATAGGTAAAATGTATTTTACCTTTACCTTTAGCAGGAATTTCAACACCCATTATATGATTGTTGAGTTGATGAATTAGTAGTTTTTTATCATTAAAATATACCTTCCATTGGTGGTGGAAATTTTGATTTAGCAACAACCATTGTGGATTGCTAGCCTCATTTTTTATATCGGCAGTAAATTCGTTATAACCGATATGAATAGTTGCTATGTTTGTTTTTTTAGGTTGAAAATCATGAAGTTGTGGAACATCCCAAATTAAACCACTTTGAATTGTATCGTTAGGTTGTTTTTCTTTTTTAGGAAAAAATAATATAGGATTTTGGATATTAAAATCAAGTGATTTGTTTCTTGTGGCATTTTCGTAAGTACTAAATTGAAAAGGGTTGTACCCTACATAAGAAATGGTTTTATTAAAAGTTGACATGTTTTTCCAAATTCCTTGCGTATAGCTTAACCCTTGATGTTCATCAAAATATTTTAAAGCATTGTCATTATTTTTTTGATTGATTTCATTGGGCAGTTCATCAAAATAGGTTTTAAAATTACTATACGCATAAGGGTAGGAAATTGTAGTTGGAAAAGCAATTTGGGTTTGCATGCCTAAATCTAAAAAAGCAACCATAAAAAGTGTAGCAAAAACGGAAAGCTTCAAACTTTTTTTGAGTAGAAAAACCAATATGCTTATAATTAATAATATTGCTACATTAATTACTATGTGAGTTGCTAAAAAGTTAGTAGAAAACTCAGTTAAATCAAGTAAGTTAGTAATATTGGTACTAATTTCATTAGTAGAAGTTTTTGTTAGAGATGCCAATCCTGTCAGCAAAATTAGTACTCCAAGTAAAAATAATATGTATTTATTTTTTCCAGTTAACTTTAGTGTTTGTAGGAAGTTTTTTAAACCGTAAGCAGCAACAATAAGCATTGCAAAAAGAGCATAAGTCCTGAAAAATGAAGGGTGTCTGAAAACGCCAAAACCAGGTAAATGGTATAGCAGTTGATAAATAAAAGTTTTACTCCCCATGGCTACAATTAAAAAAGCAAAAGCAAAAAAAGTAAGCAGTAACACGCTTTTGTTTTTATAATGATTAAGAACTCCTACAATGAAGAAAAATAAACCCACTAAACCAATATATCCGCTTCTGAGCGATAAATCTGTTCCTTTAAACATCTCTGAATCGCTGATAACACCATAAGGAAAAAGAAAAGAAATATAATCTACAAAAGTAAATGGATTGGAAAGCAAGAATTTATCGTAAGGTAATTTTGATAACCTGTTGAAGTAAGGCGCAAACTCAATAAACGACATAATGTAAGGAAGCAATAAAATAGCTGAAACAATCACCATTGTTGCTCCTCCCATAAAAATAAAACTTAGTTGTTGTTTACTTTTTCTGTTTTGCCAAAAGAAATATAGAAAGATGAAAAAATAAAAATAGACTAATATGATAGTATAAGCGGGACTAGCAGAAGTAGTATTTAAAGCAACAAACAATCCCGAAAGCACAGCATATTTTAGCTTAAAATTTTTAGAAAATTGATATAACGTTCCCAAACACCAAGGCAGCCAAGCTACACCTGCTAAAAAAACCATTAACTGAGCAGAACCAACCATTAACCCCGATAAACTAAAACATAATCCAATAATTGCAGCAGTTTTTTCATCTCTTAAAAGAGATTTAATGAACCAATACATGCCTAAACCAGCAATTACAAAGTAAGAAAGTAATTCAATAATTAGTGACTTCATGGTATATTTACCAAAAAGCATAATGAGCCAAGTAATCGGGTTCCACATACCACTTTGCGGGTCGGAATAAGCTGGGTAGCCCATATTCTGAAAACTATTCCAGTAGGGAAAATGACCATTCCATAAGTAATCGCTAATAAAATAACGGTAAGGAAGGTAGGCGTTTACATTATCCCATTTGGGTACAACCACAAACAACGAAAGTGGCCACAAGCTAACTAAAATAGCCAATACCATTAAAATGGCATACCGATATGGATAAATGTATTTTATTTTTTGATGATTTTTTGTTCGAACAAATGTACAATATTTTTAGCTGAAGAGTATTTAGGAGTTAACAGTATTTAGAAGTTGAGTTATTTTTGCGTCTTGTCGATTTTGCGAGAAATGAGCATATAAGTTCAAGGAAGTTGAATAATCTAACCTCATAAACTAATTTACCTTCATATTAGGAAATAAGAAAAAAACCACTAATTTTAGGCTAGATTTTAATATTCAGCAAAATGCAAAAAATAATTTTACTTGTTTTAATAGTTTCAGTAGTGTTTAGTTGCCGAAAGTCTGATAGAGACCAAGATAAAACAACTAAAACATCTCAAGATTATGGAACAGCTCAAGCTATGGCTCAAGATGTTTTTAAAATGGTACATCAAGCAGCAATGAGTTCCCAGGGAATTGTAACCAATTCGCTAACCAATGCCACAACTTTATTTGGTTGCGATACCATAATTGTTGACACTACCGCTAATCCAATGTGGTTGAAAATTCAATTTAATACCGATTGTGCTAATAATGGCGTTACTAGAAATGGAGAGATTAAAGCACAATTTACTTCAAAATACGATATGTTAGGCACAACTGCTAAAATCAGTTTTAATAACTATTACCATAATGGATATTATTTTGAAGGTGTTTTAAATTATTCATTAACGAGCAACACTAACAATCAAGCTACTTTTGTAATGATTGCCAATGATTTTAAAATTGATGAAGGTAGAAAAAATAGGGCTATTTATTTTAGTTCTAACCAAAATTTCACCATAGAAAGTGGAGCAACTACTGCTGACTTTACTGATGACAGCTATAAAATTACAGGAACAGCTACAGGAAGAGCTTTTGCTGGAAATAGTTTTTCAGCAACTACTGATGGCATAACTCAATTAGGAAATTGCAATTGGGTAAGTAGCGGAACAGCATTGGTAACCCCTCAGGGTTTAGCTGTAAGAAACTTAGATTTTGGTTCAGGCTGCGATAATAGCGCAACAGTTTTGCTTTATGGAGCAACTTATGAAATAACATTTCCTTAACTTTAAACTTCAAACACCTTATGTTAACAATAGATCCAAAAGAAATACCAGTACCAAAACTCCATCATTATTTACTTGGAGGTGTTGGTCCGAGACCAATAGCTTTAGCAAGCACAGTAGATAAAGACGGTAATCCGAATTTAAGTCCGTTTAGTTTTTTTAATGTGTTTAGTGCCAATCCACCAATTATGGTTTTTTCTCCCGCTCGTAGCGGAAGAACAGGAGCTACTAAAAATACTTTCGATAATGTGAAAGAAACCAAAGAAGTGGTAATAAATGTGGTAACGTATGATATTGTTCAACAGGTTTCACTTTCTAGTTCTCCTTATGAAAAAGGCGTAGATGAATTTATAAAATCAGGGTTGACACCTGTTGCTTCAGATTTGATAAAACCGTTCAGGGTAAAAGAATCTCCAGTGCAGTTTGAGTGTAAAGTAAATGATATTATTGAGTTGGGACAAAATGGCGGAGCAGGAAATTTGGTAATTTGCGAAGTAGTAAAAATTCATATTAATGAAAATGTGTTGGATGAAAATAATATGATAGACCAACAAAAAATTGACTTAGTAAGTCGTATGGGCGGGAACTGGTATTGCCGTGCCGACCAACATGCTATGTTTGAGGTTGCCAAACCAATTACTACTATTGGAATAGGAGTAGATGCCATTCCTGAACCTATAAGAAACAGTACTGTTTTAACAGGTAATGAGTTAGGCTTATTAGGAAGTGTAGAACAAATTCCTACAAAAGAGGAAGTTGCTGTTTTTCATTATGATGGTAATAAACCGCATCAAGATGCACATGTTTTGCTTAAACAAGGTAGAGTTATAGAAGCATGGAAAGTGTTATTGAAAGGATAAACTATTAAACTTTTAAATCTCATAGACTAATTTGTCTTTTTCAGAAAAATATACCAGAGCATTTAAATATCTATTGCCTACGCCATTTACCATTGCTGTAGTACTTACCTTAGTTACTTTTTTTATTGTACTTTTTACCACCAAACCTATTAACAGTGGTTTTGCAGCTTATTCTTATGATGTGTTACATTTTTGGGAGCAAGGTTTTTGGGATAACGGCTTGTTGGTTTTTGCTGTCCAGATGATGTTGATGTTAGTGCTTGGACATGTATTGGCATTGACAAAACCATTTAATAGTTTAATTTTAATGGTGGTAAAACATTGTACTACCACAGCCAAAGCAGCTTTTTTAGTAACATTGTTAACGGTTTTAGTAAGCTTATTCAATTGGGGATTAGGATTAATTTTCGGGGCTATTTTTGCCAGAAAGGTAGGTGAGTACGCAAAACAACATCAACTTTCTATAAATTATCCGTTAATTGGAGCAGCAGGTTATTCTGGTTTGATGGTTTGGCATGGCGGACTTTCAGGTTCGTCACTGGCAAAAGTTGCTGAAGACAACCATATAAAAGATATGATGACAGGAGTTTTTAATGAGTCTCAATTAGCTGCTTTGCCAGATAAAATTTCTTATGCTGAAACCGTTTGGTCGCCCATGAATATTGTAGTAATGTTGATGGTAATTGTAATTTTACCTCTTGCCATGTTTTGGTTGGGAAAAAGAACCACATCAGCCACTTTTACATTGATTACTCTTAGTAATAATGAAACAGAAAAGGTAGATTTTACCACACTCGAAGGAGCTGAAAAACTAGATTATTCCCGAATGTTTTCCTTGTTTTTTGGAGGAGCCATTTTGTGTTACTTGGCAGTTAAAATTGTAACGTTACACCATTTTAATGTATTGGATTTCTTTACTCCCAATAATATTAACATGCTTTTGTTGGCATTGGGAATAACGCTTCATAAAAATTTTACAGCATTTTTATCTGCTTTAGATGAAGCTATTTTAGGAGCAGCAGGAATTTTAATTCAATTTCCATTGTATTTCGGAATTATGGGAATGATGAAAAACAGTGGCTTAATAGCTGATATTGCTGATTTTTTTGTTTCCATATCCAATACGGTAACCTATCCTATTTATACTTTTTTCAGTGCGGGATTAATTAATGTTTTTGTACCAAGTGGTGGTGGACAATGGGCTGTGCAAGGACCAATTATTGTGCAGGCAGCTCAAGATATAGGAGTAAGTTTACCCAAAAGTATTTTAGCATTAGCTTACGGAGATCAGTTAACCAACATGTTGCAGCCTTTTTGGGCATTGCCATTGTTGGGTATTACAGGACTTAAAGCCAAAGAAATACTACCTTATACTTTGTTTTTAATGTTGGTCGGATTAATCATTTTTGTAAGTTGTTTATTAATATTTTAGTATGAAGAAATTATTGCCATATTTGTTTATCGTTCCTGTTTTGTTGATTTCAGGATGTTCTTGGGTAGAATATTTTACAGTAGGGAACAAAACAGATAGTCCAATTACTGTTACTTATGCATTAGATGAGTTGGAAGAAGGCAATATCTTTGGAATTTTCACCAACATTCCAGAGGCTTATCAATTATCTAAATCGAGTAAAATACAATGGGATAATAAAGTTAAATTAGAAGATTTGGATGAAAACCCAGCAATAGTTAAAGTTATTTTACCTCCAAAAACGGTAATGATATTTGGCAGACTACACAATGATACTTACGAAAGCAACAACCAATCATTTATTAATAGCCGAGATTTTAATTTTAACAATATGGTAATTGAACATCAAGAGCAAACTACTCAAATTACAAAAGCTACTTTTGATACTTATTTTGTTAAGAAAAATGGGTTTGTCAAATTTGATGTGGAATGAAAATCAATTTTATATCATAAAAAAAATCCTGCTCAAAAGAACAGGATTTTCTATGTTTATTATAAGAGTTTAATCAATACATCATAAAATTAAAGGTATATCCGGCAATAGTGATAGAAGCATTTTGGTCGCAAGCTCCATTACCAAAATCTATGGTTCTGGTTAACATTCCTGAAGGATTGATGTCTATCGTCCCACTCACCAACCAACGGCAACAAATTTCTTTTCTTAGTGGAGATGTAATTTGCATGGTATAAGCCAAGCCACCTCTATTTACACCATTAGCAGAACCTGTAATTAAATACACATCATCACAAATTCCTGTTAACCCATGTGTAAAAAGTGTAGTAGCTTCACCAGCAATCCATTCATTGGTTCTTGTAGAAGCCCAAGTGGCAACTCCGCCATTGTTTGGATAAGTAATTTGTCCATTGCTAACTTGTACTGTAAAAGAAAGGTTATTGTTGGTGTTTCGTCCGTTATTGGTAATTTGTTTAGTGCCTTCAATTTTGTAGTCGTTAACATAATAATTTTGCATTTGAACTGTTAACACACTTCCTGGATTTCTATATCTGTCTGAAATAGTCACGGTAATAATTCCTCTTCTGTTTTTTCCATCATTACCCATGCAATTGGTAGTTCCAAAATCTATGGTTAATGTTTTTGGCCAAGTTAAGGTGTCGTTCCAAGCAGGAGTAATTGAAAAAGTAGCACAATTACCAAAAGTAAAACTTGATTTTTGAGTAGCACTTTTCCCTTCGTCATCAACCACTTCTACCACTACTTTTCTAACATCTTCAAACATGGATTCTGCTATCCAGTTATCAGCAGTAGAGTTAGTATTATAATCAGGTGTAGGTACGGGGTCTTTTTCTTTTTTACAAGAAGTAACCAATAGTGGAATACTGATGCATACAATTAATGCAAGTTTTAATGGTTTTAATTTTTTCATAATGAATATGTTATTAATTGGTTAAACAAAATTATGAAAAAATGATAAACAAAAATTAAACCACAGGTAAATCATCCACTGTTTTAGAGTCTAATGCATCTCTTAGTCCATTTCCAACTAAGATAAATGCTAATACCATTAGAACAATGGCAATCCCTGGAAAAGCAGCTAGATAAGCATTTCCAGTAATAATGTATCCTTTGTGTTCGGCAATAATTTTTCCCCAAGTAGCTTGTGGTGGTTGAGCACCAATGCCGATAAAGCTTAATCCAGCTTCAACTAGAATAGCAGCAGCAAAATTGATGGCTGAAATAACAATTACAGGGCCTAATACATTCGGAATAATATGTCCAGAAATAATTCTAAAGTTAGTAAAGCCTAAGGCCCTACCTGCTTCAACAAATTCCTTTTCTCTTAAACTTAATACTTGTCCACGCACCACACGAGCAACCTCCACCCACATGGTTAAACCAACAGCAATAAATACTTGCCAGTGCCCTTTGCCGAGTGCTAAAGTAATTGCAATTACCAATAATAAAGTAGGAATAGACCAAACTACATTAATAATCCAAATAATAACATCATCAACCCATCCTCTAAAGTATCCACCAATAGCCCCAAGAGTAATACCAATTACTAATGAGATAAATACAGAAATAAACCCCACAGATAGTGAAATCCATGTCCCAGCCATCAATCTACTTAACAAGTCTCTGCCATATTTGTCAGTTCCTAAATAGTAGGTTTTTCTAATAATGTTTTCTGATTTAATTTCTTTTTGAAGTTCTTCAATGGTCATAGTTTTCTTACCTTCTTCATATGTGTAAAATTCTAAAGAACCATTAGTTTCATTGATTTGAGTGTTTTCCAAAGAAAAAACTACGTCAGCTAGATCAATTTTTTCTATAGGTCCATTATTTACATCTCCTCCAGTATATTTTTCTACAACAATTTTAGTTCCTTCAAAACTATAGTCATAAACAGGGATGATTTGATAGGTGTTCTCAATCCCTTCAGAAAATTTAGACCACAACGATTGATTGAGGGCTTTTCTATTTTTCTTTATTTTTAATAAATCAATAGTAAAGCCAGGTTTTTTTGTAGTTAATTCCAATGTTTGGTCGTTTGCCTTTGGAGTGTTGTCAGGACGAGCTAAAGGACCTGAAATAGCTACCATAGCTGCTACAAAAATAATAAGCATACCAAAAACAGAAAGCTTATTTCTTTTAAGTCTCTGCCAAGCCATTTTGCTCAACGACTTCGATTTTGTATTATTTTTTGTATTACTCATTATACTTTCTTCCCTTCCATTTGAAATTTGTAATTAACGCCAATAACCCTATAAACACAATGTATATAGGATAAATTAGTACTACAAATACAAAAAGAACAAGATGCTTTTTCTTATTAAAGAAGTTTGCAGCCAAATATAGTAATATAAAATCAATAAGCCATTTAGAAGTGAGTAAGATTATACCAACAACCCAAAAACTATCGACCAACAATATTTCAGCATAGATTAAAAGCTGAATAAGATTAGAAATGTAAACAATTGAACTAAAATATATTAAATTAGAGTTTTTGTATTTTTTTGCTTTCGATGCCCACCTTAATCTTTGTTGTAAAAAAGCTGAAAATGTTGATGTTTTAGCAGTATTAACAATAAAGTTTGTGTCTAAAATACCATTAATAGCTTCTTTTTGCTGAATAAATTTTTCCAACAGAAAAACATCATCACCAGAAGGTGTTTTATGGTTGTCAAAACCACTCACATTTTCAAAAACTGCTTTTCTGTAAGCAATGTTGGCACCGTTGTTTAAAATAGGGAGATTATTTCCTAAAGCTCCAAAAGTAAGGGCTTGCATGGCTAAAAAATCTAATTCTTGGAAACTATCTAACAATAAATTGCCAGAAGTATGTTCCTTAAAACCTATGGGACCGAGTAACATAGCTGTTTCATTATTACTAAATGATTGATTAATGTATGAAAGCCAATTTTCGGGAACTTCACAATCAGCATCTGTAGAAGCAATAATTTCATATTTTGCATTTTCAACTCCATGTTGTAAAGCAGCTTTTTTGCCGTATTCGGACCTTAAATGAAGTAACTGAATACTTAACTTACTTTTTATTTGATATTTTTCAATTTGTTGAATACTATCATCTTCAGAATAGTCGTTTACCAAAATAACTTCAAATAAATTGGTGCTGAAAAATTGTTTTTCTAAAGCAGTAAGACAGGTAATTATATTTTTACTTTCATTCCTAAAAGCTATCACTACCGAAATTTTATTTTGAGGGTTATTTGCTTGCTGAAAAGCTGCTTTTTTTTGCTGCTTTAACCATCCTATAACTATATAAACCATCGACAAAAAGTAGGTGGCGGAGATAAATACTATCAGGTATAGAATTAAATTTTGCAAGCTAAAATTTGAGTTGTTTTAATCCAGTAATTCCTATAATTGAAGGCAAAGCTACATTAATTATCCACAAACTTACTGCAGCACTAATAATTAATAAATTATCGGTAGAAACAGAGCTAAAAACAACTAAAGCAACAGAGCCTCTTACGGCAATTTCGGAAATAACAAATGTGGGGATGAAAGAGCTAATGACAAAAAATAGAGGGATTAAACTTAGTGCTGCAATATTGTTTATCGGAATATGAAAAGCTCTGAGTACCAAGTAAAATTGAATTACAAATACAAAATACCTCACTAAACTAAAAAATAACACCGTACTTTTTTCTTGAGTACTTAAAAAACTGAATTTTTCCAGCCAATTTTTTTTGTTTAAAAAGGGTGTTTTTTGGATGATTGTCAGTATAGGTTTGGAGTAAAAATAAACGAGAAATAACAATGTCGTTATGAGGCTTCCGATTATCGTCCATAAAATAAAGAGGTCTTTTAGTATAATATTTTCTTTTAGTAAGAGCACTGCACTAAATCCACCTAAAAAAGTAATGATAACCTGACTAAAAGAAGCTAAAAAAGTAACACCAATTAAGCCAGTTAGTTGAGTTTTATTGTCGAGCAAATATACTCTAGCTGGGATTTCGCCAATTCTGTTGGGAGTTGTTAATCCAATAGTTATTCCTGAAAATACATGTTTTAAGGCTTTTAGGAAAGGAATGTTTTCAAATTTTCGGATGACGAACTTCCATTTAAGCGTTTCAATGCTCCAGTTAATTGGCATTAATAACAATGCAATAAGTAGTAAAATATAACTTGTGATATTAAGTGTGGCAAAGGAAGCAAGATGCTGGTCAAAATCATCTTCCAGTCGGAAATAGATAAAAACTACCGCTAAAATCCCAATAATTATCCTAGCAAGTAAATTGATATATTTGTATGATTTTTTATGTGAATTCAAAACAGGTATCAAAAATTGGTTAAAGATAAGATAATATTAGGAATAGACCCCGGAACCACAATTATGGGTTATGGTGTAATTCACATCAAAAATAATAAAATGAGTTTATTGGCAATGGGTTCTATCAATTTAACTAAAATTGATACGCATTTTATGAAGTTGAAGAAGATTTTTGAACGAACCAATTACCTTATTGATGAATACAAACCCGATGAAGTAGCTATTGAAGCTCCATTTATGGGTAAAAACCCGCAATCGATGTTGAAGTTGGGTCGAGCACAGGGAATTTCTATTGCTGTGGCGTTGTCGAGAGAAATTCCGGTAACAGAATATTCTCCTAAAAAAATTAAGCAATCCATTACTGGTAAAGGAACAGCTTCTAAAGAACAAGTAGCAGGAATGTTGGTTTCTTTGCTAAAAATAAAAACGATTCCTACGCATTTAGATGCTTCGGATGGATTGGCAGTAGCGGTTTGTCATTATTTTCAGATGGGAAAACCTGTTGGTGAAAAAGCTTATTCGGGATGGAAAGCTTTTATAAAAGAAAATCCAGGAAGAGCGAAGTAGATTAACGATTAGAGATTAGAAATTGATTTACTATAAATAATAAACTTTAAAGCTCCGAAGGAGCGATATTTAATAGCGTTGAGTGTAGCTCATCGCAAAAAAAAAGATTAGAAATTTTGAATAAATAAACATCAAACCTCAAACCTGAAACCTTGAACTAAACATGTTTTTCATCCTATCTAAAATATTACACTTTTTAATTTCTCCATTAATTTGGACGATTGCCTTATTGCTTTGGGCATTGTTAACTAAATCTGCTAAACGAAAGAAAACTTTATTGATAGTAGCTTGTTCGGTGCTTTACTTTTTTGCTAATCCGTTTATAAATGATGAAGCTTTTCGTTGGTACGAAGAGCGAAATCCTACTTACGATGAAATTTCAGAAACCTATGATGCTGTTATTGTGTTGGGTGGTTTTACTTCTTTTGATGAGCAAAATGGATTAGAAGGTTTTCATGCATCAACAGACCGATTTTTACATGGATTGAAATTATATAAAACAGGAAAAGCAAAAAAAATTATGTTGGTGGGAGGTTCAGGAAGTATTGCTAATCCTGATGAAAAAGAAGGTGTAATAATGGCCGGGTTTTTAGCTAAAATTGGTGTGCCAATGGAAGATATAATTATTGAAAAAGAATCTAAAAACACAAGGGAAAATGCAGTAAATGCAGCTAAAATTTTAAATAAAGATTTTCCTGAAGGAAAGTATATATTAGTAACATCAGGTTATCATATGCCTCGAGCCAAGCGTTGCTTTCAGAAAGTAGGCATTGCTGTTACACCTTTTAGTGTAGATCATTATGCCGGAAAAAGAAAATTCATTTTCGACCACTTGTTTTTACCTGATGCCTATACTATTGCTAAATGGGGAACACTTTTTCACGAGTGGGTGGGATTTATTACCTATAAAATGTTGGGGTATGTTTAGTGCTTGGAAGTACTTAGAGTTGAGAGTACTTATAAGTACTTAGGAGTTGGGAAGTATCGAATACATTTAATTAACCGCAAAGATGCAATGGCTTAAAATAAATCTTCAGCCAAAATATTAAACGGTAAGTGATAAATGTCATTCTCTACCAAGTAAATAAATCTGTACCTTTGTGTGAAAGAACAAATTATATTTAAGTATGAAAAAACTGATTACCTTATTCGCATTTATCGGATTGTTAGCTCAATTTACAATAGCACAAGACACTACAAAAACAGTAAAATCGATACATTTTAAAGGTGTTATTTTTGATTCTGACAGTTTTTCTATTCCGCTTAAAGGCGTAAATGCTACCATTAATAACAATAAAGGATTTTCTACCAATCAAAATGGAAATTTTAGCATAGATGTTTATCCAAACGATACCATTAACTTTACCTATGTGGGTTATCATCCTCTTAAAATTTATATTCCAGATACCTTGAAAGGAGGAGATTTAACAGCAAAGTTTTTTATGGTTAGCGATACCATAAATTTGGCAGAACATTATGTTTTTTCTGATGATGGTTATGATAATTTTAAAAAATCTTTTTTAGACATGGAAGTGCAGCCGAACAGAGATTTGACCAATGCTAAAAACAATATTTATTTATCCTTGTATGAAGCTAAAACCACGCAAGGCAATTGGACAGCTGAGGACAATGCCAAAAATGCCATCAAACAAGAAGAATATAAAGTTATCTATAAAGGAGCTATTCCTCAATTCCAAATTGTAGATGTGGTGTTAATATCTACCAGTATTTTGGAACATGTTGCTACCGGAAAAATGAAAGAAAGAGATTTTTATGTGGAATTGGTTAACCTCCAAAACCAAAGTAACTTGATTTATTCTAAATCAATTGAATGATTTTTTTTAGCTGGTGACAACTTATTTCACCCTAGTATAAGCCACTACTTTGGTTTCAAAAAATTCTTCCTTAAAAAAGTGGGAGATAGGAAAGATTTCTACTTTTTTGTTGCTTTCTTCAATTTCCTCAGCTAAATCACCACCTTTTAAAAACAAGATGCCGTTTTTAAGTTCATGTTCTCCATTGGGCAAGAGTTTGCCTTTTACCCAAGGTAAAAACTTTGCAATACGTGTTACTGCTCGGGTAACTATAAAATCAAATTGTCCGCTAACATCTTCCGCTCGTTGGTGGTAGGCTTTTATGTTGGTTAAGCCTAATCTGTCTGCAATTTCGTTTACCACTTTAATTTTTTTACCAATAGAATCCACCAACACAAATTGGCAGTTTGGGTATAAAATAGCCAATGGAATTCCCGGAAAACCACCGCCTGTACCTACATCCAAAACTTTTGTGCCGTCTTTAAAATCTACTACTTTAGCAATAGCTAATGAATGTAGTACATGTTTTAGATAAAGCTCATCAATATCTTTTCTAGAAATTACATTAATCTGAGCGTTCCAGTCTTTATAAAGTGGAGCAAGCATAGCAAACTGCGCTAATTGTTCTTCACTTAAATCGGTAAAATATTTTGTTATCAGCTTCATTAGTTAATGGGTTTGATGTTTGATGTTTGAGATTATTGGTTAATCGTTATTGGTGTGTTTCAACTTCTAAGTACTCATAACTCAAGGCACTCCTAAGTACTTTTAACTCCAAGTAGTATTAATCTCTTCAATATAATTAAGAATTTTTTCTCCACCTATTTTGCTTTCCGAAGAAGATGTGAATGAAGGAGGCATGGTTGCCCAGTATTTCAGCATTTCTTTTTTATAATGCAATAAATTTTTATTCAACACCGAGCTGCTTATTTTATCAATTTTTGTAAAAACAATAGCAAAAGGAACTTGTTTTTCGCCAAGCCACTCCATAAAATCTAGGTCGATTTTTTGTGGAGGAAGCCTAGAATCTATCAATACAAAAAGGTTTAATAAACTTTTTCTGGTTAAGATATATTCAGAAATAAAACCCTGCCATTTCAATCTGTTTTTTTTTGATGTTTTAGCATAGCCATATCCTGGTAAATCAACCAAATACCAATTGTCATTAATTAAAAAATGATTGATAAGCTGTGTTTTGCCTGGAGTTTGAGAGATTTTAGAAAGCTTTTTGTTGTTGGTAATGTAGTTAATTAAGGAAGATTTCCCTACGTTAGATCTTCCTATAAAAGCGTATTCAGGCATGTTGGGAGCAGGACATAGGTCTAGCTTGGTGTTACTAATTACAAATTCTGCTGATTTTATTTTCATATGGCAAAGTTAGCTTAAATCACTCAAATTTAAATAGGGTTCTGAAATAGAATTTAAAATAGCATTCCTCCCACTTTTTATCAACATTAATACCTATTGAAAATCAATTGTTTGCGTGTTTTTGTATGTCTGAAAATGGCCTTAAATAGTCAAAAGTTATCAACAAAGTGGTAGAAAGTGGTAAGAAGTGGTAAAAAAGTGTCTATATTTACATTTTAAAAATTAAAAGCTTGAAATAAAGTCTATTGTATGGCAAATTTCATTGGAGAATTTGAGTGTAAG
This sequence comes from Vicingaceae bacterium, assembly GCA_965284565.1. Classification (GTDB taxonomy): domain Bacteria; phylum Bacteroidota; class Bacteroidia; order Flavobacteriales_E; family Vicingaceae; genus BRH-c54. The sequence continues at coordinate 1,727,702 of OZ260100.1, forward strand.
CTAGATACGAAAGGAAGATTAATGCTTCCTTCGGGTCTGAGAAAGCAGCTGGACCCAGCCGCTCAGGAGAAATTTGTCTTAAATCGAGGTTTTGAAAAGTGTTTGGTGTTGTATCCAAAAAATGAATGGGAAGGAATTAGTGCTGAGGTAAACAAGCTAAATCAATACGTTAAAAAGAACCGAGATTTTATTCGGTATTTCTATAGAGGCGCATCGGAATTAATAGTAGATGCAACTGGAAGAATTTTGTTTCCCAAACAAATGTTGGGTTATGCGGGAGTGGAAAAGGAAGTGGTGTTGTTTGCCTATTCTAACAGAATAGAGGTTTGGGATGCAGCGACTTATAATAGTTTATTAACTGATGAACCAGAAGATTTTTCAAGATTGGCTGAGGAAGTAATGGGAGGTTCAAAAAACAACGGGCAGCATGACGAATTATCATGATCCTGTTTTGCTTAAAGCCTCAGTTGATGGTTTGAACTTGAAAGGTGATGAAGTTGTTGTGGATGTTACATTTGGTGGAGGTGGTCACTCAAGAGAGGTTATTAAAAAACTGGGAGATAAAGGTAAATTATTTGGGTTTGATCAGGATGAAGATGCGGTAAAGAATAGTTTAGAGGATCAACGCTTTGTTTTGGTAAGACACAATTTTCGTTATTTGAAAAATTACTTAAAAATGTACGGTGCTATTCCTGTTGATGCTGTGCTGGCAGATTTGGGGGTTTCTTCACATCAGTTTGATGAAGGCGAAAGAGGTTTTTCCATTCGTTTTGATGGTCCGTTGGATATGCGAATGAATGTGAATGCTAAGCTTACAGCTAAGCAAGTGGTTAATGAATATGATGAGGAAAACTTGTTGAGAATTTTTAGAGTTTACGGAGAGATTAAAAATGCTTGGAAGTTGGTTCAGGAAATAATTAAAGCAAGAATATTAGCAGAAATAAACACAACACAAGAGTTGTGTGAAGTAGCTCAAGCATGTGTGCCAGGAAAAATGAGAAACAAATATTTAGCTCAGGTTTTTCAGGCATTAAGAATAGAGGTGAATGATGAGATGGGAGCTTTAAGGTCTTTATTGGAGCAATGTTATGAGATTATAAAACCAGGAGGAAGGTTGGTGGTAATAACCTACCATTCATTAGAAGATAGGATGGTGAAGAACTTTATAAAGAATGGGAAAATTGATGGAGAGTTGGAGAAAGATTTTTATGGTAATCCATTATTGAAATTTAAGGCGATAAACAGAAAGCCAATTGTAGCAACAGAAGAGGAGTTGCAGCAGAATAACAGAGCAAGAAGCGCCAAATTAAGAATAGCTGAGAGGTTAGAAATTAGAGATTAATAAATAAAATGAACAAGTTTAAACAAAAAGAAAGCACTCAAAAACAGGAGAAGGAGAAAAAGCCTGTTGCACCTAGTTTTTGGATGTCGCTTATTTCGGGCAATTTCTTGGCAAAAGAAAATGTGGTGAATTCGCTTCCTTTTGTTTTTTACCTGACTTTACTCGGGATTTTGTACATCGCCAATGGGTATAATGCTGAGAAATTAGTGAGAGAATTAGATCATGTAAATGATGACTTAAAAGAACTACGCTCGGAATACATTACAATAAAATCAGATTTAAATTACGAAAGTAAACAGTCTCAGGTGGCTGAAAAAACTGAAGTGTTTGGTGTGATGGAATCTATTGTCCCGCCAACAAAAATTAAGTTGTCAAAAAAAGAAATCGAAAGCATTAAATGAAACCAGACAGAAAAGACATATTATCTCGTGTTTATATCGTTTATTTCTTCGTCTGTTTATTTGCCCTCATAATTATAGGTCAGACTATTAATATTCAGGTGGTTGAGGGGGCTCATTGGAAAGAAAAAGCTGAGAATCTCACCATAGAATATAACAATATTGAAGCGGTAAGAGGTAATATTTATGCTGCTGATGGAAGCTTGTTGGCTACTTCAGTTCCTAAGTACGAAGTTCGTTTTGATGCTAATACGCCATCAATTACAGATGATTTCTTTTACCAAAATGTAGATTCATTAGCTATTGAACTTTCTGAGTTGTTTCCTGAAAGGTCTAAAAAACAATATGTAGCAGAGCTTATTGCAGCCAGAAAGAAAGGGGCTAGGTATCATTTAATAAGAAGAAATGTAAAGTTTACCGAACTTAAAAAAATGGAAGAGTTTCCGATTTTTCGAAAAGGAAAATATAAAGGGGGCTTTATTTATACACAGCAAAATAAGAGGGTTAAGCCATTTAATATTTTGGCTGCAAGAACCATTGGTTATGATAGAGAAGGGATTCAGCCAGTTGGAATAGAAGGAGCTTACAGTAAAGAATTAAGAGGAATAAACGGAAAAAGATTGGAGCAAAAAATAGCTGGTGGTGTTTGGATGCCTATTAGCGATGAAAATGAAATTGAACCAGTTGATGGAAGTGATGTTTATTCTACTATTGATGTAAATATTCAGGATGTTGCCGAAAATGCGTTGATGAAACAACTAAAACTTCACCATGCGGGATATGGTTGTGTGGCGGTAATGGAAGTAGCTACAGGTGAAATAAAAGCTATTGCAAACTTGCAAAGAACCAAAGATAGTACTTATTATGAATCTTACAATTTTGTTGTTGGAGCAGCAACAGAGCCAGGGTCAACATTTAAGTTAGCTTCATTAATGGCTGCTTTTGAAGATGGTTTTTTAGAGCTAGATGATATGGTAGATACCGAAGACGGAACTACCAAATTTTATGATGCAATAATGAGAGATTCTCACAGAGGGGGATATGGTAAAATTTCCATTAAAGAGTCTTTTATAAAATCATCTAATGTGGCCATTTCTAAAGAAATAAACAGAGTTTATGCTAAAGACCCACAGAAGTTTATTGATAGACTGAATAAAATGTATGTGAATAAGAAATTGGGTATTGAAATTTCCGGAGAAGGAACGCCATACATTAAAAATACATCCGATAAAAGTTGGTCAGGAATTACCTTGCCTTGGATGTCTATTGGTTATGAGGTTGAATTAACGCCTTTAAACATTTTAACTTTTTACAATGCGGTGGCAAACAATGGTAAAATGGTAAAACCAAAGTTTGTAAAAGAAATTAGACACAGGGGAAAGTTAGTTAGAAAGATAGAAACGGAAGTTCTAAATCCTTCTATCTGTTCTGAGAAAACCATCAAAATGGTAAAAGAGATGTTAGAAGGAGTGGTAGAGGAAGGTACAGCAACTAATTTAAAAAATGATGTGTATAAAATTGCCGGAAAAACAGGTACGGCACAGATTGCCAACAAAAAATTAGGATATAAATATAAGAAAGATATTAAGGTTAGTCATCAGGCATCTTTTGTAGGCTATTTTCCTGCTGATAACCCTAAATATACATGTATAGTGGTAGTTAATGCACCATCAAAAGGAGTGTATTACGGAAATTTAGTTGCCGGACCAATATTTAAAGAAGTTGCTGATAAAGTTTATGCAACAAGTATAGGAATTCACAAAGAAATTCATAAAAAAGAAAACCAAGCAAAGTCCAGAATTCCTTATGCCAAAGATGGTTATTACCCCGATTTGAAAAAAGTTTATGAAGAATTTGGATTGAAAACCAAACAAGAAAATGAAGTTACTGAATGGGCAAAAGTAAGTACGGATGAAACTTCGGCTCATATTTCAGCAAAAAAAGTATCTCCAATTTATGTTGCAGATGTTGTTGGTATGAGTATTAAAGATGCTTTGTATATACTAGAAAACCAAGGGTTAAGTGTGTTCTTTAAAGGTAAAGGTGTAGTAAAAAAACAATCTATAACACCTGGAGAAAAATTAGTAAAAGGAAACAGAATATTTTTAGAATTAGAATAAGTAATGAGTAAACTTTTAAAAGACATATTATATAAAACAGGTATTGAGGAATTAGTTGGTAACACTAATATAGCTATCAATAAAATTTGTTTTGATTCTAGGGAAGTGGAAGATACTAGTTTGTTTATTGCTGTGGTTGGTACTGCTGTAGATGGACATCAATTTGTTAATCAGACTATTGAAAAAGGAGCTGTGGCAATTGTTTGTGAGGAACTTCCAAGTCAAATGCACGAGGGTATTACTTATGTAAGGGTAAAAAGTAGTGCGGCAGCTTTAGGAATTATTGCAGCTAATTTTTATGATAATCCTTCTAACGAACTCAAATTAGTAGGAATTACAGGAACGAATGGTAAAACTACAACCGCTACATTGTTGCATGAATTATTTATGCAGCTGGGTTATCAAGTTGGCTTACTTTCCACGGTAGTAAATAAAATTGGAAATGAAGCTATTCCTTCAACACACACAACACCTAATGCAGTTGAGTTGAATAAGTTATTAAGAAAAATGGTGGTTGCAGGTTGTGAATATTGTTTTATGGAAGTGAGTTCACATGCTATTCATCAACATAGGGTTACAGGGGTTGAGTTTGCAGGAGGTGTTTTTACCAATATTACCCATGATCATTTAGATTATCATAAAACATTTGATGAATACATCAAAGCTAAAAAATTGTTTTTTGATATGCTGCCTAATAATGCTTTTGCATTGGTTAATAAAGATGATAAGAATGGAATGGTTATGCTGCAAAATACAAAAGCTAAACCATACACTTTTGCTTTAAAAAGTGCAGCAGATTTTACTGCCAGAATTTTAGAAAGTGGCTTTTCAGGAATGATGCTTCATATTGATAAAAATGAGGTGTGGACTAAGTTAATTGGAGGTTTTAATGTTTATAATTTGTTGTCAATTTATGCTGTAGCGGTATTGCTAGAGCAAGATAAGCTAAATACATTAACAGCAATTAGCAACTTAAATGCTGTTGAAGGAAGGTTCCAGTATATCAAATCTCAAGATAATATTTCCGGAATTGTAGATTATGCCCATACGCCCGATGCGCTTCAAAATGTGTTAGGAACAATTAGTGAAATCAGAACAAATAACGAAACAGTTATTACTGTTGTTGGATGCGGAGGAGATAGAGATAAAACCAAAAGACCTTTAATGGCTCAAATAGCTTGTGAGTATTCAAATAAAGTAATTCTTACTTCAGATAATCCGAGGTCAGAAAATCCTGAGCAAATTATTAATGACATGAAAGCAGGAGTTGAGCCGCAACATTTCAAAAAAGTATTGTCCATTACCAACAGAGAAGAAGCAATTAAGACAGCGTGTATGTTGGCAGAAAGCAATGATATTATTTTGGTAGCAGGCAAAGGACACGAAAAATATCAAGAAATAAACGGAGAAAAGTTTCCATTTGATGATTTAGAAATATTGAAAATGAACTTGATGTGAAATACGAAAATTAGAAATTAACAATTAACGAATAACAATTAACTATGCTTTACTATTTATTTAACTACCTAAACCAAATTGATTTTCCCGGAGCGGGAGTGTTTGAATATATTTCATTTAGAGCTGCAATGGCAGTAATTGTTTCTCTACTTATTTCAATGGTATTAGGGAAAAAAATTATTCAAAGACTACAGTTAATGCAGGTTGGAGAAATTGTTAGAGATTTAGGTCTAGAAGGGCAAATGAAAAAACAAGGAACACCAACAATGGGTGGACTTATTATTTTGGCTTCTATTCTTATACCTACATTGCTTTTTGCTAAGCTGGATAATATTTACATCATTCTGATGATAGTTTCTACCATTTTGTTAGGACTTATTGGTTTTATTGATGATTACATTAAAGTATTTAAGAAAAATAAAGCAGGTTTAGCTGGAAAGTTTAAGGTAATGGGACAAGTAGGTGTTGGGATTATTGTTGGAACAATCCTTTATTTTAATGAAGATGTAGTGGTAAAACAAAAAGTGATGGATGCTAACGCTCCTGCACATATCAGTTATGAAATTGAAAATGATGTAGAAACTAAAGTTGTCGAAAATTACTCCTGGAAAGAAGTAAAATCAACATTAACAACCATTCCATTTTTTAAAAATAATGAGTTCGATTACGCATCACTAACGAAGTGGGCAGGAAAACATTCATACTTACTAGGTGGGATTTTGTTTGTGCTAATAGTTATTGTAATTATTACCGCTGTTTCTAATGGGGCAAATATGACTGATGGTTTAGATGGTTTAGCCACAGGAACCTCTGCAATTATAGGGGTTACATTGGCAATTTTCGCTTATGTATCTGGTAATACTGTTTTTGCTGAATATCTAAATATTATGTACATCCCTAACTCTGGGGAGTTGGTAATTTTTATTGCTGCATTTGTTGGGGCTTGTGTAGGATTTTTATGGTACAATTCATACCCTGCACAGGTTTTTATGGGAGACACAGGTAGCTTAGCTTTGGGAGGGATTATAGCAGTGTTTTCTTTAGCGGTAAGAAAAGAATTACTAATTCCATTGTTGTGTGGTGTATTTCTTATCGAAAATCTATCGGTAATGATACAGGTGGGTTATTTTAAATATACCAAGAAGAAATACGGAGAAGGAAGAAGGGTGTTTTTGATGGCTCCACTTCATCATCATTTTCAAAAGAAAAATATGCATGAAGCCAAGATTGTATCTAGGTTTTGGATTATAGGAATTATGCTAGCACTATTAACTTTTGTAACACTTAAACTGAGATAGGTAAGATAGAAATTGAAAGACCGAAGAAAAAACTAATAATAAATAATGAAAATGTCTAAAATAATCATACTTGGAGCAGGAGAAAGTGGAACAGGAGCAGCTATTTTAGCTAAAAAACAAGGGTTTCAGGTTTTTTTGTCGGACAAAGGTAAAATACAAGATAAATATAAAAGCGTTCTTAAAAATATTGATGTTGAATGGGAGGAAAATCAACATACTGAAAGTAAAATTTTTGAAGCTACGGAGGTAATCAAAAGTCCTGGTATTCCAGATACAGCTCAATTGATTGTTAAGCTCAAGGAAAAAGGTATAAATGTAATTTCAGAAATTGAATTTGCAGGAAGATATACCAATGCTACAATTGTTGGAATTACAGGAAGTAACGGAAAAACTACAACTGCCAGCTTAACTTATCACATGTTAAAAAAAGCAGGATTAAATGTTGGCTTAGCAGGAAATATCGGAGAAAGCTTTGCAAAGCAAGTGGCTCAGGATGATAAGGATGTTTATGTGTTAGAATTAAGCAGCTTTCAATTAGATGGAATGTTCAATTTTAAAGTAGATGTGGCGATTTTGCTAAACATCACTCCTGATCATTTAGATAGGTATAATTATCAACTTGAAAATTATGTAGCTTCTAAGTTTAGAATTACGCAAAACCAAGATGAGAATAGCCATTTTATTTACTGCTATGATGATGAACTTATTCAACAACAATTAAAAAAAAAACAATTAAAAGCTCAGTTACATCCTTTCAGTATTACGAAGCAAGTGGAGAATGGAGCATATATAAAAGATGAAAAATTAATAATAAACATAAATCAAAAACAACAAACTATGACACTACAAGCGTTAGCACTACAAGGAAAACACAATCTTTATAATTCAATGGCCTCGGGCATTTCAGGAAGAGTGTTGGAATTAAAAAAAGAAATTATTAGAGAAAGCCTTTCAGATTTTCAAACCATAGAACATAGGTTAGAGCCTGTATTAACTGTTCATGGAATTGCTTTTGTAAATGACTCAAAAGCAACTAATGTAAATGCAACTTGGTATGCTTTAGAGAGCTTTCAAGAAAATGTAATATGGATAGTGGGTGGAGTAGATAAAGGTAATGATTATGAAATGTTGAAAGAATTAGTTGCAGAAAAAGTAAAAGCAATTATCTGCTTGGGTACCAACAATGAAAAAATTCATGAAGCTTTTGGAGATATTATTCCAACAATTGTTGATACTACCTCTGCTAAAGATGCTGTAAATATGGCTTATAGATTAGGAACTAAAGGAGATACTGTTTTGTTGTCTCCAGCTTGTGCAAGTTTTGATTTGTTTGAAAACTACGAAGATAGAGGAAGGCAGTTTAAGGCTGCTGTAAAAGCATTGTAAAATTGATCATTATGCAAAAATTAACACAAATAGGTCATCAAACATTTTATTATGTTTCGTCAAGTGAGGTAGGTAATTTAACTATTGAATTGAATAAAGCAGCGATTATTATAACTCACGAGAAGCTTTCACATAATATCAATTGGATTAAAAAACAATTAAAAAATAAGGTAGTGAAAGTAATGGTGGTAGGCGAATATTTAAATGGTCTTGTTCCTGAAATTCAGGAAACTAATGTGTTGTTATTTGCTGTAGAAAGTTTTTCAGAAGGTATTCAGTTGGCAGTTAAAAGCCACAGAATAATAGATAATGTAGTTTGTTTTTGTGATGATAAATCATCAATAGATTTTTCAAATATCAGCGAAGAATAATATTTTAAAAGAGATAAATGAACGTTATAGATAAGTATATTAAAGGAGATAAGGTTATATGGCTGGTAGTGCTGCTATTATCTATCTTGTCTATTTTAGCTGTCTATAGCTCTATAGTAACTCTTGCCTATAAATATAAAGATGGTGATACCTTTTATTACCTTTTTAAGCATGTAGTGATTTTAGTTATAGGAATTGTGTTGATGATTTTGGCTCATCAAATTCATTTTAAATACTATTCTCGATTATCTCAAATAGCACTTATTTTGTCAATCCCCTTGTTGTTGTTAACATTAATTACAGGGGCAAATATTAATGAAGCGAGTAGGTGGTTGGTAATTCCCGTTATTAACCAAACTTTTCAAACATCAGATTTAGCTAAATTGGCTTTAATCATGTATTTAGCTCGTTTTCTTTATAAAAATCAAGATTCTATTAAAACATCTACCAAGTCGTTTTATAAAGTAATGTTCCCTGTGTTGGCGGTTTGCGGATTAATTTTACCTGCCAACTTTTCTACAGCAGCAATGCTTTTTGTAACTAGTTTGATAGTAATGTTTGTGGGAGGAGTTAACATTAAATATATTTTTTCATTAGTAGGAATTGGTGTTGCTTTGCTGGTGATAATGTTGGCAATAGCTAAGTTTCAACCCGATTTATTACCAAGGGCAGATACTTGGGTAAAGAGAATTGAATCCTTTTCTTCTGGCTCTGCTGAAGGAAATTATCAAGCTGACCAAGCAAAAATTGCTATTGCTACAGGCTGGCCTCCAAAAGGCCCGGGAGGAAGTACGCAACGGAATTTTTTACCCCATCCTTATTCAGATTTTATTTATGCGATAATTTTAGAGGAATATAGTTTAATAGGTGGCTTTGGAGTTATTCTACTTTATTTGATTTTACTTTTTAGGGGAATAAAAATAGCCCAAAAAGCAGAAACTAGCTTTGGTTCTTTGCTTGCAATTGGTTTATCGTTTAGTTTGGTTTTTCAGGCTATGATAAATATGGCAGTTGCTGTAAATCTTTTTCCAGTAACAGGACAACCGTTACCCTTGGTAAGTATGGGGGGGACTTCCATTTGGTTTACCTGTTTGGCAATAGGAATTATATTAAGTGTAAGTAAAAGAACAGAAGAGTTAACGGTAAAAAAATAACGATTTAAAGGAAATAAGAAATGAAGACATATAAAATTATAATTAGTGGAGGAGGAACGGGAGGTCATATATTTCCGGCTATTGCTATAGCTAATGCAATTAAAAGCAAGTTTCCGCATACACAAATTTTATTTGTTGGAGCTGAAGGTAAAATGGAAATGGAAAAAGTTCCTGCAGCTGGTTATGAGATTATAGGTTTGCCTATTATGGGATTACAAAGAAGGTTTACACTTCAGAATTTAAAGTTTCCAATTATGTTGCTTAAAAGTATGTTTAAAGCGAAAAGCATTATTAGAGAGTTTAAGCCTGATGTGGTTGTTGGTGTTGGAGGTTATGCTAGCGGTCCATTATTGAAAGCAGCTACAAAAATGTGTGTTCCAGCATTAATTCAAGAGCAAAATTCTTATCCTGGAATTACCAATAAATTGTTGGCAACTAAAGTGCAAAAAATTTGTGTAGCTTATCTGGAAATGGATAGATTTTTCCCCAAAGAAAAAATTATTGTAACAGGAAACCCTGTTCGTCAGGATATTAAAAACTTAAGTGCCAAAAGAGAAAGAGGAATAGAGTTTTTTGGGTTAGATAAAGAAAAACAAACAGTTTTGGTAATTGGCGGAAGTTTAGGAGCAAGAACAATTAATGAAAGTATAGAAAATGGATTGGAAAAATTTGCTCAAAAAAATATTCAATTGGTTTGGCAAACAGGAAAGTGGTATGCAGATAAAGCTGCTTTGGCAGTTAAATCTTTTGAAAATAATGGAATAAAAACCATGGCATTTATCTCAAAAATGGATTATGCTTATGCGGTTGCAGATGTGGTTATTTCTAGAGCGGGTGCTAGTTCTATTTCCGAACTGTGTATTGCTGCAAAAGCTACTGTTTTTGTGCCATCACCAAATGTAGCCGAAGATCATCAAACTAAAAATGCAATGGCGTTGGTAAATCAAAATGCCGCTATTTTGGTTAAAGATGTTGAAGCTAAGGAAAAACTGGTAGAACAAACATTGGCATTGGTAAAAGATGAAATGCAAAAAGAAAAATTAAGTGTAAATATTGCCAAAATGGCTTTTAATGATTCAGCTGAAATTATTGCTGATGAAGTAATGAAATTGATTAAATAGTAAATGAACATTAATAATATCCATACAGTTTATTTTTTAGGTGTCGGAGGTATTGGCATGAGTGCTTTGGCGAGGTATTTCCTAATTAAAGGTTGTAAGGTTTATGGTTATGATAAAACAAAAACAAGCCTAACAGACGAATTAGAAGCAGAAGGAATAGTTGTTCATTATGAAGAAAGTGAGGCTTCAATTCCAGATGCTGTAAAAAATAATGAAGAAGGGGTTTTGGTAATTTATACTCCAGCTATTCCTAAAGACAATAAGGAATGGGTTTGTTTACAGCAAACAGGAATTAAGTTGTATAAACGTTCGGAAGTATTGGGATTAATTTCTCAAGAATATTTTACAATTGCTGTTGCTGGGACACACGGAAAAACCACTACTTCCTCTATGATAGCACATGTGTTGAACGAATGTGGTGTAAAATGCAATGCCTTTTTGGGAGGAATAAGTTTAAATTTCAACTCTAATTTACTACTTAATGAAGATGCAAAAATTGTTGTTGTTGAAGCAGATGAGTTCGATAGATCCTTCCTTACTTTAAAACCTAATATAGCTATTGTAACTTCTTTAGATGCTGATCATTTAGATATTTATGAGAATAAAAATGAGATGCACAATGCTTACAAAGCTTTTGTAGAAAAAATTAATCCTACAGGAACTTTAATAACTAAACAAGCTTATTTAAGTACTTTGCAAACAAATAAAGAATTAAATACACTTACTTATTCTATTGAAAGAGAGGCTGATTATGCGCTAAAAAGCAAAAGAGTAGAAGATGGTAATTTTTTGATTGATATTGAAACGCCAAGTGATATTTCTCAAAATATGGTGATAGGTTTGCCTGGAATTCATAATATAGAAAATGGATTGGCAGCTTTTGTTGTAGCAGATTTATTGAAAATAGATAGAGAAAAAATTAAAGCAGCACTAAAGTCTTATAAAGGAGTAAAACGCAGATTTGAATTTCATATTAAGACTCCTGATTTCGTTTATATAGATGATTATGCACATCATCCAACAGAATTAACTTTTGCAATATCTTCAATTAAGGAATTGTATCCTAGTAAAAAAATTACAGGTGTTTTTCAGCCACATTTATACAGTAGAACAAGAGATTTTGCTGATGAATTTGCAACAAGTTTGTCTTTGTTAGACGAATTAATTTTACTTGATATTTACCCTGCAAGAGAACTTCCTATTGCAGGTGTTAACTCAGAAATGTTGTTGGAAAAGGTAACTGTTCAGCGTAAGAAGCTATTAAAAAAAGATGAAGTATTAAATTATTTTAATATCAACCAGCCAGAAGTTTTAGTAACACTCGGAGCAGGAGATATAGACACACTGGTTCAACCATTAAAAACATTGTTTAACGAAAAAGTAGTAAAACAATAATGAAACAAATAATTAACATATCATTATGGGTAGTTGCACTGGCATTAATTATTGTGGGATTAAGTTTTGCTAATAAAAATAAGTTGTACATGCAGCTTTCTAAACCTGTTATTAATATTGATTATAATTCTGAAAATAGGTTTATTGATGAAACAGATGTGTTAAAGGAAATTATTCATAATCCAAAAGACACTAATAAGTATTTATATGCTTTTGATGTAACAGCTATTGAAGAACGATTAAAAAATAATTTTGCCATTAAAGATGCTCAGGTTTACAAAACTATTGATGGTAAAATTGTAGCTTGGGTAAAACAAAATAGACCAATAGCGAGGGTAATAAACCATAAAAATGAAAGTTTTTATATGGATGAAGATGGATATTTAATGTCGCTCTCTGAAAAATATACAGCTCGCTTGTTGGTCATTAATGGAGATGTTAAATCTTCTTATAATCAATATTATAAGAAAAATTTAAGTCAATTAGATGATACCTTAGCAACTAAAACTATTATTGATGAACTATATCAATTAGCTAAACTTATTGATAACTCTGAGTTTTGGAAAGCACAAATTGAACAAGTGTATGTTAATAAAGAATTGGAGATTGAACTAATACCAAAAGTAGGAAATCATATAATTGTATTGGGAAAACCTGAACATATGGAAGCTAAACTTAATAAGTTATATTATTTCTACAGAGAAGGTTTGAGTAAAACCGGTTGGAATGAATATTCAGAAATTAACTTAAGTTTTAATAACCAAATCGTTTGTAAAAAAAATTATTATTAACATGGAGGAAGAAAAATCAGAAATTATTGTTGGGTTAGATATCGGAACAACCAAAATTGTAGCCATAGTAGGAAGAAAAAATGAACACGGTAAAATTGAAATACTTGGAATGGGTAAATCTGATTCTATTGGTGTTTCTAGAGGGATGGTTTCTAATATCGACAAAACGGTTGAATCAATAAGATTAGCAGTAGAACAAGCTGAATTAAAGTCTGGTGTTGACATTAAAGTAGTTAATGTTGGTATTGCTGGTCAGCACATAAAAAGTTTACAACATAGAGGAATTAAAGTTAGACATAGCGTTGAAGATGAAATCAGCCAATTAGATATCAATTCTTTAATTGATGATATGTATAAATTGGTAATGTTGCCAGGGGAGGAAATTATCCATGTTTTACCTCAAGAATACATTGTTGATAATGAGCAAGGTATTAAAGATCCGATTGGAATGGCGGGAGTAAGATTAGAAGCAAATTTTCATATTATTACTGGATTAGTGGGAGCAATTAAAAACATACATAAATGCGTTCATAAAGCTAATTTAAATGTTGATGATTTAATTTTAGAACCATTAGCATCTTCCGAAGCAGTATTAAGTGCTGAAGAAAAAGAAGCAGGAGTAGCATTGGTAGATATAGGTGGTGGAACAACAGATATTGCAATTTTTCAAGATGGGATTATTAGACATACAGCAGTAATTCCATTTGGAGGTAACATTGTTACTGAAGATATTAAAGAAGGCTGTAGTATTATAAAAGATCATGCAGAAAAGTTAAAAATTAAGTTTGGTTCTGCCTTAGCTAGCGAAAGTAATGATAAGGTTAAAGTTTCTATTCCAGGGTTAAGAGGAAGACCTGCTAAAGAAATTTATATTAAAACTTTAGCAAATATTATTCAGGCAAGAATGGAAGAAATTATTGAACATATCCATTACGAAATTAAAAATTCTGGATACGAAAATAAACTTATTTGCGGAATAGTGGTTACAGGTGGAGGTTCTCAGTTAAAACATATTACACAATTAATGGAGTATGTTACTGGAATGGACACAAGAATTGGTTATCCTAATGAGCATTTAGCACCAAATAATGCTAATGAAATTACCAGTCCGATGTATGCGACTAGTGTAGGGCTCGTTATTAAAGGATTTGAAGCGATTAATAAAAATAAAGATACTAGAGATGAGATTGTTGGACATTCTGACAATAAGAAGAGTGGATTTTTTGATAGATTGCTTCATGCAGGACACAAGTTTTTAGAAGATAGCGAAAAATAAGATTTAAGATAAAGGAATAACATTAAGAATAATAAACTAAAACCCAAATATTATGAAATTCAATTTGCCAAAAGATCAAGCATCAATTATTAAAGTAATAGGCGTTGGAGGAGGTGGAAGCAATGCTGTAAACCATATGTATAATCAAGGAATTACAGGCGTTGACTTCATCATTTGCAATACAGATGCACAAGCATTAGACTTGAGCCCTATTCCAAATAAAATTCAGCTGGGAACTACGCTAACAGAAGGTTTAGGAGCAGGAGCAAATCCTGAAGTTGGTAAGAATGCAGCAATTGAAGATATTGATAATATAAAAAAGATATTAGAAAATAATACTAAAATGGTCTTCATAACTGCCGGAATGGGTGGTGGAACAGGAACAGGTGCTGCTCCAATAATTGCTAAGACTGCCAGAGAAATGGGCATTTTAACAGTTGGTATTGTAACAATTCCTTTTAGTTTTGAAGGAAGAAGAAGAAAGCAGCAGGCTGAAGAAGGTTTAGAACAATTACGACAGAATGTAGATACTTTGTTAATCATTAATAATGATAAGTTGAGAATGATGCACGGTAACCTTAAAATGGGAGAGGCTTTCTCTAAAGCAGATGATATTTTAACCATAGCAGCTAAAGGAATTGCAGAAATTATTACTGTTGCAGGTTATATTAATGTGGATTTTGAAGATGTTAAAACAGTAATGAAAGATGGAGGGACTGCTATTATGGGGTCTGCAACTGCAGAAGGTGAAAACAGAGCAATTGAAGCAGTTACGAGAGCAATATCTTCTCCATTATTAAATGATAATGAAATTGAAGGAGCAAACTACATTTTGTTAAACATTACCTCTGGAGAGGATGAAATTACAATGGATGAGATTGACGATATTACTGACTATATCCAAAATGAAGCAGGATATACTGCTGAATTAATTTGGGGTAATGGACTAGATGAATCTTTAGGAAATAAGGTTTCTGTAACCGTAATCGCAACAGGGTTTGGGAAAAAAGAGTTAGGAAAAATTGATGATATCAGTAAATCTGACGACCATGTAGTACATACTTTAGATACTGAGGAAAACATAACAAATGAGGTTACGCCAGAAATAACTGATAAAGTAGTTGAAGATGAAGCTCAAGATGAACCTTATATAAGTTCTTCAAGTCAGTCAACATTTGAGTTTAATGATGTTTTTTCAGAAGAAGCAAATGAAACTGTTGCAGAAGAAAATGATGAAGATGCTATTGTTTTCGGATTAGATGATGATATGGAAGAGATTGAAGAGAAACAGTCTGTTATTATGGAAGAAGAACAAGAAAATCAAAACCATCAAGAAGAAGATAAGGAAGATAATGATTTTTTTGTGTCAGACAACAATAATATTGAAGCAGAACAAGATGAAAATAGCATTGTTTGGAATTTGAATGATGATGTGGATGCAGATATAAACGAGAGCAAACAAACTACAACTTTCTCTGGAGAGCAGCATTTAGAAGAAGAGGATGAAAAATCTTCCTTAGTTTATTCTGCTAAAATTCCAGATGAGGATCAATTAAAAAGAAATAACGAAAGAATTATGCGTATCAGAGAACTTGGTATGAAGATGAAAACTTCATCAGGATTATCTGAATTAGAAAAAGAACCAGCGTATAAAAGAAGAAAAATCAATTTAAAAGATACGCCTCATTCATCAGAAAGCACCGTGTCTAGATTTACATTGTCAGATGATGAGGAAGGGAAGCCTAAATTAAAAGACGGAAATTCTTTCTTGCATGATAATGTGGACTAAGTTAAAAGTTTGAGGTTTGATGTTTAAAGTTGACCTCGAACCTCGAACCTGAAACCTCAAACCTCAAACCTTTACAAAATGAACTTAACAGAACAAATAAATCAAGACATTAAACAAGCCATGTTGGCTAAAGATAAGGCTAAATTAGAAGCATTAAGAGCGGTAAAAGCTGCTTTGTTGTTAGAAGCTTCAAAAGATGGTAGTAGTGAAGTAACCGATGAAGCTGGCTTAGCGATATTAAAAAAATTAGTAAAGCAACGTAAAGATGCTGCTACTATTTATCACGAGCAAAACAGACCTGATTTGGCTCAAGATGAAGAGTTTCAGATTGAAATACTAAGTGTTTACTTGCCCGAACAAATGGGAGAGGATGAAGTGAGAAAAATTATAAAAGAAACCATTGCTCAATTGGGAGCATCCTCACCTGCAGATATGGGTAAGGTAATGGGACCAATTATGGGTAAACTTAATGGTAAAGCAGATGGTAAATTAATTTCTACTATTGTTAAGGAGGAACTAAATAGTTAACAGGTATATTCAAAAGCAGATACATTACCTGTAAAAACCTGAAAAATTAATTTTTCAGGTTTTTTTGTATTTAAAAAATCGTAAAAGATAAACCTAAACTAAATAGATTTGCCTTAAGATTGTTGCTTCTTGTATAATTTGCATATCTTAAATTTAAGCTTTTTACTTTTACAATAGCTTTTTTACTGAATTCATTCCTTCCTATTCCAAATAACGGAGCATATTTAAAACCTAATCCAAAATACTTAGAATTAAAAGCAGATAAGTCATAATCTGAAGTATAGAATTCATCACCAATATCATGTGTGCCAAACGGAGCAAAATAATCCGATGCAGTTTGTGTGTGGTATCTATAAAAAGGGTAAAACGCTATTGCTTTACTAAATCTAATAGGCAATTCAATTTCAAATGTATTAGCATTGATGCCAAAATCATCATAATAATACCTGTAAAAGAGTTTTAAAATTAACGCATTATTAATGTAATAATGAAAACGAAAACCTAAAGGAATCTTCATCCTAGAGTTGGGTAATAATTCCATTTTTCTAAGTTTATTAGACCTTATAACTTCAATTTCATTTAGGTTTGATACATCAATTCCATCATTAAAATATACTCTATGGAAAGGAGTGTTAAGTAATCCTTTTTGGTAAACAAAATCAGTTGTAAAACTTACCTGAAGTTTTTTGGTTAAAATTTGAGCAAAACTCATAGAGAAATTATAACTTGTTCTATTATCATTTCCACTTGAAGAACCATAACTATCATGATATTCTTCTCCAGAGAAATTGGCTAAAACAGTACTGTCAACACCAGATCTAAATTCTATTGGTTGATATAATAACCAATAGTCGGTATAAACTTTTGCGTTTATATCTAAACTACTATTTCTGTTTTTAGATTCTAATGCCACTCCTCCATTTAAGCTAAACGATGTGACATCATACTCACTTGAAAAACCAGCTCCAACATGGTAAGATTTTCTTTTAGTTATTTTTCTTGTTACACCAATATCTCCATGAGTTCTAACATCCTTTTTTGAATCAGAGGAAACATCAGTATCCATATTATCTGTAGATGCAGAGGTGATAAAATCTTGACCAATATTTATTGAATAAATATTTTTTCCATAAGGAATACTAATTATGATATTGTTAGTAATGTCTTGCAGATTTTCAGTTCCTCTACCACCTGTAACCGGTGAGTTATTCCCGTCTTGGTCGTAATAACTTCCTAAAAGGTCAATTTCTATTTGTTTTAGTTCCGGTTTAGTAGTGTCTGGAGCTAAAATTGACATTTCATTTGTGTTGTTTTGAGCCTGAATTTTATTAAAAAAATGGCTAAAAATAAACAAGCAACATATTATTGAAATTCTTAATTGCATCCACAACCTCCTCCTGACTTACCTCCATTAGCTCCGGAGGCACCTTCTCGGTATGATTGAAAATTAGTGTCAAACACTTTTATCTTAGAGTCGGATAGTTTCATATCCTCATCATTTAATGCAGCTTTTTGAAATTCTTTGACAGCAGTGCATGAAGTTACACTTAGTATAGAACCAAGAAGCAATATGAATAATTTTGTTGTTTTCATGTGTTTACATTTATTGTTTTTCAGTGGTTACATGGAGCTCATCATGAATAATTATCTTTCTGTGTGACAAATTATTGTTATGGCTCGTTTCATATAAATTAGTTATTAATTTTTGTATTATCAGTATTATAATAGCTTAGTTTAAGTCCTGATGATTTTACAATTTCATCATTATCAGTTACGATTAAACATTCTATATTTTTTAATTGATTAATTAATTTAACCCCATTTATAGGTCCTAAAATAAAAACAGAAGTTGCTAATGCGTCTGCAATTTCTGCATCAGGACAAATAATAGTAACACTTTTAGTGCCTGTGGCTGGCCAGCCTGTTTTAGGATTAATTATGTGAGAGTACTTTTTACCATTACTAATAAAAAATTTTTCATAATTACCAGAAGTAACTACTGCCATATCGCTAATTATTAACCATCCCATAATTTTATCCTTTTCTTTAGGGTTAGCTATGCCAATGCTCCAATCGTTGTTGCTTTCCATTTTTCCCCATGCAATTAAATCTCCGGCAGCATTTACTACTCCATTTGTAATTCCCATCGCTAGCATTTTATTTTTAGCTCTGTTGGCTGCATATCCTTTTCCAATAGCTCCAAAACCTATTTTCATTCCTTTTTCTTTTAAAAATACAGTAGATTTCTCTCTATCAACAATTATATTTTTGTAGTTAATTTTTGAAACAGATTTTTTTATTTCTATTTCTGATGGAATGGTGTCTTGTGTTCCATCAAATTGCCATAATTTGTCAACAGAAGCAAATGAAATATCAAAAATACCATCGGTTAAATCAGCTATTTTTTTACTTCTAATTATTAAATCAATTAATTCCGTATCAACCTTTATAGCTTTAATTCCAGCATTATTGTTAATGGCAGTTGTTTGTGAATTGATATCCCACGAGGAAATAAGCTTTTCTATACGTTTTATTTCAAAAATTGCAGAATCAATACTGTTCATAGCAAGTTCTTCATCATCAGATACAGCAGTTATTTCAAAACGAGTGCCCATTAATTTTAACGTTTGTTTGTAAGCACTCATTTCTTGTTGAGCATTGCAATAAATTGTAATTGTTGTAATTAATACAACTAAAAGAAAATACTTTTTCATTATTTAATTATTTTCTCGATGGTTTTAATAAAAGGTTCTGCTCCACCATCCACATATCCTGTTTTACCAACTGTTTTACCTGAAGTGTTCAAAATAATAACCAAAGGAAATTCTCCTTCTGGATTAAATTTCTCAGCTAGGGCTTCATTGTGTTTGGTTTGTTCTTCAGAAAGTTTATTCTTGCTTCTTTGAGGAAAGTCTAATCGTAATAAGATAAATTTATCTTTTGAATAATTTAAAAAAGCATCTGTTGTAAATACAGATTTCTCAAGTCTTATGCAGTTAGCACACCAATCAGAGCCGGAGAAATTCATTAAAATGAGTTTATTTTCTTTTTTAGCTTTTAATAATGCATTTTCATAGTTTGTTTCCCATTTTTTGGTCTCTTGTGAAAATAGGGTAAAAACACTTAACATCAAGAATGTTAATAATAAGAGTTTTATAGTTCTCATTTTTTAAGGGTTTTGATTTAAATAATTAGGTGTAGAGATGACTGTTCAGTTTATTCTAAACCAACATAATTTTTTGATAAAAATAACTTTATGAAGTTGTTTTTAAATAGATTGAAAATGAGGGGGACCTCTAAAAGTAAGGTAAAATAAAGAGGTGTTTGTTTTGAAGTTAGGGTTGAATAAATTTAGATAGTTTGAAATAAAGAGAGGGTATAAATTATTTAATTGAGAAAAATTATAATCAAAAAAAAGAACATGATCAGTATGTTCACTCAAGTCACATTTAGAAAAGTTGGTTTCTTCAATTATAAAATCCTCTAAATGTCCTTCGCCAATATCATTACTAGCTAATTCCAAAATGAATTCAAAAAAAATAGAGGAATCAAATTTTTCTAAATAAGTAAATAGGTTTTCGGATTCTTTTTTATTATGAGAGTGTGGTATAAAAGAATGTAATAGGATAATTATCCCGGCAAATAGAATAGGTATTTTGGTAAATAATAACATTATGAATGTGTCTCCTTACAAAATTAATACATTTTGCAATATGAATTTTAAAGTTAACATATTTAGAATCATTATAAACAAATGGTAAGCTTGATTTATTTAATTTTTAGCCATACTAATTATAAGTTGAAACATAATTATAGATATTTCTTCCTATTATTTCAATCCTAAAAAATTAACATAAGCATAACTTTGTGTTAAAAAACATAAAACACTCCTTATTTTTTGTTAAATTTATAATCATAAATACGTAGTATTAGTGTGTAATTAATTAGGGCTGAAAAATATTAATATGTTAATAGTATTGAGAAGTAAGAAGTTAGTCATTTAGCGTATAAAAAGAGAAATTTATTTATTATCTGATGCATTATTTTAATCCTAAAAAATGAAAAATATAAAAGTTATGCAAATTAAAAGTTTTCTAAAATTTAGTATTCTTTCTGTATTAATGTTAGGAATGTTTGTTGGTGTTTTAGCACAAGGTGCAAATAAAGATAATAGTGCTAAATCATTATTTAAGCGAGCACAAGTTGGCTCAACGTTAACTGTTTTGGCTGATGTTGCTGCTTATGATGAAAATACAATAGGGGCATTAAAAGATGATTTATCTAACTACCATGAAAAAATAGTGATGATAGCCATAGATGAAAAAGGCAAAACATTAAAAGTTATTTATACTGAACATATGTTAGTTGAAGATTTGCAAAAAACATTTAATAAACACGGGGTTACTTTTAAACCTATTAACAAACCGAATGTCCAATTGGAACAACAATAATTTTAGAATGATGAGAAAAAATATACTATTAATACTTACTATTTTTTGTTTTTCAACGTTACTAGTTGCTCAATCAAATGATTGTTCATATGGAGGTACAGGATTAACAGTTGGGTCTTCTTGTACAACAGTTACATTCAACTCCAATAATAATACAGATTATTGGAATTCTGCTTCTGGGTGTGCTGCTGGAGATGATGATGACGCTTGGTGGTGGTTTACAGCAACTTCTACTTCAACTACAATAACATATAATTCATCAGATGATGCAATCTTGCATCTTTTTACAGGAACATGCTCTACTACAATGAGTCATATAGCATGTGCTGATAATACAATATCGGGAAACGAAACTATAATTTTCTCTACTACAATAGGAACTAATTATGCAATCCGAATACAGCGATACAATAGTAGTAATAATATGAGTGGGAATATATGTGTTTATAATACACCTGTAGCAGCAGGTTGTACACCTAATACAACTATTGCTTCTGTGCCTTATATTCAAACAGGATTTAATACTGCAGGAGCAGGAGATGATTTTAGTAGTTCGGATGCTTGTGGAAGTAGTTATATGGGTGGAGATGACTATGTTTTTACGTATACTCCAAGTGCAAATGAATGTGTAAGTATTGCGTTAACTAATACATCAACATGGGTTGGTGTTTTCTTAACGGATGGTTGTCCAACAACAGGAACTTGCGTTGCGTCTAATACAAATTCTTCTGGTAATCCTAGTATAAGTAGTGTTAATTTAACAGCTGGAACTACTTACTTTATTACAGTATCTACTTTTCCTTCACCACAAACTACCCCTTTTGATATTTCTATTACAGCCTGTCCTCCACCACCATCTAACGATGAATGCTCAGGAGCAACTGCTGTAACAGTTAATCCAGATTTAAACTGTGGAAGTGTTACTCCTGGAACAATAAATTCAGCAACACCATCCTCTCAAGCTAATACTTGTAGTGGGAATGCTAATGATGATGTGTGGTATTCATTTGTAGCAACAGGAGCTGTTCATACAGTAGATTTACTGAATGTTAGTGGAAGTCCTACTGATATGTATCATTCTGTTTATGCAGGAACATGTGGTTCAATAGGGGTTCCATTGGTTTGTAGCGATCCAAATAGTAGTAGTGTTACAGGGTTAACACCAGGTAATACTTATTATATTCGTGTGTATTCCTATAGTTCAAATACAGGAGCTACAACAACTTTTAATGTTTGTGTAGGGACACCACCACCGCCACCTGCTAATGATGATTGTTCAGGAGCAATAAGCTTAACTATGTCAACAGATGGAAGTTGTAATTCGGTTTCTTCAAGTGTTACTGGGGCATACGATTCTGGTATATCATCTGCATGTTTTGGTACTCCTAATGATGATGTTTGGTTTTCATTTGTAGCAACTGATGATACTGCTTATGTGGATAGAATTGCAAATTTTGATTCTGAAATTGAGGTGTTTGATGGATGTTCGGGGACTTCAATAGATTGTCAGGATTCCGAATCATCACTAATGTTAACTGGATTAACGGTAGGTAATACTTATTATGTTAGAGTTTATTCGTACTCTTCATTTTTGCCCAGTGATGGAGACTTCACAATATGTGTTTTTGGACCTGCACCTCCACCTGAAAATGACCTGTGCAGTAAAATGCAACCAATCTGTGCGGATAGTCCCTATTCCTTTATAGCGACTGAAGGAGGTGATGATGCCAGTACTACAGAGCCTGGGAATGATTACGATTGTTTGTCAACATCACCTAATCCGACTTGGTTTTATTTAGAAATTGATACAGGAGGAGTAATGAGTTTTGATATAACAGCTGCTGATGATATTGATTTTGCTCTTTGGGGACCTTATAGTAGTTTGGCTAATGCTCAAGCAGCTTGTGGTTCATTGCCAACGCCAATAGATTGTAGTTATTCTTCTACAAATATTGAACAAGCAAATGCAAATGTTAGTGCAGGTGATGTGTTTATATTGTTAGTTACTAATTATGCTGATGTTCAACAGCCGATTACCTTAAACTCTTCATCTGCTAATACAGCTTCAACTGATTGTACTATTCTTCCAATTGAATTAATGAGTTTTGATGCAAATGCTTCAGAACACGGAAACGAACTTTCGTGGCAAACACTTTCTGAAATAAATAATGACTATTTTATTTTAGAAACATCAAAAGATGCACGAAATTTTCAAGCTATTGGTAGTGTTAAAGGAGCAGGGAATTCAAATGAATTGTTGCGTTATTATTTAATGGATAAAAATCCAATAGCAAGTATCACTTATTACCGCTTAAAACAAGTTGATTTTGATGGTAAATTTTCTTATTCTGATATTGTTTCTGTTAGAAGAATAGATGATGGTGAGGTTGTAATTTCTCCCAACCCTGTAAAAAATGTGTTGAATATTGAACTTAAAACAATTCAAGCAGGAAATTATAATTTTATGGTGGTAGATTTATTAGGAGCGGTAATAGAAAAGAATATACATCTTAATAAAGGTACAAACAGTATCAAATTGGACGTATTTGCCGACTTACCTCATGGGTTTTATATGCTTAAAATAGTGGATGAAAATAATATTATTATTACCACTAAAAAAATTGTAAAAAACTGATAAATTTAGAAAATCATTAGCATAGATAAATTTTCTTAAAAGCATTTGTTTAATAAACAAAAAAAGATATCTTTGCACTCCTTTTTTAAGAAGGTTTTAAAGTAAACCTTTATTTAAAAACTTTGCGGGTGTGGTGAAATTGGTAGACACGCTAGACTTAGGATCTAGTGCTTCACGGCATGGGGGTTCGAGTCCCTTCACCCGCACAAAATAAGGAGTTGTTCCTTAAAAAAATAAAAGGTATAAGGTTAACCTTATACCTTTTTTAAATTTAGTGAAACTCTACTTCTTTTAAGGAGTGGTTAGTTGAATTTATTCCACTGAAAAGGGGAATCTTATCAAGTTATGAAAAATTAAACCTTAATATATGAACATTACACA
Source organism: Vicingaceae bacterium (assembly GCA_965284565.1). Classification (GTDB taxonomy): domain Bacteria; phylum Bacteroidota; class Bacteroidia; order Flavobacteriales_E; family Vicingaceae; genus BRH-c54. The sequence continues at coordinate 1,751,596 of OZ260100.1, forward strand.
AGAAAAAATTGATGATTTAAATGCAGTTATTAAAGTGCAGTTGAAAGAAGAAGATTATCAAGATAAAGTGGAAAATCAACTTAAAGAATATCGTAAAAAAGCTAGTGTTCCTGGCTTCAGAAAAGGACATGTGCCAATGGGCATGGTGAAAAAAATGGTAGGAACTAACTTGTTGGTTGACGAATTGAATAAAATTTTATCGGATACTTTACAAGAATATTTGACCAAAGAAAAGCTTGAGGTTTTAGGAAACCCACTTCCTAAAATGGAAGATGATGAAACTATCGATTGGGAAAATCAAAAAGAATTTGAGTTTAAATACGAAGTTGGATTAGCACCTTCTTTTAAAGTGGATAGTTTAGATAAACTTAAAGTGGATGCCTATAAAATAAAAGTATCTGACAAAGATGTTCAGAAATATGTTGATGATTTAGCTCGCAGATACGGAAAAATGACTAATCCGGAAGTAGCTGAAAAAGACGATATGGTTTTTGGAAAGTTTGAAGAATTAGATGGTGAAGGCAAGGTAAAAGAAGGTGGGATTACTAACAGTTCAGTAATTATTATTAATGCTGTTACAGATAAAAACTTACAAAAACAATTAGTTGGAGCTAAAGCAGGAGATATGTTTGTGGTTGATCCAAAAACTGTTTCTGAACACGAAAGTGACCAAGCACAAGCTATCGGTGTTGATGTAAATGAGTTGAAAAACATCATCTCTAAATTCAATTATACCGTAGAAAAAGTAAACAGAGTTATTGCATCTGACTTAAACCAAGAATTGTTTGATAAAATTTTTGGAGAAGGAACAGTAAAATCTGAGAAAGAATTTAGAGATAAAATTGCTGAAGAATTAAACAAAGGATTAATTGCTGATAGCGATAGAAAATTAAAAGCTGATATTCAAGATGCTTTAATGGATTCGTTAAAATTAAAATTGCCAGATACATTCTTAAAGAAATGGATAAAAGCATCTAACGAAAAACCAATTACTGACGAGCAAATTGAATCAGAATATGATATGTATGCTAAAAGCTTACAATGGCAACTAATTGAAAATAAAATTATTGAAGCAAACGAAATTAAAGTTGAATTTGAAGAAGTAATTGACTACACTAAAGGGTTGTTGACTCAGCAAATGCAAAGCATGGGAATGCCTACAAATGATGATGAACAATTAACCCAAACAGCTCAAAGCGTACTTCAAAATCAAGAAGAAGCTAGAAAAATTTACGGAATGTTATACGATTCTAAATTAATGGACTTGTATAAATCAACCTGTAAATTGAAAGAAAAAGAAGTCTCTTTAGAAGAGTTTGAAAAGCTTTTAGCTAAACAGAAATAAGTGTTAAATGCCTCGATTGTTAATCGGGGCATTTTTTTTATAATTTTTTGTAAAAAAAGAGAGAAATCATTTCTAAAATACTATCTTAGATGACTATTTTTACAAACCAATTCTAAAACCAAAAAAATATGTTCAATAAAGACGAATTCAGAAAATATGCAACCAAGCATGTAGGCATAAGCAGTACGGTTTATGACCAATATCAATCTATTTATGCAGATTATATTTCTCCAACAATTATTGAAGAAAGACAGTTAAATGTTGCATCAATGGATGTTTTTTCAAGATTAATGATGGATAGAATTATTTTCTTGGGAACAGGAATAAATGATTATGTTTCTAACATTATACAAGCTCAGTTGTTATTTTTAGAATCTGTAGATGCTAAAAAAGACATCCAAATATATTTAAACTCACCGGGTGGTGGTGTTTATGCAGGTTTAGGTATTTATGATACCATGCAATACATTTCTCCGGATGTAGCAACCATTTGTACCGGAATGGCAGCTTCTATGGGAGCAGTATTGTTATGTGCAGGAGCTGACGGTAAAAGAACAGCTTTACCTCACTCTAGAGTGATGATTCACCAACCTTTAGGTGGAGCTCAAGGTCAGGCATCTGATATTGAAATTACAGCAAGAGAAATTATGAAGTTGAAAAAAGAATTATACGATATTATTTCAAAACATTCAGGGCAATCTTATGAAAAAGTGGAGCAAGATAGTGATAGAGATTATTGGATGATAGCCTCAGAAGCTAAAGAATACGGAATGATTGATGAAGTATTAGTAAGAGAAAAATAAGTAAGCCCACCCCAACCCTCCCGAAGGGAGGGAGTCATAGTCCATAATGTTATTAAAAGATGTGGATTATTTCTATTGAAGATTAGGGAAATTGAAAAAAATGTTTATTTAAAAAAATATAATCTAGCTTTCTTCCTCCTTCGGGGGATTAAGGGGGCTTTTAAAACTAGCACAATGAGTTACATAGCACAAATTCATGCACGTCAAATTTTCGACTCTAGAGGAAACCCAACTGTTGAAGTAGATGTGGTTACCCAAAATGGTATTTTAGGAAGAGCAGCAGTGCCTTCAGGAGCATCTACAGGAAAATACGAAGCCGTTGAATTGAGAGATAACGATAAGAAAAATTATCTTGGAAAAGGCGTTTTAAAAGCAGTTCAAAATATTAATACCGTTATTAACGATGAGTTAAACGGAGCTTATATCATGGACCAAAGCACTATTGATAAAACATTAATAGCACTTGATGGAACTGAAAATAAAGCCAATTTAGGTGCTAACGCTATTTTGGGAGTTTCTATGGCTGCTGCAAAAGCTGCTGCCGAAGAAGCTGGTTTGCCATTATTTAAATATATCGGTGGGGTTAATGCTAACGTGTTACCTATTCCTATGATGAACATCTTAAACGGAGGTTCGCATGCTGATAATAATATAGATTTCCAAGAATTTATGGTAATGCCCGTTGGTGCTTCTTCTTTTAGCGAAGGTTTAAAAATGGGTGTGGAAATTTTCCATCATTTAAAAGCAGTTTTAAAAGATAAAGGTTATTCCACCAATGTTGGTGATGAAGGCGGTTTTGCTCCTAACTTAAAATCTAACGAAGAAGCCATAGAAACCGTATTAAAAGCCATAGAAAAAGCAGGTTATAAACCAGGCGATGACGTTTACATTGCTATGGATGCTGCGAGTTCTGAGTTTTATAATGCAAAAGAAAAAGTATATCATTTCCACCAATCAACTGGAGATAAATTAACTTCTTCAGAAATGGTAAGCTATTGGAAAGATTGGACAAAAAAATATCCAATTTTATCTATTGAAGATGGCTTAGATGAAGATGATTGGAAAGGTTGGGCAGAATTGAATAAAACTATTGGAGATAAAGTTCAGTTGGTGGGTGATGATTTATTTGTAACCAATACCAAGCGTTTAGCAAAAGGAATTAAAGAAAAATCGGCTAATTCTATCTTAATTAAAGTAAACCAAATAGGTTCTTTAACAGAAACAATAAATGCTGTTGATATGGCAAATAGAGCTTCTTTCACATCAGTAATGAGTCACCGTTCGGGAGAAACTGAAGACACCACCATTGCCGATTTGGCGGTGGCATTAAACACAGGACAAATTAAAACAGGTTCGGCTTCTCGTTCGGATAGAATGGCAAAATACAACCAATTATTACGTATTGAAGAAATGCTTGGACACAGTGCTCAATACCTTGGTGAAGATTTTAAATTTCTTTAACAAAAAGTGTAAAAAAATAGAAAGTAGTTTATTAATTTAGCAAACGTCAAAAAAATAAAGAAATAAATATGTCAGAAATAGCAAAATTAGAATTAGACGGGAAAGTATATGAGTTTCCTGTTATAGAAGGAACAGAAAATGAAAAAGCCATTGATATATCTGCTCTTAGAGCAAAAACAGGATATATTACTATTGATAGCGGATTTAAAAATACTGGCTCTACACAAAGTGCCATTACTTTTTTAGATGGTGAAGAAGGTATTTTAAGATACAGAGGTTATCCAATAGAACAGTTGGCAGAGAAGGCAGAATTTTTAGAAGTAGCTTTTTTATTGATATATGGAGAATTACCGACTAAAGAAGAATATACTAAATTTCAAGAAAACATTACTAAGCATACGTTAATTCATGAAGATATGAAGCACTTTTTTGATGCTTACCCACCAAAAGCTCATCCAATGGGTATTTTGGCGGCATCATTATCTTCACTATCAACATTCTACCCTGAATCTTTAGATCCAAACAGACCTAAAGAAGCAGTAGATTTAACCATGCAAAGATTAATTGCTAAAGTACCTACATTAGCAGCTTGGGCTTACAAAAATGCCATGCGTCACCCAGTAATTTATCCAAATAATAACTTAGATTACTGTTCTAACTTTTTAAATATGATGTTTGCTATGCCAACAGATGATTATGAAGTAGATCCAGTTGTAGCAAGTGCTTTAAACAAGTTGTTAATCTTACATGCTGATCATGAACAGAACTGTTCTACATCTACAGTAAGAATTGTAGGTTCATCACAAGCAAATTTATATACATCAATTTCAGCAGGAGTTTCTGCACTTTGGGGTCCACTACATGGTGGAGCAAACCAAGCAGTAATTGAAATGTTGGAAGCTATAAAAGCTGATGGAGGAGATACTGAAAAATGGATAGCAAAAGCAAAAGATAAAGATGACTCTTTCCGTTTAATGGGATTTGGACATAGAGTTTACAAAAACTTCGACCCAAGAGCTACGATTATTAAAAAAGCAGCTGATGATGTATTAGACGCTTTAGGAGTAGATGATCCTATTTTAGATATTGCTAAAAAATTAGAAAAAGTAGCTTTAGAAGATGAATACTTTAAAGCGAGAGGACTTTACCCTAACGTTGATTTCTACTCAGGAATTATTTATAGAGCATTGGGAATACCTACAGAAATGTTTACAGTAATGTTTGCTTTAGGAAGGTTGCCAGGTTGGATAGCTCAATGGAAAGAAATGATTGAGAACAAAGAACCAATTGGTCGTCCTCGTCAGGTTTATACAGGTGCTACTAAAAGAGATTACGTAACTATAGAAAACAGGTAAATATATTGTCAAATTAAAAAAGCTCAACTAGCAATAGTTGAGCTTTTTTTTGTGACCTCGACAGGATTCAAACCTGTAACCTTCTGAGCCGTAATCAGATGCGCTATTCAGTTGCGCCACGAGGCCTAATTGACTGCAAATATAGAAAAAATGGCTGTATTTTCTCTAATTTTATTATTTTTAGATTTTATAAAATCACATCAAAAAATAGTTCACTATGTCTGTTTATGGAAAAGTAACAACTGCTATTATTCAACAATTACAAGCATTAGTTGGCGATAATTTTGTTTTATGGGATGATGAAAGTTTAAGTAAATACAGTCATGATGAAACGGAAGATTTGAAGTTTTTTCCTGAAGTAATTGTAAAGCCAAGAACAGCAGAAGAAATAAGTTCCATAGTAACACTATGTAATGAGCATTTAATTCCACTAACTCCTAGAGGTGCCGGTACTGGTTTGAGTGGTGGAGCTTTGCCTGTAAATAAAGGTATTTTACTTTCTATGGAACGTTTTAATAGCATTATTGAAATTGATGAAAGAAATTTACAAGCTATCATTGAACCAGGAGTTATCACTCAAGAGTTTCAAGAAGTGGTAAAAGCTAAAGGACTATTTTATCCTCCCGACCCTGCCAGCAAAGGCAGTTGTTTTATAGGTGGTAATTTAGCAGAAAATTCTGGTGGACCAAAAGCGGTAAAATATGGTGTTACCAAAGATTATGTTTTAAATTTAGAAGTAGTACTTCCCACAGGTGAAATAATATGGACGGGAGCTAATGTGCTAAAGAACTCTACAGGTTATAACCTTACACAATTATTGGTAGGTAGCGAAGGTACATTAGGTATTATTACTAAAGCGGTTTTTAAGCTTATTCCACACCCAAAGCAAGACTTGTTAATGCTTGTTCCTTTTGTTTCAGCTGAAGAAGCATGTAGTGCTGTGGCTGCAATTTTTAATGCAGGTATAACTCCTTCAGCAATGGAATTAATGGAAAGAGATGCTATTTTATGGGGAAAAAAATTTATAAATGATACTGTCATCAATATTGAAGATGGAATTGAAGCTCATTTACTTATTGAAGTAGATGGAAATGATATGGATGTTTTGTATAAAGACTGTGAACTCATTTATCAGGTATTAGAGACTTTTAAAACTGGAGAAATACTTTTTGCCGATGATGCCACTCAAAAAGAGAAACTTTGGAAGATTAGAAGAGTGATTGGTGAAGCCGTAAAAAGTCAATCCATTTATAAAGAAGAAGATACTGTGGTGCCTAGAGCAGAGTTACCCAAGTTACTTAAAGGCGTAAAAGAAATAGGAAATAGATACGGTTTTAAATCAGTTTGTTACGGACATGCTGGAGACGGAAACTTACATGTAAATATCATCAAAGAAAACATGAGTGATGAAGCTTGGAACAATGAATTACCAAAAGGAATAGCAGAGATTTTTCAACTTTGTGTACAATTAAAAGGCACTATTTCTGGAGAACATGGTATTGGTTACGTTCAGAAATCATATATGAATATTCCTTTTGATGAAAAAACATTATTATTGCAAAAACAGATAAAATCTGTCTTCGATCCAAATAATATACTTAATCCAAGCAAAATTTTTCCATAAAAAAAGTCCCTCAAAAAAATTAAGGGACTTTAATTCAAAGGGAGGAGATTTTTTATGATTTAACTACCTATCTAATTAACTTTTAAAAATTTATCTCCTTAATACATTAAAAGACGATTGAAATTTATAAAAGGTTGCTTCATTATTTTTTTATCTTAGGATTATAATAATTAAATAAACTATTATTTTCTAAATAATATTATATCCGTAAATTTGGTAAGCATTAATTAAACTAAAACTTTCATGAAAAAAATTACATTATTAAGCTTATTTTCAATATTATTTACTGTTTTGCTAAACGGTCAAATTAATGGAAATAAAATTCAAGCAAACAAAACAAAGGCTAACACTGCTTTAGATGACAATTTAACTCAACAGTTAATTCAAGAAGCTCCAAAAACACCAAGTGGACATATTAGATGTTTTTCCGATGAAATGCATCAAGTTCATCAACAAGTCAATCCACAAATGGAATCCGTAGATGACTTTGAAACTTGGATGGAAGAAAAGTTAAAAACTTATGCTCAAGATAATGCTAACAATAAAGCATCAAGAGTAATTCCTGTGGTAGTACATGTTTTGTATGGAAACTCAACACAAAACATCAGTATGACTCAAATTCAGTCTCAAATAACTGCATTGAATCAAGATTTTTCTGCTTCAAACACAGACATCTCTAATGTGCCTTCTACTTTTCAATCGGTTATTGGTAATTGTGATATCGAGTTTTGTTTAGCTCAGATAGATCCAAATAACCAACCAACGAATGGAGTTAACAGAGTTAATGTAGGAACAAGTTCACTAACCACAAATCAAATAGATGGTACATGGAAGCCACAAACTCAGTGGGATCCTACTAAATATTTCAATATTTGGGTAGCTAACATTCAAGGTGGTGTTTTAGGGTATGCTCAATTCCCTTCTTCTTCAGGTTTAGGAGGTATGCCTGGGAATGGTGGTTCAGCTAATACTGATGGAGTAGTTATTCTTTATAATGCCTTTGGGACAACAGGTGCTGTTAGTGCTCCTTACAACAAAGGAAGAACAGCAACACATGAAATTGGTCACTGGTTAGGTCTTCGTCATATTTGGGGAGATGCTACTTGTGGAAATGATTTTTGTAATGATACACCTACTCAACAAACAGCTAACTATAACTGTAGAACTCACCCTTATAATGTAGGAGCTTGTTCAGGAAATACTACTGGTGAAATGTTTATGAACTACATGGATTATGTACCAGATGCCTGTATGTATATGTTCTCTGCAAACCAAAAAGCAAGAATGGATGTTGTTTTACAGAATTCTCCTAGAAGAGGTTCTTTACTTACATCTACTGTTTGTGGGGTTGCTCCATTAAATGCTAATTTTGTTGCTTCTTCCACTACGATTACAGCAGGACAATCGGTTACTTTTACCAATACATCTTCAGGACCAAATCCTATTACTTCTAACTCATGGAATTTTGATGTAACTTCTCAAGGAGGTGTTACTCCATCAACCTCAACAGCTGCAACTCCTCCCTCCATTACTTACAACAATGTTGGAACTTACACAGTTTCATTAACTGTTGGTGATGGAACTAGTACTGATAATGAAACTAAAAACAGTTACATTACAGTTATAGCTGCTGGTAGTCAGGTTTGTGATTCTACTGCTGCAACTTGGGATCTTGGACAACATGGTAGTCAAACAGGAGCTTATATTTGGGGTGGAGGAAATGGATATATTATGGGTCAAAATAGTTATGGAGATAATGGTTGGGCAGATAAAGTTCCATACACAGGTTCTGGAACTTTCTTAACAGATGTTATTTACTATTTTAGCACTTCAGGAACTGGTAATGTAAACCTAAAAGTTTGGGGATTAAATGCAGGTGCTCCAGGAACTGTTTTAGCTCAACAATCCGTTCAAGCTTCACAATTAGGTACAGGAGGAGCTCCAACGGTATGGTCTCTTTCAACCCCACCATCTTTAAATGGAAATTTCTTTGTTGGTCATGATCATACTACATTAGTTAATGGTGATACCGTAGCTCTTATGGCTGCACCTACAGGAACAAACACTGTGTGGGCAAAGGAAACAACAGGATGGATTGATTTAGCTACTTATAGCTTAGACCATAGTGCAGCTGTTATTCCTGTAATATGTAATAGTACTACAACAGGTGAAAAAGAAATTTTAGGTACAATTAATGAGATTTTAGTTTTCCCAAACCCTTCAAACGGAACTTTAAATATTGCTCTAACGGAGAAAAAAGAAACTACTATTGAAATTTATAACCTTGTTGGAGAATTAATTTACACAAGTGGCAACCCACTAAACACTCAGTTATTTACTATCAACATAGATAATCAACCTAATGGTATTTATTTTGTAAATATTAAATCCGATAATAACATCACCACTAAAAAAGTATTGATTGCTAAGTAGTGAGTTAATTATTATTAATTTTTTTAAGGAGCCTCATTTTTTTGAGGCTCTTTTTTTATCTTATGCTTACCTTTGTTAAAAATATTTTACCACTTATGGATAATACAACCATTAACTCACTGTTTTCATTAACAGTAACAGACAACCAATTAAAGGACATTTATAATAAGATATTGAATGAAGAAAGAGTTACTCCCGAAGAAGGGATATACTTATTTTACAATGCCGAACTAAGCCATTTAGGAACGCTTGCCAACTATATCAGAGAAAAAAAACACGGAAATAAAACCTATTTCAATAAAAACTTCCATATAGAACCAACTAATATTTGTGTTTTCGATTGTAAATTTTGTTCCTACTCTCGTTTTTTAAGAGAAAAAGATGAATATGATGCTTGGGAACTTTCTGAAGAGGATATTTATAATGCGATTAGAAATTATGAAGGAAAAGATATTACCGAAGTTCATATTGTTGGTGGTGTTCATCCAAAAATGGGATTAGCGTACTTCAAAAACTTAATTGAAAATATTAAACAAATTCGCCCAGATATACATGTGAAAGCTTTTACCGCTGTTGAATTAGACTATATGTGTAAAAAAGCCAAAGTTAGTTATGAAGAAGGATTGAAAATATTAAAAGATGCCGGACAAGGCTCTTTACCTGGTGGTGGAGCAGAAATTTTTGATGAAGAAATTAGAATTCAAATCTGTAAAGATAAATGTACTTCCGAACAATGGTTGCAAATGCACGAGGCTGCTCATAAAGTTGGAATGCCTTCTAATGCCACTATGCTTTACGGACATCTTGAAAAATATGAACACCTTATCGACCATATGAACAGACTAAGAAATCTTCAAGACAAAACAGGAGGTTTTAATGCTTTTATTCCTCTAAAATTCAGAAATAAAAATAATCAGATGTCTAATATTGAAGAAGTAAGCATAATTGAAGATTTGAAAGTTTATGCTATGGGTAGAATTTTTCTTGATAATTTTAACCACATAAAAGCTTATTGGCCAATGATAGGAAGAAAAACAACTCAATTGTTACTTTCTTTTGGTGTAAACGATATTGATGGAACTGTTGATGATTCAACAAAAATATATACAATGGCTGGAGCTGAAGAGCAAAAACCAACCATGACTTCTGAACAAATGATTCAATTGATAAAAGAAGTTGGTAGAAAACCTATTGAAAGAGATAGTATATATAACGAACTGAATGATTATTCAGAACCAATTTTAGCCTAAGCCATTTATTTTGGAAAACAAAAAAGTCATTATTACTGGACATAGAGGTGCAGCAGGATTAGCTCCTGAAAACACTTTAGCTTCTATTCAACTTGCTATAGAGCTTGGTGTTGATAGAGTAGAAATTGATGTTCAACAGACTAAAGACAATAGAATTATTGTATTGCACGATAGAACACTTAGAAGAACTACAACTGGACATGGTTTTGTAAAAAACCTTACTTACGATGAAATTCTTCAGTTTAGTGCAGGTTATAAGTTCAATAAGTTTTATATCAATGAAAAAGTGCCAACACTAGAGCAAGTTATTGATTTAATTGACGGAAAAGTAGAACTACTTATTGAGACCAAATATAGTTACATGTACTACCCTAATATTGAAAGACATATTATCAATATCATAAAAAATAAAAATGCTAAAGATTGGTGCAAAATAATTTCTTTTAATGATAGAGCCCTCTTTAGAATTAATAAACTAGATAATAGCATTAAGCTAGGCAAATTGTTTGTTGGAAAACATGCGCACCTCCCGCTTTCTTTTGATAAAGGATTAAATATTAGGCCTTTAAAAAGATATAACTTTGTAGATGAAGTAATTGTAAAACACGATTACGCTACTAAAGCAATTATTGAAAAAGTACATGATTTCGGTAAGGAACTACATGTTTGGACAGTAAACAACGAAGACACTATTCAAAAGCTTATTGAAAGAGGTGTTGATGGTATTATCTCAGATTACCCCAATTTATTGATGAAGTATAGGTGAAAAAAGTATCATTCCAACTCAAAGAATTTATTTACTAATAAAATATGGTCGGGGTCACCTAAAAGATAAAGTACATCTTCTTGTAAAATTATATTATCACTATCAATATCAGTAATGTATTCTTTACCTCTTTTAATGGCTAAAAGCGTAACGCCATAATCACTTCTCAACGAAGATGCATTAAGCGATTTGCCAACAATTTTATTTTTTCCTTGTGTAACATGTACCGTAGCAATTTCCATTTCATCATTACGCAATTGCATTACATCTTTTCCTGTTAAAATATTAACGGCACTAATGTCTCTCAGCATTTCATAATTTCTAGACCTAATATAATTTACAAACTGTTTAATATCGTCATTAGGGACTAAATATTTACGCATCACGCGGGTAAAAATCTCGATAGAGGTTTCAAACTCTTCAGGAATTACTTGATCTGCACCAGCTTTAATATTTTCTTCAATTTCACTAATATAGCGAGTTCTTACAATTATATAAGCAGTTCTGGTATAATTTCTAATAGACCGTACAATTTTTTTTGTGGTTTCGGGAGAAGAAATTGCTACCACTACCACTCTAGCTTCATGCACATGAAGGTGTTTTAAAATAACATCATTTGCAGCATCACCAAAAATAATGGGTTCATTATTTCCTTTGGCTTTTTTGATGGCTTCTGGATCTAAATCTACAATTAAATAAGGAATGTTAGCTCTTTTGGCCGCTTTAGCAACATTTTCTCCATTTAAGCCATAACCAATAATAATAAGGTGATCATGATAACTTTCTTCCTCAATTTTATTGTTGTGAGCATTGTTTTTGGTGATATTTTTTAACCTTCTTCTTACGTTTTTAGGCAATGGTGTTTTAAATAAGAAGTCAGCAATTTTATCTGAAAAATCAATAACAAAAGGAGTTGCCCCCATACTCATAATAGAAATTGCTAAAAAGTGCTGATATATGGAATTACTCATTAATTCATATTCCATTCCTGTTGCCGAAAGTAAAAAAGCAAATTCTCCCACTTGAAAAAGACTAAGTGCAGTAAGTATAACTGTTCTAGGAGGATATTTTAAAATTAATACTGTTATAACTAAAATAATAATTTTTAAGGCAACAACACCAAAAGCAATTAAGTGTATGGACAATAAGTTATTAAAGAAAAATTCTAAATCCAATAACATACCAATAGAAACAAAGAAAAAGCTAATAAAAATTTCTCTGAAAGGAAGTATATTAGCGGTTGCTTGATGGCTATATTCCGATTCTGAAATAATTAGTCCGGCAAAGAAAGCTCCTAATGCTAAAGACAAGCCTACTGCTGAAGTAAGCCAAGCCGTAGCAAAACAAAGCACTACCGTTGTTAAAATAAACAACTCTCTACTTTTGGCTTTTACAACAGATTTGAATAATAACGGAACAACATATTTTCCCAATAAAAACAAGACTATCAATACTCCTGCAAGTTTTACTACTAACATTAATAAATCATGCACAGGGTCTTCAGATTGTCCTGCTAAAAGTGGTGTAACTAACATCATTAGCACCACAATAATATCTTGAAAAATCAATATCCCCACAGCTACTCTACCATGTGGAGAGGTTATTTCACCTTTTTCTTGAAGCATTTTTAACACAATAGCTGTACTACTTAATGAAAACAAAAACCCAATAAAAATGGAGGTTTGAAGAGGTAATCCCATCCATGTGGCACAAAGTGTTGTTAGCCCTATTGTGCCTCCAACCTGCATCATACCACCCCAGAGGACTGTATTTTTAATAGATACTAATCCTTTTAAGGAGAATTCTATGCCAATTACAAACAGTAGAAAAATAATGCCTATTTCCGATAATAATTCTACCTCATGTCCAGCACTAACTAGATTTAGTCCGTGCGGACCACTAATAATTCCAGTAATTAAAAAACCTAAAATAGGTGGGATTTTTAATCTGTTAAAAAGTAAAATGATGAGTACAGAAAGTCCTAAAATGATGACAATGTCTTTTAAAATAGGAATTTCCATATAGTTTTTTGAATTAGGTTTTTACAAGTCCCACACTGATCTTCTTTTTTTGAACTTAAAATAGTCTTTATGTTCTAGAATAAAAGCCATGATAAGATAAATAATCAGTGGAGACCCCAAAGTTAAGAAAGAGATGTAAATAAAAAACATTCTTATTTTAGAAGTTCTTAGTTGAAGTTTTTCGCCCCACCAAGCACATACACCAAATGCTTTTTCCTCAAAATAGGCTTTAATTTTTTTTATCATGACAATAGGTTTATTCTATGCGAAGATAATGATTTTTTGGGAGAAATAGCTAAATCTATTTCCAAAGATTTAAGGAAGGTTCGTAAAAATAAATCTTACTTCTTTCGCTTTCTAACTTTGTATCTAGCTCATTCAAGTTTTCTTTTAGGTGTAAATCTTTTTTGTCGTTTTCATTAATGATGATACTACTAAACTTCCGTTCTAAGAATACATCATCAAAAGAAATTCTAGTAGCATCTTCTCTTTCTTTTTTAAAGGCTTCATGATTTGCTAAAATATTACGTGCATGAGGAAAGTAAACCCAAAATAATTGCTGATAACCTATTACTTGTCCATACTCATCTTTTTTAATTCTAACCGGACAAATACCAATAATTCTAACATCAATTTTAGCATATTTGCTATCATAAATCCAATCTTCTTTAAGCCAAAATTTTACTACATCTTTACTTACTACTGGTACAAATTGTTTGATTTTGTTTTCTGTGGTATCATTAATATAAATGCTATCTGCTAGTAAAGTAGGGAGAGAATCAATATTTAATTCTGTAGTAAATTTATCATCTTTAGTACTATATGCTTTTAAACTCCCATTTAAAACATGCTGATAAATCAAATCAAACAAGCAAAGATTAGGTTTGGGATTATTTTTATAAAAATACAAGTGTTGATTGGTTTTTTCTGTCAAATCAATTTCTCGCCACAATCTTCTATGCCACATTACATCAGCACTTCTAATTAAGGGTAATTCTTTTGGAGTATAAATTGGTGTTGGTTCATCTGTTTTTCCTTTTTCTTGTGCAGCAACTTGAAGACAACCAAGAAGCAATAAAAACAAGCAGCTATATCTAATCATTTTCAGTAATTTAATTATCGTTAAAATCAAAATATAACATTGCTTTTTTGTTTTTATTGCAAATCGAATATTAAACAACAGGTTTTTAAAAACCTGTTAGGTTATACAGTTGACAATAGTTTATTCCCCACATAACAACTCAAACATTTTTTTGGTGTGCAGTAATTATTTTTGAGTTCAATAAGTGCTTGTGTTTTAGCTGCATTGTTGGGTTCAATCCCTAAAGCTTTCCAGTTAGTTATAATTGAATTAGCTTCAGCGGGTGTTTGTTCTAATAGTTGTAAGGCTATATTAATGTGTTTTTCTTGTTGATGTTGTTTACCATAAACAAACAAAAATGGAGCAACTACATTAATTATCAAATTATTTAACAGGGTTTTGCCTACTTTTTTAGGTTTGGATTTAGATTCAGCTCCAAATTGATAGTGGTTTAACCAATATGCTGATGCTTCTGTTTTAAACAATTGCTGAATAGATTTAACATCTTTTAGTTCAAGAATTCTTGAGAATAATCTAGGATGTTTTCTCAACAAGGTTGCTAACTGGCTTATGCGTATAGTTGGAAAGTTAGATGGACGTAACTTAGAGAATTTCCAAGTTACTTTGTCTATGGGTTGTAACTTAAATTTAGCTTGTAAAAAAGTATATTCTTTTTTTAATCGCTGAAAATATTCATCTGTAATATTTTCATTTAAAAAACCTGCTTGTCCGTATAATAAGGCTTCAACACTTATTTGTTGAGGATGTTTTTCAATAATTTTTAAGGAAGTATTTTGAGCCAACTGCTCAAAAGGAATTGCATTCACATTTAACCCGAAATACTTAAATAGAAAATGATAAAAAGTTTCGTCTAAATTATTTTTATTTTGTTTTAGATGTGAATTAATTAACGTTGTTTTTCTCTCCAAACGCTCTAATAAAAGCCTCTCCAACCAATTGTTAAATTCAAACGTTGTAATTTTATTTAGCTGATTACCACATGGAATTTTGTTTTTAGAATAAATAAGTTGATGGTAATGATGCAGTACATCTAAATCAATGTTTTCTTTTAATTCTAATGTAGGAATAATATCGTTGTTGGTATTTTTTATTTCAGCGTTGTCTTCATAAACTACGTGTAAAATCACATTGTCGTAGGCCTTATCTTTTTGGTGCTGGTGAGCATTCCAATCGGAAGATTTTAAGTGAATTTCTACATTTCCTGCCCAAGTGGTGTTACCAATTTTAAGTTGAGCATTAAAAAAATCTGGTCCGGAATCTTGGTTATGAAATCCAACTTTTATTATTTGTATAGGTTCGCCATTAGTAGTAACTAAACTTTGTGTTTTAAAGCGTTTAAACTTCCATATATAATGTAGAAAATCCTCTTTAAACATAACTCAGTAAATAAAGTTAACGACTAATGTAATAAAAGTCTTAATTAGCCATCAAAGATTAAAATTATTTTTATTTTTTATTTTAGCTCCCCAGCTCCAAACCAACAATAATACAGAAAGTGCAGCTAATACTCTTCCTATCCAATCTCCCGAACGTACATAAAAAGTTTCTACGGTATTTAAGTTGATATCTCCTTTAATTACGCCTTTTTGCCACCAACCAATTGGTTGTAGCACATCGCCACGCTGATTAATAATACAAGAAATTCCAGTATTGGCACTTCTGGCAATACTTCTACGAGTTTCTATGGCTCGTAATCTACCATAAGCCAAATGCTGCTTATAACCAGGACTATCATCCCACCAACCATCATTAGTAATAATGAAAGCCGCATGAGCTCCTTTTTTTACATAGCTGCCAAAATATTCTCCATAAATAGATTCATAACAAATTACTGGAGCAATGTTTATGTTATCATTTACCAAGTTAAAAGCTTCTTTTTCGGTGCCTAAACTGCCTAAGGTTCCGCCCAAATTAATGGCAAACTTTTCTAAAGGGCTAAATAATTTTGGATAAGGTAACTTTTCTACTCCTAATACTAGTTTAGACTTATGATAAATCTGCATTGGAGCATCATGTTTCATTTGCAAAGCTGTATTAAAAGCATCATACCAACCACCTGTTTGTTTGTCAGGGCGAGCAGTTGCTGTTGGTTTTTTAGGGGAAGCTTTATACTCTCTGTAAGTTGATGCTCCAATAATTAAAGTGATGTGAGGATTGTTTTTTAGCCAATTCTGCAGCATTCGGTAAGCATTGCTTTCTTCTGGTTTGGTTTCTACAAAACCTCTTGGTATAGCTGTTTCTGGAGCTACAACATAAGTGGTGTTTTGTGTGATTTTTGATTGTGCTAATGCTAAAATATTAGCAATCTGCTCATCTTCGGTCATTCTGCCAAACTTGTCTTTATAAGGATCTATGTTTGGTTGAACTACTACTACCTCTATTGGATTTTCTGTTTCTACATAATTGCTATATGTATTGTAAGAATAAATCATTGGTGCGAACAATAGCACTACTGCAATGATTATCATTTTTATATTGCTCAAAAAACTTTCTTTTCTTATTACATAAGCCTGATAAAAGTGATAAACAACAATATTCATTAATATAATCCATAGCGAACCTCCCATTACACCAGTATATTCATACCATTGTATCCATTTGGGATTATTGGCAAAAACATTGCCCAAGGTATTCCAAGGGTGAGAAAACTCCCAATTATAATGTACCCATTCAAAACCCATCCAAAAAGCTATTAAAGCAATGTAGCCTCTTTTATTTCCCAAGTGTTTTTTAGCGGAATGAAACCACATAAATATAATGGTCATAAATAAGGAGTAAAGCACTTCTGCCATTACCATTCCTGCTTCCGAAGAATGCCAAATCCACCATGTGGTGTAGGTATTAAAGATTAAGAATGTAAGGTAAGTGTAGAAAAACAAGTGCCATTTAGAATATTTTTCAGGTTGAGATGCAATTATTTCTTCCAACAATAAAAGTGGAACAAAAGCAACAAAAATTAAGATAGAGAAACTCCCTGTTTCGGGCCAAGCAACACCCATTAATAAACCACTTAATACAGCAAGCCCTAAAAGTTTAAATTTATGCATCATCAAAATAATTTTATGATGTAAAAATACATAACTATAAATTTAAATAAGAATTTTATTTCTCACTTCCACTTTCCTTTAAATACTATTTCATCAATAGGTTTACGAGGGGTTTCTACAAAGTCACCATCATAATAACCTAGAGCAATAGCAGTAACAGGTTCAAAACCTTCTGGTATATTCAAGTTATTAATTGCTTTTTCAGCAGAGAAACCACCCATTTGATGCAAGTGCAACCCCATAGCTGTAGCTTGAGCACAAAGGTTTCCCACTGCTAAGCCTAAGTCATGTCGGTTGTGGGCATTTGCTTTTTCATTTTTAGTAAAGTTCTTTTTAGAAACAGTAATTACTAAGGCAGCTGCATTTTTTGCCCACTCTTGGTTACCTTCAACTAAACATTCTAAAATGTTTTTAAAAGCTTCGCTATCTTGTTTTAAAGCATAAACAAAACGCCATGGTTGTTCATTATAAGAGGAAGCTGCCTTTCCAGCTGCGGTAAATAGCGTAGTTAGTTGTTCCTCTGATAATTCTTGTTCGGTAAATGTTGTCGGACTAAATCTATTCGTTATTTCTGGTATGATTTTCATGTTTTTATAATTTTTATTGATTAATTAAATTTATTTAATTCTAAATAAGTTTTGTAACTTATTTTTTTTGCTACTTCAACAGTAAATAATAGTGTTTCTTCTTCAACATCAAAAATTATTGTTCTTTCATCATCAGAGATAATAAAATCATGTTCTTTTAATGCTTTATTATTCGCATGAGCTTTTCCATCAATAAGGTAAAAAGTAGCTATTTTTCCTTCAGGAATTGCAATAATATGATTGCCTTTTGGGAGTGTAAGTTCACTTATAATAACATTTTCAGCATCCATCTCTACTGGTCCCCCCTTGCCAATATAGTTTTTTACTTTAATACCATTTTCTTCAAAATAATGCATGTTTTCACTTTTATAATCGCTGTAAGAAGCTTCTTTATTGTAGGTTACATGTACATTTGGATCGAACCAGATTTGAAACATTCTGCCTCCGGGCATAATTTTTTCTGCATGTCGGATGCCATTTCCAGAACGGATTATTTGTACATCACCTTTTTTTAATGATAACCAACGGTCGAATTTATTATCGTAATGCTGAATTTCTCCTTCAATAACAAATGACATAATTTCAAACAATTGATGAGGATGTTCTCCAATTAAACCACCTTTCTCCGACCATGCATTAGCCCAGTAAAATAGATTTGAAAATGGTTTTTGTTCTCCTTTTTCTTGAGGAAATCCGATAGGTTTGTTTTCTATAATTGCCCCGCCATCAAAGGAGCCTTTTGCTTGATGTTCTTTTGTTAGTATTTTCATAATATATATGTTTTAACATTTAATGTATATACATTTATCTAATTAAATTTTTTATTTTGGGAGGTGATGAAATACCATCGTTATCCCCTCATTTTGTCTAATAAGTCATTAATAGTGCTGGCTTCTTTTTCAGTAAGGTTATCACTAATTGTTTTAAAAGCATTCATTTCTGTTTTAACTTTTTCTAATAAGTCCAATCCTTTTTTAGTAATTTTTACATCTACTTGTCGCCTGTCCTGTTCACAAGTAACTCTTTCAATCAATTCTTTTTGTCTTAGTTTTTCTACCAACCTGCTAGTGTTAGACATTTTGTCTATCATTCTTTCCATAATGTTGCTTACCGAAATGGCTTTTGGCGACTGCCCTTTTAAAATTCGTAATACATTGTATTGTTGCGGACTAATACCAAATGGCTTAAGTATTTTGGTTGTGTTAGCAGTTAGCCATTGATTAGTAAATAATATATTAATGGCTAATTTTTGGTATTCCGAATGAAACTTGTCTTGTTTAATTTCTTCTTCTATTTTCATGTTTTTTATTTAGTCTTTCAAAATTTGTTGCAAATGTATACAAAAACATTTAATGTATATACATATAATATATAAAAGTTGTTAAAATATTTATGAAGATGATAAAAGATGGGTGTTTATTAAAACTTATTACGAGATGTTAATTATCATTATCATTAATAGGCACATAAAATCTAGTTAGATGTTTTTTAAGTTGTAAAAATCTAACGGTACCAATAACTATTAGTAAAGCACTTAATGAAAGCGCTATATACCCTAAGAATTTAAGGTCTTGAAAATCTTTTAACCCCAACAATGCAATACCACCTAAAAGAAGATATAAAGAGGTTCTTAAATAAGAAAGTAAAGTTCTTTCATTTGCCAACTTGGTTCTTTCCATGGCAAGGTGGTCTCTTAAGATAATATCTTCTTTATTTTGGTAATCTTTAGTAAATGTAATGAGTTTTTTAAATTGCCTTTTCATGTGTTTATAATCGATGTTTTAAGGTCATATTTCCATTTTAAAATGGAAAAAATAAAGGTATTAAAAATGTTGCAGCAATCCAAATGATAATATTTAATGGAGTGCCTATTTTTAGGTAATCCTTAAACCTATAGTTTCCTGGAGAATAAACCATAGTGTTAGTTGGATTAGCAATAGGTGTCATAAAGGTTAAGGAACAAGCCAACATTACGGCAATTAACAATGGACGTTCGCTTATTTGGAGTGCAGCTGCCAAACTAATAACTATAGGTGTCATTAATCCGGCTGTTGCTTTACCAGAAATAATGTTGGTAGAAAGAAAAGTAATTAAAAATACTAAACTAAGTGTAATTCTTTTATCTAAGTCTCCCATCACATCAAAAATATATCCTGAAATTAAAGTAGAACCTCCTGAACTTTCTAATGCATTTCCCATAGAGAGTACTCCAGCGATCATAAAAATTACTTTCCAATTAATTGCTTCATAAGCTTCTTGGGGTTTAAGAATGGAAGTGGTAATAATTAATAAACAACCTATCATTCCACTCATTAAAATAGAAGTAATATTAAGTGCTGCAGTACCAATAACTCCAATAGCAATTAATAATGCTGGGATGGCTTTTTTATAATTTACTTGTTGTTTTTCATAATTAGAGAGCATAAAAACCAAATGTTGGGTGGTAAGTCGGGCAATATCTTTTTCAGTAGAATAAATTAAAAGCATATCTCCTTCTTTTAATTTCATATCGCTTAAGTTTTGCATTATCATTTCATTTCTTTGTCTTATACCTAATACAGAACTTCTGTAAGTGTCTCTAAAATGTAATTCTTTTAATGATTTTGATGCTAATTTAGAGCCAACAGGGATAAGTACTTCGTAAATTTTTCGTTGATTATTAGGAATATCTTTAGTCGATTCTGTTGGACTAATATCAATTTCCTTTACTTCATTTTCTTCTAATTTATCTCCCTGAATATTATAGCCTTTAGTGTCTTTTAACTTAATTAAATTTTCAGGGCTAATGACTACTTTTAATACGTCATTTTTTTCTAAAATAAAGTCAGAAGAACAATCTCTAATACGCGTAGAGCCTCTTATAACAGTTAATAATTGAATTTTGTAATCTACTACTAAATTTGTTTCGCTTAATTTCTTATTAATATCAGGACATAAGTCAATTAGTATGATTTCTGCCATGTATTTCTCTGCCTGTTGAATTAAAGTAACATCATTGTTTTTATTTCTTTTTGGTAATAACATAGGAGCAATAATAAACATATATAGAAACCCTATTGCTGCCAGAATTAAAGCCACAGGAGTAAGCTCAAACATATTAAATTCAGCCAATCCACTTTTTTGAGCATAACTGCTTATAAGTATGTTTGTTCCTGTACCAATAAGGGTGCATGCGCCGCCAAAACATGCTGCAAAAGATATAGGAATTAATAATTTGGAAGGACTTATTCCTGTTTCTTTACAAACCAATAAAGCCATAGGAATCATTATAGCAACAACAGCAGTATCGTTAATAAAAGCAGAAAAAAGAGCGGTGACAAAAGTAAAAACCAACAAAGCCATAAAGTAATGGATTTTAGCAAGTTTGATAATTTTGTTACTCAATCCATCTATAATTCCAGACTTAAATATAGCAGCGCTTATAACAAACATGCAGCCCAAAGTTAGCGTTGCAGGGTGTGTAAATCCTGAAAAACCTTCTTCGGGACTAAGCACACCAGTTACAATAAACATTGCCATAATTAACAATGAAGTAGTATCTATTGAGAAAAATTCCTTAACAAACAAAAAGATACCTACAGCAATTATTCCGAGTGTAATATATAATTCCATTTATTTATAAAGTTGTTATTGTTTTATAAATTCCATCAATAACTTTTGCCATTCTTTTTATATCTAATGTTTCTATAGTATCTGTTGGTTCGTGATAGTTGAAGTTTCGGTAAAAAGATGTGTCAGTTATCATTAGTGCACTAAAACCAAATTTCCAATAATTTAAATGGTCAGAGAAATCTATACCAGGAAGAAATTTAGGACCTGTGAACTTTTTAGTGTTAATAGTTTTTGATTTTTTATAACGCTTAACAAATTTTCGGGCAAACTTTCCAGAATCAAATTTTCTTACTAAGGTAATGTAATTTCCTTTATTTCCATAAAAAAGAGATAATAATCCAAGTGGATATGTTTGTGATTTTTTCTCATCACTAAAATAACCAATCATTTCAACTGAGAGCATTCCGTAGGTGTCAATTTTATTGTCTTTCAAGTATTTTGCATGAATATAACTTCCCATGTATTCGGTTTTAAAGTGAGGAGGTTCTTCAAGTGTGTAAGCAACCAAATCAATTCGGTAGTTTAGTTGTTTACCTTTTAGCATTCTTGCCAACTCAAGTAGTCCTACAATTCCACTTGCATTGTCATCAGCTCCTTCTTGGTTTCCGCAAACATCATAATGAGCTCCAATGATTACTCTTTTTTTGTGTTCCGTTCCAAAAGAAGCAATTACATTTTTGTATGTTTTTCCATTTACATCAAATTCTTGAAAAGTAACACTATCTGTATATGTTTGAAATGAAGATTTAATGTAATCGGCTATTTCATTTAGCTGATTAATATTTTTATGATTTCGGAATTTTTCTGTTTTGGTAATATTTACAAGATGTTGCTTAATTAATGTAGTATCAGCATTACCAGCTTTTAGTAATAAAGAGCCAAGTAATAAAAACAGTATAACAATATGTTTTTGTACAATCATGCGATAAATTTAAACTTTTTTATTGCACTAACAAATTGCAGCCTCGTATATCACTATTGTCAAATCTGCCAAGTACTTCAAACTGATCGTGATTGTTTATCTTACCTAAATCTTGTGTAGCAATAAAACAGCACGAATCTATATTGGCAAGGTCTATAATGTTTATTGCTCCGGTTTTACTGTTGGCTAAGCTTTGAAAAGGATCATTAATATCTTTAATAATTATTTTCATCCAAGGTGGAGTGGAATAAAGTCCGTTATTTTTGGCATAAGCTTGCGAAAGCAGTTCTGTCATCCCATATTCTGAGTGTACTTGTCTAATTCCCGAAGCTTTTTTAATAAACTGATGCAGCTCTTCTCTGGTAAGTTCTTTACGTTTTCCTTTCATACCACCTGTTTCCATTATAGTGGTGTGCTTAAGTTGAAATTGGTGTTTTTCAAATAAATCGAGCAAAGCAAAAGAAACACCAATAAGTAAGGTTTTTTGTTGGTTTTCTTCTAATGCAATAAGTTGTTCGGCAAGTTCATCAATATTATTTAGATAAAAACCACTTTTAGGATGCTTGCTTTTTTCAATCAGTTTTTCAGTCATGTAAATTAAAGAAGAACCATCTCGCTCCAAGTAGGAGGGGAGCAGTGCTAAAATGCAATAATTTTCGGGGTTACCATAAAATAATTCGAAACAAGTTGCAAACGATTTTTCGTAAAGAGTGATGTCTTTAACAAAATGCCGACTAGTTGAATTTCCTGTTGTTCCGCTACTGGTAAAAATTATTTCTTCTTTAAAATGCTTGGTTTTTATTTCATGACTTTTAAAAAAAGAAACCGGTAAAAAAGGAATTTCATTAATGTTGGTTACTTTTTCAGGGATGATTTTCAATAACTTACAAAAACTCTGATAAACGGAGTTGTTGGTGTATTGGTATCTAAAAATTTTTAAAGTTTCGGCAATAAAATCGAAGTTATTATCTTTAAAAATATGTTGATGATTTTCCAATAGAAATTATTTGTAATTTTATGATATGAAACGAGCTATAATAAAGCATTTAATTATTTAGCAATATTATTAATTGCGAGTTACATAAGACCGATTTATCAAAAATAAAAACTCCCTTATGAACCGAGTTGTAAAATTAAGTATAATAATGTCAATTTTTTTTGCGGTAGCTTGCGAAAAAGATGACCCTACGCCTGTACCACCCGAAATTACTTTTTTGGATGGAGGGTTAGCTACAGATGGTTCTTTTGCGTTGGTTAGGTTTGAGTTTTATGATGGAGATGGTGATTTAGGTTTAAAGCAAGATGAAAGTGAAGGCGACCAACAATATAATTTGTTTGTTGATTATTATGAAAAGCAAAATGGCGTTTGGGTATTAAAATCGCCAATTATTACTTATAACGTAGGAGAGAATAAATACGATACTACAGATTTACATTTAAGAATTCCTTTTATAGAAAATGAAGCCAAACGCCCATTAGAGGGAGAGACAGAAGTGAAATTATTATACGATTTTAATGTAGATACTTTCCGCTACGAAATGTACATTACTGATAGGGCTTTTCAAAAAAGTAATAGGATTACTACTACCGATTTTGTGGTGAATTAGGTTGGTTTAAAAGTATTTTTAGGAATGACCGTAGTATATTGGGATTATAATTATTACAACTAATAATTTTTCAGTCTTTCTTTAATTTCAGCAATACGTTTTTCTTTATTGGCTCTACGTAAATTTTTGGCAGATTCTGTAAAGTAGCGATGAGCTTCTAAAAATTTTATTTGCAGTTCATCCCATTCTTTGTCGGAGTTAACCATACCTCTTTCCATTAGCTCTAGCTTAAGTTTGTCAGCGGTTTCGTGAAATTGGTCTCCACCTAAATAGTCTAAATCGGCATCACAAATAATTTGTTCTATATGATTTGATGGCTGATGAGGTATTTTTGTAACAGAAATCAATTTTTTAATCGTTTCTATTTGTTCTAAGGAATAACCAAACCTAGGCAATACCTCTACAGCTAATGCTGCTCCTATATCTTCATTTTTAGAATATTGTTTTATAAATCCAGCATCGTGATACAAAGCAGCAGTTTTTAATAAGAAGATATCATCACCTTCAACACCTTCCATCAGGGCTAAGCGTTCTACTGCAGCACAAACATCTTTAGTGTGGTTAATATCGTGATAATGCAAGTTGTCGGGTAATTCTTTTTGCAATCTTTTTAAGATGTACTTTTCTGCCTTACGGTAGTTAATGCTACTATAAATATGTAAATCTACATATTTCTGGAACAATTCATTTGGTATTATTCCTTCACCATCAACAGAAAGCTCTGCTCTAATTCCATTAACAAAATACATGTCAATTAAGCCTTTATTTTTAGCTTTAATTTTACCACGGTATTCACAATTAAAGAATTCTTTAATGTATTCATAAGTAGCCCCCGAGATATTTACTTTACCAACTTCTCCAGCTTCTTCCATTCGGCTACCAATGTTTACACTGTCGCCCCAAATATCGTAAGCAAAACGTTTGCTACCAATAACCCCAGCAGTAATTTCTCCTGTGTGTATTCCAATTCTTAATCCCCACGGATGTTTACCTTGTTCCACTCTTTCGGGGTTATGTTTGGCAACAAATCGTTGAATTTCTAATCCTGCCAAAACAGTGTCTATAGGATTACTTTTGTTTCTTAATGGAATACCACCGGCACACATGTAAGCATCTCCAATGGTTTTAATTTTTTCTACATGGTATTTTTCAATGATGGCATCAAAATTTACAAAGTAATAGTCTAGTTCTGCAACTAAATCTTGTGGTGAAATTTTTTCAGCAATTTTGGTAAAACTTTGGAAATCGGTAAACATAATAGAAGCCAATCGGTACTGTCTGGCAGTTGCTTTTCCTTTGTTTTTTAGTTCAATAGCTATTTCTTCAGGAAGAATGTTGTATAAAAGCTCATCAGCTTTTTCCTTTTCTTTTTCTAATAGTTCTTTTTGAATTTCTATTTCTTCTTTTTGTTTGATTACTTCATGGGTTCTTTCTCTAACTTGTAATTCAAGCAATAATTTTTGTGTTTTAATACGGTTAATTCTGGTAATGTAATAGGCATATATTAATAGTAATATTAAAAGAATTACTATGGTTCTAAACCACCAAGTAGCCCAAAGTGGCGGTTCTACAATTACTTTAATTTGGGCTATTTCATTACTCCAAACGCCATCGCTATTGGCTACTTTTATTTTAAATAAATATTCTCCTGGATTAAGGTTAGTATAATTAGCTCTCCTATTATTGTCAACATATACCCAATCTTCATTAAAATTTTCGAGCATATAAGCATGTTTGTTTTTTAAAGGAAAAGAGTAGTGAAGAGCGGCAAATTCGAAAGAAATAACATTTTGTTTGTGTTTTAAAACAATAACATCTAATTCAGAAATGTGCTTGGTTAGAATAGAATTCTGACCAATATGAACTGGTTTGTTAAATAAATAAAAGTTGGTAATAAGTGGAATGGCTTTGGTTCTATTAATTTTTACATCTTCAGGAAAGAAGGAGTTAAAACCATTTATACCGCCAAAATAAATTTCTCCATAATGATTTTTGAAAAATGCTCCAGTATTAAACTCATTGCTTTGTAAACCATCACTTTCTTCAAAATTTCTAAAAAAATTGGTGTGTGGATTAAAAAAAGAAATTCCTTTGTTGGTACTTATCCATAAATTATTGTTTTTATCTCCTAAGATACCATAAATAACATTGTTAGATAACCCTTCTTTTTCGGTAAAATGAGTAAAAGTTCCTGTTTTTGGATCAAATTTATTTAGTCCTCCACCAAAAGTGCCTATCCATAAATAACCTTTTTTACCCTCATAAATAGATAGTACTGAGTTGTTATTAAGGCTGTTAATTTTATTTTCTGCTCGTTGGTATATTTTAAATGAGAAACCGTTATCACTTTCTTTCACATTACAGAACCCACCACCATCAGTACCAACCCACATAGAGCCATTTTTAGTTTGAAGGATAACCCTTACCACATTGTTGGGCAAATCATTTTTTACATTTTCGGAGGCGGTTATGGTTTGGCAGGTTGTTCTATCTTTAGAAATAATTACAATACCTTCTTTAGTTCCTGCCCAAAGTCTATTTTTACTATCTTCTGTTATAGTATAAGTTCTAGCATTATGGAAATTTTTAATTTTTAATTGGTCAATTTTATTGTTTTTAAAAGTAAAAATTCCACCGTCAGTTCCTAAATAAATAGTTCCTTTTTTATCTTGATAAATGCTATAAATACCTATGTTTTTAAGGTTGTTTTCGTTTGAAAAATCAGGTTTAAGGTGGGTAACCTTTCCGTTAATATTATCAAAAAAAGTAAGTCCTTGGTCGGTGCCGACATATAGGTTTTCATCTCTATCCTGAAAGATAGACCAAACCATATTACTGCTAATGGTATTGGATAGGTTAGGCCAATGTTGGTAATGTTTGAAAAATTGTTTTTGCTTGTCAAATTTGTTTATTCCAGCTTGTGTGCCTATCCAAATAATTCCTGAACGGTCTTCTAAAATAGTATTTATTTTGTTGGAGCTGAGACTTGTAGAAATGGTGGCACTATATACATAATGATCAACATTTTTTAATGATTTTAGTTTGTATAAGCCATCGGTTTCTGTACCTATCCAAAGTATGCCAGCTTTATCTTCATATAGAGTTTTAATAATTTTATTTCCTATTAGTTGGTCTAGTTCTTTGGGAATAGAGAGGTTGCTGCTTTGGTGGTTGTAAAAGTTGATACCATTGTTTGTTGCTATAGTAATAAATCCATTTATATCTTTATGTATATCCCAAACAATGTTGCTTTTTAGTCTAGAGTTTCCTGAAGTATATTGAGTATAATCTTTTGTGTTGATGTTATATAATAATAAACCATTGTTTTCTGTGGCAATCATTAATACTTCTGGAGTTACAAAGACCAACTTCCTAATATTAAGTTTTCTAATATTGGTACTAAAAGGGATTTCAATTTTTGAGATTTGAAAATTTTCAGACTTGTTTGATGTTTTTGCAAGTTTGTATAAAGATTGGTCGGTTCCTATCCAAAGACTTTTATCTTCTTCATTTTCGGTTATTGTCCAAATATTATGCTTTTTACTATTAGAAGCTTTATTTTCACTGAGATAATGAGTAAAAGTTTGATAATCTCTGTTAAATAAATTTAGTCCATTTTCTGTTCCTATCCAAAGATTGCTATCACTATCTTCGTAAATTACATGAGCGAAGCTGTTAGAAATAGTAGAGCTATCTAATAAATCATGGGAAAAAACGGTGAATTCATAACCATTATATTGATTAAGCCCGTCTTGTGTTCCCATCCAAATTAAACCCTTATAATCTTGGATAATACAAGTTACATCACTCTGAGAAAGCCCGTCTTTGTAGTTGATTCTATCAAACTTTATATTGCTTTGTTGTGCTAAAACAAAAAGCGACAAGGCAATAAAAAACAAAAGACTTCCAACTTTTTTAAACATAGGGTAAAGTTAGTTTAAAAACTGAATTTGTAAAAAAAGTTGGTATTTAATTTTACGAATAAACTTTTGATTGATATTATCAATTACTTTATCTTAATAACTTTAAATTCAGTCCTTCTGTTTTTAGCTCTACCCTCAGGATTATCTTCACCATTAGGTAATTTGTTTGGAGCTATAGGATGAGATTTTCCATAACCTTTGGCAATAATTCTTTTTTTCTCAATTCCTTTAGAAAGAATATATGCTACTGCGGCATCGGCTCTTTTCTGAGAAAGATTTAAGTTAAAGTTAGTACTTCCAATATCATCAGTATGAGAACTTAATTCAACACCAATTCCTTTATTCTTTTTAAGAATGGTAATTAATTTGTCTAGTTCTTTTTTAGAAGGTTCATTTATTTCGTATGAATCATAATCATAAAGAATTTTAGAGATAATGAAATTTTCATTTTCAGCAATTTTAATTACTTCATCAATTTCATTTATAAGTGTAATAATGGTTTTGTCGGAAGTAAGTCTGTGGTATTTAAATTTGCCACCAGATTTTTTAGCGGCATCTATTACTTTACCATTTTCATCTAAAACTATTACATTAAAATTTCCATCGCCTTCTTCAAGCATAAACATATAAACTTCATCTGGAGCAAGTTTGTCAAAAATAAATTTTCCATCTTTGTCAGTACGAGCTTTTCCAATTACATTACCTTCTTCATCAAGAATTAGAATTTCCATTCCTTCAGAATAATCACCAGGTAATTTTTTATATACTTGACCATAAATATTGATGGTTAATAAACTTTCATCAACTTCTTCTAGCAATTCTAATTCATCATAATAGGTGTAAGGCAAAGCTTTAAAGGTAAATTTTCCTTTGCCTAATTTATTGGCTAAAATAACTTTTTCACTATTAGAATTGGTGATATAAAGTTTTGCTTGATCCAGCTTAGATTCATCAGACTCATCAATTTTTATGAGGTAATTTTCATCTAAACTTAATTTATCGAACTTAAAATTACCATTTTTATCTGTAGTGGTAGATTGAATAACTTGGTCATTTTCATCTAATAAGTCAATTTTTGTATTGTCGGCAGATAATTTTCCATATTGAAGGATACCATTTATAGCAGTTTTTTCAGTTAAACCTTCCCATTTAAAACTGTAAATATCATCACTTCCAACTCCTCCGGGTCTGTTAGATGAAAAATATCCGGTATCTTTATCCTGAAAAGTAATTCCAAAATCATCAGCAGGAGAGTTGATAGGAGCTTTTAAGTTTTCAGGAGTTCCTTGTGCTTTGCCATTTTTGAATGTAATAGAGTAAATGTCTAAACCACCATAACCACCATGTCCGTCAGAAGCAAAATAAAATAAGGTATCTTTTATATAAGGAAATACTTCATCTAAAGCTGTGTTAATCTCTTTACCTAAGTTTACGGGATTCCCCCATTCTTCACCTGTTTTAGAGCTCATATACAAATCCATCCCTCCATAGCCTCCGGGCATGTTTGATGTGAAAAACAATGTTTTTCCATCATCAGTTATCCATGGGTGAGCAACCGAATAATTTTCGCTATTAAAAGGCATAGGTGTAATATCTTTCCATTTATTACCTTTAGCTGATGCTTGATATATTTTAGAGTGGTTAATTGATTTTTTTGATAACTCACCTTTTATTGAGCGAGTAAAATAAATGGTATTTCCATCTTTTGAAATAGAAACGGGGCCATCATGATATTCAGTACTTAGTTGATTTGAGAACTCTTTTACTTTCTCAAAATTCTTTTCTTTTTTAGAGTAGAAAATAGATAAATAAGGTCTGTTGGTAGAACTGTTGGTTTTTTCATTCACAAAATCTATTTGTCTTTCAGAAATAAAAATAAGTGCATCTTGATAAACTAAAGCACAAAAATCTGAGTACTTGGAATTGATGTTTTCAACTAAATTTATTTCAAAAGCTTTATCTTCTTTTTCCCAAACGGTAATTTCTTCTATAGAATTCAGTAATACTTTTCCTAAAAAGCTGTTAGGTTCCTTTTCTAAAAATAAGTTGAATTGTTTTTTTGCCTCTACAGGTTTATTATTATTTTTTAAAACCTGTCCATAGTGTAAATGGTCTGAAGCTAATACATTACTATGAGCAGTTGCTTTTTGATAGTATTCTTCAGCAGCAGAATAGTTTTTAAGTTTTTTATGAGAAAAAGCAATGTTTCTTAAAGCTTCAGCATTATTGGGGTCTTTTTTTAATGTCTTTTCGTAATATTTTATTGCTTCAGGGTAGTTGGTTAGTTCAAAATAGCCATTGGCTTTTTTAAGTTGAGCAAAACATGAAACAGTTATTACTAAAAACGTTATAAAAGAAAAGTAATGTTTTAAAATCATCTATCTTCGTTATTAAAAATATCTAGGTGAAACAACTTGTGATTTATGCTTAAGAAAATCATAGCCAATAAAAATTTCGTGAGAACCTCCGTTAGAAAGTTGTGTAGCGGTATAATCATAAGCGTAGCCTATTTTAAATTGGGAAGAGATGTTGAATTCTGTTAGGAAAATTAGTGTTTGACGAGAAGTTAACGTTATACCGAATAGAAATTTATTGTTAAACAACATGCTGGCATTAATATCTAAAAAACCTTGTTTGTTTTGCCCTCTCATTATTGCAGAAGTTTTTAATGTGAGCTTTTCAGTTAATCCAAAAGCTCTACCTATTGTTGCGGTTCCGTTAATGTGTTTTTTAGCTACAGAAGTCGAAGTATCTACAACAGATAGGTTGTACTGAGCTTCATTAAGGTGGTCTAAAGCAATCCCAGCATAGAATTTATTGGTGTTGTAATAAATTCCAAAATCGAAGTTGGGTAATATAAAGCTTTCGTTAGCAGTAGCTGGAATAGCATCATCTTGGTCGCGGTATTCAATTTTAGCCCAATCGTATTGGTAGTTTAAAATTCCCCCTCTTAAACCAAAGGCTAGCTTTCCTTTACCTAATTTAATTTTATAAGCATAAACCAATGAAATGTCTTGTGTTGTTCTTGGTCCAATTTTATCATTAATTAACTGAAAACCCAACGCCATATTTTGGTTTTTTAATGGAGAATGAATAGACAAAACTTGTGTTGTGGGTGCTCCATCTAAACCAACCCATTGACTTCTGTGGACAAGTACGCCACTAATAGCATCTCGGCTGCCGGCATAACCAGGATTTACGCCTAAAGGGTTAAACATATATAAACTGTACTGAGGATCTTGTTGAGCAAACCCCTGTAAGCTTATTATAAACGTTAGTATTAGTAGTATTTTTTTCATTTTCAATTATTCATTATTAATTGTAAATTACCTTGTTATTTCTACCCAACCTTTATAAATAGTTCCATCTACATCAGCAATATAAAAATAGGTAGAGCTTGAGAGTAAACCTCCTCCTTTGTTGCTTCCATCCCAAACAACTGTTATATTATCATAATTTTCTCCGTACCATACTTCTTCTCCCCAACGGTTAAATATTTTTACAACATTTTCAGGGAATTGGTCGATATTTTCTATAACCCATACATCGTTTTTACCATCGTTGTTAGGTGTAATTCCAGAATAGAATTTTAATAAACAGTCTTCATCATTTTCTATCCCAACACTAATTTGAGTTGAGTAAGAGCAGTTGTTTCCAGTAATTTCTACATTATAAACACCTGCGGTGAGTTTGTCAGCTTCCCAAATAGTAACACTATCATCAATAGCTTTTATAACCAATTGATATGAACCAGGGCAACCTAATACGTTAGAAATAAAAATTGAACCATTTTGAGCTCCTCTACAGGATTCGTTAATTACTTCATAAGTAACAACAGAATCTGCAGTAGTTTCGGGTTGCTGAAAACCTTGTGTTAGAATTTTAGAGGTTGAAAATAAGGTTTGTACAGCAGCCTCTCCAACTGTGGAAGAAAGTGTAATGTTAGTTCCCGTTTGGTAACCACCTGTACTACCAATTACTTGTCGTGAAATGGTTGTTTGGGCAGTCGCTCCCAAGGAGAATAAGATGAATATATAGAGTATTTTTTTCATAATTTAAAAAAATTTAATTATCAGACCTTGAAACTTCTAACCATCTATTTCCTGTCCATATTAATGTAATAGTATCATTACTATACAATAAAGCATTTCCTGCAATATTTAAATTTGTAGCACCATCATTTATAGTAAATAAATAACCACCTACATTTTCAATGATTAAAAAATGTCCGGGCTTTAATCCATTTGAAATTGAACCAAGTGTTGCTCCACCAAAGGTAGTGGTGACTCTAATATAACTTCTATCGCCAACAGTTAAAGCATAAGATGCACTATTTCCAGCAGCTGCAGTTGCAGGAGTGTATGTTACAGCACCATTTACTTCTAAAGAAGTACCTGGTGTTGTTGTACCAATACCTACATTACCTGTTTGGGTAATTCTCATTCTTTCAGATAATGTGCCATCATTGGTGGAGAATAACAATTGTCCCTGAGTAGTTGAAGTTCCTGAGGTTACTGAACTTACTCTAGCAATACTTGTTGGTGTTAATCCATTAATAAAATCTACCATTGAAGATAAAGAATTTCCACCATTTGTGTTACCTTTTAGTTCTAAAGAGGTAATACTAGCATTGCTATAAGGACCATTATTAACTATACTCAAATATTTTGTAGCACCAGATATTAGTCCGGGAGAAGTTGTTCCAATACCAACATTTCCTACTGCATCAATTCTCATTCTTTCAGCATTGTTGGTGTGAAAAGTCATTGGAGCATTGTTATCTTGTTCAATTCTAAAATCGGTATAAGCTCTACCTCCTGCTCTTATTAATGAAACACCAGGTGCAGGAGTTGCTAATAATAACCCCATGTTGGCATTGCCTGCCCCTGAACCGATTCTAGTATATCCAATTACATCTAATTTTTGTTCAGGAGTAATGGTGCCTATTCCAACATCATTAGTAATAGTTGTTGGATGTATATAAGTCCCATTTAGCGTCCATGGTGATGGGGTAATAGTTAGTACAGTATTAGGGTCAGTCCATGTCATGGTGCCATTAACATCTGATACTGGAATATAACCGTTGGTAGCTCCATTTCTCATGGTGATTTTCCCATGAACATCTAATGCAGAGTGGAAAGCATTCCCTCCAATTCCTACTTGCCCTGAAGGATTTATATTAAAAGGTTGAAGAGAGTTAGTAGCATTTTCTATTCTAAAAGTTCCTGATTCATTAGAAAGTAATACGTATTGATTCATACTTTCCATTACAAAGGCAGCACCATTTGTTGGGGTAACTTCTTTTAATATCATAACTGCTGAAGCGTTTTCTTCTACGTGAAGTTTGGCAAGTGGAGTAGAAGTGCCAATACCAACATTACCTTCTATAAGTAGTCCGTTTGCAGGAGCACCATTACCAACGTAACCACTACCAATTGAGACCCCTCCTGCAACAGTTAATCTATTCATAGCTGTAAGTGTTCCTATTCCCACATTAGTGTTTGGTTTAATAGATATGGCTATACTTCCAGATGTGCTGGTGTTGAAATTCCAATCGGCATTTTCTTTTTGCCACATGTTAAGGCTTGTACTTCCATCATTTGAAATTTCAAAACCATCTGTGTTTGTTGCACCAGTTGATGCACTTGTAATTTGTAAGTTCTTAACTCCATTAGTTGTTGAGTGTATTTGAAGTTTATTGGTTGAGGTATTTGTGCCAATACCCACATTGTCTCCTGCTATAGCAGGATGCAAGGTAGTACCTGTTTTTGCCCATGGAGAAGTAGGTAGAGTTACCGAATTTCCATTAGATATAGAAAGAGTATTGGTATTTAAAGTAAGGGTTTGAGCATCTGTATTATCTAAATAAGGAGTCAAATCAATGGGCGTAGGGTCGTTGGTTAATGATAAGGTGTTTCCTGATAAAGATAAATCTTGATTATCGGTTAGCACACCATTTACACTAAGAGGGTTAGCTGCAGTTCCATTTCCGTTTAGTGTTGCATCTGAAATTACTACTTGTGTACCCCAATTGTCGTTACCTAACCCAAGTGTATTTGGGTCTGTCCATTTTGCCTGACCAGTTCCATCATTGGCTAAAATCCAGTTAGTATTTAAAAAATTATTTCCTAAAACATAAAGTGAATCTGTTAAAAATAGTCCTTGATTTACATTTACAATAGTTCCTGAAGGAGAGTAGTTGTATATACTATCAGTATTATTATAGATAGCAACTTGGGCTTGATTTGCGATTTTTTGTGTTTGATTAGCAATAACTAAAGTTTGATTGATTATTGAACTATCAGAGTTTATAAATATATGACCATTTGTTACTCCATTTATTACAGATAAGGTTTTATTCGATGGAGAATAACCCATGTATGCATTTGAATTACTACCATTAACAAAAGCGACTCCTGATGCGCCTGTTGTATTTGAGTTTATAACAGAAACTACTGCTACATTTGGATCATTACCAATAAAACTTGCAATTGTAGAGTCAGTTGAAGCAACTGTAAGTTTACTTAAAGATAAGGTTGAACCTATACTTACATTTCCTGAGTTGGAGTTGTTATTGTTGTATATAGTGTTTCCCGATTGTGACCAAAATCCTGCTGAACCAACATTACCCGATACAAGAGTGTCCCAAGTAGTACCGTTATATATGTAAGAAGTATTATGAGTTGAGTGATAAAAAGCATCATTTGTAGCGTTTGGATTAGGAGGAAAGGTTGTTCCGTTTCCCATCCAGTTTACACCAATACCAGTAGCTCCACTATCTCCATTACAAACATAATAAGTAAAATCAATTTCTAAAGGTTGTAAAATATTATCTCCATTATCATCAGTACCTATATCAATTTTGTTTCCACCATTTTGGCAGTTAGCTCCAGTGGGTTCAGGAGTAACGATAGAAATGCTGTTTTTTCCGGGTGCACCTTGTGGTCCGTTTGCTGATTGTTTGGAATATAACGCATAAGGTACAGAAAGCAATTGAGAACTTCCCATAGGATCTCCATTTACTTCAACATAAAGATAATGTAATCCGGCTCCCCAGTTAATTCCAGCAAATGTTCCGAAAGATGGTGTTCCGCCTCCTATTTCAGCTGTAAACAAACCAAATTGGTTAGTAGAAATACCTGTATGTGTTTCTGTATAAATAGAAGTACCTGTTGGAGAACTTTGTCTTATTTCGTAAGTAACATTTAGGGTTTGGTTAACCAATGGATTTCCAGATACATCTCTAGCTACTGCTTGGTAGTTAATTTTTTCAGGAGCTTGTGCTTTAAGCATTATCCCTGAAATGAAAATAATGATAAAAAGTGATAGTTGTTTCATGTTGAATGGTACGTTTTTACTAAAAACAAAAATAAAATAATATTTTTTAAAATAATTAATCAGCTTGAGTTACAGTATACGTTATTCTTACTCCATATAATCTAATATTACTTCCTGCATTTCCCTCACTTTGAAATTTTAAATAATAAGCTCCTTGATTATCAATAGTATGGTTTGGTGAAAAAGATGCTGTTTGTGGGGTTGTAGATGTTGAATTACCAGTTAAAATAGCAGTTCCAACTGTTGCATAACTACCTGAAGCCATATTAATTTTATACATAATTATTCGAGGTTGATAGGTTGTAGTTCCATCATTATCATAAATATAAGCAGTAACATTAGTTATGATTGCTCCATCAGGTAAATTTACTGGAGCTACAGCTATAGGATATGTTCCAGAACCAGAACTCCATTGCCCATAAATAAGATTTAATGACGCATTCCATAAATCTAGCCCTTCTCGTGTTCCTACAAATGAATTTCCAGCAACGGAGTAAAAATGAGTTTTAGGTGTTTCATAAGTATATTCACCATCTACTTCAATACTTCCTCCACCATCAACATCAAGTTTTTGAGATGGAGTAGTTGTACCAATACCAATATTATCAGTTGAAACTGTTGGGTATATATTCGTTCCTGCTTTTGTCCAAGCAGTTGCTCCAGGTGAAATGGTGTTTAAATCAACCCAAGAAGCATACCCTAATGCATTTGAAGTTAAAATTCTATTAAGTCCTTCGGTTCCATCCTGAATTCGAACTTGTACAAAAAAATCAGCATTGCCATCATCTATTGTAAATGATGTTGATCCACCATTTGGAGCTATAGCAAATAGATTTCCTGTTTCAAGCATGGTTTGGGATCCTGTTTGATATAAATCAGCTATACTTGTTCCTCCATTGCTTATACGAAGTTTACCATTTTGAATATGTAATTTTTCTGTTGGAGTAGTTGTTCCAATACCAATATTTCCATTGTTGAGTATTACTAATCTATCAATATTAGCTGTCTCTAAATGAACTTGGTTGTTTGCTGCAATTGTAGTATTTGAAAAAGCATTTAATCTTAATTCTGATCCTGAAAAAATGTTAGCATTACTTCCTCCTATAAATTCTATTTCGTTTCCAATTATGCTGTTAATGGTTAATGGTGATGTAGCATTTGTAGTACCTATTCCAACATAATCTCCGACAATTGCAGGATGAATTGTGCTATTTGTTTTCATCCAAGGAGAAGAGGGTAAAGTAACTGTTCCACCACCATTTGAAAGAGTTAAGTTAGGAGCAGTATAAGTAAGTATTTGTGCAGGTGTATTAATTGTGAAACTTGGAGCAGTTCCTGATACGGTAGTCATACCGGTTCCTGTTAAAGACATACTACTTGCAGGAGAAGTATTGTTTATTGTAAAGTTAGGGTAGGTACCGGTAATATTTATTCCTGTACCATTATTGAGTGCAACAGTTTGGTCAGGGGCTGTATTAGTAATAACATTACCAGATAAATTAATACCTGCTCCAGCGGTATAAGTTGGGGGAGTTGGTAAGGTAACATTATTTCCATTAGAGATAGAAAGTACGTTAGTGTTTAAAGATAATATTTGAGCATCTGTGTTATCTAAATAAGGAGATAAATCTATTGGAGTTGGGTCGTTGGCTAATGATAAAGTGTTTCCTGTTAAAGTTAAATCTTGATTATCAGTTAAAACACCATTCACGCCAAGGGGGTTTCCAGTAGTTCCATCGCCAGTTAATGTAGCATCACTAACAACAACTTGAGTTCCCCAGTTGTCAGCTCCTGAACCAGCATTTTGGGCTATCCAAGCAGTTCCATTCCATGTAAGAACTTGTCCGGTTCCAGGTGTAGTAGGGCTTAAGTTAACCCCTGCACCGCCTGTAATTCCAATAGTATTTCCTGAAATAGTTAAATCTTGAATTTCGTTGGTTGCCGAGGTGTCATTATCAAAAACATTTAATGGGTTGACAGTAGTACCATCTCCTGAGATATTATTGCCTTGAGTAATTACTACTTGACTTCCCCAATTGTCACCAGAAGCACTTCCGCTATCCCCATTACAAACATAATAAGTAAAATCAATTTCTAAAGGTTGAAGAATATTATCTCCATTATCATCAGTACCAACGTCAATTTTGTTTCCACCATTTTGGCAGTTTACTCCAGTAGGTTCAGGTGTAACAATAGAAATACTGTTTTTTCCAGGTGCTCCTTGAGGACCATTTGCAGATTGTTTCGCATACAAAGCGTAAGGAACTGAAAGCAGTTGAGAACTTCCCATAGGGTCACCATTTACTTCAACATAAAGATAATACAAACCAGCTCCCCAGTTTATTCCTGCAAATGTTCCAATAGAAGGAGTTCCTCCTCCAATTTCGGCATTAAACAAACCAAACTGGTTAGTAGAGATACCAGTATGTGTTTCGGTGTAAACAGAGGTTCCTGTAGGAGAACTTTGTCTTATCTGATAAGTAACATTTAATGTTTGATTAATTAACGGGGTTCCAGATATATCCCTAGCAACAGCTTGGTAATTTATTTTTTCTGGAGATTGAGCATTTACAATTAAACAATTTATTAATAATGCTAATGAGAGTATAATCTTTTTCATGTTATATGAGTTAAATCTTTTTTAAGTAGCAATCAGACGAATAAAACCTAATACATGTTGCTTTTATCTAAAATAAGATAGGTTTTATCGCCAAAAAACAATGCTTTAAGAGAACAAATATAAGAATGAAATTGGGAAAATAATAATTTTTTTAAGTTGTATTTTGATATAACTTATTGTTAATGAGTTTAGGTAGGGGGGTAGGCTAAATAGACATGCCTATTACAAGGATGTCATCAATTTGTTCAAGGCTTCCTTTCCATTTTTCAATATTATCATTTAATAATGCTCTTTGATTATGGATAGGTTCCTGATGTATGGTAAGTAAATAATCCCTAAAATTTTTGTACATTAATTTTTTGCCTTTTGGTCCGCCAAATTGATCGGCATAACCATCAGAGAAAATATACACTTTATCATTTTTTTCTAACTTAAATGTATGGTTGGTATATTTTTGTTTTGGATTTTCGAAATAAGTTCCAATGGCAAATTTATCTGCTTTTGTTTGAAGTATGTCTTTGTTTCTAATAATGTATAGAGGGTTAAATGCTCCTGCATATTGAACTTCTTGAGTTTTTGGATCATAACAACAAAGTGCTAAATCCATTCCGTCTTTAGTTGTAGAAACACCTATGGTGTTATTATGAAGTGTAGAACTAATGCCTTGATTCAAGCTATCTAATATTTCTGATGGTGTATCAAACTCTCTTAAAGCATTGTTTAGAGCATTATTTCCAATAATACTCATAAATGCACCAGGAACTCCATGTCCAGTACAGTCAACAGCGGCAAAATATATTTTGTTGTTTTTTTCTTTTAGCCAATAAAAGTCTCCTGAAACAATGTCTTTTGGTTTGTATAAAATAAATGCTTGTGGAAGTATCTTTTTCACTAAT
Source organism: Vicingaceae bacterium (assembly GCA_965284565.1). Classification (GTDB taxonomy): domain Bacteria; phylum Bacteroidota; class Bacteroidia; order Flavobacteriales_E; family Vicingaceae; genus BRH-c54. The sequence continues at coordinate 1,790,308 of OZ260100.1, forward strand.
TCATCAGGTGGTAGAATTGCCTCCTGAAGTCCTTTGGCATATTTAATACTATCAGTAACCTCTTTATAAAGCTCACTAATTTTAACACTTTGTTTTTCAATTTCTTCTTTTTTCTGGACTACTTCAGCAGTTCGTTCCTTTACTTTTTGCTCTAATAGTCTTTCATTTTCAGCTAAATCATCGCGCATTTTTAGTAATGCTATTCCGAGTGTATCCTCATTACTTAGTGGTTCATATTGAGCATCAAATTTTCCCGAACCAACAGCATCAGCAAAATCTTTTGTGGCTTTTAAGTTTTCAACTAACCTATTAAGTGCCATAGTCATTTCTCCAATCTCATCATTTCTAGCTTTAATGGTTCCTTTAGGGAAAACTCCTTTACTTAATGTCTGTAGTATACTTTTTAGGTTGTTTACAGGAGTAACGATAGATTTGGTAGTGTAAAAAGCAATAAGTAAACCACCAATAATAAGTGCAATTCCTAAGTATTGAGCTAGGGTTTTTAAAAAGTTAAACGAAGACTGCATTTTATTAGTAGCTTGATCAGTGTGGAATTTTTGAATGTTAATTAATTCTTCTAATTGAAAAATAACTTCATTGGTTTTTATGTATAGATCACCATCATCTCCAATCATGTTGTTGGCTAAAAACTGATTAGTAGCTTCTTCATAACTTTCAAAATTTGGAAGGTATTCCATTACCTCTCTGTGCATATCAAAAAGCATATCTATTTCTTTAAATAGTTTTGCTATTTTCTTTCTATCTTCTTTACTCCAATTAACTGCTAGTTTAGCAATTTTAGCCTTTAATGCTGGATACTCATTATCAATAAGTTTTATAAGTTTTACTTTGTCAGGATGTTTAGAGTTGGATTGATAATATACCCAATTAAAGACAAGCATTTTAGAGCGAACAGCCATTAACTTAAGTTCTTCCAAAGTACTTAAAGAAGGGTTATTTACGGTAGTAATTTTATCATTGATGTTTATACTTCTATCTAAAGTATTGTATGTAATAGTGAAAACTGTTATTACCAAAAAAATTAGAACACCAAATCCAGTGCCTATCCTTTTTCCTATGGTAAATTTGAATTTCATTAAGCAGTTAAATTCTATTGAATTTTATTTTTGTAATGATTCTAATTCTTGTTTGTAATAATTAGATTTTTCAGTATCGTTTAGTCCGTAGTAAATGTTTTTTAAGCCTTCTAGTGTATCTTCTTTTCTGTAATCAAATTCGTAAGCTTTTAACATAAAAGGTAGTGCTTCACTAAATAAGTTTGCAATTTTTTCTTGGGTTGCCATTAAGTTTTCAAACTCCATATCATAATCCATGTTGTTTACAATGTCAACCCCTTCGTTATAATATAAAAGTGATAAATTGTAGTTGGCAGAAGCATTGTTTTTGTCTATAGATAAAATTTCTTTATAAATATTTATTAGATGGTATCTTTGCGTTGAATCAACTTTATCTTGTCCTTTACTTATAGCGGTTGCTATTGCGAACTTAAATTGAATTTCATGGTTTGTTAAAATATTTTCATCAGCTTTAATAAGTGTTTGTAGATGTTTGTAGTGAGCAAAATTATTATTAGCAAGTTTGTAATCTTCATTATTTATTGCTCTTGCAGCATCATTATAATAAGTAGAAGCAATGTATTTCACTAAAGGTTCTGCTTGAGTTAAATAGGTGTTAGCAGTGTCTATTTTATATAATTTATCTATTGATGTGGCACATTCGTTTCTAAGAGAAGAATTTAAATCTTGTTTTTCTTTGGTTTTATATTGTTCTTTATAAATAAAACTACGGTAAAACCAAACTTTAGCTTGTTTTGTAAATTCTTCATGATTAGCCGCAATATCAATATATTTTTGAGCACTATCAAACTCAGCTTTTTGAATATAGAATTCAGCCTTAGACATGCTATTGTTTTGCACAAACTGAGCCTTAACCGTTGAAGTAACAATAAGCAATAGGGATAATATGTAAATTAGTCTTTTCATTTAACTGTAATAGCTAATGCTTCTAAGTTTGAACTTACTTTTAATTTCTGTGTTTCTATGCTTTTGGTATTCATTTCAAACTTTTGTTTATTATCTCTAACAACAAAGTTAATTCCTGCTCCCTTATCTACTAAACCTTCTTGCTCAGTAACTATTAATGTGCTACCAGATTTTACTTTTTTAATAACATTACTTAACTCGCTGCTTTTTCCTTTAGTAACATAAAGTAAATGACATTTATCTAACTCAGAAGCGGAGGAGAATTTTTTGACTAAAATAGGTTGGTTGCCAATTTTTTTGGTTTGAGCCATTTTAGTTAATTCATCATAAAGAGGAGTGTCGCCAACTATACCAAAAACGAAGTATCCTGTTTGATATGCTTTTGGCCATTCTATATACTTAGTGAAGTTGTACATGAAAACAGCTTTCAATTTGGCGTTAGTATCTATTTCTTTCTTTGTAATAAAAGAAGAACCGATAATAAATATCAATAATAATATGAAGCTTGTTTTTTTCACTAATAAGTTCACTTGCAGTCAAATTCTGAGCCAAAATTAACTTAGAACAAATGCAAATATAATTTTTTTAAGCTAAAATAAAAGATGTTTTTTACTTTTTAAAACTATAAGGTTTTATGATTTTAGGTTTTTAGGAGGTTTAAGCTGTGTTATAAGTAAAGATTAAGAAGTAATAAGCTTAATTCTTTTTACGGCCTTTCCCTGATTTTCTTCCTCCACTAGCTTCACCTTTTTTGTCTTTTTTGTTGGTTTTACTATTAACAGTTTTGCCATACCTAGCTTTTGAAGAAGAGAAAGGAGATCCACGTTTTCCTTTAATTTTTTTTCTACTAGTAGAGTGTAGGTAGTTTTTACTTTTAGATTTGCCATTACCAGAGCCATTATCAACTTGAATGTTGGGTCCTTTTTTAGAGCTGCTGGTAAAAAGAGAATCGCCTCCTGATTTACACGAAATAACTGCTAAAGCAATAAAAAGTAGGTATATGGTATTTTTAAATATATTCACTAGATAGTTTTATAACAAATGGCTATAATTATTTTCCTGATTTTCTCCCCGAACGAGATTTTCCACTGTTTGGGTCTCCTTTTTGTTTTTTGTTATTAGATTTATACCTTCTTTTCTTTGAAGAAAATTCGGCTTGCTTTTTCATGTCTTTTCGCTTAACATTTTTTCTTGAGATGGAATGTTTGTAGCTTTTAGCTCTATTTTTAGAGCCCCCTCCATCAACATCAACATTCGGTCCTTTTTTAGATTTACCAGAAAAAGCATCTCTTTTTGCAGTAACTTCTGTTGAAGTACCGTTACTTGAAGCTGTTTTTTTGTTCTTTTTCTGTCCGAATACAGATACGGAAATAAAGAAAACAAATATAAAAAGTAAATATAATTTATGCATTATGCAATATTAAAATAGGTATAAAAATTTTGGGAGTAAATGTAATAAGTACAAAACAGTTTGGCGAATTTCTATCTAGTCATTTATTAACAAAACTTTTCCATTTGTGTTAACAACTTTATTTTGCTGGAGCGTTAGAGGCTTGTACGGTTAGTGTCTCAATATCTCTATCAAATAGATATAAGCCTCCTTTGTCTTCTCCAATTAAATGAAGTTTGTCCATAATGGTTCTTGCTAGTGCTTCTTCCTCAATTTGTTCAGCAACATACCATTGCATAAAATTATGTGTAGTATAATCTTTTTCTTTTAAACAAATCTCTACCACGTCATTAATATCATTAGAAACACTTACTTCATGATCTAACAGTGTTTGAAATAACTGATTTAATGATTTGTACTGAGATTCTGGTTTTGCTAAAGCGGGAATAATAGCTTTTCCACCTCTTTCATTTACATACTGAACTATTTTTAGCATGTGCATTCTTTCTTCTTCGGCATGTTGGTATAAAAACTGAGCTGTCCCACCTAATCCTTTAGTTTCTGCCCATGAAGCCATTGCTAAATAAGCTTGAGAAGATTCTGCTTCAATTTTAATTTGGTTGTTAAGTGCTTTTTCAATAGTTGGTTTTAACATGTCTTTTTCTTTTTTGAGTTTTGCTCAAAGTTAATAAGTTAACAGCAATAATAAAAGTGAAAGGTTAGGTTTTTTTACTAAACTTCACTTATGTACCACAAACCTAAAGCCTTTTCCATGCACATTGATAATCTCAATATTTTCATCCTTGTTAAGGTGTTTTCTTAGTTTGGCAATATAAACATCCATACTTCGGGCATTAAAATAATTGTCGTCTTCCCAAATGGCTTTCAGCGCATGTGTTCTGTCTAACACTTTGTTTTCATTCAAACATAATAATCTTAGCAAATCACTTTCTTTTGAAGTAAGTTTGGTAGCTTCTCCTTTGTAGGTTAAGTGTCTTTTTTGGTAATCGAAAGTATAATTGCCAATGGTGAAAAAAGTTTCGTTTTGAGTTTCATTGTCTTCCTGACTTCTTCTTAAAACAGCATTTATTCTAGCCAATAATTCCTCCATGCTAAATGGTTTGGAAATATAATCGTCTGCACCAACTTCAAAACCTTTAAGCGTATCTTCTTTCATAGATTTTGCCGTAAGGAAAATAATGGGCACTTTTTGGTTTATTTTTCTGATTTCTTTAGCAGTAGTAAAACCATCTTTTATGGGCATCATTACATCTAACAAGCACAACTGGTAGCTGCCTTTTATAAAGTTAGAAAAAGCTTCTTCGCCATTATTAGTAAGGGTTACTTCATAACCTTTAGCTTTTAGAAAATCGGATAATAAGTTGCCTAGGTTTACATCATCTTCGGCTAGTAATAATTTAATTTTTTCTGACATATCGTTTAATTATTTTGGTTCATATCAAAGGGAAGGTAAATCTGAAATTTAGTACCTTTCCCGTATTCGCTTGTTGCTTTTATTTCTCCTTGGTGTTTATCTACAATGGCTTTTACATAGTTTAGTCCTAATCCAAAACCTTTTACATTATGGACGTCTCCGGTAGGGACTCTGTAAAATTTCTCAAATATTTTAGTTAGATTTTCTTTTTTAATACCACTGCCTTTATCACTAACGCAAAGAAAAATTCCTTCTCTTATGTTTTTTGTTTCAATTGTAATTTCTGGGATTTTGGGCGAATATTTATTAGCGTTATCTAATAAGTTATAGATAAGATTAGTAATGTGTACTTTGTCTGCTTTTAATATAGGGTTTTCTGCATTTAGTTTTTGGTAAATAATACCATTTTTAGAAGTGATTTGTATGTTAATATTGTCAGCAACATTTTTAATTACATCATGTAGATTAAAGCTTTCTCTGTTTAATTTTAAATCAGTTTTATCCCAAGTGGCACTTTTTAAAACTCTTTCTACCAACAGTCCTAGTCGTTGGTTTTCTTGATTAATAATGTTTACGTAATTAGATTTTATTTTTCCATCACTACAAATGTCAACATCATTAAGAGCCTCACAAGCTAATGAAATAGTAGAGATTGGTGTTTTTAGTTCATGCGTCATGTTATTGATAAAGTCATTTTTTACTTCAGAAAGTTTCTTTTGCTTAAAAATGGTCTGAATAGTAAAAGTAAATGCCCAAATAATAATTAATAATAATATGATGGAGCTGAGCAATAACATCCACATCGATTTTAAGATAAAGCCTGTTTTATTAGGAAAATAAATACTTAAAAAATGAGGGGTGCTAAAAATGTCGTTAGGAAAAAGTTGTGTCCAATAGCCCGACATTCTAATGTCTTCGGTATAAAGAAGAGAATCGTGATTAATTACATCGTTGCCATTATAGTCAAAAATTCCATATTTAAACTTGGTACTAATTCCTCTATTTTCCAATTCATTTTTTATAAGCGAATCTAAATCAATTCCGGCAACTCTTTCTTTTATGTTTCTGTGTCTGTTAAGTTCATAAAGGTTTTCAAGGATATCATCTATCAACATAGATTTTTCATATTCCTTATAGTTAAAAATAGAGTCGTTAAACTTAGGGAAATCATCTTTTTTAATATCTTCGGTTTCTTGAGGCGTATTGCTTCCAAAACTAAACTGAAAACCAAATTTTCCTTGGTCGGAAAAAGATTCGATAGATTTTTGGTAGAGTAGTTTGTCAGACTCTTGACTTTGACGTTCGCTAATTTTATACTTTATTCCATTTTCTTCAAAAGTGGTAGAAGTATCATAATTTAAGCTGTTATTAGAGTTAAAAGTTTTTCTAATGTTTTTAGCTCTTAGTTTTAGTAATTCCTGACTTTTTTTATGGGATTTTAACCTGTTGAAGGTCTCAATTTTTTCAGTTTTATGTGCAACAGCGACTAGGGCATTGGTAACATCATTTCTAAAACCTTCTTCTCTTAGTGTAATGGCATTATTTATCCAATAAATTTGGATAGCAACTAGCCCTACTAGAGCAAAAGTAATTAGTCCGATTAAGGTATAAATGTATTTTCGTTTCATTTAATACAAAGATACTTCTTAAACACTCTATATAATTGATGTTTAACACTTTTTAACTTTTGTTAACTTGAAATTAACACCCTTTTTTTAAGGTTAAGAATACTTTTGTACTACTGAATAAGGAAACAATAAATCCCACCTTAATATTAAACTTTCTTGTTTAGTTAGTGCAAAAAAAAATCTCCTAATTTAATTAGGAGATTTTTTTATTTAATAGGGTTTCTGTTTAAATTACTCTGCCAACACAATAATTTTGTTGTTGCTAACTTCAACAACTCCACCATTAATAGCAAATAAATTCGATTTTTTATTTTCGTCTATCACACTAATATCACCTTTTTTTAAGGTAGAGATAATAGGGCTGTGATTTGGAAGTACACCAAAAGAACCTTCCGTTCCAGGGAAAATAGCAGAATCTATTTCTCCTTTAAAGATGCTTTTTTCTGGTGTAATGATTTCTAAATGCATAATTTATAAGTTTAGAGTTAATTATACTTCAGCTAACATTTTCTTACCTTTTTCAATCGCTTCTTCAATAGAGCCAACAAGGTTGAAAGCTGCTTCAGGATATTCATCTACTTCCCCATCCATAATCATGTTAAATCCTTTAATAGTATCTTCTAAAGAAACTAACACTCCTTTTAATCCAGTAAATTGCTCAGCAACATGGAAAGGTTGAGATAAGAAACGTTGAACTCTTCTTGCTCTGTGTACAATTAATTTATCTTCTTCAGAAAGCTCGTCCATACCAAGGATGGCGATAATATCTTGAAGTTCTTTATATCTTTGTAATGTTTCTTTTACTCTTTGAGCACAATCATAGTGAGCTTTTCCAACGATGTCCGGAGTTAAAATTCTAGAAGTAGAATCCAATGGATCTACCGCAGGATAAATTCCTAGCTCAGCAATTTTTCTTGAAAGTACTGTAGTTGCATCTAAGTGGGAGAAAGTAGTTGCAGGAGCAGGATCAGTTAGATCATCTGCAGGTACATAAACCGCTTGTACAGATGTAATAGAACCTGACTTGGTAGAAGTAATACGCTCTTGCATTGCACCCATTTCAGAAGCTAATGTTGGTTGGTAACCTACCGCAGAAGGCATACGACCTAAAAGTGCAGATACTTCAGAACCAGCTTGTGTAAATCTAAAGATATTATCGATAAAGAATAAGATATCTTTTCCTTTTCCATCACCTTCACCATCTCTAAAATATTCAGCTAATGTTAATCCAGAAAGTGCAACTCTAGCTCTCGCTCCTGGTGGCTCGTTCATTTGTCCGAAAACCAATGTTGCCATAGATTCTGCTAAACCTTCTTTATTTACTTTTGATAAATCCCATCCGCCTTCTTCCATAGAGTGTTTGAATTCGTCACCATATTTGATAACACCAGATTCAATCATCTCTCTTAAAAGATCATTTCCTTCTCTTGTTCTTTCACCAACACCAGCAAATACAGAAAGTCCAGAGTGACCTTTAGCAATGTTGTTAATCAATTCCATAATAAGAACTGTTTTACCAACACCAGCACCACCGAATAAACCAATTTTACCACCTTTAGAGTAAGGCTCAATTAAGTCAATTACTTTAATACCTGTCAACAATACTTCGGTTGATGTAGATAATTCCTCAAATTTAGGTGGCTTTCTGTGAATTGGGTTTCCATCTGCTTTAGGAACGTCACCAATACCATCAATAGCATCACCAACAACATTAAATAATCTTCCTCTAATTTGTTCGCCTTTAGGCATTAAAATAGGAGAGTTTAATGAAGTTACTTCCATTCCTCTACTTAGTCCGTCAGTTGCATCCATAGAGATTGCTCTAATAGCATCTTCTCCAATATGTTGTTGACATTCTAAGATTACTTTTTGTCCGTTACTTTTTGTGATTACTAAAGCATCCATAATGTTAGGAAGCTTTTCTGCATCAGCAAAACTAACATCAATTACCGGACCCACAATTTGTGAAATTTTACCTACGATTGTTGACATGTTTTATGTTTTATTTATGAAAAAATTAGTCTTAAAATTTGTGGGTGCAAAACTAATTATAAATAATTGATAATGGCAATAATTATTCTCCTTTTTTTGTCGAAAAAGATGCGATTTTTAGTGATATTTGCCAACCTAATTATATTCACCATTATAGGACGATTTTTATAAGTGAAAGTTTACACTAATATTCAGGAATTTAAGTCAACAAAAAACGTTGTAGTTACTATTGGTACTTTTGATGGAGTTCATCTGGGGCACAAAGTAATTATTAATCAATTAAAAAAAGCTGCAGAAGAACTTGAAGGAGAAAGTGTGTTACTTACTTTTTTTCCTCATCCAAGAATGGTTGTTTTTCCTGATGATAATGAATTGAAACTGTTAAATACTATTGAAGAACGTAAAGAGTTACTTGAAAAAGCAGGCATTGACCATTTAATTGTTCATCCGTTTTCAAAAGCATTTTCACGCTTAACAGCCTTAGAATTTGTTAGAGATATTCTAGTAAATCGTTTAAATGTAAAAAAAGTGGTAATTGGATATGATCATCATTTTGGAAGAAATCGTGAAGGAGCTTTTCATGATTTGGTTGAATTTGGAGAAGTGTATGGTTTTGTTGTTGAAGAAATTCCTGCTCAAGACATTCAGCAAATAAATGTGAGTTCAACAAAAATTAGAACTTCTTTACTTGCCGGAGAAATTCATGCAGCCACACAATTTTTAGGATATCCTTATTTTATTAATGGAATAGTGGTAAAGGGAGATAAAGTTGGTAGGGAAATTGGGTTTCCTACAGCTAATATTAAGCCTGATGAAACATATAAACTTATTCCTAAAAATGGGGTTTATGCTGTAAAAGTTATTGTTAATGAAAATGAATATGGTGGAATGCTTAATATTGGCGTTAGACCAACACTGAAAGGAGTTGATGAAACCATAGAAGTAAATATTTTTGATTTTGATGAAGAAATTTACGGACAAAAAATTCTGGTAAAATTTTACGAAAGAATACGTGATGAACAAACTTTTGATAATCTTAACGAACTTAAAAACCAATTAAATATTGATAAAACTAAAACCATACAAATTTTTAGTTAAGCTACTTTTTATAATCTGCTTTATTGGAGTTTTTCAAAATTCCTATGCTCAGTTATTAGATAAAAAAGCATTAAAAAAAACAACTAAATTTTCTTGGGAAAAAGCACAGGAAGCAATTCCCGAAAAAGTGTTAAAACTAAAATTAAAAGAAGAAGAAGTAGTACTTTTTTTAGAAAAAATTGAGTCTTATACTTATTTACAATCTTTAGATTTGAATAATTGCAATTTGAGCAAATTCCCAAAAGAAATTTTCAAACTAAAGCAACTTCAGGAGTTAATTATTTCCAATAATCCAATAGAAATTATCCCTCCTGAAATAGGAGAATTAAAAAACCTAAAATGGTTTTATGCTACATTTATTAAAGCAACTACTGTTCCTCCAAGTATTAAAGAGTTAAAAAAATTACATACACTTTTTCTTTGGGGAAGTGAAATTACTTACTTTCCTCCTGAGTTTTTAGAGTTGAAGCCAACTTTAAAAGTGCTTAATATTCGTTCAGTTAAAATGAGTAAAAAAGCAGCTAAAGAATTAAAGAACCAACTATCTGATACACGAGTTCGTTATTCGTACAGATGTGATTGTAGTTTTTAAGCATGAAAAACATAAACTAAGTAACAGATTATAGTTATTTTTGCTCTTTATACATTATAAAGATAAGGTTTGGGTAATATAAAGGTAATATTGGTTTTCATTTCGCTTTTTTTAATAGCGATTACTGCTTCGGCTCAAGATGAGTTGTTGTTTTTAAATGGCAAGCAATTAGAAGGCAAAATTTTAGAGTACAATAAGTATCAACTTACTTTTCAGACTAAAAAAGATAAAGAATTGACTATAGAAAATTATAGGTTATTTTCTTTTTCTAGAGATAGCAAGGATACTATATTGTATAAATATGATACCTTAGAAGGAAACTTTTTAAGTGAAAAAGATATGCAGCTCTTTGTTTATGGAGGACGAGATGCACATTTAACCTATTCTTCAAAATTTTCTAATAAATTAGGTTTTGCTGTTGGTGCTGGTGCAGGATATTTTATGCATTACGATCAAAGTTTTATTTTTGTAGCTACCCCGTTGGTATATGCATTAGGGACATTAGTTTTTCCAACACGGGTAAAGCAGAGAAAAATAAAAGATTTGCAGTACATTAAAGAAGATGAATATCTGAGGGGGCATGAGCGTGTTGCTCGAGCAAAAAGAACACAAAATGCACTCGTTTCTACATTAATTGGTTTAGGGCTTGGTTTTACTGCCAGTCTAATAGCTAATTGATACTTGACTTGAATTGATTTTTCGATTCCAAATTTCCATGGAATTATGCCGTTTATACATTTAATAGTATTCAGTAATTTTTTTGTTTCACTATGTGTTGCGGTACTTACTTACAGAACATTTTTATATTTTAATTTCCCACCATCCAATGCGTTATTAGTATTAGTTTTTTCTGCTACTTTTTTCATTTATAATTTTCAGCGATTAGTAAGAATGAACCAAAAAGAAATTGATGAAGCTAATATTGGCTTTAGAATGAAGTGGGTTTATAGGAATAAAAAACCTATTCTTTTTACAATAGTTTTTGCGGCCATAATCATTGTCGTTTCATTATTTTATATAGATATAAAAACCATAATGGTGTTGGCAATTATGGGGTTATTCTCTGTTGTATATGTAGTAAGATTTATTCCTTACAATAAAAGGTGGTTGGCACTTAGAGATATTCCGTATCTAAAAATTTTTGTAATAGCTTTTGTTTGGACTTTAGTTACAGGATTGTTGCCATTAGTAAATAATATAGAACAAATAAATTTACATTATATATTGTTTCTTGTTAAGCAATTTTTATTTGTAGTTGCTATTACCATTCCTTTTGATATAAGAGATATGAAATATGATATAGAGAAAGGCATAAAAACACTTCCGCTAGCGTTTGGTATAAAATACACGCTTTTATTAGGGATACTACTTATGTTGGGATTTGTTTCTATTGTAAGTTATGAATTTTTAATGTTTCAATCCATCACTATGGGTTTATGGATAGCCGAAATTATTACTATGTTGTTAGTAATGGTCTTACTGCTTTTTTCTAAGAAACAACAGCCCGAACTTTTTTATTCCTTTATTATTGAGGGAACTTCTTTGTTATTAGCAATTACAGTTTTGATGGGTTAATTCCTTCTCAGTTTCCATTTAGAAACAGTAGTTTTATTAGCACCAATGATAAGTTTTTGCTCGTTTTCTTCATAAACTTTTGCTGCAAATAAAGCTGCCACTTCTTCTAATTCAGGAAAAGAATTTAATAATTTCTCTGGAGTAAAGTGAGTCCCTACAAAGTGTGTGTCAAAGTTTCCACTTCTAAATGCATCATGTTGTAATGCAAACTTACAGAAAGGCAAAGTAGTTTCTACACCGCTGATAATATAGTCGTCTATGGCTCTTATCATTCTGTTGATGGCTTCCTCTCGGTCTTTTCCGTGGGTAATTAATTTAGAAATCATCGGGTCATAATAAATTGGAATTTGCATGCCTTCCTCAAAACCGTCATCTACTCTAATGCCCATTCCTTCTGGACGTTGATAGGTGTTTAGTCTTCCTATGTCTGGTAAAAAGTTATTCATAGGATCTTCGGCATATACTCTTACTTCAACGGAATGCCCATTAATGGTTAGTTCATCTTGTGTAAAGCTTAACTTTTCACCTCTTGCTACATTTATTTGTTCTTTTACCAAGTCTTTTCCAGTAATCATTTCTGTTACGGGATGTTCCACTTGCAAACGAGTGTTCATTTCTAAAAAGTAGAAATCTTTGTTGTTTTCTAATAAAAACTCTACTGTTCCAGCACCAACATAATTACAAGCTCTTGCTACATCTACAGCACTTTCTCCCATGGCTTTTCTAATTTCAGGAGTAAGTACTGATGAAGGAGCTTCTTCAATTACTTTTTGGTGTCTTCGTTGTATAGAACATTCTCTTTCAAACAAATAAACAATATTCCCATGACTATCAGCCATTACTTGTATTTCTATATGACGAGGAGAACCTACATATTTTTCAATAAAAACAGCTCCATCGCCAAAAGAAGAAACAGCTTCACTAACTGCACGATTCATTTGTTCTTCAAACTCTTCTGCATTTTCAACTACACGCATTCCTTTGCCACCACCACCAGCAGAAGCTTTAATTAAGATAGGAAATCCTATTTCTAAGGCAATTTTTTTTGCTTCGTTAATGTTGTCAATGGCTTCATCTGTTCCAGGAACCATAGGAATATTGTATTTTTTAACAGCAGCTTTTGCAGCTAGTTTACTCCCCATTAATTCCATTGCTTCGGGTGAAGGTCCAATAAACGTAATGCCTGCTTCAGTAATTTTTCTAGTAGCTTCTGCATTTTCAGATAAAAACCCATAACCTGGATGTAGCCCATCAACATTTAGTTCTTTACAAATTTCAATGATTTTATCTACTTTTAAATAAGATTGATTAGAAGGAGGAGGTCCTACACAAACTGCTTCATCAGCATATTTTACGAATGGAGCATCTCTGTCGGCTTCAGAAAAAATGGCAACAGTTTTAATGTTCATTTCTCTGCAAGTACGCATTATTCTTAATGCAATTTCTCCTCTATTAGCTACTAATATCTTGTTCATAAGGCTATCTTTTTGTGGGGCATAAAAATAAGCATATCACAACAAAATAAAAGTAGATTTTTGGATATTTTTAAAATACTTTTTTGAGTATTCATATTAAGGAGCTATATGATAATTAACTAATCTGCGTTCGTAATATAAACAATGAGTTTTTAGTGGACCAATAAAGCCAAATTGAGAACTTACCTCAAATCCACTATTTTTATCGTAATAGTTATTAGAAACCCAAACCGAATCACAGGTGGAGAACCATGAAGAATCTGTCATGTAGTATGTTTTTTGAGTGTTAATCACATCAAAATTTCCAGCAGGCACACTTTTTTTAGTTGTGCTATTATAAGAGGTTTCGTGTTTACAAAATGACATAGCACTTTCACAATATAAATTATAGATTGTTCCAAAATTACTATAAGTAAATATTTTTAACCCATTATTAATAATGTATCCTGAAGAGTCAGTAAAAAGGTAAGTTTGATTAGAGCCTCCATAGAAGCCACCTTTGTATATAGTAAAAACCTTTCCGTTAATTAAAGTGTCCCCTTGTACATAGATGCTATCACTAAAGGTTAATAGAGTTTCAGTATTTGTACTATCAATCTTGTACCAATCATATACCCAATAGCTTCCCACAGAAGTTACTAAGGAAACATTTTGAGAAGGGTTGTTAGATGGAGTTGTTGGTTGTGGGGTGTTTTCTTTGTCTTTAGAACAAGAAAATATAATTAAGCATATTAGTGAGCTTAGCGTAATAAATTTCATAATTAAACTAGATTTTTTTGAGACTTAAACGGATTATGTTATTTTTTATTATTCGATTTGAAAAGTTAGGATAAAAACGAATTAACTTTGCATTATTATTTTCAGTTAACTCATGGCTAGACTAATATTAATATTATTGCTTTTAGGCTTCTTTCTTTCGGGATGGGCTTTTTCTGAAGTAAACAGAACCCATTTTAATAACCCCAAATCCAAACGAAATTGGTTATGGATAGTAATATTACTGCCCATTATCGGAGCAATTTTATTTTTTACTCAGAAGAATAAAAGGGGTTAATACAGTTTGAACAAGGAAGTATTATTAACAACTTAATCAATTACACATCAATTGTCATAAATTGTTAAACCACATAGAAACATAAGTAACCATAGTTTTTAAGTTTTCATAAGTAACACAAAGTGTCTCGAAAATCGGGACAAGCTATCTGAAACTTAGCTTTAACTTTTTAGAGTTGAAAAACTATGTCACTATGTGGTTTATTGTCTAATACAAATCTCCGGTTTGTATTCTCAGGTATTTGCGTACTGCCAAGTTGGTAGAAATCCATGAAATTAATATTCCCAATATTATCATAATTAGGAAAAGAGCTCCGTAAAGCTCAAAATTTCTGAAATCAATTAGCTCAGGGTATTGCTGTTGGAAGTAATATAATACCACAATAATTAAACTAATAGCGATAAAAGCACTAACAATACCGTTGCCAATTCCTTGCAAAACAAATGGTCGCCTAATAAAAGAATGACGCGCTCCCACCAACTGCATGGTTTTTATTAAAAATCGTTTTGAGTAAATAGATAATCGGATAGTGTTATTGATTAATGCAGTTGCAATAAAAAGCAGTAAACCACTAAAAGCTAGCATGTAAAAACTAATTTTCTTTACGTTTTGATTCACCAGGCTTACCAAATCTTTCTGATAAATAACTTCTTTAATGTTGGTATTGTTTAATAAATCAGCTTCAATAATGTTTAAGCTATCAGTATTGGCGTAATCGGCATTTAGTTTTACATCTATAGAAGGTAGTAGTGGATTATAGCCCAAAAAGCTGATAAAATCTTCACCTAAATCTCTTTGTAATTCTGCAGCTGCAGAATCGGGATGAATAAAGTGGGTTGCTTTTACATAGTTTTCGGCATCTAAGGTTTTTTTAATTTGATTGATATCCACATCTTTAACTTCTCCTTTAAGAATAATTGAAAAACCAATGTTTTCCTTTACATGATTAGAAATTTGTTGCGTGTTTAATAAGATTAACCCTAAAATTCCCAACATAAAAAGCACTAACGAAATACTAATAATAGTGGTGAAGTAGGAAGAAATTAACCTTCTTTTTGTATGTGATTGATGATTAGCTGACATAATTAATTATCCAATTTTTTAATTAGTAAAATAGAAATGTAAGCTTTTAACTTACACTTACTTTTCCAAAATCACCAACAAAAATACAGCTATTATTTGTTAATTTCGCACCTCATTTAAAGACTTATTAACGATGCAATATCAATTTAACGAGATTGAAAAGAAATGGCAAAAGTATTGGGCAGATAACAAAACTTTTGTGGCTAAAGACAATAGTGCAAAACCTAAATACTATGTGTTAGACATGTTTCCTTATCCTTCGGGAGCAGGTTTGCATGTAGGACATCCGCTTGGGTATATTGCATCTGATGTGTATGCTCGTTTTAAAAGATTGCAAGGTTATAATGTGTTACACCCAATGGGTTATGATTCTTTTGGATTGCCTGCTGAACAATATGCTATACAAACTGGTCAGCATCCTGCTGTTACTACCAAGGTAAACATTGAAGGTGGCGTTGACAAACAAGGAAATGTAATACCAGGCTACAGAAATCAGTTAGATAAAATAGGTTTTTCATTCGATTGGGATAGAGAAGTAAGAACTTCCGACCCACCGTATTACAAATGGACCCAGTGGATTTTTAAACAATTATTTAATTCTTGGTATAACAAAACTAGTGACAAAGCAGAAAAAATAGATACCTTAATTGAAGAATTTAATACTAATGGAAATACAGCTGTAAATGCTGTTTGTGCTGATGTGACTAATTTTTCAGCAGCAGATTGGAAATCTTGGAGTGAAGAAGAACAACAAAAAATGCTCTTAAACTACCGAATTGCTTTTTTATCTGATACTTGGGTGAACTGGTGTCCTGCTTTGGGAACTGTTTTAGCCAATGATGAAATAAAAGATGGCGTTTCTGAGCGTGGCGGACATCCTGTAGAGCAAAAACTGATGCGTCAGTGGAGTATGCGAATTACTGCGTATGCCGAGCGTTTACTTTCTGGTTTAGAAGGCTTGGATTGGTCAGAATCTATTAAAGATATTCAAAGAAACTGGATAGGAAAAAGTGTTGGAGCATCTGTGAAGTTTAAAGTCCTCTCCCCAGCCCTCTCCAAAGGAGAGGGAGCAGTCTCTGCGAACTATTTAACGGGAGATGCAGCTATTGGGAACTTGCTTTTAGATAACGCTAAAGAAATGCGTTTAAATCCAACTGAAGCTGAATCAGTTTTGTGGCTACAATTGAAAGGTAAAAAATTGGGTGTTAAGTTTAGAAGGCAGCATCCAATAGATTCTTTTATTGCAGATTTTGTTTGTTTAGATAAAAAATTAATTATCGAAGTAGATGGTGAAATTCATAATTTTCAACAAGAAGCTGATGCGTTAAGAACAGAAAGACTTAATGAATTAGGATATGAAGTATTAAGGTTTAAAAATGAAGAGGTATTAACAGATGTTGATAATGTGCTAACTAAAATTAGTACAATTTTAGCACAACGTCCTTCAATAAAAGACGAACCTAAAGTCCTTCCCTCAGGGAAGGATTTAGGATGGGATATTGAGGTTTTCACCACTCGCCCAGACACTATTTTTGGAGTATCGTTTATGGTGTTAGCACCAGAACATCCTTTAGTGAATGAGATTACCACTCCAGAACAAAAAGCTGAGGTGGAAGCTTATCAAAAAGCTGCTTCATTAAAATCGGAAAGAGACAGACAGTCAGACATTAAAAATATTACAGGAGCAAATACAGGAGCTTTTGCTATACATCCGTTTACGGGAGATAAAGTACAAATTTGGATAGGTGATTATGTGTTGGCAAGTTACGGAACAGGAGCAGTAATGGCTGTACCTTGTGGCGATCAACGCGATTGGGATTTTGCTACACATTTTGGTATTGAAATTAAAAATATTTTTAAAGATAAAGACATTTCGGAAGGAGCTTATGCTGAGAAAGATGCGGTTATTGCCAATTCTGATTTCTTGAATGATTTACCAGTTAAAGAAGCCATTAAAAAAGCCGTTGCCGAAATTGAAAAAAAAGGTATAGGTAAGGGTAAAACGCAATATAGAATGAGAGATGCTGTGTTTTCTCGTCAGCGTTATTGGGGAGAACCATTTCCAGTGTATTACAAAAACGAAATACCTTATTTAATTGATGATAAGGATTTGCCTGTGGTATTGCCGGAAGTAGATAAGTATTTGCCTACCGAAGATGGACAACCACCTTTGGCTCGTGCTAAAAAAGAAGATTGGAATGTAGCTTGCCCCGGAGAGCGAATGGAGTACAACACCATGCCGGGTTGGGCAGGAAGCAGTTGGTACTTTTTACGTTATATGGATCCAACTAATGATGGGGAGTTTGTTGCCAAAGAAAAAGTAAATTATTGGCAAAATGTAGATTTATACATTGGTGGAGCAGAACATGCCACCGGACATTTATTGTACGCTCGTTTTTGGACGAAGTTTTTACACGATTTAGGTTACATCCCTTTTGATGAACCGTTTAAGAAGATGATTAACCAAGGAATGATTCAGGGGAATAGTGCCTATACACACTGGTTAAATTTGGTTATGTTTAAGGCTATAAAAAAGGATTTGAAATTTGAAATTAATGATTTAAATGTAGCACAATATAGTTTCATGTCTGAGTTCTCATTATCTAAGTCAATTGCTGAAAAATTAATTGCTGAAGATAAATCTACAGAGGAATTGATTAAACAAAAAATTGATGTCGCGTATAAGAAACATCATCCAGACTTTAAAGATAATGTTTTAGGAAAGGATTATGAAATATATTTTAAGGCTAACTCTCAAGAAAGAATCATAAAAAAACATGTTGATATAAATTATGTTGAGGTTAATGATTTGTTAAATATAGAAGAGCTTAAAAAACTATCAAGAAATCCATTAGGTAAAGCTGAATTATTATTAGAAGATAATGGTAAGTATATCTGTTCTCGTGAAGTCGAAAAAATGTCTAAATCTAAATTCAATGTACAAACACCTGATGAATTGGTAGAAAAGTTTGGAGCAGACACTTTACGTTGTTACGAAATGTTTTTAGGACCATTAGAGCAGCACAAGCCTTGGGATACACAAGGAATTACCGGTGTGCATGGCTTCTTAAAAAAACTATGGCGGTTGTATCATGATGATAATGGGTTTAATGTTTCGGATGAAACTCCAACCAACGAGGAATTGAAGAGTTTACACAAAACCATTAAAAAAGTAAAAGAAGATATTGAGCGTTTTTCGTTTAATACGCCAGTTTCTGCTTTTATGATATGTGTTAATGAACTTACTGCTTTAAAATGCAACAAACGTGAAATTTTAGAGCCACTATTGATTGTTTTAGCACCTTATGCTCCGCACATTGCAGAGGAATTATGGGCAAAATTAGGCAATGCCGAAAGCATTACCTATGCTGTTTTTCCTAAGCATAATGAGGCGTATTTGGTAGAAAGCAACCATAAATACCCGGTTTCTTTTAATGGCAAAATGCGTTTTATGTTAGAACTACCTGCTGATATGAGCAAAGAAGCCATAGAAAAAGAAGTATTGGCAAATGAGCAATCTCAAAAATATTTAGAAGGTAAAACGCCTAAAAAAGTGATTGTTATTCCACAAAAAATTGTGAATGTGGTGGTTTAGTAGTTTATGAATCAATAAAAAGCCCTGTCATTCTGAATTACAGAGCTTTTTATTGATCTGCTTTTTTATTTTGTTTATCGAAATAATCAACATATCTTCGCGCTTTCGTATAAAATAAAAAAAACTAAAATAAAAAAACAATCTCAACATGAAAAAATCAATATCTACTTTATTTTTATTTAGCGCTTTAGCTGTTTTTTGTTTAAAAGCTCAAAATAATACCCATGCACAAAAAATATTATCTAACAGTACACTTGTAAAACAAGCGACATTAGATGATTATAAAAACATTATTAAGCTTAAAACAGGTGCTCAACCTTCTATGATAAATAAATCATCTATTGCTAAAAGTAGTGCCTCAAAAACTTTTTATAATCCAATAAGTAACTATATGGCTAGCATATTAGCAACAGCTCCTGAATGTGATACGCTTCTTGCCCAATGGGAAACACCAACACCAACTGTAACTACATACGGTTTTGGTGGGGGATGGGTTTCAGGTATTCCTGACCCAGTAAACTCTACTCTTCCTACCGATCCAAAAGGTATTTATGAAGGATATAACTCTCCTAATCCTGGTACTGCTGTTGTAGGCGGTATAAGAGTTGGATTAGGAACTTTACACGACTTAGATAGTAATACTACATTTCAAGTAGTTGTTTATGATGACGATGGATTTGGTGCTCCTGGTGCATTTTTAGGAGGATTAGGAGGGTTAAATCCTACAACTTTAGGTGTTCCTGGATCAGGCTTATATACCGATTTCTGGATTCCTTTAACTACCACTATTATTCCTACTACAGCATTTTTTCATGTAGGTGTTGAAATTATTCCAGGTGATGGATCTGACTCACTAGTAGTTATGACTTCTTGTTTAGGTCCTGCTAATTGTACTGTAGCTCAAGGGGAGAATGACGCCTCAAACCACATTTTCACAACTGGCTTTGGATATGAAAATTTTTTAACTATTTATGGAGCTGATTTTGATGTTGATATTATCCCAACTTTCGGAGAATATGCTATCTTTAACTATAGTGCAGCTTCATACTGTAAGAGTGCAACAAACGAAACGCCTTCGTTTTTAGGTGCTACAGGGGGAGCATTTTCAAGCACACCAACAGGTTTGTCTTTAAATGCAACTACTGGAGAAATTACTTTTTCAACAAGTACTGCTGGAACTTACACTATTACATATACAGCACCCGGAACCTGTGCAAAAACTACTACTGCAGCTTTAACAGTGAAAGCAACAGCTACAAAAACCACTAATACTAATGTTTGTTTTAATAGTAGTTTTACATATGCTGATTTAACCACTTCTAATAATATTACAGCAAATGAATCTCATGTTTCTACATTTATAGGTGCTGCAGCTAATGGATGTGACAGTGTCTTAACTCAAAATTTAAATGTATTACCTGCTAAAACAGGCTCTGTAACTTCTACTATTTGTAACAATGGAAGTGTAGTTGTTAATGGAAATACATACAATGCAGGTAACCCTTCAGGCACTGAAGTAATTTCTAATGTAGGTCCAAGTAACTGTGATTCTACTGTTACTATTAACCTAAATGTATTATCTGCTAAAACAGGCTCTGTAACTTCTACTATTTGCAACAATGGAAGTGTAGTTGTTAATGGAAATACATACAATGCAGGCAATCCTTCAGGTACTGAAGTAATTTCTAATGTAGGTCCTAACAACTGTGATTCTACTGTTACTATTAACCTAAATGTATTACCTGCTAAAACAGGTTCTGTAACTTCTACTATTTGCAACAATGGAAGTGTTGTTGTTAATGGAAACACATACAATGCAAGCAATCCTTCAGGTACTGAAGTAATTTCTAATGTAGGTCCTAACAACTGTGATTCTATTGTTACGGTTAACCTAAATGTATTACCTGCTAAAACAGGCTCTGTAACTTCTACTATTTGCAACAACGGAAGTGTTGTTGTTAACGGTACTACTTACAATGCAAGCAATCCATCAGGCACTGAAGTAATTTCTAATGTAGGTCCTAACAACTGTGATTCTACTGTTATAGTTAACCTAAATGTTTTAGCAGTTAAAACAGGTTCTGT
This sequence comes from Vicingaceae bacterium, assembly GCA_965284565.1. Taxonomy (GTDB): domain Bacteria; phylum Bacteroidota; class Bacteroidia; order Flavobacteriales_E; family Vicingaceae; genus BRH-c54. The sequence goes on from OZ260100.1 coordinate 1,811,313, forward strand.
AACTTCTACTATTTGTAACAACGGAAGTGTTGTTGTTAACGGCACTACTTACAATGCAAGCAATCCTTCAGGCACTGAAGTAATTTCTAATGTAGGTCCTAACAACTGTGACTCTACTGTTACTATTAACCTAAATGTTTTAGCAGTTAAAACAGGCGCTGTAACTTCTACTATTTGTAATAACGGAAGTGTTGTTGTTAACGGTACTACTTACAATGCAGGCAATCCTTCAGGCACTGAAGTAATTTCTAATGTGGGTCCAAGTAACTGCGACTCTACAGTAACGATTAACTTAACTATTTTACCTGCTTTAACAGGAACTATAACTCAAACGATTTGTTTTGGAGAGAGTATAGTTGTTAATGGAACTACTTATAATACAACTGTTAGTGGAGCCACTGAGGTATTCACTAATATTGGTCCTAACAATTGTGATTCAACTGTAACGATTAATTTAACTGTGTTGTCAGCTATTGATAATTCATTAACCAATAATAACCCTACTTTAACAGCTAATGAAACAGGAGCTGCTTACCAATGGTTAGATTGCGATAATGGTAATGCAGTAATTAATGGAGAAACTTCTCAAAGTTTTACAGCAACAGTTACTGGCAATTATGCAGTACAAATTACTGTAGGAAGCTGTGTTGATACTTCAGCTTGTGAAAATGTTACTGTTGTTGGTATTGATGAACTAAGTAAAGCAAGTGTTAATGTTTATCCAAATCCAAATGATGGAGTGTTTAATGTAATTACTTCTGAACAAGTAAATATCACTATTTATAATATGTTAGGAGAGATTGTTTTGACAAATGTATTAAATGGAGGAACTCATGTTTTATCATTAAATAGTCATCCTAAAGGAGTTTATTTTGTTAATATTCAACAAAATGAAAGAGTTACAACCTATAAGATGATAGTGAAGTAATAATACTCAAAGATTTCAGCAAAAAAAGTCATTCTTTTATCTAAAAGAATGACTTTTTTTGTTTTAGATAGAAATAATTTCTATCTTCGAGATATAAAATCTAAATTTAATAAATATGAAAAAAATCTTTATCACTTTATCAATTGTTTTTGGAAGTTCGCCACTATGGGCTCAATGTAATGTCTTAACAGATGATTTTGAAACAGGTACTTTGGCAACTCAATGGCAATTTGGAACAGGAACTTACACTAGAAATGTAACAAGTACTAATCCAGCTCAGGGTACTTATTCTTTTGAGCAAACGGGAAGCAGTGCTTTTTACGAAGGTACATACGCTACTTTTACTTCTAGTCAACCTAATTATATTTCTTTTAAAATGAGAACAAATACCACTACAGCTGCTAATGGTTATGTGGTAATTGGAGATGCTAATATTAATACAGATAATGGTATTCTATTTTGCTATTTTAATAGTACTAGTAGTTTACGTTTTTATGGTTCAACCGGGCAAAATTTTCCTGTAAACGCAAACCAATGGTATCATGTGGAAGTGCAAAACATCAATTGGACTGCTAGAACCATGGATATTTATCTGGATGGAAATTTAATATTAACATCATGGCCATTTAGATCGGGTACAGCTACTTCAATGGATAGAATACACTTGTTTAATTTAAGTGCAGCAACAGCTATGTATGATGATATTATCATTGGAAATCCTCCATTAACTGGTTCTGTTACCAATACTATCTGTAATAATGACAGTATTGTTGTAAATGGAACAACATATAATGCAGGAAATCCTTCAGGAACAGAAGTGTTTACGAATGTAGGTCCAAACAATTGTGATTCAACTGTAACGATTAATTTAAATGTGTTGCCAGCTATTGATAATTCATTAACCAATAATAATCCTACTTTAACAGCTAATGAAACAGGGGCGTCTTACCAATGGTTAGATTGCGATAATGGTAATGCAGTAATTAATGGAGAAACTTCTCAAAGTTTTACAGCAACAGTTACTGGCAATTATGCAGTACAAATTACTGTAGGAAGCTGTGTTGATACATCAGATTGTGAAAACGTTACTGTTGTTGGTATTGATGAGCTAAGTAAAGCAAGCGTTAATGTTTATCCAAATCCAAATGATGGTGTGTTTAATGTAATTACTTCTGAACAAGTAAATATAACTATTTATAATATGTTAGGAGAAATTGTTTTGACAAATGTATTAAATGGAGGAACTCATGTTTTATCATTAAATAGTCATCCTAAAGGAATTTATTTTATTAATATTCAACAAAACGAAAGTGTTACAACTTATAAGATGATAGTGAAATAATAAATATAGTAATTCTGTATTAAAGAAAAGATTGTCTGAAAAGGCAGTCTTTTTTGTTTTAGATAGAAATTGTTTTATCCTCAATATACAAGGTCTAATAAAAAAGAAGTGTTAGAAAATGAGTAATCTAATAAATAGTTAGAAGAGTAGCACATCTAAAAAATGAATATGGTATTTAAATTAATCTTAATCATCGGTTAACATTTTAAATTTGATTAGATGAAATTTTATGATTAACTATGCAAAAAACTTAAAAATAATAAAACTATGAAAAAACTAATACTTTCTTTATTTTGTGTAGGTACGTTTATAAGTACCCAAGCACAACTACAACAAGATAATAGAACAATTTCTTTTAGAACAAGTAGTAAACAAAATAATGTAATCAATAAAGGACTTACTACATGTAATAATGATACGCTTGATTATACAATTGCAAAAGCAACAGGTTTACAGTCTTTAAATATTAATAATGCAACATCTGCTCAAGCATTATCACAGTATTATAATGCACCTCAAGCTATTACAGTTCATGGAGCTACATTTTATGCTTACAAACTAGATGCTAATGGTGGTACAACATTAAATGCTACGGTTGAATTATATCTGGCAGGAACTGATTCAATGCCCACAGGAACGGCATTGGCAAGTGGAACAATTACAATAGACACTACATTTGGAGGTGGTTCATTAGCTGCGCTAGAAAAAAACATTTCGTTTTCAACTCCAGTTACGGTAAATCAACCTTATGTAATTGTTATTGGAAATTATTCTGCTAATGGAATGGGAATGGTTTGTAATTCATGGACTGCTGCAGATGGTGGCCAAGAATGGTTGGCAGGAGTAGATTTATTTGGAACATGGACTCGTTCTTATAACGTAGTTATTGGTGGTGGCTCTTTTGATGCTGACCCGTTAGTATTACCACATGTTTCTTATGATTTAACTTCAGATTTTTCAGCTACTCCACTATATTTTAATACAGCTCCTACTAATGTAACATTTACTGATAATTCATCTCCGATATTACAAGATAGAATGTACAATCAGGCTGCATTTATTGCTTCTACTCAATTATCTTATACTTATGATTTTGGTGATGGAAGTCCGGTGGTTAATGCTATTAATACTAATAACAGTTACAATCTTGTACAACCTTATACGGTTACATTAAAAGATACGCTTTTTGGTTGGAGAGTTAGCTGTAGTAGTTCTGATACACTGATACTTAATACACCTACTGATTTAGTAATTACAGAAATTATGTATAACCCAGCTGAAGCAGGAACTGACACGAGTGAGTTTATTGAAATATATAACAATGGAGCCAATGCGGTTAATCTACTTAATTTTACTTGCACAGGTGGAGTTTATACATTTCCAAATGTAAGTTTAGCTGCAGGTGCATATTATGTTATTACAATTGATAGTAGTGGCTTTTATAACACGTATGGTGTTAATGCAGACGGTGTTTTTACAAGTGGACTTAGTAATGCTGGTGAAAGTATAGTTATTAAAAATCCTGCAGGAGCAATTATTGATTCTGTTTTTTATGATGATAATGCTCCATGGCCATCAGGTTTTGCAGCCGGCCAACCAGATGGAGGAGGAGCTTCTTTAATTTTATGTGATGTAAATACTGATAACAACATAGGATCAAATTGGTCTGCATGTACTACTAGTGCTAATATTACTATTAATGGGTTTCCTGTTTTAGCTAGTCCTGGTGTTGCTAATACATGTGCACTACCTTGTAATAACCCAGATGTTCCGACAGTAACTAGTAATCCAACTACTGTTTGTGATGGGTCAACTGCAACGTTAACGATTACAGGTAATTTAAATGATGCTAGTAAATGGTATATCTATACTAGCTCTTGTGGAGGAACTATTGTAGATTCAACAGCAAATAGTACGTATGTGGTAACACCTACCGGACCAAGTACTACTTACTTTATTAGAGGAGAAGGAAATTGCGTAACTCCTGGAAATTGTGGAAATGTAACGGTAAATGTGTTGCCTGCTTTAACTGGTTCTGTTACGAATACTATCTGTAACAATGGTAGTGTTGTTGTAAATGGAACAACATATAATGCAGGAAATCCTTCAGGAACAGAAGTGTTTACGAATGTTGGTCCAAACAATTGTGACTCTACAGTAACTATTAATTTAAATGTTTTACCTGCTTTAACAGGAACTATAACTCAAACAATTTGTTTTGGAGATAGTATAGTTGTTAATGGAACCACTTATAATACAACTGTTAGTGGAGCTACTGAGGTGTTCTCTAATATTGGTCCAAATGGATGTGATTCAACTGTAACTATTAACTTGACTGTTAGTCCAGCAATAGACATTACTACAACTGTAAATGGTAATACAATAACAGCTAATGAAACAGGAGCTGCTTACCAATGGTTAGATTGCGATAATGGTAATGCAGTAATTAATGGAGAAACTTCTCAAAGTTTTACAGCAACAGTTACCGGAAATTATGCAGTAGAAATTACTGTGGGAAGTTGTGTTGACACATCAGCTTGTGAGAATGTTACTGTGGTTGGCATTGATGAACTAAGTAAAGCAAGTGTTAATGTTTATCCAAATCCAAATGATGGAGTGTTTAATGTAATTACTTCTGAACAAGTAAATATCACTATTTATAATATGTTAGGAGAAATTGTTTTGACAAATGTATTAAATGGAGGAACTCATGTTTTATCATTAAATAGTCATCCTAAAGGAGTTTATTTTGTTAATATTCAACAAAATGAAAGTGTTACAACTTATAAGATGATAGTGAAATAGCAAATGAACCAAAAGGAATATATTTTATAAAAATAGAAAACCTAGTAATAAAGTTAATTAAAGAATAAATTACTTTAATATTTTTTAAAACACGCTGTCCATAAAATGGGTGGCGTGTTTTTTTTGTGTTATTTTAAAATTGCTTATGTTTATGAAAAATTTACACTTATGAAATTAATATTAATTAGAATTTCTTTTTTATTTATACTGTTTCAGTTTGGGAATCTACTTTTAGCTCAAGACAATCACTCTCATGCACATGAGCATGAAGAAAATCAGTCAAATAAAGTAGCACATTTATCTTTTAAAGATACTTTTTTAGGTAGTGAGGATAACTTTCAGGTTTGCTATCCTAAAGACCATAGAAATTTCTTCTATATGATTTTCTTATTGATTTTGTTAGTAGCTATTTTAGCAATATTCACCTTTGTAAATGTTAGAAAAAATAACAAGTTATTGGGAGTACAAAATAAGATTATAGAAGAAAAAAATAAAGATTTAGTTGATAGTATAAAGTATTCCTTACAAATTCAAAAATCTATATTACCTAAAAATGAAGCTGTAAAAAATGCTTTTGAAAATATTTTTATTTTTTACAGTCCTAAAGATATTGTAAGTGGCGATTTTTATTGGGTTTTTTCTGATGAGCGTTATGCTTATGTCGCTGTTGTTGATTGCACTGGACACGGAGTTCCAGGTGCATTTTTGTCATTAATAGGAAATAATGCAATAAACAAAGCGGTTAAAGAAGATGGTGAAACTAATCCAGGAATTATATTAGATAAGATGAATTTTTATGTAAAAGAAACTCTAAATCAACATGGAGATGGAGAACTCAAAGATGGAATGGAAGTGTCTCTATGTAAATTAGATAAAGTAGAAAATACACTATATTTTGCAGGAGCTAATTTGAGTTTGGTTTATTTTAATGAAGGTGAGTTAAACATAGTTAAAGGAAGCAAATGTACAGTTGGTTCTGTACAACTACATGTAAAAGGAGTTCCTCCAGTAACGAATAAAATACACTTAAAAAAAGGCGATAGTTTTTATCTTTATACCGATGGGATTATTGATCAGTTTGGAGGAGAAAATTCTAAAAAATTCAAAATTAGCGGGTTGAAAAGTTTGCTAAGTTCTGTTTATCAAAAAGATATTGTAACCCAAGAAACAGAGGTGGTACAAGTGTTTGAAACATGGAAAAAAGATCAAGAACAGTTGGATGATGTTTGTCTAATTGGAGTTCGCGTTTAATCAACCAAAATATACGTCAATTGACGTATCGTTTTCCACAGTAATCCTATCTAATTTGGTTGGAAATTTAAAACAACCAAATTATGCACTTCCCAAAATATATTTTACTGATAGGTTTTCTATTTTTTAATACAGTTTTATTAAAAGCTCAAACAACTGAAGAACTGCACAGAGAATTAGATGAGGTATTAGTAATTACAAGCGAACAAGAAAAACTTACTTCATTAGAAAATTTTACAAGATCTATTCTTTTTAAAAATGTGGAAGTTGGTTATAAGGCGTCCAAAAACCTTATAATAGTTGCTAAAAATCAAAAGGATAATAAAGTATTAATGAATGCCTATAATTGGACAGGTCTTAGTTATTATTATTTAGGAGAAATTGATACCGCATTTCTTTATTATGATTCATTACTTACACTTGCTGAACGTGAAAAAGATCATCTTATGTCATTAAAAGCTCGTGGGAATAGAGGTATGGTTTATGAAAAGAAAGGTGATTTTATTAAAGCTTTTGAAGAATATGTCTATGCTAATAAACAGTCAGAACTATTAAATGACACTTCATTTATTGCAAGTTCAAATGGTAATTTAGGAAATGTTTCTATCAGGCTTGGCAAATACAAAGAAGCTTTAGAATATTTAAATAATGTACTAAAATATTTTAAATATAATGGAAATAAAATAGGAGAGGCAAATCAATATAACTCTTTATCAATGGTGTATGAGTCAATTAATGATTCAGTTAATCATGAAAAATACTTATTATTAGCTGCTGAAATTTATGATCAAATAGGAGCTAAAGTTCAATATTCAACAGTTTTAATAAACCTTTCTGCATTAGAAGAAAAAAGAGGAAATAATAAAAAAGCTTTACTACTGGCAGAGAAATCATTAGAAATAAAACGTGAATATAATGATCAAATAGGAATTCTCCCATTATTGATTAATATGTCTATACTTTATAATAAAGAAAAAAATTACGATGCTTCTTCTCGTGCTTTAGATGAGGTATTATCTATTGCCAAAAAAGAAGGTGACTTATTTCATCAGGCAGAAGCCATGATAAAAAAAGCAGGATTATATAGACAATCTGGAAAAGTTGAACAAGCCTATGATTTGCTATTAGATTATATAGACTTGAGAGAGGAAATTTTAGGAGAAAAAACTCAAAAAGCTGTGGCTGAATTCCAAGAAAAATATGAGGCTGAAAAAAAACAATTAGAAATTGATAAACTTACAAAAGAGAAACAAGTTAGTACGCTAATAATTGAAAAACAAGAGACCAGTAAGAAAATCTTAATGGGAATAATTTTAGGTGGTTTATTGGTGTTATTTATTTTAGTTTATGCATTTATTCAAAAAAGAAAAAACAATATTGAACTTGAAGCAAGAAATAAAGAAATAAATTTTCAAAAACAGTTGGTTGAAGAAAAAAACAAAGAAATAACGGATAGTATTATTTATGCTAAAAGAATTCAGGCGGCAATATTACCTCCTCCAAAAATTGTAAAACAATATTTAAACGAAAGCTTTATACTTTATAAGCCGAAAGACATAGTTGCTGGAGATTTTTATTGGATGGAAAACACAGGAGATGCAGTATTGTTTGCAGCAGCCGATTGTACAGGGCATGGAGTTCCTGGAGCCATGGTGAGCGTTGTTTGTAATAACGGATTAAACCGTTCGGTAAGAGAGCATGGGTTAACAGATCCCGGGAAGATTTTAGACAAAACGAGAGAAATAGTAATTCAAGAATTTGAAAAAAGTGATGAGGATGTGAAAGATGGAATGGACATTGCTCTATGCAGTTTAAAGTTTAATGTTCTAAATTCCGAGTTAAACCAATCTGAAACAAAAAAGATTGAACCTCAAACAGTAGCAATGCTACAGTATGCTGGAGCCAATAATCCGTTATGGATTGTAAGAAATGAGGAAATAATTGAGATTAAGGCCGATAAACAACCTATAGGAAAGTATGATAATTTAGAACCTTATACCACTCATAGTGTTAACTTACAAAAAGATGATAGTATTTATATTTTTTCTGATGGTTTTGCTGATCAATTTGGAGGAGAAAATGGTAAGAAATTAAAAGCGGCAAACTTCAAAAAATTATTACTTTCTATACAAAAAGAAAACATGACTAAACAAAAAGAACTGTTAGATGATGCTTTTGAGCAATGGAAGGGAGAATTAGAACAATTAGATGATGTTTGCATTATAGGCGTTAGAATATGATGCAAAGTTTATCTCATGTTTGACGAGGGAGGTAATTGGAGTTCATATATAGCAAATAGCTAATATCAAAAATTTTCAGTTTGATAAAAGGTCTGTTTTTATTTTGTTGTTAATGAAAGCGATAGATTTTACTTGATGAATTGTGATGGAATTTTAAAAATAAATTTGATTTATTCTTTGCTTTAATAATTATTATTTACATATATTTGCAACCGCTTAAAAAAGCACCTTTAGGGAGATTAGCTCAGTTGGTTCAGAGCATCTCGTTTACACCGAGAGGGTCGGGGGTTCGAATCCCTCATCTCCCACAAAAAAACCTCTTAGAAATTCTAAGAGGTTTTTTTATAATATATTTTCTTAATGAATTAACTTGGTTAGAATTAAATATCCCAGCATTAAAGCCATTATAGCAATTAAAACCCAATAAGTTCCTTTAAATAAACTTTTATTACGTTTTCTATCTTTTAAAAATTGAAAGGTTAATATCACTAAAAAAGATATGATAAAAATTAGTGCAAATATTTTTTGACCTTGAGAAAACATATTTTTTGATTAAAATTTAAAATGAACAAATATTCTTCCGAAGTTTTTAGCGTCTTTTTCTAATCGGTGGTATTGATTTTTAATGGAAGGCAGTTGTAAAAATCTGATAACTTTTTTCTTTAATTGTCCAGAACCTTTGCCAGGAATAATTTCTACCAACTTAATTTTCTTGTCGACAGCTTCTACAATTATTTCCTCAAGAGCTTTGTCAATCTGTTGTCCTTTGTTGTAAATATCGTGTAAATCGAGCTTAAGCTTACTCATTTATGAAAATCTTATTCGGCAGAAGAAGATGTTACAATCCAATCTTTATCTTTTTTTTGCATGGTAACCTCTATTTTTAAAGGGTTTGCCTTCCTGAAGTTTGCTTTAATTATAACGCTATCACCTTCAAAATGTATTACTTCAAACATAAAGTAACTATCTAAACTTCCTTGATAAATATTTTTAAAAGTATCAATTTCTTCAAAAGTCATTACCTTAACTCTTTTGTTGAATTTAAAAACAATAAGGTTATTAGGAATTTTATCATCATTAATAATTAGAATTGGAGTTTGTCCCGACATCTCATCACCATTATAATGTTTTTTTAAAACTTCTAAATCAAGTGTCTTTTGAATTACTAAGTTGATGTCTCTTGCACTTTGGGCAAACATAAGTGCCGGAAGCAAGAATAATATGAGGAATAGCTTTTTCATTATTAATTGGTGCTAAAATATTGTTAGTTATTAAATTCCAACGAATTTTTTAATAATCGAACAAATATAATAAGTTTACTCAAATAGTTACGAAAAAATGAAACTTTTGTTTTCATATGTTTCTAACATGCTGTATCAACTTAGGATAAAACTGTTCAAAATCTGTTTTTAATTCACTTTTGTATTCTAATAACAAATGATGTGCCACTTGCATATTGTTTTCAAAAGTTGTTCTTTGCGATAAGCCTGTTAAAGCCCTTTGTATTCCTTGTACTGTAGAATAATTGTATAGCCAATTATTTTTACTCATGTGGTGTAAAATATATTTGGTTTTAGGCGTTAATAAGTTTATGTTTTTGTTTAAAATATCATATGTTTTAGTACTAAAATCTTTTAATTTAAAATTGGAATAATTATTAAAGTTGATAGCTAAAAAGTAATCATAAAACACATCAACCACCACAGGAGTATATTTCTTTTGAAATTTACGAATTAGGTTTTTACTATTAGCTACTATCGGATGGCTATCTGTAAAAGTATCAATTTCTCTGTGCATTAAAATACCTTGTTGAATGGCTTCAGGGTAGTTTTTGTATTGATTTCCTTTTACATCATCAGCAATAAAATTTCCAATAATTAAAGCTTCGTCTTGTTTTGAAAGTAGAAAATGAGCAAGGTAATTCATTAATTTTTTCCTTTAATCTATAAAAATAACCATTAGTGTAATTTATCTTCTAATTTAACTCTTTACTCTCTATTTTTGTTTCATTATTTAATTTTTAAATTTATAAAGTATGAAATCTTTAACTTCATTAGTATTATTTTTTGTTTCAATAGCTAGCTTGTTTGGACAAGATAAATATTCATTTTATATGGATTTGAACAAGATTAGTAACGATTTAATAGAAGTTACTCTATCAACACCTGCAATTAAAGAGAGTAAAATAATTTATAACATGCCTAAAATAGTGCCCGGTACTTATCAAATTTACGATTTTGGACAATACGTGATGGATTTTAAGGTTTTTGATGAAAGTGGGAAAAGCCTTTATGTAAATAGGTTAGATGATAATAGATGGGAAATTCATGATGCAGATAAAATGAAAAAAATAAGCTATTGGGTAGAAGATACTTGGGATGCAGATATAGATGAGTTGGTTTTTGAACCAGGAGGAACAAATATTGAGGAAAATGAAAATATTGTATTAAACAACCATGGATTTTTTGGTTATTTCGATAATATGAAAAATTTAACCTATGAGTTGAATATAACCAGACCTGCTGATTTTTTTGGTTCTACAGGGTTGACAAACATTACAACTACAGGTAATACAGATAAATTTACTATAGATAATTATATGGATTTGGTAGATGCACCAATTATGTATAACCAACCAGATACAGTAACTTTTAAAATTGCAGAAACATCCATTTTAGTTTCTGTTTATTCTAAAAATAAAGTTGCCCCAGCTGAAGTTTTAGCTAAAGATATTAAAGGAATTTTAGAAGCACAAAAAGAATATTTGGGTGGAAAATTACCAGTAGATAAATATGCTTTTATGATTTACCTTTATGAAGGAGTAAGTGGATCTGGAGGAAGTGGAGCCTTGGAACATTCTTATTCTTCATTTTATTATTTGCCAGAAATGGATCCGGCAAGATTATCAGGATTTTTGGTAGATGTTGCCGCTCATGAATTTTTTCATATAGTTACTCCTTTAAATATTCACTCAGAAGAAATTGGCAATTTTGATTACATTAATCCTAAAATGTCAAAACATTTATGGTTGTACGAAGGTGTTACAGAATATTTTGCTAATCATGTACAGGTTTATCAAAATATGATAACTCCAGAGGCTTACTTTGATGTTTTAGTGGGCAAAATGGCTACAGCAGAAGTTTTTAAAGATGATTTACCTTTTACAAAAATGAGTTTAGGTGCGTTAGATGCGCATCAAGACCAATATATGAATGTTTATAATAAAGGAGCATTAATAGGTTTATGTTTAGATATTTTAATAAGAGAACAAACTAGCGGAAAAAAAGGCTTGAAGGATTTAATGTTAATGTTATCAGAAGAATACGGAAAAGATGTTTCTTTTAAAGATGACGAACTTTTTGATAAGATTGCTCAATTAATTTCACCAGAATTACGTGCTTTCTTTGCCAATTACGTAGAAGGTTCTAAGCCATTACCTTTTGAAGAAGTGTTGGCTAAAGTAGGTGTTGATTTCAAAACAGACGTTACGGTTAAAGAAGTTGGTTTTGGCGGAGCTTCTATTGGTTTCAACATGGAAACTCAACGACTTTTTGTGATGGACATTGCTGATTTAAATAAGTTTGGCAAAAAATTAAAGATTAAAATTAATGATGAAATTCTAGCCATAAATGGTAAAGAACTTACCTTAGATAATTTGGAAGAAGTAATTATTGATTATCAAACAAATACTAAAGATCGTGAGAAAGTAGAAATTTTGGTTGAAAGAACTGTGAAAGGTAAAACTATTCAGGTTTTATTAAAAGCTAAAGCAATTCAAAATGAGGCTATTCAGGATTATTTTATGGCAATAAATCCAAATGCTACAGAACAACAAGTTTATTTGAGAAAAACTTGGTTAGGGCAATAAAAAAAATGAGCAAGTGAAATAGCTAAATTATTTCGCTTACTTTGTATTGTCAAAATCAAACAAAATTGAATTATACCAAAACTAAAATATATTGGTTGCTCCAACTCTCAGGATGGATTGTTTATGTAGGTGTTGTAGGTTATTTTAATTTTCTTGCTAATAATGATTTATCGGCTTCTTTTTGGTTGAGTTTAACTTCTGTTTTTTTAATTACACTTTCAACTTCACATTTATTTAGGTGCTTAATAATTAAAAGAAATTTAATGGAGCTGCCTATCGTTCAGCTTATTATTCCAATTTTTTTAGGTTCATTATTACAAGCAATTGTTACTTATTTTCTAAAGTTTATAGTAATAGAGGTATGGATTGAAGGTAGTACATTTTTAACTTTGTTTAGTAACATATTATCAGGTATTTTAAGTTGGTTTTTTATTTATTTATTGTGGTCACTTTTTTACTTTTTATTTCATTATGTAACCAATTATAAAAAAGAGGAAATTAAGAACCTTAAATGGCAAGCAGCAAAAAATGAAATTGAGTTAAATAGATTAATCTCTCAGTTAAATCCTCATTTCGTATTTAATTCTATGAACAGCATTAGGGCTTTAATTGACGAAAACCCTTTATTAGCTAAAAAAGCAGTAACAGAACTCTCAAACGTATTAAGAAATTCTTTATTGATGGGTAAAAAAACTTTAGTTCCATTTTCGGAAGAACTAAAAATGGTAGAGGATTATTTGAGCTTGGAAAAAATGCGTTTTGAAGAAAAACTTAATATTAAATTAGATATTGATGAAGGTTGCAAAAGCTTTTTGGTACCTCCATTAATGATTCAAACCTTAGTGGAAAATGGAATAAAACATGGTACTTCTAAACTTCCAAAAGGAGGTACAGTAGAAGTAAATGCTGCGATAGAAGCTGATAAGTTAAAAGTAATTATTTACAATAGTGGGCATTATGATGAGCAGGCTAGTTCAGAAACAGGGTTTGGTATTTCTAATACTAAACAACGTTTAGAATTACTATATGGAAAACAAGCTGTTTTTTCTATAAAAAATGAAGATAACAAAGTAAAAACATTGTTACTTATTCCTCGGAAATAATAACCCTTTTAGTTTTCTAAAATCTTAAACTCAGAGCGTCTGTTTTGCTGATGGGCAGCTTCTCTTTCTTGTTCCGTTGTCATTTTGTTTATTACTTCTTCTTTTACTAATGGTTGCGATTCTCCATAACCTTTAGCAATTAATCTAGAGCGGTCAATTCCTTTAGAAGTTAAATAATCAACACAAGATTGAGCTCTTTCTTGCGATAATTTTAAGTTGTAAGTATCACCTCCTCGAGAATCAGTATGAGCAGCTAATTCAACTTTCATATTAGTATTTTTGTTAAGTAGTTCAACTACTTTATCTAATTCATTATAAGACGAAGTTCTTAAACTGGCTTTGTTGTAATCGTAAAAAATATTCATTAACACCACTTTTTTTCCTTTTTCAATTTTATCCAAACCAATATTTTTCTCTATTTCTTGAAAAGCGGCAGTATCTGGAATGTTAATATTTTCTGAATAGAAGAGATAACCTTCTTTTTTCACACTTATTCCATAATCATGTCCGGCAGGTAAAGAAACCATATATTTTCCTGTAGCGCTGTTAGATTCGTATGAGGAAACCATTTCATTTTTATCATTATCAAAAATTTCTATTAAAGCACTTAATGGTTTTCTTGTTTTATTGTCGAAAACAATTCCTTTTAGTAAGGTAAGTTTCGGGCGACTATTATTTTTAATTTCATCAAGAAAAACAATTTTATAAATGTCTCTTTTACCTAAACCACCTGTTTTCCCTGAAGTATAGTATCCATGTTCACCATTTGCAGTTAGTACAAAAGCAACATCATCACCAGCTGAGTTGATAGGATATCCTAAATTTTGAGGTGTAGTCCATTTTTCTTTTTCCAACGTACTTTTAAAAATATCATATCCTCCCATAGAGTTGTTTCCGTTAGAACTAAAATAAAGGGTTTTGCCATCAGGATGAAGAAAAATAGCGTCTTCATCAAACTCACTATTTATAGGGCTACCTAGATTTATAGCATCACCCCAATTGCCCTCTTTGTCTTGTGTGCATTTATAAATATCTTTTCCACCTTTTCCACCTGGTCTGTCGCTAACAAAGAAAATAGTTTTCCCAGTATAATCGTAACTTGCAGAAGTTTCTTGATATTTTGATGTAATGGGTTTAGGTAATTCGGTTGGTTCAGTCCATTCATTACCTTTTTTTTCTGTAACATAAATGTTTCCTATACCTTTTTCGTTATCTCTGTAAATAAAAAGTTTTTGTCCATCTATAGACAAACCAACGGTAGCATCATGAAATTCGCTGTTGACTGGCTTGCCTAAATTAGTTGCAGTTTCCCAATTTTCATCATCACTTTTAGAACTATAATAGATGTCTTCAAAAAAATCATCAATTTGTATATCTCTTCCCCCGCCTTCAGTCTCTTTTCTTCTTGATGTGAAAAACATTTCAGATTCATCAGCAGTAATTACTGGGACATACTCTTCGTTTGACGAATTAATTGAGTTGCCAACATTTATTATCTCAACATTTGCAGGAGTTTTAATGAGTTTCTTGGCATAAGTACATTCTTTAATTTTTTTATCGACATTGCTTAATGCATTGGGTTTTATATTAGAACCTTTTGTCTTAGCACTTCTGTAGAGTTTTATTGCTTCATCAAATTCATTTTCGCTATGTTTTATTTCAGCATTTAAGTAAACGAAGTAACCATCTAATTGAGAATCTAATGTAAATGCATTTGCTAAAAATTGTTTGGCTTTTTCAATATCACCAGTTTTAAAATAGCAATCAGCAATTTTTCCATTTAATTCAGCATTTTTAGAGTTAAAATTATGTGCTTTTTCAAAAGGTTCAATTGCTTGGGAGAAAACAGCATTAAAATAAGCTATGTTGCCTTCGTGTAAATCAGACAAAGCTTGTTTAAAGCCATCTTTATTATTGCTAAAATTCTTTTTGTCAAAAGCTACATTTTGAGCCATTGTTGAAACCAATGAGCCTATAAAAAATAGAGCTATTAAGATTAAGTTTTTCATTCTTTTTTATTTGTAAAAGTAGCAATTTGAAATAATTAATGAATTACATTAACAGAGCCTAAAGCACTATATTGCTTACCATTATAATCTTCATAATTTAATTTCCAAACGTACATACCATTTTGCACGATAATTCCTTGGTAAGTTCCGTTCCAAGGTTCAAATCTCACATCAGAAATAAATATTAATTCTCCCCAACGGTTAAAAATCATAAATTCATACCCTTCTTCAGAGATACCAAATCCATTTGGAGCAAAACCTTCATTCAGGTTGTCAAAATCAGGAGTAAAAGCATTTGGAACATAAAGTCCCATATCTCCTTCTACAGTTAGAATTTGAAGAGTGGTGTTTTTACAATCATGATTATCCGTAACGGTTAAATAAATGGGGTAATTTCCTGTATCTGTTGGAAATGTATAATTAAAATTAGAAATAAACATAGAGTCTAAGCCACCAATATCCCAAGCCCAATTCAGAATATTGTTATAAGATAAATCAGTAAATGAAGTGGTTGGATTTAGCATAGTAAGCGGATTTTCTCCAATAATAAAATCAGCAGTAGGGTTGGGATGAATAGTAATATATGCTAGTTCTGTATGCGAATTGTTACAAGAGCCTGTTTGCGGAGATGTAGTAACGGTTAAAGTAACATCATAAGTTCCTGCTGTTAAAAATGAATGTGAAACGGTATCGCCATTTAGTGTGGTGCCATCACTAAAATACCATGAAGCACTGTATGACATCGCTCCTGTTGTGTTGTAGAATTCAAATATTTCAATGGGTTCTTCACAAGCTTCAAATTTATTGGCGGTAAAGCTCACATCAGGAATGGGGCGAACATATATGGTAATACTATCGGTTACTGGTGTAGAACAACCATCGTTAATAACAACCGTGTAAGTAGTAGTTACACTAGGATTTACAGTTGTGCTAGAGTCAGTAGAACCATTGTTCCATTGGTAAGTATAAGGACCTCCATTTCCTAAACTCGGTGAAGTATATATAATGGTAGCTTCGTTTGGACAAACAGAATCGTTGGTAGTGTTTGTAGTAGTTGCAATGGATGGTTTTACTGATAAGGTAGTGTGAATTATACTGTCGCAATCAAGGTAAGAAACATTAAATAAGGTATCTATATAAACTCCCGGTGAGGTTTGGTAGATTCCACCTAATAAAGCACTATCGCCAAAACAAATTCCTAAATTAGCATTATAAAAAGGAATAGGATGAATTATAACAGTAGTTCTAAGAATACTGTCGCAACCCATGTAATTTGCATTGTAAAACGTGTCAACATAAGTTCCTACTGCAGTTTGAAAAGCACCACCAACAAAAACGCTATCGTTTTGACAAATAGCTACGGTATCTACGCCTGAAGTAGTATCGCAAATGGTAAGCACCCAAGGTGAGAAGGTGGTTTGTCCGGCAACAATCCCAGATGTACCAACCCCTGCAACAACTCCCGGAGTACCCGGTCCAACTTGAGGATCCCAAGCAACACCGTTCCAATGTTGTGCAAAAATTTGCCCTGTAGGATTTATTGTAGTATTTTCAACTCCTCTGTAAGAAAAGTTTAAATTTGAAGTTACAGGAGCAGGCGATTGAATATCCCAAAACCTGTCTATGGCTCGCTGAATGGCATCTACTGTTCCGGTCATACTTGTTACTGCGCCAACGTTGGTAACATCTGGATACGGTAAATTAGCTTGATTAGTAGTCCACGTTGATATTAAAATATCGTTTACTCCTCCAGAAGTTTTTCCAAATGTAAAAGGAATATAATCAGTTGCATTTACACCAAAAGGAAACAAATAATTTCCGACTCCGTTGGTGTTTAACCATTTAATATAATGATATTGATTTTCGGAATGAACATGCCCGCCACTTAACCGAACAATCCCTTGGTCGGAAGGTTCGTCAATTACCACATACATACTATTAGCCACATTTCCGCCATCCAATACTATGTAAGCACCATCTAACACTAAAACATTGTTTTGAGCAAAAGTGCTACAACATAAAACTGTAAGTAAAATGAATAATATGTATTTAATTGTGTTCAAAAAAAGCTAATTAGTTTATTCTTCTCCAAAATTTAACAGCAACATTAGTGGGCCTAGTTTCTGGAGCTGTGTTACCCGAATCCATATTACTAACATTAACAGTTCCTGTATGATTATGTGCTGGAATGGTGTGAGAATGAGCTCCATCTGCATTTATAGCATGAGTATGCGTAAAGCAATTACTATTCATTTGTCCCATAAAGTTTCCAACCGTAGGTAATCCATTCCAACCATTGCCGCATGTGCTAGGTGTTGGGTTGCCATAGGGAGCATTAAGACCAGAGCTAGCTAAATTATCATCATAAGGTATCCATGTACTACCATTAAAAGTAGATATTCCACCTGTCTGTCCTCCATGTGAGTGGCTTCCGTCAACAGATGTAGTGGATGCGGCTGAATTATCAATGGTAACGGTAGCATTATGGGTATGATCTTGAACAGCATCATTTTGAACTGTACCAGCTAAAGCTCCACCTTGAGCAACATTAGCATTTCCTCCTGTAGCTCTGATAAACTCTCCATTTTGAATATCGGTGGATACCCATTGTGTACAAGGATAAAGTGTATTTGGGTCAGCAGCATTTGCCCATTGCACATAAGTTGCCCCTATAGGTGGTGTATTTACGTACATCCAGCAAGTACCATTAAAAACCTCAAGCATTCCCGCAGTAGTATTAAACCTTGTTGCTCCCGTTGGAGGGGCTGGAGGTTGTTGTGCCGTTGTTCCTGTTGGCATGCCTAAAGCATCTGTAGCATTTACCTGTAAAGAAAGTACTGGAGTTGCTGTGTTTACACCTATTTCTCCTGTAGATAAAACTCGAACTCTTTCAGTGTTGTTAGTTTTCATCACTAAATCCTGATTATCTATTGTTCCTAAAAAGTTAGTAGCTGGGTTAGTACCAGTATTTCCTAAAGTTTGCCACGCATCATCTGCCAATCTCACCCATTTTGCTCCATTCCAATAGTAATAGCCTGGATAAACATCGTTAATAATTGCTGTATTAAAAACTAAAAGCGAATTAGCAATACCCGCACCTATAGGAGCATTGTTGTTGGTAGCTGTTAAGGGTACTCTGGGAATTAATAAACCTTTGTTGTTGTTAGGAGCAGCATCAATGTCTAACAATGCAGAAGCATTGGGGGTCGCACCAGTAGTATTAACACCTGCACTTTGAGAGAAACCAGTTGCTGATAAATGTAGCATAACACTTAATAGTAAATAGTTTCTTAAGGAGTTAAAGTATAATTTTTTCATCGTGTAACTTATTGTTTATATAATAATTGGCTAAAATATAAAAAAATAGAGCAAAGTGAAATATAAAAACATTTTTATTTTAGTAGTCTATTTTAGTAGTTGACAACAATAAACATTGCTTAACAGTTGGTTAACTTGATTTTAAACTGTTTAATATTAATATCCTAACATTATTAGCTGTTAGAAAATTGATTGTAAATTTGGAGTTGTTTAATAATCAGAATCACCATAACTCAAACAAGATGTACGTTAAAATCAATACTATTGTTTATTTTCCATAACATGTTGGTTTTTTTTATTTTTATAATAGTTCCAAAAGAGGTTTGTCAGAAAAATAATGAGAATGACTAAAATGGACAAATAAATAATAAGATTAGAATTTAAAAGCTCCGCAGCTACTTTCTTAGTAATTGATCCCATTGTCAGTTAAATTATGAAGTACATATCCAGTTAAATAGTTTATAATTCCCATTAATATTCGGCAAACTATTAAAAATAAGATTATTATAAGAATAAAACAAAGTGCTTTTTTCATAAAGAACTTCTGTAATTAATATGTTTAAGCATTATTGTTTTAGTGATTTAGTAATAATTTAACCCCAAAACAAATATACTTTTTATTTTATAAAGGATGTTTGTTACCTTTACATTAAAAAAAAAATAAACAGATGAAAAAATTAGTGTATTCCCCAATATTAGTGTTGTTATTGTTTGTTGTGTCATGTCAATCGGATAAAAAATCGGATAGTTATTACAAACAAATTAACAAAAAGGCTACAGTAGAAGAGTTGGTACAACGAATTAACTTATCTATTGATAAAGTTGCTAAGAAAGAAAAGAAGAAGAATTTAGTAGAGCAAGATAGCGATTTGTTGGTTTATAAATATGATTTGAATGAATCAGATTTTTACGATATAACCTATGTGTTTGATGAATTGGGTTGTTTTGAAGTAGGGTTAGATTTTCAGTTAAAAAACAATGAGCAGTTTGGTATTTTAAAAGAGGCTTACATTAAATATTTTAATGAGTTGAAAGATTTTAAACTAGAAGATGAAGGAAATGGCTTATCAAGATGGTTGAAAAATGACGAAAGTATTACTATAGAATTAGATTATGCTTTACAAGAAGAAGGCATTTTAGCACTCACCATTTTTGCCAACGAATAAAAATTCCTCAAGCATTTGAAAATAAATAAAAAATGTTTATTTTTGCCGTCCTTTTTTAGGAAGGGATAATAATAATTTATAAACAAAAACATTAAAAAAATGACTAAACGTTATGAAACTGTTTTCATTTTAACTCCCGTTTTATCTGTAGACCAGGTAAAGGAAACAGTAGTAAACTTTAAAAAGTTTTTAAAAGATTCAGGTGCTAAGTTGATGCACGAAGAAGATTGGGGACTAAGAAAATTAGCTTATCCAATTCAAAAAAAATCAACAGGTTTTTATTATTTGTTTGAGTACGAAATAGAAGGAGAGGCTATTGCTAACATAGAATTAGCATTGAAGAGAGACGAAAAAGTAATGCGATTTTTAACAGTATCTTTAGATAAGCATGCTATCGCTTTCGTAGAATCAAGAAAAAACAGAAGTAAAAAAGCTGAACCAACAACAGCTGAATAATTAACTTTCAAAAACTAAGCATCATGGCAGAAAATTCATCAGAAATTAGATATTTAACTCCCCCAAACATTGAGTTAACCAAAGAAAAATATTGTAGATTTAAAAAACATAAAATCAAATACATTGATTATAAAGACGAAAAGTTTTTATTACAATTTGTAAATGAGCAAGGAAAATTACTTCCAAGAAGAATTACAGGAACTTCTTTAAAATACCAAAGAAAAGTTTCTCAAGCAGTAAAAAGAGCAAGACACTTGGCATTAATGCCTTATGTAGCTGATTTACTTAAATAATTCAAACTAGGTTTAAGCCTACAAATACTTTAGAAAAATGAAAATCATATTAAACGAAAATAAAGAAAACTTAGGATTTAAGAATGATGTTGTTACTGTAAAAAACGGTTATGGCAGAAATTATCTTATACCTAAAGGAATTGCTAAAATAGCTACTCCATCTGCTTTAAAAGTTTTGGCAGAAAATTTAAAACAACAAGCAGTTAAAAACCAAAAAGTTAAAGAAGAAGCAGAAAAAGCAGCAGATAAATTATCAAAAACTGTTTTGAAAATTGGTGCTAAAGCTGGAGAAAATGGAAAGATTTTTGGTTCTATCAATACCATTCAAATTGCTGAAGCAGCAGAAAAAGTAGGTATTGTTTTAGATAAAAAATTAATTAAACTTAAAGGTGATGCAATTAAAAGCTTAGGGGCTTACGAAGCAGAAGTTAAATTGCATAAAGAAGTAGATGCAATAATTAAATTTGAAGTAGTTGAAGAATAAAAATTAATTACTATATTTGCAGCGAAATAAATAAGAATTGATAAAGAGGGGACAGACGTCCCCTCTTTTATTTATCAAAAAATGATAACAGAAGAAAAAATATTGTCATTAGTTACTCCAACATTAGAAGAGAAAAATGCTTTTGTTGTAATGTTAGATATTAGACCAGGAAATAATATTTTATTAGAGGTGGATAGTTTAGAAGGAGTAAAAATAAGTGATTGTGTTGATATTAGTAGAGCAATAGAGCACAATTTAGATAGAGAAACAGAAGATTTTGAATTGCAAGTTTCTTCGCCTGGATTAGATAAACCACTTAGAGTAAAGCAGCAATATGAAAAGAACATAGACAGAGAGCTTAAAATTATTACTAATGATGATGAGCAGCTAAAAGGCAAGCTTATAGAAGTAAATGATGAATACATTACAATTGAAAAGCAGGTGAAAGAAAAAGTAGGGAAGAAAAAGAAAATTTCAATACAAAACGAGCAAATAAATTTTAATAATATAAAAGAAACTAAAATAATAATTTCATTTAAATAAAATAACCAACCATGGAAAGCGTAAACCTAATTGATTCATTTGAAGAGTTTAAAGAGTTTAAAGATATTGATAGAGTAACTCTAATGAATATTCTTGAAAATGTTTTTAGAAGCACTATTAAAAAGAAATATGGTGATGACGATAACTTTGACTTTATTGTGAATGTTGATAAAGGAGATTTAGAAATTTGGAGAAATCGTGAAATTGTTCATAATGGTGAAGTAGAAGACGAAAATAGAGAAATTGCGTATGATGATGCTATTAAAATTGAACCTGATTTTGAAATTGGAGAAGAAGTTTCAGAAGAAGTAAAAATTGAAGATTTTGGAAGAAGATTGGTGTTATCGCTTAGACAAAACTTAATGTCTAAGTTAATGGAGTTGGAAAAAGATAACATTTACAAACAATATAAAGATAGAGTAGGAGAATTAATTACAGGTGAAGTTTATCAAATTTGGAAAAGAGAAATTTTAATTTTAGATGATCAAGATAATGAACTTATTTTGCCAAAATCAGAACAAATACCTAGCGATAGATTCAAAAAAGGAGATAGCGTTAGAGCAGTTGTCGTTCGTGTAGATATGAAAAACAACAAGCCAGCAATTATACTTTCAAGAACATCACCATTATTCTTAGAAAGATTGTTTGAATTAGAAGTTCCTGAAATTTTTGACGGCTTAATTACCATCAAAAACATTGTTAGAGAACCAGGAGAAAGAGCAAAAGTTGCTGTAGAATCTTATGATGATAGAATTGACCCAGTAGGAGCTTGTGTGGGGATGAAAGGGGCAAGAATTCATGGAATAGTTAGAGAATTAAGAAATGAAAATATTGATGTAATTAATTATACTAATAATATTGAATTATACATTCAAAGAGCATTAAGTCCTGCAAAAACTACATCTATTAAATTAGATAGAGAAACTAAAAAGGCTGAAGTGTTCTTAAAGCCAGATCAAATATCTTTAGCTATTGGTAAAGGCGGACATAATATTAAATTAGCAGGCAAATTAGTAGGCTTTGAAATAGATGTTTATAGAGATATTGATGATGATTCTGATGATGTGGCATTAGATGAGTTTGCTGATGAAATTGAAGGATGGGTATTAGAAGAACTTAAATCTATCGGATGTGATACAGCAAGAAGTGTATTAGATTTGTCGGTTGAAGAACTAGTTAAAAGAACAGATTTAGAAATAGAAACTGTAGAAGATGTTATGAGTATATTGAAAGAAGAGTTTGAGGATTAATTTTTAAAATACCTCAGTATTTCATATATTAGTAGCACATTAAAATTATCGATTAAAATATAATCAATAATATTGTAAAAAAAGGATAAAAGTATGTCTAACGGATCACAAGTAAAACGATTAAGTAAAGTAGCAAAAGAATTTAACATTGGTATTCATACCATTGTTGAATTTCTAGAGTCTAAAAATATTAAGATTGAAAGCAATCCTAATACAAAATTAGATGAAGGTGTTTATGCTGTTTTACTTGATGAATTTCAGCAAGATAAGACCACTAAGGAAGAGTCCAAAAAGATAACAATAGGTTCTGAAAAAGAAACTATTTCTTTAAAACCAACAGAAAAAGAGGTTGTAATAGAAGAGAAAGCGGAAGATAAACCTATAGAATCTGTTGCTAAAGAAGAGTCAGCTCCGAAAGAAGAAGAAGCCAAAGGTCCTAAAGTTATTTCTAAAATAGATTTAGATAGTATTAACTCTAAAACCAGACCTGATAAGAAAGCTAAAACAGCTGATAAGAAAGAAGAGAAAAAAGAGGAACCTAAAAAAGAAGAAACTCCAAAACCAGCAGCTAAAGAAGAAGAAAAGAAAAAAGAAGAGCCTAAAAAAGAAGGTCCACAAAGTATTGAAACAGTTTATGAGAAACTAAATGAAATAAAAGTTTTAAGAACTATAGATCTTCCTGTTGAGAAGAAATTTGAGAAGAGAAAGCCTGTTGCTTCATCCAACAAAGAAAAAACTGTTAATGATGATGATAAATCAGGTAATAAATCTAAAAGAAAAAGATTAACTAAAAAAGTTGATTTAACAGATACATCAAAGAAGTTTTCTAAGAAAGGGCATCAAAAAGGTGATAGAGTAGAGAAGAAACAAGAATTAACAGAAAAAGAAATTCAAGACCAAGTGAAAGAAACACTTGCTCGATTGACAGGGGGAGGAAAAAGTAAATCTGTTAAACACAGAAAAGATAAAAGATTAGCAGCAAGTGAAGAAGCTCAGAAAAATGTTGAAAGAGAAGAACAAGAAAAATCAATAATAAAAATTACTGAATTTGTTACAGCAAATGAGCTGGCAAAATTAATGGATGTTAATGTTAACGAGGTAATTGGAGCATGTATGAGCTTAGGCTTGTTTGTTTCTATTAATCAACGTTTAGATGCAGAAACTATTTCTATTATTGCAGAAGAATTTGGATTTACTGTGCAGTTTGTTTCTGCTTCAGAAAATTTAGACTTTGAACAAGAAGAGGAAGATGATCCTAAAGATTTATTAGATAGAGCACCAATTGTTACCGTTATGGGACACGTAGATCATGGTAAAACATCTTTACTGGATTACGTTAGAAAAGCAAATGTTATTGCTGGTGAAGCAGGTGGAATTACGCAACATATTGGAGCTTACTCGGTAGAGTTAGATAATGGAAAAAGAATAGCATTTTTAGATACTCCTGGTCACGAAGCCTTTACCGCTATGCGTGCTCGTGGAGCTCAAGTAACAGATATAGCCATTATTGTTATTGCTGCTGATGATAACATCATGCCACAAACAAAAGAAGCAATTAATCATGCTCAGGCAGCAAGTGTTCCTATTGTATTTGCCTTCAACAAAATTGATAAAGAAGGAGCAAATGTTGACAGGTTAAGAGAAGAACTTTCTGCTATGAATATTTTAGTAGAAGAGTGGGGTGGGAAATACCAAACACAAGAAATTTCAGCAAAATTCGGTACTAATATAGAAGATTTGTTAGAAAAAGTATTGCTAGAAGCCGAAATGTTAGAGCTAAAAGCAAATCCAAATAAAAAGGGTAGAGGAACAGTTATAGAATCTGAGCTTGATAAAGGTAAAGGATATGTTTCTACTATGTTGGTTCAATCTGGAACAATGAAAGTAGGAGATGTTTTGTTAGCAGGGTGCTACAGCGGAAAAGTTAAAGCCATGTTTAATGAGCGTGGTGCAAAAATTACTGAGGCAGGACCATCAACACCAGTGTCTTTATTAGGATTAAACGGAGCACCAAGTGCTGGTGATAAATTCTATGTGATGGACGATGAGAGAGAGGCTAGAAATATTGCAGAAAGAAGACTTCAGTTGGTTAGAGAGCAAGGTGCTAGAACAAATAAACACATTACTTTAGATGAGATTGGAAGAAGATTGGCAATAGGAGACTTTAAAGAACTTAATGTAATTATTAAAGGTGATGTGGATGGTTCTATTGAAGCACTTTCTGATTCCTTACAAAAACTATCTACTGATCAAATTGAAGTAAATATTATACATAAATCAGTTGGACAAATTTCTGAGTCTGATGTGATGTTAGCAGCGGCTTCTGATGCTATTATTATTGGTTTCCAAGTAAGACCATCAGTAAATGCTAGAAAAATTGCTGAACAAGAACAAATTGATGTTAGATTATATTCTATTATTTATGATGCCATTGAAGAGATTAAAGATGCAATGGAAGGTATGTTAGCTCCTAAATTTGAGGAGAAAATTACTGGAACAGTTGAGATTAGAGAAATATTTAAAATTTCTAAAGTAGGAACAATTGCAGGTTGTATGGTTCAAGAAGGAAAAATTTATAGAACAAGCGACATAAGAGTTATTAGAGACGGTATTGTAGTTTATACTGGGAAACTAGGCTCACTTAAACGATTTAAAGATGATGTTAAAGAAGTTGCTAAAGGTTATGAATGTGGATTGAACATTGATAAATTTAATGACATAAAAGAAGGCGACATTGTCGAAGCTTATGAACAAGTTGAGGTAAAACAAAAAATGTAGTTCTTTATAAAGAAAAATATAATCCTGACTGGTTTTTACTAGTCAGGATTTTTTTTATAACTATTTTTACAACTTTACTGATTATAGTCTCATGAAAATACATCAATATCAAGGAAAAAAGTTTTGTAAAAATGATAGCAATTTAGTTGAAGATAACTTAACAGTAGAGGAAGGCTTACAGATTTATATCAATAACAAAACGTTTTCTATTACTATGCGAACTCCAGGAGATGATGAGGATTTGGTTAGAGGATTGTTATATGCCGAAGATATTTATAGAGGAAAAAAAACGTTATCAGTATCTATTGAAAAAGATGAAAAAAATGGCGTTTCTAAAGCCTTTGTAGAGATAGATGAAAATCAATTGGGTAATGGTTATAAAAACAGTAGGAATTTATTATCTGTAAGTTCCTGTGGAATTTGCGGACAACAAGAATTACAGGAGCTTTCAGGGGGCGAAAAAATTGAAAAACAAGAGCAAATTATTGCTATAAAAGACCTTTACACCATGTTTGAAACCATGAAAAAAGGCCAGCCAACTTTTCATCAGTCGGGTGGCTCACATGCCGCAGCAGCATTTGCAAAAGATAGTACTTTGCTTGCGTTAAAAGAAGATGTGGGTAGACACAATGCGGTAGATAAAGTAATAGGAAGCCTTATCCATAGCAAACAATTAAAACAAGCAAAATGTATGGTGGTAAGCGGACGAATTTCTTATGAAATTGTTGCCAAAGCTTATGCGGCAAAAATCCCTGTTTTAGGAGCAGTTTCAGCACCATCAAGTTTAGCGGTAGATTTTGCTAAAGAATTAGGTATAACACTACTTGGTTTTTGTAGAGAAAATAAAGCAACATGCTACGCTCATCCGCAAAGAATAAAAGAGTAGAATTGTTTTTCTCTTCGTATTTTTGCTCAAAACATCTTAAACATTGACCAAGCCAATATCATATAAATTTTCTAAAAAAGAAAAACTTAAAAGTCAAAAAGAAATTGAATTACTCTTTAAACAAGGAAAATCTATTAATCAGTTTCCGATTAGATTAATTTATAAAGTAAAGGCAGAAAAAAACAATATTTCTATAAATTTTGGAGTGAGCGTTCCAAAGAAAAAAATTAAGTTAGCTGTTAATCGTAATTTAATTAAAAGAAGAATTAGAGAGGCTTACCGATTAAATAATTACGATCTAAAAACTAAGTTACTAGAAAGTGAAAAAGAAATAAATATGATGATGATTTATAGCTCAGAACAAATATTATCTTTCAAAGAGATAGAAGAAAAAATAAAAGTAATTTTATCACGTTTAAGAGATGTCTTGTGATGTGGATAATAAGTAAAATATTTATTTTGCTGATAAGAATTTACCAATTAAGTATATCTCCATTTTTAGGAGCAAACTGTAGGTATACTCCCACTTGTTCGCAATACAGTCTCGAAGCAATTGAAAAATATGGACCTTTTAAAGGAGGCTGGTTGGCAATAAAAAGAGTTTCATCTTGTCATCCTTGGGGCGGACACGGACACGATCCTGTTCCTTAGATTAATTATAGATTAAAATAATAATAATACATGAAACAAAAATTTAAAAAATACATTTTAATAGTAAGTATTACATTAGCAAGTGTTTTCTCAGTTGGTTTTGTAGATAGCTATTTTGAGGTATCTAAAAATCTTGACATTTTTGCTACACTTTTTCGGGAACTAAACATTTATTATGTTGATGAGACTGATCCAGGTGAGTTGATGAAAACTGGTATTGACGCTATGTTAGAGTCATTAGATCCCTATACAAACTATATTCCTGAATCTAATATAGAAGATTATAAATTAATGACTACAGGCCAGTATGGTGGGATTGGTGCTTTAATTCAAAAACATGGTGACAATGTTGTTATTTCGGAGCCTTATGAAGGGTTTGGAGCATTTAAAGCAGGCTTGTGGGCAGGAGACAGATTATTACAAATAGATGGTAAAGATGTTACTGATAAATCAACTTCAGAAATTAGAGATTTACTTTTAGGGCAACCAGGTACAACTTTAAAAATTACAGTTAAAAGACCTGGCACAGAAGAACCAATTGAGAAAAAAGTAGTAAGAGAAGAAGTTAAAATTGATGACGTGCCTTATTACAAAATGTATTCAAATGATATAGGCTATATTAAATTAAATGGATTTACCGAATCTGCAGGTGCTGAGGTAAAAGCTGCTTTTAATAAGTTAAAAGAAAAAAATGCTAAATCTTTAATTTTAGATTTGAGAGGAAATGGCGGTGGATTAATGAAAGAAGCCATAGATATTGTAAATTATTTTGTTCCTAAAGGGTCTGAAGTAGTTAGCACCAAAGGAAAAATAAGCGATTGGGACAAAGTTTATAAAGCAACAGCAATGCCTATAGATACAGAAATTCCTATTGTAGTTTTGATTGATGAAATGTCTGCATCTGCATCAGAAATTGTTTCAGGAGCATTACAAGATCACGATAGAGCAGTAATTATTGGAAATCGTTCTTTCGGAAAAGGCTTGGTACAACAAGTAAGACCTCTTAGCTATAATTCTAAATTAAAAGTTACTGTAGCTAAATATTATACTCCTAGTGGTAGATGTATTCAAAAATTAGATTATTCTCATAAAGACAAAAATGGGAAAGTTAAAGCTGTTCCAGATTCTTTAATAAGAGAATTTAAAACTTTAAAAACTTACAGACCTGTTTTTGACGGAATGGGAATAGAACCAGATATTAAAGTAGAGAAAAAAGAGATAAGTGATATTGCTACTAGCTTGTATTTAAAAAATCATTTGTTTGATTATGCAACAGATTTTAGATTGAGAAATGATGAAATTCCTGAAATAACTGAGTTTACAATTTCTGATGAGGAATATAAAAGGTTTATTAAGTTTCTAGAAGGAAAAGATTATGACTATACAACAGAAAGCGAGGCTTTGCTTGAGAAACTTGAAGAAGCTGCTAAAGCAGATAAATATTTTAAAAGTTTAGAAAGTGAGTATAATGCTTTGTTAGATAAGTTTAAACATAACAAAGAAGAAGATTTGTATACGTTTAAGGAAGAAATAAAATATATTTTGGAAACAGAAATAGCTGCCAGGTATTATTATCAAAAAGGTAAAATGGAAGCATCTTTAAAAACAGATCCTGTAATGGAAAAAGCTATTGAAGTTCTTTCTGATAAACAAAAATATGATGCTGTTTTTGTAGGTAATGTAAAGTAAAATTAGATGTCATTTAACTTTAATGTAACATTAAAATGATTTTTGTTTCCACTTATTCAAGAAACATGTATTTGTTTTTTTTGATGTTTATTGCAGTGGGACTCTCATTGTCTAAGCCACTTATAACATTGGGAGAGCTTTGTCTTGGTGCATTATGGTTGTTAGAAGGGAATCACGTAGAAAAAATAAAACGCTTTTTCACAAACAAAACTGTACTAATTTTATGTTCTGTTTACTTGCTTACGCTTTTAGGTTTAATTAATACAAGTAATTTCGATTATGCTTTTGATGATATTAGAAGAAAACTACCACTTTTTGTATTACCATTTTTAATATTTAGTTTCAAACCACTTACCAATAAAGAGCTTCGTTTAATTTTTTCAGTGTATGTTGGAGGTGTAATAATAGCTTCACTTTGGAGTGTTTTTGTAATGTTAGGAGGGCTTAATGAGGTAATTATTGATAAAAGAGATTTGTCAAGGTTTAATTCTCATATTAGGTTTGGGTTGGAAGTATCACTAGCCATTTTTGGAGCCTTATATTATGCTGTAAAGACAAAAAATAAAAAGCAAAAAATAAGGTGGATTCTGAGTTTTGTGTGGTTACTTGGCTTTCTATTTTTACTTAATCTAATAACAGGTATTGTTGTTACTGCATTCACTTTTCTAGTGTTGATTTTTTATTATGGAATAAAAAATTACAAAATAATTATAAAATTATCGTCAGTAACAGTAGTAATTGCAATTGTGCTTTCAATAGTACTTTACATAAAAAGTTGTCATAAAGAGTATTT
The DNA here is from genome assembly GCA_965284565.1 of Vicingaceae bacterium. Lineage (GTDB taxonomy): Bacteria > Bacteroidota > Bacteroidia > Flavobacteriales_E > Vicingaceae > BRH-c54. Next base: position 1,841,166 of record OZ260100.1, read on the forward strand.
GTCCTTTAATGATGTTGAAGCTTTGCCGATGCAAGAATTTTCTCCAAAAGGTGAGAAGCTTTTTCATGATACCATAAGTGCTAATAGTTTTAGAATGGAAAATGGAAATTATATTTATAGAAATATTGCTATTAAAGAAATAGAAAAAGCATGGAACCGAAGAAGTAAAATCAATTTTAATGGGTTTGATAATAAAAGACAACAAATAAGATTTACCATATTAAGGTTTATTACTTCTCAAGGCAAATTGAAAACTGAAAAAGCCATAAATGAACTTACTTCTGAAGAAATAAAGGCGATAGAAAATGGAATCTCTAATTTCAGGTATCTCGATATGAATGGAATTGAGTTAAGGTTACATAAAATATTCTGGGAAATGGAAATGTACAATAAGTACAATGTTGCCGATGGACATTCGGTAATGCTAAGGTGGGTGTATTGGAAAACAGCGTTTAATATAATACAAGATAATATGTTAATTGGAGTAGGAACAGGAGATGTGCAGGATGCATTTAATGAAGAACATCAACAGCAAAATATTATTTCAGAAAAATATTGGAGAAGAGCACATAATCAATACGTCACTTACTTTGTTACTTTTGGTGTTTTAGGAGGATTGTATTTTTTATTCTTTTTACTTTATCCAATCTTTGCTTTAAAACAATATCAAGACTATATTTATCTCTGTTTTATTTCCATTTCAATGCTCTCAATGCTTACTGAAGATACTTTAGAAACTCAAGTGGGAATTACTTTTTTTGCATATTTTAACACACTTTTAATTTTTAAAAAAAGAAAAAACAGCTTTTAATATGTAATTTCGCAAATGTGAAAGGTCATAAAATAATAGCTGTATTCTTTTTGCTAGTTTTAGTAAGTACATTTTCATTTTCATATTTTTCTGTTCCTACTTATCAATTTGTTGAAATTGCTGAAGAAGAAAATAGACATAGCGGTGGTTCTACTGTAACCTTTGCTATGCAAGAATATATTACAGAAGATATAGATTTTAGATGTTTTTTCCACGCTATAGATTTAAAACATCAGGTAGAATTTTCTACACTTTTTCCACCATCTAAGGAAATTGTTGCTCCCCCACCAGAATTAGCATAAATTATTGAATTAACACTATAGTTATCTTTAGTGTGCCTTTTATTATCATTGAAAAATATCTCTTTTTCAAGATTAATTTTATCAATAATGCAAACTTAATTAATTGATTTACAATTAATTGTTTGTTCAATAATTTATATTATGACACCAAAAAAATTAAATATGTTTGCTAATCTTAAGTCAGATTTTCCGGCCGGATTAGTAGTTTTTCTTGTAGCCCTTCCTTTATGTTTGGGTATTGCCTTAGCTTCAACGGGTCGCTCCGATTTATTATTCTCAGGAATTATTGCCGGAGTTGTAGGGGGTATTGTTGTAGGTTCTTTAAGTAACTCTCAATTAGGAGTTTCTGGTCCTGCAGCTGGTTTAGTAGTAATTGTACTAGGAGCAATTGATTCCTTAGGAACTTTTGAAGCCTTTTTATTAGCAGTAGTACTTTCGGGCGTGTTACAACTTATAGCAGGTTTTATGAAGGCTGGTATTATTGGTTATTTCTTTCCATCTTCAGTAATAAAGGGAATGCTAACAGCAATAGGTATAATTCTTATTTTGAAAGAAATTCCCCATGCTTTAGGTTATGACGAAGATTTTATGGGCGATTTTGATTTTGCTCAAAAAGATGGACATAATACTGTTTCCGAAATCTATTATGCTTTTAAGTATAGTAGCATGGGAGCAATAATCATTAGTGTTATTTCATTAGGAATGTTAATTCTATTTGAGACTAATTTTATGAAAAAAATAGGCTTGTTTAAGTTTTTGCCAGGGGCACTATTTGTGGTGCTTACAGGAATCTTGCTTAATGCACTGTTCTTAAATTTAGCTCCAGAGTTAGTTTTAAGTGGAAAACATTTAGTTGAATTGCCGGTAGCTTCTTCTCCACAAGAATTTTTAAGTTTTTTCAAATTCCCTGATTTTTCCACATTTAGCAATCCGCAAGTATATGTTGTTGCTGTAACTTTAGCCATAGTAGCTAGTTTGGAAACATTACTTTGTTTGGAAGCTACAGATAAATTAGATCCTTATAAAAGAAGAACATCAACTAACCAGGAATTAAGAGCTCAAGGAATTGGAAATATGGTTTCCGGTATGATTGGGGGATTGCCAATTACACAAGTTATAGTAAGAAGTTCTGCTAATATTAATTCAGGTGGTAAAACTAAAATGTCAGCCATATTTCATGGTGTAATTTTATTGTCATCGGCAATTATTATCCCCGTTTTTCTGAATCTAATCCCATTAGCATCTTTAGCAGCAATATTGTTATTGGTAGGGTATAAACTTGCCAAACCATCAATATTTAGAAATATGTTTAAATTAGGACATGAACAGTTTGTTCCTTTTGTAGTAACTGTTATAGCTATTGTAGGAACAGATTTGTTAAAAGGTATTGGAATAGGAATGGTGGTAGCCGTATTTTATATTTTAAGAAAGAACTATAAAAATGCCTTAAATTGTAAAAAAGAAGTAATTGATGGTAAAACAAAATATACCTTAACACTTTCAGAAGAAGTAACATTTTTAAACAAAGCAAGTGTCGCAAAAGAATTAGCTAAAATACCTGAGGATTCAACTTTAGTAATTGATGCATCAAAATCTTATACTGTTGCTTATGATGTTTTAGAGAATATACAAGAGTTTGTTAGCCACACTTCTAAATTAAAAAATATTCAGGTAGAAACAAAAGGCATAGATGGTGTTGCTTTTAAATAAAACTAATTAATTTTATAACGATTAAAAAAATATACAAAATGGAAAATAAATTTTATAAACAACTTTTAGATAATAATAAAGAATGGGTTCAATCAAAATTAGATTTAGACCCAGATTTTTTTAATAAATTAGCTAACGGACAACAACCACCAGTATTGTGGATAGGTTGTGCAGATAGTAGAGTTCCTGCAAACGAAATTATTGGTGCTCAACCAGGAGAGGTTTTTGTACACAGAAATATCGCTAACATGGTTATTCATTCAGATATGAATATGCTAAGTGTACTTGATTATGCAGTTAATGCTTTAAAAGTAAAACATGTAATTGTTTGCGGACATTATGGATGTGGTGGAGTTGCTGCAGCAATGGGAAATCAGCATATTGGGTTAATTGATAACTGGATTAGACATATTAAAGATGTTTATCGCTTTCATGCTGAAGAATTGGATGCCATAACTGACGAAAAACAGCGTTTTGACAGATATGTTGAGTTAAATGTAAAAGAGCAAGTGTTCGATTTAGCCAAAACTTCTATTGTACAAAACGCATGGAATAATAAACAAGAATTACATATCCATGGCTGGGTTTACGGCATTGGTGATGGGATAATAAAAGATTTAGGCGTTAACTTTGCTAACAATGATGAATTAGACAATGTTTATCAGCTAAAGTTTTAAATAAACATGAAAAATTTATTTTTAATTTTTGGATTATTATTTTCAGCTAGCTTTTTTTCCCAAGATGTAGATTCTTTAAAAAAAGAAAAAGACAGGTTGGATAGCTTATATATTGAAGAAGTTGAAAATAAACGTAAAACTGACAAAGTACTTCATGCCGAACCACTTTTTATTGATTTAATTAGAGATTTAGGTGCCAGAAAAGGTGAGAAAGAATGGAATGTTGGTTTTGGAATGACAGATAATAATAAGTTTGATTCTTATCAGGCATTAGTAGAATATGAATGGGCTCCAGTTAATAGACTTGGTTTAGAAATTGAAGTTCCATTTACCTTCTTTTTTCCTAATGAAGATGATGTAGACAAATCAATGATGCCTCAAAATAAAATTAATGGGTTAAAATTAGCTGCTCAATACTCTTTTTTTGTTTCTGAAAAACATAGTACATCTATGGCAATAGGTTATTTAAATGAGTTTGAGTTTGTTAATTTTAGTCATTATGGAAATGAAGCTTTTGTTGAAGGCAATGTTTATAATCCGTTTTTTGTAGCTGCTAAAAGATGGGGACAGAATTTCCACACATTAATTTATACCGGACCACAAATGCAGCAACATTTTTCAGATAATTCAATGCATACTATTTGGCAAATTAATACCAATTTTCATTATATGATAGATGGTACAAGAAATTTTATTGGTCTTGAGTTTAATAAAGAAATTACGTATGATGATTTTGATATGGTAATTAGACCACAAATGAGGTTAGGAATTACAGATAATTTGTTAGTAGGTATTGTTGCGGGCGTTCCAATAAAAAGAGAATCTCAAAGATTTAGTACTTTTTTTAGATTGATTTATGAGCCTAAACACAAGCACTAAATAAAAATAAATTTTTAATTTTTGAAGGTTGTATTTTTTTATTTTATATTTGTTCTTTATTAGATATTTATAATTATGAAAAATACAACCTTTATTTTTTTAGCCATATTTTCAGCTTTCTTATTTTTTGCTTGTGGTGATGACAATAACACAGCAGATGAAAACCAAGAAGTAGTCCAATTAAAAGGACATGAAGAATTAGATTTAAACCAATGGGGTTTTCCAATGGCAATAATGGTCCCTGATGCCGAAAATCATGGGCAGCCTCAAGTGGTCTTGACCAATAGAGGTGCATTGGAAATATTGGTTGGTAATTCATTCGGTATAGAAATTATGTATGGAGAAGGTGATATAGAATTGCTAAAAATGGATTTAGAAGAAGATTTAGTTTTTGTTTCAGAAATTATTTCCGAAGAAGAAAATTTGTTGATTTATAAGCAAGATATACCTGAATCTGGAGTTAAAACACAACACCATTTTTTTTATAAAGCAAATATTAATAATGATATTTATGAAATTAGAGATTTGCGAAGTGAGCAATTTGGTGAAAAAATGATTCAAGATATGATTAAAGCAGTGAAAACGATTAGATATGTAGCTGCTTCTTCAACAGCAGCTGATGCTTAATAAATTCATAATAATACTTATCGCTTTATTTTTTCTATCATGTAGTTTTTCTAAAGAAAAACTGCCCGAAGGAATTCTTTCCCACGAAGAATTAGTTCCTATAATTACAGATATTGAAATTACTCAAGGTTATCTAAAAATTAAATCATCTATTAATGATTCTCTTTATAAAAGTCAAGCATATAAAGAAAATCATTACATGCATATTTTTGAAAAGTATAATATTACAGAAGAGCAATTCAATAAGAACATAACTTATTATTCTATGTATCCCGAAGAAATGGAAAAAATCTATAATGATGTAATCATTGCTATTTCTCAAGAACAAGCCAATCATCATTAGTTTAAGTTTTTCCACAATCTAAAAGCAACACAATAATTTATTGATAAAAGCGTAATTTAGCCATCCATAGCCTGCATAAATTAATAGATGAAATTTTTTATTACACTCATTTTTACAACACTTACTATTTGTGAATCAATAGCACAAGTTGGGGGAGAGAGTAGTTATAATTTTCTAAACATCCCTGTATCAGCCAGAACAGGGGCGTTGGGAGGGAATGCTATAGCTATAAAAGATGATGACCCTAATTTTGCTTTAGATAATCCTTCATTATTATCATCAGAAATGAGTAGTGCAATATCATTTACTTATTTGAATTATTTTGCAGATGTTAATTTAGGACATTTTTCTTATACCCACGATTTTAAAAAGTACGGAACATTTTCGGGAGGAGTAAAATACATTAATTATGGTGATTTTTTAGAAACCGATGAAGGAGGAAATGAGTTGGGTTCTTTTTCAGCTTCAGAATATGCTTTTATTTTAGGTTGGGGAAAAAGTATTGATACTTCTTTTTCTGTTGGAGCAAACCTAAAACCAATTTACGCTAAGCTATACCAATATTCATCTTTTGCAATGGCAATGGATTTGTCTGCAACTTATCATAATGCAAAAAAACAATTTACCACTGCGTTATTAGTTAAAAATATTGGCAGACAATTTTCTACTTACTTTGAAGGAAGAAAAAAAGAACCGCTTCCTTTTGAAGTACAATTAGGGATTTCTAAAAAAATAGCACATACTCCTATTCGTTTTAATGTCGATTTCATACATTTAAATAATTGGAATTTAGCTTATAATGATTCTTCTTCGGTTACTAATAGAGATAATACTTTAGATGAGGAAGCCAGAAAAGAATTAAACAAAACAGGAATGGTTAGTGAGCTTTTTAGACATGTTGTTGTTGGGACAGAGTTTGTGCTTTCTCCTAACTTTATGATACGATTTGGTTATAATTTCCAAAGAAGATCTGAATTAGCTTTTGATAACAAAGGAGGATTAATTGGGTTTAGTTGGGGTTTAGGGTTTAGAATTAAAAAAATACACGTTAGTTATGGTGGAGCAAGTTATCATTTAGCAGGAACTTCCAACCATTTTACACTTACATCAACTATTGCTGATTATTATAAGAAAAATCAGGTAGTAATTCCTAAAGAAAAAGCTCCAAAAAAAGCTCGGAAAAGCAAAAAAGACAAACAAAGCGTAGAATGAAAAAAATTATTATAGCCATTGATGGTTACTCCTCTTGCGGAAAAAGTACATTGGCAAAACAATTGGCTAAAGCTTTAAATTATATATATATTGATACAGGAGCAATGTACAGAGCTGTTGCTTTATATGCTCTCAGAAAAGGTTATATTGGAGATGATTTTTTTGATGAACAGAAATTAATTGATGATTTGGATAACATTGAGGTAACGTTTTCATTTAATGCTGAAAAAAATAGTTCAGAAACTTGTCTTAACAACGAAAATGTGGAAAAACAAATTAGAGGCATTGAAGTTTCTGGTTTGGTAAGCAGAATAGCTAAAGTAAAACAAGTGCGCACCAAAATGGTAGAGTTGCAAAGAAAAATGGGAGAAAATAAAGGCTTGGTAATGGATGGTAGAGATATTGGCTCAGTTGTTTTTCCTAATGCAGAACTGAAAATTTTTATGACAGCAGATTTTGAAGTGAGAGCACAAAGAAGATATGATGAATTAAAAGCTAAAGGAGATGATATTACTTATGATGAGGTGTTGAAAAATATTGTTTCTCGTGATGGTGATGATACTAGTAGGACAGAAAACCCACTTATTCAAGCTGAAAATGCTGTTGTGTTAGATAATACACATATCAATCAAGAAGAACAATTTCAGAATGCCTTGAAATTAGCTCAACAAAAAATTTCAGCATAAAAAATAAATATTTTTTTATACAACTTATAGAGAAACAATTCTTTAGTATGAGAACTAAAGAACCAATTAAAAATCATGTTTCAATACAATAAAAAATAGTAAATTTATGCCTACAAAAAAAAAGGATTTTTTAAATGATGGATGCAGTAAGTAATATTAAGATAGAGAAAACAAAAATATCTAAGATTCAGTCGGTTGATTTCAATAATATACAATTTGGAAAACAATTTTCTGACCATATGTTTGTGGCAGAATATAAAAATGGCGAGTGGCAAGACTTAAGAATTGAGCCTTATGCTCCAATATCTTTGAGTCCTGCTTGTGCAGCAATTCATTATGGTCAGGCAGTTTTTGAAGGAATGAAAGCCTATAAAAATGATGAAGGAAAAGTGTTGTTATTTAGACCAAGAGAAAATGCAAAAAGAATAAATGTTTCTGCCAAAAGGCTATGTATGCCTGAAGTTCCTGAAGAGCTTTTTATGGATGCTATACGCCAATTAGTACAGTTAGATGCAGATTGGGTTCCTCAAAATGAAGGTTGTTCATTATATATAAGACCCTTTATTTTTGCTAGCGAAGAATTGTTAGGAGTAAGACCAGCAGAAGAATATAAATTTATGATTATTACCTCTCCGGTAAGCTCTTATTATACAGGACCTGTAGATGTTAAAATTGAATCTAATTTTTCTAGAGCAGCCGAAGGTGGCGTTGGGTTTGCTAAAGCAGCAGGAAATTATGCCGCAGCACTTTATCCGGCTAAATTAGGGCAAGAAAAAGGCTATAAGCAATTGATTTGGACAGATGCAAAAACGCATGAATATATAGAAGAATCAGGAACAATGAATGTAATGTTTTTGATTGATAATAAATTAATTACACCTTCTATAGCATTAAATACTACCTTGTCAGGAATTACTCGTGATAGTGTAATAAAATTAGCTAAAGAGTTAGGATTGGAAGTAGAAGAAAGAAGAGTTGCTGTAAAAGAAATTGTTGAAGCAGCTAGAAACAACAAATTGCAAGATGCTTTTGGGACAGGAACAGCGGCTACAATTGCTCAAATTGCTTCTATAACTTTTGAAGACGAACGTTTTGAATTACCTCCAATTGAAAACAGAACTGTTTCTAATAAAATAGCGAAGTCAATTGAAGAAATTAAAAGAGGAAGAGTAGCAGATAAATTTGATTGGATTTATAATATCTAACCAAATAACTTAATGTTGAGAAATTAAATTGCTTAATGAAGTAATCATTGTTGCTACAGCTGATGATGGCCCAGTAATTTCACCTTTAAATTCTAGACTATTACTTTCTACACTATTTAAATTTACAAAGTAAGTATGAGCATGCTTTTCTTTTGTTTTAGTTTGCTCTAGCTTCCCAACAAGTTTGTTGTTATAATAAACAATAAGTTCTTGTTGTCCCGACTCAAAAGGAATGGTGTTAACCTTTTTTCCTCCTATAAAAATGTCTAATTCTTTGCAATCAGCATTTTGGTTTTCGCAGGTCCATTTAATGTATAGCTTGTCCTTATCAATAGTATCATCAAATTTTAATTTGAAAGTATTTCCATAAGCAAGGTAATGAATACAAGATAAAGGATTCTTTTCGTTGTTTAAACTCGGGTGAAGTAAAAGTGCCGAGAAGGCAAATAAATAAAGCAATATGTTTTTGAGTTGTTCCATTGGATATAGAACGTTTAGTGTATATAAATGGTTGGATGTTAACGTCTCTTTAGAAAAATATATTTTATTCCTAAGTTAAATTCAAGAGTTGAATTATAGGCATAAGAAAAATGACTGTCAGCATTAGCAATGTTTTTAGCTCCTTGGTAATATCTAATTCCAGGAGTAATAATTAATTCTTTGGTTAAGTATCTATCTTGTTCTAAGCCTAATACAACACCATAATCAAGGTTAGTGTACGTTTGGTTTTTGTAAGTTTTTCCATCAATTACTGATGTAGCACTAGAAAGGTAGCCTAAATATAATCCACCAATAAAATTCGTAGAATATTTTTTATCATCAAAAGTAGATTTGTTATACATTCTTTTAGCTAATAAACTAACATTAGTATAAGCTAAGGTTAAATTTTCTGTATAGTTCATTTCATTAGAGGCATATTGTTTTCTGTAGCCATTGCTAGAGTAAAAGTTCACATTGGTTTCTAAATTCATTTTATCAGAAAGAATAATACCTGCTGTAGCTCCAAAACTACTTCCATGATCTAGCAATGTATTTTGAGAAAGTTCTTTGTAATCAGCATTCTTTTTCATTTGAGTAATCATACTTTGTTTCTTTAAACCAATATTTAAACCAGCATAAATTCGTTTAGCATAAATTCCAAAAGCAAAGTGAGATGAAAATCTTTTGTTGTTAAAGATAATCTTGTTGTTTTCTTTCTTAATTAAAAATTCTTTTGGTTGAATGGTATTTTCTTTAAGGTCATGATTAGATTTTTTTAAATGAATTTCAGTATCATTATTAAGTTGACCATTAACTTCTTTAGGTAATATGTGCGTTTGTTTTTCAATTGAACTGCTACTTGTTTTTTCTGAAATGGCAGATTTTTTATTCGTTAGTGTAGTTTCAGTAATAATGTTTTGATTTATTTTCTTGTTTATTGCTTTATCTTCTTCTGTAATTGATGAAGCCAACATACTTTCTATTGAAACTTGTTTTGTTGCTTGATCAAAATTATTTTTTTCAACAGTCAGAGTTGTTATATTATCATTATTGTGATGAATATCTTCATTAAAATATTCATTAACAGTTAAACCTACTCCTATAAAAAATAAGGCTAAAGCAGCAGATTTAAAAGCGAAATTTCTCCACCAAATAAATCGCTCATAACTGGTTAATGTTTGCGACAAACGTTCCCAAACGGATGCAGTATCTAAATTTTCTGAGAGTTTTTCCCAAACAGCTTTATCAGGATTGGTTTCAACATGCTCCACTTCATCTCTTACAAAATCATCAAAAGCCTCATCAGACAAGCCACTTGGATTATCCATTGAAGAAGAAAGTTTATCCCAAGAGCCCTTTTCTGGCTCAACGCTAAAGTTTTCCAATTCGTTTTTATACCAATCTTCTATGTTATTTTTATCTTTCAATTTTTATATCAAAAAAATTAACGTTCGTAATATTTGTTTACCAATTCTCTTAAAACACTTTTTGCTTTAGATAATTGAGACTTTGAAGTTCCTTCGCTTATAGAAAGCATTTTAGCTATTTCGTTGTGCTTGTATCCTTCTATAGTATATAAATTAAAAATTGTTCTTGCACCCGTAGGTAGCATATTAATAAGCATAGATAAATCTGAAGTTTTTGAGATTTCTGCAGCATTGTTGTAGCTGCCTACAAGATAAACGGCTTCCTGAAAATCCATTGGGGAAATACGGTTGGATTTTCTAAAATGATCAATAGCTGTATTTACAATAACTCTTCTAATCCAACCTTGTAAACTCCAAGAAGCATCGTACTGATGAAATTTTTTAAACACTTTAAAAAAACCATCATGTAAAATATCTTGAGCTAAATCTCTATCTTTAGTATAGGTTAAACAAACGCCTAGCATCTTAGCAGCATATAAATTATATAGTGCTTCTTGGTGCTTTCTGCTGTTTTCGTAACAACCTTCTATTATCTCATCTAGTTCCAAAATAAATTATTGCTTGGTGTTATAACAATTAATCAGACGATTAACTATGGTAAATGGTTGTTTTTAAGTTGTGCTTTAATTAACTTAAATTATTAAAACACAAATTAACACTTATTCCACAAATTTTTTTGAATAACTCACATTTACTGTAACAAAGTAATTTGTGTATTTGTACTATTAAATGGAATGAGGTGCTTTTTACTAAAGTCTAATCAACAGAGGAGAGGTTTTTGGATTTATTGATAGCTTTCAATTTTAGTAGTCTAATCATTTAAAAGAATCTGAAGAGTCAATAACTTTTATTTTTGTATTTTTAATAGTCTGATGATATTGCGATTTAATAGGTTTACCTCCAATCATGACGAGTTTGTTAACATCACTAAAAAATTGAAAATATTTTGGAGTATAAGTAATTTTATCTACTTTGGCTTGATTAGTAGTTTGGTAAATATCATTCATTATGTATTCCCCTGTATTTAAATCATAGGTCATATACCATAAGTTCATAGCTGTTCTATCTAAAATAGTTATATTTGGTTCTGAAGCACCATTAAACCATATATTTATTTTTCCATTATTTATATAGCTTTTGAAGCCTACATAAGGAACGATATGCTGAAAACCATCATATGTACGCTTTATTTTAACAGGAATTTCATCACTCCAATCTATTGTCAAATCTTGTCCGAATTTAATTATATTTATCTCTCCAAATATATACACTCGTCCATTATTATTTATGTGATCAACATAACTTTCAAATTTTTGAGAAATATAAACGAACCCTCCATCACTCAATGGATGTAAGTTAAACATTGCTTGACTGTCCTCAGTATGTGGTAAACTTGGATTTTGATAATCCAAAATCTCATAATTGTTGCTATTAATTTTAAGATATAACAAATCCCTCGAAACCGGACCTGCCTCAAGCCTTCCTTTTTTATCGGTTTTAGTAAGTAGTCTCTGACCAATTATGATTAAATCATTGTTATTATCATAATATAGATTTATATATTTTAAAACACAAGTAGGGTACTCTGCATTTCCAGTATTAAAATCAATTTTTTCAGTTTTTAATTTCCAATTATTTTGACTATCATATATGTGTATTATATTTTTCCATCCATTAACAGAAATAATACTTCCTTTATCATCTAAAAGTACTGCATGTCCCAATTCTATATGCATCTCATCATTATCAATCTGATGAATTATTTCAAAATCCTTATTATAAAGGAATAGTTTTGAACGTTTTAAATTGGAGTTAAAGTCAGTACCATCTAATTTAATTAGAAAATAGTTTGAGTTTCTTGATTTAAAACTGAAAGCTCTCTCTATATTAAAATTACAGTCTAAATTTATCGTTTTAGTATTAGAGAGTTCAAAGTTTGGAGCATTAAACATTCCTATTAAGATACTAAATTTTCCTTTCTTCCAAGTTTTTTTATTTTCTTGAGAAAAATTTAATGAAATAATTTTTTTGTCCTGACTTTGAATATGAAAACTTGGTGCTTCTGAGAAATTAGACTTTATCATAGCACTAATATGATTAGATGTGGACACCTTTTTGGTTTGAAGGTTTAATATAACTAGATCATTTACCTTATTATCATGCCATATAGCTAAAGAATCAATGCTTCCTATACATCTTGTTGACCTTGGGTTAAAAGTTCTGTCTAAATCGACAAATTCTGTACTTTGGCTATAATGAGTAATTATAGTTAAAATAAAAACACTTAATAATAATACTTTTTTCATGCTGCAAGTTTAATAATTTTTATTTGTAATATTGTGCTTAATATATCTCAATTATATGAATTATAAAAGTTATATTCTTCTTTGTAGTTTAATGTGTTTTCAAATTTATGGATACTGTCAGCATTTTCCATCAAATTTTGATAATAATATTCCGAAGGTCGAGAAGTCAGAAGGAATCACGTTTTCACATGCTTTTGGAATTGGTGTTCTCGCAGGAGAGGAAGGAATGGGGTTTGGTTCAGTTTATTCACCTCGCTTAAATATTATTAATATTAGTAAATCTGTGACTACATCAATTGGAACTCATGCTGGTATTATCCTGAATACAAACGATGGTGGTTCACAAAGTTTTATAGGTATAGAACTTCCTTTAATGTTTGAAATTAATATAGGGAGCAGAAGTCACCCTAATAATAATTCTAATTTTGGAACATTTTTAGGTGTTGGTTATGGTTTTAGTAGCATTAGTAGAGATGATCCTTCAGAGGTTTTAACAACTGGATTATTTTATGTGTTTGGGTTAAGATTTAGTGATATTGGAGTAAAATTTTCTTACTTAGAAAACTTCAATAAAAATAATTTTGGTGGGGCAAGTATTATTATTCAATTTAACATTAATTAATTATTTAATATATAGCAACTTAGTTTAAAGTTCTGCATAATAAATAGAATAATTTAGTACACATTTATTGATATTTATTTAGGACTAGAAATTCATAAAAATCAAAAGAATAAGTGTTGGTTCTTATCCCGCCCAACCTTCTCTGTCTAAACTTCTGTATTGAATAGCTTCTGCAAGGTGTTCACTTTTTATATTTTCCGATGCCTCTAAGTCGGCAATGGTTCGGGCAACTTTTAAAATTCTATCGTATGCTCGGGCAGATAATCCTAACTTATCCATTGCATTTTTAAGTAAATCTTTACCGATGCTATCAATTTCGCAAATTTCTTTAATGGTTTTGCTAGATATTTGTGCATTAGCATAAACACTCTCTTTGTCTTTGTAACGTTCCGATTGAATTTCTCGTGCTTTAATTACTCGGTCTCTGATAAGTTCACTCGATTCGCCAATGGCAGTGGTGCTAAGCTCACTAAAACTTACTGGTGTAACTTCTACATGTAAATCAATTCTGTCTAATAATGGACCAGAAATTTTGCTGAGGTATTTTTGAACCACACCCGGAGAGCAAACACAATCTTTTTCAGGATGGTTGTAATAGCCGCAAGGACAAGGATTCATTGATGCCACGAGCATAAAACTTGCAGGATAATCTACCGTGAATTTTGCTCTGGAAATAGATACTTTTCTGTCTTCAATTGGCTGACGAAGCACTTCTAAAACTGTTCGTTTAAATTCGGGCAATTCATCTAAAAACAATACACCATTGTGCGCCAAAGAGATCTCTCCTGGCTGTGGGAAACCACCACCACCAACTAAAGCTACATCAGAAATAGTATGGTGCGGAGAGCGAAATGGTCTTATACTTATTAAAGAAGTGTCTTTTGATAATTTTCCTCCAACGGAATGAATTTTTGTTGTTTCCAACGCTTCCATTAATGAAAGCGGAGGAAGTATGGTTGGTAAACGTTTTGCCAACATGGTTTTTCCTGCTCCGGGCGGACCAATTAAAATAACATTATGTCCTCCAGCAGCAGCAATTTCTAATGCTCGTTTAATATTTTCCTGACCTTTAACATCTTCAAAATCGAAATCTACTTTGGTAAGGTTTTGATAAAATTCTTTTCGGGTATCTACTATGGTTGGCTCTAATTGAGTATCGCCATTAAAAAAATCGATTACTTCACTAATATTACTAACACCAAAAACATCAATACCATCAACAATAGCTGCTTCTCTGGCATTTTCGTTGGGTAAAATAAAACCTTTAAAACCCTCTTTTTTTGCTTGAATGGCAATTGGTAAAGCTCCTTTTATGGGCTGTAAGCTTCCATCCAGCGAAAGCTCTCCCATAATAAGATAATTGCTTATGTTTTCAGCTTCAATTTGACCTGATGCAGCTAAAATTCCCATGGCAATGGTTAAGTCGTAAGCAGATCCTTCTTTTCTGATATCGGCAGGAGCCATGTTGACCACAATTTTTTTACCGGGCATCTTGTAGCCAACATTTTTAAGGGCAGCTTCAATACGTTGCTGACTTTCTTTTACGGCATTATCGGGCAATCCAACCATAAAAAACTTCATGCCTCTATCAACATTTACTTCTACTGTAATGTTAAGAGCATCTACTCCAACAACTGCACTTCCGTAAGTTTTAACGAGCATAAGTTATTTTTAATAAGTTTATAAAATTCAATCTCTCATTTTTTCATTCCCACAGTATTAAATTTTTACATTTTCTTCAACATAATGGATTAACGAATGGATTATTTTAATGTGTATTTCTTGTGTTCTATCGGCATAGCCATTGTGTGGTACTCTTATTTCAACATCGCATAAGTTAGCCAATTTACCGCCATCTTTTCCTGTAAGTCCGATAACAAAAACACCTTTACTTTTAGCAACTTCTGCTGCTCGTAAAATGTTTTTTGAGTTTCCACTGGTGCTAATGGCTAATAAAACATCACCTTTTTTGGCAACTCCCGATACAAAACGCGCAAAAATTTCATCATAACCATAATCATTTCCTACACAACTTAAGTAACCCGAATCTGAAATAGCAATGGCAGGAAAAGCAATTCTTTCTTCTCTAAATTTGCCTGTTAATTCTTCAGCAAAATGGATGGCATCGCACATGGAACCACCGTTTCCACATGAAAAAGCAGTGCCTCCGTTTTTAAAAACTTGCACCAACAAATCGCCTGCGTCAGCAATTTTTTCTAAATTTTTCTCATCATTTATGAAATGGTCTAATAATTGTTTTGCCTCTATAAAATTATTTTTGATTAGTTTTATGCTCATTTTGTTCGATTTGTCAAATTTGTTACAAAAATATAACTTTTAAATTTAGATAATAAATAAAGTATTTTTACTTTTATACCGATAAAAAATTTATATTATGAAAAAAATTTTACTCAGTTTATCCTTACTATTTATAACAGGAGCTTTTTATGCTCAAGATACAGAAGAAGACCAAGTAACTTGTTACCAAAAATACGCAACAGTTTTTGAAACTAGAGGAGCTTATGAAGTTGAAGATGGTGTTTATGATGATGTTATCATTAGTTTTAGAAAAGGAAGTATGGCAGAATGCTATTACGGAAAGGTGGTTGTGAAGAACCAACAAATAAATGTAAATGAAATGTATTTAAAGTTTGAAGATGATACTTTTGAGAAAATTAGTAGAAAATTCAGGTATCCCGATCAGGAAATTAATATTACTAATGGCATGAGCAGAACCATGATTACTGTTGATGATGAACTGATAACCATTTTGTTTGTGAAGAAAATTAAACCTAAGAAAAAATCGTATGTGAAGGCTCCAGACCCGAACTTCGATTTTTAAGAAAATATAAAATCCCCAAGTTGGGGATTTTTTTATGGGGTTAATTTATTAGTTAAAGTCGTAACTGTTTCCCTATCTATTTCAAGCATTTGCTTGGAATAATACCTTAAATTTTGAATTAATGATTTAGGTTAAGCTGTTCCAAGCAAATGCTTGAAACAGAGGGGGTAAATGCTTGAAACAGAGCATTAGTTATGCTTGGAGGAGAAGGGGGTTGTATTGTTTTATAATAGTTGACAAAATTCCACTTTAATGTAGTTTAGGTTTTGTTGACAAAGGTTATTTTTCAATTGCAAACGAATCGTTAAATCTATAAGCAGGCTCTTTTATTACTTCTTTTAAATATTTTCTTTTCTTTTTTAGTTGAGCAACAATTTTTTCCTTAATATCTTCTTTGACATCTTTTTTATTTATTAGTCCTAACTCAATTACAAAATCTGCAACAAGTGGTAAAATGGGATGAGACATAAATTCTTCTTTTTCCATTAGTTTAAAGAACTTTTCGTCTGAGTTTATGTAGGGTGTCATAAGAGTACTAGCAATCATCAGGAGTTTGAAGGTGTCTTCAAATTCTAAGTTGTCTTTATAGAGTTTGTCGAAGCTTTGTTCTAATGTAGCTGTTAATGTGATAGACTTAAAGTTTTCATTGTACCAATGGTTTATTGTACCTAATAAAAGAGGCATAGGCATTTCAAAAAACATTGAATCAGACTCTTTAGTAAGAGGTTTTATTTCATGATAAGCTAATATTAAATTATCTAATGCTTTAAAGACTAATTTTTGACGTTCTATTGGTTTTGTTTGATATAAAGCTTGAGCTAAATATCCCATACCGCTTGAGTTAATAAACCAGTCTCGAAGGTTATTGTTTGGAGCTTTGTTGACTACATCGTCTATCATATCATCAAGCTCTTTTGATTGACCTGCGTAAAATATGGCTGTGTTTTGCCAAGTTACATCATTGAAATTCTCAATTAATTTAGAATAATGAGTACCTCTTTTGTGATGATATATTTCAACAGCGGCTAGAAATTCAATAAACGCTTGTTTTTTGAAACCAATAATATTTTCCTCTGTCTTGTATAGAAGGTGAGATTTTTCAATAATGTCTTGTATTTCTTCATCTGTTTGTTGTTGATAACTTCGTTCTGTTAAAAAAGAATTGACGTAAGTTTTGAAGTCATCAAATGATATTTCATAAATCCTAGCATCCATCATTTTAAGTGCTAGAGATGTAAAAATTCTACGTTTTAAATTAAATGTTAATAATTCAGTTTTATTGAATACTTCAACTTTTCCAAGTAACACGTTTGTAAAATCTGAATATATATCACTTAATGTTGCTGGTATTTCAAAATTATTTTGGTCATATAAAAGAGAAATGAGAGAAATGGTAAGTGGCGTTGTTGGTAGTTTTGATAAGATATTACTTTCTTTCAATATTTGAATAAACCTTTCAGCTCTACCTGTAGTACCTTCAAAGAATTTTGTTATGAAACTTTCAATTTGCTTTGTGTTAAAATTGTGAATTTTCACTGTTTTGACAGATTCATTTAATCCAAGTTCATTTTTACTGTAGGTTAAAATGAAGTGTGTTTTGTGTTCTTCACAATATTCTTCAAGTTTTTCTTTAAGAGTATCTTTTTCATTAGATTTTAATAAATCAAAATCATCAATTAGAAGTATTATTTGATAATTCTTAATTAGTTCTTTATCAAAGAACATATCTCCATACTTCTCAAGATTAAATTCAATTCGATTTTGAATATTGAAATCTGCATCTCTAAGATTTAATGCTTTAAGTCGAATAGGAATTTGAAAATTATTTGCAATATTTTTGGGAAGAGCTAATTGACAAGCAATTTTGTTGAGAATTTTTGTTTTTCCAACACCTTGCTCCCCATTTAGTAGATAGTTCTCTTGAATTTTGGTGAGGCTTTCAATCCGAAAATTTTTTTTATGAATTCGTTTTTCCTTTGTTTTCTTATCTTCCTCAATTTCTTCAATTGTAATTTTAGGCTCAATGAATATATCAATGAGTTTCTGAATTTTCTTGTCATCAACTTTTTGGAGACTTAATTCTTTTACACTTATTTCTCGCTCAAGTTCTTTAGTGAAGTTTTTAGAAAATTCTTTTGCAAAAGAATCACCTGGGAGCCAAAAATCATTATAATGTTCATCAATTAAAGGGATTAGTTTTTCATTCCACCAAAATGTGAAGTTGTTGTAAGTCTTCAATTTAGGACTAGTAGCTATTTGAGATTGAGCACCAACAGTGAAGTTTTCATTTGTTATAACTATAACTTTGTTTATTTTAATTTCTTCACCAGATAATCCTTGATAAGGGTATTCAAATGATTGTGAAATTTGGTTTTTAATTGTTTCAATTTCATTTGTTCCACCAGAAATTCTTCCTTTTTTAACAACAAATGCAAACCAGTCGATGCCTGTAATAGGATGGTCAATTCTTCCAATTATGTCTTTTCCTTGTTCGGGAGCACCATATCTATGTGTATGAAACACATCTTTAAAATTACTTTTAGTCAAAAAATCAATAAGAAATTTTCGAAACTCATCTTCATTTTTAAACCCCTTGAGTTTGTTAATTTTATCTTGTGTGTTCATTGTTAATGCTTATCAACACCCGACCATACACTGCTTTTCAAATTTATAGTATAATTTTTCCTTATTATGGAGTCTAGTGCTTTTTTAATTTCTCTCCAAATATAGTAATTTTATAAATTATCTAAAGGACTTTTAACTTGTTTATTAGAAATAATTAAAACATATTGCAAGAACAAAATATGTTAAAAATAAATATCAGTTTACTATTTATTACTTTTGCAATCAATTATAAAATTCAGAAAAATTATTTCATGAAATATTACAATAATATATTAGAAACCATAGGAAACACGCCATTGGTTAAATTAAATAAAATTTGTAAAGATGTTGATGCGTTGGTGTTGGCAAAAGTAGAAACTACCAATCCGGGAAACTCTGTAAAAGACAGAATGGCTTTGCAAATGATTGAAGATGCTGAGGCTGATGGCAGACTAAAACCGGGAGGAACTATTATTGAAGGAACATCTGGAAATACTGGAATGGGCCTAGCGTTGGTAGCTATTATAAAAGGATATAAATTAATTTGTGTGCTAAGCGACAAACAAAGTAAAGAAAAGATGGATATTTTAAGAGCTGTTGGAGCAGAAGTACATGTTTGTCCAACCAATGTATCTCCTGACGATCCTCGCTCTTATTATTCTGTTTCTAAAAGATTAGCTACTGAAGTTCCTAACTCTTGGTATGTAAATCAGTATGATAACCCATCGAATACAAAAGCACATTACTTAACTACAGGACCAGAAATTTGGGAACAAACAGAAGGAAAAATCACTCATTTTGTGGTGGGAGTAGGTACAGGAGGAACAGTTTCGGGTGTAGGTAAATATTTAAAAGAGAAAAATCCTAATATTAAAATTTGGGGAATAGATACTTACGGTTCTGTTTTTAAGAAATACCATGAAACTGGAATTTTTGATGAAAATGAGATTTATCCTTATATCACCGAAGGAATTGGTGAAGATATTTTACCTAAAAATGTTGATTTTAGCGTAATTGATAAATTTGAAAAAGTAACCGATAAAGATGCAGCAGTTTACCAAAGAAAATTAGCTAAAGAAGAAGGAATTTTTGTAGGAAACTCAGCAGGAAGTGCTATAAAGGGCATCTTGCAACTAAAAGATGAATTGAAAAAAGATGACGTAGTTGTGGTTTTATTCCACGACCATGGTAGCCGTTATGTCGGTAAAATGTTTAATGATGATTGGATGAGAGACAGAGGATTTTTGGATGAAGAAAAAACCAATGCTTTAGATTTAATTGCAGATCATAAAGGCAAACATTTGGTTACAGTAACTACTGATACTCCAGCTTCTCAGGCGATTATTTTAATGAATCAATATGCCATTTCTCAAGTTCCAGTTGTTGAAGATGGTAAATTTGTAGGTTCGTTAACAGATAATCAGTTGTTTGCAAAATTATTAGACAATCCTGAATTGAAACAATTGCCAGTAAAAAATATTATGGAAAACCCATTTCCAATGGTAGATGAATTAACAGATATTATTACTGTTTCTAAACATTTTCAGCGAGGAGCAAAAGCTGTTATTGTGAGTTATGATAAGGATAAACACCATATTATTACTCAACAAGACATGATAAAAGCTATTGATTCTTGTAGTAAATAGTTTTTTTGAGATTCCTGTTTTCGCTACGCTACACAAGAATGACGTTGTAGGTTGATAAAGCACTGCTCTTCCTCTTTGCGTCATTCCCGAGAAGGCGGGAATCTAATTAACTAGCTCTGAAAAACGCTTATAATTTACATCAATAAGCCAATACCGAACCCAACCAACGTTCAGCAATTTCGAATGCTAATTTATTAGCTTCTGTATAAGCTTCCAATTGATCTTTTTCAATTTTCCCTACACCAAAATATTTACTTTCTGGGTGAGCAAAATACATTCCGCTTACCGCAGCAGTTGGGTACATGGCTAAACTTTCGGTTAATTCAATTCCTGTTTTATTGGTAGCATCTAACAATTTAAATAAATCTGTTTTTAGCGTATGGTTCGGACATGCAGGGTAACCCGGTGCCGGACGAATACCTACATATTTTTCTTTAATTAAATCGTCATTTTTTAATGTTTCATTAGAAGCATAGCCCCAATATTCTTTACGCACTTTTTGGTGCATCAATTCTGCAAAAGCTTCAGCCAATCTGTCTGCCAATGCTTTTAGCATAATGGAATGATAGTCATCATGGTCAGCTTCAAAACGAGCAATGTGTTTTTCTATGCCTATTCCTGTAGTTACAGCAAAACCACCAATATAATCTTTTATTCCGCTTTCTTTTGGAGCAATAAAATCTGCTAAGCTTATATTAGGAACACCTGGCGCTTTTTTAGATTGCTGACGCAATTGATATAACTGTCCAATTGGATTGTTTCCTTCATACACTTTAATGGTATCATCATTTTCTGTGTTGGCTTCCCAAATACCAATAACTGCTTTTGCTTCCAGCCACTTTTCAGCTATAATTTGTTGAAGCATTTTTTGAGCATCAGCAAAAACTCTTTTGGCTTCTTGTCCTACAATCTCATCTTCTAAAATCTGTGGATATTTTCCTGCTAACTCCCATGTTCTGAAAAAAGGCGTCCAATCTATGTATTCGGCAATTTCTTTTAAATCGTAATTAGAAAAAGTTTTTGTGCCAATAAAATTGGGTTTTTGAGGTGGGTTTGCTTTCCAATCAATTTGGTATTTGTTTTTTCGGGCTTCTGCCAAACTAATCGTTTCTTTGGTTTGCTGACGTTTGCTGTAAGTTTCTCTTAAACGTTCGTACTCTTCCTTCACATTTTGAACAAAAGCGTTTTTCTTTTCTCCCAACAAGTTTTCTACAACAGTTACCGAACGAGAAGCATCTAACACATAAACTGCCTGACCTTTAGAGTAATGTTGATCTATTTTTACTGCTGTATGTACTTTAGAAGTTGTTGCTCCGCCTATTAATAATGGAATATCCATACCTTCTTTTTCCATTTCCTTAGCTACATAAACCATTTCATCTAATGAAGGAGTAATTAATCCTGAAAGTCCTATGATATCAACATTTTCTGCTTTTGCGGTGGTAATAATTTTTTCTAAAGGCACCATCACGCCTAAATCAATTACTTCATAATTATTACATGCCAACACAACACCAACAATGTTTTTTCCAATATCATGTACATCACCTTTTACGGTTGCAAGAAGGATTTTTCCTACTGCTTTACTGTTAGCAAGACTTGGGTTTAATAGTTTTTCTTCCTCAATATAAGGTAATAAATATGCCACCGCTTTTTTCATTACTCTGGCGGATTTTACAACTTGAGGCAAAAACATTTTTCCCGATCCAAACAAATCGCCTACTACGTTCATTCCGTTCATTAAGTGTTGTTCAATTACGTTAATAGGTTTGTCAACACTTAGACGAGCTTCTTCTGCATCTAATTCAATAAAATCAGCTATTCCTTTTACCAAAGCATGTGTAATTCGCTCTTGTAGAGGGTAACTTCTCCATTCATCATCTTTTTTCTTTTCCTTGGTAGCACCTACCACAGACTCGGCAAAATCTAATAATCGTTCTGTAGCATCATCTCTTCTGTCTAACAAAACATCTTCAACATGGTCTAGTAAATCATTAGGGATATTGTCATAAACTTCTAACATAGATGGGTTTACAATTCCCATATCCATTCCTTCATTAATGGCATGGTATAAAAATGCAGAATGCATGGCTTCTCTCACAGCATTGTTCCCTCTAAAAGAAAAAGAAACATTACTAACACCTCCACTAACATGAGCTCCAGGAAGATTTTCTCTAATCCAACGGGTAGCTCTAAAAAAATCTAAAGCATTTTTTCTATGCTCTTCCATACCTGTTGCTACAGGAAAAATATTAGGATCGAAAATAATATCTTGAGGAGGAAAACCCACTTTATCCACCAAAATACGATATGATTTCTCACAAATTTCTACTCTTCTTTCATAAGAATCTGCCTGACCAACTTCATCAAAAGCCATTACAATTACTGCTGCACCATAGTTTAAAATTTTGGTAGCTTGTTCAATAAATTGTTTTTCGCCTTCTTTTAAACTGATAGAGTTTACTACACTTTTCCCTTGAACATTTTGTAATCCAGCTTCAATAATTTCCCATTTGGAAGAATCTATCATAATAGGGACTCTAGAGATATCAGGCTCAGCAGCGATTAATTTTAAGAATTTCACCATTGCTTCTTTTCCTTCAATCAATCCGTCATCCATATTAATATCGATGATTTGAGCTCCGTTTTCTACTTGCTCACGAGCAACAGAGAGGGCTTCGTCAAATTTATTTTCGTTAATTAAACGTAAAAACATTTTTGAACCAGCTACATTGGTTCGCTCACCAATATTTACAAAATTGGTTTCAGGTGTTACAATCAAAGGTTCTAAGCCACTCAAAGTTAAATGAGGAAGATGTTCCCATTTATGTGTGTATTTTCCTTTATAATCAGGGTGTAAACTCATGTTTAAGTTTTTGTTTTTTAATTATTTTTTGGAGTATAGTTGTTTGCCAATTCAGCAATGGCTTTAATATGTTTTGGAGTCGTGCCGCAGCAACCTCCAACAATATTTACTAAGCCTTCATCTAAAAATACTTTTATTTGTGCAGCCATTTGTTCGGGAGTTTGGTCATATTCTCCCATTTCGTTAGGCAATCCTGCATTAGGATGTGCTGAAACATAAAAATCAGATTTATTACGTAATACTTGTAAGTATGGACGAAGAGCTGATGCACCTAGCGCACAATTTAAACCTATACTTAACGGTTTTGAGTGTTGAACAGAAATTAAAAAAGCCTCTGTAGTTTGTCCTGAAAGTGTACGCCCACTGGCATCAGTTATAGTTCCTGAAATCATTACAGGTAAATTAGTGTTTAATTCTTGTTGAATTTCGTTGATAGCCAAGAGTGCTGCTTTAGCGTTTAGTGTGTCGGTGATGGTTTCTACCAGTAATAAGTCAGCACCACCTTCAATTAATCCTTTAGCTTGTTCTTTAAATGCGATGCGTAAATCATCAAAAGAAATATTTCTAAAACCGGGGTCATTTACATCTGGCGACATAGAAGCCAGTTTAGTAGTTGGACCAATTGAGCCTGCTACAAAACGAGGTTTTTCGGGTGTTTTTTGTGTAAATTCTTCAGTTACTTCTTTAGCAATTTTAGCACAAGCATAATTGATATCGTAAACAGCATCTTGCAATTGGTAATCTTCTTGGGCAACAGAAGTACTTCCAAAAGAGTTAGTTTCTATAATGTCAGCACCAGCTTCTAGGTATTTTCGGTGAATTTCTTTAATTACTTCAGGCTTAGTAATAGAAAGAATATCGTTATTACCTTTTAGCGGACAAGAATGGTTTTTAAATCGTTCGCCTCTAAAATCTTCTTCAGTTAGCTTGAACTGTTGAATCATGGTACCCATTGCTCCATCCAATACTAATATTCTTTTTTTTAATTCTTCTTTTATGTTTGCCATATATTATATTATAAAACAAAAAACCCTTCTGTTAGAATAAGCAGAAGGGTTTCTTTTATATTTTTCTACTTATCTTTTCCCGATTTCTCGAGATAGGATTTAGCACCGATTTTCCAACTTCGAACAAACGAAGATTATAGTTGGTTGCCAAGGTTTCACAGGGCCTATTCCCTCCGCCTTTCTTGATAATTTACGACATACTGTCGAATTAATTTCTTAAGAACGAGATGCAAATGTAAGTAAGATTTTAATGTCTTACAATTTTTTGCTAAAAATCAGTTGGTTACTTTATGTTGTCTATAACAATTGAATTACTATTAAATACATCTTTATTTAAAAACCAAATTAAAAATTTATCTTTGCCTTATGCAAATAGATTTAAGAAGTGACACAGTAACCCTTCCTACTCCAGAGATGTTGGAAGCTATGATGAGCGCCAAAGTGGGCGATGATGTTTTTGGTGAAGATGAAACCATTAACCAATTAGAAAATTTAGCTGCTGAGATGTTTGGTAAAGAAGCAGGTATTTTTTGTCCGTCAGGGACTATGACCAACCAAATAGCTATAAAAATTCATACTAACTCTCCTGGAGAAGTAATTTGTGATGAACTTTCTCACATCTATCAATACGAAGGCGGAGGAATTGGATTTAATTCAGGTTTGGCTACTAAACTTGTTTCAGGAGATAGAGGAAGATTAACTGCCGATCAAATTTTAGCAGCGATTAATCCGGATGATGTACACAAGCCAGAATCGCAGTTAGTGAGTTTAGAAAATACCATGAACAGAGGTGGAGGGAGTATTTATTCTTTAGCTGATATGCAGGAAATAGCTGCTTTATGTAAAGAAAAAGGATTGAAATTTCATTTGGATGGAGCAAGAATTTTTAATGCTATTGTAGAAAGTGATTATACTGCTAATGACATCGGCAATGCTTTTGATACCATTTCTATTTGTTTATCGAAAGGATTGGGAGCTCCTGTGGGTTCATTGTTGGTTGGAAGCAAAAAAGACATTAAAAAAGCCCGACAAATAAGAAAGATATTTGGAGGAGGTATGCGTCAGGCAGGTTTTATTGCAGCAGCAGGAATTTATGCGTTGGAAAATAACATAGAGCGATTAAAAGATGATCATAAAAGAGCAAAATTATTAGGTGAAGCTTTGCAAAACCTGCCTTTTGTTGATAGTTTAATGCCTATAGATACCAATATTGTTGTGGCTAACATTAATGCTAAATACGTTCATTCAGACATCATTGAAAAGTTAAAGCAAAAAGATATTTTAACCATCGCTTTTGGTCCACAACAAATCAGAATGGTAACACATTTAAATTTTACGGATGATATGTTAGAAAAAACCATCGATATCTTAAAAAATATCTAATTAATAAAAGAATGATTCAAATTCAAGATACCATTGTTTCCGAAGAAATTTTAGAAAGAAAATTTGTGTGCAACCTTAACGCATGCAAAGGAGCTTGTTGTGTGCAAGGAGATGCTGGAGCACCTTTAGAATATGAAGAATTAGAAGAGTTAGAAAATGTTTTTGAAGTAGTAAAACCTTATTTGTCAGAAAAATCTATAGCTGCTTTAGAAGAAGATTTATATACTGTTGATGCCGATGGTGATTATGTTACGCAATTGGTGAATGGAAAAGAATGTGCTTTTGTCTTTTTTGATGAACAAAATATCACCAAATGCTCTATTGAGCAGGCTTACATAGATGGGAAAACATCATTTAAAAAACCAATTTCTTGCCATTTATTTCCTGTTCGACTTTCAAAAGTGGCAAATTATACAGCTGTAAATTATGCATATTGGGATATTTGTAAAGATGCTTGCACATTAGGAGAAGAGCTTGGTGTTAAAACCTATCAATTTTTAAAAGAACCACTTATCAGAAGATTTGGAGAAGAGTGGTTTAAAGAACTTGTTATGGTGGATGAAGCGTTGGAGAAAGAGAAAAAGTAAATAAGCTATTTCTTTTGGCTCGAAAATTTCTTTTATAAACAATCCTTAATTTTGTAGATTGCTTATGTTAAAGATTTATCACATAGTTATATTCGTATTGTTTTTTTGTTTTTTGAACAATAGTCAAGCTCAACATGCCGACTGTTCTAAAATGCTGCACCTTACAGACACATTTTATGAAGCTAAAAACATTTCGGGTTATGGAGAAACTCTAGAGTTTGAAAGCAATGATTTATACGACTCATTAAATTTTGAGATTGAAAAAAACTCCATCTGGTATTTAATTACAATTCCTTATGATGGAGAACTTTCATTTGATATTCAATCTCTTGATGAGGGAAATGACTGGGATTTTCTTTTGTTTGAATATAAAAGTTTGTTTTGCAAAAGAATTGAGGTTAAAAAAATTGCGCCTATAAGAAGTAATCTTTCCAGAAGTGCCAATACAGGAATTGCTAAAGAAGGAAGCAAGCCTTTTGTAGTTGCCGGAATTAATGATAATTATAGTAAGTCACTTTTAGTAAAAAAAGACGAACAATATGTATTGGTAGTAAATAATTCTAAAAGAGCAGGAGGAGGTCATACATTAACCATAAACATAGCAGGAGAAAGGCCTGAGGTAGAAGTAGAGGAAGTTATTCCTGAAGCCAATACACTTTCATTAAGCATTGAAATTAAAGATAAACTAACTGATAAGCCTGTTGCTGGTAATATTATTATTGATGGATTGAGAAAAAAATTAGTAGAAAAAAATAATATTATGACTTATGCTGTTGAGGTCACTCAACGTAAGTATAAACTTACTATTAATGCAAATTCACAAGGTTATTTAATTTATTCTGAAGAAGCAACTATTACCGCCAATAGAACTACTTTTAATCAAACTATTTTATTAGAGAAAATTCAAAAAGGTAGGAAAGTAAACCTAAGAAATATTCAATTTTATGGTAACAAAGCAACTTTTTTACCTCAAGCTTCGGGCGATTTAAAAGCTTTATTAGCATTTATGGGAATTAATAAAAATGTAAAAATAGAAGTAGAAGGTCACGTAAACGGGCCTAATCAAAGAAATACAAAAGAATATCAGCAGCTATCCGAAGACAGGGCTAAAGCGGTAAAAAATTATTTGATAGAAAATGGAATTGAAGCTACCAGAATTGCTTCTGTTGGTTACGGAAATACACAAATGTTGCACCCAAACCCGAAGTCGGAAGTAGAAATGAGTGCTAACAGAAGAGTAGAAATTAAAATTATGGAGAATTAAATGAGTATAATATTAGGAATAGAAACAGCAACAAAAGTTTGCTCTATAGCACTTTCTAAAGATGATGAACTATTGGCTATTGAAGAAGTTGGAGGAGCATATAGTCATGCCGAAAATGTAACCAACTTTATAGAAAAAGTGGTTAAAAAAGCCAATATACAATTTAACGATATTGATGCAATTGCTGTAAGTAAAGGGCCTGGTTCTTATACTGGATTAAGAATTGGCGTTTCTTCAGCAAAAGGCTTGTGTTATGCGTTGAATAAACCATTAATTGCAATTGACACCTTGCAAGCAATGGCATTGCGTATGGCAAAACAAACATCAGATAAAAATTTGCTTTTTTGTCCGATGATAGACGCCCGAAGAATGGAAGTTTATACAGCTATTTATAATGCAAGCAATGAATTAATAGAGCCCATTTCTGCCAAAATAATAGATGAAAATTCCTTTAGCAAATACTTAAATAATCAAAAAGTAATGTTTTTTGGTGATGGGGCAGAAAAGTGTAAAACATTATTTTCAGGTAATAAAAATGCTTTTTTTAATGAAAGTGTGTTGCCATCAGCCATAGAAATTAATGAGTTGGCGTTAAAAAAACTAAATAACAATCAGTTGGAAGATGTAGCTTATTTTGAGCCTTTTTATTTAAAAGATTTTATTGCTACCACTCCAAAAAAAATAATTTAGAATTAAAAATCCAACAGGGTCTTATTCTCATCTATACTCAACGTTGCTTTTCCACCCATAATCAACGTTCTATTATCCGCTAAATGCCCAGCAGGAAAACCAAAAGCTACAGGAAAATCATATTCTTCAATTATATTTTTAATGATATCAATAGCTGAATGTCCGTAAGGAATGGTGTTGTCGTTCATGTCTGTCATTCCACCAATTAATAAGCCTTTTAAGCCATGAAACATTCCTGCTCGCTTAAGATTTTGCATCATTCTATCAATGTGGTAAAGATATTCATCCAAATCTTCTAAAAACAAAATCTTACCCTCAGTATTAATTTGTGAAGCTGTTCCTGTAAGGCTATATAAAATGGATAAATTTCCGCCTACCAACTCACCTTTAACTTCTCCTAATCTGTTATAAGAATGATAAGCACATTGATAGTTTAATGTTCTACCAAACAAAGCATCTTTTAGCGATTCAAGTGCCTCTTGTGTATTAGTTTTAAAATTTATGGGCATAGTTCCGTGCAAGGTAGCTATCCCAAAATTCTGATTAATATGATTGTGCAACACCGTTACATCACTATAACCCACTATCCATTTAGGTTGGTTTTTAAAATTTGAAAAATCTATTTCATCAATTAATTGAACCGTTCCGTAACCACCTCTGGCACAAAAAACCGCTTTTATTTCATCATTATTTAACGTTTGTTGCAAATCATAAATTCGTTGTGCTTTTGTACCAGCAAATTGATGGTCTTCCGCAAACAAATTTTCACCCAAAACCACTTCTAAGCCCCAAGATTCTAACAAGTTAATTGCGGGCTGAACTTCTTCCAAACTAATTTTTCTGGCAGTAGAAATAATGCTTACTTTATCTCCTATTTTTAATGCTTGAGGTTTTTCCATAGTGAATCGTCAATAGTATCATTAGTAAATGTACTTTTGCAAAAATAATTATTATTGTTGTTCTAACAACATTGTGAAATTCATGAGTAAAACAAAAAGATATACCATTACTGCTGCATTGCCTTATGCCAATGGACCGCTACATTTGGGTCATATTGCTGGAGCGTATTTGCCTGCTGATATTTATGTGCGTTATTTAAAAAGCCAAGGACATGATGTGGCTTTTATTTGTGGGTCTGATGAACATGGTGCTGCCATTACACTTAGAGCCAAAAAAGAAGGTAAAACGCCTCAACAAATTGTAGACGAAAACCATCAAATTATTAAAAAAGCTTTTAAAGATTTTGGAATAGATTTTAGTATCTATCACAGAACTTCTTCTCCTATACACCATGAAACAGCTGCTGGTTTTTTCAAAGACTTGAATAACAAAAATGCTTTTACTCAAGAAACTTCTGAGCAATTTTATGATGAAAAAGAACAACAGTTTTTAGCTGATAGGTACATTATTGGAACTTGCCCGAAATGCAGATACGACAATGCTTATGGCGACCAATGTGAAAAATGTGGTTCAACTTTAAGTCCTACAGATTTAATCAACCCAAAATCTGCTATAAGTGGAAACACACCTGTTTTAAAAGAAACCAGTCATTGGTATTTACCCATGAATGAACATGAAGATTGGTTGAGAACATGGTTAGAAGAAGGTAAATTGGATGGAAAACTCCACCACGACACGAAATTGTGGAAGAAAAATGTATTGGGACAATGCAAGTCATGGATAGATAATGGCTTACAAGCTCGTTCTATTACTAGAGATTTAGATTGGGGAGTAAAAGTTCCTGTAGAAGGAGCAGAAGGAAAAGTATTGTACGTTTGGTTCGATGCTCCAATTGGCTATATTTCGGCAACCAAAGCATGGGCTGAGCAAAACGGTAAAAATTGGGAAGATTATTGGAAAAATGAGGAAACCGAATTAATTCATTTTATTGGGAAAGACAACATTGTGTTTCATGCCATTATTTTTCCTATTATTTTAAAAGCTCATGGCGATTATATTTTACCAACTAATGTACCTGCCAATGAATTTTTAAATTTGGAAGGCGATAAAATTTCCACCTCAAGAAATTGGGCAGTATGGTTGCACGAATATTTAGCAGATTTCCCTGGAAGACAAGATGAATTGCGTTATGTATTAACTTCCATAGCTCCAGAAACCAAAGATAGCGAGTTTACTTGGAAAGATTACCAAGCTAGAGTAAACAATGAATTAGTGGCTATTTTTGGAAATTTTGTAAATCGAACAGTGGTACTAACACACAAATACTTTAAGGGGTTAACACCAACCTTAAATAAGTGTGATAAAATCGACAATGAAGTATTAGCAGCAATTCCAAAAGCAAAAGCAAAAGTTAATGAATTAATTACTCAATTTAAGTTTAGAGATGCTCAAACTGAAGCTATGACTTTAGCTAGAATAGGAAACAAGTATTTAGCAGATACCGAACCTTGGAAGCTCATTAAAACTGACGAAGAACGAGTAAAAACCATCTTAAACATTAGTTTGCAAATTTGTGATGCATTGAGTGATATTTTCCTTCCTTTTCTTCCTCAAACTTGTAGTAACTTAAAAAAGATTTTAAACTTAAAAAGTGATGAAACTATAAGTACCCAACATCAAATTGGTGAAGCAACATTGCTCTTCCAAAAAATTGAAGATGATGTAATTGATGCTCAAATAAAGAAATTAAAAGAATCGAATAAACAACAATCTAATCCAAAAGCAAAACCCATGAAAGACGAAATAACTTTTGATGATTTTACCAAAATGGACATTAGAACAGGAACTATTTTAACCGCAGAAAAACATCCTGATGCCGATAAATTATTAAAAATGACTGTTGACACAGGAATTGATGTCCGCACTATTGTTTCAGGTATTGCCGAACATTATGCTCCGGAAGAAATTATAGGCAAACAAGTGTCTGTTTTAATCAATTTAGCACCAAGAAAAATCCGAGGTATCGTATCTCAAGGCATGATTTTAATGGCAGAAGATAATGAAGGCAATTTGGCATTTGTTTCACCAGAAAAAGCAATAGATAACGGTGGGGAGATTAGGTAGATTGATTAATAATTAGAATTTAGAAAATAAACTAGCGTCTCTGCGTCTTTGCGAGATGATTACCAATAACGATACAACCCAACAATGAAAGACAAAAAAAATAACTCATCAGACAAAAAGAAATCTTTTAGTAAAAAACCTTTTAACAAGAAAGGCGATTTTAAGAAACGCCCTCCAAAACAGTCCTCTTTACCTAAAGTTGATGATGGGAAAATTCGTTTAAACAAGTTTTTGGCAAATGCTGGAATTTGTTCTAGAAGAGAAGCTGATGTGTTAATTCAAACTGGAGTAGTTGAAGTTAATGGTGAAATTATAACAGAAATGGGATTTAAAGTTACTGATACAGACAAAATTGTTTGTGGTGGCGAAACCTTAAGACATGAAAAGAAAGTTTATTTGTTAATGAACAAACCTAAAGGATTTGTTTCTTCATTAAATGATCCTTATAACAGAAGAAATGTGGTGGAGTTACTTGGAAAATTAAAACAAAGTGTTATTCCTGTTGACCCATTAGGGAAAGATGCCACAGGCGTTTTGTTTTTAACCAACGATGAAGAATTGGTGAAAAGATTAACACACCCAAAACAACATATAAAGAAAATCTATCAGGTAGCAACTTCTACAAATGTTTCTAATACACACTTGCAACAACTAATTAATGGTGTAGATTTAGAAAATGGACTGACAAAAATGCAAGAAGCTACCCATGTTGCTGATGGTGAAAATAAAAAACTAATTGGTGTAGAAATTCATTCTTCAAAAAACAACATTGTAAAAAAAATGTTTGAACATTTAGGTTATGAAGTTTCTAAGTTAGATAGAGTTTATTATGCTGGTTTAACTAAAAAGAACTTAGCCAGAGGTCAGTGGAGATTTTTAACAGAAGAAGAAATTAATTTGCTTAAAATGACTACGCTTAATGTAAAGATTTGACTTTTAAAGCAAATTAATTAGTTAATATATCAGTTGGTTACTTTTTTTTGTCTAAAATAATACCAACTTCCATTGCGAAATGAAGCGGGTCTTTAGGCATATTGTGTTCAATAATATAAGTGTAAGTACCACTTTCTTCAAACTTTTTTGATGGCTCAACCAAATGTTCACTATCCCAAATGTCATAACCAGCTTCACCAATATATTCACCTTTTTCATCTCTAATTTTTAATTCATAGTTGTTGCTGGTTTCCTTACCACTTGGAGAAATTTCTTTTACAATAATATTGGCAGTTTTATATTGATAGCCATTAGCATATCTAAAGGAAATTTTAAAATCGTAATTGATAGAGTTATCTTCAATCAATACTTTAAATTCTCGGCTATCTTTTTTAAGCCATTCTAAATCTGGAGAAAGTTCTTTATGTTCAACAAAAACTCTACCTTCAGGTTGGCAGCTAATTAAAAATAAAAAAATAATTAAAGTGACTGAGAGTAAGTTTTTCATAATGCATAAGGTTTAAAAGTGATTAATTCAATTGAGCTAAAAACCAATTGTTAAGTAGATTTTCTTTGTTATATTTCATTACTGCGTTAGTTTGTTGGTCTATTACAACACCCCCAGCAGCATTAATAATGGCATTTCCTGCGGCAGTATCCCATTCCATTGTTGGAGCAAATCTTGGATAACAGTCGGCAGCATTTTCGGCAACCATGCAAAGTTTTAGTGAACTACCTTTTGAAAGTAAGCTGATTTTTTTATGCTCTGCTTCTTTTTCAGTAATAAAAGTTTTGGTTTCATCACTCATGTGAGAACGACTGGCAACAACAACAAAATCTGCTCTTTCACTTTTCAAAGGCAGTTCATTAGCAGTAGTTATTAAATCCACAAGTGTATTGGCAGCAGTAGTAATGTTGTTTATTTTATATGCTTTATCGTCAGAGAAATACAATTCTTTGGTTACTGGCACATAAATAACACCCATAGTTGAAGCTTGATTCTCAATCAAAGCAATGTTTACCGTAAATTCACCATTTTTATTGATGAATTCTTTTGTGCCATCAAGAGGGTCAACCATCCAAAATTTTTCCCAGTTTTTTCTTTCATCATAAGGAATAGATTTACCTTCTTCACTAAGGATAGGTAAGTCTGTTGATGTTAGACCTTTGACGATAGCTTGATGAGCTCTTTTGTCGGCTTCTGTTAATGGTGATTTATCTGCTTTGTTCTCTACTTGAAAATCAGTTGAATAAACTGTTAAGATTTCTTTTCCTGCTTCAATAGCAGCATTTATTGCTGTTAAAAGTAAATTTTCTCTTGTCATAATTAATTTAATATCCACTTCCAGAAGCACCAATCTTTTCAATAGGATGCCAAGTGGTTTTCATTTCTAAAAAGTCTTCAATGTAATAAGGATTTTCGTGTGTTTTATCATTCAAATCTTTATCATCTCTTACTATAATTCTTTTAAGGTTGTTTACCGAATGCTTTTGAATTTCGGCAATTTCTTTTTTATTGTTTCCGCTATATAAAAAAGCGTTTATGTCCATGTGAGTTGATAAATGTTCAACCAATTCACTTCTTTTTCCTGTTAGGATGTTTACTATTCCACCAGGAACATCAGAGGTGTTCAACACTTCTGCAAAAGTAATGGCACAAAGCGGCATGTTTTCAGAAGCTAGCACAACAGCAGTATTTCCACCAGCAATAACAGGAATTATGGTAGAGATTAACCCTAATAAACCTGATTTTTCTGGAGCAAGAATAGAAACAACTCCAGTAGGTTCTGGTGCAGTAAAATTAAAATGTGCAGTAGAAACGGGATTAACAGAACTGAAAATAGGGGTAAATTTATCGCACCAACCAGCATAATAAATTATTCTATCTATTGAAGTGATTACTTCCTTTTCTGCATCTTTAGCTTTTACGCCTTGTTGTACCAATTCGGCTACAAATTGAGCTTTTCTCCCTTCTAAGATTTCGGCAATACGATAAAGTATTTGACTTTTATTGAAAGCTGTTACTTCACTCCATTTGCTCTGAGCATTACGGGCAGCAACAACAGCATTTCTAACATCTTTTCTGGAGGACAAACAAATGTTGCCTACTTTATTTTCAGGGATATAGTATCTTCCTGATTCTGTTCTTGGGAATTTCCCGTCTATAAATATTTTATAGGTTTTTAGCACTTCTATTCTACTCATTTTTATATGAATTCAATTGACTTTAGTAGCGGTAAAGGTATTAAAAACATAAGAATTAAAAGATGAAAGTATAAAAAAAGTGCTTCGAGAACTTCAAAGCAGTTTTTAGTTTTTTATAATTGGATGCACAAATTATCCTACCACTTCAACAATTAAGTTGTCATCGGTTTTGGTTACTTTGGTTAAGCCAAATTTGCCAAGCGATTTAATTCCTTTGTCCCATTGTTTGTTAGACAATCCAGAAGCGTCTTTTAAGTCATTCATATTCATTTTTCCTTGTTTGGAAAGAATATCAAAAATGGCTTTTTCATTATCGTTCAGTTCCAATGCTTTTCTTGTAGAAACAATTTCTGGTTTCATTTGTGGAAAAAACAATACTTCTTGAATAGATTGGTTATTAGTTAAGAACATAATCAATCTGTCCATGCCAATACCCAAGCCACTTGTAGGTGGCATGCCATATTCCAACGCTCTAATAAAATCATTATCTATAAACATAGCTTCATCATCGCCTTTTTCAGAAAGTTTTAGTTGCTCTTCAAAACGTTCGCGTTGGTCTATTGGGTCGTTTAGCTCAGAATAAGCATTAGCTACTTCTTTACCACAAATCATTAATTCAAAACGCTCGGTTAATTCTGGGTTGTCTCTGTGTTGTTTACACAATGGCGACATTTCTTTCGGATAATCAATAATAAATGTTGGTTGAATGTAGTTTCCTTCACATTTTTCACCAAACATTTCGTCAATTAACTTGCCTTTACCCATTGTTTCATTCACTTCAATACCCATATCTAAACAAGCTTTTCTCAACTCTTCTTCAGATTTGCCATCAATATCAAAATCTGTATGGTCAATAATAGCCTGACGCATGGTTACTCTTTTGTACGGAGCTTTAAAATCAATTTCGTTTCCGCCAAATTTAGCTTTGGTAGTGCCGTTTACTTGTGTAGCACAGAACTCTAGTAGGTTTTCGGTAAACTCCATCATCCAATGGTAATCTTTGTAAGAAACATAAATTTCCATAGCGGTAAACTCAGGATTATGAGTTCTATCCATTCCTTCATTACGGAAGTTTTTAGAAAATTCATAAACACCATCAAAACCACCAACAATTAACCTTTTTAAATACAGTTCGTTGGCAATTCGCATATAAAGCGGAATATCCAATGCATTGTGATGTGTAATAAATGGCTTGGCAGCAGCACCACCTGGAATAGCCTGCAAAATAGGGGTTTCTACTTCTAAATAACCTTTGTCGTTAAAAAACTGACGCATGGCATTGAACAACTTTGTTCTTTTTATAAAAATATCTTTTACATGGTCGTTTACTATCAAGTCAACATATCGCTGACGATAACGCAACTCAGGGTCAGAAAAAGCATCATGTACTTTTCCACTATCATCTGTTTTAACAATTGGCAGCGGTTTTAAGGCTTTACTTAATACGGTAAGTTCTTTAATTTTAACAGATTCTTCTCCTACTTGAGTTGTAAATAAAACACCTTTAACGCCAATAAAATCGCCAATATCAAGTAATTTTTTGAATACTTCATTGTAAAGCGTTTTATCTTCATCAGGACAAATTTCATCTCTGTTAATATAGATTTGAATTCTTCCAGAACTGTCTTTTAACTCGGCAAAAGAAGCTTTCCCCATAATCCTTCTACTCATAATTCTTCCTGCAAGAATTACTTCTTTTCCCTCTTCAAAATTATCTTTAATGTCTTTTGTTAAGGTATTAACAGGGAATTTTGCTGCTGGATAAGGCTCAACGCCTAATTCTCTGAGTTTAGTCAGAGAGGTTCTTCTAATTTGTTCTTGTTCCGATAATTGTATGCTCATTTTGTTCTAAAATTTAAGGCTGCAAAAGTAATAAAACTTTGGTGGAATTGTATGTTAGTTTATTAGGTTTATAAAGTTTGTTGGTTTATAGGGTTAAGCCTACCCAACAAGGTTCAATTAATCTTGCTTACAAGTTTAAAGAATTTAAACATTGAGCATGAAACTTCTATTAGCATTTTCCTTGACAATTTAATTATAATTGTATTTTTACGCCTGATTAATCAAACTTTTTCATGTTGAGTAAAAATATTGTTGGTATATTGTTGCTGCTTTTATTGAGTTCAGGTCTTTTTGCTCAACATACATTAAAAGGAAAAGTGTTAGATGAAAAATCTAAAAACCCTTTAGCATTTGTCAATATTATTACTGACAAAAAAATAGGAGCAACTACCGATATAGACGGAAACTTTATCTTTAAAACATCAACACCTGTAAATTCATTAAAATTGAGTTATGTTGGTTACGAACCTAAAGAAATTCAGGTAGATAATAAAGACTATATTATTGTTGAACTAATACCAACCACCTTTCAATTGCAAGAAGTTAGAATACTTCCGGGAGAAAACCCTGCACATAGAATTATTAAAAAAGTGGTGGATAATCGTACGCAGCTCAATCCTGAAAAAAGCATGGATTTTACTTACGATTCTTACAGTAAATTGTATGTAACTGCTGAAATGGATAGTGCGCTGCTTAACAATCCTGAAAAATTAGCTAAAGCAGATTCCATTACTCAAAGAACAGATAGCATTTTAAAAACGCAGCATATTTTTATGATGGAATCCGTTACTCAGCGAAAGTACAAGGTGCCGAGCAAAAATTATGAGAAAGTAATAGCTTCAAGAGTTTCAGGACTTCAAAATCCCACTTTTGCACTATTGGGAACACAGTTGCAATCGTTCTCTTTTTACAATACCAATATTTATGTGATGGATAAGGCTTATTTAAATCCTATTTCTACTAATAGTCATAACAAATACTTATTTATAATTGAAGACACCATTGTTAGTGGAGTAGATTCGGTTTACATCATATCCTTTACACCTCTTAAAGGCAAAAATTTTGATGCTTTACAAGGATTACTATATATTAATACAGATGGTTACGCTTTGCAAAATGTAATTGCTGAGCCTTATGAACAAGACGCTTCGCTTACCGTAGAAATTCGTCAGCAATACGAAAAATTGCAAGGCAAGTGGTTTCCCAAACAACTCAGTTCTAAATTTATTATGAATAATGCTACCATTAATTCATTTAAAATGGTAGGGTTTAGTAATACTTATATAAAAGATGTGGTTATTAATCCGGAATTAAAAAACAAAGAATTTAGTCATGTAGACACCGAAATTGATTTAAAAGCCAATAAAAGAGATGAAGCTTTTTGGAACGATTACCGTGGAGATACACTAACAGCTCAAGAGAAAAAAACCTATCAGGTAATTGATAGCATTGGAAAAGCCGAAAATTTAGATAAAAAGCTAGGTGGTTTGGAAGCTATTTTAACGGGCAAATTAAAATGGGGAGTTATAGATTTGGATTTAAACCGCTTCCTAAATTATAACAATTACGAAGGATTTAGACTTGGAGCAGGGTTTCATACCAATCAGCATTTTTCTAAATGGTTTTCTATTGGCGGTTATGGAGCTTACGGATTTAAAGATAAAGAAGAAAAATATGGTGGAGATGCCACTTTTCTGTTAGAAAAAAATAACAATATTGCTATTAATTTTTCTTACGATAAAGATGTCTCAGAACCAGGAGTGGTTGGGTTTAAAGATTATAAGGTGCCTTTTATTTCTGCTGCAGGAACTCGTGTATTGTATTTAGATAGAATGAATAATTATGAAAAAATGCAGGCAAGATTAAGTTTTAGAACAATGAGGTATTTAAAGTCTTATGTATTTGTAAATCAGCAAAAAGTAGATGTTACTGATGATTATTATTTTGTAAAAAATATTGATGATGCGACTTTCATAAAAGATAAAAATTACTTGTTTAATGAAGTAGGAGTGGAGTTGAGGTATGCCTATAAAGAGAAGATTATGAAAACGCTTTCTACGAGTTATCGGATGAATACAAAATACCCAATTTTATATGCTAAAATAGAAAGAGGAGTGAACCAATATGATGGAGAATATACTTATACCAGATATGCTTTTCAGACAGAAAAAAAATTTAATACCAGAAATTTTGGTCAGCCCTATTTTAGATTAGAAGCAGGCTATATTGAAGGTAAAGTTCCGCAGCATAAGCTTAACCATCCTATTGGTGTTAATAGAACCGATGATTTTTTATTGCTTTCTACCGAAAATGCTTTTGAAACCATGTTGCCCTACGAGTTTTTGTCTAACCAATACGTGCATTTTCATTTCCGACATAGTTTTAAGGGCTTATTGCTAAAAATTAAAAAATTTCAACCGGAGTTTGTTATTACTACTAGTGCTGGTTTTGGAAGTTTAGACCATGCAGAATTGCACCAAGGAGTGGCTTTTAACACCATGGAAAAAGGTTTTTACGAATCGGGTTTGGTAATCAACAATATTCTTAAACTAAACACCTCTACTTTTGGAGTGGGTGCTTTCTACCGCTACGGACCTTATGCTTTTGATAAAACTTCTGATAATTTTACTATTAAAATGAGTTTTGGTGTGACTTTTTAATTGAAAAAAATAATCCTCAAAAATTCCTTACAGCTTTTCAAAAAGCATTACTTTTATTGTCGGTTTTAAAATGGTAAGTTATGTTAGAAAAAATTCGACTAGATAAAATACTTTTTTTAGATATAGAAACGGTAGCTCAGCAACCCGATTTTAATTTGGTGGATGAGCGATTACAAAAATTTTGGGAACAAAAAGCCAAATATTTAGCTGCTGATGAAACACCTGAAGAAGCTTATTCCAGAGCTGGAATTTATGCCGAATTCGGAAAAATTGTTTGCATTTCTGTGGGTTTTATTACTTACGAAGGCAGCGAAAAAAAACTCAGACTAAAATCTTTTTATGGAGATGATGAAAAACTGTTGTTAGAAGAATTTTTCGACTTGCTCAACAATTATTTTAATCAAGCCGACCATTTACTTTGTGCTCATAATGGTAAGGAGTTCGATTTTCCATACATTGCCAGAAGAGCTTTGGTAAACGGATTAAATATTCCTTCTATTTTAGATTTGGCAGGAAAAAAACCTTGGGAAGTTGCTCATTTAGATACCTTGCAGCTATGGAAATTTGGCGATTATAAAAATTATACTTCGCTCGGGTTACTAACAGCAATATTTAATATTCCCACACCAAAGGATGATATTGATGGAAGTATGGTGAATCAAGTATATTGGGAAGAGAAAGATGTAGAACGCATAAAAATTTATTGTGAAAAGGATGTGGTAGCACTTACACAGTTATTTTTACGCTACAGAAATGAAGCCTTAATAAAAGAAGAGGATATTGTTTTTAACTAAAAAGTCGGAAGACCGAAGACCGAAGTTGGAAGAATAACCATTAACGATTAATAAAAAACATTTTTGCGTCTTTGCGAGAATTTAACGGATAACTCAAATAATATGAAACAAGCAACAATAATTATTATGGTTTTGGCGGTTATTTCTGCCTGTACTACTAAGCGTAGCGATTTCTTTAAAGCCATTAATAAAACTGAAAAAGAACATGTTAGAGGAGTTGAAATTGGGGCTGACATGATAACTGTAAAAGCTGCTGAGGACAATGCTTTTTTGATAGATGATCAGCCGCAGTATTTGCATTACGACTACGATATTAGCATGGGAAACAGCTATACCGTTACTTATGATTTTTATGAAAAAGAACTTTATGAAATTGAAATTGCAGCCTATTTTGATTTAGTTGAAGATGCCAAAAAAGTAGCACAAGAATTTATGGAATATTATAATGATAATTATGGCAAAAACAAACTAGAGCAAGATGGTTTTACTACATGGAAAACAACATCTTCCATTACCAACAAACCTGTTGAGGTAGCACTAAAAGAAGATAGTGAAAGGAATGGTTACGGCTACTTTGTTATTAAGATTTATGAGTTAGAAGAGTAGTTTCAATTTCCGATTATTTTATTAATGTAAACTTTGTTAAACATAACAATAAAACCACATAGAAACATAGATTACTATAACAGTTAAAGATGATTATAGTAATACAAAGTGTTTCTATCCGCCTAAGGCGGATAGATTATGTGAAGCTTACGTCAAATTTTTTTTCTCACGGTGAAAACTATGTTTCTATGTGGTTAAATAGTGTTTTAGTTATTAGAAGTTTGTCCATATTGAAATAATCAACAACAAGCTGTTATAGATAGTGTTATCCTAATTTTTGTCGTTTAAAATCAGGAGGTCGTCTAAAAATGAGCGTATATTTTTTATAAATCTTGTGCAACTTGCATTAAAAATGTATTTTTATTGCCTTTAAAACAATGAATATTATTCTACAATAAGACTTAAAGGGAATATGGAAAATAGAACGCTTTTAGAAATCAAAAACTTAGTTACAGAATTTCGTTCGGACGGAGAAGTTACTAAAGCAGTTAACAATGTTTCATTTACATTAAACAAAGGAGAAACCATAGGCATAGTTGGTGAATCAGGTTCAGGGAAATCTGTTACGTCACTATCGGTAATGCGTTTAATTCCTAATCCTCCCGGAGAAATTTCAGGTGGAGAGATTTTATTTCATGGTAAAGATGGTGTTGTTGATTTGGTAAAAGCTACTGAAAAACAAATGAGAAGCTTAAGAGGAAATGAAATTGCAATGATTTTCCAAGAGCCAATGACATCCCTAAACCCTGTTTATACTTGTGGTGATCAAGTGGCAGAAGCCATTATGCTGCATCAAAAAGTAAACAAAAAAGAAGCTAAAACAATAACCATAGAGTTATTTAAAAAAGTAGAATTACCTCGACCTGATGTTATGTTTGATACTTACCCTCACCAAATTTCAGGGGGACAAAAACAAAGGGTAATGATAGCCATGGCAATGTCGTGCAATCCTTCAATATTAATTGCTGATGAGCCTACAACAGCACTAGATGTTACTGTACAAAAAACCATTTTGGAGTTAATGATGCAATTGCAGCAAGAACAGGATATGGGGATTATGTTTATTACCCACGATTTAGGTGTTATCGCTGAATTGGCTGATAAAGTAGTGGTAATGTACAAAGGTAAAATAGTGGAACAAGGAACAGTAATGGATATTTTCACAAATCCGCAACATCCTTATACCAAAGGATTGTTGGCTTGTCGCCCACCATTAAACAGAAGATTACACTGGCTACCTACCGTTTCAGACTTTATGAGTGTTGATGATAAGGGGGAGATGAAAGAGAAGAATAAATCGGTAGAAGAAGTTACTGAAAATTTGGTAATCAGTCCAGAAGAAACTGCTAAGAAACACGAAAAAATATATGCTCAAGAACCTATTCTAGAAATAGAAAATTTAAAAACCTACTTTCCGATAAGTAAAGGTGTATTTGGTAGAGCAAAAGAATATGTAAAAGCGGTTAATGATGTTTCTTTTAGAGTTTATCCTGGAGAAACTTTAGGTTTGGTTGGAGAATCGGGTTGTGGAAAAACAACTTTAGGGAGAACCATTTTAAAATTGGTGGAACCAACAGAAGGAAAGATTATTTTTGAAGGTAAAGACATCACGCATCTTAGTGTGAAAGAAATGCGTGAGTACAGAAAAGAAATGCAAATTATTTTTCAAGACCCTTACTCATCTTTAAACCCTAGAATTACTATTGGAGAGGCCATTATGGAACCAATGCGTGTACATAATGTGTTTAGTAGTGATGCAGAAAGAAAAGAAAGAGTAATGGAATTATTAAAACGTGTTGACTTACCTGAACAACACTTTTATAGATACCCACATGAGTTTTCGGGTGGACAAAGACAACGTATTTGTATTGCTCGCTCATTAGCATTAAACCCTAAGTTTATTATTTGCGATGAGTCTGTATCTGCTTTGGATGTTTCTGTTCAAGCACAAGTATTAAACTTATTAAATGAATTGAAAGAAGAATTTAAATTCACTTATATTTTTATTTCGCATGATTTGTCTGTTGTTAAGTTTATGAGTGACAAAATGATAGTGATGCAAGAAGGCGTTATTAAAGAAATGGGATATGCCGATGAAATTTATAACAATCCAAAAACAGATTACACCAAATCATTGATTAATGCTATTCCTAAAGGTGAAATAGATGACATTAAAAAATCTTTAGACAAAAAAGTAGCAAGACGCTCAACTACAGCTTAAAGCAAACAACAATTTATGGCAAAAACAAAAGTAAAAACAGCCTTTTTCTGCCAAAGTTGTGGAGCTCAATATCCTAAATGGGTTGGTAAATGTTCTTCTTGTAATGAGTGGAATACTATAGTTGAAGAAGTTATTAGTAAGCCTCATCCAAATGAGGTAAAAGGTTCTTTTAATATAAAAAAAAATAACAAACCACTTCCTGTAGATACCATTGAATTAGCCGAAATTCCTAGAATTAAACTTCCGGGAACAGAGTTGAACAGAGTGTTAGGTGGAGGTTTAGTGCCAGGTTCATTAATTCTTTTTGGAGGAGATCCGGGTATTGGAAAATCAACACTAATGTTGCAAATGTCTTTGAGATTAAAAGGACAGAAAATTCTATATGTTTCTGGAGAAGAAAGTGGTCAGCAACTTAAAATGCGAGCTGACAGAATAGGAAATAAAAATCCTGATTGTTACGTGTTAACAGAAACATCTACTCAAA
Organism: Vicingaceae bacterium; assembly: GCA_965284565.1. Lineage (GTDB taxonomy): Bacteria > Bacteroidota > Bacteroidia > Flavobacteriales_E > Vicingaceae > BRH-c54. The sequence continues at coordinate 1,884,111 of OZ260100.1, forward strand.
ATATTTTTCACCACATTAATGAGATACAGCCAAATGTTTTGGTGATAGATTCCATTCAAACCTTACATACTGCTACTATTGATTCATCGCCTGGAAGTATTTCTCAAGTGAGAGAATGCACTGCTGAGCTGATGCGTTATGCAAAAGAATCTAATACACCTGTTTTTTTGGTGGGACATATTACTAAAGATGGAACTATTGCTGGTCCGAAAATTTTGGAACACATGGTAGATGTAGTGTTACAATTTGAAGGAGACAGAAATCATATTTACAGATTATTGCGTTCTGTTAAAAATAGATTTGGTTCTACTAATGAGTTAGGAATTTATGAAATGCACGGAGCAGGATTGAGAGAAGTTGATAACCCCTCAGAAATACTATTAAGCAATAGCGATGAAAATTTTAGTGGAGCGGCTGTTGCTGCAACAATGGAAGGAAACAGACCTTTGTTAGTAGAAATTCAGGCATTAGTGAGCTCTGCTGCTTACGGCACACCACAACGTTCATCAACTGGTTTTGATACTAAGCGACTAAATATGTTGTTAGCAGTATTGGAAAAACGTTGCGGATTTAAATTAGGAGCAAAAGATGTATTTATTAATGTTGCCGGAGGATTAAAAATAGACGACCCAGCAGTAGATTTAGCGGTGGTAAGTGCAGTACTTTCTTCAGGAGAAAACATTTCCATACCATCATTATATTGCTTTGCTGCTGAGGTGGGGTTATCTGGAGAAATAAGACCAATAAGTAGGGTGGAGCAACGCATTACAGAAGCTGAAAAATTAGGGTTTGAAAAGATTTTTATTTCCAAATACAATCAAAAAGGTTTGGATATTAGTCAGCATAAAATAGAAATAGTGTTTGTAAATAAAATTGAATCTATTTTTTCAAAATTGTTTGGGTAACAAACTAAAAAATAGAAAAATTCGTTGTTTCTTTACAATTAACTAAAACTTACTCTATGACGCGAATTCTTTTAATAGTTTCTTTTTTTTTACCGATGATGCTTTTCGCACAAGAAGATGTTTCTACAACAGCGGCCGAAAAAGAATCAGGAACATTTTCTTTAGGAGTAAGAAATACATTTAGCACTTTTGGAGCGACTGAAAACTTAGGTGTTGGCTTTGGAGGTCAGTTTAGAATACGAGTTAGTAACAGAATTAATACGGAATGGTTTACCGATTTTATTAATGAAGATATTGATGGTTTAGCCACTCGAAACGATTACCATATTGGTTGGTCAGTAATGATTTATCCATTTAAAACTAAAGCAAAGTTGGTTCCTTATGTATTAGCAGGACATTGTTTTGATTATACCAAAGTAAGAACTACTTATAATATTTATACTTCAAATCCACCGCAAACAGTTTCTAGATTGAGTTCGGCAACACAAGTTGGTTTGGGTACGCATATTAACCTTTCCGAAATAGTTGATATATCATTATCAAGTCAGTACATGATGCATTTAGGAAGCGATGTTCATGCAGAAACGCACGAACACAATGGTGTGAAAGAAATTCATATAGCAAAAGAAGGTCATAGTGGGTTTTCGTTGGAAGGTCATTTGTTATTTACCCTAAGTGTTAATTTTAAAATTGCTCAACTATGGTAAAAAAAGCGTTAGTTATTGTGCTTGTTTTTTGTGGAATGAATTTATTTTCTCAAACTAGCGATATAGTTGTAAAAGAAGGATTGTTGCGTTTTCAAGGAACAATAGGCATGGGAAAATCTACCGATAGAAATGAAAACAACATTTTTTTGCACGGAAATTTAGAATATTTTATACATTCATTTTTAACCACACGTGGAGATACTTATTTCTTCCTAGAAAATGAAAAAAACAGTTTAGACGTTAACCATCAATTGTTTGCCGGAATGGCGTATCATTTCAGTAAAAAATCCAATTTTGTACCTTATATAGGTATTCAGCCGGGATTAGCTGCCACACGGTATGATGGAACTACCAAAACGGAAACAACGCCTCTGGTTTCTGCTGTAGCAGGATTTAATTATTTTGCAGCTAAATGGTTTCATTTGTTTATAGACGCACGTTTTGTATCGGGTAAACATTTGTCTAATCTACCTCCTTATCCTATAAATGAAATTCGTTTATCATTCGGACTTGGATTTAATATTGCAACTAAAAAAATAAGTAGTTTTGGGTGGTAATTATCCCAAAAATGATTAGTCGAAAAATTCAAATATTAATTCCATTTTTTCTGTTTTTCATACTCTTTACGGCTTATGTTTCTAATAATTTCTTTTTTTGGGATACCATTAATTTAGTAGCAGCTCCAGCAACTTTTTTTTATGAAAATAATTTCCGTTCATTTATACTTCCTACACAAATAGATACTGGACATTTGCCTTTGTTAGCTTATTACATTGCTAAAATGTGGCAGTTTTTTGGTAAATCACTTTTAGTAGCTCATTTTGCCATGCTCCCGTTTATATTGGGAATAGTTTATCAGGTTTATTTATTAGCAAAACGGTTTATTGGTACTTCTTATGTGTTGGTACTAACAATGTTATTGATGTTGGTAGATCCTACTTTTTTGAGTCAGGCAGCAATGATTTCTCCAGATATTGTGTTGCTTTTTTGTTTTTTATTGGCACTTAATGCTGTTTTTGAAAATAGAAAAACGCTTTTAATATTGGCCCTAATAGGGTTGTTTTTAATTAGTATGAGAGGGATAGTGGCAGCATTTGCCATTTTCTTAATAGACTTTATTTTTTCATTGAGAAGACAGCATTTTAGAGGTTTCCCATTACATCTTTTATTAATGAAATCATTGTTTTATGTTTTTCCGTTTTTACTTTTTTTAAGCTATCATTTTTATCATTATAAAGCAACAGGCTGGTTTTGGTCCCATCCAGATTCTGCTTGGGAAGCAGGTAGAATAACCAATGATTTTAATGGAGCAATTTATAACATTGGAATTTTTGCTTGGCGAATATTGGATTTTGGAAGAGCATTAGCCTTAGTAGTTCTCTTAGTTATGGTAGTAATGTATAGAAAAATGTTGTTAAGAGAATCAAAATCATTACAATTATTAATATTGATATTGGTCAGTGCAATTATTTTCATTATTCCATTTTTGTACTTTCAGCAACTTACTGGACATAGATATTTACTACCTTTATATTTATTGATTTTGTTAGCGGTTGGTTATTATTTGGATAAAGTCATAAGTTCTTCGGTAGTTAAAAAGAGCTTTTTTGGGGTATTGACTGTCTCACTTTTAGTGGGGAATTTTTGGGTGTATCCTAATAAGATTGCTCAAGGTTGGGATGCAAGTTTGGCTCATTTGCCTTTTTATGATTTACAATTAGAGATGAATAATTATTTAGATGATAATAAAATTCCATATTATGAAGTAGGGACAGCTTTTCCAATTTTAGGAAATCATGCTATCATTTTTATGGAAAAAGATATTCGTTTATTCAAATCAAAAAATATAGGTAAAGACAATTATATACTCTATTCCAATGTGTTTAATGGTTTTAGTGATGCAGAGTTAGATGCTTTATATTCAAGATACAGACTTGTTCATGAATTGCGTTCGCCCACAGTTTTTATACAGTTGTTTGAGCGTAAATAGTTGCTTTTTTTATAATATTTAAGAAATTCCGTACAATAAAAGCTAACAGTTAACTGTTTACAAATTACATTTTTCTACAGTCTCCTAACCTATAATCAACCGTATTTTAGCACTATAAAATCTATAATTATGATGAATAACATTTTATTACAAATTAACGTAGCTGCAGACACTACTTCAGCGGTAGTTCAAGAAGCAGTTTCTGAAGAAAAAACACTTTCTATTTGGGAGTTGGTAAGCTCTGGTGGTATCGGTGGGGCAATTATTATGATAACGCTTTTGATACTTTCAATTTTAGCTGTTTATATTATTATTGAAAGGTATTTAGCCATAAAAAATGCCAGTAAGGAAGATGCTAACTTTATGAATCAGATTAAAGATTTTATTCATGAAGGAAAGATGGATGCGGCTAAATCGCTTTGTAAATCTAACCCTTCGCCTGTGGCAAAAATGATAGAAAAAGGGATTTCTAGAATTGGAAAGCCACTAAGTGATATTGGAACTGCTGTAGAGACTACCGGAAAATTAGAACTAAACAAACTAGAAAAAAACTTATCTACCTTGGCAACTATCTCTGGTGCTGCACCAATGATTGGTTTCTTAGGAACAGTTATAGGGATGATTTTGGTTTTTCACGAAATGTCTAAAGGTGGTGGAGGTGTTGATTTAAATACACTTTCGGAAGGAATTTTTACAGCAATGACAACTACTGTTGCTGGACTTATAGTTGGTATTGTTGCCTATATTGGGTATAATACCTTGGTAGCAAAAGTGGAAAAAATTGTGTTTATAATGGAAGCAAGAACAACTGAGTTTTTAGATATTTTACATGAACCGGCTAATTAATGTGCGGATTATTTAATGTGTAAATGTGAGAATGATAATAACACCTTCAACCTTTTAACTAATAAAAATGGCTATACGTTCAAAAAATAAAGTAAACACCAATTTCAATATGTCGAGTATGACGGATATTGTGTTTTTGTTATTGGTATTTTTTATCATAGCATCTACATTAATTAGTCCTAATGCGTTGGATGTTGTTTTACCTAAAGCAAGTCATTCAGCTCCTCGTCCACAGACGGTGAATGTTGTTATTACTGAGGATTTAAAATATTATATAAATAAAGATGAAGTAGCTGTGGAGGAATTAGAAACCTTATTATTATCGCATACGGCTAATGAAGAAAATCCGGGTATTATATTGCGAGCAGAAAAAAGTGTGCCTATAGAAAATGTAGTGGTAATTATGGATATTGCCAACAGAAATAAATTGAAATTGGTATTGGCAACATCGCCAAAATAATTTATGGAATAAATAAAATTAATGCATCAAGCAGAATAAATGGAAATCTTACAAGAAAAAAATAGTAGAACTGGAGTAATTGGAACCATCTTGTTTCACTTGCTGTTGTTATTGCTATTTATTCAATTTGGGATGACTTACCAAGACCCACCTGAGGAAAATGCAGGAGGAATGGTGATTAATTTTGGAACAACCGATGAAGGAATGGGAGATGTTCAGCCCTCCTCTTCAGAAACTACCACTACTTCTGAAAATGCTACCACAAGCGAAACCACTACACCAAGTTCAGCTCAAGAAAATGCATTAACAACTATGGAAGAATCTGTAGAAATGAATGCTTCGCAAAATACAACTACTACCACTAATCAAAATACAACAACGCAACAAACAGAGCAAACAGTAGATGAAAATTTATCTAATGCTTTAAATGCGTTGAACAACCCTAATAACAATTCTACTGGAGATGGCAATACAGGTACTCCTGGAGATCAGGGTGATGAAAATGGTGACCCTAATAGTAGCAACTATACGGGAGGAGGAACAGGCAATGGTGTTGACTTTTCTTTGGCTGGAAGATCGATGGTGAAAGTGAAAAAACCTAATAATCCAACACAAGAAGATGGAAAAGTAGTGGTAGAAATTGTGGTGGATAAAAACGGAAAAGTGATTAGAGCAACACCGGGAGCAAGAGGCTCTAGCACTACTAATCCAACCTTATATAAAATTTCTAAAGAAGCAGCACTAGAAGCTCGTTTTAATGTAAAAGCCGATGCTCCTGCTGAGCAAAAAGGTACCATGACTTTTGTTTACATTCTTAATTAATGAATTACCCCGAAACACTCGATTATCTTTTTGGTCAGCTTCCCATGTATCAACGTATTGGAAATGCAGCTTATAAAGCCAATTTAGACAATACCTATCGTTTGAGTGAAATATTAATTCATCCTGAAAAGCAATTTAAGTCGGTACATATAGCAGGAACAAATGGTAAAGGTTCTACCTCGCACATGTTGGCAGCTGTTTTACAAGAAGCAGGCTATAAGGTTGGGCTTTATACTTCACCACATTTAAAAGATTTTAGAGAACGTATAAAAATTAACGGAGAAATGATTTCGGAAAGTGAGGTTATAGACTTTGTTAATGAATTTAAAACTGAGTTTGAAAAAATACAACTTTCTTTTTTTGAATGGACAGTAGGGTTGGCTTTTCATTATTTTGCTAAAGAAAAAGTAGATATTGCTATTATTGAAACTGGCTTAGGTGGTAGACTCGATTCTACCAATATAGTTACTCCGGAGGTTGCAGTAATTACCAATATCAGCATGGATCACACACAGTTTTTGGGAGATACTTTAGCTAAAATTGCAGCTGAAAAAGCTGGAATAATTAAATCAACTATACCTGTAATAATTGGTGAAACACAACCAGAAATAAAACCTGTTTTTATTGAAAAAGCTAAACAATTGAATGCTCCCATACAGTTTGCAGATGTGCTATCTAGTCAAGTATATGAAAGTGATTTGAAAGGAGCTTATCAGCAAAAGAATAAAAAAACAGTAATTGCGACTATTAATATACTACAGCAATTAGGTTGGAAAATTGCTGAAAATCATATCAAACAAGGTTTGCTAAATGTGGTGAACAATACTGGTTTAATGGGGAGGTGGCAAATATTAAACACGCAACCATTAACAGTTTGCGATACAGGACACAATGAAGCAGGGATAAAATTAATTTTGGCTCAATTAGCTGAGCAACAATTTAAAAAACTCCACTTTGTGTTAGGAGTGGTAAATGATAAAGATATTTCCAATATACTTCAATTGTTACCTAAAAATGCGACTTATTATTTTTGTCAGGCAAAAATACCAAGAGCTTTAGAGGTAAGTGTTTTAGCAGAAAAAGCAACAGCAGTTGGTTTGTCAGGCAAAATTTTCCCTACAGTTGAAGGGGCCTACCAAGCGGCTCAAAAAAATGCTGCTGCTAATGATATGATTTTTATCGGAGGAAGTACCTTTGTAGTTGCTGAGGTGGTTTAGTTTTTCACAAACTTTTTCGTGTTTTTCATTCCATTATTATCGCTTATGCTAATAAAATAGATGCCGTTAGCAAAATCACTAATATCAATAATTTTAGTGGGTTCATTCGATTTCAAAGTGCCTTGATATTCTACACTTCCTAATAAAGAATAGATAACAACAGAAGCTGCTTGATTGTCTGTTCTATTAATAGTAATTAGGTTTTGAGCAGGATTAGGATAAATTTCAAATTGGTTATTGATTTCGATTTCACTAATGTTATTAGGGAGTTGCGTTACTTTAGGCAATTCTATATAAGATGGAAAAGCAGGGTTAAAATCAAATGTTATCTGATTTTGTTGAGCATACAACCAATTCCCATTGTAGTTGTATCCTAAAGTATCTCCGGGAGCCCATCTAAAAAACTGGTTCGCATTATTTGGCAAATGCGGATTAGATTGATATTTAGGATAATTGCTGCTGCTCACCAAAAACTTTATTTGATGTCCGATACCAAAAGTATGTCCAAGTGGTAACATCTCAAATTCAAAATGATAGAAAGTGTTGTTATCGATATTGGTAAGGATAATATTATCATTTGGATTACCATTAAAAATAGATTTGGCATACACTCTAGCTTTCGCATTTACTACGCCTTCAGTAATAAACATTTCTCTTCCGTCAGGATAAACATCAATAACCCTAACTATTAAATCAAAATCAGTTTTTGCTGTTGTGTTAGTGATGGTATGTCCTTTAGCATAAAGAGAAGCTCTTGGAAAACCAATAATTGTCATAGTATCTGTAAGAGGAGCTGTTTCAAAAGCAAGTACATCCGAACGATTTAAAGTGTGGGGAGCATAAAGTGGGTCGGCAACATTCATTGAGCCTTGCGATTTTTTTCCTCCTCCCGGAACAGAAGGAATCATATTGTTTCCACCAATGGTAATTACAGGATTGTTAGGGTCAGCAACATACGTCAATGTGCCTTCATTACTCGTTGGAGCAATAGTGTCAGCATCTAAGTTTTGGTGTAAATATATTTTTTCTCTTACCACTCCATTGCTAAAAGGCAAGGAGTCTGTTTCTAACCAATAGTTACCCGTATTTGGGTTTTGAGCATCATTTGAAGGACCAGTTACATATAATCTTATGTCTTTAACCTGATTGAAATGATTTGGGTTAAAAGGAGCCAAAGGTCTTGATAGATTTAAAAGAGGAGGCGAAAGTGTAGGCAATGAATAAAACAAAGAAGAAATGGTATTACCATCATCAATTTCTACAGGCAAGTTGTTTAAAGGGCTTTGACCACCTAAATAGTTTAAAAATTCATAATAAGGGATAATGTAATTTTTTGATGGAACTCTAATTAAGTTAGTGCCTAAAGGTTGCCAAATACTTGATTCCGGAATGAAAAAGTAAGGCTCGCCACCTAAATGCGTTCTGTACCAACTCATTAATTCAGATTCATAAATATCATTTAGTAAATTACTGTCGGTAAGCAAACTATCGGTATCTATATTGAGGTCAAAACCTAATACATCAAAAACATTATCGGGATAAATTTCATCTCCAACAGCTTTGGCGCCTATGGTTTGGTGTGTCCACGGACCAATAACCAATTTCTGATTAGAAGATGGATTAGTATTTCTAGCTTTATTAAAAGTTTCAATTTGTCCGTTAATGAAAATATCCCACCAACCTGACAGGTGATAGATTGGTTTGTTCATATTAGTATATCTGGAATAAGTTCCATTAGCATCCGTTTGTCCGTTAACATTTACAGGGGCAAAAGAAGCATCCAAATCTGCTCGTAATGGTGATGTTGGATGAGCTCCAGAAGGAAAAGAATTGTTGTCATTCACCACAAACCAATCAATTAAATCACTTGTTAAGTCTGCTTTGTTCGAGTAACTATAATCTGCAGGCGTATGAATGGTGTTGGTTAGGCTAGTATCGTAAGTTGCTAATGAATCGTTTAAATCCATCATTTGTCCTGTAATCCATCCGTTGGACAGAGAATGTCGGTAAACGCCATTGTGAAATAAGGTAGAATTATAATGTTCATTTGCAGCAACAGTTGGCATCAAACATTTTATAGGGTTATTAGCCATGCTATGCGGAATATCGGATAATGCTTGGTATTGAGAATTTCCTAAAGCAGAAGCTCCATACATACCAATATTTCCATTGGAATACCTAAAAACCTCGTTTGTGCCATCTAGATCAACATCAAAAGTTCTATAAAGGCTGTCTGCTAAGTAGAAAATAGCTTCACTACCATCTGAGTGGTTTAAAGCATTTGATGAGCTTGATGTAGGGTAAGCATCCATAGGAATTCCTATCGTTGGATGATAGTCGTGTTTTTGCCAAGAATCACTGTACATAGGAAAATAAACACCTTCACTACCATAGCGTCCTCTCATATCTTGCATGGAATAAGCATATCCTAAAAATGGAAATATTTTACCACCTAAATCATCAGAATTTTTATTGTAAGGAGATCTGGTGAAAATAATGGGTAGGCTAAAATTATTAGCAGAGATATTGGTGGTATCAAAAATTACAAACTGTGAATTTTTTGGAATTAACTGAATGGTGTATGTAGATGCTCCAATAACAATATCAGTAGTTACAGAATCTCTAAAAACAGGCAAATAAATATCGGCAGCTAATTTAATCCCATCTTTAGTAAGGGTGTAAGTGGTTTCTTTTAAGGAAAGTTCATCAATATTATCTATTTGTCCGTTGGGAATAATTTGAGCAAAACCATTTGAAAAAACAATAATTAATAGGCTTGTAAAAAATATGTTAAGAAAATGCATACGCTACTTTTTATCCAAAAATAATTAAATTATTTGATGAATAAGAATTCTAAAGAAGCTATCAAGTTTTTCTTGGTTAGAAAAATTGCTAAAATTTACATTTTAAAAAGAGTAGTATTAGAAAATTCGAAACTTACCTTATCACATTTACATGTCCAATTCGGGAGTGTTTTTTACCATTAATATCTTGGAATTCTAGTTTCCAAACATAAACACCATTTTGTACAAATTTATTTTTATAAGTACCATTCCATTGTTCAAAAAGTGTATGTGACTCAAAAATGATTTCTCCCCATCTATCAAAAATAAAGAAAGAGTAATTTATTTCACTGATACCAAAACCTTTTGGTCCAAAACCTTCATTTAAGAAATCAAAATCTGGAGTAAAGGCATTAGGCACATAGATGCCAAATTCACCTTCTACTTCTAATATTTTTGTGATAGTTCCAATACATCCATTATCATCAATAACCGTAAGTGTTATAGGATAATGTCCGGTGTCAACAGGAAATTCATATGTAGGGTTTTGTATATAGCTTGAATCTAAACCGCCAATATCCCAAGCCCAACCTACAATGTTAAAATAAGATTGGTCGTGAAAACTCACAATTGGATTTAACATGTTGGCAGGATTGTCTTTCATGTAAAAATCAGCAGTAGGATTTTGATGTATGGTAATGTAATTTGGATAAGTTACGCTATTGGTACATCCTCCTGCTGCTACAGATGAAGTAATGGTAAGTGTTACATCATAAGTTCCAGCATTATTATAAGCATGCGTAACAGTGTCTCCAACAGAAGAACTTCCATCACCAAAACTCCAAATAGAAGAACCCACCATTCCACCAGTAGTATCTGTAGTATTATAGAACTCAAATGTTTCTATAGGGGTTTCACAAGCTTCAAATTTGTCAGCAGTAAAGCTCACTTGTGGTAAAGGCATAATATTAATGGTTACTGTTCCTGTAGTTGTAGGAGAACAGCCATCACCTAACGTTACGGTATAAACAGTTGTTGTTGCAGGAGATACTACCTGACTAGAATCTGTTGAGCCATTGCTCCATTGGTAAGTGTAAGGACCACCATTTCCAAAGAAGGGAGTGGCATATATAGTAACAGATTCTCCTGGGCAAATACTTGTATCTGAAGGACTAGCTACAACCGATAATGGAGGAGTAACTGTTACTGTTACGTTAATTGTAGGAGATGTACAACCATTTCCATCGGTAGCAAAAACAGGATAACTTGTTGTTGCAGGTGGAGAAACAGTATATGTAGAAGTAGTTGAAGCTCCGTTATTCCAATTGTAAGTGTAACCACTTCCTGAACCACCAATTGCAGTAGCGGTAAGTGTAGCAGATTGTCCTGAGCAAATAGTTACATCTGATGCACTTATGGTTACGGAATCTGGATCAGTTAATGTTAAAGAAACGGTATCTGTACATGAGTTTGCATCTGAAATAGTAACTGTATAAGTTCCTGCACATAAATTATTAAACGTTCCTGATGCTTGAAAATTAATACCATCAATACTGTATTGTTCACCACCAGCAGGAGAAGTTCCGGTTACAGTAACTGTACCATCACAGTCTCCGTTACATGTTGGGTCAGTAAAATTAGATGAATTGATAGTTGGACCAGCTATACTATTAACTGTATAAGAAGCTGCAACCTGACAACCAACAGCATCTTCCACAACAATGTTATAAGTATTTGCAGCTAAGTTAGAGAAAGTATTACCAGCTTGAAATGTAGCGCCTCCATCAATACTATATTGATAAGGAGAAACACCATCAATAGCTGTAATGGTTATTGTTCCATCATTTGCAGAACAGGTTGAAGAAGTAGTAACAGTACTTTCAGATAAGTTAGAGAAAGTAATGGTGACCACATCGCTAGTAACACAAGCAGCAGTATTAGTTTCTGTCCAAGTAAAGTTATAAGTTCCTGCTGATGGTACTGTTACCGTTGCAGTTGGAGAGTTTACTGGGTTAAAGTTAACTCCAGCAGGACCAGACCAATTACCCGTTCCGATACTAGGAATAGCATTTAGAGTATAAGTTAATACACATGAAGTATCATTAACTCCTGCGTTAGCATTTGGTAGACCAACAAATGGACCGCCAGAGATAGTTATCGGACAGCCATTATCGTCAACCACATCAAAACTATACATGTCTCCATTTAGTAAACCATTAATTTGTATAGTACCACCATTTGGTGTTGTTGTATTTACAAAACTTGCATTTGCGGGAGATAAGTTAGAAGCTGTAAAATTTGAACCATTGATAGCAGGCAAGCCACCAGTAATGGTTATAGTGAAAGAACTATCTAAACAATCTTCAGTAGGATTTGAACTTACTATTTCAGGTAAATATTGAACAGCAATAGGGTTTCCCATATCATAACATGGCATATTAGTATTAACATAACTATATGTTCCACTTATAGTGTCATAAAATGTTATAGGAACATAATAAAGTGTGTTATTTGTCCAAGTTCCTACATAAGGCGGTTGTCCGAAAGTGTTGAGACTGCTAAAAGAGCCACCAAAACCAACTACACCAACAAAACAAGGGTCGTTTGTTATGTCATCATTAGGGGCTACGTTACTAGGGACAACTCCAATTGTAGGAGGGCAACTGTAAACTAAATAGCCTATTCCAGGGTTGTAAGCTGGTCCTGGAGGGTTGTTAGCTATGTCTGGTGGGTTATAACCTATGTTTGATGTAATATCTATTTGATCGCCAAAACATAAAACATAGTTGGTAGTACTATTACCTGTCATGTTAATATTAAAATTACCAATTTGAGCTACACAACCACAAGAAGCAGGAGCTGTAGAGTTAAGCGAGGCTGTGCAAGAAGGGTCTGCGGCAAATGTTGCTGTAATAGTGATGTTGTTACCATTAGAATTCATTCCTGATATACTCCAATTCATAGGAGAAACATAAGGAGGGTAAATGATAGTGTCATAAGTATTAATTCCGTCATTTATTGTGATAACAAGAGAATCTGTTGTAATACCAGTAGTAAAGTCAATAGTTCCATTTACAGTATAGGTGTTATTTGGTTGACAAGCACCAATGTTTGCTGTAAAGTTGTTGATATTACATGAGACTGTATTGCAGGGTGCTGGGGATGTATAATTTTGTGTAAGTGTACAGGTTGGATCGGCAGAAAAAGTAGCGGTTATTGTACAATTAGCACCATTTGCGGTAACTCCTGGAATCGTATAATTTATACTTGTGGCAAAAGGCGGGTTGACGACTGTGCTCCCTCCACAAGAATTAGTAATAGTAAGTGTGCCTGTAGTTGGCGGATTAGTGACATTAATTGTTCCTGTAACATCATATTGATTGTTAGCAGGGTTACAAGCTCCTGGTACAGCAGTTAAGCCTGTCATATTGCATAAAATAGCACAGTTAGTTGCTCCAGAACCACCAGTTTGTGTAGCAGTAATGTTAGTTGGTTGTCCTGAAAAGTTAGTTATTAACAGCATATACCATTCTCCAGGTTGTGTATTGGGTAAAGAAACAATTTCATTGGCAGCAGCTGAAAAACTGCAATCAATAGGACTTCCACTAGTTCCTCCACAAACAGCTGCTTGCATCGCAGCTTGTGAAGCAAAAGGCCCCCATGCAGCAAAATCTATATCAACATTAGCACTATTGGAAAGTGTAATATCTATGTTACCGCCTGTAGAGATATTTAAATAATACCATGCTGGATTTGGTTGTGAACCTAAACATCCATAATCTGGGCCTACAGGAGCTGTAGTGTTAGTGGAAGCGGGAAAAGTTACTCCTGTAGAAGTACAGAAAGGTGCAGAATTGTTACAAGACGATTGCGAGTAACTTTCTATAAATGTAAATAAAAGAGATAAAATTAGTACAAATCTAAACATCATAGTTTTTTTAGTGACAAAATTTAATTTGGAACATGTTTAGAAACAAATACATTAAATAATATTTTTTCGTTTCCAATAATTATATAATCAGCTTTAAGAGAAAAAGAAAAAAGCATTTTAGCATTGCTTCTGTTAATTTTATTTTTTAAGATTAATACTACATTCCAACCATTGTTATTAGAAGCTTTACTTAATTTTATTTGCTTCACATTTTCATCAGATTTCACTTGTTTTTCCCAAGCTTTTAGCTCTTCATTAGTAAAATCAGCAATAAGTAAAAATGAAAGTTCTTTTTTATTTTTAAGTACTTCTTCTATGTTAGTTTTGAAGTCAAGGATTACTTCTTTACCTGAAAATGAAAGTGGAGTGGCTGAAGAATTACTACTAATTAATAGTAAAAGTATGAAGGAAAGTGAAAGTAGTGTTTTTGTTTTCTTCATCTGTTTTTTAGTTTTTTAATCTCTGCAAAGACGAATTATCTATTAGTCAGTTGCCTTAGGTTTAAATTTAATTGAATTTAATGATTCAAAAGTAAACAACCTATAACAGTATAAAAAAAACTATTTGTACGGTATTATTGTAATCTTAAAAATGCTTTAAAAGAATATTATATGCTTCTTCTAAATTTCTGCCAAATGAAATTATGCCATCTTCATGTCCTGCCATAATTATAATGTTACCAGTTTTCTTGAAATCATGGTCTTTAAATAGACTTTTAATTTCTATTGCCATTTCGGGAGTTCCATAAGCAACTTTAGCGTTTGTGGTTGGAAGTTTACGTATTAATTTTTTCCACATTGCTTCATTATGAACATGTATGATTGCTTTTATGGTGTCATCAACTTCGTAAAGAGCAGCATGTGTCATGGTTTCAGATGATGCTTTAACAGGGCCTTCGCAAACCACATTGTTTTTGGCTATTTCATAGTTAGTAACAAGAGTAAAGGATTCTTTGTTTATAGGGAAAATGTTGCCTGTTTGTGTGCCAGAAACGATTATTCCATCATCAGTTTTTACACTAATGTTACCATAGCCAATGTTTAAGTCTTCGAAATGACCTATGAGTTTTAGTTCATGAAGTTTATCTCTGTAAAAGAGTAAATCTTCAGGAATATTTATTTGAAGTGGTTTAAAAGTCCAGTCGCAATTAAATTTAATATAGCCTTCATCAATTTTCTTAGTCATAATTAATATTTTTCTGGAAATAGTTTTTTCAGTTCTTCTTCTTTAGCAGCACATACACCTCTTTCGGTTATTAAACCAGTAATTAATCTTGCAGGGGTTACATCAAAACCATAGTTTACAGCTGGTGTTGTTTCAGGGCAAATTAAAACCGATTTTATTTCGTTATCTAGTAAACCTTGTATGTATTTTACTTCATTTTCATCTCGGGTTTCAATAGGTATGTTTTTTACACCATCAGTAATAGAAAAATCTATGGAGGATGAAGGTGCTGCAACATAAAATGGAATATGATTATCATAGGCAGCAAGTGCTTTTAAATAAGTGCCTATTTTGTTGGCAACATCGCCATTTTTAGTGGTTCTATCAGTGCCTACAATCACTAAATCTACTAAACCATGCTGCATTAAGTGTCCTCCAGTATTATCTGCAATTAAAGTATGTTTTACACCTTGCTGATTCAATTCAAAAGCAGTTAAACTTGCTCCTTGGTTTCTTGGTCGGGTTTCATCTACCCAAACATGAATATTAATTCCTGCTAAAAATGCTTTGTAAATTGGAGCTGTTGCTGTTCCCCAATCAATTGTTGCTAGCCAGCCTGCATTGCAATGCGTTAAAATATTTACTGTTTCACCCTTCTTTTTTTTAGCAATTTCTTTTATAATTTCCAATCCAAATTCTCCCATTTTAATAGAGGTTTGAATGTCTTCATTTTTAATTGCGTTTGCCTTTTCTAAAGCGATAACTATTTTTTCTTCAATAGTATTTACTTGCTTAAGCGTAGCTAACATTTCGTTAATTGCCCAATCTAAATTTACAGCAGTAGGTCTAGCACTTCTTAATTTTTCACAAGTATTAATAATGTATTCAAGTGGTTTTTCTTTGCCTTGAGCTTCCAAACAAATGATGTAAACACCGTAAGCAGCAGTAACACCAATAAGAGGTGCGCCTCTTACTACCATTTCTTTAATGGCGAAATACACATCATCAGAAGAGGTTAAATCCATCACTTTTATTTTGTGAGGAAAGTAGCGTTGGTCAAATACTTGAACAATTTTATTGTCATTTTCGTTTAGCCAAATGGTTTGGTAGTGCTTTCCGTTAATGTTCATTAAAGTAATGGGTTAAAGTTTCGTCAACTAAATGTTTTGTGTTTATACCTAATTGTTTGGCAGATTGAATGTGTTCTATACTATCATCAACAAATAAAGTTTCTGATGGATTTAAATTGTTTTCGTTTAAAACGAATTCAAAAATTTCTGGATTTGGTTTCCTAAAGCCAATCTCGTGAGAAAAATATGCTTTTTTAAATAATGAGTTGATAGTGGTTATGCCATAAGTGTTAAATAGATACTTATTGATTTGAGTAAGGTGGATTTCATTCGTGTTGCTTAGTAAGAAAACATTGTATTTTAAAGCCAGTTTTCTAATAAGCACAATTCTTTCTTTAGGAATATCAAGCAACATGCTGTTCCAGATAGTAACAACTTGTTTGGGAGTTAAGTTGGGGTGGCGATTAAGAAAAAACAGAATAAATTCTTCGGCAGTAATTTTTCCCACCTCAAAATTGTTGAATAAATTTAATGTTGTGAAAGTGGCTTCTATTTCAGAATAGTTATCTGCAAATATTTTTTTAAAAGCATTAAAAGGTTTCTGAGTGTCTAAATTGATAATCACTCCACCCAAGTCTAGAATAATGTTTTTGATGTTTGTTGGCAGCATATTCACTTCAAAACTACAAATAAAAATAATTAAATTAAATATTGGTAATTCAATAACATTTCCGTAAAATTGCAGCCCGTTTCTAAAGAACTTAGAACTGGGCCTATAACTCAGCTGGTTAGAGTATCTGACTCATAATCAGAAAGTCCCTGGTTCGAGCCCAGGTGGGCCCACAAACAAAACCCTCTGAATTTCAGAGGGTTTTGTTTTTTATAATAGGTTGTTATCCACCAAATTAGGCAACGTAACTTTCAATCCTGGTGTTCTTTCCATTTCTCGTTTAATAGCAAAAATAGCTTCTGAATTTCTTGCCCAACTTCTTCGGGCTATGCCATTATTAACATCCCAAAAAAGCATAGATTTTAATCTTCTGTCGGCATCAGCAGAACCATCTAAGGTCATTCCGAAACCACCATTAATTACTTCGCCCCAACCAACACCGCCACCATTGTGTATAGAAACCCAAGTGGCTCCTCTAAAACTATCTCCAATAACATTATGGATTGCCATATCAGCAGTAAATGCAGAGCCATCATAAATATTAGAAGTTTCTCTATAAGGAGAATCTGTCCCTGAAACATCATGATGATCTCGTCCTAAATTAACAGGAGCAGAAAGTTTACCACTAGCAACAGCTTTGTTAAAAGCTTCAGCAATTTTTATTCTTCCTTCGGCATCGGCATATAAAATTCTGGCTTGAGAACCAACCACCAACTTATTTTCTTGAGCTCCTTTAATCCAAGTAATGTTATCTTGCATTTGTTGTTTTATTTCGTCAGGAGAAGTTTTTATCATTTCTTCCAATACTTCGCAAGCAATATCATCTGTGGTTTTTAAATCTTCCGGTTTTCCGGAGGTACATACCCAGCGGAATGGTCCAAATCCATAATCGAAACACATAGGACCCATAATATCCTGAACGTAAGAAGGGTATTTAAAATCTATACCATTTTCAGCCATAATATCCGCACCAGCTCTGCTTGCTTCTAGTAAAAACGCATTTCCGTAATCAAAAAAATAAGTACCTTTTTTAGTGTGCTTATTAATAGCATTGGTCTGTCTTTTAAGACTTTCTTGTACTTTTTGTTTAAACAATTCAGGATTATTCGCCATCATTTCGTTGCTTTCTTCGTAGCTTAACCCAACAGGGTAGTAGCCTCCCGCCCAAGGATTGTGTAAAGAAGTTTGGTCAGAACCTAAATCTATATAAATTCCTGCATCATCAAATTTTTCCCAAACATCAACCACATTGCCATCATAAGCAATAGAAACTACTTCTTTATTGGCTTTGGCTTTGCTAACTCTTTCACAAAGTTCATCTAAATTGCTAATTACTTCGTCCACCCAACCTTGTTCGTGGCGTTTAAAAGTAGCAGCAGAATTAACTTCAGCAGTTACCGAAATAACTCCAGCAATATTTCCTGCTTTGGGTTGAGCCCCACTCATTCCTCCTAAACCAGCAGTAACAAATAGTTTTCCCGAAGTTCCATTGTTGTCAATCTTACGACAACCGTTTAGTACCGTAATAGTTGTTCCGTGTACAATTCCCTGAGGGCCAATATACATGTACGAACCGGCAGTCATTTGACCGTATTGGGTTACACCTAATGCATTAAACTTTTCCCAATCATCAGGTTTGGAGTAGTTAGGAATCATCATTCCGTTGGTAACCACCACTCTTGGAGCTTCTTTGTGAGATGGAAATAAACCCATAGGATGTCCGGAATACATTACTAAAGTTTGTTCGTCTGTCATTTCTGACAAATATTGCATGGTTAATAAATATTGAGCCCAATTTTGGAAAACAGCTCCATTACCACCGTAAGTAATTAATTCGTGTGGATGTTGAGCAACAGCAGGGTCTAAATTGTTTTGTATCATCAACATTATAGACTTTGCTTGTATTGATTTTCCAGGATATTCGTCAATTGGTCGGGCATGCATTTTATAATCAGGACGGAAACGGTACATGTAAATTCTTCCGTATTTTTCCAATTCTTCAGCAAATTCTTTAGCCAAAACAGGATGATGTTTTGCTTCAAAATAACGTAAGGCATTTTTTAGGGCAAGTTTTTTTTCTTCGATAGTTAAAATTTCTTTGCGTTTAGGAGCATGGCTTACCGTGTTGTCAACTTCTTTTATTGATGGCAATTCATTCGGAATTCCTTGTTGTATTTGTGCTTTAAAATCCATATTTGAGTTTTAAGATTTTAGAAAATAGAGATTTAGATATTTTAGAGTGTTTTTAAAAAGCCTATTGTCATTTTTTGAAATTCATCAATCTTATTTTCAATCTCTTCCAATTTTTCTTGAGTAATATAATTTCTGTTATTTGATATAATTAATTGTGTAACCAATTCAAAGGAAGAACCTAAAGAGATGTCGATAAAGTGTGAAAAAGATTTGTTGCTTCTTGAAGAACCTTCAGCAATATTACTTGGAATAGAAACAGCACATCTATTTATCTGCGACCTTAAACCGTACTTCTCTTCTAGAGGAAATTCAGAAGATATTTCGAAAATATCATTTGTAATTTGCATAGCCATTTGCCAGATTTTTAAATTCTTGTAGTTATGTCTTTTTTTTATACTCATTGTAGTTTTTAGTGCTTTTAATATCTATTTTCTAATGTCTCACTCCTCATTTTTATTTCTTTTTTTAACAATCCTTCCTTTACTTTTATCAAATCCATAAGGACAATGCCGACAACCGTTCTGACAACAATAGCCTCTTTTTAAAAGATACTTTTCGGTAAAGACCTTATAGCCTTCTGGAGTATAATAAAAGTCATCTTTTTCTAATTTATTATTTGAAAACCCTTCCATTTTTATTTAGTGGTTTCTTTTTCTAATTCATCCAAATGGGTGACTCCTCCAGAAACAATAAATTTCATAAAATCGGTTGAGTTTACATTTTTTACTGGAGTAACTTGAGAAGCCGCAACAATAAAAAAATTACCAGAAAAATTGTAAGAATGAGGTAGATAAACGCCTATTCTTTCATCGGTTACCCCTAATTTTGTTAAATCGGTGGTAGTAATGAATCCTAATTTTTCGAGATTAGAATCTTTACTAAGTTTAACCAAAACAGGTTTATTAAAACTTTTTTTAGAACCAACAAAGGCAGATAATAAATCTTTTACTGAAGAGTAAATGGTTTTTAATAAAGGAGCTTTATCAAGAATTTGATTAAATTGAGATTTTAAAGGCTCTAAAATAATACTAGAGCCTACCACTCCTAAAACGGTAATGGCAACTATTAGTACTAGAAAACCCATGCCCGGAACGTTAATTCCTACGGGTATTAACCCATCAAAAAACTTAAAAAGTTCTACAATAATGTAAATGGTTATGGTAACAGGAGCAGCATAAAGTAACCCCCTAAAAAAGTATTTTAAAAATAACTTAAAAATTGATTTGGGTTGCATAGCATATATTTTAAAAGATGGACAAAGATACTATACTAAGCGAAATTGTTTGAGTTTAAAAAAAAATATTTTTCCATAGGCTTCAGACACATTTGTTACTTTTGTCACATGCTACACCAACAACTTCCACCAATATCACTTCAGCAAGTTAAGCTTGATTTTCTTGAAGAAAAGAACATACAATTGTTCGTATTGCGTGAAGATTTAATTCATCCCACCATTTCAGGAAACAAATGGCGAAAATTGTTTTATAACCTGCAAGAAGCCAAAAGTGATGGAAAAAATCAATTATTGACTTTTGGAGGGGCTTACTCTAATCACATTGCAGCAACAGCTGCTGCGGGAAAAGAATTTGGATTTAAAACTGTTGGAATAATTAGAGGGGAAGAACATCTGTCTTTAAACCCAACTTTACAACTTGCAGTAGATAATGGAATGGAGTTAAAATATATTTCAAGAAGTTTATATAAAGAAGAGAAATATAACGCTTCATTTTTACAAGAAATGAAAGTTGAATTTGGAGACTTTTATCTTGTGCCAGAAGGAGGTTCAAATGCTTTTGCTGTTAAAGGATGTACGGAAATTATTAATAACATAGATATAGATTATGATATTATTTGTTGTGCCTGTGGAACAGGAGGAACCATTGCAGGAATTATTGCTGCTGCAAATGAAACAAAAGAAATAATCGGTTTTCCGGCTTTAAAAGGAGGTGCTTTTCTGCAAAATGATATTCAACAATTATTGGCAGACTATCAACAACAATTTGTAGTAGAAATAAATAATAAGGATTGGCGTTTAGTTGCCGATTATCATTTTGGTGGATATGCAAAAATAACTAGTGAGTTAACGGATTTCATAAATGATTTTTATCAGCAACAAAATATTCCATTAGACTTAATTTATACAGGAAAAATGCTTTTTGGAATTTTACACCTTGCCAAAACGACAGCTTTTTTTAATGGCAAAAAAATTGTTGCTATACATACAGGAGGACTTCAGGGAAATAGAGGTTTTGATAAAATTAAATTAATATTTTAAAATTTGGGTTTAATAGTTTCAGTAATCAATAGTCAACTGTTAATATTTTTAGAAGAATAGCATTAGAGTGGTTGATATTGCTGTTAACTTTGCAATTAATGAATTATCGTATTTTCATATTAATAATAGTAATGCTTCTGACAATAAGTTCAGTTGCACAACCTGCTGAACGTAGAATTACACGCTCGGAATACATAGAAACATACAAAGAAGATGCGATTAGAGAAATGCATCGCTCTGGAGTTCCTGCAAGTATTACTTTGGCTCAGGGTATATTAGAATCAGGTGATGGAAATAGTCCTTTAGCCATGTATGCAAACAATCATTTTGGTATAAAATGCCATTCTGGTTGGAAAGGTAAAACAATGCATATTGATGATGATGCTAAGAATGAATGTTTTAGAAAATACAAATCAGTTTATGAATCTTTTGAAGATCATTCTGAATTTCTTACTTCACGTTCAAGGTATGCTTTTTTGTTTGAATTAAAAATTACAGATTACAAAGGCTGGGCTAAAGGTTTAAAAAAAGCTGGTTATGCAACTAACCCAAAATATGCCGATTTACTGATAGACTTAATAGAGAAACATAAGCTCTATGAATATGATAGGTATGCCAAAGTCCCCTTAAAAGAACCAAAAAAGGGAAAAACTTCCGCAGCCTTAGCAAGTTCTGCTTCAAAAAAATATACGGTTAAAATGCATAATAACATAAAGCATATTGTTGTGAAAAAAGGAGATACTTTTTACAGCATAGCTAAAGCTTTTGAAATGAATGAATGGCAATTATATCGTTACAACGATTTAAATAAAAGCGATGTGTTACAAGAAGGACAGATATTATACCTTCAACCAAAAAGAAATAAAGCTCAAGAAGATTTTCATATTGTTAGAAAAGGTGACAGCATGAGAAGTATTTCTCAGCAATATGGTGTAAAGCTTAATAAACTTTACAAGAAAAATAATATGATTATGGGAACTCAACCCAATGAGGGTCAGAAAATTTCACTTAGAAAGAAAGTTAAAAATTAATCCAACAATATCAAAGCCTTTTTTTATTAGGGAAATGGCAATTCTTGATTAAATTTGCCCTTTTAAAAAAATATATCGATTTGCTAAAGAAAAATATTTTTGGTCAGTATCTGTTTCTTAAAAAATTAGTGATAAGAACTTTTGCTTTTATTACCTATATTCGATTTAAGAAAGTAAATTACCCTAAGATAGAAGGAGCAGAATTGTTTAGAGATTTACCCAAACAGAATGTACTTTTTGTTTCTAATCACCAAACTTATTTTGCAGATGTGGCTTTCATGGTTCATGCCATGGAAACAGCTATTTATGGCTATCCAAACGAAATTAAATTAAGAGGAATATTATCTTGCCCTTTTGTTGATTTTTATTTTGTTGCTGCCGAAGAAACAATGAAATCTGGCTTGTTACCCAAAATTTTAGCTTATGCTGGAGCGATTACAATTAAAAGAACTTGGCGAGAAGCAGGGAAATCTATTAAAAGACCCGTTGATCAAGCCGATACGGAAAAAATAAAAATTGCTTTGGCAAATGGTTGGGTGGTAAATTTTCCACAAGGAACTACTAAGGCTTTTGCTGAAGGCAGAAAAGGAACAGCTCACATCATTAAAAATTACAAACCTATTGTTGTGCCTATTACCATAGATGGTTTTAGAAGGGCTTTTGATAAAAAAGGACTTTTTATCAAGAAAAAAAATACGGCTTTACAAATGCAAGTGCATCAACCATTAAAAATAGATTATGAAGATAGCGTTGAAAATATCTTAAAGCAAGTAATGGTTGGGATTGATCAACAAGAAGGATACGAAAAATATAAAAGTCAATAAATCATTTTCAAATAGTTAATTTTGCTGCTTTTAAAAGAAATGGAAGAGAATTACAATAAAAATAAACAATTACGCTACGATTTAGCTTATTTAAAAATGGCTAAAGAATGGTCTAAATTGTCGCACTGTAAAAGAAAACAAGTGGGGGCTTTGGTGGTCAAAGACAGGATGATAATTTCTGACGGCTATAATGGATCGCCAACTGGTTACGATAACTGTTGTGAAGATGAAGATGGTAAAACATTGTGGTATGTGCTTCATGCAGAAGCAAATGCTTTGATGAAAATTGCCAAGTCAACCAATAATGCCAATGAAGCAACGCTTTATATAACGCTTTCACCATGCAAAGAGTGCAGCAAGTTAATTTTGCAAGCAGGTATAAAGAGAGTAGTTTATTGTAATGATTATAAAGATAAAGATGGTCTTAATTTTTTAGAAGAATCTGGTATAGATGTTACTTTTATTAGATTAGAAGATTATCCCTAAACATGCAATATGAACAAACGACCATGAAAATAATTTTCATACATAACAGAATAATTATTCAGGGAGTTACATCTGACTGATTTAATAAAATAAAAAATACACAGATGAAATATAACATTAAAATATTTTTACCATTATTGCTAACACTTAGTGTTGTAGTTGGTATTTACTTAGGTTCTTACTTATCGTCAACAACAGGCAATAAATCTATTATTTTTTCAAAATCAAATTCAAAATCTTCTACTGGTAAGCTTAATGAGATACTTAATTTTATTGAAGAAGCATATGTAGATTCGGTAGATAGTAAAGAGTTGTTAGAAAATTCTATTAACTCAATGTTGTCGAATTTAGATCCTCATTCATATTATATATCTCCGAAAGAATTTGACAATATGAACGATCCAATTGAAGGCTCTTTTGAAGGTATTGGAATTGAATTTAGGATAAAGGATGATACGGTTATGGTGGTAGCAGCAATAGCTAATGGGCCTTCAGAAAAATTAGGAATACAGGCAGGCGATAGAATTATTAAAGTTGACACTATGAATATTGCTGGAAAAAACATTAGCAACAATGATGTTATTAAACTTTTAAAAGGACCAAGAGGAACAAAGGTGAATGTTTTTATTAAAAGAAGAGGAACAAAAAAATTACTAAAGTTTGCTATTGTAAGAGATGAAATTCCAATTTATAGTGTTGATGCTCCTTATATGATTGATGAAAATATTGGGTATGTAAAAATATCAAGATTTGCTAGAACAACGTATGAAGAGTTTTTGACTGCTGTGGCTGAACTTAAGGAAAAAGATATGGAAAGTTTGATTATTGATTTAAGAGGAAATGGAGGGGGTATTCTATCTTCTGCTATAAGTATTGCTGATGAAATGTTAGATAAAAATCAAATGATTGTTTATACAAAAGGAAGGGCAAGAAAAAAAACAGAATATTATTCCACCTCAAAAGGAATATTAAAAGGAGTTAAGATAGCTATTTTAATTAATGAAAATTCAGCTTCGGCAAGTGAAATACTAGCAGGGGCAATTCAGGATAATGATAGAGGAATTATTTTAGGAAGACGTTCATTTGGAAAAGGATTGGTTCAAGAACAAATACCTTGGCCAGATGGTTCAGCAATTAGACTTACTGTTGCTCGATATTATACGCCATCTGGAAGATCAATTCAAAAACCTTATGAAAACGGTTTAGATGATTATAATTTAGAAGCTTACAAGCGCTACGAAAATGGTGAATTATTGGAAGCTGATAGTATTCATTTTCCTGATTCGTTGAAATATTTTACCAAAAAAGGTAAGGTTGTTTATGGTGGTGGAGGAATTATGCCCGATATTTTTATTCCGTTAGATACTGTAGGAGGAACAGATTATTTGTATCAACTAAGGTATAACGGTATTATTCAAGAATTTTCGTTAAACTATATCGATAGTAGAAGAAAAAAAATGTTAGAAACGTATCACGATGCCGTTCAATTTAAAAGACAATTTAAAGTAAGTAATCAATTGTTTAATAGTCTGATAAAATTTGCTACTGAGTCAGGAATAGAAAGAAATTTAGAACAAATAAAAAAATCTAAATCTTTAATTGAGCAAGGGTTAAAAGCAGATATGAGCAGACATCTTTATGGTAATTTCGGTTTTTATGTGATTGTTAATGAAAATGACAAAACCATAAGTAGAGCTATTGAAGAAATTAAGGAGTAGTAAAAAATGATAAAAGATATCCCTCAGGAAAAAGTTGTCAATGTAGCCATCGCTGTTGTTCAAGAAGGTGAAGATTGGAATGTTTACTTGATTAATTTAAAAGATACCGCTTTAGAAAACGTATTAGTATCTTCAAAAGGATACATTACTCATGAGAATGGTTCCCAAACTAAAACTTCTGAATTACGACATGCATTGGGTAATGTTCCTCCAAAAAGTTATGCTAAGATAGAACCTATAATTGAAAATGTTTTTGGATTACACAATCAATATTGGGTAACTTATTTTTCAGAAAATCAGTTACTGGATAAAAAATATATCTTTTTAGCAGAGACTATTAAAGCAGAAAACTTTGTAACTATTCCCATTATTAATAAAAAAGGTGTGATGATATTATAATAAACAAGCCTCGCATTGCGAGGCTTGTTTTATTTATGTATAAATAGAAACTTTACCTAATAAGTGAGAGGGTACCTTTTTCGAAGAATTGTTGTCCATCAATACCTTCAGCCTTAATGATGAAGAAGTACGTACCATCAGGGGCGTCAGCACCGGCAAGGGTTTTACCATCCCAATACCCATTAACATTGCCCCAAGCGAACATTTTTTGTCCCCAACGGTTGTAAATTTCACCCTCAACAGACTTTAAGTTTTCACCATCCACAGTAAATACATCATTATGACCATCGCCATTAGGAGTAAACACATTAGGAATAGTTAAAGAAGACTCGTTAAACACCTCAATAACAATAGTAGTAGAATCCCAGCACAGTCCGTCAGTAACTACTAAAGTAACTGTATAAGTAGCTGGTTCAGTATAAGTTTGCGTAGGAGCAAAAGTAGAATCAAGGTTGCCATTAGCAAAATCCCAGAAATAATTAGTAGCTCCCGTAGAAGAGTTGGAGAAATTCACTACCAGCGGCATAGGTCCAGTAGTAGGATTAGCCGAAGCCTGAGCATCCACATGCTGTACAGTAAAAGTAACAGAATCCATAGGACTAGGACAAGTACCCGCTTCATTTACATAGTAAGTATAAGTACCAGCAGCAGTAACAGGTGGGAAGAAAGGACTACCAGTACCAATAACAGTAGTTCCAGCAACATCACTATACCAAGTAATCGTTCCATTACCACTAGCCGAAGCCGTTAACGCAGTAGAATCACCCAAGCAGAAATTAGGAATACTATCAGGGACAATAAAGTTCTGCGGCATTAAAGTAATAGTAACAGAATCTGTAACTGGACAAGGATTACCTGCAGCAGCAGTATTATAATAAATAACATATGTACCCGCACCAGAAGCATTAATGTCAATTTCACCAGTAGTAGCATTTATAACTCCCGAAGTAGGACTAATAGTAAAAGTACCACCCGGAGTACCAGTAACTGTAGCAGCAGGATTAGGATCAGCCAAGCAATAAGCATTAGCAGAATAACTAAAAGTAGCCGTATCAAGTGGTAAAATTTCAATAGTAGTAGAATCTATAGCAGGAGCACAACCATTAGCAGCAGGCACATTATTATAAACGGTGTAAATACCAGGAGAACTAGTAGCTAAAGTAACAGCCCCCGCATTATCAATAGTTAAACCAGAAGGTGCAGCAGAGAAAGTACCCGCAGTAGCCCCACCATTAAGCGTTAAAATAGGAGCATTATCATACATACAATATTGGGCATTATCGTAACTAAACCCAGCGGTTTGTCCAGTAGTAATGGTAATAGTAGTAGTAGCTGAAATCGGACAAGGGTTACCTGCGGCAGTAGTATTGTAAGTAATAATAAAAGAACCAGTACCACTAGCAATAAGATTAATCTCACCAGTAGTAGCATTAATACTACCAGGAGCAGAAATAGTAAAAGTTCCACCACTAGTTCCTGTTACAGTAGGAGTAGGGTTATTACCTGTAATACAATAAGAAGATTGAGGATAAGTAAAAGAAGCATCATCATCATTGTTAATAAGAATAGTGTGAGCTTGAGTCTCAGTACAAGGAGCAGAACCTACAGAGTAGGTAATAACAACAGAATTGCCTCCTAATCCAGAAGGGTCAAGCGTATTAGCAGTAACGCCAGTACCAGAGAAAGAACCACCAGCAGAGCCAGTAACCAAAGCACTTAAATTAATAGGAGCATCCCCCTCACAAATAGGAGAAGGGTTTGTCCAAGCAGCAGAAACAGTAGCTACTGTAATAGTTTGAGTAGAAGTTTCTTGACAAGGAGCAGTACCTACGGTGTAAGTAACCGATTGAGTGCCACTAGCAGGGTTGAAAGAAGAACCAGAAACCCCAGTTCCAGACCAAGTTCCGCCAGTAGTACCAGTAATTAAGTTATTAAGATTAATAGAACCTGAAGCCGCACAAATAGGTGAGGGATTAGTCCAAGAAGGATTAACATCAGGAATAACTGTAATAGTTTGTGTAGAAGTTTCTATACAAGGAGCAGTACCCACAGTATAAGTTACGGATTGCGAACCTGAGCTAGGATTAAAAGAAGTACCAGAAACGCCTGTTCCCGACCAAGTTCCACCCGTAGTGCCGGTAATTAAAGTATTAAGGTTAATAGAACCAGCAGATGCACAAATAGGCGAAGGATTAGTCCAAGCCGGATTAACATCAGGAATAACCGTAATAGTTTGCGTAGAAGTTTCTTGACAAGGCGAAGTACCTACCGTATAAGTAACCGATTGCGAACCAGAACTAGGATTGAAAGAAGAGCCAGAAACCCCAGTTCCCGACCAAGTTCCACCACCAGTGCCAGTTACTAAACTACTTAAGTTAATAGAGCCAGCCGAAGCACAAATAGGCGAAGGGTTAGTCCAAGCCGGATTAACATTAGGGATAACTGTAATCGTTTGTGTAGAAGTCTCCACACAAGGCGAAGTACCAATAGTATAAGTAATAGATTGCGTACCTGCCGAAAGAGAGAAAACACCACCGCTAGTAACACCAGTACCACTCCAAGAGCCCCCAGCTTGAGCGGGCACTAAAGTAACCGTTCCGCCATTAGCCGCACAAAGCGGTCCTGGATTAGTCCAAGCAGGATTAACATCAGGAATAACAGTAATCGTTTGTGTAGAAGTTTCTTGACAGGGCGAAGTACCTACTGTATAAGTAACCGATTGCGAACCACTAGCAGGATTGAAAGTAGAGCCAGAAACACCTGTTCCCGACCAAGTTCCTCCCGTAGTACCAGTAATTAAACTATTAAGATTAATAGACCCAGCCGCAGCACAAATAGGCGAAGGGTTAGTCCAAGCCGGATTAACATCAGGACGAACAGTAATGGTATGTGTTTGAGATTGAGTACAAGGCGAAGTACCTACGGTATAAGTAACCGATTGTGAACCACTAGCAGGGTTAAAAGTAGAACCGGAAACCCCTGTGCCAGACCAAGAACCACCAGTAGTACCAGTAATTAAGCTATTAAGGTTTATAGAACCAGCTGCAGCACAAATAGGTGATGGGTTGGTCCATGTAGCTGAACCTGAAGGACTTCCAAACGAACAGTTTTTTAAATTCATTAAGGTGTTTGCAATTAAATCTATAAGAGCATTATGGTTAACGGTTCCTAAAATTCCAACATTTGTACAGGTACCTGAAGTTGGAAATATATTAAAATCACCAGCTCCCATGAGAGCTCCATTGCCTGAAATCATATCACAATTTCTAAATTGAATAGCAATCGTCTTACTTGTGTTTCCACAAACTGTATTAGATTGAATAAAAGCATTTTGTGCTGGAACTCCTGTGAATGGTCTAATTGCAGCACCATATCCAGAAAATGAACCTGGCCCACAAAATACATTTGAGTTTACTGTATATTGATAATTTTCAGTGTATGTTGTACTATGGGTTACGGAACCTCCAATAGTAACGGTTGCATTTATAAGGTTGTCTAAATATGTTGCTGGATTACCACAACAATCTACTTCAGATTGAACATATACAGCTCCCCCTGCATTCATATAATTAACTACCGGATTAATTGAAGCTCCTCCCATAAAACCAAAAATCCATACTTGGTCATAAGTAGTACTTATGGTTGCTGGTATAGAACCAACTCTCGTAACGCTAGTCATAGTTGCTACTAAACGATTATAAATTCTACTAGAATTATTACTCTGGTCACTTGAGAAACCATTGTTGTAATCAATAACTAGCACGTTTTGACCAATTAAAAAAGTGCTAAAAAACATAGCAAAAAGTAAAAAATAGATTTTTTTCATAAGAAATGAATTTAATAATGTTTTCAAATTTATAACAAAAAACACTTACAAGCAAAAAAAATATTTATAAATAAACAAGCCTCGCAATGCGAGGCTTGTTTTATTTATGTATAAATAGAAACTTTACCTAATAAGTGAGAGGGTACCTTTTTCGAAGAATTGTTGTCCATCAATACCTTCAGCCTTAATGATGAAGAAGTACGTACCATCAGGGGCGTCAGCACCGGCAAGGGTTTTACCATCCCAATACCCATTAACATTGCCCCAAGCGAACATTTTTTGTCCCCAACGGTTGTAAATTTCACCCTCAACAGACTTTAAGTTTTCACCATCCACAGTAAATACATCATTATGACCATCGCCATTAGGAGTAAACACATTAGGAATAGTTAAAGAAGACTCGTTAAACACCTCAATAACAATAGTAGTAGAATCCCAGCACAGTCCGTCAGTAACTACTAAAGTAACTGTATAAGTAGCTGGTTCAGTATAAGTTTGCGTAGGAGCAAAAGTAGAATCAAGGTTGCCATTAGCAAAATCCCAGAAATAATTAGTAGCTCCCGTAGAAGAGTTGGAGAAATTCACTACCAGCGGCATAGGTCCAGTAGTAGGATTAGCCGAAGCCTGAGCATCCACATGCTGTACAGTAAAAGTAACAGAATCCATAGGACTAGGACAAGTACCCGCTTCATTTACATAGTAAGTATAAGTACCAGCAGCAGTAACAGGTGGGAAGAAAGGACTACCAGTACCAATAACAGTAGTTCCAGCAACATCACTATACCAAGTAATCGTTCCATTACCACTAGCCGAAGCCGTTAACGCAGTAGAATCACCCAAGCAGAAATTAGGAATACTATCAGGGACAATAAAGTTCTGCGGCATTAAAGTAATAGTAACAGAATCTGTAACTGGACAAGGATTACCTGCAGCAGCAGTATTATAATAAATAACATATGTACCCGCACCAGAAGCATTAATGTCAATTTCACCAGTAGTAGCATTTATAACTCCCGAAGTAGGACTAATAGTAAAAGTACCACCCGGAGTACCAGTAACTGTAGCAGCAGGATTAGGATCAGCCAAGCAATAAGCATTAGCAGAATAACTAAAAGTAGCCGTATCAAGTGGTAAAATTTCAATAGTAGTAGAATCTATAGCAGGAGCACAACCATTAGCAGCAGGCACATTATTATAAACGGTGTAAATACCAGGAGAACTAGTAGCTAAAGTAACAGCCCCCGCATTATCAATAGTTAAACCAGAAGGTGCAGCAGAGAAAGTACCCGCAGTAGCCCCACCATTAAGCGTTAAAATAGGAGCATTATCATACATACAATATTGGGCATTATCGTAACTAAACCCAGCGGTTTGTCCAGTAGTAATGGTAATAGTAGTAGTAGCTGAAATCGGACAAGGGTTACCTGCGGCAGTAGTATTGTAAGTAATAATAAAAGAACCAGTACCACTAGCAATAAGATTAATCTCACCAGTAGTAGCATTAATACTACCAGGAGCAGAAATAGTAAAAGTTCCACCACTAGTTCCTGTTACAGTAGGAGTAGGGTTATTACCTGTAATACAATAAGAAGATTGAGGATAAGTAAAAGAAGCATCATCATCATTGTTAATAAGAATAGTGTGAGCTTGAGTCTCAGTACAAGGAGCAGAACCTACAGAGTAGGTAATAACAACAGAATTGCCTCCTAATCCAGAAGGGTCAAGCGTATTAGCAGTAACGCCAGTACCAGAGAAAGAACCACCAGCAGAGCCAGTAACCAAAGCACTTAAATTAATAGGAGCATCCCCCTCACAAATAGGAGAAGGGTTTGTCCAAGCAGCAGAAACAGTAGCTACTGTAATAGTTTGAGTAGAAGTTTCTTGACAAGGAGCAGTACCTACGGTGTAAGTAACCGATTGAGTGCCACTAGCAGGGTTGAAAGAAGAACCAGAAACCCCAGTTCCAGACCAAGTTCCGCCAGTAGTACCAGTAATTAAGTTATTAAGATTAATAGAACCTGAAGCCGCACAAATAGGTGAGGGATTAGTCCAAGAAGGATTAACATCAGGAATAACTGTAATAGTTTGTGTAGAAGTTTCTATACAAGGAGCAGTACCCACAGTATAAGTTACGGATTGCGAACCTGAGCTAGGATTAAAAGAAGTACCAGAAACGCCTGTTCCCGACCAAGTTCCACCCGTAGTGCCGGTAATTAAAGTATTAAGGTTAATAGAACCAGCAGATGCACAAATAGGCGAAGGATTAGTCCAAGCCGGATTAACATCAGGAATAACCGTAATAGTTTGCGTAGAAGTTTCTTGACAAGGCGAAGTACCTACCGTATAAGTAACCGATTGCGAACCAGAACTAGGATTGAAAGAAGAGCCAGAAACCCCAGTTCCCGACCAAGTTCCACCACCAGTGCCAGTTACTAAACTACTTAAGTTAATAGAGCCAGCCGAAGCACAAATAGGCGAAGGGTTAGTCCAAGCCGGATTAACATTAGGGATAACTGTAATCGTTTGTGTAGAAGTCTCCACACAAGGCGAAGTACCAATAGTATAAGTAATAGATTGCGTACCTGCCGAAAGAGAGAAAACACCACCGCTAGTAACACCAGTACCACTCCAAGAGCCCCCAGCTTGAGCGGGCACTAAAGTAACCGTTCCGCCATTAGCCGCACAAAGCGGTCCTGGATTAGTCCAAGCAGGATTAACATCAGGAATAACAGTAATCGTTTGTGTAGAAGTTTCTTGACAGGGCGAAGTACCTACTGTATAAGTAACCGATTGCGAACCACTAGCAGGATTGAAAGTAGAGCCAGAAACACCTGTTCCCGACCAAGTTCCTCCCGTAGTACCAGTAATTAAACTATTAAGATTAATAGACCCAGCCGCAGCACAAATAGGCGAAGGGTTAGTCCAAGCCGGATTAACATCAGGACGAACAGTAATGGTATGTGTTTGAGATTGAGTACAAGGCGAAGTACCTACGGTATAAGTAACCGATTGTGAACCACTAGCAGGGTTAAAAGTAGAACCGGAAACCCCTGTGCCAGACCAAGAACCACCAGTAGTACCAGTAATTAAGCTATTAAGGTTTATAGAACCAGCTGCAGCACAAATAGGTGATGGGTTGGTCCATGTAGCTGAACCTGAAGGACTTCCAAACGAACAGTTTTTTAAATTCATTAAGGTGTTTGCAATTAAATCTATAAGAGCATTATGGTTAACGGTTCCTAAAATTCCAACATTTGTACAGGTACCTGAAGTTGGAAATATATTAAAATCACCAGCTCCCATGAGAGCTCCATTGCCTGAAATCATATCACAATTTCTAAATTGAATAGCAATCGTCTTACTTGTGTTTCCACAAACTGTATTAGATTGAATAAAAGCATTTTGTGCTGGAACTCCTGTGAATGGTCTAATTGCAGCACCATATCCAGAAAATGAACCTGGCCCACAAAATACATTTGAGTTTACTGTATATTGATAATTTTCAGTGTATGTTGTACTATGGGTTACGGAACCTCCAATAGTAACGGTTGCATTTATAAGGTTGTCTAAATATGTTGCTGGATTACCACAACAATCTACTTCAGATTGAACATATACAGCTCCCCCTGCATTCATATAATTAACTACCGGATTAATTGAAGCTCCTCCCATAAAACCAAAAATCCATACTTGGTCATAAGTAGTACTTATGGTTGCTGGTATAGAACCAACTCTCGTAACGCTAGTCATAGTTGCTACTAAACGATTATAAATTCTACTAGAATTATTACTCTGGTCACTTGAGAAACCATTGTTGTAATCAATAACTAGCACGTTTTGACCAATTAAAAAAGTGCTAAAAAACATAGCAAAAAGTAAAAAATAGATTTTTTTCATAAGAAATGAATTTAATAATGTTTTCAAATTTATAACAAAAAACACTTACAAGCAAAAAAAATATTTATAAATAAACAAGCCTCGCAATGCGAGGCTTGTTTTATTTATGTATAAATAGAAACTTTACCTAATAAGTGAGAGGGTACCTTTTTCGAAGAATTGTTGTCCATCAATACCTTCAGCCTTAATGATGAAGAAGTACGTACCATCAGGGGCGTCAGCACCGGCAAGGGTTTTACCATCCCAATACCCATTAACATTGCCCCAAGCGAACATTTTTTGTCCCCAACGGTTGTAAATTTCACCCTCAACAGACTTTAAGTTTTCACCATCCACAGTAAATACATCATTATGACCATCGCCATTAGGAGTAAACACATTAGGAATAGTTAAAGAAGACTCGTTAAACACCTCAATAACAATAGTAGTAGAATCCCAGCACAGTCCGTCAGTAACTACTAAAGTAACTGTATAAGTAGCTGGTTCAGTATAAGTTTGCGTAGGAGCAAAAGTAGAATCAAGGTTGCCATTAGCAAAATCCCAGAAATAATTAGTAGCTCCCGTAGAAGAGTTGGAGAAATTCACTACCAGCGGCATAGGTCCAGTAGTAGGATTAGCCGAAGCCTGAGCATCCACATGCTGTACAGTAAAAGTAACAGAATCCATAGGACTAGGACAAGTACCCGCTTCATTTACATAGTAAGTATAAGTACCAGCAGCAGTAACAGGTGGGAAGAAAGGACTACCAGTACCAATAACAGTAGTTCCAGCAACATCACTATACCAAGTAATCGTTCCATTACCACTAGCCGAAGCCGTTAACGCAGTAGAATCACCCAAGCAGAAATTAGGAATACTATCAGGGACAATAAAGTTCTGCGGCATTAAAGTAATAGTAACAGAATCTGTAACTGGACAAGGATTACCTGCAGCAGCAGTATTATAATAAATAACATATGTACCCGCACCAGAAGCATTAATGTCAATTTCACCAGTAGTAGCATTTATAACTCCCGAAGTAGGACTAATAGTAAAAGTACCACCCGGAGTACCAGTAACTGTAGCAGCAGGATTAGGATCAGCCAAGCAATAAGCATTAGCAGAATAACTAAAAGTAGCCGTATCAAGTGGTAAAATTTCAATAGTAGTAGAATCTATAGCAGGAGCACAACCATTAGCAGCAGGCACATTATTATAAACGGTGTAAATACCAGGAGAACTAGTAGCTAAAGTAACAGCCCCCGCATTATCAATAGTTAAACCAGAAGGTGCAGCAGAGAAAGTACCCGCAGTAGCCCCACCATTAAGCGTTAAAATAGGAGCATTATCATACATACAATATTGGGCATTATCGTAACTAAACCCAGCGGTTTGTCCAGTAGTAATGGTAATAGTAGTAGTAGCTGAAATCGGACAAGGGTTACCTGCGGCAGTAGTATTGTAAGTAATAATAAAAGAACCAGTACCACTAGCAATAAGATTAATCTCACCAGTAGTAGCATTAATACTACCAGGAGCAGAAATAGTAAAAGTTCCACCACTAGTTCCTGTTACAGTAGGAGTAGGGTTATTACCTGTAATACAATAAGAAGATTGAGGATAAGTAAAAGAAGCATCATCATCATTGTTAATAAGAATAGTGTGAGCTTGAGTCTCAGTACAAGGAGCAGAACCTACAGAGTAGGTAATAACAACAGAATTGCCTCCTAATCCAGAAGGGTCAAGCGTATTAGCAGTAACGCCAGTACCAGAGAAAGAACCACCAGCAGAGCCAGTAACCAAAGCACTTAAATTAATAGGAGCATCCCCCTCACAAATAGGAGAAGGGTTTGTCCAAGCAGCAGAAACAGTAGCTACTGTAATAGTTTGAGTAGAAGTTTCTTGACAAGGAGCAGTACCTACGGTGTAAGTAACCGATTGAGTGCCACTAGCAGGGTTGAAAGAAGAACCAGAAACCCCAGTTCCAGACCAAGTTCCGCCAGTAGTACCAGTAATTAAGTTATTAAGATTAATAGAACCTGAAGCCGCACAAATAGGTGAGGGATTAGTCCAAGAAGGATTAACATCAGGAATAACTGTAATAGTTTGTGTAGAAGTTTCTATACAAGGAGCAGTACCCACAGTATAAGTTACGGATTGCGAACCTGAGCTAGGATTAAAAGAAGTACCAGAAACGCCTGTTCCCGACCAAGTTCCACCCGTAGTGCCGGTAATTAAAGTATTAAGGTTAATAGAACCAGCAGATGCACAAATAGGCGAAGGATTAGTCCAAGCCGGATTAACATCAGGAATAACCGTAATAGTTTGCGTAGAAGTTTCTTGACAAGGCGAAGTACCTACCGTATAAGTAACCGATTGCGAACCAGAACTAGGATTGAAAGAAGAGCCAGAAACCCCAGTTCCCGACCAAGTTCCACCACCAGTGCCAGTTACTAAACTACTTAAGTTAATAGAGCCAGCCGAAGCACAAATAGGCGAAGGGTTAGTCCAAGCCGGATTAACATTAGGGATAACTGTAATCGTTTGTGTAGAAGTCTCCACACAAGGCGAAGTACCAATAGTATAAGTAATAGATTGCGTACCTGCCGAAAGAGAGAAAACACCACCGCTAGTAACACCAGTACCACTCCAAGAGCCCCCAGCTTGAGCGGGCACTAAAGTAACCGTTCCGCCATTAGCCGCACAAAGCGGTCCTGGATTAGTCCAAGCAGGATTAACATCAGGAATAACAGTAATCGTTTGTGTAGAAGTTTCTTGACAGGGCGAAGTACCTACTGTATAAGTAACCGATTGCGAACCACTAGCAGGATTGAAAGTAGAGCCAGAAACACCTGTTCCCGACCAAGTTCCTCCCGTAGTACCAGTAATTAAACTATTAAGATTAATAGACCCAGCCGCAGCACAAATAGGCGAAGGGTTAGTCCAAGCCGGATTAACATCAGGACGAACAGTAATGGTATGTGTTTGAGATTGAGTACAAGGCGAAGTACCTACGGTATAAGTAACCGATTGTGAACCACTAGCAGGGTTAAAAGTAGAACCGGAAACCCCTGTGCCAGACCAAGAACCACCAGTAGTACCAGTAATTAAGCTATTAAGGTTTATAGAACCAGCTGCAGCACAAATAGGTGATGGGTTGGTCCATGTAGCTGATTGGGTAGGACATGCTGTTGTTACTGATATATCATCAACAAAATATCGGATTGTTCCTTCTGAACCACTAACAGAAGTTGTAGTTGTAGCTCCGTCAGTGAAGAAGTTTCCAAAAGAAAAATAACGTAAGCCAGCAACGGTAGGTGTGAAAGTAAATGAAATAAATGTCCATCCTGTTTTGTTAGTTATAGGTGTGCCTGTATAATAGACATCAGGGGTTGTTACCCATACACACATGCTACCTGTATTTTGTCTTGCAGTAGTAAATTTAAAACCAATATTACTTGTAGCTCTGTTTGATTTATCTGCTAGAGAAACATAAGCACTTACATTGTATGTAGTACCTACTGTTAGTGGAGTTGATAATTCTCCTTGTAGGTATTCTCGGTAAGGAGTACAGCCTCCAGAACCATATACAACAATGTTAGTCATTGCACTTCCAGTTCTTGGTGCTTGAGTACCAGGTGATGATGCATTGGTAGAAAAAGGACTACAATAGCATGATGTTGCTAAACTTGTATGGAAAATATCAGTACTACCGTTATTTGGGTAATCCCAATTTGCAATTGCATTAGTAAATTGAGCTTCACTAGTGTACCATGAACATTGTAAACTTGCTAAATTAACACTTTCAAAACTCGGGTTTAACACTAAATTTTGACCAAAACAAAGTGAAGGGACTAATAGGAGGAATAAATATATTTTTTTCATAATGATATTAAAAGGTTAAAATCGTATTTTTTGCACTTGTATAGTTGTTTTTAATGAAATTAGATAAAGCTATAATAACATTGTCTTTCTTTAATGAAGAGGGTAAAGAGTAAAAATATACAGATAGAGTATTACCTTGTTCATCAATGATTATTTCGCCATCTGATTGTTGTATTATTGTCTCAATTTCTGAAAGGTTAGATGGAGCAATTATCTCTATAATAGAAAAAGATTTTGTATCGAGCTCTATTCCATTAATGATTGAAGTTCTTTTAATAAGTTGATTATCTTTGAATTTTTCAATTCTAACTAGATTATCATTAAAATCATAATAGTTCCATGCTCCTTGTTTCATACCATTAGCATCTATTATTTCTGTTTTTGGATCTCCATTTTGATGATGCTCAGTTTTAAACTGAGCAAACAATGAGCTTGGAACTATAACTAATAAAATAAAATATAATCTTTTCATAAAAATTTGGTTTATTATCTTTTCAAATGTAAAATAAAAAATACTTATAAACAAAAAATCTTAACAATGAAGATAAAAGCTGCTGACTATTAAGGAAAAAGAAATTATAGTAGTTTATACAGTAACTACAGCATTATTTATATTACCTAACTACTTTCGTTATCATATGTTTTAATAATTTTGTTTTGTGTTCAATTTTGAAAGGCTACAAAAATTATAATTAAGTAACAAAGTAAATAATTATATATAGTGTATAAGATTTAAATTGACACTTCATTCAAGACGAAGCAATAGTTATATATGTTGCATAATAAGTTAATGTAAATGATAATAAGAAACAAAATACTGATTAATAATGCCATAGAAAAACCTATTGTGTTGGATGTTGGACTTAAATCTGATAACAAGCCTAAACCAATAGTTATTTTTACTCATGGATTTAAAGGATTTAAGGATTGGGGACATTTTAATGATGTTATGGATTTTTTTATCACAAATGAATGTGCTTTTTTAAAGTTTAATTTTTCTCATAATGGAGGATCTGTTGAACAACCAATAGATTTCCCCGATTTAGAGGCATTTGGTAAAAACACAATTACTAAAGAACTGAATGATGTTTCACATGTATTAGATTGGATATATAAAACAGAAGAACTTCCTAAAGAAGAATTAGATATTAATGACATTACTTTGATAGGACATAGTAGAGGAGGTGGAATTGCCATGCTGGCAGCTAGCATGGATGATAGGATAAAAAGAATAATTACATGGGCTGCTATAAGCGATTTTGAAAGTAGGTTGCCACCGGATCTATCCGAATGGAAATCTAAAGGAGTGGTTTATATTGAAAACATGCGAACAAAACAACAAATGCCAATGTATTATTCTTTTGTTGAAGATTTGCTCAACAACAGAGTAAGTTATAAAATAGAAAATGCAATTAAGAAAGCTAATCAACCACATTTAATAATTCATGGAGATAAGGATTTAACAGTAAGTGTTGAAGAAGCTAAAGAGCTTAATGAGTGGAATGAAAATGCTGATTTAAAAATAATTACTGGAACTAATCATACTTTTGATATTAGCCATCCTCATAAAGAAGAACAACTTTCTGAAGCTGCTAAAAAAGTCTTAACTTATTCATTAGCTTTTGTAAACAAAAAAATATTTATTTAATAGGATTAAAAATTTTGTAGGAATAAAAAAATATCTATTTTTGCATTCCTTTTTTAAGGGATGTTCTTTTAAGCATGTTAAAACAATTAAGCGAGAGTAGCTCAGCTGGTAGAGCACGACCTTGCCAAGGTCGGGGTCGCGGGTTCGAATCCCGTCTCCCGCTCATTTAAAAATAGTTGCTTGAGTGGTGGAATTGGTAGACACGCAAGACTTAAAATCTTGTGCCCATTAGGGCGTGCGGGTTCAAGTCCCGCCTCGAGTACAAAAAAAACCTTTTCAGAATTTCTGAAAAGGTTTTTTTTGTTTTTGATAAATTTATTACCTCATTCATTTTAGTTAAGTTTCACTCACTACTTCTTTTAATTAAAGTTAATAAAAATGATATTATGGCTATCACCAATAATATATGAATTATGTTTCCTGCACTATAAGCAAAAAAACCTACAAGCCAACCTATAACAAGGATTACAGCTACGATATATAATAAACTTCTCATGGTTTTTGTTTTTAATTAGTACTAATTTTTTAATTTACTTAAAGCCTTTTTAAAGCTTATTAATTACTTCTTTTATCTCTTCTTTTGCTTTACCCGTTTTTTCTTGAATTCTGCCAATCAATTCATCTTCTTTTCCTTCGGTATAAATAAGGTCATCATCTGTAAGTTCTCCATATTGTTGTTTTAACTTACCTTTAAGTTGTTTCCAGTTTCCTTTAATTTTATCTGTTGTTGCGCTCATAATATATAGTTTTAATGATTAATATTACTGTAAAGGTAGTAAGTCTTGAGTTGAATAATATTGATGTATAATTAAACTAAAGTTGATTTTAATCAAGGTTTTTTATTAGCTTGATAGAAGGCATTAGATTTAATATGTTTCATTATCATAATCATGATAGATGCACAGGGAAGTGCTATAATCATACCAACAATACCCCATATTTGTTCGCTAATTAATAAGATAATTATTGCCACCAAAGGATTTAAATTTACTCTGTTTCCTACAATTTTTGGGGTTAAAAAATTTCCTTCAATAAATTGAATAGCAGAAAATAAAATAATAATGTATAATAAAGTAAGTGGGTCTCCCTGACTAAGGTAAGATACAAATAGTACAATGGTGCTGCCAAAAAGAATACCTATGTAAGGAATAATCTCAAAAAATGCTACCATAAACCCTAAAATAAATGCATAGGGAACGCCTAATAAGAATAATCCCGTACTATTTACTGTACCCAATATTAAAATGACTGTAAATACACCTTTTAGGTAATTTTGAACTAATGTAGAAATTTCGTTAATAACACGAGATGATTTTATTTTTATTAACTCAAACAACATCTGCATAAGTTTTTTGATGGCAGACTTATAATACAACATTAGAAAAACGTATATAGGAATGAGGACAATATAAGTAACTAATCCACTTAAATTTTTAAAAAATGAAGTAATAGGACTTGTTTTAGCACCAGAGTTTAAAATTTTATCACTGTTTTCTTTTACCTCTTCAACAATATTAAAATTGGTTAAACCAAATGTGTTTTGTATTATATCTTCTAATTGATGAGTGAGAACCATTATTCTTTCACTAATATCTGGATAATCGTCATAAAAATTACTAAACTGTATAGCCATTATATAGAATAAACTGCCTATAAGTAATGAAAGTAAACTAATGAGTAATGTAACAGACCAAACTCGAGAACTGATTTTTTTTTGAATTTTGTTAAGTAGTGGGGATAAAGCTACACTGATAATAATGGACAACATTAATGGAGCTAACACAATTTTAGACACCTTAACAATAAAGCCAAAAGCTATTAAGGATACTAATACGTAAAAGAAGTACTGAACATAGGTTAGTTTAAGTAGTCTCATAACTATTTTTTATCATTCATTTGTCATTTGTGATCGAAACTGCCTAACCATTGTTACTATTTGAGAAAAATTTCCAATTATATTTTGTGTTTTAATAATTAAATTAGCAATTGTTGGTGCTGTATCATTTGTTGATGAATCTGTAAAACCCAATATTTTCTTTATTGAGTCTGGTATTATTTTTAATATAATTTCCTTTGGATTCAGTGTTCTTTCTACTTCGTACTTTAGTACCCGTTCTTGAACAGTAATTTTACTTTTCAAAAGTTCTTTTTCAATATGAAATTGTGTTTTTTTCATTGATCTCGAGTAAATTTTAAGAAGGAATATTTTT
This sequence comes from Vicingaceae bacterium, assembly GCA_965284565.1. Lineage (GTDB taxonomy): Bacteria > Bacteroidota > Bacteroidia > Flavobacteriales_E > Vicingaceae > BRH-c54. Next base: position 1,925,047 of record OZ260100.1, read on the forward strand.
ATCTAGGTAATCTCTAAAGAAAAAATTAATCATGGATTTCCTAAAAATGAAACCTACTATTGTAAACAATGCAAATAATAGCGATACGATACCAAACCCTTTATATAAATTACCTAATAGCTCACTTAAATATAAAGCAAGGGTCAGCCCTAAAAAAAGAACTAATACCAATACCATTAGCGTTAACAAAGCTCTTGCCATGAATCTTGCTCTTTTTTCAGCAAATATCTCCACAACTTCAAACTTATAGTACCTTACCTGCATTTCAAGATACTTCATTACTTCATTTTTTATCTGTTCCATTTTAGGTCGGGTTTAGTTTTTTAAGCTTTTTCGGTGCTACTCAATTCTTCTTCCATTGCTGATAACTTTTCTTTCATAGCATCAATAGTTTCTGAAGCTGTATCACTTCCTTTTGCTAACATATCAGCGATTTGTGTTTTTAATTGATTAATTTTATTAGCAAGGTCTTTACGTGTTTCTTTACCGCTTTTTGGGGCTAATAAAATTCCAGCTGTTGCTCCTAAAACTACTCCGCCTAAGGCAACTAATAATATTTTACTTGTACTATTCATAATTTTAAATTTTTAAGGTTAATAATAAATTGTTACGGTAAAGTTAAGCTTAAGCAATTGGTTTTATTTTGATAGAGGTCAAGCTTGGGTGTTGATGTTAATCAACATGCAAAAAAGCTTTGAAGTTTTTATGAAGACTATTACAATGGTTGCCAGTAAAATACCTTTTTAAGAAAAAAATTAAAGTTCTTTGTCTATTTTTTTAGGTAAAGCTTTAATAAAAGCATTTTTTAAGGTGTTACCAATTGTTAACCACACATTTACTTTTGCTTTGTTTACATTTCCCGAAACGGGTGATTTAGTTGCAAAACTACTGTGTTTCTGATTTTCAAACACTTCAGAAACGACATCTAAAAAAAGTTGATATCCTTTATTGAAAACGGATTTCTCTTTATCACTTCCTTTTTTTATAAGATTAAGATTAGTCATAATAGGTTTTACGTATCCATCATAGGCTCCATTATCCATTATCATTTCGCTATATAAGGAAAACAATCCTTCTTCAAAATCGAAATTAGCATAACTTTCAGTAAATGAATTTAGACTAGTTAAATTAGCATCTTCTAGTTTAAAATCGGCATTAAAGTCGGGGATGGGTTTAAGGATGTTTACGTTGGCTGCAAAAATTAATTTACCTCCACCAATAGAAATACCTTGAGCATATATACTTGCTGGAAATTTTTCTGTTTGGTTGATTACATTAGAAAGATTGGTAGCTTTTAAGTTAAAAGATTTTACATAAACATCTACTATAGGAGAATGGCTAAAATCTTTATAATAAATTTGGGCATTATTAATAGTTACTAGGTTTAGGTTAACTTCAATAGGGGTAATATCTCTTAATGTTTGTACCCAATTATTTTCAATTCCTGTTTGGGCTTCTTGTCCTGTTGAATCAATAGCAAAATTAAGTATGGGTTCGTTAGCAATAATTTCACCAACAATTACTCCGTTCATTAGTGCTTTCCAATGTATGGACAATTCAATTTCTTTTAGTTTAAGAAAAGGAACAGGAATATTAGATGCTTCTTTTTCAATGGATAAATTTTCTAATGTGAAAGCACCTCTCATTAAAGCTACATTAAGGTTTTCAACATTTCCATAATAACCTTCCATATTCGAAAGTGCTTTGTTTACATATTTTAATAATATATACGGAAGAGCTAGTCTAACTACAATGAGAAGCCCAATTAGTGATAAAATTATATTTCGTGTTTTTTTGCTAAAAAATTTCATAATTATGCTTGGTTAGCTCTCTTAAATTTATTTTTAATAATGGCTTGAATAGAAACACCTTTTGATGACATTTTATCGGGTTCTATTAAGCAAACCTTTCCTTTGTGTAAATAAGTTTGAAGAGCAGCTAGGTTTAACAAAGACATATTTGTGTTTCCTTTTTTTTCATCTATCATAGTAGTTTTGTTGTCGTTATCATACACTCCATAGATTCCATTAGTGGAGGATACGTATAAAGTATCTATTTTACCTTCAAATGCTAGTGGAATAATTTTTTCTACTCTATTTATAATAAGCTCTTCTTGTTTAAGATCTTGGGGTACCTCATTTTCTGCTGCTTTCTTAAATAATGGTAACAGATAAAAATTAGAAGTAATGTAGAGCTGGCTTTTAACATAAGTGCTTATCTTAAAGTGATATATACTGTTTTCATTAGCAAAAATGACCAATGTTTTAGCATAAATCTTTCCCTCGTTGGTAAGCCATAAATCAGTTTTGTTTAAGAGTTGTTTAATGGGATTCAAATAGTTCCCTGCTTCATGTCCTTTAATGCTTTCATTTGCTAAAAGGGATGTTAATTGCTCTATCTGGGTTTTTAAATTCTCTTTACCATATGGTTCTTCTCCATTATGTTCTAAAGGGATGTATAAAGAAATACAATAAAAGTTATTGTGTTTTGCTAGTTTTTCAAATTTTTCTTCAGGAATAAGAATATTTGTATTTAGCTTTTTCATTAGGGATATTTTTTGACTTTAAACATCCCAAAGTTCATTACTATAATTAAAAAAAAGATTGATTGCCTTTAACGGAAGGGATTGATTTAAATCAACTTCTTACCAAAGGAGATCCATTTTTTGGAGCTTTTCGCGGTCTTTCAGAATAATCTTTTTACCGTCTGTTTCTATAATGTTACTTTGTTTAAACTCTGTTATAGTGCGGGTTAAGGTTTCTTTTGTAGTGCCTGTTAGTTTTGCTAGGTCAGATCTTAATATAGAAATTTCGTCTTTATCACCTAACAACTCCTGAAGTTTTTTAGATACCCTTTTTTTAACAGAACTATATGCCATATGCATCAACTCTTCCTCTTTATTACTCAGGTTTTTAGAAATAAGAATGATAAATTTTTTGGCAACTTCTCTGTTTTGATAGATTAATGATAAAAAGTCATCTTTAGAAATTTTCAGGATTTTAGTACTTACAATAGCTTCTGCTATTTCATTATAAGTACGACCCTCAAAAATAGGCTGATACCCAAAAAAAGAGCCTTCATTAAATATAGCTGTTATATATTCTTTTCCTTCATCGTTGTAGCGGTATGTTTTTACCTGACCTCCTTCTATATAGTAAATAAAGTGAACGTGTTCGCCTTCTTTAAAAATAAGTTCTTTGGGAGAATAATTAAATTGATGTGCTTTTTGTGTTAAATCTTCTAAGGATAGAATTTTTTGAGCTTCGTTTAAAAAATCGTGTACACCTTGTTTATTGTTGTTGAATTCTTTTTTTAAGAGGTTGTGTTTTTTTAATCGACTTTCTATTGCTTTAATCAATTCTGTACTATCAAATGGTTTAAATAAGTAATCGTCTGCACCTAGCTCCATGCCTTTTCTAAAATCGTCTTTTTCTGATTTAGCAGTTAAAAATATAAAAGGAATAGAAGCTGTTTCAGGTTTCTGGCTTAATATGTATAATACTCCATATCCGTCTAATTCTGGCATCATTATATCGCAAATAATTAAGTCTGGTTTAAAGGATGCTGTTTTTTTAACACCTACCATTCCGTTTTCAGCAACTTCTACTTCATACCCAGTTAATGTTATTAACTCAGCTATGTTTTCTCTCATTACCTGGTCGTCTTCTATTAATAATATCTTTTTCATTTTCACAATATATTAACCTAAATATGCTTTTTATTTATTTTTAGTAAATTATTTTATTCTGATACTGCTATTTTGATTTATAAAAAGTAATGTAAAATGTTGATCCTTTATTTTCTTCACTTTCAAAATCTATATCACCATTCATTAAATCTACATATTCTTTTATAATGTTTAATCCTAAGCCTGTTCCTTGTATATTAATTACATTTTTTGCTCTAAAAAAACGGTTAAATAAATTTTTTTGTTCAGCTTTAGGGATTCCATAACCTTCATCTTTTATTATTAGTTCAATTTTTTTTGGATAAATTTTAGTTGTTAACTCAATTTTTTTGTTTTCGGGTGTGTATTTAATAGCATTTGACATTAAATTGTTTACTATTTGTCTTAGCATATTACTATCTAAAAAAACTTCTTTGTCATCGCTTAAATGTTGATAAGTAATAGCTTGTCCATTTTTTTTTAGTAGAAGAAACTCTTCTATCTGCTCTTTTAGTAGGGTTTCAATATCAAATTTTTCAGGTTTAAATTCTAGTATTCCTTCTTCTAATTTACTTAGTGATAAAAACTGATTAAGTGTGTTAGTGAGCGTTTTAACTGATTTTTTAACTTTTATAAAGTGTGTTTTTATTTTTTCTTTATGCACAAAATTATTCCATCTGTCTGCTTCTGCAGCTAAATATCTTTCTATTAAATCCATTGAAGATAATATTCCGGCTAACGGTGTTCTAAACTCATGCGAAGCAATGGATATAAATCTTGATTTCATATCATTTAGCTCTTGTTCTTTTTCTAACTTATTAAGTATATCGGTATTAGATTTTTTTTGTTGATCTATTTCTTTCTCTAAATCTTTTCTTTTTGTAATATCATTTATTATTCCTATGGTGTAAACTTTTTTGTTGCTTTCGGTTACAAAATTTTGATTAAAATCTAATTCTACAACAATTTTTTCTTTGTCAGGATGAAATACTTCTAACTCAAGTTTACCATAGTCTTTAAGGTTTTCATTTGAGCAAGTAATAAAATAGTTTGCAATTAAAGTATTATATTTTTTAGGGAAAAACAAATCAATTTCTCTTCCTAAAGCTTCTTCTGGTTTAGCATTGAGCAATAATAAACCTGCTTTGTTGATTTCTAGTACTCTTCCTAAATTGTCTAAAAGTACAATTCCATGAAAAAAATCATTTAATATACTCGTGAAATTTTCACTATAAACATGATTGTTAGGCATTTAAATTAGTTTTGTTTTAAATATCACACAAACAAATATAGTTTATTTTTTTCTATTATAATACAAATTAACTAATGACATCAGTTATGTATCTTTTTTAATTAGTTGATTAAAATCAATTACAGTTGTTACCTTCCTCAATATTATCATCACTGATAGCTTATATCTTTGTTGGTGTTAAATTAATACTAACTAAAAATAAATATTATGAAAACAAGAAAAAGAAAATTATGGAAACAAGCTCTGGGGATGTTAATTGCAGTAGCAGTAATAGCATTTTCGTCTACAAGTTGTGGAGATAATGGGCATAAAAAAGATGATGATGTAGAGTCATTTAAGGTTTTTGTTACTGATTTAAAAGCAAAAAGTGAAGAAGAACTGAAAGAAGATTGGGAGGCAATTGAAAAAGAGTATAAAGAAAAAGTAACAGCAATAGATCAGAAAACAGATGAACTGGAAAATGAAATTAAACAGGACTATGAACAGCTAAAGAAAGATTATCAAGAATTAAAGGCAAAGTACAGTATTCAAATGATGAAAGATGAAGGAGATCTTGACGGAAATTTACAAAAGTTGTATGAAGTTGTTTTAACTAATAAAGGTGATATGGACTTATCCGCAGTTACAACTTCAAATATTGTAGCTGTTTATGCTGGCTTTGTAGATATTGTAGATGTACAAAAGGACTTATATACAAGAGAAGATTGGGATGAAGTAGATATATTGTGGGATGCTTTAAACGAAAGAAAAAATGAGTTGGAAGATAATTTAAGTAATGAGCAAAGAATGAAAATTAGTGAAGATAAAGTTAAGTACGGTACCTTTAAAACATTAAATAAATTACCTGCAAAATTAGAAGAAAAAAATCAGTAGACAAATAAGTAATTTTTTAAGTATTAATATAATTGTTTATTGATAGGTTGCAACCCTCTTTTACTAGATTGTAATTGAGGGTTGTTGCTTTTTTTTGAATTTGTTTTACCTCCACAACTTTTCAGTAAGTACACTTCCATCTTCATATAAGGCTTGTACAATATAAATGCCGCTAGGCTGATTTTCTAATGAAACAAAATAGCTATTGTCATTATTATTTCCATTAAACACAATTTTACCAGTAATATCGTAAACAGCAATGGTTGTTAAAATAGCATGGGTAGAAGTAATTTGGTAGTTACCATTTCCGAAATTTTGTAGGGTTAATTGATTTTCTTCATTACTTTCAACAGAAGTAGTAACATTTGGAGAGGCTAAAACAGTAATGTTTTTAGAGCTTTGTTCTGTACAATTGTTATTTGAAGAATTTAACACGATAGTATAATCGCCAACTGTGTCATAAATATAATTGGGGTGAATAGCTGTTGAATTACCTCCGTCTCCAAAATCCCAATCGTAAGTAGCCGCATTTTGAGATTGGTTAGTGATATTGACAATACCACCTTCACTTAAATAAATAGTATCCTTATCTAAATCAAAATCAGCGATGATTTGTGCAGGAGTGTTAATGGTAATATTTGTTTCATCAACAATTCCTTTATTAAAGCTTCTTACTAAATAAGTTTGAGCAGCTATATTATTTATATGTATAGAGTCGGTAGTTGCTGTTCCGGAATGTAAAATGTTGTTTGAAAGATCAAGAATTTCGTAATCCCAATTGGTATTGCCGTGTTTTATTAAATCTATTGTTCCATTACCACTATTAAAACATAATTCGTCTGTAGCAGTTACAGAAAGAGCTGTAGAAATATTAAAAGTAAAAGTAGCTACTTCTTGCTGCTGATTAAGCGTAAATACAATGGAAGTGTCTCCTAAAATAGTATAGTGGGTGTTAGATGAAATATCGGTTAAACTAACTTTATAATTGGCTGTTAATGGAAAAACTTCTTCAATTAATAAAGTATAAGTCCCCGAAACAGGAATGTTAGTGTATAAAGCTACAGATTTGTCCATACTATATTCAGGAAGAGCATTTATAGATAACTCTTGTCCGGGAGCGATTTGTGTATAAATTGAAGGAACATTAGTATTGGGGTTGAACAATTTCCATGCATCATAACTCCCATCAAAATTTTCTGTAGCACCATTAAACATTCTTATAATGGTTTCATCTGTATAATTATTGCCGCTTATTTTAAACCTAAAGGCATTATTGTTTCCTAAGCCATTTATACTTATTAATAAGAAGGAAACAGTAAGTAAATGAGTGCATAAATTTTTCATAGTTTATATTTTAATAATAATGATGTAAAAGTAGATAGTAATTATTCAAAACTATACGGTATAAATGCTGAAAGTCAGCTCGGTAAAAACACTTAATACAGTTTTAACCAACTAAGTATTTCCACTATTTAAAATCAGGTATTTTACGCTTTTTTCAGAGCTATATGTGAGCGAACTTTGAGGTATAGATTTTTAATCAAAAACAATATAAGATTTGAATATTGAAAAACTAATAATAAATTTTAAAATACTAGATATGAAAATTAGCATCCAACTTACCCCGTTAAAACAAGCAATAATAGCTTCAATCATCGCCATTTTATTATTGTTTGCAACTAACAAACTTAGAGCACAGTCTGTAACTAATAAAGTTACTTTTGAGGCAGCTCCTGAATATGTAGTTAAGCAGTTTACCGCAAAACATATTCAAAGTAAATTTTACTTTAAATTTTTAATACAAGATAATAGAGAAGAAATTAAATATGTATTAGAGTCATCTAAAGACGGAGTTAATTTTAGTGAGGTAGCTATTAAAGAGGGTGTTAAATCTCCAAATAACCAACCGTTATTATATTGTTATATCGTTAATAGTGAAGTTGTAAGCGATAGGTTTTTTAGAGTTAAAATAATATCAAATGAAGAAGTTAATTATTCAAATTTGTTAGACTTTTATCCTATAACAAATCAACCTTTAGTTGTAGATCAATAAAAAATCTTTTTCACAAAGAATTGATATTCTGTTAAAAAATTGTATATTGCGTCATTCAATAGGTAAGGTTAGCTTGCTTGTTGAGTTTTTATATATAATTTTTTGCATTTATGGATCCAATCAAAATTTTACTTACCGATGACCATTTAATAATAAGGAATGGTATTAAACAAATGTTGAAAAGGCATAAACAATTTAAAGTAGTTGCAGAAGCAGGCTCAGGAATTGAAGCCATTAATTATTTAGATAAAAATTATAATGATATTGATGTAGTATTAATGGATATTGATATGCCCGAGATGAATGGTATAGATGCTACTAAAGTAATTACCAATTCTTTTGAAAATATTAAAGTATTGGTATTATCTGTTCATAATGAAGAGCCATACATTAAAAGTGTAATTGATGCAGGGGCTTCTGGTTATGCGTTGAAAGATGCTGATACAAGTGAAATAGTTAGTGCGATAGAAAGTATTGCTAGTGGTAAAAAATATTTTAGTTCTGAGGTATCTAACATTATGATTGATTCTTTAATGAATAAGCAAAAAGAACAAACTGTTGAGACTGATGGGTTAACTGAAAGAGAAGTGGATGTAATTAAGTTGGTTGCTTCTGGAGCAACTAATAAAGAAGTTTCTGATAAATTATTTATTAGTTCAAGAACGGTAGAAACTCACCGAAGAAATATTATGGATAAACTAGGATTAAATAACTTAGCAGAACTTATTAAATATGCTATAAAAAAAGGCTATGTAAGCGTAGATTAAATCTTTACATTAAGTATTCATTTTAAGCAAATTAATTTTTTTCTTCCACTAAAATTTCCATTGCACTCTGGATAAGGTTATTTGGTAGTAGATTGTTTAGCCATACATAAAAAAAGCCTCTAAGTCAAGTGACTTAGAGGCTTTTTAGTTGTTAATTTACTTCTTAAGAAGTAGCTTGTAGCTTAATTAGATTTAAAGCTGAACCTGCTTTAAACCATTCAATTTGTTGTTGATTATAAGTATGGTTCAATTTGATTTGTTCTTTACTTCCATCTGAATGAGCTAACTCTAATGTTAACTGTTTGTCAGGAGCAAATTCAGCTAAATCAATAAAGTTAAAAGTATCATCTTCTCTAACTTTGTCGTAATCTGTCTCATTATCAAATGTCAATCCTAACATACCTTGTTTTTTAAGGTTAGTTTCATGGATACGAGCAAAAGATTTAACAATAACCGCCACAACACCTAAATGTCTTGGCTCCATTGCAGCATGTTCTCTAGAAGAACCTTCTCCGTAGTTATGATCTCCAACAACTACACTAGGAATTCCAGCAGCTTTATAAGCTCTTGCAGTTGCTGGAACTTCTCCTTTAGAACCAGTTAATTGATTAACTACTTCATTGGTTTTTTCACCAAAAGCATTTACAGCTCCAATTAACATATTATTTGAAATATTATCTAAATGACCTCTGTATCTTAACCAAGGTCCTGCCATAGAAATATGGTCAGTAGTACATTTCCCTTTAGCTTTAATTAATAATTTAGCTCCAGTAATGTTTTTCCCGTCCCATTGTTTAAAAGGCTCTAATAATTGTAATCGTTGAGAGTCCTCGTTAACTAGAATTTCAATACCACTTCCATCAGCAGCAGGAGCTTGATAACCGTTATCTTCAACATCAAAACCTTTGTTTGGCAATTCATCACCGGTTGGAGGATCTAATTTAACCTGTTCTCCTTTATCGTTAGTAAGTGTATCTGTAATCGGATTAAACCCTAAATCTCCTGAAATAGCAATTGCAGCAACCATTTCTGGTGAAGTCACAAAAGCGTGTGTATTTGGGTTTCCATCAGCTCTTTTAGAGAAATTTCTATTGAAAGAGTGAATGATGGTATTTTTTTCTTGTTTATCAGCACCAGCTCTGTCCCATTGTCCGATACATGGACCGCAAGCATTGGTAAAAATAGTGGCATTCAAATCTTCAAAAGGTTTTAATAAACCGTCTCTTTCAGCAGTAAATCTTACTTGCTCAGAACCTGGATTAATACCAAATTCAGATTTTGTTGTAAGTCCTTTTTCAACAGCTTGTTTAGCAATTGAAGCAGCTCTAGCCAAATCTTCGTAAGAAGAGTTTGTACAAGAACCAATTAAGCCCCAATCAACTTTTAATGGCCAATCATTTTTAACTGCTTTTTCTCTCATTTCAGCAACAGGAGTAGCTAAATCTGGAGTAAAAGGGCCATTTACATGAGGAGATAAAGTAGATAAATCAATCTCTATCACTTGGTCAAAATATTTCTCTGGATTAGCATAAACTTCATCATCACCAGTTAAATGTTCAGCAACTTTATCCGCCAATTCAACAACATCCGCTCTATCGGTAGCTCTTAAATACCTTCTCATAGTATCATCATAACCGAAAGTAGAAGTGGTTGCACCAATTTCAGCTCCCATGTTACAAATTGTTCCTTTACCTGTTGCAGAAAGTGATTTAGCACCTTCACCAAAATATTCAACAATAGCTCCTGTTCCACCTTTAACGGTAAGAATTCCTGCTACTTTAAGAATAACATCTTTTGCAGAAGTCCATCCATTCATCTTTCCAGTTAATTTAACTCCAATTAATTTGGGAAATTTAAGTTCCCAAGCCATTCCAGCCATTACATCTACTGCATCAGCTCCACCAACACCAATAGCTACCATTCCTAAACCACCTGCATTTACGGTGTGAGAATCTGTTCCTATCATCATTCCTCCTGGAAAAGCATAGTTTTCTAACACTACTTGATGAATAATACCTGCTCCCGGTTTCCAGAAACCAATTCCATATTTGTTACATACAGAACTTAAAAAGTTAAATACTTCGTTATTTTTATTTAATGATTCTTGTAAATCTTTAGTTGCTCCAACTCTTGCCTGAATAAGGTGATCGGCATGAGCAGTTGAAGGAACAGCTACTTTGCTTTTTCCAGCTTGCATAAATTGCAACAAAGCCATTTGGGCTGTTGCATCTTGCATCGCTACTCTATCGGGAGCAAAATCCACATAAGATTTCCCTCTTTCAAAAGAAGTTGTTGCTACGCCATCCCAAAGATGAGCGTATAATATTTTTTCTGATAAAGTTAGTGGTTTTCCCACCACATTTCTTGCTGCAGCTATTCTAGAAGGAAACTTCTCATATACTGCCTTAATCATTTCAATGTCAAATGCCATGATACGTTAGTTTTTAATTTATAAATGAATAAAATACTTGTAAAATGAAGCTTGAAGTGAATAAATACTCTTGCCAACGCCAACTTAACCCATGATGGATATTCCAACTCTTTTGCTTTCTTGCTGCGAATTTACGAATTTTTGATTGCTTACAAAAATATCTTTTAGAAAGTTTAACACTTTCTGATAAATAATTAATTAGAACCAATTTTGTTTAATCTTTATAGCCTTGAAGTTTCTTTAAAACTTAAATAAAAAGCTGGAAACTGAAAAAAAATTAAGTAGTTGTTCTAATGTTTTTAGTTAACATAGAAACGAGAATAAAAACAAATAAGGAAGCGGTTATTCCAAAAATGTTTGCATCCAAATCGAAAGGTAAGGCTATTTTGTTGTAGGCTAACACCACAGTTGTTGTACCTCCAGCAATCATGGAGCACAATGCTGCAATACTGTTTTTTAATTTAAAAAACATACCTGCCACTAAGGGAACTAATAAACCTGAAACCATAAAACCATAAGCGTATAACATCAAATCCAGCACATTTTCCATACTTGAAGCTAGAAGAATAGCAAAAACACCCATAAATAAAGTAAGTAACTGTGTTATCCTCAATACTCGTGAATGATTTTCAAGTTGAGGAAAAAACTTCTGTAAAATATCTGTCAATAAATTTCCTGAAGAAGCCATCAGGCAACTGTCAGCTGTAGAAAGGATGGCTGAAAAATAGACTGACAACATAACACCCATTAAGCCAATAGGCAATACTTCCCTCAACAACAACGGTAACCCTAACTCAACATCCATTCCCTCAGAGCTGGCATATCCTAATTCCGTAAACATTCCCTGATCTGCAGCAACTCTGGCAAATAATCCTAACAAAACGCCCATAAAAGCCATAATTGGCCATTCAAAAAGTCCTGCAATAAACCAAGCTTTTTTGGCTCCTTTCTCATTCTTGCTGGCATAAATCCTTTGATATAGCGTCATACCCACGAACCAAATTGGAATAATAGTTACTGCCCATTTAACTAACATTTGCCATGAAACATTAGTAAGCGACATAAAATCAGGATGAACGGTTTTGCTGATTTCATCCCACCCACCAATAGTATGGTAAGAAAGGGGAATGCCTACTAGTGACAATCCTAATATTAAAACAATCCATTGAATAGTATCGGTATATATAACTGCAGTCATTCCACCCATCACAGTATAAAGAATTGTTACAATACCCATTACCAATAAAGCTGTTTGAATATCCAACCCAACAAACGAGGAAGAAGCTAATTTCGCACCTGCCAGAATTTGTGAACCGGTAAACCCTAAATAGCCAATAGCAGAAATAATTCCTGCCATCAATGCTACTTTACCATTGTAGTAATGTCCAAATAATTGAGGGAAAGTAGTCAATTTACTATCTCTTCCTAATTGATATACTTTTGGAATTAACAACACTGCACTCACCCAAGCTCCAATCAATCCTGTAAACAACATCCAAGAACCAGATAAACCCATCATAAAACCCAACCCTCCTAATCCAATAGAAAATCCACCTCCTACATCTGTTGCCACAACTGACAAACCGATATGCCAGCTGCTCATGTTACGTCCGCTTACAAAAAAGTCTTCCGTGGTTTTGTTTTTACGCAAAAAATAAAAGCCCATGCCTAATAAACCAAGCATATAAACTATAAAAACAGTTAAATCTACAATGTGCATCAGTAATTTGTTTTTAAATTAAAATTCAACAAAACATCAAAAATATAATTGAGAAAAAGTTGGAAAATCAAAATCAATTATATCAATCATCAACAAAAATAACTAATTAAGAAGGGGTGACCAAATTGAGTAAGGCTTAAGTTATTAAGAATTACCTTCAAATTAATTAATCAAAGAGAAACAACCTAAACGTTAAATCTTTTTAAAATTTAACCCTTAAAAAAATACATGTACCTAAATTAGTTACATTTGTAACCTTTTTAAACCACTTCATAAATTAATGATTAATCAAAATATATATGGATATGAAATGGCTCGTATTTCAGAAGTTTATCTGAGTACTTTGTCATCTATTATGAAGCCTTTTGGCATTGAAAGGTATTTTGCTCCATTACTATATTTGTGTGAAAATAGCGGAAAAACTACCCAAAAAGATTTAGCCGAAGCATTAAAAAGAGATAAAGTTTCTACTATGCGTATGGTAGATTATTTAAGTGAAAAAGGTCTATTGATTAGAACACAAGATTGCAACGACAGAAGATGTCAGATTTTAGAAGTTACTGATAAAGCATTAGAATTGCTCCCTAAAATTAAAGAAGGAGTACAACAGACCAATGATTTATTGCTTAGAGATTTTACCGAAGAAGAAAAAGTAAGTTTTAAAAAGAGTATGGATAAATTATTTACAACCATAAGTAGTTTTCCCGAACCTGACTTTATAGTTAAAGCATATAAAAGAAATAATAAATAAACGATGATTAAAAAATTTAAAAATATAGCGTTGGTTGCTACAGCAATGATAATTTGGTCATGCGGAGATGCAAAAAAAGATGCTCAACAAGAACAAGGTAGTTTGCAAGTAAAAGGAGTTAAAGTAACTGCACAACCTTTTAACAGTGAAGTAAAAACCACAGCAACCATAATGGCTAATGAGCAAGTAGAATTAAAAGCTCCTATTGCAGGACAAGTGTTAGCCATTTATTTTGATGAAGGAGCTAGAGTTAAAAAAGGACAACAACTCATCCGTATTGACGACCGCTCTTGGAAAGCTCAATTAGCTGGTGTAAACGCTGCGTTAGAAAATGCACAAAAAGATTATGAGCGTAAAAAACAATTGCTAGTAGTTGAGGGTAGCAGTCAGGAAGAGGTGGACAATGCTTTTTCTACTGTTGAGACGTTAAAATCTCAAGCAGAAGAATTAAAAGTTAACATTGATTTAGCCAATATTAAAGCTCCTTTTTCAGGTGTGTTAGGAATGAGAGATTTTAGCGAAGGAGCTTTTTTATCTCAAGGACAAGTAATTACTTCTCTTACAGCAATTGATAAGCTTAAGATAGATTTTACTATGGCTCAAAACCACAAAAACAGCATAGCAATAGGTAAAAAAATAGTGGTATTAATAGAAAATGACACCTTAGAAGCTGAAATTTATGCTATTAGTCCAGTGGTTAGTGCAGATTCCAGAACGATAAATGTTAGGGCTATACTGAAACAAAAAGAAGACAAATTTTACATGCCAGGCGTTTTTGCTGAAATTATTATTACCACCAATTTTATAAATGATGCTTTATTGATTCCGACACAAGCAGTAGTTCCATCCATAACCGATCAAACTATTTATGTGGTAAAAGATGGGAAAGCACAGAAAAAAATTGTTCAAATTGGCAACAGAACTAAAGATTTAGTACACATTACAGAAGGTTTATCTGAGGGCGAAGTGGTTTTAACAACTGGGCTTTTACAAGTTAAAGAAGGAACGCCTCTTACAGTAGAGTTAATAAAATAAAAGTAATTCGATGACATTATCAGATATAAGTATAAAAAGACCTGTTTTAGCATCTGTTTTTGCTATCATTATTGTGATTTTAGGAATAGTGGGCTACATATCACTGGGTGTGAGAGAATATCCTAGTGTGGATCCTCCTGTTGTTACGGTTACTACAAATTATGTTGGAGCTAATGCCGAAATTATCGAATCTCAAATTACAGAACCTCTAGAAGAGCAAATAAATAGTATTGATGGAATTAAAACACTAAGCTCCAATAGTACGGATGGTAGAAGCACCATTACCATTGAATTTTTACCCGAAATGGATTTAAATAATGCTGCCAATGATGTGCGAGATAAAGTTTCTCAGGCAGTTAAAAATTTACCTCCCGATGCCGACCCTCCTATTGTAAACAAAGCTGATGCTAATGCTGAAACCATTTTATCCATTACTGTACAGAGTGAGAAAAGAGGTTTGTTGGAGCTTTCGCAAATTGGAAATAATATTTTTAAAGAAAGATTACAAACTGTTCCCGGAGTAAGTAGCATCAGAATTTGGGGTGAAAAAAAATACGCCATGCGTTTGGAGTTAGATCCGAGCAAAATGCGCGATTATAATGTTACTCCAATTGATATTAAAGATGCGTTAAGCAAACAAAATATTGAATTACCTTCGGGGAGAGTAGAAGGTGCAGAAACAGAATTAACCGTTAGAACCATTGGAAGGCTTTATACGGTGGAGGAGTTTGAAGATTTAATCATCAAAGAAGAAAACAACACCTTAATTAGATTAAAAGATGTTGGTTCTGCTCGATTAGGAGCTGAAGCTGAAAGAACATTGTTGAGAGGAAATGGTGTTATACCCATGGTGGGAATTGCTTTACAACCTCAGCCCGGCTCTAACTATGTAGAAATTGTTGATGAAGCTTTTCGTAGGTTGGAAATTATGAAAAAAGACTTGCCTGAGGATATCCAATTAAATGTAGCATTAGACAAAACTGTTTCCATCAGAAAAGCCATAAGTGAAGTAAAATCTACTATAGTATTAGCCTTTATTTTGGTATTAATGGTAATCTTCTTTTTCTTAAGGAACTGGCGAACTACCTTAATTCCTATTGTTTTAATTCCAATTGCATTATTAGGAAGTTTTGGTTTTTTATATGCTGCCGGCTTTTCTATTAACGTACTTTCATTACTAGGTTTAGTCTTAGCAACAGGTTTGGTGGTGGACGATGCCATTGTGGTAATGGAAAATATTTATACCAAAATTGAAGATGGCATGCATCCTATGAAAGCTGCTTTTCAAGGTTCTAGAGAAGTATTTTTTGCTGTTTTAGCCACATCCATCACCTTAGTTTGTGTGTTTTTACCTATTTTCTTTATGCCGGGACTAACAGGTGAACTGTTCAGAGAGTTTGCTATGGTAGTTGTTGGAGCTATTGTCATTTCTACTTTTATTACACTCTCGCTAACACCAATGATGAGTTCTCGAATGTTAAAGAAAAGCAAAAGAGAAAATGGCTTAATGCGTGTTTTTGGTAGAATTGTAAATAAAAGCACAGAAAAATACACCGCTTCTTTAACCAAGTTTATGGATAAAAGATGGTTGGCATTTCCTATTTTTTTAGTGATGTTAGCCAGTATTTTCTTTATTGGTTCACAATTACAATCGGAGTTAGCTCCAATGGAAGATAAAAGTCAATTGCGTATTATTTCTACTGCTCCAGAAGGAACTTCTTATGAAGCCATGGATGCTTATCAATATGAGTTGATGAAAATTATGGATACCATTCCCGAAAAAGCATTTTTATTGGGTGTTACTTCTCCAACTTTTAGAGCTTCAACTGCTGCCAACTCTGCTTTTATCAGAATTACATTGGTAGAGCCTTCCGAAAGAAAAAAATCTCAAGCTCAATTGGCAGGAGAAATTAACCAAATCTTAAAAAATCACACCTTCGCTAAATCTTTTGTAATTCAAGAGGCCACCATACAAACCAGTGGTGGTGGATTTAATAAATTACCTGTCCAGTTTATTTTGCAAGCTCCCGACTTAGAAAGACTAAAGGCTGCTTTGCCTGTTTTCATGGACAGTGTGCAAAATAGCCCTGTTTTCTCTATGTCGCAAGTGGATTTGAAATTTAATAAACCGGAAATTAAAGTAAGCATCAATAGAAATAAAGCTGCTTTAATGGGAGTGACCATTGCTGATATTGCTCAAACCTTGCAAACATTTTTAAATGAAGAAAGATTAGGTTATTTTATTAAAGATGGAAAACAATATTTTGTGCTTTCAGAAGCTAAAAAAGACAAAAAAGATGAGCCTTTAGATTTACACAACATTACTGTTCGCAATAAAAATGACGAAATGGTTACCCTAGATAATTTAGTAGATATTGAATTAACTAGTCGTCCGCCATCATTATTAAGATACAACCGTTACACCTCAGCTACTGTAGAAGCAGATTTAGCCCCAGGTTTTGCCTTAGGTGATGGAATTGATGAAATGCGAAGAATTGCTTCAGTTGTTTTAGATGAATCTTTTAGTACAGAATTAGCCGGTACTGCCTCCGATTTTGCCCAAAGCTCTGATAGCACGCTCATCATTTTTGTTTTTGCTTTGATTTTAGTTTACCTAACATTGGCTGCTCAATTTGAAAGCTTTAGAGATCCACTAACGATTATGCTTACCGTTCCATTAGCCCTAGCAGGTGCTGTATTAACTTTATGGATTTTCGGACAAACTATCAATATTTTTAGTCAGATTGGAATGATTGTGTTGATTGGTATTGTTACCAAAAACGGAATTTTAATTGTAGAATTTGCCAATCAGAAAAGAGATGCAGGAATGTCGTTAAAACAAGCTGCTTTTGAAGCGGCATCACAACGTTTCAGACCTATTTTAATGACAAGTTTATCCACCGTATTAGGAGCTTTACCAATTGCTTTAGCTTTGGGAGATTCCTCTACAAGTAGAATTCCTATGGGATTGGCAATTATTGGGGGATTACTTTTATCGTTGGTATTAACATTATATGTAATTCCTGCTTTGTACACTTACATTGCAAGTAAAGAGAATAAAATTATAGATGAAAAAGATTTTCAATAATTGAGATGAAGAAATTTTTAAATAAAAATAGTTTAGTTGTTGTATTGATTGGCTTTAGCTCTTTAGCAAATGCACAAACATTGCAAGAGTTGATAAATGTTGCGTTGGCTAACAATTATCAAATAAGAATATTGAAAAATGAAGCTCAAGTTGCAGCTAATAACAACACTATGGGTAATGCAGGTCAATTACCCACGGTAAGTTTGGATGGTGCTTATTCCACTTCTTTTAACAATACCCGACAAGAATTTGCTGATGGCTCCGTAAGAGAAGGTAGTAATGCTAAAAACACCAATGTAAACTTATCTGTTTTAGCCAACTGGACTATCTTTAACGGTTTTAGCGTTTATGCCAAAAAAAATCAATTAGGTTATTTAGAACAATTAGGAGAACTCAATTCTAAATTTTACATAGAACAGACTGTTTCAGACATCGTGATGGTTTATCATCAGTTGTCTTATGAATCTCAATTACTAAAACACTATCAACAAACGCTTGATATTTCTCGATTTAGATTGAGTTTAGAGCAAAAAAGAAAAGAAATTGGCTCGAGTACTGCTATGGCTTTCGGACAAGCATTGGTAGATTATCAAACAGATAGCATTATGTTGTTGAATCAGCAAAATACCATACAAACATTAAAAATCGAGTTAAACAGAATTTTAAGTAACAACTTAGAAAATGAACTTACTATTTCTGACGAAGACTTTACTTTGTTACCAATTCCAGCCAAAGAAGAATTAAGTAAAATGGTAGAAAACAGCAACAACCAATTGGAGCAACAACTTCTGCAAGAGTTAATTGCTGAAACGGAATTGCGCATGTCAAAAGCAAACCGCTATCCAAAAATAGATTTGTTTGCTGGCTATAAATATTCTAAAACTTTTTCTGAAGTAGGCTTTTTTAGCTCTAATCAAAACTACGGACCAACTGTTGGCGTGAGCGTAAGTTTCAATTTATTTAATGGCGGAGCGGTAAACCGAGAGATTAAAAACACTAAAATTTTTACAGAAAATGCTCAACTTACCAAGCAAGATGTAACTCAAAATATTAATGCTGATGTATTGAAGCTTTATAACGAACACGTTTCTTTAGGTGAAAGAATAACATTGGCAAAAAGCAATGTGTCCACCATGCAAAAGGTGTATGAAACAGCATCAGAACAATTGAAAAAAGGAGCTATAAATGGTTATGATTTTCGTTTAACACAATTAACTTTACTGAATAGCGAACTGACATTAATGCAACTACAATTGGCTTCAAAAGCGATAGAAATAAACCTAAACAGACTTTCTGGAACGGTATTGAGTGCGTATATGGATTAAGGTTTTAGGTTGGATGTTTGAAGTTTGATGTTTATCGTCATTACGAGCGAAACATAGTGCAGTGAAGTAACCTGTCTATTATGAGTTTATTTTATTTCAAGTTTAACTTATAGACAATAATTGACTAATAACCGATAAAGTCTATCAATAACTCATTGTTCAAAACCACTGTGTATTTTCAACACAACTAACTCAGCTTAGTATTATTTTTGTGTAGTTTCAATTTAATTTTATAATGTACTCATCACAACAGCAATATCGTTTATACCTTTTACTTGCTGCATTTGTATTGTGGAGTTGCAAAAACACTAAACCGCTTCTTGACAAAAATAAAACTACTACAAAAAAGAACACATCGCCTGTAAATGTTGTTTTTGATGAATTAGAGGAAACTGATGAAACAAAAGAAGAAATTGCAGTTGCTGAACCAACTTTATCTAAAGAAGAACTTGAACTTAAAACCAAATATGCCGAATTGTTAGAAGCCTCTCCCAAAGAATTAGAGCTTGTTGAATTATATGCATTTATTGATGAATGGGTAGGTGTAAAATACAAATATGGAGGCACTACAAAAAAAGGAGTTGATTGTTCCGGTTTTACGAATTTGCTTTATAACAATGTATTCAAGAAAGAATTGCCTCGTTCTTCATCAGATATAGCGGCTGTTGCCAAAAGCGTTTCTAAAAAAGAACTTAGTGAAGGCGATTTTGTATTTTTCTCTATTAGAAGCAACAAAGTAGATCATGTAGGTGTTTATTTAACCAACAATAGGTTTGTACATGCAAGTACTTCTAAAGGAGTAATTATTTCAAGTTTAGAGCACCCTTATTATGCAAAGTATTTTAAAAAAGGAGGACGATTAGAATGAACGTACTAATTACAGGAGCAAGCAAGGGTATTGGAGCAGCTTTAGTAAAACACTTCGCAACCCATACCGATGCTACTATTATTGCTTTGGCAAGAGACATCGAATTACTGAAAAACTTGCAAATTTTTTGTGCTAAAACATATCAAAAATCCATTCATGTTTATAAAGTAGATTTAAGTCAACCTGATTTTCAAATAACATTGAATGCTATTTTAAAAGAACATCAGCATATTGATATTGTTATTAATAATGCAGGATTTTTGGCTCATCTTCCTTTTGAAAAAACAGATATACAAACTATTCAACAAACTTTTCAGGTAAATGTTTTTGGTCCTATGTTGCTTTTACAAAGTGTTTTTGCTCATCTTGATGCAACAAAAAAATGTCATGTGGTTAATATTGGCAGCATGGGTGGCTTTCAAGGTTCAATAAAATTTCCGGGATTGGCTGCTTACAGTACTTCAAAAGCGGCATTAGCCAATCTTACCGAATGTTTAGCAGAAGAATACAAAGGTAAGAACATATATGTAAATTGTTTAGCATTAGGGTCTGTACAAACAGAAATGCTTAACAATGCCTTTCCAGGTTTTGAAGCACAAACTACTGCCGAAGAAATGGCTAAATTTATTTTTGATTTTGCTACTCAACAACCTGTTCTCATCAATGGAAAAGTTATTCCTGTTTCGGTGGATACTCCTTGAGAAGAAAATTAGTACGGTAATGTTTTAAAGTAAATAGTTGTATTCGGTAGTAGTTTTTTTATTTCAGTTAATTCACTATCAGGAATAGGATTATCCCATAATATGAGCGTTTTTAGCTTTTTTAAATTAGAAATTGATTTAGGGAGATGCGAAATATTATTTCTAGCTAAATCTAAATATTCTAAATTCGTAAGTTCACCTATACATTCTGGCATAGATTCTAAATTCAACCCCCAAGCAAATCTTAAGAACCTAAGTTTATTAAGTTCACAGATAGAATTAGGAAAAGTTTTTAAGGTTACAGATTTCGTTATTATTAGGCTCTCTAAATTTTCAAAACCTGTTAGGTCTTTAGGTAGGTTTTTCATCCTAGCTGCAAAAAAGTTTATGCACTTTAGATTTTTCATTTTGCTCTTATCTCCAACAAATTCTATCGTATCAGGAGCAAGAAACTCAATGTATTTAATAGATGACAAACTATCATGACAAACAAACCTTGTACCCATAAAATCTAGAGAGTCTAAACCAGTATATCTAAATGCCAATGGAAATGTTTCATCTTGGTTGATGAAATGAGGATTGTATTCTTTTTCAATTTGTTGCTTTTCTTTTGTATCAGATGTGCAACTAAAAATCACGAAGACAAATAACAAACTAAACGATATTACCTTGAGGCTTTTCATTATGTAAGATTAAGGCTTTCTATAAAATATTGAGCTTGTTTTAATATCATAAAAAGCAATTAAACCTAATTCGTGGTTGTAATAAACTCGTTGAACAAATGGTTTGATGACATATCGTCCATTATACACAGTTTGAGTATCTATGTGATGAACAAGTACATTATTGTAAGTGGTACTTCCTGCCATAAAAGTGGCTAACAAAGTATCTTCAGGGTTGTATTTTACATTAGGATAAACTTGATACTCGATTTTAGCGTCAAAAATAGACAAAGTTGCACCTGCTCTATCTTCTTCAACTAATTTATCTACTACACTAAAACTCAAATTGTTTTTTACATGATAAATTACGGTTCCCGATGTATCATAGTTTGTTCTTAATGTGTCAGGCGTTATAAATAATAAACTATAAACTCTTTTATCACAATTAGAACAAACGCACTGTCTCATTCCATCAAATTGGCAATCCTGAACCTTTTCTTGCGTTTTATAAATTCTATTAAAATTAAATTCTAATGTCTGATTGCTATCGTTTTCAAATACTACTTGATTTGTACTAACAGAATATGGAGCGTAAGTTATTAAACTTTCTGTAAAACCATGACAAGTTCCATCTTCACATTCTCTACAAGAAAATAATGTAAATCCAATAAATATTAAAACTAAACACTTCATACACATATAGTTTAGTGTAAAAAACAAAGATGCTATTACAATATTAATAAAATTTTAGGAATAAAAATCAGCAAACCTACCACCAAAGCAACTATAGCACTTATTAAAACGGCTGCAGCTGCAATGTCTTTTATCGTTTTAATTTTTTCATGTCTTTCAGGTGAAATAAAATCGGCTATATTTTCAATGGTAGTATTTAGTAATTCTGTAAGCAAAACCAATCCGATAGCAATGATTATTGTCAACCATTCCGTTATTGATAGTTGAAAAAACAATCCAGCAGCAATAACTATTATTGTTGCTACAACATGAATTCTAAAGTTAGCTTCTTCTTTAAAAGCCATCTTTATCCCATTAAATGCGTGTATAAAACTTTTTATTCTTCGCATAATTAAACAAATAATTCTTCTAACACCTCTTTGGTTTTTAAAGTATCAAAATTTACTGCATGTATTTTATAATAATCCAATAAGGCTTGTAACAAACTTGCTCTCAACTTATTATTAATAACAGTATTTTCAATTTTCTGATAATGGTGTTGAATAATTCCCAACACTATTTGCGAGGCTTCTGAGTCTATATAGGCAGGATGAAAAGGCTTTATAGGTAAAAAAATACCTTCTTGCAAATCGAAATATTTATTTTCTGCGTTTATTTTGGTGTTTACTTGTGGCGGAAATCCTAAATATTTGGCAAAAAGCGTTAAAAAATAAATGTGAAAATTAGCGTAGTTTTTTTCGGTTACATCTAACACCTGAACGCTATGATATAAAAAATGAAACAAATCACTATTGGGTTCCTCTTCCCTGATAGTTTTATAAATAACCTCAGCAATAAAAAAAGCAATACTGCCTTTATAAACATTAAAAGGGATATCCCGAAAAGGCACATCTAACTTTATATCTTTAAGTTGCTGTAATCCTTTATTTTCTTTGTGATAAGCATTTACATCAACTAATGACAGAGGTTGTAAATAAGCAAACTTATTAGCTGATCTTTTACTTCTTACTCCATTAATAATATAAGACTGCAATCCGAATTTTTCAGTATAAATTTTGGCAATAATACTTTTTTCGCCATACTTAAACTGATGAATTACTATTCCTTTGGTAGTGTGGAGCATATGGGGTTGCTGTTGTTTGTTATTTGTTAATTTCCTCCCCTAACCCCTCCAAAGGAGGAGAACTCCCTCCCTTTGGGAGGGTTGGGGTGGGATAATCTCTAATCATCAATTAAGTATAAGAATTTTTCCGGCTTTCTTTTGGCTACCATCTTCGCTATTAGCAAAAACCATATACACGCCTGATTTTACTCGTTCTCCATTAATGTTTTTACCATCCCAAATAGCTTGTCCACCCAACGAAGTTGTTTCGTAAACAATGTTACCTTCAATGTCTGTAATTTTTACATTTGAATTTACCACCATTCCTCTAATGGCTATCGTTCCATTAAAATCAGGTTTTACAGGATTGGGATAAACAAATAACTCATAATCATCTAAAGGTTCTGTTGCTGTGCTTTTGTAAGAAAGCAAACCTTTACTCGTTGCAAAAAAGACCTCTCCTGTTGTGTGATTAATGGTTATGTCTAAAATATGATTAGAAAAAAGGGGACTATTATCTTCTGTAAAATGAAAAACTTCTTCTGTGCCATCGGCACTCATTAAAAATACTCCAGAGTTTTGTGTGCCAAACCACTTTCTGTCGGCTCCATCTACAGCTATTGCTGTTACTGTTTCTGTTCCTAACAAAATTTCTACATTCCCATCTTGTTCAACAAAAATCTGATTGGCAGTAACTTCTCCATCAAAAACAGCATCAGGAGAAAATATTACAGCGACACCTTCATCTGTTCCCAACCAAATTTTTCCATCTAAATCTTGTTCAATACAATAAATATTTGTTCCAGGAATATTTCCTTTATTAGAACTTCCGCCTAGAGTAGTAACTCTATCATCAGTAGTTGTATTGAATGTTTTGTTTTCATCAAAAACCACAATAAGTTTATTAACAGGTTCAACTATCCATTTATAGTCATTTCTATCTATCAAAGCACTAGAAAAATAATAACCTGAGTTGGTTATTCCTGTAAAAGCATAACTATACCAGTTGTTACCAGCTGTTTTTACATGCAATACTTTGTTGTTATTAGCAAATGAACTTGTCACCCATAGGTTATCATCACTATCGAAGTTTAAAGTTCCTACTTGAGTTGGTCCAAAAAACACACTATCTAACGGGGAATTTCTGGCGTTATACACTTTAGTAACTTGATCGTTATTAAACTCTATTAATCCATTAGACCATGAACCAACAAAAACATTATCAATATTTTTTGGATGTATGGCAACATCTATTAGTCCTGCTAAAATACCACCTTCCGGATTTTGTATAGTTTGAGGAAATTTTACCCAAGTTCCTTCTTTTCTATGATTAATATTATTCTGACTTACCTGATTAACAAATCCACCGGAAACCATCCATAAATTATCATCCCGCATATCTAATGCATAAGAGGTAGAGGTTGAAGGACCATCAGGAGTTATAAATTCAACAGCATTACTTGGTGTAACTTTTACTAATCCTTTAAAATTATCGGCAAACCAAAGATTGGCAGATACATCAAGTGTTACTTCATTAGAGACGCTAGCAACTCCGTTATAAGTAAAAATTTCTCTTATAGGCATTAAATTTTCATCAAAAATCTCTGTAGAATATAATTTATTAACTGCTAATCTGTTGCTCGATAATACCTGTAAATTCTCTACATCCTGACCTGTTGCAGAAAAATGTTGCCATACTCCATTAAAATTAAAAAATATGGTATCTCCTAAACTAACAGCCGCATCATTAGCAGCAAACAACATGTTAGAAAAATAAACAATGCTACTGAATTTTCTATTTCCTAAATCAGGTAAAAAACTCCAATTATTAAAGTTAGATAAGTTAGGATTGTTAAAATCTGCGAAGAAAACACCATCATCTGAGGCTGCATAGATATATTGATTATCCATAGTTACTGCATGAGTAACCATGTCTGCTCCCAAAGCACCATAAAAATAAGTGTCCGTAACTTCTTTTCTGTCTGTATCTAACACCACAATACCAAAATCGGTAGAAAGATAAGCGTATTGATTTTTTAAATAAATATGATTGATTTTTTTTGAACCCATTATACCACTCATAGTAATAAACGGTATATTAGTAATAGCGTTTTCTGTATCTAAAATATCAATATTTCCATTTTGATATGTAATTATTACTCGCTGATTGTAAGGATTGTATTTGATTTTACTTAGCCCTATATCCGACAATCCATTAACTAAATTTAAACGTTCAACACTATTGTCTGATTGAGAATAGATAAAAACAGCTGAGTTGGTAGCACAATAAACTTTCTGGTTTCCGTAAGATACTGAAACAGCATCACTATATGGCAAATGGTCTCGCCATGAACCAATAGGAATATCTTGAGCTTTTACATTAATAAAAAGCAATAGAATAACTGCCAGAATAAGTAACTTTTTAATAGTATTGAAAAACATAGCTGCTTTAACAGATTTGGAAATACTTTATTGTGTAAAATTAATCAAAAAGTAGTAAGTTAAGGCGGGACTAAACGATTATTAAAATTAAAAACCCCTTTACTTCTTTCGAAATAAAGGGGAATTTGATAAGAAAAAGGTAACATGAATAACTTTCAAAAGCAGATATTCATAAATTTAAGACGAATTATGAAATAAATAGGTTGCTTTGAGTTTGAAAATATTTTTTAATTAAATAAACAGTTAAGCTATTGTTTTACAGGTTCTATCTATTTGATTTTAATAGTTTATCCAAAAATGTTTTTTTTTATTCTTTTTTAATTTTAAGAATGATAATTTTGAACGGAAAAAAAATACAATATCAAGATATGTCAGAAGCAATAGAAAAAATCAAATGCCTTATTATAGGCTCAGGTCCTGCGGGATATACAGCTGCAATTTATGCTGCCAGAGCAAACTTAAAACCTGTAATGTATATGGGAATGCAACCAGGAGGTCAGCTTACCACTACCAACGAGGTAGAAAATTTCCCAGGTTACCCAGATGGAGTTACTGGTCCTGAAATGATGATTCAATTGCAAAAACAAGCCGAAAGATTTGAAACAGATGTACGTACAGGTTGGGTTACTAGAGTAGATTTTTCTGGCTATCCTCATAAAGTATGGGTTGATGACACCAAAGAATTACTTTGCGACACCGTAATTATTGCTACTGGAGCATCAGCAAAATATTTAGGAATACCTTCAGAACAAAAATATTTAGAAGCAGGAGGAGGGGTTTCTGCATGTGCTGTTTGTGACGGGTTTTTCTACAGAAACCAAGAAACTGTGATTGTTGGAGCAGGAGATTCTGCTTGTGAAGAAGCTCATTATTTATCTAACATTTGTAAAAAAGTTACGATGTTGGTAAGAAGTGAAAAATTCCGAGCTTCAAAAATTATGGAAGAGCGTGTAAAAAGAACCGCAAACATTGAAATTCTTTACAATACAGAAACTGTTGAAGTTTTAGGAGAAAATGATTTGGTAACTGGCGTAAAAGTAAAAAACACACAAACCAATGAAGAAAAAGTAATTCCATGTACAGGTTTTTTCTTAGCCATCGGGCATAAACCAAATACAGATGTTTTTAAACCCTATTTAGAAATGGATGATGTAGGTTATATTAAAAATGTGCCTGGTTCCTCAAAAACCAATGTAGAAGGTGTTTTTGTTTCTGGTGATGCTGCGGATAAAACCTATAGACAAGCTGTTACTGCCGCTGGAACAGGCTGTATGGCAGCTTTAGATTCAGAAAGATTCTTAGCATCTAAACATTAATTGACATCACAAAATAAATCAAAAGCTCTGGACATTGTATGTACAGAGCTTTTTTATGGTTTTTAGTTTCGTTTATCTTATTAAAAAGCACTAAAGGCATCTTTAATATGGTTAATAACCGTTTTATTTTCGTTCATTACAATAGCGATAACATCAAAACGAGCGTTTAGGTCAATTTCGTTTTGCTCTAAATAATAATTTGCCCCTTCAATAAGATGTTGTTGTTTGGCTATAGTTACAGCTTCTTCAGGAGAACCAAAAAAATCGGTAGTTCGGGTTTTTACTTCCACAAAAACAATCTCATTATTATCAATAGCAATAATATCTATCTCAAACTTATGTTCTTGCCAATTAGAGGTAATGATTTTATAGTCTTGCTCTTTTAAGAATACTAAAGCTTTTTTTTCTCCTCGTTTACCTAAATCATTATGTTGAGCCATTTAGTATTCAAATTAAAATAATGATATTCAAAAAATTAGGTTTTTTTAGCTTAAAGATAGATAAGGTTAAGAATTAATTAAAATAATCTTTCATCTTATCGAAAAATCCTTTCTCTTTTCCACTTAGTTTGGGTTGAAAATTTTCAGAAGTTCTTAATTTTTCAAGTGTTTCTTTTTCTGATTTAGTAAGTTCTTGCGGAGTCCAAACATTAATGTAAATTAAGAAATCTCCCTTTCCATAACCTTGTATGTTAGGTAGTCCTTTGCCTTTTAACCTTAGCACTTTACCACTTTGAGTTCCTGGTTCAATTTTTACTTTCACTTTTCCGTCAACTGTTGGAATTTCTATAGAAGTTCCTAATGCGGCATCAACAAAGTTGAGGTAAAGGTCGTACAATAAGTTTACACCATCTCTTTTAATATTTTCGTGAGGTATTTCTTCAATTAATATGATTAAATCTCCAGCAATACCATCTTTTGGACCAGCATTACCTTTTCCGGAAACCGAAAGTTGCATGCCATCTTCAACTCCTGCAGGAATATTTATAGTTATCGTATCTTCTTTTCTAATAAGTCCATCATTATCGGCTTCACTAGGTTTTTTATCAATTATTTTTCCATTTCCTCCACAAGATGGACAAGGAGAAGAGGTTTGCATTTGTCCTAAAATAGTATTAGCAATCCTGGTAACTTGTCCTGTGCCATTACATTGGTTACAGTCTTTAAAAGTTACACCTTCTGCATTAACTAATTTGTTTACTTTAATTTTTTTCTCAACACCATTGGCTATTTCTTTTAAGGTCATTTTTACACGAACTCTAAGATTGGTTCCTCTAGCAACTCTTCTCCCTCTACTTTGTCCGCCTCCAAAGCCTCCAAAACCTCCGCCAAAAATATCACCAAACTGAGAGAAAATATCATCCATATTCATTCCGCCACCACCGAAACCTCCTCCAGCAGCACCACCAACTCCTTGATGACCAAAACGATCATAACGTTGTCTTTTTTCAGGATTACTTAGTATTTCATACGCTTCAGCAGCTTCTTTAAATTTATCTTCAGCAGTTTTGTCATCCGGGTTTTTATCTGGATGGTATTTTATTGCCATTTGGCGGTATGCTTTTTTTATTTCTGCTTCAGATGCACTTTTAGATACTTCTAATACTTCGTAATAATCTCTTTTGCTCATTATTGTAGTTAATCGTTTTTGTTAATCGTTATTTGTTACATAGGTTAACTTTAAACCTCTAACCTTTTATTGTCCTACCACCACTTTTGTATATCTTATCACTTTTCCGTTGAGGGAATAGCCTTTTTCAACTTCATCAATTACTTTTCCTACTTCTTTTTTGCTAGGTGCTGGTATTTGGGTTATGGCTTCATGAAACTCAACATTAAAAGGTTCTCCTATTTGAGATTTTGCAGGTTCTAAACCTTTTTGTTTTAGAATGGAAAGCATTTTTTCATGAATTAATTTCATTCCATCTTTTACGGAGTCAATATCTTTTGCATCTTGCATTGCTTTTGAAGCTCTTTCAAAATCATCAATAACAGGTAGTAAGGCTGTTATCACTTCTTCACCAGCGGTTTTGTATAAGTCTAGTTTTTCTTTTTGAGTTCTTTTTCTGAAATTTTCAAAATCAGAATAAAGCCTAAGGTATTTATCTTTAGCTTCTTTTACTTCTATTTCCAATTGTTCTTCTTTTGTTAACTCCTCTGTGGAATCATTATTGATTTCAGAAGCTTGCTCGTCAGTTATGTTTTCATTTCCAGCTTGAGCATTTTCTTCTTGATTAACATTTTTTTCTTCTTCGGTATTTGCCATTTGTTCAATTTTTAAAATAGATTTTTAATGGAAGTCAAAAATTCTACCATTTGAAATGAAATAGTCAATTTGTCATAATTTTGTTGTAATGTCAGGAATTAATGACAAATTAAACTTAAATCGGAATGAAATAAGGTGGGTTTTATTTTTTTTCGAATTTACTAAGGGCATCAATTAGTGCTTCACCTCTTAGGTTTTTAGCTATAATTTTCCCATCACCATCTATTAAATAATTAGATGGAATTGAGTTTATATTATAAAGTTGAGCACCTTCAGAATTCCAGCCTTTAAGATCGCTAGTGTGGTTGTTCCAAATTAACCCATCTTTTTCAATAGCTGCTTTCCAAAGATCAGTATTGGTGTCAAGAGAATAGCCATAAACTGTAAAGCCTTTGCCGTTCTTAAATTTTTTATCTTTAAACATGTTGTAAGCTTTAACCACAGCTGGGTTTTCTCTTCGACAAGGAACACACCAAGAAGCCCAAAAATCTATTAAAACTACTTTTCCTTTTAGAGAGGATAATGCAATTTCTTTTCCTTCAGGATTATTGAATTTTAAATCGGGAGCCATTTCACCAACGTTTAATCCTGTATTTTGTTTGTACATAAAACCAACAGTCACTAATATCATTAATAAAAGTGCAAATGTGGTTTTAAATTTTTTGATGATTTTCATTTGTTAATGGTTTATTTGGAGAAATTAAATCAATATTAGTGCCGTATTATAATCGTATAATTTCAGCTCCAATATTATTCAAACGAGTATCAATATACTGGTAGCCTCTGTCAATTTGTTCAATATTATTAATAATGCTTGTTCCATCTGCCGACATTGCAGCAATAAGCAAAGCTACACCAGCTCTAATATCTGGAGATGACATAGTGGTTGCTCTAAGGTTGTAGTCTCTATTGATTCCAATAACGGTTGCTCTATGCGGATCGCATAAAATAATTTGAGCGCCCATGTCTTTTAATCTATCTATAAAAAATAATCTGCTATCGAACATTTTTTGATGAATAAGCACAGTACCTTTTGCTTGAATAGCTGTAACTAATATTATACTCAATAAATCGGGAGTAAAGCCTGGCCAAGGAGCATCATAAATTGTTGGAATAGAACCATCAATCATTTTTTTTATTTCGTAATTTTTTTGAGAAGGAATGTAAATATCGTCTCCTTTAATTTCCAAATGAATTCCTAATCTTTCAAAAGTTTCGGGAATTCTTCCCAACATATCAACTCTGCAATTTTTTATAGTAATTTCTGATTGAGTTGTAGCTGCTAAACCAATAAAAGAACCTACTTCAATAAAATCTGGAAGTAAAGTGTGGATACAGCCATTCATTTCTGATACACCTTCTATTTCTAGTAAGTTAGAACCTACACCTTTAATTTTTGCTCCCATACTGTTAAGCATAGAGCAAAGTTGTTGTAAGTAAGGTTCACATGCAGCATTGTAAATAGTGGTTTTTCCTTTTGCCATTACGGCAGTCATAAGGATGTTGGCAGTTCCTGTTACAGAAGGCTCGTCTAGTAAAATATATTTTCCTTCAAGTTTTCCTGCTTTAAGAGTGTAAAAGGTATTTTTAGCATCGTACTCGTAGGTTGCTCCTAACTTAGAGAAACCTAAAAAGTGAGTATCTAATGGTCTCGCTCCAATTTTATCGCCACCTGGTTTAGGCATATAGGCTATTTTAAACCTTGTTAAAAGTGGGCCTAAAATCATTATAGAACCTCTTAATGAGGCGGCTCTTTTTTTGAATTGGTCGCTTAATAAATAGTCTAGGTTTATATTGTCTGATTGAAAATGAACTGTTCCATTTCCGGCACGATTAACTTTAACACCTAATTCTTCCAATAAATCAATTAAAAAATTTACGTCTCTAATGTCTGGAAGGTTGTGTAGAGTAACCTTTTTAGCAGTTAATAAAACAGCACAAACTACTTGAAGTGCTTCATTTTTTGCGCCTTGAGGTGTTAGTTCGCCTTTAAGTTTGGTTCCTCCCTTAATTTGAAAACTTCCCATTTAGTATCTTCTTTTTTTAAAATTACTTTTTGAACGTTGATTGTTGTTTTTCTTGCCTCTAGAGGTGTTAGATTGTCTTTTAGTTTTGTCAACAGATAAAATTTCGTCTGTACTTAAAAATTCAAAAGAATTTTCCAGTTGCAATTTTCCTTGTGATAAAGTTTTTAAGTCAGCAATAATTAATTCATCATTAACACTATCTCTATTAAAAGTAAGATAGGTTTTTTTCATTAAGTTGGCTATTATTCTAATAAGGGCATTTTTTTCTTCTTTTTCTTCAAGAAGAATAGCTTGGTCTATTAGGTTTTCTATGGTTTTTCCATAATGTTTAAACCGGATGTTATTTTCTGGATAAGCTAACTTTTCAGGTTTTTTAGCTATAGCTTCTCTGTCGGGAAGTGGATAAGGAGAGTCAACATCTAATTTAAAATCTGAAATAATAAAAAGATGATCCCATAATTTGTGCTTAAAGTCTGCAATATCTCTAAGGTGAGGGTTTAATTGTCCCATAACGCTTATTATGGCATTCGCAATTTTGTTTCTTTCTTCTTTGTTTTCAACGGTCATGGCATGGTCAATCATTTTTTGAATATTTCTGCCATATTCGGGAATAACCATTTTAGGTCTTCGGGTATTGTAGTCTTTTTCTATGTTTTGCATTGTTTATTTATTTTGTTCAATTGTACTTAAAAATCAAAAGTAATTATTTTTTTAGGGATTGTATTAATTCGTCTAATTTATCACTGTTAACTTGGCAAATTTTAACAAGAGTTGCTTTGTGCCACTTTGCTGGAAATTAACGGTTGCTTTGCCATTTTCAATGTTGGTGATTATTCCATTGCCAAATCTTTCATGGTTAACCATAATACCTTCTTTCAAGTCTAAATTTTCAGCACTTGAGGTCGCCACTTGTTGATTAGGAGAGATTTTTTTTAAGTTTTTAGGTAACGGTGGTGGAGTATGCTGTTTTATTTGTTGTTGATTAGAGCTTTTGTAATTAGGTTTTTTTTGATAGTTTGAAGTGTAAGAACTTCTTTCAAAATCGAAAGAAGCTGATTGAGATGAAGGAATTGATTTTGGTGTTTGAAAGTCTAAAAATTCATCATCAATTTCAGAAAGAAAACGACTAGGTTCATTAAATTGTGCTGTTCCAAACTTATATCTAGAAACAGCATGAGAAAGAGTAAGTGATTTTTCTGCTCGGGTAACTGCTACATAAAACAATCTTCTTTCTTCTTCTAAATCTGCTCTCGAAGTTAATGATAGTTGAGATGGAAATAAATTTTCTTCTAAACCAACAATAAAAACATGAGGAAATTCCAAACCTTTAGAGGCATGAATAGTCATTAAAGTGACTTTATTTTTGTCTTCATCTTTTTCGTTATCGGCATTGGTTAATAAAGCTACATCTTGCAAAAATTCCGGTAAACCTCTTGGTGTAACATCTTCTTCTAACTCATTTTCGTTTTCACTGAATTCTTTCAAACCATTTAATAATTCCTGAATATTTTCATACTTACTTATGCCTTCTGGAGTTCTGTCGCTAAAAAGTTCTTTCAGAATTCCTGATGTAGAAGCAACTTCATGTCCTAAATCATAAGCATTTTTAGTTTGTAATTGAATTTGGAAACTTTTAATCATTTCTACAAATTGAGCTAACTTGTTTTTAGTTCCATTGTTAATGTCAACAGGGTAGTAGTTAATGTTGGTGATAATTTCCCAGATAGGTTTTTGTTGGTTTATGGCAGTAATGGAAATTTTATCAAGAGTAGTGTTTCCAATTCCTCTAGCAGGATAATTGATAACTCTTTTTAGCGATTCTTCGTCATTTGGGTTGACAATTAATCTAAAATAAGCCAGCATATCTTTTACTTCTTTTCTTTGGTAAAAAGAAAGTCCACCATAAATTTTATAGGCAATATTTTTCCTTCTTAAAGACTCTTCAATAGATCTTGATTGATTGTTGGTTCTATAGAGGACTGCAAAATCTTTGTTTTTGGCTTTTTCTTGTTGTTGAATATCAAAAATAGCATTGGCAACAATTTTCCCTTCTTCATTTTCTGTTGCTGCAGCATAAACCTTTATGTTATTACCAACCTCATTAGAAGTAAAAACATTTTTTTCTAGTTGATGTTTGTTGTTTTTAATGATGTTGTTGGCAGCTCCTACAATTGTTTTGGTTGAACGATAGTTTTCTTCTAGTTTAAAGGTTTTTAATTCTGGATAGTCATTTTTAAAGTTTAAAATGTTTTCAATGTTAGCTCCTCTAAAAGCATAAATACTTTGAGCATCATCGCCTACAACACATATGTTTTGAAAAACAGCTGCTAATTTTTTTACAATAATGTATTGAGAAAAGTTAGTATCCTGATACTCGTCAACTAGAATATATTTAAAACGATGTTGGTATTTATGTAACACGTCAGGAAAGTCTTTAAAAAGAATATTGGTTTTAAATAATAAATCATCAAAATCCATGGCTGAGGCTTGAAAACAACGAGCTTCATAAGTTTGGTAAACTTCGCCAATTCGGGGTTTGGCTGCTTGTCTGTCTTCACTTTGTAATGTTACATCACTAACATACCTTGCTGCAGAAATTAAATTATTTTTAGCGCTAGAAATTCTGTTTAACACTAAGTTGGGTTTATAAACTTTATCGTCAAGACCTTTTTCTTTTAAAATGGTTTTAATAAGGTTTTTAGCATCTTGAGTATCATAAATTGTAAAATTAGAAGGGTAACCAATTTTTTCAGATTCGGTTCTTAAAATACGTGCGAAAACTGAGTGGAATGTCCCCATCCAAATGTTTCGAGCTTCATTGTAACCAATAATTTTACCAATTCTTTCTTTCATTTCTTGAGCAGCCTTATTGGTAAAAGTAAGCGACAAAATATTGAAAGGATCTACACCACTATTAATTAAATGGGCAATACGGTATGTGAGTACTCTTGTTTTTCCAGAGCCGGCACCGGCAATTACCATAACTGGACCTGCGGTAGTTTCAACAGCTTGTTGTTGAGGGGTGTTTAATTCTTTCAGATAATCCACTAATTATTAAGTTTTGAAATGTTCTTAAGAGAAAACAAAAATAAGAATATAGTCTTTCTGTTTTATGGATGTTGATAAAATGATTTGCTAAAAATAACTCAAGGAGTAATATTTATCTAGGTTATATCAGGGTTAATAATTTATAGAGGGGGGTAACCAAGTACTATTTATGACTTTAACTTTCCAAGTGTAGTGTAATTTTATTATTGAAATTATTTTGTTAAATTAGTTTTAATCAGGAAAATTATTACTTTTAACAGTAAATTTTACAAAATATTCAAAATTAAACTATTATATATGAAAAAAATATTACTTTTTTTAAGCGCTATTTTTATATTAAATGTTGCTTTTACACAGACACAATATCATGACTATATTGATGGGCAAATTTTTTTAAAGTTAAAAGAACTTGTTCCTGTTAAAAAATCAGAATTAAATCGTTTAGATGAACATTCGTTTAGTCAAAAAGAAAAAATATCAAATTATCCGAAATTAGCAAAGGTACTTTCTAATTATCAAGTAATTAGTTTTGAACGCCCAAGTTATTTTACAGGAAAACAAGAATTGATGAAAATTTATCAAATTACTTTTTCCGATTTTTCTAAAGTTGATGAAATGATAGAAGAATTACAGCAGGTAGTAGGGGTAGAATATGCTGAAAAAGTACCTTTATATTATGTTGATTTTGTGCCAAATGATCCACAACATTTTGGGACTAACAAATGGTATCATACTTTAGTAGGTTCTGAAAATGCATGGAACATTAGTTTAGGAAGTAATACAGTAAAAATTGCAGTAGTGGATAATGCTGTGGCAACTAACCATACTGATTATACTATTTTCGCTCAACGAGATGTTGCTGATAACGATAATAATCCAACACCACCAACTGTTTATACAAGTAATGCGGGTTGGTCTCACGGAACTCATGTAGCAGGGTTAGCCTGTGCAGATATCAATAACGGAATTGGGATAGCTTCTTTAGGTGGAAATGCTGAATTAATTGCTGTTAAAACAAGGCAAAGTGCAAGTACAAATACAGGATTGACCCATACTTATCAAGGGGTGCAATGGGCAGCTCAAAATGGAGCTCATATTATTAACATGTCTTTTGGTGGCCCTGGATTTAGTCAAACCTATCAAAATTTAATTAATTCTTTTCCTAATATTATTTTTGTTGCAGCTGCTGGAAATGATGGTGTTACTACACTGTTTTATCCTGCTGCATATAATAATGTTGTATGTGTTGGTTCTGTTGATGCAAATGACAATAGGTCAAGTTTCTCAAATTATAATGGAACAACTCCTTATGTAGATATTGCTTCTCCAGGTGGTTTTAGCAATGGAGGATTGCTAAGTACAGTTTATACTTCTGGAGGAAATAGTTATGCGAAGATGGGAGGTACTTCTATGGCGTCTCCATTTGCTGCGGGGCTAATGGGGTTAATGTTGAGTATTAATCCTACTTTAACGCCTACTCAAGTTCTTAATTGTTTGTTGTCTACCGGAGTTAATATTAATCAAAATATAGGACCAAGAATAGACGCCTTGGCAGCTCTTCAATGTGTTCAATCAACAGTTACAGGAGACCCAATTCCAATGTTTTCAGGAGTTCCTACTTCAATTGTTGAAGGGCAGAGTGTTACTTTTACAGATGCGTCTGCAGATGGAGGGAATCCTATTACCAACTGGACATGGACTTTTCCGGGAGGGACACCATCATCTCATGTAGGGCAAACCCCACCTGCGATTACTTACCCAACAGCAGGTGTTTATGATGTTACACTTTCTGTAACAAATTCTCAAAGTACACAATCATTAACTAAAACGGGATACATTACAGTAACCTTACAACCTTTTGGAGCGTGGATTAAACAAAACTCTGGTTTTACAGCTGCTTCAAGAGGAATTAATCATATTTCAATAGTAGATGCACAAACAGTATGGGCAACGGCTTATGATGGTTCAGGAAATAATTCAAATATACAGCAATTTACCAAAACTACTAATGGAGGTAATACTTGGACTCCAGGTAATATTAATATTGGAAATAATAATTTAGGTATTTCTATGATACATGCCTTTGATGCTAATACAGCATGGTTAGCAGCTTATCCTACTGCAGGCGGTCAAACAGGTGGTATTTGGAAAACAACTAATGGAGGTACTACATGGACAAGACAAAACACGGCAACTTATAATAACGCTTCATCTTTTACCAATGTAGTTCATTTTTGGGATGCTAATGTTGGGTTTGCTCAAGGTGATCCAATAAATGGAGAGTTTGAATTATATACAACTACTAATGGAGGAACAACTTGGACACTAGTTCCGGGTGCAAATATTCCTAATCCATTAAATGCTAATGAATTTGGATATACAAGACAAATTGAAGTAATAGGTGATAATGTTTGGTTTACAACTAGTTTAGGACGAATATACCACTCTTCTAATAGAGGGTTAAATTGGCAGGTGTATCAATCTCCAATAGCTGATTTCGGAGGAGCTGTTACATCTTCTTCATCTGGTAATTTATCATTTTCTTCAGGAACTACAGGGTTGATTGTTGATAATAATGCTAATGTTTATAGAACAACTAATAGTGGTGCAACATGGACACAATTAACTACAAGTGGGTCTGTATTTACTAATGGATTATGTTTTATTGAAGGAACAAATATAGCTTTTACTACTGGAGCTGCTCCTGCTGGTTCTTCATTTAGTCAAGATGGAGGGGTGACTTGGAATATCATTGATACTGATCAACATTTATATGTTGAATTTCAAAACCCTTCTGTAGGATGGTCAGGTTGGTTTAATGCAAGTGCAACACAAGATGGAATGTGGAAATGGAATAATCTTTCTAGTGCTTTAGTTGCAGATTTTCAAGGATCACCATCAAATATTTGTGTAGGAACAACGGTTAATTTTACTGATTTAACAACTGGGTCAACACCAACATCTTGGCTATGGAGTTTTCCAGGAGGAACACCCTCTTCTTCAACAGTTCAAAACCCGTCAATAACATATAATACAGCAGGTGTATACAGTGTTACTCTTACTGTTGATGATGGGAATGGACCTACAACTGTTACAGATTCTGCGCATATAACTGTAGTTAATCAACCAGCTATGCCGAGTGTAATTACTGGAAATGCAACTCCCTGTCCAAATGTAGTGGAAACATATTCAGTTGTAAATGATTCAAATATGCTTTATACATGGACAATTCCAACAGGGTGGACAGGGTCGAGTACTTCAAATAGTATTAACACAACTAATGATAATACATCAGGAATTATTTCTGTAACAGCAGATAATATTTGTGGAAGTAGTACAGCTAGAACGCTTAATGTAAATATATTACAACCTCCAGTTGCTGCATTTACTTTTGTTGACAATGCAGGAACTGTAACGTTTACAGATGCTTCAACAGGAGCAACAAGTTGGTCATGGGATTTTGGTGATGGAAGTCCTATATCTTTGCAGCAAAATCCAGTTCATACTTACGCTGCTACAGGAAATTATACGGTAATACTTACTGTAACGAATGCTTGTGGCACTAACTTAAATACACAAATAGTCAATATAATTATTTCAGGTATTGATGAGTTGGGAGTGAAAGAAGTTAAGATTTATCCAACATTAATAACTGACCAGTTAACAATTGAAGAAATGACATTTTCTTCAATTCAAAATAAAGAAATAAGAATTGTTGATGTACTTGGTAAAACACATCTTGTTAAAATAATTTCAAGCACAAAAGAAGTGATTAATTTGTCTTTTCTTTCAAATGGAGTTTATTTTGTTTTGTTAGATGAAGGTAGAATTATACAAAAAATAATTAAAAAATAATTTTCAAGATTTGACTTTTTAGTTATAAAGAAAATGGATGCAACCATTTTCCATTAATAGACGTCATGAGTCTGTAAATTAAGTAAAAATATAGCATTAAACTAAGTATATTTGTTTAGTAACATAAAATATTTTTATATTTGACAATTAAATTTCAATTTTTTAAAACATAATAAAATAAACATAAATAATTAATTATGAAAAAAATAATTTTTACTATAAGTATTGTTTCTGCTAGCTTGTTTGGGTATTCTCAAAATGTTGGTATAAATACAACAGGAGCACTTCCAGATGCTTCTGCGGGGTTAGATATAGACTTTACTAATAAGGGGTTGTTAGTTCCTAGAGTTTCGTTAACATCAACAACAGATGTTACAACTATACCCGCTCCTGCGACAAGTTTATTAGTTTATAATACTAATGCAGCTATGACAGGAGGTGCGGTTGGTTATTGGTATTATGATGGGACACAGTGGGTGCAAGCATTAGGTCCACAAGGCCCTGCGGGTCCCGCAGGAGCAACTGGTCCTGCTGGTCCTGCTGGTCCAACAGGAGCCACGGGTGCAACAGGCCCTGCTGGCCCACAAGGCCCTGCTGGTGCAGCTGGTCCTGCCGGTCCACAAGGTCCTGCTGGTACTCCGGGTGCAGCTGGTCCACAAGGTCCTGCTGGTCCACAGGGACCGCAAGGTCCAATGGGTCCTTCTTGGACTTTGACTACGCCATCTTTTAATGCGAATGGCAATGTTATAGTAAATGGTACTGCTGGCTCAGGAGGTCCGGTAACTTCTACACAAGCTGCGTGGTTAACTACTGGTAATGCAGGTATTGCAGCAGCCAACTTTATTGGACCAACAAATGCAGCAGATTTTAAATTTAGAACCAATAATTTGGAAAGAATGACCATTGAAGCTAATGGAGATATTGGAATTAGAACCACTACTCCTCTTACTAGTATTCATTATAGTTACAACACAGTTCTTTCTCAATTTCATACCATGTGGGATTTTAATAACACTACAGATGCAATTGCAAGAGCTCAAAGTTTAAATGCAGGAAATGGAAGTAGAGGTTGGTTCGGTATAACAAATTATAATGGAACAGCTCTGGCTGCTAATGGTATAATGGGGTTAGCGATGAATGCAGCAGGATCGGCAGCAGGTGTTGAAGGTTTTTCAAACAGTACTGCAGGAAATGGTGTTTTAGCTGGTTTTGTTGGTGGAAATACTTTAACTGCGACAGGTTGGGCATTGTTTTCTAATGGATGGGCTGGAGGAACAACTGCTTGGCAAAATGTATCTGATCAAAGATTGAAGAAAAATATTGTTACTATTGATGGTGCTTTAGGTAAAGTAATGCAACTTAGAGGAGTAGAGTATAATTTTGATAACTCTAATTTTTCTGGATTAGGTCTTGATACTGAAACTAAACAAATAGGATTTGTAGCTCAGGAAGTTGAGAAAATCTTTCCATATATAGTTAGAGAGGCAAACTTATATTCAACATCAGGAGAAATGGACAATGGAATGTCTCGAGAGCAAAATGTACATAAAGTTAAATCTTTAAGTTATACTTTGTTAGTTCCTGTTTTGGTAGAAGCTATAAAGGAGCAACAAACTATTATAGAACAGCTTGAAAAAAGAATTGAAGCATTAGAAAATAAATAATATAAATTTTTGCTGTTTTCTATTACTTTAAATATTTAAAGTAAAACAATTAACAAATTAACAAGATGAAGAAGTTATTATCTTTTACCATATGTTTATGTATAGGATTGTTACTGTCCCCTACTTTGAAATCCCAAAACAATGCACTTGTTTTAAATGGTGCAGTTACAGTTATGAATGGAGGTACTGCTGCAACACCTATTTATGTGGTAGTTAATCAAAATAATCCATCGGGTATTGTTAGAAATGGAGGGCATATTCATTCAGAAAATCAATATAACTATGTGAAGTGGGAAACCGGTACTAGTTCTGGGAGTTATGTAATTCCTTTTGGTGTAGGAGGAAATTTAGCAGACTATATTCCTTTTACATTTAACAAAACTACAACCAATTCGACAGATATTCAGATGTCAACTTGGTTTACCAATGTACCAAACTTTCCTAAACCTGCAGCAACAAATGTTGGTCCCGTAACTAATATGTTAAATTTTGCAGATTCTGTTCAATATGCTATTGATAGATTTTGGGACATTCAGGCTGCAAATAATACAACAGGAGATTTAACATTTTCTTATAGAGGTGTTGAAAATACAACGATTAACCCTACCGGGAATGTAAGGACGCAACATTGGAATGGATCATCTTGGGATGCTCCTGTTACTCCAGGGACACCAGGTGTGACAGCAGGTATTGGTTCTGCAGGACCATTTGTTGGACAAAATACATTTTCACCATGGGTGTTGTCGGTTATTCCAGTTTGTCCTGAAGATACTATTAGTTATGCAGGAGATCCTTTTTGTAGTAATGATACAAATACTTATTCTGTTACACATACAAATGGTACTTTAACAGGTACCTATTCAGCAACACCAGTAGGTCTGTCTTTAAATACTACTACGGGAGATATTGTTCCTTCATTAAGTACACCTGGTGTTTATACAGTTACATTTACTGTTGTGGCAACACCTACTTGTCCTCAATATCAAACATCAACAACTGTAACAATAGATGCTGCTGATGATGCAAGTTTCACTTATAGTCCTACTACATTTTGTATAACAGGAACAAATCCAACTCCTACAATTAATGGTACAACAGGAGGGACATTTACTATAACTGCTCCGGGTTCAATTAATTCATCAACAGGAGAAATTGATTTAGTATTAAGTGGGTTAGGGACATTTACTGTTTACTATAATACAGTATCGGCTGGCAATCCATGTCCGTCTGTAGATTCAGTTCAGGTAACTATTACTGCGGCACCAATAGCAACATTTAGTTATGATGCTCCTCAATATTGTTTAGATGCAGCAAATCCTATTTTAACTTATGCTCCGGGAGCAAGTGGAGGGACATTTACATCTAATCCATCAACAGGCTTGAGTTTAAATAGTTCTAACGGAGCAATTGATTTATCAACGAGTTCACCAGGAATTTATACTGTATATAATACAATAGCAGCTTCAGGAGGATGTTCTGCAGCAATAGATTCTGCTACCATAGAGCTATTACAAGTTGATTCTGCATTATTCAGTTATTCGCCAACAACATTTTGTATAACAGGAACTAATCCAACACCAACCATTAGCGGTACAACAGGGGGTACATTTACAATAAGTTCTCCTGGAGTGATAAATGCTACTACAGGTGAGATTGATTTGACAAATAGTGGGCTAGGTTCTTTTACAGTTTATTATAATACTACATCTGCAGGAAATGATTGTCCTGCTGTAGACTCTGTTGTGATAAATATTGTAAATGCACCTGGAGCTACATTTGTTTATAATAATTCTCCTTATTGCCAGGGAGATACAAATGAATTGCCGGTGTTTACGGGGAATAATTTTGCAGGAACTTTTTCATCCAATCCTGTAGGATTGGTTTTTGTAAGTACTTCAACAGGAGAATTAGATTTAACAAATAGTGCAGCAGGAACCTATATGGTATATAATAATATTCCAGCATCTGGAGGTTGTGCTGCAGCAGTTGATTCTTTCCAAATAACAATTAATGCAAGCTATTTTATTGCACAGACAGCTCAGATTTGTCAGGGTGATAGTATTTCAATAGGAGGTGTGTTTCAGTCTACAAGTGGAGTATATAATGATACTTTAGCAACTCAAAATGGTTGTGATAGTATTATATCAACAACACTTACTGTTAACCCAGTAGTAGTTACACAAACAACAGCAGGAATTTGTCAAGGTGATAGTATTTTGTTGGGAGGTTCGTTTCAGACTACAGCAGGAGTTTATTACGACTCATTAACAACTAGTTTAGGTTGTGATAGCATAATCGAAACAACTTTATCTATTACACCACAAAATACAATTGTAATAGATCCTGTTCTTCCATTGTGTTTCGGAGATGATATTATACTAACAGCAACAGGAAGTGGAAATGGAACAATTACTTGGTATGCTGATGCTGCTGGAACTATAGTGTTAGGAACAGGTAGTCCATTAGTAGTTCCGTCAACTTCTATAGGGGTGTTTACATTCTATGCAAGTGAAGTTGGGGGCTGTGATTCACCAATAGATTCTGTTCAAGTTATGGTTGGAGGAGTACAAGCTGTAATTAATGCAAATCCAACAACGGGTTCAACGCCTTTAAATGTATTTTTTGGAAATGGAAGTACAACTGGTTTTGGAATATCCTATGTTTGGGACTTTGGAAATGGAAATACAGATACTATTTTTGAGCCATCACAAACTTATAATAACACAGGAACATATACGGTTACACTTATAGTAACCGATGGTATTTGTTCGGATACAGCAACTGTTACAATAACTGCAATTGGAGAGTCTGTTATTATTATTCCAAATGTATTTACACCTAATGGAGATGCTAGTAACGATATGTTTATGGTTGGTGGTGAGAACTTAGAAGAAGTTGAAGGAGTGATTTATAATAGGTGGGGACAAAAGTTGTATGAATGGAACTCTGTAACAGGAGGATGGGATGGAAGGACTTTGTCTGGGGAAGTTGTTCCTGATGGAACATATTTCTTTATTATAAATGCAAAAGGAACTGATGGAAAAGAATATTTTGAGAAAGGAACAGTTACCTTGATTAGATAATTAAGCTATTTTTATACAAATTAACAAAGGAGTGAGCATGTCTCACTCCTTTGTTTTTCTATCAATTTGCAGATAAATTTAATGGATTTCCTAAAAAAATTAACAAGCTATTGTTTATATAAAAAATAATTGTATTTTTGCACTCCATTTTTTTAGGGATACTAACTATTTTAATTAAATAAATATGCCAACTATACAGCAATTAGTAAGGAAAGGAAGAACAACTTTAGAAAAGAAAAGTAAATCTGCGGCTTTAGATTCTTGTCCGCAAAGAAGAGGTGTTTGTATCAGAGTTTATACAACTACACCAAAAAAACCTAACTCAGCAATGAGAAAAGTTGCAAGGGTAAGACTAACTAACCAGAAAGAGGTGAATGCCTATATTCCAGGAGAAGGTCATAACTTGCAAGAACACTCTATTGTTTTGGTTAGAGGTGGAAGGGTAAAAGATTTACCAGGTGTTAGGTATCATATCGTAAGAGGTACTTTGGATACGACAGGTGTTGAAGGAAGAACTCAAAGAAGATCTAAATACGGAACTAAACGTCCAAAGAAAAAATAATTAATACCAAATAAATATATAAAGGTTAATATAACAAAATGAGAAAGTCAAGAGCAAAAAAGAGAGTATTACTT
The DNA here is from genome assembly GCA_965284565.1 of Vicingaceae bacterium. GTDB lineage: Bacteria > Bacteroidota > Bacteroidia > Flavobacteriales_E > Vicingaceae > BRH-c54. The sequence goes on from OZ260100.1 coordinate 1,968,371, forward strand.
CCAGACCCTAAATTTAGTGATGTTTTGGTAACACAATTCGTTAATAATTTAATGTTGGACGGTAAGAAGAGCGTTGCATTCAAATTATTTTATGACGCACTAGAAATTGTAGGACAAAAAGTTACTGAAGAAAATAATTTAGATGTCTTTAAAAAAGCATTAAAAAATGTTACTCCAGGAGTAGAAGTTAGAAGTAGAAGAATTGGGGGAGCAACATTTCAAATTCCACAACCAATTAGAGAAGAAAGACAAGTTTCTATGGGAATAAAGTGGCTGATAGGATATTCTAGAAAGAGAAATGAAAAAACTATGGCTCAGAAATTAGCTGGAGAAATAGTTGCAGGATTCAAAGAAGAAGGTGCTGCTTTCAAGAAAAAAGAAGATACACATAGAATGGCAGATGCTAATAAAGCATTCTCTCATTTTAGGTTTTAAAATACAAAAAAGTAATTTACCATGGCTAGAGATTTAAAATATACAAGAAATATAGGTATTGCAGCACATATTGATGCTGGAAAAACTACCACAACCGAAAGAATACTTTTTTACGGAGGAGTAAGTCATAAAATTGGAGAAGTACATGATGGTGCTGCTACAATGGATTGGATGGAACAAGAACAAGAAAGAGGTATTACTATTACTTCAGCTGCAACTACTTTAACTTGGCCTTATAGAGGAGATAATTATCATGTGAATATTATTGATACTCCTGGTCACGTTGATTTTACAGTTGAGGTAAATCGTTCGTTAAGAGTATTAGATGGATTAGTATTCTTGTTTAGTGCTGTTGATGGTGTTGAACCACAGTCAGAAACTAATTGGAGATTAGCTAATAACTACAATGTACCAAGAATAGGTTTTGTAAATAAAATGGATAGATCAGGAGCTGACTTCCTTAATGTTTGCAAACAAGTAAAAGAAATGTTGGGTAGCCATGCATTACCTTTACAATTAAATATTGGTGCTGAAGACGATTTTAAAGGAGTTGTTGATTTAATTAACTTTAGAGGAATTGTTTGGAATGAAGATGATTTTGGAATGACATTTAATGAAGTGGAGATTCCAGCAGATATCGTTGATGAAGCAAGAGAGTTGAGAGGTAAATTACTAGAAGCAGTTGCTGAGTTTGATGAAACCTTAATGGAAAAATATTTTGAAGATGAAAACTCATTAACAGAAAGAGAAATTCTTGATGCGTTAAGAGAGGCTACAATTTCTGGAAAAGTAGTTCCAATGATGTGTGGTTCTTCATTCAAAAATAAAGGAGTACAAGCAATGTTGGATATGGTAATGGAAATTTTACCTTCTCCATTAGATCAAGAAGCAATTGTTGGTATCAACCCAAGAACAGAGGAAGAAGAGAAAAGAAAGCCTTCGGTAAGTGAGCCGTTTGCAGCGTTAGCATTTAAAATTGCTACAGATCCTTTTGTTGGTAGATTATGTTTTACTAGAGCTTATTCAGGAAAATTAGACTCAGGTTCTTATGTGTTAAACACAAGAACTGGAAACAAAGAAAGAATTTCTAGAATTTTCCAAATGCACGCTAACAAACAAAATCAAATTGACTGTTTAATGGCTGGAGATATTGCAGCTGTTATCGGATTTAAAGATATTAAAACAGGAGATACATTATGTGATGAAAAACACCCAATAGTGTTAGAATCTATGGTGTTCCCAGAGCCAGTTATCGGTATTGCTATTGAGCCTAAAACTCAAGCAGACGTTGATAAATTAGGTGTTGCACTTTCAAAATTATCTGAAGAAGATCCTACTTTAACTATTCATACTGATGAAGATTCAGGTCAAACTGTATTAAGTGGTATGGGAGAGTTACACTTAGAGATTATCTTAGATAGATTAAAAAGAGAATTTAAAGTAGAATGTAATCAAGGTCAGCCTCAGGTTGCATACAAAGAAGCAATTACAGGAACAGTTGATCATAGAGAAGTTTATAAAAAACAATCTGGTGGTAGAGGTAAGTTTGCTGATATTGTTTTCACTGTTGAACCACAAACAGATCCTGAAAAATTAGGACTTGAGTTTGTTAATGAAATTAAAGGTGGTAATATTCCTAGAGAATTTATCCCTTCAGTAGAAAAAGGATTCAAAGAAGCAATGAAAACTGGTGTTCTTGCAGGTTACTCAGTAGATAGCTTAAAAGTAACATTAAAAGATGGATCTTACCACGCAGTGGATTCAGATGCTTTGTCTTTTGAGGTTGCTGCTAAAATGGCTTACAGAAATGCATTGCCTAAAGCTGGTCCAATTTTATTAGAACCAGTAATGAAATTAGAAGTAGTTACTCCAGAAGAAAATATGGGAGATATTGTTGGGGATTTAAATAGAAGAAGAGGTCAGGTAGAAGGAATGGATGATAGAGCTGGAGCTAAAATCATTAAAGCAAAAGTGCCATTGTCTGAAATGTTCGGGTATGTAACAGCATTAAGAACAATGTCATCAGGTAGAGCTACTTCAACAATGGAATTCTCTCACTTCGATCCATGTCCAAAAAACATTGCTGATGAAGTAATTACTAAAGTAAAAGGAAAAGTAGAAGCATAATAATTTTATATTATAAATAATAATGAGCCAAAAAATTAGAATAAAATTAAAATCATACGATTTCAACTTAGTTGATAGATCAGCTGAAAAAATCGTTAAGACTGTTAAATCAACAGGTGCTATTGTTAATGGGCCAATTCCATTACCAACACACAAAAGAATTTATACAGTATTAAGATCACCACACGTAAACAAGAAAGCTAGAGAGCAATTTCAATTATGTTCTTATAAAAGACTAATTGATATCTATAGCTCTTCTTCAAAAACAGTTGACTCTTTAATGAAGTTAGAGTTGCCAAGTGGTGTTGATGTTGAAATCAAAGTTTAAGTAAATTAATTATTAATATAAAAACAAAGTAAAATGCCAGGATTGATTGGGAAAAAATTAGGTATGACTAGCGTTTATAGTGCCGAGGGTAAAAATATACCATGCACGATTATTGAAGCTGGTCCTTGTGTTATAACACAAGTCAAAAAGGTAGATACCGATGGCTACGAAGCTGTTCAGATTGCTTACGGAGAAAGAAAAGAAAAAAATACTCCAAAAGCACTTCAGGGACACTTTAAAAAATCAGGTACTACACCAAAAAGAAAAGTTGTTGAAGTTGACGGATTGCAAGATTCAAATGTTGGAGATCAAGTTACAGTTGATATGTTTATTGAAGGAGAATGGGTTGACGTAATAGGAACATCAAAAGGTAAAGGTTTTCAAGGTGTTGTAAAAAGACATGGCTTTGCCGGTGTTGGAGATGCAACTCACGGTCAACACAACAGACTAAGAGCACCAGGTTCTCTTGGAGCGGGTTCTACACCATCTAGAGTAATGAAAGGAATGAAAATGGCTGGAAGAATGGGTGGAAAAAGAGTTAAACAAGTTAACCTAGAAGTGGTTAAAGTTTATAATGATAAGAATTTAATAGTACTTAAAGGCTCAATACCTGGCCCTAAAGGTTCTTATGTAGTAATCGAAAAATAAATAGGAGGATAACAAATGGAATTAGTTATTAAAAATATAGAAGGAAAAGATACAAAGAAAAAAGCTGTTCTTGATGAAACAGTTTTTGCTATCGAACCTAATGATCATGCTATTTATTTAGATGTTAAACAATATTTAGCAAATAAAAGACAAGGTACTCATAAGGCTAAGGAAAGAGGAGAAGTAAAAGGTAGTACTAGAAAAATTAAAAAACAGAAAGGAACAGGAACTGCTAGAGCTGGAGATATTAAAAATCCATTATTTAAAGGTGGAGGTAGAGTATTCGGCCCAAGACCTAGAGATTATGAGTTTAAATTAAATGTTAAACAAAAAAGATTAGCAAGAAGATCAGCTTTAAGTTATAAAGCTAAAGATGGAGCTATTACAATTTTAGAAGACATTAATTTTGAGTCTCCAAAAACTAAAGAATATGCTTCAATTTTATCTAATTTAAATATTTTAGATAAAAAATCTTTAATAGTTATCTCTGAATCAAATAAAAATGTATATTTGTCGTCCCGAAATTTGAAAGGGACTAAAGTAGTAACTGCTTCAGAAATAAATACTTATGATATTTTGAATGCGAATATGGTAGTTATATCTGAAGGTTCATTAAGCAAAATAGAAGGAATTTTAAGAAAATAATTAAGATGGAGATTATAATTAAACCTGTTATTACTGAAAAAATGACTTCTCAAACGGAGAAGTTTAATCGTTATGCTTTTGTTGTGAACAAGAAAGCCAACAAGATTCAAATTAAAGATGCAATTAAAGACATGTATAATGTAACTGTTGAATCTATTAATACAATGAATTATGCTGGTAAATCTAAATCAAGACATACAAAAGCAGGATTGGTTTCAGGAAGATCTAATAATTACAAAAAAGCTGTTGTAACTTTGTCAGAAGGAGAAGCGATAGACTTTTTTAGTAATATTTAAGAAGATAAATATTTTATTAATTATATGGGGGATATAACCCTCTAAAGAGATAAACAAAAATGGCATTAAGAAAATTAAATCCCATAACCCCGGGACAAAGACATAAGATTGTAAGTGATTTCAACGAAATTACAACATCTACACCAGAGAAATCTTTAACCAAAGGTAGAAGTAAGTCAGGTGGTAGAAATAATGTTGGAAAAATGACCATGAAATATATTGGTGGTGGTCACAAGCAAAAATCAAGAGAGATAGATTTTAAAAGAGAAAAGGACGGAGTTCCTGGTATCGTTAAATCTGTTGAATATGATCCAACAAGAACTGCAAGAATTGCTTTAATTTATTACAAGGATGGAGAAAAAAGATATATTATCGCTCCAAACGGTATTAAAGTAGGTCAGGAAATTGTTTCAGGAAAAGGAGCAACACCAGAAGTTGGTAATACACTTTATATGTCTGAAATTCCTTTAGGAACAGTTATTCATAATATTGAGTTAAGACCAAACCAAGGAGCTAAACTAGCTAGAAGCGCAGGTTCTTATGCACAGTTAACTGCAAAAGATGGAAAATTTGTTGTAGTAAAACTTCCTTCAGGAGAAACAAGATTAATTTTAGCAACATGTCGTGCAACAATTGGAACAGTTTCTAATTCAGAACACATGTTAGAAAGAGCTGGTAAAGCAGGTAAGAGTAGATGGTTAGGAAGAAGACCAAGAGTAAGACCTGTTGTAATGAATCCAGTTGATCACCCAATGGGTGGTGGTGAAGGAAAGAATTCTGGAGGTCACCCAAGATCAAGAAAAGGATTACCTGCAAAAGGATTCAAAACAAGATCTAAAAAGAATAAATCAAGTAAATACATTATTGAAGGTAGAAAGAAATAATTAAATTATGAGTCGTTCGTTAAAAAAACCACCGTTTGTTCATTATAAATTGCAATTAAGAGTTGATACAGCTCAGCAATCTGGAAAAAAAGCAGTTATAAAGACTTGGTCTAGAGCTTCAATGATTACTCCTGACTTTGTTGGGTTAACCATTGCTGTTCATAATGGAAATAAATTTATACCTGTATATGTTACAGAGAATATGGTAGGGCACAAGTTAGGAGAATTTTCTCCAACAAGAAACTTTAGAGGTCATGCTGGTAACAAAAAAGATAAAGGTAAAAGATAAAAATTAGTATATCATGGGTGTTAGAAAAAAAGAAAGAGCACAGCAAATTAAAGAGGCTAAAAAAACAGTAAGTTTTGCAAAACTTAATAACTGTCCTACCTCTCCTCGTAAGATGAGAAAAGTATCAGACATGATTAAAGGACAAGATGTTTTTAAAGCATTGGGTATATTACAATTTAGCCCTCAAGATGCTGCTAAGAGATTAGAAAAATTATTAAGATCTGCAATAGCAAATTGGGAAACCAAAAATGAAGGAGCAAGACCTGAAGAGAGTAACTTAATTGTTAAAGAAATTCAAGTGGATAGTGCTAGAATGCTTAAAAGAATTCAGCCAGCACCACAAGGTAGAGCTCACAGAGTTAGAAAAAGATCAAATCATGTTACATTAATCGTTGATAGCAAAAATTAAAAATAGATGGGACAAAAAGTAAATCCAATTTCAAATAGATTAGGAATCATCAAAGGATGGGATTCTAACTGGTATGGTGGAAGATTCTATGCAGATAAAATAGTTGAAGATTTCAAAATTCGCGAGTACTTAATGGCTCGTTTGCAAAAAGCAAGTATCTCTAAAATTATTATCGAAAGAACACTAAAAGTAATCACAGTTACTATTAACACATCTCGTCCAGGAATAATTATCGGTAAAGGAGGTCAAGAAGTTGATAAATTAAGAGAAGAGTTAAAGAAAATTACCAATAAGGAAATTCAAATAAACATCTTTGAAATTAAAAGACCTGAGTTAGATGCAAAATTAGTAGCAGATAACATTGCTAAACAAATAGAAGGAAGAGTTTCATTTAGAAGAGCTGTTAAAATGGCTGTAGCATCTACAATGAGAATGGGAGCAGAAGGAATTAAAGTTTTAGTATCAGGAAGATTAGGTGGTGCAGAAATGGCAAGATCTGAAGGTTATAAAGAAGGAAGAACACCATTACATACTTTTAGAGCTGATATTGATTATGCATTAACAGAAGCACATACAACTTACGGAAGAATTGGAGTTAAAGTATGGATTTGTAAAGGAGAGGTTTACGGAAAAAGAGATTTATCACCAAATATTGGATTAGATAAAGGAAAAAGAGGCGGAAAAGGCGGAGGAGATTCAAGATCAAGAAAACCAAAAGGAGCTCCAAAAAGAAAATAATTTATAGAATACACAGTAGTAAAAGATAAAATATCATGTTACAACCGAAAAAGACGAAATATAGAAAAATGCAAAAAGGCCACATGAAAGGAAACTCTCATAGAGGCTCGCAAATAGCATTTGGATCATTTGCTATCAAATCATTAGAAGAGTGTTGGATGACAGCTCGTCAAATTGAAGCAGCAAGGATAGCAGTTACAAGATACATGAAAAGAGAAGGACAAATTTGGATTAGAGTATTTCCAGATAAGCCTGTAACTAAAAAACCTGCAGAAGTTAGAATGGGTAAAGGTAAAGGTAGCCCTGAATTATGGGTTGCTACTGTAAGACCAGGTAAAATTATTTTTGAAGCAGATGGTGTACCATTAGAAGTTGCTAAAGAAGCTTTAAGATTAGCAGCTCAAAAATTACCAGTGAAAACAAAATTCATGGTAAGAAGAGATTATACAGAATAAGCCGATATATTTAAATAATATAAACAGATGAAACAAATAGATATTAAGGATTTATCATTAGATGATTTGAAAGAAAAGTATCAAGAACAAAAAGATACATTAAGACGTGTTAGGTTAGCACATTCAGTGTCACCGCTTGAAAATCCTGCTCAAATTAAACAAGTAAGAAGAACAGTAGCTAGATTGAATACTGAAATCAGAAAAAGAGCAATTCAATCATAAATTATAGTGATAATGGAAAATAGAAATTTAAGAAAAGAAAGAATAGGTTTGGTTGTTAGTAATAAAATGGATAAGTCTGTTGTTATTACTGTTGAACGAAAAGTAAAACACGAAATTTACGGTAAGTTCGTTAAGAAATCAACTAAATTTATGGCTCATGATGAAAAAAACGATTGTAACATTGGTGACAAAGTGAAAATCATGGAAACAAAGCCATTGAGTAAAAATAAATGTTGGAGATTAGTAGAAATTATTGAAAGAGCTAAATAATTATGATACAAGCAGAATCTAGATTAAAAATTGCAGACAACAGTGGAGCCAAAGAGGTTCTATGCATTAAAGTATTGGGCGGAACCAGAAGAAGGTACGCATCAATAGGAGATGTTATTGTTGTTTCTGTTAAACATGCAATGCCTTCAGGTAACGTTAAAAAAGGTGCCGTAGCAAAAGCAGTTGTTGTAAGAACAAAAAAAGAAATTAGAAGAGTAGATGGCTCATACATCAGATTTGATGATAATGCAGCAGTTATTCTTAATGATGCAGGTGAAATGCGTGGAACTAGAATTTTTGGACCAGTAGCTAGAGAGCTTAGAGAAAAAGAATTCATGAAAATAGTTTCTTTGGCACCTGAAGTTTTATAAATTGATATTATAGAGAATAGTTAAGTTATGTCTAAATTACACATTAAAAAAGGCGATACAGTAAAAGTAATTGCCGGTGAATCTAAAGGAGCAGAAGGTGTCGTGAAAAAAGTTTTCACAGAATCTTTACGTGCAATAGTTGATGGAGAAAAAATTAAAAAAATCTCTAAACACACAAAACCTAATGCAGCAAATCCTAATGGAGGAATTGTTAAAGAAGAAGCGTCAATTCACGTTTCTAATTTAATGGTTGTAGATCCTAAATCAGGAAACCCTACCAGAACAGGAAGAAAATTAGATAACGAAGGAAAAAAAGTTAGATACGCTAAAAAATCAGGGGAGGTGATATCATGAGTTACGAGCCAAGACTAAAAAGACAATACAAAGATGAGATTACTCCATCTTTAATGAAAAAGTTTGAATATTCATCAGTTATGCAAATTCCTAAATTGGAAAAAATTTGTATTAACCAAGGAGTTGGTGATGCTGTTACTGATAAAAGACTAGTAGAATCTGCAGTTGAAGAAATTACTATGATTACAGGTCAGAAAGCAAACCCAACTTACTCTAAAAAAGATATCTCTAACTTTAAATTAAGAAAAGGTATGCCAATTGGTGCAAGAGTTACACTTAGAGGTGATAAAATGTACGAATTTTTAGACAGATTAATTGCTGTTGCATTACCAAGAACTAGAGACTTTAGAGGTATTGAACCAAAAGGGTTTGATGGAAGAGGAAACTTTACATTAGGTGTTAAAGAACAAATTATTTTTCCAGAAATAGATATTGATAAAATTAAAAATGTAAGTGGAATGGATATTACATTCGTTACTACTGCAAAAACTAACGAAGAAGGACAAGCTTTATTAAGCGAGTTTGGATTTCCATTCAAGAAAAAACAATAAGATATGGCAAAAGAATCAATGAAAGCTCGTGAAAGAAAACGAGAAGCAATGGTTGAAAAGTACGCAGAGAAAAGAGCAGCATTAAAAGCTGCAGGAGATTGGGATGCATTACAAAAATTACCTAAGAACTCATCAAAAGTTAGATTGCACAATAGATGTAAATTAACTGGAAGACCAAGAGGTTATATGAGACAATTTGGAATTTCAAGGGTAACTTTTAGAGAAATGGCTTCTAATGGATTAATACCTGGAATTACTAAAGCAAGTTGGTAATCCATACAAAATTGGTTAAGGAGTATAACTGATAAATTTATCAAAGTGTACTTTATACAATAATATATAAATTAAAAAAAATGACAGATTCAGTAGCAGATTATTTAACAAGAGTTAGAAACGCTGTAAGTGCAAAGCACAAAGTGGTTGATATACCAGCTTCAAATTTAAAAAAAGAAATGACTAAAATTTTGTTTGAAAAAGGTTATATCTTAAATTACAAATTTGAAGATGACGGTGTTCAAGGAAATATTAAAATAGCTTTGAAATACCATCCACAAACAAAAGTACCTGCAATTACTAACTTAACAAGAATAAGTAAACCAGGTTTAAGAAAATATGCTAATTCTTCAAACTTACCAAGAGTAATTAATGGTTTGGGAATCGCCATTCTTTCTACTTCTAAAGGTGTAATTACCGATAAAGAAGCAAGAAATATGAATGTTGGTGGTGAAGTTTTATGTTACATATATTAAAAAGTTAAAAGATTTAGAATTATGTCAAGAATAGGAAAATCCCCAATATCAGTTCCAAGCGGAGTTGAAATAAAAGTAGAAAAAGGGTTAGTAACTGTTAAAGGACCTAAAGGAGAGTTAACTCAAGATATTGATCCTGTTATAACTGTAGAAGTTGATGGAGATACTGTGAATGTTGCTCGCCATACAGAATTAAAGCCTCATAAAGCAAAACATGGTCTTTACAGATCATTAATTGCTAATATGATACAAGGCGTTTCTGAAGGCTTTAAAACTCAGCAAGAATTAGTAGGTGTTGGATATAGAGCAAACGTTCAGGGGCAAAAATTAGATTTAATGGTAGGTTATTCTCATAACATAGTATTTGAAATACCAGCTGAAATTAAAGTAACTGCTGAAGCAGAGAGAGGTAAAAATCCAATCATTACTTTAGAATCTCACGATAAACAACTTATTGGTCATGTTGCGGCAAAAATAAGATCCTTAAGAAAACCAGAACCATACAAAGGTAAAGGTATTAAGTTTGTTGGAGAACAACTAAGAAGAAAAGCCGGAAAATCGGCAGCTAAATAATTATAAATCATAATAAAAATTTGTTATGGCACTAAGTAGAAAAGACAGACGATTAAGAATAAAAAGAAGGATAAGAAAGGTAGTTAAAGGAACTAATGAACAACCAAGATTGTCTGTATTCAGAAGCAATAAAGAGATTTATGCTCAAATTATTAATGATATTACAGGAACCACATTAGTGGCTGCTTCATCAAGAGATAAAGATGTAAAAGCTAAAGGTAATAAAACCGAAGTAGCTTCAATTGTAGGAAAAGCAATAGCTGAAAAAGCTGTTAAAGCTGGAATTGCAAACATCGCGTTTGACAGAAATGGTTACTTATATCATGGTCGAGTGAAAGCATTAGCTGACGCGGCAAGAGAAGGTGGATTAAAATTCTAATAAATATAGAACAAGAAATATTTAAGATGGCAAAAACAGATAATAAAAAAGTAAGAGCTAGCGAAACTGAATTAAAAGACAGATTAGTAGCAATTAATAGAGTTACCAAAGTTACCAAAGGTGGTAGAAATTTTAGCTTCTCAGCAATAGTTGTTGTAGGAGATGAAAACGGAGTTGTTGGACATGGTTTAGGTAAAGCTAATGAAGTAACAGAAGCAATTACCAAAGGTATTGATTCCGCTAAGAAGAACTGTATTAGAGTTCCAATTATTAATGGAACAGTTCCTCATGAGCAAAATGGTAAGTTTGGTGGAGCAAGAGTTTTTATCAGACCTGCAGCTCACGGAACAGGAGTTATCGCTGGTGGTGCAATGCGTGCTGTATTCGAAAGTGTTGGTATTACTGATGTTTTAGCAAAATCAAAAGGATCTTCAAATCCTCATAATGTTGTTAAAGCAACATTAGATGCACTTGCTAACTTAAGAGATGCGTACACAATTGCAGAACAAAGAGGAGTAGATTTAAATACAGTATTTAACGGATAGTTAAAATTTTTATAAGATGGCAAAAATTAAAGTTAAACAAGTAAAAAGTTCTATTAAACGTCCAGAAAGACAAAAAAGAACATTAATTGCTCTAGGTTTGAAAAAAATGAACAGAGTAGTTGAGCATGAAGCAACTCCTCAAATTTTAGGAATGATTGCTAAAGTTAATCACTTAGTAGAAGTAGTAAAATAATTAATATAAAAAAATAAAAGATGGACTTATCAAATTTAAAACCTGCGAAGGGTTCAACAAAACAGCGTAAGCGAGTAGGTAGAGGTCAAGGATCAGGAAGAGGCGGAACCTCCACAAGAGGACATAAAGGAGCAAAATCTAGATCAGGATACTCTACTAAAATAGGATTTGAAGGTGGACAAATGCCACTTCAAAGAAGAGTGCCTAAATTTGGTTTTACCAACATAAACAGAGTAGCTTATAAAGGTATTAACTTAGATGTACTTCAAAAATTAGCTGATGAGAAAAAAGTAACAGAAATTACTTTTGAAGTTCTTAAAGCAAATGGACTAGTATCTAACAATGATTTAGTTAAAATTTTAGGAAGAGGTGAACTTAAAGCAAAATTAGATGTTAAAGTTAACGGATATTCCAAAACTGCTAAAGCTGCAATTGAGGCCGCTGGAGGTACAGCAACTCAGCTTTAATTAGTAATTAGACAGAATGAAAAGATTTATAGAGACCATAAAAAATATTTTAAGTATTGAAGAACTTAGACTACGTATTCTAACAACACTTGGTTTGTTGTTAGTTTATCGTTTAGGTTCTTATGTAGTTTTACCAGGTGTAGATTCTACTGCTCTTGAAGCTGCTAACGCTGGAGGAACTGGTGGTGGAATAATGGACTTGATTAATATTTTTGCAGGTGGTGCATTTAGTAGAGCATCAATTTTTGCTTTAGGAATCATGCCTTATATTTCTGCTTCTATTGTAATTCAGTTGTTAGGAATGGCTATTCCATACTTTCAAAGGTTACAAAAAGAGGGAGAAAGTGGTAGAAGAAAAATTAATCAAATCACTAGAGTATTAACTATTGCAATTACTGGTTTTCAAGCTCCAGGTTATATCGCTACTCAGGTGGCTAATTACCCTGGTGTTGTACCTAATGAAGGGCCATTATGGTGGTTCTCAACAGTACTTTTACTAATCACAGGAACTATGTTTGTAATGTGGATTGGTGAAAGAATTACTGAAAAAGGTATTGGAAATGGTATCTCTTTATTAATTATGATTGGAATTATTGCTAATTTACCATCTGCCTTTGTATTCGAAATTGGATCTAGATTCGGTATCGGTGGTGTTGGTGGTCCAATTATTTTATTGGTAGAAGTTGCAGTATTGTTATTAGTTATTTTGATTACGATTTTATTGGTTCAAGGAACAAGAAGAATACCAGTACAATATGCCAAAAGAATTGTTGGAAACAAACAATATGGTGGTGTAAGAGATTACATTCCTTTAAAGGTAAATGCAGCTGGTGTAATGCCTATTATTTTTGCTCAAGCAATTATGTTTATTCCAATGACCTTAGCTGGTTTTGGAGATTCAGGTGCTACAAGTTGGATTGTTACAACATTTAGTAATCCAAATGGATTTGCGTATAACTTAACTTTCTTCTTAATGATTATAGCGTTCACCTATTTTTATACCGCTGTAACCATTAATCCAAATCAAATGGCAGAAGAAATGAAAAGAAGTGGCGGGTTTATTCCAGGGGTTAAACCAGGAAAAAGAACAGCCGAGTTTATAGATAATGTAATGTCGAGAATTACTTTACCAGGATCTATTTTCTTAGCGTTAGTAGCTATTTTACCAGCTTTCGCTGCTATATTTGGTATAAATCAGGCATTTGCATATTTTTATGGTGGAACTTCTTTATTAATTATGGTAGGTGTAATTTTGGACACTTTACAACAAATAGAAAGTCACTTACTAATGCGTCATTATGATGGATTAATGAAGACTGGAAAGATTAAAGGAAGATCATCAAGAATGGGGATGGCAGGATAATTTAGAAGATTGATTTTAAATGGGTAAAATTTATTACAAGACAGACGAAGAGATAGAATTATTAAGAGAAAGTTCTTTACTTGTTGGAAAAACATTAGCCGAAGTTGCTAAAATTATAAAACCAGGTGTAACAACAGCTGCTTTAGATAAAATTGCTGAAGAGTATATTTTAGATAATAATGCAAAACCAGGTTTTAAAGGATTATACGGATGTCCGAGTACATTGCTTTGTTCAGTAAATGATGCAGTTGTTCATGGATTACCAACCGATAGACCTTTAGAAGATGGAGATATTGTATCTGTAGACTGTGGAGTTTTAAAAAATGGTTTTTATGGTGATGTAGCCTACACTTTTGAGATAGGGGAAGTTAAACCTGAAATTAAGAAGTTGTTAGAAGTTACCAAAGAATGTTTAAAAAGAGCCATAGAACAAGCAGTAGTAGGGAATAGAATTGGAGATATAGGATATGCAGTTCAGAGTTTAGCACATGAGAATGGATATGGAGTTGTAAGAGAATTAGTAGGGCACGGTTTAGGAAGAGAACTTCATGAAGAACCTCAAGTTCCTAATTTTGGAAAAAGAGGAAACGGCATAATGTTAAAAGAAGGGATGGTAATAGCTATTGAACCTATGATTAACTTAGGTAAAAAAGAAGTGAAAGAAGGAAAAGATGGATGGACTATCCTTACAGTTGATGGTTCTGTATCTGCTCACTTTGAACATGATGTAGCTATCAGAAAAGGAAAAGCAGATGTTTTATCATCTCATGAATTTATTGAAGAAGTATTAAATAATAAAAAGTAAAAATTATAAATGGCAAAACAAGCATCGATAGAACAAGATGGAACAATAATAGAAGCATTATCTAATGCACTATTTAGAGTAGAGCTTGAAAATGGACACATTATAACTGCTCATATTTCTGGAAAAATGAGAATGAATTACATTCGTATTTTACCTGGAGATAAAGTAAAAGTTGAAATGTCTCCTTATGATTTAACAAAAGGAAGGATTTCATTTAGATACAAATAACAATAATAAAAAATAAAGCGATGAAAGTAAGAGCATCAATAAAAAAGAGAAGTGCAGATTGTATAATTGTTAGAAGAAAAGGACGTTTATACATCATTAATAAAAAGAACCCTAAATTTAAACAAAGACAAGGTTAATTTTGTTAATCATTTAATATTAGTAAATAAACTTACATTAATTAAAATAATATGGCAAGGATTGCAGGTATAGACTTACCAAAAAACAAAAGAGGAGTTATTGGATTAACTTATATCTATGGTATAGGAAATTCTTCTTCTAAGAAAATTTTAGAAAAAGCTAGTGTTGACTTAAATAAAAAAGTTCAAGATTGGGATGATGATGATTTATCTAAAATCAGAAAAATTATCAATGAAGAATTTAAAATTGAAGGAGCTCTTCGTTCTGAAGTTCAATTACACATCAAACGATTGATGGATATTGGATGTTACAGAGGTGTTCGTCACAGATCAGGATTACCACTTAGAGGGCAAAGAACTAAAAACAACTCTAGAACCAGAAAAGGTAGAAAGAAAACTGTTGCTAACAAGAAAAAAGTAACTAAATAATAAATAAGTTCAAGGTTTGAAGTTTGAGGTTGAAAAAACTTCAAACCTCAAACTTCAAACTTCAAACAAATAAAAATGGCAAAGTCAAACGTTAAAAAGAAGAAAAAAGTAAATGTTGAAGCTTATGGAGAGGCACATATTCATGCGTCTTTCAACAATATTATCATTAGCTTAACGAATACTAACGGACAAGTTATTTCTTGGTCATCTGCTGGTAAAATGGGTTTTAAGGGGTCTAAAAAGAATACTCCTTATGCTGCTCAATTAGCTGCGGCAGATTGTGCTAAAGAAGCTTATGAGTACGGATTAAGAAAAGCTAAGGTTTTTGTTAAAGGTCCTGGAGCTGGAAGAGAATCTGCAATTAGAACACTACACAATAGTGGTATTGTTGTAACTGAAATAGTAGATATTACTCCATTACCTCATAATGGATGTCGTCCTCCAAAAAGAAGAAGAGTATAATAAAAAAGCTTAAGAACATAATTAATTATCGAAGGATATTGACCTTAATTCATAATTAGTTCTTATTAAATATTAATAACAATAAATAATTAAATAAAATGGCAAGATACAGAGGTCCCAAGTCGAAAATCTCTAGAAAATTTAGAGAACCAATTTTTGGTCCAGACAAGGTTTTAGAAAGAAAAAATTACCCTCCAGGACAACATGGTCCTAACAAAAGAAGAGGAAAACAATCTGAATACGCAATTCAGTTAGCAGAAAAACAAAAAGCTAAGTACACTTACGGTATATTAGAAAAACAATTTGCTAATATTTTTGAAAAAGCGTCAAGAAAAACTGGTATTACTGGTGAATTATTACTTCAGTTTTGTGAATTAAGATTAGATAACATCGTTTACAGATTAGGTATAGCTCCAACAAGAAGTGCTGCCAGACAATTGGTAAGTCACAGACATATTACTGTTAATGGAAGTTTAGTTAACATCCCATCATACACACTTAAGGAAGGTGATGTTATTGGAGTTAGAGAAAAATCTAAATCACTAGAATCAGTTTCTGCTTCATTAGCTGCTAATTCTGCTACTAAGCATGAATGGTTAAATTGGGATGGAAGTCAAATGTCAGGAACTGTAATTAACCTACCGGAACGTCAACAAATTCCGGAAAATATAAAAGAACAATTAATAGTAGAGCTTTACTCTAAATAAACTTTAAACATATAGAATTATGGCAATTATAGATCTCCAAAAACCTGATAAAGTAATCATGAATAGTTCAGACGACTTTTTTGGATCGTTTGAATTCAGACCTTTAGAACCAGGTTATGGTATAACAGTAGGTAATGCACTTAGAAGAGTATTATTAAACTCTTTACAAGGTTTTGCTATCACCTCTGTTAAGATTGAAGGCGTTGATCATGAGTTTTCTGCAATTAAAGGTATTGTAGAAGATGTATCTCAAATAATATTAAATTTAAAACAAGTTCGTTTTAAACAACAAATTGAAGATATTGATAACGAAAAGTTAATAGTTACTGTTAGTGGTCAAGAACAACTTACTGCTGGCGATATTGGTAAATTTACTTCAGCTTTCCAAGTGTTAAATACAGATTTAGTTATCTGTAACATGGAAAAATCTGTTAAATTTCAAATGGAAATTACTATTAATAAAGGTAGAGGTTACAAGCCATCTGAAGAAAATAAACCTGCAGATGCTAGTTTCGGTTCTATTTCAATAGATTCTATTCATACTCCGATTAGAAACGTAAAATATTTCGTTGAAAATTATAGAGTAGGACAAAAAACGGATTACGAAAAATTAATTATTGATATTACTACTGATGGTTCTATTCATCCTAAAGATGCTTTAAAAGAAGCAGCTAAAGTGTTAATTTATCACTTTATGCTTTTCTCTGATGAAAGAATTACATTAGACTCTCCAGAAAGCTCTTCTATTGAAGAATTTGATGAAGACTCTTTACATATGAGACAGTTATTAAAAACTAAATTAGTGGATATGGATTTATCGGTAAGAGCACTAAATTGTTTAAAAGCTGCTGATGTGGATACTTTAGGAGATTTAGTATCTTTCAATAAAAATGATTTGTTAAAGTTCAGAAATTTCGGTAAAAAATCTTTAACCGAATTGGATGAATTAGTAGAAAGCAAAGGCCTTACATTTGGAATGAATGTAGCTGCCTATAAATTAGATAAGGAGTAATTAGTTATGAGACACGGTAAAAAAATTAATCACTTAAGCAGACAAGCACCACATAGAAAAGCTATGTTGGCAAATATGGCATGTTCTCTTATTCAACATAAAAGAGTAAGCACAACTGTTGCTAAGGCAAAAGCTTTACAAAAGTATATTGAGCCTATCATTACAAAATCTAAAACTGACTCAACTCACTCAAGAAGAATTGTGTTTAGTTACCTAAAAAGTAAAGAAGCTGTAACTGAACTTTTCAGAGAAGTTTCTACAAAAGTAATGGAAAGACCAGGTGGATACACAAGAATCCTTAAAACTGGTTTTAGATTAGGTGATAACGCTCAAATGTGTTTTATTGAATTAGTTGATTACAATGAAAACATGTTAAAAGATGGCGGAGCTAAAAAATCTTCATCTAGAAGAAGAAGAGGTGGAGCCAAAAAAGCAACTGAAACTACTACTGAAGTTAAAGCTGAAGAAACAGTAGTTGAAGAACCTAAAAAAGTTGAAGATGTTGTAGAAGAAACTAAAGCTGAAGAAACTAAGGTTGAAGAAACTAAGGCAGCTAAAGAAGATAAAGCAACTGAAGATGACCAAAAAGAAGATGAAAAGAAAGATTAATATATTTTTTTCATATAGATAAAGTTTAAAAGGCGAGCTATTATAGTTCGCCTTTTTTATTGTATTTTACTATAATATCAAAAAAGGATAATGTAATTTTGTAACAACCTAAAATTATTTACAACTATGGAAAATAAAGCTATTTTATTATTGGAAGATGGCACCATCTTTTATGGAAAACCAGCAGGCCATATAGGAACAACAACCGGAGAGATTTGTTTTAATACTGGTATGACTGGCTATCAAGAAATTTTTACTGATCCATCTTATTTTGGTCAAATTTTAGTGACAACTACTTCTCATATTGGAAATTATGGTGTTAATGATGAAGAAGTAGAATCTGATTCCATTAAAATTGCGGGCTTAGTTTGTAAAAAATTCTCAAACATGTATTCTAGAGAAAGAGCTGATGGTTCACTTCAAGCTTATTTTGAAAAACACCATTTAGTAGGAATTTCAGATGTTGACACAAGAGCCTTGGTTCGTCATATTAGAGATAAAGGAGCAATGAATGCTATCATTTCATCAGCAATAGATGATATTGAAGTGTTAAAGCAAAAGCTTAAAGAAGTTCCATCAATGGAAGGCTTAGAACTATCTTCTAAAGTTTGTACTAAAGAAGCATATTTTGTAGGTAATGAAAATGCTAAACATAAAGTAGCTGTTTTAGACTTAGGGGTAAAGAAAAATATTTTAAGATGTTTGGCAGAAAGAGATTGTTACTTAAAAGTTTTTCCAATGGATGCTACATTTGAAGAAATGAAACAATGGCAACCAGATGGCTTTATGTTGTCTAATGGACCTGGAGATCCTTCTGTAATGAAACCACAAATTGAAACAGTTAAGCAAATTGTTAACTCAGGAATGCCAGTTTTTGGAATTTGCCTCGGACATCAAATATTAGCACTCTCAATGGGCTTAAGTACTTCAAAAATGCATAATGGACATAGAGGGTGTAATCATCCTGTATTAAATGTGCAAACAGGTAAAGGAGAAATTACATCTCAAAACCATGGTTTTGTTGTAAACTTTGATGATGTAGTAAATTCTAAAGATGTAGAATTAACTCATAAACACTTAAATGATAATACTGTTGCCGGAATTAAACTTAAAGAAAAAGCTGTTTTTTCAGTTCAGTATCATCCAGAGTCATCACCAGGACCACACGATTCAAGGTATTTATTTGATGATTTTATTACCAACATTGTAACAAATACTGAATTAGCAGTTAGAAACTAGAAATTTTACACATTTTACCTAATATACTCAATTATGGAAACCAAACAAGTTAAATGTTCATTTTGCAACAGAAGTAAGAAAGAAGTTGATGTAATGATTGCAGGGGTTACCGGACATATTTGCAACCATTGTATTACTCAAGCACAACAAATTGTTAGTGAAGAAACTTCAGGAAAGGTTAATCAGGATTTATTTGCTCAAATAGAGTTATTAAAACCTGCGGAACTTAAAAAACATCTTGATGAATATGTTATTGGTCAAGATGATGCTAAAAAAGTATTATCGGTTGCCGTTTATAATCATTACAAAAGATTAACCCAAAAAACTATTAAAAATCACGAAGATGTTGATATAGAAAAATCAAATATTTTAATGGTTGGAGAAACAGGAACAGGAAAAACTTTATTGGCTAAAACTATAGCTAAAGTATTAAAAGTACCTTTTTGTATTGCTGATGCAACAATTTTGACAGAAGCTGGTTATGTGGGTGAAGATGTTGAAAGTATCTTGTCTAGATTATTACAAGCTGCAAATTATGATGTTGAAGCTGCTCAAAGAGGAATAGTTTTTATTGATGAGATTGATAAAATTGCTAGAAAAAGTGACAATCCTTCTATTACAAGAGATGTTAGTGGAGAAGGGGTTCAACAAGCATTGTTGAAGCTCTTAGAGGGTTCAGTAGTTAATGTTCCACCACAAGGAGGAAGAAAACACCCTGAACAAAAAATGATTTCGGTTGAAACTAAAAATATACTCTTTATTTGTGGAGGTGCTTTTGATGGAATTACCAAAAAAATTGCACGAAGATTAAGCACGCAAGTTATTGGTTATAAAAATGCAACCCAAGAAAGAATTGACGAGGAAAACTTACTACAATATGTAACTCCTCAAGATATAAAATCGTTTGGTCTAATTCCTGAGTTGATAGGTAGATTGCCTGTGTTAACTTATTTAGAGCCACTAAATGCAAAAGCATTAAGAAGAATTCTTACAGAGCCAAAAAATGCTATTGTAAAGCAATACATGAAACTGTTTGAAATAGATAATATCAAAATTTCTTTTGATAAAGCTGCTTTAGATTTTATAGTAGAAAAAGCAATGGAATACAAATTGGGGGCAAGAGGTTTACGTTCTATCTGCGAAGCCATTATGCTCGATGCAATGTTTGAGTTACCATCTAAAAATGAAGCTGCGGAGTTAAAAATAACGATGAGTTATGCTAAAGAAAAATTCAATAATTCAAAAATCAGTAACAAATTAAAAGTAGCTTAGTTTTATAAGAATTTGTTTCTTAATCTTTGTATTATTGTAAAAGAATTTAAAAACCACTCACATTGGGAATAATACAACGACAAGCTTTCTTTAACACCTTTATCAATTATGCTGGGGTATTAATTGGTTTTGTTAATGTCGTAATTCTTTTTCCTTTATTTCTTAATCAAGAAGAGTTTGGACTTACACGCTTAGTTTTATCATTAATTTCAGTAATGGCACAAATGTCATCATTTGGTGTGCATAGAATTGCCATAAAGTTTTTTCCGATTTTTAGGAAAGAAGAACGTAAAAACAACGGATTGTTTTTAATGCTTTTTTTATTGTCAATATCAGGTACAATTATCATTTCCTTAATTTATTTCTTGTTTAAACAACCCATTCTACATTTTTATCAGGATGAAGCCAGTCTTTTTAATGATTATTATAAATGGATTCCATTGGCAACATTAGGTATGGTGGTTTTTATTGTTTTTGAATCATTTTTACAAGCATTGAGAAAAACAGTATTTACCAATTTTTTAAGAAATATTATTGTCAGGGTATATTGGTTAGTAGCCTTGTTTTTTTATTATAAAGGGTATTGTACTTTTTATCAATTTATGTTGATTTACATGTTGGGTTACTTTTTTACTGCAGCATTGTGTGTTGTACAATTAATGGCTAATAAAGAACTTTCATTTGATGTTAATAAAACATATTTTAAATCGAGGCTGTTGAAGCCTATAATAAATTATGGGGGGTATACTATTTTTAGCGGACTTACTTTAATGTTAGTTGTAAATGTTGATACATTAATGATAGGAGCGTTACTGCCGGAAGGTAAATTAACTTTTGTTGGAATTTATGCAGTAGCAACTTATATTGCGTCTGTAATATCTGTTCCTAATGCTGCTTTAGCAAGAATAGCATCGCCATTAATAGCACATGACTGGAGAGCTAAAAATTTAAAGAATATAGATGAAGTGTATAAAAAAAGTTCGGTATTAATGTCATTTGCAGCAGGAATTATATTTGGAGCAATAGCTATTAATATTGATGAAATTTTAGTATTAATGAAACCTGAATTTGCGGCTGCTAAATATGTGGTTTTGATATTAGGTTTTTCTAGATTATTAAGTATGACTTTTGGAGTAAACTATGCTATTTTGGTAGTTACTAAATTTTACAGAGCAGAGACATTTTTAGCAATATTTTTACTAGTATTGGTTGTTGTAACCAATTTATTTTTTATACCAATCTATGGTATTTTAGGAGCGGCAATGGGGACAGCTATAGCAATTATTATGTTTAATATACTTATGTTTTTATATATCAAATATAAAATTAATTTACAACCGTTTACTGTTAAAACATTAAACATGTTGCTTATTGGAGCTTTTGCAGCAGTAGTAACTTATTTACTTCCGTTAAATATTGAAAATCATATAGTATCAATAATTGCAAAGTCAGCAATTTTCTGCTTTTTATATATACTTCCGGTTTATTTATTAAAAGTATCAGAAGATATTAACTCTGTTATAGATAAGTATTTGTTTAGAAGGTAATATTCTGAAATACAAAGTTATCGGTTAGAGTAATATTTTGCAATAACATCTTCGTTATAACTTGTTTTAATTTTGAAATCTAATTTTTGAAGATAGTTTATAAATTCAACATTGTTTGGAATGTAAACACTTCCTTTTTTACTCATTTCGTAAAGGGCCTTTTTTCCGATTATTTTTTCAAAAATAGATACTAGTTCTAAAATACTTATTTTATTATTAAAGCAAATATTCAATATTTTATTATCATATTCAATAGAATCAATAATTCCTGAAAGTAAAATATTTAAGTCGTCAACATCAATTAGATAACGGTGAGCATTAGCGAATAATAAAAACTTCTGTTCAGCTTTTATTGTGTTAAATAAAAAATTTGTTAGTGTATGAGGATTAGAAGTATTACCAACGACTATCGGTAAACGAAAAATAATAAAAGAACTAAAATTTTTAGAGATATATTTTTCAATTTTTAATTTATGTTGAATATATGCAGAGTCTTTTAAACTTTCATCAGATACACTACAAGTACTAAAATAGATTAGTTTAGAATTATGAGAACTGTAACTTTTAAGGAGTTCAAATTCTCTTTCAAATTTAACAACATCTATTTCTCTAGAGTTAGATACACCAGATGCAAATAGAATCACATTCGAATTTGCTGAATAATGCTTAAATGCATTTGCTAAAAGTCCTTTACCAACCAACATTTTGTAAAGATATATAATTTAATAATAATTGAACTATTTTCAAATTAAACTAAGTACTTAAACATAAAGTTTTATCTTTGTTCGCAACTAAAATAAGTTAATTTAAAGTGTAATAAAAGAGATAAAGTTAAAAATAAATTGAAACCAAAAATTATATATACTTACCCAACATATGGTTCTTTTGTAAGAAATGATATAGCGTTGTTATCAAAATATTATGAAGTAAGAACATTTGCATTTGATCCACCAAAAAAATTTTTAACTCCATTTTATTTTTTTAGGCAATTTTTTTTTCTACTCTTTAATATAAAAAGCACTTCTATTTTAATATGTCAATTTGCAGGATATCATTCTTTTTTACCTAATTTATTTGCTATAATAACAAAAAAAGCTTCATTAAATGTGTTAGGAGGAACTGAATGTGTTTCATTTCCTTCAATTAATTATGGAAATTTTAATAAGTTTCTTTTAGGTTTTTTTACAAAGTGGTCTTTAAAAATGGTTAAACACATTGCTCCAGTACATGAAAGCTTAGTTATTTCTGATTATACTTATACTACTGATGATTACTCACAGCAAGGTTATAAACATTTCTGTCCGAGTATTAAGGCACCACATACAACAATCTGTTACGGATATAGTTCTACTCAATTTTATAAATCAAAGGATAAAAAAAGTAATTCATTTATTACTGTAGCCTATTTAAATGCTCCTAATTATTATAGAAAGGGTATTGACTTAATCTTTGAAATGGCACTTCGGTTTCCAGAGAGCACTTTTACAATTATAGGAAATAATTCTCAAATGAAATATACTTCCATACCAACTAATGTATGTTTGATTTCTTCTGTGCCTTATGAAGAGTTAAAAGATTACTATAGTTCTCACGAGTTTTATTTTCAATTGTCAATATGCGAAGGTTTTCCTAGTGCGATTTGTGAAGCAATGTTGTGCGAATGCATTCCTATAGGATCTAATGTAGCTGCTATTCCTGAGATAATTGGCGATGCGGGTTATGTGTTATATAAAAAAGATGTAAATGATTTAGAACAGTTAATAAATAAAGCATTAGCTTCTGAAAAAAAAGAACTTGGTATTAAAGCAAGAAATAGGATTATAACTAAATATCCACCACAAGAAAGAGAAAAGCTTTCCGCCTTAGTTGCTGAATTGATTGATAATAAGAATAGTCTGTGATACAGTTTTCTAATAATCATTATTATAATATTTCATTTTGATGTGTACCATCAATTTTTTTTGATAAAATTACCTTATCATTTTCCTGTAAAAACACTTTATAATATAAGTAGTTGATGATTAAGTTGTTAAATTTCAACTATGTGTTGAAATAATCAGTCTGATTATGTAAATTACAATAATGAAAAATCTATATTTGGCTTTTTTATTATGAACCTATGAAATTATTTTATCAAATAATATATCACCCTGCCATAAATTATATTTTAAGAAATTTTCTGAAAATGATTAGGGTATTTTTCTTAAAGACAATAGTTATGCCTGTTAGTGGCAAAATAAAAGTTAAATATAAAAAAAACACTATTTTTCTTCATACAAATCAAACTTGTTTTGTTTCTAGAGAAATTTTCTTTAAAGGAGCTAATAATTATGAATTTACTACTCTTTTTGAGCATTTAGTAAAACAATCAGAAGTCTTTTTTGATATAGGAGCTAATATTGGGTACTTTACAATTTTAGGAGAAACATTAAATCCTTCATTAAAAACATTTTCATTTGAACCTTCAGTAGGGCCTCTTTATTATTTGAATAAGAATATTATACAGAATAATTTAAAAAATGTAGTGTTAATTAATAAAGCAGTTTCAGATATCGATGGAAGGCTTCAATTTCATGATGTGGTAAGCAAAAAGTACCCTTGGATAGAACACAATTTAAATGGTTCAAATAGCCTTCAAAATATATATGGTAGAGAAAAAGCTTCTTCGTATGAGGTTGATGTTATTACTTTGGCAAGTGTTATGACTAAGTATGGTTTAGATAAAATTGATTTTATTAAGCTAGATACTGAATGCACAGAACATCTTATTTTAAAAAGTAGTTTAGATGTTATTAATAAATATAAGCCAATTATTATATGTGAGGTTTATGATGTTATTGAAAATGAAGTGCAGGAATGTTTGGATAATATGAGAGAATATGAAATCTTTCAGTATATTGAAAGTAGCAAGAAGCTAAAAAAAATTAATACATTTAGAGAGGTATCACCTAACAGTTTTGATAGAAATTTTGTTTTTTGCCCACATGAAAAAAGTGAGTATATTTCAATTTTTGTAAGTTAAAGATTAAACTTTCTGCACAATTTTAGAACCATATTCATTTTTGTATTTATAGCCATATTTTGGAGCTGATAACATTTCCTCTTTAAATTCAAGATCTAAAAAATCACAGATTTCAGCAACAGTATCTTTTGGGTCTTCAGTTAAAGATTGCAAATCAACTTTATGAACGTCAATACCTTCAGGGAGTATTTCTGGGATTTCGGCAACTTTTTCAAGATATTCTTCAGCAAGTTTTTCAGAAACACCTTCTCTTCTACAAATACTTTCAATGTTCTTTTCAAGGTCTCTTTCCATCAATATGATTTTTGGCTCTAGTTCCAAATAATCATCTAAAGACATTTCGCTATTAGGGAAGGGCCTTTTAAAAAGACCTATTGTTGGAGATAAAAATCTCACAATTCTATTTGCTAAGTGGGTAAATCTATTTGCTTTTGTAGATTTACGCACCTGTAAGTGGTATATTAATTTATTACCTGCATACTTTTTACCTACAACTTTTGTGATATTACCTTTTAAATCTTCATTAAGCATTGCAATTTCAGGATGACCTCCTAATATCGCTGTTAATAAACTTGTTCCGCTATGTTGTGCTCCTAGAACTAAAATATAATTCATAATTTTTTAATTAGTTATTGATATTTACAGCTGTAAAGTTACGTTTTTTATAAAGTTTTAAAAAAAAAAGTTATGGTGCCTAAAATATTTTTTTAGCATCTAAGGTATTTTTAACTTATTTTTGTTACTAATAATAAAAAAGTTATTTTTAATTTAAATCAAATAAAATAAAATGAAAAAAATCTTTACAATTCTAGCAATAGCATTTTCTATAAATGTTGTAGCGCAAATACCAACAAATGGATTGGTAAGGCACTATCCCTTTTCGGGTAATGCAAATGATAATGTAAATAGTCAACATGGAACTATAATTGGAGCTACGCTAACTGCAGATAAGAATGGAAGTCCTAACTCTGCTTTTTATTTTGATGGAGTTAATGATTATATTGATTTGCCGCTTTCAGGATTATTATTGAATGAATACACCTATTCAGTATGGGTAATGCTAAGTTCAATCCCTTCAGCTGGAACCGCAACTCATATTCTCTCAATTGGAAGTTCAAGAGCTGGAAATTCTAATGGCGGAGATCAGGCTATGAAAGTTCTTAATGCTAGTATATTTGGCTGGGGACTCACAGGGTACACCGATCCTAATTCTGCATTAGCTACTTATGATGCTACTGGTTTAACTATCAATACTTGGAATCATATTTTAGCTACGCGCTCATCAAATGTTCAGAAATTGTATATCAACTGTAATTTAGTAGCAATAGATAGCCTTTCTAGTCCAATAGTACCTTTTTATGGCAATGTACCAACTGCTAAAATTGGTACAAGGCAAACTAATGTTGAATTTTTTCATGGAAATATAGATGATGTAAGAATTTACAACAGAGCATTGAATGTAAATGAAATTCTAGCTTTATGTAATGAAGGAGTTGTTTCAATTGAAGAACAAAAAGAAGCACCAAGTATGCAAATTTATCCAAACCCTACCAATTCAACTATTACAGTTAATTTAGAAAATAGTGTGAGTACAAATGGATATAAAATAGAGGTTAATAATTTGTTGGGACAAACAGTTTATACTAATTCAATTAACTCAACAAATAACAGTATAGATTTATCAAGTTTAGGGAATAAGGGTATTTATTTCGTAAAAGTACTTGATGAAAATAACAACTTGATTGATGTGCAGAAAGTGATTTATCATTAACTTGTTTCTATAAAAGAAGCGTTAAGGTTATCTCAAAAGCGTAAGAGTCCCTTTAAATATTTTGGTTGTTTCATTTCCATCTTCTATTAAGCTTATAGTAAAGATATAAAAATAGGTGCCTTCAGGTGCTTTTTCTCCTGCTTTTGTTCTTCCATTCCATTCTTCGGCAATTTGGTTAGACTCAAAAAGCAGTTGTCCCCATCGGTTAAATATTTTTTTATTTACAGCACTTAAACATCCTCCTGAGAAATTAAACCCATCATTAATTCCATCTTGGTTTGGAGTAAAAACATTAGGTATTATTAATGACGAACTACCTTCTACAATTACTATTACAGTATCGTTATCAGAACAGCCATTGGTAGTACTTGAAACTACATAACTAGTTGTAACAATAGGTGAAGCAATAGGGTTTTGACAAGAAATACAACTTAAACCTGTTGAAGGACTCCACAAGTAGCTTACCCCTCCATTAGCATTTAATTGAACAGAACCACAAGCTTCAATAGTGGTGTCGTTTGAAGCTATAATTGAGGGAGATGGACTAACTATTAAGTTTGTAGTGACAACACTATCACAACCAGCAATAGATTGAAGGCTATCAGTAAATATACCTGAATTATACTGAAAACTACCAGCAAGAAAAACACTATCACCTTGACAAATAGCAACAGTAGTAGAATCATTAAAATTAGGGTTGACAAGCAGGTTAGTAATGATTAAACTATCGCAACCAAATGTAGTAGAAAGAGAGTCGATATATTGACCTGAACTATTTTGAAAACTACCAGCAAGAAAAACACTATCGCCAGAACAAATTGAAACAGTTTGAATATTTTGAAAAGAAGGGTTTACAGTTAAATTTAGCGTTAAAATACTATCGCAACCTGAAACTGTTTGCAAAGAATCAGAAAAAATTCCAGAGGAACCATAAAAATTAGATCCAAATAAAATACTATCACCTTGGCAAATAGTAGAAATTTGAATAGAAGAAAATACTGGATTGACTATTAAATTTGTAGTGACAACGCTGTCACAACCAGCAATAGATTGAAGGCTGTCAGTAAATACACCTGAATTATACTGAAAGCTACCATTAAGAAAAACACTATCACCTTGACAAATAGCAACAGTAGTAGAATCATTAAAAGTAGGATTGACAACCAGGTTAGTAATGATTAAGCTATCGCAACCAAGTGTGGTGGAAAGAGAATCGGTATATTGACCTGAGCTATTTTGAAAATTACCAGCAAGAAAGATACTATCACCTTGACAGATAGATGCAGATTGAGTAGAACTATAGCTAGGATTAACAGTAATTGATATAGTTATGGAATCCACACAATTAATATTATTGGTTATTATTAAAGTAACATTATAATTACCAGCTACATTATATAAATGGGAAGGGTTTTGAATGCCAATTAAAGAATCTCCATCTCCAAAATACCATTGCCAATTTACTATGTTCCCAATACTATCCACTGATAAGTCTGTAAAAAAAGTGCTATCACCCAAACAAGCATTAGTAGCTGAAAAGTTAGGAGAAAGGTTGCATGGAGAACTAGTTGTAACGGTATCGGCACATAAATAACTATCTGTAAAATTTATAGTATTTACTATAGTACTAGTGTTTACTAATGTATTTCCAGTTAAAGTTTGAACCGAATAATTTATGGGTGAAAAAGTTAAAGAATTAACTGTTAATGTTACATTTTGTTCATTACAAAAACTTTCTCCACATTCATTTGTTTTTACAATATAGATGTCTTCACTTCCAGCTCCAAAAGAAGTTGTTCCTCCAACAATTATTACTTCACCAGATGCTGTTATATCAATAGTTTTTCCCCACCATTCAATTTCTTCATTATTAACTCCACCATATGTTTTACTCCAAATAACATTTCCTAAGGAATCTGTATTAATTAATAATAATTCATTATTATTTCCAAAACTTCCAGTAAATGCAGAAATTATTAATTCTCCATTTGTTTTTTCTTTAATGCCTACTCCTATCTCGTTATTTGCTCCTCCATATGATTTCGACCAAATAAAGTTCCCATTAGTATCTGTTTTTGTTATAAAAACATTTTGTTGTCCAAAAGAGGTCTGAGTTGTCCAACCAACACTTATTAAGTTGCCGTCATTAAGTAAAATAGTTTCTTTAAAATCTTCTTCAGTACCAGATAATTGATATTGTTTACCCCATATATAATTACCACTATTATCAGTTTTTATCATATAACTATTCCTAATATCAGTTACATTTGTATTTCCTGATAAAATAAAGTTTCCACTTGGTAGTTCTATTATAGATGTTGAGTGTGATCTGCCATTTTCCCCGATACTCTTGTTTAAGATTAAATTTCCAGAAGACGATATTTTACAAAAATAAATATCACCATTACCAGTTCTTACACTCATAACAGAACCTGTGAAAATAAAATCTCCATTAGGTGCTTCATAAACATCTCTGAAATAATCTGCAGCAGACCCTGTAACTCTAGTCTCCCATTGTATATTTCCAGTATTAGTTAATTTAAGAATATATGGATCTTGAGCCGCTCCAAAACTATTTGTTAAACCACAAACAATATAACCTCCATCATTTGTTTGCTTAATGATAATGCTATTTCCATCTTCATTAGATATTCCTCCATAAGTTTTTGTCCATTGTGAATTTCCATTTACATCCATTTTGATAATGAACCAATCTTTAGCACCAGCTCCAAAACTTGTTGTTTCACCCACAATAATATATCCACCATCTGTTGTTTGCTGAACAGAATGAGCTCTTTCATTTCCTGTTCCACCAATCGCTTTTTGAAATGTACTCACAGAACCTTGCGTACATTGAGAAATTACATGGTTTGTAATTAATAATAAAATTAAGAAGAATATCTGTTTCATAAAAATGAAGCAAATATACATTAAAAATTAGTTATTGAAATATCATTGAATACTTGTACATCTCTACTTTGGATTATTGTATTCTTCTTTGTACCTGTTTGTTAGAATAGTAAATATTGTATTATTAATAGTCTTACAAACTAAACAACGCCACAGATTCTATATGAGCAGTATGTGGAAATTGATCTACTAAACTGAATTTTTTCAATTTATAACCTTTCTCTTTAATTTCTAAAATATCTCTGGCTTGTGTAGCCGGATTGCAGCTTACATAAACGATGCGATTAGCTCCTAATTCTAATACTTTCTGTAAGGCTTTTTTTGCAATTCCTGCTCTTGGAGGGTCTAAAATTATAGTATCTATTTTTCCTGTGTATTCGGGATAATCAAATAAAAATTTATTGACATCGGCAGCATAAAAAGAAACATTGGTTACCTTATTTTTAGCAGCATTCTCCTTAGCATTTTCAATGGCTTCAGCAACAATATCAACACCTATTACTTTAGCGTTGGTTTTAGCTGCCATAATTTGTCCAATAGTTCCTGTTCCACAAAATAAATCCATAATGGTTTTATCTTTAAAATCGGCTTTACCTTCTACAGCATAACTTACCGCTTTTTGGTAAAGTAATTCAGCACATTTAGGGTTGGTCTGGAAGAAACTTTGCATGCTCACTTCAAAAGACAATCCTAATAAAGTTTCTGAAATTACATTATTACCATAAAGTACAGTTTCTACACCCAAACGAGATTGAGCATTATCGCCAATTTCATCATTGGTAGTGTGTATAATTCCTTCAATCCTATCAGGGAAAAGCTGGTTGAATAATGTGACAAAGCCTTCAAAATCAAACTTATCTAAACCATTGCTAGAAGTAACTAGCTTAATGAGTAATTTACCTGTTTGGTAACTTTTTCGTACGACTAAGAACCTAAAAAAACCTTCTTTTTTTGGAGGGTGCCAAGCTGGCAAACCTGATTTTTCGCAAAACAATCTAATTTCTCTAAGTTTATTTTCAAATTCAGCATCAAAAAGTCCGCTGTCTTTTTCCAAATTTTCAACTATCCACCAAGTACCTCTTTTTTTGAAACCTAAAGCAAAACCGTCAAATTCTTCTTGTTTTTCTACGTCAAAACCTATAGCACTAAAAGAGTATTCCATTTTGTTTCGGTAATGCCAGTTTTCTGGAGAACCAATATATTCATCAAACAACTCTTCTACATTTGGTAGTTTGGCTAATTTCTTATAAATGTCAAAAACTTGCTCTTGCTTGTTTTGGTGCTGAATTTCAATAGGTAAGGTTGCGTAAGGAGCACCTGAAATAGCCTGATAAGGAAGTGTAACTTCATCAGGAGATTTTTCTAAGACCTCTACCAATTTACACTCCGCAAAACTGCTTTTTCTTTTAACCACACGTGCACGAACTTTTTGTCCTTTAATGGTATTAGGAACGAACAAAACATAATCGCCTTTTTCTGTAGCTATTTTAGCAATTCCTTTTCCGCCAAAAGCTACTGTAGATATTTCTAAATCAATTATTTGATTTCTTTTAATATTTTCCATTTTACTATTTTATAATTGATTTAAAAATGCCATAGTGTCAACACCATCTGCATAATCATCTAGTTGAGGTGATTGAGCTGCTCCAAAATTAACTGTTTTAAAAGAAAATTTTGTTTGACTAACCACACATTGTATTTCTTCTATTTTAGATAGAATCTCTTTTTGTATGTCTTCTTTAGAATCATAATGTTCGTAGAAAATTACACCAACAGGAGAGCTTAAACTGCTGTCTTCTTTTAGCAGTACAAAATTATTATCTAAAAGTTGCTCGCTATTTAGCAAATAGATGGCTTTGTGGTAATCGTAATTATTGGCATATTTGTTATTATTCACCACTTCCTGAAAGTTAAAAATAGCTTCAAAAAATGGAGTGAAGTCATAATTTTTAGGAACGTACAGCTTAGAAACATTTCGGCAACCTAATCCAAAATAATTAAAAATATCTTTCCCTAATTCAGCCAATTCTTCTTTACTTTCCTTACCGTTAATTATGGCTATACTATTTCTGTTTTTTCTGATAATGGATGGATATTTTCCGAAATAGTATTCAAAATAACGAGCAGAATTATTGCTTCCTGTAGCTATAAAAGCATCAGCAGGAGTGTTTTTATTAAATTGTTCCGTAAAAATTATTCGCTCTTTAAATTCCGGATTGATGTGTGTTAAAACATCTGCAATTTTTTTAATTAAGGTATTATCTGATGAAGCACATTTGCCGATAAAAATATTCCCAGACATTAATACACTTAAAAAATCATGAAAGCCTACTAATGGAATATTTCCTGCCATTATTACCCCAATTTTCTTAGTTTTTTCCTCAGAAATGGAGTATGCAGCAAGCCATTTTTTTAATTCATCTGCCTTCAGCATAGCAGCAATTTCGCCAATAGCATTTCTAACATTTTCTTCTGTAAACCAACCGTTTAAACTTTTTTGTCGTAAAATTAAATCATTAAAATTATCATAAAATAATTCGTTAAGCGATTGATTTTCTGAGGTTTTTTCTAGTGAATGAAATTGCTTGAGGAATTTCTCCAAAACAATAAAAGCAGTTATTCTTGTATCTAAATTCATATAAGTTTCCGTATATTTGCATGCGAAATTACGAACATAAAAATTGATAACAAATGGCAATTATAATAACAGATGAATGTATTAATTGTGGGGCTTGTGAACCAGAATGTCCTAACAATGCAATTTATGAAGGTGGTGATGAGTGGAGAGTAAGTGATGGAACTGAAGTTAAAGGAGATTATCAACTAATGAGCGGAAGTGCTGTAAATGCTGATGAAGCTCAGGAACCGGTTAGTTTGGATTTTTATTACATTGTACCTGATAAATGTACAGAGTGTAAAGGTTTCCATGATGAACCTCAATGTGCGGCAGTTTGTCCGGTTGATTGTTGTGTGGATGATGAAGATGTTAGAGAAACGGAAGAGGAACTGTTAGCGAAAAAAGACAGATTACACTTATAAAATTGTAAGTGGAACAATATTGGTAAATAAAAACCGTGTATAGTTGAGAAATTATGCACGGTTTTTTAATTTTATATCATGATAAAAAAAATTAATCTTATTTTATTAATTGTACTGTTTCCATTGTTAGGAGTAGCACAAGAACTATCTGGCTTATTTAGCAGTGAAATAGATTCGCTAAATAAATATGGTAAAGAAATTATAGAAAGTAGTACTGACGAACAAAAAGCAGCGGCTAACACCAAATTTAAAGCTGTTTTAGAAGAAGTGTTAACCAATAATGCTTCGTTTGATGTAGATTTTAGTAAAGTAGATAAAATTAGTGTGTTAAAAGCTCATCAACTTAAATTATACAATTGGACCTTGCCGCATACAGATGGTACTTATACTTACTTTGCCTTTACTCAGTTTAAAACAGCCGATGAAAAAGTGATAGTTACTGAGTTAATAGATAAATCTGCGGAATTAGACAAGCTAGAAACCAAAACATTCACAGCAAACACATGGTTTGGAGCTTTGTATTATGAAATTATTCATGATAAGAAAATAGGGGAGGACTATTACACTGTTTTAGGTTGGGATGGAAATAATTTAATGACCAACAAAAAAGTGATAGATGTAATTGTGGTGGACAATAAAGGTAACATTAAGTTGGGAGCTCCTATTTTTAAGATGGAAAAAAGAACCCAACGCAGAGTGATTTTCGAATACTCTAAAATGGCAACCATGTCGTTGAAATACCATCCAAAACAACAGCAGATTATTTTCGATTTTTTGGTTCCGTCTAGCTCAAGGGTGAAAGGAATTTACGAATATTATGGTCCGGCATTAGATACTTTTGATGCGTTAACCCTTAATAAAAACAAATGGACGTATGAAAAAGATGTGAAAATCCAACTCGATAAATCGGCTAAAGATAAAAACTGGAACGACCCATTGAAATAAAAAAAGCAGCTAAAATTTTAGCTGCTTTTTTTATTTGTTGTTTTGTTCGAACTAGTGAGCATGTCCGTGATCAAGCTCTTCAGCTGTAGCTACTCTCGTTTCAATTACTTTACCAGTAAAATGTAAATCTTGGTCTGCCAAAGGATGGTTAACATCAACTGTAATAGTTGCATCGTTAATAGACACCACTTTTGCAGGTACTACATTTCCATTTTGATCTTGTAGAGGTAAAACATTATCTACAACTACTTCAGGAACTAATTGTCCATCTTTTTTAAAGATATCTTGAGGCAATTCAATAATAGCTTCATCTGTTCTTGAACCATAAGCATTTTCAGCTTTAATTCCGAAAGAAAACTCATCACCTTCTTTTAAGTTAACAATATTATTTTCAAAATCAGGAATCATTTGACCTGCACCTGATAAAAATTTTAAAGGTTCTTTACCTTCTGTCGATTCGATTAACTCGCCTTCTGCAGAACCTTTATATAAGTTATAAGAAACTGCAATTACTTTGTTTGTACTCATTAAATTTTATTTTTTTGATTTATACAAAGTTACTTCTAATAATTTGGGTGACCAAATTTTAGGTGGAAAGGATGTTATTTTTGAGATTTTGATTATACAAAACGTTTAGTCTTCATCACCAATTACCAATTTATATTTTTCTTTGGCTTGAATTTCAATGGCTTTTTCATTGTCTAAAATCATGGTAGGAATTCCATCAAAATCAGCAATTTTACCTGTTACATAAATGGTTTGGTGCAAAAGTATATCGTGAGGGTTATAGCTAAAATTTAATATGCTTTGCTTCCAAATAGCAATAGTAAAAATATGGTTAGGATAGTTGATGTCTAGGTTTAAAAACAAATGTCCATTGCGAGTTTCTTTCACACTTACTACAGTTCCTGCAATGGTAACTTTTTTACTGCTACCCATTAATCTTTTAGCTTGTATGGTATTGTAAACTCCTTTAGGTAAATCTGGTTGATAAAGTGGGTTAACATCATTTTTTTGCTTTTCGGGCAACCAATCTGTAATGTTTTTCTGGCTTTCTAAAGTGTTTTCTTTCTTGTCTTCTAATTGGTGGAAAAAATCAATTCCTGTAGCTGCTTCAACTTCATCAATACTTACAGCATAATTGTTTAATGGGTAATTTATTTTTTGGTTGGGCATAATAAATCCAATGGCTTTATTATTCTTTAAATCAATTACTACTTTATAATAATATGCTGGGATACTAACTTTATTAATGCCTCTTTCTATTTTTGGAAGTGTATCATTTAACAAAGGACCAGTAACCACATAAAGCTGTGTAGTTGGATTGTTATAGATGTAGCCTCTTAAAATATCTTCTAACTCACCCCATTTTTCTCTATTAAACTCCGCTAATTGTGGTGACATATTAGAATAAAAATAAGATTCTGAAAGTGCTTTTTTACTCCATCTAAAATCTGCTGAAGGAGCTAAATGACCTCTATCGTAGCCAAATCCATCATACTCATAATTACCATCTTCTTTTTTTTCTTTAAGAAAATAATCTATCTCAGTTGCCGAACCTGTTTTAATTAGTGAATCTTCTCTAAAATCGTTTGTTCTACCTGTTTTTCCGTTAATAATATCGGGTAAAATAATATGAGCAACCCATTTGGCTTGTTCGTGTGGTTCGGAATACACCAAGCTCATAGCAGCATGATGAATGACCTCTTCATTATCATTGATTTTGGGTAAGCCGTATTTATATAAATCTTCTCGCAGCTTTGTAAGTTTATAGATTTCCAACTTTTGGTAAAGTTGTTCTTTTTGTTGATTAAGTTTATTGATTTCTTCTGTTAAGCTATCAATTTTTTCTTCAGAACTTTGAGCAAAAACTGAAGTACTTAATAATAAAATAAGATAGAAAAATAAGCTATAGCTGATTTTTAGCATTAAATTGTGTGTTTACTTTAAGAAGTTAAAGCTAACAATAATTGTGCAAAGGAAGTTAAGTGAAGTTTATTATTCTTTGAACAAAGAGTCAACAAATTCAATTTTATTAAAAACCTGAAGGTGTTCTATGCCTTCGCCAACTCCAATGTATTTTACAGGAATTTTAAATTGGTCGGAAATGCCAATAACCACACCACCTTTTGCAGTACCATCAAGTTTAGTAATAGCTAAAGCATTAATTTCTGTAGCTAACGAAAACTGTTTAGCTTGTTCGTAAGCGTTTTGACCAGTAGAACCATCTAACACTAATAAAATCTCATGAGGAGCATTAGGAATAACTTTCTTCATTACATTTTTAATTTTAGAAAGCTCATTCATTAAGTTGATTTTGTTGTGTAACCTTCCTGCAGTATCAATAATTACAACATCCATTCCTTTTGCTTTTGCAGATTGTAATGTGTCGAAAGCAACTGAAGCAGGGTCTGCATTCATTCCTTGTTCTACAATAGGTACATCAACTCTTTCTGCCCAGATTTTAAGTTGATCAACAGCAGCAGCTCTAAAAGTATCTGAAGCTCCTAACATTACTTTTTTACCACTTTTTTTGAGTTGGTGAGCCAATTTCCCTATGGTGGTGGTTTTGCCAACACCATTTACGCCAACAACCATAATTACATAAGGTTCGTCTTGTTTAGGTATAGTGAATTCGGTATAGTTCTCAGTGTTATTTTCTTCTAAAAGAGCAGTAATTTCTTCTCTTAAAATTTTATTAAGTTCATCAGTTCCTAAATACTTGTCCTTAGCAACTCTATCTTCAATTTTCTCAATGATTTTTAAAGTAGTATTAACACCAACATCAGAGGTTACTAGGATTTCTTCAAGGTTGTCTAGTATTTCACTATCAACTTTAGATTTTCCAGCAACAGCTTTAGATAATTTTGAAAAAAAGTTTTCTTTGGTTTTGGTTAAACCTTCGTCAAGCACTTCTTTCTTTTCTTTAGAAAATATTTTGAAAAAACCCATTTTATTATAAAGTGTTTGAGATAATGATAGAAGTTAAAAATTACTTCAATATAAAAAAAAAGCTTCTTTCCTTAAAATAAAGAAAGAAGCAATAAAATATTTTAGTAACTAAAAAGAGTAGAAATTTATTTTTTAAAAAAAGCTTCTACTTTATCTTTAGTAACGATTTCTTCTTTAAAGGCATAAGCTCCTGATTTAGGAGATTTTACCATTTTAATTACTTTTGTAAAATTTTTACCACCTTCTTTCTGAATAGATGCAACAACTTTCTTAGCCATATCTTATTTGTTTTATTTGAAATTTTCACAAAGTGAAAATTTCTAATTATTTAATTTCTTTGTGAACAGTAACTTTCTTAAGAATAGGGTTGTATTTTTTCAATTCAACTCTATCTGGAGTGTTTTTTTTGTTTTTTGTAGTAATGTATCTTGAAGTTCCAGGCATACCACTATTTTTATGCTCTGTGCATTCCATGATTACTTGAATTCTATTTCCTTTCTTTGCCATTTTATATACCTTTTAAAAATTGGACTGCAAACTTAGGAATTTTTTTTCAATCGATTTCATTTTTTTTAACTAACTGAATACTTTTTTATTTTTAATGAGCTTTTCATTCTATTTCTTCAGTGTTTAAAGGGTTTTCTTCATTTATTCTTAACAACAAAGTTCCGTTAAAATAGTTTGGTTTTAAGGTTTTTTTATCTGTTTTTATATTAATGTTGTCAAAAATAAACTTTAATTTAATTTCTTCTGTTTCCGATACAATGGTCATTTCATTTATAGGGATATCATAATTGTTATTGTAGTTTTTGTAATTATCCATTAATTTTTTAATGAGTTTATCAAAATCTAAAGCACTTTTAAGCTGATTGTCTTCAAGTAAAAGTAGCATGTTTTCATTGTCTTGTATTTTTAGCTCGTATTCTTTATTGTTTATTTGGAAAGTTTGTAAAATAACATTGTTGTTATAATTACTATTTATTTTAACATGATAATCATAACCAGAGATATTTAAAATACCATTATACTTATTTTCTGCTGTAAAAGAAAAATAGCTTTGATTTTTAGTAGTGTAGCGATGAATGTATTTCAATCCTAATGCATTCATATACACTTTAGCCTCATTAATTCGTTCATATTTTCTTTTGTCTTGATTAAAACTTGCAATTTCAGCATCATAATTAGTACTAAACCATGGCTTTATTTTAGTTAAACCATGATGGTCGTTTAAATAATCTAAAATAGATTTTATATCATTTTTAATTGAGTCAGGTAGTAGTTGTTCGTTTTTAGCTATAAATTTATGATTATAGTTGGAAGAAATACTATCAATAGCTTGTTCTTTGGTAATACTATTGTTTTCTAATAATTGATGTGTTTCTAAAAGGTTTTTAAGTCTGTTTACTTGACTGTTTTCGCTTACAGAAAACATTCCCCAAGGACCAAAAGATGTTATTAATATAGCTGTGAAAAGTGAAATGGGAATGAATTTAATATTGCTTTTTCCTATTGCAAAGTAAATAGCAACTAGTGTAAGCCAACATCCCAATAATAAAATAATATATCGGTTTATGGTAATACCATAATCTCCAATTCGCATATTAATAGCAATGAATAACATAATAATTAAGGGGAATAAAATAAAATAGTAAGTCCTAGAGAAAGTAGCAATCCATTTGTTTTCTTTTTGTTTGGAATAGGGATAAATCAATAAGAAGTTTAGAATTCCTAATATAGCTACACAAACTATTAGGTAAGAAACAATTCCCTTTGGCCAGTCCCAAGCTACAAATATTTTAACACCATAGCCGTATAGAATTAGTAGGTATAGCATTAATAATGGTAGTAATATGTATTGAGAGAAAATCTTCAATCCTGCGGGATATTCATAATCGTTATCTAAATCGGTTAAAGATTTTGGCATTCCGGCAGTAAAAAACCAAGTGTTAAACAAACCTGCAATGACTACCCAAAACTCAAAATAAAACTGGTCACGAATTTTTACATCAAACAATAAATTTAAGGAAACCAAAGCCAATACAATTCCAATGTATAAAAATCCGGAATATAATACAGAAGTTAAAAACCTAATAAATAATACCTTGTTATATTGCCAAAAGCCATTAATTTCTTTTTTAAGAATAAAAGGAGCAAAGGCAACTAATAAATGGATAGTAATGTTGTAAATAGCGTATCTTATATAAGGAAGAGTGGTATTAAAAGATTCGTCAGAATTAGGTAAGCTAAAATAAATACTTACTAAAATTAATGTGCCTATTAAACTGAGTAAGGCTTTTATTTTGAAAGAAAAATTTAGCTTTTCGCTAAAAACAGTAACACAAAAAAATAAAGGAATCCCTAAAGCAGCACAAAGCAACAAATTGGTAACTGGAAGAACACTTTCTAGCCGATGTTCATTTTCTATTAAATAAATAGCACAAATCACTCCAATAGTTGCTGATACTATACTTAGTGGGAATCTTTTTAAAGCAGTTATAGTTTTTTTCTGAAGGTATTGAATAGAAGGAAGTTTCATAGTAAAATTATTTTTGCATAAAACTGTGAAATTATCAAAAAATTGCATCTATACACTAAAACGTATTGTTTTTGAGTTTATAATATTGTCTAACCAAAACCATAAAGCTATGAACCATTTTCAAAAAACCACCAAGAAAAATGAACGAATGAGATTTGTTTATTTTCAATTAGGACTATTAATTAGTTTTTCATTAACTTTTTTCGCTTTCGAATGGACAACTTATTATTCTATAAAAGAATTAAAAGGTAAAGTTGTAGTTGATGATAATGGGGAAATTCTTCCTCCGATAATTACTTTAGAAACTAAAAAACCAGAAGTAAAAGTGGAAAAAAACTTCAAACCCGATCCTAATAAGTTTAAAATTGTAGATGACAATACACCTACTGAAGAGCCTACAAAAGAAGAACCCGATGAAGCACCTAAATTCGATGATAAATGGGTTGAAGTTGAGCCACCAGTAATAGATCCTGACCCAATAGACTACCCTGATGAAATGCCTGGTTTTATTGGAGGAGATAAAGCATTGTATCAGTATTTATCTAACAACATTAAATATCCAAAAATTGAGATTAAAAGGGGAGTTGAAGGTAGGGTATATGTAGAGTTTGTGGTGGGAAAAAATGGAGAAATTACTGATATTAAAATATTAAGGGGTGTTAGCGAAGCCATAGATGCGGAAGCAATCAGAGTAATTAAGTCCATGCCGAATTGGCTGCCTGGAAAACAAAAAGGTAGAGCAGTTAAAGTAAGGTACAAAATGCCAATTAGCTTTAAGTTGATTAAATAAATATTAAGTTAGTATTGTAGAAAAGCTTTCAAGATTATTTCTTGGAGGCTTTTTTTACATCGTTGTTTTGCACAAAAATATCTGCATAACTTTAGCTAATAAGTATTAACAAAACAATATTATAGTATAATTTTGAGCTATATTTTTTAATAAAATAAGTGTTATGGAATCAAAAGAAACAAATAAAGCGGTTGTTCAAGATAAGCCAACGGGGAATAAGAATAATAAATTTATGATGGTTATTATCATTTTGTTATTGGGCTTTTGTGGGTATCTTATTTGGCAAAATCTAGAATTGAAAAAAGCAATTGACAAAGGAGAAATTGCATATACAGAAGTCTCTACCGAAAGAGATCAGGTGCAAGCTGAATTAGAAGAAATGCTTAAAAAGTATGAAGATTTAGAAACAGATAATCAGGAGTTAAGTACTGAACTAGCAGCAGAGAAAGCAAAAATTGAAGAATTGATAAAAAAGGCTAAAGGTAAAGATTGGTCAATTTATCAGTTGAAAAAAGAAACCGAAACTCTTCGTAAAATTATGAAAGGTTATGTGGTACAAATAGATTCTTTAAACCAATTGAATAATAAATTGACAGATGAAAATAAAACTGTTAAAAATCAATTGTCTAACGAGCAAAAAAAGGCTCAAGAATTAACAGAGAAGAATGAAGATTTAAATACACTAGTTACTGTTGCTTCTCATTTGAAAACTTTAGGATTGAAATCCTACGGTGTAAAAGTGAAAAATGACAATACCGGAAAAGAAATGGATAGGGCTAAAAAGGTAAATAAAATCAGAACATCATTTACGGTACAGAAAAATACCATTACTAAACCAGGTAAAAAATGGATTTATGTTAGAATCCTTACTCCTGATGGAAGAGTGTTGTCTGAAAAAACAGACGATTCTAATAAATTTGACTTTAATGGAGTAAGAGGATTATACTCTTCTAAAAAAGAAATCGATTACAAAAATGAAGACATGCAAGTAACTATTGACTGGGTTAAGATAGATGAATTTCCTGTTGGAGAGTACAATGTAGAAGTTTATGCTGATGGTGTTGATATAGGTAAAACCAAGTTTACCTTGAAATAATTTAACAAAAGCTCCTGAATTCTTTAATTTTGCATCTAATTAAAAAATTAGATTAAATCATGGAAAACATTGACATTACAAAGTATTACGATTTAGCCGCAGAATTAATAATGACTTATGGACCTAAATTATTAGGAGCATTAGCAGTATTAATAGTTGGACTTTTTATTATTAAAGGATTAAACAAGTCATTTAAAAACTTTCTAGAAACTAGAAAAATAGATCCTTCATTAAAACCATTCTTTTCAAGTATTGTAAGTGCGTTGCTAAAGACACTTTTGGCAATTAGTGTGTTAAGCATGTTAGAAATAGAAATGACATCGTTTATTGCAATACTAGGTGCTGCTGGTTTAGCAATTGGTATGGCTTTATCTGGAGCATTACAAAATTTTGCAGGTGGTGTAATTATTTTAATCTTTAAACCATTTAAAGTAGGAGATTTTATAGAAGCACAGGGGTATAGCGGAACTGTAAAGGGGATTCAAATATTTAATACCATATTAACAACGCCAGACAATAAAACCATTATAATTCCTAATGGAGGGTTGTCAACAGGTTCATTAACCAATTACTCAACAGAGCCATTAAGAAGAGTGGATTGGACTTTTGGTGTTGGTTACGGGGATAGTACTGAAAAAACAAAAGAGGTGTTGCAAAAATTAATTGATAATGATGACCTAATTTTAAAAGATCCAGCTCCTTTTATAGCAGTTTCTGCTTTGGCAGATAGTTCAGTTAATTTTACTGTAAGAGCTTGGGTAAAAGCTCCTGATTATTGGACAGTATTTTTCGATATGAACGAAAAAGTGTATAATACATTTAATGAGGAAGGACTAAATATTCCTTTTCCACAAATGGATGTTCATGTTCATAATAAATAATTCAAAAATAAAATAGAAAATACATAGATGAAAAAAATTATTTATGCAGCCATGATGTTGCTTGTAAGTACAGGAGTGTCAACTGCCCAAGTTGTTGATGAAGAATTAACCGAAGCAGAAAAAATAATAAAAGCTCAAGAAGCAGATAGTTTAGATGGTTGGAAAGTAGGCGGTGTTTTTGGAGCCAACCTTACCCAAGCTAGTTTTACCAATTGGTCTGCCGGTGGTGAAAACTCTGTAGCTGTAAATGGTTTGCTTAGCACTTTTGCTAACTACAAAAAAGGTCGTTCATCATGGGATAATACACTTAACCTTGCTTACGGTATGTTAAAACAAGGAGAAGAAGGCGGAGTGAGAAAAACAGATGATAGAATAGATTTT
Source organism: Vicingaceae bacterium (assembly GCA_965284565.1). Lineage (GTDB taxonomy): Bacteria > Bacteroidota > Bacteroidia > Flavobacteriales_E > Vicingaceae > BRH-c54. The sequence goes on from OZ260100.1 coordinate 2,010,432, forward strand.
ATGTCGAAATACGGTTATAAGGCTACCGAAAGATGGTATTACGCTGCTTTGGTAAACTTTAAAACTCAGTTTGCTGATGGTTACAACTATCCTGATGATTCAACAGAAATATCTACTTTTCTTGCTCCGGCTTATGCATTAGCAGCAATTGGTATGGACTATAAACCTCATGATAATTTTACTGCGTTTATATCTCCTTTTACTGCAAGAATGACTATCGTAAATGATAAAACCTTAGCAGATGCAGGTGCCTTTGGTGTTGACCCAGCAGAATTTGATCTTTTAGGAAATAAAATTAAAAACGGTAAAATGCTTAGAGCTGAATACGGGGGGTATATAAGAGTGATGTACAAAAAAGAAATAATGGAAAATATTAACTTAGAAACCCGTTTCGATGCTTTTTCCAATTATACTGAAGAACCGACACATATTGATGTAAACTGGGAATTATTGCTTTCACTTAAGGTAAATAAATTCATTTCAGCAACTGTATCTACTCAGCTAATTTATGATCATGATATTGATATTGCAGTTGATAGAAACAACGATGGTGTTATAGATGGATCCGGGCCACGTGTTCAGTTTAAAGAAATATTAGGAGTAGGGTTGAATTACAAATTCTAAACACCTTACCTAAATTAATTTTAGCTAAATACTAATTACAACCATTTCATATAACTTGAAATGGTTGTGTTGTTTAATATCTCAAAATTTATTGATATTTTCGCCACAAGGCAACCGAACAAACATAATAACGTCTTAAGATAAAATTAAATGGATCGAGAAGATCAAGATAAATTAGAACGTCTTGTTAACGAATGTGTTAAAGGCAACAGGCAAGCTCAAAAAGAGCTGTATAAGATGTATTATGGGAAAATGATGAGTGTTTGTTATCGTTATGCCAATAATACAGATGAAGCCAAAGATGTGTTGCAAGATGGGTTTGTTAAGGTTTTTCAACATCTTAAAAGTTATAATTTTAAAGGTTCTTTAGAAGGTTGGGTAAGAAGGATAATTGTAAATACAGCCATAGATTGTTATAGAAAAAACAAAGGTGTATATTTTGTAGAAGATGAAGATAATTACATTTTAGATGCTAATTATTCAGAAAGTGCAGAGAGTATTTACAGCAATTTTGGAGTAGAAGTAATTATGGAAGCCATTCAAGAGTTAACACCTGTTTACAGAACAGTTTTTAACTTGTATGTGCTAGAAGGTTACTCCCACAAAGAAATTGCAGATGAACTAGAAATAAACGAAGGAACATCTAAGTCTAACTTAGCCAAAGCAAAAAGAAACTTAAGACAAATATTAGAAAAAAAGAATGCCCAAAAACATGGATAAATTCGAAAAATTAATAAAAGACAAAATTGAACAACACGAAGTTCCTTTTAATGAAGCCCATTGGAATGAGATGGATGCTAAATTAAACTCGTTAAAAAATGTTCAATACATTAAAAATATTGCTATTGCAGCTTCAGTTGTTGCTGTGGTAGCTGTTTCTGCTTACTTTATCTCCAATAATAACATGGATGATAAAAATAGTATAGAAAATTACTCAACAGAAGTTAATACTAACGAACAAACTCCTTTAACTAAGGAAGAAACTTCCAATATAAATAATACAACTATTAATACTACCAACAACGAAAATAATACTCAGGAAAATCATTCCAACCACACTCAAGTTATTGATGAAAAAATAACAGAGCAATTATCGGAAGAAAAAACACCTTTGTTGGTTGAAGATATTAAACAAAAAGAAATAGTTGACAATAAATCTCCTGAAAACAATAATAAAGCTGTTGCAGATTTAAATGTACAGGCAGAAGTGTTAAGTTCAACAGTATGTTTAGGTCAGCAAGTAGTATTTAAATCTAAAGTTAATGCTTACAACCCATCTTATTTATGGGATTTTGGTGACGGAACAACATCTGATAATGCACAACCACATCATGTTTATGATAAAGCAGGAAATTATGAGGTAACATTAACTGTTGTAAATAATGAAACCAAACAAAAAACAGTTCAAAATTTAGGAATTGTAACCATTCTTCCAACACCAACTAAAGAGTTTACTTATACAGAAGAAGCGTTGGCTCACGATAAAAATAAATTTTCTTATTCTGCTACAACGCTTAAAACAGAAAACCAAAACATTACTGCTTATTTGTGGAAAACGAATGATGGAAGAACATCTACAGAAGCAACACCAAGTTTTGTTTTTGAAGACAAAGGAACTTATGATGTAAAATTAATGCTTACTCATCAATCTGGTTGTTATGTTGAGTTTACTAAATCTGTAGAAATTACCTTAGATATGGATTTACTAGCTCCATCAGGATTTATCCCTAATAGTTCTATAGAAGAAAATCAAACATTTATTCCTAAAGCATTATTAGGTTGGGATGTAAATTTCAAAATGATGATTACCGATAAAAGTGGTAAATTAATTTATGAAACTACTGATAAATTCAAGCCTTGGAATGGTAAGCTAAACAACTCAGGAGAACAACTTCCAAACGATATTTATTTATGGAAAGTGGTGACTTATGATGCAAATGGAAAAGCATATCATCATAATGGAACCATTCGCTTAATGAATAAATAATTTAAGCAACACTTCCCTCAAAAATAAAATGACAAAATTCATGGTTTTATAAATTAAAACCACTGAATTTTGCATGAAGTAGTTTAAAGCCTACTTCAATATAATGCAAGCAGAAAAAACTCATACAAAGCAAAAAACAACTTGTTACCATTGTGGTGAAGATTGCTTGGAAGAAACATTGGTTTTCGATAGTAAATCTTTTTGTTGCGTAGGGTGTAAATCCGTTTATGAAATTCTCAATCAGAATGACTTATGTAATTATTACGATTTAGAAAAAACACCTGGCATTTCTCCATCAAAAAATGTTTCTAAAAAACACGAGTATCTCGAAAATCAAGAGATAGTTGAAAAATTAATTGATTTTAAGGATGATGAACGTATGTTGGTTACTTTCTACTTACCACAAGTTCATTGTAGTTCTTGCGTTTGGTTGTTAGAGAATTTATACAAACTAAATCCTCATGTATTTTCATCAAGAATAAATTTTTTAAAGAAAGAGCTTAAACTGTCTTTCAATTACCATCAACTTTCATTAAGACAATTGGTAGAGTTGCTTACTTCGATTGGTTATGAACCCGAAATTAATTTCTCAGATACATCAAAAGATAAAAAGTATAAAATAGATAGAAGTTTAATTTATAAATTAGGTATTGCCGGATTTGCTTTTGGCAATATTATGATGTTGAGTCTGCCTGAGTATTTTGGCTTAGACGATATAAAAGAACTTTCGTTTGCTAAATTCTTTGGATACATCAACATTTTACTTTCATTACCTGTGTTGGTGTATAGTGCGTCAGATTATTTAAAATCTGCTTGGGTAGCTGTAAAACACAAAACAATTAATATAGATATTCCCATTGTGTTAGGAGTAATAGCGTTATTTTTTAGGAGTGTTTATGAAATAGTAAGTCACCAAGGAGCAGGATATTTAGATTCTTTAGCGGGTTTGATTTTCTTTATGTTGTTGGGAAAAGTCTTTCAGCAAAAAACCTATGCTGTACTTTCTTTTGAGCGAGATTATAAATCTTATTTTCCAATATCATCAACCATTATTAAGGAAAATGGAGAGGAGGTAAGTATTGCTGTTTCTGAACTTAAAAAAGGCGATACTATCTTAATAAGAAACAACGAAATTATTCCAGTAGATGCACAATTGATAGCAGGTGAAGCAAAAATTGATAATAGTTTTGTTACAGGTGAATCCTTACCAGTAGAGATTAAAGTGGGTACAAAAATTTATGCAGGAGGAAAACAAAAAGGAGAAGCCATACAATTAAAAGTACTGAAAGAAATTTCTAATTCTTACTTAACTCAATTGTGGAATGATGAAGCTTTTACCAAACAAAATCAGGATCAGTTTGCAGGAATAACCAATGTCATTAGTAAGTATTTTACCTTAATAATTATTGCAATAGCCTTGGGCAGTCTGTTTTATTGGTGGAACATTGATAAAAAGATAGCCATACATGCTTTTACATCAGTGTTAATTATTGCATGTCCTTGTGCATTGGCTTTATCCGCACCATTTACTTTTGGAAATGTATTGAGAATTTTCGGTAGCAATAAATTTTACCTTAAAAATGCTGCTGTTATAGAGCAATTAGCAAAAATTAGTGCCATAGTTTTTGATAAAACAGGAACACTAACACAGGCAGCAAATTCTTCTATTTCTTATGTTGGAGATGAAATGAATAACGAAGAATTAAATGCTGTAGCTTCTTTACTAAGGCAATCGTCACATCCACTAAGTAAATTAGTTTTCGCAACATTAGAAAACTATCAAATAATAGAAACAAAAGATTTTGAAGAAGTGTTGGGCAAAGGAATTGTGGCAACAGTAAATGGAAAAACTGTAAAAATAGGTTCTTCAAATTTTGTTGAAATTGTAAAAGAAGAAAGTGTAAAAACATCTGTAGTTTATGTAAAAATTAATGAAAAGGTATTGGGAAGATTTCAGTTAGAGAATACTTACAGAAAAAATTTAAAAACAGTAATTAATCAATTACAACAATATTTTAAGCTCCATTTAGTATCAGGAGATAATGATAGTGAACAACAAAGGTTATTAGCGTATTTTTCTAAAGAAAATACTTTTTTATTTAATCAAACCCCCGAGCAAAAACTTAAGTACATTAAAGAAATACAGCAGCAAAATGAAAAAGTAGCCATGATTGGTGATGGGTTAAATGATGCTGGAGCTTTAAAACAAAGTAATGTGGGGATTTCTATTTCCGAAGATGTTAATACTTTTTCTCCAGCTTGTGATGCCATTTTAGATGCTGCCGTTTTTGAAAAATTACCCTTGTTTTTTAAATATGCTAAAACAAGTATCAACATAGTTATTGCAAGTTTTATCATTTCGTTTTTATACAATATTGTAGGATTGAGTTTTGCAGTTCAAGGGTTAATGTCGCCTGTGCTAGCAGCTATCTTAATGCCTCTAAGCTCAATTACAGTGGTGGTTTTTGTAACTATAACAACTAACCTTTCTGCTAAATTGATGAAAGTAGGTTGATGTGATGTTTATCACTATCAAATTTAAAAGAGACACTAAAAAACATTTTCTAATTTGACAAAAGTCATGTTTTTTTAAGTTTACTCATAATACTTTTACCAAAAATTATGAGCGTACTATTTATATTAATCATTGTAAGTTTAGCGGTAGCTATCAGTTTTCTGGTAGCATTTGTATGGTCTGTGAAAGACGGGCAATACGAAGATGATTATACCCCATCAATGAGAATGCTTTTTGATGATGAGATAAAAGAAACAAAAAATCAATCAAAATAAACTTTATAAATTATGACACAGCAAACAGAAAAGTTTTTTTATGACAACAAGATCGTAAAACTATTTGCATACGCAACCATTTTTTGGGGCGTTGTAGGAATGTTGGTTGGATTGCTTGTAGCACTTCAAATGTATATTCCGGCATTAAATTTTAATTATGAGTTTACCACTTTTGGTAGAACTAGGCCCTTGCATACCAATGCAGTAATTTTTGCATTTGTGGGTAATGGAATTTTTACCGGAGTGTATTACTCTTTACAAAGGTTACTTAAAACCAGAATGTGGAGTGATAAATTGAGTTTAATCAATTTTTGGGGATGGCAGTTAATTATTGTCTCCGCAGCAATAACCTTATTGGCAGGATTTACAACTGGAAAGGAGTATGCTGAATTAGAATGGCCTATAGATATTGCTATTACTTTAATTTGGGTAGTTTTTGGATGGAACATGTTTGCTACTATCTTAAAAAGAAGAGAAAGACATTTGTATGTTGCCATTTGGTTTTATATAGCCACTTTTGTTACTGTTGCAGTTTTACACTTGGTTAATTCATTTGAATTACCTGTAAGCTTTATGAAAAGTTACTCATGGTATGCTGGTGTTCAAGATGCGTTAGTACAATGGTGGTACGGACATAATGCCGTTGCTTTCTTTTTAACAACACCTTATTTAGGATTAATGTATTATTTTGTGCCAAAAGCAGCACAACGACCAGTTTATTCTTATAAATTATCTATTATCCACTTTTGGGCCTTAATCTTCTTATACATTTGGGCAGGCCCTCACCATTTACTTTACACATCTTTACCGGAGTGGGCTCAAACGTTAGGAGTAGTTTTCTCAGTAATGCTTATCGCTCCATCTTGGGGAGGTATGATTAATGGACTATTAACGCTTCGTGGTGCTTGGGATAAAGTTAGAGATAGTGCGGTACTTAAATTCTTTGTAGTGGCTATTACTGCTTATGGTATGGCAACTTTTGAAGGACCAATGTTATCATTAAAAAGTGTAAATGCAATTAGCCATTATACAGATTGGACGGTTGGACACGTTCATATTGGAGCGTTGGGTTGGAACGGATTCCTAACGTTTGGTATGTTGTATTGGCTTATCCCTAGAATGTTTAATACTAAATTATATTCCGAGAAATTGGCTGGAGTCCACTTTTGGATAGGTACTATAGGGATATTAGTTTATGCAGTACCATTATACTTTGCAGGATTTACACAATATTTAATGTGGCAAGAATTTACTACTGATGGTTATTTAAAATACCCTAACTTCTTAGAAACAGTTACAGAGATTGTTCCTATGTACATGACAAGAAGTATTGGTGGAACATTATATTTGGTTGGAGCATTATTAATGGTTTATAACATCATTAAAACGGTAAAACAAGGTCAGTTTGTAAATAATGAAGCTGCAGAAGCTCCTGCTTTAGAACCTGTTTATGCTCCTCATAAAGGAGAACACTGGCATAGAGTTATTGAAAGAAAGCCAGTTAAATTGTTAATATTCTCATTAATTGTAATATTAATTGGAGGAGCTGTAGAAATGGTGCCTACCTTCTTAGTGAAATCTAATGTACCAACCATTGAGGCAGTAAAACCATATACACCTCTTGAATTACAAGGTAGAGATATTTATGTTAAAGAAGGATGTTATAATTGTCACTCACAAATGATTAGACCATTTAGACATGAGGTAGAAAGATATGGCGATTATTCAAAATCTGGTGAATTTGTTTATGACCATCCGTTCCAGTGGGGCTCGAAAAGAACAGGACCAGACTTAGCAAGAGAAGGTTCTAAAAAGTTAAGAAAATCTCACTCTTGGCATTATAACCACATGGAAAACCCAACAAGTATGTCGCCAGGTTCTATTATGCCTTCTTATCCTTGGATGTTAGAAAAAGATATAGACATTGAAAGTACGCCTGCAAAAATTAGAGCAATGCAAACGTTGGGAGTTCCTTATGCAGAAGGTTATGACCAACAAGCTATTGAAGACTTGAAAAAACAAGCCAATGAAATAGCAGAACAACTCAAAACAGAGGGAATTGAAAAAGCTGATGCTAACAAAGAAATTATTGCTCTTATTGCTTACTTACAAAGGTTAGGAACTGACGTAGAAAAATAATTTTAAAAAGACAGAACTATGCTAAAGTTTATAAAACATAATATGGAAACAATTGGAGGGATAGAAATCTTTCCAATTATTTCACTGGTTATCTTTTTCCTCTTTTTTATCGGATTATTAGTTTGGGTAATAACTACCAAAAAACAATATGTAGATTATATGGAAAAGTTACCACTAGAAGATGATAATATAAAAAATAACTTTTATAACTAAGGAATCATGGAAAATAAAATCGAAAAATCAGAAATAATTGAAGGTTTGGATAGCAATGTTACAGACCATGAATATGATGGAATTATTGAATTAGATAACGCACTTCCGCCATGGTGGTTGTATATGTTCTACGGAACAATAATTTTCTCAATAATATATGTCATTTTGTTTTTTGGAATGGGAAAATTTAAGCAGCAAGATGAGTTAAAAGCAGAATATGCTGTAGCCGCAGAAAAAATTGAAGCTTACCAAAAAGAACACGGTGCTGCTGTAGATGAAAATACCGTTGTATTAGTTACAGATGCTGATAAATTAGCAGATGGTAAAGTTATTTATGAAAAAAACTGTGTTGCTTGTCATGCTGTAAATGGTGGTGGTGGTGTAGGGCCAAATTTTACTGATGACTATTGGATACACGGAAACAGCATTAATGAAGTTTTTAAAGTGGTTAAATATGGTGTTCCTGAAAAGGGTATGATTCCTTGGGAAGCACAATTAAACCCGGAGCAAATGCAAAATGTTGCTAGTTATATTCTGAACGAATTTGCAGGTAAAAATGTAGAGGGAGGAAAAGAGCCTCAGGGTGAAAAAGTGAATTAATACCAATAAATTTAAGTAAAATGGAAGCAAATACATCAAACGATAATGCTTCATTCAGAAACAGAATTACAACAGTTGATGATGAGGGGAAAAGAAAATGGCTTTTTCCAAAAAAGCCTAAAGGTAAATTTACCAACTACAGAACTTATTTAAGTTACTTACTGTTAATTATATTATTTGCTAATCCGTGGATAAAAATTGATGGTGAGCCGCTTTTAATGTTCAATATTATTGAGCGGAAATTTGTGTTGTTTGGTCAGGTTTTTTGGCCACAAGATTTCTTTCTCTTTGCACTAATAATGATAACCATGGTTATTTTTATCGTGCTGTTTACTGCTGTTTATGGTAGGGTTTTTTGTGGTTGGATTTGTCCGCAAACCATTTTTATGGAAATGGTTTTCAGAAAAATTGAGTATTGGATAGATGGTGATTACAAACAACAAATTCAGTTAAAAAAACAAGCTTGGAATGCTCAAAAAATAGTTAAAAGAGTTTTTAAATATGGCTTGTTTTATCTCATCTCAGTAATTATAGCCCATACGTTTTTGGCGTATATTATTGGTGCAGATGAGTTAGTAAGAATACAAACATCTCCTATTCAAGAACACCTTGTAGGCTTTATTTCCATATTAATTTTTAGCTGGGTATTCTTCTTTGTGTTTGCATGGTTTAGAGAGCAGGTTTGTTTAATAGTTTGTCCTTACGGAAGATTACAAGGTGTAATGTTAGATAGAAATTCGTTGGTGGTAGCTTACGATTATATTCGTGGAGAGAAAAGAGCTAAATTCAAGAAAAACGAAGACAGAAAATCAGAAAACAAAGGAGATTGTATAGATTGTCATCAATGTGTAGATGTTTGTCCCACAGGAATTGACATTAGAAACGGTACACAGTTAGAATGTATCAACTGTACAGCATGTATAGATGCTTGCGACTACATGATGGAAAATGTTGGGCTGGAAAAAGGCTTAATTAGAATTGATTCCGAAAATGCGATAGCAGAAAATAAAAGACAATTTTTTACTACAAGAGCTAAGGCATATACAGCAGTATTAATTATTCTTATTGGATTTGTAATTTATCTATTCACACTAAGAGGAAGCATGGAAGCGAGTATTTTAAGAACTCCTGGAATGTTGTACCAAGAACAAGAAAATGGTTTTATCAGTAACTTGTACAATGTTAAAGTGGTAAATAAATCCAATAAAGATTTAAAACTTACCTTTGAACTTGAAAACATGGATGGCGAGGTTAAAATGGTTGGAATGGACACGTTAAGACTTGAAAAAGGAAAAAGCAATCAACAAGCCTTTTTTGTAAATATTTCAAAAGAGAACTTGAAAGAAAAATCTACCCCTATTAAAATAGGTATTTACAACAATGGCGAGCTTATTCATGAAAATGAAACTACTTTTTTAGGACCTACTAATACAAGTAAATAATGAAATTCAATTGGGGAACAGGTATAACAATTTTTATAGTACTATTTGTAGTATCTATGAGTGCTATGGTTTTTAAAGCAAGTCAACAAAATGTAGATTTAGTTACAGAAGATTATTACGAAAAAGAGTTGGCTTTTCAGGACTTAAAAGATAAAGAAGCGTTGGTGTTAAGTCACTTTAAGGAACAAATTAGCTATAAAATTGAAGGTGATAAATTGCAATTGATTTTCCCAAGCGAAGTAGAAGGGGAGGTAAAAGGCAATATTAATTTCTTTAAACCTTCAGATGCAAGTTTAGATCAATCAGTAGATTTTACATCAGAAAGTAAGACATTAGTTTATCCTTTAGACTTGTTTTCAACAGGCATGTACAAGCTCAGAATTGAATGGCAAAATGCTGGAAATGCTTATTACAGTGAGCTTACAGTAAAATTGTAAAAAAATCCATTAATGGGAATTTTAATCGTAGGTTTTGTTTTAGGTTTTTTAGGCAGTTTGCATTGTATAGGCATGTGCGGACCAATTGCTTTTGCATTGCCATTAAAAAACAGTAGCGTAGGGTACAGAATTGTAGGAGCTTTAACCTATAATTTTGGTAGAATAATGACTTACAGTCTGTTAGGTTTTGTGTTCGGCTTTTTTGGTCAGGGAATCAAAACCGCATCTTCCCAACAATTTTTATCTATTTTAATTGGTAGTATTTTAATCTTAGGAGTGTTAGTTCCTTCCAAATGGGTGAATAATTTATCGCCAACAAGTTTCGTCTATCAACAAATAGCCTTTGTGAAGCAAAAATTAGGAGCCTTATTAAAATCTTCATCACTTCACAACTTGTGGTTTATAGGCTTTTTAAACGGTTTTTTACCTTGCGGATTGGTTTACACTGCCATAGGTTCAGCAATTGCCTTAGGCGATGTTTATAAAAGCGTTTGGTTTATGGCTGCTTTTGGTTTAGGAACACTTCCGTTAATGTTTTTAGCTACGCAGTTGGCAAGTGTGGTAAGTGTTTCCATCAGAAACAAAATCAGAAATTTTTTCCCAATTTTAATTATCATTATAGGCGTGCTGTTTATTCTCAGAGGCCTGAATTTAAACATTCCCTATATCAGCCCAAAAATTAATGTAGAACGTCCTTTTGTGCAGGATTGTTAAAGACTTAAAGCACTAATAATAAGCTAAAAATATTATTATTAAAATAGAATTACTACATTTGGGGTAAAGATATAATGCGGATAAACGTACCATTACGTTTATTCGGTTGTTGGGTGTAATAAAAAAGTATGGAAATAACGTTCACATATATTCGAAATAGAATTCGTGAACATTCAAAACAAGAATTACTTCAATTTTGCTACAACGTATTAGAAGACAAAAGAGATGAAGTAAAACCGATTTGGTTTGTTTTTCTATTAATGAAATGGACTTACCTATATGGTGGAGCAAACGATTCACTAAAGCCACTTACACCTAAAAAGTTTTCAAGTATATTAAATTATATAACTAACTTTAATCAAGAGCATATAACTAACTTTATGAAGAGCGGAGGAAGCCATAGAGCTTTTCAAATTCTTTATTCACAACAAATTTACTTACAAACTTCTGTATACAAGGAGAAATTTGCTTCTCAACTAAAATTATACACTACAATTTCAGGTAAATATGACATCGAAAAATCATTTGAAAACAATACTGGTTTTAAAATATTTGACTTTTTATTTTTAATGCAAATAACTTGGTTATTCACAAGTTTTGATAGACTGGAGAATCCAACAATTACATATAATGGTCATTTGACTAATGATTTCTTAAAAATAGCTTCAGAATTAACTGATGTTGATAAAGTGAATAAATTTCTTCAATTATTAGTTCTTGATCCTGTCAATCCTAATGAGAAAATAAAGGCTTTCAAAAGGAACTTAAAAAATGAAGAGCTTCAATCAATGGAAAGGACCTTCTTCACCCTTTATCCATTGCAATATTTCAATGGTAGCATAAAAATTATTCATTTATCTGTATTTAACTACTCGCTTAATTATTACATATATGATTATTTAAAATCTGTAGATGAAAAATTCACCACAGAGTTCGGTCGTAGATTTGAAAAATATATTGAACACGGAATAAAAGAACTTCAATATGAATATATAACGGAAAATGAACTCAAAAAGCAATTACCAAAACAATCTAAGCTTGTAGATTTCATAATTGATTCAAACATATTAATTGAATGTAAGGCAATTGAATTACAAGCCTACACTTCAGTAACTCCAACAGATGAACTAATCTATAATTCATTAAAAGATTCATTAATAAAAGCTTACTTCCAGCAATTATTGAGTGTTTCAAAAATCAAGAACGGAGACAATGAAAATTGGGGTATAATTTTAACCTATAAAAAATTATATTGGAGTCAGTTTTCAGACCTTTACGATATTGCTCAGTCAAAATTTGATCAAAATATAGAAACTGAACACCTTCCTCCAGAAAACGTATTCATAATTGACATTCATACTTGGGACAGAATAGTTAACATTATCAATGATGAAGAAAAATCACTAATTGAAATATTAAAATTAGCTAAACAAAACAATTTAAATGCGGCAACAAAAAAGCAATCATTTGATATGCATTTGGACGATTTTGAGAATAATTCATTAAACTTATCATATTTAAAATCAGAAATAGAAAAACTAGATATTGCATAAAACACTACACCCAACAATCTGTTATATTGCATTTTGGTCTCAAGCTATTTTAACTTTTTGACAACTAGGTAAAATAGAGCCATTCATTTTGTAGGTGGTTATCTAAGAGTTTTGCAAGTTGCATCCTTGCTTCGGACAGTGTACTATGTAGCTACTTGATTGTTAGCCCCCTCCGCTGCCGCAAGCGTCCACGCTTGTGGTGTGTTTGCCATGCCACACGTTTCATTTAAGATTAAACCAAGCATAAATTTACCAAACCTTTATTATAACCACACAATAGTTTAAATTTTTAACAATGCTGTCTGGGTATTCTTCTCTTACAAATACAACTATCCAAAATACTGTTGCTAAACTTACAAAGTAAAGTCCTTTTGGGTTATGGAATTTGTAGTTCCTGCTAATAAAAATAAATGAAGTAATTTATTATTTACCACTTTACCACAAGCGTGGACGCTTGCGGCAGCGGAGAGTAGGTGTTTACAAAAATACTTTTTTTCTTGATTTTATATGCGTTCCAAGCAAATGCTTGAAACAGAATATGCAAATGCTTGAAACAGATTATCTAGTAGGAATGTTAATTATACTTCTTCATCTGTTCTGTAATCAAAATAGCTTCTTTAGCGGCTTTTACATCATGCACCCTAAGGATGTTTGCACCTTTCATTAAAGCTATGGTGTTAAGTACAGTAGTTCCATTTAGAGCTTCTTTGGGAGTAGTTTTAATAACCTTGTTAATCATAGATTTTCGGGAAACGCCAACTAAAATAGGCAATTCAAAAATATTAAAATCGGCTAAGTGGTGCATTAGTTCGTAATTGTGTTCTACCGTTTTTCCAAAACCAAAACCGGGGTCTATAATAATGTCATTTATTCCTTTTTTTGTGAGGATATCCACTTTTTCTGAAAAGAAAGACATTACTTCTTGGGTAACATTTTGGTAAGAGGGAGCTTTTTGCATATTTTCCGGAGTGCCTTGCATGTGCATTAAAATGTAAGGAACATTTAAATTAGCCACACAATCGAAAAGTTGCTTATCCATGCTTCCCGCAGAAATATCGTTAATAATACTTGCTCCATTTTCAACAGCTTTTTCAGCAATTTTACTTCTAAAAGTATCAATAGAAATAATGCACTCAGGAAATTCCTGATGAATTAATTTAATGATAGGTAAAACCCTTCTCAACTCCTCTTGTTCACTAACAAAAGCAGCTCCCGGTTTGGTAGAATATCCGCCAACATCAATAATGGCAGCACCTTCATCTAAGTGTTTTTTTACTTGTGTAACAATTTCTTCCTCCGACAGATAACTCCCACCATCAAAAAATGAGTCAGGAGTTACATTTAATATGCCCATTATGCATGGTTCGTCTAAATTTAATAAATTACCTTTGCAATTTATAAGTGTATTTTTTAAAAATAATGTATCTTTCCGTTTTTCTTTTTCCATGGATATAATGTGTAAAAATTAATATGAATAAAACCGACAAACAATACGATGCGATAATAAAAATTTGCTCTGACATATTTACGAAAAAAATGAAAGATTATGGCAGTGCTTGGCGAATTTTACGAACAAGTTCATTAACCGATCAAATTTTTATTAAAGCAAAAAGAATTAGAACGCTTGAAGAAGTTGGTGAAAGCAAAATTAAGGAAGATGTAACATCTGAATACATCGGAATAGTAAATTATTGCATTATGGCTTTAGTTCAGCTAGAATTAGGCTACAACGAAAACACCGAATTACCCGAAGAAGAAGCAGTAAAATTGTATTCAAAATATTTTTTGGAAGCAAAAGAATTGATGCAAAATAAAAATCACGATTATGGTGAGGCTTGGAGAGATATGAGAATTAGTTCGCTTACAGATTTAATTTTGATGAAATTGCTAAGAACCAAACAAATTGAAGATAACAAAGGCAAAACATTAATTTCTGAAGGAATAGATGCTAACTATTTCGATATGATAAATTATGCGGTTTTTGCTTTAATTAAACTAGAGTTTAAGAACAAATAAAATTATTTAAGACATGAAATTATTAGTGAACATTTGTCGTATTTTAGTTGGAGCTTTATTTATTGTTTCCGGATTAATAAAAGCTAATGATACCTTAGGATTTAGCTACAAACTAGAAGAATATTTTGAAAATGGAGCATTGGCTTACAGAATTAGAGACTGGTTTGGTTGGGATACTTTTTCATTAGAATTTTTAATGGAATATGCGTTGGCTATAGCCATCATTATGTGTGCTGCCGAAGTTATACTTGGTTTTATGTTGCTTTTTGCTACTAAAATTAGGTTGACACTTTATTCCTTATTGGCATTAACCATCATGTTCTTTTTCTTAACCTTACATACTGCAACTTGCGATACTTCTGCAACCTATGCTAATTTAACTGAAGTTCAAGTAAATTCTCCAGAACATGCTATAATGAAAGAAAGAGTAGCAGCAGATAGTAAAATTGTGGTAGTAGAAGAGACCAGTGAGATTGTAGTTTATAAAGAAGAAATGCCTGTTCAGTGTGTTACCGATTGCGGTTGTTTTGGAGACGCTATGAAAGGTTCTTTAGGGAGAAGTTTAACACCTTGGGAATCATTTTTTAAAGATTTAATTTTAATCATTCTTATTATCCCAATATTCTTATATAGAAAGAAAATACAACTCAATACCACTCAAGATGATATTATTCTTTTGTCTGGTGGAATGGTAGGTGTTATTTTACTTTCGTGGGTATTTGGTTGGTACTTTCCTGTTTTATTTACACTAATTGGTTTTGGAGCATATTATGCCATTAAAAAATTCTTTAAAAAAGAAGTAAACCAATGGATAATCATTGGGTTGGTAACATTAATCACTTTAATTTTTATTAATTATACTTACAATCACCTTCCTGTAAAAGATTACAGACCTTATGCAATAGGAAAAAGTATTCCTGAGCAAATGAAATTGCCTGAAGGAGCTAAGCCAGATGTGTTCGAAAATATTTTTTATTATAAAAATAAAACTACCGGAAAAGTAGAAGAATTTACAGAAGCCAACTATCCTTGGGATGATGAAAATTACGAATTTTCTGATAGAGTTACCAAGCAAATTTCTGTTGGAGATAAGGCTGCTATAACAGATTTTACTATTATTGGAGCAGACCAATACGATTATACTCAGGATTATATGAATGATCCTGGATATTTATTTATGATGGTAGCTTATGATATTAAAAAGACGGATGAGCAAGCAATCAAAAAAATTAATACATTTGCCGACCAATGTTTTAAAGATGGATATTATTTTATCGGATTAACAGCCTCATCTAATGATAATGTGGAGGTTTTTAAAGGTAAACATCAAGTTAATTATGATTTTTATTCTTGCGATGCCATTACATTGAAAACAATTGTTAGAGCAAATCCGGGAATAGTGTTGTTGCAACAAGGAAAAGTATTGGCAAAATGGCATGCCAACGATTTGCCAAATTATGATGACGTTAAAAGTCAATTATTAAAAAAATAACGGATAGTGTCAAGGTTTATCACTAAAAGAATATTGTACGGATTACTAGTATTAGCGGGAGTTATTACTGTAGTGTTTTTGCTTTTTAACGTTTTACCAGGCGACCCTGCTCGTATGCTTATGGGGCAAAGAGCAGATGAAGAATCGCTAAGAGTTATCCAAAAAGATTTAGGATTAGACCAAACTCTTTCTACACAATTTGTGATGTATCTGAACGATTTGTCGCCAATTTCTGTTCATAGTACAGATGAAGAACATTATTTGTATTTAGACGAAAATAAATATTCATATTCTACACTTTTTACATTCGGAGAAAATAACGTTTTAGTAGTAAAAACACCTTATTTAAGGCGGTCTTATCAAACCAAGCGGCAAGTCTCCGAAATATTACTCGATTATCTACCAGAAACCGCTGTATTAGCTGTAGCTGCCATATTATTTGCTTCCTTTTTTGGTGTACTGTTTGGCATTGTAACTTCCTTAATGAAAGATACTTGGGTAGATAAATCCTTGTTGTTTTTATCTGTGTTAGGAATGTCTATTCCATCTTTTTATTCAGCAATTATCATATCTTGGTTAATAGGTTTTGCCTTGCCACAAGCAACAGGTATAAATTTATTTAACATGACAGGAAGTTTGTTTGAGTATGATGATTTAGGTAACGGAGAAATTTTGAAATTAAGTAACTTAGTTTTACCCGCATTTACATTAGGTATTAGGCCAATTTCAGCTATCTTACAGCTTACTAGAAGCTCTATGCTTGATGTAATGTCTCAAGACTATATAAGAACAGCAAGAGCTAAAGGATTATCTAAAATGGTAGTAGTAATAAAACATGCATTAAAAAATGCTTTAAATCCTGTTGTTACTGCTGTTTCAGGAATGTTTGCCAGCCTATTGGCAGGAGCACTTTTTGTAGAAATGATTTTTGCTTGGAAAGGATTAGGTTGGGTACTATATGATGCACTTACAAAATACGATTTGCCAATAGTAATGGGAGGAGTATTACTTACATCAACCATATTTGTTATTGTAAATATTATTGTAGATATCGTTTACGGAATGCTCGACCCAAGAGTTAGAGTAAGCTAAACAGCCCATTATTTTACCAATTAATTGAAAGATATGCGTAAAAAAATAGTTGCCGGAAATTGGAAAATGAATATGCAATTGGATGAAGCTAAACAATTGCTTCAAGATATTCAATCATTAGAAAAAAATGTTTCAAGAGTTACTTTAATTATAAATCCTCCTTCTTTATATATTCCTTTATTTAATGAGCTTTTGGAGGATTCAACAATTGCTTTAGGAGCTCAAAACTGTTCTGAACATGAATCAGGAGCATATACAGGAGAGATAGCGGCACAAATGATAAAGTCTTGTGGAGCAAAATATGTTATTATTGGTCACTCTGAAAGAAGAAGTTATTACCAAGAAACAAATGCTATTATCGCAGGAAAAATAAATAAAGCTTTAGCTGCTGATTTATCTCCCATTTTTTGCTGTGGAGAATTACTTTCAGAAAGAGAAAATAACAAACATTTTAATGTGGTTGAGCAGCAATTAAAAGAAGGACTTTTTCATTTGAATGAGAATGAACTTAAAAATGTAGTGATTGCTTACGAGCCTGTTTGGGCAATAGGTACAGGTGTTACAGCTACAGCCGAACAAGCTCAAGAAATGCATGCTTTTATTCGTAAAGTGTTAAAAGATTCTTATTCAGAAACAATTGCTCAAAACTGTTCTATTCTTTACGGAGGAAGTTGCAATGCCGCAAATGCAAAAGAACTTTTTGCTAACCCAGATATTGATGGCGGATTAATTGGTGGAGCATCACTTAAAGCAGCTGATTTTATTGCAATTGCACAATCTTTTTAAAATTTTCATTCAAATATCACAGTTTTTGCATCTTAGTATAGTTGGTGAGATGATAAAACATCTTAAACTTATTTCCGTTTTTAATATGGAATTACGATATTTGTAAGTTATCTTTATGTTGATTAGAGCCAAACATATCATCTCATTTTTAGTATTGACTATTTCAATGCTGATGTACTCTCCTGAATTAAAAGCTCAGTGGAAGTTAGATGTTAAAGGGACTGTGAAAAATGAAGATACGAAGAAAAGATTTGAAGGAGTTACTATTACTATTAAACGTAATGGAGCAGTTTGGAAGACAATTAATACTCCTGCGAATGGAGAATTTGTATTGGAATTACCACCCGATGCTGTTTATTTAGTCGAGTTTTCTAAACCGGGATTTACAGGAAAAAAAATAGAATTTTCTACTAAAAATGTACCGCCAGAAGATGCAAAATATGGCTTTGAATTTCCTATGGAAATGAATCTTTTTGAAGAGGTTGAGGGGCTAGATGTTTCTATTTTAGATAAACCAATTGCAAAAGTAGCTTTCGATCCAGCTTATGGATATATGGACTTTGATCCAAATTATACTAAATCCATACAAAAAGAATTAGAGCAACTTAAAAAAGATCATGAGCAGAAACGTAAAGAACAAGAAGCTGCTAGAAAAGCTAAAGAAAAAGAATATGCTGCTGCAATAGCTTCCGCAGATAAATTATTTAATTCTAAAAAGTATGCTGAAGCAAAACCACTTTACGAACAAGCTGCTAAATTATTGCCGAGTGAAACATATCCACAATTTCAATTAGGGTTAATAGCCGATGAATTAGCCGCTGCAAATGAAGCAAATGCTAGATATACAACAGCTATTGAAAGAGGCGATAAAGCATTTAGTGAAAGAAATTGGGAGAAAGCTAAAATGGAATACAATGCTGCAATTACTTACAAGCCTGATGAAGCTTATCCGCAGAATAAAATTAAAGAGATTGATGATTTAATTAAGAACAAAGAGAAAATTGATAAAGAATATACTGACTTAATTACTTCGGGTGATGCATATATGATTAATAAAGATTATGAAAAAGCAAAAGCAGACTTTGAGAAAGCGGCAGCACTTAAGGATTTTGAAGCTTATCCGAAAACTAAATTGAAAGAAATTGAAGCAGCATTAGCAGCGTTAGCAAAAAAAGAAGCGGAAGAAAAAGCCAAACAAGAAAAGTATGATGCAGCCATAGCAGCAGCAGATAAAGCATTAGCAGCAAAAGAATATGATGCAGCTAAAGGGAAATATAATGAAGCATTAGGCGTAAAATCAGATGAACAATATCCTAAAACAAAATTGACAGAAATTGAAGGTTTATTAGTAGAATTGGCTAAGAAAGAAGCCGAAGAAAAAGCCAAAACAGAACAATATAACGCTTTAATTTCAGCAGCAGATAAAGCGCTTGGAGCAAAAGATTACGAAGGTGCTAAAGGCAAATACAATGAAGCAATAGTTGTAAAACCAGAAGAGAAATATCCTAAAGATAAAATTGAAGAAATTGATGGGCTTTTAGCAGAATTGGCTAAGAAAGAAGCGGAGGAAAAAGCTAAACAAGAAAAATATGATGCAGCCATAGCAGCGGCAGATAAAGCCCTTGCAGAAAAATCGTATGAGGCAGCTAAAGGCAAATACAATGAAGCATTAACATTGAAGGCTGATGAACAATATCCTAAAACAAAACTTACAGAAATTGAAGGACTATTAGCAGAAATTGCTAAAAATGAAGCTGCTGAAAAAGCCAAACAAGAAAAGTATGATGCCGCAATAGCAGCAGCAGATAAAGCTCTTGCTGAAAAATCTTATGAAGCAGCTAAAGGGAAATATAATGAAGCATTAGGCGTAAAACCTGATGAGCAATATCCTAAAGGTAAGCTCACAGAAATTGAAGGTTTATTAGCAGAATTGGCTAAAAAAGAAGCAGCAGAAAAAGCAAATCAACAAAAGTATGATGCAGCCATAGCAGCAGCAGATAAAGCACTTGGAACAAAAGATTATGAAGGAGCCAAAGGTAAGTACAATGAAGCTTTAGGAATTAAGGCAGAAGAGCAATATCCTAAAGATAAAATTAATGAGATTGAAAGCATTTTAGCAGAATTAGCTAAAAAAGAAGCGGAAGCAAAAGCCAAACAAGAAAAATATGATGCTGCCATAGCTGCTGCGGATAAAGCATTAGCTGATAAGTCCTATGAAGCAGCTAAAAGCAAATACAGTGAAGCGCTGGAAGTGAAAGCTGAAGAAAAATACCCTAAAGATAAACTGAAAGAGATTGAAGGAATTTTAGCAGAAATTGCTCGTAAAAAAGCAGAAGAGGAATCTGCTATGATGGCTCAAAAAGAGAAAGATGAAAAATACAATGCAGCCATAGCAGCAGCTGATAAAGCGTTGGCTGATAAATCGTATGATGCAGCTAAAGGAAAATATAATGAAGCACTGGGAGTGAAACCAAGTGAAAAATATCCTAAAGATAAGTTGACAGAAATAGATGGCATTTTAGCGGAGATAGCTAAAAAGAAAGCTGAAGAAGAAGCTGCTAAAATGGCTGATAAAGAAAAAGATGAAAAGTATAATAGTCTGATTGCTTTGGCTGATAAAGCTTTTAATGATAAATCTTACGAGCAAGCTAAAAGTAAATACAATGAAGCGCTAGGAGTAAAACCGAATGAGCAACATCCAAAAAATAAAATAAATGAAATTGAAGGTATATTAGCTGAATTAGCAGGTAAAGAAGCTGCTGAAAAAGCCAAACAAGAAAAATATAATGGATTGATAACTGCTGCCGACAATGCTTTGTCTAGTAAAAACTATGAAACAGCCAAAGGTAAATACAATGAAGCATTAGGCGTGAAACCTGATGAACAATATCCTAAAGGTAAAATTAAAGAGATTGATGATTTATTGGCAAAATTAGCTCAACAATCTGCTGAAAGTGAATTAGAGAAAGAAGCAGAGAAAAAGAAAAGAGAATATTACGATGCTGTAATTGCTCAGGCTGATGCCGATTTTTATGGAGATAAGTTTGATAAAGCCACTCAAAAATACCAAGAGGCATTAATGATTTATCCAAATGAAGAATATCCTAAAAACCAACTAAAAGCTATAGATGGTGCTAAAGCAAAAGCATTAGCAGAAAAAGAGAAAAACGATAAATACAATGCTTTAATTGCTAGTGCTGATGATGCTTTTAAAGCAGAAAATTACGATCAAGCTAAAGCTAAATATAAAGAAGCTCTTGGTGTTAAATCTTCAGAGACTTACCCTAAAAATCAAATTGATGAGATAGAAAAAATATTGGCAGCTAAAATAAAAGAACAAATTACTGTTAAGCCAAATGCTCAACAGCAGAAAAAAGAAGAGTATGATAGTCATATAAAAATGGGGGATGATAATTTTGGGAGTAAATCTTACGAAACAGCTAAAAACTTTTACAAAAAAGCGTTAAGCATCATGCCTAGTGAAGCTTATCCACAACAAAAAATTGAAGAAATAAATAATATTTTAGCTCAAATTGCTGAGGAACAACGTAAAAATAAAAGTGAAGCATTAGCTTTAAAGGCAAAAAGAGAAAAATATGACCAACTTATTTTTGATGCAGATAGGATGTTTTTACTTAACAAATTTGAAAGTGCTAAAGATAAATATAAAGAAGCATTGGTATTGTTTGAAGGAGAGCAATATCCTAAGGATCAATTAGTGAAAATTGAGGCAATGTTGGATAGACTAGCCAAAGAAAAAGAAGAGAATGAAGTAGTTGTTAAAAATAGTACTCCACCACCTGGAAGTAGAGCCAAAATAGATGATAAAAGAGAGAAAGAGGTTGAAGCAATGATGAAGAAGATTTGGGAAGATAAAGAAAAAGACAAGGATAGGGTTTTAGCTGAAGATAAAGCTATTTACAACAAACAAGAAGAAATAAGAGTATCAACAAGTAAAGAAAAAACCAATAAAGCTCAAGAGGAAATTTTAGCAACCTACGAGCAAATTGAAAAAATGCAAAAAGAAGGAGATAAAAAATATCTTGAAAATGAAAAAGAATTACAGGCTGATAAAGCATCTTATAACAAACAAGAGGAAATTAGAATTAAATACAATGTTGACAAAACCAATAAGGCTCAAGACGAAATTTTAGCAACTTACGAGCAAATTGAAAAAATGCAAAAAGAGGGTGATAAGAAATATTTAGAAAATGAAAAACAACTACAAAGTGATAAAGCATACTACAATCAACAACAAACAAATAACATAAAATCAGCTAACGATAAAACAAAAGAGGCACATACTTATGCTAATAAACAAAAAGATAATATGGGTAAATATGCTAAAGACAATGAGCCTAGGTATCAACAAAAAGTAGAAGATTTATATACTTATAAAAGCAATATTCAGGAAGATAGATGGATAATGGTAGAAAATGCTGATAAGAAGAGACAGAAAAATCAAGAAGTAATAGATAATCAGCAAATGACCATACAACAGAATCAAAAAGATTATGAGGCAAGAAGAAAAGATAGAGAAATTGATGTGAAAAAATATAGTAAAGATTTAGCAGCCTTAGAAGAAGTGAGAATAAATGCTTCATTGAAAAAAGTGGAAGACAACAGAAGAGAACTTCAAAAATATGCAGACCAAATTGCTTTAATGCAAATAGAACAGACTAAAAAACATAAAGCTAAAGCAGAAAAAGTAGCTGCAGATAAATTGCTTTATATGGAATATAATGAGAAAAGAATTGCCGAAGAAAAACAAAAAAATGATAAGGCTACTGCTGAATTAAAAGATTATAAAATTCAATTAAACAAAGAGCAACAAAAATATCAGAAAGATGCTGATTTTAAACGTTCAAAAAATGAACAAGAAGCGATTGCCCAAAAGGAATTATTAAATAAACCAACTAAAGAACAACTTCAAAGAACTATAAATGCTGAAAAGCAATTGCAGAAAGAAAAACAATTTTATACCGACTATCAATCTCAATTAAATGCTAAACAAATTGAAAAATCAACCAAAGCATCAGAAGAAGTATATGATGTTTATGTTGGAGAAAAGAAACTATCTAGCAATTTAGATCAGTTTGATAAAAAATACCCTCAAGGAATTACAGAAGAAGAAAGAGAAACAGGTAATGCAATTGTAATTAGAAGAATTAAAGTTACTGGAGACCATGCAGATGTTTACGAAAGAATCTTTTATAAATGGGGTGGAGTTTATTACTCTAAAAATGGTGTAAGTATTTCCAAAAATATTTGGGATAACGAATCCATTGAAAAATAGAAATTAATAGTTGCTAACAAACCCATCAATCATTTTTTTAGTTCCACAATTTATTTTTACATTTACGCTTCATAAAAATATTTCATGGAGTCCGTAAAAAAACCAAGTTTATTTCAATCATTAATACCCATAGTTGTTTTAATATTACTATTAGTAGTAAATGTGGTATTTGTTTTTGGAGATAATGCATTAGGTGGGGCAAATCAAATAGTTTTATTAGTTGCCGGAGCAGTTGCTGCTGCTATAGGAATGTACAACGGATATACTTGGACATCTATTCAAAAGGGAATTGTAAAGAGTATTAAATCTGCCTTACCTGCACTTATAATTTTACTGTTGATAGGTGCATTAGCTGGAACATGGATGATAAGCGGAGTAGTACCTGCAATGATTTATTATGGGTTAGACATACTTCATCCGAAAATCTTTTTAGTAGCCACCTGTATTATTTGTGCAGTAGTTTCCTTGGCAACAGGTAGCTCTTGGACAACCGCAGCAACAGTTGGTATTGCTTTAATAGGAATTGGAGATGTATTAGGCTTCAATAAAGGAATGGTAGCAGGAGCAATTCTTTCAGGGGCTTATTTTGGAGATAAGATGTCGCCTTTGTCAGATACTACCAATCTTGCACCAGCAATGGCAGGAACAGATTTAATTACACACATTAAATATATGGCATTAACCACAATACCATCTATCGTTATCACATTAATTATTTTTTTAATTATAGGGTTTACATTTCAGTCGCAAGGAAGCGTTGCTGATGTTAATGAACTTAAAGCTGCAATCGAATCTAAAGTAGTTATTACACCTTGGTTATTTTTAGTTCCTGTTGTTGTAATATTATTAATTGTAAAGAAAGTAGATGCTATTCCAGCTTTGTTTATTGGTAGTTTATTAGGTGGCTTGTTTGCACTCATCTTTCAGCAAAATTTAATTATTGCTTTGGCAGAAAGCACTTCACTTACTTTTGAAGCAGCTTATGAAGTTATTGTAAATGCTATGACCGTAAAAATGAATATTACTACAGAAAACGAGCTGGTAAACGAATTATTGGAAACCAAAGGGATGAACGGAATGTTAGGTACCATTTGGCTTATTATCTGTGCCATGATTTTTGGTGGCGTAATGGAAAAAACAGGCATGTTAAAATCCATTACTAAAACTCTAATTCCTTTAGCAAAATCAACAGGTTCTTTAATTGCTACTACTACTGCAACATGTATAACTTTTAATGTGACGGCTTCCGATCAATATTTAGCTATTGTAGTTCCTGGGAAAATGTTTAGTAAAATTTATAAAAAAAGAGGACTACACCCTAAGGTGTTGAGCAGAACCTTAGAAGATTCGGGAACAGTAACATCTGTACTTATTCCTTGGAATACTTGTGGAGCCTATCATTCAGGAGTGTTAGGTGTTGCAACAGGCGATTATTTCATGTATTGTTTTTTCAATATTTTAAGTCCAATTATGACAATGATTTTTGGTTTTTTTAATATAAAAATTGCTAAACTTGTATCTACAGAAAAACATAACCCAAACGAATTAAATTCCGTAACAGAAAGATAAAAATTCAAAAAACTATGAAAATATTTTACACTACTTTAATCACTATTTTATTATTAAACTTATCTAATCTTTTTGCTCAATCTAAAAGTTATACTCCAGAAGAGGTGGTTGATGCAAAATTTGGAATTCAAATGTATGAGCCATTAAACATGATGCTTGGAAAAGATACGATAAGAAATGATGAAAATGGTTATGCCGCCAATGGTTTTATAGAAGATTTTTATAGTAGTGGACAATTGCTTCATAAAGGATTTTATGTTGACGGTCAGCTAAAAATTTACAAAAATTATTTTCCTAACGGAACAGTTGAAAGAAACTTTAGAGTAACTGATGTGAAAAAAAGTAAAATGTCAATTTATTATAGTGATGGTAAACCAAAATCTGAAATAGAGTATGTAGATACAGAAGCTCAAAAATGGACAGATTATTATCCAAATGGAAATGAAGAGTTTGTTGAAGAATATCATAAGTCATTCTTGTATTATATTTTTAAAGCTAATTATTTTGAAGATGGTAAGCCTGAAAATACATTAGAATTAACCAACAAAAAGAAGTTAATTTATGACCAAAAGTATTATCATAAAAATGGCAACCTTAAAGAGGAAGGTGAAATGAAATATAACAAAGTTTTGTTTGACTATGAAAGAATTGGAACGTGGACTAAGTATGATGAAAGTGGAAACCCCATCAAAAAAGTAAAATATGCCAGTGGTAAAGTTCAAAGCGAAACCGATTTATAATCAATGCTATAATTGCTAAGTATGAATATTCATTTTATTGCTATTGGTGGAAGTGCCATGCACAACCTCGCAATTGCCTTGTACAAAAAAGGTTATAAAGTTACAGGCTCTGATGATGAAATTTTTGAACCTAGTAAAAGTAGGTTAGACAAACATGGTTTACTACCTAAAGCAGAAGGTTGGCAAGAAGAAAATATTCATGCTGATTTAGATGCTGTAATTCTTGGAATGCATGCAAGAAATGATAATCCGGAGTTATTAAAAGCTAAGACATTAGGGCTAAAAATTTATTCCTACCCTGAATATATTTATGAGCAATCAAAAAATAAAATCAGAGTTGTAATAGGAGGGAGTCATGGAAAAACCTCTATAACAGCTATGGTGTTGCATGTGTTACAAAAAACTAATATTGATGCCGATTATATGGTCGGAGCTCAACTCGAAGGTTTTGAAACCATGGTAAAAATTACAGATGCTCCAGTTATTATTTTAGAAGGAGATGAATACCTATCTTCTCCAATAGATAGGAGACCAAAATTCCATTTGTACCAACCAAACATAGCTTTGCTTAGCGGAATTGCTTGGGACCATATTAACGTTTTTCCAACTTTCGAGAATTATGTAGAGCAGTTTAAAATATTTATTGATTTAATTGAAGATAATGGCTATTTAGCCTATTACGAAAACGATAAAATATTAAAAGAGCTTGCCGAAAAAACCAAAAAAAATATTACTAAAGTAGCCTATTCAACTCCCGAATATTATATTGATAACGGAACTACCTATCTGAAAACAGTTGATGGAGATATTCCTTTAATTATATTTGGAGAACACAATTTACAAAACTTAAATGGAGCTAAGTTAATTTGCAATCAGTTAGGTATTAAAGATGCAGCTTTTTATAAAGCTATTACTAGTTTTAAAGGAGCAGCAAAAAGGTTGGAGTTAATTGCTAAGAACAATACTGTTGCGGTTTATAAAGATTTTGCACACTCGCCATCTAAGTTAAAAGCAACCACCAAAGCAGTTAAACAACAATACCCTAACAGAAAAGTAGTGGCTTGCATGGAGTTACATACATTTAGCAGCTTAAATAAAAACTTTTTAAGCGAGTATGAAAATGCCATGAGTGATGCTGATGAGGCTTATGTTTATTATAGCGAACATACCTTGGAGCATAAAAAACTAGAACACATTACGCCTAATGAAGTGAAAAAAGCCTTTGTTTCTGATAATGTTGAGGTAATTAACGACTCTAAACAATTAGTAAGCTTATTAGAAAATAAAAACTGGAATAACAGTGTGTTGCTCCTCATGAGCTCAGGAAATTTTGATGGCGTTGATTTAAACGCTTTTGGCGAAAAAATAGTAGGATAGTTTATAGACTAAGGGTTTATAAAGTGGAAAGATAATTTCAACTTCTGATTTTCATGTTGTAGAAATCTATTAATACCTAAAACACAAACCCAATTTCTTTCATATCGTATTCTTGTAGGTTGTTTTTATGGATGACTTGTAATTTCCCAGAGGGAGTAACACCATTAATTACGCCTAATACTTTTTGATTGTTAATAAGATAAGTTCTTTCGGTATTATAGCCCAACAGATGGTTGAGGTAATCGTTGTTGATTTGTTGGAGTTTACCTGCTTTAAGTTGTAAATAGCGTTTTTCAATAAAAAATAACAATTGATTTAATACATTATTTAAGTTATAACTATTATTAGTAATAAGTTGCAAAGAAGTTGCTTGTTGTAAGTGTTTATTAAAAACCGTTTGATTAATATTTACACCAATTCCGGCAATACAAAACTCAATTTTTGAATTTTTTAATGTGTTTTCCAACAACATTCCTGCAATTTTTTGTTTGCCTACATAAATATCGTTAGGCCATTTTATGCTAGTGTTTTTTATATTCAAATCTGTTAAAAAATCTAAAATACCCAAAGCACAAACTTTGCTCAACAGAAATTGTTCATTTACCAATAAATTGGGTTTAAGTAGGATAGAAAAAGTTAGGTTTTTATTAGGTGTTGTTTCCCAAACACTTCCTCTTTGTCCTCTTCCATTTGTCTGGTTATCAGTATAAATAATCATCCCGTCTGTAATAATATTTGAATGGTTTTTAATTAAATTAGTAGCATAAACATTAGTTGAATCTACTTCATCTAAACGAATAATTTTACTTCCTAAAAACAAACAATCATACATAATATCCAAAATTAACTAAATAGTTCATGTTATAGGTTAACTAACAATTTTTTATAAATTGAATTACTTCAATAGGAAATCTGTAACTTTGCCACTTAAAAATTTATTATAAAAATTAATGGCAAAAGTAAAAAAATTAGATGATACGCAACTCCTTGTAGATGTTATAATTAAGGCGTTGCAAGATGTGAAAGGGGAAGACATAGTAAGCATTGATATGCGAAAATTAGATAATGCTGTAACAGCATATTTTGTAATTTGTACAGGAACATCAAACACACATGTGGCTGCATTGGGTAGCATAGTAGAAAGGGAAGTAAGAAAAACATTGAAAGATAGAGCATGGCATACAGAGGGCTATAGAAATGCTGAATGGGTTTTATTGGATTATATAAATGTGGTTGTACACATATTCCAAAAAGAACAAAGAGATTTTTACAACCTAGAAGGTTTGTGGGCAGATGCGGAAATAACAAAGGTTAAACAAGCTTAAATAATAATATTGAATGGAAAATAACAATAACAAAAAAGGAAATCAACCTCCAAAAAATAACAAAACCCCAAACAAAAAGCCGTTTAGTTTCTATTGGATTTATGCCATTGTAGGTATCGTACTATTATCACTTCAGTTATTAAATTGGAGCGGGGGTTCTTCTGTAATTACTGAAACTGAGTTTCAGGATATGGTGATGCAAGGTGATGTTGAAGAAGTAGTGGTAGTAAAAAATAAAGGTGTAGCAAGGGTTACATTAACTCAAGAAGCATTATCAAAAGAAGAACATGCTAAAAAAATAAAAAATAATAACTTTAATAGTGGTAATAGAGGACCACATTATACATTTGAATTTAATTCTTTAGATAATTTTGATAAAGAGTTGAAACAATGGTCGGATGAAAAAGGTTTGAAATACAAAACCGTAACCGAAGAAGATTGGCTAGGAGGTATAATAGGCTTTATCTTACCCATATTAATTATCGTTGGTATATGGATGTTTTTAATGAAAAGAATGTCTGGAGGCGGTGGTCCTGGTGGACAGATATTTAACATTGGAAAGTCTAAAGCACAATTGTTTGATAAAGAAAAAAGTGTTAAAGTAACTTTTGAAGATGTTGCTGGACTAGAAGGAGCAAAAGAAGAAGTTCAGGAGATAGTTGATTTCCTAAAAAAACCAGAAAAATATACAGAATTAGGAGCAAAAATTCCCAAAGGAGCATTATTGGTTGGACCTCCAGGAACAGGAAAAACCTTGTTAGCAAGAGCTGTAGCAGGAGAGGCTAAAGTGCCATTTTTCTCCTTGTCAGGTTCAGATTTTGTTGAGATGTTTGTTGGTGTTGGAGCTTCAAGAGTAAGAGATTTATTTAAACAAGCAAAAGAAAAAGCACCATCAATTATTTTTATTGATGAGATAGATGCTATTGGTCGATCAAGAGGAAAAGGAATGGCTCAAGGAGCAAATGATGAAAGAGAAAACACATTGAATCAGTTACTTACAGAAATGGATGGCTTTGGAACAAACACTGGTGTTATTGTGTTGGCAGCAACCAATAGAGCTGATGTGTTAGATAGAGCTTTAATTAGACCTGGACGTTTTGACAGACAGATTCATGTTGATTTACCTGAATTACATGAAAGAGAGGAAATATTTAAAGTTCATTTAAAACCGTTAAAAATTGACGAAACGGTTGATAGGTTCTTTTTAGCAAAACAAACTCCAGGTTTTTCTGGAGCTGATATAGCAAATATTTGTAATGAAGCTGCTTTAATTGCGGCAAGAAAGCAAAAGAAAGTTATTAGTAAGCAAGATTTCTTAGATGCAGTTGACAGGGTAGTTGGTGGTTTGGAGAAGAAAAACAAAATTATTTCTGATCATGAAAGAAAAACTATTGCTTATCACGAAGCTGGTCATGCAGCAGTAAGTTGGTTGGTAAAATACGCATCTCCTTTGGTAAAAGTAACCATTATTCCTAGAGGTAGATCTTTAGGTGCTGCTTGGTATTTACCTGAAGAAAGACAAATTACAACCACTGAACAATTGAAAGACGAAATGTGTGCTGCTTTAGGCGGTAGAGCTGCAGAACAAGTAATTTTTGGAAAAATTTCTACAGGTGCATTGAGTGATTTAGAAAAAATTACCAAGCAAGCTTATGCTATGATTAGTATTTATGGGTTAAGTGAAAAATTAGGAAACATAAGTTATTATGATTCTACAGGTCAGTCAGATTACTCTATCTCTAAACCATACTCTGAAAAAACAGCTCAGTTGATAGATGATGAAGTAAGTAAATTGATTGAAGAATCTTATGCAAGAACAGTTAAAATACTTACAGAGAATAAAGATAAGTTGACTCAATTGGCTGAAATTTTATTAGAAAAAGAAGTAATCTTTAGAGATGATTTAGAATTAATATTTGGAAAAAGTTCTTTTGAAGAAGAACTAAAAGAAGAGAAGAAAAGTTCTAAGAAAAAACAACAAGAGGAAGTTAAAGAAAATAAAGAAGAAGTTGTTTCTGAAACTATTCAGTCAGATGATAAGAATGCCGAAAAAAAAGATGATAACATTGATACAGCTCAAAGCTAAAAGTTGATGCAAAAAGATTGGGTTTTGATATATACAACAACAAATAACAATAGTGCCCAAATTGTAAAATCTGTTTTAGGTAGCGAGGGAATTAATGCTGTAGTTGTCAATAAAAGAGATTCTATGCATTTACATTTAAATAATGCTTCAATAGAAGTTTATGTTAAGTCTGATGACGCTGTAAAAGCAGTAAACATTATTAATAAAAACGAATTATAACCAAATGTTACAACGTGCCATAACAGGATTTTTGTTTGTGTTGGTATTAATTACTGCCATTTATTTTGGTGCTTATTCCACGTTGTTTTTGTTTATGGTTGTTGTACTACTTGGTATAGATGAGTTTTATGCCTTAGTAAAGAAAAATAAGACTATTAAACCTCAAAATTTTCAGGGAGTTTTTATTGGACTAACTTCTTTTGTATTGTTGGCTTTTGCTGCTCAGCAAGTTATGGATTTAAAATATACCTTGTATATTGTTCCAATGTTTGTTTTAACCTTTATTATAGAGCTTTATAGAAAAAAAGACCATGCTTTTATTAATATAGCTTATACCATGTTAGGTGTGTTTTATGTTGCCTTTCCATTTGCCATGCTGTATCATTTGGGCTTTTATCAGGAAAGTCAGTTTACAGCAAATTTTAGTTTTCAAATCATTATTGGTTTTTTCATTTTATTATGGTCGAGCGATACAGGAGCTTATTTAGCGGGAAGGTTTTTCGGAAAACATAAACTTTTTGAAAGAATTTCACCTAAAAAAACGTGGGAAGGAAGCATAGGAGGAGGAGTATTGTCCTTAATTGCAGCTTATATTGTCAGTTTGTTCTTTCATAATATTGAATTAAAAGATTGGATGATATTGGCAATAATTACTGTAATTGGCGGTGGATTGGGCGATTTAGTAGAATCTATGCACAAAAGAAACTTAAATGTTAAAGATTCAGGAAACTTACTTCCTGGTCATGGTGGTGTTTTAGATAGGTTTGATGGCTTGTTTATAGCTGTTCCATTTATTTATACTTATTTAGTTATTATAGCTAAATAAATATATTTTCAAATAATTATAAAATCATATTTTTACTTTATTATTCTCTAATAGAAACTATAAATAGCTACATATGAAAATCATTGATGAATTTAAATCATTTGCCGTTAAAGGTAATGTAATTGATATGGCTGTCGGAATTATTATCGGTGCAGCTTTTGGAAAAATTGTAACTTCTTTTGTAAATGATGTGATAATGCCACCTATAGGAATTCTAATAGGTGGAGTTAAGTTTTCGTCATTAAAAATTGTATTGAAAGAAGCTGTGGGAGAAACTCCAGCCATTGCTATAAATTATGGTAATTTTCTTCAGGTAACATTTGATTTTTTAATTATTGCTTTTGCTATTTTTATGGTGATAAAAGCAATGAATGCTGCTAAGAAAAAAGAAGAAGCAAAATCTGCAGCACCAGCTCCACCATCTAAAGAAGAAGTGTTATTAACAGAAATAAGAGATCTATTGAAGAAATGAGTTGGTTAATGCTTGTAATAGCGGGCTTATTTGAAGTCGCCTTTGCTTTTTGTTTAGGAAAAGTAAAAACGAGTGTTGGTACAACATCCACATTATGGTTTATAGCTTTTTTACTATGTCTTTTCATAAGTATGTTTCTATTGGTAAAAGCTACTCAGCATTTACCTATAGGAACTGCCTATGCAGTTTGGACAGGTATAGGAGCTGTTGGAACTGTTTTAGTTGGCATGGTGTTTTTTAAAGAACCTACAGATTTTTGGCGACTCTTTTTCATCACTACACTTATTATGTCTATTATCGGACTTAAGTTAGTAACTAAATGATGTTCGTTTATAAGTACTAATAATATTTCTAATCCTTTTTATACCGTCATTTCCGAAATTTTGGAGTGCAACGGAAAAATTATCAAGAATCTGTTTAATTGGACTTTTCTCCTGTCTTACCTCGAGCGCATTTGTAATGCGTTTGTAAATTTTGAAAATAAGATACTTTATTCTTCTAACAAGAAAGCAGTTGATCAAATGCTTAACCCATCATAAAAATCCTTGTTAAAAAATTGTTCGTTATAATTTTTATTAGCGTTTAAAAAAGCATTCTCTTTTAGTAACTTTATCCTCTCACTTTTTTAGCATCAGTTGTCATGTTTTTAATATTCGATACAGAAACCACAGGCTTACCACGCGACTATAACGCACCTGTTTCCGATTCGGACAACTGGCCCAGAATGGTGCAGCTGGCTTGGCAATTGCACGATGATACAGGAAAATTAATTACTGCTAAAAACTACATTATCAAACCCGTTGGTTTTGATATTCCTATTGCCGTTGCCAATGTACATGGTATTACTACCGAAAGAGCCTTGGCAGATGGTGAGGACTTGCAATTTGTATTGGAAGAGTTTCAAAAAGATGTGCAACAAACCACCTACAACGTAGGACATAACATTGAGTTTGATATCAACATTGTTGGAGCAGAATTTTACAGACTTTCCATAGCCAATAATTTAGCAGATAAAAAGTCGCTCGACACCATGAAATCCAGTGTGGATTTTTGTGCTATTCCCGGAGGAAGAGGTGGAGGATATAAATATCCCAGACTTACAGATTTACATATAAAACTTTTTAATAAAGACTTTGGAGATGCTCATGATGCTGCTTATGATGTAGATGCAACAGCTCGTTGTTTCTTTGAATTGCTTAAGCTTAGGGTAATTCATCCCAAAGAAATTACCAATCAGGAAATTGTTTACGAAGCTCCTAAATTAGCAGAAGCCAATTTTGCTAAAAAAGCTACTGATACTTCAGCTGAGGATGTTTTAAAAACTACTACTCCCATATCTTCGGAGTTGGAAGCCTTGGACTTTGTTCATCTTCATAATCATTCGGAATTTTCTACACTTCAATCTACCACAAAAGTAGCTGGTTTAGTAAAAAAAGCCAAAGAATTAGGAATGAGTTCCGTTGCATTAACAGATCATGGCAACATGATGGCAACATTTCATTTTGTTAGAGAAGCACACAAAGAAGGCATTAAGCCCATAGTGGGTTGTGAGTTTAACCTTTGTGTAAACATGAAGGATAAAAACTTAAAAGATAATGGTTTTCAAACTGTTTTAATTGCAAAAAACGAAAAAGGCTACCATAATTTGATAAAGTTAGCTTCTTATGCCAATACCGAAGGATTTTATTATGTTCCTAGAATTGATAGAGAAATTTTACTAGAATATAAAGATAATCTAATTGCTTTAACAGGTGGAATTTGGGGAGAAGTGCCTAATAAAATACTTTTTGAAGGAACAAAACAAGCTGAAGAAGCTTTTGTTTGGTGGAAAACTAATTTTGGTGAAGATTTTTATGTGGAAATTAATCGTCATGGAGTACAAGAAGAAGAAGCGGTAAATAAAGTATTATTAGATTTTGCTAAGAAATACGATGTAAAACCTATAGCAACAAACAATACTTATTATATAGATAAAATAGATGCTGTTTCGCAAGATGTGTTGTTGTGTATTGGTGGTGGAAATAAAGTTTCTCAACCAAAAAAATACATAGGTTCTAAAGGCAGAGAGTTCAGGTTTGGCTTTCCAAATGATGAGTATTATTTTAAGTCGAAGGATGAGATGAAACAGCTTTTTGCTGATATGCCGGAAGCTATTTTAAATACAGTTGAGGTAGCCGATAAAGTAGAACCTTTTAAATTAGAGCGAGATGTATTGCTTCCTAAATTTGATATTCCTGATAAATTTAAAGACCCTAAGGATGAAGAAGATTCAACCTTAAAAATTGGAGAAAATGCTTATCTCCGCCATATAACTTACGAAGGAGCAAAAGAACGCTATGGAGAAATTACTGATGAGCTTAGGGAAAGAATAGATTTTGAGTTGGGCGTAATTAAAAAGACTGGTTATCCAGGATATTTCTTAATTGTAGAAGATTTTATTAGAGAAGCTCGCAAAATGGGAGTTTCTGTTGGACCAGGTAGGGGGTCTGCAGCAGGTTCGGTAGTTGCTTATTGTACAAAAATTACCAATATAGACCCTATAAAGTACGATTTACTTTTTGAGCGTTTCTTAAATCCCGACCGTATTTCCATGCCCGATATTGATATTGATTTTGATGATGAAGGCAGACAGCTGGTAATGGATTATGTGATTAAGAAATATGGAAAAAACCAAGTAGCTCAAATTATAACTTATGGTAAAATGGCAGCAAAATCTGCTATTAGAGATACCGCTAGAGTATTTGATTTACCGTTGGCAGAAGCCAATTTATTAGCCAAATTACTCCCAAAAATGATTCCTGGAAAATGGAGTATTGATAGATTTTTAAAAGAAAATGAAGAGGAAATAAAAAAAGTACTACGTAGCGATGAAGCTGAACGAATGAAAGAGTTTATCCGCTATGCAGAAAGTAATCCAGCAGCTTCAAAAACGATACATCAGGCAAAAATTGTTGAAGGAGCTTTAAGAAACACAGGAATACATGCTTGTGGTGTAATTATTACGCCAGATGATATTACCAACTTTGTGCCCATAGCCACAGCCAAAGATTCTGACATGGCTTGTACGCAGTTTGACAACTCTGTTGCAGAGGATGCGGGATTGCTGAAAATGGACTTCTTAGGATTAAAAACCTTAACATTAATTAAAGATGCATGTAAAATCATTAAAGATAAACATGGAATTGAGTTAGATCCTGAAAAGTTTGATATTGAAGATGAGAAAACCTATGAGCTTTTTCAGAAAGGAGCTACCAACGGCATATTTCAGTACGAATCGGACGGAATGCAAAAGTATCTTAAGGATTTAAAACCTACCGTTTTTGCAGATTTAATTGCGATGAATGCACTTTATCGTCCGGGACCGATAGAGTATATTCCTTCTTTTGTGAAGAGGAAACATGGAGAAGAAGAAGTAGTTTATGACCTTCCTGAGATGGAAGAATATTTAAAAGAAACTTACGGAATTACTGTTTACCAAGAGCAGGTAATGTTACTTTCGCAAAAATTAGCCGATTTTACCAAAGGTGAAGCAGATATGCTTAGAAAAGCCATGGGTAAAAAGCAAATTGCGGTGCTAGATAAAATGAAGCCTCAATTTATTGAACAAGCTAAAGAAAAAGGACACCCTGAAGATAAATTAGAAAAAATTTGGAAAGATTGGGAAGCTTTTGCTGCCTATGCATTTAACAAATCTCACTCTACTTGTTATGCCTGGATAGCTTTCCAAACAGCTTATTTAAAAGCCCATTATCCTGCCGAGTACATGGCATCTGTATTGAGCAATAACATGAACGACATTGAAAAAGTTACTTTTTTCATGGATGAGTGTAAACGCATGAAACTTAAAGTGCTTGGCCCTGATGTAAATGAATCGGTATATAAATTTACGGTAAATGCTAATGGAGAAATTCGTTTTGGTTTAGGAGCGATTAAAGGTGTTGGAGAAAGAGCCGTAGAATGTATTATTGAAGAAAGAAAAAACAACGGTGCTTTTTCTTCTATTTTCGATTTAACCAAAAGAATAGACTTAAGAGCTGCCAACAAAAAAACCTTAGAAAGTTTAGCCTTAGCAGGAGCTTTTGATTCGTTTCCGAATACGCATAGAGCTCAATATTTTGCTGAGTATGATAAAGGTACTTTCTTAGAAATGGCTATAAAATTTGGAAATAAATTTCAGGATAATGCCAACTCTGCTCAAGTATCTATGTTTGATATGGTGGAGGCTGAAGAAGAAGTTGACGAGCCTCAATTGCCACATTGCGAAGAATGGAGTACACTAAAAAAACTAAATGCCGAAAAAGAAGTGGTGGGGATTTTTATTTCTGGACATCCGTTAGATGATTTTAAGTTAGAAATGCAAAGCTTTTGCCGAGGAAATTTAAGTGATGTTAAAAATACACTAGAAAATAAAGGAAAAGAATTAGCCATTGCTGGTATTTGTACAGGAGCAGAAGAAAGAATGACTAAAAATGGAAAACCTTTCGGTATTCTTAAAGTAGAAGATTATGAAGGTTCGCATGATTTCTTTGTTTTTGGTGAAGAATATGTAAAACATAAACCTTATTTTTTTGAAGGTCAATATTTATTTATTAAAGGAAAAATTCAACCCAGACAATGGGCAAAAGATGATAATGATGTAGAGTTTAAGATTGCTAGCATTCAGCTGCTTTCTGAGGTAAGAGAGAAAAGAACTAAAAGAGTAATTATTTCTTTAACCAACAAAACACTAACTACAGAATTGTTTGAAGAGATTGAAGCAATTATTGAGCAACATCAAGGAAATGTGCCTTTTAGGTTAATGGTGCAAGATGATGAACATGGAGTGGTAAACATGAATTCGAGGACTAAAAAAGTAGAAGTATCTAATGAATTTTTAGAAAAGTTAGATAGTTTATATCAAATTAAGTATAAAATTTCGGAAAGTTAAAAAAGTATAAAAATCAAAGAATTGTAATATTTGTTACAAAGTAAATTGATTTATTAATTGTAATTTTGAACAAAAGAAATCAGAGAAATAATTTAAAAAGATAATATTATGGCATTAGAATTAACAGACGCAAACTTTGAAGAAAAAGTTTTAAAATCAGACAAAGCAGTATTAGTAGATTTTTGGGCAGAATGGTGCGGACCATGCAGAATGGTAGGACCAATTGTTGAAGAATTAGCTAACGATTACGAAGGCAAAGCAATAGTAGGTAAAGTTGATGTAGATAACAACCCTGAAGTAGCGGCTAAGTTTGGAATTAGAAATATACCAACTATTTTATTTATGAAAAATGGTGAGGTAGTAGATAAACAAGTTGGCGCAGTGCCAAAACAGACATTAGCAGCTAAATTAGATGCTATTTTATAATAAGTTTTAAATTTTAGTTAATTGTTTTAAAAGCTGCTCGGAGTAATTTGAGCAGCTTTTTTGTTGGTTGATTTAAACTTGAAACGCCAAGCCTACATCAGTCCTCTACCAGTTTTCTTTATTTCACCGCTTGCGGTTAGGTCATCAATCAATTTATCAAGAATTCCGTTTACGAAAATTTTACTTTTAGGAGTACTATAACCTTTAGATAAATCAATGTATTCGTTTAGCGTAACTTTTACAGGAATAGATTTGAATTCAGTTAATTCTGTCAATGCCATTTTCATTAACAAAATATCTACCATAGCAATTCTTTCAATTTCCCAATTTTTGGTTTTATTGGCAATTAGTTGAGCATTTTCAGCTTCGTTTTTTATGGTTTCCCTAAAAAGTGTTTTAACAAATGCTATATCATCTTCTTCATCACTATAAACAGGCATAATTAAGTTGGTATTATCTCCTTTCGCATCAATTTTCTTGATGGTTTTAATTACCATGCTCAATACAAAATCTATTTCATCATAGCTCCAATAAATACTTTTTTCGCTTATTTCAGAAATGAAAAAATCATTTTCGGCAATAATTTTTTTGTAAAGTGCTACAGCAAACTTTTTATCTTCTTCAAAACTGCTGTTTTTAGTGGATATATACTCTTCGTAAACAGGGTGTTTCCTCATGAAGTTCATTAGTTTTACTAATAACTCCTGATCGTTACTCCACAATAGTTTTTTATTGTTTATTGCCGTTTTTAGTTTAGTGTTTTCACTCAGAATTTTAAAAACGGCATTGTCTATAAATTTTGTGTTAGGATTCAAATCTTCGGCTGAAGGCAATCTTTTTTGTTTGGCTTCTTCGTTTTTAAGCTTAGAATAATGAATAAGCTCATCACCAATAGTTAGGAATAAAAGATACAAATCGTGCATTCTTTCAAAACTATGAAAGAGGTCTTTTTCTATTTTTTGTTGATTATCGCTTCCCGAGTGGAAGTAAGCATAAAGTGCTTGAAATGTTTTTATTCGTAAATACCTTCTGCTAATCATTTATCAAGTTTAAAGTCAGGATTAAAAAAAACACCTCCTTCTCGTTTGAAGGAGGTGAGTGATGAAATTGAATTATTTTAAAACGAAAGTTTTACCTTGCCTATTGCTTCAATACGTTCTTCTGCCATTTTATTGGCAATAGAATAGGTAGGAATGTTCTCATCTTGAGATCGTTTAATTATAGTTGCTGTTGTGTTGTAAATATCTTCTGCTTTTGCCATTGCCCATTCAGGGGAAAGTTCTTTTACTTCGGCATAGCAATTAATAACACCACCTGCATTCAACATGAAATCAGGAGTATAAATCATTCCTTTTTGCATTACAGCCTCTCCATGTTTTCTTTCTTCTTTTAGCTGGTTGTTGGCAGCACCTGCAATTATGCTACACTTTAAACGAGATAAAGTATCATCATTTAAAGTAGCACCTAACGCACAAGGAGCGTAAATATCCATGTCTAAATCATAAATTTCGTCTAAACCTACTACTTGAGAACCAAATTTTTGAGCAATATTTTTTAAAGTAGCTTCATGAATATCAGAAATAAAAACTTTAGCACCTTCTTTAGTTAAATGCTCAACTAAATACTGTCCAACATGTCCTACACCTTGTACAGCAATTTTTTTACCTGCTAATGAATCGCTACCGTACTGAGCTTTAGCAGCTGCTTTCATACCTACATAAACACCATAAGCAGTAACAGGAGAAGGATCTCCACTTTTTCCAGGTAAACCAGCAACATGGTTGGTTTCCATATTAACCCAAGTCATATCTTGAGGAGAAATCCCAACATCTTCGGCAGTAATATATTTACCACCAAGCGAGTTTACAAACTTCCCAAATCTTCTAAATAAAGCCTCATTTTTTTGAGTTCTAGAATCACCAATAATAACAGCTTTTCCACCACCAAGGTTAAGTCCAGCCAAACTGTTTTTGTAAGACATTCCTCTAGAAAGTCTTAGTACATCATTAATGGCTTCTGCTTCATTGTTGTACATCCACATTCTTGTTCCACCTAAAGCAGGACCTAAAGTGGTGTTATGAATAGCAATAATTGCCTTTAAGCCTGTAGCATTATCTTGGCAAAAAACTAACTGTTCATGGTCTGTAGTAGTCATGTGACTAATAACCGGATTTTCAGCAAATGCTTGTTCTTTAACTGCTGTCATGTCTTTTATTTTATTATTTAATGAGTTTGTTTCGTGTTTAGTTTCTAATATTAATCCCTAATTTTGTAATTAATTTAAAAGAGCAATATTATCAGGTTTCAAAATTAGTGTTTTCTTGTTAATACAGCTTTTTTTCTTCAATTTATAATGCTTAATTTTTTTTGAATGAAGTCGCTTAATTACCTTAATAAATATTTGTTCAAATATAAATACAGATTACTGTTTGGATTTGTGTTTATTGTGCTATCAAATATTTTTGCAGTTTATCCTGCTCAACTTATTAGAGAGGCGTTAGATTTAGTTGAGGCAAAACTTAAAGGAATTGAAATTACAGATACTTCTTTTTTAACGGAATATATGGATGGAATTCCGCTTACCAAAGTGGTTTTAATTTATGGTGCTATTGTGTTTATTGCGGCAATTATTAAGGGAGCTTTTACTTTTTTTATGCGTCAAACCATTATTATCATGTCTCGTTTGGTAGAATATGATTTAAAAAATGAGGTGTATAACCATTATCAAGATTTAGATGCTTCATTTTATAAGTCTAATAATACGGGCGATATTATGAACCGTATTAGCGAAGATGTTACTAAAGTGAGAATGTATTTGGGACCGGGAATTATGTACAGTTTAAATTTAATTGTATTGTTTGTAATTGTTGTGCCTATTATGTTTTCCATTAGTGTAAAACTTACCATGTATTCACTTATTCCTTTACCAATTTTATCTATCATTATTTATTATGTTAGCAATGTAATCAATCAGCAAAGTTCAAAAGTACAAGCTAAATTATCAGATATTACAACACTTACGCAAGAAACTTATTCTGGCATTAGAATTATTAAGTCTTTTGTAAAAGAAGATTATTTTAATAAAGAGCTGAATAAACAAAATGAAAATTATCGAAGTCTTTCTATGAATTTGGTAAGAACTAACGCCTACTTTGCTCCAACAATGTTGTTGTTAATTGGTTTAAGTACCATTTTTACCATTTATATTGGCGGACAAGAATACATTGCAGGAAACATTACCAAGGGAAATATTTTGGAGTTTGTAATTTATATTAACATGCTAACCTGGCCGGTTACTGCAATAGGATGGGTATCTTCAATTATTCAAAGAGCATCGGCATCTCAGGAAAGAATAAATGAATTTTTGAATACGAAATCCAAAATTAAAAATCCAACAGATAAAATAGAGGAAGTTAAAGGTAATATTGAATTTAATAACGTTTCGTTTACCTATCCCGAATCGGGAATAAATGCATTGAAAAATATTTCTTTTAAAGTAAAGCAAGGAGAAACATTGGCAATTGTAGGAAGAACAGGTTCAGGAAAATCTACAGTTGTAAATCTTTTGTTGAGAAATTATGATTTGAATGAGGGCGAAATTTTAATTGACAATAAAAATATTAAAGACATTAATTTAAATCATTTTAGAGAAAATGTGGGTTATGTGCCTCAAGATGTGTTTTTATTTTCTGATACTGTTGAAAACAACATTGCTTTTGGATATAAAAATAGATTACCCGAAAAAGAAGTAATAGAGCAAGCCGCCAAAGATGCTGTTATTTATGCTAGTATAAAAGAGTTTGATAAGGGATTTAAAACTAGAGTAGGAGAGAGGGGGGTGACATTGTCTGGTGGACAAAAACAACGTATTTCGATAGCTAGAGCCATTATAAAGTCGCCAAAAATTTTAATTTTTGATGATTGTTTATCGGCAGTTGACACAGAAACTGAAGATGCTATTTTAAATAATTTAAAAAGAGTAATGGAAAATAAAACATCCATTATTGTTAGTCATAGAGTTTCAACAGTTAGAAATGCAGATAAAATTGTGGTGTTAGAAGATGGTAATATGGTAGAGTTTGGTACACACAATGAGTTGCTTAATGCCAAAGGGGCTTATTGTAAAATGCACGAAAAACAGTTGAAAGAGGATGAAAGAAATAAGGAAGTCTAAAAATTAATGTATTATTGTTTTTATTATTTGAACAATTAATTTTAAAAAAAATGCAAATGCCTAGAATAATTTTTTTAATAATCGTGTTGTTATTCTTAACAAACTCGTATGCTCAGAAAAAGAAACCAGTTGGTAAAAGTGTAATGAACCAAGGTGGTGATTTTCCTAAAAATCAGGGGTATGCAAATAATTACAAAAGTTTTGTTTTTAAAAATGAGAATTTTGTAATTGATTTTTTCATTAATAAGAATGATATTAATTTGAGGAAGTTTAATTTATCTACTTTGAATTTAGAAGCAACTAATACGTACGAATTATTCTCTAAAGAGGTTAGTTTAGAAAAAATACTTAGAATTAAGGATAGAATTTTTTTGTTTTATTCTTTAAGAGAAGGCAGTTATAATAATTATAAAGAAAGCCTATATTATAGGGAAATTGACCCAAATACATGTTTGTTTAAAGAAAAAGGAAAATTACTTTTTAATACGGATTACGAAGTGAAATCTGTGTATGAATCTAATTACTCATCGTATAATAATTTTGAAATTAAATTATCACTTGACTCTGAATTATTAGCGGTTTCTTATAAAATAGATAAGCTAAAAAAGGAGAATGCTATTTATTGTTATAAAGTTTTTGATACAATCTTTAATTTAAAATGGGAAAAAGACATAACGGTACCTCATGAAGTGGAATATGTAGAGGGTGTAGATTTTTCGATTAATAATATGGGGGATATAATAAGTGCTTTTTATGTTTATGGAAATAAAAATAGGTACTATACTGACTCAAGGCTTCAAAAAGACTTTGAGGTAGAGATTTATAAAATTGAAGCTTCGTCTGATAAACCTTATCATTATAGATTAAATATAGATTCTCTTCACTCTGTTAATAGTGTTAGGTTTACTCAAACAACAAGTGGAGTGAAGTGTGTAGGATTATCTTCTTTTATTGGCTATAATGGCAGACACTATGACCCTAGTAGTGTTTTTGTTTTTAACCCTCAAGATTCTACTGCTGAAATTAAAAACCATATAATTCCAGATAGTATTATTTATAATAATGAAAAGCAAAGTAAAATAACTACTGATATTGCTATTAAAAGAAGATATGGAGAAAGTAAATTCAGACCTTATGTAAATAATTTGGGAATAGAAAGGATACAAGTTTTATCTGATGGCAGCATTTTATTAGTTGCAGAACAATCTAGAACAGTAAATAGAAGTGCAATTGTTCCAATGGCTACATCTTCGGTTTTAATAGTTCCAAATTTTAACATGTTGTTTGAAAGTGCTTATTTTATAAAAATCGAAAAAGATGGAGATTTAGCCTGGATAAACAAATTAGCTAAAAAACAAGAAACTGATATGCAAATTACCACTGATGGCTATAATAAACAGGGTAAAGATATGGTGTTGATAGAAAATGAAGATAAAATTAACGTCATTTATACCGATCATATCAAGAATTTAAGTTTGGATAATAAAAAAATACCTAAAAAATTAGGAATGAATAAAACAGGAGTAATTGTTAACTATTCAATTGATATTACTTCTGGGAAATCAGAAAAAGAGTTGCTTTCAAAAACCAATAAAGTAAACGATATAAAAGTTAATAATTTTGATATGTCTTATTTTATTGCAAGTGATAAAAATTCAGCAATTTTTGAAGTAACGAAATATTATGGTAGTAATAGTTATTTGGTACAATTTAATTTAATTAAGTAATGAGGTATGTAATACTGTTGGTTAGTTTACTGTTTGTTGAGGCTAGTTATGCTCAAATGCGGGCATATTTTTTATTGGATAAAAACTTTCCTAAACCAATAAGTGGAAATAATAATTATTCATCGCCTTTGCCAGGAATAAAAGCAGGTGCTTTTTACGAATGGGAAAAATTTAGTTTGGGTTTAGTGACAGGTTATGAGTCTTTTAAACCAATTAATGAGGTGAATTATTTAACGTTGAATAATTCAATTATTAGATATGATAAATATTACGTGGTTAAAATGTACCCTATATTATTAGAAGGAAGGTATAATATCGCTTACATCAAAAATAAAGTAAAACTCTATATAGGAGTAACTTATGGTGCAAGGATTTTAAAATATGATCACTATAAAGTTGCTAGAAAAGAAAGCACACCGCTTTATTTTTCCTCTAATATATCTATGGATATAGATACCATTCATAGTAATAATGTAATTTCAAGGTATTCAATAGGACCAAAAATTGGAGCGACAAAGGATTTTGGAGAAAAAATTTTATTGATGGTAGAAGGTTCATACAATTACATACCAGAAGAAAATACTTTTGATGACTGGCGTTATATTGTGAATATAGGGCATTCTTATTCATTTGGAGTAGGGTTAATTTACAAGTTTGGTAAAAAGATTATAGATAAACCAAAAAATGAAGGGTGGTTTTAAAATATAAAAGATAAATGAAAAAGGTTTTTTAATATCATTTTTAATAATAGTAGTTGTAAGTTTGGTTGCATGTTCAAGTCAACGAAAATGCAACGGAAAAAGAGGGACAAAAACTCCTATGGGAGTGATGTAATAAATTAAATTATGGAAAAACAATTAAACATATTCGGGGAACCACTTATAACATGTAGTAACGACCCAATTACAGGTTTTTTTAGAGATGGCTGTTGTAATACAGATGATTCTGATGGTGGAGTTCATACGGTTTGTGTTGAAGCTACTGCTGAATTTTTAGATTTTTCTTATAGTGTAGGAAATGACCTAATCACCCCTGTTCCAGAATGGGATTTTAAAGGACTAAAGCCTGGAGATAAATGGTGCTTATGTGCTGCTCGCTTTCTTGAGGCATATGAAAATAATGCTGCTCCAAAAGTAGTGTTAGAAGCTACTAACGAAAAAACTTTAGAAATTATACCAATGGATGTATTGATAAAACATGCATCTTACAGCAAACAAAATCAATAAAGTAATAAGGTGTTTAATTTTCACAGCTTAAAAAACAATCTAAGCTATTGATTTTTAAAGGTTTTTAGTGAACTTTAAAAACATGAAAATTATTTTTAAAATATTGCTTGCTAACTAATATTTAATGTATAAATTTGCAACCCTTTTTAGGACAAAAAATAAAAGAATATGGAAGCTATT
The DNA here is from genome assembly GCA_965284565.1 of Vicingaceae bacterium. GTDB lineage: Bacteria > Bacteroidota > Bacteroidia > Flavobacteriales_E > Vicingaceae > BRH-c54. Next base: position 2,054,887 of record OZ260100.1, read on the forward strand.
AAATTTGTAGAAAACGATTTGTCTCAGATAAATCAATACCCTGAATTTAAATCAGGAGATACGATTACTGTATATTATAAAATTAAAGAAGGTAACAAAGAAAGAACTCAGTTTTTCCAAGGAGTAGTACTTCAAAGAAGAAATTCAGGAGCTAACGAAACATTTACTATTAGAAAAATGTCTGGTGGAATTGGAGTTGAGAGAGTTTTCCCATTTGCTTCTCCATTTATTGAGAAAATTGAAGTGAATAAACATGGAAATGTTAGAAGAGCTAGAATTTTCTATCTAAGAGAAAGAACAGGTAAATCTGCTCGTATTAGAGAAAAGAAAATGGTTAAAAAATAAGCTTTTAATAATAGTTTAGATATGGTTAAAATCCTTAGGAGTATTCTTCTAAGGATTTTTTTGTGCTTTTGGGGTTTGACTCTGTTAATAACTATTCATTAGTTGATAGATGTAATTTTTCAAAAATTTAGGACAATGCCTTAAGTTTGTGTGAGCTTTAACACACAGATGCAAACTACTTTGAAAAAGACCAAAAAAGAAGAAAAAACAATAACTCCTTTGATGAAGCAATACAATGCCATCAAAGCAAAGCATCCAGATGCTCTATTGTTATTTAGGGTAGGAGATTTTTACGAAACTTTTGGTGAAGATGCTATTAAAGCTGCCAATATTTTAGGAATTGTACTAACCGCCAGAAATAACGGTTCTTCTAAATTAGAATTGGCTGGCTTTCCACATCATTCCTTAAATACTTATTTACCTAAACTAGTTCGTTCGGGCCTTCGTGTTGCTATTTGCGATCAGTTAGAAGCTCCAAGCAAAGAAAAAAAGATAGTTAAAAGAGGGGTTACAGAGTTAGTAACGCCAGGAGTTACCCTCAATGATCAAATTTTAGATCATAAATCCAATAATTTTTTAGCGGCAGTTTGTTTAACAAAAAAGGGTGCTGGTGTAGCTTTTTTAGATGTGTCCACAGGCGAATTTCTTGCTGCTGAAGGTAGTATTGAATATATAGATAAACTGTTACATGGTTTTAAACCATCTGAAGTGCTTTTTAAACGAAACGATAAAAAACAGTTTCATGAGCTTTTTGGAAATCAATTTTATACTTATGCTGTTGATGAATGGGTGTTTACAGAAGATTTTGGTAGAGAAACACTTCAAAATCATTTTCAAACTAAATCGCTAAAAGGCTTTGGTGTTGAAGAATTTTCTAATGCCATTATTGCTGCCGGAGTTGCCTTGCACTATCTCTCGGAAACGCAACACGAAAAAGTGAAGCACATTACCGCTTTATCAAGAATTGAAGAAGATAAGTATGTTTGGCTCGATAAATTTACCGTTAGAAATTTAGAGTTAATTTACTCTGCTAACGACAATGCTAAAACCCTTATAGGTATTATCGATTGCACCATTTCACCAATGGGTTCTCGATTAATGAAACGTTGGGTAACCTTACCACTAAAGGATGTTACTCCAATTAATGCTCGATTGGAAATAGTAAACACTTTCGTAAATTTAACGGATTTTGCTACAACCATCAGAACAGCCATACACGAAATTGGTGATTTAGAAAGACTTGTTTCAAAAGTAGCCACAGGTAGAATTAATCCAAGAGAAGTGATGCAACTAAAACGAGCTTTGTTGGCAATTGAACCGATAAAAACAGCTTGCTTGTCTATTGATAATGCTGCCTTGAAAAAAATTGGAGAACAACTTAATCCGTGCACTATTTTAAAGGATAAAATAGAAGCTACCATTTTTGACGATCCTCCTGTAGCAATTGCCAAAGGAAATGTAATTAAAAATAATGTTGCTAAAGAATTAGATGAACTCCGAAAAATATTGCATTCTGGAAAAGATGCCTTAGTAGAAATTCAAGAGAGAGAAAGTGAACTTACCGGCATTCCGAGTTTAAAAATTGCGTTTAATAATGTTTTCGGATATTATATTGAAGTTAGAAATACGCATAAAGATAAAGTACCTCCAACTTGGCACAGAAAACAAACGCTTACTCAAGCTGAACGCTACATCACTGAAGAGCTTAAAGAATATGAAAGCAAAATCTTAGGTGCTGATGAGAAAATTTTAGTACTCGAAACACAATTGTTTAACGATTTAGTGCTAGAGCTAGCAGACTACATTACACCTATTCAGTTAAATGCTGTTTTAATTGCACAACTCGATTGCTTATTATCGTTTGCAACTATTGCTAAAGAACATAATTATACCCGACCAGAAGTTAATGATACCAAAATTATTGATATCAAATCGGGAAGACACCCAGTAATAGAACATCAGTTGCCTATTGGTGAAGAATATGTTGCTAACGATATTTATCTAGATGATAGTCAGCAGCAAATAATGATGATTACTGGCCCAAATATGTCGGGAAAATCAGCATTATTAAGGCAAACAGCTTTAATTACACTATTGGCTCAAATTGGTTCTTATGTTCCCGCCAAACACGCTGTTATTGGTGTGGTGGATAAAATTTTTACACGAGTTGGAGCTTCCGATAATATCTCTCAGGGAGAATCTACTTTTATGGTAGAAATGAATGAAACGGCCAGTATTTTAAATAACCTTTCGGGAAGAAGTCTGATTTTGTTGGATGAAATTGGTAGAGGAACAAGCACTTACGATGGTATTTCTATTGCGTGGAGCATAGCTGAATACTTACACGAACATCCTACTTTTAAAGCGAAAACACTTTTTGCTACGCATTATCATGAGCTAAATGATATGACCAACAGCTTTAAGCGAATTAAAAACTTTAATGTTTCTGTTAAAGAAATAAACAATAAAATTCATTTTTTAAGAAAGTTAGCTGCTGGAGGAAGCAATCACAGTTTTGGTATTCATGTTGCAAAAATGGCGGGAATGCCTAAAATTATGTTGGATAGGGCTAATGATATTCTGAAACAATTGGAAAGCTCTCATGTGGGAAGTGACAAAAATAAAAAAGTAAAATCTAAACCAAGTGTTGAAGATATGCAATTGAGTTTCTTTCAATTGGACGATCCTGTTTTAGAACAAATTAAAGAGGAATTAATTAATATTGATATCAATACCCTTACGCCCGTAGAAGCATTGATGAAACTCAACGAGATTAAAAAAATGGTTGGAGGCAAATAAAAAATACTATCATGGAAACATATAAAATACCAGCCCAAACACGTATCGGACATGTTCACCTCAAAGTAGCCAATCTTAATCGTTCACTTGAATTTTATCGAGACTTACTAGGTTTTGAAGTGACCATGTTATATGGAAGTCAAGCAGCATTTATTTCTGCCGGTGGATATCACCATCATATAGGATTAAATACATGGCACAGCAAAGATGCAGCTCCTGCTAGTAAAGAAAGTGTTGGTTTATATCACACCGCAATACTCTATCCAACAAGGAAAGACCTTGCAATTATTTATAACCGATTACGCCAAGCAAGCTACCTACTTACAGGTGCAAGTGACCATGGTGTATCAGAGGCATTGTACCTTGATGATCCTGATGGTAATGGTGTGGAATTGTATTGGGATAGACCTCAAGAACTATGGCCAACAAAAGCTGATGGCTCTTTAGAAATGTTTACCAAAGCACTTGATTTGGATGACTTACTTAAAGAAATTAATACCTTTTAAAGGTTTTAATCCAGCACTTCTTAGGTTTATTTTCTTTGGCAGACAATAGCCTAATTCCAATTGGGGTAAAAACAAAAGCTACAAAATACAATGCTACCCAGCCAAAAAATGATTTGATTAAATACCTATCTAATCCTTTTGAACTTAAGTAGTTCTTATCTGTAAAGTGGGATTTTCTTAGTCCTAATAAATATAACTCGTAGATAACACCAGCTATCCCAATTAATCCGATTATTAATAATATTATTCCTAAAACTCTTTTAAGCATTGGTTTAGAGTACCTACCTCATTTTATTTAGTTCATTTACAGCCATTAATTTCACAACAAATGTACATCATATTTTGAATATAAAAAACCTCACTCCAAATACTTATCTAACAAATAAACAATAGTTGCCATAGCTCCGGCACCCATTTCCAATTCTCTTTTATTGACTGCTTCAAACACATCGGTTTCCGCATGGTGGTAGTTAAAATACAATTGAGAATTAATGGCAATACCTATTTGTAACATATCAGGATACTCTTCTCTTAAAGGCATGATATCAACACCACTATAACCTTTCTTTATTTTCGTTAAGTCATAATCGAATAATAATTTTTCGAAAGATTTTACAAAATCGAAGTGCTTATCAGAACCTAAAATATCATACCCTAAAGGTAAAAAACCACCTCTATCGCTTTCTATAGCAGCAAGGTGTTTTTCTTTGTTTTGCTTGGCTAGTTTAGTATAGCTTTTACCACCAAAATTGCCATTTTCTTCATTCATAAATAATACACAACGTAAGGTATGTTTTGGTTGATAATTCAATATTTTTAAAATCCTTAACGCTTCAATAGAGTTAACAATTCCAGCTCCATCATCATGAGCTCCTTCACCAACATCCCAAGAATCTAGATGTCCGCCAAAAGTGATAATTTGGTCATCTTTCCCTTTCATTTCGGCAATAACGTTGTAAGTTTTTACATTTAGTAAAGTTTTACAATCCATTTCTAAAGCAATAGCAACATTTCCTTGTTTTAACCAAGCAGAAAGTAAATCCGCATCTGCAGTACTAATAGCTGCTGCAGGAATTTTAGGGGTTTTATCATCATAAACCAATGAACCCGTATGCGGATGATTATCTGTTGGTGTTGCCAACGACCTAATGATAACCGCTTTTGCACCTAATTTACTAGCTTCAACAGCTCCAAATGCACGCATAGGATAGCAATAGCCGTAAGCACTAAAGGTATTGATAAACTTTTGGTCGAATGCCTGATTAATAAATATAACTTTTCCCTTTACTACCAATTTATCTATGGTTTTCAATGCTTCATAATCTGCTACTTCCACTATGTCAGCTTTTAGCAAACCGTTGGTAGCAATAGAACCTCCTAAAGCCAATAAATTTAATTTATGAAATTCCTTGTTGGGAGTAGAAATCCAACCGGCTTCTTTGGTGCCTCTTTTCCAATAAGGAGCATTAATTTCTTGTAAGTAAACGGTATCAAAACCATAAGAAGAAAGTAAGTTGTAACCCCATTCAACTGCTTTTTGAGCTTCCGCAGAACCGGTAATTCTTGCTCCCACTTGCTTACAAAGCACTTCTAAATTTTTATAGGCATGACCTTTTTCTAAAGCGATATCGTAAATAGAACGAATAAATAAAGAATCATCTTGAGCTTTAAGTAAAAAAGGCGTTACTAAAACTAACAATAAAGCGTATATTTTTTTCATGGGTTTATTTTTTTAGCTTTCCGAAAGTTCTAAACTTTCGGAAAGTTGAACACAAACAATAATTCTCTTGTGTGTTTAAGCTTTAATCATGACTAGCTTCATTCTTAACAAATTTTGCGATGGTAAAAATAAGCAAATAAGCTTTTTAATTTATAAAGTAATGGTAAAATGCTTGTAGTCAGGATGGTGTTGGTTAGTTATATTGATTCTAATATCAAGGAGCATTTTTCTTGATTCTATATGTTTCTCCATTTCTAAAGTCATAACCTGTCAATCCATATTTTTCAGTCCAATACGCATTAATAATTATTGTTGAATCAAGTTGATATTGTTTCCTATCAGCATGCTGATTTTTTATTATCCAATATTTTGAAATTCCTAAATCCATAAATTTATTATCAGAAATACTACTGTCAAAAGATGGAAATTTTCCCATCAAATTACGGTAACTAATGCCAATATAATATTCAGGAATCTCATCACTAAACATTTTTTCAATAAGGATTAAATTCTCATCAAGAATTTTAACAGAGCCGTCCTGTGAAACCTCCATTCCATCAGTCCAATTGTTTTTTGGTAAATGTTTTATTTCAACAGCAACGTGTCTTCGATTTCCTACCATAATACAACCGCATTCTTTAAGTGTATCAATATTAGAGATAATAATTGTATCTAAATCACCACTATTACTTTCAAAATAAATTGTATCGCCCTTAGTGTAAGGTTTTAATAAATTATTATGAAGTTCAGTAAATTCGAAATCATTATCATTATACTGATAGCAGCAAGATGTCAAAATGAATATTGTTAAAATGATTGTTAAATATCTCATATAAAAGGTATAATAAATCAACGCAACAACCCAATCAGCTCATTAGCTGCTGCAAAAGGAGATTTAGTGTTATTCAACACTTCTTTTTCCAGTATTTTTAGTTTATCCTGTATGGCTGCATTGTCATTAAACATAGCTATTAATGCTTGATTAATTTCACTTTGCAACCAATGTTTTATTTGTTCTTTTCGCTTAGTATCGAAATAACCGTTGCTCACCAACAAATGCTGAAAATCTTCCATTATTTTCCATACTTCTTTAATGTTGGTATTTTCAAGAGCAGAGCAAGTTTCTACTTTTGGTGTCCATGCGTTTTTGTTGGGTGGAAATAAATGTAAAGCGTTTTGATAAGCTCTTTTGGCAGTTTTAGCTTTATCTACATTATCTCCTTCTGCTTTATTAATAACGAGTGCATCAGCCATTTCCATAATGCCTCTTTTAATGCCTTGCAATTCATCACCTGCTCCTGCCAACATTAACAACAAAAAGAAGTCAACCATTAATTTTACTTCCGTTTCCGACTGACCAACACCAACGGTTTCTACCAATATAATTTCATAACCAGCAGCTTCACATAAAATAATGCTTTCTCTTGTTGCTCTTGCTACACCTCCCAAAGTCCCTGAAGAAGGGGAAGGCCTGATAAAAGCATTTTCCTGAGCAGAGAGTTCATTCATTCTGGTTTTATCGCCTAAAATACTTCCACTGCTTTTATTGCTGCTTGGGTCTATGGCTAAAACAGCTACTTTTTTGTTTTTTTGCTGAATTAAAAACATTCCCAACGCCTCAATAAATGTACTTTTTCCAACACCTGGTACACCTGTAATACCTATTCTAAATGATTTTCCTGATAAAGGCAGGCATTTTTCAATAATTTGTTCAGCAATAACTTGGTGAGATTTATTGTTACTTTCAACAAGTGTAATCGCTTTACTCAATGCATTTCTATCTCCTTTAGCTATTGCACTAACATATTCATCTACAGAAAGTAGCTTTTTTTTGTTTAATTTATTGATATTTATCTGTCGTTTCATCAGTTTATATTCATTGTTTTTTATCGGTCAGATGTAACTCCCAAATAATCATTTTCCTGTCTGATAAATTTTTATTCATGGTCGTTTCATAAAATAATAAAGTATAAAAGTAACAATTTAAAAAAACTTACGTTATATGTTTCATAGTACAGATTTATAGATTGGTCGAATTTTTTAATTCATTTATCTAAAAACTGTGTTTTAATGTTGAGTTGACTACCTATCGCTTCACTTAAAACCTAACGTTATGGACTCAAATTTAATCTTGTTCCTAGTTACTGCATTGTTCCTTGGAGCTATTTTCGGAGTACTTTACATCATGAGTAAAAACTATAAACCGAAAAAAAAAAGAAAAGACCAACTGGAAGCATTGAGAAGACTGAGGGCTCTGAAGAATAAACAAAGAGTGAAAGCTTAAATTTATTACTTATTAAAGTAAATTTTATTTGCGATAATGATTTCTATTGCCAACTTTGTAAATGAAGTTGTTTAAAATCCAAATATAAGAATGAAAATGAATTATTTTTTTTTTGCAATACGGGGCATTTTTAAGAAGCATAGCCGTAGGTTATGGTTAGAGAAAATAACGAAGTAATGTGAAAAAAGAAACATTTTTTAATTTATGAGTGGACTTTAAAGAACTTCAATATCTAAATCTATTAAAAGTTGGAAAATCAAGAAAGTTATTTAACATTAAATAACTCTTCTATAGGAGAGTATAAGGAAAAAGGTAGCAAGTTTCTAGCGTATGCTTTTCCTGTCCTTTCCGAAAATTCCTTTAAAGAACAATTATCCATTATTAAAACCGAACATCCTAACGGGCGACATTTTTGCTATGCATTTCGTTTGGGTATTAATGGTGAACAATACAGGTATAGTGATGATGGAGAACCTAAAAACTCTTCTGGATCGCCCATTTACGGTCAAATTCTATCTAAAGAATTAACCAATATAGCTATTGTGGTGGTTCGTTATTTTGGAGGTACTAAATTGGGAGTTGGCGGATTAGTAAATGCTTATAAAACTGCTGCAAAAGAAGCGTTGAAAAATGGTAAAATCATCACTAAAAAACTTACTGAAACGTATAAAATTGAATTTACTTATGATAAGATGTCGGCAATAATGGCATTTATCAATCAGCACCAATTAACGGTTATCAAACAACACTTCGAGCTAACTTGTTTTGTTGAAATTGAACTAGAAAAAGCTAATGTCGCAGACATTATCGAACGGTTTAACGAAATCCAAGATATAAGCATAAAAAAAACACCTTAATTTAAGGTGTTTTTTCATTATAAAATTTTCTTATTTTTTGTTTTCAAGCTCTTCGTTCTTTTTAGCTCTTTGCATTGGGTTTTCACCATAGCCTCCCCAATTGTAAGCTTTTCTTTCATAAAGTTCAAACTTACTAGGCTGCATTTTCGGTGGCCAGTTGTTATTGCTTAAATCAACATCTGCTGTTTCTAAAAATGGATCTAGTTCTATTCCTGCCAATTCTTTTTCAAAGAAAAATACTTTAGAAACATTTTTGTGATTCATTTTCCAAATTTCTGCAGGAATTTTAACTACTTCTTTAGAGCCATCGGTAAATGTAAACTGAAGAATAACTGGCATCACTAAGCCTCCAATACTTTCAAAGCTTACAGTATAATAATTGTATGTTGAATTTAAAATAGCAACATCTTTTTCATTAAGGTTGGTTAAATATTTTTGATAATCCACTTTATCTATTAAATTCACTTCAAAAGGATCATATTTATCATAAAAATCCATTACAGAAGGATCTTTTTCTTCATAGGTTTCTTTTACCTCTTTAGGGTTTCTTATTTCACCAATTCCTTTCTGTTCATTAGCTTTCATTTCTTTCTGAATAGCTTTTTCTACTTCTGGATTTTTAGAATCTATTTTAAACCATTCTACATTTTTTATAGCAATATCTACATGGTCGGTAGTATAAAACCAACCTCTCCAGAACCAATCTAAATCAACTGCAGAAGCATCTTCCATTGTTCTGAAAAAATCTTCAGGCGTTGGATGTTTAAATTTCCACCTTTCAGCATAAGTTTTAAAAGCAAAATCAAATAATTCTCTTCCCATTACAGTTTCTCTTAAAATATTTAGCGCTGTAGCAGGCTTACCGTAAGCATTATTACCAAATTGAAAAATAGATTCTGAGTTAGTCATAATAGGAGAAATGTATTCTTTATCTCCTTTCATGTAATCAACAATTTTGTGAGCAGGACCTCTACGAGACGGATAATCTCTTTCCCATTCTTGCTCACATAAATATTGTGTAAAGGTATTCAGTCCTTCATCCATCCAAGTCCATTGTCTTTCATCAGAATTAATAATCATAGGGAAAAAATTATGTCCCACTTCATGTATAATTACACCAATCATAGCATATTTTGTTCTTTCAGAATAAGTACCGTCCGATTCTGGTCTTCCTCCATTAAAACAAATCATTGGGTATTCCATTCCAATTCTTTTAGAGTGAACCGAAATGGCTACTGGATAAGGGTAAGTAATGGTATGATTTGAATAACTTTTTAACGTATGCGCTACCACTTTTGTACTGTATTGCTCCCAAAGTGGATTTCCTTCTTTAGGATAGTAGCTCATTGCCAAACTTTTTTTATCTCCTAAATCAACAGCCATGGCATCCCAAATAAATTTTCTTGATGAAGCAAAAGCAAAATCTCTAACATTGGTAGCACTGAAACTCCATGTTTTGGTCTCGTTAGATCTAGATTTTTCATTCTTTTCAGCTTCTTCTTGAGTAATGATAATTATTGGCTGCTTGTATTCGTTTTGAGCTGCAGAAAATCTTTTTCTTTGTTCAGAAGTAAGTACACTATTTGCATTGGTTAATGTTCCTGTTGATGCAATAACATGGTCAGCAGGAGCTGTAATATTTACTTTAAAATCTCCGAAAGGCAAGGTAAATTCTCCTCTACCTAAAAATTGTTTATGTTGCCAACCTTCTACTTCGTTATAAACCGCCATTCTAGGGTAAAACTGAGCAATGGTATATAAATAATTGCTGTCTTCTTCAAAATATTCATAACCCGAGCGACCACCAATTTCATCTCTATCATTAATGTTATACCACCATTTTATTTTAAAAGTATAACTTGCCCCAGGCATTAATGGTTTAGGCATATCTATTCTCATCATGGTTTTGTTAACGGTTACAGGTAAATCATTTCCTGACACATCTTTAACATAATCTAATTTAAAACCACCATCAAAATTATTATGCAAATCAGCAATTTCCTTAAATGACATCTTTTCATTAATGCTTCCTGTTTCAATTAATTTGGTATCAGAATCCTGAGCTCTCATGTTTTGATCTAGTTGAACCCAAAGGTATTCCAATTTATCAGGAGAGTTATTTTTATATGTTACTGTTTCTTTACCGTAAATCTTTTGTGCTTTATCATCCAAAGTAATATCAATAATATAGTCTGCTTTTTGCTGATAATACCCATGACCTGGAGCACCGGAAGCTGTTCTGTAGATGTTAGGTGTAGCAAATTCTTCTTTTAACTGTCTGAATTTGTTTTTATTGGTGTTTTCTTGTGCGTTAATAATGCCAATTGTACTAACTAATACTAAGGCTAAAGTAATTCGTTTCATTCCTGTTTTATTTGATGTTTTTCTGATTTTTTATAGTCGTTTAATCTAAAATTAAAACGTTGTTCACCTACTGTAAGGTAGATGATATTTACATGTTCTTCAAAATAATTGTTTAAAATGGTAGATTTTACTTCTACAGAGGTTAACGTATCTACAGGCGATGAAGTAAAATATACTATAATATCATCATCATCTCTAACTTCTTTTCCGAAAAAGTGGATATCAACAACTTTATCGTTTACAATAATTTCAACATTTTTTTTGATGAAATTAAAAACGATTTCGTTGGCTTTTTCGTGCTCATTTTCTGTACCAAGATGTAATTCAGGATGACCTTCTTTTTCTAAGGCGTATTCTAAATCGTGACCAATAAACTTAATAGAAGCTTCAAACAATTGTTCTTTTTCATTGAAGTTAATTTCTGTGATAGATACATAATACTTATGCGGTACAAAACTGACCAAAAGTACTACTAGTGCTATATAAATGAAATTCTTCATGAAAAAAAATGAAGTGCTAAATTAAGCATTAATTTAATACTGCTAATGCTTTTTCCATAGCTGCATCTAAACCGTTTAGATTGGCTCCACCTGCTGTTGCAAAAAATGGTTGACCACCACCACCGCCTTGCATTTCTTTAGCTGCCTCTCTAATTATATTGCCTGCATGTAATTTTCTTTCAGTAGCTAAACTATCAGAAATAGCAATGGTTAAGTTCGGTTTACCATTAATTTCTGCACCCAGTACTAAGTACAAATTATCTATTTGAGATTTCAACTGAAAAGCCAAATCTTTAATGGTTGCTGAATCAACAGCAGTTAATTTTTTGGTAATAACATTAACTCCATTAATATTTTTAACTTCGGTTAATAATTGTTCTTTAATAGCTTTTGCTTGCTCTTTGCCTTTTTGCTCTTCTTCTTTAAGCATGGCTTTTTTAATGTTATTCAATTCATCAATAATAGCTGCATCCAACTTAATTTTTGTAAAATCTGCAATTGCATTACTCAACACATCTATTTGTAACGAGCCATTTGAAGAAGAAATAACATTTAGAGTAGGCATGTCGCTTACTTTAGCATATTGTTGAAGCAAGTTATTTTGAACAATATTTATTTTGTTAATAATTTCATCACTCACTAATCCTGATAATGGATGTTTGGTAATGGTATCAATTTTTTCTTTTAAGTAGTTAGCTGCTCCTTTTGAAGTAACTGCTTCAATCCTTCTAATTCCTGCTGCAACAGAGCCTTCAGAAGTAATTTTAAACAACTCAATTGCTTTAGTATTGTTTACATGAATTCCACCACACAATTCTTTAGAATCTCCAAACTGAATCATACGTACCTTATCGCCATATTTTTCGCCAAACAACATCATGGCTCCTTGCTTTTCAGCTTCTTCAATAGGAATTTCTCTATGTTCATTTAAGTTGATAGCAGCTTGAATTTTTTCATTCACAAAAGCTTCTATTTGCTGTAATTCTTCCTCACTTACTTTTTGAAAATGAGAAAAATCGAAACGTAAATAATCCGCATTTACCAACGAGCCTTTTTGTTCTACATGCGTACCTAAAATTGTTCTAAGTGCTTGGTGCAATAAGTGTGTTGCTGAGTGATTAGCAGCGGTTAGGTTTCTTTTTGATGAATCAACTTTAGCTTCATATAAATTCTTACCATCCGTATAATGCTTAGGAAGTGTTTTAGTAATATGTACAATTAAGTTATTTTCTTTTTTAGTATCAATAATCTCAATTTGTTCAGATTCATTCTTGATGTAACCAGTATCACCAACTTGTCCACCACCTTCAGGGTAAAATGGTGTTTTATTAAATATTAGTTGATAAAATACTTCATTGTTATTAGTTACTTCACGAAATCTTGTAATGATTATATCATCAACATTTGTAGTATCGTAACCTACAAACTCATTTTCTGAAACATCACTTGGATTGTCAACCCAATCTCCCGTTTTAAGAGTTGTTGCTGCTCTTGAACGGTCTTTTTGTTTCAACAATTCATTGGCAAATTCTTCAAAACCAAATTCGAACCCATTTTCTTTGGCTAATAATTCTGTTAAATCTTTAGGAAAACCAAATGTATCGTACAGCTCAAAAGCAAATGGACCATCAATCTTTTTATCTTTAGAATTAGCTACATAATTTTCAAAACGTTGAATTCCCTTAGCCAATGTTCTTAAAAAACTTTCTTCTTCCTCTTTAATCACATTCGTAATTAAATCTTGTTGATTAACCAATTCAGGGAAAAATGCCCCCATTTGTTGAGCTAAAATTTCTACTAACTCATAAATAAAAGCCTCTTTAAGGTTTAAGAAACTGTAACCATATCTGATAGCTCTTCTTAAAATTCTACGGATAACATATCCAGCTCCATTGTTAGAAGGTAATTGTCCGTCTGCAATAGAAAAAGCAACTGCTCTTACATGGTCGGCAATAACACGAATAGCTACATCCGTTTTATACTGTGTATCTAAAGAGTTTTTATAAGCAATACCTGAAATCTGAGCTATTTTGTCGGTTAATGGAGAAAAAACATCGGTATCGTAATTCGATTTTTTACCTTGTAATACCATTGCCAAACGTTCAAAACCCATTCCTGTATCAACATGTTTGGCAGGAAGTGGCTTTAATTTTCCATCAGCCATACGGTTAAATTCCATAAACACTAAATTCCAAATTTCAATCACTTGCGGATGGTCGTTATTTACTAAGTCTTTCCCTGGAATTTTAGCAATCTCTTCATCGCTTCTAATATCTACATGGATTTCAGAACAAGGACCACAAGGACCTGTCTCTCCCATTTCCCAAAAGTTATCTTTCTTATTGGCTTTTAAAATTTTATCTGTTGTTAGTCCATTTTTTTCCAAAAGATCTTTCCAAAGCTCAAAAGCTTCTGTATCTTCAGGAGTTCCATCTTCTGTATCGCCTTCAAAAATGGTAAAATATAGCCTGTTTTTATCAATTTTATACACCTCTACCAATAATTCCCAAGCCCATTCTATCGCTTCTTTTTTAAAATAATCTCCGAAACTCCAGTTCCCTAACATCTCAAACATGGTATGATGATAAGTATCAACACCCACCTCCTCTAAATCGTTGTGCTTACCCGAGACACGCAAACATTTTTGAGTATCAGCAATTCTTTTACCCACAATAGGAGAATTGCCTAAGAATAAATCTTTAAATTGATTCATTCCCGCATTTGTAAACATTAACGTAGGGTCATTTTTAATTACCATTGGAGCAGAAGCTACAATTTTGTGGTTTTTTTGTTTGAAAAACGTTAAAAAAGTTTCACGAATTTCTTGAGACTTCATAAATATAGAATTATATAATTAATTGATAATGATTGTTTTTAGTCTTTTTAATGCTTTTAAAAAATGTTAAAAAACTACTAAAAGCAGCGTTTTTAAACCATGTAAAGGCATTTTTGTTATTTTTGTCAAAACTACATAAATTTTTTCGTTGGAGATTCTCAAATAATCAATGAAAAAAAGAAATAAATGGCAAAAGTAAAATACAGATATAATCCACACACCTTAAGCTACGATAAAATTAAGCTTACTTGGAGACAAAAGTTTTCAAGGGCTTTGTATTTCTTAGGAGCTAGTTTGGTTTTTGGTGTAGCCATTTATGCTGTTACCTATTCTTTTGTAGATTCTCCAAAAGAAAAGAAACTTAAAATTAGAAATGCAGAATTGCTTGCTCAATATGAATTATTGAACAAAAAATTAGAAAAGCTAGCCGTTGTTGTTGAAGATGTTCAAAAAAGAGATGATAATATTTATCGTGTAATTTTTGAAGCAGAACCTATTCCTGCAGAAATTAGAAAAGCAGGTATTGGTGGGGTAAATAGATATGAAGAGTTAGAAAATTTTTCGGATGCAGATTTGATTATTTCCACAGCAAAAAAAATAGACCAACTTTCCAAACAACTATATATCCAATCTAAATCTTTTGATGACGTTTTTAAAATGGCTAAAAACAAAGAGAAAATGTTGGAATCTATTCCAGCAATTCAACCTGTACATAATGAAGACTTGACCAGAATGGCAAGTGGATATGGAATGAGAACACATCCTATTTTAAAATATACTAAATTTCATGCAGGAATGGACTTTACTGCTCCTATAGGAACTCCAATTTATGCGACAGGAAAAGGGACAGTTATTCAAGCAGATAACAAAGCAAGTGGGTATGGAAACCATGTTAGAATTAGTCATGGTTATGGCTATGTTACTTTATATGCCCACATGAGCAAAATAAAAGTAAAAGAAGGCGAAAAAGTAAATAGAGGTGATATTATTGGTTATGTTGGAAACACAGGATTGTCTGCTGGCCCACATTGCCATTATGAAGTTAGAAAAAATGATATCCCTGTAAATCCGGTAAGTTTTTATTTCAACGACTTATCACCCGAAGAGTTTGCTAAAATGGTTGAGCTTTCTAATGCTCCAACTCAATCTATGGACTAAGCGATTTACAAATTGCTTACTAAACAAAAACTACTTTGGAAGAAATTTTCACCAATTTACTCGACTTAATAGGAACTTTTGTTTTTGCTATAAGTGGTATTAGGTTAGCTTCTCGTAAACAAATAGATTGGTTTGGAGCCTACATCATTGGATTAGTAACTGCTATTGGTGGAGGAACAGCTAGAGATGTATTATTGGATACTACTCCTTTTTGGATGCTAGACAGCAAATATTTTATAACAACAGGAGTAGCATTGCTAACCACCATTTTATTTAAAGATAAATTATTTAAATGGGGCAACACCTTATTTTTATTTGATGCTATTGGATTAGGATTATTTACAATTGTAGGAATTAGTAAAAGTGTAGATGCGGGCTTTCCATTTTGGGTATGTATTTTAATGGGTGCTATTACTGGAGCATTAGGAGGTGTGATTAGAGATGTTTTATTAAACGAAGTTCCTTTGTTATTACGTAAAGATATTTATGCTTTGGCTTGTGTAACAGGAGGTGTAGTTTATTTTATTTGTATTCACTTTAGTGTTCCCATTACAATAACAGAGCTAATTGCAGCACTTATTGTAATGTTGGTTAGGTTAGTTGCAGTAAAGCTCCACATTCATTTACCAGTGCTAAACTCTATTGAAAATGATGAAGGGTATTAAAAAAATAAAATAAAATTTAAATAATTCTTGCGGAGAAAGAAAAAAAATATACTTTTGCAGACCGAAATAAATTTTAAAAAACAGAAAAGATGAAAAGAACGTTTCAACCATCCAGAAGAAAAAGAAGAAATAAACATGGTTTTATGAGCAGAATGGAATCTGCTAATGGTAGAAAAGTATTAGCAAGAAGAAGAGCTAAAGGAAGAAAGAAATTGACTGTGTCTGACGAGCCAAGACATAAGAGATAATCATATTTATATAAATTAAAGGGATGCAAAAGCATCCCTTTTTTTTGAACAAAATTTTAGGTTTTGTTGAAAAATAAGCCTTTAATCAATCAGCAAATTAAAGTAATTTCGCAAACGCAAGAAATAATTATTGAAAATAAAAATAAATAGAAAATGCCAAAAGATTCATCCATCAAACACATTTTAATTATAGGTAGTGGTCCAATAGTAATAGGCCAAGCATGCGAGTTCGATTATGCTGGTTCTCAAGCAGCTCGATCACTAAGAGATGAAGGAATAGAAGTTACCTTGATCAACTCTAACCCTGCTACTATTATGACAGATAAAGTTGTTGCTGATAATATTTATCTGAAACCATTAACGGTTGAATCTATTGAAGAAATTTTACAAAAACATGATATTGATGCCGTTTTACCAACAATGGGTGGACAAACAGCTTTAAATCTTTGTATTGAGTGCGATGAAACAGGTTTGTGGGAAAAGTACAATGTAAAAATGATTGGGGTGGATATTGCTGCAATTGAAATCACAGAAAACAGAGAAGCGTTTAGAAAATTAATGGAGGATATTGGTGTTCCAATGGCTCCACAAACAACTGCAAAATCCTTTTTAGAAGGAAAAGAAGTAGCTCAAGAATATGGCTTTCCTTTATGTATTAGAGCTTCTTATACATTAGGAGGAGCAGGAGCTGCTATTGTTTATGATGAAAAAGAATTTGATGAATTATTAAACCAAGGCTTACATATTTCTCCTATTCATGAGGTAATGATAGATAAAGCGATGATGGGATGGAAAGAGTTTGAGTTAGAATTGTTGAGAGATAAAAATGATAATGTTGTAATTATCTGTTCTATTGAAAACTTTGATCCAATGGGGATTCATACAGGAGATTCTATTACAGTTGCTCCAGCCATGACCTTATCTGATACTACTTATCAGAAAATGAGAGATATGGCAATTAAAATGATGCGTTCTATTGGAGATTTTGCCGGAGGTTGTAATGTTCAGTTTGCTGTTAGTCCTGATGAAAAAGAAGATATTATTGCCATAGAAATTAATCCAAGGGTTTCACGTTCTTCAGCTTTAGCATCAAAAGCTACAGGATATCCTATTGCAAAAATTGCATCAAAATTAGCTATCGGTTATAACCTTACAGAATTAGACAACCAGATTACAAAATCTACTTCAGCTTATTTTGAGCCAACATTAGATTATGTAATTGTGAAAATACCAAGATGGAATTTTGATAAATTCAAAGGAGCTAATAGAACCTTAGGACTACAAATGAAATCTGTTGGAGAAGTAATGGGTATTGGGCGTTCTTTTCAGGAAGCACTACAAAAAGCTTGTCAGAGTTTAGAGATAAATAGAAATGGTTTAGGAGCTGACGGAAAAGAATTGACTAACCAAGATGCTATTTTAAAAAGTCTTGAAAACCCAAGCTGGGACAGGCTTTTCCATGTTTATGATGCTATTAAAATGGGAATTCCTTTTAAAACCATTTTCGATAAAACAAAAATTGACCTTTGGTTTTTAAGACAAATTGAAGATTTTATAAAACTTGAAAAAAGAATAGAAGCTTATACGTTAGATTCAATGCCAAAAGACTTAATGTATGAGGTAAAACAAAAAGGCTATGCTGATAGACAAATTGCTCATTTATTAAAATGTTTGGAAAGTGAAGTTTACACCAAACGAAACGAAATGAATATTAAACGAGTTTATAAACTTGTTGATACTTGTGCTGCAGAGTTTCCAGCTCAAACACCTTATTACTATTCTACTTTTGAAGATGAAAATGAATCTGTTGTTAGTGATAGAAAAAAAGTGGTTGTATTAGGCTCAGGTCCAAATAGAATTGGTCAGGGAATAGAATTTGACTACAGTTGTGTGCATGGAGTTTTAGCAGCTAAAGAAATGGGCTACGAAACTATTATGATTAACTGTAATCCTGAAACTGTTTCTACAGATTTTGATACAGCAGACAAACTTTATTTTGAGCCTGTTTTTTGGGAGCATATTTATGATATTATTCAACACGAAAAACCCGAAGGAGTTATTGTTCAGTTAGGTGGGCAAACCGCTTTAAAATTAGCTGAAAAACTAGAAAAATACGGAGTTAAAATTATAGGAACATCTTTTGAAGCACTAGATATAGCTGAAGATAGAGGACGTTTTTCAAATGTATTAAAAGAATTAAATATTCCTTATCCAGAATTTGGAGTAGTTGAAAGTGCTGAACAAGCATTACAGTTATCTAAAGAATTAGGGTTCCCGTTATTAGTTCGTCCTTCGTATGTATTAGGTGGACAAAAAATGAAGATTGTTATCAATGAAGAAGAGTTAGAGCATCATGTAGTAGATATTTTAAAGTCTATGCCTGACAATCAAATTTTGCTCGACCACTTTTTAGGTGGGGCTATTGAAGCAGAAGCAGATGCTATTTGCGATGGAGAAAATGTTTACATTATTGGAGTAATGCAACATATAGAACCTGCAGGTATTCACTCTGGAGATTCTTATGCAGTGCTTCCTCCTTATAACTTAGGAGATTTAATTATTACTCAAATTGAAGATATTACTAAAAAAATAGCTGTGCGATTAAAAACAGTTGGTTTAATAAATATTCAATTTGCTGTAAAAGATGATGTGGTTTATGTAATTGAAGCCAACCCAAGGGCTTCAAGAACAGTTCCTTTTATTGCAAAAGCTTACGATGAACCTTATGTGAATTATGCAACTAAAGTAATGTTAGGAGCCAAAGTAACAGATTTCACTTTTAATCCTAAGAAACAAGGCTACGCTATAAAAATTCCAGTATTCTCTTTCAATAAATTCCCTAATGTAAACAAAGAACTAGGTCCAGAGATGAAATCTACAGGAGAAGCCATAAGGTTTATTGATAGCTTAAAAGACAAGTTCTTTAGAGATATTTATGCTGAACGAAATCTATATTTAAGTAAATAATTAATGTGTAAATGTGTAAATTTGAACATGTGAGATTATAATAACCTCTAACTTCTCTAAACTTTCTATTATTTTATGCAGATCTTACGCACTATACTTATTATTGTACTTGTTTACTATGCACTCAAGTTTTTATTTCGATTTTTATTTCCCATAATTTTGAAAAGTTGGGTGGATAAAAAAACACAACAATTTCAGCAACAAAGCAATTTTATGGATAGTGAAAAAGCTAAAGAATTTGCCAAGCAAAAAGAAGGTGAAATAAAAATTAAACCTACCAATAAATCACAGAAACCTGACACAGATAATGTTGGTGATTATGTGGATTACGAAGATGTAAAAGATTAATAATAAATAACCTTAGATAAGTAAATCACGTTAGTTAAAGCGTTACCTTTATAAAGTATTCACAAAATATATATATTATGAAAAAGATTATTATAGGATTAAGTCTAATTTTTATTGGAAGTCAGTTGTTTATGTCATGTAGTTCTGAAAATGCAGTTGTAAGTCAGTTTTCTAAAAGAAAATACCTTAAGAACTTTAAAGAGAACAAACTAAACAATAATGACAAAATTAACCAAAGAGAAAACACTTACGAATTAACTGAAATTGAATCAAAATCAAATGAAGAAATTACGCTAACAGCTTCTACCACCGAAGAAACTAATCTCTCTACAACTGAAAACAATGAGTTAACAAGTACTGTAGAAACTTCAACTGAAATAATTGAAAAAGAAGCTTTTGAAACCTTAAAAAGTAAATCGGATTACAATTGGAATAGTTATAACAGAACTGTAGATTTTTCTGAAATGAATAATGCTAACAAAGTTTTTAAAGAACAAAATATAGCCCAACATAATTTACAATCTAAACAGGTGCATGACTTGGTATTAATTTTATGCGGTCTGTTTATACCTCCTTTAGGTGTGTTTTTATATGAAGGAGCAATTACTAACAACTTTTGGCTAGATTTACTACTGACCTTTCTCTTTTGGTTTCCAGGTGTGATTTTTGCTTTTTTAGTGATGTATGGTGGCGTTTCTATTTAATTAGTTGATGATCTTTTAGTGAATTCTCGGCTGCTTGTTCTATTAGTTGGTCGGAAAGTTCTTTGCCTAAATAGTTAGTTACTAAATAGCGTCCTAAATAAATGAGTGGGGTTAATACTATCGCAATAATTAATTTAAAGGTATAGCCTGTAAGTGCTGCATTTACATATTCACTGGTGCTCATTTTGCCTGTTAGCCAAAAAGCAATACCTAATACAATAAAAGTATCTATTAGCTGAGAAACTACGGTAGAACCAGTACTTCTTAACCAGATCATTTTTCCGCCTGTTTTGTTTCTTAATAACCAAAAGATGAACACATCTACAAACTGAGAAACTAAAAAAGCAACAATACTGGCAAAGATAATCCACATGCTTTGCCCAAAAACCGCCTGAAATTGCTCGTCAGTGACAGCGGAAACACCTTTGGCAGCGGGAATATTGATAGAGAAAAATAATACAACAAAAGCGTAGGCAATTAACGAAGCGGTAATAAAAGTTAGTTTTTTAACTCCATTTTTCCCATAATATTCATTAATTAAATCAGTGGTAAGAAATACTACTGGCCAAGGAATAATACCTATACTCATAATAAAAGGACCTAATTGAATGATTTTTCCGCCAATAAGTTCTGCTACAACAGCATTGGTAATAAAGATACCTGCTAAAATGGTAAAAACAATATCTCTTTTGGTTTTAAACATTAAAGACAAATTTATTTTTAAAGTTCTTCTTTATCTAATAAAATTTTGGTTTTTAAAATTCCTGCGACAGAAAGGCTATCGGTAATTTCTCCTATCATTACCATGTTAAAAGCTTCATCAAAACTAACTTTTTTAAGTTGAAGCACTTCATCTTCGTCAGGCTGTGGTGTGGAAAAAGTTAACTCTTTAGCAATGTAGATAATTCCTAATTCATCAGAAACAGAGTTGCTAAGGTGCATTTCTAGCAAAGGATTCCATTGTTTGGCAGAAATGCCAGTTTCTTCTAATAATTCTCTTTTGGCAGCATCTAAAGGTGGAATATCTAATTTTCCACCACCTTCACAAATCTCCCAACTGTATTGATTTAACGGATAACGATACTGCCCAACCAACCAAGTATTATTTTCATCATCTAAAGGAATAATACCAATAGCTAAATTTTTAAAATGAACAGTACCATAAATCCCCTTGTTTCCACCTGCGTTTATTACCTTATGCTCGGTAACACTAATCCAGTTATTATCATATTTCAGTTGGCTTTCTAGTGTTTTCCACGGGTTGTTCATTTTTTTGTTACGATGTGTTTTTAATAAATTAGTTTCCAAAAACTTTTTTCAAAAGATCAGTTACTCTGGCTGCAGGGTTTTTTCTGATGTTGGCTTCTTCTTTTTGTATCATTAAAAATAAACCTTCCATTGCTCTGGTTGTAACGTAATCTTCTAAATCAGGGTTTTGTTTTTCAATAAAAGGAATTTTGTTGTAAGTGGTAATAATTGGATTCCAGTATTTAGTTACCTCTACTTGTTCAATAGCATTTTTTACTATTGGATTAAATTTTATTTTTAGTTGAGCAGAAGTTTTTTCTCTTAAGTAGTTGGTAGCAGCATTGTCTTCTCCTTTTAAAATAGCAAAACCATCAGAAATACTCATATTTCTAATAGCATCAATAAAAATTGGAGCGGCTTCTTTACTTGCAGTTTCAGCAGCTCTGTTAAGCGTTAACACAAAGTCATTCACTTGATTTTCCATGCCTAACGTTATTACTTTTTCTTTTACTTTAATGGCTTCAGGAGGAAAAGGAATAAAAATTTCTGGGTTTTTATAGAAACCATCCATTTTAGAAGTCAGATCAGTAGATTTATTTGCTCCAACAGTTAAAGCTTCTTTTAAACCACCAATAACTTCTCCATTGGTTAATGGAGCTTCTCCAGTAGTTTGTTTGTTTACTTCTTCTAAAACGTTGGTCATTTCAGCACAGCCCAATATTAAGAATGAAGCTGTTACAAGTACTAATAATCTATTTTTCATTTGTTTAATTTTAATAAGGATTTAATACCATTCAAAACTACATATTTTTTAAATAATTCAGCATAAGCTTTAAATTCATTCCAAAATTATTGGCAACCTTAGTATGATTATTAACAGTAGATTAGTTTTTTTTCTATATTTGGAGAAATATATATGATGATTTTAGTAATAATTTTTATATTATCAATAATACATTTAGCTTTATATTACCTTAATGCAAAAGGTAAAATGAATATACCCGATTACATTATTTTCGTTATATTATTCTTAGCTAATTTTTTCATTTTACCACGTTACTTTTATCCAGCACCAAGCGAAACTGAGGTTTTATGTGGAAATCCAATTATAGCAATAACTTTTGTTTTTTGGCTTTTAAACTCAATAACTACAGTAATTATTTATCTGATTTGGACTTTTTTACTTAAGAAAAAACTATTTAAGTAAAATCGATTATACAATTATATTCTTTAATTATTAAGACAAATACTCAAAAGTACAAAACACAAAGTTCTGAGAAGTATCAAAAGGAGTAGGGTGGTCAATATAAAAACTTTCTACTAATTTAAAATGTTGGTTAAAAGCAGTTGTAAGGCTTTCTTTAGAATATTGCCGAATTTCAATGCCGCTACATTTTTTAGGGCCATTTTCAGAAAAAGTGGCAATGGTCATTTTACCATTTTTTGCAATAGCATTATTTACCAAATTAAGGTAGCTTTCCATATCTTTTTTATCGGTTAAAAAATGAAAAACAGCTCTGTCGTGCCAATAGTCGTACTTTTCTGTAGGGCTAAAAAGTGTAACATCTTCAACAATCCATTTTACCTTATTGGCTTTCTCGCCTAATCTTTCTTTTGCTCTGTTTATAGCTGCTTCAGAAATATCTAATACTGTAATGTTGGTGTAACCTAATGCTAATAAATTATCTACTAAAAAACTATCGCCACCACCAACATCAATAATGGCAGCATTTTTATCCTTAGCATGTTTGGTAATTTGTTCTAGAGAAGTTTCGGGAGTTGGCTGATACCAGCTTACTTCATCTAATTGTTTGGAAGTATAAATGTTTTGCCAATGTTCTTTTCTGTCCATTTGTATTTAATTTTTTACAAATTTCAGCACTTGTTGGTGGTTTGCTGTACGAATAGTTAAGAAATAAATTCCCGCAGGAAGCGATTTAATAACAATGTGATTAGTGAAATTATTGGTTTTTTCAATTAGTATTTTTCCGCTGATATCGGTAATAAAAAAAGTATTTTTTTCATTTACAGGTAAACCAACTATTGTAAGTTCTTCTTTAGCCGGATTTGGATAAATAGCAAAATCAGCTGTATTGTTCAATTCATTTATAGAAAGTGCATCATTATTAAATTGTGTTTGAGCAGCATCGGCATTTTGCTGAAGATGTAACAAGCTATCTCCTACTAGTAAAGCAAAAGCTACCACATGTTTGCCACCTGGAGCAATAGAAAAGCTATTAGCACTCACCACATGAGCTACATCATCACCATTAAAGCCTCCTGCCAATAAATTATTTGTGCTAAGGGCAGTATGTTTTTCTAAGGTGGTGAAACCATCATTAATATTCATGCTGCTGCCACTTCCGTTTACATCTATTGCGTGTGCGACCAGATTGTCGGTTGTTAAGAGTTTTATTCCTGCATACAAAGAATCAGTATCAAGAATATAAACATAGCCTAACTTTCTGCTGAGGTCTGTCCTTGCTTTGTTTACACTTGGTTGGAGAATATCCCAATCGGCAAAAATTCCTGCATATATATTGTTAAGTGTTGCCCCACTTTGGTTTTCAATTTCATACACAACAATTACAAAGTGGTCGTTTGGAGAAGTTGGATAAGCATAAGAGAGTTGTTTAATACTAACTTGTAATGGGTTTGGCGATTGCAAATCATCCATAAAACCAACTAAATCTAAAGCAGAAACATAAGGTGGGTGGTAAGCCACATTAAAAATACTTCCAAAATCTTGGTCGAAACCACTAGCTCCCCTAATAGGGTCGGAAACTCTTGTAGAACCATCAGTAATCATAAAACCTGCTTCGTAGAGCAATTGTTTCCCTTTGTAAATAAAGCCTCTACCAATATTATTGTTATTATCGTTAAACCCAATTTTACCTTTGCTGGTAATGGTGGTACTAATAAGGTTTTCCTCTAAATGGATATAATCGGGGTTGATAAGCAAATTGAAATAATGGTTGTATGAAAAAGTGCCATTGCTTATCGTAGCCTGAAATAAAATACTTTCGTTGAGGTTAGCTCCCGAAAGGATTTCTAATGTAAATGGTTGGGTATAATTACTGGCTGTATCGAGCATGTTTAAGTTGGGAAAACTGCTTACATTATTAATAATATTTACAAAAGGTGAGGAAGAACTGAGTGTTACACTAATGCCGTTAATAGGATTTAAAAAATTGGTCAACTCAGTAATAATACAAAGTGTATCGCCATTCTCAAACAAACTATTGTTGTTGTCGGTGATGTTTTTGTTGGTAATGTCAGCAAACTGAGCAGTAGTGTTGTTTAACGCATCAAAAAGATTTAACCTACCTGTACCAAGTTTATTGATGTAAGATGGGTTTTGTGTACTGATGTCATCTGTAGTAGCTTTTAGTTGAGCAGCTACTTGTTGGGCGGTATAAGTAGGAAATTCATTTTTTACAATTGCAGCAGCAGCAGCAACTATAGGAGCAGCCATAGAAGTTCCGCTATTAGTACCGTAGTTGTTGCCAACGGTGGTGAAAATCATTTCTCCCGGAGCAACAATATCAATATGGTAGCCGAAGTTGGAATTGCTTTTTCTGATGTCACTTTGGTCGGTAGCAGCAACACTTAGCACACCATCATAACTTGCTGGATAAAAAGGGGTTTCTAAATTGTCATTTCCTGCGGCAGCAACCACCAAACAACCTTGGTTTATCTGAGCATATTTAATAATATCTTCCTGAAAGCGACTATTTTCATAGCTTCCCCAAGAGCAATTAATGATAAAACAACCATGATCTGCGGCATAAACTACTCCTTGATAAGCGTGTGTTAAAAATCCGGCAGCATTAGAAATTTTTACTGGTAAAAAAGTGGTGTTGAAACCAACTCCAGCAATTCCAGTAGTATTGTTAGTGGCAGCAGCAGCAATTCCTGTTACTGCTACTCCGTGAGAGGTAGATTCAAAAAGAGCATTATTGTCGTTCATGCCCAAGTCCCAACCGTAGTAATTGTCTATGTAACCATCATTATCATCATCAACACCATTAATAGGATCACTATAATTAATTTTAATTTTTGAAATTAAATCAGGATGTGCAGGCTCCCAACCAGTATCAGTAATACCAATGGTTATAGAAGTATCTCCTTGATTGATGTTCCAAGCATTAAAAGCATCAATTAAACCAAGATAATATTGTTGAGAAAGCAGCGTATCATTAGGGGTAAAAGTCAATTCGGGTAAGTAATACGGTTCTACGTACTCCATTATTTTGGAAGCTGCAATTCTTTGTATAGCAGTTTCAACATTAATAGAAAGAGAGTAAGTAAGTTGGTAAATCAGTGATAAGTCAATAAAGTTAGGATTATCCTCTTTGGTTTTATGAGGAAATACTTTTTGCAGCGTTGTTGTTCCTAATTGAGCGCTAACTTTAGTAAATTGTGGGTGATTGATTTTATCATTAAAACAAATAGTTCTGTACTGTTCTTTAACCTTAAAAATAAGGGTATTATTTAGTTGGTTATTTTTTTGACTAAAAGCACTAAAGCTTAATAAGCATAAGAATAGTAAGGGTAAAAGGTATAGTCTTTTGCTAAACATTCAGTTTGTTTTTTGTGAAGTTGTTTAAACTTCAGAATGTAAATTTAAGAAAATAACGTTAATGTGGGAGAAGTTAGTAAAAGTCGATTATTTTCTTTTTTCTTTATTGAAAGAATTACGAAGGAAGCATCTTTAGCGTCATTCCCGAAATTTTCAAGGGACGCAGAAAATTGTCGGGAATCTTATTTGTTTTTTTAGCCTTTCTTTTGTCTTGAAACAAAAGAAAAATTCTCAGAGGTTGGGTTATTATTTTGAATGTCATATCGAACAAGATTTTACAAGTTGAGGTACGAAATTTAGTAAAATGAAGTTGAGATATCTTGTTATTTAGGAATTGTGGTTTTAAATTGAATGTAGAAGTCAATAAAAAATAAGATTCTTCATTTTGTTTTGTAACGAAAATGAATTTTCGACAAAACTGCATTCTGAATGACAGTACTGATAGGTTTTGTATGATGGCAACAGGTTGGAGAGGGAATTGGCTTTGTACGATGGTAAAGTCCCCCGGAGTTTATGCTGAGCGTAGTCGAAGTAAGGGATTTAGGGGGCTTTTACTCCACCCACAATACCAATCCTTTTAAGTATTCACCTTCTGGGTGGAAAATGTTTACAGGATGGTCGGCAGGTTGAGATAAATGATATAATACCCTAACATTTCTTTGTGAGCTAATGGCTGCTGCCATAATGGTATCGTAAAACAACTTTCTGTTAATCACCTGAGAACAAGAAAAAGTGAATAATAATCCACCGGATTTCATGTTTTTTAATGCCATTTCATTTAGTCTTTTATAACCCTGAACAGCTTTGTGCATAGACTTTCTGTGTTTAGCATAAGCAGGAGGGTCTAGAACAATAATATCATAAATTTCTTTATTTTCTTTTAAGAAAGTAAGCGTGTCGGAAACAAACGATTGGTGATTGGTAAGTTGATTAAGTTCAATATTTTTATCGGTTAATTCAATAGCTTTTTTAGAACTATCAACAGAATGAACTGCTTTAGCTCCATTTTTTAGAGCAGCAACCGAAAAACCACCTGAATAGCAAAAAGTATTCAACACCAACTTGTCTTTAGCTAATTCGCCTAATAGTTTTCTATTTTCTCTTTGGTCGATAAAAAAGCCTGTTTTTTGTCCTTCAACCCAATCTAAATGGTAGTTACAATCATATTCTGTTCCAATTAATGTTGGACTTTCAGCTTGGTATAAATATCCATTTTCAATTTTTAGATCAGTTTGTTTTTCAAGTGTTTCAGCACTTTTATCGTAAATGGCTAATAACTTTTTGCCATAAATTTTTTGTAAAGCGGCAACAATTTGTGGTTTGGCAAAGTGCATACCAGCTGAATGAGATTGAATAACTGCTGTACCATTGTAAAAATCTATGATTAATCCAGGTAGTTGATCGCCTTCAGCATGAATTAATCGGTAAATATTGGTAGATATATTTTCGGTTAATCCCATTGCTTTTCTCATTTCAAAAGCATTAGTTAATCTTTTAAACCAAAAATTATCGTCAATAGGTTCTTGGGTAAAACTAATTATCCTAACAGCAATAGTTCCATCTTGAAAATGTCCTGTGGCTAGGAAATTATTATTTTCATCAAAAACATTTACCAACTGACCATCAGTAAGTGGTTCGGGTGGATTAGTGTCAACAACAATTTTTTGTATAGCTCCAGAAAATACCCAAGGATGTTTTCTTTCAATAGATTTTTCTTTGTCTTTTTTGAGGATTACCGAAGGATAGTTCATGGAATAAGTTTAGGCTTTTTGGAAAGCTACCATTTTTAAAGCAGTTATAGCAGCTTCATCACCTTTATTACCGTGCTTTCCACCCGAGCGATCTATGGCTTGTTGCATGGTGTTGTCGGTAAGTACGCCAAAAATAACAGGTTTGTTGTATTTTAGCGTAACATCTTTAATGCCTAAAGCAGTGGCATTACAAACAAAATCAAAATGTTTGGTTTCTCCCTGAATAACACTTCCTAAGCATATTACAGCATCTAAGGTAGTTTTTTCAAGAAGTGTTTGAGCTCCTAAAGGCAATTCAAAACTTCCGGGAACATATTGAATAACAATGTTTTCTTTAGCAACATTATGCTTTAAAAGCGTGTTGTAAGCTCCATTTAGTAAGCCTTGGGTAATTTGTTCATTCCATTCAGCAACAACAATAGCTATTTTCATACTTGCTCCATCAGGAATGGATGCAGCGTCATAATCTGATAAGTTTTTGTTAACAGTTGCCATAATGTTGTTACGTTTTTAGGGAATTAAATTGCTTACTTCGCACTCATCGTTTCAGCCCTAGCGATGTATTTTTCTACATCTCTTGCTTCAGTAGATTCAGCAAAATCTTTTTTAATCTCTTTGTATTTTTTTACTGCATTAGCATAGTCGCCTAAAGCTTCGTAAGCTAAGCCTGCTTTAAATAAATAAATAGGAGAAGTAAGTTTATTACTGTTTTTGGCAGCAGCTTTTTCATAATAATCAACAGCATTTTCAATGTCATTTAATTCCATATATGAATCACCAATAGCTCCTAAAGCAACAGCACTAATAATTACATCATCAGAGCTAAATTCTTTTAATTCATAAATAGCATCTTCAAACATACCCATATTTCTGTAGGCAATTCCTAAATAATAGTGTGCTAAGTTGGCAGATTTTGTTCCGCTGTAAGTTTCAGCAATATCAATAAATCCCATGTTAACACCACCATCACCATTAATAGCTAAGTTTAAAGAATCTTTTTCAAACTGTTGTTCAGCCCAAAACATATTTTCTTGAGCTTCAGACTCAATTGGTGGAAGGTAAACTTTATAATAAAATGCAAATGCTGCAATTACCAATACTATTGCACCTAATGCAACAGTGATAGGCATTTTATTATTTTCTACAAAGTTCTCGGTTTTACTATAAACCTCTTGAACATCAACAATTACCTCTGGGTTTTCTTCTTTCTTTTTTGCCATTTTAATAAATTCTTTTATAGGGTTGCAAAAATAGTTTTTTTAATCAAAAAAATGATGATTTGTATAATTTTATCTTTAAAAGTCCCCTAAATCCCCAAAAGGGGGCTTTTTTCAACGCACGAAGCCCATTCTTAACCGTCATTCTCGAAATTTTGGAGTGTAACGTAAAAATTATCGGGAATCTTATTTGTTTTAGCCTTTCTTTTGTCTTGAAACAAAAGAAACAAAAATTCAAGACTGCTGATTAATTTATTGTTTTCTAAGCGGTTAAATTTGCCGCACAACCCAAGCCCTGATACTGTATTGTTTATGGCTGCCAAGCAAAAGGCACTAACGCCTTCTTTCTTATTTGTTTTATACAGTTCAAGGGTTGCTTACTTCTTGCTCTTACTAAATTCTAACCACAAGAAAACATACTAAATTAATCAAAGGTCGGGGTTTCCGATTAACCAATAACTTTTACAATTAACAAATTTGCGTCTTTGTGAGATACTTTTTGCGTGTGTTGTAATTAATTTCTTGTTTAATCCGCTAATTTTTATATTTTTGGAGAAGAATAATTAAAAACTACCACTATAAATAAAATATACGCTATAAAATTTTAAAAAGTACCGTATGGTTGGGTGTTGGTAAGCAAATGTTAAAATGACCACTTACAGAGACATAAGAAAAGAAATTCTATTGGAGTTATTCAATAGTACTTCAAATGGCTGGACTGACTTAAAACCGAAAATAAAATCACTCGACCTGACCAGAAAAGAGATTATTGATTTATTTTCAGTTTTAGAACATGATGGTATCATAAAATCAGATAATCAATGGGGTCAAATCAAAATAACATCTGCAGGTACAACACCATCCATTGATGAATTACAATTCTATTTTCGACTAACCCCAAAAGGAGAAGACCTCGTCATAAACCGTTACCAGCCCAAGCAACCAATTCAAATGACCGATAATCAGAAGATACATAAAATGCTGGAATATATTTTTTCACTTCCCAACAATACAAGTTCTATTGATACACATAAAATTGCTATTGACTTGCCACTTGCTGACATTAATGTTGCAGCTCGACAACTCATTACTAATGAAGATGCAAAAGACTGCACAACTAAAGACAACATACAGACAAATTCTGTTGGACTATTGATTACTCAGGCGACAAAAGATGCATTTGAGACAAAAAAGTACATTAAAGCTTATCAATATGATAGCGGACAATTCAATATCAGCACAGGAGATATTCATATTGGCGACAATTTTCAAGATTCATCATTTCGTTATTTTAAGAGTAAAATAACCAAGAATTCAATCAACCCCCAAGTGAAACCAAAAAACAAACTACTCAAATGGTTTTTAAAATGGTGGTGGGCAGTCATTGTACCGCTAGGATTAATAGTAGCCGGACTAGTGTAATAGAAAATAAATGGTTTAACTATAAGAGAGTAAAAAACTCCTACCCACTACCTCAAACATCCACTCTTGGGGTTTAATAAATTAAAAGCTTTTTTCTTGGTGTCCTTTGCGAAAACTTTCGTGTCTTTGCGGTTCAATGAATAATCTCCAATCTTCTCCTAAAATCTGCTATCCCCATCTAACATTCTACCTAAACCGCCAAGAACACTTCCTTCGCCTTTACTTTTTCCGCCATAACTTGGAGCTGAAGCTAATACCCTGTCGGCTAATCTGCTAAATGGTAAGGACTGTATCCAAACCTTACCAGGACCAGAAAGTTGTGCGAAAAAGAAACCTTCGCCACCAAATAAAGTATTTTTAATACCTCCAACAAATTTAATATCGTAGTCTATTGTTTGAGTGAAGCCTACAATACAACCAGTATCCACATTTAGTACTTCTCCAGGTTGTAAGTCTTTTTCAATAATTGTTCCTCCGGCATGCATAAATGCTCTACCGTCACCTTCTAATTTTTGCATAATAAAGCCTTCACCACCAAAAAATCCTGTGCCTAACTTTTTTTGAAATTCAATACCAATAGCTACTCCTTTAGCAGCACATAAAAAAGCATCTTTCTGACAAATAATTTTACCATTATAAGCTCTTAAATCAATAGGAACAATTTTTCCCGGATAAGGAGCAGCAAAAGTTGCGTGTCTTTTATCAATTCCCTGATTGGTATAAGTGGTCATGAATAAGCTTTCACCTGTTAATACTCTTTTCCCTGCTGAGAATAGTTTGCTCATTATTCCTTGATCTGGATTACTGCCATCACCAAAAACAGTTTCCATTTTAATGTTGGAATCCATATACATTAAACTTCCTGCTTCGGCAATAACTGTTTCTTGCGGGTCTAGCTCTATTTCTACACATTGCATGTCATCGCCAAATATTTTATAATCAATTTCGTGTGCGTTCATGGTTTTAAGGTTTAAATTGAATAATTTTGAACAACAAAAATAATAGAATTAACTTCACAAACTAATTATTGAAATGAAACTTATTTCTTGGAATGTAAATGGCATTAGGGCCATAGTTAAAAAGAATTTTTTTGAATTTATTAATGAATATCAGCCTGATGTTTTGTGTTTGCAAGAAACCAAAGCTCAAGATGATCAGGTTCAAGAGGCATTAACTGAATTAAGTGGATACCATGTTTATTCTAATTCTGCAGAAAAAAAAGGCTACTCGGGAACAGCTATTTTAACTAAAAAGGAACCTGTAAATGTTTTTTATGATATTAATCAAACAGAACACGATAAAGAAGGAAGAGTTACTACTGCAGAGTTTGATGATTTTTATTTGGTAACGGTTTATGTCCCAAATTCTAAAACAGATTTATCTAGATTAGGCGATAGACAAAATTGGGATGCTCTTTTTCTTAACTTTTTGAAAGAATTAGAAAGTAAAAAACCTGTAGTTGTTTGTGGTGATTTTAATGTAGCTCATAAAGCCATAGATTTAGCTCGTCCTACTGCTAATTACAATAAAAGTGCAGGATATACACAACAAGAGATTGATGGTATGAGTAATTTTATTGATGCTGGATTGGTAGATACTTTCAGGTATTTTTATCCTGAAAAAAAAGAAATGTATAGCTGGTGGAGTTATAGGGGAGGGGCTCGTTTTAAGAATGTAGGCTGGAGAATAGATTATTTTTTGGTTAGTCAAGCCTTTTTACCAAAAGTAAAGTCGGCTGCCATACACATGGAAGTTAATGGTTCAGACCATTGTCCGGTAAGTATTGAGATATAGTAGGCATTAGAAATTAGAGATTAGATATTGTAGAAGACGGAAGACCGAAGAATTATAGACTGAGAACTGAAGACTGAGAACTGAAGACTGAGAACTGAAGACTGAGAACTGAAGACTGAGAACTGAAGACTGAGAACTGAAGACTGAGAACTGAAGACTGAGAACTGAAGACTGAACAATTTATTAAAAAAATAGTGTCTCTGCGTCTTTGCGAGAAAAAATGAAAAATGAAATTAAAATAAATGTTGCAACCATCAATTCCATTAGCAGAGCGATTAAGACCCAATTCTTTTGAGAATTATGTTGGTCAAAAACATCTTGTTGCCGAAGGAAGTACCTTGCGTAAGCTAATTGAGATGGGCACTATTCCTTCTATGATTTTTTGGGGACCACCTGGAGTAGGAAAAACAACATTAGCCAACATTATTGCTCAGTATGCTAAACGACCTTTTTATACGCTTAGTGCAATTAACTCAGGAGTAGCAGCAGTAAGAGAAGTAATTGATAAAGCTAAATCGCAACAATTTTTTGGAACCAATCATCCTATTTTGTTTATTGATGAGATTCACAGATTTAGCAAGTCGCAGCAAGATTCTTTATTGGGAGCAGTAGAAAAAGGCATCATTACATTGATTGGAGCAACAACAGAGAATCCCTCATTTGAAGTCATTTCAGCACTTTTATCGCGTTGCCAAGTTTATATTTTAAAAGAACAAACCAAGGAAGATTTGTTAGAGTTAATAGACATTGCTCTTACCCAAGATGAATTTCTTAAAAAAAGAAAGATAAACATTAAAGAATACGAAACACTGTTGCAATTATCGGGAGGAGATGCTAGAAAATTACTCAACACGCTTGAAATTGTTGTAAACAGTTTGGCTGATGATAAAACACCTATTACCAATGATTTGGTGATGGACATTATTCAGCAAAATTTAGTGCGTTACGATAAAACCGGTGACCAACATTACGATATTATTTCTGCCTTTATTAAATCTATTAGAGGCAGCGACCCCAATGCAGCGGTTTATTGGCTTGCCAGAATGTTAGAAGGAGGCGAAGACCCTAAATTTATTGCCAGAAGATTGTTGATTTTATCCTCTGAAGATATTGGAAATGCGAATCCTACGGCTTTGGTAATTGCTAACAATTGTTTTCAGGCAGTAAATGTAATTGGTATGCCCGAATCTAGAATAATCTTGTCGCAGACAGCTATTTACTTAGCTACATCAGCTAAGAGCAACGCTTCTTATATGGCAATAAATGAAGCTCAAGCATTGGTGCAGAAAACAGGAAATTTGTCCGTTCCGCTACATATAAGAAATGCCCCAACAAAATTGATGAAAGAAGTAGGTTACGGAAAAAATTATATGTACTCACATAACTATGAAGGCAACTTCGCTCAACAAGAGTACTTGCCCGATGATATTAAAAACACTAAATTTTATGAGCCAGGTAATAATGCTAAAGAAAGTAGCATTAGGAATTTCCTTAAAGAAAATTGGAAAGATAAGTACAGGTATTAGTACTTAAAGTACTTATGAATACTTAGGAGTTAAATCAGTTATTTTTTTACCACAAAATCTATAATCTAACCGTCATTACGAACGTAGTGAAGCAATCTGTTTAATCAGAACTAAAAACCAAAAGATTGCTTCGATTTCCATCACACATTCCAATTCCATAACCTGGCAATGACGTGAAAAAAAAATGATTTTTCATCCAAAAACACACGGATTTCAACAAAATTTACCACCTAAAGAGAATAAAAACCTACAAAAAAACACTCTTTTTTAAGCCCCTAAAAAAATAATTTAAAATTATTCTCATTGAATATCAGTAAATTAACATTTTTTATACTACTTTGTATTGCATAGTATTAGTTTTTGTATATATCTTTGCAATGTAAATTAATTTGTATAACATTTAAAAAAAATATCAAAAGATGAAAAAAGTAATAATAGTAGCCATGTTTTTAATGAGTAGTGTTTTAATTACTACTAAAGCAAATGCTACCACCTATAATGACAATAATAGTTGTTTGTTGGAAGATAAATTAGAAAATAATTTAAAATTGCCTGAAAGTTTAAAAAAGCAATCTAACAGCGGAGTGGTAAAAGTAGAGTTTAAAATAAATGCCAACCACCAAATTGAAGTATTAAACATTTCTGGAAATAAAAAAGAAGTTACGGCTTATGTAAAACAACAATTGGAATTGTTGGGAGAAGATATTTGTGTGCTTGAAAAAGGTATTACTTACCACATTAACATAAAAATTAAAATAGTTTAATATGAACATAGAAAATACACAGGCTCAGATGAGAAAGGGAGTGCTAGAATATTGCATTCTTTCTATTCTCAATAACGGAGAAGCCTATCCGTCAGAGATAATTGAGCAACTAAAGCAAGGTAAGTTAATAGTGGTAGAAGGAACGCTTTATCCTCTTTTAACTCGATTAAAAAATGCCGAATTGCTTTCTTATCGTTGGGAGGAATCTACATCAGGACCACCCAGAAAGTATTATCAACTTACTGATAAAGGTAAAAAATTCTTAGAAGAATTAGCAACAACTTGGGATGATCTTGTAGCTGCTGTGGAAATTACCAGAAAACCAACTAAAAAATAAAAACAAACTTTCAAAACGACAATCATGAACCAAACATTAACAATAAACATAAGTGGAATAGTTTTTCATATAGAAGTGGATGCTTATGAAGCACTTAAAGTCTATTTAAGCACCATTAAAAGCTATTTCAATAATTCTGAAGAGCGTGAAGAAATCATGCTTGATATAGAAGCTAGAGTGGCAGAAATTTTCGCTGAAGCTCAAAATGATAAAAACCAGGTAATTGTAATGGCAGATGTAAATAAAGTAATCGCCATTATGGGAGAACCTGAGCAGTATTTAACAGATGAAGAGGAAGGAATTCCTACTCAAAAAACGCACAGAAAAAGAGAGGATAAAAAACTTTTTAGAGACCCTGATGATAGAGTTTTAGGTGGTGTAGCTTCCGGATTAGGTGCCTACATTGGCTTAGATACTGTTTGGGTCCGACTGTTTTTTGTTGCTGCATTTTTTATGGGCTTTGGTATTCTAACCTATATTATTTTATGGATAGTAATGCCAGAAGCTAAAACCACTGCTGAAAAATTAAAAATGCGTGGAGAACCTATCAACATTAAAAATATTGGGAAAGCTTTTGAATCAGAAGCTCAAAAAGTAGGTGAAAAACTACAAAATGTTGATACTAACAAGTTTTCATCAAAAGCAGGAACAGTGTTAGAGAATATTGTAATGGCAATTGCCAGTTTCTTTACAGCTGTTTTCAATATTTTCGGGAAAGTGTTGGGTGTTGCTTTCTTGTTTGTAGGAACTTTTATGTTGGTAGTTTTATTAGCATTACTTTTTGGTTCTACAGCAATATTTTCAATTTCTAATGATGGCGTTTATTCCATGGCATCGCAAGATTTTTTTAATTTGATTTTTATAAACCAAGATCAATTTTATTTGGCATCTATAGCTGTATTTTTATTAATAGGCGTGCCTGTAATAGGCTTAATTTTTCTGTCTATCAGAATGTTGTTTAAGGTTAGGTCGCACTATAGTGTTGGGTTGACTTTTGTAGGGTTGTTGGTGGTAGGAACTATTTTAGCTTTTATGGTAGGAACGAGGTTAGCTGTAGAAATGTCTGCCGGAGAAGAGTTTGAAAAAACAGAAATTATTTCGTCTGATTTTAACACTTATGTAATTAAAACTAATATTACAGAAATGCCGGGTCAAGGTGTTCTGGAAGATAAATTTACAAGTATTTCTATTGAAGGAGATATGATGTATCAGCGATTTGTTGAACTATCTGTTGAAAGAAGTAAAAACGACAGCATGATGATAACCACTAATTTTTCTTCTCACGGAAAAAGCCCGAAAGATGCACTGAACAAAGCTAAAGCGATTAACTATGTTCATCAGTTTAACGATTCAATATTATTTTTCCCTGATTATTTAGCTACCAATAAAGAACATAAGATTAGAGGTCAGCAAGTAGAAATTACGGTGTATTTGCCACTTTATCAGAGCATTTATTTAGATAAATCTACCAAAGAGCTAATTTATGATATAGACAACTTTACCAATACATACGATAAGAAAATGGTTGGTAGAAAATGGGTGATGTTAGAGCAAGGATTAACCTGCTTAGATTGTAATGATATTGAAGGTATTACTTCTAAAGAATTGGAAGAGCTAAAAGCTTTAAAAATGGTGGAGACAGTAATAGAGTAATTGTTTAGCTATAAAAAAGAGCGGTGGTTTTTAATGTGAAAGTTTACACCGTAATTAAAACTGCATGGAAGATACTATCTGAAATGCAGTTTTTTTATCCCTCAAAAGTAAAAGAAAGCAAAAACATTTTGGAACGTAATTGACCAATAGGGGTAGAGAGAGCAGTACCATCATCTTCCAATAGGTTAAACAATCCGTACGACATTTTTAGTTCTATTCCAAACTTAAAATACTGCAAGTAAAAGTCTGTTCCAAAACCAATTTGCCCAACAATATCATCTCGTTTTAGTTTTACAATAATATCGCTTAGTTTGGTAGAAAAATTATCGGCATCGGCATTAGAAGCTAAATCTAAAGTATAGGCAGCTCCACCAATAATGTAAGCACTAAAGTTATTTAGTCTTACAGATTTATATTTAATGTTTAAGGGGAAATTAATCAAAGTAGATTCAATGTCTTTTTGGTAAGTTTCAACACCTTTCATGGTCTCAAAAGTGTAAATTAAACTCCTAGATGAGAACGCTAAGTTGGGCGTAAACCTCAAACCAAAATAATCTCCCATGTGTAATTCTGAAATAATTCCTAAGTTAAAACCCGGTGCAGTTTTGGGTTCTAAAATCATTAAGGAATCGTTGGAGGTTAAGTCTATTTGGTCTCTTTTAACCACAAAATTGGCAATGTTGTAACCTAATAAAAAACCAAAGTGCATAAAGCGTTTCTCAAACTTAGGCAAGTTCTTGGTATGCTCTCTTTTGTTGTATGTCTGTGCATCAGCATCAACAAAACAAAGGGTAAAAAGTAGAATTAATATGATTTTTATAGATTTCACTCGTTTCGATGTTGAATTTGGGTAAACATAACGGAATCTTATTGAAATTATTTGCTGGCTTTATAAATTGTTGCTATTCCAAATAAAAGACTTGTTGCTTTAGCATCTTTATAACCTATTTTGTTTAGCAGTTGTATGAAATCATCACCATCAGGAAAAGCATACACCGACTCAGGTAAATAGGTGTAAGCAGCATTATCTTTTGAAATCATTTTTCCTATTCCAGGAAGGATTTTATTGAAGTAGAAATTATACAATTGTTTTACAGGGAATTTTTTTGGTTTAGAAAACTCTAAAATTATTCCGGTGCCATTTGGTTTTAGCACACGCAGCATCTCTGTCAAGCCTTTTTCTAAATTTTCAAAATTTCTTACACCAAAAGCAACGGTATAAGCATCAAAATAAGCAGTCTCAAATCTTAAGTTTTCAGAATCGCCAAGTTCTAAACTGATGATATTGTCAACACCTTTTTTCTTAATTTTTTCTTTGCCCACATTTAACATTCCTTCAGAAATGTCTATTCCAATAATTTCGTCAGGATTTAATTTTAATGCTTCAATAGCAAAATCAGCAGTTCCTGTAGCAATATCCAATATCTTTTTAGGCTGATGAGGAGCCAACATTCTCACAGCTTTTTTTCTCCAAAGAATATCAATACCTAAGGATAAAAAATGATTTAAAAAATCATATTTATGCGAGATATTGTTGAACATGGTAGCTACCTGCTCTTTTTTAGTTTCTTGTTTTTCTTTGTAAGGAATAACGGTCATTCAGCTAAGTGATTTAAAGTTTCTTTTAATAAAATGTTTTTATTGATGGGTACAACACCTACTTTTTCGCAAACCAACCCTCCGGCAAGGTTAGCAATTTGAGCAATTACTTCATTAGGTTGTTTTAAGGCTAAACACAATGAAGCTACACTAATTACGGTGTCTCCAGCACCAGAAACATCTGCTATATTTCTAATATGAGCAGGAATATGTTGGTGAGAAGTAGTATTAAAAATTAACATACCATGTTCTGATAAAGTAATTAAGGTTGAAGTAGGGTTTAGTTCTTCATGCAACAATTTCAAAGCATTAATAATGCTATTAATGTCTGAAGTTTTAATGTCTAAATTTAATCCTTCTTTTAGTTCTTTAAGGTTGGGTTTAAACAAGGTAACATTTTTATAGGCTAAAAAGTTTTTCTTCTTCGGATCTACAGTAGTTGGGATGTTTTTGTTGATGCAAAGTTCTACCACTTTTTCGATAAGGGTAGGGGTAATAACACCTTTGTCGTAATCTTCAAAAATTACTACGTTTACTTTTTCGGTGATAATTATGTTTTTAATAACATCAAAAAGAGCATTGCTTTCTTGGTTGTTGAGTGGTGTTTCTGTTTCAGAATCAACTCGCAACAATTGGTGGTTGTTGCCAATTACTCTGGTTTTAACGGTAGTTACTCTATTATCGAGTTTAAGTAGTCCTTTAGCAGTAAGTTGTGAAGAGGTAAGCAGATGCTCAAAATCAGCACCATCTTCATCCTTACCTATGGCGGAACACAAAATAGGATTTCCACCTAATGCTTGCACATTAAGGGCTACATTGGCAGCCCCTCCCAAACGGCTTTCTCTTTTCTCCACAGCCACAATAGGCACAGGAGCTTCAGGAGAAATACGGTCAACTTTGCCAAAATAATAGGCATCTATCATTACATCACCAATGATTAATACATTGAGTTGATTAAAATCATCAAATAACTGATGTATATCTTTTTGATTTATTGATGGTTGCTTCATGAAACTTCTTGGTACGTTTAATTGCAAAGAAACGCAAAAAGTTAGGTATTTTGTATATGTAGTACAGGAAAATGAAGAAATCTGAAAAATAGTTTAACCATTTGATGGAGAAATATTTTAATCGAAAATAAGGTATGACTTCAAGCAATAAGCATATAATATTAAACCTTTATTCCATCCACCAAGCTAATATCAAACTGAACTAAGTTAATAAATTGACTAACTCTATCTTCTAATTCAGTCTGTGTTAAATATTCTAGTCTTTCTGTTCCAAATTTCTCTACGCAAAAAGAAGCCATTGCAGAACCGTAAATTACAGCACGCTTCATATTATTAAAAGAAATATCTCCAGTTTCTGCTAAATAACCAATAAAACCACCAGCAAAAGTATCTCCCGCACCTGTTGGGTCAAAAACATCTTCTAATGGTAATGCTGGAGCAAAAAATACATTTTCTTTATCAAACAATAAAGCTCCATGCTCTCCTTTCTTAATAATTAAGTACTGAGGTCCTAAAGCCAAAATCTTTTGAGCGGCTTTCACCAAAGAATATTCACCTGAAAGTTGACGAGCTTCTTCATCATTAATAGACAATACATCTACCATAGAAATGGTGCTTTTTAATTCATCTAAAGCAATATCCATCCAAAAGTTCATCGTATCCATTACAATTAATTTCGGTCGTTTATGTAAACCATTGATTACTTTCTTTTGAACAGCTGGAGCTAAATTTCCTAACATTAAAAAATCACAATCTTGATAATTAGAAGGAATTTTAGGGTCGAAAGTTTCTAATACATTTAGCTCTGTAGCCAACGTATCTCTTGTATTCATATCGTTATGATATTTACCTGACCAAAAGAAGGTTTTTTCATTTTCTCTAATTTCCAATCCTTCTAAATTAACATTATGTTTTTCTAACATTTCCATTGCTTCTTTAGGAAAATCGCCACCAACAACAGAAACGATATTGGTTTTTTTAACAAAATTTGAAGCAGATAAACTAATAAAGGTAGCAGCACCACCAACAATTTTATCTGTTTTTCCAAAAGGGGTTTCAATAGCATCAAAAGCTACTGTTCCTATAACTAATAAACTCATTTTTTATGTTTTAAATTGATTGGTAAAATTAATGTATTAAAATCGGAAAATTTAAATTACAAGCAATGAAGTTTTACCTAAAAATCAACTTCGCCAATTCCTTGTCTTAGAATTTCTGGTGTTTCTCCTGTACAATCTATCACTGTTGATGCTTCATTGTTTCCAAAACCTCCATCTATAACTAAATCTACTTGTCCATCATATCGTTCGTGAATTAATTCAGGGTCGGTAGTGTATTCTAAAATTTCGTCATCATCGTGCACAGAAGTTGATAACATAGGGTTTCCTAATTGGTTGACAATTGTTCGGGCAATGTTATTATCTGGCACACGAATACCAATGGTTTGTTTTTTAGATTGAAACAATTTTGGGATATTTTTATTGGCATTTAAAATAAAAGTATATGGTCCAGGTAAAGCTCTTTTCATCATTTTATAGATGTCGGTACCAAACTGAACGGTATATTCTGAAATATTACTCAAGTCATAACATATCAACGAAAAGTTAGCCTCCTCCAATTTAACTCCTTTTAGTTGAGCCATTTTCTCTACTGCCCTTTTGTTGGTCATATCGCAACCCATACTGTAAACAGAATCTGTTGGATAAACAATTACACCACCTTTCTTTAACACATCAATTACTTGTTGTATTCTTCTTTCATCTGGATTTTCAGGGTAAATTTTTATTAGCATGTTTTGGAGTTATTCGTTAATTGTTAGCAGCTTACGGTTTATCAGTTCACAGCTATTTGTTTTTATTTACAACTTCAAACCTCTAATATCTAACTTCTATTCTTTAATTGAACCTATTTATTCCCTTTAGCATGGTCAGCTAAAAACTGTGCTAAACCACTATCTGTTAATGGGTGTTTTAATAAGCCTGTTATTGCACTTAGCGGACTAGTTACTACATCAGCACCAATTTGAGCACATTGTATTATATGCATGGTATGACGAACTGAAGCGGCTAAAATTTGAGTTTCGTAACCGTAATTATCATAAATCATTCTTATTTCGGCAATTAAATGAATTCCATTAGTAGAAACATCATCTAACCTACCAATAAATGGAGATACATAAGTTGCTCCAGCTTTAGCTGCTAGTAGTGCTTGTCCTGCCGAAAAAATAAGCGTACAGTTGGTTCTTATTCCTTTAGAAGAAAAATATTTAATGGCTTTAATTCCTTCTTTAATCATAGGTACTTTTACCACTATTTGAGGATGTAAAGAAGCTAAAAACTCTCCTTCTTTAACCATTCCTTCAAAATCTGTTGCGATAACCTCTGCACTAACATCACCATCTACAATATCACAAATAGCTTTGTAATGTTTCATAATGTTATCATAACCTGTTATCCCTTCTTTTGCCATTAATGACGGATTAGTGGTTACGCCATCCAAAACACCTAAGTCTTGTGCTTCTTTAATCTGATCTAAGTTTGCTGTATCTATAAAAAATTTCATTTGTGTATGAGTTTATGATGGTTTGTATATTTTTTAAGTTATTGTCCAAATAATTCTTTAATAACGTTAATGGTATAATCTATTTCTTCTTGGGTATTGTATTTACTAAACGAAAAACGTAATGAAGGTTGTTCCTGATTAATTCCCAACCCACTTAATACATGCGAACCTACTGAGCTTCCTGATGAACAAGCACTACCTCCAGAAACACAAATACCTTCAATATCTAGGTTGTAGATTAACATTTCATCCATATCTGAATGAGGAAAATGAACATTTAAAACGGTGTATAAGCTATCTCCCAAAGGATCTCCATTAAATTCAATGGTGGGCAACACTTTTTTAAGCTCTTCAGCCATGTAATGCTTTAATCCTTTAATGTGTTTTTCATGGTTTTCCATATCTTTATGAGCAATTTCCATAGCTTTTGTTAACCCAACAATACCATAAATATTTTCAGTTCCTGCACGCATATTTCTTTCTTGAGCTCCTCCGGTAATAATTGGTTTTAGCTGCAAATCTGAGTTGACAAACAAAAATCCCGTTCCTTTTGGTCCGTGAAATTTATGAGCCGAACAAGTCATAAAATCTATTTTTAATTCTCTAACATCAAAAGGGTAATGTCCTACTGTTTGCACTGTATCGGAATGAAAATAAGCTTGATATTTTTTACAGATTTCAGCAACTTTTTTAAGTGGTAATAAATTGCCAATTTCATTGTTGGCGTGCATCAAAGAAACCAAGGTTTTTTTATCTTTATTTTCTTCTAACAATTGCTCTAAATGACTCAAGTCAATGTAACCTTTACTATCAATATTTACCAAACTCAATTTAATATTGTTATGCTTTTCTACACACTG
This sequence comes from Vicingaceae bacterium, assembly GCA_965284565.1. Classification (GTDB taxonomy): domain Bacteria; phylum Bacteroidota; class Bacteroidia; order Flavobacteriales_E; family Vicingaceae; genus BRH-c54. Next base: position 2,097,513 of record OZ260100.1, read on the forward strand.
AGCAGTATCAATAACTGCATGATGCTCAATAGCAGAAGTAATAATATGATTTACCCCTAAATCTTCTGTGCAACTTCTCAATACCATATTGTCTGCCTCTGTTCCTCCCGAAGTAAAGAATATTTCTGACGGAGCAGCATTAATGTACTCTGCAACTTGTTTTCTAGCTTTTTCAATTATAGCTCTAGATTTTCGTCCTAAAGCATGGACAGAAGAAGGATTTCCGAAATTCTCTTTCATTACGGGAACCATTGCTGCAATAACTTCTTCATCCATTGGAGTAGTTGCTGCATTATCTAAATATACTTTCATTTATTTTATTGTTACTTATTTATCTTTAATATTTTATCTTCGTTGAACTCTCAAGTTCGTTTCTCGCGAAGACGCAAAGACGCATTTTTTTTAATCTCACAAACTTCAAATGTTGTAAAAACAAAAAATTCCAATTCTTTATTTTTCACGACTCTTAACCTTATAACCTCATAAACTCTTAAACCAATCTAACCATTCCCTCTACATCTTTAATAATTTGCTGGGCTAGTTCGTCTGCTTTTTCTTTAGTAGTATTTTCGGCATAAATTCTAATAATAGGCTCGGTATTCGATTTTCTTAAATGTACCCATCCATTATCAAAATGAATTTTTACGCCATCAATAGTATTAATTTCTTTATCTGTATATTTTTGTTGTAACTGAACCAACAATTCATCCACATTAATATCGGGAGTTAACTCAATTTTATTTTTCGACATTACATAATTAGGATAGCTATTTCTTAATTCCGAACAAGTGATATTGGTTTTCGCTAAATGTGTTAAAAATAAGGCGATGCCTACCAAAGCATCTCTACCATAATGTAATTCAGGATAAATAATTCCTCCATTGCCTTCGCCACCAATAATGGCATTTTCTTTCTTCATCATTTCAACCACATTTACCTCTCCAACTGCCGAAGCAAAATAATTACCTCCTTGTTTTTCGGTAACATCTCGCAACGCTTTTGTTGAAGATAGGTTAGATACAGTATTTCCTTTCTGATTTTGCAACACATAATCTGCAACAGCAACCAAAGTATATTCTTCACCAAACATTTCTCCATCTTCAGAAACAATTGCCAACCTGTCTACATCTGGGTCAACTACAAAACCAACATCTGCTTGCTGTTTTTTCATTACTGAAGCAATTTCTGTAAGGTTTTCTGGTAATGGTTCCGGATTATGAGGAAAAATACCGTTTGGTTCGCAATACAATTCAATTACCTCTTTAACACCCAAAGCTTTTAATAATGGTGGTAAGAAAATTCCACCAGTTGAGTTCACGCAATCTATTGCTACAGTAAAGTTTTTGGCTTTTATAGCAGCTACATCTACCAAAAGTAAATCTAATACTGCTTGTATGTGCTTGTCTAAATAGGTGTTATCAACAGAATAAGTTCCTAATTCATCAACATTAGCATATTCAAAATCATTTACTGATGCCATTCTTAACACTTCTTCACCATCAGCAGCAGAAATAAACTCACCTTTTTCATTAAGTAATTTTAAAGCATTCCATTGTTTAGGGTTGTGGCTAGCAGTAAGGATTATTCCTCCAGAAGCATTTTCCATAGCTACCGCAACTTCTACTGTTGGCGTTGTACTTAAGCCTAAATCTATTACATTTACTCCTAAGCCTTGCAAAGTTCCAATAACTAAGTGCTGCACCATTTCTCCTGAAATACGAGCATCTCTGCCAATAACTATACTTACGTCTTTTTTATTTGCTCTTTTCTTTATCCAAGCACCAAAAGCCGAAGTAAATTTTACAATATCTAAAGGGGTTAAACCTTCATCAGGTATACCACCTATAGTTCCTCTAATTCCCGAAATTGATTTTATTAATGTCATATAGAAAATTTTGGACAAATTTAGCTTAATTCTACCGAACTAACAATCTAAAATTAGTTGTTAAGTGTTTTTCAGGTTGTTTTTGATAAACAAACAGAGATTACAAATAATTTTCTGCCTTACCAGAAAATTTCGAGAGTGAGCTTACTATTTACCATTGGTATTTATGTGTTGGAAAAATCTCCTTTAGTTAGATTATGGGAAGTTTACCTCTCATCAACCAACACCACCAACTCTTTATCTAATGGATGTAGATGTTGCATTAATGTTGGGATAATATCCATTCCGTAGAAAAGTAATAAGGAGCTCATATTATCGTGTCGCTCTTGCAAACCACTATTTGGAAAAAGTTTATCTTTTATGCTCCTGATTTGGTTTACAGCAACTTCCTCACGTTGTTTTTCGGCTTTTAACAGACGAGCTTCTATATGGTTAATACCATTAATGGCTTTCTGAAGTTCTGCATTTACAACTGCTTTCAATGTTTTATCCAACTGAATAGCTTTATTTTCAATAGGTTCATATAGTTTTGTAAGCTGCTCTTTTTGTTGTGAAAGTGCCAAATTAATGTCGGCATGTTCGGTAACAAATTCTTTTATTAATTTTTCCGTATCTTCAAACAATCGAGGGATTTCCAAGCCTAATTTCTGCATTTTTTTTGAGCTTCCTGCATCTATTACTAAAGCAGAATTTCTTAGAATTAAAGTGGGGAAAAATACTTTGTTTGTATTAAACATGTCTTTTAGCTGAAACCAATAAGCCAATTCTCCACCTCCACCAATATATGCCAAATTAGGTAAAATCACTTCTTGGTAAAGTGGTCGCATTACTACATTCGGACTAAATTTTTCGGGATGATTATTTAATTCCGAAAGCATTTGTTCTTTGGTGAAACTTAAATTGGTATTCAACACCTTGTATTCCTCATCTTCAACAACTATACGCTCTCGCAGGTTTTTATCTAAGTAAAATAAGTTAATTGCTCTTGGTGTTACCTGACTTTTGTAGCCTAAATCGGTTAGTTGTTGCGTGGTTTTTTCAATGTATTGATGATTCTTTTGTTCTACTAATTCTTGTTCAAAATAAGGAATCATACTTCTTTTTAATTCAGCATCATCACCATCAATAATTACCAAACCATATTCGCTAAACAGATGATTGACAAAGGATTTTGTCGCTTTCGAAAAATTATTGTTGCTGGTATAAAACTGCTTGAACAAGGTTACAATTTTATCGCCACCATTTCTATCACCAAGTAACGCTTCTAATTCTTTAGCCACTTCTGTAGCGTTCGTTAAGCTTAATCTACCAACCGCTCCATCTTCTCCTGCTTCTTTTTGTATGGATAACCTTTCATTAAACAAATTAAAATGGTTGATTTCCTCAAAATCATGATCTTCGGTTGCCATCCAATAGACAGGAACAAAATCGTTTTCGGGATAAGTTGCTTTAAGCGTTTTAGCCAAATTTATTGCCGATATAATTTTATAAACAAAATATAAAGGACCTGTAAATAAATTGAGTTGATGTCCGGTAGTAATGGTAAAACAGTTGGAATTTTTTAATCGTTCTATGTTTGCTGTAACAGCATCGCTTAATGGTAAATCTTTGTATTGCTGTTGAAGTTGTTTAGCGAGTAAATCTCTGTTAACAGAAGTTTGTTTACGTTCAGCAATGGCATCAGCAAAAGCTTGAAGTGAACAATTATGATTGATAAAAGGATGTAACTTTTCCTCATCAGTCAAGTAATCGTTGATTAACGAAGAAAAAAATGTTGTTTGTGAATAGGGTATTGTTTGTTTGTTCATTTAGTTAACAGTTTATCAGTTCTCGGTTCTAGGTTGACTTCCAATTAAAATCTAACTTCAAATTAAACAATTGGTACATTGTTATATTAAAAAATTAGAAAATTAAACCACTTCTCCATACAAATCAAAATCTCCGACAGAAGTGATTTTAACATCAGCAAAATCTCCTATTCTAACATAATGCTCAGCAGCATCTACCAACACTTCGTTATCTACTTCAGGAGAATCAAATTCAGTTCTTCCAACAAAATAACCACCCTCCATTCTATCAAAAAGTACTTTAAAAGTCTTTCCCACTTTCTTTTCATTTAAGTTAAGTGAAATTTGTTGTTGAACCGCCATCACTTCTTCTGCACGAGCCTCTTTTTCTTCATCGGTAAGGTTATCTTCATATTGATGAGCATGCGTGTCTTCTTCATGAGAATAAGTAAAAACACCCAATCTATCGAATTGCATTTCTTGTATCCAATCTTTCATTTCCTCAATATCCTCTTGTGTCTCACCCGGAAAACCAACAATAAATGTAGTTCTAATGGTTATTTCAGGAATAATGGTTCTGATATCTTTTATCAATTGGGTAGTTTTTTCTCTAGTAGCTCCTCTCCTCATAGCTTTTAACATGTTGTTTGAAGCATGTTGCAAAGGAATATCTAGGTAATTACATACTTTCGGATTGCTTTTCATGGTTTCAATAATATCCATAGGAAAGCCTGTTGGGTAAGCATAGTGTAATCTTATCCATTCAATTCCTTCTACTTCTGATAATGCATTAAGCAAATCTGATAGTTTTCTTTCATTATAAATATCCAACCCATAAAAAGTAAGCTCCTGAGCAATTAAAATTAACTCTTTAACACCTTGTTTAGCTAAGTTTTTAGCTTGTTCTACCAATTGTTCTATCGGTACCGATTCGTGCTTACCTCTCATTAAAGGAATAGCACAGAAAGAACAAGCTCTGTCGCAACCTTCAGAAATTTTTAAATAGGCGTAATGATTAGGTGTAGTAATAATTCTTTCACCAATTAACTCGTGTTTGTAATCAGCTTTCAGGGTTTTTAATAACCTTGGTAATTCTTTCGTGCCAAAATAAGCATCTACTTCGGTAATTTCTTTCTCCAAAGAATCTTTATATCGTTCAGAAAGACACCCAGTAACGTATAGTTTGTCTACCAGACCTTCTTTTTTAGCTTCAGCATATCGTAAAATAGTATCTATCGATTCTTGCTTAGCGTTATCAATAAAGCCACAAGTATTAATAATTACAATTTCGGAATCGTCTTGTTCTGCTTCGTGCTCCACTTCAAAACCATTGGCTTTAAGCTGTGTCATCGCTACTTCCGAGTCGAATAAGTTTTTAGAACAACCCAATGTAATTACATTTACTTTGTTCTTTTTTAAGGTTTTCGTTTTCAAAGAGATTTCAATTAATTTTTTGCAAAGATACAATCCGTTTTTTAGACTTTTGTCCGAAAAACGTTAAATGAGGTTAATGAGTTAGTTTTATTACTAAATTTGTCTCCTTAAAAAAACAAACTTTTGCTTATGAATTTTATTGAAGAACTAAAGTGGCGAGGAATGATTCACGACATGATGCCGGGAACTGAAGAACAATTTAACAAAGAAGTAACTGCTGCTTATATTGGGTTTGACCCAACATCAGATTCTTTAGGTTTAGGAAATTTGGTTCAGGTAATGATATTGCTTCATTTGCAAAATTGCGGACATAAACCTGTAGCCTTAGTTGGTGGAGCGACAGGAATGGTAGGCGATCCTTCAGGTAAATCTGCAGAAAGAAATTTATTAGATGAAGAGACACTTTTCCATAATGTTGCCTCTATAGAAAAGCAATTAAGAAAATTCTTAAACTTTGATAGTGGTGAAAATGCTGCTGAATTAGTAAACAACTACGATTGGTTTAAAAACATGTCATTTTTAGAGTTTATTAGAGATGTAGGGAAACACATTTCTATCAATTATATGTTGGCTAAAGATTCTGTGAAAACTAGACTAGAAACAGGTTTGTCTTTTACCGAGTTTTCTTACCAATTGGTTCAAGGATATGATTTTTATTGGCTAAATGAACACAAAAATTGTAAAGTTCAATTAGGTGGTTCCGACCAATGGGGAAATATTGTTACCGGAACTGAACTAATTAGAAGAAAATCTGGAAATGAAGCTTTTGCTGTTACTACTCCCTTAATAAAAAAAGCTGACGGAACTAAATTTGGAAAAACTGCTGAAGGAAACATTTTTTTAGATGCAAAGAAAACTTCTCCTTACAAATTTTACCAGTTTTGGATAAACTGTTCTGATGATGATGCCACTGCTTATATTAAAATTTTCACTTTAAAAGATAAAGCTACTATTGATGCTCTTATTAAAGAACATCAACAAGCACCACACTTGCGTATTTTACAAAAAGCGTTGGCTGAAGATATTACGGTTAGAGTTCACTCTCAAGAAGATTATGATGCGGCTGTAAATGCTTCTGAAATTCTTTTTAAAACTGATGATGAAGCTGTTGAAGGATTAAAAAAACTATCTGAAGATTTATTTAATGCAGTTTTTGAAGGGGTTCCTCAGGCAGAAATTGCTGAAAGCACTTTTAACAGCGGTATTCCTATTATTGAATTATTGGCAAATCAGACTAACTTTTTAGCTTCTAACGGTGAAGCCAGAAGAGCTTTAAAAGAAAACTCTATTAGTGTTAACAAAAGTAAAGTTGATGAGAATACTGTAGTTGACGCCTCATTTTTAATCAATAATAAATACTTGCTTTTACAAAGAGGTAAGAAAAACTATTTTGTGGTAAAGGTTGGATAAATTAACAATCAATGAAAAAGACCATTGTTATCTTGTCCATCATTTTGGTTATTATCTTACTTTTATTTGTTTTGATTGCTTTTTATAATCACACAGACAATACAACAACTGATTACAATACAAGCTCAACAATAGTAGCTCCAAATCAAGATACATCAAGCACTTTATCTACTAACGACACATTGGAAATTACCAATGATACGCTTAGTGTTACAGCAAATCATTTTATTAAAATAGATTTAATGGAACTTCCTAATCTTGTTGATGATGAAGTTATTATAGAACATACTGGTTTTCGGCTGGTATATAGTGAAACACACGAACAAGCCAAATGGATAGCTTATGAATTTACAAAAGCTGAAACCATAAAAAAAGTGGATAGGTCTAATAATTTCAGGTCTGACCCAAAAATACTTACTGGTTCAGCAACATCAACGGATTACAAAGGTTCCGGATTTGATAGAGGACATTTAGCTCCGGCCGGAGATTTATCTTGGTCGGCAGATGCTATGAGTTGCTCATTTTTTTATAGTAACATGAGTCCGCAAAAACCTAGTTTTAACAGAGGTATTTGGAAAAAATTAGAAGAACAAGTTAGAGATTGGGCTAAACTATACGATACCATTTATGTGGTTACAGGTCCTGTTTTAGAAGATAGTTTGCCTACCATTGGAGAAAACAAGGTTAGCATTCCGAAATATTATTACAAAGTTATTTTGGAGTATAAAAGCAATGCTACAAAAGCGATAGGCTTTATTTTGCCTAATAAAAAATCATCTTTTCCATTAAACAACTTTATTATAAGCATTGATAGTGTTGAGCAAATGACAGGTATCGATTTTTTTCATCAACTCCCTGACAGTATTGAAAATGAAATTGAAAAAAGTGTTTGTGCTACTTGCTGGGAAATAAATTAGAAATTCGAGATTAGAAATTGGAGATTAAATAACTCCTAAGTACTTTTTTACTTTCTCCTTAAAGGAACTAACAAATGTTCTAAGCCATTTAATCTTATTTCGTGCATGGTTTCTAATAAAACACCTAATTTACCTTTGGGAAATCCTTCTCGTTGAAACCACTCTAAATAAAATGAAGGCAAATCGCAAATAAGTCGCCCTTTGTACTTTCCAAAAGGCATTTGCATTCTAACCAACTCTATGAGTAATTCCGGATTGCCTTCGTTAGTTTGCATTAAATTTATTTAGTTAATGGTTCATCCAACAAATAAAAGTCTATAAATTCTCTAACACAACCATCACCTCCTTTAGTTTGTAAAACTAAATCAACGGTTTCTTTTACTTTTAATACCGCATCGGCTGGACAAGCACTAAAACCAATAGCTTTCATTACTGATAAATCATTAATATCATCACCAATAATGGCTACTTCTGCAAGCGTAATGTTTAACTTCTCGCACCATTGGTTAAGAATTTCTAGCTTAGGTTCTTGACCAACATAAAGGTGTTTAATATTTAATAATTCAGCACGAACTTTTACCACTTCCAGTTTGTATCCCGATGAAATAATACCTGTTTCAACTCCAACTTTAGGCAAGGCCATTATTGCCATTCCATCTTTAGCATTGTATTTTTTAAATTGGTCGCCATTTTCTGTAAAAAACATTCCCGCATCAGTCATAACACCATCAACATCTAAAATCAATAATTTAATGTCTTTCATTTTAGACCTATCAACAAACATTGGTCTGGTAAGCATGTTTTCAAAATCTAACTGATTTTTGGTACAAAACAATTGTAAATCTCCCAAGGACAATTCATTGATGTTTGCAATAGCATGTTCAGCACAAAAATCATTCAACGATTTTTTTTCTCGAGCTAAAAATGAGGTTATATTTTGAGTAAGGATTTTCATTATATAATTTTATAGCCAACACTATTTGCCACAGGTTCTATGGCTGATTTTAATGCTGCAAAAGATTCGTGTGTTAATTGCTGTGAAGCATCAGACTTAGCGACAGTAGGGTTTGGATGAGCTTCAATTAATAATCCATCAATTCCCATTGCCACACAAGCTTTAGACAAACGTTCTACTCCGTAACGGTAACCTAAGGCATGACTTGGGTCTATAATAATAGGTAAATTGGTATATTCTTGTAAATAGGCAACTCCGCATAAATCTAAAGTGAAACGTGTTTTTGTTTCAAAAGTACGTATGCCTCTTTCACACAAAATAACATTTTCATTCCCTCCTGAAAGCATAAATTCTGCTGCCTGAACAAATTCTTGTAATGTTGTTCCAAAACCTCTTTTTAATAAAACAGGCTTACGAGTTTTAGCACATGCACGTAAAATACCTTGATCGTACATTGCTTTGGCACCAATTTGAATAACATCACTATGTTCTATCACTTCATCAACATGGGTAGCATCTCTAACTTCAGTAATTACCGCCAAACCATGTTCTTCACGCATTTTAACTAATAATTTTAATCCTTCCAAACCTAAACCCTGAAAACTATAAGGGCTTGTTCTCGGTTTGTAACACCCACCTCTTAGTGTAGTTAAATTAAGCGATTTTAATAATGCAGCACTTTGTTGAATTTGTTCTTCAGACTCTACCGAACAAGGTCCACCAATCAATAACGTATTTTTAGTGTTTCCACCAATAGTTACATTACCGATTTTCACCTCACGAGTTTCGTTTCTGTAGGCTCTAGAAGCAAGTTGCATATCATTTTCAAACACCCAGTGCTTTTCAGCAAAGGCAGCTACTTCATTGGGTACTTCTTTTACAGAAGATGAAGTAATTAATACTTCTCTATCTTGAGAATGTATGTGAAATGCTTTTATTTTTTCAGCTAACTGACTAGCAGTTGAAGCAGCAATATCTTTATTTAAATGAATTATCATATTTCTCCTTTTATCAAGTTCACAAAAGTAATAATTCCAACGGCATTTCCTTCTGCATTTAGCACAGGAAGATACATTACAGGAAAAGATTGTTCTCTTACTAAATTCAACATATCATCTACTGTTGCTGTATCTAAAATGGTTACAGGTGTTTTGTTAATCATTTCCTGCGTATTCATTCCTTCAATATTCTCTAAGTTCTGCAGCAAGGTTTTTCTTAAATCTGCATTGGAAATTATTCCATCAAATTTTTTATTGTTCTCTACTAAGGTTACGCCTAGCTTTCCGTAAGTTATTTGTTCTAAAATATTTTTAAGCGTAAGTTCAGACATATCTATAACCGGACATTCTTCTCGAGGAATCATAAAGTCTTTTATCTTAAAAAGAGAAACTATTTCTCGCTTGGTTAAATCCATTAATGCTTGTCCGACACTAGCGGCCTTAAACAAAAAACTACCTGAAACAGAAGTATGTACTCCCATATTTCTTAAAATGAAAGAAACTTCTCCATTTACACCTCCATCAACATGTACATTTTTGTTAGGATATTTTTGTTTAAAATTTCTGATTTTTTTGAAATTTACAGGGTCAAAAACACCTCCACTTTGCCCTGGAATGGTTGCCATTATTAGAATAAAATCAAAATCACTAAACTTATCGAAAGCAGTAATATCAGTAGGCGTAATTATCGCTAAACCTTTTTGTCCTTTAATATCGGATGGCATTTTAAAGTCCGTAGGCAGTTTTTCGTACTGAAAAGTAACATATTCCACAGGATGCTTTCTTAATAAGTCGAAATACTTCTCGGGGGTTTTGGTAATGATATGTAAGTCTATAGGAAGTTTACACCATGTTCTAATATCAGCAATATCATCAAAAACACTAATGTCATCATTACAATCTACATGCAATAAATCTACCTGATGAGCTTCTAAATCTGCAATGGTTTCTTTTAAAGGTCTTTTGTTATCCGAATAGATAGATCCTGATATTTTCATTTAGTTAATTTCTATTATACACTGTATATACTCTTGAATGTCAAAACTACTTAATTTTTTGACTAAAAAATAAGCTTATTTAAGGTGATTTTTGTTTTCAAATACTTGTGAAACCACATAGAAACATAGAAAAGACAACATTAAAAGAAAAATATAGCTTCACAAAGTGTTTTTGTCCGTCAAAGACGGGCAAGCTATATGAAACTTTGGTGCAACTTTTTAAAACAATTAAAAATCTATGTCACTATGTGGTTAACCCTTTTCATCAAAAACCTACAAGTCTATAGATAAGCCTGTTTTAAAGGTGTAAATGGTTTTAATTATTGGCACTATGGGTTTGTGTTCATAAGAAATATCAAAGGAATTAGCAAAAGATATTCTTTTAGCAATCTTTGTATTTAAAATTAAGGAGGCATTTGCTCTGTTTCTAAAAGCAGAAATATCACTATCGTAGCCCGTTTGGTAATAGCCTACAAAATTAATATCTACATTTTCATTGGCTGTCCAACGAAAAGAAATATAATTAGATGATTTAACCAAGGCTATTTCAATGGCTTGATTGGTTTCGGGATGCTTCCATTTTTCGTATTCATACAAAGCTCCTATTCCAATTACCAAACTTAATGATTTACTTTTAAAAGTATTCCATCTTATTCCGCCACCACCTAACAAACGTGGAAGCAATCCTCTAAAATTATCGTAAGAATACTGAATGTAGTTTTCGAAGTTAATAGGGTTCTTTCTGAAATAATTCACTCTAAAATGTACAAAACCGAAGTTCAAAAAATCCTCATCATTAACTTTTAAATAGTCGAATTTTGCCAAGCCCATAAAAGCATGTTTACCCGGGTAATACAAAGTATTTACATCTATATTGTATCCGAAAAGGTTTACAGGTTCGTTGGCTGCCGAACTTCTATTATAAATATTCATCCCAGCTGTAATTTTACTTTTAAAAGAAGTTGTAGTGTCTCTTTCTAAACGTAATCGCTCAATGTTGAGTACTTGCCCGACAACTACATGAGAAAATAAAAAAATAATTATAAGTGAAAATAGATATTTTGCTTTTACCATGTGGCAAAATTAGGAAAGATAATAGGGAAGGGAAAAAGTACACTCGTAAATTTATTAGGATAAAATCTCAATTTTCGCACTATTAGTTATAAAACCATCTGCTTGATAATTCTTTTCTATATCATCAAGTTCATAATAATATTCTACGATACAAAATAGTGAGTTATTATCAAGGAGTTTATCAATTTCATTACTATAAGCACAATTCATAACTATGAATAAATATTCAACATTTTTATATTTTTTCATATCAGCACCAGTTCCTTTTATTCTTTTATCCAATTTAACAATAAATCTTAATTGATTTTCTATATCTGTATCTATTATTTTCAGAATAAGACCTTCAGTCCAAAATGGAAAAAAGACTAACTCTTCTTCACTTTCTTTTTCAGGTATAAATTGCATTAAAATACGCACTCTTTTATTTGAAATATCTCCTAAAACCATTATTTAAATTTGTTTTGCAATAATTTTAAAAGTTTTTTCGGGTCTTGTCGATTGTCCCAAAATGCAGAGATTATTATTTGGTCTTCTGTAACTTTATAATAAATGCTAAAATTACCTAATGAGGCTACTCTTATATCTTTAAAATCAGTTGATTTGTAAATAAATGGCTTTTTGGCAATCTGTTTAGCTCTTTCGGAGACCAACCTTACAAGTTTCTTTGAGTAGGTATTCGACTTGTTTTTTAAAGCCCAATATTCCAAAATTCCGACAAATTGTAGGTCGGCTGTTCTTGTCCAAATCACATTGCGTTTAGCCATTCCAGGTTTCGTTTGTCCATTGCTTCTTGAGAAATCAGTTTTCCATTTTTGATGTCTTGCTCACTCATTTCCAACATTGTTTTTTGTTCATCAGTTAATTCAACAATATCGGTTTCAGATGTGCTTGAGGAAATCAGTTTATCTAATGCTTCCAAAAAAGCCCTATTTTTTATAGAAAGAATTTTTTCAATCAAGCCATTCCTTATGTTATCAACTGTTGCCATTTTAAATTTTTATGATGTTACTTCTTTGCCAAAGTTATACAAATATACATTTTTTTTTATAAGGTATTATGTTGACTAGACTTAAGTACTTGTAGATAATTACCAATAACTTACTTTATCTGAGGGCTTAATTTTCCAATTTCCATTTAACAAATCAATCATCATTTTTGCTGTTTTAGCAATAATTTTTGATTGAATTCCTCCTTCTGGAAAATAATCTTCTTCACTATTTAATATTTTACCTCTATTTTGATTGAGCGTTTGTGTTGATATTTCATTCATTGATAAATGAAACTTCTTATAGATACTTTCTAAGCCTTTTTCAAGACATTTAATTTCATAATTGTTAAACTTATCTATATTTAAATCTACTGCTCCAGAATAATAACCTTTTAAACCTGTGATTAGTTCATCTGACAAAACACTTTCTTTACTTAGTAAAGAAGATATTTCATTAATCAAAAACATATATAAGACTTCTAAATAAAAATCATTTATCCAAAAACCATATCCTTTATATCTTTGTACACTTGTTGCCATATGCTAAAATAATCTTTAAGTATATTAACCTTAGAACCAGATACTACCGTTTATTATACAACAAACTTATGATAAAACACTCAATACTCATTAAAATTAAATGAGGAATAATAATAACATAAGTGCTGTATAAACCATTTAATAATAAATCCCATGGAATATTAACCCCATAAGTTCCTAAATAAGCATAAAAAATTGCTATAAGAATATATGTGTGCGTAGAAATTATTGAAATAATTATACCCAAAAGTAAAAATGTCCAACTATTTAATTTTTCATACTTTTTTTTCAAATAAAAAATGAACCAAAAAAATATTAAAGTGGTTGGAATAATTATTACAAATATAAAATCAATATCCAACCCCATATAGTCATATATAAAGTCATCAATTAATGAAGAAATAATAAGGGTTATTATTTGAATCAGAGAAAATAATAATGTAGTTTTTATAATTCCAATTTTCATGACATTTTTTTATCTTTTAATTCTTAACCAAAATATAAGCATTTAAAGAAGTTGCAATAATCAACCAAATAAAATAGGGTAATACCCATAATGTTTTAGCTTTTAGCTGATCAAAATGAGCAAAGAAGAAATAGCCCATTAACAACGTAAGCAACACAATAATGAATAATCCGAATAAAACTTGATGGTATTTAAAAAAGACTGGATTCCAAGATACATTCAATATCCATTGCATCATAAATAAAACTATGAGTAGGTTTCGGTTTTCGTTGAGTTGCCATGCGTACGCCATGAAAATGGCAAAACAAATCATTATACTTGTCCATGCTGCACCAAATACCCAACCTGGAGGTGTCCAAGGTGCTTTATATAAGTTTTGATACCACTCGGCAGTAACCGCAGTACTTGTAAAGTAACTCCCTAAACCCAATGCAGCAAAATTGATGACTAAAAAGACGATTATTTTTAGCAGCATGTTTGTTATTTTTTAATTACCCTAATAACTTCACTACCTGTTTGATTTACAAATTTTACAAAATAAATCCCCTGACTTTGTCCTTCAAGGTTAATCACTACTTTAGAGGCATTTAAATTACTTTGATAAATGGTTCTTCCCATTAAATCTATTACTTCTACCGAAGCATTTTCTAAACTATTATTACCAATATCTAAAGTAATTTGGTTGTTGGTTGGGTTAGGGTAAACAAGTATTTTATCAGAAATGCTTGCTTTCTCACCTACACTTATAACTGTACCTGGATCTCCTTTATAAAAATTAACCCCTCCAGCAACATTACCTACAATTAAATCAAAAGCACTATCATTATTTATATCCGTAACATTTACAAAAGACCAACCGCCTTGTTTTATGCCTAAATACATAGAATCTATTAGATTAAAAGTTCCACCAAGATTTCCATCAATGCTATCGTAATAATAGATATAGCCATTAGTAGCTCCTGCAATTAATTTGTAATCTCCACTATCATCATAAATAAAAGGAGTACTATTTCCGTTGTATTCATCGTACCTTCTTGTTTTTACATCTCCTAACTGAGAGGTTACCCAGTTATACGAAGGCAATACAGCTGTCCCTACGTTTTCGTAATACGATACAAAGCCTAATCGATCACCAATAATTAAATCCAATAACCCATCTCTATTTAAATCTATTAACTGAGGAACTGAATATAACCCTACATCTATTCCTTCATATTCTGCTTTATTTAATACAAAGTTGGCAGTATTTCCTGCTCCAGCAATATTTTCAAAATAATGAATTTTTCCGTTATCTCCACCAACAATCATATCTTCATCGCCATCACCATCAATGTCTCCAAAAGTAGGAGCTAATCTTAACATTGGCTGATTGGTTGCAACATTTAAATTGATATTGGCTACATCTGCATAGTTAGAATCTATTAATTGATAAGTCGGATTACTGGTTGTTCCAATATTTTCGTACAACCACAATGAAGAAATTAACCCTTGATTGGTTTGCAAAGCAGTATAACCAGCATTTCCAATAACAATATCCATTAAACCATCTGCATTATGATCGAAAAATACTGGAAAAGCTCCCGTACCAACTTCTATCATATCTTCTTGTAAGAAAGCTGTTGTTTTAAAGTCAAACTCTGGCAGGTTAGTTGATCGTTGATTTTCATAATACCAAACACTTTCTAGATTTTCGCAACCATTAAAACAATTTGGACTAGCTAAAAAATCTTTTACACCATCATTATTAACATCTAAATAATACCCCGCAGGGAAAAGATATAAATCAACAGGAATAGTATTAGCGGTATTCATAGGAAAAGCTGTGTCTACCGCAGTTATATGAGATGAAGTAAAGTTGGGAGAAGAGTCTGAATTATACAACAACACAAAATTATTATGAGAAACATCTCCTAAAATTAAATCTTTAGATCCGTTTGAGTCAACATCCATCATCATGACTGTGGATCCACTGTGTTTGTTGCCACCACTAATTCTTTCAGGATTGTTGATGTTAAATCCACAAGAATCATCTAAAATAACATTATTACTTTGAGCACCTTCTGTAAAAAAGCCCCAACATTTATTTCTCAATTCATAATCTAAGCTATCACAATCTCCATATCTTTCCATACTTAAATTTTTATGATATTCCACTTGAGAACCCAAAATACTAAAGGTAATGATATCTAAATCACCATCACCATCAACGTCTTCAATAGCAGGAATATCAATAGATGAAACATATAAATTCACCATACTTGGTGTTGGTGAATCCGGTTGGTAATTAGAATATAAAATATTAGAAGGAGTACTAGATGTTTCTATAGTAAATAGAAGTTGGATAGTAGTAGAAACATTTCTGTAAACCACAACACCTCCCGCACCAGAAGTGAAAATATCCATTTTACCATCGCAGTTAAAATCCCTTAACAGTACCCAATCTCTTATCTCTTGAGGAAAATATTGGGTATATTCTGGTGCTAAATGATAATCTACCTTATTTGGTGTCCCATGATTAATAAAAGTAGTCATTCGGTTAATACTTCTATCAAAAACAAATAAATCCATTATTCCGTCCAAATTCAAATCTATTTCTGAAAACTGAGCAGAATTAAAACCGCCTGTCCAAGCATGATAAAGTGTGTCACTATTATAATTTAAAACAGGAATAGAATCGTATCTGTTAACGACTAGTTGTGCTTTTGAAGTTAGCGACAATACTAAAAAGATAAAAAGTGCTAAAAAAGTTGTAATTTTTTTCATAATTTGATGCTAATAATGTTAAATCTGTTGTTTTAAGGCAAAGGTAAGGGTATTAAAATCATAAAAAAATGACCAAACTCATGCTTTCCAATCCCTTTAAACTCCTTGCCAAATTTAAGCTTATTTAGTGAAATAAAAAAAAGTTAAATGAAATGAATTTTATGTTTGTAAAACGTTTTTGAAATTCTATATTTGCAGGCTTATAATTTTTTAACAAAAATACACACAAAGAGAAATGCAAAACAAAGGACTATTAACAACGTTTACCATACTTTTTGCAATAGCGAGTTTATACTCATTATCGCTTACATGGTTTGCCGTAAATGTAGAAAACGATGCGAAAGAATACGCAGAAACGTATCATAATGGAAGTTCAGATGCTGAATTTGCTTATTTAGATTCTATGGCTTCTGAAGAAGTTTATCCGGTAATCGGCTATACTTATGGTGAGCTAAGAGCTAAAATGCTTAACTTAGGTCTTGACTTAAAAGGTGGTATGAACGTAACCTTAGAAGTACAAGTTGACGAAGTAGTTAGAGCACTAGCTTCTTACAGTGACGACCCTGCTTTTAATGAAGCTATTAAAAAAGCAAATGAATTACAAGTGCAAAATGGTGGCAACTTTGTTACTTATTTTGAACAAGCATACAACGAAGTTAATCCTGGCGGACAATTAATTTCTGTGTTCTATACAATTGATAACAAAGAAAGTTTATCTCCAAAAGCTTCAAACGAAGTTGTTTTAGAATTTATTAGCGACAAGGCTAATGCTGCTATAGAACAATCTTTTGAAGTAATTAGAACAAGAATTGGCTTGTTTGGAGCTGCTCAGCCTAGCATTCAGCGTTTAACAGGTTCAGATAGAATTTTAGTTGAATTACCAGGTGTTAAAAACAAAGAAAGAGTTCGTCAGTTATTACAAGGAACGGCTAAATTAGAATTCTGGACTACTTACCAAAACAATGAATTTTATCCTTTATTAGCTGAAGCCAATTCTACATTAGCTAAATTGCTAAACAAAGACGATAAAACTGAAGAGACTAACGATTCAACTAACACTGAGAAAAATCAAGATACTACATTAACTGATGTAAAAGCTGAAGAAACTCCTGTTGTTGAAACTCTTGCTGAAGAAGAAAATGACTTATTATCTCAATTAGGTAATGATTCAACAAAAACAGATACTTCTTCTAACGATTTATTATCTCAACTAGATGATGCTACAGGCGAAGATTCATTAGCTTTATTCCAAAAAAGTGTAAAGGAAAATCCGCTGTTTGCTATTATGACTATTCCTACTTACCAAAATGAAGAAGGTCAGCAAATGTTTGCTGAAGGACCTGTTGTAGGAATTGTTGCAGTAAAAGATACAGGAAAAGTAAACAGCTATTTAGCTAAACCAGAGATTAAAGAAATTATTAACCCAAGAAAATACAAATTACTTTGGGCTTACAAACCATTTGATGATAACCAACAATTTATTCAGCTTTATGCTATAAAAGTTGAAAACAGAGACGGGAAAGCTGAATTAGAGGGAGATGTTATTGTTGATGCATCACAACAATTTGGAATGTACAATGGTGCTCCTGAAATTGAAATGATTATGAATGGTGATGGTGCTCAGAAATGGAAACACCTTACTGGACAAAATGTTGGTAAAGCTATTGCCATTGTACTAGATGGCTTAGTTTATTCTGCACCTGCTCCTTCTGAAGAAATTGGTGGAGGTCGTTCTAGCATTACTGGTAACTTCACTATTGAAGAAGCAAAATTAATTGCTAATATCCTTAAAGCGGGTAAACTTCCTGCTCCTGCAAGAATTGTTGAAGAAGCTGTTGTTGGACCAACATTAGGACAAGAGTCTATCAGTAAAGGAATGTTCTCTTTCATTATTGCATTAATGATAGTATTGGCTTATATGGTATTTTATTACTCTAAAGCTGGTGTTGCCTCTGTTATAGCGTTGCTTGCTAACATGTTCTTTATTTTTGGAATATTAGCTTCTATGCCGCAATTAATTGCCTTAACATTACCAGGTATTGCAGGTATTATCTTAACTATTGGTATGTCTGTAGATGCAAACGTACTTATATTTGAGCGTATTCGTGAAGAAATTGCCGCAGGTAAAGGTATGAGATTGGCTGTTTCCGATGGTTATAAATTTGCTTATTCATCTATTATTGATGCAAACATTACTACCTTATTAACAGGTTTTGTACTATGGTTCTTTGGAACTGGTCCTGTTGAAGGATTTGCGAAAACTTTAGTTATTGGTATTTTAACATCATTATTTACTGCTATCTTTATTACTAGATTAATTTTTGAATACCAATTAAATAAAGGTAAAGTATTAAAATTTGCTACTAATCTTACTGATGGATTATTCCAAAACACTAACATTCAATTCTTAAAAAACAGAAAGAAATTTTATATTCTTTCAGGTGTTATCATCTTAATTGGTATTGGCTCTTTAGCAACAAAAGGACTTCAAAAAGGTGTAGACTTCCAAGGAGGGAGAACTTATGTTGTAAGATTTGAAAATACTGATAAAGTAGAAACGCAAACAGTTAGTAAGCAATTGGAAACTTTATTTGAATCTGCTCCTGAGGTAAAAACTTTTGGTGATGATAATCAAGTAAAAATCACCACTACATTTATGATTAATAGTCAGGATGAAAAAGCGGATGATATTGTTGAAGATAAATTATACGAAGGGTTATCGTCTATCTTTGGTAGCGAAGTTACTAAACAGCAATTTATGGATAATTATTTAATGAGCTCTCAAAAAGTTGGACCAACTATTGCCAACGATATGATTCGTTCGTCTATCTTATCTATTGTATTCTCATTAATTATCATTTTCTTATACATAGTATTTAGATTTAAGAAATGGCAATATGGTGCTGGTGCACTTATCGCTCTTTTCCATGATGTATTAATTGTATTGTCTTTATTCTCTATTTTCTATGGTATTTTACCGTTCTCTTTAGAAATAGACCAAGCATTTATTGCAGCTATCTTAACAGTTGTGGGATACTCTATTAATGATACAGTGGTTGTTTTTGATAGAATTAGAGAATACTTAGGTTCATACAAGAAAAGAGAAATTGACGATGTGGTAAATAGTGCTATCAACAGTACGTTGAGTAGAACAGTTAATACCTCTTTAAGTACCATTTTTGTATTGTTGATGATATTTATTTTTGGTGGTGAAGTTATTAGAGGATTTACTTTTGCATTACTTATTGGTGTAATTGTAGGTACTTACTCTTCTGCTTTTGTAGCTTCTCCTATCGTTTATGATTTCATGAATAAGCAAAAAGAGAAAGAAAAAAAGAATAAATAATTTCTTTATAGATATTGAAAAAGAATAAGCTGCTTATGAAAATGAGCAGCTTATTTTTTTGTAGTTTTGTCTAATAAATAAGGCTTTATGTTAGTGTTTTTTAATATTGGTGGTGGAGAACTGGTAATCATTGTGTTGGTTATCGTTATGTTTTTTGGTTCTAAAAAAATACCAGAAATTGCTCGTACCTTAGGTAAAGGAATTAGCGAATTAAAAAATGCTACTTCAGATATTCAACAAGAAATAAAAAAATCTGTTCCTTCAGAAGTTACTAATATAAAAAACTCTGTAAATGTGGAACATCAGGTAAAAAGCTTTATTAAAAAAGAAATTACCAAACCTGTTGAGGATAAAAATGATGACCAATCTTCATCTCCTGAAGAAGAAGATAAAACTCCTACTCCTCCCAACTCAATTTCAAGAAGTTAAATCTCATGGAATATTTATTATTAATTGGCGGATTAGCAGTTTTAATTGGTGGTGGCGAAGTGTTGGTTAGAGGCGCAGTTGGTATTGCTTCAAAGTTTAAACTTTCTCCGTTGGTTATTGGTATGACCATTGTCTCTTTTGGAACTTCAGCTCCCGAACTAATTGTAAGTTTAAAAGCTGCTCTAAATGGATTTCCAGAAATTGCTATAGGAAATGTAGTAGGCTCTAACATTGCTAATATTGCTTTGGTCTTAGGTTTAACAGCCATAATTCTTCCAATACCTGTTGCTGTTGCTACCCTTAAAAGAGATTGGCCAATTATGATGTTTCTTTCTCTACTCTTTTTTGTTTTCATTCTTAATGGTATGCTCGACAATTGGGAGGGGTTTATTTTTGTAGGACTTTTATTAGGCTATATTATTTACCAATTAAAATCATCAAAGAAGAAAGAAGAAGAGGAAGATACTGATATAGTAAAACAACACATTCTAGTAAGTATTTTATTTATTACCGTAGGAGTAATTGGTTTAGCCTTTGGTGCAGATTGGTTGGTGCAAGGAGCGGTTACCATTGCTAAAAATTTTGGTGTTAGCGAACATATAATAAGTGTAACTATAGTTGCGTTTGGCACAAGTGTTCCTGAATTAGTAACTTCTATCGTAGCCGCTGTAAAAAAACAAATGGATATTTCTGTTGGAAACTTAATTGGTTCCAATATTTTTAACATTTTAGCTGTTTTAGGGATAACCGCCATCTTTAAAGAAATACCTATTAGCGAAACGGTAATTTCTAATGATATTTTTTGGGTATTAGGAACTTCTTTTTTAATGCTTCCATTGATGCTCAACTACACTATCTCTCGTTGGAAAGGTGCTTTATTATTCCTATCTTATTTACTTTACGTATTCTTCTTACTGCATTCTATTTGATTTTTTGGTTTTATTATTGAATATCTATTTTTGATTGGTTAATTTTATAACAAAATTTTTACTCTCATTGAGATATATCATCATCATACTCAGTTTTCTTTTTAGCAGTTTATTATTCGCTCAACAAGCTGATGATGCCTTAAAAGTTAAAAAATTAAAACCTAATTTTCTTGCGGAACTCATTGAAGAAAAAATTAATACAATCCGTAAAGAGAACAACTTACATATACTTAAAACTGATGACAAACTACAATTAGTTGCTTTCGACCAAGCTGAATACAACTTGAAATCTGAAAAGCCAGAAGTTACCCAATCTAACAAAAAGAAAGCTACTTTATTAGATAGAATTATTTTTTATGAAAGTACGCACGGCATTTTTTCTGAAAATGTGATAAAAATTGATATGGAAATGAAGGTAAAGGTGCAAGGAGAAACTCGCAGAAGAAACCTTAAAACCTATGAAGAAGTTGCTGACTTTATAGTTCACTCTTGGATGAAAGACAGGTACATGTCGAAGGCAATTCTCGATAAATCTTTTTACACTTTTGCAACAGCTATAACTTTTGATAAAAAAACTAAATCTATTTATGTAACCCAGGTTTACGGGAGCGAACCTTTTATTTTACCTACAGGTGTTCCTTTTATTAAAGATGACTACAAAATTGAGCCTTATAACAAAAGTAAATGCACCGATATTGAACGGAATTATTCCTATTTACCAGAATTAATGTCTGATAATATTTTCTTTAGAGATGGAGAAATTTTCTTTTATTTTCATGATTTAAACCTCTTAAAAAACATTCTTAAAAATAATAAAGATGGTATTGCTCTCGATATAATTACCAAAGACCAATTTGCTTGTGGTGCTGGAAACAGGATTTACCCTTCTAAAATTCACTCTGGAATAATGATTCCTCCTGTTTACAAATCTTATCTTTTCAATAAAAACCTTTTAGAAAGTGAAGGACAAATGGAAGTATCCCTTGGCCCAATTCCTGATTTTGTTGATACGAATACTACAGAATTTAATTTATTGATTATTCAAGATAATTGTTTATGTAACACTATTATTTATAACAGTTTAGGTGGAGAAAACCTTAAGTCATTGGGGTTGTCTTTACTTTTTGATACGCTTTCTGTTTCCGATAAAGCAGACTCTGTAAACAGTAAATTACAATTTATAATTCCTTTTGATAAAAACAAATCGGTCTATAAATCTGAAGATGTAAGGATATTTTTAGATTCCTTAAACCTAAAAAAATACGACCTTAAAAAAATTGAAGTATATGCCTACTCTTCTATTGAGGGAAGACAAAAAGAAAATAAAGCATTACAACTAAAAAGAGCCCAAAGTATTGTAAATGCTATCCAAAAGTACAATGTAAAAAATGTTGAAACTGCTATTTCTACTGAAGAAAATTGGGAAGGTTTTTATGAATCACTAAAAGGCTCTCCTTACGAAAGCGATTTTGCTAAACTTAGTAAAGAGGAAATTTTAAAAATTGTGAATGGCAATGAGTTAAACTATAGCTTAGAACCTTATTTGGAAGACCAACGAAATGCGAAAGTGGTGCTTTATGTAGAAAAAGTATATATGGATGAAGAATTAATTAAAGTTGTTCCTGAACGTTATAAATTATCTATAAAAAAGAAAGATTATAAAGGAGCTAAACTTTATCAATCTGTAGCGATAGACAATATTGAAAATGGTAAAATTGATGTTGATTTACTCTTTAAAACTAAAATTCCATTTGTAAAAGAAGCCATAAGTCTTAATAATAATATTATTGCTGCTAAATGGCTTTACAGTAAGGATGATAATAGAGACAGCTTGAACAATTATTTACTTAGAGATATTAAAACCCAATTAATTGTTGACCCTACAAATCCTTATTTACTTTATAACAAAGTAACTTTAGAATTGCTTTTATGGACAGAAAATTACGATAGGGTAAAAGACCCTAAATTTTTATTGAGAGACATTAAAGCACTTTATAATTTAGGTATAGAAAACTGGAAGATTAGTCAGTTGTTGCTTAATTTTCATATTATTTCTGCTGATTTTTATTATGAAACCATGCAATTTCCACAGCGAGATAAAGCACTTAATGAAGTAAAGAAAATGTTGCTTCAATCTCAATTAAACAGAGATCAAACATTTAAGGTAGCTCAATATTTTATTTTTCAAATGCGTCTAAACTGGACAATTGAACTAATGAAACCATGGGCCGAAAAACCCCATATTGATGAAGAATTTTTATTTACTTTTTTAACTGCTGCCATCTATAACAAAAAGCTCGTTCCTGAAAATGAGTATTTAATGTTTATGGAAAAAGCTAAAAAAATAAACCCAGTCAGGTTTTGTAATTTCTTTGGATATCCTAATATGAGTTTTCAGTTGCTTAAAGACTTAAGTGTAAAGAAAATGTATTGTGATAATTGTAATTAAGTTTAAAGTGCTTTAATTATTTTATCTAACTCCATCATTTCATCTCTTAGTCTAGCAGCCTCTAAGAAGTCTTCTTGTTTAGCAGCATCTTTCATTCTTTTTTTAGTTTCTTCCAATAGTTTTTCTAGTTGAGGTTTGCTCATGTATTGAACTACTGGGTCGGCAGCTACGCTAGGTTGTTGACTAATATTATCTAATAAATAGAAATTATCTGGTGAAACTGATTTGCCAAACATGGTTTTGTCACCACTGGTTTTGCTTTTGTTTAAAGCTGTAGGAACAATATTATGCTCAGCATTATATTGTAATTGTTTTGTTCTTTTTCTATCTGTTTCATCTATTGTTTTTTGCATGGATTTAGTAATCTTGTCAGCATACATAATTACTAATCCATTCATGTTTCTTGCGGCTCTTCCTGCTGTTTGTATAAGTGAACGTTCCGAGCGTAAAAAACCTTCTTTATCAGCATCTAAAATGGCAACTAAAGAAACTTCTGGTAAATCTAATCCTTCTCGCAATAAGTTAACACCTATTAAAACATCAAATAATCCATTTCTCAAATCCCTAAGAATTTCAACACGTTCAATGGTGTCCACATCAGAATGAATGTATCGGCATCTCAACCCATTGTTATCAAAATAAGTGGTTAATTCTTCAGCCATACGCTTGGTTAGTGTAGTTACCAAAACTCGTTCATCTTTTTTTGCTCTGATGTTTATTTCCTCCATCAAATCATCAATCTGATTTAAACTCGGACGAATTTCTATAACCGGCTCTAATAATCCTGTCGGACGAATAATTTGTTCTACTACAACGCCTTCAGATTCTTTTAACTCAAAATCGGCAGGAGTAGCACTTACATAAATCGTTTGGTTGATAAGTTGATGAAATTCTTCAAATTTTAGTGGTCGATTATCCATTGCAGAAGGCAATCTAAAACCATATTCTACTAAATTTTCTTTACGAGAACGATCGCCTCCATACATGGCTCCAATTTGAGAAACCGTTACATGGCTTTCATCAATCACCATTAAAAAATCTTTAGGAAAATAGTCTAACAAGCAGAAAGGACGAGATCCTGGAGCTCTTCTGTCGAAGTAGCGAGAGTAATTTTCAATTCCTGAGCAGTAACCTAATTCACGCATCATTTCCATATCGTACGTTACTCTGTCTTCCAAACGCTTGGCTTCAGCATGCTTGCCAATCTCTTTCAGATAAATTAAGTGATTAAATAAATCATCTTGAATATCTTTTATAGCCTGATGTAAAGTATTTTGAGTTGTGTTAAAAATAGTTGCTGGGTAAATGTTTAGGTAGGTAAAACTTTCTAATGAACCACCATTTATAGGGTCGAAAGATTCTATTTCTTCAATTTCGTCACCAAAAAAATAAATACGGTAAGCAATTTCTGCATAAGCAGGATAAATATCTATGGTATCACCTTTTACCCTAAAATTTCCTCGTTGGAAATCTGCTTCAGTTCGGGAATACATAGCTTGTACCAATTGAAGCAAGAATTTATTTCTGCTGATAATATCACCCACTTTTAGTTTAATAATGTTTTCTTGAAAATCTGTTGGGTTACCAATACCATAAATACATGAAACGGAAGCTACCACAATAACATCTTGTCTACCCGAGAGCAGTGCAGTAGTTGCACTTAAACGCAGTTTTTCAATTTCATCGTTAATGGACATGTCTTTTTCGATATACACATCTGTTACTGGTAAGTAAGCTTCGGGCTGGTAATAATCGTAATAGGAAACAAAATATTCTACTGCATTATGTGGGAAAAATTGTTTGAATTCGCTGTATAATTGAGCAGCTAAGGTTTTGTTATGACTTAAAATTAATGTGGGACGTTGAACTTGCTGAATAACATTGGCGATGGTAAATGTTTTTCCGGAGCCTGTAACACCAAGTAGTGTTTGTGCTTTAGCTCCTTTTTGTAGGCCTTTTACCAATTGTTTGATAGCTTCGGGTTGGTCGCCTGTTGGTTGGAAATCGGATATTAATTCAAATGCCATTGGGCAAAATTAAGGATTTGTTTGATGAATTTTAGAATTTAAAATGCCATCATCCTCTCTACCAACAATAAATTATTGTTAAGATGAGGATTGCTTTTTAGGGTTTTTATTACATCATTTAATTTTTTTTCATATTGATTTTTAGGTGTAATTTTTAATTGAGCAATGTAGTAAATGGCTTTTATTACCAAATCGTTTTCTTCCATGGAAACAAAGTTTTTAGTGAGTTTTTTGTAGCGACTATAATTTTCTATTACCGCATCAAAATCGTTGGCTTGGAAATGAGCCATCAATAAAACCACAAATAACCCGTCATACATTTTTTTGAAAGTTTTTTGTTGGTATTCGTGCAGTACTTTTTCTATGAGTTTAACGCTTGTTTTTTCCTTATTATCTAAAATAAGAAACATCGCATACACATTATAAAAATTGATGTATTTAAGGTAGCTTACTTTTTCCCAATCGAGCTTGTTGCTCAACTCTTCAAAAAGGCTAATAATTTCTTTTACCTCTAGCTTTAGTTTATCGTTTAGTGGTTTGCAGTAATAATCGGTAATAAAAAAACTGCCTTTAATACTAAGTGCCAACATTAATCCTGAATCGAGCTGATTGTTGGCGTGATAAAACTTTTGCCATTTGTTAATGATAGAAGAACAGGTTTTATTAATTTCCTTTTCACCTAAAGTTAGTCGGGTATGCTTTACCAACATATAATCTAAGCTCATCAATTTTTCTCTATGATGAGCTATCATTAAATAAGCATGTTTTTCAGCTAGTTTTTTGGTGTATTCAATTAGTTCAAGTGTGTCTTTATCGTAAAAAGATTTGTCGTTATAACTACTCAAAATATTCAAATAAGATTGTCGGGCAATAATTTGAATAGAAAGAGAGGGAGAATTAAAGTGATTTTTAAAAAAAGCTAAATCCTTCGGGTTTATTCTTTTTTGTTTTTCAATAAGTGTGGTAGATGTAAGTTCATCTTGTTTTTGAAGCAATATTCTTAAATCATTATAAAAGGTCAAATATTCTTTTTGTGTAGTTAAATTTAACTGTTTAGCCATTGCTTTATAAAGCAATTTGTTTTGTTGAGTGATTTCAAAAAGATGAACTAATAATCCGAAATCTTCAAATTTTTTAGCAACTTCAATTAATAGTTTTAGTTTTTCTATAGCTTCATCATGTTTTTCATGATAAATCAACCATTCAATTTCATTAATATTTTGTGTGAGAAAAGAAGGGAAATGCTGGCTAATAAATGAAAAATAGTTGAGTGTATGATGATTGAGTTGATTGAATTTTTTTAAAGTTTCTTTACCAGAAGTTCCATAAACTGCCTTGCAATAAAAATCTATGTTTTGATGAGGCTTGTTTTTAATATGATAAATTAATTTTTGGGACAGTAGTTGGTTTTTAGCAGCCAAATAGGCTTCAAATAAATCTAATTGCTGACTAGAACAACAGGATGCTATTTTTTGAATTAGAAACTCCATATTATTAACTCATCTGATTTTGATAAAAATACGGGAATTTTTTTTAATAGTATGTCGCATTAATTTTACATCAACAATTAAAATTATATGTTATGGAAAAATTACAAACTATCCTAAAAAACACAACAAAGAAAGATGTTTTTATTTTTATTTTATTATTTGTCCTACTATTTTCTTCAACAGCATTGTTTTCTCAACATCAAATAGGGCATACCACTATTACTTTTCAGGATGCAAGCAGAAATAACCGTAGTATAGAAACAGAAATTTACTACCCAGCAACAACGACAGGAACAAATGTGGCTATGGCTTCAGGTCAATATCCTGTTATAGTTTTTGGTCATGGTTTTGTAATGGCTTGGAGTGCTTATGAGAATTTATGGACAGAGTTTGTATCTAGAGGTTACATTATGGTATTTCCGAGAACAGAAGGAAATGCTTTTAGCACAGACCACCAAAGGTTTGGCTGGGATTTACAGTTTTTAGTACATCAAATGCAAATAGAAGGAGCAACAGCAAGTTCTATCTTCAATAATGGAGTAGCTCCTAAAACAGCTTTAATGGGACATTCAATGGGAGGTGGAGCAGCATTTTTAGCAGCCGATTCATTAGTACAATCCAATACACTATATTTTAATACTTTAATTGGATTAGCACCAGCTGAATCTACAAGCAATGGGGTTTCATCAATCAATTCTGCAAAAACGGTTAGTGTTCCGAGTTTGGTATTATCAGGAGCTCAAGATGGCGTTACTCCTCCAGTAGATCATCATATTCCTATGTATGATTCGTTGGCATCAAGTTGCAAAACCTTTATTTCCATAATAGGAGGAGCTCATTGCTATTTTGCTAATCCTAATTTTAATTGCGATTTTGGTGAAGGAACTTCATCTACGGGTATTTCAATAAGTAGAGCAGACCAGCATGATGTAACTTTTGATTTTGTAAATCCTTGGTTAGATTATACTTTAAAAGGAGATTGCAATGCTTTTGTTGAATTTAATGATTCTTTGCAAAATTCACCAAGAATAAATCAAAACCAGTCTTGCACACCAAATCCTATTCCAACTATTATGGATAATAATAATGTGTTGACATCCTCAACAACAGGAGTAAGTTACCAATGGTATTTAGATGGAAATCCTATACCAAATAGCAATATGGTTTCTATTACAGCAACAGTATCTGGAAATTACGAGGTAGAAGTATTTTACGCAGATGGTTGTAGTGAAAAATCAACTCCTTACACAATAGTTATTTCAGGCGTAAATGACTTAGAAGAAGGTAATATCAACATTTATCCTAATCCTACTTCAGCATTTATAAATATAGATTTGCCAGATAATAAAAGATATTTTGTACGCATAATGGATTTTACTGGTAAAGATGTATTAATGCAGTTGGTGGATAATAAAAAAATAGATATTTCTTCACTTCCAAGTGGAATGTACATGTTACAAATTCAATCAGAAGAACTAGTTTATACTACTAAAATTGTGAAGAATTGATGATTTTGGAGTTGTAAAAATCTAAAATTAATTTAAGGTAAATTGAATAGTATCATTTTTAATTACAGCTCATATTTTTCAGGCATAAAATTTAATAATTTATTATGTTTGTGCTATGAAAAACTTCATGATTATATTTTTTTTATTCATTTTTAGCAAAGTATCTATTGCTCAAGAAAAACCTTTTGATTTATTAAAGGATACAACTATTTATTTTAATGAATTAACCTTTCATTCAGAGGAGGAAAAAGAGGCTTTTGAAAAAGTTTATAAAAACCAAGGGGATGATTATTTAAGTCTTTTATTTTTTTCAAGTTCAGAGTTTGACATGAAACAAGTAGAAATAGCTAGAAATAAAATTAATCAATATGTAGAGAAGTATAAATCCAAAAAAAAGAAAGAAGAAAAATGGGTAAAATGGATTTATAAAGATGTGCATGAAGGATTTTTTAAAAAGTATGAACAACAAAACTATTTTGATGATGTTTTTACAAAAGGTTATTTTAATTGTGTTTCTGCAACAGCAATATATAGCATAATTTTAAAAGAATTAAAAATACCATATCATATTAATGTGCTGCCTAATCATGTTAATTTAACTGCTTATCCTAAAACCCATAATATTTTACTAGAAACAACTGATCCAGTTGCTGGTTTTTTTGCATTTAGCCAAAAGAATAAAGAAGATTATGTGAAAAACCTTGTAAAATATAAAATTATAGAGGAACACGACCTTAGTTTTATTTCTTATGAACAAATTTTTAATGAATATTTTTCAAGTAGTCAAGTAATTAATCTCAGACAGTTAGTAGCACTACAATATTTTAACTATGGATTATATTTGAAAGAAGAAAATAAGTTAGAAGAAGCTATTATACAAATTGAAAAATCTGTAGCTCTTTATCCTAGCATTAATTCTTCACAAGTATTGGGAGCCTTATATTCTAAGGCTGTTGAAGATCATAAAGACTTTAAATTATCACAAATTAATTACATTGTTCGTGTACTTAGGTATCATGAATTAGATCCAGAAATTAGTAGTTTTTTAACCTATAGTTATGCTAAAATAGCAGAAGAGAAACTACTAAATCAAAAAGATACTGTGTTTTTTGATAATTTTTCAAATCAACTGATTAATAGTATGAATCAGTCTGATTATTTTAATAGGCTTAATTATTTATATCATAGTGCTAAAGGAGAGTTTTATATAAAAGAATCAGCTTTTGAAGCAGCGTATTTAAGTTTAGAAAAAGCAAAAGAATTTCGAAATGACTCTATTATAGATAATTTTGATGAGTTTTATGTAAAGTCTTTTTTGTTTTATGTTGATGATAAATTTACTAATGAGGATGAAAGACTAAAACAGTTACTCCTTTTTGAAAAAGAAAATCCAATAATATCGGACACTTATTTCTTTTTGAGTTATAAAGCAGAAGTATTAACTTTTGTGATGATTGTTAATTTCAAAAGAAATTTAGGTAAAAAAGGAGAAGAAAACAGAGTTGACCTGGAACAGATGCTTGACAATAAAGATTTTAAGAAGAATGAGAATGCAGTAGCAATTGCTTATGCAGAGGCAGGAGCTTATTATTTTAGGTTAGGAAGTAAGTCTAAAGCGAGACAATTGTTTAGAAAAGGATTAGAATATTTACCAGGAAATTATGAGTTAGAAAATAGAATTAATATGTTGAATTATTAAGTTTATCTGTTTTCGGCTGTAACATTAATTTCTTTAGTAAGGATATAATAATTATCATCTCTAGTTTTTAACTTAGCAACAATTGTAGAAGATTTCATCATAAATTTACCAGGAACAACAAAGTAGGTTAAAGATGCTTTTCCTTTTTTGCCATCTAACGCTACAAAATGATTAGCAAAACTATTTTTTTCTCCTAAATATCCATCATAAAAAGTTGCGTGTTTACTATTGTCTGATAGGCTAAATTCTAGCGTATATTTATTATCAAGCTTAACTGTATTCTTATGTTTAACAATTATTTTTGGAATAGGTTTTAATTTACCAGACTCATAATATTCTTTTAATCCAACACAAGGAAGCCCCTTGTGCCAGGGCATTTCTGACTTTAGTTGACCATTGTCTCGATACATTTTAAAGATACCTTCTTTTTCATTTTTTTCATAGTTTCCTTCCAAATATAAAACGCCATTTTCATAATACCACTTAAAAGGACCATCTTTCATGTTGTCTTTATAATTAAACTCCATATTTATTTTACCATCAGGATAATAATTTATTGCGATACCGTTTTTAACGCTATCTTTATAGGTAACAGTAGATGCTAATTTCCCATCTAAATAATTTTTTCTGATACCATCATAAATCTTTTCCTTTTTTTCTTTATTCTTTTTTTTCTCTTTTCCATTGTTAGGGAATAGTCTGTCGCATGATAATAGCATTAAAATTAAAAAAGTAAGTAGGGTAAAATATTTCATTTTAATAAGAATTTTAGAACTGTAAAGGTAATTTAATTTAAAAAATTAGCAATTATTTCCTTGCCATATTGGGTTAAAATGGATTCAGGATGGAATTAAAGGATTGTAAAAGACCTACAATAACAACAATATATAATAGATTTACTACATTTGAGGTAAATATATATTGCGGATAAACGTACTGGTACGTTTATCCGCATGTTAGCATTCATTAAAAAAACGAACAGCGCATGAAAACAGGAATAATAATTGGAATTTTAGTAGTAATCGGAATAATATATTTCATCTCAAAAAATAAGAACGAAAAAAATTCAATTATTCAAGTTGCTAAACAAATTCAACTTGCGGAGTTAGAATCTGTAATGACTCAATTATTAGACGGAAAAATGGAATATGACTTTTTCGGAATAACATCTGATGGAATTGATTGCATTTATTTCGTAGATAACAACGGAAAAATAAACATTGAATTTGAGGTTATGACAAACGACCAAAAATCTTATGTCGAAAAAATTACAAGTTTTGCGAATAAGAATAATTATAATTTAGTCAAAACGACTTACGGAAATAAACCTCATTACTCTGATTTAAAAGAAGCCCCAGTTTATAAGCTCGAATTAAATGCGGATAAATACAAAGCGACTGAAATTGGAAAAGAAATAATGAACAAAATATTCAAGAAAAACGGAACGACAAAATTTGACGTAGTTCCATAAAAAATAAAAACGAAATGCTAACACTGTATATGAAATCATAGCCGCCTGACGGCAGGCTACGCTTCATATACTAAACGTATGCCATGCCGTAGACAAAATTATTAAGGAAATTTACATTAAATTAACATCCTTTAACTTAAAGGGACATCCAGATAAACTATTCTTGTAAGATAATTTATGAAAACGATAACCAAATTTACACAGATGAAATACTTTTTTTTCGTAATATTTTTTACTGCAATTCAATTCTGCTTTGGGCAATCAGAATTATCAACCCCAGAATCAGATTGTAAAT
Organism: Vicingaceae bacterium; assembly: GCA_965284565.1. Classification (GTDB taxonomy): domain Bacteria; phylum Bacteroidota; class Bacteroidia; order Flavobacteriales_E; family Vicingaceae; genus BRH-c54. Next base: position 2,129,371 of record OZ260100.1, read on the forward strand.
TCGTTCTTCCATGGACTTGTGATGTATGCACTTTTAATTGGACAGGAGAATGTGTAAACAATTTACCGAGCGGAGAAGGAATTTTAACTGTTTTTCATGAAGAGGAAGTGATAATGACCTACGAAGGAGAAATGGAAAACGGAAAATTTAATGGTTCAGGAATTTACCATGATGGAATGAATGATTGGGAAGGAATGTTTGAAAATGGAAATTTTACACAAACGAGAAACACAATGATTGACACCACCTCTTTTAACGAAACAGCAGATTGGGAACAAAAAAATCTCATAACAAAACAAATAGGCAATTTATACTTTACTTTTCCTTCTGAAGGATATGCTTACGATAACCGCGAAATATATGTTGAAAAGTGTCTAGAAGCTATTAATGCAAACAGTAAGCTCATTAACGTGCCTGAATTTAAAGAGTTTACAAGAATTAAGGTAGTTGATTCAAAAAAAGACATGCTATTATATGCTGGTATGCTCACAGGAGGTGGAATTGCAAATATTTGGACAAGATCAGTCTACTTGATGATTTCTGATGAAGGTGTCGAAGAAACTAAAGAACTAATTAAAGCACCAATAAAACATGAGATAATGCACATGGTTGCTATGACGGCTTGGGGCATGCCACCACAAAATAATACTTGGTTAAATGAAGGCTTAGCAACTTATGCAGCTAACAACTGTTCTGGATATACTGTTGCAGAAATTTACAGGTACTTTTTAGAGGAAAACATGCTTATCTCAATTGACATGTTAACCTCCGACTTTTATAAAGAGGAAGAGATGGTAGCATATCACCAATCGGCATATATTGTAGAATATATGATTTTAAACTATGGAATAGAAAAATTCAAAGAATTTTGGAAAAACGGATTTTCAAATTTTGAATCTATTTATGGTTTTTCATTTTCGAAAATGGAAATAGAAATAAATAAAAACATAGTAGAAACACATCCTAAACCAACAGATATCGACTGGGAGATTCTTATAGAAGGAGGTTGTAAGTAAAAAATAAACGGCATACATTGCGGATAAACGTACCAGTACGTTTATCCGCATGTTGTACAGCATTATGAAAAACATTTTTGCAACCATATTATTTTTAATTCCAATTTTGACTTTCTCACAGAATTTTAAAATTGCGGAACCGAATGTGGACGAATTAAAAGCGGAAATGAAACGGACAAACTACTCTGAGGATGTAATCTATTTATTTCTGACTCGAAACTATGATTCAATTGCTAATAAACGTGAAAGAATTTATTATGATTATCCGGACTATAGTATTTGCTCTTTTAATCAAGATTTTGAAAACGGAATTAATTATTCGATAGAACAATGCAGAGAAGCAGGCGGAGCATCGATTTCTCTAGTTTTACCAAAAACTGACAGACAAAGTTTGGTAAAATGGATAGAAGGAATTTTTAAGAGTTCACCAATGGATATTGAGCACGGTTGGAATTCAGACAAATCAAAATATGGACCGACTGACAATGGAGCAGGTTGTTACTTTGAAATAAAAGAAACTGACAAAAACACTATAATAGAAAACTATTGTGGATGCTAAAAAATAACGCTGTACAACAATGTATAACCGCAATTGCTTTGGGTTTTCCTCATCGGAAAATCCTCGCGAACGCCAAACGTTCGTGATTTTTAACTAAATTAGTAACCAAAACCAACGCAACTGACGGTTATACGAGGCCGTTGCCAGTAATTTAACAAAACCAGAAATAATCGAATAAAATGAATATTAATTTAATAAAAATAATTCTGCTGATTTTCGTTTCGAGTACTTTTTTATCCTGCAATGGACAAGTAAAAAGCGAACAGAAAATTGCTGAAAATAAAACAAATGAACTTGGCAAATCAGTATTGCAACTTGATAATAGAATTTGGGTCATATTTCAAGATTCAAAAGAGAATTTTTGGTTTGGAAGTAATGGAGTAGGAATTTTTCACCTTAATGGGAAAGATTTAAAACAAATTACAACAGAGAACGGATTGGTAGACAATACAATCAGAGGAATTCAAGAAGACAAATCTGGAAATATATTTATTGAAACAGCCAACGGAATTAGTAAATATGATGGGAAATTATTTACAACACTAAAGCCAATCGTTTCAAAAAATAACAAATGGAAATTAGAAACCAATGATTTATGGTTTGGTTACAATGCAAACGATGTATATCGTTATGATGGAGATTCTCTTTTTGAATTAAAATTACCACGACAAAATTTAAAAAAGACATTTGGAATTGACACGCTCGTAAGTCCATTCAATAACAACAACCCTTATTCGGTCTATAAAGTAAACAAAGACAAAGATGGAAATATTTGGTTTGGGACATTCGTAGCGGGAGCTTTTCGATATGACGGACAATCATTTATGTGGTTTGGTGAAAATGAACTATCGATTCTTCCAAATGGTACAGCACCTGGAGTTCGTTCAATGCTTCAAGACAAAGATGGTTATTTTTGGTTGAGTAATTTCATAAGCAAATACAAAATCGAACAAAACACATTAGAATATGAAAAAATAAACGGAATTGAAAAAGATAAACCTAATTATTTCAATTCTGGATTATCAGATAATAATGGCGATTTATGGATGACAAATTATGGAGGCATAGTATGGAAATATGATGGAAAAACTTTATCAGAATTTGAAATCAATAATGAAGAAAAAGATGTCTTGCTAATTACTATTTATCAAGATAATAACGGAATAATTTGGCTTGGAACAGATAATGACGGAGTTTATCAAAGTAATGGAAAAAGCTTCGAAAAGTTTGAATTAAATAAATAAAAACTACTGGAACAATGTATATAAAAAATAGGCGAGTTAATGCTGAATTCAAGACTTTTGGCTTGTATCAAACTTTGTGTTTAGCCGAAAGTTTTGAGCTTCGAAATCGCCTACTTTTCATATACTAAACGTTATAACTAACCCTCCATTTCAAGTATCCGCTTGGAACTATTTTAAAAAATTAGCAATGATTTCTTTACCGTGTTGGGTTAGTATAGACTCTGGGTGAAACTGAACGCCATATAAGTTATATGTGGTATGTCTTAGTGCCATAATTTGCTTGTTTTCTTCTACAGCAGTAATAATTAAATTTGTTGGAAAGCTGTTTTGAGCAACCACCCAACTGTGGTACCTGCCTACTTCAAATTGTTGCGGTAAGTTTTTAAAAAGTTTGTCTGATTTATCTAATACGTTAAGCTGACTTGCTACACCGTGAAAAACATGAGATAAATTCTCCAACTTTCCGCCAAAAACTTCTCCAATAGCTTGCATTCCTAAACAAACACCTAATATTTTTTTTGTTGGAGCGTAAGTCTTTATTACTTCTAATAATATTCCTGCATCTTTTGGCAAACCTGGTCCGGGAGAGAGAATAATTGTGTTGTAAGCATCAATAGCTTTAATGGAAATTTCATCGTTTCTAAAAACATCTACTTCAAAGTTTAATGCTTCAATATAATGCACTAAATTGTAGGTAAAAGAATCGTAATTGTCTAGTACTAAAACTTTTTCCATTGTTATTATTCAGCCTTGTTTACTACAATTCTTTTGTCTCTATTAGCTAATTCCCAAGCGGTATAAAAAACCAATCGGGTAATTTTTTCCATTTTAGAGAAAATAATTTTGTCAACGGTGTCGGTTTCTTTGTGGTAATCTTCGTGTACTCCGTTAAAATAAAATATTACGGGAATATTATTTTTAGCAAAGTTGTAATGGTCGGAACGATAATAGTAGCGGTTAGGGTCTTTTGTGGTGTTAAACTCATAATCTAACTCCAACTGAGTATAAGTGGAGTTGGCATTTTCATTAACTTCATGCAAATCATCACTAAGCATATCGGAACCAATAATGTAGATATAATTTTCGTTATCGGCATGTTTTTCATCCAATCTTCCTATCATATCAATATTAAGGTTGGCAACGGTATTTTTTAAAGGAAAAACAGGATATTCCGTGTAATATTTAGAGCCTAATAATCCTTTTTCCTCTCCAGAAACATTCAGTACTAAAATACTTCTTCTTGGTCCATTACCATCTTTTTTAGCTTTAATAAAAGCTTCGGCAATTTCCATAATGGCTACTGTTCCCGAGCCATCATCATCAGCACCATTAAAAATTAAGCTATCATGTTCGCCAATATGATCGTAATGAGCACTTAAAATTATCAATTCATCTTTTAAATCGCTTCCCTCAATATAAGCCAGTACATTGTGAGCATCAGTAATTGTTGTTTTTTTGTTGATGTCTAGGCTTAGCTTGTTTTTAACAGCAAAACTTTCAGGAACACCTTTGCTATTTATTTTTTCTTTAATTTTTTGTGATGATTTTGCAATGATTTCATCAGCCATTTCGGATGAAATATAAAAATTTGGAAAATCGTAATCTACCTCAGGTTTATCAAGTACTTTAAGTTTTTCGCTTTCAATAAAGTGCTTGTAGGTTTTTATCATTTCAGTAGTATTTTCATTAATGATAAACAATGCCAAAGCACCTTTTTCTTTTGCTGTAGTAACTTTAGGATTATTTCTTCTGTTACTCCATTTAGAAGGTGTATCAGAATTTGAAACCCAGTAGCGCTCACTTTTGTTTTTAGGTTCACCATTTAGTACAATAACAATTTTTCCTTTCACATTAAGGTTGGTATAATCTGAATATAAAGAATCCTCAATACCATAGCCTGCAAAAACTATTTCAGCATTAATTTGTTCGTTTTTTAAATATGTTGGAAAATTGAAAAAATGGTTGTTTTGAATAAATTTTTTATTGTTATAGCTAATAGCAACTCCTTTTGCATCTTGCAAACCCACTTTATAGGTTTGATAATAATTGATGTCTTTAATAGGAGGAATGCCAATTTCTTTGTAGAAATCACTAATGTAAGTAGCGGCTTTGGTAAGGCTTTCTTTACCGGTTTCTCTGCCACCATATTCATCAGAAGCGATAATGTGTAAATGTTTGCTTAAATCTGCTTGAGTAATGGTTGCGGCATATTTTAGAGCTATGGAATCTTGTTGAGCAAAGATAGAAGTAGCTCCGCAAAATAGTAATAAGAATAAGTTAATGAGTTGTTTCTTCATGTTTTTTATAGTTTAAGGTAAAATTACTTAATCACTTTGTAAGTTTTTATTAAAAAAGATGAAGTGTTTATTAATTTATCTGACATATATTATTAATAAATAAAAGATAAGCCATTATCTTTGAATAAACTTTAATAAAAATGATCAATAAGCTAAATTTAATATTAGGATTAATAATTTTATTTTTTTTATATGCTTGTGCTCCTGTTTACTTTCCTAATAAGGTAAATTCTCCAATGATTAATAAAGCTGGAGATTACAATATTGAAGCCACAATGGGAGTAACTGGATTTGATGTGCAGACAGCCTATTCACCAATTGAAAAATTGGGTGTTATGGCTAATTTTTCAACCTTTGATGGTTCAGATCATTTTCATTCTTTTTTTGAAGGTGGTTTAGGTTATTATGAGCCTTTGGGTTCAAAAGGATTATTTGAGATTTATGGAGGCTATGGTTATGGAAATTCTAGAACATCAACTCAAGGTATTTTTGGAACTATAAATAAAGGAAATTACTCTAGGTATTTTATACAACCCTCTATTGGTTTAATTACCATGGCTGATAACGAAAGTGGTGTTGCAGGTAGTTCATATTTTACTCCCAGATTTTGTTTTGTAGATTTTGGAAGCGATAACAAAGGTTATTATGTAGAGCCTGTTGTTGGTACAAGAATAGGGTGGAGAAGAATTCAAATTAATTTACAAATGGGGTTTTCTTTACCTGCTTCTGAAGTAAAAATAGACCATGCACCATTTATTTTTAATTTCGGGTTAAGTTATGTATTTAAAAAATAAACTAACTAGATAGGTTTTTTAGCCAACTTCTCTAATCCGAAAATTAAAACAAAACCAATAATAGTTAGTATGATTACGCTTATTATTTGTGGGTCTTCATGAAATTGATTTGGTAAAACATTGGTTTCTATAAATGGAACAATTTCTCCTTTAGAATTTTCTCTGGTAGAGATTACTTCTTTCCAAGGCCATATTTTATTTAAAGAACCAATTAAAAATCCAGTTAATGCGGAAACAGTTATGTCGTGGTACTTTTTAAATAACCAATTTAAGAATTTAGAGAAAGAAAGTAAACCAACCACACAACCAACGCCAAAAGTAAGAATGGTGGTAATTTTAAAATCTTTAATAGAAGAAAGAATCAACTCGTAAGAACCAAGCAACAGTAAAATAAAACTGCCTGAAATTCCGGGTAAAATCATAGCACAAATTGCAATTGCTCCTGAAATAAAAACAAACCAAAGTGTATCTGGATTTTCCATAGGGTTTAAAATGGTTATGAAAAATGCAATTACTGTTCCTACAATTAATGCTAAAACATGTGATAGTTGCCATTTAGCTACTTTTTTTCCTACTAAAAATACACTAGCGACTATTAATCCGAAAAAGAAGCCCCAAAGTAATAGTGAATGATTATGAAGTAAATAAGTAATAAGTTTTGCTAGTGAAACGATACTAATGGCTATACCAAAGAAAAGTGTAACAATAAAACTTCCGTTGATGTGTTTCCAAAAAGGCTTAATTCCCTCTTTGGTTAATACTTTTAAGGCTTGGGTGTTAAAGCTGCTAATGGTTTCAAGCAATTCTTCATAAATTCCAGAAATAAAAGCAATTGTTCCTCCAGAAACACCAGGGACAACATCTGCTGCTCCCATTGCTATTCCTTTCAATACAATAAAAATGTAGTCTTTAAGATTTCTTGTTGCCATTTTTTAATTTATGGTTTGTACTTTAAACAACTTCTTTACAAGCATTCTTCAACATAAGCTTCAATGCCTCCTTTTAAGGAGTAGATATTTGGAAGTTGATGCTTTACTGTTAAAGTACGAACAATGGCAGAAGATCTTTTTCCAGAGTTACAAATGAAAACAGTTTGTTTACCATTTTCAAATTGTGTTTTGTTGTTGATTACATTTTCTAAAGGAATATTCATTCCACCTAGGTTAAAGTCTTCAAAAACATAGTCATCTCTAATATCAATAATTTGAATATCAGACTCTTCTTCTATCATTTTTTTTAGTTCTGAAGGAGTTATTTCATTCATAATATAAAAGCTTAAGAGAAAAGTTATTAATGAAATGCTGTTTTTATTTCTTCTGGAAGATTTTCAAAGAAGGTGTCTCCTCTAAGACCTAACCTCAAACATTCTAAAGCAATTACTTCGTTAGGAGAGATGTTTCCTAAGTTTACATTAGCTCCAAATTGTTTTATAAACCATACTTGTTGGTTTTTTAGAGGGGCTTCCCAAAGGATGTTTTCCATTTTAACTTTAGCAATAATTTTGTTAACTAAGGCTACATGAGCTGTTCCATTAGGCCTGTAAATTCCCACAGTGCCACTTTCTCTTGCTTCTGCAATAACTTTCCAAGCGCCAGCATCTAACTCATCTTTCATCATAGAAATCCACTTAGCAGGACTAATAAAAATTCCTGCTTCCTTAGAACCTACTTCAGATAATACTTTAAAATCTTTAGCTAAAGTAGCTATATATTCACATTTTTTTTCGTTGGGAAGGACTATAGAGCCATCAGAAACTTCGCAAGTATCAATCTTATATTTATCTAGTAATTTTCTATAGTCATCAAACATACCTCTTACTACAAAAGCTTCGAAAAGCGTTCCTCCTAAATAAACATTTAGGTTTCCTGCTTTATAGATGTCTATTTTTCTTTGAAAGTCTTTGGTAACATAAGAAGTTCCGAAGCCCAATTTTACTAGATCTGTTAGATGAGCATTAGCATCTACAAAATTTTCTGCTTGTCTCCAGCTAAGACCTTTATCCATCATCATGGTCAAACCATTTTCTCTTGGTTTTTGATCTCTTTTTGGTATGTTTGGTAATTCAAAATTCATTTGTCGTTATAATTTTCTATGATTTCTAATAAACTTGGATATTCTAATATGGCTGGATAAAAAGTAATAAGTGACTTTACTAAAGCCTTATCCATATTTAATAATACTAAAAGGTGATTGGTGGCTTCTGTTAGGTTATCAGTTTCGAGGTAGAAAGCAACAAGACGAGTTCTTATTAACCCACTATCGGGATGTGTTTCTATGCCTTTTATGATGGTTTCAAGTGCCTCATCAACTTGCCCAATTTCAAAATAAACATCAGCCAAATCTACCCAAGAAGTGTTGTTGTTTGGGTCTATTTTAATGATTTTTTCATATAATTTAATAGCCTCGTCATATGCTTCAATATCTTTTAAAATATCGGCATATATAAGTAGGAAATCAGGGTGTTCTGGCTCTATTTCAATTGCTTTTTGAATAAAGAAAATAGCAGAATCTGTTTTTCCTTGTTCATTAAAAACATAGGCCATTCCTGCCCAAGCATCAGAGTGCATAGGGTCTAATTGTGTTGCTTTTTTAAAGTATTCTAAAGCTTCATCATATTGGAGGTTGTTTTCATAACATTCGCCAATAAAATAAAGGATGTCGGCATTAGGTTCTTCAAAAACAATAGTTTCTTTATAAGTTGCTACGGCTTCTTCAAATCTTTCTAATGAAGAAAGTGAATCAGCTTTATTTAAATAGGCTGAGATAAAATCCTCTTTAATAGCAATTACATATTCTTGAGCATCAATAGCTTTTTCGTATAATTCTGCTGAGTGATAACAAATTCCTAAATTATACCAGCCTACATAACTATAAGGGTTTTCATCTAAAAAAGTAGTTAAAAATTCAATACAACTTTCTGTTTTATCATTCATGTTATAGCAGAAAGTAATATCGTATAAAACAGTTTCGTTTTCTGGATTTTCTTTTAGTACTTCTTTAAAAATAGCAATGGCTTTATCTAATTGCAATAAATTTTCATATTCAAAAGCAATTTGCATTTTTATTGAAATTTGGTCGGCTTTATCGCTGGTAAGTTTTAATGCTTTGTTGTAAGCATCAATGGCTTTGTTATGCTGTCTTATTTGACTGTAAATACTTCCTTTAATAATTTGATGTTCAGGATTAAATGGCTCTAAAATTTCTATAGTATTTAAAATTTCTAAGGCTTTGTTAGGTTTATGTATGGAAGCTAAATATTCGGCATATTTTATTTTAAGTGCAGAAGATCCAGGGTGTTGCTCTAAAGAAATGTCGATAGCTTTTTTTGCTTTTTCATTTTCATTCATCTCTATGTAGTAGCTTATCAAGTCTTCAAACTCTTCCACATCAAAAAAGTAGTGATGATTTTCGTTAAGCATTTGCTCAAATCGATTAATAGATGCTGCATAATCTGCATCATCATTATATGAATCAAAGTTTTCTTCCATACGAGATGTAAAATTAATTTTTTCAACGCAGGAAAGTTGTTTTTTGGAAGTTATTTTTCACAAAATAGTTAACAAGGTAGGAATAGAGAAATACTTAAGAGTATTTATTGGTAGTAAAGGATACTTAAGGATCCTAAATTATTTGGAGTTTTAGTTTTTGCTATAACTGTTAAGTTATAAAATAGAATCATTTGAAAAACATAATAAAGTATAATCAAACAAAACGAACATTAAAAAATATATTTTGCTCCCAACACAATTTGATCGTGATTGGTTTTACTATTAAAAATATGAGCAGAAGAAATATGATTAAATCCAGCAGAAAGTGAAAAATGTTGGTGTATAGGTTTAGTTAGATAAAATCCCTGAGAAAGGTTAAAACCTTCATTAATTCCATCGGTAGAATTTTTTTTGCTTTCAGCCCAAACCGTTCCTATTAAAAACTCAATATACCACTGTTTGGTAATGAGAAAGCTTAATTGAAAACCTGCTCCTGTAGTTGCACTACCTTGGTCGCTTAAATTAAATATAGCTACAGGTCTTATTAGAAAAAGTCTGTTATTAAATTCTCCTTTACTAGCTGTTGAGTCATTAAAGTTGTTGGCATAATCTACACTCCACCTAAATGGGAAATAGATGATGGAAGCAAAACCAAAGCCATCACCAAAATTGTTTTTAAAAGTAATTCTATCTCTGTAAGTTGAACCATATATAGCTACATTTAGTTGGTTTATTTCCATTTGAATTTTACCTTTATTACTTTGGGCATAAAGTTTTCCTGAAAAAGCAAAAATGAAAAAGGTTAATATGATTAATATCGTTTTTATCAAAATGAACTTGAGTTGTTTTAAAAAGGATTTAGAAAGGAAAAAAGTAAGGGATTAAAAGCGAAGCTAATATCCAATAGATAATGCTAAGAGGGAGTCCTATCTTAATGAAGTCTCTAAATTTGTAGCCTCCAGCGCTATATACCATGGTATTGGTTTGGTAACCTATTGGTGTCATAAAACTTGCGGAAGCAGCAAACATAATAGTCATTAAAAACGGCATAGGGTTTAGTTCTAAGTTAGAAGCTGTAACAATGGCAATTGGTGTTAATAAAGCTGCAGTGGCATTGTTAGAGATAAATTCTGTAGTTATGCTCGTTAGTAAGTACAACCCTGAAATAATGGCAATTGGGCCCCAAGCTCCTAAGTTATTAATGATGGCATTAGCAACTTTATAATCTAATCCGGTATTTTTTAATGCAACTCCGAAACTTATAGAACCGGCAAGCAGAAAAACAATTTTCCAATTTATGGCTTCATACATTTCTTTCATAGAAAGGCATTTTAACAGAATTAAGCCAACTACACCTGAAATTGCACCTGTCATAATATCTAACACATTAAACGAAGCTAAAGCAATTACAATTAAAATTATACTTAATACAATACTGAAATTTCTCTTATCAAAATCAACAATATTGTTTTCAGAAAGTAAAACAAAAGGAGCATCTTGTTGTGCTTCTTGTTTTTTTAGCTCTAATATGTAGTGATTTTTAATTTCGGCAAGAATAACATCTCCCGACTTTAATTTTGTTTTATAGACATCTTCATTTACCACATCTTCTCTATGCATAATTGCCAATGGAATACCCCTAAACCTTCTTCGGAAATCGACATCCTTAAGGGTTTTACCATCAAAATAAGAGTTAGAGGTAATAATTAATTCCACTAGGGTAGAATTTTTCTCTTTTAAGTCATTATCACCAATCATTAATGGCGATTCGCTCATAATCCTAACTTTATCTTTAAGCGATTTAATTTTATCTATGTTGCATCTTATTTTTAGGATGTCGTTTGCTTGTAAAATAAAATCTCCGGCAGGAAGCATAAAACTTTCTTTATTTCTACGAACCTCAATAATATCAATATCAATTTCTTTTAATAGAGAAGAATCCATAATAGATTTCCCTACCGATTCGGAGTTGGGCAATAGTTCAATTTCTGTAAGGTAATTTCTCATGCCAAATTTTGCCTCTAAATCTTTCTCGTTAATTCTTGTCGGCAACAATTTTATTCCAACCAATAACATATAAATAACTCCGGTAAAAAGTAGGATTAATCCCATAAGCGTCATATCAAACATTTCAATAGGAGGGAGTCCTTCTTTTTCAGCAATTCCGTTAACTAATAAATTGGTTGATGTACCAATAAGTGTGCAGGTTCCACCAAAAATTGAAGCAAAAGAAAGAGGGATAAGCATTTTAGTAACACTTTGGTTAGAAGCACTTGCAATTTGTATAATTATAGGGATGAATATAGCCACAACAGGCGTGTTGTTTACAAAAGCAGAGAAAAATGCAATTAACAACATCATTAATCCCATGCCTAGGTAAAAGTTTTTTCTAAAAATGGAAGAAAGTCTTAGAGCCAATACTTGCAAGGCGCCTGTTTTTAAGAGAGCAGCACTTAGTACAAACATAAAAGCAACGGTAATGGTGGCTTTATTACTAAATCCACTAATGCCTTCTTCGGGAGTGATAACACCAAATAACACAAAAGCAGCCATAATTAGTAGGGCAACTAAATCTACCGAAAGTACTTCTGTAATAAAGAGTATAAAAGCTCCTAAAAGTAGAATTATGGTTATGATGGTATTGAAATCCATAGTTATCTAATAAGAAAACAAAAATACATACTTTAGCGAATAAGCCTAAATAAAATAGTTGTATTTTCAATGTTTGTGATATAAATAGAAGTTTATGTGAAAAAAAACCGATAAATCTTATAAATAAAAATTAGTTAAATTCTGACTAAACTTGTACTTTTGGCTTTTATGGAATTTTCAGCAGAACAAATAGCAGGCATACTTAACGGAGAGATTATAGGTAATTCTCAAGTTAAAGTAAACAAATTGTCTAAAATTGAAGAGGGAGAACCTCAATCCATTTCTTTTTTGGCAAACATGGCTTATGAGCATTATTTATATACTACGGATGCTTCTATAGTTATTATAAACAGAGATTTAAAGCTTCAAAAAGCAGTTAAAGATACATGTACCTTAATTAAAGTAGATAATGCCTACGAATGTTTTGCAAAATTGCTGGAGACTTATCAGCAAATGAAAGGAAGTAAAACAGGAATAGAACAACCATCTTTTATTTCTGAATCGGCAAAATTAGGCGAAAACTGTTATGTTGGTGCTTTTGCTTATATTGGCGAGAATGTTACTATAGGCAATAATGTAAAGATTTATCCGAATACTTATGTTGGAGATAATACCACAATTGGAGATAATACTATTTTGTTTTCAGGAGTTAAATTGATGGAAGAAACTGTGGTAGGCAAAAATTGTATTTTTCATGCAGGAGTGGTAATAGGATCAGATGGTTTTGGTTTTGTTCCTGACGAAAATAATGTATATAGCAAAGTACCTCAAATAGGAAATGTAGTTATAGAAGATGATGTGGAAATAGGAGGGAATACAGTAATTGATAGAGCTACGATGGGCTCTACGGTTATTAAAAAAGGAGTGAAGCTCGATAATTTAGTACAAATAGCTCATAATGTTGTAATCGGAGAGAATTCAGTAATTGCAGGGCAGGCAGGAATTGCAGGTTCAGCAAAAATTGGCAAAAACTGTATGATGGGTGGGCAAGTAGGGGTTGCAGGACATTTAACTGTTGCTGATGGAACTAAAATAGCAGCTCAATCTGGAATTGGAGCAAATATTAAAGTAGAAGGAATGGTAGTTCAAGGTTCTCCAGCTTTTTATATAGGAGATTATAAACGTGCTTATGTAGGCTTTAAAAAGCTTCCTGAAATTTTAGATAGATTAAATAAATTAGAAAAGAATAACCAATAAATAAAGATTAGCAGAAATAGTTTTAACACAACCTAACTATAAAAGCTAAACGCTAAACTTAACTAGTATGGCAAAACAAAAAACAATAAAAGATTCATTTAAAGTAGTCGGAGTAGGACTACATACTGGCGTAAAAGCTACATTAACGGTAAATCCAGCACCAGAAAATCACGGTTTTAAATTTAAAAGAACAGATGTAGAGGGACAACCAATAATACCAGCCGATGCTAACTTGGTAGTAGATACTTCTAGAAGTACTACTTTAGGAAAAGATGGAGTAAAAGTTCATACTACAGAACATATACTAGCAGCTTTGTTTGGTTTAGAAATTGACAATGCACTTATAGAATTAGATGGTCCTGAAGTTCCAATTATGGATGGTAGTGCCTTTCCTTTTGTAAGCATGATAAACCAAGTAGGAATAGTGGAACAAGAAGCCGAAAAAGACTATTTTGTTGTTACAGATAACTTAACTTATGAGGATATGGAAAGACATACAGAAATGTTGGCTGTCCCACAAGATGAGTTTAGGTTAACGGTTATGGTAGATTATAATTCTCCATTATTAGGTACACAGCATGCACACATGTATCATGCTGGTGAGTTTGTTGAAGAAATTTCTAAATGTAGAACTTTTGTTTTCTTAAGAGAATTAGAAGTGTTGGCAAAAAATGGCTTAATTAAAGGAGGAGATTTAGATAATGCTATTGTTTTGGTAGATAAGCCATTACCTCAAGAAAAATTAGATGAAATAGCCGATTTATTAGGAAAACCTCATATTAAAGTGGATAAGGCGGGAGTGTTAAACAACTTAACGCTTCATTTTCAAAATGAACCAGCAAGACATAAATTATTGGATATTATTGGAGATTTAGCCTTAGTTGGAAAACCTATTAAAGGTCATGTTTTAGCTGCTCGCCCTGGACATAAAGGAAACGTAGATTTTGCTAAAATCATTAAACAAGAAATTAAAAAACAGCAGAAAGGAAATGTATTTTTTGATTTAACAAAAGAGCCTGTTTACGATATTAATCAAATTACAAAACTATTGCCTCATAGATACCCATTTTTATTGGTTGATAAAATCATAGAAATGGATGAGAATAGCATTGTTGGGGTAAAAAACATTACCTTAAACGAACCACAATTTACAGGTCATTTTCCAAATAACCCAGTAATGCCAGGAGTACTTCAGGTTGAAGCTATGGCTCAAGCTGGTGGGATTTTAGTGCTTAGCCAAGTTCCAGATCCTGAAAATTACATGACTTATTTTATGAAAATTGATGGAGTAAAATTTAAAAGAAAAGTAATTCCAGGAGATACTTTAGTTTTTAAATTAGAATTATTATCTCCCATAAGAAGAGGAATAGTTCACATGAGTGGAAAAGGATATGTTAATGGTCAGTTAGCAATAGAAGCAGAATTAATGGCTCAAATTGTTAAAGAAAAAACAGAAGAAAAAGCAACAGTAGCATCACATCAATAAAAAATACTAATTTCGCTGTTGCAAAAACAAAAACTATTTATTGAATGGAAAAATATCCAATGACAAATATTCATCCGAATGCAAAAATTGCTGATGATGTAAAAATTGATGCATTTACCACTATATATGATAATGTTGAAATAGGCGAAGGAACATGGATAGGTTCTAATGTTACCATTTTTAGTGGAGCAAGAATTGGAAAAAATTGTAAAATTTTCCCTGGAGCTGTAATTTCAGCAATTCCTCAAGATTTAAAATTTGACAATGAAGATACTACTGCCGAAATTGGAGATGGAACCATTATTAGAGAATGTGTAACCATTAATAGAGGTACAAAAGATAGAAATAAAACAGTAGTAGGTAAAAATTGTTTACTAATGGCTTATGTACACGTAGCTCACGATTGTATAGTTGGAGATAATTGTATATTGGCTAACTGTGTAAACCTTGCCGGACATGTTGTTTTGGGAGATTTTGTAATTATTGAAGGAGTAGCAGGGGTACAACAATTTGTTCATATTGGAGAACATGCTTTTATTGCTTCGGGAGCTAATGCTAGAAAAAATGTACCTCCTTATGTAAAAGCAGCCAGAGATCCATTAACTTATGCAGGAGTAAATTCTGTTGGATTAAGAAGAAGAGGGTTTTCTACAGAAGTAATACTGCAAATAGAAGATATTTACCGTTCACTTTATGTGAGAGGTTTAAATGTAACTAACGCTGTTAGAGTGATAGAACAAGAAGCACCAAAATCAAAAGAAAAAGATATCATATTAAAGTTTATTGAAGAATCTTCAGCAAAAGGAATTATTAGAGGGCCTATTGTTTGATTAGAGAATAGAGATTAGAAATTTTTTAACTGTAAACAAAAAAGTTCCAAAGGAGCATAATTTAAAAGAGATGATTGTAGGTCATCGCATTGAAATTAAAATAAATTGAATTAATAATTGGAAATGAGTGTTGGAAACTCCTCTCCTTTGGAGAGGTTGGGAGAGGCTAATAAATAATTAACAAATAAATGGCAACATCAAACGACATTAAAAATGGATTATGTATTAAATATAATAATGGAATATATACCGTTGTTGAATTTCTACATGTAAAACCTGGTAAAGGACCAGCATTTGTAAGAACAAAACTAAAAAATTTAACTAACGGAAAAGTAATAGATAACACTTTTTCGGCTGGACACAAAATAGACGTAGTTCGTGTTGAACGAAGAAAATACCAATATCTATATAAAGAGGGAGATGTCTATCATTTTATGAATCAAGAAAGCTACGAACAAACTTTTATAAATGAAAATTTAATTAATGCTCCTCAATTTTTAAAAGAAGGAGATTTAGTAGAAATTGTTTTCGATGCAGATGAGGAAAAACCGTTATTGTGTGAATTGCCTGCTTCTATTGTTTTAGAAATAACCTATACAGAACCTGGAGAAAAAGGAAATACCGCTACCAATGCTTTTAAACCTGCTACCGTAGAAACAGGAGCTGAGGTAAGAGTTCCTTTGTTCATTAATATCGGAGACCATATAAAAATAAGTACTACAGATGGTTCTTACTCAGAAAGAGTAAAAGTTTAAAGAAGTATTATACATAACTATATCAAAATTAATAATTAACGAAAAGGAGCAACGTTGTTCCTTTTTGTATTAAAAAAAAAATCAACTCATGAAAAAATTAGTCTTATTACTTTTAACATTCATCACCTTATTTCAGATTAAAGTTAAAGCCGATGAAGGAATGTGGTTACCTCTTTTAATAGAAAGATTAAACCATGTAGATATGCAAAACTGTGGCTTACAACTTACAGCTGAAGAAATTTATTCTGTAAATAATTCTTCTTTAAAAGATGCTGTGGTAGCTCTTGGAGGTGGTTTTTGTACAGGAGAAATGATTTCTAATCAAGGTTTAATGCTTACCAATCACCACTGTGGTTATGGTGTTATCCAAGAAAAAAGTTCTACAGAACACGATTATCTAACAGATGGTTTTTGGGCTATGACTAAAGAACAAGAATTACCTGCTGGGTTTAGTGTGTGGTTTTTAGATAGAATGGATGATGTAACCGCTATTATTTTAAAAGATGTAACAGATGAAATGGATGAAACAGAAAGAAGCAAAACCATATCTGCAGCAATTAAGGCATTGGTTGATAAAGAAGCAGAAGGAAAAGACAAAGAAACATATAAAGTTCAAGTAAAATCTTTTTACCATGGAAATGAATATTATATGTTTAAATATAATATTTTTAATGATGTTCGTTTGGTAGGAGCACCTCCAAGTTCAATAGGTAAATTTGGTGGAGATACTGATAACTGGATGTGGCCAAGACATACTGGCGATTTTACTTTATTTAGAGTTTATGCCAACGAAAATAATGAACCTGCTGCTTATGCTGAAATAAACAAACCTTATCAACCAAAACATCATCTACCTGTTTCTTTAGAAGGAATTAAAGATGGAGATTATGCTATGGTTATGGGATATCCTGGAAGTACTGATAGGTATTTAACTTCTTTTGGTGTTGATGAAGCTGTAAAAGTTGAGCAGCCAGAAAGAGTTAAAATTAGAAGAACAAAGTTAGATATTATGGAAGAGGGGATGAGTAAAGATCAAAAGGTAAGAATTCAATACGCTTCTAAATTTGCAAGTACAAGTAACTATTGGAAGTATTTTCAAGGACAAAGCCAGCAATTGGTAAAAAATAAAGTAAAACATAAGAAAGAAGCTTTAGAAGAAAAATATATTGCTTGGGCAAATGAAAATACTGAAAGAAAAGCAAAATATGGCAATGCTTTAGAGTTAATAAAGAATTCGTACGACCAAGGTGCAAAATATACCTTACCTAAAGTTTATTTTCAAGAAGCAGTTTTTCAAGGACCAGATATTTTTGGGTATGTGATGTCGAATTTTGCATTTCGTTCTAGTATGCAGGCTGCTGTAACAGCAAATAGTTCAGAAAAAATGGAAGAAGCTAAAAAGCAAATTTTAGAAGATTTAGAAGGAGATTTTAAAAATTACAATGCCGAAATAGATCAAAAATTATTGGCTAAAATGTTAACTATGTTTTACAATAATGTTGATAAGGAATTTCATCCTAAAACATTAACAGAAATAGCTAAAAAATATAAGAATGACTTTAATAAGTTTGCGGCAGATTATTTTAAAAAATCACCTTTTACATCAGAGCAAAGAGTGAGAGATTATTTAGCTAAATTCAATGCTAAAAAACTTCAAAAAGACCCAGTTTATAACTTGGTTAATGAATTTATAAATATTTATATTCAACAAATTAGTGGTGGTCAAAATCAACTTTCCCAAGAAAAAGCAAAAGGAATGAGATTATTTGTTGATGGAGTTAGACAAATGAATAAAGATAAAAAATATGCTCCTGATGCCAACTCAACAATGAGAGTATCTTATGGAAATGTATTGTCTTATGAGCCTTCTGATGCAGTTACTTATCATTTTAGTACTACTTTAGAAGGAGTAATGCAAAAGGAAGTAATTACAGATAACAAAAATCATGAGTTTTATGTACCTGAAAAATTAAAAGAACTATATAACAAAAAAGATTATGGACAATACGCTAATGAAAATGGCGAATTACCAGTAGGTTTTTTATCTAATAATGATATTACAGGAGGAAACTCAGGTAGTCCCGTAATTAATGGTAAAGGACACTTAATAGGAACTGCATTTGATGGTAACTGGGAAGCTATGAGTGGTGACATTTATTTTGAACCAAATATTCAGCGTACTATCTCTGTAGATATTCGTTATACCTTATTTATTATTGATAAATATGCTGGAGCTAAGCATCTTATTGATGAAATGACATTGATAAAATAAATTTTAAAAAATAATTAGGTTGATATCATTTTATGATTTATTATTGTAGGGTAAATTATATTATAAATTAAAAATTTAAATCATGAAAAATTTAATTAAACTATCTGCATTAGCATTGGCAACAATGTTTGTTGTATCATCATGTAACTTGGAAAAAAGGTTATACATGAAAGGTTATCATTTTGAAGCTAAAAAGAACAAAGTTGATAAAAGTGATAAGCTTGCTCATGCTAAAGTACAAACTTCAAATGAAGTTGTTTTAGCAGATAAAAATGTGAATGAGATTAACACTAATTTTGAATCAAAATTAATTGAAAATAATACTGATAATCAATTTTTAGCATCTACGGATAATAAAATTTCTAATTCCGTAGAATTTAATAATACAAAAGAGGTTGAACTAGCTCCAATAAGTACCTTGTCAAATAAGGAATCTAAGATAGTTCTTAAAGAATCTAAAAAATCAGCTAAAGAATTTGTAAAAAGCATCAAGAAAGAAGCTGCTCCAAGAGGAGGAGGAAGTGATAAAACTACTTTAATTTTATTATGGGTATTTTTGGGTGGATTTGCAGCACATAGATGGTATGCAGGAAAACCTGTTGGAGCCAATATTTTATTTATTTTAACTGCAGGTGGTTGTATGGTATGGGCAATAATAGATTTAATTAAAATTCTTAAAGACGAATTTTAATTGATGTTAAAAAAAAATAGATTAAAAAAAATAACATTAATTTTACATTTCAGCGGGTTATTAATAGTGCCAATGGTGTTATTAATCTTACCCGCTGATTTTTTTGATGAAGGTCAGTCTATATGTATTTCTGTTTTGTTATTTGATGAAACATGTTTTGGATGTGGCATGACAAGAGCAATCCAACATCTTATTCATTTTAATTTTTCTACAGCCTATTCTTATAATAAGTTAGCAATTATAGTTTTGCCACTTTTAGTGTATGTTTGGGGTAAAGAATTATACAATATGTATAATAAAGTGAAAAAATAACTTATTTCATCTGTTTGACAAACAATAATGTGTTAATAAAACTTTTTGTTCCTTGTTAGTTTTTTAAAATTTAAATAGTTATAATTGTAATGTTAATATTATAATATAAACTAAAATTTAGAAAATTATGAAAAACTTTATCAAATTTACTGCAGTCATTTTAATGGTTGCTGCTTTTACTACAAATGCTAATGCTCAAATTAGAGCTTCGTTAGGTTTAGAGGTTGCGTTACCTTTGGAAGATGGTTATAACTTTGGAATTGGAGCTAGTGCAGGTGGAGAATTTTTATTAGGAGATAATATGGGGATTACTGCAAAAATTGGTTATACTGCTTTAATGGTAGATGCTGATGGAGGTTCTGCTTCTTTAATTCCTATGATAGCTGGATTTAGATATTATTTAGCAGATAATGAATCAGGAATTTATTTAACAGGGCAGTTAGGAATGACTACTTTTAAATACAAACAAGAGTTTGAATTTTTTGGTGTAAAACAAACTGTAGAAGGTTCTTCAACAGATTTATCTTATGCATTTGGAGCAGGTATGTTATTAGGAGATAATATCGATTTAGGTTTAGGATACAACATTATTTCAGGAGATGGAGGTAGCTTTAATTATATAGGTCTTAGAGCTGCTTACAATTTCTAATTTAATTCATAATAATTGACTAATCTTAAATAGTCATACGGATTTTATTAAAATTGGATTATTATCTAAAGCTAAACAATCACACGGTTGTTTAGCTTTTTTTTGTTATTGAATTTTTTACCTTTACTTTCAGATAAATATTAATTTTCAATAATGATAAAAAAAATTAATAATCGTAATTTTTTCATAACTCCCGTTTTAATTATTAATGCTTATTATGCATGGAAATGAGGTGTAAATGATGACTCTCATGGTTTTTTATTAATGAGAGTGTTTTTTTATCCTTAGTTTTAATTTTACTTTTTATTAGTTTATTTCTGTTTCATAAGTTTTATAGAAAAAAAGACATTTATGCTTATTTATTATATGCGTTAATTGTTTTAATAATATTAATTATTGTTTACCTAATGAGAGTAGTTTAATTCAACCTCAACAATACAAAAAAAAGAGAGGCTTACCATGTGGTAAGCCTCTCTTTTAGTTTTAGGTTTTAATTAGAAAGTATTTTATGGTTTAATAAATTTTGATGAATAGTTAAAACTATCATTGCTTATTCTGATGAAGTAAACACCTTTAGCAGCATTGTTTAAATTAAGTTTTTCTATTTGATTGTCACTTCCAACACTAATGGTTTTCTCAACTATTACTTGTCCGAGAGCATTTATTACAGTAGTATTGTAATTCCCTGTAGGGACTTTCTTAATGCTTACTTCAAGTTCGTTTTGCGTAGTATTGTAGAAAGCATTAATACCATTGTTTTGTTGTAATTCATCAATATCAGTACAACTGTTTACCGTTGCAGTTACAGGCTCTCTACCACTAATACAATCAGGAGTTTTAACTTTCCAATTGTAGAAGAAATAATAATGAGATAAACCACCATTAGTTCCAGCAGTACTTCTTGTTACTGAACCCATTCCGTTTAATGTATAAGGATAGTTTACACCTCCGTCATTTCTATAAAGATTTATAGCAGAACCATTAGCAAGTCTCAATTGGTAATCTGTTCCTGGCATTACATTAAAGTTTAAAGGTACAGTAAATTGTCCTGTTGGTATATTAACAGTTGTAGTTGCAATAAGTACATTACTACTGTTTCTTAATTCTATAGTTCTATTTCCAGCAGTACTTGAATATACATCTACTTCTATAATTTCCATAGGAGTGTACACATCAAATAATAAATGTTGTTGCGTATTGAAATCTGCTCCACCACCACTATTGTTTGGTTTTCCCATAGTTTGGGTAGGAGAGATGATAGCATCTTCAACATAATATGTTGTAGTTGTAGCCAATACAGGAGTCGTATAACTTGTGCCAGTGTTAATAATAGTTCCTCCGATAGCAACATTGTACCAATTTAATGTTCCACTTCCTGATGCAGAAAGGTTGGCAATAGTGTTTTCACAAATAGCATCACCTACTACAGAAGGGTTTGAAGGCATATTAACATTTATATAGTTGGTTTTGGTCTCAACATGATTACCAATAGAGTTGGTTGCAGTTAACTGAACAGTATAAGTTCCGCTAGCAGTATAAGTATGCGAAGGGTGCTGAAGGGTTGAACCATTTCCATCACCAAAATCCCATATCCAACTAGTTGGACCGTTAGTTGACATGTCTGTAAATTGAACTTCTCCTGTACAAGTACTATCAACATTTGATGAGAAATTTGCAACTGGAGCAACGTTTGAAAGGTTGCAAGACCAACTTATTTCAAACCCTGCATCTTCAACTCCACCATCAGAGGAAAATTCTATGGTTATGGAACCTCCTGTAGAGGCTATTGTTGTTGGCACATTGTTGTTGCAATATGTTCCAATTAATGTAGCACCCGTGGTTGCTCCATCGTAAACATTTAAGTAATCATAATTACAGGTAGTTCCTTGTCCAGCTTCAATGTCAAAACTAGTAAAGTTAAGTGTTACATCAGCTGCTCCTGTCGGTGAAATAGTAATTACTGAAGTTTCATTCGCTCCATAATTTCCATTCGGCCCACCACTATCGAAAATAGTTCCAGTACATGCTGTTTGCGTGGCAGCAGAACCATTTGCAGGCAAGGTAATGATACAAGGTAAATTGTTGTCAATAGTAATATAAGCATTTTTAACTGTAGTATCTTTTCCACAAGAAGCTCCTCCATCAGCAATTAGGGTAACATTATAAGTTCCATTTGCTGTGTAAGTATGTGTAGGATTTGTTTGTGTGCTGGTATTCCCATCACCAAAATTCCATTGAAATGTATTTCCATTAATACTTGTATTGTTAAAAGCAACAGTAAAAGGAGCAACACATGAGGTAGTTATTGATGCATTAAAATCACTTACTGTAAATGGTGAGTATGGACCACCAACTCCTACTGCATACCAAGCATTTGTTGTAGATTCAACTTCTGGAGAACATCCACCATATAAATCTATTGCAGACTGTATTGAATAAAAACGAGCGTCAGTATACTTAGATGATGTTGTTAAATATACAACCAAGTTTCTATATGCTATTTTCCCAGCTTTTGTAAGACCTAAACCAGCAACATTATAGTTATCATTATTGTCGTTTGTTCCAGAACCTCCTATAGTTAATAAGTAATACCAGTAATTTTGAACACCACTATTCGTGTGCACACCACCATTATCTCCACCTGTGAGAGAAGCCCAATTTTGACCAAAATAAGTATCTGGATCCCCTTCAGCTTTTGGGTTTTGCATGTTTCTAATAACTATTCCTAAATCTTCTCCCATTTGCCAACTATTTTGAGTTGGACGAGCATATCTTTCAATACTGTTTCCAAAAATATCACTAAAAGATTCATTTAATGCACCAGATTCTGCTTGGTAAACTAAGTTAGCAGTAAAGTTGGTAAGTCCATGAGTAATTTCGTGTCCAGCAATATCTATAGCAGTTAACGGAGTTGCATTGTTGTTTCCATCACCGTAAGTCATACGTTGTCCGTCCCAAAAAGCATTAAAAAAGTTGTTGTCGTAATGAACATAACTGTTTAATTGGAAACCATTATTATCAATACTATTTCTTCCGTGTTCAAGAAAAAAGTAATCATAAGTCATTTCAGCTCCCCAATGGGCATCAGTTGCATAAACATCAACAGCTGGATTAAAAGTTGTCCAGTTTGCTGTAGCATTTGTAAAATCAGTATTAGAATAGGTTGTAGTGTTGCCACAGTTGAATGTTCTAATGCCATTTCCTCTTCCGGTCTCTCTTAATCTATAGTTGCTTCCAGTAAAATCAGAAGTCATTGTTTTAGTGCCGCTATATCCTGTGGCAGCAGTACCAACAACATCAGCATCGTGTAACTTACTTTCTTCCCAAAGTACATTTCCATTGGTTGCATCAACATAAATTTCTCTTCTGCTAAGTGGCTCTTGAGCATAAACATTAAATACGTAAGCCAGTTTAAGTACATTGGTAACATTTCCACTTTCGTTGATATAAACCAGTTCTCCTTTAGGATAATAAGTAGCGTTTGGATCATTTTGTTCCCATTTTAAATGATTTTCTGCTTCGGCAATTTCCCATTTATATAAATTGGCATTAATGTGATTAAGTGCTTTGTATAAAGCAGTACTTTCTGCTATTGAGTTTTTAGATGGAGCATTGGTATTATCAAACAATTCTCCATTCATAGAGTAGATAAGTCCGTTTTTAGTATGAGCTATAAACATAGCAAGTTTTACAGGAATTCCATTTATAGTTTGTTGATATCTATAGTGAGTATAGCCTAAATCATCTTCATAAGTATCTAATAATTTTAAACCATAATTGTCATCGGTTTTGTAGTAAAGTCTTAACCAACTTTCTAGTTTTGCTAAAGGAAGTTCTTTTCCGTTTACAAACTGAACATAATTAGGAATAGTGGTAAAATTTTTAATTCTGACTAAGTTGGAGTTTGCTGCAAGTTGATGAGCTTCATTTCCTGTAAAGATATTAGCATCATCATTAGCAAAAGCTGATGAAAAAGTGATAACAACAGCGATTAAAATAGATAAGATTTTTTGCATGGATAGAGTTTTTAGTAATTATCGGTCATAAAATTAACAATAATTCACTTAAAAAATTAGTGGAAATACTTAAACTCTTGGAATCTTAAAAAGAGGAATTTTGGATTAAAAGCTTACTTTTTCGCCATTTAAAATAACAGTTTCAACTGGATTAGAGCCAAAAGCGTAAGGTATATGGTGGAAAGAAGGTATTGTTTTTGTAATAATAAGGTTAGCTTTTTTGCCGACAGCTATGCTACCAAGCTCATTACTTAAATTCATAGCATAAGCTCCGTTTATGGTAGCTGCATTTATTGCTTCTTCGGGAGTCATTCTTAATTTTATACAAGCCAATGATAATACAAAAGGCATGTTTCCTGAAGGGGTTGATCCAGGATTGTAATCTGTAGCTAAACAAACAGGCAAATTGTTATTAATAAGTTCTCTTGCAGGAGCATAAGGAATGTTTAAAAAGAAAGAACATGAGGGAAGTAAGGTTGGCATAGTGGATGAGTTGGCTAAATCTTTTATGTCTTCCTTTGTCATTACTTCTAAATGATCAACAGACAATGCATTGTTTTTAATTCCTACCTGAATTCCACCAATAGAGTTAAATTGGTTGACATGTATTTTTGGGGTTAATCCCTGTTTTATTCCTGCCTGAATAATTCGCTCTGTTTCTTCGGGAGTAAAATAATTTTTCTCACAAAAAACATCAATATAATCGGCTAAGTTTTCTTCTTCTATAATAGGAAGCATTTCGTTTATAATGCTATCTATGTATCCAGTTCTGTTTTCTTTAAAAGTGGTAGGTAGCGCATGAGCTCCTAAAAATGTAGTTTTTATGGTAACGGGGCAAGCTGCTTTTAGTCTTTTAATTACTCGCAACATTTTTAGTTCACTTTCTACCGTTAGTCCGTAGCCGCTTTTAATTTCTATTGCTCCTGTTCCGGTGCTAATTACTTCATTTATTCTATGAAGAGCAGTATCAAACAATTCATTTTCTGAAGCAGCCTGTAATTTTTTAGCAGAATTTAAAATTCCACCGCCTTTAGCGGCAATTTCTTCGTAAGTAAGTCCATTAATTCTATCTACAAATTCACTTTCTCTTGTTGCAGCAAAAACGATATGCGTGTGAGAGTCGCAAAAAGTAGGCATCACTATTTTGTTGCTGGCATCAATTACTTCTAAATTAGACCAATCTGTAATTCCACCCCAGTTGTCCATAGAACCAAAAGCAATTATTCTATCTCCTTCTATGGCTAACCATGCATTTTTTAAAGTATTAAGGGTTGCCATTTCTTTACCAACCACCTTGTCTTTAGGAGTTGTTTCTACCTGAATAAGTTCTTTGATGTTTTTTATTAAGATTTTTTTCATTTTATGGGCTAGGGTTTTTAGATGAATTAATTTTTAATGAGAAATAGCTACTTCAATAAACTTAGAAACTGGCGTATTACTTTTATCAGCAACACTATCTATTGCGACCAATACATTTGTTTCTGGAAAATAAGTAGCAACACAACCTTTTGCAATATTGTAAGGAACAATTTTAAAATTTCGAGCAACACGTTCCTCTCCATTAAAAAAGCTGGTTAAATGAACAATTTGCTCTGCTTGTAAATTACTTTCTTTAATGTCCGATTTGTTCATTAAGATTACTCTTCTTTCATTGATGATTCCTCTGTATCTATCATCCATACCATAAATAGTAGTGTTGTATTGATCATGAGTTCTTATGGTCATCATAATAAAATTGCCTTTAGCCACTTTATTCTCTACTAAGGGATTAATGGTAAATTTTGCTTTTTTGTCGGGTAGATTAAAATTTCGTTCTCTGGCACCATTAGGTAAATAAAAACCACTAGGTTGTTGCACTTTCTCATTAAAGTTTTCAAAACCGGGAATAGTTGCTGCAATGTGGTTTCTTACTACATTATAATCATCTTTCATGGCTGTCCAATTGATGGGACTGTTTTTAAAAGTAGCATTTGCAATTCCTGCAATAATTGCATGTTCACTTTGTAAATGTGGCGATGCAGGATCAAAACTTCCTTTACTTTTATGTACAATTCCCATAGAGTTTTCAACCGTAATAAATTGTTTTCCTGTTGCTTGTATATCTGTTTCGGAACGAGAGATACAAGGAAGAATTAAGGCTTCTTTGCCTGTAACCAAATGAGAACGGTTAAGTTTGGTAGAAACTTGTATGGTTAAATCACAATTTTGCATGGCTTTTCCTGTGTATTCACTATCGGGAGTAGCAGAAATAAAATTTCCTCCCATAGCCATAAAAACCCTCACTTTATTTTCGTGCAAGGCTTTAATAGCTTCAACGGCATCATAACCATCTTCTTTTGGGCATTGTATAGAAAAATGTTCCTCTAATTTAGTTAAGAAATCAGGATTAGGTTTTTCCCAAATACCCATGGTTCTGTCGCCTTGCACATTACTATGTCCTCTAACAGGACAAGTACCTGCTCCGGGTTTTCCTATACTTCCTTTAACCAATAAAAGATTTACTACTTCTCTAATAGTATTTACTGCATTTTTATGTTGGGTTAATCCCATTGCCCAGCAAACAATAATTTTTTTCTTTTCAATGAGTAATTCAGCAAAAGCTCTTATTTCAGTCTCACTAATTCCACTTTCAGCAACTGCTTTATTAAAATCAGTGTTTTTAATATTGGTTATAAATTCATCATAATTCACACAATGGTTATTGATAAAATCTAAATCAAAAACTTTTCCTGGCTGGTTGTTTTCTGCTTCTAACATAAGGTATAACACAGCTTTTAACAAAGCGATATCACCGTTAATTTTTACTTGTAAGAAAACATCATTAACCTTCTCCCCACCTTTAATAATAGAAAGTGGATTCTGAGGGTCAATAAAAACATTATTTCCCGCTTCAGGAATAGGGTTGATGGTGATGATTTTACCTCCATTTTCTTTACATTTTTCTAAAGCAGAAAGCATTCTAGGATGGTTAGTCCCTGGGTTTTGACCCATTACAACAATTACTTCTGCAATGTGTAAATCTTCTAAGGTTACGCTTCCTTTTCCAATACCTAATGTTTCACTTAATGCAGTTCCACTAGATTCGTGACACATGTTGGAACAGTCGGGTAAATTATTGGTACCCAACTGACGAGTAAAAAGTTGGTACATGTAAGCTGCTTCATTACTTGTTCGTCCTGAAGTATAAAAAACAGCTTCATCAGGTGACGAAAGACTGTTGAGTTTGTTTCCTATAATCTCAAAAGCTTTTTCCCAAGAAATAGCTTCGTAATAGGAACTACCTTCTTTTAAGTACATGGGTTCGGTAATTCTTCCCGCTTTTCCGATAGCGTAATCTGTCCATTTACTAAGTTCTTCTACGCTATGTTTTTTAAAAAATTCGGGAGTAACTTTTTTAGTGGTAGCTTCTTCGGCTATGGCTTTCACACCATTTTCGCAATACTCGCCTAGGGAAGAACGCTTGCCATCAGGATCGGGCCAAGCACAACCCGGACAATCAAAACCATCTTTTTGGTTCATTTTGTTTAGTACTTTAATGCCTTGCCAAATACCTAGCTCTTCACTTATGTGTTTCATAGAAGAAATTAAGGCAGGAATTCCAGCTGCTTTTTCTTTACGTTCTGTAAGTTTAAGATTACTAAATTCCTCTGGTGGAACAATTTGTACTTTTCTATTTGACATGGCAATATGTTTTGATGCTTACAAATATAATAAATCTCATATAGAGGCCGTCTATTATGTCCGATTTCTTCGTTATTCTTGTTTTAGAAACCAGTCATTTACTAAAGTAAACTCCTGATTCTCAAAACTACGAAAGCCTTGAACTCGAACATTATAGTTCAGCCTTTCAATTTTATGGATATACACTAATTAATAAATTCAAAGTCTGAAGTCCCTACCAACCTCAAACCTCAAACTTTTTCCTTAATAATTTCATACTCTTTTTCAGAAATTACATTGCAATAAGCCTCATAATTAATGCTTAAATCTTCAATTAAATTTCTGTCGGGTAAAATTTTGGCTTTAAAGTGATGAAGTGTGTAGGTATTGCCAAGCACTTGAATTTCTTCAAATTCCTCTTTGGAGATAATTTTAAAATACGATTTGTTGTTTTTATATTTTCTATAAATAGGATAATTTATATTAGAAGCGTTTGTCATTAATAAAAATTAAGCTTTAAAAGGCTCGTAAAGCTAAGAAAAACCTAAACAATAATTAGTAAAAATTAACAAAAAATAAAGAACATTTTTTAGTACTTTCGCAACAATTATTTTCAAAAATTTATGAGCGATTTATCAGATAAAATAATAGGAGAGGGATTAACCTATGACGATGTGTTAATGGTGCCTGCCTATTCTGAGGTACTTCCAAGAGAAGTTTCTGTAACAACAAAATTCACTAAAAAAATTGAGCTTAAAACACCAATAGTTTCTGCCGCCATGGACACAGTAACAGAATCAAAGTTGGCTATTGCTATAGCTCAAGAAGGAGGAATAGGTGTATTGCATAAAAACATGACTATTGAGCAACAAGCAGAGAAAGTGAGAATAGTAAAGCGTTCTGAAAGTGGTATGATTCAAGATCCTGTTACCATATTAAATGGAGCAAATGTAGGTGATGCGTTGGCATTAATGTCTAAACATAAAATAGGCGGTATTCCTGTGGTAAACGAACAAAAAAAATTGGTAGGAATAGTAACCAATAGAGATTTGCGTTTTCAGAAAAATATGGAAACACCTATTGCTCAGGTAATGACTGCTGAAAATATTATTACAGCTAAACAAGGAACTAATTTAGAAAAAGCTAGAGAGATTCTTCAAGAATATAAAATTGAAAAATTGCCTGTAGTAAATGAAAATAATGAGCTAATAGGCTTAATTACTTATAAAGATATTAAAAAAGTTATTCTTAAACCAAATGCTTGTAAAGATGAATACGGAAGATTAAGAGTAGCAGCAGCAGTTGGCGTGACGGCAGATGTGCTAGAGAGAGTAGGAGCTTTAGAAAAAGCTGGAGTTGATGCAGTAATTATTGATACTGCTCACGGGCATTCAAGAGGAGTGATAGAAACATTAAAAACTGTCAAGTCAAGTTTTCCAAATTTACAAGTAATAGTAGGAAATATTGCTACTAAAGAAGCAGCATTAGCATTGGTTGAGGCTGGTGCAGATGCAGTAAAAGTAGGAATTGGACCTGGTTCTATTTGTACTACAAGAATTATAGCAGGGGTTGGGGTTCCACAACTTTCAGCAGTAATGATGGTTGCTGAAGGATTAAAAGGTACAGGCGTACCATTAATTGCTGATGGTGGAATTAGATTTACCGGAGATATTGTAAAAGCTTTATCGGCAGGAGCAGATTCAATTATGGCAGGCTCATTGTTTGCAGGTGTTGATGAATCACCAGGAGAAACCATTATTTATGAAGGTAGAAAATTTAAGGCATACAGAGGTATGGGGTCAATAGAAGCTATGCAAAAAGGTTCTAAAGACAGGTATTTTCAGGATGCTGAAGATGATATTGCTAAATTAGTTCCAGAAGGAATTTCGGGAAGAGTTCCTTACAAAGGGTTTTTAAGCGAAGTAATCTATCAAATGATTGGCGGATTAAAAGCAGGGATGGGCTATTGTGGAGCACGAAATATTGAAGAATTGAAAAAAGCTAAATTTATAAGAATAACAGCTTCGGGAATGAATGAAAGTCATCCGCATAACATTACCATTACCAGAGAAGCTCCTAATTATTCGAGACGTTAAGAAGTTGGAAATTAGAAATTAAACTAAAAATTAAATTATAATAAAATGAAAAAATTAATTGTTTGTATAAGTTTTATATTAGGAACATTAGTCGTTTTTGCTCAGAAAAATGAAAGTCCAGTATTATTAGAAATTGGAGATAAAAAAATTACCTTAGAAGAGTTTGAAGCTATTTATAATAAAAACTCAGACAATAAGAAAAACACTAAAGAAGAAGTGGAAGACTATTTAGATTTATATATTAAATTTAAATTAAAAGTAGTTGAAGCTGAAGATTTAGGAATGGATACTTTACCTGCTTTTACACAAGAATTAGAAGGCTATAGAAAGCAATTGGCTCAACCTTATTTAAGTGACAGAGAAGTTACTGAAAAGTTAATTGAAGAGGCTTATGAAAGAATGAAATATGATGTTAAGGCTTTTCATATATTAGTTTCTATATTACCTGAAGCTAGTCCAAAAGATACTTTATTAGCTTATAATAAAATAATGCAGATTCGAAATAGAATAACAAAGAAGAATGAAAGTTTTGAAGATGTAATGAAGGATGTTTCGACTAAAAGCTATAAAATGGCAACACTTAAAGAATTGCCTTATTGGAGTGAAAGTAATGTAGAAAAAATTATTCAAGCTGATGATTTAGGTTATTTCTCAGCTTTTCAAATGGTTTATCCCTTTGAAACAGCAGCTTACGAAACGGAAGTAGGAGGAGTTTCTTTGCCTATTAGAACAAGGTTTG
This sequence comes from Vicingaceae bacterium, assembly GCA_965284565.1. Lineage (GTDB taxonomy): Bacteria > Bacteroidota > Bacteroidia > Flavobacteriales_E > Vicingaceae > BRH-c54. The sequence goes on from OZ260100.1 coordinate 2,160,124, forward strand.
GTTATCATATAATAAAAACTGTGGATAAAAGAAAAGCCAGAGGAATTATGAAAGTAGCTCACATAATGGTAAGAGCAGATAAAAAGTTAGGTGAAGAAGAAATTAATCAAAAAAAGGAAAAGATAGATGAAATTTATACAAAGGTAACTGCTAAGGATGCTGATTTTAAAGCTTTAGCGAGACAATACTCTGAGGATAAAGAATCTGCAAAAAGAGGCGGAGAGTTGCCCGCTTTTGGTGCCGGAAAAATGGTGGAAGAGTTTGAAACAGCTGCTTTCGCTTTAGAAAATGATGGAGATATTGCAGCACCTATTCTTACAGATTACGGATGGCATATCATTAAACGTTTAGAGTTGAAAAACTTAGAATCTTATGATGAATTGTATCCAACATTAAAAGCTAAAGTAGCAAGAGATTCTAGAGCCAATAAGAGTAAAGAAATTGTAATTGAAAATATTAAGAAAGAGAATAATTTTAAAGAAGACATCAAAAGAAGAAACGATTTTTATACAGCTGTAGACCAAAATAAGTTTAACAAAGGGGAATGGAAATCTGAAGATGTTGCTAAATTGGATAAGGTAATGTTCGGGTTTTATCCAACAGATGGTGAAAAATTTGAATACAGACAAACACAATTTGCTAAAAGATTAGAAAACCACATGAGTAGAAATGAGCCTACTAATGTAGATTTAAAGCCTTACATCAACAAATTATATAATACTGTGGTTGAAGAAATGACTATGAGGTTTAAAAACAGAAGACTTCCTGTTGTTAACAAAGAGTTTAGAATGTTGTTGCAAGAATATAGAGAAGGAATTTTGTTATTTAACATCACTGATGAAAAAGTATGGAGTAAAGCAGTTAAAGATACAGCTGGATTAGAAGCTTTTTACGAAGCAAACAAACAAAATTACATGTGGGAAAAACGTGCAGATGCGGTTATTTACAAATGTAGTAATGAAAAAATAGTTAAGAAAGTAGAAAAATTAATTAAGGCGAAAGCTAAAAAAGGATATAGCAATGAAGATATTCTTAAACAGATCAATAAAGATAGTCAACTTAATTTAACAATTGAAGAAGGTAAATTTACCAAAGAGCAAAATGAATTGGTTGCTAAAGCTAAATGGGAAAATAAAGCCGTAACCAAACTTAATCATGATAATGAAGTTGTATTGATTGAAGTAAAAGAGGTTTTACCTCCTCAACCAAAATTATTAGATGAAATAAGAGGGTTGGTAACTTCAGATTATCAAAACAAATTAGAAAAAGAATGGATAGTAAAATTAAAAGCTAAATATCCTGTAAAAATTCATAAAGAAGTATTATCTAAATTACAGTAAAGATCAATTAGAAGTTGGATGTGATAGGTTCTTCTATTACACCTATAATATGTGAGATAATAAATAAATAACAATGAAACATTTAATTGGAATCGCTACAATATTACTGTTACTTGTTTCTTGTGATTTTGATTTTTATGGAAATCAAGATGAGGAAGATAAAGTGGGCGTTCTTGTAGAAGTAGGTCAATACCAATTAAAGTTGAAAGAAATTGAAAATTTAACTTTAACAGGTATTTCTAAGGATGATAGTTTAGCAATTGTAAATAATTTTATTGAAAACTGGATTAAAGAAAAATTGGTGCTTCAAAAAGCAGAACTTAATTTAGATCAAAATCAACAAGACTTTAAAAAACAATTGGAAGATTATAGAACTACTTTGCTCACCTACACTTATGAAAAAGAATTGATTAAGCAAAAACTAGATACTTTTGTAGCTGAAGAAGAGATTAAAGCCTATTATGATAAAAACCCTGAGAATTTTAAACTGATAAACGATATTGTTAAAGTGAAGTTTATGAAAGTGCCATTAAAAGCACCTAAAATTAAAAGAGTAAAAAAGAATTTTGCTTCAAATGAAGAAAAAGACCAACAAGAAGTGAAAGAATATGCGCATCAATATGCCGAAAAGTTTTATTTTAACGAAGAGGAATGGATAGAAGTAAATGATTTAAAAAAAGAACTACCTTTATCTGTTAATTATCAAATTGCTACAAACAACAATATGGTACTTGAAGATTCGTTAGCCTATTACTTTTTAAAAATTAATGACCATATAAAAAGTGGAGATGTTGCACCTTTAGCTTTTGAAACTAACAACATTAAAAATATCATTATTAATAAAAGAAAACTTAATCTGCTAAAAAAACTAAAACACGATTTATATCAACAGGCAATTAACTCTAATAAAGTTAAGTTTTACAATAAAGAAGAAGATAAAAAAGTACAAAACTAATTTTAAGTTTGAGGTTAAAAATTTGAAATTAGACCACTTGAGAAAAATAGACACATGATAATAAATATAAAAAACATAATCTTTCTTTCGCTAATTTTAATTGGCAGCACATTAAAAAGTCAAACTGATGGTAAAGTATTAGATAAAACAATTGCCGTTGTGGGAGGAGAGATGTTATTATTTTCGGCATTAGAAACTCAAATAGTTTCTTTAAAATCTCAAGGGGTAATTGTTGATGAAAATAATAAATGCGAAATAATGGAGGAATTATTATTTCAAAAATTATTAATTCACCAAGCAAAACAAGATAGTTTGGAAGTTAGTGATGAAGAGGTAGAAATGGAAATTGATAGAAGATTAAATTATTTTATTGCACAAATTGGATCTGAACGTAAACTAGAACAATATTATAAAAAAACTATAAAGGAAATTAAAGAAGAGTTTAGAAATACGGTAAAAGACCAAATGATTAGTCAACGTATGCAAGGAAAAATAACCTCAGGATTATCTATTACACCTAAAGAAGTAAGAGATTTTTATAAAAAAATACCTAAAGATTCCATACCAACTATAGAGTCTGAAGTGAAATATGCTCAAATATTAATTTATGCTAAAGAAAGTGAGGAAGAAATAAAGGCAGCTAAAGAACGAATACAAGCAATAAGAGATAGGATTATAAAAGGAGAAGATTTTACAACCTTAGCCATACTTTACTCTGAAGATGAGGGTTCTGCTAAAAACGGTGGAGAAATAGGCTTTTTAGGACGAGCAGAATTGGTTCCTGAATATTCGTCAACAGCATTTAAGTTAAAAAACACAGCAGTTTCTGAAATTGTTAAAACCAAGTTTGGTTTCCATATCATTCAATTAATTGAAAGAAGAGGTCAGAAAGTTAATACCAGACATATTCTTATAAAAATTAAAGTAAGTGAAAAAGAAGTACAAAATGCTAAAAATTTGGCAGATAGTATATACAATGCACTACCAACAGATACATTAACCTTTGGCGATTATGCTTTAAAATATTCTAAAGATGAAAATTCTGCTAAAAGTGATGGAGTAGTTGCTAATCCTCAAACAGGCACTGCATTTTTTAGTTTAGATGAAGTGGAGCCACAGGTTTTTTACACATTAGATAAACTTAAGGAAGGCGAAATTTCAAAGCCTGTTCCTGCACAATCTCCCGATGGTAAAAAAGGATATAGAATAGTTAAGTTGATTAGCAAAACAGAACCACACAAGGCTTCTTTAGAAACAGATTATTCTAAAATTCAGCAGGCAGCCTTAGCAGCCAAAGAAGGAGAACATACATTAAATTGGATTAAAGAAAAATTAGCAGATACCCATGTTAAAATTAGTGAAGAATACAAAGGTTGCCCATTTGAGAACCCTTGGGTAAAATAATTTTTTACTCCAAACCAATAAAAATATAACTATGTCAGAAAATAAATATAAATCAGAAGTTGAAGCAATAGACGATTTTGTAAAAAGATACAATATCTTAAAGCAAGAAATTGGTAAAGTAATTGTTGGACAAGATGAGGTAATTAAAAGTGTATTAATTTCTATTTTTAGTAGAGGCCATTGTTTGTTGGTGGGTGTACCTGGGTTAGCAAAAACATTACTTATAAATACTTTGGCAGATGCTTTAGGGCTAAGCTTTAACAGAATTCAGTTTACTCCCGATTTAATGCCATCAGACATTATTGGTTCTGAAATTTTAGATGAAACAAAAAATTTTAAATTTATTAAAGGTCCCTTGTTTGCCAACATTATTTTGGCAGATGAAATTAATAGAACACCTCCAAAGACCCAATCGGCATTATTAGAAGCGATGCAAGAAAAAACAGTAACAGCAGCAGGAAATCATTATAAATTGGACAATCCTTTCTTTGTATTAGCAACTCAAAACCCAATAGAACAAGAAGGAACTTACCCTTTACCAGAAGCTCAATTAGATAGATTTATGTTTAATATTTGGGTAGATTATCCTAAATATGACGAAGAGCTAGCTATTGTAAAAGCTACAACAACAGATAGTAATATACAGTTAAGTAAAGTAATGAATGCTGAGGAAATCATTTTCTTTCAGAATTTAATAAGAAAACTACCTGTTGCAGATAATGTATTAGAATATGCTGTGAAATTGGCATCGAGCACCAGACCAGGCAATGATTTATCTCCTGAAATAGTAAACAATTATTTAAGTTGGGGAGCAGGACCAAGAGCTTCACAATATTTAATTGTTGGAGCAAAATGTCATGCTGCATTAAACGGAAAATATTCTCCAGATATTGATGATGTAAAAGCTGTGGCAACACCAATTTTAAGACACAGAATTGTAAGAAATTACAAAGCAGAGGCAGATGGTTATTCTATAGAAAAAATCATAGAAGCCTTGTTATAAAAGCTTTCGGTCTGTTTGTACAAATTTTGTTTAACATCTTTTAAGACTATATACTTTAGATTGGCTGTTATTTTGGCTAATTTGGAAGTATACCATTCCTTAAGGTTTGCAACTCTTACTGACTTACTGAGTTGATTCATGAATTTATTTACTTTTGGAGCAAGCCGAAAATCCTGAAAAGAGTAGGCATTACTTTTTAAAAAACTATACAGATTATGGACAGAGAAGAATATAAGAAAGAAGCAAAATCAACAATTGATGAAATTTTTAATCAAGTAAATGAGCTTGAAGCTAAAAAAGAAAATGCTGAAGAAGAGGTTAAATCAAGTTATAATGAAAAGCTAACGGAACTAAAAGCTAAAAGAGATGAGATGAAAAATAAGTACGAAGATTTGCTAACATCTTCGGAAGATAAATGGGAAGAAGTGAGAGAGACTTTTGATAGTGCTTCCTACTCGTTTAAAAAAGGTTTTTCAGAGTTAACCACTTTAGTTAGATAATAGAAAAACTTGCAAGTTGATACAAACCTACAAAGGAGAACTTTGTAGGTTTGTTTATAAAGATGATTTTTTTAAGTTTGCATTCCTCCACAAACATTTATTACTTGTCCGTTTACATATGAAGATAAGTCAGAAGCCAAGAAAAGGGCTGCGTTAGCAACGTCTTCTGGTTTTCCAGGTCTTTTCATAGGGATGTCTTCAATCCATCCTTTCATTATGGTCTCATCTAATTGAGCAGTCATTTCTGTTTCAATAAAACCTGGAGCAATAGCATTGCTTCTAATATTTCTTGAACCAATTTCTTGAGCAATAGATTTAGTAAACCCAATAATTCCGGCTTTTGAAGCAGCATAGTTAGATTGTCCTGCGTTTCCTTCAATACCAACAACAGAGCTCATATTAATAATAGAGCCATATCGTTGTTTTAATAATGTTTTTAAAGCACATTTTGTAATGTTAAAAACAGACTTTAAGTTTACATTCATTACTTCATCCCAATTTTGTTCCGTCATTCTCATTAACAAACCATCTCTTGTAATTCCAGCATTATTTACAATAGCATCAATTTTTCCAAAATCAGCTACTACTTGGTCAATAAAAGCTTCTGCATCACTATAAATAGCTGCATTAGATTTATAACTTTTTACTTTAACACCATAAGCACTTAATTCATCTACAACTTTTTTAGCTTGATCATCCGAAGAAACATAAGTGAAAGCAATATCAGCTCCATTTTGAGCAAAAATTTCAGCTATTCCTTTTCCTATACCTCTAGTTGCACCAGTAATTATAGTAACTTTTCCTTCTAGTAATTTCATAGTTATTAATTTATGAGTTTATGCGTTTACTTTCATTAATTCAGCCATAGTTTGACCAATATCAGCAGGAGAGTCAACAACAGTAATTCCACAATCTCTCATAATTTTCTTTTTAGCTTTGGCAGTATCTTCTTCACCACCAACAATAGCACCTGCATGTCCCATTGTTCTTCCTGCAGGAGCAGTTTCTCCAGCAATAAAACCTACAACAGGTTTATTACCATTTGCTTTAATCCATTTGGCAGCATTAGCTTCTAAGTTTCCACCTATTTCTCCTATCATTACAATTCCTTCAGTTTCAGGATCATTCATAAATAACTCAATAGCTTCTTGAGTAGTTGTTCCAATAATAGGGTCTCCACCAATACCTATGGCTGTAGAAATTCCTAAACCTGCTTTCACCACTTGGTCAGCAGCTTCGTAAGTTAAAGTTCCTGATTTTGAAACAATACCTATTTTTCCTGATCTAAAAATAAAGCCTGGCATTATTCCCACTTTAGCACCATCAGGAGTAATCACTCCTGGACAGTTTGGTCCGATTAAACGTGCATTAGTAGATTTTAAATATTCTTTTACAGGAATCATATCTTTTACAGGAATTCCTTCAGTAATACAAACAATAACTTTTATTCCTGCATCTGCAGCTTCAATTATTGCATCTGCAGCAAAAGCAGGTGGTACAAAAATAATAGAAACATCAGCTCCAGTAGCTTTTACAGCATCTTCTACAGTATTAAAAACAGGTTTGTCTAAGTGTTTTTGACCACCTTTACCTGGAGTAACACCACCAACAACGTTAGTTCCATATTCTATCATTTGACTAGCATGAAAAGTACCTTCACTACCTGTGAATCCTTGAACTATTATTTTTGATTTTTTGTTTACTAATACACTCATATCTTTATATTTTCTTAGTTTAATTTTTTGTGAGTTCAAAAGTAGAATTTAAAACTGAAACATACAATAACTTTTTTTAAACTTAATCAACAATAAAGTTGTCAAAAAATTAATCCTATATATATTGAGCGGTAATCCAAGCAGTAGTCCAAGCAGCTTGAAAGTTAAAACCTCCGGTAAGTGCATCAATATCTAATACTTCTCCCGAAAAATATAAATTAGGATGTAGTTTGCTTTCCATGGTTTTAAAATTGACTTCATTAAGTTTTATACCACCACAAGTAACAAATTCTTGCTTAAAGGTAGTTTTTCCTTTAGATAAATATTCATCGGCTGCTAAGATGTTGGTTAAAAGTAGAAGTTGTTTTTTAGAAACATCTGCCCAATTTAGACTTTCGTTTATTGTTGCTTTTTGTAAAAAATAGAGCGATAAGTTTTTAGGGAAGTCGAACGGAAAAGCATTGCTTACTTTTTTGGTAGCAACCGTAGTTTTAAAAGTAGTTAATTGTTCTGTAATTTGTTCGGCAGATAAGTTGGGTAACCAATTTACAAAACAAGTAAAGTTATAATTTTTTTCTTGCAAATAACGAGCTGCCCAAGCACTTAGTTTTAATACTGCAGGACCACTCATCCCCCAATGGGTAATTAATAATGGACCTTCTTCTTTGTAGTTACTATCTTTAATTTTTATCGCTACATTTTTAACACTAATTCCTTGAAGTTCGCAAATTGGGTGCTGAGGTAAATTAAAAGTAAAAAGAGATGGAATTGGTGGTTGAATGGTATGTCCTAAATCGGTTAAAAACTGATATTGTTCTGACTTATTAAATCCTCCTGCTGTTACTACAACTTTATCAGAAGTGAAATTTCCATTGTTGGTAGTTATTTCAAAACCATTAGTTAAGGGAAGTATTTTTTCCACTTTGGTTTGAGTAATAATATTAATTTTATATTTTTCAGCGAGCTTTAAAAAACAATTCACTATGGTTTCTGAAGTGTTAGAAACAGGAAACATTCTTCCATCGTTTTCTGTTTTTAGGTCAATATTCTTTGAGCTGAACCATTCAATAGTATTGAGTGGTTGAAACTGATAAAAAGCACCTAACAACTCTTTTCCTCCTCTAGGATAATAGTTACTTAGTTCTTTAGGATCAAAACAAGCGTGTGTTACATTGCATCTTCCGCCACCTGAAATTTTCACTTTTTTTAATAAGTGAGAAGTTTTTTCTAAAATAGCAATAGAAAGATGAGGATGAAGTTCAGCAATATTGATGGCAGTAAAAAAGCCTGCCGCACCAGCTCCAATAATTATTACGTTAAAATGTTGCTTATTCATAAAAGCGATTGAAAATGGTTTTTATAAGATAAAACTACCTCTTTATTAATAAAAGGATGTTGCTTTATCCTTCCTAAGCAATTCACTTTAGTGTAGGATAAAATAAATTGTTCGGTTGTTGCATTTTCATCACCATTAAAAATGACACCTTTAATTTTAATGTTTCGTGCTTTTAAGCTTTCTATGCTCAACAAGGTGTGGTTAATGCTACCTAAATAATTTTGAGAAACTAAAATTACTTCAGCATCTATTTTTTTGATAAAATCAATTATTAAATCGTTGTCGTTTATAGGAACCATTAATCCTCCGGCACCTTCAATTATTAGCTTATTATTGGTTGTAGGTAGTTTAATTTCGTTTAAATTTATTTCAATTTCATCCATTTTTGCAGCAGCATGTGGCGACATTGGTTGAGTTAAACAATATGCTTCTTTATGAAAAATAGAATTTTTATTGCTAACAAGGTTTTTCACCTTATCTGTATCTGTATGGTTTAAATCTCCGGCTTGTATGGGTTTCCAATAGTCGGCTTCTAAGGCTTCGGTTAAAATCGCTGAAACTACTGTTTTTCCTATGTCTGTTCCTATTCCGCTTATGAAATAATTCATTAATTATGTTTTTAACGTTTTTATTAAACTATCTATCTCTTCTTTTGTATTAAAACTATGTAAACAAATTCTCAATCGTTCTTGCCCTTTAGGAACTGTTGGAGAAAGTATTGGTCTTATCTCAAAACCGTTTTGTTGTAGTCTTTCAGCTATTGCTTTAACTTCGTTATTACCTGGTATAATAATACATTGTATAGGGCTATAAGAGTTTAAAGTTTGAAGTCCCGAAAAATGTTTTTCTTTGAAAAACTCATTTTTCGAGGATGCTCGAGAAAATAAAGAATTTTCAATTCTTGTTTTTTCGGCATTTGAAGTTAAACTTCGGAAATAATTAATCAACTCTTTTAATTTATTAATTCTATTTAAATTTTGAAGTAAAAACTCATGAGCATTTTTTATGGTAATAATGCTATGAAGCGGTAAGGCCGTAGTATAAATAAAAGCTCGAGAGAAGTTAATTAAATAATTTCGTAAATCATTACTACCTAAAATTGCTGCACCATGAGTACCATAAGCTTTCCCGAAAGTTACAATTCGAGCAAAAACATCATTTTCTAATTCTAATTCGTTAACCAAACCTTTACCATTTCCGAAAATACCTACTGCATGTGCTTCATCTACAATTAGTGCAGCATTGTATTTTTTACAGAGATTAACCATTTCTATCAGTGGAGCTTGGTCACCATCCATAGAATAAACCGACTCAACAACCACATAAACTAACCCTTTGGCATTGGCTAGTTTTTGCTCTAATACGGTTAAGTCATTATGAGTGAATGAAAAATTATTTGCATTACTAAGTCTTATTCCATCTCTTATAGAAGCATGAATAAATTCATCATAAATAATGGTATCGTTTCTTTGTGGCAGACATTGAAATAAACCAATATTAGCATTGTAACCCGAATTGAAAATTAGAGCAGTAGAAGCATTATAAAACTTGGCTAAAAAAGCTTCTGTTTCTTCGGTTAACTCATAGTTTCCAGAAATTAATCGTGAACCTGTTGCTCCATATTGTAAAAGTTCATTAGACTTATTATTTATGTTATGAATTTCAGTTTCTTTAGCAAAGCCTAAATAATCGTTAGAGCAAAAATCAATTAAACTATTATTTAATACAAGTTCTCTAAAAGCATTGTCAGATTTGCTTTTATCAATACGCTCTGTTATAAATTTACTATGATTATGCATTTTTATAATTGTAGCTATTTTAGTCAGTTTCTTTTGGCTAAAGTAATGTTTTTTATATAAAGTTATTTAAGTACGCTAAGTGTATTTTACACATTTTTGAGTAAGTAATTATACTTAAAAAAACATAATGATTTTAAGTGATAAGCCGTAAAAAACAATTGTAATCGAGCCGTAACTTTATGACATTAATTATCGATAAAAAGTATAATGATAGAACAAGTCAATTTTTCACTTCAAAAAGTAATAAATAAATTATTAGAGATTACTACCAAAGAAAGTGATATAAATACTTTTTTAGTAAAATCTTTAGAGGTTATTATTGATGAGGTAAGATTATTGGGTTTTTCTGACAAAGGGATAATTTTTCTGAAAAGAAATAATGAATTTATGAAGGTTATTGCTCATAAAAATATAGATACAGCAGTACTTCAACAATGCGGACATGTTAGAAAAAAAGATTGTGTATGTGGAAAAGCTTTATGTTCAATTACACACCAATTTAAAAATAGTATTGAAAAAGTCCAAAATAACAAAGTAATATTTACTGAGAAAAACATTTGCTCTTTTCCTATTAATTATAAAGACAACTGCTATGGCGTTTTAACACTTTACCTAGAAGAGGAAATTTATTATGATGAAAGTACAGTAAATGAAATTACTTCTATATGTAATACTATAGGATTAGTTATTCATGAAAAAAGAATGCAGCGATATGCAGATTTTGTGAAGAATAAACTGGATGTAAGTTATGGTAATCAATACTTTATTAACCTTGCTAATTTTTTTGTAGAAGAGTTTAAAATGAAGTATTGTTTTATTGGCACTTATAATAAAAGCTTAGAAGAAATTAGCTCCATAGTATTTATGGAAAAAGATAAACAATTAGAAAATATTGTTTGTGGGATAGAAAACTCTCCAACGAAGGTATTGTTAAAAGAGCCTTTTTGTATGTTTCCTAAAAATGTTCAAACCATTTTTCCAGATGATGTGGAACTTAAGAGGTACAATGTGCAAAGTTATGTTGGCATGTTGTTGTATAATGAAAATAAAACTCCTGTTGGAGCAATTGTATTGATGCACAACAAAACAATAAATGAACAGGAGCAAGAAGACATGAAACAAGTATTATCTATTTTTACACCAAGACTGAGAGGAGAATGCGAAAGAAAACTTTACGAAACCAATTTAATTATAGAACAAGAAAAATATAAAACTATAATTGATGAATTACAAGATGTTTTTATTAGAACAAGAATTACTGCTGAAGGGAATGAGATAATTGAAGCATCTCCATCAGCATTTAAGTTTTCTGGATATTCACCAGAAGAATTAATAGGAAAATCTTCTGAAACTTTTTATTATGATTTAAATCAAAGAAATGCATTTCAAGAAAAGCTGTTTAAAGAAAAAGTAGTTCAAAATTTTCCATTAACCTTTTTAAAAAAGAACCAAGAGTTAATTCATGCTAAAGTCAATGCACAATTGGTTTGTGATGAAAATGGTGTTCCAACAGAAATTAGATTGTTTGGTAGGGATATTACAGAATCTATTAATGAGGAAATAAGAAAAGAAATAGCTTATGTGGTAGCTAAAAAATCGCAACGAAGAACAATTAATATAAATACTATTTCTGAGTATTTACATAATATGCTTGGTAAAGTTACAGATGTTTCTAATTTTTATATTTCATTTTTTAATGAAGTAGAAAAAACTGTGTTTTTTCCAGTATATGCTGATGGAGAAAACAACAGTATAGCATTCGAAGTTGAAAAGGAATTTAATTCTAATGGTTTTTTTGAATATGTTATTACTCATAAATCTGCTATAATAAAAACCGAAAAAGAATTACATGAATTAATATCAATAAATAGATTAAAAGTTGATAGAGCTGTCCCTAAATCATTAGTATCTTTTCCAATAAGAAATGAAGGGAAAGTAGTGGGTGCTTTAACAGTAATGTCTTATTCTAAAACAAAAATACTTTGTAATAATGATTTAGAATTGTTAGAGTTTGTTTCTACTCAATTATCAACTATAGTAGAAAGAGATAAATGGCAAAAAAGTTTAATTGAGAAAGAGAAATATTTTAGAACATTAGTAGAAAGTTCTCATGAAGTAATTGGAATTGTTGACGTTAATGGCGTAATGCAATATATTTCCGAATCGGTAAAAAGCATTTTAGGATACAATTCTTATGAAATGATAGGAAAGTCTTTTTTAGAGTTTATTCCTAATCACTATATTCAACAAGTTAAAGAAAATTTTACTAGAACTGTTAAAGAAATTAGAGATAAGAATGCTGATACAGTAAAAATTATAAATAGAAATGGAGAGGAACGGATTATAAATTTTAAATTGAATAATCAGTTAGAAAACAATATTGTAGAGGGAATTGTTTTTAACGCTCAAGATATAACGGAAAAATATTATGCTGAAAAAAGGTTAGAAGCATCTAAAGAAAGGTTAGTTGAGCAAGAAAAAAACTATAGAAACATTTTTAATAATGCTAATGATGGAATTATATTATTTGATGATGAGTTTAAAGTTATTGATGTTAATAAAAGAATGACATACCTTTCCGGTTATAAGAAGAGTGAATTTAAAAGAGCATCAATCTTAGAAATGCTTAAATACACCGAAGAAAATGAATTAGTTAAGGAAATTAAAAAGCTTGATGGTACTAACAAAAAAAGTGTTATAGTAGAAAAAATTATTCCACATAAAGAGAGCAAACTTCTATATTGTAAGGTGTTTATAAAAAAGATACCTAAAAGTGAAAATGAGCAAGGCTATTTTATTGCTTTTTTAACAGATATAACAAAAAGTAATGAGGCTATACAAAAAGCTATTGATTTAGAAAAGGCTTTGCATTATACAACAAATGTTATTTATGTTGATTTAGATGGGAAAATTTTGAATGTTAGTGAAAATGTTATTAATAAATCAGGATATACAAAAAAAGAATTAATAGGAGCAAACACAAGGTTGTTTAACTCAAACTTTCATCCAAAAGCGTTTTTTAAAGAAATGTGGGATACTATTTTAAAAGGTGAAGTATGGAGTGGAGAAGTAAGGAATAAAAGAAAAGATGGTTCGATTTATTGGACTTACTCAACTATAATTCCTATTAGAGATATTTATAATAATGTAGCTTATTTTATCAATGTACGACAAGATATTACAGAAGTTAAGCAAGTAAAACTAAATAGAATTAGAGATGTAATTGATGCTCAAGAAAAAGAAAAAGAAAACTTTGCTAAAGAATTGCATGATGGGTTAGGACAAATATTATTAGCATCTAAAATGAATCTAAGTTCGCTACAAGATGACATGGAAAAATTAGATGAACCCATATTAGATGTTTATAATAACTCTATGAAATTATTAACAGCATCTATACAAGAAGCAAGAAATGTATCTCATGGCTTAATGACAAGAGTTTTGGCTCAGTTTGGATTAGCTCAAGCAATAGAAGATGCTATTAGCAATGTAAATTTATTAGATAGAGCAATAGACTTTGAATTTAGACATAATATTGAAAATTTGAGGTTTGAAGGTGAACAGGAAAAAGCGTTGTACAGAATAATTCAAGAATTAATTACTAATATCTTAAAACATTCAAAAGCAACCAAAGCTTTAATTGAATTAAATTTAGAAAATAACTTGTTACATATAAAAGTAAAAGATAATGGCGTTGGGATGCTAGTTGATTTTAAAAATGAAGAAACTAAAGGTATAGGGCTGAAAAATATTGAAACAAGACTAGATTACCTTTCGGGAACATTTATTATAAACGAAAAGGTTACTAAAGGTACAGAGATTAATATTACTGTTCCAGTTAGTTTTTTTTGATTAAGTTATTAATGCAATTTTTTATAGTGATTAGACAATCAATAATAAATAAAAAACATATAGAGATGATAAACATTTTAATAGTAGATGACCATCAAATAATTAGAAATGGAATAAAATTAATGCTTAGAACTGTTCCTGAGTTTAATGTTGTTGCTGAAGTAGAAAACGGACTAGAGGCTATAGAGTACGTAGAACAAAATGCTCAAAATATTGATGTCATTCTTATGGATATTAGTATGCCAAAGTTAGATGGAATAGGAGCAACTAGATTAATAAAAGAGAAGTTTCCCAACCTAAAAGTAATAGCCCTTACCATGCATTTGGAAGAAAGCTATATAAAAGACATGATAAAATCAGGAGCTTCTGGCTATATGCTAAAAGAAAGTGATAAAAATACAGTTGCAAAAGCAATAAATTTAGTTGCTCAAGGAGGAAATTACATTGATAAAGAAGCAGAAAATTTTTTAAAACGTTAAGACTTTAAAGCTTTTCTTATTTCTTTAGCTTTTTCGGCAGCTTGTTTGTTCTTTTCAATAACATGTCCAGGACGACTCCACTTAATTTTTTCTTCAGAACTTAAAACAGGAGCATCTTTTCTGATTTTTACTTTTCCGGTATTGTCTTTTTCCTTTTCAGAAGGGGTTAATCCTAGCAGGTTAAACAATTGCATATCTTCATTGTCTCCAGGATTTGGAGTAGTAAGCAATTTATCTCCTGCAAATATAGAGCTAGCTCCAGCCATAAAACATAATGCCTGACCTTCTTTACTCATTTGCATTCTCCCAGCAGAAAGTCTTACCGTACTTTTCGGGAAAACAATTCTTGTAGTAGCTATCATTCTAACAACATCCCAAATAGGAACAATTTCTTGTTCTTCCATAGGCGTTCCTTCAACAGGTACTAATGCATTAATCGGAATAGACTCAGGTGCTTCGCTTAGTTTTTGTAAGCCCATCAACATACCAATTCGGTCATTAACAGTTTCTCCCATACCGATAATTCCACCAGAACAAACTTTTAAAGCACTTTTTCTAACGTTTTCCAACGTTTCAATTCTATCGTTAAATCCTCTTGTAGAAATTACTTCTTTATAATATTCCTCAGAAGTATCTATGTTATGATTGTAATAATGTAAACCCGCTTCAGCTAATCTGCTAGCCTGACTTTCGGTAACCATGCCTAAGGTACAACAAACTTCCATGTTCATAGCACTTAAACCTTTTACCATTTCTATCACTTGGTCAAAATCTTTTCCATCTTGTACATTTCTCCAAGCTGCTCCCATACAAACCCTAGATGAACCTGTTGCTTTAGCAGCTTCTGCCTTAGCCATAACTTCATTAATAGGCATTAAATCATTCTTTTCAATATTGGTATGATACCTTGCCGCTTGAGGACAATAACCACAATCTTCCGGACAACCACCTGTTTTTATAGAAATAAGTTTGCTAACTTGAATTTTTAATGGGTCATGATATTGGCGATGCACAGTGGCTGCCTCATAAATTAACTCCATTAAAGGTTGGTTGTATATTGCTAAAATTTCTTCTTTTGTCCAGTGTTTGTTGTCTGTCATAGTTTTTATTTTAAGAGAGCAAAGATAATAGTTTTTTTTAGTAGAAAGTTTATAAAGTTCATAAAGTGAAAAGTGCGTAACTTTATGAACTTTTTACTTTATAAACTTTCTACTTATGAGAATTGATATTATTACTGTTTTGCCTGAATTATTAGAAAGTCCTTTTGGTGCTTCTATATTAAAAAGAGCTCAAGAAAAAGGATTGGTAGAAGTTGTTGTACATAACCTAAGAGATTATTCAACTAACAAACAAAAAAGTGTTGATGATTATACTTTTGGGGGAGGGGCAGGAATGGTATTGCAAATTCAACCCATAGCAGATTGCATTGAAAAATTAAAAGCAGAAAGAACTTATGATGAAATAATTTATATGACTCCCGATGGAGAAACGTTTAATCAAAAAACTGCTAATCAATTATCGTTATATAAAAATATAATCATTCTTGCAGGACATTATAAGGGGATAGATGAAAGATTAAGAGAGCTTTATATTACCAAAGAAATTTCTGTGGGAGACTATGTGTTAACAGGAGGGGAGTTACCTGCAGCAATAGTTTGCGATGCTATTATTCGGTTAATTCCAGGGGTTATTAGTGATGAAACTTCTGCATTAACAGATTCTTTTCAAGATGGATTGTTATCGCCACCGGTTTATACTCGTCCGGAAGATTATAAAGGAATGAAAGTGCCCGAAATTCTATTAAGTGGCGACCATAAAAAAATTGAACAATGGAGAGAAGAACAAGCTTATAAAAGAACTAAAGAAAGAAGACCTGATTTGTTGGAGGAGAAGTTTGAGGATTGAAAAAAAACGTTGCATCTTTGTTAAAAATAAATTTAGAGCAGTAATTATAAAACAGATGAAAAAGAGTTTATCAATAATATTATTCTTCCTTGCTTTTGTAGAGGGTGGAGCGGTAATGTGCGTAGAATTATGTAGTGCTAAAATATTATCGCCTTATTTTGGAACTTCTATTTATGTGTGGGCAGCAGTATTGGGAATAACCTTAACAGCATTAACTTCTGGTTACTATTTTGGTGGGTATTTATCTTCAAAAAAGAGTAATACTAAAGCAGTAGCTTGGTTAATGTTACTTGGTGGGTTATTAGTTACTTTAACGCCAATAATTAGCGGTTTTATTTTACCAATTACCATCAATTTTTCATTAATTACAGGAACTATTGTATCTTTAATGTGCTTTTTATTTCTTCCTTTAGTGATGTTTGGAGCTGTTTCGCCAATGCTTATTAATTTGTTAACCTCTCAAGCAAAAGAATCTGGAAAAAATAGTGGGACAGTTTATGCGGTATCTACTTTAGGAGGAATATTTTCTACTTTTTTAGTGGGATTTTACCTCTTACCTAATTTCGGAATTACAATTACATTGTATGCTTATGGAGTTTTGGTTATAGCTACTGCTGTTGTCTTGTTTATTTCCTCAAAAAATGTAGATATTAAAGTAGCAATAGTGGCAGTTTTTGCTTTATTATCTTTAAATTTTTCTAACCATAAAACTCCTGGAGTCATTGTCGAGTCTGAAGGAATTTTAGGAAACATTAAAGTAATGGATAGACAATATCCCAATGGAAAAGTATATAGAGAACTAATGGTGAATAATATTTCTCAAACCATCATGGATAGAAACAATCCAAATGAAAGTTTGTGGAATTATGTAGATGTTTTAATGTATAACATTAACAATTACAGTAATGGAAAAAAAGCATTGCTGTTAGGAATGGGAGGTGGAACTGTGTATAAGCAATTAATTGCTAATGGTTATGAGGTTGATATTGTAGAAATAGACGCTCGCATTGAAAAATTAGCAAAAAAATATTTTTACATTGAGCAAGATGTTGAAGTTATTATTGATGATGCTAGACATTATATTAGAACTACCAATAAAAAATACGATGTAATTATTTACGATTTGTACCATAGTGAAACACCTCCAGTTCATTTAATGACTAAGGAAGCATTTGTAGATATCCAACATCAATTAACAGACAATGGATTGTTAGTGGTTAATTTTTATGGTTTTATAAGTGGAAGTAAAGGCAGAGCTGCTCGTTCAATATATACAACGTTAAAACATACTGCTTTCGATGTTCATTTAATTGCAACAGATGGAGAAGAACATCAACGAAATTTGTTATTTATGTGCGGAAAGAATGAATTAAAAGCGAAGCAGCAAATTATTCATAAGATGATATATGAAATGGATATGAATTTTAATGACGCACTATTATTAACAGACGACAAACCTGTTTTAGAACATATTTATTTAGAAGCTGCTCTTCAATGGCGAAAAGATTACAACGAATTAAATGCTAAGAGTTTCTTGAGATAGCTAAAGTTTTCATTTTTTACTTGGTCCGAAGAATTTATTAAAGGTACTTTTGCACCTTTTTTCACAACACCTAACTAAAAATGAAGAAATATTTCAATTTATTTGATTTAACACAAAAAGTAAATTACAGAACAGAAGTATTATCCGGTTTAACAGTTGCTCTAGCACTTGTTCCCGAAGCAGTAGCTTTTTCATTATTGGCAGGTTTATCTCCACTAACAGGTTTGTACGCAGCATTTGTAATGGGTTTAGTTACTGCTATTTTAGGTGGTCGTCCAGGAATGATTTCTGGAGCTACAGGAGCTGTAGCAGTTGTTTTTGTTGGACTAATAACAGTGTTGAAACAACAAAACCCTGATATTACTGTAGATGAAATTACTCAATATGTTTTTGCAACAGCAATACTTGCAGGTGTTCTACAAATACTAGTCGGGGTATTAAGGTTAGGAAAGTTAATGCGTTTAGTGCCTCATCCTGTAATTTTTGGGTTTGTTAATGGTTTGGCAATAATTATTTTCATGTCTCAGTTAAGCCAATTTACAACAGATAGCACAGACCCAAATGCACCTTGGATGCAAGGAACTCAACTATTTACTTTTTTAGGATTAGTATTGCTATCTATGTTAATTATTTGGGGTTTACCTAAACTTACTAAAGTTGTTCCTGCTGCATTAACAGCCATTTTAGTAATTTTTGGGTTAGTTTATTTTTTCAATATAGATACAAGTACTGTTGGAGATATTGCTTCTGTACAAGGTGGTTTTCCTCCATTGCACATGCCTACAATACCGTTAAATTTAGATACCTTTTTATTGATTTTTCCTTATGCGACAATTTTTGCAGGGGTTGGGTTAATTGAAAGTTTACTTACCCTAAATATTATAGATGAAATTACTGAAACCAGAGGAAGAGGAAATAAAGAAGCTGTAGCACAAGGTGTTGCCAATATTTTTTCAGGATTTTTATCAGGAATGGGTGGCTGTGCTATGATAGGTCAGAGTTTAATTAACATTTCATCGGGAGCAAGAGCAAGGTTATCGGGAATTGTTGCTGCTATAATGTTACTGGTTTTTGTAATGTTTGGTGCCGGATTAATTGAAAAATTGCCAATGGCAGCACTTACCGGTTTAATGATTATGGTATCTATCGGTACGTTTGAATGGGCAAGTTTAAAAACTTTTAAACGCATGCCAAAATCTGATGTGTTTGTAATGGTAATGGTTACTTTAATTACCGTTTTCCTGCATAATTTAGCTTTAGCTGTAATTATTGGAGTAATAATAGCTGCACTTGTTTTTGCTTGGGATAATGCTAAAAGAATTAGAGCAAGAAAACATATTGATGAAAATGGAGTGAAACATTATGAAATTTACGGTCCCTTATTTTTTGGTTCGGTAACTGCTTTTAATGAAAAATTTGATGTGCTAAATGATCCCGATGAAGTAATTATAGATTTTGAAGAAAGTAGAGTGGTGGATATGTCTGCAATTGAAGCGTTAAATAAATTGACAGAACGATATGATAAATTAGGTAAAAAAATTCATCTTAAACATTTAAGTGCAGACTGTAGAGCATTACTTCAAAATGCTGATAAAATAATTGATGTTAATGTGATGGAAGATCCTACCTATAAAGTTGTTGTAGATAAAATTTAAAACCCAAAGATTAAGTATAAATACGTAGTTGGTTTCAGTATAAACTACATTGTAAGATGTTCTAAGTACATCTAAATTTGTGGTATTATAATAACTAAATTATTTATATGGAAACGATTAATATACTACTGGTTGACGATCACACATTAATTAGAGAAGGACTTAAACTTATATTAAAAAAGAATAAGATTTTTAAAATAATTGGAGAGGCATCTAATGGAGTAGAAGCAATTAGATATATAGATAAAAATGCTTCGAAAATTCATGTAGTAATGCTAGATATTACTATGCCGGAATTAGATGGTTTTGAAGTAGCGAAGATTGTTAGGCAAAATCATCCTGAGATTAAAATTTTAGCACTTACCATGCATAGCGAAGAATCTTACATTACAAAAATGATAGATGTTGGTGTTCATGGATATGTATTAAAAGATTCAAATTTAGAAGATTTATCAACAGCTATTAAAACTATTTTAGAGGGTAAGTCTTATTATAGTAGCGATGTATCTGCTATTATGATAAATAGTTTAATGAATAAAGATAAAAAGAAAGAAAATAACGAATTAGAAAATCTTACAGAGAGAGAAATTCAAATTATCAATTTAATTACCGAAGGTTTTAAAAGCAGTGAAATAGCAGATCAACTAAAGTTATCTACCAGAACCATAGAGGTACACAGAAGAAATTTAATGAAAAAATTAGATGTTAAAAATACAGCAGAATTAGTAAGTTTTGTTTTGAAGAGTAAATTAATTTCATAGTTAGTTTAGATAGAGTTAGTAAATTGAAAAGCCCTTAATTTATTTTAAGGGCTTTTCTTTTAAACTATTTTTTTGGTAATGTATTCAGAATTGAAAAGCCTCAACGCTCCCATGTATTTTAATCGGAAAGAAATTAAATCACCAATATGGTAATCTTTATCAGACTTTTCAATATCAAGCACTAACATATCAGAACTGGCTCCTACAATTGTAATGTTTTTATCTTCTGGAATTATTAAATCTGAATTAGCAACATCTAATACACCTAAATCTATAATAGCTCTGTGATGGGTTTTTCCATAATCTTCAGGGTTAACTTCAAACTCTTCTCCACTAGGGTTTTCACCCATATTACCAATAGGATTAATAGGTTTTTCTGTTATTTCAATAATTTCTGCAAAGAGTTTGAAAACATCTGTTTCCATACCTTCAAAAGTTTCTCCAGTAATCAAGTTATTACCAAAAAATAATGCTTCACCAACTCTAAAATGGTTAATCCCAGCAGGTAATTGTTTCATTAATAACAATGGAATTACTACACTTGTTCCACCTGTAACCCAAGGTATTTTTCTATTAAATTTAGATTCGATTAACTGTTTATACAAACTAAGTTGTACCATTTTATCTTCTGATGGGTAAACTCCATGTAAACAGTTGAGGTTAGTTCCTATTCCGGTAACTTTTATGTTGGGTAATTTAAAAATAGAACCGTAGAAATCCATCAAATCATCCCCCATAACACCTTCTCGTAAATCGCCCAACTCAATCATAATAATGATTTTGTGAATTTTATTCTGTCTAACAGCCTCTTCTGAAAGCCATTTTATCGTTTCAAATTCTGTATTAAAGCTAGCATCAGCATATTTTACAATTTTTTTTATGCTTCTTTTTGCCGGAGGCTTTATGTAAACAGTATCAATTTCCGGAGCAAGCTTCTTAATTTTTACCAAATTACTTACACGGGCATCACAAATTTCTTTAATGTCTAAGGTAAGTAATTCTTTAAGATAAAGTTCGTTGCCACATAATAGTTTACTTACAACAGCCCACTCAATATTATTAGTTTTAAAAAGTTGATCGAGATAGTTGTAATTCTTTTTTAATTTATCTCTGTAAAGTTCTATAAAAGCCATGGTTCAATTATTTTATAATTTTTCTTGGGATATCTTCTGGTAGTCGAGTAAGTAATTCATAGTTTAGTTGGTTACTCATTTCTCCAAAAGAGTTAGCAGTAATAGTAATTCCATTTTGTTGACCAATTAAAACTACCTCATCACCTTTTTCAACTTCAGGTATATTTGTAATGTCAACAATCATCATATTCATATTTACTAAACCAATTACATCTACACGATGACCTCTTATAATAGCTTTTCCTTGGTTACTTAATGAGCGACTAAAACCATGAGCATATCCAACAGGAATAGTAGCAATTTTCATGTCCGTTTCGGCTAACACAGTTGTTCCATAACTAATATATTCTCCAACTGCAACATGTTTTGTTCCCATAACATAAGTTTTCCAAGAAATTACAGGTTGTAAAGGGTTTTCATTTAACTTATGTTTGGTATAATACTTCATTTGTGTTTCTCTACTTGACCAAAGACCATACTGCATTATTCCCACACGAACTAAATCGTTTATTGTTTGAGGATAATTAATAACAGCAGCTGAACATGCTAAATGTTTTTGTTTGAAATCTATATTGTTACTTTTAAAAAATTTATAAACCCTATTGTAAAATACAATTTGCTTTTTTACTCTAAAATAATTGGTAATACTTTCTGCTCCAGCAAAATGAGTACATAATCCTTTTATATCTAAATGTTCTTTATTATCTTCAATAAAATGAATAACATCTTTTAGTTCATCTACACAAAAACCAGTTCTGTTCATGCCTGTTTCAATTTCTATATGGACAATGGCTTTTTTCTTTAGTTGTTTGGCAGTTTTTACAGCATGTTGCAGTCTATCTAAATCGAACACAAAAAATTCAATATTTAAATCGATTGCCCACTCTAGTTCTTGTGTAGAATCTGCAACTCCCATAATCAATATGGTGCTATTGCCATTACTTACTTTTTTAAAACGATAAGCTTCATTAGTACTAAACACAGAAAAATGGTTTACACCAACTTCTTCAGCCATGGGTGCAAAAACTTCTATGCCATGTCCGTAGGCATTTCCTTTAATTACAGATGAGAAAACACAAGATTCGCCAATGAGCGAACGGATAAAGGTTAGGTTGTTTTGATATGCAGTTTTATTTATTTCTATTGTTGAGGTAACATCCATTTTTAAGGTACTATCTTAAGTTAATAATTTTTGGGCTATATTAATAAACATAGCAGTTCCTAATGGAGCAATTTCATCAGGAAAATCGTAATCAGGATTATGCAGTCGGGGAGTATCTTCTCCCGAACCCAATCCAAACATTGCACCTTTATATATAGTTGTAAAAAGTCCAAAGTCTTCTCCCCAAGGGAAAGGAGATGGCTTTTCTAAAGTGTCAAAATTGTTTTCTGTAGCAGTTTGTTTAATAATATCTACTATTTCGGCATTGTTTTCATTAGCCTCAAAAGCTTCTGTAAAAGAAATAGCAATGGTTAATTGTTCTTCTTTAGCAATTTTTTCAGCTAAAGCACTTATTTTATCAGTAAGTTCTTTTGTTCGTTCATTACTAAGTGTTCTTATTGTAAAATGCGTTTCGCCATATCCTGCTGAAGTCCCGTAAGCTTTACTACCAATATGGGTATAAATAGGAGTGATAACAGTGTAATGTTCATCATCCTCAATATTTCTGGCAAGCGCTAACGTTTGTTGTGTTATTTTACTTATTGCTAACGAAGGATTAATACCTTTATGCGGTTCGGCAGCATGAGAAGTTTTTCCTGTAAGCTTAATAATAATGCTAGTTACAGAAGGTGTGAAATTTCCATATTTATAAACTATTTGTCCTTTTTTATAGCCCGGAACATTGTGTAAGGAAATAGCATAATCAGGTTCAATTTGCTTAAAGTTAGCATCTGCCAATACTTCTTTAGCACCTTCGCCATTTTCTTCTGCAGGTTGAAAAAGTAACACAACTCTTCCTTTTTCTGGTCGATTATTGCTATAGTGTTTCCCTGTAGCAGCTATAATACTCATGTGTCCATCATGTCCACATAAATGAGCTTTCCCAGCTGTTTTAGAAATGTAATCAAAGGTATTAATTTCCTGAATAGGCAAAGCATCTAACTCACTTCTTAGCATAACGGTTTTTCCAGGAGTTTTGCCATTAAAAACAAAAGCTACTCCTGTTTTTCCTAAATGTACCGTTTGGTCAGGATGGAGTTTATCAAAAAAAGCAATAATTCTTTTCTTTGTTTCAAATTCTTCTCCTGAAATTTCAGGGTGTTGATGTAGTTCTTTACGCAAAAGAACAATTTCGTTGTCGGTTATCATTTTTTTAAACGCATTTCTAAATACGGATTGGTAAATCCCATTTTTTCATATAAAAATTTTGCAGGATTATCTTTTTCAACATGAAGAGCAATGTCGCCATCAGTCTTTTCTATGGCTTTTTGCATAATTTGTTTTCCAACGCCTTTTCCTCGTTGGTTTTTGTTTACTGCAATATAAACTAAAATATTTTCGGGAATATAACCACTCATGCCTGTATTGTTGATGATGGTAGCTCCCACAATTTCATTATTTTCTATGGCTAATAAAATTAAGCCGCCTTTGTTTGGCGTAAATACATAGTCAATACATTTTTGGATAGCATCTTTTGCATCTCCATATTGATCTAAATGTTCATATAAAAAGTTAACAATTTTATTATCGTTATAAATTGAGTGTTTTCCTGTTTGTGGTGTTATAAGTAAAATTTCCATTTTTTGTCTTGATTATTAATTTTAGAATTAATTTAAATAAAGTACATCAAGAAAAGTCAGCGATAGAAATAAGGTAAAAGAAAAGTGATAATTAAATTGAGAATCATCTTTTTTATTTGGTTTCAAGCAAAGATACTATTATTTAGAGCTAATTCCAAAATTGATGGTGATGTTAGCTTTTTTTAAGAATAAAATTATTTTCTTTTAAAAGAAAGAAGTTTTAAACCATTAATTTAGCAGAAACCAAAACTTAAAAATAACATGGCAAAAATTAAATTTAAAGGAAACGAAATAAATACAAGTGGAACACTTCCAAATGTTGGTTCGCATGCAAAAGATTTTCGGTTAGTAGCAACTGACTTAAGTACCAAAACATTAAGTGACTTTAAAGGAAGTAAATTAATATTAAATATTTTTCCAAGTATTGATACAGGTATTTGTGCCGAATCAGTAAGAAACTTTAATAAAAAAGCAGCAGACTTAGACAACACAAAAGTATTGTGTATTTCTAGAGATTTACCTTTTGCTCAAAAAAGATTTTGTGGTGCAGAGGGAATTGAAAATGTAGAAATGTTATCTGACTTTAAAACAGGTCAATTTAGTAAAGATTATGGTTTAGAAATGTTAGAAGGACCTTTAGCCGGATTAAGTTCAAGATGTATTGTTGTTTTGGATGAAACAGGAGAGGTAGTTTATACAGAACAAGTGGAAGAGATTGTTACAGAACCTGATTATGAGAAAGCTTTAGCAAGTATTTAATTTGGATATTTAAAATAATTTTATTAACTTTTGACCATAAGAACTAATTATTAACCATTAAAATATATGTATTATGAGACTAAGAAGACTTTACCTACCTATTATATTAGGAGTAATAATTTTAAATAGCAGTATCTTATTTGCTCAAGGTCATACTCAAATTAAAGATGTAGATGAGTTGAAAACAGAAGACAAAGTACTTGTTGAAAGTTATCCTCATGTATTTAAAGGAGCAAAAGTTAATAAAGTAGAAAAATTAAATTCAAAACATTCAAAAGTTTACTACTCGGTAGGAGGGAATGAATTTGAAGCAATTGTGAATTCTGACAGGAAAGATTTATTGCTAGTAGCCACTTGCAAGGTAATTAAGAATGATGAGTTACCTCAATTGGTAAAAGATGTTTTTACAAAAGAGGTGAAAGGTAAAATTGAAAAATCATTTTCAGTTACAACTCCTTATTCATCTGAAATATATAGAATTGATTATGTTAAAAAAGATGGGGAATTGAAGAGTATGTTTTATGATAAATTAGGAGCTGTGCAAAAAGCACCTTATTAATTTTAAAACTTTAAAACATAAAAAAAGCGGTTAATAAAATATTAACCGCTTTTTTGTTTTAATGAGACTTTCTAAACCTGAAATATTTAGTAACCACATCCACCATTAAAATTAAGAATACAGCAGAAACAACAGTGTTTACGTTTTCGATTTTTGGCAATGCAACATCAATAAAAATCGGAATGGCACTTAATATGTAAATTATAGCCACAATAATGGAGGTGTAAACCGTCCATTTTAAATCAATAAAAACAGGTTTTATCTCCGTTTGAAAATGGCTTAATACTTTTTCACTGACATCAATTTTATCGTTTACTGCTAAATTGCTTTGAATAACTTTGCCAAATGACGTTTCTTCATTTAATTTTACCTGACAAGTTTCGCAATTGGTTAGATGCTCATTTATAGCAACAAGTTGAGCTTTATCATCTAATAATTGATTGCTAAATTCAAAAATTTCTATATCGGTTAAATGTTTATTCATAGCGAATTTGATTTAATAAAGTTACATCTTTTTCAGACAATAGGGATTTAAAATTTTCTCTTGCTCTAAATAATTTTACTCTAATATTAGCTGCCGAAAGTGCTGTAATAGCTTCAATTTCTTTCAACGATAATTCGTTAAGGTAAAATAAAGTCAAAAGTTCTTTTTGGTCGGCAGGCAGTTGGTTAAAAAAATGTTCAATCATTAACGTCATGTCTTTATCAGCATATGTGTCGAGTATGTTTTTTTCGTTATCAACTACCGGGATGCTTTCCGTAAGTTCAGTAGTAGAAATTTTATTTTTCCTTAAATAATTCAGTATTTCATGGTGAGCAATACTATATACCCAAGTTTTAAGTTTAGATTTTCCCTCGAAAGTGTTGATGTTTTTAATACATTTAATCAACACATCCTGTGTAATTTCTTCAGCAACCTCTCGCTGATGGGTCATTTTTGCACACAGTACAAATACAAATTGCTGATGCAACTGCACAAAATAGTTAATAGCCGAATGACTTTTACTTTGTAATCCTTTTATGAGGTCTGTTTCTTCCAATTAATTAAGTTACTTATTCTTTTCGTGTATAAAAGTAAGACACATAAACGAAATAAAATGTTACAAGTTTTAATTAATAGGTTGATTTAAAATTAATTTCTAAAAAAAAATCTTTCTAGTTGTAACATTTTTTCATTAGCTGTTGTCAAAGCATGTACAAACCAATTAAATTTAAAATTATGACAGAAATTATAGGTGTATCAATTCCAATTTTTATAACACTAGGTGTTTTTGCAATGATAGTATTGCTTAGAAGAATGGAAAATCAGGAAAGATTAAAAATGATAGAAAAAGGTATGGATTTAAACTTGCCTAAAAAAGAAAATAACAGTGGTTCTGCATTAAAGTTTGCATTAATAGCAGTAGGTGTTGGTGTAGGCTTGTTAGCAGGGAATTTGTTGGATGTTTATACACCATTAAAAGATGAGGTATGTTATTTTTCAATGATCTTTTTATTTGGAGGTTTAGGCTTGTTTATTGCCAATAAAATGGACGAGAAAAAACGTAAAAACAATAATAACGGAGATATTAGTTAAAACAATAATTAGATTAATTAGTGCAAATCTTTGTTTTAGGCAGGTTGAGAAACCTGCTTTTTTTATTTCAAAACTTGACTTTTGTCAGGAATTTTCCCTCTTAAATTTGTATCTTTGTTTCATAGAAAATACAAATTATTGACTTAATTACGCATTATGCCTAGATATCATCAATTAGGAAATATTCCAAAAAAAAGACATACCGTTTTTAAAAGTCCGGAAGGAGACTTTTATTACGAAGAACTTTTTGGCACAGTGGGTTTTGATGGAATGTCATCACTACTTTACCACACACACCGACCAACACAGGTAAAAGAGATTTTAAAATCTTACAGTGTTGTTCCAAAAGTGGCGGTAGAAAAAAATATGGAATCACTTGCATTGAAAGGATTTTCTGTTCCATCAGAAAGCGATTTTTTAAAAAGTAGAAAAACAGTATTGTTTAATTCAGATTGCCATATTGTTTTGGCTAGTCCAACAGCATCATTAACAGATTATTTTTATAAAAATACCGATTCTGATGAAGTAATTTTTGTGCATGAAGGCAAAGGAAAATTAAGAACACATTTAGGAAATATAGATTTTGAATATGGCGATTATTTGGTTATTCCTAGAGGAATGATTTATCAAATTAATTTCGAAACAGCCAATAATCGTTTGTTCATTGTAGAATCTAAAAGTCCGGTTTATACACCCAAACAATATAGAAATTGGTTCGGACAGCATTTAGAACATTCACCATTTTGCGAAAGAGATATTCATCCGCCAACAGAATTAGAAACTTACTCCGATAAAGGTGAGTTTTTGGTAAAAGTGAAAAAGCAAGACATGATTCATGAATATATTTATGCAGCTCACCCATTTAGTGTAGTGGGGTGGGATGGATATAATTTTCCGTATAAATTTTCTATTCATGATTTTGAACCAATTACCGGTAGAGTACATTTGCCACCACCCATTCACCAAACTTTTGAAACGGCAGGTTTTGTAATGTGTTCTTTTGTGCCTCGTTTGTACGATTATCATCCTCAATCAATTCCAGCACCATACAATCACAGTAATATTGATTCTGATGAGGTGTTGTATTATGTGGATGGCGATTTTATGAGTAGAAACAATATAGAAAGAGGGCAAATTACCTTACATCCGGCAGGTATCCCTCACGGACCACATCCAGGAGCTATGGAAAGAAGCATCGGACAAAAAGAAACTGAAGAATTAGCCGTAATGGTAGATACGTTTAAACCATTAATGGTAACTGAAGAAGCCATGAAAATTAAAGATGGAGATTATTTCCAATCGTGGTTAGAACATTAAACTCGTTACTTTTAACAAATTAAAAACTTAAACTTATCATCTAATAAACTTTTAAACTAATTGAATTATGAAAGGTATAAAAAACGTAGAATACGGATTAGAAAAAATATTTGAAGGAGCACAAGATTTCTTACCGCTTTTAGGAACTGACTATGTAGAGTTTTATGTAGGTAATGCCAAACAAGCCGCACATTTCTATAAAACAGCATTTGGTTTTCAATCGTATGCTTACAAAGGCTTAGAAACTGGGTGTAAAGAATATGCTTCTTATGTGTTGAAACAAGATAAAATTAGACTGGTATTGACTACTCCATTAAATTCAAAATCACCAATAAATGAGCATATTGTTAAACATGGAGATGGTGTTAAAGTAATTGCACTTTGGGTAGAAGATGCTACTAAATCGTGGGAAGAAACTACTAAAAGAGGAGCGAAGTCTTTTATGGAACCAACGGTAGAAAAAGATGAGCATGGAGAAGTGGTGCGGTCAGGAATTTATACTTATGGAGAAACCGTTCACATTTTTGTAGAAAGAAAGAATTACAATGGAGTATTTTTACCTGGATATAAAAAATGGGAATCGGATTATAATCCTGAGCCAACAGGCTTAAAATTTATTGACCACATGGTAGGTAATGTTGGTTGG
Organism: Vicingaceae bacterium; assembly: GCA_965284565.1. Lineage (GTDB taxonomy): Bacteria > Bacteroidota > Bacteroidia > Flavobacteriales_E > Vicingaceae > BRH-c54. The sequence continues at coordinate 2,189,103 of OZ260100.1, forward strand.
AATGAGATGAACCAATGGGTAAAGTTTTATGAAGATGTAATGGGCTTTGTTAATTTCCTATCTTTTGATGATAAACAAATTCATACCGAATATTCGGCTTTAATGAGTAAAGTAATGAGCAATGGTAATGGTAGAATTAAATTCCCGATTAACGAGCCTGCTGAAGGAAAGAAAAAATCTCAAATTGAAGAATACTTAGATTTTTATGAAGGACCGGGAGCACAACATATTGCTGTAGCTACAGACGATATTATTACAACAGTAGCTAAACTTAGGGCTAGAGGAGTAGAATTTTTATCCACTCCACCAGAGGAATATTATAGAGCTGTTCCGGGAAGATTGGAAGAGCATAGTCATGAATTAAGAGAAGACATTGAAACTTTAAAAAGTTTAGGAATAATGATTGATGCTGATGAAGAAGGTTATTTGTTACAAATTTTCACTAAACCTGTAGAAGACAGACCAACCTTGTTTTTTGAAATTATTCAGCGAATGGGAGCAAGAGGATTTGGAGCAGGTAATTTTAAAGCATTGTTTGAATCTATAGAAAGAGAACAAGAAAAAAGAGGAACACTTTAAAAAAATAAAATCTTTTTTTGAATAATTATAAAAAAGTGTACTTTAGCATCAACTAAAAAACAATAACAAATGAAAAAAAATAGATTAATAGGATTTATCATAATAGCACTAATGTTTACACTTCCATTTCACTATACTTATATTGATATAGAAGGATATGGTGGTATAGGACAAGCATTGTCAATGACAGTATTGATTATAGGTGTAGTTGTAGGAATCATTATGGTAAATAATTCATCAGAAGAAGCTCATCACTAAACAATAACGTGATTAAATAATAAAGCCCAAAAGTGAATATCGCTTTTGGGCTTTTTTGTTGGTACTAATTTCGGGTTAAACCATTATTATTCTAAATTTGTACCTTTAATATTTTAAAAGCATTATGAGTAGTAATAAGCCAAGCTTACCAAAAGGAACAAGAGATTTTTCGCCAATAGAAATGGCTCGCAGAAATTATATTTTCGATACTATTAAAAAAGTGTATAAAAAATATGGCTTTCAGCAGATAGAAACGCCTGCTATGGAAAACCTTAGTACATTAGTTGGTACTGGTGGAGATGAAAGCGATAAGTTGATTTTTAAGATTCTGAATAGTGGAGATTATTTAGCTAAAGCTGATGAAAAAGCGCTACAAGAGAAAAATGCTAACGGATTAACAAAATCTATTGCTGAAAAGGCTTTGCACTATGACTTAACCGTTCCGTTTGCTCGTTATGTAGTACAAAATCAAAATGAGATTACCTTTCCTTTTAGGAGGTTTCAAATACAACCGGTTTGGCGTGCCGACCGACCACAAAAAGGACGTTACAGAGAATTCTACCAATGCGATGCTGATATTATTGGTTCTGATTCCTTGCTTAATGAAGTGGATTTAATCAAAATTATTGACGATGTGTTTACCGAATTGTTTCAAGGCAAACTGAATTATACGGTTTCGGTAAATAATAGGAAGATTTTGCAGGGAATAGTGGAATCTGTTGGTTTGCAAGATAAATTAGAAGCTATTGTTGTAGCAATTGATAAATTTGACAAAGTTGGAAGTGAAGGTGTTGGAGAAGAGTTGAGAAAAATAGACATTTCAAATGAAGATGTAAAGAAATTGATGAGGTTGATTTTAATTGCATTATATAAAGAAGATGAAATTAATATCGATAACATTGAAATATTAGAATTATTAAGTGAATTAATAGGAAATAATATCAATGGTCAAAAAGGAATAGAAGAATTAGAATTAATTTTAAAAAAATTAATCAATTTAGAAGAATCTAAACTTGGCTTAAAAACAGCCAAAGTAATTTTCGATCCAACACTAGCTCGTGGATTAGGCTACTATACAGGAACCATTATAGAAGTAAAAGTGGATGACTTTCCGAGTATTTGTGGTGGCGGAAGATACGATGATCTAACTGGAAAATTTGGATTAAAAGATGTTTCTGGAGTAGGTATTTCTTTTGGAGCAGATAGAATTTATGATGTGTTATTAGACAATAATTTATATCCCAAATTTGAAGGAGATTCTACGCAAGTATTATTCGTAAATTTTGGAGAAAAAGAACAAGATTATTGTCTGCCTTTATTGTTTCAATTGAGAGATGAAGACATTAATGCAGAAATTTACCCTGAAGCTGCAAAACTTAAAAAACAAATGACTTTTGCTAACAACAAAAACATTAACTACGTAGTGTTGGTGGGTAGCGATGAAATGGCTTCAGGAAAATTAACTGTAAAAAACATGAAAACAGGGGAGCAACATGCTTTCACTATTGAGGAATTAATTCAAGAATTAAAAAAATGAGAATTCACCATATCAATAAAAACTGGATAGATTTAGCAGTAGTTAATGAAATCATCAATCAACAGAAAAAATTACAACTTTCTGAAGATGCTATAATTGCAATAGAAAAATGTAGAAGCTATTTGGATGAAAAACTAAGCAGACACGATAAACCAATTTACGGTATCAACACAGGCTTCGGTTCATTGTGCGATACACAAATATCTAACGACCAACTAGAGCAATTACAACGAAATTTAGTAATGTCGCACGCATGCGGATTGGGCGAAGAAGTCCCTCAAGAAGTTGCTCAGATCATGTTGTTACTCAAAATTCAGGGATTAAGTTATGGCAATTCAGGTGTTCAATTAGCCACCGTTCAGCGATTAATAGATTTTTATAATAATGGGGTTTATCCGGTGGTTTATCAGCAAGGTTCCTTAGGAGCTTCGGGCGATTTAGCTCCCTTAGCTCATTTATCATTACCCTTATTAGGCTTAGGAGAAGTAGTGGTTGAAGGCAAAAAGTATTCAGCTGCAGAAATCAATAAAAAATTTAATTGGGAGCCTATACAATTAAAATCTAAAGAAGGATTGGCATTGCTAAACGGAACGCAATTTATGAGTGCTTATGGTGTTTATTCCTTGATGCAAGCCAAAAAAATGTCCACTTTTATGGATGTAGTGGCATCCATTTCTTTAGAAGCGTATGATGGTAGAATAGAACCTTTTAATGAGTTAATTCATAAGGCAAGACCGCACAATGGACAATTTATTACTTCAAGAAACATATTAAAAGTTATAGAAGGAAGTGAAATTGCTGCTCAAGATAAAAAACATGTTCAAGATCCTTATTCTTTTAGATGCATTCCGCAAGTTCATGGAGCTTCAAAAGATGTAATTGCTCATGTGCAAAAAGTATTTGAAACAGAAATTAATTCGGTTACTGATAATCCAACTATTTTCCCTGAAGCTGATGAAGTGATTTCAGCAGGAAATTTTCACGGGCAACCCTTAGCAATGGCGTTAGACTATTTAGGAATAGCCATAGCTGAGTTAGGAAGTATTTCAGAAAGAAGAATTTATAAACTCATTAGTGGAACGAGGAGTTTACCTCCATTTTTAGTAGCAAATCCTGGGTTAAACAGTGGTTTTATGATTCCTCAATATGCAGCAGCCTCAGTAGTAAGTCAGAATAAACAATTGGCTACACCTTGCTCTGTAGATACGATAGATTCTTCCAACGGACAAGAAGACCATGTGAGCATGGGAGCAAATGCAGCAACTAAAGTTGCCCGAATGATGGATAATTTAGAAAAAATTGTAGGAATAGAATTGCTAAATGCATCACAAGCTTTGGAGTTTAGAAGACCGTTGAAATCATCTGATTATATAGAAAATTTAATAGCAGCATACAGAAAAGAAGTTCCATTTGTTGAGCAAGATATAGAGATGCAGCCTGTTATCCAAAAAAGTATAGCTTTTGTTAAAAATAAAGCACAGCAAACAATATTAAACGATTTTTTATAAAAACTATATGAAAAATATACTTTTCATAACAGTAATAATTTTGACTATGGCTTGCACACAACAATCACAAGAGAAAGAAATTTTAGAAGTGATGAGCCAACAAGAGCAAGATTGGAACAATGGAGACATTGATGCTTTTATGCAAGGCTATTGGCAGTCAGATTCGCTAATGTTTGTAGGAAAAAATGGCATTAAATACGGTTGGCAAACTACTTTAGAGAACTACAAAAAATCATACCCCGATAAATCTACTATGGGCAAACTTTCTTTCACAATAGAAAAGTTGGAAGTGGAAAATCAGGCAGCTTTTATGCTAGGTAAATGGAATATTACTCGAGATAGTGGGGGTATTGGGGGTTATTTTACGCTTTATTGGAAAAAAATTGAAGGAAAGTGGTTGATTGTGTTAGATCATACTAGTTAATTCTCTTAAGTCTTCAAAAAAGATAAGTTATATTTTTTAGAATTCCAACATAAGCCTAAAGAATTGTTAATTTTTAATCAACCTTTTAGAGGTTTAGTTCGTCTTTGTTTGGTATCTTTATGCACGACTAAACTAATTACTATGAAAAAAACTAACATTTTATTATTGTTGATGCTTGTTTTTGTATCAGCAACGTTCTCTCAGTTAACACCTTTAAAAAATACAAATCAACTAAATAACAGTTCAACATCAGAGTCGTGTGGTTTTGACCATATGCATGGTATGTTATTAAATTCTAATGCTGATTATCGTCAGAGAACAGAAGATTTTAACAATATCATGAAAACCTATAATGCTCCAAAAAGTGGTGCAACTTATGTTGTTCCAGTTGTTGTTCATGTAATGCATAAAGGAGAAGCAGTTGGAACAGGAAGTAATATAAGTGAGGTAGATATTAATCAGGGGATTTTACAATTAAATGAAAGGTTTAGAAAAATACCGGGAAGTTTAGGAGATGGAAATGGTGTTGATGTTGACATAGAGTTCGCTTTAGCCGTTAGAGATCCTAATGGAAATTGCACTAATGGGATAGTTAGAGTGGATATGACGGGAAATTCAACTTACATGAATTTTGGAGTAAGAGCTCAAACATCCAATGGAATTACAGATGCTGCTTTAAAGGCTACTAGTAGATGGAATACACTTGAATATTATAACATTTATTTAGTTTCAGAAATTGACGATAATGAATGTGGTTTCGGGATTCAAGGATATGCTTATTTTGCATCAGCTCATGGCCAATCTTATGATGGAATGGTTCAGTTAGGATGTAAATTTGCACAATCGGGGAATACAACATTAACCCATGAGTTAGGTCATGCAATGAATTTGTACCATACTTTTGAGGGAGATAATAATGGTAATTCTTGTCCTTCTAATACTAGCTGCTCTTCTCAAGGAGATAGATGTTGTGATACTCCACCCCACATAAGAAGTGCTAGTAATTGTGTAACTGGTACAAATTCTTGTGACGGAGGTAGTTCAAAAGAATTGTTTATTCATAATTATATGGATTATTCTTCTGATGCTTGTCAGAGTGAATTTACAGCAGACCAAAAAGCAAGAGCAAATGCTGCTATTTCAGTAACAAGAGCTTCTTATTTAGCTGCTAATGGTAATATGAGTTTAGTTCCACCATCTACTGCTGGAGTAGACTTTAGTGTTAGCAGTAGTGTTGTTTGTTTAGGGAGCCCGGTAACTTTTTATGATGAATCAACATGTATTCCTAATACCTATCAAAATGGAGGCTGGCCAAATATTAGTTTTTTATGGACTTTTGATGATGGAATAAATACTCCAATTACATCAACAGATCAAAATCCAACTATAAATTTTGCACAAGCAGGATCTTATGATGTAACACTTCAAATTACTAATGGTAGTGGAACAACAAGTTTAACCAAACCAGGTTTTGTTTCCGTTGCAAATGGAGTTCAATCTTCAACTTGTCAAAATACTTCTAGTAATACTGGAAATTTTGGTTATGCCATATCAAAAGTTGTTTTTAATACAATGAGTGCTACATCATCCTCAGGAACAAATGGAGGTTGGCAAGATTTAACTTGCTCTAAAAACACACAAGTTACGCAAGGTCAAAATTATAATTTGGAAGTTACTGTAAATGCAGGAAATAGTGGTTTAGGATTACAGTTTAGAGTATATATTGATTATAATGATGATGGAGCTTATTCAGCAGGTGAATTAGTATTAAGTAACTCTATTACAGATAATACATCTCAAACATTTACTACTTCGGTGAATATTCCATTAACATCAACAACAGGTCAGTTATTACGTTTGAGAGCCATTTCGGATGGAGGTACATTAGCAAGTGGTTGTGAATCTCCTTTATTAGTTGGTGATGTAGAAGACTATGGTGTTTATATTAACCCCTTAGGAGGTCCACCAGTAGCCGAGTTTAGTGGTACACCAACCACTTTATGCGAAGGCAACACAGTAAGCTTTACAGATTTAAGCACCAACACACCTACTTCATGGAGTTGGACATTTACAGGAGGAACACCATCAAGTTCAACAGCACAAAATCCAACCATCACTTATAATACAGCAGGAACTTATCAAGTACAATTAACAGCTACGAATGCATTTGGAAATGATGTAGAAACCAAAGTAGGTTACATTACGGTGAATGGAGTACCATCCAATTCAGGAGCAATAACAGGGTCTGTTTCAGAATGTGAAAATGCAACAGGAGTAAGTTACTCAATAGCATCAGTCTCAGGAGCAACAAATTATACATGGACAGTACCAGCAGGAGCAACGATAGCAAGTGGACAAGGAACAACAGGGATAACAGTAAACTATGGAACAAGTAGTGGAAATGTAACAGTAACACCAAGTAATACATGCGGAAATGGAGGATTAAGTAGTACAAGTGTAACTATTGCACCATGTGGATCAGCACCAGTAGCCGAGTTTAGTGGTACACCAACCACTTTATGCGAAGGCAACACAGTAAGCTTTACAGATTTAAGCACCAACACACCTACTTCATGGAGTTGGACATTTACAGGAGGAACACCATCAAGTTCAACAGCACAAAATCCAACCATCACTTATAATACAGCAGGAACTTATCAAGTACAATTAACAGCTACGAATGCATTTGGAAATGATGTAGAAACCAAAGTAGGTTACATTACAGTTAATACTTGTGGGGTGACAAAGCTAATAAATTCTGATTGTGGAAAAACTATGACAACTTACTTAGATTATGTTACTTGTGATTATGTTGCCGGAGCTACTGAATATCAATATGAGATATCAAATGTAGGGTTAAGTTATAATCAAACTATCATAAGGAATTATAAGTGGAGATTTATTTATTTACATGAAATACCTGGAATTCAAAATAACACAACATACAATGTTAGAGTTAGGGCAAAAGTAGGAGGTGTTTATTCTTCGTACGGTACAGTTTGTCAATTAGCTACACCTGTTTCTTCAGTAACAACTCATTTATCACAAAATGATTGTGGAATTAACATGGCTAATTATGGTGATTATATTACCTGTGAATATGTGTCTTCGGCAACAGAGTATGAATACGAGTTTGTAAATACAGGACTCAATTATACTCAAACCTATTTAAGAACAAATCCAAACTATAGGTTTGTATATGTTAATAATGTTCCAGGTATTCAATTAAATACTACTTATGATGTAAGGGTTAGAGCAAAAATTAATGGTGTATATACTTCATATGGAAATGTTTGTCAAATAACAACTCCATCAACCCCAATAACTACTCAACTTAGATCAAGTGATTGTGGAATAACAATGTCCAGTTATTCAAATTATATTACTTGTGATTATATATCTAATGCAACAGAGTACGAATATGAATTTGTTAATACAGGTCTAAATTATACTCAAACTTATTTAAGAACAAATCCAAACTATAGGTTCGTGTATGTTAATAATGTTCCAGGTATTCAATTGAGTACAACATATGATGTAAGGGTTAGAGCTAAGCTTAATGGTGTTTTTACTCAGTATGGAACGATTTGCCAAATAACAACACCTCCTTCAGCTAGGTATGGGATTATTGAAAACGAAGCAGCTGTTAATTATTATGAGGATGAGTTTACAAAAAACATTCACTTAACCATTTATCCTAACCCAAGTCAAGGGGAGTTTGTTTACATGGAGTTAAAAAGTTTAGAAGATGTTTCAGAACTATTAGTTACAGATATTACGGGAAAAATTGTACATCAACAAAATTTACAAGCTCAAGATTATTATTCTACCATTAGGTTTGATGAGAAACTTAACCCTGGTTTTTATTTTGTTACCGTTATTTCTGGAAATCAAAAACAAACTAAAAAGTTAGTGGTAAAATAAAGTAATACTAAAAATAGTTAGTGAAAACCAAAATATAATTCAAAAAAAAGCAACTTAATTAAGTTGCTTTTTTTTGAATTATATTTTTTAGGATATTTAAATTACATAAACTTATCCATTACTTTTTGACTTACCCCAACATTAGAGAAACCTCCATCGTGAAATAAGTTTTGCATGGTTACATATTTTGTTAAATCAGAAAATAGAGAAATACAATAATCTGCACAAGCCAATGCACTAGCATTACCTAATGGGGACATATCTTCTGCGTAATTAATAAAAGCATCAAAACCAGACACCCCACTTCCTGCTGTTGTAGCTGTTGGCGATTGAGAAATGGTATTTACTCTTACTTTTTTATTTATTCCATAATGGTATCCAAAGTTTCTTGCAATAGATTCTAATAAAGCTTTTGCATTAGACATGTCATTATAATTAGGGAAAACTCTTTGTGCAGCAATATAAGAAAGCGCTAAAACAGAACCCCATTCATTCATTACATCTTTTTGCATAGCAACTTTCATTACTTTATGAAAAGAGATAGCAGAAATATCCATTCCTTTCATATAATATTCATAGTTGTTTTCAGTATAGTGAATACCTTTTCTTACGTTTAATGACATTCCTATAGAGTGAAGAATAAAGTCTATTTTACCGAATTTTTTCGTTGCAGCATCAAATAACTTTTCTAAATCTTCCATTGATGTTGCATCTGCTGGAATAACATCAGAGTTGGTTTTTTTTGCTAGCTCATCCAATTCTCCCATTCTTATTGCAACAGGTGCATTGGTTAATATAAACTCAGCACCTTCTTCATGGGCTCTTTCGGCAACTTTCCAAGCTATTGAATGTTCGTTTAAGGCTCCGAAGATTATTCCTTTTTTTCCTTTTAATAAATTATTAGACATTTTTCTTTCTTTTATAAAAACTTTTTAATGCTACAAATATAGTGAGATTAATAAAATAAAAGCTAAAGATTAGGACTTAATTACACCTTTAAGAGTTTCTTTTTCTTTTTTAGCTTATTTTATGGTTAATAAATGACGTGCATTTTCTTTTGCCGCATTAGTTAATTCCTTTCCACTAAGCATTTTTGCAATTTCATCAATTCTATCATCATCAACAAGCACTTTCATTTTGGTAAGCGTTTTGTTTTGATGGTTTTCTTTGTAAATTTTAAAATGAGTATTCCCTTTGGCAGCAACCTGTGGTAAATGGGTTATGGCAATAATCTGAATTTTCTTACCCATCAATTCCATAATTGCTGCCATTTTATAGGCTATATCTCCTGAAACTCCAGTGTCAATCTCATCAAAAACAATGGTTTGTATGGAAGAATTTTCTGCTAAAATAGCTTTTATGGTAAGCATTAACCTAGATAATTCTCCTCCCGAAGCAGTTTTGTGTAAAGGTTTTAAAGCCATGCCCTTATTGGCAGAAAACATAAACTCTATTTGGTCTATTCCTGTAATAGCAAACTCTTTATTCACTTGATGTTCAATTGTAAAAGAAGCATCTTCCATTCCTAATTCTTTAAGATTGCCAATTATGTTTTTTTCTAATGCCTTAAAAATAGTTTTTCTTTTAGCTGATAATTTTTCAGCAATACCTAGAAGTGTTGTTTTGCTTTTTTCTATAGCTTGTTTTAGTTGGTCTAATTTTTCTTCAGCAGAATTAATATCGTTTAACTGATTTTCTAGGTTATTTTCTAAACTTATTAGTTCGTCAGAATCTGTTACTCTATGTTTTTGAGTAAGACCGTAAATACTATTCAATCTATTGGTCAGGTAACCTAATTTAGAAGCATCGACATCTATGTTGTCGTTTTCAGCATCTATTTCTCTGGCAGTGTCTTTTAGTTCTATTAAAACAGTATTTAATCGTTCTAGCAGTTGAGCATAGTTTTCCGAGCAATGACTAATTTTTGAGAAGCCTTGCGTAATGGTATTCATTCGAGAAATAATACTGTCATCACTATTTAAAAGCATACTTGCCGATAGCTGCATGGTAGTTAGAATTTGCTCTGCATTATTAATAATATCTAACTGACTTTCTATATCGGCTTGTTCACCAGGTTGTAATTTTAGTGCTTTCAATTCTTCTAATTGAAAAGAAAGGTAGTCTAAATCAGATTTTGCTTCATTTTCGGTGTGGAGCAGTTGCTGGTAGTTTTGTTGTAGCTTTTGATATTCAGAAAAATGCTGTTTATATTGTTTTAAAAGTTCATCGGTATTAGCAAAAGCATCAATTACTTCAATTTGAAAACCAGATGAGTTAAGCTCTAAGGTTTCGTGTTGAGAATGGATATCTATTAAGGTTAACGATAGGTCTTTAATGGTATTAAGGTTTACAGGCGTGTCATTTATAAATGCCCTAGATTTTCCGTTGGCACTAATTTCTCTTCTAACAATAATAGGAAAATCTAAATCTAAATCGTTGTTTTTAAAAAATGGAGCAACCAATTTTTCATCAACATTAAAAGTTCCTTCTACCACACATTTTTTTTCTTTATTATTGAGTACTGAAGTATCTGATCTCTGCCCAAGAATAAGTGATAAAGCTCCTAATAGAATAGATTTTCCTGCACCAGTTTCTCCCGTTATCACAGTAAAATCATTGTTAAAATCGAGCTGAAGTTGCTCAATAATAGCATAATTCTTAATGATAAGCGATTGCAGCATAGTTGGTTTTTTGAAGTTAAAATTTCTAACTCAAAAATACATGTTTTTAATAGAAATATGAGAATTAGTGTAGAAGATTATGAGTGTAGGTTTAACTTCGTTGAACTCGTAAGCTCTTTTGAAATTTGAGGTTTTTATATAATAACGAATAACCTTCCTCGACTATGGCTAGTGCGGATTTCGAAGCTCCGTCCTTGCCTGTCTGCAGTTGCGTTTTTTTTATTTTTGTAATATCCTTATATTTAATTAATTATATCGAATTAGCCATAGCCGATGTTGGCGATAGCTATTTTCTATTTTCTTTTTCAATTACTTCGTCTTGGATATAATTTTTTAAAACTTCATTTTGGTCAATAGGTTCGTCTTCCCACTCTGTCAGTCTGAAGTCCCATAATATTGTCCCGTTATAATATTTTTCTATTTCTATGAACGGTAGAAATATAGGGCTTTCAGTTATCCAAAAAACACCTTCTCCACCAGCATAGGCTCCAACAGGTTTGAAGTTAGCATTAAATAGTCGTCCATTTACTTTTTCAAAATAAAAGCTTTTCATTTTAAAAGTGTCCCTAATAAATGGGTTTATCAAATTCAGTCCTACTAGTCCAAAAACGACAATTGAAGAAATTATCGTCAATGTCTTTAGAGAAATGTTTAACCATGACTTATCTGATTTAAACTTAAAAACTGTCAAAAGTCCAATTAAAACAAGTAGGATTGAAAATATTATATCAGTCCAATAGCCTGTCAAGGATAGATCAGTTAAAAGAACTGTTATTAGGTAAACAGTCGTAAATATTGTCAATATGATTTGTCTCTTAACTGTCATTTTTAATTACCGCCAACTAATAACTGAAGTAGCTACTTCCTAATCTCTTTATACTTACTACCGTTCATAGGGTTAATTTTATCAAGTAGTGTAATTACCTCATTTTTCTCGTTGGCTAATCCATCTTTAAAGAGATTTACAATTTCATCGGCTTTAGAATTAAAGAAAACCTGCAAATGAAAAGCTCCTGGTTTGGCTTTATAAACATTTTCTAACAATTTTAAACTTTCTAATACTTTAGCTCTACCTTTGGCTACGTCTTTTGCCATCTCATCAAAACCCAAACGGTGGTATTCGTAATAACATTGTCTTAATGATTCATGAGTTGGATGAAGCAAATCTTGAACTATCCAATATCTGTTGGTGTTATTTTCAAAAGCTTTCCAGCCTGGTTCTCCAGCTCCTTGAGCATTAGAGACAATTTTCTGAGCTTGTAATAAATAGGGTGTACCTCCTTTCAATTCAAAAGAATCATAATCTAAACCAATAATAATATAAGCATAAAAAGCCAATACGGAAGTAAGGTTAGATATATGCGAATTTTCTGAATATTGTAAATTATCAAACTCATTAAATCTGAAATCAAATTCTTTATCTATATGGTTGAGTAAAGTGCTGTTGTAAGAACTATTAAAAACTGGTCTTCTAGATTGTATTTGAATGGTAGCTTTAAATTCTGTAGCGGAAACCATCTCATTTACATTAATTAAGATAGAACACTCAATTCTTTCGTTTGGTTGATAAATGTGATTGGTCCATTTTCTACTATTCATAAATTCAAAAATGTTTTTTTCCATTGCGTCAAAAACACTTTTGTCGGTAGCCTGAATTTGGGTGGAGTTGATTTGTACTTTACAATCGAGCTCCTGAGCTGTTGCAACAAGATAAGAACTCATGCAGCAAAACAATAATAATATTTTTATTTGTTGAATCATTTTTTAGTAAAATGCTTAGTTAAAATAATGTTGAAGATATCCTCAGCAACTTTTACCTTCGACTTCAACTCAAAATTATCAATATTATTGTTTTTATCTATTAGCGTTATTTTGTTTGTTTCATGATTGAACCCAGCACCTTTATCATTTAGTGAGTTTAAAACAATATAATCTAAATTCTTTTTAGCTAATTTATTTTTGGCGTTCTCAAGTTCGTCATGCGTTTCAAGGGCAAAACCTATTAACAATTGGTTTTTATTTTTGATTTTTCCTACCGAAGCTAAAATGTCTTTTGTTGGTTTCAATTCAATTACCAATTCATTTGTTTTAGCAGTTTGTTCTGTTTTTTTTATTTTTTTATCGCTGCTTGTTGCAGGAGTAAAATCTGCTACAGCTGCTGCCATAATAATGATATCAGCATTTTTTACATATTGATGAACGGCATTGTACATATCTTCAGCGGTAACAACATCAACTCTATTTATTAGTTCCGAAGAACTTACTTTTGTTGGTCCGATAACTAAATTAACATCCGCACCTAAATTGGTAGCATGTTCAGCAAGTGCAATGCCCATTTTTCCAGTAGAAAAGTTACTAATAAACCTTACAGGGTCAATTTTTTCGACAGTCGGACCTGCAGTAATCAATATTTTTTTTCCTTTAAGTGGGAGAGAAGCTTCAAAATGATTTTTAATAGCTTCAAAAATAAGTTCAGGTTCTTCCATCCTTCCTTCGCCACTAAGTCCGCTAGCAAGTTCACCAGCTGGAGCATCTAAAATTTTGTTACCAAATTTTTTTAATTGTTTTAGGTTGTTTTTAAGGGTAGGATGTTGGTACATGTCTAAATCCATTGCTGGAGCAACTAGTATTGGGCATTTGGCAGAGAAATAACAAGCTAAAAGAAAATTATCGCAAATACCATTAGCAAATTTGGCTATGGTGTTTGCAGTAGCGGGAGCAACAACAAAAAAGTCAGCCCAAAGGGCTAACTCTACATGGTTGTTCCAATAATTTGATTCGTTTTTAAAATTTGTTAAAACCGGATTTTTAGAAAGTGTTGATAAAGTAAGAGGAGAAACAAAATCTAATGCCGAAGGTGTTGCTACAACTTTTACATGAGCACCTTCTTTAACCAACAAACGGATTAAAAGAGGTATTTTATAGGCAGCAATTCCACCGGTAATACCAAGGAGAATATTTTTGCCTTTTAGCATGTTAGTTATTCTTTATCGGCATCAGGATTTTTGATGAATAATTTATCATCTAAAAATTCTTTCATAGCCATAGCATTTGTTTTTGGTAAACGCTCATAAAATCTAGAGATTTCAATTTGCTCTCTGTTTTCAAAAACCTCCTCTAAGTTGTCAGTAGTAGAAGCAAATTCATTGATTTTACCAATTAATTCTTCTTTTAAATCAACAGCAATTTGGTTAGATCTTTTAGCAACAGCTACAACAGATTCGTAAATGTTTCCTGTAACATCTTCAATAGCCTGTAGGTCTCTAGTAACTGTAGTTGTTTCTGCGTTTGTGGTTTTAAAATTCATCTTGTTATAAATTTTCTAGTTTAATTTTATTTTGTTCTTCTTCCATTCGGGAATAAATATTTTGAGCTTCTTTTAAATATTTACTTTCTTTATATGAATCTGCAAAGTTATAATAAGCTTCGATAGTATCACCAATTCTTTCCAATTTTTTTTCCTTAATACTGTTTATGGTTAATAAATAGTGAGATTTTAGGGTTAAAAATACCAATTCTTCAAGGTGTTTAGTATCTGGATAATCTTTTATATGATTACCTAAAGCAACAATAGAAGCTTTATAATCTTGTATTTTAAAATATTGTTTGGCGTTTTGGTAAGATTTAGTTTCTAATTTAACTCTCAACTTATCCATTAATACATTGCTAGAATCAACTAAATTGTGTTCAGGAAAAGTATTGATAAACATTTGAAGAGAGTTTATGGCATTGTAAGTTTCTGTTTGGTCTAATTCAGGTATTGGGGATAATAAGTATTGGGAATAGCCGTGCATAAACAACATTTCTTCTACATGTTTGCTAGTTGGATAGGTAGTTGCAAATTTTTTAAAATGGTAAGCAGCAGCATATAGTAAATTAGACTGATAGTTGGAGTAGGTGTAAAGAAAATATACTTTTTCTGCTCTATCAGTTCCTCTCAACAAAGGAATTAATTCTTCTAAAAGCGGAATAGCTCTGTCATATTTTCCTTCATCATAATATTTTTGTGCTGCTTCATATTTTAGGTCAACATCCGAGCTTTTAAGTATTTTCTGATACTTGCTACAACCTAACGAAAACATTAGTATAAATAGAAGATATAAACTGTTTTTCTTAAACATAGCGGCAAATATACTCAAAGAAATTAAGATGGAAATTGCTTGGTTAATATAAATTGTGTTAAAAAGTTACTAAACGCAAGTTTAATTTTATTATTTCTTCATAAAACAAGTTTTTGCTTAGTTTTACTTTCGCAAAAAGAGATTAAAAAATATAGTGAAAATTAACAATCAGAAAATAATTAATGCTTGGGCAATGTATGATTGGGCAAACTCTGTGTATGCTTTAATTATTACAACAGCCATTTTTCCTATTTTTTATGAAAAAACTACAACAGAAGAAGTGATTTTTTTCGGAAAGTCATTCGTAAATACAGAGCTTTATTCTTATGTGATTTCTTTTTCTTTTATGTTGATGGTAATATTATCTCCTATACTTTCAGGTATGGCAGATTATTCGGGGAATAAGAAAAAGTACCTACAGTTTTTTTGTTATTTAGGAGCTCTTTCTTGCATCAGTTTATATTTTTTTGATGCTGAAAATGCATTAGAATTAAGCATGTTGCCTGTTTTACTGGCGAGTATTGGTTTCTCAGGAAGTTTGGTATTTTATAATGCGTATTTGCCGGAAATTGTAACGCCCGATTTGCAAGATAATGTTAGTGCTAAAGGTTTTTCTTTGGGATATATAGGTAGCTCATTATTGCTTATTGTTTGTTTGGTATTGTTACAAGGGTTTGATATACCAGTAAAATGGGCTTTTGTTATTACAGGCGTTTGGTGGATAGGTTTTGCTCAGTTTACATTTATAGCGTTGCCCAACAATGTTTTTAATAAACGTCCAGAAGGAAATAGATTTTTAAAAGGGTTTGAAGAACTTAAAAAAGTTTTTAAAGAGTTAAAAGACCAACACAATTTAAAGAAGTATTTATCTGCTTTTTTTGTTTACAGTATGGGAGTTCAAACCATTATGTTAATGGCTGTTTTTTTTGGAACTAAAGAAATTGAGTGGAACAGTGATGCAGAAATGCAAACAGGATTAATTGTGAGTATTTTGGTAATACAATTTATAGCCATTGCAGGAGCACAGGGAATGGCATTTCTATCAAAAAAAATTGGTAATATAAAAACCTTGCTGTTTGTAGTTTTTTGTTGGGTAATTATATGTATTTCAGCATATAGCTTGGTGTATTTGCCTTTGCATTTTTACGTTATTGCAGGTTCAATAGGATTGGTAATGGGCGGGATTCAATCTTTATCACGTTCTACTTATTCCAAGTTGTTGCCAGAAACACAAGACCATGCTTCGTATTTTAGTTTTTATGATATTCTAGAAAAAACAGGCGTTGTAATAGGCACTTTTTTCTTCGGTTTTATTGAAGGATTATTTGATATTAGATCATCGGTGCTAATTCTAATTGTATTTTTTGTAATTGGGTTTTTGCTATTATTGAGGGTAAAATCTACCAAAAAGATATTAAACGAGGCAGCTACGGTAAGGTAACACCTCTATAATCACCTACAACTACTTGCGGAATAGTAGAACTATAATGTTGATTAATAACATCAATAAATTTATTAGCAATTATTGCATATCCTCTTGAGTTTGGATGAACGCCATCAAGAGAGAAAACACCTCCAGCAATAAACTCAGGAGAAAAATCAACTCCATCATAAACTAATCCCGATTCTAAATCTCGCATAAACTCATACATATCTGCAACAGCAAAACCATAAGAGGCTGCCATAGAACGAATGATGTTATTGTAAGCGATAACTCTACTTTGAGAAATTGCTTTTTCATCTTCATCTAAAACAAAAGTATGGTCTAGTGGTTTATTTTGCGATAATCCGTTACCAATAGCTAATTCATCTGAAGCAGTTAACAGTATTAAGTCTTCGTTTGTAGCTTTTCTAACATTTCCTGGATTGTTAGAATAAGGCCCTTCAGTAATCCAAACATCGCCACCAATAGCATCTAAGGTAACTGTTTTAAAATAAGGAATTGAAGTTACATCAGGAATGGTAGCACAAACTCCTTTTGCTCCCATATTTTTAAAAGCCAACAAAACTGAATCGTACTTATTACTGAACTCTGTTACATCAGTCAGTTTAGAAAAATATTCATTAAACTGAGCTTCATAACCATCATCTCCACCTGCTGTTGACCAACCCAAAACATCATTATTACCTAACCAATTAGTAAAAAAAGTAGCATTGCTGTTTTTGATGTGGTCTAAGTAGCTAATTTTATTGGTAGTTGTTCCCCAATCTAAAAAACGAGCGTAAGGGTTAACATTACTAACAAAAAAATTAACTGAAGCAGAAGTGTTTCCACCACCTACAACATTAGCTAATTTAAATCCAGAAACTCCCAAATTGTTGTATTTTAATGATTTATTTCCCCAAGTTTCCCAAGAAGGATCATTTTTAATAGCGTCAGGATGATTGTCGTTTCTTTCAGAATCATAAACTTTAATTACTTTTATTTCTTCATTTTCCCACTTTAAATGAATGTATCCAGAACCATTTCCTTGAACTGTTGGTTGTAAATAAGTTAAGTTTGGATTAATCAGTTTAAATTGCTTGGATAAGGTTGCAGGGTAAGAGCTTTCGTGTTGACCTAGTTCATTATGCAAACCGCCATCTTGATAACCCTGTGTTAGCGAATTTCCTACAGCTACATAGTTACTAAAATCTGCATTTCCTGATGCTACTTCAAATTCATTGAAATCAGTTTTTGTACAAGATAAAAATGCAACAGTAATAGAGATAAATAAAAAAATGTAATGTGTTTTGTTGTTCATAAGTCAAAAATATTTAGGGGATAAATGTAGTGATTTTTTATGATTTAAAAAAGAATTAAATGTGTTTGATATAAGCTCCATCTATTAATACCGACCAACATTTAATGTTTAGTGCGTTTGCTTCTGTTTTAAATTTTTTTGAAATATAGTTGGAGTTGGAAGCATCTAAAATAATTTCTTTAGGGTTAAATGTTTGTATTATTTCTTGGATAGAAAACTTTGGATTTTTAGTGATGATTAGCAAGTCAAGTGATAAAGGTTTTTCAATATTTTTTAATTGAAAATCAGGAGGGATAATTGCCATTCTTTCATCAAAAAATTGGAGGTAATTACGTTTAACAAATAGGTTTTTATTATCAGTAATATATAATATAGATAGTTGATTTCTATCAGTTAATTTATTTAAAGTTACAATTTTTTCGGATTCAACACCTTTTTGAATCCAATTGTTTTGCACATGAAACATGAGTTTACTTTTATTGTCCATGAGCTTTATATCCGAAAATAATACATTATCACTTCCTTCAATTAAATTAATAGCAGAATGCCCAGGAATATTATAAACAGTTAGATATTTCTGATTTACTTGAATTATCTTATCTTTTAATCGGAAGCTAAACATAATAACTAAGCATGATAAACCAATTATAAAGTATTTTAAATTTTTATAGTGAATGGTAAGGATAATTAAAATAATGGCAAGATAAGTAAGGTAGTTATCCAACAAATTAAACTTTATATTTTGTGTAAGTGAATAGGGAATTTTATCAATAAATATAACAGCTTCGTTTAAACCTAAAATAATTATGTTGAGTACTTTCCCTAGAAAGTTCCCAACAATGGCAATAGGAGAGACTATTAAGGTAATTATCCCTAAATAAAGGATTAAAATTGCTAAAGGAATAACCACCAAGTTTGACAATAAAAAGTAATTTGGAAACTGATGAAAATAATACAGTCCTAGAGGGAAAGTAGCTACTTGAGCGGCAATAGAGACAGCAGTAAGTTCCCAAATTTTATCTAATAACCACCATTTGGTGTAAAAAAGACTGTAAACCCAAGGTTGAATAACTACAATGCCAATTACAGCAAGGTAAGAAAGCTGAAAGCCAACTTCCATTAATAAAAATGGATTGATGATGAGTAATAGTAGGGCAGAAGCAGCTAGCGTATTAAAGAAGTTAGCATTGCTATTGGTGGTTTTTGCAGCAACAATAAAGCTAAACATTGTTGCAGCTCTCATTACTGAAGGAGATAAGCCTGTTAAAAGTGCGTAAGCCCATAAAAACAAAATAATGAGAATTCCTTTGATGTAGTTGCCATATTTTATTTTGTTAAAAAATTGAAATACCTGATTTAGTATAAGAAAAATTATTCCAACATGAAGTCCAGAAACTGCCAAAACATGCATAGCTCCTGCACTAGAGTAAGCACTTTTAAGTTGAGCATCTATTTCATTTTTATAACCTAAAATAAGTGCCGAAGCTACACTAAGCTGTTTGTCTTTAACTCCCATTTCTTCCATTTTGGTTATCAGCATTTTTCTGATATTACTAGCATAAGCAAAAATGGAAATGTCATTATTTTGATGAATAATTTTCCAGTTATCACTACGCAAATAGGCTTGTTGATGAATAAGGTGGTAAGATAAATACCTTTTAAAACTAAATTCATGCGGATTTTTAGGTGCAGGAACATCTTTCAATACGGGTTCAAAAGAAATGATGTCGCCTAATTTTAGATGATTTGCTAAACTGTCTTTTTGTAGATAAATAATAGACTTTCCATTAGTAGTTTTCCATTCTTCATTAGTTTTTAAACCAATAATTTCTACTACTGCTTTCACGGAATTAGCTTTTTCTTCAATAGGTTCAATCAGTTCAGCAATAATAAATCTGTTATCTGAATCATCTAACTGATAAGAAGAATGAGATTGACTAGTTTTAATGGAGGTTAGACTATAAGCAGCTAACATAAAACTACCATAAATAAGCACACCAAAAATCCACCTAAGTTTATAACTAGTATTAATTTTTTTAATGGAGAAAAGTATGATATAGCTAACTACAAAACCCAAAAACACATATTGGGGTAGTCTTGAACTTGCCGGCAGATAAATGGCAAAAATAATTCCTATAATAAATGGAATTAAAAGACGAACTAATGGAATATAATTAAACAATATTCTACAAGTTTAGGGTTAGGTTGAATTAAACTTTTCTTTTTAATTCAAAATTTTGACCTAAATAAACTCTTCTAACTTGTTCATCTGCTGCTAATTCTTCTGCTGTTCCTGCTTTAAGAATATTTCCTTCGAAAAGTAAATAGGCCCTGTCAGTAATACTAAGTGTTTCTTGTACGTTGTGGTCGGTAATTAAAATACCTATATTTTTTTGTTTTAAAGTAGCAACAATGCTCTGAATATCTTCAACAGCAATAGGGTCAACTCCTGCAAAAGGTTCATCAAGTAAAATAAAACTAGGGTCGGAAGCCAATGCACGAGCTATTTCTGTTCTTCTTTTTTCTCCTCCAGATAAGTTGTGTCCTAAGTTTTTACGAACATGTCCTAAACCAAACTCTTCAATAAGCGATTCTAATTTTTCTTTTTGTTGTGCTTTGGTTAAATCCATCATTTCTAAAATGGCACTAATGTTATCTTCAACACTCAGCTTCCTGAAAACTGATACCTCTTGAGGTAAATAACCAATTCCCATTTGAGCTCTTTTGTACATTGGGAGTTTGGTAATGTTTTTATCATCTAAAAAAATCTCTCCTTCATTTGGCTGAACCAAGCCCACAATCATATAAAATGATGTGGTTTTTCCGGCTCCATTAGGACCAAGTAACCCAACAATTTCTCCTTGCTTAACATCTATAGAAACACCTTGAACAACCGTTCTTTTTCCATATTTTTTAATAATATTTTCTGCTCGTAAAATCATTAATAAAAATTAAATTTAGTTGTTTTTGTTTACCATTTTAGAGATAAAAATACTGAATTCATACAACAAAAGCAGTGGAATTGTTAGTAAAACTTGACTAGTAATATCTGGAGGTGTAATTACAGCCGATAAAATAAGTGTTACTACAATGGCTATTTTTCTGTATTTACGCATTACTTCTGGAGTTAAAATGCCCATTTTAGATAGGAAATAAACCAATAAAGGCAATTCGAAAACCAATCCGCAAGCTAAAGTTAAGGTTGTTACTGTTGAAATAAATGATTGAATACTAATTTGATTTTGAACCAACTCACTTACTTGGTAATTGCCTAAAAACTGTACAGAAAGCGGTGAAATAAAATAGTAGCCAAATAATATTCCCATCATAAATAGGGTAGAACCTGAAAAAATTAGAGCCGTAGCATATTTTCGTTCTTTTTTTTCTAGTGCAGGTCTGATAAAACGCCAAATCTCAAATAACAAATAAGGAAAAGCCAATACTATTCCGGCAATGATAGAGGTAATGATGTGAATAGTAAACTGCCCACTCATGGTAAGGTTGATTAAACTAAATTTAATATCGCCTAAACACAACGCATCTCCTTTGCCTATCCATTCCGAGAACCTGCAAAAAAGTTGGTAAGTAAAAAAATCGGAATTTTTTTGAGCTAAAATAATTTCATCAAAAACAATGTTTTTAAAAACAAAAGCCAAGGAAGCAAAAACTAATATAGCTATGCTAGAACGAACCAAGTGCCAACGCAGCACTTCAAGATGGTCTAAAAAAGACATCTCTTTTTTTTCTGTATTTTCGTTTTCTTCGCTCATTTAATTAAAGAGGTGTTTTTAGTAAAATCTTTCGTTTTTTGTTAGTTTAATGTCATTAACAAACTGCTTAATTTGTTGCTCGTCTTCTTTTTTGCAAACCAACAAAATATTATCTGCTTCAACAACTATGTAGTCTTTTAATCCTTGAAGCACAACTAGTTTTTCTTTAGGAACGTTAATAATATTTCCTTCAGATTCGTACAACATTACATTTTTTCCTACAACAGCATTTTCTTGTTCATCATGTGGTAGGTGCGTATAAATAGAACCCCAAGTTCCTAAGTCAGACCAGCCAATATCAGCACTCATTACATAAACATTTTTAGATTTTTCCATAATGCCGTAATCTATAGAAATGTTTTTGCATTGAGCATAAATAGTCGTGATGGCTTTAACTTCTTCGGGAGTATTAAAAGCTGTTTTTTGCTCTTCAAACAATTGGGTGATAGTGGGTAAATGGCTTTCAAATGCTTTCTGAATACTTTTTAAATTCCAAACAAACATGCCCGAATTCCAAGTGAAATCGCCACTTTGAATAAACTCTTTGGCTAATTCTAAATTTGGTTTTTCAGTAAAAGTTTTCACTTTTTTAATTTCATTATTATCATCTTCAATAAACTGAATATAACCATAGCCTGTATCTGGTCGAGTAGGAGTGATGCCTAAGGTCATTAAGCAATCATTGTTTTCAGCATAGTTTAGGGCAATATTGGCTACTCTTAAAAACTCATCTTCTTTAAGAATTAGATGGTCGGCAGGAGCTACTAAAATATTGGCATTAGGGTTTTGGGTAGCAATTTTATAATTGGCATAAGCAATGCAAGGAGCAGTATTTTTTCTTGAAGGTTCGCACAATACTTGGCTTTTATCTATGCCTGTAAGTTGTTCTAAAACTAAATCTTCATAAATATCATTTGTTACAATGTAAATGTTTTTTTCAGGACAAAGTTTTTTTAATCGGTTAAAGGTTTGTTGCAAAAGTGTTTCTCCGGTACCTAATATATCTAAAAATTGTTTCGGTCGAGCAGTTCTACTCATAGGCCAAAATCGGCTTCCAATGCCGCCTGCCATAATTACACAATAGTTGTTTTTGTTCATTGAAAAATGAATTTAAGATGATTTTTAAAGCTGCTAAATTAGTAATTATTTGTATGCAATGCTTAGGAGCTTGAATGCAACTTTAGACAAGAGGGTAAAAGATGATATTTTACACTATTGGAGTTGTTTAAGGTTCTAAATAAAAGAAAACTGAACAAATCACAAGCGTTACGCTTGTGAGGTTGGGGCTAATGTCTAGACTAAGTTATTCAGCTTTGTTGCCTTTGTCTGTATTAGGTTGTTGATCGTCTTTCTTTTCACCTTTTAAGTAATTAGGCAATTCCATTCCTGTCATTTTAAAGACTTCATCTAACGGAGGAACTGATTGATAAAGACCTGATAAAAAATTTGCTGTAGAGGTTTTACCATCTTTACCACCATTGCCACCATCCCAAACGGTAACTTTATCAATTTTAATATTTTTAATAGCTTCTGATTGAAGTTTAACAAGGTCTTGTAGTTTGTCGGCAATAATTAATAATGCAGCACCATTTACATCATTACCCGCAGCTTTTACAATTTGGTTTAAACCTTCAGCTTGTTTGGTTAATACTTCAAAAATACCTTTCGCTTCAGCTTCTTTTTCATACAAAACACCATCTGCTTTACCTTTGGCAACTCTTCTAATATTTTCTGCTTCTGCTTCTGCCTGAATTTCTATTTTACGTTTTTCAATTTCTACCGAAACAATGATATCAGCTTGTTGACTTGATTTTTCTTTTTCTGCTCTGGCATTTTCTGCTTGTTGTTCTGCTGCATAAGCTTCTTCTAGTGCTTTTGCGGCTTGTACTTTTTCTGCTGCAGTTGCTAATTTTAATGCTTCTGCTTCTCTTTCTCTTCTTAATGACTCTGAATTAGCAATCTGAATTTTAGCTAAGTTTTCTCCTTCTACAGCTTTTGCATCTGCATTAGCTACTTGTACTCTTTGGTCTTGATAAGCATTTGCCTCACCAATAGAACCATCTCTATTTTTTTCTGCTACACTTTTCTTGGCATCATTGATGGCTTTTGCGGCAGCTTCTTTTCCTAATGCTTCAATATAACCTGATTCATCTTTAATATCAGTAACGTTTACGTTAATTAGTTTTAAACCAATTTTTTGAAGTTCTGCTTCAACGTTTGCTGTTACGTTAGATAAGAATTTATCTCTATTGTTATTGATTTCTTCAATATCCATGGTTGCTACTACCAAACGTAACTGTCCAAAAATGATATCTTTTGCCAAGTCATAAATTTGTTGTTGCTGTAAGCCTAATAATCGTTCTGCAGCATTGGTCATAACACCTGGTTCGGTAGAAATACCCACTGTAAAACGTGATGGAACATCTACTCTAATGTTTTGCTTACTTAGTGCTCCTTTTAGGTCAATATCAATTGAGAGAGGTGTTAAGTCTAAGAACTCATAATCTTGAATAATAGGCCAAATAAATGCGGCACCACCATGAATACATTTTGCAGAACGAGAACCATCACTACCGGCACCTACTTTACCATAAACGACTAATATTCTATCTGAAGGACAGCGTTTGTACCTTCTAAACATTGAATAAATTAAGATGAATAGGAATAAAACTCCTGAGGATAGTCCTATAATGGCAAATTGTCCCATAATTATTTTTTAATTTTTGTAACTAATAATATATTTCCATTGATAACTTCTGTAACAGTAACTACGGAACCAAAAGGTAAATCCTCTTCATCATCTGTCATGGCTTGCAGGGTTCTAACACTGTCTTGAATATTAATTTGAATTTTTCCGATGTTTCCTCTATTTGCCATAACAGGTAAATATATTTCTCCAATTCTATTAATAGCGTTGGTCATTTTAAGTGTGCCATCATCTGTAAGTTTAGACATAAAATAAAAGATGCCTGCCATCAACGTCATCATAATTAAGCCGCAAAAGGCAGAAACCATTATTGTAACTGGAACAGACATATTTCCTTTTATACACGCCAATCCAGACCATGCAAAAAGGGTAAAGAAACCTATTAAGTTTTTTAAGGTGAAAAATTGAAAACCAGCACCATCATCTCCTGAAATATCTTCATCTACTCCACCATCTTCAAAGTCTCCACCCAAAAAGGTCATAACAAGTGTGACAAGTAAGGCTAGAGAAGATGGGATAGCGATAAGCCAATAAACTTGTTCGAAAGTAGCTTTTCCTGCCCACCAACTAGAGAAGTCGAGAAGTATCATATATTGTAGTTTAAAGGAAACAAATATACAAAGAAAAAGACTATACCTTATATTTTTACTAATTTTTGTAAACGTGCCTTTTCTGATGTCAAGTGTAGGGCTTTTTTTATCCTAAATGTCATTTCGAACAAAATTTTACAAGTTGAGGAACGAAACTTAGTAAAATGCAGCTAGAGAAACGTAAGTTCAGCGAAGCTAAATCTTCTTGGTTAAGATTTGAAAACTTCATCATTTAAAAAATGCCAATTAGGATTTAAGGTCTTTATTAATTCTTCTTTCTTTTTTCTACTCCACTTTTTTATTTGTTTTTCTCTTTCGATAGCATGCTCTATCTGTTGAAAATGTTCGTAGTAAATTAGATTATAACAATAATATTTACTTGTAAAAGCATTAGAGATACCTTTGTTTTCTTGATGTTCAAATAATCTTCTTTTTAAATCATTGGTAACGCCAATATACAGAACAGATTTATCAGGATTTGTTGTGATATATACAAAATAATTATGCTGCATTGTTTCAAAAATAAGAAGATTTCTCGACTTCGTTGCACTTCGCTCGAAATGACACGAGGGAGTGCATTGCGAATAGAAAACAAGCTACTATTTAGTTTTAATTGGTTCCAAGCGGATGCTTGAAACAGCGTTTAATCAGTCTTGGAGGAGAATGGGGTAACGAACTTCTTACTAGAATGTCATCTTGAGCAAAATTTTTCATCTGCCAGAGGCGGATAGAAAAATGCAGCCGAAAGATCTTTTGATTTAGATAGTAGAAATATTTTCATTATTTAAAACCAATTTTTATAAACGAACGCATTATAAAAGCACTTGAGATGGGGGGTAGGGAAAATTCTACGCTCAGTTGGGGTGGTATTAAACTATTCTTTCTTATAACAGCCAAAACTCCTTTTATTAACGTCATTAGATTTATTTAATAACTTATTAGATAATTTATGACATAGAAATATTTTTTCATTTATTTCTCTAAGGTATAGTGTGTCAGTTCTATGAGTATTTTTCATTATAGAGTCACCATTGTTAGAATTAATTGTTAAAACAATAGTATCTGTAAGAATTATTAAACTATCAATACGACTCCATTTTCCATAAATTTCAGAAACTGGACATATGTCACACCAATGGTAATATTTGAAACAATTCAAACTATCAAATGTGAATTCAGCATTATCGGTTCCATTATTTCTATAAAATGTTCCAATAATTGATTTTTCATCTTTATCATTAATTCTTAAACCAAATGATAGAATAAATAATACTGAAGTAAGGATAAATATGTATGATATAATAGAGTTCATATTTTTCACTCTTTTAGCTTATTTATTTAAGGATTATTATTAATGGTTTTAATGTTCGTGTTGCACAATCATTACAAGTTGCTTTTATATCATAAAACGTTAGTTTGTCTCCTTTATTCATCGTTTTAACATGATTAAGTTGTTCAGTTGTTAATTCATTTCCGAAGGTTAAATTAAACGTTGTTTCTTTTTTAGTTTTTGAATTAATGGTAGTAAGTTTAAAACTTATTATGTTAAATTTTATTTCGTTAATGCTGTCTTTATAGTTTGCATGCAACTTAGGTGTCTTTTGTATCTCTTGTAAACTTAAAATGGTGTCCTCTAAACTTCCTAATGTAACAGTTAATGGATTCTTTTTGATAGTATCAACTTGCTCAAAACTTATTAAAGCTAGGAGAACAAATAATAGTGTTATTGAAGTTTTTATTTTCATTTATTAGGGAAATATCTTTAATTAGTTAAAAACATCTATTTATGTAAACGAATGCATTATAAATGCGCTCGAGAAGGGGGAGTTAACTATTCTTTTTATAATATATTAAAAGAATAGTTAAAAGTACTATTAGAAATATAATTGTGAGTTTGTAGTAAAGAGATTGTTGCTCCAAATTGTTATAAAATAATTCTTTTTCAAGTTTTTTCTTTTCACTTTTTAGTCTTTCAGATTTAATTTTTTGATATAAAGAATTTATATTACTAGTGTCAATAATTTCTTTTGTTTTGAATTTTTCTAGCAATTTAATATTTTGACTAAGTAACCCAGTTGAAGAACATTCTATATTAGAATAATATGGACTAAAGTAACAGGTTTCACATTCTTTATTTGCAAATATAATATAAATAGAATCCTTGATAAATGGAACATCTATATGTCCAGTATTTCTAATAGTTATAGGTTTGTCGTTACTAAGAGTTCCTTTTAATTTTACAAGTGGGATAAATTTTGTATATGCAGATTCAAATCCAACATAAAGAAATACCGTGGTGTCTACTTTGCCTATGAATATTTTTTCAAAGTTAGTAGTATCCTCTTCAAAAGTATACCAACAAGTGGTACTATATGAAAAGTTTAAAAAAAAGACTGAAAAAATAATAGCAATTATATAATTTTTATAATCCATCCAACAAATATACTTTTTTATTTTATGTGGCTAAAGCCAACTGGAAGACTTTAAGCATATTTTGCTCTAGCATCATATTACCTTCAATTATTTTTAACTTTTCTTCAGTTAATTCAAAGATAGTATTTTTTTGATGTTTATTGTTTTGCTTCCCCAAAATATATAAAATTTACTCCAATACCCATTGAAGAATAATCCACTACAATTTTTCTTTAAATAAAAATTTCTTTTGTAGGGTTTGCTGTGGTTTGTAGGTGTAGTAAACAAAACCATCTTTAATTTTTATTTTAGATACAAATTGGTGCTGTAACTGAAAAGTGTCGGCTACTTTGCCCGTGTTGGTGTTAATGTGTTTCAAAAGGTAATATCCTTGCTTTATAAATAAGGCATAAACCGTTCCGTTAAGCTCATCCATTAGTAATTGTTTTTTCCATTTCCCATTGCTTTTTTCTTGGTGGTAAGCTATAACAACACTATCTGTTAGCAAGGTGTCTTGTGTATATTTCCAAATAAAATTGTCGTAATGATCGAAAATCAGTAAGGTATCGTTACTTACAAATAAAGGAGCATAAACAGGGTCGTACAAAAAGTTGCGAGAAAATCCAGTCATCATAGCGGCAATATCGTGTTTGTCATAATCTTTATAACGCTTTGCCATACGTTTGGCAAATTGTCGTTGGGCATTATTCAAATCATGGTATTCATATAAATATTGCCATTCCATATCATGATGAATAACCTCTTTTATCACACTTATAGAAGTATCTTGTGTGTTGTAAGCATAGTATTTAAATTTGGGGAAATCGCGCATAAAATCAGAAAAAATAAGTGTGTTGCCCGTACTATCAACAATAGGTTTTATCATTTGGTAAAAATCTGCTAGCGGTAATTTGTAAAGAGTGATGTTATAGCCAATAATCTCTATGCGATAAATGGCATCATCACAAATAAGATTAATGTTTCCAAGATAATCGGTATAAAGTTCTTTTGGAGTGCAAGGAATAAAATGTGAAGCTAAAATTTCTTCATTTTCATCTACTAAATACAGTTTGCTGTCTTTATCAGGATTTTTTTCATAAGCAATAAAAACAAATTTATCTTGATGAAATTCGTAGTCTAAAATATTTATTTCTACGCTTTTAAAAACAGGAATAGGTTCGTTGGTGCTAGTAATTTCTACAGGGTTTAAGGTTACTACTTTTTGCTCTAAGGTAATGTTGAGGTAAATGCTATCGGTATTGTTGGTAATTACTTCGTAGTGGGTGTTGTAAGAAGTGTGAGAAATTACCAAAGTAGTAAATTGTTGATGATGGAAACGAATTTCAAACTCGCCTTTGTTGTTGGTACGACTAATAATGTTTTGGTGATGTACTTTTATATGTGCGTTTTCTATGGCTTGTTGAGTGGTTTTATCAAGAATTTTTCCGCTAACTTTTATTTGCTCTTGGGCATAGATGGTAGCTGTTGGTAGCAAAATAATGAAAATGAAAATTCGGATAAATAACTTCATAAATGCAATTTTACATCAAAGTTGATGTAATTAAAAGCGAAATTCCATAAAACTAAACCTAGTTTTTAGAAATAACACAATACATGGCGGTAGTAAAAAAATCTCTGAAGTGAGGAATATTCATTATTCCCGGTAGTATTCTGGTTTTTAACTTAAACTTAATTTCATAGTTAGGATTAACCATGTAGTAAGTTTTTCTCTCAATTTTATAATGACAATTCTTTACAATTCTCTCAAACCTATTGATAGAAATTCCGGTATCTTTAATCTCAAGTAGGGAGTCTATCGTTTGCTGACTTTCGCCAAACATTTTAAGCATGCCAACATACAAAAAGTTGGGTAGCAAATGGAAATAAGGCAATTTACTAAGGTAGCGGCTTCTGCAAATTTGTTGATGTCCACCAAAAGGCATACGCCAAGGAGGAAATGCGAAAAACACTATTCCTTTGGGAGATAAAAATTGTTTGAGGTTCTCTAAAAACACTTCCTGGTTAGGAATATGCTCAATAGTGTCTCTCATAATAATTAAATCGAACTGGGGATAATCGGCAGGATTTACCTTGTAAATATCTTCGGCAATAAAAGTAGCAAGTTGTTTATTAGGATGGTTATCAAAAAACTTTTTAGCATTTTCTATTTTGTTAGTAGCAAGGTCGATACCAATAATTTTACAGCCTAAATCTAAGAAAGGAAGTAAGTTGCCACCTTCGCCACAGCCAATTTCGGCAACAGTAGTTTCAGGAGTAATATCCATTAAGCCTTTTAAATAAGGAATAACATAGTTGGTAGTAGTAAAAACTTGTTCGTTAAAATATCGTTCTCTATTTGTATGTCTGTCGTGCATAATGGCTAAAAATGAGGTTCAAAAATAACTCAATTTATTAGATTCAATTCATTTTTTGGGAATAAATGTATGGAATAAGCTAATTTTGTTTCTATGACAATAAAAGAACGCTACCAACATTTTATCAGTTATTTTAGTAAACATCAGCCTATTGCCGAAACAGAGTTGAACTACAGTAACCCTTATGAGTTACTGGTTGCAGTAATACTTTCGGCACAATGTACCGATAAGAGGGTGAACATTGTTACAAAAGATTTATTTGAGCGTTTTCCTAATGCCAATGAATTGGCTAGTGCCGATGTAGAGGAAGTTTTTGAATACATAAGAAGCATAAGTTATCCAAATAACAAATCCAAACACATTGTAGGGATGGCTAAGATGTTGGTGAATGATTTTAACAATGTTGTTCCATCAGATATAGATGAATTGCAAAAAATGCCTGGCGTTGGCAGAAAAACAGCGAATGTTATTGCTAGTGTTATTTATAATAAGCCGGCTATGGCGGTAGATACACATGTTTTTAGAGTTGCCGAAAGGTTAGGATTAACAACAAATGCAAAAACTCCATTAGCAGCTGAAAAACAATTGGTAAAACATTTACCCGAAGAGGTTATTCCTATTGCTCACCATTGGTTAATTCTGCACGGAAGATATATTTGTATTGCTCGTAAACCCAAGTGCGATAAGTGTGAGATTACTCATTTTTGTAAGTATTACAGTAAGCTAAAATAAGGTTAGAGATTGATAGTTGGAAGGCCGAAGTTGGAAGCTTGAAATTAGAAGTTGGGTAAACTAAACTCATAAACTTCTAACCTATTAAACTAGATTTCCAAACCACTTATAATAAAATTTGACCATTGATGTATTTTGTGATAAATGAAGTAGGAATATTTCTTATTTTCGCTGAATAGATTACTAATATTAATGAATAATAATTATACTATGAAGAAAATTTTAATATCAACAGCCTTGTGTTTAGCTGTAATTACAGGAGCTAATGCTCAGGCAAACAAAATTAAATTTGAGCAATTTAAGTTAGATAATGGCTTAAATGTGATTTTACATCAAGATAAATCTACACCAATTGTTGCAGTAACTGTTTTGTACCATGTAGGCTCTAAAAATGAAGATCCAAGCAGAACAGGTTTTGCTCACTTTTTTGAACATTTATTATTTGAAGGTTCTGAAAATATTGGCAGAGGTGAGTATATGAAAATGGTAAGTTCTAACGGTGGTTTGTTAAATGCTAATACTTCTTTTGATAGAACTTTTTACTTTGAAATTTTGCCATCTAACCAATTAGAATTGGGTTTGTGGATGGAAGCGGAAAGAATGTTACATGCTAAAATTGATGAAACTGGTGTGGAAACGCAAAGAGAGGTAGTAAAAGAAGAATATAGACAATCTTTTGAAAACAGACCTTATGGTTCTTTTTTAATGGAAATGTTTGGAAGAGCTTTTGAAAAACATCCTTACCAATGGGTGCCAATAGGTTCTTTAGAACATTTAAATCAAGCAAAAATTGAAGAGTTCAGAGATTTTTACAAAACTTGGTACGTACCAAATAATGCTACTTTATCTATTGCTGGAGATTTTGATATTAAACAAGCGAAACAATGGATAAACAAATATTTTGCTGGTATTCCTAAAGGAACAAAAAAGATTGAAAGACCAACAATTGTAGAACCAATTAAAAATAAAGAAATTAGAGATACTGTTTATGATAATATTCAGCTGCCAGCAGTAATGATGGGATATCATACACCTGCACAAGGAACACCTGATGCTTATGCAGTAGAAATGTTAGCTCAAATTCTTTCTCAAGGAAATAGTTCTAGAATGCAAAAAAGCATAGTTGATGAACAAGAAAAAGCTTTATTTGTTGGAGCTTTCCCTTTTCCAACTGAAGATCCAGGATTATCATTAATGTTTGGGATTACCAATATGGGAGTGGCTGTTGATGAATTAGAAGCAGCTATTGATAAAGAAGTTGAAAAAGTGCAGAATGAATTAATTTCTGAAGAAGAATTCCAAAAAATGAAAAACCAAATTGAAAGCGATATGGTTTCTAAAAATGCAAAAGTGGAAGGAATTGCTGAAAATTTAGCTAATTATCATGTATACTATGGCGATGCTAACTTAATTAATACAGAAATTGACAGATACATGAAAGTAACACGTGAAGATTTAAAACGTGTAGCTAACAAATATTTCAGAAAAGATAATAGAGTGGTTTTACATTATTTACCTAAAGAAAAATAATTAATAGCTAAAATCATTAACTAATCAAAACAATTAAAAAGATAGACATGAAAAAATTAAGCATATATATATTATCATTAACAATGATTACTGGTGCTTTTGCACAGAAATTAGACAGAAGTAAGGTTCCTGCTCCTGCTCCAGCACCAAAAATTAATTTAAGTCAACCAGCAACATTTACTTTACCAAACGGATTAAAAGTATTTGTGGTAGAAAATCATAAATTACCTAAAGTGGCCTTTTCATTAAACTTAGATGTTGATCCTGTTTTGGAAGGAGAAATGAAAGGTTATGTTGATATTACAGGACAGTTATTAGAAAGAGGTACGACCAACAGAACCAAACAACAATTAGATGAAGAGGTAGATTTTATTGGTGCTACATTAAGCACTTCTGCAAATGGTGTTTATGCTTCTTCATTAAAAAAACATCAAGCTAAAATTTTAGAGATTCTTTCTGATGTGGTGTTAAATTCAGATTTTAAACAAGAAGAATTAGATAAACTAAAAAAGCAAACCATTTCAGGAATAGAATCATCTAAAGATGATCCGGATGCTATTGCAGCAAATGTTAGATCAGTATTGGTTTACGGTAAAAAACATCCTTACGGAGAAATTACAACAGAAGAAACAGTTGAAAAAGTTACTTTAGAAGCTTGTAAAAATTACTACAAAACTTATTTCAGACCAAATGTTTCTTACTTAGCAGTTGTTGGAGATGTAAGCGTAAAAGAAATTCAACCATTAATTGAAAAGTATTTTTCTGCATGGGAAAAAGCTGATGTGCCAGTAAATAAATACAAAATGCCTACATCACCAAAACAAACAGAAGTAGCTTTTGTTCATAAGGAAGGAGCTTCTCAGTCAGTAATTAACATTACATATCCTGTAAATCTTAAAAAAAGTAATCCAGATGTTGTTAAAACAAGAATTCTTAATTCTATTTTAGGAGGAAGTGCTACAGCAAGGTTATTTATGAACTTAAGAGAGAAGCATGGTTATACTTATGGTGCTTACTCTAGTTTAAGCGCAGATGAATTAGTAGGTTATTTTAATGCTAATGCTAAAGTGAGAAATGATGTTACCGATAGTGCTTTAACTCAATTTATGGTAGAGTTAAATAGAATTGCTGATGAAAAAGTTTCTGCTGAAGAGTTGCAAGGAATGAAAAACTACGCATCAGGAATTTTTGCATATACTTTACAAGACCCGCAGACAATTGCTCGTTTCGCTATAGAAACTGAAAAATATAAACTTCCAGTAGATTATTACGCTACTTATATGGAGCAAATTGCTGCAGTAACTATTGATGATGTTAAAGAAATGGCAGAGAAATATATCACTCCAAACAATGCTATTATCTTAGTAGTTGGAAACAAAAAAATTGCTGATAAACTTGTAGAGTTTGATGCTAATCAGAAAATTAATTATTATGATATTTATGGAAACGATTATGTTGAAGCTTTAAAACCTGCACCAGAAGGTGTAACTGCTGAAACAGTTATGAATAAATATATAGAAGCAAAATATGGCTTGCCTAAAGGAAAAAAATTAGACAAAAAATTAAAGAAAATTAAAGACATTACCGTAAGAATGGATGCTACTATTCAAGGACAATCTATTAATGTTACTCGTTACCAAAAAGCACCAAATAAGTTTGCGAATGCAATTACTATGGGAACAATGGTAGTTCAAAAACAATCATTTAATGGAACAACAGGAAAAGCTTCTGGTATGCAAGGTAATAAAGATATTACAGGAGATAATTTAGAGGATTTAAAATTAAGTTCTATTATGTTTTTGGATGCTAAATATGCTGACCATGGAATTACTTATGAATTGTTAGGTATTGAACCAATTAATGGTGAGGATGCTTATAAAATGGTTCAAACTAAACCAAATGGAGATACAGAAACGGAATGGTTTAATGTAGCTTCAGGTTTAAAAGTAAAATCTATGTCTGTTCAAGAAAATGACGAAATGCCAGAACCAATTACAATTGTTTCAGAGCTATCTAACTACAAAGAAGTAAATGGAATTATGTTTGCTCATAAAACCAAACAAGCTTTTGGTCCACAAACTCTAGACATGACGGTAACAGCTATTGAAATAAACACTAAATTAGGTGATGAAGTTTTTGAATAATAAATAATACAATTAATATAAAATAGTATAAAAATTCCCATAATTTTATGGGAATTTTTTATGTCTATTAAAGTAAATTTTAATGCAAATTTCAAGAAGGAAGGTTGTAGGGTTTTTTATTATAAGTGTTGTTGCTTTAGTGTTATTAGTAATCTTTAGTAATGTTGTAATTATCAATTCTACAAAAGCTGCTATTCATAATAAGGTAGAAGGTTTTCCTGAGGATTACCCAGTAGCTTTGTTGCTTGGTACTAGCGAATACACTATTAAAGGAAGAACAAACTTGTTTTTTAAATACCGTATTGAAGCTGCCGCAGCACTTTATCATAATAAAAAAGTAAAACACATTATTGTAAGTGGTGATAATAGTTTGTTGGAATACAATGAGCCTCGACAAATGTTTAAAGCTTTAGTAAAGTTAGGTGTTCCAGATAGTGCTATTACCTTAGATTTTGCAGGCTTCAGAACTTTAGATTCTGTAGTTAGATGTAAAGAAGTTTTCGGACAAAATAATTTTGTAATCATCTCCCAGCGTTTTCATGTAGAAAGAGCCTTGTTTATTGCTAACAAGTTTCATATTAATGCAATTGCATATGCTGCACAAAATCCACCTGAAAAATATGCTTTTAAAACCCAATTAAGAGAATATTTGGCTAAGACACTTGCGGTAATAGATGTATATATTCTTAACACCAAACCTAAATTTTTAGGAGAAAAAGAAAATGTTTCTTTTTAAGAATTAATATCTTAAAACAAAATTTTCCTTACTTAAATCAGTGTTAAACAACACAATTCCAAATGCAAAAACATCAATTGTAGTGGTTACTTTTGGATGTGATTTAATTTCTTTCCAAGCAGTTTTCATTCCATCCGACCAATAAATATCATCAAAAATAAAAACACTTTTTTCTGAAGCTTTTTCAATACACATATTAAAATAGGAGAGGGTAGCAGCTTTTGTATGGTTACCATCAAAATAAACAAAATCTAGCGTTTCATGTTGAGAAACGATAGTTGGTAAAGCATTTTCAAAACTATCATTGTAAATTTTTATGTTGTTGTAGCCTATTTTTTTAAAATTTATTTTCGCAATTTTAGTGATGTTAGGACAACCCTCAATGGTGTGTACTGTACATTTTGAGTTGTGAGCAGTTAAGTACATTGTACTAATTCCAACCGATGTGCCTATTTCTATAATGGATGTTGGCTTAAATCTATTGGCTAACCGAAATAATAATTGTCCGTATTTTGGTGGTTTAGAAGAAAATTTTGTGATGTTTGCAATCCTTCTTTCTGATGAGGCATGAACTTTTGAACCCGCTCCCAAATCAGTTACCTTAATTTTTTGTTTACTCAGCAATAACATTGCTCTTATAGATTCAATATCATCGAAACAATAATATTTTTGATCATCTTTAATAATCTGAGTATAGAGCTCAAAAACAAATGGAGACTGAATACCATGCTCATTCTTAGATTTTAAGAGAAAGCCAAGGTAGTTGAAAAGCAACTTCAGTTTGTTCATGCTTCAAAATTATAAAATATCTATTGGTAACAATAGTTTTGAGTAATAAAATCTGTTTTTATGATTTACAAAATAGAGTTTGGCTAAATGTGAGCGTAAAATAGTAGAGCGATTAAAAATAAATTCATAGATTTGTATAGTAGGGTGTTTGAAATTAAAATACTAATAATCAGTTGTTTAATATTAATAAGGTTTGAGCTTCAAAGCTTGAACATTAAACTTAAAATATGAATATTGCAATAATAGGCTACGGCAAAATGGGACAAGTAATTGAAAGAATTGCTTTAGAAAGAGGGCATCAAGTAACTTTAAAAATTACGGTGGACAATGCAGCAGATTTAAACCCCGAAAATTTAAAAGAAGTAGATGTAGCTATTGAGTTTACTACTCCCGAGAATGCAGTAAAGTCTATTTCTACTTGTTTAGAAAATAATGTGCCTATTGTGGTTGGAACGACAGGTTGGTATCATCAATTTGATGCGGTAAAAGAAAAGTGTTCTCAACACCAAGGAACATTATTATATGCCACTAATTGCAGTGTGGGTGTTAATTTGTTTTTTAAACTGAATGAGCAGTTAGCAAAACTGATGAATAATCACTCGGATTATGAAGTGAAAATGGACGAAGTGCACCATACGCAAAAATTAGATATTCCTAGTGGTACGGCAATAACCTTAGCAGAAGGTATTATTACTAATTTGGGTGCTAAAACAAAGTGGGGAATACAACCATCAGCAGATAAAAGTGAGTTGTTTATTGAAGCTCACAGAATTGAAAATGTTCCCGGAACCCATCAAGTAACTTATTCCTCTGCTATAGATGATATTGAAATAAAACATACTGCTCATAACAGAGAAGGTTTTGCTCAAGGAGCTGTAATTGCAGCTGAATTTATTCATAATAAGAAAGGAATATATACGATGCAGGACGCGTTATTTGGTTAACGTCTGTCTATAATGTCCGATTTTATCGTTACTCTTGTTTTAAAAAATCAGTCATTTACGAAAGTAAACTCCTGAATTTCAAAACTGCGAAAGCCTCGAATACCGAAAAAACAAGAATTTTTAATTCTTTATTTTTTCGAGCATTCTCGAAATATTAATTTTTCAAAGAAAAATATATTTCGGAACTTCGAATATTATAATTCAGACGCTCTACTTTACAGACAGATAAATAAAACAACTGATAAACTCATAACCCTATAAACGCTTAAACTAATCATGACTCCAAATGAAAAAGAAAAAATAAAAGCTTTAATTCAAAAGTATAACCCCATACTTAAAGAGTCTATTGAAATCGCTTTGATGGAAGATTTGTTTAACCTGATTATTGTCAACAGAGATGATACAGATTTTGAGTTGAAAGAGTTGTTAAAGGATAAAAAACAACTTAAAAAGTTTGTGATGAAAGAATTTATTCAGCTGAATAATAAGTTGCTTACCTCCGAGTTAAAACACATGGAAGAGCCTAAATTTAAACTTACCAAAAGAGATAGACAAATTAATTTGAAGTTTTAAGGTTGTCAATTGTCATTTCAAATGAAACTTAGTAAAATGACCATAAATAAACTAAATTTCAGTAAAGCTAAACTTATTTTCTCCTTGTTATCCTCATCCCATTCTTTTTTAAATTAATTAATTGTTGCAGATTTGCAGTTTCGACTTTGTTTTCCAGTACTGTTTATATCTGTAAGAAAAAAATTACTCGAAATTACATAGGAAGAAAGCTGATTTGCTAATGGTATATATTCAACTATTTAAAATTAACAGGCTTCATATCTAAATTATAAAAAACAAAAGACCATATATCTGTCCACTCTTGTATTAATTTAGCCTTAGATTTTCCTGCTCCGTGTCCGCCTTGGGTGTCAATTCTAATAAGTGTTGGATTTTTTCCAGCATTTGCTTGTTGAAGTGTAGCGCCAAACTTAAAAGAATGAGCAGGAACAACCCTATCATCATGGTCGCCAGTAATAATAATAGTAGCAGGATATTCTGCTTTTTTAAGGTTGTGTAATGGCGAGTATTTGTACAAATAGTGAAATTGTTCTTCGTCTTCACTGCTACCATATTCCACCGCCCAAGCCCAGCCGATAGTAAACTCGTGGTAACGCAGCATGTCTAACACACCAACCATAGGAATAGCTACTTTTGCAATGTCAGGTTGTTGAGTCATTACAGCACCAATTAGCAATCCGCCATTGGAACGTCCATGTATGGCTAGTTTTTCTGTTGAGGTATATTCTTTATTCTTTAAGAAGTTGGCAGCAGCAATAAAATCATCAAAAACATTTTGTTTGTTTTCCAACATACCTGCTTTGTGCCATTCTTCGCCATACTCGCTACCACCTCTAATATTGGCAACAGCATAAATACCTCCATTTTGCATAAATACCGCTTTGCTTACATCAAAAGTTGGTTTTACACTAATGTTAAATCCGCCATAAGCATAAAGCATACAAGGATTTTTACCATTTAATTCAATATCTTTTTTATGCGAAATAAACATAGGGATTTTTGTACCGTCTTTACTTTCGTAAAAAACTTGTTTGGTAACATATTCCTCGGTTTTAAAATCAACTTTAGGTTCAAAATAGAGGTCTGTTTGCACTTCATCTAAATTTATTTGATAGATTTTTGAAGGTGAAATGTAACTGCTAAAAGTAAAGTAGGCAGTAGCTTGAGTTCTTTTTCCACTTACTCTTCCAGCAATACCAATACCAGGTAAATCTAATTCTTTTAATAATTCACCATCAAAAGAATATACTTCTATTTTCGATTGAACATCTTTAAGATAATTTACAAATATTTTATCTCCAGCAATACTTATATTTTCAATAACATATTCTTTTTCAGGAATAAGTTCTTCCCATTGTTCTGGTGCGGATTGTCCTATACTAGTGAATACAATTTTTTTGTTGGGAGCATTGTAATTGGTAATAAAAAATAGTTTATCTTCTTCATTGCCAATAAAGCTTGTTTCGTTATCAAAATTTTCGATAAACTGAATAAATTCACTTGTTGGTTCTTCTAAGTTTTTGACAAATAAAATATTGCCACTTGTTCCTTCCGAAGCACTAACAATTAAAAACTTTTCATCTTCGGAAATCCTAGCACCAAAGTTTCGGGTAGGATTTTCTTTACTTTCAAAAATAATTTTATCTTTCTTTTGTTCAGTACCTAATTCATGGTAATACACTTTATGAAATTCATTTTTGGCAGCTAATTCTTTCCCTGATTTAGGCGGTGCATAACCGCTGTAATAAAAACCGTTTTTATGCCAAGAGACTCCCGAAAATTTTACCCATTGAATATGGTCGGAAAGTAGTTTTTTAGTGGCAATTTCCATTACCCTAATGGATGTCCAATCTGAACCCGATTTAGAAATGCCATAAGCTAAATATTTTTCATCTTTAGAAACACTAGTAAATTTAACCGCCACAGAACCATTTTCTGATAAAGTGTTGGGGTCGAGTAAAACTTCCTCAACATCAGATTCTTTTCTTAAAATATAATAAACACTATGGTTTTGTTTTCCATTGTTTTTGGTGAAAATAGTAAAATTCTTGTAATGACTGGGGATTCCTTTTGTTTCATAATCCCATAAGCTAGTAAGTTGTTTGTGGATATATTTTCTATAAGGTATTTCAGATAAATATATTTCAGTAGTTTTATTTTGAAGATTTACCCAATTTATGGTTTCTTCGCTATTATCATCTTCTAGCCACCTGTATGGATCTTTTACTAGCATGCCAAAGTAATCTTCTTCAACTTCATCAGTTCTAGTTTCAGGATAATCAATTTTTTGTTGGGCAAATACGTTGAGCAAACAAAATTCGGCTATAAGCAAGATAAATAGATATTTCATTTTTTTTATTTAAGAGGTAAAGTTACTCAAAAATGTGTTTATTTTATTTTGGAGGCGATTAACGATTAAATTACATCGACCTTAATTTATGTTTTTTCTCAATTCTAATTTACTTAAAAAGGCTAGTTTTCTTTGTTAAGTTTTTTTGCTATGATTAGTAATTGCGCAATAGAAACTATTGTTGTATATATGGGGTTCATGATTTCTTCTAAGAAGCGCTATAGCAGGTATTTCAGGATGATTCCAGTTAATAGCCATAAATAGCTTGCAATAGCAGCCCATTTCAATCCTTTTTCAAGCATAGGACTTTTTGGTGCCATCTCTTTATGGTGTTTTACATTTTTTCCTTTGAAGAATCCTAAATATATTAGAACTCCTGATAATGCAAAAAAGGCAAGGTTTAAAAAGAAGGTATAATCTAACTTAAAATGTTCTTTTTCAGTTATGCTTGTTGTGGTTGGTTCAGGTATAATGTTTAGTAAGTCAAATCCATAATGTAACAAAATTGAAGTAGTAGAAAGTGAGGTAAGTAATAAAAATAATATAAATAGAGACATTCTCCAACCATAATACTTGGCATTGATACGTAAAACAGGAAATACTACAAGGTCACTAAATATGAAAGCCATCACTCCTGCAAAGCTTACTCCTTTCCCAAAAAGGAGTGCAGCAAGCGGAATATTACCCATTGAGC
This sequence comes from Vicingaceae bacterium, assembly GCA_965284565.1. GTDB lineage: Bacteria > Bacteroidota > Bacteroidia > Flavobacteriales_E > Vicingaceae > BRH-c54. The sequence continues at coordinate 2,229,225 of OZ260100.1, forward strand.
CAATAAATGTTAGAAATGCAGCTGCAGGTCCGACAATAACATGTTCAAGTAATGTTAAAAAATTAAATGAGTGCTGACCATTGCCAGTATTAATGAAAAGTGTTTGAAAGAATGAGTCTGGTACAAAAGCAGCTACAATACCCGCTATTGTGAAGCCTACTGTGACATCTTTCCAAACCATTTTCCACTCCATGGCATATTGTTTTCCAACTTTAGCCCAATTCTCAGTAGATTTTATTTTTTCATTTAAAGGTTTTTGTGCATGATGACCTTCATCTTTGGTTTCATTTAGCCTGTTTCGAGCATTTTTTATTAGTCTATGTGGTTTGATGATTCGAATAAGAAGCCAACTAATTAGAATGAGCAAAATTCCGCCAATATATTCTCCAACAACAAACTGCCAGCCTAAAAAGATTGAAATAATAATTCCTAGTTCTATAACAAGATTTGTTGAAGCTAGTAAAAAGGCTATAGATGAAACGAAACTCGCTCCTTTTTGAAATAATGATTTTGAAGTGGCTAGGGCTGAAAAACTACAAGAGCTACTTATAAATCCAAAGAAAGTACCCAGTAGGACACTCTTCCCATCTTTATTGCCCATTACTTTTTGCATTCGTTTTTCAGTAATGAAAATCTGTATCATTGAACTGACAACATAACCCAAAACAAAAGCCCACATAGCCATCCAGAAAAATCCTAGACTAGTATATGCTGCTTCAGCCCATTGTTGTAAAAATTCGTCCATTTAATTTTCACTTGTCTTTAAGATGTTTTTACATATGTCTCAATTTATATAAATCTTATTAGAAAACTACCGAATGGATTGTTATTTTTCCTCAATAATAGCAATGATTTTCTGTTCTAACTCAGTCATTAATTCTGGGTTATCTAGTAACAATTGTTTTACAGCATCTCTACCTTGACCCAATTTAGTATCTCCATAGCTAAACCAGCTTCCTGCTTTTTTTATAACTTCATTATCAACAGCTAAATCGATTATTTCACCTACTTTAGAAATTCCTTGCCCGTACATAATATCGAATTCAGCTTTTTTGAAAGGTGGAGCGACTTTGTTTTTTACAATTTTTACTCTAGTTCTGTTTCCTGTAATTTCTTCACCATCTTTAATTTGAGTAGCTCTTCTAATATCAATTCTTATAGAAGCGTAGAATTTAAGGGCATTACCACCAGAGGTAGTTTCAGGGTTACCAAACATAACTCCAATTTTATCTCTCAATTGGTTAATGAATATAGTACAACAGTTTGCTTTTTGTATAGAAGAAGTAAGTTTTCTTAATGCTTTAGACATTAATCTTGCTTGAAGTCCCATTTGAGAATCTCCCATTTCGCCTTCAATTTCTGCTTTTGGTGTAAGGGCAGCAACAGAATCTACAATAAGTAAATCTACAGCTCCAGAGCGAATAAGATTATCAGCAATTTCTAAAGCTTGTTCTCCGTTATCTGGTTGTGAAATAATTAAACTATCTATATCAACACCTAAGGCAGTAGCATAAGTTGGATCAAAAGCATGTTCGGCATCTATAAAAGCAGCAATACCACCTTGTTTTTGACATTCGGCAATAGCATGAATAGTTAACGTTGTTTTACCTGATGATTCAGGACCATATATTTCAACAACTCTACCTTTAGGATAACCTTTTATACCAAGAGCTATATCTAGTGTTAAAGAACCAGTTGGAATTACTTCTACATTTTGAACAGGGGAATCCCCCATTTTCATTACGATACCTTTGCCATAAGACTTTTCAAGTCTATCCATAGTTAATTGTAGAGCTTTTAATTTTTCTGCGTTTACTTCTGCCATTGTTGTGAGTTTTAGTAGTTAGTTTTTTATTAATTTGATAGCACTTGAGCTGCGTGGTCTTTAGTCTTTACTTTTGTGATGATATCCTCAATTGTTCCATTTCCATCAATAATAAATGTTGTTCTATGGATACCATCGTAAGTTTTACCCATAAATTTTTTCTCCCCCCAAACGCCATATCTTTTAATCAGTTCTTTATCAGTATCAGCTAATAGAGGGAAATTAAGGTTTTGTTTTTCGATAAATTTTAAGTGAGAATTTTCACTATCGGCACTTACGCCAATTATTTTATAACCTGCTTTTTTTAAACTTTCGTGGTTGTCTCTTAAGTTACAAGCTTGAGCAGTACAACCTGGGGTAGCATCTTTGGGGTAAAAATATAATATTATTTTTTTGCCTTTGTAATTTGCTAAAGTATGTAGTTTGCCATCTTGGTCTTTTATGTTTAATTCAGGAGCTTTATCTCCTATTTTTAGGTGCGTCATATCGTTGTTTTTTACTACTTACAAAGTATAAGAATCTTTTGTGTTTTATCAAGTAGTAAGATTGATTTTTATTAACAAAATTTATTTCCAAAACTCATCTTCCCGATTATCGCAAAAGTTCTCTTGGTGGTGAATGGCAATATTTTTCAACTCAGTTTCTGAAGCAACTTTTTGGATTTCGCCAAATAAAATTCGTTCCTCAAAACGTACATGATTTTCAAGTTCTTCTTCAATTAAACTAAGGGTTTTGTTGACGTCAATTTCAGATTCAAAAAGTCTTTTTAATCTTCTGTGTTCTGTAAGGGCTTTTTTTATCAAATCGTGATTATTACCTAAAACTGGAAAAACATGTTTTTCTTCAATTTTAAAGTGTGGTTGAATATGATTTTCCCAAAACCAATCGCTATAAGATTTTATACGCTGTACATCAATGTTTTTTTTAAAACCAGTTCTTATTTTCCAACAAAGTAGTAGTGCTTGATGATGGTCTTTGCTGAGAGGAACAATACTTTTATGTCTTTTTAAAGGTTTAGGTTTTTCCATTTGAGTGAGATTATAATCGTTCTGTAATTTTAGAGATTTTAGAACTTGCATACACGCCAAATCCATTAACTACTAAGCCTTTTACATTATGTTGTTTGGAAGAAATGGCAATAACAATCATGGCATCTCCCGGATCTGTCATTCCTTCAAACCTATATATTTCATCTATTTCAAATTCATCAGGAGATAATCTTAAAGAAGTACTTTTACACTCTATACATTCAACCTCTGTAAGTAATGAGAAATTTGTTGTATATCCTCTTTTTTGAAGATCATTTACAGCTTCTGTAACGGTTTCGTAGCTTTTTGGTATCATGGTAAATTAGTTTAAAGGTTTTGCAGAATTTTTTTTGTAAAAATCTATTTTTAATTGAAAAATTTCTGCCATTTTATTTGCCCTCCATTTGGCTTCATCTGCTTTTTCTCCTGTAAATAGTTCATCAATAGTTGCATTAAATAATAGTAACCACCTATTAAAATGAGTTTTATCAACAGGTAAGTTTGCATGTGGTGCAAACGGACTGCCACTATAAGTATGCTCTTCTAACAATACAGTTTGCCAAAATCTATACATTTTTTCTAAATGTATGGGCCATTTATCTTGAATTATATTGTTAAAAATGTCTTTTAATAAATCATCTTCACGAACTTTATCATAAAAAGTATTGACTAATAATTTAATTTCATCAAGAGACAATATTTCTTTTTTTGTTGACATGAATTAATAATATGAAGTAATACAAATTTACTTAAAATAGGGGAGAGGTACAATTGAAAATTGTTATGTTTTCACAAAAAAAGCTACTCATTTTGAGTAGCTTTTTTATTATGATATATGTTTATTATTTTATTGTGGACACATATAATTTGAAGTTGTACTGTTTCCAAAACAAAAGCTTAATCCCATTACAGAAAGTTTTTCTATGGTTGGAGTAGTAAGATTTAAATTACCAGTATTAGGATCAATAGTTGATATCCAGTTATAAGTTTCTCTTGATGAAAAAACGCCTAAACCGTTTGTAATATTTGTATAGCTTGGTTTATTTTGATTGACTGTATTTGATGGTTCAGCAACTTCCATATAAACATTTAGCTCAGTTCCTGCAATTACAAACTCTAAATCAACATTTCCTAATTCTCTGTGAGATAAATTGGGTAAAGTACTAGGAACAGTTGCTGTAATGTTATCAAAAAATGTAGCACCATCCATTGTCCATTCTATTAATTCATTGCCATCAACAGGATTGGTAGCTTTTATTTCTCCCATTTTCATAACAACTTTTTGTGGTTGCGGAGAAATGCCGCTTGACGCAACAAAATGATTGGTATAATTGAAAACCAATTTAGCATCTATACGTCCAACATTTTTTCCAGTAGTAAAACTAATAGATCTATTTGCAAAACCACCGTTATTTGGAGCTCCTATCCAAAAAGCCATTTTTTGACTTAACGTAGGAGATGTTACCGTACTGTTTCCAACTATAAGTGTTTCAGAAGTAATTTCTTTATCTAATTTAGAATTATAAATTTTAAGTTTATAGACATTATTTCTGTTTATTGCAGGTTCAACAAACTTGTATAAAACATTAACAGAGTTATCAAACACACCATCATCCTTAGGGACTTCATTAACAGTTCTCACTAAATTGTAACTTCCTACATAATTACCATTGTCTCCTCTATATTCTTCAACAGTAGCAGTTAATTCGTCTGCTGCATAATTAAAGTTTTCTTGATTAGCAGCAAGCGTATTGGCATTAACACCATCATCTGGTAAAAATACTTTGTTAATTTTTATGTAATGAATACTGTCATTTGGATTAATCAATCCGTAAACAACGGTAATGTCTTTATATTCAGCATTAAGGTCAACTTTAGTTTCACAAGAAAACAATAATGTAGAAATGGATAATATTATACTGTAAAAATAAAATGAATACTTCATGGTTCTAAAAAATTAAACAACAAATGTAGGTTTTTTCCATTAAACGAAACAGCCATGAGATAAATTTTATCTTACTAAGAGAATTATTAATAGTAGAGATTTACTTATCATCTATAAAAAACAATAAAATAAACATATGAAACAATATTTGTAGTTTTGTTATTCAATTTTTAAATATTTCAATATGTCTATCCATTCTAATGATGTAAAAAGAGTTACTACGCACATTCTCCAAGAGATGAAGCATAATAATGAAAAAATAAGTATGCTTACTGGTTACGATTTTTCATTAGCAAAAATTATTGATACTGCGGGTATTGATGTTATTTTAGTTGGAGATTCTGCATCTAATGTAATGGCAGGGCATGAAACTACGCTTCCTATTACCTTAGATCAAATGATTTACCATGCATCTTCTGTAATAAGAGCAGTTAAAAGAGCTTTAGTGGTAGTAGATATGCCTTTTGGTTCTTACCAAGGAAATTCTAAAGAGGCGCTTTCTTCTGCTATTAAAATTATGAAAGAATCTGGAGCTCATGCTGTGAAAATGGAGGGAGGTAAAGAAATTTTAGAATCCATTGAAAGAATTCTTTCTGCCGGGATACCGGTGATGGGGCATTTAGGACTAACTCCTCAATCTATCTATAAATTTGGAACATACATTGTTAGAGCAAAAGAAGAAGAGGAAGCAAATAAATTGCTTGAAGATGCAAAATTGCTTGAAGAAGCAGGTTGTTTTGCTATTGTTTTAGAGAAGATTCCTGCTCATTTGGCTGCAAAAGTAGCTCAAGAAGTTAAAATTCCTATTATTGGTATAGGAGCAGGTAATGGAGTAGATGGACAAGTGCTTGTATTACATGATATGCTAGGGATTACCCATGAGTTTAGTCCAAGATTCTTGAGACGTTATAACAATTTGTACGAAGAAATTAAAGGCTCAGTAGAAGCTTATATTAAAGATGTTAAATCTCAAGATTTTCCTAACGAGAAAGAGCAGTATTGATTAGCTGGTTAAATTGTTTGAAGGTTTACTATTAATAAATAACTATTAACGGTTTCCAAACCTCTTATCAAGCATACAACTGATCTTTTTGCTGATTTACTTTCTCACTTTCCAAATATTCATCAAAAGTCATTTCTTTATCGATACAACCGTTTGGTGTTAATTCCACAATTCTATTAGCAATGGTTTGAACAAACTCATGATCATGAGAAGTAAACAAGATGGTTCCTTTAAAATCTATTAAGGAGTTGTTTAAAGCGGTAATAGATTCCAAATCTAAATGGTTAGTAGGTTCATCCATTAATAAAACATTTCCTTCTGCCAACATCATTCTAGAAAGCATACATCTTACTTTTTCTCCACCCGAAAGCACATCAGATTTTTTAAAAACTTCTTCACCAGAAAACAACATCTTACCTAAAAAACCTCTAATGTAAACTTCATCTTTTTCCTCAGAGAACTGACGTAACCAATCAATTAAATTATCACTACCATCAAAAAAATGAGCATTTTCATTAGGTAAATAAGCGGTGGTAATGGTTTGCCCGAAAGTAAACTTACCTTCATCGGCTTTTTGGTTATTTTCTAAAATTTCGAATAAAGCGGTTGTAGCCATAGAGTTTTTACTAACGAAAGCAATTTTATCTCCTCTTCTTACATTTAAGTTCAAATCTTTAAACAAACCGTTTTTACTTAAATGTTCAATGTGTAGAATTTGATCTCCGGCATCTCTTTGTTGGTTAAAGATTATAGCAGGGTATCTTCTTGTGGAAGGTTTAATATCTTCAAAATTAATTTTCTCCAACATTTTTTTCCTACCTGTTGCTTGTTTAGATTTAGATGCATTGGCACTAAAACGAGCAATAAAGTCTTGTAGTTCTTTTTTCTTTTCTTCAGCTTTTTTGTTAGCAGATTGTTTCTGACGTAATGCTAACTGACTAGCCTGATACCAAAAAGTATAATTTCCGCTGAATAAATTAATCTTACTAAAATCTATATCTACAATTTGAGTACAAACGGTATCTAAAAAGTGTCTGTCGTGAGATACCACAATTACTGTATTTTTAAATTCAAGTAAGAAATCTTCTAACCAATTGATGGTAAGAATATCCAAATCGTTGGTAGGTTCATCCAAAATTAATACATCAGGATTGCCAAAAAGAGCTTGAGCTAGTAAAATCCTTACCTTTTCATTTCCACTTAGCTCTTCTAAGGTTAAATAATGCTTATCTTCACTAATTCCTAAATCACTTAACATAGATGCTGCATCCGCCTCAGCATTCCAGCCATCCATTTCGGCAAATTCGGCTTCTAATTCGGAAGCTTTAATTCCATCAGCATCAGAAAAATCAGGTTTAGCATAAATAGCATCTTTTTCTTGCATCACTTTCCAAAGCTTTTCATGACCCATTAAAACTGTATTCAAAGCAGTTTCATTATTGTATTTAGAGTGGTCTTGACTTAAAACAGCCATTCTTTTTCCTTTGTCTAAAGAAATTGAACCTGAATTAGGCAAAATTTCTCCTGATAAAATTTTTAAGAAAGTTGATTTTCCGACTCCATTAGCACCAATAACACCATAGCAATTTCCATCAGTAAATTTTATATTTACATCATCAAATAGCACTCTTTTTCCATATTGTAATGAAACATTCTGAACAGTTATCATAAAGCTTAATTTTTTTTGAGGTGCAAAAGTACGCCTAATAAACAAAAAAAGCTACCATTTTTGTGGTAGCTTTTCTAGTAAGGTTAAAAGTTAATTTATTCTTTTTCTAATTGTTGTTTCTTTATTGGTTGAGCTGTTGGGGCTTTAATTCTTTTTTGTTTATGCTCCATTTTTTTGTGGTGCATTGCTTTCATTTTTTCTACTTGCTCTTCAGTTAAAACTTCTTTTATTTCTTCTTTTTCAGCTTTATGCAATTCGTGTATTTTGTCTTTTAAAGCTTTCTTTTCTTCAGCTCTTTTGGCATGAATTTCTTTAATTTTTTCTACTTGCTCATCACTTAGTTCTAGTTCGGCTTTCATTTTTTCCATATGTTCACCTTTTTCATATTGACCAGCATGTGCTTTATGAGCATGATCGCAATCTTTCTTTTTAGCATCCTGTGCATTTACCATTGTAGCTCCTGCAACTATTAATGTTGCGGCTAATATCATTTTTAATTTTTTCATAATGTTATAATTTTAGATGGTTGAAATTATTTTTTATTTTAATAAAGGTAACGAATATCATGCCATAGTTATAAACAGTTATAATATTTTCTTTAAGATAAAACATGACATTCATCAGCTAATTTTTTATCTTTGTAAAAATTTTAGTTTTTTAAATGAAAAATCAAAAAGAATTCCCTAGATGTCAGACTTGTGGTACTAAACATATGTCTGTGTTTTGTGCTTTAAATAATGAACAAGTAGATGAGATTGACAGCAGTAAAGGTTGTAATTTTTATAGCAAGGGTCAGGTTATTTTTCATGAGGGCAATAGAACAAATGGAATTTACTGTATCAATCAAGGAAAGGTAAAACTTTTTCAGATAGGTGCCGAAGGAAAAGAGCAAATTATTCGTTTTGCTAAACCAGGAGATGTTGTTGGTTATCGAGCTCTTTTAAGCGAAGAACCTTTGTCTGCTTCTGCTACTGCAATTGAAGATGATACCACAATTTGTTTTATTCCTAGAGATCAAATTCTCTCAATGATAACTCAAAATCCAAACTTTAACTTCAAGTTTTTAAAAATGTTGAGCCATGAATTAGGAGAGGCTGCAAAAATAATAACTGATTTAGCTCAAAAACCTGTTAAAGAGAGGTTGGCAGAAACGCTTTTAATTCTCAAAGATACTTTTGAATTAGATGAAGATGAAAATATTCAGGTAAAATTATCTAGAGAAGAGTTAGCAAACATCGTTGGTACAGCAACAGAATCTGTTATTAGGTTGCTTTCTGAGTTTAAAAAAGATAAGCTTATTGCTATTGAAGGTAGAAATATTAAAATACTTAATATTCCTGCATTAACAAGAGTAGCAAATATTTTTGAATAATATTTTAAAGAGAAATAATCCCCTCAATTTTTTCAGCTTTTTTATATACCGCTATAATTTCATCGGGGTTTATCATCATTTCTTTTGCAGTAACGCTAATAAACTTGTTTGTTTTAGATTGACGGGTAAGCACTTCAGCTTCTTTGCCAAATAATGCTTCTACCAATGCTAGTTTATGATTATCGGCAGGAATGATAAATTTAAACATGTAGACACTCGGCCAGCTAAACTGTTCTTCTAGTTTTGCTTTTAGACTATTATAAAATTTTTCTTTGTCTTCCATTAGTGAGTTTTTAGAAATACAAAGTTACCAAAATATCTTACTGTTATTCTGCTACAAATGGAACTCCGTAATAAAACTCTAATACTTTTATTTTAAAAGTATAATCGTATTTGGCTCTTAATAATTGAGATTCAGCAGTAAAAAGTCTGTTTTTGGTTTGGTTAAAATCAAAAGCATTCATGTTACCCACCTGAAATCTTTCTTGAGCGTAATTAAAAGCTTCACTTTGTGCTTCAACAGATTTTTTAGATGCTTCAAACGATTTAGAAGCTGACTTAGCATCTGTATAAGCAATTTGTACAGATTCTCTTAATCTTAGTTTTTCACTTTCTAAATTGTTTTTAGCTCTTTCCATATTAATTTCTGCTCGGGTTACAGATGTTCTAAACTGAAACCTATTAAATATAGGAATGTTTAATGACAAACCTAAAAAATGCCCGAGGTTATTATCCAACTGCTCGTTATGCGGAAAAAAATCCAGATAACCTTGTCGGTGCTGATAAACTGTACTTAAGCTATAGTTAAATGAAAGTGAGGGTAAATAATTTGCCTTAGAAATTTTCACGCCTTTTTCAGCACTTTCAATAGTAAGTTCGGCAGCTTTTATTTCAGGAAAAGAAATAGCAGCTTTTTCATAAATTACGGTTGATTCATTTGCAATAATTGTACTGTTAGGGTCTTTTAATTCAATTTCTTCAATTGCTATAGTTCCTTCAGGTAGTTGTAATAGTTGAGCCAATCTAAGAGTGGCCATGTCAAAACTGTTTTCTGCATCAATTAGGGTTTGTTCATCACTTCCTAAAGTGGCTTTAATGTTTAATAAATCTCCTTTGGGTGCTAAACCTGCATCTACTAAACTCGTAATTCTTTCTACTTCTTTTGTACTAATGTCAACCTGAAATTGAGCTATTTTAATTTGTTCTTTAGCAAACAATACTTGTAAATAGGCATTTACAACATTTAAAGAAATGTCGTTTTTCATTTTTGTAATGTTTGCTTCTTGAACTGCAACATTTATTTGAGCTTGATTTAACGTATAAACGTTAGCAAAACCATCAAATAAAACTATATTAGAATTTAAGCTGTAATTATTTGATCTGTAATCGGCAGAAACCCTAGAGCCTGTAGCGTCAATAGAAGAACCAAAGTTGAATGATTGAGAAGCAGAGGCGTTTAAGTTGGGTAAGAAATTTCCTCTTGCATTTTTCACATCTTGGTATTGATTGAGTTTATCTAGCTCTGATTGTTTAATAGAAATATTGTTTTCTAAAGCATAATCAACACATTCTTTTAGCGTCCATACTTTATTTTCTGCTGTATCTTGAGCAAATAAGCTGGATTGAATAGCGATGAAAACAGAGACTATAAATATTTTTTTGAATTGCATAATTATTATCTGTTAGATTTACTATTTATTTTAGTTGGTTGGGTAATGTTCCAAACTTTTACCTTGTCATTAGCGGTAATTCCAGATAAAATTTCCACATTAATACCATCTGAAATACCGAGTTTTACATTTTTTCTTTCGAACTGTTGTTCGTCAACTTTCACTTCAACATAAGGCTCATTTGTTTCTACATCAAATTGTAATAAAGCTTCTCTAATGGCCAACACATTTTCTTTTTTATCTAAAACTAATGAAGCATTAGCACTATAGCCAGCTCTAATAAAAAATGCAGAATCTAAAAATACATCAGCTTCAATTTTAAACTGAACTGCACCTTGTTCCTCAATTCCCTTTGGTGCAACAAACCTTAGTTTCGCATCAAATTCCTTATCGTTGATAGCCCCTAAACTAACTTTTAAATCCATACCTTTTTTCAATTTGCCAACTTCAGCTTCATCTACTTTTCCTTCAAAAACCATGTTGCTTAAATTAGCAATAATGGCCACGGTTGTCCCAGGATTAAAATTGTTACTTTCAATTACTTGATCTCCTTTTTTTACAGGAATTTCTAATATAGTTCCAGAAATGGTAGCTTTAATATTAGTATTGGCAACACCTCCATCTCTTGTCCCTAGTTGAATAATTTGCAAATCGTTTTCTGCATTGCTAAGTTCTTGCTTGGCTTGATTAAATCTCAATTCTATATTATTGAATTCTTGTGCAGAGATTACTTCTTTTTCGAAAAGTTGTTTGTTTCTGTTGTATTCTAAAGTAGCATTTTCTAGATTGAATTTTGCATTTTTAACCCTTCCAATTGCGTTGTTTAAAGCAGATTCGTTAGGAATAACTTTAATTTTTGCAATTAAATCTCCGGCTTTAATTTTTTCTCCTTCTTTTACCAGAATGGTTTCTAAGATACCTGAAATCTGAGGCTTAATTTCTACTTCGTCTTCAGGAATAACTTTTCCTGTAGCAACAGTTTTTTTCTCAATAGTAGTTTTAAAAGGAGCTTCCGTTTCATAAACAATTGCAGACTTACTGTTAGATTTAATAAAAAATGAAGTAGCGAAAATTACACCTAGCACTACTAGTACAATTAAGAAGTATTTTACTATTTTTTTCATATGGTTTGTATTTTAGTTTTTATGTTTTTAGTTATTTTACTCTTCTCTTAAGGCATCAATCGGTTTAATGCTAACGGCTCTTTGTGCCGGAATTAATCCTATTAGTGTTCCTAAAATTATCATGATTAATAAAGCTCCAATAATGTATGGTATTGGAACAGTTGGATTAGTATATGGAAAATCGGTTACATCTTGTGTGGCGGCATTAATACCTGCAAGTACTAGAGCTCCTAAAATAATTCCTAAAATTCCTGAAACTAAAGTAAGAAATACAGATTCTAATATTATTTGTCCTTTAACTTCGTTGGGTGTTGCTCCCAACGCTCTTCTAACGCCTAACTCTCTGGTTCTTTCTTTAACAGAAATTAATAAAATATTACCAATACCAATTACTCCTGCAAATATGGTAGCTATTCCTACAACTAAAGATAAAAATGTTAAGCCTTTAGAAAAGCCTTGTACTTTATTAAAAATTTCACCTAAATTAAATGAACCTATTGCTCTTTCATCTTCTTGTGCAACACTGTGAATATCTTTTAATACTCTTTTTACTTTCTTTTCTACTTCTATGACATCAGCGTCATTATAGGCAGCAATGGCTAACCAACCTACATTTTCACCAGTGTTATAAAGTTTTCTAAAGGTTGTAAAGGGGATGTAGATATCGCCATCATCTTCAAATCCACCACCTTGAACAAATTTATGAACACCAATTACTTGAAAGTAGCTGTTGTCTATTTTTATAAATTGTCCGATAGGTTTTTCATCTTCATTAAACAATTCTCTTTGAGTTCTTTCTCCAATTACACATACTTTTCTATTGTGTTTAATATCCTCTTCATTTAAAAACCTGCCTCCATCATAAATATCTTTAGTAGCAATTTTTACTACCACAGGAAAATCACCATAGACATTATATTTACCATGTTTTAAATCTCTTGTAATAGTTGGAGCATCTCCTCCAAAAACACCTTTAGCATTTCTGGGTGCTATATGTTGTACTTCAGGAATTTTAGTTTTTAAAGTTCTTACATCATTTAATTTTAATTGAATAAACCTACCTGTTTTAAAACCTTTGTAAGGAACACTTGTTTGCTGTGTCCAAACAAACATACTATTCATGGCAACACGCTCAAACTGTCTTTCAAAACCATTATCGAGTCCTTTGGCAGCACCTGATAAAGTTATATAAATAAAGATACCCCAAAGCACACCAATTACAGTAATGGTGGTTCTAGCTTTGTTTTTAGTAACAGAGCTTAAAATTTCGGTCCATGTATCTCTTCTAAATATCAATTTTAATTAGTTTATATAGTTATCAGCTATTAGTTTTATTTAATCTTTTTTATTCATCTCTCAAGGCTACAATTGGTTGAATTCTAGCTGCTCGTTTAGCTGGAACATAACCTGCTAATGCTCCAAAAAGTATTAAAATAATGGTTGCCGTTATTGCTGTTCCTAAATCTATATAAGGGCTTAGTATAAAGTAATCTTCCAGTTTGTCGCCTATCATTTTTAATACAAAAATCCCTAAAAATAGACCAACATAACCTGCAATTAAGGTTATAAAAATAGACTCTTGCAAAATCATGGTGATGATAGAAAAAGGTGTCGCTCCTAATGCTTTTCTAACACCAATTTCTTTGGTTCTTTCTTTAATTACAAAAACCATAATGTTGCTAATACCAATAACTCCAGCAATTAGCGTTCCTATGCCAACAAAGGTAACAATAAGGGTTAAAACACCAGAAAGCTGTTGGTTTTGATTCATGTTATCAGCAATATTTCTAATAAATACACCACTTTGGTCATCAGGAGCAATTTCATGTTTCTCTTTAAGGAATTTAGTGAGTTTTTCTTCAAAAATCATGGCTCCAGCATATCCTAACTCAGGTTTGTATGCTAGTACTATTTGGTTGATATCATCTGTATTTTTTTCAATGAGTTGTAAGGTAGTGTAGGGAACATATATTCTTCGTTCTTCGTTATCACCTCCTTCATCCTGAAAAACACCAATAACTTTGTAGGCAGTATTGTTGATGATAATATGTTCTCCCAAAGCACTTTTGTCTTTGAACAAATCTTTTTCCACCAACCTGCCAACTACAGCATATTTTGTTTTTTCGGTAATATCTAAATCGTTTAGATAACGACCTTTCATCATAATAGTTTTTTCAGAAATTTGGTGAGAAGGACTGACACCAACAAAAGAGTATGAGTTAGATTCGTTGTTAAAAGTTACTGTTCCGTTTCTAAATATTCGGGGTGTAATGTATTCTAAATAAAAAGGAAAATTCTTTTTAATATCTGCTAAATCATCGTTTTTAAATTGAATAGTTCTATTTACATTATAACCTTTGTAAGGCATACTGGTTCTTCCTGGAAATATGAACATGGTGTTGGTAGCATCGTCCATAAAAAACTGATTGAATGAATTTTTTAGTCCATTGCCTAAACCAAGTAAAATAATAAAAATGAGCAAACCAAGGGTTATAGTAAACCCTGACAAGAACGTACGGAGCTTGTTTTTCTTAATCGTTTGAAATATTTCTTGCCAATTATCGCTACTAAACATATTCTGATGCTCTAACTTGGTTTACTTTTTTATCTTCTATAATAACTCCATCTTTTAACTGAACAATTCTTTTACACATTTTAGCAATATCCTCCTCATGGGTAACTACTAATAGTGTTTTTCCTTCGTCATTAATTTCTTGTAACAGCTGCATTACTTCATAAGAAGTGGTAGAATCTAATGCTCCAGTGGGTTCATCAGCTAAAAGTACTTTGGGTTGAGCAGCTAATGCTCTGGCAATGGCTACCCTTTGTTTTTGTCCGCCCGAAAGCTCGCTAGGTAAATGTGTTGCCCAGTTGGCTAGACCAACTTTTGTTAGGTATTGTAGTGCTTTTTCATCACGCTCTTTTTTAGGAACTCTTTGGTAATAGAGTGGAAGGGCAACATTTTCTAAAGCAGATTTATAATTAATAAGGTTAAACGATTGAAAAATAAAGCCTAAAAATTTGTTTCGATATTTGGCAGCTTTGGTTTCGTTTAGATTTACAATTGGCACGCCATCTAGGGTGTAGCTACCTGTATCTAATAGGTCTAACATGCCAACAATGTTCAGTAAAGTAGATTTTCCTGAACCAGAAGAACCCATAATAGCAACCATTTCTCCTTTTTCCACATTAAAGTTAATCCCTTTTAATACATGGAGTACATTGCTGCCCATTTTATATGATTTATGAAGGTCTTTTATTGCTATCATTCCAAAAGGGTTTTATTTATCCTAAAATCAAAAGTAATTTATTAATGGGTACACGGTATATTATTTTACACCAATGGAAAAGTAAAATGATGAGTGGTAGGAAGAAGTCCATAACCTTTCAAAGGGGGGGTAATTATCTAACAATGCCTCAGCTAAGCATAGAATATTATACGCTTTTTTTCAAATAGTTTTTATTATATGGTATTTTAAAGTATTAAGATTTAAGTTAACAATATTAAGATTGTTAGTAAGAACTAAAGTTAAAACTCTGTTTAGTTGATAACCTTTCTGGATTTTTTTTGTCATTTATTTTATCTTTTGTTCAAAGTGATTAATTTTAGCCAATATTTAAAAATCATTTCATGGAGAAAAATAACCCTATTCTAAGACATCTTTTAGCAGTATTAATTTTATTTGTGGTAGCAGCTGCTTATTTCTATCCGGAATTACAAGGAAAGAAAATTTTAAGTCATGACCAAGTAAGTGCAGCAGCATCAGGGGATCAATATAGAGATTATAAAGAAAAAGGAGAAACAATTTTATGGACCTCACGAATTTTTTCTGGAATGCCTTTGTTTCAGGTTGCATACAAAACGGATGCTAATTTATTAAATAGTGCATTAATACCAGCAAAGTTTCTACCTAAAAGTATGTGGTTATGGTTTTATTTATTGTTAGGTTTTTATATAGCACTTGCTATTCTTGGATACGATACAAAATTAAGTGTTTTAGGAGCTATAGCATTTGGTTTGTTTACTTGGTTGTTCCTATCTATAGAAGCAGGTCACTCCAGTAAAATGACTACACTTTCATTTGTACCCCCACTTATTGCTTCAATATTAATTACATATAGAGGGAAGTGGCTCATTGGTGGAGCTTTAGCTGGGTTATTTACTGGTTTAGCTATTATGGCAAATCACCCTCAAATTGTCTATTATGCTTTTTTTATGATAATGGCTATAGTAATTGTAATGTTTGGTCAGGCTATTAAGAATAAAAGGCTGCCTGTATTTTTTAAACGTTCATTTATTTTGTTAGCCTTTGGAATTGTTGGTGTCTTAGCCAATACAGCAGCTTTATGGACCACCTTTGATTATAGTGAAGAAACTATTAGAGGGGGGAAGTCTGAGCTTACTAAAGAAGATATGAAACAAGGAACTGGATTAGATTTAGATTATGCTATGCAATGGAGTTATGGTAAAGCAGAAACTATTAATTTGTTAATTCCAGGAGCTTATGCTGGCGGTGCTTCATTAGATGAAAATTCTGCTACTTACGAAATGTTAGTGGGAAAAGGTGTACCTAAAAAACAAGCGTTAGATTATGTGAAAGGATTGCCACTGTACTATGGTGACCAACAATTTTCAACAGGTCCTTCTTATATGGGAGCTGCAATTATTTTTTTGTTTTTATTGTTATTTTTCATCTCTTCAGATAGGTTAAGGTGGGCGTATTTAGCAGTAACCATAATGGCTATTATATTTTCATGGGGAAAAAATTTTTTAGTAATAAATGAATTTTTCTTTAACAACTTTCCGCTTTACAATAAATTTAGAACACCTTCAATGTGGCTTTCTTTAGCCATGATAGCTATTGTGTTGGGAGCAATAACTACTTTAAATATTATTCTAAATAAAAAAGCAAGTACTGAAAAAATTAAAAAAGGCTTACTTTATTCTGGAGCAATTTTAGGAGGTTTTTCGGTATTCACTTGGTTGTTTGGGAGCTCTTTTTCAGATTTTGAAGGTGCTTATGATGGACAAATTGCCGAATCGGGTATTGATATCAATGTACTTGTTGAAGATAGAGTTGCCATGCTTAAGTCTGATGCATTAAGAACGCTTGTAATTATAGGCTTAACTTTTGGTTTGTTATGGATGTTTGTTACCAATAAACTAAAAGATTCAAAAATGGTTTTTGGAATTTTAGCGGTAATTATTGTTGGAGATATGTGGATGGTTGGTAAAAGATACTTAAATGATAGTGATTTTACTAGAGCAACTTCTTTTGCAAAATCTATAAAACCTACACAAGCCGATTTACAAATTCAAAATGACCCTTCATATTTTAGAGTGTTTAATACAACAGTAAGTTCATTCAATGATGTTAAAACATCTTACTTCCACAATAGTGTTGGTGGTTATAGTGCGGTAAAATTAATTCGTTATCAAGATTTAATAGAAAACCAGTTGGCTAAAAATAATATGAATGCATTTAACATGTTAAATACCAAGTATTTTATTGTTGGCCAGCCAGGACAAGAAATGGCAAGAACCAACCCTGATGCATGTGGAGAAGCTTGGTTTGTAAATAATATTAAATGGGTAAAAAATGCAGATGAAGAAATGGCTGCATTAACCGACTTTTTACCAAAATCAACAGCAATTGTAGACGAGCGATTTAAAGATTATTTAAAAGATTTCACACCAAATAACTCATCTCAAAATGCAGTAAAATTAACTTCTTTTCATCCAGATAATATGGTTTATGAGGCTACTGCAAATACTACTAATTTTGCAGTTTTCTCAGAAATTTGGTATAAAGGAAATGAAGATTGGAAAGCTTATATAGATGGAAAAGAAGTAGAATTTATTCGTGTAAACTATTTATTAAGAGGACTATTGATTCCAGAAGGAACACACAAGGTAGAATTTAAGTTTTACCCTAAAACACACTACACAGGAAGTTATATCACTTTTATATTTTCATTAATTTGTATAGTAGGCTTTTTGGTGGTAGTTGTATTATCAAAAATGGGTAAAAAATCACCAGGAATGGAAGAGGAAGGAGATAAAGAAATAGAAAATTAAAAACCATTAACTGTTAACTGAAAAACTGTAAACAAATATAAAAGATGATGAAAAAAACAATCCTAATATCCTTTGCTGCACTGAGCTTAATGCTAAAAGCACAATCGGTACATATTACCAATACTTTATCTGAGAAATTAGCGGTTGCGGATAATAATAGTGTTTTAAAAGTTAATTTAATTTTTAAAAATCAAGTTGACTTTCAGCAAATGAACCAGCAGTTCAAGGAAAATAATATTCCTTTGGATATTAGGGCTAAAAAAGTAATGAAAACAGCTATGCAATTGGCAGAAAATGAACAAAGCCAAATAGTAAATCTACTAAATCAAAATGCAAGTAAAGTAAAGTCCATTAAACAGTTTTGGTTAATTAACATGATGACTGTTGAGGTGGAGAAATCATTACTAACACAACTTTTAAATCATTCATTAATTGAATATATAGAAGAGCATGATTATTTCCACTCTAAGCCAATAGATGTTGAAAAAGGCACGGAAACACAAAAATCTATAAATGGTAATGAACCTGGTTTGACAGCAATAAATGCACCTGCCTTATGGGCGATGGGTTATACAGGTAGAGCAAGAAAATTTTACAGTATAGACACGGGAGTTTGGCCTAGTCACCCAGCAATTAGTGATGCTTGGCTTGGAAATTATCAAACAATAAATCAAGCATGGTATGCGGTAGATGCACCTACACCAGTAGATAAGTCTAGTAGTCATGGTACGCATACAACAGGAACGGTTTTAGGGTTAGAACAAGCAACAAATGATACCATTGGTGTAGCTTTTAATGCTTATTTTATGGCATCAGACCCTATTGTAGATAATATTGCATTAATAAAACCACTTCCAGATTATATTGATGTTTTTGAGTTTGCTTTTAACCCAGATGGTGATACTTCTACCACAAACGATATGCCTGATGCCATAAACAATTCTTGGGGAATTGATACGCATGATGATACCACAATATGTGCAGGTTATGTAACCCAAATGTTTGATGCTATTGAAGCTGCAGGAATTGCCAATGTGTTTTCTGCAGGAAATGAAGGGCCAGGAGCTACCACTATTGGTCAGCCGCAATATGTAAGCACAGGATTAGTTAACACCTTTACAGTTGGAGCGGTAAATGGAGCAAATGCTTCATTTCCTATAGCTAATTTTTCTAGTAGAGGACCATCACCTTGTCCTAACTTATCTGGTTCACTATTAATAAAACCTGAGGTTGTTGCTCCAGGAATGAATGTGCGTTCTTGTATAGATCAAAACAATTATGCAAATTATAATGGAACATCTATGGCTGGACCGCATGCTACAGGTGCTGTTTTATTACTTAAAGAAGCTTTTCCAAATGTTAGTGGTGAAGATATTTTGTTGGCTTTATATTATTCTGCCATTGATTTAGGAAATTTAGGGGAAGATAATACCTATGGAATGGGAATGATAGATGTATTAGCTGCTTATAATTATTTAGCACTAACACATACACCAACTCCCCCTAATAGTATTCCTTATGATGTAACTATTATTGAAATTCTTAACCCAACAAATAACATTCAGTGTCAGCAAGATTTTAATCCTGTTGTAGTGGTTAAAAATAACGGTGACAGTACTATTTCTGATGTTTATTTTTCTTATCATTTAAACAATGAGGCACTTCATTACGATACGCTTACACGAGTTTTAGTACCAGGAGATACTGCTCATGTTAACTTACCAATTATATCTGCTCAAGCTTTAGGAAATTATGAGTTGCTCATTAAAGCAGCATTAGACACTAGTATTAATGAAATTGATTTTGTAAATAACCAACGAGTGGTAAGGTTTAATATTAGAGAAACAATATCCACTTTGCCTTTTTACGAGAATTTTGAAAATACAAAATTAGATAGCTCTAATTGGGTTGTAGAAAATCCTGATGTGAAAACTACATGGGATACACTTGCAACACAGGGACTAACAAATAGTAATTATTCAGCATACATTAATTTGTATGATTATTCTCCTCGTCAGAGTCAATTAGATGCGATAATTACTCCTAAAATTAAATTACCTAATAGAGATTCATTATTCATTAAATTTGATGTAGCTTACCAAATGAGGTTATCTGTTATTGCAGATACTTTGGTAGTTTATGTTTCTGATGATTGTGGAATAACTTATACTCAAGTGTATAAAAAAGGCGGTACAGATTTGCAAACAAAAGATACCTTAACCAATGATTTTGTACCTCAATACGCTACTCATTGGAGAACCGATTACATAGATATTTCTGCTTATGGTGGAAGTGATATCTTAGTTAAGTTTGAAAGCATTAACCGACAAGGAAACAATTTGTTTTTAGATAATATTTGGGTGTATCAAGGTGTTGAACCAGTTACTATTCAGGAAAACGATATGCTTACTGATGTAAAAATTTACCCTAATCCAACCAATGGTTTGGTAACATTAGAAATGGGTGAAAATAATTTGAATAATGCTACTTTTCAGTTGATAGATATGTTGGGAAAGCAACTAAAATCTCAACAAATAGTACAATCTAAAATGAATATAGATATTAGTGATTTAAAACAAGGTATTTATTTTTTAAATGTAACTAATAATAATGGACGAAAAGTATTAAAGCTTATTAAAAACTAAGGGAAAAGATGAGGTTGAAAAAATGGACATACCTACTGTTTGCAATATTTATGGTTGTTTCTGTTGATGCTTGTGCCCAAAAGGGAAATGCTTCTAAACAAGTAAAACAACGTGAGAAAATGCTTGAAAAACAAAAAGAGGAGAAAGAAAAGGCTCAAGAAAAATCTATTGAAGAAGGAAAGAAAAGGCACATGAATATCCAAACAAAAGCTACCAAAAAAAGAATGAAAAGAACAGCTAAAAAAGCTGCTAAAGCAAGAGGAGAGAAGAAAGGCTTCTTTTTATTTAGGATTTTTAAGAAGAATTAATTACTAAGTCATTAGTAGCCTGTCTTATAGAATAGTGCTGGAGTTTTAAATTACTTCTGCTTCCACCTCCATCAAATTTGCTTTACAAAATCTAAAAAGACTTTTTTATGAAGTTCAAGGTCTAAATCGGGAGATACAGATACTCGAGCAATATAATCTTTGTCGTCTTCTTTTGTAGTGCCTTGAGTAGATGTTGCAGGAATAGTCCAATAACAACCTTTTAGCTGACCATAACTCACACAGTATTTGCTCTCGTTGGGAATTTCACTAATCATCATGTCGATTAGTTTTTCATTCAACTTTCTTTTATACGTTTCTCTTTCTTCATCCGTATTACCTTTGGTAGGGAGGTCTAATGAAAAAACAGATGGAGTAAACCCTTCTTTGGCTAATGCATCTGAAACAAAATTGATTTTTGCGGTTGGTAAGGTTGCTTTAATAAAGTTGATCAACTCTCGTGTATTTTTATAAGCATCTTTAATGCGTTGGTTCATTGAAGGAATTTGCTTGGCTAAAATTTCCACTTGAAGAGCTGTTGCTTCATTATCGCAAAGTATGAGATGTTTTTCTATTTTATCCAACAAGGTTTCCGCTTTTTTGTTAGCCACACAATAACTGGCAGTACATTTTCCTCCACTTGGAAACTTTGAACCACTAACATAAGAAATGGACCTAATGGTGGAGAATGTTCCACCTTCAGCTAAGAATTGTACATTCGGACAAAAAGTTTGGTCTAAAATAAAAACAGGGTCGATAGCCACATTTCCAGTAGCGGTTTTACGTGGCTGACTTAACACATCTCTTAATTTTAAAAGATCGGGTACTTCAACTCTTGGATTGGTTGGAATTTCCGCAATAATTAATGGAACAGCATCTACTGCTGCAGCTTGTTCTAAAACGATATTGGTACTTTCAACCATGTTGTGGTTACCATCAACGGGTAAATCTACCACTTCAACATTGTCTAAGCAAGTAGCTACTCTTCTGGCTTGGTCATTAGTGCCACCATAACAATTTGGAGGAACAACAATTTGAATAGTCTTTCCCGGATGTTTTTCGAGTGCATCGTCAATTAACCCCATCATAATGGCGTATTGAATAGACAATCCGGAAGAACCTAATAGTGCATTTTTATTAGTTGCTGTAATTTTCTTAATGGATGCTATCACACTTGCTTTGTTGGCTTCAACATTATTTTTCTCATCAGCAGCAGGTTCTCCTATTAGTTGTTTTAAGGCAGAAAAACAATTGGTTGGAGTCATGGCAATGGTTTCTCTTCTCCTTACATGCTGAATTTCTGAGATATATTTTTCATTTTGCTTACCATTTACCAATAAAATACTTCCCCAATGAGGGTGAATATTGATAAAAAAATCAATGTTTGGATGGAGATCAATTTTACCCATTTCTTTTTGCTGAGAAATGAAAACGGTACTGCCGTTAAATTCAGGAATTTCTGTTGCATTATTTACTTGCTTTAATTCAAATTGATAGCCGTAAACACGCTTTATGGTTGCCGCATCAAAATAAGCAGGTAACTCACCGGTGTAAATAATTTGGGTATTCTTCTTTTCGAATAAATTTTTTCTTAGCACCGCTAAAACAGGAATTGTTTGGGATGAAAAACTAATGACATTTGCCGCTGGTACATTATTTAGCTTTGCAATTGCCCATTCTAATACAGAAGATAAGGGGTGACCTAATCGGATATAATCGTAAGCAGTAGGTAATTTACTTAGTGCAGCTGTTTCAGCATTTTGGTTGGCAAATAGCTTTTCAAATTCTTCTAAGAATTGCGTTTTAGCCAATTTTTCATCATAAATATCTAATCTGTGAGTGGTTAGCTTTAGCCAGTCTGTAGGCAAGTTGGCTACTACTTCTTTAATGTAATGGAGTGTGTTATTGTTTTGCATAATTTGTTTTTGGATGAACGAAATTATACAAATTTTTACGGATTAAAAATAAGTTGGCGGAATAGGTGGTGGTAGTTTTTATTCTCTAGAGGTGGGAAGTTTACGAGAGTGATGGGGGAGTAAGTATTTGTTACGGATAGTGATTGGTTAATTCCTTAATTAGTAGAAAATTAAAAATATAACTAGGAGAAATCAAAAAGTATGTGATGTAAAACAAATTCAGAACAAAGTCTATTATGATAACTGTTAAAAGTGAAATTATTTTGTAAAATAGAGTCTTCTTTTACTTTTAATAAATCCCCTTCCGGAGTAATGTTAAATTTGTCACTTAACTTTTTTATTAGTTCATATTTTATTTTATTACAATCTCCACTTAATATAAAACCTATCATTCCTCCATATGTTAGATTTTGAGCATATTTTCCATTGAAATAACGTAAAACTCCTCCGTCAAAAATATTTTCATTATTGGTATCTTTTTTATAGGTATTATAGCAAACATATTTATCTATCAAATTCTGACTTCCATCTAAGTTTTTGCATTCAAAGTAGAAGTCTTGATTCTTCCAATATGTATTATGAATGGTAATGTCATAATTACCCTCCACATTCTCATCATTTGTTTCTTCTCCCTTTACAGAAAAATTTAAACCAAATTCTCTGTTTGCTTTCAATTTGAGACGTATAAATTTTGCGATTTCTCTTTCGGTTCTTGGATATTGCTTTTTCTTTTCTTCTTCAATTTTAGACTTTAATTCAGCACTGTCATAGTTTTTATAAAAGTCAAGCAAATAATAAAACACCCAATTTTTCCAAAACACATCATCTAAAGTCTTTAGTTGTCGAGTATCAAATGGTAATGGAGCTGGCTTCTTAATCCTAATGTATTCTCTCTCCATTCTCCTTAGGTATTAAGTGTTTTAAAATATCCTGTCCATCTTCAAAGGCTTTTGTTTCCGTCCAGTTTTTATTTATATCCTCTTTAATGATATACACACAATCTTTTCCAAAAATCTTTTCCTGGCTTGCTAAAAAATTGGCATTGGGATTTTGTTCAAAA
Source organism: Vicingaceae bacterium (assembly GCA_965284565.1). Classification (GTDB taxonomy): domain Bacteria; phylum Bacteroidota; class Bacteroidia; order Flavobacteriales_E; family Vicingaceae; genus BRH-c54. The sequence continues at coordinate 2,252,866 of OZ260100.1, forward strand.
ATCTCATTAAGCAAATACTGCTTTGCTTCAGCAACTTTAGGGCTATTGGAATTATTATCAAAGGATATTTTTACTACAATTAAATTAAACCCTGCTGGAGCTTCATCTACGTTTATAGGGTTTTCAAAATAAAATCCCACTATTTCTTTTAGTGTATTCTTATAACTATCTAAAGCCTTTTTCTTTCTTCCAATTCTTGATTTTGGGAGAAAGTAATCTTTTACTCTTTGCTTTTCCCAATATGATAACTCATAAAGTTCATAGATTAACTCATTCAATTCCTGTTCTCTTTGGGGATAAGTAGATTTTCCATCGGACAGTTCTTTGCTTATTTTGGATATTTGTTTTACAATACTTTCATTTAATTCTTTAGGGATGGGAATATTAAGTATGTCATCATTTCCAATTCGAGAAAACGAATCAAACATCCTTTTTCTAAGATAAAAATCTAAATAGAAACGTATTACATAAGAATTCAAAAGTGCAACAAATAGATAGTATAAGTTTACCTCTTTCAGTTTTATAGTGTATACTGAAAAGTCAAAATAATCTGTGTCTTTAGAATACACACAATTCAAACTACTACCAATACGAGTAAAAATTAGCTTCTCTCCAATATAAACATCAGAATTACTAATAGGTCTCTCAAAATTCTCTAAAGAACTTATGAACTTGTTAGGAACTACTTTAACAAATGGCTTAAGGTTTGAAGGTTTTATATATGGTTTATTATAAACGTTTGTATAGGTGTTACTGAAATATTTATTGATAAAATCTTGTAAATATTTATCTTTCTGTTCTTTATTAAGATTGTTCCAGTTTTCCTTCGATAAGTTATACTCTTTTTTTCTTGCAGTTTCTCCCCAGATTTGGAATCCTCTGCCTATAAAGGAATAAAAGTTGTCAACTTTTAAATTGTTTTTAATATTGACAATTAACTCATTATCATAAATATTTCCGACAAGAAAATCTCTTAAACGTATTTGATTATATTCACTGATTAATTTTTCTTGAGCAATTTCAATAATTTTATCTTCTTGAATTATTAACAATTCAAAAGGCTTTTCTGAGAATATCCCTTTTTCTATGGGATAATAGTTAATAATATTATTTTGATAAACATTAGTGAAAATTATAGCAACAATACTTTCATCTGCATTTTCGAATAATATTTTTTTTACCCTTGATAACTCATATATTTTTTCAATACCATAGTTCGAATAAAAGAATTTTTGAAATTTCTGTGCCTCATTGTAGAAATTAGAACTATTTGATATAAAACCTAATCTTGTATTTTCATCACTCCATTCTTTAATTTTTAATAGGAAACATTGTGAAATTTGATAACCATCAATAACGTCTTTGGCAATTATTTTTTTATCTAAGATATTTATTTCATAGTTATTTGTAAAATATTTTGCATCTTCACTTACCTCTTTTCTCACAAATGGAGGGTTTCCAATAATATATTTAAACTTCTTAGATTCGAATGCCTTTTTTTCTATGTCTAAAGTATTCTGTCGAATAATATTTTGATAAACATTAAATTCATTAAATAAATTTATTTCTTTTTTTTGTTCTAACTCGTTAGCAATAAACTCTTTTATATCAGAAGGGTTAATTCCTACAAAAATCTGTAAAGAAAGAGAAAAAAGAGTAAAGCGTTGAGCCGTGGGTTCCTTTTCAATCCCAAATATATTATCAGATAAAAGTTTTGTCCTAAACCTTATCTTATCAATATTATTCTCTGGTTCTAAGCCTTGTTTTTGAGCAATTTCCAAAAGCCTTTGATATCCTACTATTAAGAACATTCCAGAACCACTTGAAGGGTCTAAAATAGAACCTATTTTATCTTCTTTGATTACATCATCTACAATTAACTGTGCTAATTTCTTTGGAGTATAGTATATGCCGTTTTCTTTCTGCTTTTCAGACAAAAAGACTTCGTAAATGTAACTTATAAACTCAACAGGTAAAACATCAAACCTAAAATCAAACAACCTTAATTGACCTGTATTTACGTTGTGATTAAAAGAGTTTGCTATCAGTGTACGTACCTCACTTGTTAAATATTTATCATCTATGGTTGGCTGGTCAAATAGTGCATTGTTAAATATTTCGTGAATGATTTTATACAGCTTGTTGATGTCTGTAATAGAATTGTTTTCTAATAACTTTTCGTAATTAAGTTTATCATCATTAAAATAATGACTAAAAAAATACGAGTTAATAATATGATTGTCTTCTAAATACTTAATGTAAAGCGTTCTGTCAATTAATGCCTGAACAACCTCATTTCTCTTATTGTCATCAGAAATTGAGAGAATTAATAATTTGCTTAACTGGTCTTTTAATCCCTTCAAAGTAGCAACTAATTCTTTATCAATCCCTTTATACTTGGCTTTGTCAATAAACGAATGATAGTTCAACCAAAATACTCCACTATCAAACTGCCAGTGTTTGATTTTTTCAATCTTATCTAAATCTTTTTGGGTAGTTGAAAAAACTTCTAAAACACTATCGCTATTTGAAATTTTAGGAGAATATTTGGCATATAGCATTACCAGTTTGTCATTCTCATTTGGATAGTAGAAAATTATGTCAGCATCATTTTTATTCCAGATATACTTTCTAATATCTTCTTTTTCATCATTATTTAATGTTGTTGTGATTAAATAGAATGAAGTATTAGTATTACTAGGGCTTTTGTAAAAGAAAACAGAATTATTTAACTTTTTTGATAACACAGAATTTTTCTCAACATCAATCTTTTTTGGTTTTAAATCTTTTTTGAAATCAAAACCTAGTTTGGAGAATATTTCTATGTAATTCATTTATTATTAAGTTCTTACGCGTTTGTGTGGTGTAAATATATTACTATATGTGATTCACAAAGATATCAAAAAAAAACGAGCAATTTTCCTTGTTAATTTAACATTTTGATGTTTATAAGTTTTAGGTTTATTATAAAACGAATTTAATCAGTCCATTAACATAAGCATGTGTAAAAAATTGCTAAAAAACACAACAAAATACCTATCTTAGCGTAGTAGTTTTATGCATATGAACAGACAAACATTTCTCGCACTTATTCTAGGATTTTTTATCCATGTTGGGTTGTTGGCTCAACCTACTTTTTTAGATTATCAAATTGTTGAGGCTGTTGGCTTTAAGAATTTGGATAATTCATCATTAGATAATTACAGATTTATACAAAATAAATCCTTGTATGATGAGAAGTGGGACACCTTGGCTCAACCTACTTTTTGGAGAACATTAATGAGAATGGATGAAGATTCTGCTTTGTTGAATATTGGTGCTAGCAGACAAATAATAACTAAAGTAGCTGTTAAAGAGTGGAACTTACTTCAGGATGATCATAAAAATGCCATTAGAGATAGTATTAGAACTCACTATGGTCTATCAGCTGATGCACGTATTTTCCTTACTTCGGGGAAGAAAGCTTTTTATGATTTTCAACGTGTGTTGCCTTCTATAGAAAAAGGTATTGATGTGTTCAGGAGAAATGGGGTAGATCCGTTTTATGCTCAGACCATTTTGTTGATAGAAAGTCCGAATAAGTTGCAAAAATCTTCTGTTGGTGCTTATGGTTCTTTTCAGTTGATGAAAAATGTTGCTATTCAAATGGGCTTAAAAGTAAATGGATATGTTGATGAACGTGAGGATTTTGATAAATCTGCTTGGGCGGCTTCTCAGTTAATTAAAACCATTTGTATTCCTGAAACTAATAAAATGTTGGCAGAAAGAAATATTGCCATTAGTGAGAACGAGATTTGGTATAAGTTGTTGGTGTTGCATGTTTATCATGCCGGAGCAGGTAATGTAAAAAAAGCTCTTGAAGTGATTAATCCGACAGCAGGAAGTATGGAGTTGATTACTACTTTGTGGCAAACCGAAGCTGGTCAGTTTAGAAATGCCTCTCAAAATTATAGTCAACTTGCATTAGCTTCTTTATTAGAGTTAGATGATTTAATCTATAGAAGTTGTGATTTTATTTACCCGTGTGTGGTAGATAACAACAACGAATCGGACGAAATGAACTAAAATTTAAAGTTTGTTTTACACTTACTTTTTTACACAAATTAAGGGCATAAAAGTTAGGTATTGGTTATTAGGCTGGACTCCTTATCTCCGTTGCATTACGCAAGGAGATGAGTTAAATTTTAATCACGATAATTAGAATATCATCAATCTGTTCATTGTCGCCTTTCCATGCATTAAAATCAGTTAAAAGTATTTCTTTTTGCTTGGCAGGGTTTTCTTTGTGAATGGCTAAGAATTTATCTTTAAGGTTTTTATTCATCAGTTTTTTTCCTTTAGGTCCGCCAAACTGGTCGGGGTAACCATCAGAAAATAAATAGAAAACATCTCCTTTTTGCAGTGGAATAGTATGTAAATCGTAAGCAAAATCGTTTGGAGCACTTCCTCCAATTGGTTGTCTGGAGCCTTTAAGCTCAAATAATTCATTATTTCTTATATACACCAACGGACGAAAAGCTCCGGAATAAGTTAAGGTATTGGTTTCGTAATCGATACAAGTTAAAGCGATGTCCATACCATCTTTACTTTCGCTATCTTTATCATCTTGCTTTAAGGCTTTTTTAATGGAGTTATTAAGTTCTTTTAGGATGGTATCGGGTTGGGTAGTTTTATTCTCTAATACAATTTGATTCAAATTATTGATGCCTATCATGCTCATAAAAGCTCCCGGGACTCCATGCCCGGTACAATCTGCCGCTGCTAGAACAATTTTTTTATCTATTTTTTCAAACCAATAAAAATCGCCACTCACCACATCTTTAGGTACAAATAAGATAGAAATGAAATCTATTATTTTTTCCAGTTTAGTGGCTTTAGGCAAAATAGCTTCCTGAATTTTTTTAGCGTAATTAATACTGTCAGTAATGTTTTTATTAGCGACCTCAATAATTTTCTTTTGCGTTTCTAATTTGGAGTTTATTTGCTCTACTTTTTCTTTTTCCTCACGTAATTCTTTGGTTCTTTCATCCACTTTTTGCGTTAGCACCTGTTGTTCTTTTTTAAGTTTTTTGGTTCTATAATCCATTATAAAATAAAAACTTAAAAGAATAGTAATAACAGCAGTTACATAAAACCAAGTGGTTTGCCACCAAGGCGGAGTTATTGAAAAAGAAAATGTTAACGGTTCTTCTATCCAAACGCCATCGGCATTTTTTGCTTTAAGCATAAACGTATAATCTCCGGGAGGAATGGCAGTATAAACTGCTTTTTGGTCGGTGGTTGTTGGTAGCCAATTGTTATCTAATCCTTCTAGCTTGTATTGATAAACCACCTGTTCAGGGTTGGTTAATGAAACGCCAACATATTCAAAAATAAGGTTGTTGTTTACATAGGTTAATGATAGGTTTTTAGGAAGTTTATTTTCTACTTTTCCAAAAGTACTCCAATCTACATCAACAAAATTTAATTTAATGTTGTTCAGAGATAGAATAGGAGGGAGTTCATTTTTTAAATCGTCCTTTTTGTTGTAAATAAACAAACCGTCAATTGTTCCAAATAGCAACTCATTATCGTTTAGCACTTCAACTGTGTTTAAGTTACATTCCACGCCATTAAACCCTTTGTTTTTGGAGTAGTTGTTTATTTCCGGAGTTTTAGTGCTGTCATTTAATGCTTCGTAAACACTTTTTATAGCAATTTTGTCTACGCCTTTATTGGTACCTGTCCAAATATTGTTATTCTTGTCTTTTTTCAGAAAATAAATATTTTCGGAAGAAAGATGTTGCTCATTACTTAGTTTAAAAATTACTTTATTTCCATCATAAATATAGACACCATCATTGGTTCCTACCCAAAGTAACTCATTATCGGTAACAAAACTTCTGGCTCTGGTGCAGTTTAACCCTTGACCACTACCTATGAATTCATAGTTATTATTTGATAGCTTGTAAATGCCATTTTCAGAAGCAATATAAAGTTGTTTTTTGTATTCAGTAATGTTATAAACGGAAGCTTTTGGAGCATTTTTTACTGAGCTTAAGGTATCATTTTTAAATTGATATAAACCACTTTTCCCACCAAAATAAATATTATTTTCAGATTGATAAGAGGTATAAATGTCTTCATTAATTACATTTATTTCTGCAATATTGGTTGTTGGCAAAAAATTATTGTCCTTTAATTTAAACAAGCCTTTATTAGTACCTAAATAAATAGTGTTTTCAATTGAAGCAATATGGTAAATGTAATTAAACTGATTTCTTTCATCGAAAACTAAAGTGTGTGTAACCTTATTGTTTTCGATAATTTGCAAGGCTAAACGATTGGCTACATAAATTTTATTATCATGTAAATAAACAGCATTAATATAATTATTTAATAACCCTGAGTGTTGGTTGTAATAGCTAAAATTAGGAATGTATTTTACTAATCCAGAGCCAATAGTACCTAACCATAAGTTATTTTCTTTGTCATTAAATACACACCAAACTCTTTTGTAGTCAAATCCATTTTCAGGAGCAAAAAGCGAAAAGGAATAATCATCTAAATTAATAAAGTATAATCTTGTGTTTAGAGCTCCAAGAACCAGATGATTGTTATGAATTACCGCTGAAGTAAAAGTTAGGAACAGTCCATCAACACTTGGTATTTCGAGGTCAGTTAAGTTGTTGTTTTTAATTAGATATAAACCATCAATGGTACCGATAAAAATATCTTTGTTCTTACCCTCAATCATTGTTTTAATGTAGTTGGTTCTTAAGTTACTGTTTTCTTTAGAAAATTGAGTAATCTTATTGTCTTCTTCTACTTTAAACACACCATCTTTTTGAGTTCCTATCCAGGTGTTTTTTTGGGAATCAATAAAAATAGTAGTTATCCAAGCTTTATCTAACACTTCATGGTTATAATTTTTCTTGATGATGGAATCTGTTTGTTGGTCGTAAATGTAAAGTCCCTTAGCACTTCCAAAATAATTGGCATTTTGATGAGAATAACTTACATAAAAAGGAATGTCTTTAAGATAATTCTTTTTTATAGCAGATAGGTTTTTATTGATTTTACTGATTCCGGAATTAGTAGCACACCAAATTTGATCATTTAAGTCTATTGATACTGAAAAAACAACGTTGTTCGCTAAACCTTGTTTCTCTTTAAAACTTTTAAATTCATAACCATTAAATATGCCTAAACCACCACCATTAGAACCAAAAAGTAAAAAGCCGTTTTTTGTTTGATTAATGGATAAAATATCCGCTTGTTCTAACCCATTTTCTACATTATAATTTAAAAAATTATGCGTTTGAGTAATCCCAAAGTTGGTTAAGAATAAGCTGAAAATTAGGAGTAAAAGAAAGCGTTGCATAGTTGAAATAAAAAGAGCGTTATTCTGTCAAGTTATGGTTGAAAAGAATAACGCTCTTGAAGAGTTTAGGATAAATTAAATTACTGTTTAATTATTTTTTTAATAAATACCTTATTGTCTAATTGAATTTGCATAAAATAAATTCCGTTAGCAAGATGAGCTAAATCTAATGTTAAATTAGAACTTCCTTTCTGAACAAAATGTTGTTTTTCAATAAGCGTAGCACCAGTATAGCTCATAATTTTTAATGCAGCTTTTCCATCTTTTTCAGTAGTAAAAATAACATTTACATTGCTGTTGGTAGGGTTTGGCATTAATTCAATAGAAAGGTCATTTTGATTAACTATATTAATTCCTGTAACTATATTGGTGTCAAGTATGAAAATACTTACACTATCAACATAAAAATTCAATGAGTCGAAATTATTGTTAGTAACGGTTACATTTACTGTGTACATAGAGTCATTTGGTAATCCAGGTATGTCAGCAACAATTTCGAAGTTAGTTCCAACATTTAATCCTGTAAAAGTATAACCACCACTAGGGTCTGTTGTTGCAATTCCAACTGCTCCACCTGGAGATTGATTAACGGTAATGTCAATTCCTGGAATTGGATCTCCTAAAGCTTTGTCATTTGATTCATATCCTTTTCTTAGCGTACCAAAACCGTTTAACTCATAAACAAAACCACTAATAACACCATTACCTGTTTGAGGAACAGTAGGTATTAATGTTATATCTTTACCTGTTAAAGTTGGGTTTGAGCATGACAAGTTAAACACCCAAGCACTGTCCCATTTACTATGGTCGTTAGGAGATCCATAATAAGTGCTTATTGTATTCGGCATATTAGTGGTACTTCTAATAATAAATGGCTCTTCAGGTAAATAATCAAATAAGTAGTTTCCAGTTAAATCAGTAATAGTAGAATCAAATAAAGTATATTGTCCTTGTGGTTTTACTTTGTAAAGGTAAAGGGTAGTATTTGATGCAGGTACGGAGTTAATGTCATGCACAATACCCGAGATAGAAATTTGGCAATCGCAGTATAAATCTTGATTAACAGTTGCTGAAGTATTTCCAGCATATGTTAAAGCACCTTCGCTAATTGAAGGAGTGTAAATAGTATCTGGCATAGGTACATAAAATGTGTTTATGTTTTCAATAGTAAAAAATATACCAAGTGTACTATCAGCACATGAAAGTGATAAGTGTTTGTCCGTTTTAAATACAAATATCCCTTCAGGATTTTGAAAACTATTTAATCGGTTATTAATAACTAAAAAACCACCATCGTCTGTTGAGTTAATTCCTTTTAACCATTCGGTATTAGTGGTAGTGTCAAAAATACGATGAGAAGAAATTACAATACCATTTTTATCGATTTTTACTAACCAATTATATGGGTTATTGGGGTCTTCGTAACTTAAAACAACATTATCATTATTATCTTTTTCAACGCTATTTACATAAATACCACCAACAGGTAAGGTGTATTTTTTTGAATAATTAATATTCCCTGTAGATTGATTAAAGTTGATAAGAACCAAGTTATCTGTTTCAGCCTGTCCATCCATAACACTTGCAACTAACATTGCATTGCCATCTTGTAAAGGTAGAATTTTATGAACATGTTTATATTCATCTGGTTTTATAGTGTCGTTACCTAATTGATTTACAATATTGATTGATTTATTCCAAACAATACTACCACTAGTGTCAGTTTTAAAAAATTTATAAAATTGATTACTTGGGGACCATGATTTAGCAGCAAAAATGTAGTCTCCATCATTAGCTAATGCTCCAGCATTAATATGTAGTTCATTGCTATCTGAACCAACATAAGCAAATTTTTTAGACCAAATTAAATTACCGTTTCCGTCAATTTTAGTAATAAAACTTTCGTAAGCTGGAATTGTGCTAATATAGTCTTCCGAAGAGCCAAAAAATACAAAGTTATTATTAGCCTCATCAGCAAAAGCTCCCCTAATATCAGCATTAACAGAATCTATTAAAATGTGTTTATTCCAAAGAATACTTTCTGTTTGGTCTACAGAAAAAATAAAAGCATGAACAGTATAATTAGTATCTTCTAAAGCTGAAACAACAATAGAGTTATTACCAAGTTTCGTTGTAGCTTTTACACCATAAGCATATCCTTGAGGTGCTAAAGGGTTGAAATGATAAATGGTGTCAGAAATACTGGTTCCATTAAAATTTCTTTTTAGAAATAAATATTTTGGCTCATAAGAGCTATCATCATAAAAATTGATAATGTTAAAACCATTGTTGTTTTTTAAATCAATAATATGGAAGTTTTCATAAAAAGGAACCGGAATTCCAAAACTATTTCTAACAATAGTACTATCAGCAAAAGTGATAGAATTTGGTCTTTGTCCAAAAGAGAATAGTGTAATAAATATTAATAATAAGGTAATAAATAATTGTTTCATAGTTGTTTAGTTAAGTTTAGACAACAAATATATAAAATAATCTAGATGTATTTGATAAAAAAATAGAAAATCAGCGATAGGCTTTGGTAATTATTTCCATTCAAACGTATTGAAAATTTGCTCTATGTCTTTTTTTATAAAAGTTAAGACAGGTTGTATGGAATCTTGATTTGGCAGATTATTAAAATACAATGAACCTCTTATAAAATGGTTATTACTATCCGTTAAATGGAACTGGTAAGAAGATGCTGTATTGCCTTCAATTTCATATACTAAGCCGTAAACATTTCTTTCTGGGAAAGAAATGGTGTTTTGTTCAATATCAAATGCTTTTACAGTATGTTTAAAAGCTAATGTTCTAGAGTCTTCTAAATAATCGTTTATATTGTTGTTTACAGGTTTGTAACTCATGTAAATACTGGCATTTAAATCTTTAAAATTAATATCAAACCAACAAGGATTTTCAGTTTGGTTGGGGTTGTGAGTTATATTGGCGTAAGTAGGAATTTCAAATTGAAAAGGACAGTCTAAAGCAGTGGCTTGATATTTTTTTTCGGGTAAATCTATTCTAAAATAACCAGTAGGTTTTGGCGTATAATTGTCTGATTCGCAAGCTGCAAAAAAACCAATAACCAAAAGAAATAATATCGTTTTTTTCATGTGTTTGTTATTCGTTAATAGTTATTATCACATTTTTACATCACACATCAATCTCTCCTTTAAAAACCATTTCAGCAGGACCAATCAACCAGATGTCAATAAACTTATTGCCGTCTCTCTTAAAAGCTACTTTTAATTGACCACCTTCTGTTGCTACATTAATTTTTGAAGCTCCCAAGTTATTTTTATGAGCAACACTAAGTGCAGCAGCAGTAACACCCGTTCCACACGATAGTGTTTCATTTTCCACACCTCTTTCGTAAGTTCTAATTTTTAGTGTATTATTGTTTTCCTGACAAATAAAGTTTACGTTAGTTCCTTCAGTTTTAAAACGTTCAGAGTATCTTATTTCTGCTCCTTTTTGTGGTACATTAATTTTGTCAATTTCTGTGGTTTCTACTATGTAATGAGGTGAACCAGTATTGATAAAATAGTAGCCTGAGCCTTTTTCAATATCTTCAACATCGTGCATTTTTAAGCTTACTTCATTTTCATTATTTATCCATGCTTCATGTTCTCCATCTGTAGAAAGAAAAAATGCCTGACTTTCAATAATTCCTAAGAATTTGGCAAAAGCAACTGCACATCTGCTACCGTTTCCGCAAAAGCTCTGAGAGCCATCGGCATTAAAATAAATCATATTAAAATCTAACTCATTATGATTTTCAATTAAAATGAGTCCATCTGCTCCAATACCAAATTTTCGATTGCACAATTGTTGAATGAGGGCAATGTTTTTCTTGTCGAAAATTTGATTTCTGTTGTCTATCATCACAAAATCGTTGCCTGTGCCTTGGTATTTATAAAAAGTTATGGTTTTCAATTTATGAATAAATATTTGATGTAAAATTCAAAGTTAGTCCAATTTATATCGTCTGGAAGACTTTTTTTCTGAAAGTTTTCTTTTTTCGTTTAGCCTTTGTTCTTTGGAGGCTTTAGAAGGTTTGGTTTTTTTTCTGGCAACTTTGGGAGTTAATGCTTTTTCTATCAAGGTTAAAAAACGTTCAATTGCTATTTCTTTGTTTTTAAGTTGACTCCTGGTAGTATCAGTTTGTAGTCTAAATATCCCAAGATTGTTAATTCTGTTTTTAAGTTTATCTAAAATGAATTGTTTCTGCTCATCAGAAAGTACTTGAGAGTTTTCTACATTAAACAGCAACTCTACTTTTGTGGAAACTTTATTTACATGCTGTCCGCCTGCACCACCACTTCTGCTAGTGGTAAATGTAAGTTCTTTTATGAGAGCTGTTTTATCCATTATTAATTTTCTACTTCTAGCTTAAAGCCAACACCATGGATATTGGTAATAGTTATTTTTTTGTCATCACTAAGGTATTTTCTTAATTTAGAAATAAAAACATCCATACTTCTGCCACTAAAATAATCATCATTTCCCCAAATGTTTTTTAATATCATTTCTCTTGGAGCAATATCGTTTTTGTGCTTACACAAGTAGCTCAGTATTTTAGTTTCTTTTTTTGTTAAACTTCTATCACTATTTTTATGTTTAAGTAATTGATTTTTAATATCTAATTCATAATCACCAATTTCGTAGCTACTTACTTCGTCATTTTCTTCTTTAGAAAGCAGGTTAGAACGTCTTAAAACAGCCTCTAATCTTAAAACAAATTCTTGAAAATCGAATGGTTTGGTAATATAATCATCCGCACCTATTGTAAAACCTCTAACTTTATCAGGCTGTAAAGATTTTGCAGTTAGAAAAATAATGGGAATTTCAGGATTAATATCTCTGATGGTCTCAGCAACTTCAAAACCACCTTTTTTGGGCATCATCACATCTAAAATACAAGCATCAAAGTTGTTGTTTACAAAGGTTTTTAGTGCTTGTTCGCCATCAATACAAAGTGTAACTTCATATCCCATTGCTTTAAGATTATCTTGAACAACAAAACCTAAATTGGTATCATCTTCGGCTAATAAAATGTGTAGTTTTTTATTGTTTCCCATACTTTATCTATTTATTGTTTATTTTAAGTGGCAATTTAATAATAAATGTAGAACCTTCATTCTTTTTACTAACTAATCGCACACTTCCATTGTAGAATTCTACAATGGTTTTTACATAATTTAACCCTAAACCAAATCCTTTTATATTATGCACATTTCCTGTTGGTTCTCTATAAAATTTCTCAAAAATATGTTTTTGTGCTTCTTCAGAAATACCTACACCATTATCTCTCACGCTTATTTCTATTCCATTTTTGTATGGAGAAGTACTTATTGTAATAATAGGTTTTTCAGGTGAATATTTTATAGCATTGTCTATGAGGTTATAAAGAATATTAGAAATATGTACTTTATCACCATGGAAAATATGTTCAGGAGCTTTTAATTGAGCTGTAATTTGTCCTCCTTGTTGATTAACAATCAACTCAAAGCTTTTTATAGAGTTTTCTATTAATTCATGTAAATTTATCGGTTCATTTTCAAGTTTAAGTTTATCTCTTTCAATAGTTGCTAACTGAAGTACTTTATCTACTTGGTTTTTCAATCTGTTATTTTCGTCTTGAATAATTTTAGCGTAACTTTTTAAGCGTTCTGGTTGTTGGGTAATACCAGGGCTAAGCAATACTTCTGCCGAGAGCGATATGGTAGAAATAGGGGTTTTAAATTCGTGTGTAATATTATTGATGAAATCGTTTTTAATTTCGGACAATCGTTTTTGTTTGAGTATGATGTTAATAGTATAAGAGAAGAAAATAATAATGATTAAAATTATAGACGAACTAAATATCCAAATGCCCATTTTATTTAGGATGTAGGCATTTTTGGTTGGAAAATAAACGCCAAAATAATGTCCATCTTTATCCCATTTAATATTTGATGAAGCAACCTGAAGTTCATCTTTTTCAGCATCTTGCACCGAAATGTAATTACCAAAAACAATAGAATCGGTAAAACAATCATAAATTACATATTCAAAATCTAAGGTAAGATTTCTACTAGTAAAATGTTTTTTTAATAATGTTTCTAAAAGGTAGGGATGAACGGTGTCGTTTATAACTGCAGTAAAATAATTAGAACTGATTTGTTTAACAGGATTAATTAAATCAGACTCGTCTTTGTTAATGTTTAATAATTCATGAGTTACATTTGTAAGAGCAATATGCACCCTGTCATTAAACTGTTTCTCTTCTAAGTTATAAGCATTTTTTACCCAAAATATTTGTGTAGCTATCATTCCTATTAGGGAAACAACAGCAAAAACAATTATAATTTGGATGGTTTTTCTGTTCATAAATGTGGTTAATTATTCCTTGGCGTTGTTTAATAATGATAAAAGTAAGAAAATTCGTTACTATGTGCTAAAATTTAAAACCATTAACGATGAAAAATGTAATTTTGTAGTGTAAAATTATTTTTAAATACTTGAATTAAGAAACAATAAAATTAAGATATTATGAAAGCATACGTTTTTCCAGGACAGGGTTCTCAATTTGTAGGGATGGGTAAGGATTTATACGAAAATACGGCATTAGCAAAAGAAATGTTTGATAGAGCAAACGAAGTGTTAGGTTTTAATATTACTGATATTATGTTTAATGGTACGGATGAAGATTTAAAGCAAACAAAAGTAACACAACCAGCTATATTTTTACATTCGGTTATTTTAGCCAAAACAATGGGAGATGCTTTTCAGCCAGATATGGTTGCTGGACACTCTTTGGGAGAATTTTCTGCTTTAGTGGCAGCTGGAGCACTTTCTTTTGAAGATGGGTTGAAATTGGTTTTAGCTAGAGCTTTAGCGATGCAAAAAGCTTGTGAAAAAGAACCATCTACTATGGCAGCTATTTTAAATTTAGATGATGATGCTGTAGAGAAAATTTGTAGCGAAATTGATGGAGTTGTTGTTCCTGCCAACTATAATTGTCCAGGACAGTTAGTAATTTCAGGAAGTGTGGAAGCAGTACAAACGGCTTGTGAAAGACTGACAGAGGCTGGAGCAAGAAGAGCATTGATTTTACCTGTTGGAGGAGCTTTTCATTCGCCACTTATGGAACCTGCAAGAGAAGAGCTAGCTGCAGCAATAAACAGTACGAATATTAATTCACCAATTTGTCCTATTTATCAGAATGTAAATGCTTTACCAATGACAGATTCGGAGCAAATTAAAGTCAATTTAATAGCACAACTTACTGCTCCTGTAAAATGGACACAAACCATGCAAAACATGTTGCAAGATGGGGCTTCATCAGTTATAGAAGTTGGTCCAGGAAAAGTATTACAAGGCTTATTTAAAAAAGTAAATAGAGAAATAGAAACTCAAAGTGCTTAAACTAATATACATTAAAATTACCTGATTATGAAACTTATATTATTTTCAATAGCATTGCTAGGTTTAGGAATTGCAGGCATTGCAGTTAAAATTCTTTTGAAAAAGAACGGTAAATTTTCTGGAACTTGTGCTAGTAATAGTCCTTTTTTAAACAAAGAAGGAGAGGCTTGCGGTTTTTGTGGTGCTTTACCAGAAGAACAATGTAAAAAAGAAGACTAATTGGAATGAATTTTATTTAATAAATAATAAGTCAATTTTAATTATACTCGAGAAGAAACTTTAAACAACCCTTAAAATCTTTTCCATCTTACGGCCTTTTGCTAATTCATCCACTAACTTATCTAAATACCTTACTTGTTGTGTCAGCGGGTTTTCAATTTCCTCTATTCGGTATTCGCATATTACTCCTGTAATAAGGTAGACATTTGGGTGTAATGAGGCTTGCTGGAAGAAAGTTTCAAAAGTTACTTTATTATCAATGAGTTCTTGTAGTTTTTTGTCATTAAAACCGGTTAACCATGTTATCACTTGGTGCAATTCTTCTTTGGTTCTGCCTTTTTTCTCTACTTTGGTGATGTAGTGAGGATATACTGAGGCAAAAGTCAATTTTGCGATACGCTCATCATGTTCGGGTGTTGGTTTCATAGTTTATCAATTATTGCTGTCGTTTTGTAAAGATACAATTTATACTAAATCGTTAAAAAGGTTTTTGTGCGTTTTGTGTCAGGTTTCTTATGAAGAGAATGTCATATTGAGCAATATTTTTCAAGCCGAAGTATGAGGGATAGAAAAATGCTGTTGAAATATCTTCTTATTTATTGACCTTCAGCTCCTATTAAAAATCATGTTTCCTAAGCAACAAGATATCTCAAGTTTCATTTTACTAAGCTTCGTTCCTTAGCTTGTAAAATTTCCTTCAATATGACACTTGAAGTTGCTTTTATTAAGGGGCTACCAACTCAATAATCTTATCTACGGTAGCTTTGTTGTCAACTCCCAAGCCTTCTTGTTGGTGAATTAATACTCCTTTCTGATCGAAAACACTAATAATGTTGGAGTGAGAAAAATCTATGGGAGATATTTCTTTGTATTTTACAGCTAAAATATTTGCAAATTCTCTAGTATTTTCATCTGACCCTTGAAGGAAAACCCACTGTTCTGTGTCCATTTGGTTTTCTATGGCAAAAGCTTTTAATCTTTCAGGAGTATCTGTTTCAGGATCTATGCTTACTAAAATGTATTTAACAGGCTGATTTGCTTCGGATTTTACTTTAGCTTCTATATTTCTCATATCAGCAACTAACCTTGGACAGGCAGCTTTGCATGAGGTATAAATCATCACTACTACCAACACTTCGCCTTGAAAATCTTTAAACTCAACTGTTTCATTATTTTGAGTTTTCCAAGTGGAAGGCAGCTGAAAAATAGACATTTCGTCAAATTCTTCTGTAGTTTCAACTGCACTGTTTGTTGTATTGGTTTCGTCTGTTGATGTATTGTTGCAAGAAAATAAAACAAACAATAATAATATAAATGGGTAGTAGTTTTTCATGTATCTTTTTTATTTTAATCTTTTACGCATCTAAAACCTAAGTTTTTAATGCAAAAATTGGCTTTTAAACTTCCTCTAAAGGCGTAACGCATAAAAGCGGCATAATTCATTAAGTCTTTAGCACCTACAGCACCTCCGGCACAAAATAAATTTCTATCGGTATCTACATCTTTTCTAGATTCTCCGGAAATTAAAACAGAATTAAAATCCAATGTCCATTCCCAGACTAAACCATGTAAATCGTAAACACCCCAAACATTTTTGTTCGTTTTTCCTACTTGTTTTAGGTAGGTTTTTGGTGTTTCGTAGCTGCTTAATATTTTTTGGTTGTAGAGACTGTCCACGCGAGCATCTTTTTTTGTCTCGTCAGCCATGGCTACATATTCCCACTCATCCACTGTTGGTAATCTTTTTCCAACATATTCGCAATAGGCTTTTGCTGCATACCAGGAAACGGTATTTACAGGAGCATTAGAAATCGTATTACTAAAAGTTGTATCGCTAGTCCAATCCATTAAATATCCTTTATCGGCAAACAAACGCGTAACCTTAGTTTTTTTCCATTTAGGATTGGCAATTACAAAATCTAAATACTGTTGATGTGTTACCGGATAGATGTCCATGTGGAAATCTTTAACTGTAACAACAGAAGAATCTGTTCCATAAAGGGGGATGTATTTTCCCCCTTTGATGGCTACAGTTTTTGTTGATTGTTGAGCAATTGCAATATTGCTTAACAGTATGAATACTAATGGTAAGACGTTGAATTTCATTATTTTTTCTTGTTTCTTACAGCTTTTACCATTGATGGAGTAACTTCAGTTTTGTTGTTTCCCCAATTGTTGTAGACGTAAGTCAATACATTAGCAATTTCTTCATCAGTAATGTTTTGAGCAGTCATCACACTGTTGTATTTGTTTCCGTTTACAGTAATTTCTCCCGTTAAACCGTTTAATACAATGTCGATAGCTCTGTTTACATCGGCATTTAAGAAATCAGCTTTAGCTAAAGGAGGAAATGCATTTGGTAAACCTTCTCCATTTGCCTGGTGACAAGCCACACAAGTTTGAGAATATACTTGTTTACCCATTTCAATTCTTTCGGCTACTGTAGTAGCTATTTTAGCAGTAGGAGCTTCACCTGCATCAGGCATTTCTTGAATTCCACCACCTTCCGGTTTGTAAATTCCTTCCATTAGTTCTCCTGAATAAACTTTTTTATTTTTTTCTCCTTTTACTTTTAACATGCCTAAAGCACCTTTGTTAAATGCTCTAAAAATAGAGTGGTCAACCAAGATAAAAGTACCAGGAACTTCAACTTTAAATTCTACAATAGCAGCACCACCGGCAGGTACTAAAGTAGTTTGGATGTTTTCGTTAATAGTAGTTCCACCTTCAGCATATACTTTATCGAAAATTTCACCAATAACATGGAAAGAAGAAACTAAGTTTGGTCCACCGTTACCTACGAATAATCTAACAGTTTCGCCAACATTAGCAGTAATAGCATTGTCACCAGTTAATGCACCAACTTTTCCGTTAAAAACTACATAGTCAGCATGTTCGTCAACAGCTTTTTGCATATCGAAAGGTTGTAAACCAGGTTGTCCATTCTTTCCTTTAGTATAGAAATCACCTTGCATTACATAATATTCTTTATCAACAGCAGGAAGACCACCTTCCGGTTCAACCAAAATTAATCCGTACATACCGTTAGCAATGTGCATTCCAACAGGAGCAGTAGCACAGTGGTAAACATATAAACCCGGGTTCAATACTTTGAATGAAAAAACTTTTTCATGTCCAGGAGCAATAAATGAAGACTCTGCTCCACCTCCCGGACCTGTCACAGCGTGTAAATCGATGTTGTGAGGTAGTTTGTTGTCAGGGTGGTTTTTTAAATGAAATTCTACTTCATCGCCCACTCTTGTTCTGATAAAAGAACCAGGAACGCTACCTCCAAAAGTCCAATAAACATAGCTAACTCCATTGGCCATTTCACCTTCTTGTTCTAGAATTTCCATATGAACAATTAGTTTTTTAGCAGCTCTATCGCCAATTGGTTTTGGTACCAATGGTGGTGATGTTAATTCTGCATCCATTTCTCCATCAACGGGAATTGAAGTTGCATCAACATTTTTTTTAGCTTTCTTTTCAGATGGCGTGTTGCAAGCAAATGCAAACAACGCTATTGAAATTAAAAAGATTAAATTCGTTTGTTTCATGATATTTTGGTTTTTGATTTACAGGTTAAATTCTTATTTTGATAAAGTTAATAAAAACAATGATTCTAGTCATAAAATACCATTTTTATTTTTCCTAATCACACTTCAAATTTAGTTGTAAAAATAGTTGTTGTAAATGATATATTTCATTACAAAAGCAAAGATTTGGAAGTTTATTTTGTGATATAAGTCATGTTTTAATTAGGGTATAAAAGCTGTTTTTTTACGTTGTTTAAATTTCCTAATTCAAAACAAACACTCCTATTAGGAAAGTAACAACAAATAGGCTTACCAATATTTTCCAGAAGAGGTTAGCTTTTTTTGTTTCCATAAACTGAAAACTTACTGCAATAAATTTTACAGCTGTTAGGCTTGCTATAATAGTAAAAGAAGTGTTTGCTTTGTTCTCTGCTAATAGGTAAATTGTAATAATAAGTACAAGCAAAACAGTAAGTATTATGGTATTTATTTTTATTTCTTTCAGCATAGTTGTTAGGTTTAAATAAGATAAAATATAGGGAAAATTAATATCCAGATTAAATCGCACAAATGCCAATAAGTGGCAGATGATTCTACATCAAAATAATTTTCTGAGTGATAGGTGTTTTTATTTATTCCAATGTACATGTAGTTAAGTAGTCCTATTCCAAAAAGTACATGAATAAAATGAAAACCAGTCATCATCCAATAAAAAGTAAAAAAAGTATTATCGCTAAAACCAATACCTTGCTCCATTTTGGCGTAGTACTCTACCGATTTAATTATTAGAAAAGTTACTCCCAACAATAGACTAATTAAAATAGAACGAGCAGCGTTTTTATTCTCTCCCTTTTTAATAAAATGGATGCTGTTAGCAATAAAATATCCGCTAATAATCAATACAACAGTGTTGATTGTTCCGATTAAGGGATTGAGTTGTCGCTGAGCTTCTTGAAATAAAGTAAGCTCTTCTGCTCGGTAGTTCAGAAAAACCATAATTCCACCTAAAAAGGTAAAAATTTCTAAAATAATTAAAAACCAGACGAGTATGCCACCTGGTGGGTAGTAAATAGATTTATGTTGTGGGTTCATTTTAATAGCTTTGTTAGGTTAGCATTAATTGTTTATAAAATTTAGCAAAAGCATAAGGTAGTTCTGTTGGATTTGGAAGTATAGCGTAGTTTTTATGTCCGAACATTTGTGGTAAGTAGTATTTTGCCTGAGCTTCTATAGCTAATGAAAATGTTTTTATGTGTTTGTTTTTGAGTTCTTGTAATGCTTTTTTTACATCCTGAATACCATATTGTCCTTCGTAAGTGTCGTAATCATTGGGCTTGCCGTCCGAAAGTAAGATGATCCACTTTTTTTGAGTAGGTTCTTTTTCAATCAAGTTGCCAGCATGACGAAGAGCTGTACCTATTCTAGTGAAATCTTCGGCTTCTATAGCACCAATTCTATTTCGGGCTTTCATCCAATTTTCATTAAAGGTTTTAATATTTTTATAAGAGCAATTATTTCTTGTTCTGGATGAAAAAGTATCTATCTGAAAATTAACATTAAACTCGTTGAGGGCTTCTCCAAAAAGTAACACAGCGGTTTTTTCCACATCTAATACTTTATGGTTGTTGGCATAACCATCTGCCGAAAGGCTAGTATCCATCAATAATAAAACAGAAAGGTCTTTTTTTCTTTTTCGGGAAGTGTTGTAAATTTTTTCCGAAGGTGTTTTGTTGCTAAAAATTTCTGTTAATGCATCGGTTGTAGCGTCAATATTAATTTCTTCGCCAAAATTTACTCGGGTAACTTTTTCATATTCCTGATGAATATTTGCAAATATTTTGAGTAGATGTTGCTTGGTTTTTTTGTTTTCGCTAATTATTTGTTGAGCAAAGTCGGTATTGCTTTGTGAGGCTTTTTTAGGAAACACCCGACAAAAATCTTTTTTGTAAATTCTGTTTTTGTAATCCCATTCATCGTAATGCAAAAAATGACTTTCTGTATTATTTGTTTCGGCTAAAATGGAGTTGGTGCTATTTACAAATTCTGCTTGATATACAGAATGATTAGCTTCATCTGTTCTAATAGTATGTTTTAAGTTGAGTTCTCTTAATGCTTCTTCATCATCACTTAATGTATCTTCACCATCCATTTCTTTAAACGTACCGTTAAATTCTGATAGGGTATCTACTTTTTCAAATTGATTATGAGCCACACTGTCTTCCGTTTGTTTCTGATCTACAGCAACGGTCTCTACTTCATCACTCGGATTAGCAGCTAACTCGGTAGTAATTTCATTATCATCCAATAGACTTTTTAAATCATTTAAAGCTTCAGTTTTGACATTAAAAGCTTTTTGATTGATGCGCATCCATTTACCATAAAGCCAACTGTAATCCGGAGTTAGTTCCTTACTTGCATAATAGTTTTCAAGATTTGTTTTCTGACTTTCGTAAATGGATTTAGTGGCAGGATATTCATTAAACAAAGCTGCTAAAATATGATTTACATTTTCTAACGCTTTTTCTTTGGCTTCTAAGGCTGTAAATTCATCATCATCTTTCCAATTTAATTTTAATTGCTGTTGAATAGATAAATATAGCGTTCTGAAAAGGTAGAAATTAATATTATCTTCGGTAGTAAGGTTAAAGGATACTTTTTCGGGTAAATAAAAATTTAAGCCCGACCAACCACCTTCACGCTCGGAAGTAATAATATCGTTTTGCAAACCAGATAAAGCTCTTGCAAGAAGTGTTAGTCTGGGTTTTAGAGGTTCTAAAATTACCGTTCTATTTTGTTCTTCTTCATCAACTTTATCGGTAAATTTCTTGTAGAATTTATAAAACCGTTTGAATAATATTTGATCGATTTCCATGCTTGAATAAGTTTAAGGTTTGTCCCATCCTAACCTTCCCAAAGGGAAGGGATTCCCCTCCTTTGGAGGGGTTAGGGGAGGATAATCTCTAATTTCTAATCTCTAATTAAATACTCAAACTAATTAAATCTTTAATGGCATTGGTGGTGTCTTCATCATCGCTTAAAGGTTCGGCAATGGCAACATCGCACGAAAGTCGTTGAGGTAAGCCACTTTTAATTAATAAAGCAGCATCAACCAGCAAACGAGTAGAAACAGTTTCTGCTAAACCAAGCTCTGTTAGGTTTCTGATTTTAGCCCCAAGTTTTACTAATTTATTAGCAGTATCATTATCAATACCAGTTTCTTTCATTAAAATTTCAGATTCTAGTTCTTTTTCTGGATAGTTAAATGATAAAGATATAAACCGTTGCCTGGTAGAAGGTTTTAGTTCTTTAAAACCTCTTTGGTAATCGGGATTGTAAGTTGCAATTAACATAAAATTTTCATCGGCAGTAATGGTTTCGCCTGTTTTATCTATGTACAAACTTCTACGGTGGTCGGTTAGAGAGTGTAGTGCTACAATAATGTCTGGACGAGCTTCTGCAATTTCATCTAAATATAAAAAGGCACCTTCTTTTACAGCTCTGGTCATTGGTCCGTCAATCCAAACAGTTTCTGCTCCTTTTAAAATATACCTGCCAATTAAATCGGTAGAGGAAGTTTCTTCATGACAAGCAATGGTGTATAGTTTTTTACCCATTTTTTGAGCCATAAATTCCACAAACCTAGATTTTCCTGTTCCGGTTGGTCCTTTGAGCAAAAGAGGTAACTTATTTTTATAAGCATGTTCAAAAATTTCTTGCTCTTTATCTATTGATTTATAAAATATTGTTTCCATGATTTTTTAGTTAAGTGGTTATAAAAATAGTTTTTAGAAAAAACAGGGGACTTAAAATTATGAGCTTTTCGCCCCCTGATTCCCATCAATCAATAACAAAATTTATTATGATGCAGCTACAAGAGCTTCATCGGTTGGTTTTCCGAATTTAAAAAAGTTGATTATATACAATGTTATGCCTATTGTAAATCCTGAGGCACAAAGTACTAATACTAAGAAGTGAGGCTCAATTTCTTTTTGAGTTTCCATAAAATCAACACCTAAAATTCTTTCTAAATACACTTGAGCAACACCAGCAACACCAAAGGCTACAGTCATACCTATCATTCCAATATTACTTAACCAAAAGGCATATTGAGAAATTCCATTGTTAAATAATTTTCTTCCAGTAAGGTTAGGCATTGCATAAGCTATAATAGCTAAAACTATCATTGCATAAGCTCCCCAGAAAGCCATATGTCCGTGCATTGCAGTTACTAATGTTCCGTGAGTGTAAAGATTTACATTAGGTAACGTATGAGCAGCACCTAATAAACCTGCACCTACAAATGAAGTAATAGCAGCTCCTAATGTCCAGTTTAATGCGGTTTTATTTGGATGTTTTTTCTCTCCTTTTCTGTACATGTTAAGAGCGAATAAAGCCATGGCTAAGAAAGCTAATGGTTCTAATGCTGAGAATATTCCTCCAATCCATAACCAGTAAGATGGGGCTCCTATATAGTAAAAGTGGTGTCCTGTTCCTAAAATACCAGATAAGAAGGTTAACCCTACAATTACGTACAGCCATTTTTCAATAACTTCTCTATCAACACCAGTAATTTTAATTAATAAGAAAGCTAAAATACCTCCCATAATTAATTCCCAAACGCCTTCTACCCAAAGGTGAACTACGTACCATCTGTAAAAAGAATCTAAGGTTTGGCTATCAAACCAAATCATTCCTGGTAAGTAGAGTAGTGCAGAGAATAACAATCCCATAGTTAAAACTAAGGCTGTTGTGGTTTGTCTTTTTCCTTTAAATAAGGTCATTAATATATTAAATAAGAAGGCTAACACATTAACTACCACCAAATAATCTAGCGGTCGAGGAATTTCTAAGAATTTACGTCCTTCCCACCAGTTAAAGTGATAAGCAATAACTGCTGTAACTCCAACTGCTAAAAAGCTAATAAGTTGAATGTAGGCTAATTTTGGTGAGTACAATTCATTTTGAGACTCTTCTGGAATAATGTAATAAGCTGAGCCCATAAATCCTAATAACAACCAACAAACTAATAAGTTGGTATGAACTGCTCGTGCAGTGTTAAAGGGAATAAAATCGTGCAAACCATCCATTCCCATGTGGGCAAACCCCATAATAAAACCATAAACAATTTGCAGAGCTAACAGTCCTAATGCCGATAGGAAGAACCAATAAGCTACTTTTTGTGTTGTATATTTCATGATATTAAATTTTAGTTATTGTTTAATTATTTTGTTTTTTTAATTTCATATTTTGGTTTGGCAGGGAAACCGTTTAAGTCAACCTTTCCTATCCATTCAAAATATGCTATGAGGTTGTTGGCTTCTTCTTCAGAAAAACCATAAGCTACCATTTTTCTTCCACTGGTGTGTTCACCCCAAGGAGTAGGTGACATTAAAACACCTTTCACATAAGGAGCTCCTCTGCGTTCAATTACTTTGGTAAGTTCCGGTGCATAATAAGCGCCTTCTCCAAATATGGTATGACAGCCCATGCAGTTGTTGGCTTCCCATAAGTGTTTTCCGGCAACAACTTCCGGTGTTATTTTATCTGCATTGGTTTGTTTGTCATGTTTGTTTACATGTGTGTCGTATGACAAACCAAGAAATAATACGGAGAAAATAATTGTTCCTGCTAGGAAGAATATTTTCGCTTGACTTTTTGTTAGCATAGCTTTTTGTTTTTAGTTTATAATCGTTTAATAAGCATTAAAAGACCTTTATATCTTTTATTTTCAAAAATACAAATAACCTCTTGTTATAATTGTTGATATAAATCAAGTAAAATAGCTTTATTTGGAAGAATTTGGTATGATATAAATCATCAAAAACTGCTAAATATTTACTATTTCTTTAAGACTATTGAGGTTGATAATTTTTATTGTTTTATTGTCTGTTTCCAGAATATTATCTTCTTTTAAATCAGCTAAAATTTTTGTTACCTGATTAGAATTTAGTCCCACCAATTCGGCAATATCTTGTCGGCTTAGTTCGTGAGCATAATTAATTTCATTATTTTCATTCAAACCATAAGCATTAATCATTATTAATAACGCTTTGGTAACTTTTTCTCTAACGTTAAAAATAGCGAGGTCTCTAAGTTTGTTTTCTTCGTGATTAAGCTCGTTTGCAAAATAAAGCATGAGATTAAAAGTAAGCTCAGGAGTAGATTTTAATAGTTTAAAGAAAAAAGGTTTGTCAAAACTACAAATCAGAGTATCAGTTATAGAAGTTGCTGAAATACTAAACTTTTCGGCATCGGATAAACCTCTATGACCAAAAATTTCACCATTAGAAATTAGGCGTATAATTTGGTCTTTACCAAAAGCTCCTTTTTTAAAAACTTTTACTCTTCCAGACTGAATGAAATTAATGCTGTCAACAAAATTTCCTTCCATAAAAATTAATTGGTTTTTAGTGTATCTATTGACAAATTTGTTTTCATGTATTTTAACAGATTGTTCAATATTATCTAAACAATGCCTTTTAATGAAACAATTGGTGTTTTCACAATCTATACAATTAATTTTATTGTTATGCCTCATAAATTTTATGGAAGGAAATAAAAGTTTTATTTCTTACTTAATATATAATCGGTTAATGCATTTAATTCTGCCTCAGGTAGTGCTTTTGTTACAGCAAGTTGTGGTTGCATAACAGCAGCTTGTGCGGGATCAACAATAGCTTCACCTTCTTCTTTTAAGAAAGCAGTTAATCCTTCTTTATTACCATCATAAGCTGCAGCAATCGTTTTTAAAGAAGGGCCTACAGTTTTAGTTTCTAATTGGTGACAAGCTACACAACCTTTAGATGTGAATACTTCTTCGCCTGAAATAGTAGCTGCAACTACTTCTTCTTTAACTTCTTCTACAATTTCTGTGGCTTCTTCAACAGCTTCTTTTGCAGTTTCTTTAGATTCTTCAGAAGAACCACAAGCTACTAAGGTAGCCATTCCTAATATTAGGCTTACTGTTAATACATTTAATGTTACTTTTTTCATTTTTAAATTATTTTAATTGTTTTATAATGTGTTTAATTTTTAGGATTTAAATTTCGAATAAAGGCATTTCCATCTTCCACTTTTTTTACTAAGTCGTTTATTGTTTTGGTGGAGAAAATTTTATTCAAACCTTCTCTAAAAACGACAAAGTCATAGTGTAGCGGACAAGGATGCGAGTCTGAACATTCATACATTCCTAAACCGCATTTGTGAAAGAACGATAATCCGTCAATTACTTCAATTATTCTAATTAGCTTTATTTTACCTGATGCTTCATTGATATAGAAGCCACCATGAGGACCTTTTGTAGATTGAAGAATGTTGTGTTTAACTAATAGTTGAAGAATTTTACTTAAAAAGTGTACAGGTAAATCTAGTTCTTCACCGATTTCTTTAATGCCAATTTTATGGTTTTCGGAACCGTTATGTCCAACATAAACAATGGCTCTTAAGGCGTATACACAAGATTTTGACAACATAATTCAGATTTCAAAATTATCAAATTAATTTAATATTTCAGCTTCTAAAGCAATGGCTTTTGGAAATAAAATATTATTTTCTAAATGGATGTGTTGGAACAAATCATTTTGGAATTCTTCCAGCTTTGCATATAAAGCTCTAAAAGTGTTACATGCACCTGATGGAGGATTAAAATCCTTGGTTAATTCTTTGATTTTAAAAAGAATTTCTCCAGCGCCAGTATGTTCAGCTTCCATCATGTTTATAGGATTTTGTATGGTTCCAAAATGTGGTATTGGAATTTTCTCTCCTTTCTTTTGTGCTGCAGCTAATTCTTTTATATAAGGGAATAAGATGCCTTCTTCTTTTTGCATATGACTACTTAATTCATTGGAAATTTCAATGAATAACTTATAAATTTCAATTGTTTCTGTGTAATGATGTCCATGAACTTTTGCAACTTTTTCGGCATACTGAGCAATAATAGAGATTGCTTCTTGCACATATTTATGATGTGTGTTAATAATGTAATCACTAAGGAAGTCTAAACCCCAAGTATTAAAATCATGGCTACCTTGTTGTTGGGTTTCTATTTTCATGATTTCTTCTTTTAAACTTGCATAGTTAATGCCTTTTTTAGTACATACTTCTTGCACAGAAACATGTCCTCCACAACAGAAGTCTATACCGTTTTTCTTAAATACATCAGCTGTTTTAATGTTTTCTGTAACTATTTCGGCTACAGTTTTGTTATCTATGTTTTCCATAACTTTTTGGTTTTAGTTGGTTATTTAATTTATAAGGCAAAGATACAACTTTTTTAATATAAAATATAAAAAGACCTAAATATCTTTTAATATTCATTAGAAACAATGTAATTGTTTGTCTTGAAAATAATTTTGTATTACAATTTAATGATTTTGTATTGTAATATGGTATCTTTTTCTAACTCTAGTTCGAGGAAATAAATCCCTTTTGGAAGAATAGATACATTTATTTCAGTTGAAAATTTTGTTTTAATTAGTTCCTTTCCTACACCGTTGTATATTCTTACTTGTTTAACTTGGTGAGAAGTTGTTTTGTTTTGTATGAAAAGTGTATTTTTAATAGGATTTGGATAAATGGTAAAGTTGTTTATAAGCTCTTTATCATTTATTCCTGTCGGTTCTACAATGTAAAAAATTACTTCAAAAGTGTCTTGTGTAGTTAGGCCAGCAGCAACTGGCCAAACAACTACAATGTTTCCTCCAATTCTGTATCCGTTTTGTTGATTAGCGGTGTCAATAAAGGGAATAATTACGGTGTCGTTGATTAGATTAGAAACTGTTCTAACTCCTAATGTGTCAATTGATGTTAATCCGGCAGAACTATCTACTCCAGCTACTAAATAGATATTTCCTGAATAAGGTGTGCTGCTAGTGTAGGAGATTACGACATCAAAACTTATAGCATCCCCTACATTTACAGTGTCCTGTGTTATATTTGCTCCTGTAGTTAATGAATCAATAGTTAATTGAGACTTCCCTAATAATGGAAGGAGAAGTGTTGCAAATAATATTAGAAGAAATTTTTTCATCACATTTTTTATTTGTGCTAAGTTAACTAAGTTAAATAGATTTTTATAATTAATTTTACTAAAATCTTACGCGTTTAAAAAATGAATCAAGTATATAAACTTATAGCAACGTTATCAAAAGAAGAGTGTAGAAATTTTAAAATTCTATTGAAAAGAACCAATGATTCAGCTGAAAGAAAAGATGTAGCATTATTTGATTATGCAAGAAAATATTCAGGTAGTTCAGTTGATGAAGATGTTTTTCTTAAAAAGTTTTACCCGAATGATAGAAATGCATTTTACCGATTAAAAAACAGGTTGTTGCAAGATATCAATAAGAGTTTGTTGTTCTTACACCACAATTCGAATGATTATTTTGCTACACTTAATTATATCATGCTTTCAAAATTGTTTAATGAAAAATCAAATTTTCAACTCACTTTTGATTACCTGCTTCAAGCGGAAAAAAAAGCCATAAAAAATGAGTTTTTTGATTTACTGGATTTAATTTATAATGATTTAATAATTCTTTCTATTGATACAGTAAGGTTTAACCCGTCTCCATTTATTGATAAACGTAAAGAAAACAGAGTATTGCTTAATGTAATTCAGGAAGTAGATAATATTTTAGCATCTTTAACTTATAAAATAAAAACGACACAAAATTATAATAGAGGAGAGTCCAACAAACTGCTTCAAGAAGATTTTTATTCGCTTATAGAGGATAAAAAAATAAAGCAGAGCAAACAATTACAGTTTAAAGTTTATCACTCAATAAGTCGAATTTTATTACAAGAGCACGATTTTATTACTTTGGAAGCTTACTTAAAGAAAACCTATCTTCAGTTTTCTAAAAATAAGTTGTTTACCAAATCAAACCATGAAACCAAGCTTCAAATGTTGACTTATCTTGTAAATTCTTTGTTTAAGAATGATAAAATTGAAGAATCGTTGTTATATACCGAAAAGTTGCACGATGCAATGCTAGAGTTTGATAAATATTTATATGAAAAATATTTATTTTATTATTATAACTCTTTGGTAATTAATTATCAGGTAACAGATAAACAAAAAGCGATTGATATTTTAAATGAAGCAAAATCGAAAAAAGAAATACAAGTTCTACCAATATACAGCCTGTTTATTTATCTAAACTTGGCTGTTTTGTATTTTGATTTAGGAAAATTCAATCAGGCAAAATCAAGCCTTGTTAAATTAAAACAACAAGACAATTTTAAGAATTTGGATATTGTTCTTCAGTTTAAAATTTGTATAGTGGAGTTAATGATCATCCATGAATTAAACGACATTGATTTATTTGATTATCAGCTTAAAAACTTGAAAAAAGATTTCTTTAGTCTGAAGGAGGTGGATGTTGATAGAGATATAGATTTTGTTAACCTACTTGAAAAAATGCAATTGTTTAGTGGCAAAGAATTAAAAGAGGCTATTGTATTTTTTATTGAGAAATATAAAACTAATAGTGAGGATGATGCAGATATAATTAATTATAACCATTGGTTAATGAGTAAACAAAAAAGAGGAGTGAAATAAATTCACCCCTCTTTTCAATTTAAGAAAAACCCATTTATGAACTATTTGTTAAGCACAAGCTTTTTAACGTTTAAAGCATTATTTGTTTTTACATTTAGCAAGTAAATTCCGTTAGATAAATTTTCTGCGTTCCACTGAAGTTTGTGAGAACCAGCATTCATAAACTTGTTGCTAATAATACCAACCGTATTTCCAACTAAATCAGTAACAAAAACTTCTACGTTGGTTTCGTCATTTATGTTAATGTCGATAAACATGGTTTCTTTGAAAGGGTTTGGATAAATCGTTAGCTCACTAACTTCATCTTTGTGCTCTTCTATACCTACCACATTTGCAGGCTCTACATTTATAGTAAATCCTGTTTGTCTTAGTACTACTCCGTTAGATCCTATTGAATCACAATAAGTACTTGTACAACTGTTAACACTATCCGATACAGTTAAACATAATAAAAAAGGACCAGGAGTAGAATATGTGTATGATGGATAAGCTTGTGTTGAAGTATTTCCATCACCAAAATCCCAGAAATAAGATAAGTTAGCACCTGTTGAGCTATTGGTAACTATTATGTTGTTAGTTATAGAGTCTAAATACATAGTATAACCTGCATTGCATATTGAAGTTCCATTCACACCATTAACGATTACCGAGTAGCTTTTCCATTTATAACATGAGTATAATGAGTCGAAAATATGTAAAACTACATTATATGTTCCATTAGCAGCGAAAGTATGGTTTGGATTGTTAACATACATAGTATTATTTCCGTCTCCAAATTGCCAGTAATGATTTAAACCACCAGTTGAAGTTGATGTGAAAGAGAAGTTTCCGTTTCCATTATCTGTATAAGTAAAATCGGCTACAGCAGTACACGGAGGATTAGCTCCTGTTACAGTAATTTGTTGAGTTAATGTATCCAAACAAGATAATAATGAATCAAATAGTATTAAACTAACATTGTAGGTTCCGTTAGTAGAATAAGTGTGTGATGGATTATAAATTGTTGAAGTATTTCCGTCACCAAAGTTCCATTCAAAAACTGTTACTGGATTATAGTTGTTAGAAGTGTTAGTGAAAGAGAAATTTCCGTTTCCATTATCTACATAAGAGAAGTTTAAGTTTTGACTACATGTGCTTATAATGTTTGAAATAGTTATTGTTTGCTGTGTAGTGTCAAAACAAGTTTGAGAAGAATCACTAGCGATTAAAGTTACGGTGTACGTACCGTTGCTCCAGTAATTATGGTTAGGGCTATAGCCTGAAGAAAAATCTCCGTAATTCCAAAATTCTGAGAAAACTATTCCAGTAGTTGTGGATTGAAAATTTACAGAGCCATTTATTGTGCTTCCATAAGTATAGCTAAAACCAGCATTTATATTGCAATTCTGACCTGAAGATACATTAATGGTTTGTGTTATTGAGTCCGTGCAATTAGAATCATTAATTATTAATTTAATACTATAAGTACCATTAGTAAATGTGTATGAAACGGTTGAAGTGTTTCCTAAATAAGCACTAGAATTACCCATTATAATCCAATCATAATTTGCTGCAGTACTTGTTCCTGTAGAGGTGCTAGTAAATGTGTAATTCCCATTTCCATTATCGGTTGAGGTAAACGCTGCGGTACATTGTGCATACGTTGTTAGCGAGGCAAAACTAAGAAGCATTATCAGTGCTATTTGTTTGCTGATTTTTTTAAAAGTGGCGATTGTTTTCATAATTCATAAGTTTTGGTGAATAATGATTCAAAATTGATAATCAAATATAGATTATAAAAGCTAATGTTTTTCATTTCTTACGTGTTCAAATTATTTATTTATTTAAAATAGTAATTCTATGGAATGTAAAAACAACATAATTCTGCTCAAGATAATTTTTGTCCAACAATTTCTTTAAATTCGTGGGCTTAAAATTTAACTAAATAAAATGAAACGACCATGCTAAAAAGTTCCTCACAAATAGGGAATGATTATAAAGGGAGTTACATCTGACTGATTTAACAAAATAAAATATAAACAGATGAAATTATTTAAATTGGTGTTGTTGCTATTAGTAGTTACTACTGTTGGTGCACAAACAAAACAAGATATTACCTTAGAAGACATTTGGAAAAACTATAAATTTTATGCTCAGTCGGTTTATGGTATTCGTTCTATGAATAATGGAGTAAATTTTACAACTCAAGAAAGAGGTGAAGAGGGAGTAAGTTTAGTAAAACAATCATATGTAGATGTGGATAAGACTTCTGTAATGGTAAGTGCCACTGATTTGGTTTTTGATGGAAATAAAATTGCATTAGAAGATTATGAATTTAGTGCAGATGAAAAAAAGATTTTAATAGCAACCGAAGTGGAAGCTATTTATAGGTATTCATCAAAAGCATATAACTATATATATGATGTGGCTACTAAAAAGCTTACTCCTTTAAACACAAAAGAAAAAGTAATGCATGCTACTTTTTCTCCTCAAGCAAGCAAAATTGCCTACGTTAAAAATAATAATTTATACTATACAGACTTATCTAACGGACAAGAAACTCAAATTACTTTTGATGGTAAGAAAAATGAAATTATTAATGGAGCTTCCGATTGGGTTTATGAAGAAGAACTGGAGTTAGTAAGGGCTTTTGAGTGGTCTCCCGATGGTAATAAAATTGCTTTTTTCCGTTTTGATGAAACCAATGTAAAAGAGTCGAACATGAAAATGTATAATGATTTATATCCGGAAGAAGTACGTTTTAAATATCCAAAAGCTGGAGAAGAAAATTCAAAAGTAAGCGTTCATATTTATCATTTAGAAGATAATAGTATTGTGGATATGAGTATTGAAAATGCTTACGAGTATATTTCAAGAATTAACTGGACAAACGATTCTAAACAATTGGCAATTCAAACGTTTAATCGTCACCAAAACGATTTAAACATACAGCTTACAGATGCTTTTTCCGGTAAAGGAAAAGTAATTTTTAATGAAAAAAATGAAAAGTATGTTGAAGTTCCAAAAACAGAATTTTTAACTACTAAAAATCAATTCATTATTACTAGCGAAAAAGATGGTTTTAATCATTTGTATTTATATGATATTAATGGAGATTTAATTGTTCAGCTTACCAAAGGGAATTGGGATATTACCGATTATTATGGTGTTGATGAGAATAAAGGTTTGGTTTATTATCAGTCAGCAGAAAAATCTCCAATGGAAAGACATATTTATAGTGTTAAATTAAATGGAAGTAGCAAAAAGCAATTAACCGAAAAAAGTGGAGAGAATGAAGCCGATTTTAGTGCAACATTTGATTATTTTATAAATAAACATTCGGATGCCAACTCACCTTATTATATTACGGTTAATGATAGAAATGGAAAAGTAAAAAGTGTTCTTCAGGATAATGCCGATTTAAAAGAAAGAATGAAAGCCACTAAATTGGCTAAAAAAGAATTTTTTACCATTAATGTAAACGACCAAAAACTAAATGCATGGTCAATTAAACCAACCGATTTTGATGAAACTATAAAATATCCTGTATTGATGTTTGTTTACGGTGGACCAGGTTCTCAAACCGTTGAAGATAGTTGGGGTAGTTCTAACTATTTTTGGTTTCAAATGCTTGCAAACAAAGGATATGTTGTGATTTCCGTAGATAACAGAGGAACAGGAGCCAGAGGAGCAGACTTTAAAAAAGTTACCTATAAGCAACTGGGAAAATATGAATTAGAAGATCAAATGGCTGCAGCAAAATATTTAGCTACACTACCTTATGTTGATGGAAGTAGAATAGGAATTTTTGGATGGAGTTACGGTGGTTATATGTCATCTTTATGTATTACCAAAGGAGCAGATATCTTTAAAACAGCTATAGCAGTAGCACCAGTTACGAATTGGCGTTTTTACGATAGTATTTATACTGAAAGATACATGCAAACACCACAGGAAAATGAAGATGGTTATGATGATAACTCTCCTATTAACCATGTAGAGAAATTAAAAGGTAACTATCTGTTGGTTCATGGAATAGCAGATGATAACGTACACTACCAAAACACTACTGAAATGACTATTTCTTTGGTAAATGCCAACAAACAATTCACACAAATGGCTTATCCTAACAAAAATCATGGTATTTTTGGGGGCAATACTCGTTTACATTTATATACATTAATGACCAATTTTATTTTAGAAAATTTATAAAAATTAATATAACACATTAAACTTATGAATCAAGAACAAGATAATCAATTAGCAAAGCATCTTACTAATAAAGGTATAGACAGCAGTATGGTAATGGGACATCCGGCAGGGTTGTTTGTATTATTTTTTACAGAAATGTGGGAACGTTTTAGTTACTATGGAATGCGTGCCTTACTTACCGTTTTCTTAATTTCCGAAATTGCTAAAGGCGGTTGGGGATGGTCTAATGAAGATGCTATGCAGCTTTATGCTTGGTACACAGGGTTGGTTTATTTAACACCATTAATTGGAGGTTTAATTGCAGATAAATTAACAGGTTACAGAAAAGCAGTTACTATTGGAGCAGTAATAATGACTATGGGACATGCTTCTATGGCATTGGAAGGAATAAGTGATGCTTTCTTTTTTGCAGGACTGGGTTTAATGATTATGGGTAATGGTATGTTTAAGCCAAATATTTCCTCAATTGTAGGACAGTTATATCCTAATAATAGCAATAAAAAAGATGCTGGTTATACCATTTTCTATATGGGAATTAATGCAGGAGCGTTTTTAGGAATGTTGTTGTGTGGTTATATTGGCGAAAAATACAATTGGCATTATGGTTTCGGATTAGCGGGAGTATTTATGCTTTTTGGTATGCTTCAGTTTTATTTCGGACAAAAAATATTTGGTAAAATTGGATTATCTCCAAAAAACTTAGTTAAATATAATTTAGAAGTAAAAGAAGAGGATAATAAAGTGGAGGAAGAAGAATTGCCAGCTAATATTGTTAGAGATAGATTGGTGGTTGTTTCTGTATTAATAGTTTCAAGTATTTTCTTCTTTTTTGCGTTTGAACAAGCAGGTGGTTCAATGACCATTTTTGCGAAAAACTATACCCAACGAGTGTTGGATGGGAGTTCAGGATTGATTTTTAAATGGGTTGATGCTATTTTAACTATTTTCCCTGTTGCCATTGTTACTTGGGTATTGTATTCATTAGCAGTAAAAATTTACAAAAGATATCCCATTACCATATTGTTTACTTCGCTTTCTTTTGTTATCATTTGGATATTATGTATTTGGAAAGTGAATAGAGAGTTTGCTAATGAAGCAACAGAAGTTACTGTTTCTTGGTTTCAAATTTTAAATTCCTTTTTTATCATTACGTTAGCATCATCCTTCTCTAAATTATGGGAGAAAATATGGAACCCATCAGGACCTGTTAAATTTGCTATGGGATTAATATTGGTAGGTGTTGGATTTATAGCGTTAGCTTACGGAGCAAGTGAAATTCCACAAGGAGCAGAAACGGCTGCTGTAAGTATGGTTTGGCTAATTTTAGCTTACTTTTTCCATACAACAGGAGAACTTTGTTTATCTCCGGTAGGCTTATCTTATGTTTCAAAATTATCACCGGCAAAATTTGTAGGGTTAATTTTCGGATTATGGTTTACCGCTTCGTTTATTGCTAATTTATTGGCAGGATATACCGGTTCGTATATTGATAAAATTTCACAAACTTATTCCATGTCAATTTTCTTCTTAATAATAGCTGCATTGCCTATTTTCATTGCACTAATACTTTTATTATTCAATGGTAAGCTGACTAAGATGATGCATGGA
This sequence comes from Vicingaceae bacterium, assembly GCA_965284565.1. GTDB lineage: Bacteria > Bacteroidota > Bacteroidia > Flavobacteriales_E > Vicingaceae > BRH-c54. The sequence goes on from OZ260100.1 coordinate 2,287,754, forward strand.
ATAAAATAATTATGTTTAACTTTGAGTTAAATAAAGTGGTATCACTTTTGTAAAGAGTTTCCAGAATTATAAAAAACTACAACATGAAAAAAATATTCAATAAAACAATCATAGTATCTTCAGTAATAGTTGGTGGTTTAGTAGCTATGTCGTTTGTAAACAAAACTGACAACAATAATAAACAAGATAACAACCAAACTGAAACAGAATATAAAGCCACCATGGAAGGTTGGGAAGTGGATGTAAATGTGGCCTATGAGTTATCTAAAAAATCAGGTAAACCTATTATGGCAAATTTTACTGGTAGCGATTGGTGTGGATGGTGTATCAAACTTAAAAATGAAGTTTTTGTTAAACCAGAATTTAAAGCTTGGGCTAAGAAAAATGTAATTTTATTAGAGTTAGATTTTCCAAGAAAAAAACAAATCCCTGAAGAAATAAAGCAACAAAACTATGGTATGCAAAAAGCTTTTGCTGTAACAGGTTACCCAACTATTTGGGTGTTTAACTTAACCAAATCAGATTCAGGACAGTTTAATATTGATGCTATTGGTAAGACAGGTTATGTTGCCGGTGGACCTGCAAAATTTCAAGAAGGAGTTGATGCGATGATTAAACAACACAAAGAAAAAGAATAATTCATTATTTCTTATTTCAATCATAAAAAAGCAGCTAAAATTATTTAGCTGCTTTTTTTATTTAGTTTAGGGTCTGGTCTGCCCATAAGAGAGGCTGAGCTATAGTGTTCGAGTTCGAGGCTTTCGCAGTTTTGAAAATTAGGAGTTTACTGTTGTAAATGACTAGTTTTTAAAACAAGAATAACGATGAAATCGGACATTATAGACAGACTTTAATTAAGCAAATCTTTTTGTTACCTCATCCCAATTAATAACATTAAAAAATGCATTAATGTAATCAGGTCTTCTGTTTTGGTAGTTTAAGTAATAAGCATGTTCCCAAACATCAAGTCCTAAAAGAGGAGTTCCCCCACAGCCAATACCTGGCATTAAAGGATTATCTTGGTTGGCAGTAGAGCAAATTTCTAAATTACCATCTTTTTTACATAACCAAGCCCATCCTGAACCAAATCTGGTAGCAGCAGCTTTAGCAAAAGCATCTTTAAATCCTTCATAAGAACCAAAAGCAGCATTAATAGCATCAGCTATAGCACCTGTTGGTTGTCCGCCACCATTAGGCGACATTACTTTCCAGAATAAATCGTGGTTATAATACCCACCACCGTTATTTCTAACAGCAGTATTGTTCATGTCTAAGTTTTTTAGGATATCTTCAATAGATTTTCCAGCCAAATCAGTGCCTTCAATAGCAGCGTTTAAATTGTTAGTATAACCAGCATGGTGTTTTCCATGATGGATTTCCATTGTTCTCGCATCAATGTGCGGTTCTAATGCATCGTATGCATAAGGTAATTTTGGTAATTCAAAAGCCATAATAATTTGTTTTTAAGTGTTAATAATTTATTTTAAATAATCAAAAAAAGTCTGAAGTTAATTTAACTCCAAACTTTGAGATGACAAGTATTCAGCAATTCCTTCGTGAGTTGTTTTTAATCCTTGTTTTTCTTTATTCCAGTTTGCCGGACAAGCTTCACCGTGTTTTTCGTTAAATTGTAATGCGTCTACCATTCTAATTGCTTCGTCAACATTTCTTCCTAGTGGTAAATCGTTTACTAATTGATGTTTTACAATTCCTTCTTTATCAATTAAAAATAATCCTCTGTAAGCAATTAATTCACCCGTAGCAATCATTTCGCCTTCTTCATTCCAATCAAAATCGCCAGCTAATACATCGTAATTCATAGAAATAGTTTTATTGGTATCTGCTACCAATGGATATTTTACACCCTGAATTCCACCTGCATTTTTTGACATCTGTAACCATCCCCAGTGAGATTGTTCTGTGTCTGTTGACACGGCAACTACTTCTACATTTCTGCTCTTAAATTCTTCTAATTTTTCTTGAAAAGCAAACAATTCTGTTGGACAAACAAAAGTGAAATCTTTTGGGTAAAAGAATAACACTACATATTTTCCTTTAAATTGTTCTAATGTGAAATTTTCTACAATTTCTCCTCCGTTAATTACAGCTTGTGCTGAAAATCCTGGAGCTTTTTTTCCGACTAATACGCCCATTTTTTTAATTTTTATTGGTTAAACATTGATTACATTTTCCTTTTACATGAACTTGGGTTTCTTTTACTTCAAAACCTTTTAATTCGTTCATGGCTACATCCTTAAAATCATACTTAATATCATATATTGCTCCGCATGAGGTACATTTAAAATGCCCATGTGCATCCATTAAAGCATCATATCTTACTTGATTATCTTCAATAGTTACTGTTGAGGTAATACCTTTATCAATAAATAATTTTAAGGTATTATAAACAGTTGTTTTAGATAGCGTAGGGAGTTCTCCTACTAAGCTTTTGTAAATAAGATCTACGGTAGGATGATTCATTTTTTCATACAAATATTCATAAATCTTAATCCTCTGATAAGAAGGCTTAATGTCATGCGTAGATAGATGTTCAGCAATATTCAATTGGAATGAATTTATATTTGTAACGATTACAAATTTATGTTTATAAGCTGATTATAAAAAATGCAAAAACTTTATTTTGTTAAGATTTGTTAAGATTCCTGATAATTTTTTCGTGCCTCAAAAATTTCAGGAATGACGTTGAAAATTGTTTGTTGCAATTGAGTTTGTTAAGTAGTGTAATTATACTCAGTGCGTCATTCCTTTACCTTTACCCTTACCCTTACCGTCATTCCTTCGAAGGCAGAAATTTAATAAAGTAATGTAAATTATTGAACGAGTTACAGATTTCTAAATTGTTTAAGAAAAAAAGGGAGTATGGCTATGGCAATTCCTTTCAGCAACGTATTGTTACTATAACTTTCGTTTACTTTTTTCTATTCATTTATTGTTTTATTAATAAACCACCAGCGTGGACGCTGGCGGCAGCGGAGGGCTATGGTTCGATAAACTTGTACTAGTAAGTGCTATACATACTTTCTAAATTGTCTGTTGATAGTCGGTGAAAGCTTTTTCAAATTCTTCAGACTTTTCAAAACTGCTAAAGGCATACGTTTCATTAAGACCAGAATTTGATTTAATTTCTATTCTACCATATCTTACGATAGGTATTTCATAATTACCTACAAATCTTTTATCTGGTGTACCGTTCTTGTTAACTTTTGCCCAAGTCTTGTCAATAACCTTTGTGTCTGATGGAATTTTCTCTTCTTCTAAAAATCTTTGTTGTGAAAATTTCATTTGAAAATCCTTGATGTCGATAAGCGCAAATTCTTTTTTGTCTGTTGTCACTATAATAAATGCGGGGTATATATACAAGTCTCCACCATTTTTATTTTCAAAATGAAAAGCGGAGTAAGTAGATTTAATAATATCAATATTGTCAAACTTAAATTTAACGGGAGTTCGTGTCACAACAGAGGAGGCTGCACTTCTTGTGATCTTCATGTCTTGTTGAACCGATGAAGTAATGTCCCAAATAATTTCTGAGGTTAAAAGTGTCTTATAAGAGTTGAGCAATGAATTGTATTTTTCCTCAAAAGATTTGTCAAAATGAACATCAATATTGACGAAGCTATTTTTCAACTGATTTTCTAAGTCAGCTAAATATTCTTCTTTTTCAATAATCTTTTTTTTAAATGATTTGATGAATAGTCCGATGAGCAAAATACAGGCTATAGTTCGAGTATTCTTAGCGGATTTGATTTCTTTTTTTGTATGCTCAATTTCTTGAGCAAGTTCAATTCTGTCTTTATAAACTTCTGTGAGGGTGTCTTTTAGCTCAACAAGACTTGCGCTAGTTAATTTGTCTGTTTCGGTACTTTTGATTTCACCAACAAGTATCTGAGATTTATTAATTGTCTCGTCAGCCAGTGGGGTATTTTGTGAACTGTCGGATACTGAAGGATTATTTCCAATTCCAATTTTTTGTCGGTTGTATAGACCTGTTCTCGGAATACCCGTGTTTAAGTATGTCCCTTTTTTACTGAAGTTGATACTTGCACCTTTTACGCCAACTGTCGAACTAATACCAGAGTTTGAAAAGTTCAGATAGAACCCTGGAAAAACTTTTACTCTTTTTCTAAATCTCATATGTCTGTCTTTTTAGTATTTACGCGAACACATAGCTGTACGCTATTTTTTTAATTTTATCCAAACATACAAAAAAAAATCGCAAATCAAACTACCTCTTCAAACTGGTAGCTGTAGAGCTTTTTGTAGTAGCCGTCTTTTTGTAACAGCTCATGGTGGGTACCTTCTTCTACTACTTTGCCTTTGTCTATTACTAAAATTTTGTCGGCATTTTGTATGGTAGATAAACGGTGAGCAACAATTATAGAAGTAGTGTTTTGGGTAAGCACTTCGGTAGCGTGTTTTATCAATGCTTCAGATTCACTGTCTATAGAAGAGGTAGCTTCATCTAAAATTAATATTTGAGGTTCGTGTACATACGCTCGTATAAACGAAATTAATTGTCGTTGCCCGGAAGAGAGTAATGCACCACGTTCTTTTACATTGTAATGATAACCACCAGGAAGTCTGGAAATAAAATCGTGTGCTCCAATTTTTTTGGCAGCATCAATTACTTGCTCTTCAGTTATGTCATCACTGTAAAGCGTAATGTTGTTTAAAATAGAATCTGAAAACAAGAAAACATCTTGCAATACCACTGCCATAGATTTTCTGAGGTGGTTGAGTTCTATATCGTTTATATTAATATTATCAATGTAAATGTTGCCTTTGTTTATTTCGTAATACCTGCCTAATAAATTGATAATAGACGATTTTCCTGCTCCTGTCGCTCCAACCAATGCCAACGATTGTCCTTTGTTAATGGTGAAAGAAATGTCTTTTAGTACCCATTCTTCATTGTTGTAGGCAAACCACACATTTTCAAAACGGATGTTGCCTTTTAATTCTTTAAAAGTTTGTGTTCCTTTATTACTAATGGAATCTTCGGTATCTAACACTTTAAAAACCCTTTCGGAACTTACCATACCCATTTGTAAAGAATTAAAACGGTCGGCTAACTGACGAATAGGACGATACAACATGTAAATAAAAAAAGTGAAGGCGAAAATTTCTCCCGGCTCGGCAACTTCTAAAGAAACCTCTTTAAAACCATACCACACCAACAAGGCAACAGAAAGAGCAGATAAAATTTCTACCAAGGGAAAGAAAATGGAATACGCCCAAACACTTTTAATGTGCGCATTTCGGTGTTTTTTATTGATGTCGGCAAAAAGCTCGCTTTCAATTTTTTCTCTGTTAAAAATTTGTACAATAGACATGCCTGTAATATGCTCCTGTACAAAGGTATTTAGTATAGAGACTTGGTTTCTTACTTCCTGAAAAGCATCTTTAATGGCACGTTTAAACATGTTGGTTCCAATTAGTAAAATAGGGATGGGAACAAGCGTAATAAGGGCTAAATCCCAATTGATAACGAACATACAAATAACCGCAGAGATGATTTTAAGTAAATCGCCAAGAATTACTAAAATTCCTGCAGAAAACATTTCGGCAACAGTTTCAATATCAGAAACGGTACGGGTTACTAATCTACCTATCGGGGTTTGATCGAAATACTTGGATTTAAAATCAACAACATGCTTAAAAACTTCATTTCTAATGTCTTTAATAATGTTCTGACCAACCAAATTGCCATAATAAGTAAATACATATTGCAAAATGGTTTCTAAAATTAAGATACCAATTAACCACATAGTAATATTAAATAAGCCTAACTCGTCTTTAGTTTCAATGTTTTTATTTACAGCAACCTGTATTAATAACGGACGAGCAACAGAAACCACAGCCAGTACAATACTTAAAAAAGCAGTAAGGTAAAACATGCCCTTATAAGGAGCAACATATCGCATTACCCGATTAAAAAGTTTGAAATCAAATGCTTTTCCTGATACGCTTTCCATAGTTAGTTTAGTAGTTTATAGTTTATAAGGTTAAAGTTAATAGTTATTAGTTGTTGGTTTACAGTTAAAATTTCTAATTTCTAATTTTCAATTTAAGAAAGGATATCCAATTTTAGTTAAAAATAAGCCGTGGGCGGGAACAGATTTTCCGGCATTACTTCTGTTTTTTGAAGCAATGATTTCGGTTAGTTCTTCCACCTTAATTTTTTGCTGACCAACATCCAGCAGTGTTCCTACAATTGCTCTCACCATATTTCTTAAAAATCTGTTGGCAGTTATGGTAAATATAAGTTGTTCGTTATGGCTTTTCCAATACGCCTCAGTAATATGGCACATATTGGTAAACGTATCGGTTTTACTTTTGCTGAAACAAGAAAAATCAGTTTCCTGAATAAGCAATTCGGCCGCCTCATTCATTTTTTCAACATCCAATTTATATGGGAAATAATGAGCCAACTCGGTTGTAAAAGGGTTTTTAGTGGTTGTAATTCGGTATTCGTAAGTTCGGTAGGTAGCACTAAATCGAGCATGATCATCTTCTTTCACCTCAAAAATTTGCTTACATGCAATGTCTGTTGGTAAAAAGCTGTTTAGCTTAAATAGTAGTTGAGCAGCATCAATAGATTGGTTGCTATCAAAATGAGCAAAAAGTTGTTCTGCATGTACGCCTGTATCTGTTCTTCCTGCTCCGGTAATCATAATTTCTTCTTGCAATAAAGTGCTTAGTGCTTTGTTTATTTCTTCCTGTACACTGTGAGCATTTTGCTGAATTTGCCAACCGTGATAGTTGGTGCCTTTGTAAGCGAGTTCAACAAAATATCTTGCCATGGTAAATTGGGTTAAAAATTTCTGCAAAAGTAAGCAATAGTTAGATAAATAGTTGAGGTGGTTTAGGTGTTCAATTTGTTAATAGTTCTGAAAAGGTACTAATCGAATGTTATTTCTAATTTTTTTCACATATTGAGGTACGAAACTTAGTAAAATGAAGCTAGAGACATCTTCTTAGTCAATAGATAAAATAAAACACCTCAAACTTCAAACATCAAACCTGAAAATTTTATACTATTTTTGGAAACCTATTATTAATTAAATGAAATCGGTTTCTAAAAAATGGATGTATTTTTTACTGGCAATACTGTTGGCAGTAATTGGCTATTGGATAGTACCTTCAGAAGCAAATCCTAAAGCACCCATCATGGCGGCAATCGTTATTGTTATGGCTGTCTGCTGGATTTTTGAAGTCTTACCTATTGCTGTTACTTCCTTATTTCCTATGTTTTTATTTCCGCTTTTTGGTATTTTAGATGCCAAAGACACTGCCGTATTTTATGGTAAAGAAATTATTTTTCTGTTTCTCGGTGGGTTAATGTTGGCTCAAGGTATTCAGCAATCTAACCTGCATCAGCGATTAGCATTGAAAATTGTTAGCATTATTGGCAGTAAACCTGCTGATCTTATTTTAGGATTTATGATAACCACCGCTTTTTTAAGTATGTGGATATCCAACACCGCTACAGTAATGGTAATGATGCCTATAGGCATTTCTATTATTGAAGAATTAAAAACGGGTATCACTAACGAAAACAAAAAACTGATTAGTCGATTTGCTGTTGCGTTAATGTTGTGTATTGCTTATGCAGCCGATATTGGCGGAATGGCAACCGTTATTGGTACCATGCCCAACATGATATTTATAGAAATGTACCAAACTATTTTTCCTGATAAAGCAGCAATTGGTTTTACGCAATGGATGATGATGGGCTTGCCAATTGCGATTACTTTTATCATTACAGGTTGGTTATTACTGACCAAAATAATTTACAGAATGCCGAAAAACAATCTGTTAAAAAGTAATGATGTAGTTAAAAGTCAGTTGCATGGATTAGGAAAAATTACTAGAGATGAAGCTTTATCGGGATTGGTATTTTTTATGGCTGCGGTTTTATGGATAACAGGTTCGGATTTACGCTTATCTGAAACCATTACTATACAAGGTTGGCGAACTGTTTTTGGTTTAGAAATGACAACTGATGCTACCATAGCTATTGCTGCTGCCACTTTATTGTTTCTAATTCCTTCAAAACAAAGACAAGGAGAAATGTTGTTAAAATGGAGTCATGTACATAGCTTACCTTGGGGCGTTTTGTTGCTTTTTGGTGGAGGTTTTGCTATTGCAGGCGGTTTTTCGTCATCAGGTTTATCGGATGTAGTAGGGAATCTTTTTGCACAAATGACTTTTTCCTCTCCGCTAGTGATGGTTGTAGTAGTTTGTGTAGTACTTACCTTACTTACGGAAGTGACCTCCAATACAGCAACTACCAATTTGGTGTTGCCTATTTTAGCACAAGCAAGTATAGCATTAGATATAGAACCCATTTTGTTGATGATTCCCGCAACACTTTCGGCAAGTTGTGCTTTTATGATGCCTGTTGCATCGCCTACCCAAGCCATTATTTTTGGTTCGGGTTATGTAAAAATAAAACAAATGATTCGCGCAGGAATTTTATTTAATTTGTTGGGTGTTATTATTGTTACTACTGTGTTTATGTTGTTGTCTAAATTTGTTTTTGGAGTTTAGAACGCAGATGACGCGGATTTGAACGGATTTTATAGTGTTCATGGTGAAAATGAAAAACACTACTCATTAAATAATCAATGATATTTCAACTTTAATCATATTTAATTTATTAAACTTAAAAACAAGGTCTAAACATTCGTCTTTTTCATTTATACCTGTATAACGAACACCTATTTCTTCTTCTTCATAATTAGACCAATTACAATTTGGTTCTTTAGTTTTTTTTAACTTAAATTTTTTATGTTCCAAATAGTTTAGAATTTTTGACTCAAGTAGCTCAATATTCGCTAAACTATTATATTCAAGCTCCCATCCTCCATTTATGCTAGGAGCGTCTGAACCAATCCAATTGTATTTGGGAGTATTCATATTCTCTATAATTGGAAAATCATTAATAACAGAATTATCCATAGTTATAAACCAAAGCAAAGATCCTTTATTAATATTATGATGACTTTCCATTAAACGGAAACTGACATAAAGATAGCTAAAAATCAAAAATATAGGCAACAAAAACAAGGATACTTTTAGAAAATTTTTTCTAAAAAAATGAGGTAATGATTTTTTGTATCGAATCAAATATATTCTAATCAGAATGTAAATTAGAATAAATAAAAATGAATAAACAAAAATTCCAATCAAATATATCATATATACATATTAATAAAAACTATCACTTTTTTTAGTGTTAAATCAAGCATAAAGTTAACAAACCTTTTTCATTTGAGTATTTTTTTTGTTTTTCATCGTTAATACACTCCGTGTTCTCTGTGCCTCTGTGGTTGAATTAGAAGTTTACGATTAACCATTAACAAATAACCCTTAACTTTTTTGCGACTTTGCGGTTAATAAAAATTTATATTCAAAATCATTACAATTAACTTTCTAAAAAAGTATTTTTGAGAATTAAATAAAAAAAGCATAAAAAATGGCAAAAAAGATAGATATAGAATTTAGTAAGAACGAAGACGTCAACCGACTTTCGGTATCAGATTTAAATCGTAGATTAGAAAAAGTGTATTTAGGCGGAGGAAAGAAAAAAATTGAATCGCACCATGCTAAAGGCAAGCTTACTGCCAGAGAAAGAATTGATTATTTATTGGATAAAAAATCGCCAAGAATAGAAATTGGTGCTTTTGCCGGAGAAGGCATGTACGAAGAACAAGGTGGTTGTCCTTCTGGTGGAGTAGTGGGGATGATAGGTTATGTTAAAGGAAAACAATGTTTGGTAGTTGCCAACGATGCTACTGTAAAAGCTGGAGCTTGGTTTCCAATAGCTGCTAAAAAAAATCTACGTTTTCAGGAAATTGCCATGGAAAACAAATTGCCTATTATTTATTTGGTAGACAGTGCAGGTGTTTTCTTACCTATGCAAGATGAAATTTTTCCTGATAAGGAACATTTTGGAAGAATTTTTAGAAACAACGCCATCATGTCTTCAGAAGGAATTATACAAATTGCTGCCATTATGGGAAGTTGTGTTGCTGGAGGAGCTTATTTGCCCATTATGAGCGATGAAGCTATGATAGTGGATAAAACAGGTTCTATCTTTTTAGCAGGTTCTTATTTAGTAAAAGCAGCCATTGGTGAAAGTATTGATAACGAAACATTAGGTGGAGCTACAACACATTGCGAAATTTCAGGAGTAACCGATTATAAATGTAAAGACGACCAAGATTGTTTGGACAGGATTAAAAACATCATGGATAAAATTGGTGATTACGACAAAGCAGGATTTAACAGAGTGAAACCAACTCAACCTAAATTAGACCCAAAAGAAATTTACGGCATTTTACCCGATACACGCGAAAAACCTTATGATGTAAGAGAAATTATCAAACGTTTGGTTGATAATTCAGAATTTGAAGAATACAAAGATGCTTACGGACAAACTATTGTTTGTGGCTATGCTCGAATTGACGGATGGTCAGTAGGAATAGTTGCGAATCAACGAATGGTGGTAAAATCTAAAAAAGGAGAAATGCAGTTTGGTGGAGTTATTTATTCTGATTCGGCAGACAAAGCAGCACGTTTTATTATGAATTGCAACCAAAAGAAAATTCCGTTGGTGTTTTTGCAAGATGTAAGTGGTTTTATGGTAGGTTCACGTTCTGAACATGGCGGAATTATTAAAGATGGAGCCAAAATGGTTGCTGCTCAGGCAAACTCGGTTGTTCCTAAGTTTACTATTATTATGGGGAACTCTTATGGAGCAGGAAATTATGCTATGTGCGGAAAAGCTTACGACCCAAGATTAATTGTAGCCTGGCCTTCGGCACAATTGGCGGTAATGAGTGGAGCTTCAGCTGCAAAAACCTTATTACAGATTGAAGTAGCTTCATTAAAAGCCAAGGGAGAAAAAGAAATTAACAAGGAAAAAGAGGATGAATTATATAACAGAATTAAAGATAGGTATGACGAGCAAATTTCGCCTTACTATGCCGCAGCAAGACTTTGGACAGATGCCATCATCGACCCTATGGATACCAGAAAATGGATTTCGATGGGAATTGAAGCTGCCGACCACGCTCCAATTACTAAAAGGTATAATGTTGGGGTGATACAGACGTAGAAGAGTACTTAGGAGTTGAGAGTGCCTTGAGTGCTTATAAGTACTTAGGAGTTAAGGGTTAAGAGTTGAAAGTACCTTGAATACTTAGGAGTACTTATAAGTTGAGGAGTTATTGAAAAAAATATAATTAAAATGAATAATAAAGAATTTAGCAAATTATTAGAAGTTCGTACAAGAAAATTTGCTGTTACTATTATTAAATTATCTTCAAAATTACCAAACACTCCTGAAGCAAATGTTTTAAGGTATCAGCTTACTAAATCAGGGACGAGCATTGGAGCAAATTACCGAGAGGCAAATAGAGGAAGAAGTACTGCTGATTTCTACAACAAAATAAAAATAAGCGAATCAGAAGCAAGTGAAACTGTATATTGGTTAGAAATTATTGAAGAATTGAATTGGATTGACAAAAATAATTTTAAACTTGTTTACGATGAATCAAATGAATTATTAGCAATTTTCACATCAATTAAAAACAGTTTAAAAACTAAATAACCAAACAACTTATAAGTACTCCTAAGTACTCATAAGTATTCATAAGTACTTATAATGAAAAAAACCGGTTCACTTTTAAAAATGCACTCACAACTTCAGGATGAAGTACAATACCACTTACCTGTTGGAGAAGAATTAGTATATCTCAACGATTTAATAGGACAAACGATTAAGTTGACTTATGAGAACGCTATTTATTGTATTAAATGTGGGCGAAAAACGGTAAAATCATTTAACCAAGGTTTTTGTTATCCTTGTTTTAGAGATGCTCCCGAAGCTGCTGATTGGATTATTAATCCAGAAAAATCGCAAGCTCATTTGGGTATTGAAGATAGGGATTTAGAGTATGAAAAATCCGTTCAATTGCAACCACATGTTGTTTATTTATCGCTTACAAGTGGAATTAAAGTAGGTGTTACCAGACACACACAAGTCCCAACCAGATGGATAGACCAAGGAGCTTCGCAAGCTATAAAATTAGCAGAAACACCCAACCGCTATTTAGCAGGAATGATAGAAGTTAGCCTTAAAAACCATATGGCAGATAAAACCAATTGGCAACAAATGCTAAAAAATTTACAGCCTAACATTGATTTAATTACCGAAAGAGATAAAGTAGCTCTTTTGGTAGATGATGCTTATCACGAATATCTTCTTCCTGAAAGTCAGATTATTTACATGAATTTTCCTGTTTTACAATATCCTGTAAAAGTAAAAAGTATAGGTTTTGATAAAGTTCCTGAGTACGAAGGAAAACTTATTGGTATTAAAGGACAATACTTAATCTTTGAAAATGGTATTGTACTCAACATTAGAAAATATGGTGGTTACCTTGTTAGTGTAGAATTTTAAATCACTTTTTTCGTATTAATTGTGAAGTTCATTACGTAGTTCTGCGTAATGAAAATTGGTATTTCTTTTTATCAATTTACGTATTTGGCTTCTTTTTTCATGCTCTTAAATATCAGTATTTTGTATAGTTCAAAAGAATTAAAATATTGATAAATTTAAAATATAGACACATGAAAACAATAATCACATTTTTAGCAGCCATTCTAATTGCAATAAATGGTTTTAGTCAAATAGAATTTAAAGGCTACATAGTAAACGAAAAAGGTAAAAAATTAAATAATGTAGAGATAAAGTTATATGAAGAAAACTCTTTAATCCATTCAGACTTCATCACTAATAAATTTGCTTACAACTTGTGGTTAAACAAGTATTATACAGTTGAAATTTCTAAAGAAGGCTATTTAACTAAAAGAATAGTAATTTCTACATTGGCTAGTGTTTATGATGCAGAACCTTTTGAATGCGACATTGAGTTAATTAAAAAAACTGACGATTTAGATGGTTTTGATTTTGATTTTCCTGTTGCAATTGTTGAATACAAACAATACCAAGGAGGTTTTCATTACAATATCATCAAAAATAATGGATTTGAAAAAAAAGAAGAATTAATTACTAAGCAAGACAAGTAACTAAGTTCTTAAACCATTAGGTATTATACAAACCGGAATAGGATTCATTTTGTGTTGGTTGGCTGCATTTAATTTTTTGTAGATAGCCAACACTTCTTTCTGTCTATTACTTAAGTTTGTTTCAGGAGAATTAGTATTCACAAAATCCATAGCCCATTCTAATTCTGGATAGGTAGCTCCTATTTGATCTTCATCGGTTCTTTCATCACCCCAAAGTCCGTCAGTTGGTGGAGCAAGCATAATTTCATTGTTTACACCCAAAAACTTTCCTAGAGCATAAACTTCAGTTTTAGTTAAATCTGCAATAGGACTAATGTCCACACCACCATCACCATATTTAGTATAGAACCCTACACCAAAATCTTCAATTTTATTGCCTGTGCCAAGTACTAAAAAACCATTCTTTTGAGCATGATAATAAAGAGTTGTCATTCGCATTCTTGCTCTTAAATTTACTAAAGCTAAAGCTTCCGATTCATTATCTTTGTTAGTAGAAAGGGATTTTAAAAAACTATCGAAAATAGGAGTGAGGTCAGTTTTTAAGTTACTTACATTATTAAATTGTTCTTTTAATTGCTCAATATGTTTACTTCCTCTGTTTACTTGTTTTAAATCCTGATAAATGGGCATTTCCAAACATAAAACTGGCATTTTTGTATGAGCAGCTAATGCTGAAGTTACTGCAGAATCTATCCCTCCTGAAATACCCACTACAAAACCTTTAGCATGTGCTTTTTCTGCATATTGTTTAATCCAATTAACAATATGAGGAACAGTTTTTTCAGGATTAATCATACTTGGAATTTAAAAATAGATGCCTAAATCTAAAGAAAAGTAATTTAAATTAGCGTTGGCTGATTTGTTTTTGTAGTTTGGGGTTCCGTCTGCGTTATATATAGGAGCTCCATTTCCATCTAGATTAACAAGTTTATTGTCTAATGTATTTATGAAACCATTATTGAAAGTGACACCAAACATTACGGCCGTATTTCCAGAAATACTGTACTCTGCACCAATACCAATTACTAACCAAGCATTAAAAAATTTAATATTGTCTTTAATATCTACATCACTTTTAGAAATACCTCCGCTTACATTTTTGTAATCAAAATCACCATTAGAGCTATAGTTAAATCCTGTTTTCACACCAAAATTTCCGTAATAAGTCATGTAACCAATTTCGTTGGTTCTTAATTTTAAGGTAAGTGGAATTTCAATGTATTTTAAGTTGTAAGATTGGTCAATTTGTGTAAAGGAATAAACATTATTATCAGCATCATGAAAATGATCAAAATAGGTTAGATTTCCTCCTAATTTGTTTAGCGTTAATCCTGTCGAGAATAAATAGTTTTTGGCTAAGAAAAATTCAGCAGATAATCCATAAGAAAAACCTAAGGAAGAACCATTTTTTTCATATCCATCTGAAGAAGGATTTAACCAAGCAATGTTTGGTGAGAAATGCAAGCCAAATCTAAATTTTCTATCTTCACTTTCTTGAGCAGAAAGGTTGGAAATAATTCCTATAAATAGTATTAAAGTAAGTAACTTTGCTTTTTTCATTTTATATAGCTTATAGGTTAATATTTAATTACAAATTTATACAAATATTATAAGAGTTAGTCTAGCATGTTCAAAATAATCAGTAATAGTAAATTTTTTAGCATTTATTTTGTTGCAATTTTTTTTGTATTTAGTTTGTTTTCCTGTTCTGAAAACCCATTGGATATTGATGTTTCTCATGTTGAATTGGAGCTAGAAGTAAAAGCATTTGAAAATGATTTGTTTCAAAAAAAAGAAAAAATTACTAACGAAGAAATTGATGCTTTAGCTCAAAAATACCAACCTTTTTTTGATGACTTTACCAACCAAATTATCAATATTGGCGATGCCAGAAGAGGAGATTTTAATTTTCAGTTAAATGCATTTAGGACTGATCCTGGAATTAGAGATGTTTATGCTGATGTGCAAAAACAATTTGCAGATTTTTCTCCATATAAAAATGAATTAATGGCTGCTTTTAAACATTATAAATTTTATTTTCCTAATGAAAAAGTACCTACAATTATTACTTATGTTTCGGGATTTAATTATGCTATTGCAACAGGAAAAGACTATTTAGGAATTGGTTTAGATATGTTTTTAGGAGCAGATTATAAGGCATATGCTCAGCTAGGTTTGCCTCAATATAAAAGTGTTTTAATGACTAAAGAATATTTGGTTTCGAGTGTCCTACTAGGTTGGGTTTCTACAGAATTTGAAATGCCTATTGCTCAGCCAAATTTATTAGAAGAAATGATACATCAAGGAAAATTAATTTATATGCTAGATGCACTTATTCCCAAGGAAAAAGATGCTAAAAAAATTAATTATTCTCAAGAACAATACGATTGGTGCGAAAACAACAAAAAAGAAATTTGGTTTTATTTTATGGATAATGAATTGCTTTACACCAAAGAAAATAGCCAAATCATTAAATTTATGGGCGAATCTCCTTTTACACAGGGGTTTCCAGAAGGCTCTCCTGGTAGAATAGGCCATTATTTAGGCTGGCAAATTGTAAAAGCTTATATGAAAAAAAATCCGGAAGTAACCATTCCTGAATTGATGCAAGAAGAGGATTTTCAAAAAATACTTACAAAATCAAAATACAAACCTTAATATAAACACTATATATGAAACAATCTGAAATAAATATTAAAGTAAGTTTAGATGAAAACCATATTCCTGAAAAGATTGAATGGAGTTCTTCAGACGAAATGCAAGAAGCAAACAGTTCTTGTAAAGCATTTATGATGAGTCTTTGGGATGCCAAGGAAAACAATACTTTGCGTATAGATTTATGGACTAAAGAAATGATGGTGGATGAAATGAAACACTTCTTTTTTCAAAGTATGATTACCATGAGCGACACTTACGAAAGAGCAACAAGCGATACTGATACGGCTGAAGAAATTAGAGAATTTGCTAAAAAAATGGGCGAAAAAATATTGGCTCAAAAATAAACTTTATGATTAACAAGAATTTAATACAGAAATACAATATTGCAGGGCCTCGATATACGAGTTACCCTACAGTTCCTTTTTGGAATGAAGAAGGTATTGCTTATGAAGACTGGATAAGTACCATGCAATTGGCTTTTAATGAATCAAACCAAACAGAAGGCATAAGTTTATACATTCATTTACCATTTTGTGAACGATTATGTACTTTTTGCGGTTGCCACAAAAGAATAACCAAACAACACAGTGTTGAAGAACCTTATATCGATACTGTTTTAAAAGAATGGAAATTATATTGTGATGTTTTGTCTGAAAAACCACGTATAAAAGAAATACATTTAGGAGGAGGAACACCAACATTTTTTAGTCCTGAAAACTTGGCTAAATTGATAAATGGAATTTTAGAACGGGCAGAAAAATGCGAAGAATATGAATTTAGTTTTGAAGGACATCCTAACAATACTACTCAAGAACATTTGGAAAAACTGTATGAATTAGGCTTTAAACGCTGCAGTTTCGGAGTGCAAGATTATGATGAGAAAGTGCAGAAAACTATCAACAGAATTCAGCCCTACGAAAAAGTTGAAGCAGCAACACTAAATGCACGTAAACTTGGTTATACTTCTGTTAGTCATGATTTGGTTTTTGGGTTGCCACATCAAACCAAAGAAAGTATTATTGACACCATTAATAAAACAAAAATATTAAAGCCAGATAGAATTGCTTTTTATAGTTATGCTCACGTACCATGGATTAAAGGGGTTGGACAAAGAGGTTATGATGAAAATGATTTACCTACAGCCGAAGAAAAAAGGGTGCTGTATGAAACAGGAAAGCAAATGTTGGCAGATTTAGGTTACGTGGAAATAGGTATGGATCATTTTGCTTTACCATCAGATAGTATGCATAAAGCAATGGAAAATAAAACCTTACACCGAAATTTCATGGGTTATACAGCCTCTAAAACAAAACTGATGATAGGGTTGGGAATGAGTTCTATCAGTGATTCTTGGTATAGTTTTGCTCAAAATTTAAAAACAGTTGAGGAATATCAAGACACGGTAAACAAAGGTATTATCCCTATTTTTAGAGGACATTTATTGTCTAAAGAAGATTTGATTATAAGAAAACATATTTTAAATATTATGTGTCATTTTGAAACCTCTTGGGAAGATGCGTCAATGCAATTTCCAGAGTTGGATGCTTGTATTGAAAGATTAAAAGAAATGGAGAGTGATGGCTTGGTAGTTTTTACCGAAAACGGATTGCAACTGCCCGAAAAAGCTCGACCATTTGTTAGGAATGTGTGTATGGCCTTCGATTTACATTTAATTAGAAAGCAGCCAACAACAAGAATTTTCTCTATGACTATTTAATAAATTTATTATGGATATTATTGAACAAGTAAAAGAACAAGGCTTTGTTACAGCTGAGTTAGAGAAAGAGAAAAATTTAGTTGAAGAAATTGCTCGATTAAAAAAAGAAAAAAATGCAGTTATTTTAGCTCATTATTACCAACAAGAAGAAATTCAAGATATTGCCGATTATATTGGTGATAGTTTAGGCTTAGCACAAGAAGCAGCTAAAACCGATGCCGATGTAATACTTTTTGCAGGTGTGCATTTTATGGGCGAAACTGCAAAAATTTTAAATCCTAGCAAAAAAGTAATTATTCCCGATTTAAATGCAGGTTGCTCTTTGGCAGATGCTGCACCAACAGATAAGTTTGAAGCCTTTTTAAAACAATATCCCGACCATACAGTAGTCAGTTATATCAATTGCTCGGCAGAAATAAAAGCACTGAGCGATATTATTTGTACCTCCTCTAATGCTGTTAAAATTGTAGATAGCTTACCAAAAGAGGCTAAAATAATTTTTGCTCCAGATATTAATTTAGGGAAATATGTTCAGAAGAAAACTGGGCGTGAAATGGTGTTGTGGGATGGGGCTTGTGAAGTACATGTTGAAATATCGGCTGATAAATTGAAACTATTGCAAGGAAAGTACCCTAGTGCCAAATTAATTGCTCATCCCGAATGTCAGGAAGTAGTATTGAACGATGCAGACTTTGTTGGTTCTACAACAGCCTTATTAAAATTTGTTGAAGAAGATGATGCAACAGAATTTATTGTAGCTACAGAAGTTGGCATTATTCATAAAATGAAACAAGCAGTGCCACATAAAAAATTAATACCTGCTCCGGCAGTAACTAATAATACCTGTGCTTGTAGCGAGTGTCCTTACATGAAGTTAAATACATTAGAAAAAATTCATGCCAGTTTGGTTCATCTGCAACCCGAAATTTTTGTGCCCGAAGAAACCAGACTAAAAGCCCTAAAATCGGTAAATAGAATGTTGGAGTTGAGTTAGAGTTTTTTTTATTTTAATCATGGAATAGAGAAGGAACGAGCTTCTTATTTTATTAGGATGTCATCTTGAGCAAAATTTTTCATTCTGCGAAAGCGGGATAGAAAAATGAAGTCGAAAGATCTTTTGATTTAGGAACATAAAATTAAACTGTGAACGAACATATTACAAATGTGTTTGAGAAGGGTACCCCACTACAAAGCCATGATTTTATACAGTGTGTTAGCATTATCTTTTACATTCGAAACCAACTTTTAACTTTTTCAATTATAGATGGGGAATCTTGTTTTTGCTCATTCCAAGCGATATATT
Source organism: Vicingaceae bacterium (assembly GCA_965284565.1). Classification (GTDB taxonomy): domain Bacteria; phylum Bacteroidota; class Bacteroidia; order Flavobacteriales_E; family Vicingaceae; genus BRH-c54. The sequence goes on from OZ260100.1 coordinate 2,306,554, forward strand.
CAATAGATGCCAACTCGATCCAACTACTTGAAGCCATAGAGAATTGGCTTTTGAGATTTTTAGAACCATGATTAAGTGAAAAATCTATGAGTCTTGAACTTCTCATTTTACAATTTTCTAAATCACCTTTCTTCTTATTGTAAAAGGTATCAATGTTTTTAAAATGTTCAGTTAGAGTATCAATAAGGAACTGGATAGTTTTAAGAGATCCCCATAGATTATCATTAATTTTCTTACTGTAAGGTGAATCTGGAAAGAAGCTTTTTATGATGTCGTTAATTGAATATTGGTATCCATCCTTTAAGTTAACCATGGATAATTCAATTGCTCCATGTTCACAAATAAAGATTAAGTCCCAATTAACATTGGTGTATCTTAAATAATGATCATCTTTTTTTTCAGATAATGAAAAGCCATTAGCCCTTGAAAATTCAAGTATTGAGGATGTTACTTGTTCTGGAAATTCTTTATAGCTGAACATTTGAATATTAATGTTAACGTTTAGTATAACAAGCGTAGCATCCCGCAGGGGTGCTATGATTTGTTATACAGTGTTAGCTGCTGCCTTTATTCATTTTTCAATTGTGTTAGGTCTGTCAATTTCTCTCCGTCATATTTCCATAGATTGCCTTTTCTACCGCCAAACCAAATATTTCCTTTTTTGTCTTCTATGATTGTTCTTATTGAAATTCCTGATAACTCTTCAAACGGTGTGAATTCTCCATTTTCATAATAGCAAATAGCTGCTCTATCGCTACCAAGCCAAATTTTTCCGTTAGAGCTTTGCAAAATAACAGCAATATTGTTGCTGCATAATCCATTTTCTTCGTTGAAGTTTGTAAAAGTGTTTCCGTCAAATTTGTCCAATCCACCATTTCGATTTCCGTTTGTCCCTACCCAAATATTACCTTTTATGTCTTGATAGAGGTAGCGAACCATATTATCACTTAATCCATTATTATTTTTGAAATCCTTAAATGTTTCTCCATCAAAACGAGTTATTCCGCCATTACTCATTGAAGCAAACCAAATATTACCGTTCTTGTCCTCTATGATACTTTGTATGACGTTGTGATGAAGACTGTCTTCATATTTTCTGCCTTTGTCAGCTAAAATATTATCAAATGTTGTTCCGTCATATTTATAAGCCCCGCCACCCGAAGTTCCAATCCAAAATGTCCCGTTTTTATCTTGGATAATCGAATTAGCTTGATTAGGGTTTACAGTTGGGTAGATGTTTTTGTACCATTCGCTGCTTGTGTCTATATATGGAAGTGAAATTTGAGTAAATGTTTTACCATCATAATTGCACAAACCTTTATTAGTTGCTAACCAAATTATTCCTTTGTCATCTTCAATAATATCCCATATTTGGTTAGTACAAAGTCTATTTTTTTCATTAAAGTTTGAAAATTTCTCTCCGTCATATTTATAAAGTCCTTCGGTTGATGTTCCAAACCATAAGTTTCCATTATTATCTATTAGACTACTTGTAACAATGTCAGCATCAGTAAAAACTTTGGGTTCTTTTATTTCAATACTTTTACTTTTCTGTCCATTGCAGGAGGAAAATAGAAGTAGAATTAATAATGTAGACAAAGGAAATTTCATTTTTATGTTCTTTTGGTTGCAGCTAACGCTCCATGTATGGTGTCGTAGCATCCCGTAGGGTGCTATGCACTATACATATTGTTGGCGGTAGTTTTAAAATCTAACAGTTAATCCACCACCTACTCCGAATCTACTATCATAATTACCTGTAAGGGAGAAATTCTTGCCAATTATATAATCGAGTCCAGCGCTCCAAACTTGCTCTGCTGCATAATTTTTTCCAACATTAAGTTCATTGACTACTCCAAAATCAGATCTATATTCATAGCGACCAAAAATGGAAACTCTTCTGAATATTAAATATTCAGCAGTAAATCTGACTTGAGGTCTTAGTTGGTTATCTACACTTAAATCTGCGTTTATAAAATAGGGGAGTAAATAGCGAATTCCTACCTGTGCAACTGTGCTAAATTGGCCTAAATCATTAGGTATTTCGTTTTCAATATTGACTCCTCCATATACTCTAAAGTAGTCACTTAAATATCTTTCGTAAGAAAAATCAGATTCAAAATTTTTATTCCAGCCCATTTCTGCACCAAAATTAAATTGATTACGCACATTAGAGGACGTCAACTCTACAGTTGCCATGTGGCTTGCCCCGTAAGCAATGCCCCACGTATAATATTTGTTGGTCTCTTTTATTAAGGTAGATAAAGGATACCTGTTTAACTTAGGGTCTCTGGGTGTACCATAGCTGAATACCCTAGCCATTCCACCTTTAATATGATAAAGAACATGGCAATGAAAAAACCAATCTCCATATTCATTTGCATCAAACTCAATAGTGATATTTTGCATAGGAGCTACATTCACGGTGTGTTTTAAGGGAGAATATTCACCATTCTTATTGACTATTCTGAAAAAATGACCATGTAAATGCATAGGGTGATTCATCATGGTAAGGTTTCTCATAGTAATTCTTACTACCTCTCCTTTTTTTATCTCAATTTTATCGGCTTCATCTAAGACTTTTCCGTTCATGCTCCAGATATATCTCCACATATTTCCATTCAAGACCAATTCTACCTCTCTAATTGGCTGATTTTTTGGTAAGGTGGTTATCTCTGTTGACCTTAAGAAATCATATCCCTGATCAGCTCCCATACCTACTCCATCTAATACAGATTCCTTATCTGTCGGATTCATATTCATTTTTTGATTGGCTTGCTGACTTTTCATTATAGTATCATGCTTCATTTCTTTGTTTGGCATGTTCATGGACGGCATAGAATCTTTTTTTTGCTTGTCCATTTCCATAGGTATTTCTTCCATATTCATACCTTCCATGCTATCTTTACCCATGGATGACATATCTCCTTTCATTTGCATGCCGTACTTTTTCATTTTTTCTATGCCATCATTTTTAGATGGATTAAATATCATAGCAGGAGCGCCCATTTTCATGTCCATTTTGGCCATTTCCTTCATAATACCAACATAATCAGGTTTTGGTACTTCAGTGGCTGGCAATACTTCTCCAGAGCCTAAATAGGCAGAGGTTTGCCCTGCACCATCCATTGAAGAAGCTCTTATTTCCAGTTTGCCGCTTTCAGGAATGGTGATTAAAAAGTCATAAGTTTCTGCAATGGCAAAGAGGAGTTTATCTTTACGTACAGGCACTACATCAACTCCATCGGCTGAAATAATTGTTGGGCTACCACCACCAAAGGTTAACCAATAATATGTAGAAGCAGAAGCGTTTATCATTCGCACACGCACTTTTTCGCCAGGTTTAAATTCCGGATATTGTTTTGCTTTTTCTCCGTTGGTTAAAAATGCACTATAATAAACATCCGCAATGTCTGCCCCAGGCATTCTTTGTCTCCAAAATTTTAATTGTGCTCCAAGTCCACCTTGAGCAATAACTTTTGCTAAAGGAGTTACAGTATTCCGCTTAATAGAATACCATTCGTTTTTTCTTTTAAGATTTTTTAACACATGCATAGGATCTTCATCTGTCCAGTCAGAAAAAACCAAAACTAAATCCTTATCATAGTCAACCGTTTTTTCTTTTGGTTCGATAACAATTGAACCATAAACCCCTAATTGTTCTTGCAAGCCTGTATGCGAGTGATACCAGTATGTTCCGCTGTGAACCAATGGAAATTCATATTTCTGTGTTTCTCCGGGTTCAATGGGTGGCGTGGTTAAATAAGGTACGCCATCATAAAAGTTGGGAAGAATAAGCCCATGCCAGTGAACTGAAGTTTCAACGTCAAGGTCATTCTTGACATAAATTACTGCATAATCGCCCTTTTTAAAACGTAATGTAGGTCCAGGGATTTGTCCATCAATAGCTAAAGCCGTTCGGTCTTTACCTGTAATATTCATTGACATTTCACTAATGCTTATGCTATATTCAGTGGTGTCTGTTTGAGCGTGAGAGCGGATAGATAATAGCAAGAATATAATTGTAGTTATTATCGTGAATTCTAAATTTTTCATAATTTATTTTTTTTCCTTTTCGGGTAATTTTCTGGACTCATTTATGAGTTTGAATGTTTAGTTTTTTTTCGCATTTCTAAATAATTTACAGTTTCTTTTACAGAAAGTTCACGAGTTGAATTACCCATTCTTAAATAGAATATTGTTTTGTTACCTTCATTTAAATAAGCAGGATTCGAGGATGGATTAATATAAACAATACATATAATTTTATTCTCAATGAAATTAAATTTTAATGTGCAAAATTGACAAAATTCAGAGCCAATTTTATTTGTAATTAAGTCAAATACTAGGCGTTCAAAACCATCTTCATTTTTATGTTTTAAAGTATGAAAGTCTTTATCCAAACCTAATATTCCCCCATTATCATCTACTCCTATTATTAGTTTTCCTCCATCATTAGAATTTAAAAATCCAACAATGGTTTTAATTATAACGCTTTCTAATTTTCGATTCGTTGTTTTATTTTGAAAATCATATCGAATCGAAGACTTAAATTCAACAAAATGATTTTCACCTTCATTTATTAAACCCTTAATATCTTTGACTAAAAGATTGTCTAATACATTTATTTTTCGTTTTTGCTTTAAAATATTCAACCAAAAATAACCGAATAACAATCCAATCATAGCACCTGAAAATATAAATGGATAGGCCATAGGCAACATCTCAAAAGTAAATGCACTCTTAATTAACACTACTATTTTATTGCCCATTTCAATAGAGCTATAATTTTGATTTTTTGACGCATATACTGTCATGCTAAGTGGATGTAATAAAAAATAAAACACCATTACACCTACCAAACTAAACAGGGATAAAATTTTCGGTTTTTGGGCTGTTGAAATGTGCTTCATTTAATTTTACTTTGATATTTTGGACTTTATCGGGTTTTGTTTTAATTACCGCCAACGATTAGGCTATGATTTCGTTGTGGAAAATGTCGAAGACTTTTCCGCTTAGGAAATCAAGCCGAGTAAATGTACAAAACTTTGGTTTTAGCACAAAGTAACAATGAATTATAGCCATTGTTGGGGTTAGTTTTTGTTCTATTTCTATCGACATTTTCTATAATTTATCATAGATATATACTTTGTTTTTGAAGGGTCTGTTTCTCTCAATAAATATGTAAGTCTGGGAAGATTTGCAAAAACCTTTTTAGTTTCTTCAATTATTTTTTGTTCATAATCATTATTAACTATGTCTGTTCCGCTGATTCTAAAAACTTCTAATGTGTTTTTTATAACGTTACCAGAAGAGTCAATCAAGAAATACATATATACAGAAATATTGTAAGTATTCTTTCCAACGGCCGGTTTTAAAATTTTCCAATCAAAATAGTCATATTGGTCAAAAGAGTATTGATTTGTGTCAAGTGGCAATGAACGTGTGAAAAACAGTTGTCTTGTTGTGTCTTTTGAAGCAACATAGGGGATGTCTTGTCCCTTACAGATTATACTGACTAATAAAAAAAATATTGATAGAATTATTTTCATTTTGTAATTAACCCCAACGGTTAGGCTATGCGTAGTGCGGGATTTCAAGGCACTTCACTTTCCGTTTAGTAGTTAGTTTATTTAATGTAATCACTTTCATATCAGCACTTTCGCCCGCATTACGTATAGCCATTGTTGTGCGGTCGTACTTTTTTTTCGGTCGTCTGTCAGCGTTGGCAACGACATACTCTTTTGCAATTTTTGGTTGCAGCGTGGGCTGGTGCGAATTGCAAATGTGTATGGCTTTTAGCGTTGGCATTATTTCGTTATTACTCTGTTTTTCTTAAAATTCTCTGCTTGTTCAAATATGTCTTTATAAACTTCGTCTCTTTCTACTGGCGGATAACCGTGTTCGTCCAAGAGGATTATCAGTCCGACTTTCAAAGCAGACTTGATGTCTTCTCTTTTGCTCCAATCAGGGTATTTGGCTTGTGAGTCCACCAAGTCTTTCACTGCCTGGGCTAAAATAATTAGTTTGTCTTCGGGGTATTTGAAGTCATACTTGATGCACAGGTCTTTCAAAATGTCGTAGAAGGCTTTTTCTTCAAAGTCAATTCCTAATTCGTCTCCTGCCGAAAACTCCTTTTGAACTTCCCAAATCAAGTTGGTCAAATGCTCCGCCATTTCTTCGTACACTTCGCTTCGCAAAACGTCATCTTCTTTTCGCTCGTTGTAGCGTTCTACCAAGGTTTGCATTTTCTTAGAGAAGTCAATTGCTTTTACCTTATTGACTTTCTTCATTTCGCCAATGGCTTTGGCTAGAAGTTGTTGAAGCAATTTGATTTTGGTGTGTGGCAACTTGATTTTATCAATCTTTGCCAAATAGTCTTCATCAAAAAGGTCTTGTTCGCTTTGTTTTTCGTCTCCAAGTTTGAATATTTCCTGAACTCCGTCACTTTCCAATGCGTCTTTTATCATTTCCCGAACTCTGGCGTTCATTTGTGCCGTGTCGGGTGCACTTCCTTTGGTCAGTTTGAAAACAATGGAACGAACAGCCAAATAGAAATGGGTGTAATCTCTTTCTTTCTGTGTTAAATGTTCACTTCCTGCACAAATATCATAAGCGGCTTTCAGACGTTTTACCAAGCCCATAAATCGGGTTTCCAAGTCTTTGGTCAATTGAACATATTCAGCCGCCATATTCAAAGTGTTCAACTGCTCTAAAGCAGCACCACCGAAATATTTTGAACTATCGAACTTATGAAACACTTTAGCCAAAAGGTCTAAATGGTTTCTTACCACAATGAGCGATTCTTGAATGTCTTCAAAGTTTTCTCTTTCGCCTTTGTTGTACTTGGCAAGAGCCATATTCATAGCCTTTTTGATGCCAATGTAATCGACAACCAAGCCTTTATTTTTGCCTTCAAACTTTCGGTTTACTCTTGAAATGGTCTGAATTAAATTGTGTTGTTGAATTGGCTTGTCAATGTAGATAGAATCTAAGAATGGCACATCAAAACCTGTAAGCCACATATCTACCACAATGGTGATTTTGAAATTGGATTTTTCATTTTTAAACTGTCTGTCCAATTCCTTACGGTATTCTTTTGTGCCGAGCAAATCGTACATTTCTTTTGGGTCGTCTTTTCCTCTGGTCATTATCATTTTTATACGCTCCATTGGTTTGATTTCCCTTTTGTCCTTGTCTGTTAAAACAGCTCCTTCTTCGGCAATTCTTATTTCCGCCCATTCAGGTCTTAAAGCGATTACATTTTTGTAAAACTCGTAGCCAATTTCACGGCTACTGCAAACAAACATTGCTTTGCCTTTTACAGTCGCACCTTCGTTTACTCTGTTTTCATAGTGCTGAACAAAGTCTTCTGCCAATTTCAACAAACGGTCTGGGTCACCTAAAATGGCATTCATTGTGGCAGTTGCCTTTTTGCTTTCTTCTATTTGGTATTCATTGGCTCCTGCTTCTGCTGCTTCTTCGTAGTATTTTTCAATTTTCTCTAATTCGCTGTTGTGCAAGGCGACTTTAGCTGCCCTTCCTTCATACACAATACGAACCGTGATTTCATCTCGTACCGATTCTGTCATTGTGTAGGCATCTACTACTTTTCCGAAAACATCCAAAGTAGCATCTATTGGCGTTCCTGTAAATCCAACAAAAGTGGCGTTGGGTAAAGAATCGTGCAGATATTTCGCAAAACCGTAGGTTTTCTTCACACCATCTTTGGTTACTTTTACTTTTTGGTCGAGATTGGTTTGGCTTCTGTGGGCTTCATCCGAAATACAAATTACATTGGTTCTTTCGGTGAGCAGTTCGGTGTCTTCTGTAAACTTGTGAATGGTGGTCAAGAATACGCCACCGCTATTTCTGCCTTGCATTTTGGTTCTCAAATCGGCTCTGCTTTCTACACTTTCCACCGAATTGTCTCCAATAAATTGCTTGGCATTGGTAAATTGCCCTGAAAGTTGGTCGTCTAAGTCGGTTCTGTCAGTAATGAGAACAATGGTAGGACTTTCAAAATGCTTGCTTTTCATCAACAAACGGGTGAGATAAAGCATTGTAAAACTCTTTCCGCTTCCTGTTGCTCCAAAGTACGTTCCACCTTTTCCGTCTCCGTCTGGTTTCTCGGCTTTTTTGATGTTTTCGTATAAACTGCGAGCTGCGTAATACTGCGGATAGCGACAAACTATTTTCTCGTCTTTTTTGGATGAATCGGGAATGTAAATGAAGTTCTGAATAATATCCCGCAAGCGGTTTTTGTGCAACATTCCCTGAACCAACGTGAACATACTGTCTATGCCGTCCACGTCTTTTGCCAAACCTGCAATTCTACGCCAAGCATAGTAAAACTCGTAAGGGGCAAAGAATGAACCTGCTTTGTTGTTTACGCCATCACTGATGATGCAAAAGGCATTGTATTTAAAAAGTTCAGGAATGTCTCTTTTATAGCGAGTGGTCAGTTGAACAAAAGCATTGTGAATGGTGGTGTTTTCTTGAATGGCGGTTTTAAACTCAAAAACCACCACAGGCAAACCATTGATGTATAAAATTCCGTCTGGAATGCGTCTTTCCGTGCCAACAATTTCCAATTGGTTCACAAACTTGTAAATATTGGTATCAGGTGAATATTGTTCCTCGGGTTCAGCTGCAATGAAGTCTAAATTTTCACTTTGTCGCTGGCGGTCCAAGCCTGCATAATCAATAAGCGAAATATGGATATCCTTTTGGCTGCGGTCTTCTCGTTTGAGGATAAAACCATCTGCCAACCACTGCATTATTTTTTTGTTGCTTTCGTAAAGGTCTGCCGAAGAAAGCGTTTTGAGTTGTAGAATAATGGATTGTGCTTCCACCTCGGTGAGATTGGCATTTTGATAGCGAGTGAGTAAGTAGGTTTTTAGGTCTTCTTCAATGATTACTTCGCTTTCATCTGTTCGCACCAAACTACTGCCCACGAAATGCGGATAGCCTTCATTACTTAAAAGCTCAATAAATGCTTGTTCTAATTTCGCTTCTGTGAATTTCATAGGCTAATTATGTGAGAAGTTGTATAAATAATCCATCATTTCACTTGCGAAACTTCTAATATCTTCTTCATTGCTGCTTGTAAATAAATGCGAATCAGGATTTAGCATTGTTCTAAACTCGTGGAATTTCGCTTTGACTGTCTCATCTGAAAAGATTGCATCTATTTTTTCGCTTAATGTGCCAAATGGTGTATCACTTTCTGCATACGCCTTAAACTCTCTTATGTAAAAGTGTGGTAAATACAAACTTTCAAGAAATGGTCTCAGGTCAGCCCTAATATCCACTTCACTTTCTCTGTTTATAAAAGATTGAATTTTTGAGAACACCTTATCATAAGCAGTCTCTGTAAAAAGATTGCTTTCAATTCTTCGTAGAAAGCTAGTTGTATTATTTTGAGAAATTTCAATGAAAGAAATAGTAAAGTCATCATTCATTCCTCTTTCCATAAAATTGCGAATGAAATGAGAGTAATGTGTCAAGACAATTACTTGCCGCATTTCTCTCAATGTATCTTTAATACGGGTAATTGATTTCAAAATGCGATTGTCGTCAAAACTTGTAACTGGATCGTCCAACACGATTATTGCATTTTCTTTTTGTTCAGGCGTTAAAAAATCCATTTTTGCCCAAAATAGAGAGAGTGCCAAAGCTCGTTTATCCGATTCACTAAAGACTTTGGTAATATTAGAGTCGTTTATCTCGACATCTTTGAACTTCACTTTTAAAAAATAAACAGGTTGATGTCCACGATTGTCTGTTCCTCTCTCAAGTGTGAAGTTTTCGCTTCCAAACTGCTTAAAGTGGAAATCAATTCGAGTATAGAACCTATCAAGGTATTGGTTTTGATTTGCAGATAATGCTCGTTCGTTTACAGTTATTCTTCCTTCAATTACCGTTATTTCTTGTTGTTCTCTTTGATATGAAGCGCAAGCATCATTTTGCTCAACTCTTGCAATTGATCTTTTTTTAGTTTCAATTTCAGTTTGTAATTCAGAAATCCTAGTTCTTATCTGGGTTAAGTCACGATATGGCTCTTTAAATAATCTTATCGCCTCCCGAATGCTGTCAATGGTTTCGGAAATTGAAGATAAATTTCTTTGGTAGTTGGCGTGATTTTCTAATAAATTGGAAAAATCAATTAATTGAACAATTTCGTGAGGCTTTCTCTCTTTGGTGTTGAATGCTTGATTTACTAGCTGAGAAATTTTAGTTGATAAATCAACAAGACTCGTTTCGTTCGTTGAAGCTATAAACTCATTTAAACGAGTTACTAAAGATGTGAAAGCATCTGTATTTATTAACTGGGCATATTGTAAAAGTAGAGCTTGTTTTGCTGTGACCGCATTCAATGAATTGTAGTTCAAGGCTCTCCATTGCCTTCTTAAGCTTTCAATTGTATTTGAAATGTCGGAAATATAGTTGCGGTATGCTTCATTAAAATAAGAGTGGTACGCATTAAGTAAATCGGCTGCGGTTGCCAAAGATTGACCACAGAATGAGCAATTTTCAGAATCGCTTTTTCTAGTGTCTAAACCTTCCTTAATCCATTGTTCTGCATTTTCGGTTATTTCAAAATTGTTTTGAATATGCTCTTGAAGTTTAGCAATTGCAGCAGAACTAATCTCATTAAATTCCCTCTCTAATAAGTTGTTTGTTTGGGTTACTAACTCTTGAACATTTGTTGTAGTAACATTGAATTGGGAAACCTCTTCAATTGATAAAATTTCTGTAGGTCTCTGAAGCCTTTGTTGTTCTTGTCTCAGCCTTTGTTCTAAGTCAGCTAATTGTTCTTTTGTAACTTCAAGGTTAATTGAACTCGGGTCGATAGATAAAAAAGGTAAATATTCTGCTTCTGCCTTACCTCTTAAATATGCTGGCAAGATATTAGAAAGCGCTCCTCTTTTCTGCCTTAATATTCTTTTATCCTCTGCGATTTGTGTTGCTAACTGAACTCCCTGTTGACCTAAAACAAACCTTGTGAAATTCTCTTTGTTCTGCCTTTCAATAGTGAGACCCGTAAATAAATTTTTGTGTATGAAATCAGAACCGAAAATGTGAAGATTATCATTTGAGTTCAATTGTGTCCAAGAATTATTTGAAAAAGTACACGGCAGCTGGTTAGTGGCATTATTTGGTCTTATTGATATTCTTACACTTTGATTTGAATTAACAGCAGGAATTGACTTTCGAGATGTAATTAAGATTGGTTCATTTTCTTTAAGCGAAGAAAGTATATCTGTCAATGTTGTTTTTCCTTTTGTATTAAGGCCATAGATAAATGTCAGTTTTTCAAATTGAATTGAACCACCATTCGGAAATTCCCGAAATGCACCCACATTATTGATACTGTTAATTTGCTTTATCATTTTCCTAACTTTCTACTGTTTGCATTTCCATACTCTCCACAACCCCTTTCATCAGCACAGGGCAAAGCGGTTTAATGCTTTCTTTTAGCTGCTCATTGATGCGTTTGCGAGTTTCTAAAGTGTGGTAAATGGTTACTATAGCTTCTTGCACTTCAATATCTGGCACAGGAATATCGATTTCTTGAAACCTTTCCCACTCCAAACTTGCTCGAACACTACTATCACTAATGAACCATCCAAAGCGGTTAAATTCAGGACGGTAAAACCAAAGCATTAAAAATTCAGGTAAAATCTCTTTATCACCATTTACTTTGAAAACGTGGTATGCAGGTGAAATAATTGCAGGTTCATCATAAGAGTACAGAACAACTCTTACAGTTTCGTCTCTTCCAACCTGCATTGCAGAATATGCAAATTCACCCTTTTCAATCACCTTGTATTTTACAAGATTTGCTTTGGTAGTTTTTGCCTTTGATGGCATAAATACCTTGTCAACATTAATTCCAAGTAGATTTGAAATTTTACCATCAGTATTTCTGTTATCTACCAATTCGACTAAGTTGCCTATTTGCTTTAAATCTTTTTCCTTTAAAGTGTCCATAAACGAATTACAAATCAGCTGCAAATCCTCAAAACTGTTTTCGTAGGTTTTTTGGTTGGTGAGCAAGCCTTTGTAAAGGGCTACATATTTGCGTTGTTCGGTAATGTCGGGAATGGGGATTTCTATTTCGCAAAAACGTTCCCAATCCAAACTGGCTCTTACGCTGCTATCACTAATAAACCAACCGTATCTGTCAGATTCAGGGCGTTGAAACCACATCATCATATATTCAGGAATCAATTCGTTTTCATCTTTGCTTTCAATGACTAAATAGGCTGGTGAGATAATCGCAGGCTCATCATCCGTGTAAAGTGCAAGGCGGATGGTTTCATCTCTGCCAACTTGCATTGCAGAATAGGCAAATTGCCCTTTTTGTATAACTTTATATTTGGACAAGTCAGTGCCTGAAACATTAGCAACCGAAGGCATAAAGTTTTTGGTAATGTTAATGCCCAAGAGATTTGTCACTTTCAAATCCTTGTTGCGGTTGTCGACCAATTGTATGTAATCGCCCAAACGCTTATAACTCATAACCCAATGTTTTAAAAGCATTAATCAATTGAGCTTGTGATTCTTTTTCTTCTTGTAGCAGGGTTTTAAAATCTTGTTGAATGCGTTTCATTTCGGTGTCAAAGTCAATGCCGCTGTCTTTGTCAACAAACTCAATGTATTTGCTCGGCACTAACGAGAAATCATTGGCTTCCAAATCCTTGAAACTCGCTGATTTGCAAAATTCTGGTATGTCTTTGTAAGTGGTTTCATAATCGGCTTGTTGCCAATTGTGAAAGTTGAGGGCTACTTGCTGTATATCATCTTCAGTGAGTTCAATGTATTTTTTCTCGTACTCGCTGCCCCAACGCCTTAAATCCATAAACAGGAATTCGCCTGTGCGGTCTCGGTAGTTTTTAGGTTTGTCTTTGGTATTGTCCGTGCGTTGCTTTTTGTTTTTATTCAAAATCCAAAGCGTAACGCTTATGTCGGTGGTATAAAACGTATCTCGGGGTATGATGATAATGGCTTCCACCAAATCATTTTCAATCAACTTTCTACGAATTTTGTATTCTTCGCCACCGCCCGAAAGTGCACCATTGGCAAGAATGAAACCTGACACGCCATTTTCAGAAAGTTTGCTCACCATATTTAAAATCCATCCGTAGTTGGCGTTGCTTTTGGGTGGCACTTCATAGCCCATCCAACGTGGGTCGTCCAATAATTCATTTTCACCTCGCCAATCTTTCAAGTTAAATGGCGGATTTGCCATAATGTAATCGGCTTTCAGGTCTTTGTGTTGGTCGTTGGAAAACGTGTCTGCGTGTTTGTCGCCAAGGTTGGCAGCAATACCACGAATGGCCAAGTTCATTTTCGCCAATTTATAAGTGGTAGGTGTGTTTTCCTGTCCGTAAATGGAAACTTCCTTTTTGCTTCCCTGGTGTGCTTCAATAAACTTGATAGACTGCACAAACATTCCGCCTGTTCCACAGCAAGGGTCATAGATGATGCCTTTGTAGGGTTCAATCAATTCCGCCATCAAATTCACAATGGTTTTGGGCGTATAGAATTCCCCTTTGCCTTTTCCGCTGCTTTCTTTCAGGGCAAACTTGCCCAAGAAATATTCATACACACGTCCAATCACATCTTGTCCGTTGTCTTTGAGCGTGTCAATGTCGTTGATGGTGTCGAGTAGGGAAGCGAGCTTGGTTTTGTCCAATGCCAAGCGAGAAAAATAATTGTCGGGTAAAGCTCCTTTTAAAGCAGGGTTATTTTTCTCAATGGTGTTGAGAGCGGTGTCAATTTTTAGGGAAATGTCATTTTGCTTGGCATTTTTGATGATGTGGCTCCACCGCGAAATTTCTTCCAAGTAGAACACATTTTTCATAGCATAGAAATCCTTCATTTCAACGTATTTTTCTTTGCCTTCGGCAATCAGTTCTTTTCTGCGTTGTTCAAATTTGTCGCTGGCGAATTTCAGGAAAATCAGTCCGAGAACTATGTGTTTGTATTCAGCAGGTTCTACCGAACCTCTCAACTTGTCGCAGGATTGCCACAAGGTTTCTTCAATCGCTTTTTCCTTTACTTTCTGTTTGGCCATTTATTTTAAGTTCTTTTTTATCGTTTTCAAATTTCGTTCATTCTGTCCGAGCGTTGGCAAAAAACAGCTCTTTTGGTTTTTTCAGCGTTGGCTTTGCGTGTCGGCAAAAACCAAATGTGCTGTTTGTGCGTGGGCTTTTCTTGTATGCCGCACAACGTTTATGTATAAGGAAAGTTGCGTGTTTGTGTGCGAGGATTTTCCGAAGGAAAATCAGCAGCAAGCAAACAAGTAACTGCCTTTGTTTTAGCTAAAATTAGCAATTTTTTTTATACTGTGTTAGGCAACGTTTTTAATTGTTTTTTCAATTTCCAAATCCGTTTTTATTTTCTTTCCGTTTTCTGTAAATTCATAAAGTAATGGTTTGTCGGAAGTTTTTTTTAAATAATTTTTGTCAACGAGTAAGTCTAAATATCTTCTTATTTCTTCTTTTGAATTTGTCGTTGATTTAGCAACTTCGAATACTGAAATGGATATATGCTCAATCGGTTCAGTGCAATTATTTGACTGAATCCATAATTCTTGAAATAGCCTTTTCATTGTTTTAAATCTCAATTTTCCAGATTCCAAGTCCTCAATTATTTCGTAAGTTTCTGTTATATATTTTTCATACGTCTTTTTTGAAACTCCAAAAAACCAACTTTGTTTAGGTTTTTTCGTAATTCGGTCAAATAAAAGTCTTAATTTAAAATCCTTTTCATATTCAGGGAATTGGTCAAAAACTTCCCGCTTTGAAATTTGTCCGCTAAAAAACTTTCTTGCAAGATAAGCAGCATATTGTTTGTCAGATTTTAGTTGGTTTTCGGTCATTTCTCAAATGTTGCCTAACGGTTAGTATATGGCAAGTAGGGCAGTAGAAAGCAATAAACTTTCAAATTTGCACTGAGCCAAAGCGTTGTATTTTGTTTTTAATTTATTCATTCTTAAAAGCCAAATCAACGATTTGGCGGTGTTGGTAAATGGCACTTAACTTTATTTAACCACTGGTTGCCCTATTTGCTATATACAGTGTTGTGAGTAGTTTTTATTCAAAGCATACAATTTTAGATTCTGAATAATCAGTTACTTCTATTACTTTTCCTGATTCAGCATTTATGACTATTACTTTTCCAATCCAACCGTTTTTCTTTGTCTGTTTTGTTTCAGACTTTAAAATCCAAGTCCAAATGTTTTTTTCAAGATTATAATCTAGATCTAAACTAGATATGTTTAAAAGCGGCTCCATTTCTCCACTTGATATATTAGGTGTACTTCTTTCCCAACCGGATTCTTTACATGACTTTTTAAACTCCGGATTTTCCATTGCAATTGAAATGGCTGAACAATAGTCAATTATATTATTAGCATTATTATTTGTTTCTATATCAGGGAACTCAGGTTTTGTTTTTAACTGTCCTTCTGAATTGTAAGTCAAGGTAAACCTGTCATAAAAAACAGAGTCTATTAGAAGTTTATATCTAAGAGAATATTTAAGATCATTACACCCTTTAGAACCTGGAGCAATAGTTACTGAATAAAGTTCTAATTTTTTAAATAGTTCTTTCCCTGCCCTTTTCTCTATTTTAGTGAAGATTTCGTCAATAACAACTTTGTCCTTTTTGGGAATATCATTAAAGTTTACGGACTTGGAATATAATTTATATCCTTTGCATTGTTGAACAGGAACAGACCAAACTGAAAAGTCATAGCTATGTCTTTGTTGTCCACAATAAAAATCTAGGCTAGATTGACTAAGTAAATTTAGCGGTAGTAGAAAACTGAGATAGATTATAGTCTTAGACATAATTTATTTTATCATAATTACTCACAACAACTGGATAAACGTAATGGTACGTTTATCCGCATTGTATCTTTATCCCAAATGTAGTAATTCAATCGGACTTTTTATAGATTTTATATTATTAATTGCTACTTGAGTGTAAATTTCAGTTGTTTTGCTACTGTTGTGCCCTAACAAAACCTGTATGTAACGTAAGTCAGTACCACTTTCTAATAAATGGGTAGCAAAGCTATGGCGTAACATATGGGGAGTTACTTTCTTTTTAATTCCACCTTTTTTAGCTGCTGACTTAATAATTTTCAAAACACTTTCAGGACTATATTTTCCTCTATTCGGACTTTCAAATAAATAAACCTTTGGCTTCCACTGTTTATAATAAATGCGTAAATCATTTAAAACAGTTGGGCTAAGAATAGTCAAACGATCTTTATTTCCCTTACCGTTCTTTACATTAATGACCATTCGCTTACTATCAATATCTTCTAACTTTAAGTTTAATAACTCGCTTCTACGCAAACCTGCAGAATACAGTAAACTTACAATACACTTGTGTTTAATATTGTTGGTGTTCTTAATAATCAACTGAACTTCTTCTAAGCTAATTACTTTTGGTAATGCTTCTTTTTTAAAAGGACGCTCTACACTATAAAAACGATTAGGCATTTCTAACACCACTTCGTAATAAAACTTTATACTATTAATCATTTGATTTACATAGCTGTTAGATTTATTTTGCTGAATTAATAATTGTAAATAATTACGAATATCGTTCTCGTTTATATGTGTTAATTCCTTGTTTTTGTAATGGTTAATAAATCGTTCAAATAAATTAACATACGTTTTAGCTGTATTTACAGCATATTGTTTTAATTCTAATTTTTGCAAAAACTCCTCAGGGCATCTTCTATAATTGGCAGGTAGCTTTCTTAGTCTATAATCACTTGTTTTTACAGGATTGTTGTTAATTTTTGTTTTAACATTTGGAAAAAAACCAGCACAATTAATCCACGCCAAACCTTTAAAATCGGTAAATATTAAGTTTAAATTAGCAGGAGTATTTTTTATATATGCCATACCAAACTCATTGCTCCACTTCACATTAGGCAACCCTTTTATTACTGTTTGTACCAATTTATTGGGATAAAACTTAATACCAATTTGCTTCTCATTGTTGATGTACAGATGTTTAAGTGTAATATTTTTATTGTATGAAGAGTTCATTTTTGGCGTATTTGGAATAAATTTAGTGAACAAAAAAGCTGTAAAATAAATTATTAGTAGATTTATACGTATAAATATCCGTATAATTAAAATGTACTAATAAATGAAAAAATGTATTGAATGTGGTGAAGAAGTAGAAGGTAGAATTGATAAAATATTTTGTTCTCCTTATTGCAAATCTGCATACCATCATAAAAAAAACAGGGGTAAAGAACAGAGTTTTTACCTAAAAATAGACAAACAATTAAAATTAAACAGACAGCTATTAAACCACTTTAATAAAGCAGGAAAGGCAATTATCCGAAAAGAAGAATTATTGAAAGCAGGGTTTAACCCCAAGTTTTTTACTCATTATTGGAAAAACCAACAAGGCGATGTTTATTTGTTTTGTTATGAATACGGTTTTTTAGAAAAAAAAGAACAAAATAAATCAAAATATGTATTGGTAAAATGGCAAGCTTATATGAGTTAACTCAAGTAGGCAGTCATTTTTCCGCCCACAAATTCAATAGAAATATGGTCTTTTAAAGTGGTAGAAAGCGATAGTCCGACATAGTGTGTGCCAATAGGGTAGCGTTTATTGTTTCTATCTACCAATACAACAGTTGACATTCTGTGGATATTAAAATTTAAAAGATATTTAACACCATAAATAAGTGTTTTGCCTGAGTTAAGCACATCATCTACTAAAATAACCACTTTATTTTCAATTTCTTTTTCGGTAATAGAAAGTTTAGGTTCTTCGCTCAAAGGGTTGTCTTTATTAACTTTTAACGATGCTTCTATTACTTTGATATCAGAAATAGTCTTTAGTTTTTCAGCAATTTTTTTTGCTAATAAATGTCCTTTTTTTTCAATGCCAACCACAATAATTTCTTTTTCTAAATGATTGTCTTCAAAAATTTGAAAAGCAATACGATTTATTTTCCTACTTATTTGCTCGTGGCTTAATATTTTAGTTTTCTGATTTGGCATGATTAACGAACTTCTATTTGGTATTGTTGAAATTGAATGGTATCTCCTTTTCTTACTTTTTTTCTTCTTTGTGTTTCCACTTGATTGTTGTACTTAACCAAGCCTTGATCTATACTCATTTTAGCATCTCCACCAGTATCACAAACGCCTGTAAACTTAAGCAGTTTATTTAGCTCAATATAATCATCTTTTAATTCAAACTCAATGATTTCCATGTAGCGATTAATCTTGGTATTCTGGATTAAGGAAATTGTCTAAGGCATTGCTAAATGCTTTCGGGTCTTCAAAAAATGGGTAATGTCCAGTTTCTTTAATTACTTCTAATTTGGTATTTTTTAGCGTTTCGCTTAATAGCTGGTTAGAAGCAAAAGGTACGTTATCCATATCACCAATAATTATAATTGAAGGGCAAGAAATGTTGTCAATTTCAGCAGTAATATTATAGTTAAAAAAGTTTTTCTCCATAATGTTGCTTACCAACCAAAATTTACCAGCAGTTTTTTCATTGTAGTTATGTAATTCATATAATTCATCTACTTTAGTTTGGTCGTATAAATTAGCTTTATCACCTATTTTCATCGCTTTAGCAAAAGTTTCAGGGTCTCTTTTCTCAAATTCTTTAGACATCATTAACCTTACTAATTCTTTAGTATCTTCTTCTTTTCTTTTTTGCTGCATGTTGCTCAACATTTTTTCGTAGTGACTACTGGTAGTTGGAGCAGGAGAGATTAAAATAAGTTGAGTAAGGTTGTTAGGGTATTTTTGTCCGTAATGAAGTGCTAATAAACTACCCCAAGAATGACCTATAAGAGTAAGTTTTTCTTTGCCAAAATGCTTTCTAATAGCTTCAATATCTTCAACAAAAGTTTCTATGTTTATGGAAGTGGTATCTTTTGGGAAAGCAGACTTTCCACTACCTCTTTGATCATAAAATATTAACTGATAATTGGCTGCTAATGCATCAAAATAAGGAAGTAAGTAATTATGAGAAAGACCAGGTCCACCATGTAAAAAAAGTATAGGATCACCTTCGCCTTTTATAGTGAAAAAGTGTTCAACACCATTTATTTCAATTGTTTTTTCTTCAACAGCTATTTCTACTTGAGGCTCTACAATATCAATAGTTTCTTTAGTTTGTTGGTCTCCATTACAAGCAAAAAGTGTTGCTGCGGCAACAAAAAACACACTCCATTTTATTTGATTAACAGTCATAATATTAAATATTTATCGGTTAAAAGTAATAACAATTTTTTAGATTATAAATTTTTTAGTTCAGCAATGGTGTTTATTGGATTATCTGAAGAAAAAACAAAGCTTCCAGCTACTAAAGCATCAGCCCCACAGTCTAACAATTTTTTTGCATTTGCATTGGTAACACCTCCATCAATTTCTATTAAGGTATTAGCTCCTTTTTTGGTAATCAATTGTTTTAGTTGTTTTACTTTTTCGTAAGTATTTTCAATAAAAGATTGTCCACCAAAACCAGGGTTTACCGACATTACTAACACCACATCAATATCATTAATAGTATCTTCTAATACATTTACATTTGTATGCGGATTAATAGCTACTCCCGCTTTCATTCCTTCAGCTTTTATTGCTTGAATAATTCTGTGTAAATGTGTGCAAGCTTCATAATGTACAGTTAAAATATCTGCTCCTACTTTTTTAAAATCAGCTATATATTTATCGGGTTCAACAATCATTAAATGCACATCAAAAGTTTTTTTACTAAACTTTCTGATGGCTTTAATTATAGGCATTCCAAAACTGATGTTAGGCACAAAAACACCATCCATCACATCAATATGAAACCAATCGGCACTACTTTTATCGAGCATTTCGGCTTCTTTTTGCAGGTTAGCAAAATCTGAGGCTAAAATGGAAGGAGCGATTATTTGTTTCATATTTTAAAAAATATAACGTTTAATATTAGTTGAGTTTTAAAGTACAAAAGTATTAATAATTTTAATCCTCAAAAGTATTTCGGTTGCTAATATATCCATCCCATTTTTCGAGTAGTTTAGTCATGTCTTCTGGTAATTCTGTTTCAAAATGTAGCCATTCTCCTGTAGCAGGATGTTCAAAGCCTAAAGATTTAGCATGTAAGGCTTGTCGAGGCAAAATTTCAAAACAATTATTAATAAACTGTTTGTATTTGGTAAAAGAAGTACCTTTTAAAATTCTGTCGCCACCATAATCTTCATCATTAAACAAAGGGTGTTTTATGTGCTGCATGTGTACTCTAATTTGGTGGGTCCTACCTGTTTCTAACTTACATTCTATAAGCGTAACATAGCCAAATCTTTTAAGTACTTTATAATGTGTTATAGCATGTTTTCCAAATTCTTCTTCAGGAAAAACACTCATTACTTTTCTGTTTTGTAAACTTCTGCCAACATTTCCTATAACAGTTCCATCTTCTTCTTCAAAATCTCCCCAAACTAATGCTTGATATCTTCTTTCAATGGTTCTATCAAAAAATTGTTTGCCTAAATGAGAAAGTGCATGTTCTGTTTTGGCAATAACCATTACTCCAGTAGTGTTTTTGTCTAAACGATGTACTAAACCTGGCCTGTTTGCCATGGAGGTTTCTGGTAAATTTTTAAAATGATAAATTAATCCATTTACTAAGGTGCCAGTGTGATTTCCAAAACCTGGATGAACAACTAATCCTGCATCTTTGTTGAGCACAATTACATCATCATCTTCATAAAGAATGTTTAATGGGATATCTTCAGGAATAAGTACAATTTCTTGGGGAGGATAGGGAAGTTCAACTGTAATATCATCCAAAGGTTTAACTCTGTAATTAGCTTTTACAGGTTTTTTGTTTACTAAGATGTGTCCTTCGGTTAATGCGTTTTGAAGTTTATTTCGGGTAGTGTTAGGAATTCTATCCATTAAAAACTTATCAATTCTCAATAATTCTTGTCCTTTGTCAGCCTTAAACTTGTAGTGTTCAAACAAGTCATTGTCCTCTGCTTCTTCTTCGTTTATTAAATTCATTTATAAGTATTATTGAATAATCAGTTTTTTGGTTTGTATATTTCCTTTATCTTTATTTATCATTCTAACAAAATAAATTCCTTTGCTAAAATTGCTTACATCAATAGTGGTACTTTGTTGTAAAGTTGTTCTTAGATGAGTTTTACCATAAATATCAAAAATTTCAACTTCAAAAACGGTAGATAAATTTTGTTGAGCAGCAATAGTAACTAAATGAGATGTTGGATTGGGATAGATGATAAAGTCGGTATTGTCATTTTTATTGTTCTCATTGATAGAGGAAATAGGATCTCCAGTAGAACCAAATACCGGACGAATCATTAGTGAACCATTTGGAAGACCTGCAGATGGATTCTCCCAAATACCAACAGCATTGTACCAAATTTTATTTTTGGTATTAGTATTTACATCATACCCAACATTTAATCTTGAGTTAGAAATTTTTTGATAACCAATATAATAAGTCCCTGGATTAAGCAGAACAGGAGCATCTAAAGTATAACTTAAGAACTCATTTGTAAAAGAATAAGCAGGAAAATAAAAACTACTTTGTTGGTATAAAACAACTTCTGGGTTTAGGCTGCTCCAAATAGTAAGTTTAAAACTTTCTCCTGTAATATTATAAAGTATTGGGTTAAAATAAATTTGTATAGATGTAAGTGTATCAGCTTTTCTTATATAAAATTGGTTGGCTAGTTTAGCTGTAACTCCTTCAATTCCATAACCTAATTCGGCACTACCATCATCGTAAGCATAATAAGAGCCAAAAACCTGAAATGATTTTACTGTATCATTTTTCTGATTAATATCTATAAAAGGATTAATATCGAAATAGTTTTTTATTTGGAAAACTTTATTTACTGAGTTGTCTGATGGAAAAGAAAAATCATTTAGAAAAAATGGTGTAGTTTGATAAACAGCTTGAGGTTCAAGTAGAGTAGAGTAAGCTGCAACAGTTTTTGATGCAACTCCTGATGGATACGTTTCAACAACTGGACCAGCGCCATTGTTATCGCTTACTTCATATTTATAGAAAACATCATAAGAGTTATTGAAGTTATTTTTATAGGCAACAGGCATGGTTTCCGCCATTAAGCCAATGGTATCAGTAAGGTAATGGTCCCAAGGTAATGCTGTAAGTTCATTTAATAAATTATAATGATTGGTGATAAGAGCAACATCATCCAAAATAGTATCAGTAAAAGTTCTGTTATCATTTAAATATACATAATCAACATGCCAATGGTCGAAATTACCACTAAGAGTAGATAAGTTGGAAAATCGGAAAGTAAACTCATCATTATGGTAATCTGTACCAACAGGAACCATCACTTTTTTAAATGCTTGGTTTCCTGTTCCTGGAACACTCCAAACCCTAACCCAAGAACTATCAGCTTTTCTAAAAAAATCTAATCGCAACGAATCATTTTGTTCAGGAGCATTTCCATTACCTTGTGCTTGGTATTGAAAACTCAAATATACACTATCATTAATAACTGATAAATCGATAGGGTGAGAAGTAAGTGAATCAGCAATCCCATGAGCCGTTTGTGAAGAAAAATCATAAGGAAAACCAGTAGAGTCTAATCCATCAAAAGTAGCAACACCATAAGATGGAGGGCTTACAGGGAAATTAGAGTTAATGTAAACATTAATGTCTTGCCATAAGTTTTCATCAGGAAAATGATAGTTTTGGGAAAAATCATCTAAAAAAGGTAAGGAAAGCAGGATTTTATTTTTCTTAGTAGGGTTCCTAAAAATTTCAGGTTTTTTTTCTTCAACACTTTTGTTGTATAAAGCCCTAAGATGTTTGTTACCACCTAAATCGTAAATTTTTTCTTGAGCATTTATAGCCGAAAAACAGCAAAAAATAAGAAATAGAAGTAAAGCGTTTTTTAACATGTTAGTCTTTTTCAGAATTTCCTGATTAATTGTTTAGGCTATCTAAACTATTTTTTTGAATATTTATTTTAGCAGTATCGCAAGTTAAGTAAACATCTACAGAACTACCAATAAAAAGCGTGCTTTCACTTCCGTAAGGAGGTTGTTGTTTGTATACTTTAGCGGTAGCAGAATCTTCAGCTGTCACACAAGATTCATCATAAATTTCTAACCCTATTCCTAAAAAAGAAGCTTGAAGCTGCTGTTCTGCTTCACCTCTAGAAAGGTTAGCAAGATAAGGTACCATTACTTTTCCTTCACCTTTTCCTGTTCCTATCACAACAGTAATTTTTGAACCTAGTCCAATTTCATCGCCTGTTGCTATAGATTTATCTCCAAGTTTGCAATCTATCACAATTCCTTGGTGTTCTGAAGGGCGATATTCTGTATTCACTTTTAGTCCGTAGCTTTCTAATTTAGCTACAGCTAATCGTTGCGACATATCTATAACACTAGGAAAACTGATTTTTGGGGTAGATTTTTTAGTAACAGTAATGTAAATTTTTCTGTTCTTTTTAACAAAAGATTCTGCTTTAGGATTTTGATCTATTACTATTCCTTTAGGCTGTTTTTCTACATAAATAGAATCTAGAATTTCGTAACGTAATTCTTTTTCTTCAAGGAGTGTAGCAACTTCTTCTTCACTTAGTCCTTCTAATGATGGAACGGTAACACTTTCACCATGCAAAGTATAACTTGTTAAATAACCAGAAAAGCTATAAAAGGCAATAATAATAAGGATTATTGCAGCCACTAAGTTGATTAAAAAAAGTTTACTGAATATAAATTTTAGCATTTGTTTCATAAAAAAAATATAACGAAAATAATAAAAAGATATTTAACCTTCGGCTATTAACAATTCTTCAGCAAGGTCTTTTTCAATTTTTAGGTTATCAATAATAAATTCCTGACGCTCGGGCGTATTTTTACCCATGTAGAACTCTAGCATTTCTTGTATTGGAGTGTTTTTCGCTATAATTACAGGGTCTAAACGAATATCTTTACCAATAAAATGCTTGAACTCGTTTGGTGAAATCTCTCCTAATCCCTTAAATCTGGTAATTTCAGGTTTGCCTCTAAGTTCTCTCATGGCTTTTTGTCTTTCCTCTTCAGAATAGCAATATATTGTTTTAGATTTATCTCTAACCCTAAAAAGTGGTGTATCTAAAATGTATAGATGCCCGTTTTTAATAATATCTGGAAAGAAAGAAAGGAAAAAAGTAATGAGTAATAAACGGATGTGCATACCATCAACATCGGCATCGGTAGCAATTACAATATTATTATATCTTAAATCATCTATACTTTCTTCAATGTTTAAAGCTGCCTGAAGTAGGTTGAATTCTTCATTTTCGTATACTATCTTTTTTGTTAAACCATGAGAGTTTAGCGGTTTTCCTTTTAAGCTAAAAACGGCTTGGGTATTTACATCTCTCGATTTGGTAATAGAACCAGAAGCAGAGTCTCCCTCAGTAATAAAAAGTGTTGTTTCTACTTTTCTCTCATTGTCTTTGGTATCATTATAATGTAACCTGCAATCTCTTAGTTTTTTGTTGTGTAAAGAAGCATCTTTGGCTCTTTTTTTAGCCAATTGTTTAATACCTGCCATATCTTTACGCTCACGTTCCGATTGCAATATTTTACGTTGAAGAGCATCAGCAGTTTCAGGGTTTTTATGTAGAAAATTATCTAATTCTCTTTTTAAGAAATCTGTAATAAAAGTCCTCATAGAAGGACCATCAGGACCAACTTCTGTAGAACCTAGCTTAGTTTTGGTTTGAGATTCAAAAACAGGCTCCATAACTTTAACACTAACAGCAGCAACTATAGAAGATCGGATATCAGAAGCATCATAATCTTTTCCATAAAACTCTCTAACAGTTTTTACTAAAGCGGTTCTAAATTCTGTTTGGTGTGTTCCTCCTTGAGGAGTATATTGTCCGTTTACAAATGAATAATATTCTTCTCCATAAGATTCTGTATGGGTAATAGCTACTTCAATATCTTCACCATGCAAGTGGATTATTGGGTAAAGTGGTTTGTTAGAAAGATTCTGTTCTAATAAATCTTTTAGGCCATTTTCTGATTGAATTTTTTCTCCATTAAAATAAATGGCTAATCCCGTATTTAAGAAAGCATAATTCCAAAGCAGCTTTTCTATGTGTTGGTTTCGGTAAGTGTAGTTTTTAAAAATGGTTTCATCGGGAATAAAAGTGATTTTTGTTCCTTTTCTATAGGAGGAGTCTTCAATTTCATAATCATTAATTAGTTCACCTTTTTCAAACTCTACTTTTTTTATTTTCCCATCACGTACAGATTCTACTTTAAAATAAGAAGAAAGTGCATTTACGGCTTTTGTTCCAACACCATTTAAACCAACAGATTTTTTAAAAGCTTTAGAATCGTATTTTCCACCAGTATTCATTTTAGAAACACAGTCTATTACTTTTCCTAAAGGAATACCGCGACCATAATCTCTAACTTTTACGGTTTTGTCTTTAATGTTTACTTCGATGGTTTTTCCATTACCCATCACATATTCATCAATAGAATTATCAAAAACCTCCTTAATTAATATATAAATACCATCATCATAGGCAGCACCATCACCAAGTTTCCCAATATACATACCTGGCCTTAAACGGATATGCTCTTTCCAATCTAGCGATCGGATATTGTCTTCACTATAAGTTACTTCGTTTTCCATAGTTTATTAAGAGGATTAAAGTCCGAAATTAAACATTCTTACAATTTTTCAAACGCTTTTTGAATGTGGGTTTTCAAGAGATTTATTAACAAAATAGTGTATTGCTTATTTTGCAAGATTTATAAACACTCAATACAAAAACTCAATTTGTTAAAAACCTATTACAATCTAACCAAAATCAACTTGTATTCTTTGGTACTTTTGTTTTTTAATACTTTTTAATAGATGATTAATAAAATTTTAGGAACTTTTTTTAGCATTTTCTTTATTCAACATATTATTGTGGCTCAAGGAAATCCTCACGTATTACCACAACATGATTTTATACAATACGATTCTAACTATTTACATTTTTATCATGATGGTACTAACCTCAATCATTTCTACTCAAAGTTAGACACATTAATGTTTGAAGGTAAAGGAAAGGTAAATGTTATGCAAATGGGTGGCTCTCACATTCAGGCAGATATTTGGTCCGATCAACTAAGAAAAAACTTTCATAGCATATCGCCTAACCTTAATGGTGGCAGAGGTTTTTTGTTCCCTTTTAAATTAGCTAAAACCAATAATCCATATTATTATGAAGTTAACTATACTGGAGAGTGGCAAGGTTATAGAAATTCTGTAAGTAAACATCATTCAACTTGGGGAGTGTCAGGCATTACAGCATCAACAAGTGATAGTTTGGCTTCTTTTACTATACAGTTTAGAGGAGATAACACACCAGATTACGATTTTAAACGTATTAAGATTTTTCATAATCAAGATAGCTTGGGTTATTGTATTGAGCTTACTAAGGACACTTGTGTTGCTATAATTGTAAACGATAGTATTGGTTATACCGAATTTATTTTTGCAGATTATAAAAAAGTAGTGGATTTTACTATTTATAAAAACGATTCAGCTTCACAACCTTTTGAGTTGTATGGTATAAGCTTAGATAATGATGATCCAGGAGTAGTTTACCACTCTATTGGTGTAAATGGAGCAAGCACTTCCAGTTATTTAAGAGCAACACTTTTTAAACAACATTTGCAAACTATTAAACCCGATTTAGTAATTTTTTGTATAGGTATAAATGATGCTTACGATCCTGGTTTTTGTGGTAATTGTTACGAAAATAATTACGACACCTTAGTAGATTGGATTAAATCAGTATCTCCTAAAACGAATTTTATTTTTGTAACCAATAACGATAGTTATTACAAAAGAAGATATCCTAACAAGAGAGTGGAAGAAGCTCGATTGGCTATGATTAGGTTAGCTACCAAACATAATGCTGCTATGTGGGATATGTATCATGTTATGGGAGGGTTAGGTTCTATAAAAACCTGGCAAAAACATGGTTTGGCAAAAACAGATAAAATTCACTTAACTACAGATGGTTACAAGTTAATGGGCGATTTAATGTTTTCGGCAATTATGAAGGGGTATTCCGATTATACAAAGCAAAATAACCAAGTAATTTTAGCAGACTAAAACAATATTTAAATATAAAAATATACGATTATGGAATATAGAAGATTAGGAAAGTCAGGATTACAATTAAGCGAATTATCTTTAGGCAGTTGGTTAACTTTTGGAAAGCAAATAGGAAACAATATTGCTGAAGATTTAATGAAATTGGCATACGATAATGGTGTCAACTTTTTTGATAATGCAGAAATTTATGCTCGTGGTGAATCTGAAATAGTAATGGGAAAAATCCTTAAGAAAATGAAATGGGATAGAGATTCCTATGTAGTTTCGAGCAAAGTATTTTTTGGATATAGAGGCACAGAAAATACTAAGCCTAATCAAAACGGATTGAGCAGAAAACATGTGTTTGAAGCTTGTCATCAAGCATTAGAAAGGTTGCAGGTAGATTATTTAGATTTGTTTTTCTGTCATCGTCCAGATAAAAATACACCTATTGAAGAAACTGTTTGGGCAATGCATAATTTAATCACCCAAGGTAAGATTTTATATTGGGGAACCTCTGAATGGAGTGCTCAGGAAATTATGGAGGCTCATATGGTAGCCAAACAATATAATTTAATCGGTCCTACTATGGAACAGCCACAATATAATATGTTGCACAGACAAAAAGTGGAAGTGGAGTTTAATCAAATTTATAAAACAGTTGGTTTAGGAACAACTATTTGGTCGCCATTAGCATCAGGTGTGTTGACAGGTAAGTACAACCAAAAAGCTCAACCAAAAGACACTCGTTTAGTAATGGAAGGTATGGATTGGTTAAAAGATTCTGTGGTTACCAAAGAAAATTTAGACAAAGTAGCCAAGTTGGAGAAAATTGCTAAAAAACTAGGACTAAGCCTTCCTGTATTAGCAATTACATGGTGTTTAAAAAATGAAAATGTGAGTACAGTAATGTTGGGAGCAAGTAAATTAAGTCAGTTAGAAGAAAATTTTAAAGCTATCGAAGCAAAAGCAAAGCTAACCCCAGAAGTAATGGAAGAAATTGAAAAGGTATTGAATAATAAGCCAGTTCATCCTATTTTTTAAGAATATTTAAGTTGTTAAAATTATTTTAGAAAGCCATTTTGTTTAACTTTGTTGAAAATAAATTAAACAAAATGGCTTTTTATCAATTTCATCAAACACAAAAAATCAAAGCATCTATAGACGAAGTGTGGGATTTTATATCCTCACCTAAAAATTTAAAAGAGATAACTCCCAATTATATGGGATTTGATATTACTTCAAAAGAAACTCCCAATAAAATGTATCAAGGCTTAATAATAAGCTATAAAGTAAGCCCATTACTAGGGATTAAAACTACTTGGGTAACTGAGATTTCTCAAGTAAAAGACAAAGAATATTTTGTTGATGAGCAGCGTGTTGGTCCCTATAAATTGTGGCATCATCAGCATATTATATTGCCTATAAATGGCGGTGTTTTAATGAAAGATATAGTTAGCTATGTTCCACCGTTTGGATTTTTAGGGGTAATTGCCAATAAGTTAATAATCCGTAACAAACTCAATGAAATTTTTAACTTCAGAACAAAAGCCATAGAAAAAAGATTTGGAACATACTTTTAACAAAACATCATTTTCCCTATTTGAAATTTTCTTGTCATATCGAATAAGATTTTACGAGTTGAGGAACGAAACTCAGTAAAATGAAGTTGAGATATCTTGTTGGTTAGGAATTGTGATTCTTAATGGGGTGTATAGGTTATAAAGAAAGAAGATTTCTCGACTTCGTTTTTTAGTACTGTTTTACAACAGCACAAAAAACATTGCTCGAAATGACATTACAACTAAAAAGAATAAAGGATGTTTCTTATTTTTACAACATAGACTAAAAATGCTTAATTTAGACTTTTAACAAACTAAAAAAATTAACAATTATGGAAAAGCCTACAATAGCTCAGAAATCACCTTATGTAAAAGAAGAGAAAGCAGGAAAATATGCTTGGTGTGCTTGCGGAAAAAGTGCTAAACAACCTTATTGCGATGGCTCTCATAAAGGCTCTTCATTTGTCCCAACAATTGAGGTTTTTGATGAAGACAGAAAAGTAGCTTGGTGCGGATGTAAACAGTCTACCAAAGGAGCTTTTTGCGATGGAACACATAAAAATTTATAATTACTTACTTTTATTTTTTTAAACTTAAATCATTTGGAACAACAGCTAATTGATGTAGAAAGAATTATTGCGAACAAAAACCCGAAAGTACTTAAGTGGCTTCCGGGTTTTGTTATTAGTTACTTAAAAAGAACTATCCATCAAGAAGATATTAACACTATTTTAATAGAAAATAAAGACAAATTCGATTATGAATTTGCAGAAGATATTATTCATCGATTTAATATTAAAGTAAAAGTAAAAGGAATAGAAAATATTCCTAAAAGCGGTGGGTGTATTTTAGCCTCTAACCATCCCTTAGGTGGAGTAGATGCATTGGCAATTGTTACTGCCTTAAAAAATCATCGTAAAGATGTACAGTTTGTTGTAAATGATATACTGTTACACCTAAAAAATTTAAACGGACTTTTTGTTGGCGTAAATAAACATGGTAGCAATTCTAAAAAATCGCTTAATAGTGTTAATGAACTTTTTTCTTCTGACAGAGCAGTTTTTGTTTTTCCTGCTGGTTTGGTAAGCAGAAAAGTTAACGGAAAAATAAGAGATTTAGAATGGAAAAAAACCTTTATCACTCAAGCAAAAAGACATCATAAAGAAGTTATACCTATTTATGTAGATGGTAAACTATCTAACTTTTTTTACAGATTAGCTAATTTTAGAAAGTTTTTAGGCATAAAAGCTAATATAGAAATGCTATTTTTGGCAAAAGAAACGTTTAAACAAAAAAATAAAACCATTACCATAACTTTTGGAAAACCTATTTCATACACCAAATTTGACAATGATAAACCCGATAAATATTGGGCAGAATGGGTGAAAGATAAAGTATATGAAATGAGGGGTTAGAATTGGATGGAAGTTGGAAGATTAGATTAATAACATAACCTCATAAACTTTGAATAACTATGATGGCTCCTATAGATAGAGATGTATTAGAAAAAGAACTTACTCCAGAGAGATTTGTAAAAAAAACCAACAAAGGAGATAATGACATTTACATTGTAAACTATCATAATGCTCCTAATGTACTAATGGAAATTGGCAGGTTAAGAGAGTTATCTTTTTCGCAAGCAGGTGGTGGAACAGGAAAAGATGTTGATTTAGATGATTTAGATACTTCAGAAAATTGCTATGAGCAACTAATAGTTTACGACAGAGAAGACAGAGAAATAGTAAGCGGCTACCGTTTTAAAGATTGCTCTACAGCCATATCTCCATCAGGAGAAATTTTACTTTCTACCACGCATTATTTCAATTTCTCTGATAAATTTATAAAAAAATATTTACCTTACACCATAGAATTAGGCAGGTCTTGGGTACAGCCACTCTATCAGGCAGGAGGAGGAAGTGCCAGAAAAGGTATTTTTGCTTTAGATAATATTTGGGATGGATTGGGTTCTATCATTATTAACTATCCACACATTAAATATTTCTTTGGTAAAGTAACTATGTATTCAAGCTATAACAAGCAAGCTAGAAATGCTTTGCTTTATTTTATGAATTCATATTTCCCTGATCTAGAAAATTTGGTAACACCTATTCACCCAATAGAAATTAATACAGATTTAAGGGAAATTAAAAAATTGATAAGGGATAAAAACTTTGATGAAGGATTAAAATCATTGTATCAGTATTTAAAAAGTTATGGAGAAGCTGTTCCTCCGCTAATTAATACGTACATGAAAATATCTGACACTATGAAATCTTTTGGAACAGCTCTTAATCCTGATTTTGGTGGAGTAGAGGAGACGGCTATTTTGGTTACCATAGATGATATTTATCCAGAAAAAAAAGAAAGACACATCAGTTCATAAACCAAGTTGTAGATGGCTGTAACCATAAAATCATATACCACTGCTCAACTCGAGGAATTCATCCATTCGGAAGCCTTTAAACACCTGCCTGATTATCCTATTTCTAAGCAAAGAGCTATTTCGCACATTAACAACCCCAGAGCTGATAAAGATGATGTAATTCTTTATTTGGCCATGCTAGACAATAAAATTGTTGGGTACAGGCTCTTATTAGTAGAAAATATTATTCATAAAGGAACAACTGAAAAAGTAGCTTGGTACAGTTGTGTGTGGGTAGATCCTAACCAAAGAGGATTGGGCATTGCCAAAAAAATGGTAGATGCGGCCTTAAAAGATTGGGAGTTGAAAATTGTTTTTCAAGGACCGGTAAAAGCATCTAAACAGCTTTATACCAAAGATGGTTTTTTTAAACAAGTAGATTTAGTAGGCATTAGAATGTATGCCCGATTCGATTTTAAAACCATTATTAAAAATAAAAAACCAGGCTGGAAAATAGTCTTGCCTTTTGTGGGAGCAACAGATGCTTTATTAAACCTATTTGGCGATGTTTTACTTAACTTAAGAACACCAACATTTAAATTGGAAAGTAAGGTATTGTATGTGAATGAAATTGATGAGGAACTGAATACATTTATTTTAAAACACCAACAAAATAGCCCGTTTAAGAGAGCTAAAGCAGAGTTGAACTGGATAATGAAATACCCTTGGGTACTCTCAGCACCTACCAATGATGCATTGGGTAACAACTACTATTTTTCTTCGCTTTCAACAGATTTTAGGTTGTTTATGGTAAAACTTATGGATAACGAAAAGCAAGTAAAAGGTTTTATGTTATTGCAAATTAGAGAAAAGCAACTAAGTGTTTATCAAACCTATTTAGAAGATGAAAAAATAGCCGAAGCGGCTCAATTGATTTATCAATTTGTAAAAACCTATAAGTTAAATACCATTAGTGTATTTCAGCCGCAGTTGGTCAATTACTTTAATAAACATACTACGCCTTTCTTGTATAAAAAACCATTAACAAGGGCTTATTTCTACTCCCATAAATTAACCCATTATTTTGAGGAAGAAAACCTCGTTTTCCAAGCTGGTGATGGTGATATGGTGTTTACTTAGTGGCTGTTCAATTTAAAGTATAACTTTACTTTTATTATAAACATATTGTTACATTCAGAAATTTTTTGGTTACCTCTGGATTTGGTATGCAAATTTGAAAAAATGATACTTTTTTCATTACATTTTTAAAAAGTGTATATTTGAGAAGTGGGAGAATATATAACTTTATAATAAGACATTATTTCTTCTTTAGTGTATTATATAATAATAACTATTTTAAATGAGATGAGGTACTTCAAACAACTTTTATAAATACAATAAAGGATATACATTTTAACTGTTAAATTTAATACATGCGTAAAGTAATTTTTTTAGATAGAGATGGAGTAATAAATAAAGAAAGAGGAGAATATACATATAAAGTAACTGACTTTATTATTAATGAAGGAGTGATTAACTTCCTTAAATCTGTTCAAGGAATAGGTTTTGATCTTATAATAATTACTAATCAGGGAGGTATATCTAAAGGAATTTATAACAAAAATGACGTATATCTCGTACACGCCCACATGTTAACGCTATTCAAAAAAGAAGGAATTACTATTTTAGATATTTATTATTGTCCACACCATTCTGATCTAGAGAAGTGTATATGTAGAAAACCAGATTCATTAATGTTAGAAAAAGCCATAGCTCGTTTCAATATTGATAAATCTCTTTCATTTATGATAGGTGATAGTCAGAGAGATATTGAAGCGGCAACTAAAGCAGGAATAAAATCTTTTAAAATAGAATCAAATACAAACTTAAATCAACTAGAAAACTACTTGTTTTGATGAGATATCCTTAAACAATAAATTATATTAGGATGTTCCATGCGACTGATTAAAACAAATAAAAACATGAAAAAACGCTACATAAATTATGATGGTTTTTTATATGAGGAAGATGAAAAGGTTTTTACAATAGACAACAGGGCATTTAAGTATGGCGATGCTGTTTTTGAAACCATTAGAGTGATTAACGGGATTCCCGTTTTTGTTAAAGATCATTTTGCCCGTCTTAAAAAAGGAATGGATTTACTTAGGATGAATGCTATCCCACTTACATTTGAAGAATTACACGAACAAATAGTACACTTAATCAAGAAAAATAACATTAAAAAAGGCGGAAGAGTAAGAATCACTGTCTTTAGAGTTGGAGAAGGTTTGTATACTCCAAAAAACGATTCCAAATCCTATGTTATTGAAGCCATTCCAATTTCTAAAAATTTATATGAGCTTAATAAAAAAGGATTGTCAATAGATTTGTATTCAGACATTAGAATACATCCAACAGTATTAACTCAAATAAAAACTACCAACAAAATTCCAAATGTGCTTACCGGAATTTACAAAACAGAAAATAATTTAGATGACTGTTTAATGGTAAATCAAAATAATCATATTGTTGAAGCTATTAGCTCAAATGTTTTTTTATATAAAAACAAAACGCTTTATACGCCATCACTAGCAGAAGGTTGTATTGATGGAATTACTAGAAAACACATTGTTGAGGTTGCTGAATCTATGAATATTACTGTAATAGAAGGAGCTGTTACAGGAAGTATGTTGCTTCAAGCAGATGAATTATTTTTAACCAATTCTATAGCTGGAATTAAATGGGTAGCTCAGTACAGAAGCAAGCAATATACCAATGAAGCCACAAAAGAAATTTTAAATAAATTCAATGAAGTGGTAAGCTGATATTGTTCTTTACCCGAAATAAATTCCAACTAAATTTTATTGTTCAACATTTAATATGCTTTCTAATTCCCTATTATTATTTTTGTTGAAAATGAATTAAAATTTTATGCAAGAATTAATAGCCAGTATAAAAGAGCAAGAAAAAATTGCCAACCAATTAGAAGTAAACCTTACCGACAGAAAGCAATTGCTTGATAAAGTAAGTGCATTTGCTAATCAATTTATAGAAACATTACCCAATTCAACATCTTTTACTGCAACAACAAAAGTAAGTGATAAATTAGCAATTAAAACACCAACAACTATTGAAGCGCTTTTAAAACTGTACCAATCAGAAGTTATAGATACAGGGATTAAAGCAGCATCGGGCGGACATGTTGGTTACATTCCTGGAGGTGGAATTTATACTGCTGCTTTAGGTGATTTTTTAGCAGCCATTTCTAACGAATATGCAGGGGTTTTTTATGCTTCACCTGGAGCAGTTACCATAGAAAATGAAGTAATTAATTGGTTAAAAGAAGTATTTTCTTTTCCTAAAACTGCAGTAGGCAATTTAGCTTCTGGTGGTTCTATTTCTAATTTAATAGCCTTAGCTGCTGCTCGAGACAAACATCAAATTAAAAATGAAAAAATTACCAAAAGTGTAGTTTACTTAAGTGCTCAGGTGCATCATTGCATTCAAAAAGCATTAAAAATTATTGGGTTAGAAGATGTAATTATTCGCTATGTTGAACTGGATGAAAACCATAAAATAAAAACTACAGTGTTGGAGCAATTAATAAAAGCAGATAAATCTAATGGACTGCATCCATTTTTGGTAATAGCCTCAGCAGGAACAACAGATACAGGAGCTATTGATCCATTAGCAGCAATTGGAAATATTGCTCATCAATATAATTTATGGTTTCATGTAGATGCTGCTTATGGTGGTTTCTTTGTAATGACATCAAAAAAACATTTGTTTAATGGAATGGAAAAAGCAGATAGCTTAGTGGTTGATCCGCATAAAGGATTGTTTTTACCTTACGGGTTAGGTGCAGTTTTAGTAAAAGATAAGGAAGCGTTATTACACTCTAATCTTTATACAGCTAATTATATGCAAGATGCTATGGGTGAGGAGTTAACTAATAGTCCTGCTAATGTTTCTCCTGAACTGACCAAACATTTTAGAGGGTTAAGATTATGGTTACCCTTGCAATTACATGGTGTAAAGCCTTTTGTTGCTTGTTTGGAAGAGAAGTTATTGCTTACTACATATTTTAGAGAAAAATTAGTTGAGCTAGGTTTTGAAGTTGGCCCCGAACCCGATTTGTCGGTAAGTTATTTTTGGTATCCTGCTAAAGAAAATGCCAATGAATTTAATAAAAGATTAATGGAATATATCCACCAAGATGGAAGTGTATTTTTAAGTTCTACCGTAGTAAACGGCAAATTTGTAATACGTATGGCAATTTTATCCTTTAGAACTAAACTTGCTACCATAGATAAAGCAATAGCCATGGTAAAAAGAAGTTTAGAAAAAATGAAGTAAGAAATTATTAATTTACCTCTTTACAGTTTATTCAATTCTAATTTAAAAGCAGTTCGCTGTATGAGGCAAAGTTGCAATTTGCAAAGCTTTTAAGTAACCACCTACAAAATGAATGGCACTAACTACAAAACTGTCAAAAAACTTAAACAGCTCGGGAGCAAAATGCAATATAACAGATTGTTGGCGGTAATTTTGTTAATCTTTTCTTTTAAGTAGGTAGAAAAACCCTATAATTAAAGAAACAAAGGCCGCAAAATTTGTCAAAATAAATATTGACTTAACAAAGCCATAAATTGATAAATAATCGTTTCTTGTTAAGTTGTTTATTTCTATATATTCTTCTAAAAATTGAAAGGTGTATGTTCCTGTTAGATAATTAGTAAGTCCAGGGAGTACAACTGCAATAACTGCTAATATTAAAAATGACCATTTCGGAAATTGAGTTAAATAAATTCCACTTAACTCGGAAGTAACTTTAAGCTTTTTTATAATAATAAGTGCTGTCAAAAGATATAGCAGTACTGTAACAACTGCATACGAGTATTTTAAAATATGGAACGGCACATTCAATTTTATTTCAACAGTCACGAATAAGTTTGACAGAAAATATAAAATAGAATCAATCGATTTGATAAATACAAACCCAAAAATTGTCCAGAGAATTAATAGTCTATTTTCTTCTTTCATCAATATTTAATTACCGCCAACGATTAGGCTATGATTTCGTTGTGGAAAATGTCGAAGACTTTTCCGCTTAGGAAATCAAGCCGAGTAAATGTACAAAACTTTGGTTTTAGCACAAAGTAACAATGAATTATAGCCATTGTTGGGGTTAGTTTTTGTTCTATTTCTATCGACATTTTCTATAATTTATCATAGATATATACTTTGTTTTTGAAGGGTCTGTTTCTCTCAATAAATATGTAAGTCTGGGAAGATTTGCAAAAACCTTTTTAGTTTCTTCAATTATTTTTTGTTCATAATCATTATTAACTATGTCTGTTCCGCTGATTCTAAAAACTTCTAATGTGTTTTTTATAACGTTACCAGAAGAGTCAATCAAGAAATACATATATACAGAAATATTGTAAGTATTCTTTCCAACGGCCGGTTTTAAAATTTTCCAATCAAAATAGTCATATTGGTCAAAAGAGTATTGATTTGTGTCAAGTGGCAATGAACGTGTGAAAAACAGTTGTCTTGTTGTGTCTTTTGAAGCAACATAGGGGATGTCTTGTCCCTTACAGATTATACTGACTAATAAAAAAAATATTGATAGAATTATTTTCATTTTGTAATTAACCCCAACATGCGGATAAAGGTACCGGTACGTTTATCCGCATTGTATCTTTTTCCCAAAAATATTAAATCTATTTAAATCAACCTATTTTATTTTTAGCATTATAAGTTTTTGATGTTGAAAATTAATTATTAGAAGGTGATGTCTTCATATTTAAGTTGTTTAAAATCTCTACTCCCAATTAACAACATATCTCTAGCTTCATTTTACTATCCGCCTCAGGCAAATGTAAAATTTCGTTTGATATGACATTAGACTTGAAGTCCCCTTATAGTTTATTCAATTCTAATTGAATAAAATCTACTAATTCCTTAATGTAGCCTTGAGAA
The DNA here is from genome assembly GCA_965284565.1 of Vicingaceae bacterium. Taxonomy (GTDB): domain Bacteria; phylum Bacteroidota; class Bacteroidia; order Flavobacteriales_E; family Vicingaceae; genus BRH-c54. The sequence continues at coordinate 2,343,640 of OZ260100.1, forward strand.
AAATCAAAAGCAATTCCAGCAGTAGTATATATCTCTGAAATAGGTTTGGTGTAGCCTAGTTTTAAAGCTTCCATGTATTGATTTAAGGCTTTCTCTGGATTTTGTTTGTAGTTTCTCCAAACAGCAATTGCTCCTAATTGAGCCATGCCATATTCAATGTAATAAAAAGGTACTTCAAATAAATGCAGTTGTTTTTGCCAATAGTAGCTTTTTTCTTCTTCACAATCAGACCAATCAACCACATCACTACTAAAATTATCCATTAAAATATTCCATAGTTGTTCTCTCTCTTTATGAGAATGATCTGGTCTTTCGTAAACTAAATGCTGAAATTTATCTATGGTAGCTACCCAAGGTAATGTATTTAAAACCCCTTGAAGCTGTTCTTTTTTAGCACGCTTTAATTCAGCTTCATTGTCATAAAAAACATCCCAATAATCCATAGAAATAAGCTCCATGCTCATAGAAGCCAGCTCTGCTACTTCTGATGGAAATTCTTTAAAAGCTGTGAGCGACAAATCATTAGTTAAAAAAGAATGTACAGCATGTCCACCTTCATGAATCATAGTTACTACATCTCTTTGAGAGCCAACAGAGTTCATGAAAATAAAAGGTACGCCTGTTTCGTAAAGCGGGTAATTAAATCCGCCTGGAGCTTTACCAACTTTAGAGCTTAAGTCGAGGTGCTTAATTTCTTTCATGGTTTTCATGCATTCACCAAAATAAGGATGAATTTTATTGAAACAAGTAATGGTTTTATCAATTAATTCTTCTTCGGAGTTAACAGGTTTTAGAGGTTTTTCTCCATTAGGGTCAACCATTTTGTCCCATGGTTTTAAAGTTTCAACGCCTAATAAGTTTTTTCTTTCGGTATCAAATTCATTAATAACAGGAACCACTTCCTTTGCTATAGATTCATGAAACTCAAAACAATCTTTTGGTGTGTAATCAAACCTTCCTAACTCTGCAAAAATATAGTCTCTGTAGTTTTCGAAACCTGCATTCTGAGCAATTTTATGACGTTGAGTAATCATCTCAGAGAATAAGTCGTTTAGTTTTTCTTTGTCGGTAATTTTTCTTTTGGAAATGTTTAAATATACTTCCTCACGTAATGCTCTATCAGTTTCTTTTAAAAAGCTACTTGCTTGTTGTAGTGTAAGTGTTTTGTTGTTAAAGTTAATAGTCATGTTACCAACAATAGCTCCATATTTTTGAGCATTTTCCATCAATTGAGTTTGAATAGCAATATTCTCTTCGCGAAAAATTTCCATTTCTTTTTTGATGGCTCTCAGGTAGATTTTATAAGAATTTTCATCAAGTTGAGAGAGTAAGTTATTTGCAATTAATTTTTTATTGAGTTCGTTATTAATTGGGGCAATTTTAGGTTCAATTTCATTAATAAAGTAGTTAAAATCTTTACTCAGTGCTTCATTGGTGGTATCAATATTCATTTTAATGTACTTCCAACCAAGTGTTTCGCTAACAAAAGCGTCTAATTCACTTCTATCCTTAAGCCATTTTTCTAATTCTGTTAAGGTATTAATGTTTCTAGTTTTTAAATCTTCGTAATAAGGAGCGATTGAATCCCAATTACTCAGTGCAAAAGATGTAGGTATGAAAGTTCTATTGTTGTTAGCTTGTTGATCAGCGTCCATAATGAAATAAAAAAATTAAAAGAAAAATCCTATTGGTAAAGCAATAGGATTTTTATAATATGCAATTAAATTAATGGCATTAACCTTTTTTAGAAGGTGTAGCCGTTTTTGTTGTAGCTTTAGCTTTAGAAGTTTTAGGCGTTGTAGTTTTTTTAGCGGTTACTTTTTTAGTAGGGGTAGCTTTTTTTGGTGCTTTAGCATCTTTTTTCTCACCTGCTTTTTTAGTTTTCTTATCTTCTTTTTCATCCTCTTTTAATAAATCGGCTTTAATAAGAATGTTGAACCACTGAAAAAGTTTTTTTAAATCTGAGTTATAAACTCTTTCCTCATCAAAATCAACTACTTCTTTTAAGTAAGATTGAAGTTCTTCTGGTTTAGATTTATGGTCTATAGCTGCTTTTCCAGTAGTTTTTTTATACAATTTTTGATATACTTCAACAAGTGGCATATCGTCTGTTTTTGTATAGATGCTAATGTCTTCTATGGCACTAACTTTCTCGGAAGCGTAAACGGGAAAACGTTTTCCGTCTTCTATAGATTCTGCTATTAATCCGTTTTTTGTTTGAGAAACAATTTTGTGTAAACCAGGTTTTCCTGTAATTGAAATGATTGATGTAATGTTCATACTTGTGTTTAAAATTTATAGAGCAAATGTAGTAAAATAATGTTTTATAGTTAAATTAATTAATTAACAATATCATTTTTAAATTGTTAAAAAAAATGATACAAGTTATTGATAATATCTGAAGCTATTAAGGTATTTTCACTTAATGTATCTTTGGCTTTATCTCCTGCAAAACCATGAACATAAACTCCTAAAATTGCAGCCTGAGAAGGCGTATAACCTTGAGCTACTAAACCTGTAATTATTCCAGTTAGCACATCTCCACTTCCTGCTGTCGCCATTCCGGGGTTTCCAGTGGCGTTAAAATAGATTTCCCCGTTAGGGCAAGCAATGCTGGTAGATGCACCTTTAAGCACTAAAATTACTTGATGTTTAATAGCAAATTCTTTTTGTAACTGCCATTTTTCTTCACTGTTAGAAGTTTTTCCTACCAAGCGTTCAAATTCTTTTGGATGAGGAGTAAGTATGGTGTGTGGTGGTAAAAAAGCCAACCATGTTTTATTTTCTGCTAAAATATTAAGAGCATCGGCATCTAAAACTAGTGGTTGTTTGGCATTTTGTATCAATAGTTTAATGATATTTTGAGTTTGCTTTTCTGTTCCTATTCCTGGACCAACACCTATACTATTGTAATTTGATAACTCAGGAAGTTCGTTGATAAAATCTTTTTCTGAAGTAGCAATACACATTACCTCAGGATTAGCAATTTGCACTACATTTAAGCCAATTTCAGGAATTAAAGCAGTAACTAAACCAGCACCTATTTTTAAGCAAGCTCGAGATGCTAAAACTGCAGCTCCCATTTTGCCTTTGCTTCCTGCAATAATAAGTGAATGTCCGTAGCTTCCTTTATGACTAAATTTTGTACGTTTTTTTAGAATAGGCAAAACCAATTCATGAGTAACAAAATAAGTATTGGTAACAACTTCATTTAAAAATTGTTGGGAAATACCTATATCGATTATAATGAATTCTCCTACATATTTTTCAGTTTCTACAGCAAAAAAACTTTGCTTGGGTTGTTGTATGGTTAAGGTATAATCGGCCTCAATAATGGCTGTTGAATTATTGTTGATATTACTGTCTGCAAATAATCCAGAAGGAATATCAATAGCAATGGTAGTAGCATTTGAAGTATTTATTTTGGTAATAACTTCAGCAATAAATCCTTTAATTGGTTTTGATAGTCCGTTTCCGAAAATAGCATCAATAATTAGTGCTTCCTTAGGAAGTTTGAATGTAAAATTATTTTCAGTTAAGAAATTAGTTTGAATTTTTTCTTTTTCGAGTTTTTTAAGGTTTTCAGAGAAATCTGGCGAGTATTTTTTAGAAAATTCAACAACATAAATAATTACCTTGAAGCCTTTGTTTTTAAGTAAACGGGCTATTACTAAGCCATCGCCACCATTGTTGCCAATACCACTAAAAACAATAACAGGAACATCAGTAGTATAATGATTAATTATCCATGAAGAACAATTTTTACTGGCCCTTTCCATTAAATCTATTGAAGCAATAGGTTTATTTTTAATGGTAAAATCATCAGCTGCTTTGGTTTGTTCTGCGGTTAAAATTTTCATGTTTGAAGTATGATTTTAACGATAAAGTTAATGATAACAACTGCAATGTTAAAAATAAACAGGTATTTTAGCCATGCAGCACCATGTTTAAATTTAAAAATTAGATGTAGTGGTAAAAGCAGTAACATAATAATCATAGAAAATAGCGGAGGATAAAACAAAAAACTTTCTATAACATCTCCTTTAAGCAAAGCAATAAATGCACGTTGCATTCCGCAACCCATACAATCAATGTCGAAATACTTTTTGTACGGACAAGCCAAAAGGTTATTTTCCAGCCAATTTATTAAACTCATTTAATTGGTTTCAGATTCTATTAATTTTTGTTCTAAATCAATACTAGAAGGAGTTTGTTGTAGGTCTCTAAACCTTTTTCGGGCATCAACAACATAAATACTTCCTTGGTGTTCAAAAATTATTTTTTTGTAATATTCTTGGGCTTTGGTTTTGTCGTTTAGCTCGTAATCGTAAATGGTTGCCAATTTATAAAGTGCATCATCAACCAATAAATCATAAGAATATTCTTTTATAATCTGCTCCAATTTTTCAATGGCTTTGGGTAGGTTTTTTCTACTAAAATAGATTTCATGTTGCTTGTAAAGTACATCATCACCAATTACATGAATAGGAAAAGTTGTTTTTAAAGAATCTAACATTTCTAATGCTTCATTATATTGATTTTGGTAGTACAACAAATCCGCTTTAGCAAAAAGTAGGAGCGGAGCTTTGGTAGTATCTATGCCAATATTGTCGGTAATGGTAATAGATAGTTTCATGGCATCATTAGCGATTAATTTTGATGTAGAAGCCTTAAGTACATCTAGCTGAGCTTTTGCCCAATCGAAATCTCCTGTGTAAAAAGAAATTTTAGCATTTTTAAATTTGGCTGCTTCACCTATCTGACTATGTTTAAAGCTTTTTTCTACTTGAGAATATAAAAGAGAAGCTTCCCAAATATCTCCTAAAAACAGATTGATATCTGCTAGTTCTATTTTGAGTTCTGCTTGCTCTTGATCAGTTAGTCGTAGTATGTTCATATAGCTATCTATAAGTTCTTGAGCTTCTATAGGTTTGTTAAGGTAAAAAGCTTTTAGGTGGGCCAAATTTTTCACCAAAAGATAGGACTCATTAGTGTTTCCTAATTCTTTTATTGCAGTTTCGTATTTTTTTTCTAATTCAATAACTTCTTCGTTAGTATATGAAGCGGTGGTAGTAATTTTTGTGTAATAAACTTGTAGCAATTGAATTCTGCTATAATTATAAAGTCTGTTGTTTTTTCCTAAACCGATGATATATTGGTAACATTCAATAGCAGTTTCGTAATCTTTATTAGAAAGACATAAGTCTGCTAAAGAAAAAACTCTTTTTCCTTCTTCTCTAAACCTTTTGTCTAAAGCTTTTGTTTGAATAAAAGCACCTTTAAAATTAAGTTCTTGAATATATAGCCAAATCAACATTTCTGAAAATACAACTTGGTCGTAGCTTTTTTGAGTTTCTTTAATTAAAAGTGATTTTAAAATATCTTTTTTACTTCCATCATCATCGTTTCCTAAATTGGTTTGTATAGCGTTTTGTACACTTTGAATGTAAGCAGGCTGAATATTTAGAATGTTAATATATTCTTTAAACATTAGTTCAGTTTTGCCTTGTTGGTTATATACCTGAGCCAACTCAAAGTTAAATTCGTAAGTTCCTTTAAGGAGTTTTCTGCCTTTTAAATAGGTTTCTATAGCTAAATCATACTCTTTATTTTTAATAAAACTATTGGCAAGGTCAATTATTTGTTGATTGTTTGCCGTAAGTGATTTTATGGCATCGATAAAGGTTCTTTCAGCTTTAGATTTTTCTCCAGCAACCTCATAAACAATACCTAAATCAACCATAAATGCAAGTTGGTAAGGATGTTTTTTTTGATGTTTTTTTACCAGTTTTTCAGCATCTTTATATTCTTCCATATAAAGGTAACACTGTAGAAGTCTTTCGTAATAAGAAGTTTCGTGGGTTTTATTATAAAGTTTTTCAAAATATACTACTGCTTTATCATATTCTTCGTTATTAAAAAATTGTAAAGCTAACTTCTCATCTGTAGTAGTTTGAGAAAAAGAGGGGGTTAAGCAAACAAATAAGGTTATCGTTAATGAAAGTACGTATTTTAATTGAAAAGTTTTCATAGTGCTTTTAACGATAGATAATGCTTAAAATTACAAATAATTCAGATATTTATCTATCAAATACCTTTCCTTATTTATAGTAACTTGTGTATGATTTTGGGTCGTCAATTAATTTTTCAAAAGCAGCTTTGTTTTCTTTCATTTTATCAAGGCGATTACTCATACCGTTAGTAGCATGAGTAATTTTATCATTAATACCAATAACACCAGCCTGTTCAATTTCATAATAAGCAGGAAATTGTTTTTTTGAGATTAAACCATTGTCCAAATCTTGCTTTAGGTTATTAAGCTGAGTTCTTATTATATCAATTTCTATTTGATATTTTTTGTAATTTTTTGATAAATCATATAGCGCCTTAAGGTTACTAATATACTGGTCGGCTTCTAAAGCTGCTTCTTTGGTTAAAGTATCATTTTTAGATTGAATTTTTGCAGTAGATTCTTTAACAAAAATGGTCATTTCAAATAGTGTAGCAGTATCTACATTGTGTAACACTTCTTCTGAAGAATCAAGAATTTTAATTAAACCATCAACATGTCCAATTTCGTTGGTATAATCTTCTCCGCAAGATAATAAGCTAATAGAAGAAATAATTGCCAATATTATTAAAGTAATATTTTTAAGCATGATAATTAGTTTATTATATTAAATCCAGTAAATGGTACTAATACTTCAGGGATTTTAATGCCATTTTCTGTTTGGTTATTCTCTATAAGAGCAGCCATAATTCTAGGTAGAGCTAGTGCACTTCCGTTTAAAGTATGTACTAAGTTGGTTTTACCATCTTTATCTTTATACCTGCATTTTAATCTGTTTGCTTGGAAAGCTTCAAAATTAGAGACAGAGCTTACTTCTAGCCATTTTTCTTGAGCAGCAGAATAAACTTCAAAATCGTAAGTCATAGCAGAAGTAAATCCTAAATCTCCGCCACAAAGCCTAACAACTCTATAAGGTAAATCTAGTTGATTTAGTAATTGTTTAATTTGCTCTACCATTGCTTCCAATGTTTCGTAAGATTTTTCAGGGTGCTGAATTTGCACGATTTCAACTTTATCGAACTGGTGTAAACGATTTAAACCTCTAACATCTTTACCGTAAGAACCAGCTTCTCTTCTAAAACAAGGAGTGTAACCTGCATTTTTTATAGGAAAATCTTCTTCTTTAAGAATTACATCTCTGTAGATGTTTGTAATTGGCACTTCAGCAGTAGGGATAAGGTATAAATCATCTTCAGTAACATAATACATCTGACCTTCTTTGTCGGGCAGCTGACCTGTTCCATATCCCGAAGCTTCATTTACCATTAATGGTGGTATAATTTCCTGATAGCCATTTTTATCAGCTTCATTAAGGAAAAAGTTAATTAATGCTCTTTGTAATTTAGCACCTTTACCTTTATAAATAGGGAAACCAGCTCCTGTAATTTTCACGCCTAATTCAAAATCTATTAAATCGAATGTTTTAGCAAGTTCCCAATGTGGCTTCTTATTACTTTGGGCTAGTTCTACTTTTTTATTATTTTCAAAAATCAATTCATTATCTGCATCAGTTTTTCCAGTAGGAACGAGTTCGTTAGGAATATTTGGTAGCTGATACAATAACTGATTAAGTTGTTCAGTAATATTATTTTGTTGCTCTTTTAAAGTGTTAGACTTTTCTTTTAATTCGGTAGTTTGTGCTTTAAGTATATTAGCTTCTTCGGCTTTACCTGCTTTAAATAAATCGCCAATTTTTTTAGCCAATTGATTACTTTCTGACAAAAGGTTATCTAATGTTTGTTGTGTTTTTTTTCTATCATCATCTAGTTGAATAATGTTTTCAACAATAGGTGTAGCATCAATATTTCTTTTTTTTAATCTTTCGATTACTAATACTTTATTCTCTTTAATGAAATTGGTTTGTAACATTTGAAATGCTATTTATGAATTAATATAAAAAAAAACTCCCATATCTATTTTATAAATAAATATAGGAGTTAAATAAGTTTTTATCTTTTTAGTTAAGCATTGATTGGCTCAACAGATACATAAGATTTATTATCTTTCTTTTTTCTGAAAGCAACAACTCCATCAGTAAGAGCGAATAGTGTATGATCTTTACCAACACCTACATTCTCACCAGGATTATGTTTTGTTCCTCTTTGACGAACAATAATATTACCTGCTACAGCAGCTTGTCCACCAAAAATTTTAACTCCTAAACGTTTACTGTGTGATTCTCTACCGTTTTTCGAGCTACCAGCTCCTTTTTTATGTGCCATGGTTCTTAGGTTTTATTTTAAAGGTTTATCTTTAAAAACAGTTACTAATTATTTTTTATCTTCTTTTTTGGTCTCTTTTTTAGGAGCAGCTTTTTTAGCTGTTGCTTTAGGAGCTGCCTTTGGCTTTGCTTCTTTAGCAACTTCTTTTTTAGCTACTACTTTTTTCTCAACTTTCTCAGCTTTTTCAACTTTTTCTTCTTTGGCAGCAGCTGGTTTTTTAGCAGCACCACTTTCAGAGATAGCTTCGATTTGGATTTTAGTTAAATACTGACGGTGTCCGTTTTTAACTTTATATCCTTTTCTTCTTTTCTTTTTGAAGACAATAACTTTGTCTCCTTTTAAGTGCTCAAGCACTTTAGCAGCTACACTAGCACCTGCTATAGCTGGGGCGCCAACATTTATTTTTCCGTTGTTATCAATTAAAAGAACATTGTCGAAAGTAATTTTACTTCCTTCTTTGTCTTCTAAACGATGCACAAAAACTTGTTGGTCTTTTTCAACTTTAAATTGTTGCCCTGCTATTTCTACAATTGCATACATTTTCTATATTTTTTTAATTAAAACGGTCGCAAATTTACCATTTTTTTTTATTCATGCAATTCTTTATTGAAAAAGAATTGGTTTGGTGTCAATATTAAATTAAAAAGTTAAATTTAAACCAAAACTAGGAAGTAATGGTAATTGATAAACTTCTTCTGCAGTTACTCTATTTACATAAAAGATATTGTTTCTGTTGTAAACATTTGTAACACCCACATTAGCTTCTAAAATAGAGTTTTTTCCCAATACAAATTTTCTTTTTAACCCCATATCTAACCTATGGTAGTATGGTAGTCTGCCTTGATTTAGGTCTGCTAATTGTAATGTTAAATCGCCATTAGAACTGGTATAATTTTGATCAGCAGAAGAGAATCCCATTCCTTCATAATAACCTTGTGTTTGTGTAAAAGGGAAACCTGAACCTAAATTCCAACGAGCACTAAACTCCCAGTTTAAACCTTTTCCAAAAGTATAAACACCAACTAAGTTTACATTATGTCTTCTGTCAAAAACAGGGTTGTATTCGTTTATACCATCCCATCTATCTACTTTACTAAGCGAATAAATTGCATTTAAGTTAACTCTAGCAGTTTTATAGTTTAAACTAAAATCTATACCATAAGCTTCACCGGTTTCTATAATAAATTCTTTTTTGAAAATATCTGCTTTGTCTGCTGCTGAAGGATCATTTTCATTAAATATTTGATTTCTGTTGGTGTTGGTTAATTGAGTAAACCATTTTTTATATCCTTCTACATTTAAAGTGATGTTTTTAGCAATATCTAATTCAAAACCTGTAATTAAGTGGTTTGCCTTTTGCAGTTTATGTCCTACTTCTCTTGTTTCTCCGTCTTTATCAGTAAAGTTTTCAGGTAGGTTGTCTGGCCCTGATAAAAAACCGTAAAATAGATTCACAATATCTCTATCGGAATTAGCACTTATAAGATTTTGAGAATACATTCCTGTAGCTAATTTTAATCTAATTTTTTTAGATAAATTGTATTTATAACCAAATCTTGGTTCTATTGAAGTGTTTGCTAATGATGCATAATGCTGCACTCTTAAACCAGGTTCAATAACAGATTTTCCTTTGTTGATTCTATAAGTTAAAAAGCCACCAAGTTCTGTAGTGCTTTCTTTTTGTTGGATTAATCTACCAACAGAATTGGTAAATTGAAAATCTGTTCCAAAGCCAAGCACTTCAAAACCGTATTTAAATTGGTTGTCGCCAGAAAAACTGGTGAAATTCATACCAATGTTAAAGCCATTAATTTCACTTCTTCTTGGATTTTCGTCTGCTTCACTAAGCTCAATTTCATAATTTGAAATAGCGACAACACCTTCAATTAAAGTTCTTGAAGAAGCCGGAATGAAAACAAAGTTACCACCACCACCGCTAGAGTTCCATCTTAAGTTAGAAACTCCTGGGAAATCAACACCATCTTGAAAATTAAAACCAAATAAACTAAATTTACTACCATTGTCAGCTCCAAATGTTACCTTACCGTATATATCAGTAAAGTTATAAGGTAGGCCAGCAGTATCTATACCTCTTGTATTTTCAGAATTTAGAGATTCAAAATATGGTTTGTATAATTCAGATGATTTATCTAAGTAAGAATGTTTTGCAGATAAAACGAAGGTAGTAGCACTTCCGTTATCTTTTTTGCTTTTAAACACAGGACCTTCAAGTGTAAGCTTGGAGCTGAAAGTGCTAGCAGAAACTTTACCTCTCAATCTATTTTTATCTCCATCTCTAGTAGTTATGTCCATAATGGAAGAAATTCTACCACCATATTCGGCATTAAATCCACCAGTATAAATATCTGCGCTTTTAAGAATATCGGTATCAAAAACAGAGAATAAACCAATGGAGTGGAAAGGATTGTAAATTATCATTCCGTCTAATAAAACTTTGTTTTGAATAGGAGAACCACCACGAATATAAAGTTGACCACCTTGGTCTCCAGTAAAAGTTACACCAGGTAAAACTTGTAAATATTGAGCAATATCAGGTTCTCCACCAATTGAAACCATAGACTTTATTTCTTTTGGCGTTACTTTGGAAACCGACATCTTCACTTCAGTTCTTGCTTCCTGTTTTTCTGCTGAAAGTTCAAAAGTATTTAACATTAAAGAACCCTCTTTTAAATATACTTTCTGATTAATAATTTCATCTGCTTTTATAGAAATAGCAATTTTAACGGTATCAAAACCTAAAGAAGTAACCATTAAAGTATAGTTCCCTGCTGGGATTTTGGTAATAGAATAAAACCCATTAACATCTGAAGCGGCCCCCATAGTAGTGCCTTTTAAATAGGCTGTAGCACCAATTTCAGACTCACCTGTTTTTTCATTATAAATAAATCCTCTAATAGTTCCATTTTGAGCATTGATAGATAAAACAATAGTAAGTATCAATAATAAGGATAAAAAAAGTTGTTTAAAATTCATAGTTAAAATTTAATAAGCCGCAAAAATAGCTATATTCCATTAAATATAACAAATAGTAGCATTTTTTATAATAGTAGTAATTACTTAAGAATTCTATTTTAAATTAATTTTAGAAAAATGCAACCAAATAAGTGGTTTATTCATCTTTGTTTTTAATAAATAAAATTATAATGAAAAAAGTATCAAGTTTAATAGTTTTAATGATAGTGCTCTCTCTATCTCTAAAGGCCAGTCATATTGTTGGTGGAGACTTAACTGTAAAATGGATAGGACCTACAAAAAATGATTTTCAAATTCAATTAAGGGTGTTTCGCTCTTGTAGTCCAGGTTCTGCAGCTATGAATACAGCATTTGATGTTAGGGTTTATGATAAAGTTACCAATGGTTTAATTAATACTATTACATTAATTAATCCTGTTATTAATGCTAATCTACCTTTTGGAGATGCTTGTTTTACTCCTACAGGTCTTTGTGTTGATGAAGGAATTTTTACCCAAAATGTTACTATTGCTGATAATCCAAATGGATATTATTTATCTTCTCAAGTTTGTTGTAGAAATGCTTCAATAACTAATATTACAAGTCCAGCAAGTGCAGGAATGACGTTTTATTGTGAAATTCCTGATCCTGGTAATACAGCTACATTAAATAATTCAAACCCAGATATGGGGCCTTACCCAATGGATGCTTATTTATGTGTAAACTTATCAAAGAATTTTAATTTTTCGGTTACTGATGTTGATGGTGATTCTTTATATTATTCTCTATCAGAGCCATTAAATGATGTTCCGGCAGGGGCGGGTCCATATAATCCTGTAACTTGGTCGGCAGGTTATAGTTTGGCCAATATTGTGGGAGGAACACCACCAATGTCAATTAACCCCTTAACAGGAGTTATGACGGCAAGTCCTACTGTAATTGGTACATTTGTTTTTGCTGTTAAGGTAGAGGAGTTTAGAAATGGAGTTAAAATTGGCGAAACTAGAAGGGATGCTCAGTATGAGAGTTTAAATTGTACAACAGATGCTCCCCCAAATTTCTTAAATAATTTATCCAATGGAGACACATTAAAAGTTCCTTTTGAATCTTCGTTTTGTGAAAGTTTAGTGTTTCAAGATCCAGATGTTGGAGATACCGTTTTTATTGATGTAAGTTCTAATATATATGGGTTAGGTGCTTATACTCCTAATTTAACTCCTGTTTCAACAAACCCAAATATGTATGAATATTTTTATGATTATGGAACTAACTCTGTAGTCATTTCTGCTAACCAATACGATACAACTGAAAATGCATATTGGAATTTAGGTACTGTAGCAACAGGTTTTTGTTGGCAACCAACCGACTGCGAACTGATTGGAAAAACTTTTGATTTTAAAGTGAATTCTTTTTCATTAGGTTGTGCAGGTAGAGCTGAAGATAGCGTAAGTTTTTTCGTAAGTGTTGTACCTCCAGAAGATACATTGAAGGTTATTCCTAATGTTTTTACACCTAATGGTGATGGATTGAATGAGGTTTATAAGATTGATGGAATTTACAATAGGTGTAACGACAATATTATCGTAGAAATTTATAATAGATGGGGAATTAAAATTTATGAAAGTGCTGACCCTTTATTTGAATGGAACGGTAAAAACAAAAGTGGTAACAAAGTGCCTCAAGGGACATACTTTATTATTATTAAAGGAACTTACGCTAGCGAACCAATAGTTTTAGAAAAAAGAACGGTAACGCTTTTGAGGTAGTAAGCCAGCGAAAGTTATTAAAATAGTTAGAAAACAACTACAGCATGTTTGTTATTGCAGTAGTTGTTTTCTTATTTTTACAACTTTCTTTTTATTATGTTAGACACCCTCTTTATTGATGTAATATTGCCTTTGCCTGTCCCCAACTTTTTTACGTATAGGGTGCCAAATGAATTGAATGATGACGTCATCATTGGTCAAAGAGTTATTGTACCTTTTGGTAGGGGAGGTAAATTATACACTGCTCTAGTTAAAGCTAAACACCATACTCCTCCAAAGGAGTATCAAGCAAAATATTTGTATGCTATATTAGATAACCATCCTATTGTAAATGAAAAACAGCTAAAACATTGGGATTGGATAGCCGATTATTATCTTGCTTATCCTGGTGATATTTTTAACGCGGCTATACCTGGAGCTTTAAAGCTATCTAGCGAAACAAAATTTGTAATTAATAGAAATACTGAATTTAATGCTAATGATTTAAGTGATGATGAATACCATGTACATGAAGCATTAACAATTAGAGAAGTGCTTACACTTAGCGATGTTTCAGAAATTCTTTCTGTAAAAAATATTCATCAAATTATTAAATCTTTAATAGAAAAAAATATCATTATTGTTGTTGAAGAAATTAATGAAAAATATAAACCTAAAGTAGTTCAGTTTATTAGACTTACGCCTTTTGCTGATAATGAAGATAATCTACCATCAATTTTTGATGATTTATCGAGAGCTAAAAAACAATTGGCAGCATTAATGAGTTTTGTGCAACTTTCCAACCGTTACCAGCAAATTACCTATGAAGTTGCTAAACTAAATCTTCAAAAAAAAGCTAATGTAAGTAGTAGTGTTATTAATCAACTTGTTGAGAAAAATATTTTTGAGATTTATGATGTGGTTGTAAATAGGTTAGATGACTATGGAAAAGAGGTGGGAGATGTTAAATCACTTAATGAACATCAGGTAAAAGCTTATAACGAGATTAAAACATCTTTTAAACAACACGATACTACATTGTTGCATGGTGTTACAGGTTCTGGAAAAACAGAAATTTACATTCAGCTTATTAAAGAAGCAATTAAAGAAGGCAAGCAAGTACTGTATCTGTTGCCCGAAATTGCATTAACAACTCAATTGATTGTGCGGTTACAAAAAGTTTTTGGCGACACCATTGGGGTTTATCATTCTAAATTTAATGAAAATGAACGTGTAGAAGTTTGGAATGAGGTGTTGAATTTTAATTTATCTACTAATAAAGAAAATAAAAGGTTTCAGATAATTATGGGAGCTCGTTCAGCAATGTTTCTTCCATATAGTAATTTAGGCTTAATAGTGATTGATGAAGAACATGAGAATACTTTTAAACAGTTCGATCCATCACCAAGATATAATGCAAGAGATGCTTCCATAGTATTGGCGAAATTGCATAAAGCAAAAGTATTGTTGGGGTCAGCAACACCAGCAATAGAAACGTATTGGAATGCCAAAGAAAACAAATACGGATTGGTAGAATTAAATTACCGACATGGAAAAGTATTGTTGCCCGAAATACTTTGTGCAGATATTAAAGAAGCTACCAGAAAAAAGCAGATGAAATCTCATTTTTCCCCATTATTAATAGAAAATATGGAGGAAGCTTTTAAGAATAAGGAGCAAGTTATTTTGTTTCAAAATAGAAGAGGCTATGCTCCTTATATGATTTGTGAAGATTGTGGAAGTGTCCCTGAATGTAATAATTGCGATGTTTCTTTAACCTATTATAAATATACGCATCAGCTAAAGTGTCATTATTGTGGAGTTTCTAAAAATATGCCTTCAAAATGTCTTGCTTGTGGAAGTAGTAGAATTTCGTTAAAAGGTTTTGGTACTGAGCAAATAGAGGAGGAGTTAGCATTATATTTCCCAAAGATTAGAATTACAAGAATGGACGCAGATAGTACTAAAAGTAAAAATGCATATCAAAAAATTATTAATGATTTTGAGGAACATCAAATTGATGTGTTGGTAGGCACACAAATGGTTACTAAAGGATTGGATTTTAATAACGTTTCTTTGGTTGGGATATTAAATGCCGATAACATGCTTAAGTTTCCCGATTTTAGAGCTTTTGAAAGAGCTTATCAAATGATGAGTCAGGTAAGTGGTAGAGCAGGAAGAACCAAGAGAGGAAAAGTAATTATACAAACTTACGAACCTTATCATCCTATTATTAGACAAGTAATGGATAGTAATTATTTAGAGATGTTTACTGATGAAATGCTTCAGCGTAAAAAGTTTAATTACCCACCATATTGTAGGTTAATTAGTTTTACATTAAAACATAAAGACCAAAACAAACTAAATATAGGAGCAGAAGAATTCACGAATGGGCTAAAACAAAAGTTTGGAACTCGAGTGCTAGGACCAGAGTTTCCAGCAGTATCAAGGGTTAAAAATTATTATCAGAAGAAAGTACTCATTAAAATCGAAAGAAAAATTTCGGTAACCAAAGCACGAGATTTAATTTTAGAGGTAAAACACCATTTTGAAGCTTTTAGCAAATATAAAGCTATTAGAATTTCAATAGATGTAGATCCTTATTAGTTGAGTTATCTTATTAAAGTAACTGTGCCAATTAGCTCACCTCGTTTATTGAGTACATCTTTAAAAATTACCTTCCAAACGTAAGTGTCATTTTTCACTAAAGAACCTTTATAAGTCCCGTTCCAACCATTTTCCATATCATCTGAGTAGAAAAGTTTTTCTCCCCAACGATCGAAAATATACAATTCAAACTCTTTAATGTCAACGCCATAAGCATAAAAAATATCATTAATACCATCACCATCAGGAGTAAAGGAATTAGGAACGTAAATGGCTCCATCAAAAAATACATTTATGGTATCATAACTATAACATCCATTAGCACCCAAAACAGTTAAATAATAAGTAGAAGATGCTTGAGCATTTACTATAGGGTTAGGACAATCAGAGCAGGTTAATCCTTCTTTAGGTGTCCATGTGTATTGAACGCCATTGGAGTTTGAATTAAGTTGAACTGTTTCTCCCCAAGTAGCTTCAATATCTTCTCCTAAATCTACTTTTGGATTGGTTAAGGTATCAACAAAAACAGAAAGTATTGTAATACAACCATTGCTATCAGTTACGTCTACGTAATAAGTTATGGGTACATGTATTTCTGGTGATATGTTAGGGCTTGTATTGTTACTAAGTCCCATTGTAGGTGACCAATAATAGCTTTCTCCACCACTAGCCCATAAATTAGCTCTGTTTCCAATACAGACAGCTGTATCATTAACAATATCAGCATGAACATCTATTATGCTAAGAGTAAGCGTATCATAATCATTTCCACAGCCGTTGGCAGCTTCTAAAATATAAGTTATTGTTTGTGTTGGATAAGCTAAAGTAGCGGAGTCATTTGGAGTAGCCAGTGTCGAGTTTGGCGTCCATGAATAAGTTTGGCCACCAGAACCGTATATGGTAATGGTATCACCTTGACAAATGGTATCATCATCCATAGTTATGGCATTAGGTAAAACAGTATCAATTAATATAGTAGTGATAGTATCCCAAGTACAATTATTGCTATCAGTTATTTCAACAGTATAAGTGGTGTTTATGCTTGGTGTAGCTATAGGGTTGTCAATAGTATTATTGTTAAGACTTGCCGCAGGTTGCCATAAATAACTCACACCACCATAAGCTGTGAGTTGTGCACTCTGTCCTAAACAAACCATTGTGTCAGGGTTAATATTAATATTTTTTTGAAAAACGGTAACTAATAGTTCAGAGGTGTCTGCTCCGCAACTATCATAAACTATAACAGTATAAAGTGTAGTGGTATCTGGCCATACTAATGGATTGTCAATACTATCGTTAGAAATATTATAATTTGGAGACCATACATAACTAGCACCGCCACTCGTATTAAGTTGAATAGAGTCTCCTCTACAAACTCCATTAATTGGATTAGTGATAGCTTTTGGTGGAGCTGCAATAAAAACATCAACATAGTCAGTATCAACTAAAATACATGAAACAGAGTCGAGTGCTATTAACATTACATGGTAGGTTCCTGCTGAGTCGAATACATGAGTTGGTTGAAAATCGGTTGAGGTATATCCGTCACCAAAATCCCAAAAATAGGTTACACCACCATTACTTAAGTTTTGAAACTGAACAGTATCTCCAACACAATAATAAGGTGTAGTAAACACTTCTGCATCGGCTGTTAAACTTGATAAATCTAATTTAAAAACACCTAAATTACAATTAGGGCCATTATCAGTATTTGACCAAGCTCCTGGAGTAGTTGGAAAATCTGATGTGGAACCAAAACAGGAGGCACAAACGGCTTGATAAACAATACCTTTTTTATCAAACCTACTAGTTCCACCATCAACATGATCGAAACTGGCATTGCCACCAAAAAAAGTGGCATACATTAAGCTATCAGCATCTTCTGAGAACATAGCTAAATAATAGTCACTACCGTCTGTTGTTGGTTGTAATGCATTAGCAGTTATGGGTAAATTGTTGGTGGTGCTATTTGTAGCTAAAGCGTTTGAGTTTACAGCACCTCCCCATCCAGAAAGTAGAATGTAATTACATTCATTTACCAAAAACGCAGAAAGAGCAATATCAACAAAGCCAGAACCTGTACCAAAAGTAGTTGAAAAAATAGTTGTAGATAAATCATTGCTTAGTTTATGTAAAAACTGTCCGCTACTAGGGTTGTTATAAACTGTAGTAGGAAAAATTGGGTAACCATTTCTTGTTTGTCCAACCACATAAACATTGTCAGCAGTATCTAATTGCACAAAATAACATTGATTGTAATCATTTGCTGTACCAATATAGGTGCTTGCAAGTATAGAGCTTGCACTGTTGTTTATTTTTACTAACCAACCGTCAGTATTACCTAAACTTGTGGGATTTAATGACCCCGGGGTAGTTGGAAAATCATTACTAGTTGTTCCTCCAGCAACTAAAATATCACCATTACTTGCAAATTGGAGGGAGTAAGCAGCATCTGTTCCTGTGCCTCCAATATAAGTGCTAAAAAGTAACGTATTTAGGTTAGGAGAAAGTTTAAACACACAACCATCATTCCCACCTGCATTAGCAGATTGTATTGTTCCTGGGGTTGCAGGAAAATCTGAAGAAGAAGTTACTGTAGCTACAAAAATGTTATCGTTGGTATCAACAATAATTTCTCCTCGGTGTTCATCAGCATAATTGTATTTAAGTGGTTGTAGATTGTTTAAACCATCATTTCCCGTTCCTCCAATATAAGTTGAAGCTAATAATGTTTGTCCATTAGCACTGAATTTTATCACATAAGCATCATAGGCTCCTGCAAGTGTTGTAGAATAAGCTCCCGGTGTTGTGGGGAAATTATTGGAAGCAGTTGTACCAAAAACCAGTAATTCATCATTGCTATTCACTATCATACTATGGGGATAATCAGAATTGCCTCCACCAAAATAAGTTGAGTATTCTAAAGAAGAACCATTAGGTGAAAATTTACTGATTGAGATATCTAAAGCACCACCTCCAAAAGTTGTTTGTATAGCTCCTGTTGTAACAGGATAGCCAACTCCAAAACTTACACCTCCGCCATATAAGTTTCCTAAATCATTAAAAGTTGAGGTGTAGCCCCAATTGTCAACAGTAGCTCCAGAATAAGAGGCAAAAACAAGAGCAGGGTCTATAATTAAAGGATAGTTGGGATTATATCCTTTAGGAAAATGAAAGCTTAAGGTATTGTTGTCTAATTGGAATAAACATTTAATTTCTTTTTCTTTACCATTAATAACCTGATAGGCATAAGGTTGTTGTTCAATAATTTCATTTACTGATGTTTTGATGTGTAAATTACCGTTTTTAATAAAAAGTTCATCAACACCATCATAAGCTAATTGTATATCTTGAGGGTTTCCATTTGGTGAAACAATAAAATCATATTTGAAGATACCGTCTTTTAAATAAAATGCTAAATCAATGCTGTTGTACAGTTGATGATAAGTCATTTCTTCGTATTTCTTTACATTAGAAGCCCATTTGGAATCATCATTACCAATAAAGTAATTTTCATAATCAGGTCTTATTGTGGTAGGTTGAAGTGTGGCGTTTAGTGAGTTTTTAAAATTCACTTTAAAAGCGTGTAAATTAATAATAGAATCTGCAGCAGTAGGGTTTTTAATAAAGTTATGATGCAATTCATCAATCCTTAGTAAATCAGCTTCTTTTATAAACTGATAAGTTAAACTATTTTGTTCTAAGAATAATTCTCCAGCAGGTAGTTTTGCTTTGTAAAGTACATTTTCATGCCACTGACCTTTGTTTTCTTTAAACTCAATATATGGCCTTTGAGCAAAGGCCGAAAAACCTAATAGAAGACTGATTATGAGTAAATAGTTTTTCAAAATAGCACCAAATTATATTGCAATATACAAATATAGTAATAAAACTGTTGATTTATAGACTGTTTAATACAGTTTTAGTTGCCTATCTACATTAGAATATATAATAAAGTAAGGTAAAGGCTAAAAAAACCGTTGTTCGATAAATTCAATCAACTTGGGTTTGACCTTAATATGTCTGATGTATTAGTGGAGTACTTATAAATTTTATTAAAACAAATTGCATTAAAGACGCTAAACATTGGTTTTTGTCATGGAAATCTAGAGCAATGATGAATTAATTATTTCACATGTGAATGCTTTAAATAGAGAATTTGAGATGCTTTGAGGAGAATGAGTTCTATAAAATAGCGTTCTAAAAAATATTAGGCACGCTTCTTCTGGTCATTTTTAAATCTTGTAAAATGGCAGATTTAATTTTAATAGTAAACAAATAACTTTGTCTTACTCCAAAAGGTATCCAATTAAAACTCATTTCCCAACAATGTAAGTCTCTATAAATATCTACAGTAGTATAGGTTAAATCTTTTGTTTCAAAATCATAACCAGAGGTAAAACCAACTTTCCATTTCTGAGTTAGACTAAAATCTCCTGAGAAATTAAGTGTTTGAACAGTAGTAGCTTCAAATTGTGGTTTTGAATAACGGATATTGTAGCTTACATTTAAAGTCCAAGGCACATTAAAATCTATGTATGCCTGTGGGTTAGACCTGATATAAGCCAACTCCTCTTCAGTACCATAACTACTGGTTTTTTCTTCTTTATTAGTGTTGTTGGTTTTGCTTCTCAGCGAAAATCCAACAGCTAAATTGGAACTGATTAATCTACCAATTTTTCTGCTTCTGTTGTATTCAAATAAATTAATTTTTCTACCCATGCTATCCAACTGATAAGGATCTAGCTGAGCATTATAGTTTAAGGTAATTACTCTAAATATGTTAGTACGAGCATCAATGTTTATATTACTCCAATTTAAAGAATCAGCAATCATGTTGTAACTGCTTCGGAAGCCAATATTTTCAAGTAGTTTTATTTTTTTGTCTTCGCCCAAACTGTCTTTACGGTTTCTCACTTTCATCTCAAAATTATTAAGCAAGCCTAAGTTTATATTACCTGCTTCCTGTCGGTTGTTATTACCATAAATACCATTTTGAAAGATAGAATATTCAAATTCGTTGTTTAAAGAATCTCTATACGTTTCTATACCTTGGGTGTTTTTAGGAATGTAAGAAAAACCAATAGATGGCGTTGCTACATGTCTGATAGCTTTAATCACTTTACTTTTGTATTGATACATACCATATAACTTGGTAGTCACATTTAAGTTTAAATCATAAGCTCCTGTTCTAACAAAACCATTCACGGTATCAACAACTAACTCATTTCTATTCTCATCCCATCTTTTTTCTAATGATTCTATATACCATGTTTCACTATAATTGGCAGCAGGGTTTACGGTAAAGTGTTTAAACATTTTCATAGAAGTGCTAATGGGAATACTGTGTCTCATTCCTGTACGAAATTGTTTGCTTAAAGCATCCATGTTGTTAAAAGTAAAAAGTGAATCTCCTGCGGTAACTTCATTCTTCATGTTCATGGAGTAGCTTACACCAAAGTTGTCTAGAAAATCGTTTCTTTTTCCTGGTTTATTGGTTTTTAAAGGTTGAAGTCGGCTGACATTAAAAGCAACTTCTGGCAAGCGAACAGTTACCGATTTGGTTTGTACGTTTTGACTGTGAAACCCATTTAAGGCTAAGTTGAAAGGTTTTCCATCCCAAGATTTTTTATATGAAACAGTAGAGTTGAAAGAAGCGCTTAAAAAATCTTGACCACTGCTATTAAAATTGTTTGTAAAATTTTGGCTCGTTCCAATATTTACATTTGCTGAGAAATTACTTGTCGGTCTTGCTTTTGGATCTTGAGCATGATTCCATCTAAAAAAGAAATCTTGTTTTTCAGAATAATTGGATAAGCCTTCAATTCCATTTTTAAATGTAGAGAACCTAATATCTAAATTACCACTATATCTATATCTGTTTTTGTAATTTGAAATAAAATTTCCTGCCCAACTTCCTTTAGAGTAGATGTCTCCTGTAAGTTGGAGGTTTAGTTTGTCGCTAACTCCCCAGTAATAACCACCATTAAGCAAGAAAAATCCATACTGACCACTTTCTCCGGGAGTAGGAATTAAAATACCCGATTGTTGTTTGTCAGTGTTCGGAAAAAAGCCAAAGGGAATACCAATTGGTGTAGGAATATCTTCAATAACTAAGTTTGCCGGACCAGTTACAATTTTGTCTTTAGGTATAATCTTTAATTTAGAAGCACTAAAAAAATAATGAGGATGTTTTTTGTTGCAGGTAGTATATTTGCCATGTCGAATGTACATTACATTGTCAGGGGTTTTGTAGACTTTTCTTCCATGTATATAGCTTTCTCCCTCATGAGTCATTACTTCGGTAATAATGCCTTTTTTAGTTTTAATATTGTATTTTATTTCGTGAGCATTAAATACTTTTCCAGCTTCTTTCATTACTGGTTCTCCGTAAAACTTTCCTAAAGAATCTTGTTTTCCTCTGGCAATAACAATATTGGAGTCTAAATTTATCTCAACTTCTTCGGCTTTTAATTCAATATCTTCATAATAAACTTCAACATTTCCAAATAGATAAACCATTTTATTCTTCATATCAAACCTAATGGAGTCAGTAGATTTGTAATGAAGTTTTGAAGAAACAGCATCTTTAGAAATAGAGCTGTCGGGTACTAAATGCGAGGTAGAATCCGTTGTTGTTTCTTGTGCAACCAAAAAAGAGTTTGTGCTAAAAAGAGCTATCGTTAGTAATAACAATAAAGCTGTCAAATTTTTGTTGGTATGAAACTTGGTTGCTTGCACAAAAAAATAGATTTCTTAAAGAGGTGTTTTTTAGTGAATTAATTCTTGATAATTATTAACATTTAGGTTGTGATAAAACAAAACTTTTTTAACGAAGCTCCAAAGCTAAAAAAAATAAATTTGACATTAATAAAACCTAGGTTTTTAACATTTTTATAAATGCGTGATATAGTGAGTAATAAGATTTTCTGGTTTTTTGCAATTGTTGTTTTTTTAATAACGACATCATTTTCTATAAATTTTGATGAAGATTCTTTTTACGGAATAAAAACTGTAGTTATAGATGCTGGACATGGGGGGCATGATGGTGGTTGCCAAGGTTCTTTCTCTAATGAAAAAGATGTAGCGTTGGCGATTTCATTAAAACTTGGAAAATACATTGAAGAAAATTTTAAAGATGTAAAAGTAGTTTATACCCGAACTACAGATGTTTTTGTGAAATTGGATGAGAGAGCTAAAATTGCTAATAAAGCCAAAGCAGATTTGTTTATTTGTATCCATGTAAATTCAGGCCCAGCAACCGCAATAGGAACAGAAACCTATGTAATGGGATTGCACAAAACAGAAGCTAACCTTAATGTTGCTAAAAGAGAAAACTCCTCTATTTTGTTAGAAGATGATTATGAAACGCGTTATGAAAACTTCGACCCTAACTCACCAGAATCTTATATTGTTTTAAATTTAAGACAAAGTGCTTTTCTTGATCAGAGTTTAAATTTTGCGGCAAAAATTCAAGCTCAATTTAAAGATAGAGTTGGTAGGATAGATAGGGGAGTAAAGCAAGCTGGTTTTTTGGTGTTGCACCAAACCAATATGCCAAGTGTGTTAATAGAAACTGGTTTTTTAACCAATAAAGAAGAAGAAAAATTTCTAAATTCACCTGTTAATCAAGACTTTATGGCATCTGCAATTTATAGAGCTTTTAAAGAATACAAACTTGAATTTGATGAAAAACAAGCTAAACCCGAACAACCTGAGCCAGAAAAAGAACAAGTGATAGAGCAAAAAACTTCTGAAAAAGAAGATCCATCAAATAGAAAAGACAAGAAAGATAAAAATACTAAAGCAGAAACAGGGTTGATTTTCAAAGTTCAAATAGCTACTTCATCACAAAAGAAAGAACTGATGCCAGAAAATTTTAATGGAATTGAAAATGTAACGTATTATGAAGCAGGTGGCATTTATCGCTATACCGTAGGAAATGAAAAAAGCATAGAGGCGGCTAATGTTTTACAGTTGAAATTAAAAGAAAAAGGATTTACCGATGCATTTATAGTTGCTTTCAATAACGGCAAAAGAATTTCTCTTAGTGAGGCGTTGAACATTAAGTAAATAAGATAATTTATACACCTAATAATGTTTGGTATATAAAATCACTTTCACGATATTTGCACAGTTAAATAACTTAAATGAAACGAGTCATGGTTATGCTTTTAATACAAAACAATTTGATTATTGGCGAGTTACATCTGACCTATTGAAAAAAACAAGAAAAAACAGATGAAAATTTCAAAAGAAGTTAAGGTTGGATTTGTGTCAATAGTAGCAATAGCTATATTAGTTTGGGGCTACAATTATTTGAAAGGTACCAATCTTTTTAATTCAAATAAAACAGTTTACACAGAATACCCTTTTATTGGGGGATTAGCAAAATCATCTCCAGTTATTGTTAATGGTTTCCAAGTGGGCTTGGTAAGCGATGTTTATTTTAAAGGTGATCAATCTGGAAATTTAATGGTGAAACTAGTTATTACTGACGGAACACTAAAAATACCAAAAAACTCTGTTGCCAACCTTATAAGCTTAGACTTACTTAGCTCTAAAGGTATAGGGCTAACTTTAGGAGATTCTAATGAGGAGATATTAAATGGCGACACCATTCAATCTCATTTTGAAAAATCTATGTTAGATGATGTTTCTGAGCAATTGTTACCTATGAAACAAAAAGCAGAAAAATTGATGATTTCTTTAGATTCTACAATTATAGTTTCAAAAACTACTTTAGAAAATTTAAACAAACTTTTTGATGAACAAAATCAACGAAATTTAAAGTTGTCTTTGATTTCGCTTAAAACAACATTAGAAAAATTTCAAACTTTTGCTGATAATGCTAATGCTACCATGAATACCTTGAAGCCTACTGTGAAAAAATATGGTGATTTAGCAGATTCATTAAAACAAGTAGATATTAAAACTACGTTAGAAAAAGCTAACAAAACCTTTGATGAAATGGCCGCTGTAATGCAAAAAATGAACAATGGAGAAGGAACGATGGGACAATTAATGACCAACGATTCCTTATACAAAAACTTAGAAAGCGTAACACGAGATTTAGACAAGTTGTTGATAGACATGGAAGCTAATCCAAAACGTTATGTTCATTTCTCAATTTTTGGAAGAAAAGATAAACGCGATTGATTGGATTAGAGAATAGAAATTAAACACTTAACAACAAGTAACGATTAACCAATATATGGAAATATCAAGTATCATTTTTATAGTATTATTGATTGTAGCAGGTGGCTTATTTGCTAAAAACCTCAAAACAATTATAAGAAACATTAAGTTAGGTAAAGACTTAGACAGAAACGATAGAAAAAACGAACGTTTTAGCTTAATGGCTCGAGTAGCTTTAGGACAATCTAAAATGGTAGTTCGTCCGTTTGCAGGATTTCTACATATTATTGTTTATGTTGGTTTTATCATCATTAATATAGAAGTGTTAGAAATTGTTCTTGATGGAATTTTAGGAACTCACCGTCTGTTTGCATTTATGGGAGGTTTTTATCATTTTCTTATTGCTGCTTTTGAAGGTTTAGCTTTGTTGGTGTTAGTGGCTTGTGTTATCTTTTTAGTTAGAAGAAATGTATTGAGAATTAAACGTTTTTTCGGAAAAGAAATGACTACTTGGCCAAAAACAGATGCTAACCTTATTTTAATTACAGAAATTGCTTTGATGAGTGTTTTCTTAATAATGAATGCAGCCGATGCTCAACTCCAAGTGTTAGGTAGTGAGCATTACACCAATGTAGGGTCATTTCCAATAAGTAGACAACTTATGGGTGCTTTTGAAGGAATGAGTGAGTCTTCATTAATTATGTTGGAAAGAGGAACTTGGTGGTTTCATATCATAGGAATTTTTGCTTTCTTAAATTATTTGCCTTACTCTAAGCATTTTCATATTTTGCTAGCATTTCCTAATGTGTTTTACTCTAAATTAACTCCAAAAGGTCAGTTAGATAATTTAGCTTCAGTTAAAAAAGAAGTAGAAATGATGTTCGATCCAAGTGCCGACCCTTACGCTGCTCCTGCTGAACCAGAAGGAGCGCCACAACGTTTTGGAGCTAAAGATGTTACTGATTTAACATGGAAACAGTTGATGGATGCATACACTTGTACGGAATGCGGGCGTTGTACCGATGTTTGTCCAGCAAACATTACAGGTAAACTACTTTCTCCACGAAAAATAATGATGGATACTAGAGATAGGTTAGAGGAAGTAGGTAAAGGAATTGACAAAAATGGTAAAGATTTTAATGATAATAAATCCTTATTAAGAGATTACATTTCAGAAGAAGAATTGTTGGCTTGTACAAGTTGTAATGCATGTGTACAGGCTTGTCCGGTAAATATCGATCAACTTTCTATTATTGTAGATTTAAGAAGGTTTTTGATTATGGAAGAGTCTAAAGCACCAGCAGAGTGGACGGGAATATTTACCAATATAGAAAATAATGGAGCTCCGTGGCAATTTGCCCAAGCCGACCGTTTAAATTGGAAAAACGAACAATAGAACATTAAACTTATAATTATGAGTAAATTAAAAGTGCCAACAATGGCAGAAATGATGGCTTCAGGTCAACAACCAGATGTGTTGTTTTGGGTAGGATGTGCTGGAAGTTTTGATGATAGAGCCAAAAAAATTACTCGCGCTTTTGTTAAAATATTAAATAATGTAGGAATTAATTTTGCTGTATTAGGAACAGAAGAAAGTTGTACAGGTGATCCTGCCAAGCGTGCTGGAAATGAGTTTTTGTTTCAAATGCAAGCTATGGGAAATATTCAGGTGTTAAATGCTTATGAAGTAAAAAGCATAGTTACTACTTGTCCGCATTGTTTTAATACCTTAAAAAATGAATATCCTGAATTAGGTGGGAATTATGAAGTAAAACATCATTCACAGTTTTTGCAAGAATTAATAAATGAAGGAAAATTAACTGTTGAGGGAGGTGTTTTTAAAGGTAAAAAAATTACTTTTCACGACCCATGTTATTTGGGTAGAGCTAATGATGTTTATGAAGCACCACGAAATTTAATTGAGAAATTAGATGCAGAGTTGATGGAAATGAAAAGATGTAAATCTAACGGTTTATGTTGTGGAGCAGGAGGAGCTCAAATGTTTAAAGAAGCTGAAAAAGGAAATAAGGAAGTCAACATAGAACGAACTGAAGAAGCATTAGAGATTCAACCCAACATTATTGCAACAGGCTGTCCGTTTTGCATGACGATGATGACAGATGGCGTAAAACTCAAAGAAAAAAATACCGAGGTACAAGTTTTTGATTTAGCAGAGTTAATTGCTCAAGCTAAAGATTTGTAGATTCAATTGCTATAAATGCACTAATGTTTCTTGAATTTCTGTAAGCTGTCTAAAGGTTTTTATTCGTGTATTAGTGGCTATATACTAAGAATTAGCTTAATTTTGTAGTTCTAAATATTAAAAAATGAACAACGATTATATTCAATATCCCGATAACGCTAAAGTTTGGATTTACCAAAGCGACCGTCATTTTAATGAAGACGAAAAAAAACACATTCAAATTCGTATAGATGATTTTATTGATACTTGGGAATCGCATGGAAACATGGTAAAAGGGACGTTTACTATTTTATATGATGCTTTTGTTGTGTTGTTTGTAGATGAACAAGGTGATACTATGTGTGGTAGAGCTCAAGATGCTTCTGTAAAACTAATGAAAGAATTAGAGCAAGAATTAGAATTGAGTTTATTAGATAGAACGAATCAGTCTTACAAAGAAGATGAGAAAGCTGTTCTAGTTAAGTTAAACGACTTTGAAACACTTTATAACGATAATAAAATTAACGATGAAACCATCGTGTTCAATAATACCATTGCTACTAAAAAAGAATTTGATACTGCTTGGGAACTGCCATTAAAAAATAGTTGGCACAAGCAGTTGGTAAATGTTGTTAGTCAATAACTAACTATTAAGGAGTATTTTATTTCTTCTTAAAAGCATTAATCGCATTTCTGGTAAAATCAGAAAGCACTAGTTTACCACTCATGGCTGCACGTTCACTAAGTAAGGTGTCCCAATGTTCTGTTCCTTCCCAAAATACTTTTTTCAGCATACTCATTGCTTCAGGATTAGATTGAGCTAACTTATTTGCTAATACTTCAATGGCTTCATCCATTGCTTCAATAGAATCAAAAATTTCGGTATAAAGCGATTTTTCTTTAGCCCATTCGGCAGAATACCATTCGGTAGCATTAATGGCTAACATACTCATAGCCGAAGTACCTATTTTTCTTTCAACAGCAGGACCAACCACAAAAGGTCCGATACCAACGGCTAGTTCACTTAGCTTAACAGCCGCAAATTTAGTAGCATAACAATAATCAACAGCACTTGCCATACCTACACCACCGCCAACAGCTTTTCCTTGTACTCGCCCAATAATAAATTTAGGACATTTTCTAGCAGCATTTATAACATTGGCAAAACCTGAGAAAAATACCTTTCCAGTTTCCATATCATCAATAGAAATTAATTCATCAAAACTAGCTCCTGCACAAAAAGCTCTATCTCCTGCTGATTTAAGAATAATCACTTTTACTTGACTATTATTTCCTAATTCGGTAATGGTATTAGCTAGTTGGTTCAATACTTTTCCGGGTAATGAATTACTCATAGGGTGAAAAAACTCTATGGTTGCAATACCTTTTTCGTTAATTTCAAATTTTACGTTTCCTTGTTCTGTTGCGTTCATTTTAGTCTTAATTTTTTAATGTTTCGGTAGAAATTATAAGCTCAAAGTAAAATTATTGAATGATTAATTTTTCAATAAATATTTTTTCTCCTGTTTTGCTATTAACTAAATAGCTTAAGAACAATCCTGTGCCGAGATCTTTTTTGTTGATTTCAACTTTGTTTCCGGTAATATTGTTAATTCTTTGTACTTGTTTGCCAACTATATTATAAATTAGTAAATCATAAATTCCATCTAATGTTTTATCAAAAAGAATTGTAGTAGAATTATTAAAAGGATTAGGAAACACAATCGTGTTTACTAAATTTAATTCAGTAATATTTACAGCAATGTAACTATAAGGAGCTGATATTGTAGAACAATAATTAGAATCAGTAATTTCAACAGAATAATTACCACTTATAGTTGGAATTAAGGTGTCTGAAGTAGCTCCTTGAATTATAGTTGTATCATTTAAATGCCATTGGTATGAATAGTTGCCGGTAACACCAGCATTTAAATAAGGAAAATTGTAAGTAATATTAGGTTGAGGTGTACCATAACACTCGATTGTATTTAAAGTATAGTTGGTAACAATAGCAGGATTGAAATCAAAATATATTTCTGCATTATTTCTAATTCGAGTGTGAGGAGGTAATCCTGCAATAGGATTTATTTGATATTTTACAAACCCTTTACTATTTGTTTCGTCAGTAGCACTATCAGGAAGCATTATATTATTAAAAATAAACTTAATTTTTCCATTACCATCGATTTGTGAATTTACATTATGGCTACTTGCTAAAGGTTTAAAAGAATTCCAATTTAGGTTTACATCTAAATAATCTTCAATTATTATTGTTTTTGCAGTATCGTTTCCAGTATTTTGAAAACGAATTAGATATTCTAGTTCCTGATTAGGAGATATATATCCTTCAGGACCATATCCAAAAGGATTTACAGATTTGTCGTTAGGATCATAAGCACATACTAAAATTTGCTTGAGTGTATCAGATTGAGAATAAATAATGTTATTATTATCTAATTCATGAATTGTTAAATAAGAAGATAATGTGTCACCCATATTAGTAAATGGAGGCATTTGAACTTGTAGGGTTATCATGTTAGAGCTAAAGAAGAATAAACTATCAAAACTCCAATATAAGTTATTCCCGTTGATAGAATCGGGAACTAAACTAGATGAAACAAAAGTAATAGAATCGTTTAATTGAAGATTTAAAAATCCACTAGGTATTGTAGTTCCTATGTTACTATAATTTATCCAATATGTTACTGTATCGTTACACCTTGGGAATCCTCCTGTCAATACTGGTTCTAATTCAGTAAAAATAGTATCAGGATAAAATCCAAAAAGCAAACTATCTTTTGTTGGATTAGATAATGTTAAATTTACGTTATAGGAGGATGAATCAGTGGTTAATCCCCAGTGTTGTAATTGATTGTAAGAAACAGTATAAGCCCCAGAATCTACCGCATAATAAAAATTACCATCAGCTCCTGAGAAACTACCTAAGGCATTAGGTTGTAAGAAGGTTTTTAGTCCTGAAATTCCCAACTCGGTACTGTCTTTAATTTGATTCTGATTAGCGTCATAAAAAATTTGTCCACTTATGTTATATATATTATTGAAGTTCGTTTCAGCCCAACCAATTTGATTTGACGTTTTAAAAAGAACATCAATCACACCATTATTATCAATATCAGCGATATTATTTTTTTGAATGCTTAGGAAATTTGAAAAATTAAACAAATCTCTTTTACTAACAAAATTACCGCTACCTAAATTTTCAAAGTAATGATTACCTGAAATAATATCTATATCCCCATCATTATCTACATCATGTAGATTAATCTCTCTAAAAGGAAAAGAGTAATTAGTTTCAATAATTGTACCTGTTAAATCAAATGTATTATTACCCAAATTTTGATACCACAATAATGTGTTTTGAGAAGTATTTTTAGTAATAATATCGCTTAATCCATCACCATTTACATCGGCAAAATATGAACCATTAGCGAAACTATATAAAATTTGATTAGTACCAAAAGTTAGATTTCCTAAATTTTCAGAAAAAATAAGTTGATTACCCCATATTGTATAAATTAAATCTAAATCACCATCATTATCTGTATCAGCTAAATCAAATGTACTGATGTTATTAGAACTATTTGGTGCAGATTGAATTGTTACTACTTGTCCCCAATTACCATTTCCTAAATTTTTACTCCATGAAATTAAGTTTGATGATGAAAAAACTAAATCGGGTAAGCTATCGTTATCTATTTTTAACAACTTAATTTCAGATATATTGTTTGTACTAGTTGAAAGTAAACCACTAGCAGGAGCAAAATTTCCTCCTCCAGTATTTTCAAGTAGAAAGATACCTTGAGAATTTGTGGAAATTATATCTATATCACCATCAGCATCATGATCGTATGCTAGAGTAACTCCTATTAAACTTAAAGGTACTGATGAAATGATTTTTTTCTCTTCAAACTCTTTATTTCCTATACCTTCGTATAACTCTAAATTTGGCCCTTCGTTTGCAATAACTACATCTATTTTTCCATCATTATTAAAGTCATTTGCTAATAACACATTGGGACTCATACCTGTCGAACTTAAATTTCTATAGATTACTTTTTGAGTGAAATTTCCAAGACCATCATTAACTAAGAGGATAATAGAGTTGTATGGATTAGTAGAGCTAGGATTTCTAAACATACAATAAATGTCCATATCTCCATCATTATCTGAATCACTTACACGAATTGTTTCAATATGTGTAATATTACTTTGGTAAGTCCCTATTGGTATTTGTGACCCAAAATTCATTCCTCCTAAGTTTTTATACCAAAAAACTGAGTTATCTTCGGAATATACAATGTCGTCCAATCCGTCTCCGTCAATGTCAGTTAATTCAAGGCTTTTCAATACACAACACCCACCATTTACTGTATCTACAATTATTTCAGTACCATAATTACCATTACCTAAATATTCATAAGAAGATATTAAAATACCATTATCTAGTGTAATTATGTCAATGTCGTTATCGTTATCTAAATCACTAAATTTCATATCTCCAGTCCATGCCCCTGAATTTAGAATGTTTTCTGTACCAAATTGCCCATTACCAAGGTTTTCGAACCAAGATATTTTTTCAGGGTAACGATAAGTTACAAATATATCAAGATCACCATCGGAGTCTATATCATTTACAAAATGTTTTTGAGCATCACCTGAATAAGTTGAGAAAACGATATTTTCTGTTGTTGAGAACATGCCATTTCCATTATTCTCTATAAAACTGATTTTGCTAATTCCAGTATAATTTACATTATTAGCAGTAAAAAGTATATCGTTTCTACCATTCGAATTGATATCTGCTAAAATAGGTGGGTTAAAGTTTGATGTTGTTTGGTAAATTGCTGGATAAAATATATTGAAATTTTGATTACCCACATTTTCAATCCAATTCATTCCAGAACCTGATCCTAATAAATCATAATCTCCATCTCCATCAATATCTGCAATGTCAGATATTACAGTACTATTAACCTCGGGGGCTACAGCTTTGTAAGTAGTAAATATATTATTGCCTAAATTTTCTTTCCAGACTTTAGTACTTCCATTTTGAAAGTAAATATCATCATCACCATCAAGATCTAAATCAATAATTTTAAAAAAGTAGTTACTATTATTAACACCTATTTCGGTATTTAATAAATGCACTTTTGAGGAAGATGATTGTGCGTAACCTATACTAGTACTAAATATTGATATTAAAAATATAGATAAAATTTTCTTCATAAGAATATGTTTTATACCAACAAAGGTAGTTTTTTTATTTTTCCTCCGAAAAAGTTAAGATATAACCATTCACATCTACAATGGTAAATTCTATGGTATCGTAAAAAGTACTTTCTAAATCGGAGATAATTTCAACTTCATTGTGGTATAATTCTTCGTGTAGCTCGGTAATACTATCTACTTGTATGTATAGTGTTAATCCACCACCCGGTTTTTCACCTTTCAACCTAGGTAACTCGTTAGCTAAACTTTTTTTAGATTGAAACATTAACACAATGTCACCACGCTTAACCATTGCCCAATCTAATTCTCCTTTTTCAGGAACAGTTTTTAACAAAGTGAACCCTAATATATCTGTATAGTATTCAATGGTTTCTTCTACATCGTTTACCATTAGATTTGGAGTAAGTGATTTTAATTTCATAATACAGTTAAAAGTTTGTAAAGTTCATAAAGTATAAAGTTAGTTTTCGGTTCACGGTTTATCAGTTTACAGATTATTCAAAATTTAAAATTCAACATTCATCACTTCTTTTAAACCGCTGTCAGTTGCAAAGTACTTAAATTTTTATAAATTCCATTTTCTTTTTTCACTAATTCTTCGTGCGTGCCTTTTTCTTTTATTTTACCATTGTCTAATACAATAATGGTGTCGGCTTTTTTAATGGTGGATAGTCGGTGAGCAATAACAATAGAAGTTCTACCTTCCATTAATCGTTCTAATGCTTCTTGCACTAACCTTTCACTTTCAGAATCTAACGCACTTGTAGCTTCGTCTAATACTAAAATAGAAGGGTCTTTAAGAATCGCTCTGGCAATGGCAATACGTTGTTTTTGTCCTCCGGATAATTGAATTCCTCTGTCGCCCACTAAGGTTTCAAATTTTCCTGGAAAACCTTCAATAAATTCTAATGCGTTGGCTTTTTTAGCAGCTTCAAAAATTTCTTCGTCTGTTGCACCTGGTTTTCCATATTCTATATTCTCTTTAATAGAACCTCCAAAAAGCATAACCTCTTGAGGTACGATTGCCATTTGATTTCTAATTTGAGACAATTGGTAATTGTTTAATTCTTTACCATCAATAGTTATGTTACCACTTTCGGGATCGTAAAATCTAAAAATTAATCCAGCAATAGTTGATTTTCCTGAACCTGACGGTCCAACAATAGCAATTTGTTTGCCTTGTTCCACACTAAATGAAATGCCTTTTAATACCTGAATATCTCTACGGGAAGGGTAAGAAAAACAAACATTATTGAAAACTAAATTACCTTCAATTTTAATTTCTTGAGTTTGTTCAAGTGTAACATTTTCGGTAGTTTCATCTAAAATATCCATAAGGTTTTCTGTGGCTCCAATGGCTTTTTGCAATTGAGAAAATAAATCGGCAGCACCAGCAAAAGAAAATCCTAATAGAGCAGAATAAATGGCAAAAGAAAGTAACTCTCCTAAAGTAATAACTTCATTTTGAACCATGTGTAAGCCGTACCAAATGATAGAAACGATAGCAGCTCCGGCAGCAAACATGATTAAACCTATAAAAACACCTCTCCATAAAGCTCTTTTTATAGAAGTGTTTACTGAACTATCTATACTTTTTTTATAGCGAAGAATTTCAAAAAATTCGTTGGCATACGCTTTAACACTAGCTATTCCGTGTAAAGTTTCATCTACAACAGTATTAGAATCGGCAATATCATCTTGAGCTTCTTTAGATAGTTTTTTAATGTATTTTCCGAAAAACACACCAATAATTGCTACTACAGGAATAACAGCTATCATAAAAACTGTTAGTCGAAAGGAAATGAAAAGTAAAAAGAACATTCCCACAGGAATAGTTATAAACTGACGAAGAAACTCTGCTATAGTTGTTGTAAATGTATCTTGTAATAAGGCAATGTCAGAAGTGATTCTACTACTTAATTCACCTACACGTCTTTTAGAAAAATAACTCATAGGTGAGGAAATTAAGTGTTTGTAGGTAGTCATTCTTAGTAATGCTAGGGCTTTGTAGGTAACCAATCCAAATAAATATACTCTAAGAAAGGAAAGAATTGCGGTAACTAAGAAAATACCAACTAGTAATAGGGTAAAAGTATTTACTGTAGTTGCATCATCGGCATTTACAGAATCGATTAAATCGCCCAATACTTTTGGAAAAACCATAGTAGTAATGCTTGAAATAAAAAGCACCAACAGACCAATAATAAAAGGTGCTTTAAAAGGTTTTATAAAGCGAAAAACACGCATCGCTTTTTTGATAGATTCTTTTGAAAATCGTTTTTTCTTCCCCATTCTTTTTTATTTCTTTTAGTCTTTAATTATTTAGTTTTATGAAACTCGTAATCTCTTTCTACTTTAGCAATTCTAGTTTTAAAGGATTTGTACCAAGTGGTTTTACCTTTCTCTTGCGCTATTTTATGTTCGGAGACTTCTTTCCATTTTTTTATTGATGCTACATCTTTCCAGTAAGAAACCGTAATTCCTATTTCATTTCTTGCTGCTTCTACTCCCAAAAAACCTTCTTGTTTAGCAGCTAAAGCAATCATTTTGTCTGCCATTTCATTATACCCTTCGTCTATAGTTGTTTTCGTAGAAGTAAAAATAACAGCGTAATAAGGTGGTTGGGGAGTTGTTGCAATCATGCTTATTTTTTCTTGTTTTTATCTTGAAAATCCAATGATTTTACGCCAATAGCATTTAATATTTTTTTAGCTGTTATTTTTAAAGGCTCTTTTATGGAAGTAGCTAATTTCTTCATGGTAGAATCATCTGGGCGAGATACGAAACGAGAGTCACTATAGTTAAATCCTTCGCCTACTTCGGTAAAATAATACGTGTAAAAGGACTTTCTTGTTTCTCCTTCAGGAATAGTTATTTTTGAATAGCCATGAGGTGAATTTTCATCGGTTAAGAAAATAACAGCTCTGTTAAAATCGCATGGAACTTTTACTTCACATTGCGTCATTTTTTTATCCCACAATTCTAAGTCTCCACCATATTCTGGTTTCCAATTTTTGTTTAAATAAATCAAT
The DNA here is from genome assembly GCA_965284565.1 of Vicingaceae bacterium. GTDB lineage: Bacteria > Bacteroidota > Bacteroidia > Flavobacteriales_E > Vicingaceae > BRH-c54. The sequence continues at coordinate 2,378,859 of OZ260100.1, forward strand.
AAATTAATTCTTCGCCATAAATGTTTTGCAGGATTATAATTCACATCAATATGCACATCAACATAGCTTCCGTTTTGTCCTTGATGAACTCCTGAACCCAACGAATCATCGGTAGTTCTAAGTCCTTCAATTCCTGTAATGGTTTCCATAAATTGATACATCTCAGGAGAACCAACTACTTTTTTTAAATCGCTAAAAGCGGGGTGGAAGCGATCAAAATGATAATCTTCAGATTTATTCTCATTGATACTTTTTCTTTTTACATTTAAAGTGTCAATTTTAGGGAAATTCTCATATAATGTGCTTGCTAATTCTTCGGTTAAGAAATTAGGCAAAACAATATATTTACAAGGTTTAGCAGAATTAAATTCTTGTTTTAATTGTTCTATTTTTTCTTGTGATAAATAGACTGGATTGATGATGTTTTGCATAACAATTATAATAGTTAGGACAACAAAATTAACAATTTAATCATTAAAAAAAGTTGATAAAACCAAAGTGGATTTTTGCGGATCTAAACTGAATAGGATTGTCGAATTGTTTGCCTACAGCATAACTTATAGAAAATATTCCTGCATTGGTTTCGAAATTCATCCCTACACCAAAACTATAAGGTCTGTCTAAAATGTAGTTTTTTGCTGTTCTTTTCTCCCAAAAAGCACCATCTGTAAATAAATACAAAAATGAATTTTGTTCTAAAATAAATCTATATTCTATTGTTTGTATACTGTAAAAAGATGCGAATATAGATTCCTCATCAACACCTCTTAAAGTGTGTAATCCGCCAATCCTAAGCAATTCATTATCAAATAAGTTTTCATTGTAAGTATAGCCGTTTTGAGTACCTAATTTAATAACACTTCTTTTTTTTATTGGGATGTATAGTGCTAAATTTGCTTGAGAGGTATATAGGTTGGTTTTTAAGTTTACATCTTCGTAAAGTTGTTCGTTGAGTTGAGGGTTTTTTGTAATTTTTTTATTTCCCAATGAACCATTTGCAGTGATACTAAAACCTCTTCTTGGGTTATGTATATAATCTAATTGGTCATAAACAATCCCAATTCCGTAAAGTTGAGTAGAAACATCAGCAAAATCGGGTAAAACGGTAAGAGTTTCAAAACCTTTTTGAGATAACAAGCTAGAACTTTTGTTGTGATAGAATACATTGAAATAATTATTTCCTTTTAGAATGTATCTTGCTCCAATTTTATTAAAGACATCTATATAGGTACTGTCTCTTTTATAAATATTTAGTTGGTATTCGGCTCCAAAAGGACTGCTGAATAAAAAAGGATAAGCTGTAGTCAGTTTTAAATCTTGTGAATTGTTTTGCATAGCCCTCCAATTGAACGAAATTTCTTCTCCACGCTTAAAGGAGTTTATTAGGTTTAGTTTTACATCTCCATTTAGCCTAACTTTTCCTGTTTCATCGGGAACAATCCCTAAAATTCCGTTAAACCTGTTGGCTTGTTTCTTTTTAAGTACTAAAAGTACATAAGCACTCTCTTCATTAAAAATAACTTTAGAAGGATTTTGTTCTTCCACAAAAGGAATTTCTTTAATTCGAGTGTTTATCTTCTTTATTAATTCCTCGTTATAAATATCTTCATCATTAATATGAATGTAGTTTTTAATATAATCATCAGAAACAGTTGCGTTTCCTTTTATAGTAACACTATCTATTTTGTACAGTTGGTTTTTGTTGATGGATAAATTGGCAGAAAGGTTATAGTCATTTATTTGTACACTATCCAACTGGATAGAAGCAAATGGATATCCATGATTTTCATAAAAAGAAATTACTTTGTCAAAAAAACGTTTTAATTGATTTTGATTAAAAGGTCTGTTGTTGTAGATTTTATCCCTAAAACCAATTTTGCTTAAAATTCCTTCATCAATAGTTTTGGTAGTAAGCTTGGTCCATTTAATTTGTTTTCCTAAATGGTAGTGAAGAAAGTAAGTTGTGGAATCGAAGGTTATACTGTCTATATGAGCTGTTAAATAAGCATTTTTATAAAGTTGTTGATTAATGTTTTTTGTGACGATATTTAAATTAATAAAACTACTGTTTGTACTTATTGATAAAAGCTCTTTTTGTTGTTTTGAGGAAAGAATAGTATCATTAAAAATTAAATTAACTTTTTTAGTTTGAGCAAAAGAATTTATTGAAGAAAGTATAAAAAAGCTAAATATTAAAACTAACAACCACTTATTTAGGTTGGTAGAAAAGGAATCATTGTTATATAAATGATTGTTTTGCATTTAGATTTTTTTGTAAATTTAAAAGTTAATAGGTTTTTGTCCTTGTTTTTTTAAGATTTCGTTGGTTTTAGAAAAATGTTTACAACCTAAAAAACCTCTATGAGCAGAAAAAGGAGAGGGGTGAGCTGCTTTTAAAACATGATGTTTAGTGGTGTCAATTATATTTTCTTTCGATTGAGCAAAACTTCCCCAAAGTAAAAAAACTACGCCTTTTTTTTGATTAGAAATAAGCTTAATTACAGCATCAGTAAATTCTTCCCAGCCTTTTTTTTGATGAGAAGTAGGTTCTTTTTCTCTAACAGTAAGGGTGTTGTTTATTAAAAAAACACCTTGTTCGGCCCAATGAGTTAAATTACCTGAAATAGGTATAGGAATGTTTAAATCACTTTGCAGCTCTTTAAAAATGTTTTTTAATGATGGTGGAAATTTAATGCCATCATTTACTGAAAAACAAAGACCGTGAGCCTGACCATTTCCATGATAAGGATCTTGACCAATGATTACGACTTTTATCTTATCTATGGGAGTAAGATTGAAAGCATTATAAATTTCTTTTTCAGGAGGAAATATAGTATAGTTTTTCTTTTCGTCAGCTAAAAATTGCAGTAAATCAGTAAAATATGGAGCATTAATTTCATCTGATAATAATGTTTTCCACATATGGTTTAATTCGATGTTTGTCATTGATTTTTCTGGTTTTTAATCAGTTTAAACGTTTTCAAAATGAAAAATTGTTAATAAAAAAGAAAACTTAGTAAAGATATTTTTATTATGTTTGTAATTCAAAATTAAGAAAACTCGCATGAAAAAGATCGCATTAACTCTAACTTCTTTATTTCTATTAGCATTACTTTATTCTTCTTGCAAAAGTCATGGTACTTGTCCTGCTTATGGAAAAACAGACGTTAAGACTACAAAAGTAGCTGCTTAATATTTGTTAAGTTCCAACCATGAACTGGCTCAAACTCGAAACACTTTCTGATTATGATAAAATGATAGCCTCTTCAAATGAAGATGGCTGTTTTGCTGTAGCTGTGTTTAAACATAGTACTAGATGTCCTGTAAGCATGATGGCAAAATTAAAAATGTCAACAACATGGGATATTGATGAGAATAAACTACCACTTTATTATTTAGATTTAATTAAATATAGAGAAATTTCAAATCAAATTGCAGCAGATTTTGATGTAGAACACGAATCTCCACAATTACTTGTTATAAAAAACAATAAGTGTGTTTACGATGCCTCTCACGGATCAATTTCTGTAAGCAAAGTTAAAGAAGTGTTAGAAATTAAAGACTAAGGTTTGTTGTATGTCTTTTGCTAAACTTAATGCTACAGGACAAATTTTTGCTGAGTTTTCAATTATTTTTTTTTCTTTGTCAGAGTAATGATGATTTGTAAAATCAAACTCAATAATAATTTCTTTTATTTTTCTAGGTTTATCTGCCATTATCTTTGTTGCAGTTGCTGAAGCATTTTCAATAGAAAAATCGCTATCTCTAGCTTTGATTCCAATAATGGTGAACATGCAACTAACAAGTGCTGTAGCAACTAAATCTGTTGGAGAAAAAGTTTCAGCTTTTCCTTGGTTGTCTAAAGGTGCATCAGTAATAATTTTGTTATTAGAGTATAAATGAACGGCTTCGGTTCTTAATTCACCTTTATAAATAATTTTAGATGTTGGCATTTTATGGTTGTTTGTGTTTGTAAAATAAGTACAACTTGTAAAGTTGACAAATTATTTATTATTATTTTTGCTTTTACGTATGAAAAAAACAGTTTATATAGTATTTCTTGTATTGTTTTTTTGTTGTACTTTAAATGTAGTCGCACAAGAAACAATTTTTGAAGAAGCAAGAACTGTATATAAAAGTGAACAAGCTTATGGTTTGATAATACATACAACAGGTTGGGGGTTTAATTACAGATATGGAATGTATACTTCAGGTTTTACAAGAAGAACTTTTGAAGGAGAAATAGTTGGACTAAAACATCCTAAAGAAATTAAAACATTTACTTCTGTGTTTGATAATTCTAATGGTTATGTATATGGAAAGTTAAATACCATGTTTTTATTTAGGGGAAGTGTTGGTAATCATAAAACATTTATAAGTAAACAAAGTGTGAGAGGTATAGCAATAGCTATGATTTATAATACGGGAATAACTTTGGCTTATGCCAAACCAATTTACTTAGAAGTATTATTTTATAACGAAGAGTTGGAAACCATAGATACAAGGTTTGAAAGATATGACCCTGAGAAACACTCGCAGAATGATATTGTTGGAAAAGGACCTGCAATGAAAGGATTGTTTGGAGGAAAAATTATTCCGGGTATATTTTTAAAAGCGGGGTTAAATTTTGAATCTGCCAGAGAAGCAGAAAATTTAAATGCATTAGAAGTTGGAGCAAAAGCTGATTTGTTTTTACAAGAATTACCAATGATGGCAAATGAATTAAATAGGAATTGGCTTATAAATTTATATGTAACATTTTCGTTTGGCTCTAAAAGCACAAATTAAATTGTAGTAAGAATTGAAAATATTAAAGGAGAGATGATTAAAGAAGAAGAAAAACCAGTTGGATATAGTAAAATTAAAAAACCAAGTTGGTTAAAAGTTAAATTACCAACAGGGCAGGAATATACTAAGGTCAGAAAAATTGTTTCTGAACACAAATTACATACTATTTGTGAAAGTGGAAATTGTCCTAATATGGGAGAGTGTTGGGGAGCAGGAACGGCAACCTTTATGATTTTAGGAAATATATGTACCAGATCTTGTGGTTTTTGCGCTGTAAAAACTGGGCGACCATTACCAGCAGATTTTGAAGAGCCTGAAAGAGTTGCCAATTCGGTAAAATTAATGAATGTAAAGCATTGTGTAATTACTTCTGTGGATAGAGATGATTTGAAAGATGGTGGTTCTATTATATGGGTGGAGACAGTAAATAAAGTTAGAGAGTTTAGTCCACAAACAACAATGGAAACCTTAATTCCTGATTTTCAAGGAAAGTGGGATAATTTACAAAGAATAATAGATGTAGCGCCTGAAATAGTTTCTCATAATTTAGAAACAGTAAGGAGGTTAACGAGAGAGGTGAGAATCCAAGCGAAGTATGATAGAAGTTTGGAAGTAATAAAAAGATTAAAAGATGGAGGAATGAGAACAAAATCTGGAGTAATGTTAGGCTTAGGAGAAACCAGAAAAGAGGTGATAGAAACAATGCAAGATCTAGTAAACGCAGGGTGCGATATATTAACTTTAGGACAATATTTACAGCCAACACCAAAACATTTACCAGTTAAAGAATTTGTTACACCGGCTCAATTTGCTGAATATAAAGAGATAGGGTTAAAATTAGGTTTTAGATATGTAGAAAGCGGTCCTTTGGTTAGATCTTCTTACCATGCCGAAAAACACATGTTTTAGGAAATAAAGAATTTTTTCATGATAGTTTTTCCTAATGCAAAAATAAATATAGGACTCAATGTTGTTGAAAAAAGACCTGATGGTTTTCATAATATTGAAAGTGTTTTTTATCCCATTTTTCACATTAAAGACATTCTAGAAATAATTCTAAACACACAAAGTGATAAGGTTTTATTTTCTTCATCAGGAATAGAAATTCCTGGAAACAAAAATGAGAATTTATGTGTTAAAGCTTACCAATTATTGAAAGCAGATTTTGATATACCCAGTGTTAAAATTCATTTACATAAAGTTATTCCTATAGGTGCCGGACTTGGTGGAGGTTCTTCTGATGCAGCATTTACTTTAAAATTATTAAACGCTTTATTTACTTTGAATCTTTCTGAAGAGAAATTAATCACTTATGCACAAAAAATAGGCAGCGATTGTGCTTTCTTCATTAAAAACAAACCTGTTTATGCCTATAACAAAGGAGATGATTTTACTGATTATGATTTAAATTTAGAAGGTTATAAAATTGAAGTTCTTTTTCCAAATATTCATGTGTCCACAAAAGAAGCTTATGATGGAATTCAAGTAAGAAAAAGTGAAATAGATTTAAGAGATCAACTTCATTTACCAATTGAGCAATGGAAAAATGTAGTTAAAAATGATTTTGAAAAGTCAATTTTTTCAAAATATAAAACCATAAAAGAAGTAAAAGCATCATTATATAACCAAGGAGCAGTTTATGCCTCAATGACAGGTAGTGGATCTGCAGTTTATGGGGTTTTTAATAAGTAATACTAATAAATAACTAATCTACTTTTCTAAAGTTATTGAAAAATATAAATTAGTAATTTTGAATTTTAATTTAAACAAAAAAATATGCCAGTATATTTAGATTTTGAAGAACCAATACAGATTTTAGAAGAACAATTAGAGGAGCATTTAAAGCTTCAAGAAGAAAAAGGTGTTGATACAACTAAGATTGTTAAAGAAATTCAAAAGAAAATAAAAGATACTCGTAAAGAGTTATACTCCAACCTAACACCTTGGCAAAGAGTTCAAGTCTCTAGACATCCAGAGAGGCCTTATACATTAGCTTATATTAGACATATTACTGATGGAAATTTTGTTGAGCTACATGGTGATAGAACTGTTAAAGATGATAAAGCAATGGTTGGTGGTTTTGGGATGATAGATGGGCAATCCGTTATGTTAATAGGTCAGCAAAAAGGAGTTAATACCAAAATGAGACAGTACAGAAATTTTGGGATGCCTAATCCAGAAGGATATAGAAAGGCTCTAAGATTAATGAAATTAGCTGAAAAATTTAATAAGCCTGTTATTTGTTTTGTAGACACTCCAGGTGCTTTTCCAGGTCTTGAAGCAGAAGAAAGAGGACAAGGAGAAGCTATAGCAAGAAATTTATTTGAAATGGCTCAATTAACGGTACCAATTATAGTAGTTATTATTGGAGAAGGGGCTTCTGGTGGAGCTTTAGGGATTGGGGTAGGAGATAAGGTATTAATGATGGAAAATACATGGTATTCTGTTATTTCTCCAGAGTCTTGTTCTTCTATTTTATGGAGAAGTTGGGATTTTAAAGAGCAAGCCGCTGCGGCACTTAAACTTACTTCAACTGATATGTTAGAAAACAAATTGGTAGATGGAATTATAAAAGAACCTGTTGGCGGAGCTCATGCTGCTCCTGAAGAAGCTTTTGACCTTGTTAAAAAAGAAATCCTTAAACATTTACCTAAATTAGTGGAAATGGATAAAGATAAATTAGTAGAGAAAAGAATTAACAAATTTTGTAGTATGGGAGTGGTTGTTGAGAAATAATTTAGTCTCATAAATTAATATAAAAAACCTAAAATATCAGAGATATTTTAGGTTTTTTGTTTTTTTAGTAATGTGTTTTTTATTTAAAAATAGTTATAGTTCCCTTATGAATTGTGTTAGCAAAATCATTTAATTCAAGAATATAGAAATAAGTGCCATCACTATGGCCATCTCCATCCCAGTTGTTTTGATAACCTATCTTTTCAAAAATCTTTTTCCCCCAACGGTTAAAAATAACCAATTTATTATCTGGGAAATATTGAAGATTGTCAAATACTAAATAATCATTATTACCATCACCGTTTGGAGTAAATACGTTAGGAATAGTAATTTCACAAGCTATTGCTTCAATCATATGCGTAGTTTGTTCTGTAATATTACATTGATCAGTAACAGATAGTGTTATAAATTGATTTCCACCATTTAAAGTAGAATAATCAATTGGGTTTCCAGTTCCAGTGAAAGAAATTCCATCTGACCAATAATAAGCGTATGGCGGATAACCATTAGTTACAACTGCAGATAGAGATGTTAAAGACCCTATACAAATACTATCATCACCAGAAATAGCAATGCTCATTGGAGTGTAAGGATTAAAAGAAAAGTTAATAGTATCTGTTACACTAAAGTTACAAGCATCAGTAACAGTGACATAATAAGTGGTTGGAGATGTAACGTTTACATTTACAAGACTATCACTACTAGAATTACTCCAAGCAAAAGTATAAGGAGCAGTTCCATTAGTAACTATTGTGTAAATATCCATAAAATTGTCATTTCCTTCACAGTTCAAGATACTGTCACCTGAATTACCAATAACTTGTAATGGCGTATAATTAACAAAAACTGTAACAGTATCATAGGCGGAGGTGTTACATGCATCTGTTACTTGTAATACATAAGTAGTGGTTTGGTTTACAGCAGGAATAGTATAATTAGGCGTGTTTACATTTCCTGGTGTCCAATTAAATGTATATCCCGAACTACCACCATTAACTATACTAATTAAAGTAACACTTTGCCCTGGACAGTTTAGCGTAATGTCACTTCCAGCAGATATTGTCATAGGTGTTGTCGGAATAGTAATTATAACCGTATCGTAAGCAGTAGTTAAATTACAACTATCGGTAACAATAACAACAAATGTATCTGTCTGATTAACAGGTGTGTTTAAATTTTGAGAACCTCCTAAGGTATCTCCATTCATGTTTATCCATGTGAAATCATAAGGAGCAAGACCTCCAGAAGCTGATGAATTAATTGTAAGCCCACTTGTGGGACAGTTTAATGTTAAATCGGTTGTAGTAATATTTATATTAGGAGCATCAACAACAAATATTGTTCCTGTAGTTAAAACAGTATCTCCGCATGCATTAATAGTTTGAGCAGTAATTATAATATCTTCAGTTCCTTCATTAAGTCCGTCAGCGATCGGGGTAATCGTAAAACAAACAGAGTTTTGACCAGCTGGGAAGTAGATAGAGTCAGGTAATAAGTTATAATCGATTCCATTTGTAGCTGTCCCAGTCATAAATATTGGAACAGTATCAGCTCCTGTAGTATCAATTCTTGTAAAACATATGTTTGCATCAGCACAACCTTCAATAATAGTAGAGTCACCTGTTGCGGTAACAATATTAATATCAACACCAGTTGAGGTTAAACTACCCCCTTCTAAAAACACTCCAGAATCCCAAACACCATCACCAGCATCAGCAATAGCAATTTTTAAATGATAAGTCTGTCCACAAACAACTTGAGATTGAGCAGTTAATACAACGGTATGACCATCATATTGAACGTATTGTGGATTAGTATTATACGGGGCATTTGTTCCTGTACCGTTTACAACGTAATAAGCTGAATTTGTTGTGCTGTTTACATTGTCAATAGTAACTGGGGTAGTTGAGTTTGGAATAAGGGCTAAATTTACTGCCGAATTAGTATAAGGTCCTGTAATTCCAGGACCACTTAAAAAGAAACCAAAAGCATCATTTACTCCTGAATTTACAAATTCTAAGTATTCTTCTGAACCAAAGACATAATTAAATTTGATACTATCTCCAATAGGAATAAAGTCAAATTCTAACACGGCTGCATCAAAAGTTGTAATACCAGCTATTGTCGTTAAGTCAGGATCTCCGCTACCAAACATGTCTGTGCCAGCACTTCCACTATTGTTAGGGCCAACAGCTGTTGTAACAGTTCCAGATGCTAATATTAAACCATCTGGAATACCTATTAAAGTATTGGTAGCATCAAAATCACCAATTTGAGTAGATGTGCCTGTAAAAGTTACATTGGAAATGGTAACTCCAGCTCCAACCAATACATTTTGAACATATTGAGTAGGAGTCATGGTTCCTGTATTTACAACTAGCTGAGCATTAGTGCTTATAGTTGTGAAAAATATAAATACACTAAATAATAATTTTTTCATCATGATAATTCAATTGACTAAATTTATAGACTTTAAAATTAGCTATTTAGTTGCAAATCATCAAGATTTTATGAGCTTTTTATATTTAAATCGTTGAGGTTCATTTCCTAAACGTTTTCTCCTGTTTTCTTCGTAATCAGAATAAGAACCTTCAAAGAAATAAACTTGAGCATTTCCTTCAAAAGCTAAAATGTGTGTACAAACTCTATCTAAAAACCACCTGTCGTGAGAAATAATAACTGCGGAACCTCCAAAGTTTTCGATACCTTCCTCTAAGGCTCTTATGGCATTTACATCTAAATCGTTAGTAGGCTCATCCAATAATAAAACGTTTGCTTCTTCTTTAATTGCCATAGCTAAGTGAAGTCTGTTTCTTTCTCCTCCAGATAGGTTTCCAACTTTTTTGTTTTGGTCTGAACCGGCAAAATTGAAGCGAGATAAATATGCTCTAGAGTTGATTGTTTTTCCACCAAATTCCATCATTTCTGTTCCACCAGAAAACACTTCAAAAATAGTTTTGTCGTCTATTAAGTCTTTGTGTGATTGGTCAACATAGCCAATTTTAACGGTATCTCCAACTTTAAACTCTCCTGTATCAGGTTGTTCTTCTTCCATGATTAATCTAAAAAGAGTGGTTTTACCGGCTCCATTCGGACCAATAATTCCGACAATACTTGCGGGAGGTAATTTAAATGAAAGGTTTTCATATAAAACATTATCGCCAAAAGATTTTGAGATGTTAATGGCTTCAATAACTTCATTTCCTAAACGTGGTCCGTTAGGAATAAAAAGTTCGAGTTTTGCTTCTTTTTCTGAAGTTCCTTCGCTCAATAATTTATCATAGTTGCTTAACCTAGCTTTAGATTTTGTTTGTCTTCCTTTTGCGTTCATTCTTGTCCACTCCAACTCACGTTCAAGTGTTTTTCTTCTCTTACTTTCTGTTTTTTCTTCTTGAGCCAATCGGTTAGATTTTTGCTCCAACCAAGAAGAGTAATTTCCTTTCCAAGGAATACCATGACCTCTGTCTAATTCTAATATCCAGCCAGCAACATTGTCTAAGAAATACCTGTCGTGGGTAATAGCAATTACAGTTCCCGGATATTGTTGTAAGTGTTGTTCTAACCAATATACACTTTCTGTATCTAAGTGGTTGGTAGGTTCATCTAATAATAATATATCTGGTTGTTTAAGTAGTAATCTGCAAAGAGCTACTCTTCTTTTCTCACCTCCTGAAAGGTTGGCTATAGAAGCATCTTCGGGTGGGCAATTTAATGCATCCATTGCTCTAGCAAGTTTAGCATCAAGTTCCCAGGCATTTAGAGCATCAATTTTATCCTGAAGTTCTGCTTGTCTTTTCATTGCAGCTCCCATCTTTTCAGGATTTTCATATACTTCAGGGTCACCAAAACTATTATTTACAAGTTCGTACTCATTAAGTACATCAATGGTCTCCTGAGCTCCTTCTTGGACTATCTCTTTTACTGTTTTAGTTTCATCTAATTGTGGTTCTTGTTCTAAGTATCCAACAGTATAACCTGGAGAAAATGTTACATCTCCTTGATAAGACTTTTCAACTCCTGCAATAATTTTCATTACAGTAGATTTCCCCGAACCATTAAGACCAATAATTCCTATTTTGGCTCCATAAAAAAAAGATAAATAGATATCTTTTAATATAACTTTTCCGTTTGGTAATGTCTTTCCGACCTTGTTCATCGAAAAGATTACTTTTTTATCATCACTCATAATTTATAAATAAAAATTTTGTGCAAATATCACTATTTTGAGACAAAGTAAGATAGTGATAAGGCGAATTTATATGATTTAGTTTTTCTTAACATTAAAGGCATTTAGTCCTTTTTTTCCATCTCTTAACTCGAATATAACAGAATCATTTTCATCAATTTTTTCAAGTAATCCTTTTTCGTGAACAAAATATTCTTCGCCTGTTATACTGTCTTTTATGAAACCAAAACCTTTAAGCTGGTTGAAAAATTTTACCGTGCCAGTTTTCATTATATTTCAAGTTTATAATTTATGACTAAGGTAATAAAAAATGTTTGAAGTAAGAATGTAAAATACGTTAAATTAATTTTCTTGATTGAACTATGTAGTTCATAAAAATTAAGAGAAAGAGGTTAAAGAAGGTATGAGACTAATTCACATTAAAATTGTACTTTTGTTTGATACAGTTTTATAAGTGTTTTTAGATACCAAAATAGAATATTTAAAAGGAGTAGGGCCACAACGTGGTGAGTTACTAAAGAAAGAATTGGGCATTTACACTTATAAACATTTAGTAGAATATTTTCCTTTTAGGTATATTGATAAATCTAAAATTTATTCCATTTCCGAAATTTCTGGCGACCAAGCATACATTCAACTTAAAGGTAAAATTATTATTAAAAATATTGTTGGAGAAAGACGTGCAAAAAGAATGACAGCAATTCTCAAAGATGAAACAGGAGAGATAGAACTGGTTTGGTTTAAAGGAATAAAATGGTTGCAGAATTCAGTTCAAATTGGTCAACAATACATTGTTTACGGAAAACCAACACTATTTAAGGGTAGATACAATATTACTCACCCTGAAATGGATGATGTAGTAGCGGCATTGCCTACTAATGAAATTGCTATGGAAGCGGTTTATTCTACAACAGAAGCACTTTCGGCTAAAGGGTTAAACTCTAAAGGAATTTTTAAGCTGCAAAAAAATTTAGTTGTTCAAATCAATAAAAATATTCCAGAAACATTATCAAATGAATTACTTCAAAACTTAAAGTTTATATCAAGAGAAGAAGCTTTAATTAATATTCACACTCCAAAGAATGAAGACTTATTAAAAAAAGCCATTTATCGTTTAAAATTTGAAGAATTGTTTTTTCTTCAATTGCGTTTATTGCGACAAAAAGCTGTAAACACTACTCAAATGAAAGGCTTTGTCTTTAATGAAGTAGGGGAGCTGTTCAATACTTTTTACAATGAAAAATTAACATTTGAACTGACCAATGCTCAAAAGAAAGTAATTAAAGAAATAAGAAAAGATTTAGGTTCCGGACATCACATGAACCGCCTATTGCAAGGAGATGTAGGAAGTGGAAAAACCATAGTGGCTTTAATGACGATGTTGTTGGCGTTAGATAATGGTTTTCAGGCGTGTTTGTTAGCACCAACAGAAATTTTGGCTCAACAGCATTTTGCAGGAGTAAAAGAATTAATTGAAGGCTTACCCATAGAAATTGCTTTACTCACAGGTTCTGTAAAAACTGCCGAACGTAAAGAAATTCATGAGAAACTAGAAAACGGTTCATTACATATTTTAATAGGTACACATGCTATTTTAGAGGATAAAGTTCTATTCAAACAATTAGGGTTGGCTATTGTAGATGAGCAACATCGCTTTGGTGTAGAACAAAGGGCCAAATTGTGGAAGAAAAACAATGTAGCAGCTCCTCATGTGTTAGTGATGACAGCCACTCCAATTCCGAGAACCTTAGCCATGACACTTTATGGCGATTTGGATGTTTCTGTAATTGATGAACTTCCACCGGGCAGAAAAGAAATTAAAACCATTCATCAGTATGATTCTTCTCGTTTAAAACTTTTTGGTTTTATGGATAAAGAGATTGAGAAAGGTAGACAAATTTATGTGGTTTATCCGTTAATTCAGGAATCTCAAAAAATGGATTATAAAGATTTGATGGATGGTTATGAAAGTTTATCCAGACAATTTCCAAAACCTAAGTACCAACTTTCTATTGTTCACGGACAAATGAAGCCTGATGATAAAGATTTTGAAATGCAACGTTTTGTAAAAGGAGAAACTCAAATTATGGTAGCTACTACCGTAATTGAAGTAGGCGTAAATGTTCCTAATGCTTCGGTAATGGTAATAGAAAGTGCTGAGCGTTTTGGATTATCGCAATTGCATCAACTTAGAGGCAGGGTTGGAAGAGGAGCAGAGCAGTCGTATTGTATATTAATGACAGGCAATAAATTGAGTAGCGATGCTCGTTTAAGAATGCAAACTATGGTAGGGACTAATGATGGCTTCGAAATTGCAGAGGTAGATTTAAGGTTAAGAGGTCCGGGCGATATACAAGGAACACAACAAAGTGGTTTGCTGAATTTGAAAATTGCTGATTTAGCAAAAGATAACCTTATTTTAAAAGCAGCCAGAAATGTAGCTGTGGATGTGTTGAAAGAAGATATTAATTTACAATTGGAAAAAAACGTACGTTTGCGAACTACTTTAGCAGCTTTAGTGAAAGAAAAAACCAATTGGAGTAGGATAGCGTAGGTGGGTTTAAAGTTCAAAGTTTGAGGTTTGAAGTTGGTTAGCATATATAATGATGAGAATTAATAAAATATTAAAATTAGTAATGTTCACTTTGACTTTTCAACTTGTCGCAGTTGAATCGTATGGTGTAAATTCTGATAGTGTTTATCTCCAAACAGAAGATAGTTTGAAAAATAGTATTGTAGCTGAATTTTCTGGAGGAAAACAAGAGTTATATAAGTTTATACTAGAGAGACTTATAGTTGAAAATGATGATTTTGAAGGAAGTATAAAAACAAAAATGTTTTTAAAATTTACAGTTCAAAAATCTGGAAAGTTGAAAGATTTTGTAGTTTTAAAAAGTATAAGTAAAGTAATTGATGAAAAAATAATTGAAATATTTAAACAAATGCCTGATTGGAAACCAGCATATAAAAATGGGAATCCTATAGAATCGACTTATACAATGCCAATACAAATTGAACTTCAATAATTAACAACAAAGCTCCGAAGGAGCGTAATTTATAAAGAGATGACTGTAGGTCATCGCAATGAATTTGAAATTTAGAAAATAATTTTGCGTCTCTGCGTCTTTGCGAGAAAATAACAAATAACTTATAACAAATGAACATCAGCACAAAAATAATTTTACCAATAATAAGCGTACTATTTTTAATTAACTGTACGGTAGCACAACCAACACTTAGTTCTGATAACAAAAAAGCAGTTAAACTTTACAACGAAGGAAAAGGATTGTATGATGCTCGTAATAATGATTTAGCAGAAGTGAAATTTTTATTAGCCTTAGAAAAAGACCCTAACTTTGCTGAAGCAGCATTGTTATTGGCTTATGTCTATACCGAAAAAGCAAACTACGAGCAAGCTATCGTTTACTATACCAAATCTATTGAAGCTAAATATGATCTGTTTCCAGAAGCACATGCTTCATTAGGAGCATTGCTTTTAAAGGTTGGAAAGTATGAAGAGGCTCAAAAATATTTTAATAGCTACTTTACATTTACAGATGCACCATTAATGATGAAGCATTTAGCTAATGATGGTTTAAGAGATTGTGAGTTTGCTATTGAAGCACTTAAAAATCCTGTTCCTTTTGAACCTAAAAATTTAGGAGAAGGGGTAAATTCAGAACTTCCTGAGTATTTTCCTGCTCTTTCTGCTGATGGAAAAACCTTGCTTTATACTAGGAGATTAAACGATCCAAGTACACCAACAGGCTTTAATGAAGATTTTTTTGTAAGTTATTTTGATGGACATAATTGGAAGACTAGCATTAATGTGAAAGGAGTAAATAGTTATAACAATGAAGGTGCTCCAACACTTTCTGCAAGTGGTAATTTTTTAATTTTTACAATTTGTGCAGATTCTTATGAAGGTTACGGCAAAGGTAAAAATGGCTATGGAAGTTGTGATTTATTTTATTCTTTCAAATCAGGGAATGATTGGAGTTTTCCAAGAAATTTAGGAGAACCTGTAAATTCTAGAAACTGGGAAACACAACCCTCTTTTTCTTCCGATGGTAAAACTTTATATTTTATTAGAGGTTTCGGAAGAGGTCAAGATCGTCAACAAGATATTTACATGACAGAAATTCAAGTAGATGGTTCTTGGTCTAAACCTACACCTTTAAGTAAGGTTATTAATACTGCATCATCAGAAGAATCTGTTTTTATTCACCCTGATGGAAGAACATTGTATTTTTCATCAGACGGACATCCAGGAATGGGAGGATTAGATATTTTTAAATCTACCAAAGATGAAAATGGAGAATGGACAACCCCTATAAATTTAGGTTACCCTATCAACACTCATGCAGATGAAAATAGTTTGCTAGTTAGTTCTGATGGAAAAACAGCTTATTTTGCTTCTGACAGAGAAGGTGGTTTGGGGAGTTTAGATCTATATCAATTTGAGTTACCTGAACATGCCAGAGCAGAAGAAGTAACGTATTTATCAGGTATTGTTTATGATGAAAGTAATAAAGATAAATTATCTGCCAAGTTTGAATTGATAGATGTTGAAACAGGAGAAGTGGCAGTAACTTCATTTTCAGATAGCAAAACAGGTAAGTATTTGGTTTCTTTACCTCCTAATAAAGAATACGCACTGAATGTTTCTAAAAAAGGTTATTTGTTTTATTCAGAGAATTTTAAATTAACTCACGGAACTTCTTACGAACCGTTTAAAAAAGACGTTCCTTTAAGTAGAATTGAGGCAGGAAAAGAAGTGGTGTTAAAAAATGTGTTTTTTGAAACAGCTAAATTCGATTTAAAACCAACATCTAAAGCAGAGTTAAATAAATTAGTAACTTTTTTAGATGAAAATCCGAACTTAAAAATTGAATTGGGTGGACATACCGATAATGTTGGGAATAAAAAAGACAATCAAATTTTATCGGACAATAGAGCAAAAGCAGTAAAAGATTATTTGGTAAGCAATGGAATTGATGCAACTAGATTGCTGACTAAAGGCTACGGAGATACTTCTCCTATTGCTGACAACGATACCGAGGAAGGAAGAGCGGAAAACAGAAGAACTGCTTTTAAAGTGGTTGAATAACTAATAATCAGGAATCATTACTAAATACCAGTTTTTCATATTAGCGATAGTATTTTCAGTAAGCAACCTATTGTTTGCTCAGCAAGATACTATCAATACTAAAAGATTAAAAACGGTTATTGTAGCAGAAACAGTTGGCTATACTGCTACAATGACTGGGCTTTATACGCTTTGGTATAAAGATGTTCCGAGTTCTTCGTTTCATTTTTTTAATGATAATGACGAGTGGCTCCAAATGGATAAAATTGGTCATGGAGTTACAGCCTATTATGTTGGTTTTGCAGGTTATGAAGTTTTAAAATGGAGTGGAGTGAGTGAAAAAAAATCGGTATGGTATGGTGGAACGTTGGGGTTATTTCTTCTTACTTCCGTAGAAGTTTTTGATGGATACTCATCAGACTGGGGATTTTCTTGGGGAGATGTAGCTGTAAATACTGCCGGATCTGGATTTTTTATAGCCCAGCAATTGGCTTGGCAAGAGCAACGTATTTTACTTAAATATTCTTTTCACCAAACTGAATATTCTGAAAAACGCCCAAACTTACTAGGTGAAAATTTAGCTCAAAATATGCTAAAAGACTACAACGGACAAACTTATTGGATGAGTGCCAATATAGCTTCTTTTTTAGGTGAAGAAAGTAAATTTCCAAAATGGTTGAATCTTGCTGTCGGTTATGGTGCTGATGGTATGTTAGGGGCATTTAATAACAATGTCTACCCAAATATTGAGCGTCACCGTCAATTTTATCTTTCTTTAGATATTGATTTAACTCGCATAAAAACTAAAAGCAAATTTGCCAATACCGTGTTAGGAGCTTTTGGGTTTTTAAAATTTCCATTGCCTACTATAGAATTCAATAGTAATAGTACCACTAATTTTTATTGGTTATATTTTTAAGATGTGTTTTTTAATTGTTATAGTTTCTTTAGGATTTCTAACACTTGAGGAATTACTAAATGTTCGTTATCATTTTTAATGATGAAATCTGCTTGAGCAATTAGTTTTTCTTCGGGGAGTTGTTTGTTCATTCTAGCAATAACTTCTTTTTCAGAAACATTATCTCGTTGCATTACTCGCTTAACTCTTTCTTTTTTTGGAGCAGTAACAACAATAACTTTATCAACTTGGTTAGCTGCTCCAGATTCAATTAAAATGGCAGCTTCTTTAATTAAAATAGAAGCTTGGTTGTTTTTGGTTACCCAATTTTCAAAAAGTGTTTTTACTGCAGGATGAATAATGCTATTGAGTAGTTGGAGTTTTTCATCATTATTAAAAACAATACTGCCTAACGCTTTTTTATCAAGTTGATTTTGTTCGGTATAAACATTTCCAAAATGCTTAATAATTTGTTGTTTTACTTCAGGAAGGGAATAAAGCTTTTTGGCTTCTTGATCGGAATTAAAAACAGGAATTTTTAAGGTGTAAAAAATTTCGGCAATGGTAGTTTTTCCACTACCAATGCCGCCTGTTAATCCAATAATAATAGGTTTGTTATTCGCTTTTTCCATAATAAAAGCAATAAAAATGGATGAAATTAACTTTTCTCCATTTCTTCAGCTGAAAATTCTTTTGCTATAGCAGCTTTTTCAATTTTTAACCTGTTACCACCTTCAACTTCAATAATTGCAGTTTCATCTTTCACTTCAACAATTTTTCCATGAATACCTCCTATGGTAACAATTTTGGCTCCTTTTTGCAGTGCTTCCCTAAATTTTTTAAGGTCTTTTTGTTTCTTCATTTGAGGTCTTATCATAAAGAAGTAGAATACTAGAAATATAAGACCAAACATTAGTATGGTTTGAAGTCCTCCGCCTTGTTCTCCTTCAGGAGATGCCATTAATAAAATTGTTTTCATTTTTTTAATTTATAATTGTAAATAATATTATTTAGATGATGGAGCTAAAACTTCTCCTTTTAAAGCAATAACTACAGTGTTAGGGATAGTATTGGCTACTAAAGTAATAGTTTTATTTTGTAACCCTGATTTACCTTCAGAGTTAAAAACAACTTCAATTTCACCTTTTTCTCTTGGTTTAATAGGTTCTTTTGGCCATTGTGGTACGGTGCAACCACAGCTTCCTTGGGCAGAAGAAATAATTAAGTTACTTTTTCCTACATTTCTAAATTTAAAAACTGTTTTAACAGATTCACCTTGAGTAATCTGACCAAAGTCTTTTACTTCTTCTTCAAATTCAAAAAATGGTAAATTATCTTTATCAACAGCAGCAGAATCTGATGCAGAGATTGGGTTATTAATTAAATCTGAAGTAATCTCACTTTCTTCGTTATTACCGCAAGCAAATAGAAGTGAACTAATTGCTAATACATAAAATAGTTGTTGCATGTGTACGTATTTAATATTATAATAATTTTAGTCGACAAATATACTTATTCCAAAAGGATGAGAAAGAGCTTAGAAATAAAAAAGGTTATTTTTATGAAAAAATAACCTTTTTGTAAGCTGTGTTTGCTTTTGGTATAAACTTTTAAACTTATTTATAGTTTTTTATAGCTTCTTCTAACCTAGTTTTATAAGAAAAAGGTTTTCCGCTTTCTTTAGCACCTGCTTCACCTAATTCAATTGCTTTTTTTGCACTAGCAATAGCACCTTTGTTGTCACCTTTAGCGTGTAAAACATCAGCTTTTACCCAATAGGAGAACCAGTATTCTTGTGCTTTAATAGATTCATTAATCCAAGCTAATGCTTTGTCTAATTCCATATTGTTGTCAGCACAATATTTAGCACAGTTTCTGTAAACACTAGCTTTGTTTTTATCAGTAACTTCAGCAATTGCAGTTTCAATGTTTTTCCATGCTTTAGCTTTTACATCTACATCAATTTTAAGTTCAATAAGTGTTTTATTCCAAGCTAATTGTAACATACCGTTTTCAATTTGTACATTTTCAAAAGAAAACTCCATTGTTTCTTGGTGACAACCTTCTTTAGCTGCAACAGTTGCTGAAAAAATATCATTTTTTTCGTCATAACCTCCAGTACCCCAAGCATCGGTAGTTGTGTTAAAAACAACTTTCCATTCTTTTTCACCAGGGAAGGTAAACATAGCGTAAGTTCCTGCTTTCACTTCTTTTCCTTCTACTTTTACGTCATCAGAAAAAGTAATAAGTGTGTTTAGGTTAGCACCAGTTCTCCAAATTTCATTGTAAGGAACTAATCCTCCAAAAATTTCTCTATCGTTAACATTTGGTCTGGAATAAACAACAGTTACATCTGTTAAACCAATTTTTTGTTTTACTTCTGCTGATGAACTTGGTTTTGGTAAGTCTTGAGCATTTGCATTGTTAAAACATAAAGCACCTAGTAAAAATGTGCCTATAAGTGTAATTTTTTTCATAGTATTCTATTTTTTAGTTTGCTCAAAAATACGAAAAGATTAAGCGTCTTTTACTTTGATTAAGTGTTAATAAATTAGAAAAAGCTATAAAGCTCTTTTGGTAACATAAATTCTCCACCCGAAAATAGCCAATTGAAATTTTGAAGCTTTACTTAAGTCTAGTCTTCTTTTGGTGTAGCTTGGTAAAATAGCTTTGTTGATTTTAGCTAGTATTTTAAAACATGTTTTTTTCATATAGCAAAGATAGAAAAGTAATTTAAAAGCAAAACCCCTAAGGTAATGATATACCTAAGAGGTTTTTGTAGCTTACAGCTATTCGGGCTATTTCTTTGTTAGAGGATAGTTTAGGCCTCTTGAGTACTCTTTTGCAGAGATTCTAACTTTTAATTATCTTTATTTAGAATGGTAAATCATCATTTTCATCTGATGGCATATCTTCAATAGATGGAGATGCAACAGCAGCTGGAGCACCATTTTGAGGGGCTGCATTTTCAGCAGCATTAATTCTCCAAGCATCTAAATTATGGTACCATTTACCATTAAATTCTCTAGAAGAAAGGTTAAAACTAACTTCTATTTCTTGACCAATATTAAAGTTGGATAACATGCTTAATTTGTCTTCTCCAAATAAACTAAAGCAAACATGAGGATTGTATTGATCTCCAGTATCAATAACAAAACTTTGTTTTTTCCATTCTTTTCCTGCTTTACTTGTTCCTGATTCTAGATTTAAAATTTGTGCTAATTTTCCTTTAATACTAAGTGCCATAAATTGTGAATTTTTAATGATTAAAATTTTAATAAGTTACGAAGTTAATAATAACATATTTAAAAATCATGCAATTTAAGTATCCTTTTTTAACAAGTTTTACTTTAGGTAATTAAATTTTATGGAATATAATTTTTTGTTGCATCCAAAGGGAAAATCATTTAAAAACAACCAAAAAATATATTGTCATGAAAAATCTAAAAATTAAATCCGTTAAAAGTTTGATGGTTGCTATTGTAGCTTTCGCAGCTTTAGGTTCATTTATTTCTATTTCGTTAACCAATGAATATAAAATGAATGACTTTTTAAAATCATTAAAAACAAAATTGACTAATTTGAATAATGAATATCCAGAAGATAGGGTGTATGTACAATTAGATAAACCTCTGTATAAACCTGGGGAAACTATTTGGCTGAGTGCTTTTGTTAGAAATGCTTCAACAATGAAGGCTTCTGAAAAAAGTGATATTTTACATGTAGAACTCATCGATCCTAAAGGAAATGTGAGTCAAAAACACCAATTAATAGCACACAAAGGTAAAACCAATGCAGATTTTTTATTGGATGAAAATGTGATGGGCGGAATTTATAAAGTGAAAGCTTATACCAATTGGCAAAAAAATACCAACGACTTTTTTGAAAAAGAAATTCAAGTACAAAAAGTAGTGCTACCTCGTTTAAAAATGAAAATGGAATTTCTTAAAAAAGCTTATGGACCAGGAGATGAAGTAGTGAGTAAAATAGATTTACAAACATTAGAAAATCAGCCGTTATCAAATTATAATGTGAAATTCATTGTACAATTAAATGGTCAAAAACTTACTGAAAGTAAATTAACAAGTGATAATGAAGGGTTGGCATATGTGAAATTTCAATTGCCAAATGAGTTAAAAACCAATGATGGATTATTGAATGTGATGATAGATTATGAAGGAAGAATAGAAAGTATTTCTCGTTCCGTACCAATTATTTTAGGAAATATCGATTTAGGTTTTTATCCTGAAGGTGGAGATTTAGTAGATGGATTGATTTCTAAAGTGGCTTTTAAAGCATTGAATGAATTTGGTAAACCAGCCGATATTGAAGGCGTGATAAAAGATAGTGAAGGAAATTCAGTAGCTCAATTTTCAAGTTTTCATAATGGTATGGGAGCATTTGAGTTGGAACCTAAAATTGGTAAAACGTATTACGCTCAAATTACTAAACCTAAAGGGATAAATAAAAAATACGACTTGCCAAAAAGCTTAAAAAGAGGCTGGACAATGCAAGTGGACAAAAAAGAAGAAGCTACATTAAAAATAAATATTCAATCAACAGAAACAGAAGTAATGTCTTTAGCTGCTCAGGTAAGAGGAGAAATTTATTTTGCAAGTGAAATAAATGTTGCTAGAGGAAAAAATGTATTTGAAATTCCTGTTAAAGATTTTCCTATTGGAGTAGCTCAAATAACTTTATTTGATTCTAAAAATATTGAAAGAGCAGAACGTTTGGTGTTTGTAAATAAAGACAAAAAACTGAATATTTCTTTAAAAACAGATAAAACACAGTATTTGCCAAGAGAAAAAGTAAAAATGAACATTGAAGTAACCGATGAAAGAGGCTTACCTATGCCTGCTAATCTTTCTATAGCAGTAGTTGATGATAAATTATTGAGTTTTGCTGACGATAAATCGAGTAATATTTTGTCTTCTTTGTTGCTAGAAAACGATTTAAAAACCAAAATAGAAGAACCTCAATTTTATTTTAATGATAAAGAAACAAAAGCAGATGAAGCTTTAGATTATTTATTAATGACTGATGGTTGGAGAAGGTTTACTTGGGAAAAAGTGATGACTGAAGATTTTCCTGCTATTCAATTTGAAGGTGAAAAAGCAATCATTAAAGGTAAGGTACTAAACAGACAAGGAAAACCTATTGCAAATGCTATAATTAAAAACATCCAAAATAAAAAAACATGTAAAACCAATGCTGAAGGTTATTTCTCTATTACCAATGAAGCATTGTATCAACCAACTTATTATGAAGTTACGGCAAAAGACTTGACTAGACAAGGATTTACAGCGAGTAATTATACTCAAAACCACACGGTTTATTTATACGATCCTAAAGAAATTTATAGTTATAGTAAATCAGTTAGAACCAAAAGAGCAAATGTGCCTGCTGCAGCTGTTGACATGATTGTTGTGGAAGAAGATATGATGCAAGTGGATGAAATGGCATTAGATATGGAAGCAGAACAAGTTCAACAAAACATGGTGCCAGTAGAAGCTGATAGAAAAGCTCTGGCAAAAGATGATAAAAAGAAAGAAGCCGAAAAAATGGATTTAGATGAAGTAGAAATTGTAGGCAATGCACAAGGAATGGCTATTGCCAATCAATTGGTAGCTCAAGAGAAAAAGATTATACCAAATGTTAACTATTACAGAGCTAGAGAATTTGCTGCTCCTAACTATGAAAATCAGCAAGAAGTAGAAGTAAGAACAGATTTTCGTTCTACTATTTTTTGGGATGGAAATGTAGAAGTAGGCAACAACGGACAAGCTACTGTTGAGTTTTTTAACAGTGATGAAGTAACCTCATTTAGAACTATAGTGGAAGGTGTTGGAGTAGGCATGGTAGGAAGAGCTGAATATACTCACTTTACACAATTGCCATTTTCTATGACAGTTAAAGTACCTTCTCAAGTGGTTTTTGGTGATAAAATTGAAATTCCACTTACGTTAAAAAATACTACTAACAAAGATGTAGTTGGAAATTTGTCAGTAACTTCTCCTAAAGGATTTAAAGTATTAAATGTTGAAACCGGTAGCCAGATGTTAGCGGCTAATACTACAAAAACTATTTACTTAAATTATGAAGTGTTGAACGAAATAGGTGAGGATAACCTAGAAATTAGCTTTAAAGCTAGTGGATTGAAGGATGCTTTTGTGCATCCTATCAAAATTGGGCCAAAAGGTTTTCCAGTATCTATTGCTTTTTCAGGACAAGATTTAAGTAAAACGTATAGTGTTTCCCTTTCAGATGTGGTGGATGGTTCTTTACAAGCTTCTTTAACAGCTTACCCGAATGTGGTAAATGATTTAATGAAGGGAATAGAAAGTATCATCAGAGAACCTTCAGGATGTTTTGAACAGACTTCTATGAGTAATTATCCTAATATTATGGCAATGAGTTATATGAAAGAAACCGGAATGGATAATCCTGAGTTATTTGCTAGCATCGATCAAAAACTAGATAGAGGGTATAAAAGATTAACTTCTTACGAAACCAAAGAGAAAGGCTACGAATGGTTTGGGTCATCTCCCGGACACGAAGCTCTTACTGCTTATGGTTTAATGCAGTTTAACGATATGAAAAATGTATATGCAGATGTAAGTAGTGAAATGGTAATGAGAACTTCTAAATGGCTGATGAGCAGAAAAGACGGCAAAGGAGGGTTTAAGAAAAATCCTAGAGCTTTAGATCAGTTTGGTAGAGCTAGTGAAGAAGTTACTAATGCTTATATAGTATATGCACTTTCGGAAGCGAATTATTCGGAAATAAATAAAGAGTTAGAGGCTGCATATTCTTCTTCAACTGCTTCAAATGATGCTTACCAATTGGCTTTAATGACTAATACTTTGTTTAATTATAAAGATAAAAGAGCTGAAAGTGTATTGAAATCATTATTAAAATTGCAAGAAAAAGACGGTAGCTGGAATGCTAATCATTCTATTACACGTTCGGGTGGTGTTTCTTTAAAAGTAGAAACTACATCATTAGCAATGTTAGCAATGTTAAAATCTGATAAAAAAAATGTAGCAGCGATTACCAAAGCAGCAGAGTTTTTAGTTTCCTCAAGGTCTGGAAGTGGAAGTTTTGGTTCTACACAAGGAACAGTCTTGGCACTTAAAGCATTAACAACATTTGCTAAATTTTCTAAACAAACCAAAGAGTCTGGTGTGTTGGAGTGTGTAATTGACGGAAAAGTAGTTGCTTCTAAAAAATATGAAGCAGGAGAGAAAAATGTTATTGAATTTAAAGATTTAGATAGGCATTTAAAAGTTGGGAATCAAAAAATTGAAATTCGTTATAAAGACACTAAAAATGCCTTGCCATATACGATGAGTATTGATTATAATACAACTTTACCGCTATCGTCAAAAGAGTGTAAAATAGCTGTTGAAGCTGAATTAAATACCAATAGTGTAAAAGTAGGAGAAACAGTACGCTTAACCACTAAAGTAAGTAATAAAGAAGACAAAGGAATGCCAATGACTATGGCAGTAGTTGGAATTCCTTCAGGGTTATCGGCACAACCATGGCAACTGAAAGAATTGCAAGAAAAAGGAACAATAGGTTTCTATGAAATTACCGACAATTTTGTGGTGTTTTATTTCAGAGACTTAGCTCCTAATGCTTCACACACTATCAATTTAGATTTGAAAGCAGAAGTATCTGGTAGCTTTGAAGCTCCTGCTACATCAGGGTATTTGTACTACACCAACGAATATAAATGTTGGAGCAATACAGGAAGTATTATAATTAAAAAGTAAAAAAAGTCAGGAGTTAGAAGACAGAAGTTAAAAGAATAAATTATTTTCAACTTCTGTCTTCTATCTTCGAGCTTCCAACAAAAATAAAATGCAACGATTTATATTCATCATCATTATTTGGAGTAGCAGTTTACAAGCTCAGTACCTTAACAATCCATCGTTTGAAGGACGACCAATTACTGCTATTTCTCCAAGAGGTTGGCTACCTTACGGACAAGCAAGTTCGCCTGATACACAACCTGGAAGTTGGGGAGTAAATAAAGCAGCTTCGCATGGAAGTACTTATATTACAATGGTAGCCAGAGGATTTAGTATTATTGATAGTTATTTGTGGGAAGCTTGCTACCAAAAGTTTCAGCAACCATTGTTGAGCAACCAGACTTATCATTACAGTTTGGATTTAGCTTTTGCTCCTGAATTTTTAGCGGATACCGTGCATTTTAATCGCCCTATACAACTTAAAGTTTATGGGTTAAATGCTTTTTTTGAAAAAGAACTCCTTTGGGAATCGGGTAGAGTAACTAATACAGAATGGAAAACCTATTTTTTTGAAGTAAAACCTAGCCAATTAACTGAATACTTATTGTTAGAGGCATATTATATAGAAATGCCCAAGTACAACGGTAATATCCTCATAGATAACTTACAATATTATCCTCAAGGCTTTCCACAAGCACCAGAAATAGTAAAGGAAGATACAGTAATACCAAGTGCGTATCATTTTTCAGCAAACCAAGATGGTCAAATTGATAGCATTAATGGTCGGTCGGTTCACCATCGCAGAACCATGACTTTCTCATCCAATGAAATTACCTTTACGGTTTGGGACAACCAATCTTTTGATGGAGATACTATTTCACTTTTTTTAGATGATAAATGTGTGTTGGAAAAACATTTGCTTACGAAAGAAAAGCACAGTTTTACCATTACGTTGGAAAAATCCTCCACTAGCAGTTTAACCTTGTATGCACACAATGTGGGGGAAATTCCACCCAACACCATTTCATTATTAGCCAGCGATGGAGCAACTAAAAAGCGTTTAGTGCTTTCTTCTTACCTTACCAGTTGCAGTGCAGTTGATATTGTGATAGAGGAATAAAAATAATCCTAACAGGCATCCAAACCTATTAGGATTATATTTTCAATTTTAATTACATGTATTCTTGTAATAGTTTTTTTATCTCGGCAAAAGAAGACGGGGTATAATTAAGGTTATAATTGCCAGAAGTGTTAAGAGTTTCATGATAAATCATCGGTTTTCCGTCTTTAACGGTGTATGCTAAAATAGAAGCTTGTTCACTTTTTGGAATATTATTTTTTATGTATTTATTGTTGGTTGAATCAGCATCCATTGGTATTATACTCTTGATAGTTTTAAATACAACAAACACTTTTTCTTCTTTATTAGGGGCTTTTGTATTTAAAACTATCATTTCTTTATCTTCTTCTTTATACTTATAAAAACGATCAACATTCACCCATCCCAACGTATTAAAAGCAAAGAAATATTGATTCATCATATTTATATCTGTAATACCAAGTTTTTCCATATTCTCAGCTTCTTCACTTAGCTTTTTGTTCTTATGTTCTTTCCAAGCAACTAGTTGTTTATTATATCTTTCATCAATTTTTGCTTGAACGATGCTATATCTTTTTAATGTCTCTTGGTACTCAGAGGTGTTTTTAAATTCATTTCTTTCTACTTCTATTTTCATTTTCCATTCATTCATTGCAATATGATATTCTTTAAGTTTCTTTTTATATTCTGCCATGTTGTTATTATAAAATTTAAGCATTTTGTTGTATCGTCCTACTCGCTTTGCATAATTTTCTAAAGCTTTATTATAACGTTCTTCTTGTTTTTGTATAATCTTTTCTTTGTTAAATACCTGGTACCAATAAATTTTACGTTCATAACTTTCTTTTCGAGGCTCTTTAGGAGTTGAAGGCATTCTGGGACCAACGGGCATTTTAGGTTGTTTGCTTTTATCTATTTTATAGCTGGGTAATTTAATATGATTCTCAAGCTTAATAGGCATTTTCATTTTAGGGAAAGATAAGGTAGAAGCAAGTATAGGTTGGTTAGTTGGTGTCCAGTCGCTGCCTTCATTTGATAAAAACACTTCCATGTTATCTTGTCTATTTATAGTAGGTATAGCAATACTTATTGGGTTTTCAGGGTTAATATTAACTGTTTTGCCACTAGCAGTTGAAGCAGTTATTTTTACCATACCACCGCTTTCAATTATTTTTCCTTTGCTATTAGTAGCTAGTTTTGAAGATAAAAAGTCATTAATATCAAGAGCTTCAATAAACTCAATTGCTACGGGTTCTTCTATAATCGAGCCATCATTATTAATAAATGTGTTGGGTTTTATTAGAATTTTAACACCTTTTTTCCCTTTAAGTACATGCTCTTTTTTAGGATTAATTACATACTTGTTGGTTTTATGAACATCTAAAGCATGCTCCAACTCACTAATGCTTTCAAAATAATAATAAGTTAGCGTTATTTCTACCCTACGGTTTTGTTGCATGTTGTTTTCTGAAACATTTGCTTTTAAAGGAGCTAATTCTCCTAAATATAGGATATTAATAATGTTTTGGTGGAGACCTTTTTTTACAAAATAAGCCTTTACTTTTTCAGCTCTGTTTACTGATAACTGTTTGTTGTAATTGATACTTCCCCTGTTGTCTGTATGTCCTGAAATGGTAATTTCGTAATTGTTGTCAGCAGGAAAACTGGTAATAAATTTATTTAACTTTTGTATCTCGGTTGGGATTAATTCATATTTATCGGTATCGAATAAAATGTGAATTTTTTTGGTAGTGGTTTTGGCTTGCAGACAAATGCATAGGCTAAATGCCAATACAAGCAGAGTAGCTGTTTTTTTCATGGCGGTAAGTTTTAGGGGTTATGCAAAAAAACTGCTAAAGTTGTATTTTTATTGTGTAGGATATTTTTGAGTAAAAAAGACCCCTTTTATTTTAAATAAAAAATCCTGACAGATATTAGAAACCTGCCAGGATTAAAATGGGTTTGTTATCAGTTACTTTTTATTATCTATTAAATCGCAAAGCGATTGATAATATTTTTTTAGATTTCTAATAGTAACTTCTGGATTGTTTTTGTTGGGAATGGTCATTGGCATTTCTTCTAAAAACGATATTAATTCAGGATGTTTTTCCTGAATTTCAGTAGTTTTTTGTGCGATTTTATCATTCCACTCTTTTTCTTCTGTATTCATAGCATTAGGTTTTAGTTGGTTTGATAATAAAAATAATTTCTTATCTTTTAATAGGTCTTAATTTTTCCTAAAGCAGTGTTTAAAGCTGCGGAAAGTTTTTCTGCTGCTGTATTAACAGCTTGTTCAATGTTTTTCGCATCACTTGTGACAGCAATTGGTTTAAGGTTTTCTACACGAGCTTCTAACATACACCTTTTGTCGTTTCCTATGGTTTTTTTTCCATTTTCATCAGAAAGGTGTACTTCTAACCTAGTAATTCTATCACTAAATCTACTTAATGAATCTGTTAAAATGACACTAAGTTTTTCTTTTAGTTGATCTGTTCCTGAAATATTATTATCTGTGTTGAATTGAATTTGCATAGTAAATTTGATTAAAGATTTGTACTTCCTACAAAGGTAAGATTTTATTAATTAAAAAGTAAATTATTAGCTCACAGTAAGCTTAATTCTTTTCACCCTTCTTTTGTCAGAAGCTTCTACAGTGAAGGTGAGGTTTTTAAGTATTATTTTTTCATTTTTTTGAGGAATTTTTTCAGCTATTTCAATTACTAATCCTGCAAGAGATTCAGCATCAATTTTTTCATCTCCAAAGAACTCATCATCATCAATATTAATAATTTTAAAAACATCATTTAATGCAGTTTTGCCATCAAAAACATAGTTGTTATCATCTAATTTAGAATAGGTAATATCTTCATCATCAAACTCATCACTAATTTCACCAACAATTTCTTCTAAAATATCTTCTAAAGAAACAATTCCAGAGGTTCCACCATATTCATCTACTACAATGGCAAGGTGCATTTTCTTCTCTTGAAATTCTGATAATAAATCATCTAGTTTTTTATTTTCAGGAACAAAGAATGGTGTGCGTAATAATTTTGTCCATTCATAATCTTCTTTTTCCTCAATATGGGCTAACAAATCTTTAATGTAAATAATACCTATTATAGTATCAAAAGAGTCTTCAAAAACAGGAATTCTAGAATAGCCAGAGTCTAAAATAGTTTCTATTACTGTTGAATAAGGTTGGGTTTTATCTAGAGCAACAACATCCACCCTTGCAGTCATAATTTGTTTTACACTAGTTTCGCCAAACTTAATAATCCCTTTAAGGATTTTATGTTCATCGTTATCTTCTTCAATATCTGATGTTAAATCTAAAGCATGAGACAAATCTTCCACAGTAACATCTAAGCCTCTTTGTTTTATATGTTTATCTATAATGCTTGTAAATGTCATTAAAACATAACTAACAGGATATAGTAAAAAAGATAGAAAACTAAGTGGAAAGCTCATGAACTTTGAAAGAAAAAGTGCATTTTTTGTAGCGTAAATTTTTGGGATAACCTCTCCAAATAGTAGGATAACAAAGGTAATTCCGATTACTTGAATACCAAAGCTAACGTAATCAGGTAAGTAAGAAAAATTTATAAGTTGATTAATAACCAATGTAGTTAATAGGATTAATCCTACATTGATTAAGTTGTTAGCAACCAAAATTGTGGCTAAAAGTCTTTTTTGGTCATAAAGTAGTTTTTTTACTCTAGAAAGAGATGTTGAAGGAGCATTTTGTATTTCTTCTAAATCTTTTGGTAGTAGAGAGAAATAAGCTATTTCTGAGCCAGAAATTAAGCCAGAAAAAACCAGTAAAAATATTACAACAATTAATTCAATGGAAGTTACTAAATCAATTGAATTAAGAATTGAAATGATTACAAAATCAATTTGTTGCAAGGCAGGTAGGGGATCGTCCAATTTTCAGTTACTAATTTTAGTTATTAAAATGGTAAATCATCTGTTTCAGATGGTTCGTTATCTATTTGTGCCGAAGAAGATGTTCCAGAAGGTTTGCTTTGTTGAGCTGAATCTGAAGATGAATTTTCATCTTTTCTTCCTAACATTTGCATATTATCACCAACAATTTCAGTTGTATATCTATCATGTCCTTCTTTATCTTGCCATTTTCTTGTTTTCAGTTTGCCTTCAATATAAACTTGGTTTCCTTTTTTAAGGTATTTCTCAGCAATTTCTGCTAATCCTCTCCACAAAACAACATTATGCCATTCAGTAATGGTTTTCTTTTCTCCAGAGCTTCTGTCGGTATAATTTTCTGATGTAGCTATAGGAAAATTAGCAACAGCAGTTCCACCTTCTAAATATCTAACTTCAGGGTCTTTACCTAAATTTCCTACTAATATTACTTTATTAATTCCAGCCATAATTAACGGTTAATTTTTACAGTATCAAATTTAGTAAAAAATTATGAATTGATGTTAAAAGCTTTTAACATAATTTTCTATGAGTTTTGGTAAAGGGTAATTATTAATAGATGAGCTATTTATTTTTTTATATTTAGCTTCTAAGTGTTTGGTTTTATCGGTGCTTATATGCCAAAAGGTTGCGTATATTTTTTGGTGAGTTAGAATGTGTTTCGTCTCATTAGAAACCTTTTTTAATACTATTTTAGCTGTTTCTGGTATGAGTTGTTGAAAATTAGAATGAGTGCTTAATTCATTAAAAGAGGATGTTTTTTTATTAGTTTCTATTAATGGAAAATCATACAAACCTTTCCATATGTCATTATTTGTTCTTTCGGAAATAAAAGTATCTGAGTTGTTTGTCTCAATAATTAGGTAATTAAAAAATCTATTGGTTTGTTTTATTTTTTTAGACTTAATAGGTAGTAATTCTATTTGTTGGTTTGTAAGAGCAGCACACATATTATTCAAAATACAATTCTCACAATCGGGATTTTTTGGAGTACAAATCAATGCCCCAAACTCCATAATAGCTTGGTTATATGTTGCAGCTTGTTTTTTATCAATTAATTCATTAGCTAAGGCATAAAAAGTTTTTTTACCTTCGGGAGTATCTATAGGGGTGTTAATTCCATACACTCTAGCGAGTACTCTAAAAACATTTCCATCTACAACAGGGTAGGGTTGGTTGTAGGCAAAAGAAGTAATAGCAGCTGCAGTGTATTCACCTACTCCTTTTAATGACAATATTTTTTTATAATCAACAGGGAAAATACCATCATAGTTTTCAGTAATAATTCTAGCTGTTGCATGTAAGTTTCTAGCTCGAGAGTAGTATCCTAAGCCTTGCCAAAGTTTTAAAACCTCTTGTTCGGAAGCTTTTGCTAAATCTTTTACACTAGGATAATGTTCTATAAACTTATAATAATAAGATAAGCCCTGGTTTACCCTAGTTTGTTGTAATATAATTTCTGACAACCATATTTTATATGGATTACTAGTACTTCTCCAAGGCAAGTCTCTTTTGTTATTTTTATACCAAGAAATGAGTTTTTGAGAGAATTCCATTAAATATATAGTTATTATAAGGCAAAAGTAAGAAAGAAAAATGCTAAAAATTGTTAGAGTTATCAATCAAACAGTTAGAAGAAAGCATTTGTTTGTCGAAAGTTTTAAATGGTTAAGCTAAAATATGTTAATGTTTTTTAACGTATTGGGGTTAAATATACTTTAACTCTTATATTTGCAATCGAATTTACACAGCTAAATTTAATGATAAGTAAAAATTAAATTAATATAAACTTAAAAGTACTAAAAAATGACAAAAGCGGATATCGTTTCTAAAATTTCAGAGAAAACAGGAATTGAAAAATTAACAGTACAAACTACTGTAGAAGAATTTATGAAAACAGTTAGAAAATCTTTGGAAGAAGGTAATAACGTGTATTTAAGAGGGTTCGGTAGTTTTGTTGTTAAAAGAAGAGCTGAAAAAACTGGTAGAAACATTTCAAAAAACACAACTATTATTATACCTGCTCATAATATTCCTGCTTTCAAACCTGCAAAATCTTTTGTAGAGAAAGTGAAAAAAAATGTGAAATAATAAAATTTTAGTTTACATTTGCGACTTCAAAAATTGAAGTAATAAAATATTAAACATATAAAATAAAGACATTATGCCAAGCGGTAAAAAAAGAAAAAGACATAAGATGGCTACGCACAAGCGTAAAAAAAGACTTAGAAAAAACAGACACAAGAAAAAATAATTATTCTTTTTAGGGTCTGAAAATTATTTTTCAGTTCTTTATTTTAAGCAAATGATTTTTAAGAAACTAGTATTCTGTTTTGGGATACTAGTTTTTCTTATTTATCAGCCTTTTGTTTATTTAGTTGCGTTATTTACATCATGTTAGCAGCTAAGATAATTGTTTTCAACAAAGATGTTTTTCAAAAGTCTATTAGAATGAGTGTAGAGTTAGTAATAAGTTCTTCACCTAATGAGGTTATTATAGCCATTCTTCAAGATGGAAAATTAGTAGAATTACACAAGGAGAAAACCAATAATAATTTTTCAGTAGGTGATATTTATCTCGGTAAGGTAAGAAAAATTATGCCGGGATTAAATGCAACTTTCGTAAACGTTGGTTACGAAAAAGATGCGTTTTTGCACTATTTAGATTTAGGAGCAAAGTTCAATTCTTTCGCAAAATTTACTAAAGGTGTTGCTGGTGGAAAAATCAATTCTTCATCTTTAGATTTTGAATTTGAACCTGAAATTGAAAAAACAGGTAAAATTGAAAAAACATTAAAATCTTCAGATCAAATTTTAGTTCAAATTGCTAAGGAACCTATTTCTACAAAGGGTCCTAGGTTAAGCTCGGAAATTTCTATTGCCGGACGATATTTGGTGTTGGTACCTTTCTCTAACAAAGTTTCTGTTTCTCAAAAAATAAAAGATGCAGAAGAAAGAGAAAGATTAATAAGACTGATTAAAAGTATTAAACCCAAAGGTTTTGGTGTAATTATTAGAACAGTTGCTAAAAACAAAAAAGTAGCCGATTTGCATGCTGATATGAATGATTTGACGCTGCGGTGGGAAACAGTTTTTAACACCCTTAAAAATGCTCATGCGCCTAAAAAAATTCTTGGAGAAATTGATAGGACTTCATCTTTATTAAGAGATTTATTAAATAAAGATTTTAGCAGTATTCATATTGATGATGAAACCTTATTTAATGAGGTTAAAACATTTTTAAGTTCAATAGCTCCTGATAAAGAAAAGATTTTAAAACAATATAGTGGTAAATCACCTATTTTTGAGCAGTTTGGTATTGAAAGACAAATAAAATCTTTATTTGGTAAAAATGTAACCTTAAAGACGGGTGTTTATCTAATTATTGAGCATACAGAAGCTTTACATGTTATAGATGTAAATAGTGGTCAAAGAGGTAAGAAGAAAGATAAAACACAAGAAGAAAACGCACTTGAGGTAAATTTAGAGGCTGCAGAAGAAATTGCTCGTCAACTAAGGTTGAGAGATATGGGAGGAATTGTTGTTGTTGATTTCATTGATATGAAAGAAGCAGAAAACAGAAAAAAGCTTTACGAAAAGATGCAGGAATTTATGCAACTTGATAGAGCAAAACATAATATCCTTCCTCCAAGTAAATTCGGTTTAGTACAAATTACTCGTCAGCGAGTTCGTCCAGAAATGGAAATAAAAACTGCTGAAAAGTGCCCTTGTTGTGGAGGTAAAGGCGAGGTTCAGTCAACTGTTTTGTTAGTTGATGAAATTGAAAATAACCTGCGTTACATTACACAACAATTAAATATTAATAAAGTTAGTATTACGGTACATCCATTTTTAGAAGCTTACATCAATAAAAGAAAAGGAATACTATCTTCTTTAAGAAAAGAATGGCAAGCTAAATTTAAAGCGTCTGTGGAAATTATTCCATCTACAGCACAAAATTTCCTAGAATATCATTTTTATGATGCTAAAGGAGATGAAATTCATAAGTGATTTTGTTACCTGTAATTTAAATTTCTAATTTTCAATCATTATTATGTTAACTCCTTGTTGAGTTGGAGTGATAGTATTCATAATCTTTTAAAATGGTATTAAGAAATTCAATACTTTTCATTGTTGTAGTGATGTTGAGTGTGCTTTTTGTTTTCTCAGCCAGTTGATTTACAATATCTAACCTGTTTTTGCTTCTAGCATGATTAAAAACTTCTCTAATAATAGAAATATCTTTTTCATTGAGTTGCTCAATTTCTTTAAAAACAATAGTGTAATTTTCATCAGAAATAGCTAAAAAATCATCTACTAGAGCAATTTTCTTTTTAAGTTTTATAACACTTGTTTTAGCAGCAATATCTCCCACTCGCTGACCTTTTCCATTTACCAAAATGGTTAATATAGCAATTAGCCCATATAAAAAAGTTCCTCCTTCAATGATTCTGAACATCCAGCGTAATAAGTAACTGCCAAAACCAGGTTGAGTTCCGTCTATTTTAACTACTTTAATTTTCATTAAATATTTACCAAAACTCTGACCATTAAAAAGTAGTTCGCAGTATAAGTCGTAAAATAAAACGGGCAAAAAAATTAAACTCGAGAAAAAGCCTAAGTCGTTTATAAGATTAAAAACAGATAGTGTATAAAACACTAAAACGAAATAAGCTAAAAAGATAAGGTAATCTAACAAAGTAGCTAAAATTCTATCGCCTAAGCTAGCAATAGCATAGTTAATACTAACATTTTGAGTAGTTGATATACTTATACTTTCCATGTTCGTAAATATAGAAACATTTTTTTAGTCTTTTGAGATTAGCATTTATTTTTTTGATGAAGCTGCTGTTCAATTGTGTATTTTTGAAATTTAATAATTTATAATGTATGGCAAATTTTAAAGAATTATTACCCAATATAAACACTTTTATTTTTGATGTGGATGGTGTTTTGACAGATGGATCAGTGTTGTTATTACCAACAGGTGAGCAAGTAAGGAAAATGAACAATAGGGATGGATTTGCTTTGCAACATGCTGTTAAGAAAGGGTATAAAGTTGTAATTATTTCCGGAGGAAGATCTGAAGCAGTTAAGTTAAGATTAAATGGTTTAGGTGTAAAAGATGTATTTATTAAAGTAGATGATAAAGTTGAAATTTTTAAAAAGTATGCTGCAGAACATCAACTAAAAAAAGAAAATATACTATACATGGGAGATGATATTCCTGATTATGAAGTAATGAAGCTTTGTGGTGTAGTAACTTGTCCTAAAAATGCAGCTATAGAAATAAAAGGAATTTCAGATTATATTTCGGATAAAAATGGAGGAGAAGGTTGTGTGAGAGATATTATTGAACAAGTATTAAGATGTAATGGAGATTGGGTTCAAATTTTTAGGAATTAACGATATTTTGTTATCATTTACCTCATGTATTAGCAAGTCAATTTTTTTATAATTTTTACAATAATTAATGCAAAAGGATTACTAGTAATATTAGCTTTGAGTAGTTCTGATTAAATCATACAACGTTTCTGCTCTTAAAAGCAGTACTTAAAGCTAATTAATAAATTGGTGAAATCTAAAATTATCACTCTAACTCCTTCAAAATAGCATTTTCTACTTCTTGGCTATTCCATTTTTCTTCAATATTGTCAATTTCTGCCATTACTTTTTTCATAATAGCATCTTGTTGTTGTCCTTTTTTCCAAGCTTCGGAATAACGGATATGGCTAAAAGTTACTTGACTATAAAGTGGCAGCCACTTATCAGGATGTTTCTCTGAAAAGTGGGCTTCAATTTTCTTTTGCAATAAGAACTTTGGATTAGCAACATAATCACGCATAACATAATAGTTGTGTAACGATAAATCCTGAACTCCATCTCCATCAGGTTTTCTCATGGTTTGGTATTCTTCAAAAACTTTTCTCCAATCTTCATTGTGTTTTTGCATAAGTTCCCACAATACAGTACAATCTTCAAAACCAGCATTCATTCCTTGTCCGTAAAAAGGAACTGTTGCATGTGCAGCATCTCCCATAAGGGCAGTTTTGCCATGAGTCCAAGGGTAGCAACGAATAATTGCTAATGAAGAAAGTGGATGGTCTTCCCAAGCATCAGCAATGTTGGGCATCATTTCATAAAAATCGGGAAATGTGGTTTTAAAAAAAGTATTTACCGCCTCTTTGGTAGTCAATGTTTCAAAAGAATTTTCGCCTTTAAAAGGCATAAATAAGGTGCATGTAAATGAACCATCTTCATTCGGTAGGGCAATTAACATAAACCTTCCTCTTGGCCAAATATGTAATGCATTTTTTTCTAATTTATAAGAGCCATCTGCATTGGCAGGAAGTAAGATTTCGCGGTATCCGTCTTCAATGTAATTCTGACTAAAATTAAACCTATCTAGCACTTGAAAAGAATTGTATCTAACCGCAGAGAAAGCTCCATCGGCTGCAAAAACCACATCCGATTGGTATTGTTTTTTTTCACCTGAAGCTGTTTCAGTATAAACGATACCATTTTCTAAATCAGCTTTATAGCAGCGTTCGTTATAAAAAATTTGAGCATTTCCGTGTTGTTCGGCAATATCCATCAGTTTAGCATTTACACCACCACGAGAAACAGAATAAATAGCCTGACCGTCTTTGCCATAAGGTTGAAAAGTTAGGTTTCCTTTTAAATCGTGCATCATTCTACCTGGCATAGGAATAGCAATTTTCCTGATTTCATCACCCACACCAACAGTATCTAGTGCTTTCCATCCTCTTGTAGATAAAGCCAAGTTAATGGATTTGCCAGCTGAAATTTCTGCTTTTCTAATGTCTGAACGTCTTTCTACTATGGTTACTTTATACCCTGCTTTTGATAGATAGACTGCCCATAAAGAACCTACTAATCCTGCTCCTACTATTGTTGCTGTTTTCATATTTTAAACTTTAATACCTATAATGCAAATATCATCAACTTGTTCAAGCTGACCTTTCCAATTTTCAATTTTTTTCAATAATACTTCTTTTTGATTTTCTAGGGAAGTAGATGAACTCTCAATAATTAATTCTTTAAAAGGTTTGTATTTAAATT
Organism: Vicingaceae bacterium; assembly: GCA_965284565.1. Taxonomy (GTDB): domain Bacteria; phylum Bacteroidota; class Bacteroidia; order Flavobacteriales_E; family Vicingaceae; genus BRH-c54. The sequence continues at coordinate 2,416,443 of OZ260100.1, forward strand.
TTTTACCTTTCTCTCCGCCAAATTGATCGGGATAACCGTCAGAAAATAAATATATTTTGTCTCCTTTTTCTAACTTAAGTTGATAATTAGTAAATGGTTTTGAGTTAAAATGAACACCTACAGGTTGTTTGTCTCCTTTAATTTCTAACATTTCTTTTGCATCTTTTTTTAATATCCACAGTGGATTATTGGCACCAGAAAACTCAAGGGTATAACTATTTTTATTATTTTCTAAACTACAAATAGCGATGTCCATACCGTCCTTTACATCCTCACTATTCTTTTCGAAAGTGTCAACAACAATTTCTCTAACTTTATTAAGAATTAATGATGGTTGTGTGATATTAAACTCAATTACTGCTTTATAAAGTGCATTAGAACAAACCACGCTAACCATAGCTCCAGGTACTCCATGTCCAGTACAATCTGCAACAGCAAAAATTACTTTATTACCCAGTTTTTCAAACCAATAAAAGTCTCCACTTACTACATCTTTAGGTTTGAAAAGTATAAATGATTCTGAAAAGTATTTTTTGATTATGTTAATATCGGGTAGAATTGCTGATTGTATCCGTTGAGCATAATTAATACTATCAGTTATTTCTGAATTTTTTTCTTCTACAAGATGTTTTTGTTTTTCCACCTCTAGTTTTTGCTGAGTTATTAAAGTGTTTTTCTGCTCTAATAACATATTAGATTTCTTTTTTTGGTTGTAACCTCTAAATAATACTATTAATACAATCAATAATAAAATAGCACCAGATCCCCCTACATAGGTATATGTTTTTTGTTTCTCAACTTCTCTTTGATGATTAATTTCTTTAATTCTCTCTTGTTCAGTTCTGATTAAACTATCAGTTAACTGTTTTTTATCAAAAGCATGTTGCATTTCTGTTTGAGCGACTTTTCTGGTTAAATCTTCATTATACAAGCTATCTTTTATTTCAATGTATTGCTCATAAAATTCTAATGATTTAGCATTATTATTTAAGCCTTTGTAAGCTTTGTATAAACAAAAACAACTTGACTTAATGGTTTCTTTTAATTTATATTCTTTGCCAATTTGAAACGATTTACTACACAGTTCAATGCTTTTGTCATAATCTTGGTAATAGTTATTTAAGTCACCAATACTTCTGTATAATATTGAAATATTAAAAAGATCATTTGTTCCATCAAAATATTCTTTTGCAAGTTCAAACTCTATTTTTGCTTTTTCAAAGTCATTATTTTCCATGTAAATAATACCCATATTAGACCTACATTGATTTAATCCTTTTAGATTTCCCAATTTTTTATAAAGATTTTTACTTTTCTCAAAATAAATTAATGAACTATCAATTTGATTATTCCTTTTATAAACTAAACCAAGTGCCATGTAAGCTATGGCAATACCTGTTGAATCATTTAGTTTTAAAAAGTTATTATATGCATTGTTATAGTGTGATTTTGCTTTAGGGAATTCACCTATGAGAGTGTATACATTACCTAAATTAATATTTAGTTTAGAAATGCTTTTGATGTTGTTGGTTTTTTCACGAATAGTTAAACCATCTAAGTAGCAGTTTATAGCTTCTAAGTACTCACCTTTTAGTTCATAAACAATACCTATATTATTAAGAATAGCAGCAGTATTAGTTTCATCATTTAATTCTTTATAAAATGCTAAACATTTTTTGTAATTGATAAGTGCTGAGTCAATTTTTTGCAAAACATAATAAGAGGTACCTAAAGTCTTAAAAGCATCCGCTATAAATGTTTTTTTATTTTTTAATTCAGCAAGATTTAATTGCTTTTTGGAGAAAAATATAGCAGAATCAGGATTAGAAAATATAAAAGACTTTGAAAGATTGTTAATAGCATTAAGTCGAATAGTATCGTGAATGCTACTATTATTAAAAATGGTTAAAAGAGAGTCTTTATTTATAGCAAAACTATAATTAGCACAAATAATAAATATAAAAATAGATATGTATTTTTTCATTAAACTTTTAATTCGATTATCAAAAATAGTATAGTAAATACATTAGTATTCCTTATTATTTTTATTTAAATGATAGAATTAGCCAAAATTTCTCCAAAACGATACACGTCTTCAAAAGAATTATAAAGTGGAACGGGAGCCATTCTAATGGCATTTGGCTCTCTCCAATCTGAAATTACTCCTTCGTTGCTAAGTTGGTTGAATAAATCTTTTCCAAATCCATGAGCTATTACAGAAACCTGACAACCACGTTCTTTCCAATCTCTAGGAGTGATAATTTCCAACCATTTTCCTGAAGATTTATCTAAGTGTTTTTCGTTGATATCGTCAATAATAAACTCTAAGTAACCAGAAAGCATTTTTTGTTTTTTGAGTAATTTCTCCATACCTACTTCATCAAAAATATCAACTGCGGCCTTGTGTGCAGCCATGGTTAATACCGGAGCATTACTCATTTGCCAAGCTTCGGCAGACTTCATAGGTTTAAATCCTTTTTCCATTAAAAAACGAGTTTCTTTTTCATGTCCCCACCAGCCTGCAAACCTAGGTAAATCAGTATTTTCGCAATGACGTTCGTGTATGAAAACTCCCGATACTCCACCAGGTCCTGAGTTGAGGTATTTGTAAGAACACCAACAAGCAAAATCAACATTCCACTCGTGGAGTTTTAGTTCAATATTTCCTGCACCGTGAGCCAAATCAAAACCAACATTTGCACCAACTTTGTGACCAGCTTCTGTAATGGCTTTCATGTCAAAAACTTGCCCTGTAAAATAATTTACTCCTCCTATCATAACACAAGCTAAACTACTTCCTGCATTTTCAATAGCAGTAATAATATCTTCATGATTAATGGTTCTTTCGCCTTCGCGGGGAGCAACTTCAATAATTGCATCATCAGGATTAAAACCGGCATTTCTAACTTGCATTTCTATTGCATATTGGTCGGAAGGAAAAGCTTTAGCTTCACAAACAATTTTATATCTTTCTTTGGTTGGGCGGTAAAAGGAAACCATTAATAAGTTTAGGTTTACGGTAAGATTATTCATTACTACAACCTCTTTAGGTAAAGCACCAACAATTTTTGAAATAGGAATTGCAAATTGCTCATGATAGGCGAACCAAGGGTTTTTAGCTTTAAAATGTCCTTCAACGCCCCATTTTGCCCAATCTTTTAGTTCTTGATTAATATAAGTAGATGTAGATTTTGGTTGTAAACCTAATGAGTTTCCTGTAAAGTAAATCGTTTCTATACCGTTAATTATCGGAATGTGAAATTGGTCTCTATAATTTTTTAATTCATCTTGTTCGTCCATTTGCAGAGCAAATGTTATTGAGTTTTGAAAATTCATATTTCCTTAGTTTTTGTTTCAAGTTCTTTTTTGTAATTTACATCCATAGCAACAATTAGTGCTATAAATCCCCAAAAAGGAACAGATAATTTATCGGTATCTAAATAGTTATTCATAAACCCATGGAGCACATAGGTAAACAAACCTAAGAGGGTAAATAGTATAACGGTTTTTCTTTCTCCTTCTAGTTTGTGATAGAGTAGGGATCCTCTGTAAAAAACGACTATCACTATCATTAAAAAAGTTAATGTACCAAGAATACCTGATTCTGCTAAAGGGCCAATATATTCGCTATGGGCATTACCATTGGAGCTGGTATTGGTACTTATAATAGTCATTTCATTAGAAAGCTGAAATGGTGCATATTGAAAAATATAAGTTCCAGGTCCCCAACCAACAATAGGTCGTTCTAAAAACATACGCCAAGCACAACTCCAGCGGTTTAATCGCTCTAGGTTAGAAGCATCTGTAGAAACGTTAGACATTGATTGTACATGCTCTGTTAATTCTCCAGAAGAGTCTTGATCATTTTTTTCAAGACTGTGCATTATGGTCGTCCAACTTGAGGCGAGCATAATTCCTAAAAAAGCACCAACTAGAAGGAGTGAGCTGAATTTAATTTTTAGTTTGTAGATTATGTATAAAGCAGCAGCGGCAAACAAACTTAACCATGCGGCACGAGTGTAAGATAAAATAATTCCAACAACAAAAATAGCGATTATTGAAAAAGTAATTAACTTAAATAAAGCTGTGTTTTTTTTGAAAAGAAAGATGAATAGTATAGGAAAATACATTGCTAAGGCAGCTCCGTAAGAAGTGTGGTCTTTATAAAAAGGAGACATTACCCAATGTGATGCTTTTTCATCAAAACTATAAATTGAAAGTCTAATTACACTATAAAAAATAACCGCTACTAATGGAATGATGTAAGCCCAAAAGTAAATTTTATAATTTTTGTAATTCTTAAAAAGTTGGGTAGCTAAAAAGTAAAAACAAACAATAAACCACATTCTAGCTAATAAAAATTTAAATGATACCACAGGCATAGAGCTAGTAATAGAAGTAAAAAGCAACCATATTAAGTTAATTACAATTGCTATAGTAACAGGGTGTTTAAAGATATTGATGTCGTATCTTTTATGATAAAATAATTTAAAGAAAAACAATATCATAACGCCAAACATTAATGGGTCGGTTGGTAAGTACATTCCAATTCCTCCATGCCCACCAATTTCTAGATTAAAAGATAGTGGGGTAGCAAAAACAATAAACCACATCAGTTTATCTATATGGAAAAAAGCCATAAAGATTAAAGCAGCTGCTAGTGGTAAGAGTGCTAAATAAGGAAAGTTGGTATAAAGAAGATAACTGTTTAGCAGTATAAACAAAAAACTAACAAGATAAATCCAATATGAATTAAGAAGTTTAACCAAATTAAATTTTTTAGTCTTGTTTTAAAGCAGTTAAGTTAGAAATACTATCTTTTATTAATAGGAATACAAAGGTTAAAAGGAATGCAGACATCACTGAAATTAAAACAATTATCATTCTTTTCGGAGAATGTTTTTTATCTGCGGGAGTAGCATAATCAATAATAAAAACATGTGATAGTTGGTTATTTGCATCTAATCGAGCTTCTTGTAGTTTTGAAAAGAGAAAAGTAAGCTGTTTTTTTTCTAAAAATATTCGGTCTCTTAAATTTAAGAAAGTAGTGCCATATTTAGAAAAAACAGATAGTTTCTCCTCTAAAGCTTTAATAGCACTAGTTTTGTTTTGTAATATTGCTATGGATAATTGTTCGGTATACCTTTCAATCTGAGTTTCATAATCCATTATCCCATAACTCATTAAAATTCTTAAAGAATCTTCCATAACACTTATGTGCTCAACTTGTTCATTATATTTTTCTTGAACTAAAGTGAGTGCTTTTTGGGAAGTTTTTCTTTGCATGTCATTTTTAACAGTATCTATTAAAAAAGCAATTTCATTGGCAATTTTGGCAGCCATTTCTGGTGATTTATCCAATACTTCAATTTCTACTGCAGAAAACTTAGTGATGTTAAAAGTTATATTTCCTTGAAAGACTTCTATTAGTTTTGCTTTCCATTTTGGTTGGAGTGTATCAATATTATAGTATGTTATTAAGTTTAAATTTTGAACAGTTCTGTTTCTAATTTGATCAGATTTAAGGATTTGAAGTGTTTGTTCTGCTTCTTCTTTTTCACCAAACTTCAAGATATCATCTCTAACAGGGATAGTTCCTATAAGAGGCTTGGAAATTGAATTATTCGTGCTAGGAAATAATGTGACTGTAGATTTGTACATATCTGTCATTAGTAGCGATACTACTACAGAAACAATAAATGCAATTATACTTACAATGATTAATGGTTTTCTCCATTTAAACATTAAAACCAATAGGTTTTGGTTGTTGAGAAAGTCTGTAGATTTTTTAGCGTTCAATTTGATTTCGGTTTAAAAATTAAGGTCAAAAATACCTAATTTATTTTGAATGTTGAATAACTTTAAAGTATAGAGACTAATTGTAAGTAATAAACTCTTTTAATTCTTCAACATCAAAAAACTCGCCTGTCCATTTTTTTCTCACGATACTTCCTTCAATGTAATAAATGGAAGGTAGAGTTCCTCCACTATATTTAAAAAAAACATCATCAGTCATCCATAGTATTGGATAGTTTAATGCTGTAGACTCAATGAATTCATTTAATTTTTCTTCTTTTTTAGAAGCAATGACAATAACTATATTATTAATATTATTTTTTTTGTTTAAATAGGAGAGTTTATGAGCAGCATTTTTACAGTGAGGACAACTAGCACTAAAAAATACCAATATTTTCTTCCCTGAAGTAAAATCTATTGATGTATTAGTTTGATAAAAAGTTTGAGGTAATCCAGACCAATCAACTGATTTGTTTAAAGACTTTGAAGGAACATTTTGAAGTCCAACCCTATTAAGTAGAAAAGTAGCTATAAAAGAAGTGATTAAAAGACCAATAACAAAAAGCCATTTTTTAGGGAGCCAATCTTTTTTAGGTAATGCAAATAAGATTAACATTAAAACAATGTTTTTTATTAAAGAACTTAGTGGAGAAAGAGCGATAAGTTGACCGAAACAACCGCAATCAGAAATGTTTCCTTCGGTAAATAGCAAAAAAACAAGGTAAACACTAAATACTACCAACATTGATTGAGCTAAATAGTACATTAGTTTATTTGCCCAAAGGTTAATTAAAATAGAAATTCCAATAAAAATCTCAAAGGCTATTACAGATCTAGCAATAAATGGAGCTAATATCCAATTTGTTATTCCTAAGTCTATAAAAACTACCTCAAACGGTTCTATAGGGAATAGTTTGCTCATTCCTGAGAGAATGAATACTCCAGCTGCTAAAAATTGTAGTATAAAAAATAATATTTTCATGTCTTTGAGTAATTTAAACTTTATTAGTCATATTGAACCTGTAATAATGTATACTTGGTTAATAATAATCAATCCTCATATTAGTTTTTTTAGATAAAAAAATATCCTACTATAAGATATAGTAGGATAAGATTTTTAATGATGACTAAAAGAATAAAGATTACTCAACTTTACAGTCAGCACCTAAAGCTTTTAAGCTATCACAAGTTTCTTTTACGTTACAATCGCAATCATCTTCATCAAAAGATTCAGCACCTGTACATTTACATTCTTCTTTAGAACAAGATGTAGTAGTAAAAGCAACACCACCAACAACTAAAAGAGTTAAAAATAATTTTTTCATAATAAATAGTTAAATGTTAATAAAAATTTTGGCTAAAGTATAAATAATAATTGTAAAAAAAAAGCTTTCTAACTTTTTAGTGTTAGAAAGCTTTTTTTGATTGAAAAATTTTATTAGTTTACTGCTGCTTGAAATTCAGCATCATCTCTGTATTTTATAAACTCAGCATCATCTTTAGCTTTTGTTTTTAATGAAGCATCTTTAGCTGTAGCAGATTTAAGGTTGTTAACCATCATTCCTTTATCACCAGATCTTGCTCCTGCAATAGCTTTTAAGTAGTAAGCTAATGCTTCATCTTTATCAGCAGAGTTATCTATAGTCTGACCGATGTTGTTATCGCCATTTAATAATTTTGCTAATGCAGCATTGAAAGAATTAACACCAGAATAGTTAGCAACTGCAGCAGCATAATCTCCTTCTATAATGTTAATTATTCCTTTGTTTTCAGCTACTTCTTTACCAGCACCGCTAGCTTTTTCGTAGTATTCTTTTGCTGTAGCATTATCTCCATTTAATCTTGCAATAACACCTAAGTTATTGTTTACAATAGGAGTACTTTCAATAGCATTTGCTTTTTCAAACTCGGTTTTAGCATCAGCTAATTTGTTTTGAGAAACATATAAGTAACCTAAGTTATTAGGACCTCTCCAGTCGTTAGGAAATTTAGTCACAAAACTTTTGTAAATAGATTCTTTTTTAGCCATATCTTCATAAAGAGTAGCAGCATACAACATTTGCTCAGCATCTAAAGAATCAACTTTAGTGTCAACTAAGGTTTTAATTTCATCATCAGTTAAATTATGGTGTTTCATTACTAAGTTAACTTGAGATCTTCTTAAAACAGGAAGAACTTTTTTAGCAACTTCTTGGTAAGTAGCAGCTAAGTTTTTAATTTCTTCTTCCCTTTTAGTAACATCTGAGTATTGCTCAAGAACTCTAATAATAAGTTCTTTGTCTTTAATGTCAGATTCTTGCATTAATTTTTTGAAACCTTCCCAGTCTTCACCTTTACCTGTTTCTTTAGCAAATCCTTCAGGAATTTCAATTTTATGTTGTTTTAATAATGCAATAATGCTTTTTGCAGCAGAAGCAGCTCTTTCGTTAGCTAAGTTTTCGTTTTTGCTAATTTCACCTTCAGGAGAAGCATAAGCATCAACTACTAAACTGTTGAATTCCATTTTAACATCTTCTTTCCATCCTTTTAATTTAGATTTTAAGTCTTTGATGTCTTTATCATTCATTTCAGAACCTCTAACTACAGAGTTGTTTACTAAATAGTGAATTTCAACATTATTATTTTCTAAGTTGAATTTTTCAAATTTATCAGCACCTATAATTGCTTTGTCAGCTGCCATTACTAATTTTGGAGTAATAATAGTTCCATCAGCCGCTTTTCTTGGGTCTAAATCTTTAGTTTTTGTTTTATACTCACCGCTAGCTCTTAATTCTAAAGTAGCTTTTTGCATTCCATCTTTATAAGGAATTTTAGCAGTATGAGAAAAACTTCCACCTTTTTCATAACTAATGGTTGTTCCTTCTGCTTCAGAATCCTCACCTTTTAATTTAAAAGCTTTAAACTCTTCAGTTCCTCCATCATATACAATAACAGGAGTAATAGTAGCAGACACTTTTTTATGAAAATATTTTGTAGGGAAGCTTCCATTAACAGAGATTTGAATACTATCTCCATGCATTTCCATAGGATTTGGAGTTACTTCGTAATTTACTTCACCCTGTCTTTTTACCATCTTTGCTAGTGGATTACAAGCAACAAATACGGTTGATGTAGCCACAAATAGAGAAAATAGTTTTAAATTGTTAGTTCTCATTTTTAATTATTTAAGTTTAATTAATTTAGTTTTCGTGATGCAATATTAACTAATGTTTTTCACAAAAAAAAAACTATTTCTTATAAATATTCTTAGTTAACCTAATATTTAAAGACTTTTAAATCATCACTACATTCATTTTTTAGGTTTTTAATGCTTACATTTAGAACAGGATGTATAAAGTTAGGAATGATTTCATTTAAAGGAAATAAAATAAAATTTCTTTTAGATATTCTTGGATGTGGAATTTGCAGATTTTCTGTTTGAATTATTTCATTGTTATAGAATAATAAATCTATATCAATTGTTCTTTCACCCCACTTCTTTATTCTCTTACGTCCTAACTCCATTTCTACCATTAAACATTTTTCTAAAACAGCTAGAGGAGAGAGAGTTGTTTCAACAATAATTACTTGATTTAAAAAGTCTGGTTGGTTTTCTACCCCCCAAGCTTGGGTTTGATATATTGGTGACTCTTTTATGATTGACCCAACTTCTTGAGTAATCATATTTTTAGCGGATAAAAATGTTTTTTTTATATCTCCCCGATTACCACCAAGAGATAATATTAATTGATTATAATTATTTTTTTTTCCACTCATCATTTTTTCTTACCATTAGTGTATTTTATATCTTTTATTATTTAAAAGGAATATACATTTGTATTTAATGTTGACAAAGGTAATTAAATCAACATGAATTAATTTGTAACTTAAATCATATAAAAAATAAAACGATGAAACAGTTTTTTAAAATTATGCTAGCTTCCATTGCAGCAATGATAGTAATGGGTGCTTTGTTTTTCTTTATTACATTTGGAATTATAGGAAGTTTAATTTCTTCATCTGAATCTGATAAAGAAGTAAAAATTAAAGATAACTCAGTAATGCACATTAAATTTTCTGAGCCAATTCCAGATAGGACTTCTGAAAATCCATTTGAAAATTTTGATTTTGGAAAAATGCAACCTTCTAAACAATTAGGGTTAGATAAAATTCTTAAAACTATTGAAAAGGCTAAAGCTGATGATAGAATTAAAGGAATTTATTTAGATTTAAATGTGGTAAATGGTGGGATGGCTACTGTTGAGGAGATTAGAAATGCCTTGGAAGATTTTAAATCTACCGGAAAATGGATAGTAAGTTATTCAGAAATTTATACTCAAAAAGGATATTACTTAGCATCAGTTGCAGATAAAATTTATTTGAATCCTGCAGGAATGATGGAACTAAGAGGTTTGTCTGCTGAGTTAATGTTCTTTAAAAATGCTTTAGCTAAGTTAGATGTAGATATGCAAGTTATTCGTCATGGTAAATTTAAAAGTGCAGTTGAACCATTTATGTTAGAAAAAATGAGTGAATCTAACAGAAATCAAATGCAGTTAATTTTAAATACTACTTGGGGAAGTATGTTGGAAAAAATTGCTGCATCAAGAAAAATAAGCATTGAAAAAATTAATGAATTGGCTAATGGAATTAAAATACAGAAAGCTATAGATGCTAAAAATGAAGGTTTTGTTGATGAAATAATGTATAAAGATGAATTACTTGATATGTTTAAAGAAAAATTAGAGGTAGCAAGTTATGAAGATCTTAATTTTATTGAACTAGGTAAATATTTATCGGCTAGTAAAGATCCTTTAAAAGAATTAAAAGAAAAAACAACAGAACCTAACCCTAACCAAATTGCTGTGGTTTATGCCAGTGGTGATATTGTTAGTGGTAAAGGAGAAAAAGATCAAATGGGTTCTGAAACAATTTCTAAAGCTATTAGAGAAGCTCGTTTAGACAGTAATGTAAAAGCAATTGTGTTAAGAGTTAATTCTCCAGGAGGAAGCGCTATGGCTTCGGATGTTATGTGGAGAGAAGTTATTTTGGCTAAAAAAGTAAAACCTGTTGTAGTTTCTATGGGGAATGTAGCTGCTTCTGGCGGATATTATATTTCTTGTGCTGCTGATAAAATTGTTGCTGATGAAAAAACAATAACAGGTTCAATAGGTGTTTTTGGTTTAATTCCTAATGCTCAAGGGTTTTTCAATAATAAATTGGGAATTACTTTTGATACAGTTAAAACCAATACTCATGCTGATATGTTAACCATCTTTAGACCATTAACCCAAGAAGAAAAAGACATTATACAAATTGGAGTTGAAAACATCTATGATGATTTTATTACTAAAGTAGCCGAAGGTAGAGGAATGACTAAAGAACAAGTTGATTCTATTGGTCAGGGTAGAGTTTGGACAGGTATTGATGCTAAAAAGATTGGTTTAGTGGATGAAATAGGAGGTATAAATAAAGCAATAGAAATAGCTAAAGGCTTAGCAAAAATGGATGACTATACTTTAACAGCATATCCAAAGGCTGAGAAAAACCCGTTTAATGAACTATTAATTACTTTGTCGGGTGATATGGAAGCTTATTTTATGAAAAAACAAATGGGTGAAGGTTATAAATATTACCGAGCTGTTGAAAGATTATCTACTCAGCAAGGAATTTTAACAAGAATGCCTTATGAAATAGAAATTCATTAATTAATAGATTTCTCTAAGAATGTAAATAGCCACTAATTTTAGTGGCTATTTTTGTTTACATACTTCAAAATACTGCTGAGCTCTTTTTAAATTACCAGAATTCACCAAAAGTGAATGAATGTGAGCACATAGTTGTTTGTCAGAAGGATCTATTTGAAAAGCTTCTTCAAAATAATAAATGGTAAATTGATTTCCATCAGGTAAAAGTGAATATAAGTTGGCCAAGCTTACAAAGTAAGCTTTAGATTCAGGAATTTTTTCTTTTAATTTCTCCAGCAATTGTATGGCATATTCCGCTTTATTAGCATCTCTGGCAATATTCATAAATTTTTCAAAAGTTGCTAAATTTTCAGGAGTTAGTTCTATTACTTTAGCGTAATGTCTTAAAGCTAAATCGTTCTTGCCGAGTTTATTATAAGAAAATGCTAAATTAGTATGGGCTACTACATAGTTAGAATCCATTGATACAGCTTTAGAACAATAATAAATAGCTTTCTCATAGTCTTGTAAAAAATTCACATAAACAGACCCCAAATTATTAATAGAAGTTAAGTAAGAGGAATCAATTCTTAAAGCTTCATTATAGTGATGAATGATTTTTTTAATATCGGTTGGTATCTGGGGATTATTTGGGTTTTTTCTGAGTTCATTAGCAACTTTAGGGTATAAGGTATTAGCAATTAACGCATGGGCTTTTGCAGATTCGGTAAGATGTTCAATATCATTTTCGTAAAGCGTTAGTTTATCATGCCAATCTGGGTTTCTGGCAATTGTTCGAGCGGAATAAGCTATAGAAATAACGCTAAAAACAAGCAAAAAAGTAGCAGGTAGTTTCACACCAACCGTTTCGGAATTAATATCAACTTTAAATATTTTGAGCAATAAAAGACCAAGAACTATACAAAAACCTATAGAAAAAATATAAGTAAACCTATCTGCCACTATTCCCACAATAGGGAAAAACAGATTAATTACTCCTAACATTACTCCAAACCAAGTAACTATTCCTAATCCGATTACTTTTCTTTTTAAGAATTGTATGAATCCATAAACACCAACGGGAACAAAAAAGATAATGGCTGCCCAAACTTGCCAATTAGAGAAAGTTGCCATCGGTATTTGATTGTAGCCATAGTAAAAAGAGAGGTTAACAGGGTAAATTAACATTTCTAAATAAAACCAAGCGGAATAAAGTGCTACTAATATTCTATCAAAAAAATCACCTTCGTAAACTAATGGGTTTTCAAAAAACAATAATTTACGATTAGCTTCACCGCTTAATAAGCCTTGTTTTATAGAAATGAAAATTGTTATAGCAAAACATAATGAAAATAATATGATACCACTTTTCTTTAAATCAGCTTTTATAAAATAAAGTACAGTAGGCAATAAGCCTAAAATTGCCATGGCATTTCTTTTTGATAAAAATGCAAAAATAGTAGCTAATATAGCAAACAGTATGTATTTTAGTTGGTTAGTATTAAAGTATTTTACAAAATAAATTAAGGATAAAATAATGCCTAAAAGCATAAACAGCTCATCTCTACTTTTAATATTAGCCACCGGTTCTGTATGTAAAGGATGTATTAGAAATAATGTTGTTATTAACAGTGGAAGTAAGACATTGTATTCTTTAAAAACGTTTTGGAGTAACGAAAAGAGTAATATACAAGTAAGTATGTATAGTAGTAGATTAATAAAATGACTGATATTCGCTTGAGTTAATAAGTCATTTTTTTCTTTTTCTTGTTTAGTTTGGCTGGCAGGTAACTTCCCAAAAAGTTGTTTCTCTAAAGCAAAAGAGGAAGTTACCATTGGTCGATATTCGTATTCTTGTTTTCCAACAGCATACCTCGATTTAAAAATTTGAGGAATAGCTTTTACACCGTGAGACACTAATATGTTATCAGCTACCATATCATCATCTAATGCATATTCATTGTTAAGACTGTTTCCGTAAAGAATAAAAGCTAAAACAGTAAATAAGATATAAATCTTTCGGTTAGTAATTATGGATAAATTTAGTTTCATTATAGGTTAAAAGTAAAAGTAAATTTTTTATTTTTCATTAAATTCATTAATGATTTTGTTTTTTAATACTGTTGTAAAAGCAGTTTTACCATGTTCATTCATATGATGGGAATCAAAAAAATAATCATGTCTAGTTAAATATTTGTCTTCAAAATTCCAAATAGGAATATTATATTCTAATAAGATTTTATCTTGAAGTGGATATTGGAGCATTTCTTCTCCACAAAGATTTTTAAGCGTATTTAAATAATAATCAGTAACAGGATACTTAATTCCTATAACTTTTATTTGATGAGATTGGCATAGTTCAATGGTCTTTCTAAAATAGATTAAAGCGTCTTCATAATATAGGTTTTCCGGATTGTTAGATAATAACTTGTGTTTAATAAATAATTCTGTATTAACCTGCTTTTGTATATCAGAAAAATTAGAGAATTTTTGTAGTCCTCTTTTTGTTTTAACTTTATTATTTTTTTTAATAACACTTTTTATTTCTATATAAGGAAATAATTGATATGCAACTGATTTTAGGTATCTTTCATTGTTAATAACATCCTCTTCTAATAATTCAGAATAGTTAACATAATTATTGTAAAAAAATTGATTTTCTGCATACCTAAAGTAATTAGCCGAAAACCTAGAAATATCCGCTTGTAAAAACACGTACTCAGGTTTTAGTTGGAGTTCTTCTAAAACATATTTTAACCTATAATAAGTTAAAATAGGACCCTCTCCAAAAAAGGTAAGTTTAAAAGAATTATTAATTTCATTTTCATTAATAGACCTAGTTGGATGAGAATCTCCTGTAAATAAGAATTTTGGTGCTTCTTTTAGACTTTCAAAATGTTTTTGGTTTTCAACTAAAGAACTTGTTTTTGAAGTGATTATAAAAAACATCGCTACCATTGCAGCATGGAGAAGCAGAAATGTGATTAAAAAAAGTATTATTTTTCGTTTATAAGTCATTAAAATCTAAAATAATAAAAACTAGCACTTTCATTAATTGAAAATACTAAAATAGTAACTATCATTAGTACATAAAAAAGAATTCTAATATAATTGTTTTTTATACTTGAGAATGGGTGAAACTTCCCATCTTTTGAAAAGTAATTAATAGATTCGGTTACTAAAATTGCTACTCCGACAATCGCTATTAATTCAAAGCTAGGATTAAAATCTCCATAAAAGTTAGTTACTTTTTTAATGATAGTTAATGATTCATTAAAATCTGAAGCTCTAAAGAAAATTCCTAATGTAAGAAATGATGTTACCGTAGTAAGTTTAAAAATGAATCTTGGAATAATTCTGTTTTTAGTAAAATTAATTTGCTTAAAAAATTTTAATCGTACATTTTTGGTAGCATAATCAATAATCATATATATACCCGCTAATAAACCAAAAAAGAAAAAATTATATGATGCTCCATGCCATAAACCAATAATAATAAAAACAAATAGTACATTAAAAAGTGTTCTCAGAGTATTATTTCTTACAACACCCCCCATTGGATTAAATATATACAACTTTACCCACCTTGACAATGTTGCATGCCACCTTGTCCATATTTCTCTGACATTTATTGATGAAAATGGTTTAAAGAAGTTTTGACTTAATTCAATTCCAAAATATCTTGCAGAACCCATTGCAATGTCGCAATAGGCAGAAAAATCATTATATAAAAAGTATATAAAGGCTAAGAGGGCTAAATAAATTTCAAATCCGCTTGTTGTAGAAGAATCAATTTTATTAAAAACATTATTTACAAAAATTACCAAATTATCTGCAATAACTATTTTCTTGAAAAAACCTAAAAGAATTAGTTTACTTCCTTCAGAAAAATTTATCCAACTTAAGGTTATTTTGTTTTTAAATTGAGGGATTAAAAAACCGGGAGATTCTATTGGTCCAGCAACCAATTGTGGAAAAAATGAAATATAAAGAGCAAAATGCCCTAAATGAGTTTCTCTTTTTATTCTACCTTTATACACATCAACAATATAACTAATGCCCTGAAAAGTGTAAAAAGAAATACCAATTGGCAGAATTAGACTTCCGAAAGACCAATTAATTGTGGCTTTATTACCTGTAAATAATGCCATTGTATCATTTATAATTTGATAGAACCATTCAAAATATTTAAAAAATAATAGATGAGAAAGTACTAAGATTATTCCTATAACAAGAATGGATTTGGATTTTTTGTTATAAAGTAGATATCCCGAAAAATAGGCTATTAATGTTATGCTAAACATTAATAGCAAAAATGTGGGTTCATAAAAACCATAAAAAAAATAACTTGCTAATAATAATAAAGACCACCTATATTTATGATGAATTAAATAATATGCACCTACAACTAAAGGCAAAAATAATATGTACCAAATGGTATTAAATCCCATATTAACTTCTAAAAATAATTTTTTTCAATTTGTAAGGAAGGGAGTAATAAGGAAAATAATATAGTATAACAGAAAGCCTAAATAAAGGATAGATTGTTACAATTCTTAAATAACCCCAAATTTTTTCTACTAGATTAGCTTTTGAAAAACTCATATAATTAAACTTTTTCGCAGTTTTAGAACAAATGGTTTCTATTAGAATTAAATCTTGATTAGAAAATTTATCTTTCCAATAATTAATTCTTTCATTGTTTAAAGGCATTCTTAGACGATGATGCATTTCAATTATTTTGTCTTTTGCTGCTTGGGATAAATCTGCTTTTTCAAACTTCTCCATAACTGAGTTCTCATGGGTATACAGCATTTTTTCGTTAAAAGTAATAGTTAAAAAGTCTGTAATTTTACTCAATGTTTCTTTTGGTTGCTCTACAATATCTTCATATTTAACTCTTATAAACTTATCGGGGAATTTTTGTTCGTACTTCAGTATTGATGTATAGTATAAGCTCCACGAAGCAGAATACGAAACCATTAGCTTACTTATAGTGCCTTCAGTATGTTTTCTTCGGGATACAATATTATCTCTATAATCTCGTGTTATAATTATAAATTTTGCATCAGGAAAAAGAGCGATTAAATCTTTAACATAAAGGCTATAAACGGGATTTTTGTCAACAAATACTTTTATTTGATTTTTATCTTTAGTAGGATTATTATGGAGGTAAACTTCCTTACAAAGTTCTTGATAACTAATGTGGGATTCATTTACATTATATTTTTCCAAAAAACTTAAATCTGGCTTCCAAATACTTTGTGTGTGGTTATGATTTAATGTAAATAGCGTTTTAAATTCAGCAATTAAGCCACTACCAGAAAGGGTTGAAAGGTTTTTACCAAATAATATAAAATTATTTTCAGGAGCAGCCGAGATGCATGGATTTCCATTTAACATATCAGTAAGTAATGTTGTCCCCGATCTTCCAATACCAACAACAAAGCAGGGAGTAATATCTAAGTTATTTTTTTGAGATTTCATTCCTTACTTTTTCAATTCGTTCAATATGTTTTTTAAATCTATTTACTTTAAATTTTATAGGTAAATAGAATGTAGTTTCATCCTTTAGTTGTTCAATTAATAACCTAAATCTTATGTGAATTGTTTTAATTAATAAGCTTGTCTTTTTTAAAGCGGTTATATTGGTTTGCGGTTTATAGCCAAGCTTTTTACCAAATCTGTTGCAAATATAGTCACTTAGAATTAGTTGTTCATAAGCAAGGTTGGTTTTCCAACTATTTAATCTATTTGTGTTTATGGGTTTTGTTAAGTCACTATATTTTTTATTAAGTCGTTCTGAAGAATGATTTGCTAAATCACCAATAATTGCTTGTTCTTCATTCACCTGTAAATTACTTGTCGAATATTGTTCTATTTTTAAAAAGGAAAATATTCGGTTTAATGTATTTTCAGGGTGACTTACTAACTCTTCATATTTAATTTTTAGCACTTGGCTTTCGTATTGTTTTTCAAATTTTAAGGCTTTACTCATAAAATAATTCCATCTTATAGCATTATAAGCCACAGAAGGCGGTCGGATATGTACACTTTCTATTCTAGATAAAATATTTGCACGATAATCTCTGGTAATAAATATAAATTTTGCATTAGGATTTAATTCTAATAATTTTTTGCAGTAAAGAGTGTTAGAAGGATTTTTATCTATAATTATTGGTGCACTAACAGAATGATTTACTTTGTGTTTAAAAAAATTATAGAAATGTTTACAAAGTTCGTGGTAGGTACCAATAAAAGGTTGATGTAAAAAATTATCTTCTTTAGTTAAAGTATAATCATAGCCAAAGAAAGGCTGTAACCTGTTAAATAAAAGGTTAAACTCATGAATAAGCAAAAGTTCGGAAGGTTTAAAATAAGTTTTGTTTTTAAATGAATTATAAAAGAAAGTAACAAAGTAGTTTTCGGGTATGGTGTTGATTTCGGGATGGCTGCCTAAAATAGAAGTTAGTAATGTAGTTCCAGAGCGACCAATTCCTATAATATAATTAACTTCTATAATGTTCATATCTACTTTGAGGTAAATAGCTGAATTTTAGCTGCAAGGTAATAATTATTGATGATATTGCTATTATCAATAATAAAATCATTTAATTATAAAAGAATGTATTCTAGTAAAAAGATAAACAGATACGGCAAAAGTATTCATCATCCATTTTCTCATAAAAGCTGGAACATGGTAAAGTATTGCTGTTTTTTGTAATGTATATTGAATTATAAGGGAAGCTAACATTTGGGCTGAAATCCATTTGGTTTTATGTTGGAATTCTGGTCTGATAATGTCTAATATTAAAACAATTCTTTTTTCGTTAGTGTTATTCCAGGCTAAATGAAGGTGAGCATCACAAAAAGCAAATGGAACACCTTCATGCCATGATGTTTCATTATCAAGTACTTTAAATCCACAGTCAGGTAATTTTGCAGGAACTAAAAGTGGTAAATGAACTCTATACATTGCATTTGAATCTCCTGTATGAGGTTTTAACTGAGTTTGTTTACTAAGCTGACTAAATGATGCAGAAACTAAATAAGGTATCTGCTTGATTATGTTTGTGGTAATTGGAAATTTTTTTTGGTTCTTTTTATAATTCAATAACCAAAATTTAAAAGGTAGTATTTTCCAATTAGTAGGTTGATTTGCAAATGTTTTATTGTAATAAGGAATGAATTTTTGTTCGTCAGCACTTAGTAACTCCTTTTGAATTGACGGATAGTTGTCTTTTAAAAGTTTATACCAGCTGGTATGTTCAATATCAAAAAAAGGAGGTTCGCTACCATTATAAGCACCGTTTGAAGAAAAAGAAAACCATATTTTATTTAAGTCGGACTTCAATTATGTTTTTTTATTACACCATATTTTTTTTGATATGGAGAGAGTAAAAATAGCAAAATAAATATGGATGAATTAATTATTTTATGTATCCATTTAGGCATTTTTTTAATGAAGGAATATTGTTCAAATAGTAATTGTAAAATCAGGAAAGAACGTATTTTTAAGCAAATAGCTTTTTTTTTATGTTTATATTCACCTCTAATTACATCAAAAACAACAATTACTCTTTTTTTATCAGATAAATTCCACGCTTCATGTTTATTGGCATCATTAAAAATTAATAGTTTGTTGTTTTTCCATTCAGCATCTTGGTTATTTACTCTAAAACCACATTTTGGCAAACCTTCCGGAATATCTATTCCTAAGTGACATCTGTAAAAAGTATTTGAATCTCCGTGATGAGCTTTAATTTTTTCTCCAGCTTCTAAAATATTAATTGATATGGATACAATTTCAGGAAAATGAGCTAAAAGATTATTAAAGACAGGAGTTAATGTTAGTGCCTTATTAATTTTTATTCCCCAAGTTAAAAAACTATATGTTTTCCAGCCAGATTTTTCTGTTAACCCTTTAATGAAGTACCCCTTAGGAGTAAAATCTTCTGAGCTGATTATTTGAGTCATTTCTGTAGCTATCTCATTTGAGTTAGCTTCTATAGCTTTTGCCCAATCAAAACTTTCAGAAGAATAAAAATTAGGTGTATCTGAATAGTGTTCAGACGAAAAATAAGCAAACCATTCTTCTTTTAATTGTTTCAAAATAATTACCTTTAATCTTGAATTTGGTATAATAATCAAATTTATAATAATTAATTAAGATTATAGCATAATTGGTGGTAAATCAATTATTAAATAGGTGATTAACTATGGAGAATCAGACATCAAATTTTCATCGTAATTTTTTTGATTGGACAGAGTTATTGGAGTTAAACTGGGAAATTATAAGAGATGAATTAATGCATGTTTATTACAATCATGACCAACTAATTTATAAAAGCAATTGGTTTTTAGCTCACCCTCATTATGTAGATTCGAAAACAAATAAAGCCTGGAAGACTTATGAATTTGTTTTTTTTGGGATTAAACAATTAGGGCATTGTCAGAATTGCCCAAAAACAGCTGAGTTGCTAGAAAAAATACCAAATTTAGTTACTGCACAGTTTTCTGTATTAGAACCACGTACTAAAATATCACCTCATAAGGGGTTTACTAAAATGGTATTGCGAAACCATTTGGCATTAGAAGTACCTTCTTCAACACTATGTAAAATTAAAGTTGAAGATGAAGAAACCTCATGGAAAGAGGGAGAAGTTATTACCTTTGATGATAGTAAAATGCATGAAGCGTGGAATTTATCAGACAAACCAAGAATGGTATTAATGATAGATGTGTCTAATCCATCTATGCCTTATTCCTCAGAAGAAATTTGCAATTATAAAATTAAAAATATAGATGATCCGTTTTTATTGAGCATGGCCAATAAATTAACATGGAAAAAATGGTTAAATCAAGGCTATTTTGATTAATTAAAGTAAAGCATTTATTTTATCTAAATTAACTTCACTTTTTTCTCCAATAATACTATAAGAGCCATCTGTTTCGGTATAGTTTTTTGCTGCTAATCTAAGTTTTTGGGCATTTTTGTTATAACTCTCTTTTGTTAAAACATACCATTGGTTTTTGGCTTTTTCCTGACCTGGAATTAATACATAGCCTAACATTTTGTTATATTTAATGGCTTTAGTATTTTCTGGCAAAATTCTTATGAATGATTTGTCACCAATTTTTAATTCATTAAAAATAAAATCTAATAAAATTAGTGAAGCAAAAATGGGGTAGGGAGTGTTTAAGAAATCATCATCCCAAATAAAAATTCCTCCTTCTCCATATTCTTCATTTATATTAACATCTTTACAATTAATTACGCCAATTGGAGTGTCGTTAATAATAATTAAAAAATAATAGTTAAAAGGATTGTTAACTTTTTTAAACCACTCAATTTGTTCTTTCTTAGAGATCTTTTTTTTATACCCCATATATTTTCTAATATTTGGGTGATTACGCCATTTACGAATTAACTCAATGTCGTTTTTATTAATTCTTTTAAGAGAGATTCCATATTGATTTAATATAAAGGTCATATTTCTTCATCAATTGAATATAATGGTCGGTTATTCATTAGTTGAAACATTTTACTAAGATATTCACCTAATACACCAAGTATAAAAATAATAAGACCTGATGAAAATAAAATGCTAACAATTATTGATGTGTATCCGGGAACAGCTATGTCATGTATTATTTTTCTAGAAAGATAGAAAAAACCTATTCCAAAATTGATAAATGAAAAAAAGAACCCAAAATATTTAATCATTTTTAAAGGGAATAGTGATGAGTACAGAACAACATCGCCAGTTAACCTAACTAAGTTAAATAATGAATAATTAGATTTAGACCTTGTGCTTTTATTGTGTTTTACATCAACATAAGCTATAGCATTGGTGTACCATAAAAAGACTTCATCTATAAAAATAAGATGAGTTGCTTCAGCAGCTATTTTTTTTGCTAATTGTGCATTAATTAACCTAAAGCTTGAGCCTTTTACACTATTACTCCCTTCAATTATTTTTGCAATTTTTTGATAAATAAATTTGAATAATTTTCGAGTTACAGAACGTTCCGTATTAGAATAGTTACCATAAACTACTTTTGAATTACTAGAGTTTTGTTCGTTAATTAATAATTGAATTTGCCCTGGATTAACTTCTAAATCATCATCTATGGTAATAATATAATTTCCAGAAGCCTTAACAAACCCAACGCAAGTTGTAATGTGTTGTCCGTGATTTTTAGTTAACTTAATACCTTTAATTATAGTTGTATGGTT
Source organism: Vicingaceae bacterium (assembly GCA_965284565.1). Lineage (GTDB taxonomy): Bacteria > Bacteroidota > Bacteroidia > Flavobacteriales_E > Vicingaceae > BRH-c54. The sequence continues at coordinate 2,438,145 of OZ260100.1, forward strand.
TCTTTGTAATTCTAAAATAATTTCCCAAGAGTTATCTTTACTGAAGTCGTCTATAAGGATTATTTCATAACTATAGTTAGTGGATTGAAAATAATCCATTAAGCATTCAGAAAGTTCCATTAAACTTTTTGAGGCGTTATAAACCGGCACTACTACCGAGTAATCTACTTTATGCTCCTGCTGTAAGTCCACCATCTAATATAATTTCTGTGCCTGTAATCCATTTTGAGGCATCTGATAACAAAAATAAAACAGTATTAGCTACATCAATAGGTTTTCCAATGCCTAAAGGGTATTTTTTTATATGATAATTATAAATTTCATCATCTAAATTTTCTCGAGTTTCTTCTAAAATTTTTGTTTCAACTAACCCTGCTTTAATACAGTTTGACCTTATTTTTTTTGACGAAAGTTCTAAAGCTAATGTTTTGCTATATGCTTCTAGTGCTGCTTTTGAGGAAGTATAAATCGCTCCTCCTTTGTAAGGAAAACTGCTAGAAATAGAAGATATAAATACTAATGAAGCATTACTATTTATTTTTTTGTTTCTAAGTAAACCAGTCATTAAAAAAACAGCACCATCAAAATTTGGAGTTCTAACTGATTCTAAATGATTTTCATCAATAAATTGAACAGGAAAAAGTTTAACAAGTCCTGGGGTGTAAACAAAACCGTCAATATTTTCAATTGTTTCACAAAGATCGTTTATTTGGTTTTTATTAGTTACATCTAATTCAATAAAGGAAACTTTATTTTGTATATTTTCAGGTAGTTGAGTTTTTAATGTATTACAATTTCTTGAAGTGAGAATTAGTTTAGCTCCATTTTTAAGGCATTCTTTTGTTAACTCCATTCCTATACCGGATGAAGCTCCAATTATTAATATGCGTTTATTTTCTATGGAAAAGTTAGTCATGCGAATAATCGTTAATTAATAAATGAGGTATAGCATCATTTTCTAAAAGAGCATTTCCCCAAGATAATCCAACTCCAAATCCAGAAAGTATTAGTTTTGTAGTATTTGTCTTTAAGTCCTCTACTAAGGCCATTGTAAGCGGTATTGATGCTGAACTAGTGTTGCCATAATCAGCCAATGAGTAAGGAACTTTTTCGGGATCTATTTTTAATTTTTTTCTTATGGTTTCGTTCATTATTAGATTTGCTTGGTGCATAATAAAGTAATCAATAGAATCAATATCAGTTTCTTTAATAATTAAAAAGTTTTTTATGCTTTTAGGAACAGTTGTAACAGAAAAATTAAAAATATCAATGCCATTAAGTGCTAAGTTAAAACCATTTCGTTGAATTCCTCCTTCAAATTGTTTTAATATAAAAGAATTTTCATCTGGTAAGTTTCTAGTGCCACCATCAGTAATTTTAATTGCATCTTCACCAGAACCATCCGAATTTAAATCAAAAGACCATTTATTTTTTTTATTGGTTTTTTCTATAAAAGTTGCAGAACCAGCATCACCAAAAAGAGGGTAAGCACTTTTGTCGTTATAGTTACATGAAATAGTTGATACATCTCCCGCCAATAAAATTGCTTTTTCTAGATTTCCGCTTTTTAGCATAGATGCAATAATAGATAATCCATAAACATATCCTGAGCATCCCAGTCCTATATCAAAAGCAATACAACTAGTTGATAAACCTAATTTATGTTGAGAAATTACAGCAGTAGAGGGTAAGTAATAATCTCTTGATTGAGTAACAAAAACTAATAAATCAATTTCACTCCTTTTCCAATTTATTTTATCAAAAAGATGGTTAGCAGCCTCTATAGCTAAATCTGATGTGGTAGTGTTTTTATTTGCTACACGTCTCTGTTTTATACCTGTTGTTTTTATAAGCATCTCTCTTTCAGAAAGGGTAAGTAGCTCATAATTTTTGTTATGTACAACTTGTCTAGGAACAACTGTGCTAACACCTTTAATTTGTATGCCTTCAACATCAATAAATCCCATCTAAATCAACTTTTTTTGACTATTAAGTCATATAAATCTTGAATGGTTTGAATTTCTTTTAAATCTTTACCAGAAACTTGAACATTATATTCAATATCAACTAAAGCAATAATAACCAAAGCATGCATAGAACTCCACCAATCTATGTTGCGAATGTTGGTTGATGGCGTTAAAGTTCCCTTTTCAACTTCTTCTATTTCCTCCTCTAATTTTTCAATTAATTCTTGTATATTCATAATGTCAATAATTTAAAAGTATAAAATGGTCCCACTCCAAGAGAAACCTATTCCAAAACCAGCAATAAGCACTTTGTCACCTTTTTTAATTCTTCCTTCTCTTTGAGCTTCTTTAAGGCATAAAGGTATAGAAACAGAAACAGTATTTCCATTATTTTCTAAATAATATGCCATTTTATCTGTTGGTATTTGTAACTTTCTCTGTATAGACTTTAAAATTATTTTACTGGCTTGGTGAAAAACAAATAGATTAACATCCTCCATCTTTAATTTATTCTTTTCTAAAATTTCATTTACAAGTATAGGCACTTCTTTTATTGAAAAAGAAAAAACTTCTAAGCCATTCATCTTCATTTGTCCTCTAGGCATTCCTCCAACATCATTATTTAACTCAAGCCATTCTTTATCTATCGGGTTTCTTAAACAACTTTTATCTACAAAAAGATGTTTTGCACCACTGCCATCAACACCATAAACAAAATTACCTATATGATTTTCATGAGATTTTTCAACTAAAACAGCAGCACCAGCATCACTAAAGAGTGACCTTAATGCAAAATCTTGCGGGTGAGAAACTAATCCGGGGGTATCTCCAAATAATAACAATACATTTGATGATTGTCCACTTTCTACAATTGCTTTTGCCATTCCTAAAGCATTGGTAAATCCCGCACAACCAGAAGGTAAATCTAAAGCACCAATATTTTTATTAAGATTTAGTCTATCTTGAAGTAAACAAGCGGTCATAGGAGCAATATAATCCAATCCTTCAGTGCAAAATAATATAAATTCTATTTGTTCTTTAGGGAATTTTGTCTCATTAAAAAATAGATTGGCTGCTTGGAAGGCTAAATCTGAACCAATTATATCTTCAGAAGTATGAAATCGTTTTTTTATTCCTACTTTTTTATAAATGTCTTCAGCCGAGAATTCTTCAAAAGTGTTTGTTAAATCTTCATTTGAAACTTCTTTTGAAGCTAATTGATAAGTGATGTGTCTTATTTCGCATCCCATAAAGTATTCTAAAAAAAAGAGATTCTATTTAAAAGTAATAAATTTAGATTAATGATATTATACGAAATAAATTAAATAAAAAGAGGAACTCTGAGTTCCTCTTTTTATGGGGGTATTTTTTATCTTATCAATGTTAGTGTTCCTTTTTGGAAATATTCTTTCCCATCTATGCCTTCTGCTCTAATAATGAAATAATAAGTTCCATCAGCAGCATCTGCACCAGAAAGTGTTTTCCCATCCCACATGCCATTTACATTATCCCAAGAAAACATTTTTTGTCCCCATCTGTTATAAATTTCTCCTTCTACATGTTTTAAGTTTACACCATCAACTCTAAAAAAGTCATTACTTCCATCGCCATTAGGAGTGAAAATAGTTGGTATTAAAATACTTGATTCATCAAATACTTCTATTATAACAGTAGCAGTATCCCAACAAACTCCATTAGTTACAATTAGTGTTGCGGTAAATGAACCTGGGTTGGTATAAGTATGAGTTGGTTCAAAGATAGTATCTGTAGAGCCGTTTCCAAAGTTCCAGAAATAATTAGTAGCACCAGTACTTCCATTTCCAAAGAATACATCTAATGGAGATGAACCTGTAACAGGTGTAGCATTAATTACAGCATCTACAAAATTAACAGTTATAGTTACAGAATCCATTTCACTAGAACAAGAACCAATATTATTTGCATATATGGTAACACTTCCTCCACTTGCTGGAACATAAGCAAGAGGGCTTCCTGTTCCAATAATTATAGTGCCAGCAGCATCAGCGTACCATGTTACAGTTCCTGTACCTGTTGTATTTGCAGAAAGATTTAAGGTGTCGTTTAAGCAGATAGGATTAACAGGGTTTATGTTAATTGTATTTTGTGGATCAATTGTTATTTGTACAGAATCTACAGAAGGACAAGCATTTCCTGCAGAAGTTGTATTGTAATAAATAATGAAACTACCTACACCAGTCGCTTGTATATCTACTTCACCTGTGGCAGCATTTATAGTTCCCGTTGGAGATATGGTAAATGTACCTCCAGGAGTTCCTGTAATAGTTGGAATTGTATTAATGTCTACTTCACAAAATGTACTTGATGGATAATTAAATGAAGCATCATCATCATTATTAATTACAACTGAGTGAGTAAGTGTTTCTGTGCAAGGGGAGGCACCAACGGTATAGGTTATACTTACACTAGTACCTCCTAAACCTGAAGGGTCAAAATTATTTCCTGTTACACCTGTACCTGAAAAAGTTCCTCCACTAGAGCCAGTTATTAATGTTGATAAATCTATAGGTGTAGCATTTTCACATATTGGACTTGGGTTGGTCCATGAAGGGTCAAATGCAGAAACATTTATAGTGTGTGTTTGAGTTTCTTGACAAGGAGCTGTTCCAACTGTATAAGTTACAGATTGAGAGCCTGAATTTGGGTCAAACATATTACCTGTAACTCCTGTTCCACTCCAAGTACCACCAGTAGTACCAGTTATTAAGCTATTTAAATTAATATTACCGCCAGCAGCACAAATCGGAGATGGGTTAGTCCAACTAGGATCGACATCTGGCAATACATTTATAGTATGTGTTTGAGTTTCTTGGCATGGAGCTGTTCCAACTGTATAGGTTACAGATTGAGAACCGGATGAAGGACTAAACGAAGTGCCTGTAACTCCTGTTCCTGACCAAGTACCACCAGTAGTACCAGTTATTAAGCTATTTAAATTAATATTACCGGCAGCAGCACAAATTGGTGATGGGTTAGTCCATGCAGGATTAACATCTGGAATTACTGTAATGGTTTGAGTAAGTGTTTGGGTACAAGGAGCTGAACCAACAGTATATGTAACACTTTGTGTTCCAGATGCAGGATTGAAACTTGTTCCTGAAACACCAGTACCACTCCAGGTACCACCAGTTGTACCAGTTATTAAACTATTAAGATTAATAGAACCGGCAGCTGCACAAATAGGCGAAGGGTTAGTCCAAGCTGGATTTACAACAGGGTTTACTGTAACGGTTACAGATTGACAAGTAGTATTATTACAAGTACCTTCTGCTCTAACAAAATAAGTTGTTGTTGTACCAGGAGATACAGTTATGGTAGATCCAGAACCTACCGAAGTACCTCCACAACTTCCTGAATACCATTGCCAACCAGCACCAGTACCAAGTGAACCACCATTTACTGTTAAATTAGTAGTTGATCCAACACATATTGGGTTTGGTGTTGCTGTCGCACTAGTTGGAGCAACGGAAGGATTACTGACAGTAACAGTAAAACATCTAGGAACACTTGTTCCGCAAAGGTTATTTGCAGTTACACAAATATTTCCAGTACTTCCAGGTGTAGCAGTAATAGAGGTTGTTCCTTGACCAGAATTTATTGTCCATCCAGCAGGAACTGTCCATGTATATCCAGCAGCATTAGCTACTGGTGGTATAGTAAAAGTAGATGCAACACCAGTACAAACGTTTGCATTTCCCGTTATTGCTCCAGGTTGTGTTGCTGGGGTTGCTTGGTTGGAAGGGACATATGTCATTGTGAGAACAGCCCTATTTATACAAACACCTGCACCAGTACACATTTGAAAACTATTATTTCCACCATAATTATAGCTTGGCACACCACATGGAAAGGTTTGTCCTGTAGTGGCTGAAACTGCGCAAGGATTGTTAGAACAAGCACACCCTGAATTTCCTTCATTTACTGTAGGGAAAGCATTTCCATTAATGGTAGCAGTTAAACTTCCTCCTTGACATTCTGCAGAAAAATAACTAATAGCAATATTAGTTACAATGTTTCCTGGAGGTACAGGATCCACAAAATTCTGAGTTCCACATGCAGCAGTGTTTCCACACCAACTCGAAACAGTATTAAAACACCAATAATCAGCACCACAAACAGTGCATCCACCACATGCTTGAAACCCACCATAAGTAATAGTGGTTGTTGCTGTTTGAGCATTTAGATTGTTATTTTGAAAAGCATTTAGAAAAAATAAACAACTGAATATTAGAATTGAAAGTATTGATTTTTTCATAGTTAAATAGTTTTATAGATAGTAGTTATTTTATCTTTTTTACTTTTATAGTTTTAAAAACATGTTTTTTAATTGTATTTTTTTCTGATTCATCAGGTGTATCAATAACTAATTTAGAAATGTTTTTGTCAGTTGAAGAACACGAACCTTCATAGTCTTTTCTAGCAGGAATACTTACCACAACTTTTTTTGAGTTTGGGGTTAATTGCCATTCAACATTAATAGCATAATCGTTAGTATTGATTAATTTTAGAAGAATTACTTTTTTGTCGTTGCAAACACTTTTCATTGTATAAAAAGTAACGCCTTCCAACATGTTTGTAAGCGGAGCAGGAGCAATAATTGTGTTGCCTGATGGTTCATCATGAGTGTGGGGATTGAACTTATTTACTGGCATCCAAGATTCTCCATTAGGAGTGGCTGCAGTAGATGATTCATGGTCGTGGTTTTGAGAAAACCCTGTTAAGCTTGTTATTAGAATAGTAATTAGAACTAATGAACGAAGTGTTTTGATATTTTTCATAATTTATTTAGATTAATGTTGTATATGTTTGATTATTAGTGAAACAAATATAAAAAGTTAATTGTAAATATAAAATTATATTTTATTGATTGTCATGACGTGTTTTGTTTTTAAATGGTTGCATATCAGCATATAATATTTTTTTTGATGTAACTTAATGAATAGTTGAGTTTTTAGGCATAACTATTCTTGATTTTTCGGCATATTCTTTAGCTTTTTGTTCATTTCCTACTACTTTAAACACATTAGAAACATTTTGCAGTAATACATAATCTAAAGGAGGAATTGCAGCTGCTTTCTCAAAATAATTTAATCCACTTAGGGTATCTTTGTCATACATATATGCATTACCAATATTTATGTATAGAGCAACTTTTTCAGGGTAGATTTCTATGGCTTTTTTACTGCTTTCTATGGCTTTTTTGTAAGTTTGTTTTTGAAAATACAATTCGTATAGTTTTTGGTAAGCAGGTAAATATTCTATTTTCTTGCTAAGCATAGTTTCATACCAATAGATGGCAGAATCTGGTAAATTTCTTTTTTCATAACAATAGCCATAATTATATTGACCTTCAACGTTTTTAGGATTAAGTTCTATCACTTTTTTAAAAATAGGTTGAGCAGATTTTGCATCATTAAAAATATCTACATAAATGGTAGCAAGGTTGTTTTGTGTAGTGAAATCGTTTGGGTATTCTTTTAAACCTTCACTCATTAATTCGGTTGTTTTTTTAAAATGAGCCATTGCTTCTTTTATTAAGAAGTTTTTTGTTACTTCATTTTGTGTTAATGCAATTTCTTTAGAGAGTGCATTTGCTAGAATATAATTTAAATTACATGAGTTCTCAAAACTTTTAACATCATGCCTGAATAAAGTTAATTCATTTTTCCATGCCGGATTTCTAGAAAAACTCTTGATTGAATATAGCGACAATAGAATTATACAAGAAGTTTTGAAATAAGAATTTAAGTATTTAAAGTGTATTTCTTTATTGTAATATTCAATTTTAAATAGGGTTAAAATTAAATAACTTATGCTGATGCAAAATCCTAATGAAGCATAGTAAACAAAGCGCTCTCCTATTATTCCAACAACAGGGGTGAATAAATTGGTAAAAGGAAAAATACCTATTAAATAAATAAGTATTCCATAAGAAATAATTTTTTTCTGTGGTAGTTTTATTAATGCAAAAACAGTTAAAGAAACATGAAACAGCATTGAAATCCATACAATAATATTTGACCAATTTGCCATTGGTATTATATTGTATCCGTAGTATGAGGAAAGAGGATGTGGATATACAAACAGTTTTAAATAATAACCGACAGTATAAAAAGCAACAGGAATACGTTCCCAAAAATTATCTATATAAAATAATGGATTTTCAAAAAAAGCATAAGCTCTTAATTGTATTGATTCTTCTAATAGAAAGAATTTTAAAAATTTAAAAATTAAAAATGCAATAATAGGGGATAATGAAAATAGGATAAGTTTTTTTGGTTTAATAGTAGTGAAGAAATAAAGTGTAAGAGGTATTAGAATGAAAAATAATACCGCTGTTTTTTTACTTAATATGGCTAATAGCAAAAAGACTATTCCAAAAAATATATTTGTTGCTTTTATATTTTCAACATTCTTTATAAAAAAATACAAAGCACTAATGCCAAATAAAAAAGAAAGCAATTCGTCTCTACTTTTTAAGTTGTTTACTACTTCTGTATGAATAGGGTGGACTATAAATAAAAATGTAATAAGGATTGGGAAAATTATATTGTAATGTGTTAATAGTTTAATTAAAACAATGAAAAGCATTATACAACTTAATGTGTAAAAAAGTAAGTTTATAAAATGACTTATATGTGGGTTGATACCAAAAAATTCATACTCAATGGCAAAGGTTGCTAGTACCACCGGTCTGTATTCAAAATTTTGTTGTCTTGATTCAATATAATGACTAGAAAAAATTTCAGGAATTCCTTTTATACCTTGTTGAACTCTTGGGTGTGGGGTTTTATCACTAGTAGCTGTAACATAATTATCATCTAATGCAAATTCATTTTTTAAACTGTTACCGTATATCAAAAAACAAGTAAGACTTATAAAAATTATAATTGTTTTTAACTGCTTTTTAGTAAGAGTGTGCACTTGGTAAAGCTTCATGATTGTAAGTTACGATATTGTTTGAAGCAAATTAAATACATTCTTAATCATTATCAAAATAATTATTTAATTACAGAAACTCTGCCTGTAAAGTCATGCCATTCGCCAAAAATGTCCCTTGCCTTTACTTTATAAACATAAACATCAGTTTTAACTAACTTTCCTTTGTAAACACCATTCCATTTAGGTTCTAATTCAATGCTGTTAAAAACAATTTCTCCCCATCTGTCAAAAATTAATGTTTCTAGTTGAATAATTCCATAGCCTTTTATAGTGAAATAATCGTTAGTGTTATCACCATCAGGAGTAAAAGCATTGGGAATCCAAATAGCAAAAGTAGGTTTAATTTTTAGTGGTTTTTGAGTAGTGTCTTTACAGCCATAAATATTTTCTATGTAAAGTGTAACATAGTATAAACCAGAATCTGCGTACTCATGGATTGGATTTTGAACCATAGAAGTAGCTCCATCACCAAATTCCCATAACCATTGACTAGGAATAATAGAGTTGTCTGTAAAGGTAATTTCACTACTATATATGTCGGTGTCAATAGGGTCATAAGTAAAACTAGCTAAAGGTTTTGGATAAGAGGTTATCATATTAATAATAGAGTCTTTATTAACACAGCCCTGATCTGACGTAGCAGTTAAACTAATACCAAATGTAGCAACAGCAGCATGAGAAGGGTTGGTAAATGAAATATTAGTAGGATTTTCTTGATTTGATGTGCCTGCATTTCCAAAATTCCAAAACCATGAAACAATATTTCCTGAGGTAATAGAAGAGTTATTAGTGAAATTAACTATTACAGGAGTACATCCTTCTGTTATATCTGCTGAAAAATCAATTTCAGGAAGAGGATGCACGGTAATAGGTTTTGTGATAGAGTCAATACAACCTTTGTCGGTAGTTACAATTAATTGTACTTGATAAACACCTTCGGAAGTGTAGGTGTGTATTGGGCTTTGTACAGCACTACCTGAATTATCGTCAAAATCCCAATTCCAAGCTACATTACTACCTGAACTAATATTGGATTGGTCAATAAAGCGAGTAAAGTCATTCAAACAAACGGTAGTAGGAGAGAAGTCAACTACAGGTAATGGCCATACATTAATGTTTTTAGTAACAGTATCAGTACATCCGTTATCAGAAGTTACAATTAACGTTACATCATAATCGCCATCATTAGCATAAAGCTCTGAAGGGTTTTGAATAGCTGAGTTGTTTCCATTATCAAAATCCCAGTTCCAATTAGTAATACTTCCGGAACTAACATTCGAGTTGTCCGTAAAGTCAATTGCTGTTCCAAAACATTCGTCATTAAATGTAAAGTCAGCAAAAGGAGAAGGGAAAATAGTAATTGTTTCAGTTGTCGTGTCAGTACAGCCTGCATTAGTTGTGATAATTAGTTGAATAGTATATGTTCCTGGATTGGCATAATTATAACTTGGGTTTTGAGTAATATCATCAGTAGTGTGGGTGATACCGTTAAAATCAAAGTCCCAACTCCATTGAGAAATAGTGCCTCCATTTCCGTTTGAAGTTGTGCTATTAAAGTTAGCTAAAGTATTTAAACAAACATCATTAGTAGTAAAAGCAGCAGTAGGACTGGCATACACATTAACTGGAATGGTAATGGTGTGGATACAACCACTATCAGATGTTACTGTTAAACTTACATTGTAAGTCCCTGCATTAGCATAGGTATAAGTAGGATTTTGTGCTGTGCTAGTTCCAACTCCATCATCAAAATCCCAAGTCCAATCGGTTATTGTTCCAGAGCTTATTATTGAAGAATCAATAAAAGTTGTTGTTTCTGAAAGACAAACGCTTGCCGCAGAAAAATTAGCAACAGGCAAAGGGTTAACATAAACAGTTTGAACTATAGAGTCTTTACAACCACCAGGAGTTTCTACGTGTAATTCAACATCGTAATTTCCTGCTGTTGGGTAGCCATGAGCAGGGTTTTGGTTGGTATTATCAACGGTGCCATTATTTTGAAAATCCCAACTCCAGTTAGAAATAACTCCTCCATTTGCATTAGATGTGTCTGTAAAGTTCATTAAAGTTCCATAACAGACATTATTAAATGTAAATCCAGCAGTTGGCCCGGCATTAACGTTTATAGTAACAGTAGATGTATCGGAACACCCATTTGTCCAAACTCTGAGTTCGGATGTATAAGTTCCTGGAGTAGTGTAAACATATGGTGGTGGATTTTGAGTGGTATCATCAACCAAACCATCACCGTCAAAATCCCAAGCCCAATCAGAAATAGATGATGTTCCTACCACATAAGATTGGTCTGTAAATGTTACGCTTTCACCAACACATACGTTAATGGGAGACGCTGTAAAATCTGATACAGGATAATCTGTAGAACCATATATAGTTGTTGTAAGTGTTACAGAACAACCAGAACCTGAAACGGGAGTTACTACAACACTATAATTACCCGGTGTAGCTGTTGTGATTGATTGAGTGGTTTGCCCTCCCGGACTCCATAAATAGCTTGCAGCACCAGCAGGAGCTGTTAAAGTTACTGGTCCTCCTCCACAAACTACGGTATCAGATTCAATAATTTCTAAGGGAGCGCAATTAGCATCTATATAACCATAACCATAGTGTCCACTCTGAGAGCAATCTCCAATAATGAATTCAATAGTAACATTTTGTCCAACGTAAGCATTAAGAGGAGCAAAAGTAGTTCTCCAAGGTAGGTAAAAACCTGCAGCATAAGGTAAAAAGTCAGGGTCTCCACCAGAATTTATAGGTCCAGAAATTACTTCATATTCACCACAAGCAATAGGGTTGTTGTTTTGGTCATACATATTTACTTTAAAAAAAGGTTTTTCACCAACAGTATGTCCTGAAGGATCTTCTAGTACTAATGCATAACTGTAAGTAAAAGATGTAGTTTGTGGAGTTACCATAAATGTTTGTCTCATACTAGCAGCTCTTGAGCCTGTTCCTGTATAATCTCCCAACATTACGGAACAACCACCACCATTTGGATCTGTTGTAGGAATGCCAACTAATGGGTCTGTCCCTGGTACAGTGATAGTATGATGCCCACCAGGAGTGCTTGGTGTTATTCCAACCATTTCATAAGGGTTGTTATTTACATTTCCATCAAATAAATCCCAACCAGTAAAATCGCAAGTTTCAAAATCAGCATTATTGCATGGATCCCCCGGACCTTTATCATTTTGTTCGCCTTTCTTTTGATTAGATGTAGGTGTAAAAGTATAATCGTGAGATTTTTGAGTCTTTAAAGGTGGAGTATAGTTTTGGAAATCTAATAGAACCTGATTAATAACTTGATTAACTATTACTTCGAAAGCTTGTTTTGTTTCTTCACTTACATTTTTTGCTGCATTAGAGAAAAGCGTTTTGTATTTGGAGTAATTATCTAAGTAGTAATGACCTAAGTTGTGAAGTTCTGTTTCTGAAAGATTGGGGGAGCTTTGTAGTTTTTTATAAATGTGTTCTTTAAGTTTTATGTTAAGAAATTCTTCAGTAATATTTTGTTTGCTGTATTTGTTGTTTTGTTGAGCCTGAATGGAAAAATTACTTAATAAAAATAGTACAGGAAGAAGTAGTTTGATTGCAGAATTTCTCATGGCAATTGTTGTTTTTGTTAGTTTTAAATATGGTGTATTGTATGGGACATGTTTTTAGATGAAATTTCTTAATTTACTGATTAATTGGTATTTTTATTAGACAAATATAAATTAATAAAAACTTAAAATATGATTTATTTTTAATTATTATTTGTATTCTATCTTTATTTTAAATTAAATAAAGATCTATTTTTCAATTAATTATATTTAATTATTATTATCTTTCAATGTAACTTTTTTGTTAAATTTTATACAAAAACTTAGTTTATAGACACATATTTTGTATAAAGGTTGCCTTTAAGAATTTAATTAGCAATGACTTTTATCATAATTGGATAAAAAACAGGTGTTTTTTTAGCACAATTTTATAGTCATTATTTTAATCCTGAATATGTATTTTTACAGTTTTAAAATTAAATTTAGCACATACATATGAAAATTATATGCATAGGAAGAAATTATTTAGATCACGCTAAGGAACTGAATAATCCCGTACCTAAAGAACCTGTCTTTTTTATAAAGCCCGATACAGCTTTGCTGCCTAAAAGAAATCCTTTTGTTTATCCTAGTTTTACTAAGGATTTACATTACGAAGTAGAAATAGTGTTGAGAATTAATAGAATAGGGAAGCATATTGAGGAAAAATTTGCTCACAAATATTACAATGAAATAGGAGTGGGGGTAGATTTTACTGCTAGAGATGTGCAACAGCAATGTAAAGAAAAGGGGTTGCCTTGGGAAAAAGCCAAAGCTTTTGATTTTTCTGCTCCTACAAGTGATTTTGTGCCTATTAAAAACTTTAAAGACATTAATCAGCTGAATTTTGAACTAAAAGTAAATGATGAACTAAGGCAAAAAGGAAATACCAAAGACATGTTGTTTAATTTTAATCAGATAGTTGCTTATGTATCTCAATTTGTAACACTTAAAATTGGCGATTATATTTATACAGGAACTCCCGCAGGTGTTGGTGCTGTTAAGTTAAATGATAAGATAGCCTGTTTTATTGAGGGTGAAAAAATGTTGGAGTTTAATGTGAAATAGTTTTTTATGAAATCACTTAAGAATCGTAGGAGGGATATTAAGAAACAGTATAAAACTATACCTAATAATTTATAACCTGCTAATAAAGTTGCTTAATAATAAAAAAATTATGAGAAAAGATAAAAGTATTTGTGAATTAGAAGGGTGGGAATGGAATGATGATATCCCAGATAAAAATAGTTCTAATGTAGAATATAGGTTTTATAAATTACATGATAAGCCAATAAACTCTTTAGGTTTAGATGATGTCCGTTTTTTGATTACTCAAAATTCTGGTTTAGATTTATTAGTAACAATTGCTTTAGAGAGGTTAGAGAAAAATTTGTTTATTGAAGTAGAATACTATCCTGGAGATTTATTTATGTCATTACTTCAAATTAATGATGAATCAAATTATTGGAAAAATAATACCGATAATAAAAATAAACTAATAAAATTGTATACGGATCAAAAAAAAAATATGACAAGAATTGGAATGGATAAGGAAGATAAAAAAATGATTAATCAATTTTATAAAGCTTTTGTTGAAGGTAAAACTACTGATCCTCTTGATTTTTTATAAAAAAGAGCTATTTGAAGTATTGTTACTATCTACCTGTTTTTTTAACCAAAATCGTAACTAACTTGTTTTGGAGATAATCTTATAATTTACAATGATGTCTAAGAATTATAATACAGATGATTCACTACCGTAATAAGAAGCATGTTTATTTGGCTCGGTTTAAAAATGTCCAAGCCACAATGCGACTGGTTTTATTCCCCTGAGACATCGGAATAGTTTTTACTTCAACAGTTTTTACCATTTTTAGTGCTTTATAAATGGTTTTAAGGTGAGTTTGTTTTGCAACAAGTGTAGTAAACCACAAACAGGAGGATGCAAATTCTTTACTTTGGAATATCATTTTTTGAATAAATTTTTCTTCACCGCCTTCGCACCATAATTCTTTATTTTTACCACCAAAGTTTAAGGTAGCTTTTGTTACTTTTTTACGATTTAAATTACTCAATTTACGAAGTGTTCCTGCTTGGGCTTCTTCAGCGGAAGCATGAAAAGGAGGGTTGCAAATCGTTAAATCAAAGTATTCATCTTTGTTTATAATTCCTCGAAAAATATCTTCTGGATTTAATTGCAATCGGAGTGTTACATTTCCTTTTAAGGTTGTGTTTTTCTCAATTATTTCAGTTGCTGATTGAATACTAATTGGATCAATATCTGAACCGACAAAAGACCAGCCATATTCTTTATTTCCAATAATGGGATAAATACAATTTGCTCCCACACCAATATCCAAGCATTTAACTTGACTGTCAGTTGGAATTATTCCATTGTTGCTGCTTCCTAATAAGTCGGCTATATGGTGAATGTAATCTGCTCTTCCAGGAATTGGTGGACATAAATAGCCCTGTGGAATATTCCAATAATCGATTTCGTAAAAATGCATTAATAAAGCTTTGTTCAACATCATCACAGCTTCAGCATCAGAAAAATCTATGGATTCATCATTGTAATTATTTAACCGAACAAATGGAGCTAATTCGGGGCAACTGATAATAAGTTCTTTGAAATGATAACGACCCTGATGCTTGTTCCTTTGATGCAAACCGATTTTTTTGGGATGTTCTTTTTTCTTTTTCAGCATCTAAGGGAATTATTGGATTAGAGTAAAGGCAAAACTAACTATTAAAAATCAACTCTTTTTTACCATAATCTATAATGGCATTGTATTCAGTTAAAATATCGCTACCTAAAACACCATCAATTACTTCCAACTCTAATTTTTCGTATGATTCATTCACATGTGCTAAATCTAAAATGGTAGCTTCATAGTTTTTAATTGTAATGTCATTGAGTTGAAGTTTTTCTAAAGTAACTTTTTTGCTAGTCATAGTGTTAGTACCTAAACCTGTAGATAATCTATCTAAATCTTCGATATGATTGTTTTTGGTAAATTGAGCAATTCTTGTTTGGTCGAAAACACTTCTGGAAGCTCCTGTGTCTAAAATTAAATTAGCTGTAATATCATTAATAGTAACTTTTAATTGTAGGTGAAAACCATCATCTTCTATAGGAATAATTTCAAAAGGAAGCTTAGTTTGCATAGGGCAGGGGTGTTAGAAAAAAAACCTGTCAGGGTTTTAATTTCTGACAGGTTTTTAAAATGTTTTTATTTAAATTTTAAGCTAAAACGCTACTTAAATCCGCATTGGTTTTTTTAACACCTTCAGCACTTTCAGTTAATTTAGCTTTTTCACTATCCGACAAATTGATTTCAACAATTTTTTCGATACCGTTTTTACCTAATACACAAGGAACACCAATTGCTAAATCGTTTAATCCGTACTCACCTTCTAATAAAGCAGAGCAAGGGAATATTTTTTTAGAATCCTGAGCAATAGCTCTAACTAATTCGGAAACGGCAGCTCCTGGAGCATACCAAGCAGAAGTTCCTAATAAACCTGTTAATGTTGCTCCACCAACTTTGGTGTCTTCAACAACTTTAGCCATTCTGTCTGTCGATAAAAACTCAGAAACAGGAACACTATTTCTTACTGCTTTTTCAATTAATGGAACCATACCAGTATCGCTATGTCCGCCAATTACCATTCCGTCAACATCAGAAGCAGGGCAATCTAATGCTTCAGCCAATCTGTATTTAAAACGAGCACTATCTAACGCTCCACCCATACCAATAATTCTGTGTTTAGGAATGTTGGTAGATTTATGTACTAAATAAGTCATGGTATCCATTGGGTTACTCACAACAATTATAATAACGTTTGGAGAATGTTTTAATAAGTTTTCAGTAACTGTTTTTACAATTCCTGCATTAATACCGATTAACTCTTCACGAGTCATACCCGGTTTTCTTGGGATACCACTAGTAATAACAGCAACATCACTACCTGCTGAAGGACTGTAATCGTTTGTACTTCCGGTAATTTTAGTATCGAAACCATTTAAAGAAGCTGTTTGCATTAAGTCCATTGCCTTACCTTCGGCAAAACCTTCTTTAATATCTACTAAAACAACTTCTGAAGCGAAGTTTTTAATGGCAATGTACTCGGCACAACTGGCTCCTACAGCTCCTGCACCTACTACTGTTACTTTCATAATTTTTTATTTTTTTGAGGATTAATAATAGCGTTTAAGTAGCACGAAATTAAACAATCTAAAAATTATTACCAAACAAATTAAATATGATTCTTAGCATAATTTTATCATCCTAAATTTCGTTTGTAAATGTAATTTGCTTAAGTTTACTGAAAGATGAATATGATGAACTATTCAAATATAATTATTATGGTGTGTTGTAGTTTGTTGCTAACACAATGTAGTAATGCTCAAGAAAAATCGACTATGGAAAATACTGAAGACAACACTAAAAAAGACAATCCTTATTATTCAAGAACAGATACAACTAAGTTAGCAGTAAGCGATTCTGTTTGGAAAACAATTTTACCTGAAGAAATGTATAAAGTAGCTCGAGAGAAAGGAACAGAGTGGGCTTTTTCAGGGAAATATTATGAAACAGATACCAAAGGAGATTATTATTGCGCTGTTTGCGGAAACCATTTATTTCGTTCGGATGCAAAATTCTCAAGCAGTTGTGGTTGGCCAAGTTTTTATGAAGCCATACATCCTAACAGTGTAAATTACATAAAAGATTTAAGTCACGGAATGGTAAGGACAGAAGTAACTTGCGGGCGTTGCGATTCTCATTTAGGGCATATTTTTGATGACGGGCCACCGCCTACTTATAAACGTTTTTGTATGAACTCTATTGTATTGGATTTTGTGCCTGATGAAGAGTAAAAGATTGAAGTAAGCTTTAATAATAATTCTAATTCAGGTTATCATAAACAAGCTCGTGAAACTGGGAGATCAGTAAAATAAGCGAAATTTATAGCCCTTTTGATGATTTGTAAATTTAATTTAATAATTATATTTGTATGAAATAAAGTATGACGATTTTCATACATATACAACAATATGTGTTAGGTATGTATGAAAAAGTCATACATATATATAAGTTAACTGCAAGCTTAAAATACGAACAGAGTACAAATGAAGGACAGAATAAAACATAAACAAGTGAATGACAAATGAACGATCAGACAGCCGAACGCCATGCCAACGCTTCTGTATTTTTATTTTTTTCTATCACACATTTTAAAAAACAATTTAAGCAGCCGCACAAATAGTACATTTGCAAAGCCGCACAAGCCAACCCACAACCCAAGTTTTGCAAAAGAACCATTTTTTGCCAAAGTATCTAAATGTCAGTATAATATGAAAATTCACATCAAAAATATGGTATGTAATCGCTGCATAATGGTAGTAAAAACTGAACTCGAAAAACTTGGGTTTCTCCCCGTTAACTTGTCATTAGGTGAAGTTGAACTTAATAAGGATATTGATGACAATGAAAAATCAATTATCAATAATCATTTACAGTCTTTCGGATTTGAATTGATTGGACTAAAAAAAAGTCGCATTATTGAAAAGATTAAAAATATAATTATTGAATTAGTGCATCATCAGGACAACGATATTAAAACCAACCTTTCAGATGTGTTGAGTAGTAAACTCCATCACGATTATAATTATTTATCTAACTTGTTTTCCGAAGTGGAGGGTACAACCATTGAAAAATATTTTATTGCCCAAAAAATTGAAAAGGTAAAAGAACTGTTGGTATATGATGAATTATCATTGAGTGAAATTGCTTTACGTTTAAACTATTCAAGTGTGGCTTATTTAAGCAACCAGTTCAAAAAAGTAACAGGGCTTACTCCGAGCCACTTCAAACAAATACGTGAGGATAAACGAAAGCCATTAGACGAAGTGTAAAAGTTACAAATAAATCCCAAAATTCCGCAATAGCTTTACTGCTCCTTATTGTCAATTTTGTATTGTTAATTAAAACAACCACAAAATGGCAACAAATAAAAATAAAGAAATCATCTATCTTCTGTTGGAAGATGTCGAAAGTGAACATTGTGCTTTAATCGTTGAAAAAGGGTTGGCAGAAGTTAAAGGAGTAGAAACCCACAAAGTAGAATTAAACAACCGTAGAGCGGCTATAACCGTAAAAAACACCGAAGCGGTGGGCGAAGCGGTAAAAGCTATCAAAGAGTTGGGATATGGCGTTTCTACTGTAAAAAATACTTTTCCTGTATTAGGTATGACTTGTGCATCTTGTGCAGGCAGCACAGAAAGTATCGTAAAGTATCAGGAGGGTGTTGTTAATGCTTCAGTAAACTTTGCTACGGGAAATCTTACCGTTGAGTATCTGCCTAATATGACCAATGCCACAAAACTACAAAAGGCGGTACAGTCCATTGGTTATGATTTATTGATAGAAAATGAAACCAAACAGCAGGAGACCCTCGAAGCGATCCATGAACAGAAATTCAACCATTTAAAGACCAAAACCACTTGGGCTGTCATCTTGTCTTTGCCCGTTGTGGTGATAGGAATGTTCTTTATGAATATGCCTTATGCAGATCCGATTATGTGGGCATTTTCCACACCTGTTGTATTATGGTTAGGTAGAGACTTCTTTGTAAATGCGTGGAAACAAGCCAAGCACCGCTCTGCTAATATGGACACATTAGTAGCATTGAGTACAGGAATTGCCTATGTGTTCAGCGTATTTAATATGCTCTTTGCGGACTTTTGGCATCAAAGAGGATTACACGCCCACGTTTATTTTGAAGCAGCGGCCGTTATTATCGCATTTATTCTATTAGGAAAATTGTTGGAAGAAAAAGCCAAAGGCAATACATCCTCAGCAATAAAAAAGCTAATGGGATTGCAACCTAAAACCGTTATCGTAATACAAGCAGAAGGAACAGAAAAACAAACCGCCATTGAAGACGTGAACGCAGGTGATGTTATTCTTGTGAAACCAGGCGAAAAAATTGCAGTGGACGGAATTGTGCTTTCAGGCAGTTCCTACGTAGACGAGAGTATGTTGAGTGGTGAACCTGTACCTGTTTTGAAAAAAGAAAAGGAAAAAGTATTTGCAGGGACTATCAACCAAAAGGGGAGTTTCCAATTTGAAGCGGTTAAGGTTGGAAAAGAAACAATGCTTGCCCAAATCATTAAAATGGTGCAAGACGCACAAGGAAGTAAAGCTCCTGTTCAGAAATTGGTAGATAAGATTGCAGGGATTTTTGTTCCCATAGTTATTATCATAGCTATTCTAACATTTATTTTATGGTTCTATCTCGGTGGCGACAATGGAATGGTACAGGGGGTATTAGCTGCCGTTACGGTATTGGTGATTGCTTGTCCTTGTGCTTTGGGGTTGGCTACACCAACGGCAATTATGGTGGGCGTAGGTAAAGGTGCTGAAAAAGGTATTTTGATTAAAGATGCCGAAAGCCTTGAAATAGCCAAAAAAGTAGATACCATCATATTAGACAAAACAGGAACAATTACAGAGGGCAGACCACAGGTTACAGGTATTAAATGGCTGAACAATGACGATACCATAAAAGACATTCTTTTAAGTATTGAAAAGCAATCTGAACACCCCTTGGCAGAAGCCGTAGTAAAACATTTAGACGGAGTTAAATCTACTCATGTATCAAACTTTGATAGTGTTACAGGTAAAGGAGCAAAAGCAAGCCATAATAACGAAATCTATTTTGTAGGGAATAAAAAACTATTAACAGAAAACAATATTGTTATTCCAAATCAATTACAACAGCAAGCTGATGAATGGGGCAAACAAGCCAAAACCGTTATTTGGTTCTCAGACAGCAAACAAGCACTTTCTGTAATTTCCATATCCGATAAGATAAAAGAAACATCAGTAGCGGCCATTAAAGAAATGCAGGATATGGGTATTGATTTGTATATGCTTACAGGCGATAACAAAACTACAGCAAAAGCCATTGCCGAGCAGACAGGTATCAAACATTACAAAGCCGAAGTTTTGCCACAGCACAAAGCAGATTTTGTAAAAGAATTGCAACAACAGGGTAAAACAGTTGCAATGGTAGGTGACGGTATCAATGACAGTACAGCACTTGCAACAGCAGATGTAAGTATAGCAATGGGTAAAGGTTCAGATATTGCAATGGACGTTGCTAAAATGACAATCATTTCATCAGACCTTACCAAAATACCGCAAGCAATAAGACTTTCAAAGCAGACTGTAGCCACTATTAAGCAAAACTTGTTTTGGGCATTTATCTATAACCTTATCGGTATTCCTATTGCAGCAGGTATTTTATATCCTATTAACGGTTTCTTGCTTAACCCGATGATTGCCGGAGCAGCAATGGCATTGAGTAGTGTAAGCGTAGTAAGTAACAGCTTACGGTTGAAGTGGAAAAAGTAAATATGTATTGAACCAACCGAACAAACAGTAAATCTCACAAATCAAACAATAAATAACACAACAAGAATAAATGTTATTGTGCTGAAATTTGGAGTATAAAATAACAATTAAAAAAAATAAAATGAAAAATAACATCGTCACGAACAAATTAAAATCACGAAAATGGCTTGCCCTTGCAGTATTATGCACTGCACAATTTATGGTTATTATGGATACTTCAATTATAGGAGTGGCCTTACCTGCAATTCAAAAATCACTGAATTATACTGCCTCAGAACTACAATGGATTTTTAATGCTTACGTCATTGTTTTTGGAGGCATTCTTTTACTTGGTGGAAAACTTTCTGACTTATATGGACCAAAAAAAATATTTATGTGGGGATTTAGTATCCTTACACTTGCTTCATTATTAACTGGACTTTCTTGGAGTGAGACCTCAATGAACTTAGGGAGAGCTTTACAGGGCTTAGGTTCAGCTTTAATTGCCCCATCAGCGTTAACACTTTTAATGACAATTTTTACCGACCCGAAAGAATTAGGAAAAGCTTTTGGTTTTTGGGGCGCTGCGGCTGCGGCTGGTGGATCTGCAGGCGTATTTTTAGGTGGATTACTTACCGAATATTTCTCATGGCGTTGGACATTTTTCATAAACATTCCTTTAGCAATAATTGTAATGATTGCGGGAGCATTGCTTTTAGTAAAAGGAAATCAAATAAAAAATAAAATTGATTATTTAGGATCTATTCTTATTACGTTAGCAATAACACTATTAGTTTACACATTAGTAATGGTAGAAAAAAATGGATGGACATCTTCAATAACACTATTACTTTTTGGACTGACATTTTTATTATTCATAGTCTTTGTTTTTGTACAAAAAAAATCTAAAAACCCTATTATGCAACTTTCGATATTTAAAGTACCAAATCTCACCGCTGGAAATATCATTATGTTGCTAATGGCTGGTTCGTGGATACCATTATGGTTTTATTTGAACCTATACTTACAACAAACGCTTGAGTATTCAGCATTTTACTCTGGTCTTGCACTATTGCCTATGACTATAGTAATAATGATTTTAATGGTAGGTGTTACTGATAGACTAATCTCTAAATGTGGATTTAAAAAAATATTAATTGCTGGACTGATTACTCTTACTGGCTCGTTAATTTGGTTTTCTTTTGTACCTGTTACAGGCAATTTTTTAAGTAATGTATTAGGAGCTTCTCTTTTAGGTGCAGTAGGAATGTCGTTAGCATATATACCTGGAATAACAGCATCAATGTCAGGTGCTAAACCTGAGGAAACTGGATTGGCATCTGGTTTAGTAAATACAACATATCAAGTTGGTTCTGCCATCGGATTAGCAATTGTTGTTGTTCTCGCTGTTTCTACTACAAATCAAGAAATAATAAATGGGGAAACAAACAGAGAAGCTCTTAATATTGGTTTTCAAACAGCATTTAAAGCGGCTGCAGTAATAAGTGCTATTGGTCTTTTAGTTGCTATTGTTGGAATAAAATCAAAATAATCATAGAATAAAATTACTAAAAAAAAGCAGGCTTTAAAGCAAAACGAACTAAACACAAACATCATCATTGATTTCAGTAAATTTCACAAATCAAACAATAAATAACACAACAAGCATAAATGTTATTGTGTTGAAATTTGAAGTATTAAATAACAATTTAAAAAAAAATAAAATGAAACAAACGGTAATCAGCGTTCCCAATATGCAAAGTACACATTGCCAAACAAGGGTAAAAAACGCAGTAAAAGAAATAGACGGTGTACAAATCCAAAACTTGGAAGCAGGTAAATTAACCATTTCCTTTTCATCTGACAACACTCAAAACGAAGTAGTTCAAGCAATAGAAAAGGCAGGTTATACCGTTTCTGTTTCGTTGAAAGATGATAATAATTCATCAGATTGTTCAACAGGATGTTGCAGTAATTAAGTTTTAATCATTCAAAAAAATATCAGCAAAATGGAAAACAAGGAATTTCAATTTAAGACAAATATTAATTGTAGTGGTTGTGTCGCATCAGTAAAACCACATTTAGACAATATAGAAGGTATTTATCATTGGGATGTGGACACAACTAACAAAGATAAAATCCTAGCTGTCCACTCGGAAGGAATTACTGAAGCAGAAGTAATTAAAAAAGTGCAAGAGTCAGGTTATAAAATAGAACTGTTTAACAAAAAAACGACATAAGATGAGAAAATTATTTTTTGCATTGGTAATAATGCTGTTTGGTTATTCAGCATTTACTCAAAATACAAGCAATCTCTTAAATAAGTATATCAGTGTGAAAAATGCATTGGTAAACAGTGACGATAAAGAGACACGCATAGCTATCAATATTTTTTTCCAAACCATAAAAAGTGAAGAGAATTTTACGCAGAAAAGCGAATTGCTGAAAGCTACCGAAAAGTTGAACAAAGCAAGTAATATCGAAAAACAAAAAGCAGTCTTTAACGATGTTTCTATAGAAATATGGAAATTGGTAAAAAATTCGGACAAAGTAAATCAAGCAGTTTACTACCAATACTGTCCTATGAAAAAAACCTATTGGTTGAGCTATGAAAAGGATATTAAAAACCCTTATTACGGCTCATCAATGCTTACCTGTGGTAAAGTAACAGAAACAAACAATAATTAATAATCAATACAATTTCTAAAATGGATTATAAAGGCATTTCAAAAAAACTGTTGTCGCTAATTCTATTGGTAGTTTTATTTATATCTTGTACAGAAAACCAATTACAGCAAAGCAATAGCAGTGCTAAACAAGGCACATTCAAAGAACCACTTTCAGCTAGTACAACATATAAAAAGGGCGATATAGTACCTCACGATTATGTTTGCATGGTAAATGATGCTTATATGGGTAAAAAACAAATTGAAGTAAACTATAACGGAAAGCTGTATTACGGATGTTGCGAAATGTGTCAAAAAAGAATTCCACAAGATGAAAGTGTTAGGGTAGCTATTGATCCTGTTTCAAGTAAGCAGGTTGATAAAGCAAAATCCGTAATAGCTATAACAGGAAATAAAGGTGAAGTATCTTACTTTGAGAACAAAGCTAATTACAATACCTTTTACGAAAACTATAACAAAAATGAAAAGTAAAATAAAACATATACTCTTACCAACAGTGCTTCTTTTTAATTTGTCGACAGCTGTTGCCCAAAAAGTCGTTCATTACGATTTGTATGTAAAAGACACAATCATAAACTACGCTAATAAAGAAAAGAGAGCCATTGCAGTAAACGGTCAGATACCAATGCCTACCCTTGAATTTACTGAAGGTGATACAGCAGAAATAGTGGTACATAATCAACTAAAGGAAAGTACCGCTATTCATTGGCACGGCTTATTTCTGCCTAACAAGGAAGACGGTATCCCTCATTTAACCCAAATGCCCATTGAACCTGGCGAAAGCCATACCTACCGTTTCGCAATTATTCAGAATGGAACACATTGGTACCATTCTCATGCAGGTTTGCAGGAGCAGATAGGTATGTACGGCAATTTCATCATGTATAAAAAAGACGGTGACAATACATTTCGAAAAGGAATAGACGATTTGCCGTCTTCCCCCATTGTATTAAGCGAATGGACCAACCTCAAACCCGAAAATGTACACAGGATGCTACACGCAGCCAGCGATTGGTTTGCAATTAAAAAAGGAGCTACCCAAAGCTATTCCGAAGCCATCCGAAACGGACATTTTAAGACCAAGCTTACCAACGAATGGAAACGCATGTTGGCAATGGACGTGAGCGATGTGTATTATGAAAGGGTATTGATGAATGGAGACCACATTACCGAATTGAAAAACATTAAAGGTAAAAAGCTTAAAGCAGGCGACAAAGTCCGTTTGCGCATTTCCAACGGTGGGGCATCCTCCTACTTTTGGCTTCGCTATGCAGGTGGACAGATGACTGTTGTGGCAAGTGACGGCAACGATGTGGAACCTGTGGAAGTAGACAGGCTGATCATTGCCGTATCTGAAACCTATGACATTATTGTTACCATTCCGGAAGACGGAAAAGCATTCGAATTCATGGCAACAACTGAAGACCGTACCCAATCGGCAAGCTATTTTATAGGGGACGGAACCAAGCAATATGTCGGTGATTTACCGCGTCTCAAATATTTTGAAGGAATGAAGATGATGAATGATATGATGGAGATGAACGGTGACCTGGACGATATGGGTATGAGCATGAGTCTGCAACAAATGGATATGAATGTATTAATGTACCCCGAAATCACAGGCGAAGAAAAGCAAAAGAGTAAAAAGAAAACACACTATAGTAATTCAGGGCATGAAAACCATAATTACGACATGAACATGGACGAATCTCCTAATAGATACAATGCGAATGCCTTGAGCAATATAGTAACGTTGAACTATGGAATGCTCAAATCGCCCCACAATACTACCTTACCTAAAGATGCACCTGTTAAGGAGTTAAACTTTACCCTCACAGGAAACATGAATCGCTATGTATGGAGTATGGATAACCGCATTCTTGCAGAAACAGATAAGATCCCTGTAAAAAAAGATGAAATATTGCGGATAACCATTCACAATAATTCTATGATGCGGCATCCGATGCACCTACACGGTTTTGACTTCCGAGTATTAAATCAGCACGGTGATAATGCTCCCTTGAAAAACATTATCGACATTATGCCAATGGAAACCGATACTATAGAGTTTTTGGCAAACACAGAAGGTGATTGGTTTTTCCACTGTCATATTCTGTATCATATGATGGCAGGCATGAACAGAGTGTTTGCAGTAGATGATTACGAAAACCCCTATTTAATAAATAAAGCGAAGGTTTACAGCAAGTTGCAACGTGAACACAATGCACCTCATTTAATGGCACAAAGTGATTTTGCTACCAATGGTATTGATGGTGGAGCCATGTTAATGAATGCGCGGTACAGCTTAGGTTCAGAATGGAGGTTAGGCTATAACGATATGCATGGTTACGAAGTTGAAATCCATTTTGGACGTTACATTGGCAAAATGCAATGGCTGATGCCGTTTGTGGGTTTCGATTGGCGTTATCGGAAAATGGGAATAGATCAACAAGAGCAAAACCTCTTTGGACAGGTAAACAAAAAAGACAATCGAGCTGCCGTGAGTTTGGGAGTGATGTACACTTTGCCCATGCTTATCAATGTGCAGACAGAAGTTTATCACGATGGTATATTCCGCTTATCTCTGATGCGTGAGGATATTCCTCTTTCCAAAAGACTTCGAGCAGGTTTTATGGTAAATACTGACTTAGAATATATGGCAGATTTGCGATACATTTTGACAAGGAACATTGGCATTAGGACTCATTATGACAGTGATATGGGGTTCGGAATTGGAATGATAATTACCTATTGACCTTCGCACGGAGGCAAGCACTTTTGCAATTCACACAATTCAACACACAGACTAAAAATTGCAAAAGAGCTTGCCCTGCCAACTCAAAGAAAAAATTGTTTTTAAAAAAATTTACCTGCGCTTCAAATAAAAATACACCTATACAAAGCCCGACAAACACATCGGACAAATAACACAGAAACTTAATATTGACACGGTATACAGCAACACGAAAGAAAAGGCCAGCAGGTAACAGCGTGTATAAGAAATAGCGGGTGAAGTGATAAATCGAAGGTCTGTGCTTTTATATATTTTTGTACCAAACTGAGAGTGAAGTGCTTCGAATCTGCCCTACTGTCCATACACAGAACGTTGGTAATGTATTTCATCCGTGATAATCCGCACCACCTGCGTTATCTGTGTTTTATAAAAAAAGCAAATCTGTAAGCCAGGTTCTGTACCTTTTACCAATACATTGGCTAAGGTTTCTATCATTTATCTAGTCGGGGAGTTGCCTCCACGCTCTAACAATCTACCCTCCAAGATTAGGCGAGTAACCCTCAAGCCTTGGTTTATTTGATTTTTCAGCTCCTAAGGTTTGCCTAGCTTACAAAATTACTTTTGTAACTGGTGAGCTCTTACCTCACCTTTTCACCTTTTCCTCAATAAATTGAGGTAGTCTATTTTCTGTGGCACTTTCTGTTATTGTCTCATTCCTGAAACAATACCCTAGCTTTCGCTAGGTAGGATACTCTGTGCTGCCCGGACTTTCCTCTCTCTCATTAAAAATGAAACAGCGATAGAACGATTTGCAATGCAAAGTTAAGCAAATAAGTTGTTGGTTGTTTGCAGAATAGAATAAAACAGTAACTAAATAACCCCAAGAATCAGCAGTACAGAAATAATAATAATTAAAATAGCTACCACATACTGAATAAAAGTAATGGTTACTTTTTTAAGTAGTCTTTTACCAATAAAAGCTCCTGTAAAAGCACAAAGGGTAGTGGTGGTAATAATACCAATATTTTCAGATAAAGAAATGCTTTCAAGCTTGGCAAAATAAATAGTAATTCGACTAACATCTACAACACAAGCAATGGCAATGCCTGTGGCTATAAAACTTTCTTTAGTTAGTCCGCTTCTTAATAAAAATAATGTTCTTAAAGCACCTTGATGTCCTGATAAGCCACCAAAAAAACCACTTATGGCACCTCCCAAATAAAGCATGTTGTTTTTTAATGTTTTTTTATTCGGAGTTGGTAACAGTTCAAAAATGGCAAAAATCAACATCATAATGCCAATAATTAATTCTACCAACTTAATAGTGAGTGTTTTATTTCGAATAGTAAATTCATATAGTATTCGGTTGTTATTAGAGAAATTCATTAGTAGCCAAGCACCCAAAAATGCTAACGGAATGGCAGTAATACCGAATTTTATCAGCACATTTTTGTTAATGTCTTTAAAAGTTAATCCCATTTTAAAGAGGTTGTTCAGAAAATGAACAATAGCGGTCATAGCAACAGCAATATCTATGGGAAAAAATAAAACAAAAGCAGGAGTAAGGATTGTTCCCACTCCAAAACCAGAAAAGAAGGTGAGGATAGAAGTGAAAAAGGCTACACTACCAATAATTAAAAATTCCATTACCCTAACCCTGGTAAAATGCCCATAGCAGCATGACTCATTTCAGATTTTTCAATTCTTTCGGCTTGTTCTAAAGCTCTATTAGCTGCTAAAGTGATGGTTTCTTGAAGGTTTTCTGCAGAAACAGTATTTTTGTATTCTTCATCAATAATAATGTTGTTTATCATTCTATTTCCGTTAGCAACCACTCTTACTTTGCCATTTTCAGCTTCACCAATTACAGAAATGTTTTCAAGCTTCTGCTTAATTTCTTCCATTTGTTTTTGCATTTCCCCCATTTTTCCCATGAGGTTCTTACCCAAAAATTTATCAAACATATTTTATTGTTTTTTGTTAGTGATATACATCGTTATTAGCCAGATAAATAAGCTACTTCCAGCAACAGTTTTCATGGTATAACCTTCTTTACCAATTATGAAATAAGTGGTAAGGTTAATAGCTGTAAGTAATAAACCAACAATTATTTTTATTTTATCTTTTCTAAGCAATTTAAATCGAATTAGTTTATTTACAAAAGTATTAAAAATAAGTTGTAGCTATTTCAAAAATTAAAACCCAAGTGAAATATAGGAGGATTTCATACATTTTATTACTTTTGTTTTTGATATTTAGTGTTTTATAATATTATTTTACCATGAAGAAATTTTTATCATTTACCTTTTTGTTGTTATTTATAACGAGTGTTGCTGTAGCTCAATCCTATTTCAAAGATTATAAAACTGGAGAACAAAATTTTTCTGAACAAAAATATACTGAAGCCATAGAAAATTTTACAAATGTAATAGCAGCCAAAAATGACCATGATAGAGCTTATAATTACAGAGGCTTATGTTATTTATACACTAATGATTACGAAAAAGCAGTAACAGATTTTGAAAAAGCAGTTGAGTTGAAAGAAAAAAGTGATGAATACCACCTTAATTATGGAAAAGCTTTAATGGCGCTAAATAAAAACAAAGAAGCTATTGCTGCTTTTGATATTTCCATAGATAGAAATAAAAAACAAACGGAAGCTTATATATCCAAAATTCAAGCTCAAATGCAGGGCAAAATGTTTATGGATGCTGTAGCTACTGCTGAAGAATTGTTAAGTATAGATAAAAATGGAAATAGTTATTATTTGTTGGGAGTAGCTCAAGATAGTTCTAAATTATTTAAAGAAGCTGCTTATAGTTTTGATAGAGCAAAATTTTATGACGCTAAATTAGTAGGGGCTTATATTGGGTTAGCTCATTCTAATATGAAATTAGGAAAATATGCTGATGCCCTAAAATATGCAGATAAAGCTTTAGAGTTTGAATCTAAGAACATTCATGCACTAAAAGTTCGTTCTGCTATTAATGAAGGAAATAACAATTTACAAGCAGCTATTGATGATTATTCTAAGGTAATCCTTTTTGAACCTGAATCAATAACCCATTACATAAATAGAGCTGCTTTGTACGAAAAAATTGGTCAGAACCCTAATGCTATTGCAGATTATACCAAATCGTTAAGCATACAAAAAGATAATGCTAATTTGTACTTTAAACGAGCTGCCTTGTACGAAAAAATGGGTGATTTTAAAACTGCTATAAAAGATTATGAGGAAATAAAAAGACTTTCTCCTTATGACGGAACAGCCATGAAACTCTACGATGAAGCGAAAAAAAGGATGTATGAGTTGAACAGAGAAAATAATAATCCTGAGTTAGAAATGATAAGTCCCGCTTCTCCAAAAACAGGTTTTTTACAACTAGCTAAAGGAACACAAAAACTTATTTTTAAAGGTAAGGTTAAAGATGCAAGTTTAATTGATTTTGTTAAGGTGAATGGTAAAGATGCTAGCTTTAGTAAAGATTCATTAAACCCTATTTTTGAAATAGAATTAGATTTAACTGATGTGAAAAATGTTTCCATTACTGTTTTTGATGTATATCAAAATTCTGAAACATGGATGTTTGAATTTATTGAGACGGAAGTAAATGCTCCTGTAGTACATTTGTTAGCACCTTATGCTTCAGATGATGGAACTATTTATCTAGATGCCGATGATCCTTCGTTGTACATAGAAGGAGTAATAAAAGACGAAAGTTTTATAAAAAGTATTTTTATTGATGGAGTAACTGCAAGTTTCAATACTCAAGAGAAAAATCCTAAATTTTCAATGACTTTTAACATTATGAACAAAACCAGCTTTATAGTTACTGCTGAAGATGAATATGGAAATAAAACGGAAAAGGCATTTACGTTAAACAGAGAAAATGCTGCTTTATTAGCAGATAATCCTATGGGAAAAACGTGGGTAATTTTTATTGAAAATTCAAAATACCAATCTTTCGCTAGTCTTGATGGTCCTGCTAAAGATGTAACCATGATGAAATCTGCTTTTGCAAAGTATAAAATTAATAATGTTATCCATAAAAAAGATATGACTAAAGCTCAGTTAGAACGATTTTTTTCTATTGAGTTAAGAGATTTAGTAAGAAGCAACAAAGTAAATTCGTTGTTGGTTTGGTATGCCGGACACGGGAAATTTATCAATGAAACAGGTTACTGGATTCCAACAGATGCTAAAAGGGATGATGAGTTCACTTATTTTAATATCAACAACTTAAAAGCTTCTATGCAGTCTTATTCGAAAGAAATTACGCATACTTTGGTTATCACTGATGCTTGTGAGTCTGGTCCTTCATTTTATCAGGCAATGCGTTCCACATCAGTAGAGAAAAGCTGCAATGATTGGAAAGCAACTAAGTTTAAATCATCTCAAGTTTTTTCTTCAGCAGGTTATGAGTTGGCTTCCGATAATTCTCAGTTTACCAAAACTTTTGCTGCTACACTTTCAGGAAATCCAGATGCTTGTATTCCAATAGAAACGGTAGTAAATAAAGTGAAAACAGCTGTAACCAAAAGTGGAGCAAAACAAGTACCTAAGTTTGGCAAAATTGCTGGGCTAGAAGATGAAGATGGAACTTTCTTTTTTATTAAGAAGTAACATGCACATAAAATTTTCATATTTTCTTTCGATATTAATCATCATACTTTTTACAGTAGTTAAAACAGTTTTTGCCCAACATTATCATTTTGATAACTATAGTGTAAAAGAAGGGTTGGCTCAGTCTGGAGTTTATGATATAGTTCAAGATAATAAAGGTACGCTTTGGTTGGGGACAGCAAGCGGGCTTTCTGCTTTTGATGGTAGAGAATTTACCAATTATTCTACAGAAGATGGTTTGGCTGAAGGAGGCGTAAAATCTTTAGCAGTAGATTCTTTAGGCAATATTTGGGTAGGTCATGCTGGTGGTGGAGTATCTTTAATTCAGGAAGGAGAGGTGAGTTTGGTTTTTAACTTCCAGGCAGATGTAACTTCTTTTTCTTTTGCTAAAAACGGAAGTTTATGGATAGGCACATATAAAGAAGGAGCTATACAAGTACTCAATCCTTATGCAACAAATAAAGATTCTCTAAAAATTAAACAATATAAAGGTCAGGATGGTTTAAGTGATATTATTTATCAGGTATTGAGTCTGAAAAATGGAAATATATGTTTTGTTACTGATGTAGGCGTAAAACAATATAAAGCTCAGAAAGATGAGTTTAGTAATTTCCATATTGAAGAAATGTCAAGTTATTTTCAAATAACTTGTATGTATGAAGCAAGTAATGGTGATTTATGGTTGGGAACTTATAATGGAGGATTATACCGTTATACAGCATCACACGAATTTAAGATTTATGACTTTATGCGAGATGGCATAGCTTCTAATTGGATAACAACCATTACCGAAGATTTAAAAGGTAATTGTTGGATAGGTACTTGGGGTGGAGGAATATCCATGATAAATGAAGAACAAATTATAACTATTAATAAAAATAAAGGATTGCCTGACGATAATATTAGAAGCTTTTCAGTAGATAGAGAAGGTAATCTATTAATTGGAAGTAAAGAAACGGGACTGCTTATTTTTAAAGGCTTTCAGTTAGTAAGCTATGGTAAAAATGAAGGTTTGTTAAACGAGCAAACTAAAGCCATTCAGCAAGATGGTAGTGGAAATTTTTGGGTAGGAACAGGAGTTGGAATAAGTGTTTTTAGTAGAGTAAATGACAAACTAACATTGAAACAGCAATTTAATGAAAACAATGGATTGTTTTATTTAGATATTAGGTTTATTAAAAATGATGAAAATAACAATTTATGGATAGGAACATGGGGTGGAGGAATGTTAAAATACAATGCTAAAAGCAAAAGATTTGAAAGTGTTTATCGCATTAATGCTTTTATGAGTCAACCATTTATTACAGCTTTAGAAGTAGATAAATCTAATAATTTATGGGTAGGAACAACAGATGGTTTGGTGTATTATGAAATTAGTAACCAGCTAGCAGATAGACTTACGCAGTCACACGGCTTGGCAGGAAATGATATTTCTTGTTTATACACAGATAAGAACAACGTACTTTGGGTAGGGGCAAAAGACAAAGGACTGAGTAAGATTGAAGGAGAAAATATTCAGAAAATTAAATTAGAAAAGCAGTTTACCGCTGTTTGCATGATAGAGGATAATGACGGGAATATATGGATAGGAACAGATGGCAAAGGGATTTTAATATTTAATGGCAAAGACATTATTCAAGAAATTACTGTGGCAGATGGAATGCTATCTAATTACATTTCATTTATTAATATAGATGATGAACAAAATATTTGGATAGGAACCAACAAAGGGTTGAATAAATATGACAAAAAACAACATCAATTTTATACCTATACCAGCAAGGTGGGCTATAAAGGAATAGAGTCTAAACATAATGCGACTTATAAAGATAATAAAGGCGATTTATGGTTTGGAACTATTGAAGGGTTAATACAATTAAATAAAAAATATGAGCAACAAAACCTGCTAGAACCTATTACCTTTATTAATAAACTTATGGTGAATTTGGAAGAAAGAACCATGAAAGAAGGGGTGGAATTGAATTATAGAGAGAAAGCGGTTGCTTTTTATTATAAAAGTATTTGTATGACCAATCCTGAAGCAGTTAATTATAAATACATGTTAGAAGGTTTAGATGATGATTGGCGTCCAATAACTAAGCAAACATTTGTTACTTATTCACCATTACCTCCCGGAAAATATACATTTAAAGTAATAGCATCTAATAATAATGGAGTTTGGAACTCAACACCAACAACTTATAGTTTTATAATTACACCTCCATTTTGGCAACAGTGGTGGTTTATTGCATTATGTGTGGTAATTCTTCTTATTAGCATTGTTGTGGTAATAAAATTTAGAGAAAAAGCTCTTATTAAGGAGAAACAAGTGCTGGAGGAAAAAGTGAAAGAACGTACTGCTGAGGTTGTTCAAAAAAGTGAAGAAGTTGAAATGAAGAATAAGGATATTATAGACAGTATCAATTATGCTAAAAGAATTCAAGATGCTATTTTACCATCTGAAGAGGTTTTTAAACAGTCATTAAAAAATACTTTTGTTTTGTTTAACCCTAAGGACATAGTAAGTGGAGATTTTTATTGGATGTATAATATCCAGTCAAATCTTACTAAAGAGGAAAGATTAGCTGAGTTGGAGGGGACTATATTTTTTGCTGCAGCAGATTGTACAGGACATGGAGTTCCGGGGGCATTTATGAGTATTGTAGGACATAATTTGTTGGATAAGATTGTTGGAGAGTACCATGTAACCTCGCCAGCCGAAATTTTGAATTATTTAAACAAAGGTGTTTCAGAAACTTTACGCCAGAGTGCAGAGCAAGCCAACATTAAAGATGGAATGGATATTTCTCTTTGTGCGTATAATTCAAAAACTAAAATATTAGAGTATGCTGGAGCTTACAATCCATTATATATAATAAGTAAAAATGCTTTAGTGAATATTAAAGGAGAAGCATTAGAACCAACTATGGAAGATGCAACAGGTTTAAAATTATATGAGGTTAAAGCAGATAGGTTTCCTATTGGTAACTATACAGATGAAGTAAAACAATTTACCAACCATGCTTTTAAAATGCATCAAGGCGACACAGTATATTTGTTTTCTGATGGATATGCCGATCAGTTTGGAGGTACTCATGGAAAGAAATTTCGTTACAAACAATTTAAAGAGCTTTTATTGGCTATTAATGCACAATCTATGGAAATGCAAAAGGTAGAAATGCAAAAAGTATTTACCGAATGGAAGGGTAGTTTGGAGCAAATAGACGATGTTATTGTTATAGGAAGTAGGGTAGGGTAATTAGTTGAAAGAGTTTATTAAGTTTAAAATAATAATAAAGGAGATTAATAAGTGTCTTAAATACGAACTCCAATCATACAAACATCATCAACTTGTTCTAAGTCTCCTTTCCAATCATTAAAACGTTGTTCTAATATTTCTTTTTGCTCATTCATATTTTTATATTGAATGGATAAGAGCAGATTTTTTAAAGGTTTATACATAAACTTTTTACCTTTTGGCCCACCGAATTGGTCGGCATATCCATCAGAAAATATGTAAATGCTATCTCCTTTTTGTAGTTCTATCGTGTGTGATGTAAATGGTAAATTTTTAAAATGCTTTCCAATAGGCTGTTTGTCAGGTCTAATATCTATAAGCTCAAAGTTCAACTTTTGATGTTCGGGGTTATTAATTGGTCGAACAATCCATAATGGATTATTAGCACCTGCATATTTCAAAATTGCAGTTGTTTGTAATTTTTCACTTTCAATTTTATACTTTATACTACATAAAGCTATATCCATTCCATCTCTAACATCTTCTTCACTTTTATCAAATTCTGAGATAACAATCTCTCGAGTTTTATTTAAAATCTCACTAGGGTTAGTTAGTCCGTATTCTCTAACACTTCTATTTAGTCCATTATTACAAATTACGCTAACCATAGCACCAGGCACACCATGTCCAGTACAATCTGCTGCTGCGAATAATACTATATTGTTTTTGTTTTCCAGCCAATAAAAATCTCCGGCAACAATATCTTTTGGTTTGTATAAAATAAAAGAATCTTGTAAATGTTCTTTTATGGTTTTAATAGATGGTAATATGGCCGATTGTATTCGTTTAGCATATTTAATACTATCGGTAACTTCTTTGCTTTTTATTTCAAGCAATAGTTTCTGGGTTTTAATTTTATTGGTTAGTTTTTTTGCTCGTATAAATATAATTATCACAAAAACGATAATTACAATACACAACAAAATAAAGTAGATAAGTTGTGATATTTTTGATTTTGCTTCAAGTGTATTAAATTGTTCTTTTTTTATTTTTAATTCTTGTTGTGTAATTATACGTTCTTTTTCAGTTAATCTAAGTCGAGTTTCAATTTCATTGATTTTGTTTATTTTTTCAAGGGTGAAAATTTCTTTTTCAATTTTATCATTTAACTTTTTAACCTCTAAAGCTTTTTTAAAGTCTTCTTGCTTTTCATAAAGTTCAATTAACACTATATATGCTTCATTAGCTTCGTGTAATAAATTGTTATTTTCAGCAATTGCTATACTTTTAAGTAATGTAGATTCTGCTTTAGCATAATTTTTAAGGTTAAAGTAGGTTGTAGCAATTAGAGTTAGACAAGTTGCTTTACTGTCAACCATGTTGTATTTGTTGGCAATTTCTAAAGCTTTATTATATTCTTGTATAGCAGTATCATAATTTCTAACATTAAAATAATAGGTTCCAAAGTTTTGATGAAAGTAATACTTACTACTTTCTTTCATTTTTTTCTCAAATCTTTTCAGTTTAGATAAATAATATAAAGCAGAATCATTTTCTTCTTTATCTAAGTAATCTAAGCTAATATTGGTTAAAGAACTAATTATTCCAGTAGTATCTTTTGCTTCGGTATAAAGAGATATTGCTTTTTTTTGATGAAAAAGAGCTTGTTCTTCATTAGAAATTCTATTTAACAAAATGCTTTTTAGAGAGTAGCATTTAGCTAAGAGAGATAAATTATTTTCCTTTTCTAATAGGTTTATTGTTTTAGCTAAAAGTAGAGAAGCTTCATCAAATTCTGTTTTTAAAATTAGGTATCTAGACTGACAGATATAAATTTCAGCTAATTCAGTTTTAGTTTTTGATTCTATTTTTTCTAGTGCTTTACAAATTATATAAGAAGAGTCTGGATTGGAATAAAAAACTTCATTAGCAATAAGTAGTTTATCACTAAGCTTTGAAGCAAAAATTAGTTGACAGTTTAAAAGAATTATAAGGTATAAAATTAGTTTTTTCATTTATAGAGTAGCCTGATTTTTAATTTATACACTTACTGCAATTACACAAACATCATCAACTTGTTCCAAATTTCCTTTCCATTGGTTAAAGTGATTTTGAACAGCTATTTTTTGTTCTTGCATATTTTTATCCTGAATTGAAATTAGAAATTCTTTAAAAGGTTTATACATCATTTTTTTACCTTTAGGACCACCAAACTGATCAGCATATCCATCAGTAAAAATATAAATAGTATCTCCTTTTTGTAAACTAACAGTATGGTTAGTGAAATTATTTTGTCTGAAATGTTTACCAATAGGCTGTTTGTCGGCTTTAATCTCTACAAGCTCAAAGTTAGAAGTTTTATTTTCGAGATTGTTAACTGGACGAATTATCCAAAGTGGGTTATTAGCTCCAGCATATTGTAGTGTTGCATAATTTTCTGAAAGTTGGATACTACAAAGAGCTATGTCCATTCCATCTCTAAGTTTAGAGTCATCACCACTTCTCTCGAAAGTTTTAATAACTAATTCTCTTACTTTATTAAGTATTTCAGCAGGTTGTTTTAAGTTGTACTCACCAATAGCTCTGTTTAATGCTCCATTACAAACTACGCTTACCATAGCCCCTGGAACTCCATGTCCAGTACAATCGGCAGCAGCAAAGTAGATAGTATCGACTTCTTTTTGTGAGCTGGAGGGAGATTCCATCCAATAGAAATCTCCGGCAACTATATCTTTTGGTTGATAATAAATGAAGCTATTTTTTAAGGTAGATTCAAATTCTTCTTCAGTAGGTAGAATGGAATTTTGTATATTTTTAGCATAGTTAATACTATCAGTTATTTCTTTGGTTTTTGCTTCTACAATTTCTTTTTGGTGGTTAATTATTTTTTTTTGCTTCTGACTTTCTTTATATCTCATAAAAACAAAACTTCCGAATAATAATAAGACTAAAATTCCTCCGCTAAGTCCGTATCTTTCGGTAGTTTGCCTTTTTATTTTTTCATCTTTAGCAGTAATTTCTGCTTGTATAATTTTTTCTTTTTCAACATTTTTAATGCTATCAGCAAGTAGTTTTTTTTCATACTCATATTGAAATTGTTTTTGCAAGGTAGCCTCTTTTATTGATAAGCTACTTATACTATCCTGCATTTTGTAGTATAACTCTTGTAAATCGTATGCTTGCTTAAACTCTTTTTTGTGATAGGCAACATCTTTTAAGATAGCGGCTGCATTTTTAATAGATTCTGGGAACCCAATTTTTTTGGCTATAACTAAACTTCTATTAGCAAAATCGTAAGATGAGCTTAAATCACCTAGTTCTTTATAAGTTAAACTAATGTTTTTTAATGAATATGCTTTTCCTTCGTTATCTTCAATTTCGGAATAAATTTGATAGGCTTCTTTATGTTTTAATAATACATGATTTAAAACGGAATTTTTGTTAAGTGTATTATCAGTTACAAGACTCATTTCTAAAATAGCTATTTTGCTTAAAGAAGTAGCTATTCCTTTTTTTAATTGTAGTTCCTTGTAAATTTTTAATGATTGATTAAAATAATCAATCGCTTCTTTTTTCTTTTCTTGATTAGTATAAACAGACCCTATATTACTGTATAACCTGGCAATTCCTTTTTGAGTCCCACTTTTTTTTTCAATTAAGAGTGCTTCTCTATAATAGTTCAAAGCTTTATCATATTCTTCTAATTTAAAATAAACTCCTCCAATATTATTGAGGGCTAAAGCAATTTCTTCTTTTTCTTTAAGCGATTTATTAAGTTTTAATGATTGGTGATAATATTCTAAAGCCCTTAAAATATCTCCTTGCTGTTTAAAAATAAAACCAATATTGTTTAATGCTGTCGGAATTACTGTTAAATCATCAATTTCTTTACTAATTGAAATAGCTTCTTCAAAAGAAAAGACAGCATTTTGGTAGTCATCAACTCCGAAATAATAATAGCCTAAGTTATTATAGTAAGAAGCAATATTTTTTTTATAAAAATTTATGAGAGTTTTATTGTTTTTTGCTTTTTCAATTAGTTTTAATGATTCTTTCATAAGAAAATCATTGTATTTCATCCAGATTTTATTTTCACAGTTAGTGATAAGATGATTTAGTTGAAATAATTTAACTGAGTCATTTTTGGTATTATGGTAATTGGTTAATGAGGAATCTATAACAATTTTATCTTCTTTAGTAAGCGATTCCAAGTTTAAAGAATCTACTAAGTAGAACTTTTTATCGGCAAATCCTTGTGCATTAAGAAATTGAATGTTTCCAACAAATAATAAAACCAATATTATAGTTAATCGTTTCAATTAATTATTTCATTTACGATATAAGTAGGTCTATTCTTAACGCTTTCAAAGATTCTTCCCACATACAAACCAACCATTCCTAATACAGAAATAATAGCTCCAGAAAAAAAGCTTAACAATAAAGCCAAACTTGCCCAACCTTCTGTTCTATAATCACCTAACAAATACATTATTATTAAAGTTAACGCTGCTAAAACAGATAAAAAGGAAAGTAAAACACCTAATTTAACAGTAAGCCTTAATGGTTTGTCTGAAAAAGTAAGAATAGTATTAATAGCTAATTTCAATCTTTTTTTCATAGAGTAAGAAGATTTCCCATCCTCTCGTTCAGCATGTTGAATGGTTATTTTGCTATAATTAAACCCAACTAATTGCTGTAACATAGGGTAATATCTGTTTCTATCACCAATTAACTTCATGGCTTCAACAGCTTTTCTGTTATAGCAAACAAAATTAGCAACAGTATTATCCTGATTGGTTTCTGTTAAGTAACTTAACACCGCATAAAACCATTTAGAAGCTGTTTTTTTTATAAAATCATCTTTTCTGTTTTCTCGGCTGGCAGCAACAATTTCGAAACCTTCTTTTGCTTTATTTAGTAATTTATATATTTCCTCTGGACGGTCTTGTAAATCACAATCCATAGTAATAATGTATTCACCCTTACTTGCGTCTAAACCAGCTTGTAGAGCATGTTGCTGTCCGCAATTTTTACTCAATTTAATCCCTTTTACAAAAGGATATTTAGCACAGTTTTCTTTAATTTTTTTCCAAGAATTATCGGGACCATTGTCTTCTACTAAAATAATTTCGAAACTGTCAGTAAGTTTAGAAACAGATTCAATAATACGTTCAACCAGTTTGTCTATTATATTCTCTGCTTTATAAACAGGGCTAATTATGGATATTTCTATTGTTGAGTTCAAAAGACTTTTGGGATTTTGTTATTACTGTTTATGATTTATTTTAAATGCTTATACTTTTTCTGCCCTTATAAAATACTGGGCTCCAATTGGCAACCAAGATAGTAAATTTTCAGTAAAATGAAAAACCTTAAATAATTTATGTCTTGGAAAAAAGATGGTATATTTTATTTCTTTTAAAGATAGTCCACTTTTTGTAATAATTGCTTTATGATAACTTGGTTTTAATAATACGGCATCTTTATCGAATTCGCATTCATTCACTACTTTTCTTGTAAGCGGATTGTTTGGGTTATGCTCAAAATTATAGAATCTACCACCTTGTTTTAAAATGCGTTTAATTTCTAATAAGATATCTGCATGCAAATAGTGTTCAATGTGGTGAAAAACCATAGATGTAAATACTAAATCATACTCATCATTGTTAAACGGAATTTTTTCTCCGTTAAATGCAGAAAAGGTAGTATTTGGCAATTCTTTTTTTTCAGCTTGTTTAATACTTTCTTCAGAAACATCAATACCAACAATAGTTGCATTAGGAAAATGTTTTCGTAGATAGACAGAACTATTACCATCACCACAGCCAAAATCAAGAATTTTCAGCGGTTTTGAAGCATCTTCAAAATTTAACAATTCTAGAATTTTATATTCACTAAAATAATCACTATTGGCTCCACTTAACACAATAGCTTTATTGTGTGTTTCTCTATAACCTTCTGCAAATTCATCAAAATTATCAAAGTCTCTTTGTTTGCTCATGTTTATTGTTTTTTTGTTATCAATTAATTTCTAATTTCACAATCTCCTCCAATAACCTACTTTGATTCAGTATTTCTGTGTATTTATGTTGTAAATCGTTTTCAAGAACACATCTTTTAAACTCGTTTAAAATAGCTATAAAATGATTTTCGGCTGGTGCTTCAATATCAAATTTTTCTCCTTGTTGTTCTAATGTTATAAGAGGTTTAAAATCAGGTGCGGGAGTGAAAGCTCTGTGAGTAGTGATTTTTCCTTTACTTCCCCAAATTTCATAATTGCATTGATAGAAATTATCAAATCCAAAAGCAACTTCACTAAATAATCCATTTTTGTTTTTCAGAAAGGCTCCACCAAAAATATCAACACC
Organism: Vicingaceae bacterium; assembly: GCA_965284565.1. Taxonomy (GTDB): domain Bacteria; phylum Bacteroidota; class Bacteroidia; order Flavobacteriales_E; family Vicingaceae; genus BRH-c54. The sequence continues at coordinate 2,478,745 of OZ260100.1, forward strand.
ATTTTTGTTATAATTAAGAGAAGCAGCTTTTACCTCCAAATCGTTACCCAAAAATAATTGGCTGGCTCTAACAGTATAGGCAGCAGCATCTAATAATGCACCGCCTCCTAATTTTTTATTGTATCTAAAGTTACCTGATGGCAATGGTGGAAACCCAAATGAACTTCTAAAACACCTTAATTCTCCTATTTTACCTTCTGCAATAAGTTGTTTTACAACTTGGTGTTGACTATGATAGAGAAACATGAAGTTTTCCATGATTAACAAGCCTTTTTCTTTTGCTTTTTGCACCATTTTTTCAGCAGAAGGATAGTTCATTGCTAACGATTTTTCTATTAAAATATGTTTACCAGAATCTAAGGCTTTTAACACCCATTCTTCATGCAAACCTGTAGGTAAAGGCATGTAAATAACATCAATATCTTTTCTATCAATTAGTTTTTGATATCCTTCTACAGCTCCACATCCAAATAAACTGGCAAACTCTTGAGCTTTTCCTGCTGTTCTGCTGGCAACAGCTACCAATTCAAAATCAGGTATAGATAAAATTGCAGGAATAACACTTTTTTTTGCTATGTTGGCACAGCCTAAAACGCCTATTTTTAATTTTTGCATAATTAGTTTATTTAAATCTTATAGCCGATAATAAACTTCTCGACTGGATATTTAAATAGTTATTAAATTTTATAAAATCTTTAAGTTGATTTAATGTCATCCAACAAAATTTTTCAGGTACTTCAACCTCAAAATTTTCAGCTACTTCTATTAACATGTTTTTGTTTTGCTCTTGATAAAATCTTCCACCTTCTTCCGATTGAAAAGTGTTATAAAGCACTTTTGCATGGTGTTTTTCAGGGTTTAAAACAAGATCTAAAAATTCCACTTCATATTCATTTTCTCCCTTACGGTAATTACCTGTTAAACATTGTACTGTGGGAGCCAATTCAATAATATCGAAATTACCAGATTCTAATTTTGCTTGCACTAAAAAGTGATAAACACCATTTATTTTTTTAATTAAAAAAGCAATAATACCTTCTTGAGCAGATTTTACTAGCGGTTGCGTCCAACTGTTTACTTCTCTATTACCAATTTCTGCTTTTACAGCCACTACAGAAAAATATTTATGGTCTTTATGATGAATAGAAAAGCCGTCTTTTTTCCAATCACTAATACTGTTTAGTGATATTTTTTCTACTTCTAATTCAGCAAAGGCTTTTAATCGGGTAATCCAAGAAATAATATGTTCAATAGAGTGTAATCCGTTGGAATTATCTAATTCCGAAATAAGAAAGTTATTTAATTCAAAATCAGTACTTTCTTCTTTTTTAAGGCTTTCAAAAGTGTTTAAATTTCCAAAAGGAATACCTGAAATAACTGTTCTAGTATCCATATTAATGATGTTGTCGTACTTTAAAAAATCCTTTATTTGACCTAGTGTTAACCAACAAAAATTATCTTCTAATTCAATATCGTTAGAAATTTCTACAATAATATTTCTATTTCTTTTTTTCAGAAAACGAGCACCTTGTTCCGATTGAAGCTGATCTAATAACACAGTTACATCTTTACGTTCAGATAAAAAATAATCTAAATAAAGCGGTGGCTTTCCTTGGTGTATCTGAGTATAATTACTTTTTGTTGCTTGTAAAGTTGGAGAAAGTTGTACAGCATTTATATTTCCTGGTTCTATTTTGGCTTGCATCAAAAAGTGCAAGGTGTTATTAAATTTTTTAGTTATGATTCCTAAAAAACCTATCTCGGGTTGGTTAATAATAGGTTGCGACCATTCTGATACTTTTCCCCAATTAGTTTTTATGTTGATACCTTCAATAGAAAAAAACTTACCTGAAAAATGTTCTAAATTGCCTGTAGTTGAGTTAAATTCCCAATTTTCCATATCGGAAAAAGGTATAAATGTAACTTTATGATGGGTTGCTTTCTTTTTTTCTTCTATCCAATTTAAAAAATCTGTATTACTCATTAACGTGTTTTCTGTTGTTAGCGAGGATTTTAGAAAGTGATATTTGATGTCGTTATCCATTGTGTTATTTGCAAATAAAAGTAGTGAAATTTTTTACATCAGTTTACTCAATTGTCTTTTTTATGCTTTCCATTATTAATTGAGTAGTTTTCTCCCAACTAAACTTTGTAGCTTGAAGGATGCTTTTTGAGCTTAACTCCTCATGAAAATTTTTGTCGGCAGTAATTTTTTGCATTGCTTGTACAATTTCATTTTGGTTAAACGGATTTACTAAAACACCTGCATCTCCAACAACTTCTGGCATAGAAGTTATGCTAGATGTAATTACAGGAACACCGCATTGCATTCCTTCTAACAACGGAATTCCAAAGCCTTCAAAAATAGGAATGTAAGTAATGGCTTTTGCAGCAGCTGTAAATTCAGCAAGTTCTTTATCATTAACTCTCCCAGTAAAAACAATATCTTTTTTATGTTCTAGTTCGTTTAAAAGCTGTGTAGTTTCTGCATTACTCCACATTTTTTTTCCGGCAATTAATAATTTTAATGAAGAACCGCTTTCCGATTTATATTGGTTAAAAGCCTTAAGTAACATTGGAACATTTTTTCTCGGATGAATAGTTCCCACAAATAAAAAGTAATCTACTCCTTCAGCAAATTTATCTTTTACTGCTTGTTTTGTAGCTTCATTTATTGGTTTAAAATTTTCGCTTGCACCATTAAAAACTACATTAATTTTTGAAGCCTCTATCTTATAAGTCTGAGCGATATCATTTTTAGAAAACTCAGAAACGGTAGCAATTTGGTCGGCTTGTTGAGCAAACTTTGGAAAGTACTTTTTATAGTAGTTCAATACATTCTTGGGCAACATTTCAGGATGATGCTCAAAGTTTAAATCATGAATAATGGATAAGGTTTTTATGTTGTTATTTAGCGGAAACATACCATCTGTTGCAACAAAAATATCAGGGTTAAGCTTTTTTAATACACGTTTTAATGCAATTTGGTACCAGTAAGGAAAAATATAAATGTGCTTGGTAATTGGGCTAATAATAATGGGGTGAATATTTTTTGCAGCAATAAATTCCTCATCAGGCTTTCTATCAAAAATAAAATAAAAATCTATTTCGGGATGTTGTTTCGCTAATAGTGAGAAGGTTTGCCAAGTAAACAAACCAATGCCATCCATTTTGTTTTTAATAACTAATCGGGTATTTACGGCAATTTTCAAAAGCAGAATGTTTAATTATAATCAGCGAAAATAATAATATTGACGCAGATAAGTTATTTTTGTCGCAAATCAATTGAATAGTGCAGAAAAAATTTGTCACCAATTTAGCTTTACTATTGCTGCTTAACCTGCTGATTAAGCCTTTTTGGATATTTGGTATCGACCGAACTGTTCAGAATACTTTGCCCGAAGATTATGGGATGTACTTTGTTTTGTTCAATTTTTCGTTGTTATTTAATATTGTTTTAGATTTAGGAATTACTAACTTCAATAATAAACACATCACCCAAAACAATAATTTACTTACCAAGTATTTTTCGGGGATAACCGTATTTAAAATGATGCTGTTTGTAATTTATCTTGTTATCACTTTTGGGGTGGGATGGGTAATGGGTTACGATAGCGAAAGGTTTTTCGTCTTGTTATTTTTAGCAATCAATCAGTTTTTGGTTTCATTTATTCAGTATTTAAGATCCAACATAACAGCACTTCAATTTTACAAAACAGATAGTTTTCTTTCGGTACTCGATAAAACATTAATGATTGCTTTTTGTGCTATTTTATTGTGGGGAAATGCCTTTGATTTTCCTTTTACCATAATGCACTTTATTTATGCTCAAACATTGGCTTATGCGATTACAGCTATTATTGTTTTTTCAATAGTAATATCAAAAACTACTCATTTTATTTTTACCATAGATGGTCCTTTCTTAAAGCAAATTTTAAAACAAACTTTTCCTTATGCTTTGTTGGTGCTTACAATGGTTTTTTATTATAGGATAGATGCTGTAATGTTAGACTTAATGCTTCCCGATGGAGAGCGACAAGTAGCTATTTATGCTCAAGCCTACCGATTTATGGATGCTTTTAATCAATTTGGGGTGTTGTTTGCTGGGCTGTTATTACCCATGTTTGCTTTTTTAATTAAAGACAATAAAACGGTAGCTCCACTGGTGAAATTATCTTTTAGTTTATTGTTTGTTTTGTCTGTAACCATTGCAGGATTTATGTTTTATCATGCTCAGGAAGTAATGGATGTACTATATGATTTTGATACTCAGTATTCATCAAATGTATTGATAGTATTAATGTTCTGTTATGTTTTTATAGCTACATCTTATATTTTCGGGACATTACTTACCGCAAATGGAAGTTTAAAGTTGCTCAATAAAATTGCAGTTGTAGGTTTGGTAATTAATGTTTTATTAAATCTTTGGTTAATCCCTAAACATCAAGCTGTAGGAGCAGCAATAGCAAGTTTAGCAACGCAAGCAGTTATTATTATAGCTCAGGTAATAGTGTCTAAAAATATATTCAATTTTAAGTTGGATGTTAGCTTTTTAGTGAGAATAAGTTTATTTGCAGTAATAATTTTTGGAGCTTTTTTTGGAATAAAACAGTTTCAGCTTAGCTTAATAATTCATTTATTAATAGCAGCTACAATTGGATTGACTTCGGGTTTATTACTTAAAGTAATAGATCTAAAAGGTATTTGGTTAATCTTAAAGAATAAGGTAGAGTAATTTTATTTTATACTTTCAAAAAACCTTTCCCAACGTATTTTATTAGTTGTTTCAGATTTTCCCATAGAAAATAGGATGGTTTTAGCTTTTCCAACAACATGATTTTCGGGTAAAAAGCCCCAAAACCTTGAGTCTGAACTATTGTGTCTATTATCGCCCATAACAAAATAGTAGTCCATTTTAAAAGTATATTCGTTGGTAGTGTCACCATTTATAATAAACTTATTATCTAATATAGTTAATTCATTTTCTTCATACACTTCAATAATTTGTTGGTACAAGTGTATGGAGTTGTTGTCTAATTTAACGGTAACATCTTTTTTTGGAATAACTACTTCTCCGAAATTATCAATGTTCCAAGGATAGAAAGGGTGGTAGGGGAAAATATAATCTGCAAAAGCATTTGGAGGTATGTTTAAGCTTTTTATAGATAAAGTTTGAGGTATTTGTTCAATAATTTTTTTGATACTATCTGTCATGGTAAGTTGCCATAATTCAGTATGCTCTATTTTACCACCTTCAGTAATATTATATTTCAATAAAGTATCTTGATGTAAATCTTTACTCAATACTTGATAATTAAACTGTGAATAGTAGGGGAGAACTTGTTCTTCATTGTTGATGTATAAAGCTTTGTTAATTAGCTCTAACGTGTCTCCTGGAAGTCCAACACACCTTTTAATGTAGTAAGATTTATTGTTTATGACGGCTTTATTTTCTAAAGGATAGAAAAAAACGATTACATCATTTCTGTTGATAGTGGTAAGAGCAGGAAGTTTAAATTCGGTGTAAGGAATTTTAGCACCATAGCTTAATTTATTTACCACAATTAAATCTCCGGGAAGCAAGGTTTTCTCCATGGAAGAAGTAGGTATGGTAAATACTTCAAAAACAAATACTCTAATTACAATAACTGTAATAAAAGCAATAATTATAGCTTTAAACCATTCTTTGAGTATTTTCACTTTTAATTAATGTACTTTGGTGAAAAGTCTATCCCATCTAATTCTGCTAAAAAAGCCTCCTTCTTCCGGGTGTGGACTGTAAGACATCCATACAAAAACAGCTTTACCAACAATATGATCTTCGGGTACAAAACCCCAGTACCTTGAATCTAATGAGTTGTTTCTGTTGTCACCCATCATCCAATAGTAATTCATTTTAAAAGTGTAAGAAGTAGTTTCTACGTCATTAATAAATATTTTACCATCTTTTAGTTGTAAATCGTTTAGCTCGTAACGAGTTATAAGTACTTTGTATATAGGTAATGTATTTTCGTTTAACTCTACAGTTGTGCCTTTTTTAGGGATGGTTAGCGGACCAAAATTATCTACTGTCCAGTTGTATAAAATACTATTTGGAAAGATGGATAAATCAGCATAAGTAGTAGAATCTTGTTTATCTATAATTTGTTCTATATTCACCACGTTAGGAAATTGTTTTAATTTCTGTTCAGCTTCTTCCGTCATGGTTAAATTGTAAATTGTTTTATCTTTACTTCTCCAAAAGTCAACTACATTAATAGCACCAGTCTCTGGGTTCATATATTCCTGTACGGGAAATTCATAATTGATTTTTTTATCAAGTAATACTTTTTTAGACAACTCGTAATCTTTGGTATGAACAATATATCTGTGTTGCACACCAGGATCTTGGTAAGCAGTTTCTCCATTAACTTTTAGTACTCCATCAATAACTTCAATTTTATCACCAGGTAAACCAACACAACGTTTTATGTAATTTTCTCTTTTATCAATTGGTCGGTAAGCAATGGTATATTTTTTCCAAACTTGTTTCCTCCCCATATCTCTAACTAATTGATCATAAACCCTATCTTGGGACTCTAAAGCAACGGTATCTCCGGCAGGGAAATTAAACACCACACAATCATTGCGTTCAATAGCTCCCATTTTTGGTAGTTTAGTGTAAGGAAAACTAATTAATTCACTAAAAGATTTTTTACCACCAACTATTGGAATCCACTCAGGGAAACTATGGTGTGTAAAAGGAACAGCTAAGGGAGTCATAGGTATTCTTGCTCCGTAAGCTAATTTATTTACAAAAAGAAAATCTCCACGCAATAGTTTTTGCTCCATTGATGAAGTAGGAATGGTAAAAGCCTCTAAATAAATACCTCTTATAAGCGTAGCGGCAACTACAGCAAATACAATAGCATCAGCCCATTCTCTAGAAGTAGATTTTTTATATTTAGCAGCTTCTTCATAGCCAATAAATTTAACATCTTCTTTAAATCCAATATAAGGTAAATAAATTGGGGCAAAAACAACCCCTAAAAAATGTTCTTTAAAAGAAGTTTTTCCTAACAACTTCATCAGTTCTACTATTATTCCCATCCAAACTACAAAACCTAAAAACGGAATATAGTAAGTAATAATCCATAACCAAGATTTTTTGATGGTTTTACAAGCAATATAAGTAGAGTAGAAGGGAACTAAAGCTTTCCATCCTTCAATGCCAATTTTTTCAAAAATTTTATAAAGCCCAACATGAGCAACAATAAAATATATTAGAGATAGAACAATAAATGCTGGGATACTGATTTCCATGAGATGATGAATTTGTTAAATTAAATGATTGAACAAATATAGAAGATTTATAAAGAAACCAGTTAGTTTTAACAATTTTTATGTTGGAATGTTAATAGATTAATTGTTTAAGAGTTTAGAGTTTATGAGTTTAGAAGCACTAGGAATTAGAGGTTGAAAGTTTGAAGACTGATTTTCACGAATAACAATTAACCAATAACGATTAACTTCTATTTTAATTAATCGCACCAAAAATCATCCAGCCATAGACGGCAAAACGTAGAAATCTTAAAAGACCATAAGCAAGGTAGCTAGGTAGGGGATATTTTATAATTCCAGCAGCAACACTGGTAATGGCAAAAGGTACAGGTAATAAAGCACCGGCAATAATTAATAGACCACCCCATTTTCTCATGTTGCTTACATGTTTTGCCATTTTTACCTCTAAAAATTCATATACAGAAGGAAAATAAGCAAATGTTCTACCTGAGAAATAAGAAATTACTCCACCTAAATAAGAAGCAAGAGATAATATGCCTAAATAAAACCAAGGAGAGCTTGTTTTTGCAGCCCAAGCGATAAATATTTCGGGAGGTATTAAACCCAATATAGATTCGCTAATTAAGAAAACACTTAAAATTCCCGCTGTTGGAAATGAAGAAATCATCAACTCTAAAATATCGTTGATGTTCATTACAAAAAAATGAATGCCTAAAATAGCTGCAATAAAGATTAAAATTGGCCAAAAGGATTTTTTAAGAATAGTTCTCAAAAAACTATAAAACCCAGTATATACATAATACTGATGCAATAATTGCAAACGAGATTTTTTCTTAAATTTTTGAACCTTTTCCATATCTAATCCTAACAAAGATAGGATTAACTTTAGGTTGTTCAGGTGTTTGTATAGTTAAATTTTTGTAATTTCTTTTATGTTTTTGATTATTAAATGGTTATTTTTTAGATAAATTGCTACTAATGCAAGAATCCAGTATTCAGTCTTTAGACCTCAGCTCTCCAAGCTCATACCCCTAAATTTCTAAACTCATACCCTAAATTATAGATATTAACAATTTAACTTTAGGTATGGAATAACTTTTAGTGCTTTTGTTTATCTCTATGGCAATATGATTATATATTTGCACTTTTCAAATTTAATAGACTAAAACTTATGCAAAGCAATGCTGTAAAAGAAACTAACTTTAATTTTAAAGATCAAAAAAGTTTTTATAAAGGAAAAGTTAGAGATGTATATAACATTAATGATGAACTATTGATAATGGTAGTTTCCGATAGGATTTCAGCGTTTGATGTGGTACTTCCTAAAGCCATTCCTTTTAAAGGACAGGTGTTGAACCAAATAGCCGCTAAATTTTTAAAAGCAACAGCCGATATTTTACCTAACTGGGTGGTGGCAACTCCCGATCCTAATGTTACTATAGGTAGAATTTGTGAGCCTTTTAGAGTAGAAATGGTTATTAGAGGTTATTTATCCGGACATGCTTGGCGTGAATATAAAGCAGGTAAAAGAATTTTATGTGGAGTTGAGATGCCAGACGGAATGAAAGAAAATGATAAATTTCCACAACCCATTATAACACCATCTACCAAAGCTTACGAAGGACATGATGAAGATATTTCTCGTGAAGAAATTATTAAGCAAGGCATTGTTTCAGAAGCAGATTATTTACAGTTAGAAGATTATACTCGTAAGATTTTTCAAAGAGGAACAGAAATGGCTGAAAAAATGGGATTGATATTGGTTGATACCAAATATGAGTTTGGAAAAATTGACGATACCATCTATTTAATTGACGAAATTCATACACCTGATTCATCAAGGTATTTTTACAAAGAAGGCTATCAGCAAAGACAAGATAATAATGAAAAACAAAAACAACTTTCTAAAGAGTTTGTAAGAGAATGGTTGATTGCTAATGGCTTTCAAGGTAAAGACGGACAACAAGTTCCAACAATGACAGATGAATTTGTAAATGAAGTTTCTGAACGATACATAGAGCTTTATGAGCAAATTACAGGAGACAAATTTCAACGTGCTGATGTTTCTGACATCCAAACAAGAATTGAAAATAATTGTAAAGCTTTTTTAGCTACGATTTAAGAATACAATAAAACAACAGAATGCAATCAACTATTAAGGCGGTAATTTACGATATGGATGGAGTTTTGATTAACTCTGAACCATTATGGAGAGAAGCAGAAATTCTTACTTTTAATAAAGTAGGCTTAAATTTTACTGAAGAAATGTGTAGAGAAACTATGGGCATGCGTTTGTATGAAGTAGTAGAATATTGGTATAACAAAACCCCTTGGGAAGGAATGTCGCTTAAAGAAGTAGAAAAAGAATTGTTAAAAACAGTTACTTCTTTAATCGTAAAAAATGGCAAAGCCATGGATGGTGTAAAAGAATCTTTAGAGTACTTTCAATCTAAAGGTTATAAGTTGGCTTTAGCATCATCATCGGCAATGAAGCTAATTATCACAGTTTTAAATAAACTAAAATTAGCTTCTTATTTTGAAGTTATTAATTCAGCAGAAAACTTACCTTTTGGAAAACCGCATCCTGAAATTTTCATAAAAACAGCACAAGAATTAGATGTAATGCCAGTAAATTGCTTGGTAATTGAAGATTCTTTTAATGGTGTTTTGGCAGCAAAATCAGCACTTATGAAAGTAGTTGCCATTCCTGATGAAGAAAGTAAAGATGACCAACGATTTATTATTGCAGACAAAAAACTCAACAGTCTTTTAGAAATAGAAAACGTATTCCTTGAGCCAGCAATTTAACATATCAGAGTGGTTGAGCCAATTCTTTAGCATGAGCAATCTTAAAAGTTTGTTTGTGTATAACGAAGGTGAGCCAATGATATTTACTGCTTTTTTCTTTTGGGGATTTTTTGCCGTAGTGCTTTTAATTTATTCCCTCATCCATAAAAAAAGAGGATTAAGAAATGCTTTTCTATTTTTTGCCAGCTTGTTTTTTTATTACAAAACAAGTGGACTGTTTATCAGCATATTGCTTTTCTCTACTTTATCAGATTATTTTATAGGAAAAATAATTTATGCTTCGCCCAAAAAAGTTACCAAGCAAATTTTTGTGGGATTAAGTGTGGTTATTAACCTCTTTGTGTTGTGTTATTTTAAGTATGCGTATTTCTTTACAGATGCGTATAACGATATATTTCAGACGAATTACCAAGTGTTTAATCATTTTGCCCAGTTTGCTAATGAAACCGTAGGAACAGCTTATTCTGTTAATCAAATTTTATTGCCTGTAGGGATTTCTTTTTTCACTTTCCAAACTATAAGTTATTCGGTGGATGTATATAAAGAAAAAATTAAGCCTGTAAATAGTATTTTAGATTTTGGTTTTTATGTCTCTTTCTTTCCGCAGTTAGTTGCCGGGCCAATTGTTAGGGCTTCGGAGTTTATTCCTCAATTGTACCAACCTTATAAATTAACGCAACATCAATTTGGATTAGCCTTATTTTGGATTTTAAAAGGGTTGACTAAAAAGATAGTGATTGGCGATTATATTGCCGTAAATTTTATTGATAGGGTTTTTCATAACCCGTTAATGTTTACTGGTTACGAAAACCTAATGGCACTATATGGTTATTCCTTACAAGTATATGCCGATTTTTCAGGTTATACCGATATTGCCATTGGTGTTGCATTGTTAATGGGTTTTACATTGCCAACCAACTTTAACTCACCCTATAAAGCCAAAAATGTAGGCGAATTTTGGAAACGTTGGCACATGAGTTTATCCTCATGGCTGAAAGATTATTTATACATTCCATTGGGAGGTAATAGAGGAGGATCTTTAGGAACATGGATAGCCATAGGAGTAATTAGTGCTTTTGTTATTTTACTTTCAGGAAAAATGATAGTGCTTTATGCCTTTTTATGGGCAGCTATTTTAATTGCTGTATTAGCCATTTGGATAAAATCTTTTAGAGCTTGGCTTACCACTAATATTAATTTACTGATAACCATGTTACTTGGAGGTTTGTGGCACGGAGCAAGTTGGCAGTTTGTAATTTGGGGAGGATTAAACGGATTAGGTTTAATGGTGTATAAATTATGGCGAAAAATTAGTCCTTACGAGAAGTATAATAACTTTTTAGCATTGGCTTTAAAGGTGTTTATTACCTTTAACTTTATCACCTTTACCAGAATTTGGTTTAGAGGCGAAAGCATGGAATCAACTTGGCAAATTTTGGGACAAATAGGTAATAATTTTAGTGCAGAATTAATTCCTTCTATCACATCCTCTTATGCTATGGTGTTTGTGGTGATGCTTATTGGCTACATTATTCATGTGTTGCCGACCAAAATTAAAGATTGGTATCAAGAGGCTTTTATTAAATTGCCATTATGGGTAAAGATTATTGTTAGCGGTATTACCGTTTTTGGTATTTACCAGTCTATGTCTGCCGACTTACAATCTTTTATTTATTTCCAGTTTTAATAAATCTACAACAAAATAATCTTGTTTCTTCCCAATTCAACAACTCCTTCGGTTTCTAATTGTTTTAGTAACCTAGAAATAACAACTCGAGCTGTACCTAACTCATTTGCCATTTGTTCGTGAGTAATAGAAATAATATTACTTTTTGATAAAGCCACTTTATTTTCGAGGTAGTTCATTAAGCGTTCGTCCATTTTTTTAAATGCAATTTCATTTACTACATCCAACAGTTCTTCAAATCGTTTGTGATAAAGTCTAAACATGTAATCTAACCATTCCGGATACTCCCTCATTAATATGTTTAATTTCTCAGTAGGAATGAAAAGTATTTCGGTATCTTCTTCTGCTATTGCTTTAATTTTACTAGTGTCTTGGTGTAAACCACCTAAAAATGACATTATGCAACTCTCTCCAGATTTAATGTAATACAATAAAATCTCTCTACCGTCATCATCTGTTCGCATTACCTTTATGCTTCCTGTTATTACAATAGGAATAGATTTAATGTAGCTATGGTCATTAATGATAACATCTCCTTCTTTGAAAATTTTTGAAAAACCAATTTCAGAAAGCTTCTCGTACATTTTTGAGGTAGTTTTCATTGATATGTTGTTAGATAATTCCATAGAGTTTCTATTGTGTTATTGCATATTGAATAATGTTGGCTCCCATTTGTAGTGCTTTTAATCTATTCTCTTCTGAATTATTATGGATAACGGCATCTTCCCAACCATCGCCTAAATCACATTCAACATCATAAAAGCAAACTAATCTACCTTCGTAAATTAACCCAAAACCTTTTGCTGGTTTGTTGTCGTGTTCGTGAATTTTTGGAAGTCCATTAAAATTATATTTTTGATGATAAATAGGATGGTTGTAAGGTAATTCTACTAATTCCAATTCAGGAAAAACTTTTTTTAATTGAGGTCGGATAAATTGATTTAACCCGTAATTATCTGAGATATGTAAAAAACCACCACCAATAAGGTAGTTCCTAATGTTTTGGGCTTCGTCATTAGAAAAAATAATATTTCCATGTCCAGTAAGATGAACAAAAGGATAATTGAAAATCTCTTTACTGCCTACTTCAACAATGGCTTGCTCAGGATTGATATTGGTTTTTAAGTTTTTGTTGCAAAATTTTACCAAGTTGGGTAATGAGGTTTCCAAGTTAGCATACCAATCGCCACCACCATTGTATTTTGCCAATGCAATTTGATAAGAGTAAGGTTGAGTTTTTCCAGAAAAAGAAAAAATAGCTACCAATACAAATAGGATATAAAAACGCATTTTATTCATTCAATAATTTTATTGTGGTACAAGCATAAACTCCGGCAGTTTCTGTTCGGAGTCTGTTTTTACCTAGACTTATAGGGATAAAATTATGTTTTTTTATGGCAATTTCTACTTCTTCTAAACTAAAATCTCCTTCAGGGCCAATTAAAAGGACAACATCTTTACCCAAGGTATAAAGTTCCTTTAGGTGTTGTTGATTTTCTTCATAACAATGAGCTATTAATTTTTGTTCAGCATTACATTGATTTAGAAAGTCTTTCAGTCTAATTGCTTCATTAATTTTGGGCAGAAAAGCCCTTCCTGATTGTTTCATAGCAGCAATAACTGTTTTTAATAAGCGTTCATGTTTTACTATTTTTCTTTCAGAGTTAGCACAGATAATTGGCGTAATTTCATTAATACCTATTTCTGTGGTTTTTTCTATAAACCATTCTAGTCTGTCGTTGTTTTTGGTGGGAGCAATGGCAATATGAATGTGAGGTTGTTCCTCTTCTACTTTTGTATAATGAAGAATCTTTACTGTACATTGTTTGCCCACGGAGATAATCTCACACTCAAAAACAATTCCTTTGCCATTAAGTAGTATTATTTCACTGCCAATAGTTAACCTTAACACACGTGAAATGTGTTTAGACTCAGCTTCATTTAAGGTAAATGAAACTTGCTGCTCATCAATATCAGGACAGTAGAAAAAGTTCAAGGTTCAAAGTTTATAAAGTAGAAAGAAAAATTCTCCTTTCGGGGGATTTAGGGGACTTAATTATTCCCTAAAATGATTGGTAAACCGTTTTTACCACTTCCAACAACTACAACTTTTGCATTAGGAGACTTTGCTAATTCTAACGTAGCTTCAATACCTTTTTCTGTAAGAATTTTATCAGTTAAAGAAGCACTTAAAATTTCGTTAGCTTTTGCCTTACCTTCAGCATCAATTCTCTGACGTTCAGCTTCTTTTTTGGCTTTTTCTAATTTAAACTCATACTCCAACGACTCTTGCTCTTGTTTTAATTTGTTTTCAATAGCAGCTTTAATAGTTGGAGGTAACATAATGTCTCTAACTAACACTTCATTTAATTGAATATGCTGTTTATCTAATACTTTTTTAGTTTCGATGTTGATTTCTTCCTGAATTATATCTCTTTTTGAAGAGTAAATTTCTTCAGGCGTATATCTACCAATTACACTTCTTGTTGCAGAACGTATAGCAGGACGAACTACTCTTTCTACATAGTCAATTCCTTTTTCTTGGTACAATAAAGGTAGTTTAACAAAATCAGGTTGATGCCACACAGAAACATCTACAGAGATTTCTAGCCCGTTAGAAGATAATACAGCCATTTTTTCCATTACTTGTTGCTGACGAACTTCCATGGTTATCATTTTGTTCCAAGGAGCTATTAGATGGAAACCTTCAGTATATGTTCTGTCTTTTTCAACTCCTTCTCCAAAAGTTTTGAAAAGCACACCAGCTTCACCTGCTCCAATTGTTACAGAGCTTTTCCATAAAGCTACAATTACAATAATTCCTATTACTACACTTAAAATTATTTTTTTACCATTTGCCGGAAATTCGGGCATATCCATTTGTTGATATTCACTCATGTTTTTTTGTTTAATTTATAATTTATGCAAACTTACTATTATTTTGTAAGAATATTGGTTGATAGTACTTTGTTCTTGAATTTACTACAAAAGGTTATTTTAATTGCGAAATTCTAAAGGTTTATAACCTTATAACTTTAATTCCTAAGTACTTTCTTTGTCAGTAAAAACTGCTGAAAGCGACATTATTTCAGGTTAACAGCTTATTGATAAGCCAAATTTTCAGGTTTTTTATACGTTTTTGTAGTTGGAGTTGAATTTGATGCCTCAATAATAAATTTTAAAACCTTATTAATACAAGTAATTATGAACTTTAATAACTATACCATCAAGTCGCAAGAAGCGATACAACAAGCTCAACAAATTGCTACAGGTATAGGACAACAGTCTATAGAAACAGGACATATCTTAAAAGGAATATTGGAAGTGGACGAGAATGTGGCTCCTTTTATTTTAAGTAAGTTGGGTATTAATACCAATGTTTTCAAACAAGCCTTAGATAAAATTGTTGAATCATATCCAAAAGTTTCTGGAGGAAATCAATATTTATCTCAAAACGCAAACAAAGTGTTGCAAAAAGCTACTGCTTATTTAAAAGAATTTAAAGATGAATATGTAACCATAGAACATTTATTGTTGGCATTGCTTGATGCTGGAGATACTGTTGCTCAGTTTATGAAAGACAATGGTATCAAAGAAAAAGAAATGAAAGCAGCTATTCAGGAGTTGAGAAAAGGCGAAAAGGTTACTTCTCAAAGTCAGGAAGAGCAATATAATTCTTTGAATAAATATGCTAAAAACCTAAATGAATTAGCTAAAGAAAATAAATTAGACCCCGTTATTGGTCGTGATGAAGAGATTAGAAGAGTACTTCAAATTTTATCTCGAAGAACCAAGAACAACCCTATTTTAGTCGGAGAACCAGGTGTTGGTAAAACCGCTATTGCAGAAGGATTAGCACACAGAATAATTTCTGGAGATGTTCCTGAAAATCTGAAAAACAAACAAATTTTTGCCTTAGATATGGGAGCATTAATTGCTGGAGCAAAATATAAAGGAGAATTTGAAGAACGTTTAAAAGCCGTAGTGAAAGAAGTAATTGGTGCAGAGGGAGATATTGTATTGTTTATTGATGAAATCCATACCTTGGTGGGAGCAGGTGGAGGAGAAGGAGCAATGGATGCAGCCAATATTTTAAAACCTGCTTTGGCAAGAGGGGAGCTAAAAGCGATTGGAGCAACTACTTTAAATGAATATCAAAAATATTTTGAGAAAGACAAAGCGTTGGAAAGGCGTTTTCAAAAAGTGATGATAGACGAACCGACTACAGAAGATGCTATTTCTATTTTGAGAGGAATAAAAGAAAAATATGAAAATCACCATAAAGTGCAGATTAAAGATGCCGCTATTATTTCGGCTGTAGAACTTTCTCAACGATATATTACAGATAGATTTTTGCCCGACAAAGCCATTGATTTAATTGATGAAGCAGCTTCAAAATTGCGTATGGAAATTAATTCTAAGCCAGAAGTATTGGATGAGATTGAACGTAAAATTATGCAGCTAGAAATTGAGCGTGAAGCTATTAAAAGAGAAAAAGATGACAAGAAATTGGCTAAAATCCAAGAGGAATTAGCGAATTTGAATGAAGAAAAAAATAGTTTAAATGCGAAATGGATAGCAGAAAAAGAAGTAGTGGAAGGCATTCAAAAAGCAAAGGAAGAATTAGAAAACTTAAAATACGAAGCAGAACAAGCAGAAAGAAGTGGAGATTATGGAAAAGTGGCCGAAATACGTTACGGAAAAACCAAAGAAGCGGAAGAAAGATTGGAAGCTTTTAAAGCAGATTTAGCTAAGATGCAATCGGGATCAAAAATGATTAAAGAAGAAGTAACGGTGGAAGAAATTGCAGAGGTAGTTTCTAAATGGACTGGTATTCCAGTAACTAAAATGCTAGAAACGGAAAGAGAAAAATTACTTCGTTTGGAAGATGAACTACATAAAAGAGTGGTTGGTCAGGAAGAAGCAATTACAGCTGTTGCCGATGCCGTAAGGAGAAGCAGAGCAGGGTTACAAGATGAAAAAAGACCTATAGGTTCTTTCATTTTCTTAGGAACAACAGGTGTCGGAAAAACAGAGTTGGCAAAAGCATTGAGCGAATTTTTATTCAACGATGAAAATGCCATGACCCGAATAGATATGAGTGAATACCAAGAGAAACATTCCGTTTCGAGATTGATTGGTGCTCCTCCAGGATATGTGGGTTATGATGAAGGTGGTCAGCTAACAGAAGCGGTTAGAAGAAAACCTTACTCTGTAATTTTGTTAGACGAGATTGAAAAAGCTCATCCTGATGTATATAACATTTTATTACAAGTATTGGATGATGGAAGGTTGACCGATAATAAAGGTAGAGTGGTGAATTTTAAAAACACCATTATCATTATGACATCTAACTTAGGCTCACACATTATACAAGAAAGTTTTGAAAACATGGGTAAAATAGATCGAGAGAGTGTGATAGAGAAAACAAAATTAGAAGTGATAGGTTTATTAAGAAAAACCATCCGACCAGAGTTGCTCAACAGAATTGATGAAACCATTATGTTTACACCACTGAATGAAGAGGATATTTATAAGGTGGTGAAACTTCAACTAGACTTATTAGCAAAAATGGTAGCTAAAAATGATATCAAATTAACTGCTACAGATGAGGCTATACAAAAAATAGCTCAGTTGGGTTACGATCCTCAATTTGGAGCAAGGCCTGTAAAAAGAGTAATTCAGAAAAATGTGTTGAACGAACTTTCTAAAGAAATTTTAGCAGGAAAAGTAACACCAGCATCAGAAATAGTGTTGGATGAGTTTGACGGAAAGTTTGTATTTAGAAATAAAATAGAAGGATCTTAATCCCCTAAAAAGGTAACATTCCAACTAACGCAAATTAGAATTAAAAATGTTATTCCCGATAATTTCAAGAAACGTAGGAAATTATCGGGAATCTTTCTTATTGCTAATCTCTTTGGTGATTAAAATCAAATTAACAACTAATAATTACCTAACCTTAAGTGTATTATAAGTGATCTCCTCACTAAATAAACGAATTAATTTTTTTTATTGAAAATAAAAGTTCAACTTTGCCACCGCTTACAACAAAAAGTTGTAATGCATAACTCGCCAAATTGGTAAAGAGTATTTCTAGCGATCTTTTCGTCCCGCTGTTAATAATCAACATACCGATTCGGTATAAATAAACAAAAAAATGACATTTAAAGAATTAGGTCTTGACGAGCATATCGTGAAGGCAGTTGAAGAATTGGGTTTTGAAAAACCATCACCAATTCAAGAAGAATCTATCCCATTATTAATTACTGGAGATAAAGATTACGTGGGTTTAGCACAAACAGGAACAGGTAAAACTGCTGCTTTTGGCTTGCCAATGATACAACAAATTGATACTAGCTCAAAATCTATCCAAGGGATGATTTTGTGTCCTACTAGAGAGTTGTGTTTACAAATCACTAACGAGTTAAAATTGTATGCAAAACATACAAAAGGTGTAAAAGTAGTAGCTGTTTATGGCGGTGCTAGCATTAGCGACCAAATTAGAGAAATTAAAAGTGGTGTGAATATTATGGTGGGAACACCTGGTAGAACCATTGATTTAATGGAAAGAAGAGTACTAAAATTTGACGAAGTTAAAACTGTAGTGTTAGATGAAGCCGATGAAATGTTAAACATGGGTTTTAAAGAAGACATTACTAAAATTATAGAACAAACACCTCCTTCAAAACATACTTGGTTGTTTTCTGCAACTATGCCTAGAGAAGTAGATCGTATAGCAAAAAACTATATGACAGACCCAGTAAGAGTTACTGTTGGAACAAAAAATAGCTCTGCAGCTAATATTGAACACCAATATTGTGCAGTAGCAGGAAGAGATCAATATGATGCATTAAGAAGATTTATTGATGTTGCTCCAGGAATGTATGGTATTGTTTTTTGTAGAACTAGAAGAGAAACGAAAGAATTTGCAGACAAATTAATGGCTGATGGCTACAATGCAGATGCATTACATGGCGATTTATCACAAGCTCAAAGAGACAGTGTGATGGCAAAATTCAGAAACAGAAACTTACAAGTTTTAATTGCTACTGATGTTGCTGCAAGAGGAATTGATGTAGATGATTTAACACACGTTTTCCATGTTGATTTACCAGATGAAATTGAAAGTTACACCCACAGAAGTGGACGTACTGCAAGAGCTGGAAAATCAGGAAGATCTATTGCATTGGTTAGTCCTTCAAAAGCTAGTAGAGTGCGTTTAGTTGAAAAACAAATTGGCGGTAAAATGGAATTGATTCAAGTTCCTACTGGTAAAGAAATTTGTTTCCAACAATTAATGAGCGTTATTCAAAATGTAAAAGAAGTTGAGATTAATGAAAAAGGATTAGCTCCTTATATTGCTCAAATTCACGAAGAGTTTGCTGATATTTCTAAAGAAGAAATAATTGAAAGATTTGTATCATTAGAATTTAATCGTTTTATTAAAGATTATGAAAAAGCGAGAGATTTGAATATTGATATGAGCACGATGAGAAAAGGAAGAGATAGAGGCGAGCGTGGAGATAGAAAAAGAGGTGAAAGAGGTGATAACACTACAAGAAATACTAACAGATTGTTCATCAACATTGGAAAAATGGATGGATTTGAGAACAAAGGTCAAATTTTGGGATTCATTTGCAACCAAACAGGTGTTGACGGTAATTCTATAGGAAAAATTGATTTGTTTGATAGCTTTGCCTTTATTGGTGTTGATGATAATGTAGGAAATACACTTATCAATAGCCTTAATGGTAGAAATGTTGAGAACAGAGATATTCGTATTGAGTTTTCTAAAGATAAGCCAAGAGGCGAAAGAGGTGATAGAGGTGATAGAGGCGGAGATAGAGGTGGCTACAAAGGCGGTGGAGACCGTGGTGGAAACCGTAGAGAAAGAACTTCATCTCGTTCTTCTTTTAAAAGAGAACGTAGAAGCTAAATAAAGCTTTTCTATAAAACTACAAAGTTCCATGAGAAATCATGGAGCTTTTTTTATGAGGTGTTTTGCTTAAATTGAACTAGTAAAAATTATAAATTTTTAAAAAACCATTTTTCTCTTTTGGTTGGAAACCCAACAATCATAGGGAATGTTTTGTTTGTTCTTCTGTCATAAATTACGTAACCAGTTCTCCATCCCCAATTCTTATTTTTCCATAACTTTATAGGTTCAGAATAGAATCTAAGCATATATGGATATTGATCTTTTGGGTATTTGCTTAAAGAATCAGGATTAATTATACGATACTCTCGAGTGAAATTTTTTTTAAATCGTTTTAAGCTTTTAGCCTGATAGGAACCGAAATATCCTTTTTCTACTAGCCATTTTTTAGTATGACCATTGTCGGTATTAACATCATAATATTTAGTAGCCTCTTTTCTTCGGTTAGCTTCTTGAGCAGGAGTAGTAAACTCAAAAAGAAGAATATATTTGTCTATATCTGTAGGAATGAAAAGAGGCTTTTTACTTGACCAATTTTGTTCTAATGGTTCATTTTGGTCACAAATATCATAATGATTTTGACACAAACAGAATACAGGAGATAAGCAAAGTATTAAAAATAGTTTTTTCATGAGGTTTTATTTCTATATTCTTAAACTTCTCACATCGCATAAGCAGGGCAGGTGTGCGATTTCATTCCACCACCTTCACCAATACCACCACCGGGGCATTGTCTAAATCCTAACATAATTTCGTGACTGTAGTTGCCGTAAATTTTGTTGATTGGAAAATCAAAGGCATAACCAATAGTAAGGGCATCAAAAACTTTGAACTTAATTTGTGCAACAATGGCTTCTCCAGCTCTGTAGCCAATTCCCATAGTAAAATTTTGTCTGTATACCCAAGCAATATTCAAATCTAATGCAGGAGGTCCCATGTTGTTCATTTTTAATAAAAATGATTTAAAAACAGTCCAGTTATTATGTACAGATTGATGTCCCATACCAATATAGTATTGGTTTACTTGCTTAGACTCTTGTCCGAGCTTGATGTTTTTAAAATAGGTTTGATTAATAGAAAAACTGTAATACACTTTGTTGTTGTACAATAAAATTCCGGGCATAATATCCGGGTAATGCAATACAGAACCACCAGCATTATCTAATACTGGATCGGGATTATTATTACCAAAAACATCCGTCATACTATATTGCTGAATGCCTGCAAAAATTCCTGCTCCCAACGTAAGTTTTGGAAAAACTTTTTTATGATAGGCATATCCTAATTTAATATAAGAACGGGTGGTAAGGTGTAAGGCATCTTGCTCAACATAAAGCCCAATTGCATGTATGCCTTTGTTGGGCTTGTAATGGTTACTTTTAAAAGGCATGTGAGCACTTGCAAAATAGGTGCGTGGAGCATTATCAAAACCTACCCATTGCAAACGAGTTCCTGCTTTAAAGTCTAAACATTTAGCAGTACCTGCAAAAGCAGGGTTATGTCCAAAATTATTAAATGAATACTGTGAATATTGCGGGGCTTGCTGTCCAAAAAGTGTTTGGACAAACAACATAAAAAAAGCTATATAACTTACAATTTTAAACATATTAACGCATTATAGAAACAGCTCCTTTAAACACTTTTTCATCTCCAAATTCGGGAGTAATTTCTAAAATATAATAAAAAGTAGAAACAGGTAAATCGCCACCTAAATATTTTGCATCCCAACCATCACCATTTTTGTAATTTTCTTCATGGTAAACCCGTTGTCCCCATCGGTCGAAAATATAGACTTTATTTTTTGGATACAATTCAATAAAACTAATAAACCAAGTATCGTTTGCTCCATCGCCATTAGGTGTAAAAACTTGTGCTGGTATTGGATCGGGACAATCAAAAGGCGTAATATCTACTTGTGTGGTATCTGTGCAGCCATTATTATCTGTAGTAATTAGCGTGTAACTGCCAATTGGCACACTGCTAAAAAACCCAGTAGAACTCTGCCCTACACCAACCAACTCATGGTTGTAAGGAGCTTCGCCACCATCAGAAGAAACAGCTACATCAGCAACCGTTTGATTGCATTCTTTTATGATAGGAGTAGCTTCCGTAGTAATTATAGTTGTATTAATAAAAATAGAAGCAGAGTCGTTATCAGGAAAGCAGCCCGTTGATGTATTCATATACACGATAACAGTTTGATTGTTGGCAGGAAGATTAATGGTAGAGCCATTTCCGGGAACGGTATCTCCATTAATTACCCACACATAAGTTGGGTTTACAGCTCCTGCTGAAGAATCTGCAGTAAGCTGAATAGGAGTGTTTTCGCAAACAGGTCCAGAAGTTACATCAGGGTTGCTGCTAATGGTAACACTAACAGGACACTGAGCTTTCACAAAGAGTGAAAGTACGCAAAAAAAAATAGTGATAATTAATTTATTCATTGCGGCTAAATTACAATTTATTTTGATTTGAAAGATGAGGTAATTAATAGATATTTAGCCTTTTATTGCATTGAAATAATAGTTTCTCTAGCAATATTAGTAAAATCGTTGATGTTATTTTTACTAAACTTACTGCTATCAATGGGTTTTCCAATGCTTACTTCAACTTTTCCAGGAGTAATGGTTGATGTTCCTGATTTCCATACTTCGTAAGTGCCTTTTATTGAAATAGGGATAATATCTACGCCTGCTTGAAGTGCAAGATGAAAAGCTCCTTTTTTAAAGGATTCAACCTTACCAGTTTTACTACGAGTACCTTCGGCAAAGAGAATCACAGATTTACCTTCTTTAATTTTTTTAGCAGCTTTTGCTATGCTTTTAATCCCCTTTTTTCTATTAGAACGATCAACAAAAATGTGTCCTGCAACCCACATGTACCAGCCAACAACAGGAGTCCAGATAAGTTCTTTTTTACCAATAAAATGCAAGTTTTTTGGAAGGCTATAGCACAAACAACCAATATCTAAGTGAGAAAAATGATTTGAAACAAAAACTACAGGCTTATCGCTAGGTACATTTTCTTTACCGTTAACAATAATATCAATCCCTGCAATTTTCAATAGTACAGGAGCAAAAACTGTTCTGGCAACCATTAAGGGAAATTGTCTATTCATCACAAAAGGAATGAGCAATGGAGCTATCAGCATTAGCGAGAAGGTCCATATTATCAATAATATAATTCTTAAATAGGAAATCATTTTTAAGTATGTGCCTTTTTAGTTTTTGAAAATCAATCAACTATATCCTTTTATGATATTGAGTTGAGGTAATTTTTAATTGACTTCAAAAATACCAAAATAGCTATGAATTATTACTGATAAAAGTTAAGTTTAATAGCTTTTAGTATTTGTTTGACTGTAAGGTTAAAACATTTAACCACATAGTGACATAGTTTTTATACCATCAAGATATGTTATCAAAGAATCACAAAGCTTGTTTCCATAAAATGGAAACACTTTGTGGTGCTATAAAAGTCTTTTATAGCTATTAGTATTAGCGTCTATGTTTCTATGTGGTTTAAAAAGGTAGGAATATTACTCAATTTGTTCGGCACATTTTTGTCCGTCAATAGCAGCAGATACAATTCCACCAGCATAGCCTGCTCCTTCACCACAAGGGTACAAACCTTTTATTTCAGGATGTTGTAGGGTTTCCTTATCCCTTGGAATTTTTACTGGAGAAGATGTTCTGCTTTCTACAGCAACAATAATAGCATCTCGGGTAAGATAGCCTCTCATTTTGTTACCAAAATCTCTAAAGCCTTGTTGTAATCTGCTAACAATAGATGGTGGTAGTATTTCTTGAATTGGAGCAGAAACAATTCCTGGTTTGTAAGAACATGGAGGTAAAGAAATGGATGTTTTATTATCAATAAAGTCTATTAAACGTTGGGCGGGAGCTATTTGTCCGAAATTATTTTGCTCATCATTTTTTCCTGCAATAAATGTTTTTCGCTCAATAGCTTCTTGCAATTTTAAGCCTGCTAATGCCCCAAATTGCTCGTAAGGTTTTAAATCTTCAGCTTCTACAGCTACCACAATTCCTGAGTTTGCAAAAGGGTTATTTCTTTTGGATGGAGACCAACCGTTGGTTACAACTTCTCCGGGAGCAGTAGCACAAGGAGCTATAATTCCGCCCGGACACATACAAAAAGAGAAAACACCTCGATTTTTAACTTGAGTTACTAATTTATATGAAGCAGGAGGCAGGTATTCATTTCTCACATCACAATGGTATTGAATTTTATCAATTAACGCTTGTGGATGTTCAACTCTTACCCCAATAGCAAAAGGTTTAGCATCTAACTTAATTTTTTTCTTATCTAACAAATAAAAAATATCTCTTGCCGAATGTCCTGTTGCTAGAATTACATTAGACGTTTCAATAATGGTATCGTTATTAACTTCAACACCTTTAATGGTATTATTTTCTATCAATAAATCGGTGAGTTTACTCTCAAAATGAATTTCTCCGCCATTTTCTATAATGGTATTTCTAATGGCTTCTACCACTTTAGGTAATTTGTTGGTGCCTATATGCGGATGAGCATCAATCAAAATGTTTTCGTCAGCTCCGTGTTGAACTAAGAGTTGTAACACTTCTTTTACATCACCTCTTTTGGTAGAGCGGGTATAAAGTTTGCCATCAGAAAAAGTTCCTGCACCACCTTCGCCAAAACAATAGTTAGATTCGGAATTTACAATTTGATTTTTGGTAATGTTGGCTAAATCTCTTCTCCTGTCTCTAATTGCTTTGCCACGTTCAATAATAATGGGTTTAATGTTGTTTTCTATTAATTTAAGGGCAGCAAACATTCCGGCTGGTCCAAAACCAACAATTACAGCAGACTGCTCACTGTTTATTGGTTTAAAATTTTTTGCTTGAAAAAGAGCAGGTTTTTTATCGGTATAAATTTCTATTTTTAAATTGATTTTTATTTGCTTTTTTCGGGCGTCTATGGAGCGTCTTATAATTTGAAAGTCAAAATCTTCCAGCTTAGTTTTAGAGGTAATTATTTGTCTGATGAAAACTTCACTAGCAGCTTCTTCTGGAGAGACAGCAATTTCTAATATATAAGGTTGTTCTTGCAAAGTAAATGTGTTATTTAACAGAATGCAAAGATGCTCAACTTTTTCAGAATTATAGAGTACTTAAAAATTTTTTAAAAAAAATGGAGAAAGAATGATGTCCAATGAAAAAATAGTTTAAATTTATAACGATAAAATAATAAGTTTAAAGATATGAATTTTAAAGGCAGTGATTATTTATGTCCTTCATGCAAAGGGCATTTAAACGTGGCAGACCAACTAGTGTTTGCAACAAAAACAAATAGAAAACATAGTGGTTTGATTGTGTTGAGTCCTAAAATAGGAGAGTATAGTTATAAAACACATCCTAAATTTCAGTTGGAAAAGGGTGAGTTAGTGGAGTTTTATTGTCCACTTTGTTTAGCAGATTTAACAGCAGAAAAGCAGAAAGAACATGCTATGATTAATATGATTTCTAATGAAGATAATGTAGAGTATGAGTTATATTTTTCTAAAAAAGCAGGAAACAAAAGTACTTATGTGGTAGCTACCGATATTTTTGAAGCTTTTGGAGAAGATGCTATTGATTTTACAGAGTTTGTTTAATTTTTTGAAGTACTTTATATAAAAAAACCACATAGATTCTATGTGGTTTTTTTTACCTGGTAGAATTAAATATTATTCTACAGGTTTGCTTTCAAAATAATAAATGTTAGTTAACCATTTACTTGTATCAGCTTCAGTGGTTGGATCAGTTATGTACTCTTCTAATACCACATGAGACATTGGTAAATTATTATTTTTTAGGTATTCATCCATTGCCATGTGAGGCTCAGCAAGATTTTCATAATTGCCATAATAAGCAATTTTTAGGGCTTTACCGCCAAGTTTTACAGTAGTGTAGTTATCAAATTTAAAGCTTTTATCGCCAGATTTGTATGGTACTGCAGCAGCAACATCTGTCATTTGGTTTTCTTCATCCCAATCGTAATAAATACCACAAGGTTGTCCTGTAATTTGCACTTCTTTGTTCTTTGAAAGCATTTCATAAATTATTCCTAAATGCTTAGCATAAAATACTTGCATCTCACTAAAACTAATCTTTTCTCTGTAAGTTAAAAAAGTTTTTTCTTCATAATTTACAGTTTCAATAGTGTATTCTTTTTTTGCTGGTTTTTCACTTTCAACAATTTCTTTCAACTTAGCTAAACCTTTTTCATAATCTTTTCCAACAGACTCACTAATATCCATAAATAGTCCCATTACATTAAATGGACGAGGCATTTTAGAATCAAAACCCCAAGTAACGGTAGTTTTTCCTTCAGCGTCATTTAAAAGAAAATAGCCATTGGCAACACTTTCAAAAGGCTCTATAAAAGTAACAGTAGTTTCAATTTTATCTTCTGTAATGGTAATTATCTCTTGTTTTCCTTTACCTACATCTTCATTTCCTTCCCAAAAGAAAGTAGTACCAACGGCTCCGTCTTCACCTTCCATCCAAGTTTTTTGATTTGGATCTAACTCTGCCCATGGTGACCATTTTTGTGAATTCTCAAAATAAAGTAAGTGTTTATGAACTGTTTCTTGTTGAGCATTGATTTCTATAGAACGCTCTAATTTAAAGTCTGTGGGAGCTACAAAGGTTAATACTACTAATGTTAAGATGAGTATTAAAACTATTATCCCGATAATTTTTAATGCTTTCATATTTGTTAGGTTTTAGAGTTTATGCAAATGTATAACAAATTTAAATTTTGTCTAAATTTTTTTAAATCAGCTTTTTATTGCCAAATTCTTTTTTAATTTCAGCATATCTCGGACAATTTACCAAGTGGTCGTTTACCATGCCGACTGCTTGCATGTGAGCATAAAGAGTGGTACTGCCTAAAAACTTAAAGCCTTTTTTCTTCATATTTTTAGCCAATTCATCAGAAATAGTTGTTGTTGCAGGCACTTCTTTTAATGTTTTCCATTGGTTTTGTATTTGTTTACCATTTACAAAACTCCATATAAATTTAGCAAAAGAGCCATATTCTTTTTGAATAGCTAGAAAAATATTGGCATTATTTATAGCAGCTTCAATTTTGGCTCTATTTCTTATAATTCCAGCATTTTGCAATAATTCTTCTACTTTTTCAGAATTGAATTGAGCTACCTTTTTAGGATTAAAACCGGCAAAAGCTTGTCGGTAGTTTTCTCGTTTTTTTAGGATGGTTGACCAACTTAATCCTGCTTGTGCACTTTCGAGTACTAAAAATTCAAATTGTTTAGTATCTTCTAAAACTGGCACACCCCATTCTTTATCATGGTAGTTGATGTATTGTTCAAAACCTAAGCACCAAGGACATTTTTCTGTTTCCATAATAAAACTTAATTATTCATTAATTGATGTAATTTGGAGGTAGTATTCCAATTCCTCACAGTAATATTTTTATAAATAGGAAGCTGAATAAGTTTGCTTAAATAGCTTCTGTTGGTCTTTTCTATTAACCGAGTGAAATAAATGGTATGCGTTCCTGAGTAAGCTTTGTCTACTTCATTGTGTTGCGGAATGTCAGCAATAACTTCAGTAGCTTTAAGTGGTGGTTTAATAAACAATACATCGTAACGGTAGTTGTCTTTATCAGTACCAAATTTTGCAGGAATTTCCTCAACAACTTTATTCAATTGTTGATGTGTAATTACCACTACAACAGAGTTGTAATTAAATTGCTCGGATAAAGTTTTTTCAATGGTTTGGGTTAGTTGGTTGAGGTTTTTGGTGTTAGATTTAAAAATCACATTTCCACTTTGAATGTACGTTTTTACATCAGTAAACCCCATTTTCTCAAAACAAGCTTTTAAGTCAGCCATTTTGATGATGTTGTTGCCACCAACATTAATACCTCTGAGTAATGCCAAATATTGATTCATGATGAATGGTAGTTTCTTTCTCCAAAGATACTACTTCCTACTCGAATCATGGTGCTACCTTCTTCTATGGCGAGTTGGTAATCTCCGCTCATGCCCATGGATAGAGTTGTGAGTTGAAAAGTACTTAAAGTGCCTTGAGTACTTAGAGTTAGTAGTTTATCAAATAAATTTTTTAGGCTTTTAAATTCTTTTCGGATTTGGTTTTCGTTATCAGTAAAAGTTGCCATGCCCATTAAACCAACAATTTTTATATTTTTTAAATGTTGGAATACTTCACTTTTAAGAAGTTCATCTACTTCTTTTTCATCAAAACCAAATTTGGTATCTTCTTCAGCAATGTGTATTTGCAATAAACAATTGATTACTCTTTCGTTTTGAGCAGCTCGCTTATTGATTTCTTTAAGTAATTTAAAACTATCAACACCATGAATTAAGCTTACAAAAGGAGCAATATACTTTACTTTGTTGCTTTGTAAATGTCCTATCATGTGCCATTCAATGTCTTTAGGTAAGCTTTCGTATTTTTCGGTTAGTTCTTGTACTTTATTTTCTCCAAAAATTCGTTGTCCGGCTTGGTAAGCCTCTAAAATGGCTGTGTTGGGTTTTGTTTTAGAAACAGCTACCAAGGTAACGTGTTCAGGAATAGGATCTTTTATTTGTTGTAAGTTTGCTGTAATCTTCATAGAGCAAAGTTAGTTTTTTAGCTTGGGTGTTGAAAGGTTCTTTATCTTAATTTAAGCCAAACTATAAATCGTTAAACCACTTCTCATTTTGGGTTCTATCCAAGTACTTTTTGGAGGCATAATGTTATTGGCATCAGCAACAGCTTTAAGTTGTTCTATAGCAACAGGAAACAAACCAAAAGCAACTATGGCTTCTTCGCTATCTACTTTTTCTCTTAATCCTTCAGCTCCTTTAGTACCTTCCATAAATTCAATACGGTTATCGGTTTTTAAGTCGGTAATACCTAGAATTGGTGTCAGGATGTTGGTAGTAAGAATTCTTGCGTCCAAATTGCCAACAATATCATTTTCATCATAAGTGCCTTTTTTTGCTGTAATAGAATACCACTTTCCGGCAAGGTACATAGAGAAATTATGTCTTTTAGTAGGGGAATAGTCTGTGTTTTTTTCTTCTATATCAAAAATTTTAGCAACTTCTGTTAAAAAGCTTTCGGGAGTATGCTCGTTAAGACTGCTAACCGTTCTGTTGTATTCAATAATGTTGAGTTTGCTTTCGGGAATAAGGTAAGACAAAAAGAAATTAAACGGAGCATCGGGATTGTAGTTCGGATTTTCAGCACGTTTGCTTTGAGCATACAATACTGAAGAAGCCGAACGATGATGTCCGTCTGCAATATAAATTTCATTAATATTTTTAAAGGCTTCAACTAAGGTGTTGATGTCTTTTATATCATTTACTAACCATAAATCTTGTTTAATGTGGTGCGTAGTACAAAATTCGTATTCAGAACGAGTGGCTAAATATTTATTAATAACAGCATCAACGTTTGGGTTATCTTTGTAGGTTAGCAAAACAGGCTCTGCATTAAACTGGCACACATCTAAATAGAGTTTAAAAGTTTCTTCACGTTGCGTTAAAGTATGCTCGTGAATTTTGATGTTTCCATTTAGGTAATCATCAACAGAAATCCCAGAAATTAACCCTACATAAGTGTTGGTTGGCGTTATTTGTCGGTAAATGTAAAAAGATTCTTTTTCATCTTGCATAAAAATACCAGCATCATTAAACTCGTCAAATCTTTCTTTAACCTTTTCAAAGCGTTCTATAGAGTTGGGTTGTGTTTTATTATCAGCTCTAAATTCGGGGTTGATTACATGCAAAAAAGTGTAAGGATTACTTTCTAGTTTTGCTTCGAGTAAATGTTTTTTATAGATATAAGCTGGCATGGAAGAAACCAAGTAGGCTTTATCACGCGTAGGACGAATTGCTTTGAAAGGGATTATTTTTGCCATATGTTTTATATTTTAATCGATTTAAACCACATAGAGACATAGTTTTTATTGTTTTGGAAGTTTGATTAATTTTTTCAATATCATTGGAGCAAAAAATGCAATAGCTAAAAATATTACTCCAGTAATACCAAAGTCAATAATGAATTTTTCTTTTCCAAAGCCCACCCAGTCTATTAGTATTAATATCACTCCAATCACTAAAAAACTATTAAAAAACCAATTTAATAAATTCAATTTCGTGTGTAAATACCATAGTTTATAATATTGATTATCAGTATCTTCTTTATGTAATTGTTTGAAAATTTGAAATGCTTCCTTGTATTGTTTTCTTTTAGAAAGAATAATAGCTGAAAGAAATCTTATATCTCTATGACAATCAGCATATTGATTTTTATTAGAAGGTAATTTATTAAGAAGTTCTTTAGCTTCTTCTAGAATTTCATATGTTTTGTCAAAATGATGTTTATCAAATAATGAATTGGCGTAATATAATTTGATTTCAATAAATTTAGAAATCTTATCTTGATTTACTATTCCTTGATAGTTTTTAAAATAAACAATATTAGATTCATAAAAATCAATAACCTCGTTTGGATCTTTTAAGTTTATATTAGTTATTTGATTTTCTATATCCATAAAAAAACTATGTTTCTATGTGGTTTTAAGTGTTTTTTACAGAGTTATAAGTTACAATAACAATTCTTTTATCTGAGTAGCCAATTCTTCACCAATTCTGTCTTGAGCTTCTAGTGTGGCAGCACCAATATGTGGAGTAAGTGATATCTTTGGATGCTTTAATAAATCTTCTCTTGGAGTTGGTTCGTTTTCAAAAACATCTAAAGCAGCATGAGCTACTTTTCCTGAGTTTAAATTGGTAATTAACGCATCTTCATCTACCACACCACCACGAGCTGCATTTACGATAATTACTCCGTCTTTCATTATAGCAAATTCTTCACTACCAATAGCTGGTTGGTTTAATTTAGGTATATGTAATGAGACGAAATCAGCTTTAGCAAGCACTTCCTCTTTAGTAGAAGAAGTTAACTCTATAGCAATTTTTTGTTCGCCAACCATAACATTTACAGTAGCTTTTCCTGCAAAAGGATCAGTATAAATAACATTCATTCCGCAACCTAAAGCATAACTGGCCGTTGCCTGACCAATTCTCCCAAAACCAATAATACCAAGCGTTTTCCCTCTTAGCTCAATTCCTTTAGCGTATTTTTTCTTTAAAGTTTTAAATTCAGTTGCTCCATTGGCAGGCATTTGTCGGTTGGCATCATATAAAAACCTAACAGCACCAAATAAGTGAGCCATTACCATTTCTGCTACCGACTGAGAGGAAGATGCTGGTGTATTGATAACATGTAAGCCCTTTTCTTTGGCATAAGCAACATCTATATTGTCCATTCCAACACCACCACGTCCGATTAATTTCAAATCTGGACAAGCATCAATAAGCTCTTTACGAACAGTAGTAGCACTTCTTACTAAAAGAGCTACATAATTTTCTTTATTTATGGTTTGGATTAATTCATTTTGAGGGACGGTTTCTGTTATTACAGTAAAACCTGCTGCTTCTAATTGTTGTTTGCCTATTGGGGCAATTCCATCGTTGGCTAATATTTTCATCTGTTTATTTTTATTTTATTAAATCGGTCTGTTGTAATTGTTCATTCCTTGTTATTTTTTTTAATGTATTCACGAACTTACGTTTCTCAAAATAATCGTCTTTTCGTGTGAGAAAACTTTTACTTATGGTCGTTTCATTTTAATTTATTTTCAGTAAATGTTTTAGGTTTTTTCTCTTTACTTATTTCGGCAGTAGTAGCTTCAGCTAACATATTAAGCACTAACTCAAGGTTACTCATGTTATCACGTAGACTTTCTTTTTTCAAGCTTTTAAAGTTTTTGTATTGTTTTACTGAAAAACCACTCCAAGCTTTAGTAATTTCATCGGTAAGAATAGCATATTCCTGACCTTTTTTTACACCTCTATTTTCCCATTCATCTGTAAGTTCTTTTCGAACTTCTATACTCTTTAAACGTTGGTTAATCCATTCTTTACTATATCCTTTTTTAAGGTAAGTTTCCATTAGGCGTTCTATTCCTATTTCAGGATCTTCAATTTCATCAATTCGTTCACGAGCAACTTTAGCAATCCATAATTTAAAAGGTTCTGCTTTTGGAGAAGGAATACTTTGAATTAATCTAAAAAGTTGCTCGGTATCAGCAACATCTGTTAAACGCATTTTGCCATCCTCAGCTTGCATTTTCAAACGTCCGATTTTTTCGGACAGTTCACTTCCTTCTTTTTTTAGTTTTGATTTTAAATCACTCCAATATTTACGAGGTCTTTCTGATTGTGTAAGTACTTGTATGGTGTCAATAATAGAAAAATACCATTTTTCCTCACTATCATTCCATGCAGTTCGTACTTTTTGATTCTCAAATAATTTTATAGCTGTACTACTTTTTTTCATTTAATTATTTATCCAAATTTCACTGCAAATTCTTTCATTACATCTACCAATACTTGTACACTTTCTAATGGTAATGCATTGTACATTGAAGCTCTGTATCCGCCTACATCTCTATGTCCTTTAATTCCACTAATGTTGGCTGCTTGCCACATTTTGTTGAATTCATCAGTTAAGCTTTCATCTTTTAAAACAAAAGTAGCGTTCATGTTAGAGCGGTCGGGAATATTAGCTGTTCCTTCAAAAAGTGGGTTAGCATCAATTTCGTTGTATAATAAATCTGCTTTTTGTTGGTTAACTTTTTCTATCCATTCTACACCACCATTATCTTTTAACCATTGTAAAGTAAGCATAGAAACATAAATAGGGAATACAGGTGGGGTGTTAAACATTGATTCTTTTTTGATGTGCGTTTGTAAGTCTAGCATGGTTGGAATTTCACGTCCACTTTTACCTAAAGCACTATCTTTTACAATGTATAAAGTAGTTCCAGCTGGTCCCATGTTTTTTTGAGCACCTGCATAAATCATATCAAATTGTGAGACATCAATTTTTTTACTAAAAATATCTGACGACATATCAGCAATAATAGGAATACGGCTAACAGGAATATTTTTAAATTGTGTACCAAAAATAGTATTGTTAGTGGTAATATGTAAATAATCAGCATCACCTGGAATTTGATATTTTTTAGGAATATAATTGAAATTTTTGTCTTTTGAACTGGCTATTTCGTGTACAGTTCCCATTTTTTCAGCTTCTTTTAATGCCTTGCTTGCCCACACACCTGTGTTTACATAAGCTGCAGCGCCACCTTCCTTCATAAAGTTATAAGGAACTTTTAAAAAACCTAAGCTAGCTCCACCTTGAAGAAACAATATAGAATAGCCATTAGGTACACCTAATAATTCTTTAACTAAAGCTTGAGCTTTTTCCA
Organism: Vicingaceae bacterium; assembly: GCA_965284565.1. Lineage (GTDB taxonomy): Bacteria > Bacteroidota > Bacteroidia > Flavobacteriales_E > Vicingaceae > BRH-c54. Next base: position 2,511,801 of record OZ260100.1, read on the forward strand.
TTACTTCAACAAAATCTTTACTTCTATGAGAAATCTCTATTAATGATAGATTTAAGTTGTTGAAATTAATTACTGCTTCTGATGCTTGCTTTAATACTTCTTGAGGCAAGATGCATGGTCCTGCACTGAAATTATGAATTTTAGACATAAATTATTGGTTTTTAAAAGTAACTGATTTTTCGACAAAGGTAGTATTATTATCATCCTTTTAAAAAAAAAATAAAGAGTTAATTTTTACCGTTTAATGGTGTTCTTTAAGATGAGTTTTTTTAGTAGATAAAAGCTGTAAGCCATTTTAATATTAACTTCTCCATTGGTTTTGTTTTCCATAGGTAAGCGTTGAAGGTTAAATGCCACGTCATCATCCTTGATACCAGCACTGCCAAAAGTTAAATCTACCTTATTTTTAATGGATGAAAAGAATTTTTTGTTTACTTTATAATCGGTAAAAGGGAAAGAAAATACAGCATAATCTAAGTTAAATCTAGTTTTAATATCTTCAATACTAGCAATGGTTTCATGAATTTGTTCTTCTAGTGAAAGTTCTTCATACAAAGGATGGTCAAGACTATGAGCCCCAATGGTAAAACCTTGTGCAATAAGTTCGTTAATTTGTTCTGTGGTTAAATATGGTTGGTGTTCGGCTAAATAATCATCCCAACTGATATTAAAAGTTTCAGCTAATTCATCAATATCATTTTTATTCTGATAATTGAAGTCTAATGCGATGTCTGTAGATAACTCATCACTTAAAATGCTTGCTTTATATCTAAAAAATAAGTCTTTATTATCTATAAAATGGTTATTTAAAAAAATGGTAGCAGGAATCTTTTTTTCGATTAATATAGGAGCAATAATATGGTAGAATTCGCTTAAACCATCATCAAAAGTAAGATGAAAAGAATTGTTAGGAATAGGTTTTTTAGTTTGATGATATGCTAATAACTCTTTTAAAGTAATTGGTTTGAAATGGGTAAGTAAATAATCTAGGTCTTCTTTAAACTCATTTAAGGTTTTATGTTTATAAAGGTTTTTAATATGAGTAGGAGGATTATCTGTAACTAAATGATAAAATGGTAATAGCACTTTTTTATCGGAAAAACGGATTAGTTGCTCTTGGGAAAACCAATAAGCAATAATTTGGGCAATATTTTCAATAATTCGATTAATGAGATTAACGATTTAAGAGTTTGAATAAAGGAGAGTTGGTTTTTTTTATACTGAAATAAGGTGTCTGGATTCCTCCAAAACTTCTAAAATGTTTCTCAATAGATTTTATCATTGAACCCTCAAAGTTGAAGTTTTTACCTAAAGCATTCATTTTTTTGATAGCCTCCCAAATTAATAAACTCATAGCTCCCGAATTTTTGAATTGATGATTGGTGGCACTAAACAAATAGTAAGCAGTATGGTCATCCCAAACCAATAACATCATGGCATGGATGTTTGCTTTGTCATCTGTTGCAGTTAGTAGCTCTCCACAATTATTACTTTTACAATATTCATAGAGTTTATTAACTTTTTCAAAAGGTACGTTTAGAGGAATGTTCTTTATATTATAATCTTGTTTTTTTAGCTCATAAAGTTGCTCAATTTTTTCTGAAGTAGAGATACTGATGCTTTTCTCGGCTTTTCTTATGTCCCATTTTAAGTTACTTTTAAAAGCGTCAAAAATAGCATCAATGTTAGAGTTGTGATTAATGATGTAAGTATACCTAGTGGTTTGTTCAAAACCTTTCCAATAAAAAGCCATCCAATTGGTGAAATTAGGATAAAACATTTGGTGATAAAAAGCTACATCAGGCATTTGTTTTAAGAGGTTTTCGCAAACTTCTTTTTCAAAACCTATTTTATTAGCGTATTTCTGATTTTGAGGATAATTTATCCAAACTCCTTGGTAGGGAAGAAATAATTCAGGATTAATTTTTTTGAAACCAAACTTGCTTCTAATTATATAAGGAAAACAGCCAACAATTTTTTCATCTCTAATATCAAGGGCAACATCCCAATTATTACCAAAAAGAGCTTGATAATAACCATGTCGGTAAAACAAAGGTAAATCCTTATTGTTTTCACACCACTGTTTATACTTTTCTTTGTTACTCATACCTTAATTAAGACGAATATAATTTTGATGCAAACTTACATAAATGCAATTAATAATTTATTATGGAATAACTCCCAGGCTAATTTAATAGTATGTTTTTCAGTAGTAAATTAGTTTTTGCAATTAAAAACGCCTTCAATAAGAGTTAATTTTATAATTTTGACGTCCTAATTGATTTAAGTTTTAGTTAAAACTATAAACTTACATACATATAAACTATTATTATGAGAGAAATACAATTTAGAGAAGCACTTAATGAGGCTATGAGTGAAGAAATGAGAAGAGATGAAAATATCTTTTTGATGGGAGAGGAAGTGGCTGAATATAATGGAGCATATAAAGTAAGTAAAGGTATGTTAGATGAGTTTGGTGCCAAACGCGTTATAGATACTCCCATTGCTGAAAACGGATTTACTGGCATTGCTGTTGGTGCTGCAATGAATGGACTTCGTCCTATCGTTGAATTTATGACTTGGAATTTTTCTTTAGTAGCAATCGATCAAATTATTAATAATGCTGCTAAGATGTATAATATGTCGGGAGGACAATTACCAATTCCTATTGTATTTAGAGGTGGAACTGGTGCTGCTGGTCAGTTAGGAGCTACACACTCACAAGATTTTAGTAATTGGTATGCTAACTGTCCTGGATTAAAAGTTATTCAACCATCAAACCCTTATGATGCGAAAGGATTGTTAAAAGCTGCCATTAGAGATAACGACCCAGTAATTTTTATGGAATCAGAACAAATGTATGGAGATAAAGGTCCTGTACCAGAAGGAGAATACATTATACCAATTGGTGTTGCTGATGTTACCAAGCAAGGAACAGATGTAACTATTGTAAGTTTTGGTAAAATGATGAAATTAGTAAATACTGCTGCTCAAGAATTGGAAAAAGAAGGCGTAAGTGTTGAAACGATAGATTTAAGAACACTTCGCCCTATAGATTATGATACTGTTATTAATTCTGTTAAGAAAACTAACAGAATGGTATTTGTTGAAGAATCTTGGCCATTAGGTTCTTTTTCTACTGAACTTACTTTTAAAGTACAACAAAATGCTTTCGATTACTTAGATGCTCCTATTGCTAGAGTTACAGGTGCAGATGTCCCTATGAGTTTTTCTCCACCATTAATCGAAGCTTATTTACCAAATGTAGATAAAATTATTAAAGCTGTAAATCAAGTGATGTACAGGTAGTTATATTTGTTTTCAAATTAAAAAAAACACTTTTTTGGTACTCAAAAAAGTGTTTTTTTTCTTTTATAGAATAAAATATATATTTTTGCCGTCCTGAAAAAAATAGAAATACTAACATAATATAAATTTATAATAAACAGATATGGATTCAATGATGATTTACTTGCCAATTGTAATGGCATTAGTTGGGCTAGCTTTTATGGCTGCAAAAAGAGCATGGGTGTTAAAACAAGATGCTGGTGATGGTAAGATGAAAGAAATTTCAGATTACATTTATGAAGGAGCTTTAGCATTCTTAAAAGCTGAATACCGATTATTAACTTTTTTCGTAATTGGAGCCAGTATCGCTTTAGCAGGAATATCTTTTATTGTTCCTACTACACATATATTAATAGTAGTAGCTTTTATTTTTGGAGCATTCTTTTCTGCATTAGCAGGAAATATGGGAATGAAAATAGCAACTAAAACAAATGTAAGAACAACACAAGCTGCTCGTACAAGTTTACCTCAAGCATTAAAAGTTTCTTTTGGTGGTGGTACTGTAATGGGCTTAGGTGTTGCAGGCTTAGCAGTTTTAGGTTTAACAGGATTTTTCATTATCTTGTTTAATTATTTTATGAAAGGTGCATGGACTTCTACAGAAGACATGACAATTGTATTGGAAACCTTAGCAGGATTTTCATTAGGAGCTGAATCTATAGCATTGTTTGCAAGAGTTGGTGGCGGTATTTATACCAAAGCTGCTGATGTTGGTGCTGATTTAGTTGGAAAAGTAGAAGCAGGAATTCCTGAAGATGATCCTCGTAACCCTGCAACTATTGCAGATAATGTTGGAGATAATGTGGGTGATGTTGCAGGTATGGGAGCAGATTTATTTGGTTCTTATGTTGCGACTGTTTTAGCGGCTATGGTTTTAGGTAACTATGTTATTGAAGATATGGGTGGAGCTATACAAGATGTGTTTGGAGGAATAGGGCCTATCTTATTGCCAATGGCAATTGCTGGTTTTGGAATTTTGTTCTCTATTATAGGAACAATGTTAGTGAAAATTAAAAATAATGAGGCTAAAGAAAAGCAAGTGCAAGGAGCGTTGAATATTGGAAACTGGGTTTCTATTGCATTAACGGCTATTTCTTGTTTTGTTTTAGTAAAATATATGTTGCCAGGAACGATGCAAATGGAATTCTTTGGTGAAGGATTAAAAGAAATTTCTTCTATTAGAGTATTTTATGCAACTATAGTAGGTTTAATTGTAGGTGGTGTTATTTCATCAGTTACAGAATACTATACAGGATTAGGAACAAAACCTGTATTGGCAATTGTTCAGAAATCTTCTACAGGAGCTGGAACTAACGTAATTGCTGGTTTAGCAACAGGGATGATTTCTACTTTCCCAACAGTACTATTGTTTGCAGGTGCAATTTGGGCTTCTTATGCTTTAGCTGGTTTTTACGGTGTGGCTTTAGCTGCATCAGCTATGATGGCTACAACAGCAATGCAATTAGCTATTGATGCTTTTGGTCCAATATCTGACAATGCTGGTGGTATTGCTGAAATGAGTGAATTACCTAAAGAAGTTAGAACACGTACTGATATTTTAGATTCAGTTGGTAATACTACTGCGGCAACAGGAAAAGGTTTTGCTATTGCTTCTGCGGCACTTACATCTTTAGCATTATTTGCAGCTTATGTTACTTTTACAGGAATTGAAGGGATTAATATTTTTAAAGCTCCTGTTTTAGCCATGTTATTTGTAGGGGGGATGATTCCAGTTGTTTTTTCTGCATTAGCAATGAATTCTGTTGGAAAAGCAGCTATGGATATGGTATATGAAGTGAGAAGACAATTTAAAGAAATTCCAGGTATTATGGAAGGTACAGGCAAACCTGAATATGGTAAATGTGTTGACATATCTACCAAAGCTGCATTAAGAGAAATGATGTTGCCAGGTATTTTAACTATTGGCTTTCCTATACTTATAGTAGTAGTACCAATGTTAATAGGTTATGACAATAAACTAATTGCTGAGATGTTAGGTGGTTATATGGCTGGTGTTACTGTTTCTGGTGTGCTTTGGGCAGTTTTCCAAAACAATGCAGGTGGAGCTTGGGATAACGCTAAAAAATCTTTTGAAGCTGGTGTAATGATTAATGGAGAAATGACTTATAAAGGTTCTGAAGCTCATAAGGCTGCAGTAACTGGTGATACAGTTGGAGATCCTTTTAAAGATACTTCAGGACCATCAATGAATATCTTAATTAAGTTAACTTGTTTAATTGGATTAGTAATAGCTCCAATATTAGGTGGTCACACAGAAGGTCATGAGGCAGAGTCTGCAGCTGTTGAGGTGGTAGTAACAGAACAAGTTGCTGAAAATGTATCAAAAGATATTAGTGAGTTACAAGGCGTATGGATAGTTGATGAATCTCATGCTTATGTAGATTTTTCAATCAGACATTTATTGGCTACTTCTAAAGGAAGTTTCCAAAAAGTTGCTGGTAATGTAAATTTTGATAATGAAAATACAGCTATTGAAATAATTATAGATGTTAATTCAGTCTACACAGGAAACGAAAAAAGAGATAAACACTTAAGAAGTGATGAAATGTTTGATGTAGAGAAATACCCAACCATTAAGTTTGTTTCAAATAATGTTGTTAAAACAGAAGAAGGATATGTAGCAAATGGAAAACTAACAATGATGGGAGTAACCAAAGATGCTTCTTTTAATTTTGTTTACTTAGGGAAACAAGATACGCCATGGGGATTTCCTTCTGCTGCATTTAATGGAACGCTAACAGTTAATAAAAATGATTTTGGTTTGACTTACGGAGGAAGTATTTTAGGAGAAGAGGTTACTGTGGATTATTCTTTTGAGTTAAATCCAAAGCAAGAAGAAGTTGTAGAAGAAAATAACGAAGAAACTGCTGAATAAAACTTTCAAAGTAACAAAATGCAAACATTTTTAATAAAAAGTTTGTGAAATATATAAAATACGGCATAGGGCATATGCCGTATTTTTTTTGAATATAGTTTTTTATTATTAAAAAATAGCTGATAGAAATTAGATATAACATACCTTTGTATTTAGTTTGTTATTATAAGCAAAATCAATATAGTATAATGTGGAAAGAGAAGCTGTTTTAGGGCTAACTTTGTTCAAATACAATTACTTAGGGTTTGTTTTTGAATTTAAAAAATGTTAAAAAACAGTTATTTTTTAGAATTAAGGTTGGGTTTAAAGCAGAATAAATACATTTGCCACTGATAATTAATGTGCTACAAAATTATAAACAGTATGTTGATTGTTATTAACAATTGTTAATAAAAAAAAGAAAAACTTGTGCAATTTAAAAAAAATGTTGTAAGTTTGCCCCAGTTTTAAAAAAGTAAATAAATTAGAAATTAAATTTAAGTTTAACTAAAAACAATTAAAATGAAAAAAAGAGTATTATTTGTAGCTTCTTTATTTTTAGCTACTGCGACTTTCGCACAAGATGGTTTAACATCTAAAAAAGGTGAAGCTTATTTACCAGAAGCTGGTGATTGGGCTTTAGGTTTTGACGCTGCTCCATTTATCGGTTACTTCGGTAATATCGCTAATGGTTCAACTGGTAATTCTATGAATGCTGCTTGGCAAGATGGTGCTAGATGGTCAATCGTAGGTAAAATGTTTAAAGATGAAACTACTGCTTACAGAGGTAGAGTAAGAATTGGTTTCGGAAGTACTAACCAAGATATGTTAGGATTTTACGATCAAGATGCTGATCCAACAACTAACCAAATTGAATACACTAATTCTGAAAAAACAAGTAACTTTAACATCGTTTTAGGTGGTGGTCTTGAAAAAAGAAGAGGTAACACAAGAATTCAAGGTTATTATGGTGGTGAGTTATTAATCTCTTTAGGTTCTTCTAGCCAATCTTGGGAGTATGGTAGAGATTATACTGCTGATTGGTCTGCTAATGAAGTAGCTCCAATGGGAACTATTCAAGGTTCTGCAATTGCTCAAAGAGTAACTGAAAGAAAAGCAGGTTCTACTTTCGCATTTGGCTTAAGAGGTTTTGTAGGTGTTGAATGGTTCATCGCTCCAAAAGTATCTTTAGGTGCTGAGTACGGATGGGGATTAGGAATGTCTTCTACAGGAGAAGGTGAAGAGACTGTTGAGTACTGGGGATTTGTTGAGAACTCTACTGCTACTGAGCCATCTTTACAATCAGAAACTTTAAAAACTGGTGGTTCTAGCTCATTTGCTTTAGATACTGACAACAATGGTAACAGTATCTTCGGAGGTTCAGGACAAATTAACTTAATTTTCCACTTCTAAGAAGTAGAATTAATATACTACAAAAACCCTTGAGATTTATTTCTCAAGGGTTTTTTGTTTTAATATATATTCCATTAATACCTTTTTAATGTAACAATAGAAGAGCTAAAGATGGAACATTAAAAAGTATTTTTTATAACGAACTAGGAGCAGTACAAAAAGCACCTTATTAGTTGTAATAATTACGCATAACAAAAAAGCAGCCTTGAGTTTTCCAAGGCTGCTTTGTTGCTTAATGAGATATAGTATTCTTTTCCGAACTCTTTCCCGAAGAGCAGCCTTTAATAACAGCTTCTTTCTTATTCACCGCTGTAATAAAATCCTCATAGGTGAAAACATATCTTTTAGGGAGTCTGTTAATTGTATATACTATATAATCAGTTACTTTCATGTGTTTTATTACAGGGGAAAATATACAAAAATGTCCAGTTTTTTTTAAATAAACTGGACAAATATTTTTTTAAATGAAAAGGAAAGTATTTTTTATAACGAACTAGGAGCAGTACAAAAAGCACCTTATTAGTTGTACAATTACGCATAAAAAAAGCAGCTTTGAGTTTTCCAAGGCTGCTTTGTTGTTTTGTATGTTAGTAAGCGTTGGGGAAACTATACTCTTTGGTAAGCTTTGGCTGGTGCGGTTGGCTTGAGCAGCTTGGCAATGTGTGTGACTGCTAGGTTTTGGCTTTTTCATGAATAATATCTTGCTTCAATCTCCGCTTTCGCCATAACTGATTCATTAATAAATCCATCCAAAGCTGGTTTTCTTATAAAAGATAACTCTAAGCTCTCATCTTTTTCCAAAGCTTTTAGACAGCATAACTCTCTGTCCGCTTCTGATAAATGTTGTAAATCACTATCGTGGATGTATTCCCAATAAAAACGATACCATTTGTCAATTCGCGCTTTAACATGACCAGAGTATCGTCTTTCGATTTTATAGATTGCTTTCCAAGATTCAATTTCATCATTTTTCCCATCTGGATTCGTGAAATCAATTTTCCAATCTACTTTCTCAGGTTCTATATTATCCTGTGCAATGTGAAATTCTACTGAAATGCCTTTGTGTGAATTATCAAAAGGGTAAAATAACTTTCCTGTTGAAACTACAATTGTATCTACTTCTCCTTTGGCATCAAACGAATTACATTCTTTGCACGAAGGGACCAGATTTTCAAAGTTTACCGAAGAAAAGGGATAGAGTGCTTTTGGTAAAAAGTGGTCGTATTGGTCACGAGTAGCATCTTCTTTTTTCTTCAATTCACCGATGCCACAAATAGGGCAAAGAGTTGTTTCCTTATTTATTTCACTAAATCCATCAAAGTGTTCTCTAAGCGAAGTATGATAAGCATCCTTAAAAGGATCACCATCTAAAACCTGATTATAGAGGTCTAAGAAAAAAGCTCGTATTTCTTTTCGAATTCCGTTCGCAGAATCATCAATTTTGATTGGAGTTATGGTTCCTTGACAAATTCCTTCAATGTCATTGCTATTTCTAATCTGATTACAAATATTCGACCTCACACCCTGAGGTAGACGAGATAGTACGGCATAGATATCTTTGAATTTCTGTTTTAATACTTTTCTATGCCTGTTGACAATTGGACGAAAATCAAGATCGAAAAATGTAAGATCAAAAGCACCTGTTTCAAATTCAATCCTATCAAAGAACTGAAGCACATGCTGATGTAACATACTGTGACAAGAGAGGTGATATTTATACGTTTTTATCATCTTTCTTTAATTCGTTTTCTCTCATTATCAATTCACGGAACAGCAATACCTTCTCAACAGATTCCCCAAGTATGCGTGAAGCCTCTTTCGCAGCTTGAATTTTCTCTAGTGTATCCAAACCAGAAGCCTTTATTTCTTCTATCTTTTTAATTGACAAATCCGAAATTGATTCTGTTTTACCAAATACCTCTTCTGTAATAATGTTTACGGAAGTTCCAAAAGTCTTTATCCGAGGATTTTCTGCCTTTCCTTTTTCAAATACAAAAACACGTTCACGTCTGCAATCAGAAACTATGAATGGAGAATGAGATGTAATGATTATTTCCTGTTTTCTGAAGCTGTCTTCTTTTTTCTCTTTAGTAGCTTCATTTATTAAACTGATAAGTCTTGCTCTCCATTCTGGATTAAAATGTGTTTCGGGCTCGTCAAAAAGTAGAATGGAGCCAGATAAGTTTAAGAGCATTATGCTTCCTAGAGTATGCATCAGTTGATGCTCACCATCACTTAAGTTTTTGTACTTGATAGGTTCATCTTCGCCCGATTTTCTGAATTTCAATTTTTCAATTTGAAACACCAATCTATCTCTTGGAGGAACTGGCACTAAATAAGAAAGGTTGTCTTCTAAACTTCCTGTGTTTTTAATCTTATTTCTTGTGTCAACTCCTTGACAATGAATATTCATAAGGTTGAGAAAGAACAAGTCTCTGTACAGCAAAATTGAAGAACCAAATTTTCTTTGGAAGGCTCGCTTCATTTCACTTTTTCCATTCTCATCTTCATCTATTATAAAAGACAACTTCAATTCATGGAAATTAGCAGCTCCTTTGGTCTCTTCCACGGCAGAAGCACAATCCTTTAGGTTCTCAATGGCTTGCTGTAGTGTTTGAGCAAATTCAATGGAATTATTTCGGTAATTCCTATATCGGATAATAATGTTGAAGCTATCCAATTCATCTACCTCAATAGCATTTTTAATTAGCCCAACATTGTTGTCTTCTGAGAAAAGAAAATTACAAAGAGTAACAAATTGACTGTTTTCGAAATCCAGATGGAAAAGCCTGCTCAATGCTAGCTCTTCATTAATTTCTTTACTTTCTTTAGAAGTTAACTGGTCGAAATAATGATAAGATGATTTTATAAATGGGTTACTAATTAGCTCATTATGACCTGAACTATAAGAAATGACTTGAACTGGTAATATGAAGATATCTGGGTCTGTCGTTTCATCTACCTGAATTTTATTATCCGATTTTATCGTGATTTTAGGAAGCTCATTAGGTTGTTTTGAAATGGTCACTTCTGAATCTCTAGTTCCTTCCCAAGATAGTTTTTCAAGCTTATTCAATTTAGCTCTTGCTGCTGCTTGCCAAGTGATATCCATTGTATAAGAAACCTCAAAGCCAAAAGGCGATTTAAATCTTTTAGAAGGCTTTCCTTCTTGATGTACATACACATCCAAGTAATAGAAAATCTCAGCTATAACTTCCAGTAAGTTTGATTTTCCTGAACCATTTAATCCAACAAAACAGATAGGCTCAATGCGTCCTTTTAATAATTCTACATTATCAAAACGGTATTCGCTGTTTGCAGCAAGACCTCTAAACTTGGTTAATATTTTGACGCTTTTTAACCTCATTTAAAGCATCCTTTTAAAATAAATTTGTTCAGATAAATCTTCTATTTCTTTGAAAGCAGCATCTGTTTTTTTAAACCTTGATTTATAAGAAGCATCTGCAAAAACTTGCTTGAGCTGTTTTTTTCTAACAAGACTAAACACAAGGTTTTTCAGTTCTTCAAAATCATATGTCCAGTCTAATCCTTTAACTGCTTCTTTAATGTCCTCGAAAGTGAAATGTGAACCAGAACACTTTCTTGAAATATGGCTAAGTAAATCTTCTTCTGTTTTAAGAAAAGGCATATGACTTATTGAGGATGTAACATTTTCTTTGACCTTGACCTCTACGTTTAAAACTTGAGGCTCAGCGTCTTTCTTTTTTTCTATAACTAGTTTTACTTCTTGTTCGAAGTGCCATGGTTCAGTTCTGTCATTTGTAAATGATTGATATTCTTCTTCAACTACAAACTTTAGATGACTTAAATCAAGTTCATCAGAAAAAGCTTTATGACTTAAAGAACGATAGAGTTCATTTAGCTCATTTAGGCTTTCTGTATATTTGGTTTTTATAGATTCAGTTTGGTTTACAATTTTTTCAAAATCTGTCAGTAAATCCTTATCTGGATTTGGTACCATTAATGAACGAAGAATCCCCAAGTTGATATTTTTCTGAGCAGCCTGAGGGGCATTTTTTTCTAAAATGCTTTGTAAAAAGCCCATTAAAAAGTGAACATATAATGAAACGGAAGTTTTCTGAGGTGTAAATCCAACTACACTATCAGGAAAGCAAGCATCAAAGGTCAATATTCCGGTTTTTGCAATATTTGCTGCAATTGTTATGCAAAGTGTGCCTTTTGGCCACATTTTACTCTGTTTTAAGCCTAAATCGGAATAAGTTGAAGTGTATTTAGTAATATACAACCCAGCGTTAGAAACATCTCCAGTTTGAATTAATGGATAATCCCCACCTAATAATTCTGGAGCATTTCTAGGTCTATGTTTTGAAACTCCTCTATCAAGCTTGCCTAATTCCGATAATTTAATAAAGCTCCAATTGTTTGTGTTATTTACTGGATCTCCAAACATTGTCAAGAACGTATGCTTTAAAAATTCATCTGCTAAATCAATGCTTTCTATTCGCTGGCTGATTAACAATTCTGTTTTTGACAAAACTTGGACGATTCTCTTCTGGTCTGCGGTGTTTTTTGGATATGAAATAGGAATAGCTGATAACTGCTTATTATTCAAAATAGGAACGACTGCTTTTTTTGAATTTTTTTCTAGCAGCTTTTTGTTCATTTTCAGCCAATAAAAAAAGAACTCAGGTAGAACTTTTTTATCATCTGTAAGTACTCCAGTAATTTGTTGATTTGACGCAGCAGTCTCAGCAATTATCCCAAGCTTTCCAATATTGCCAATACAACCTATAAGCACTGTATTAGGAGAGTAAAGAGTTGCTTTTTTGTCATTTACGGCAAGCTCAGTTATTGTTCTTGTAGATTTACCGAGAAAAGTTTCTCTATCTAGATCAGTAGGCGTATACCAATTTATAGTGCCATTAAAATAAGCCGCATTCTTTGTAGGAGGCGTTTTACCTGTTTTGATTTCTTTGGCTATTTTGCCAATAGTGCTAGTAATGAACTCCATTAGCCAATCATTTTTTTTAAGGTTTTCAATTCTTTTTGAATATTATCTTCTATTGATTCGAGTTTTTCAAATAACTTAACAGGATCCTTAACAATAATATCCTCTCGAATTTCTTTTTGGTACTTCTGATAAGTTAAATCGTAATCTAGATTTTTGATTTCATCAAATGACACGAAGAAGTGCTTAAGTGAGCGATCTGCGTTGTCTTCAGAATTTCGATTCTTGTATCTTTCAACAATGTCCTGTAAATCGCCATAATCGCGAACTCTACCTTCTTTCGTTAAAGGAGCACGTTTGTCATTTAATTCATAACCATCACTCTCCATGTTGTAAAACCATGTTTTTTGAGTGGCAGGTTCTGTCACTGAATCTTCAGCATTATAAACCTTGGTAAAAATGAGTATCGCTGTACTCACCCCAGCATAGGGTTTAAATACTCCACTTGGTAGTGCTATGACACCTTCTAATTGACATCTTTCAGTAAGGATTTTTCGAGCTTCTACAAAGGCCTTACCACCACCAAACAATACACCCTGTGGTATAATAACAGCAGCTCTTTTTCCTTTTCGGAGCATGGTGTAAATTCTTTCAAGAAATAGTAATTCAGTCTTGGTGGTAGGTAACTTCAAACTTGCGTTAATGTCCCCTTTGTCAATATTCCCTGTAAATGGTGGGTTCGCCATGATGACATCATATTCTGCATCTTGATTGTACTTTTTGCTGAGCGTATCTGTATAATCAATATTTGGATTGTCAATGCCGTGCATCATTAGGTTCATTAATCCCAAGCGCACCATAGATGAATCAATATCAAAACCAATCAAGTCGTTTTCTAACCGTTGCTTTACATCCTCTGTAAGCACCGAAGAAATAGTTCCTCTTTCAAAACCATCTTCATCCAAAATTAATTTTTCTGGTGCTTTTTTCCTGACCAAATCAGATAATATGAATTGGTATGCTCCAAGTAAGAAGCCAGCTGTTCCACAAGCAGGGTCACATATTTTTTCACCTAGTTTTGGTTCAATAAGTTCAGACATCAATTTAATGATGTGTCTAGGTGTTCTAAATTGACCATTCTTCCCTGCAGTTGCAATTTCGCTAAGAAGCATTTCGTACACATCACCTTGTATATCTTGAAATGCCTGCCCACCTTCTTCTGCATCTCTTTGAATTTCAATAAAAATCTGTTCGATTTTTTTAACTGCTTCCACCAATAATGAAGGCTTTTCAATGACAAATACTGCATTTGCCATGTGTTTGGTAAATGGCGAAGTGCCGCCATTCAATTGTTTTAAAAAAGGAAAAACATTGAATCGAACATGATCGAGCATTTTATCCGCTGGGAAGTTTGAAAAATGACTCCATCTCAATTCTTCAGCTGATCTAGGTTTTCTAGCTTCTTCAAGTTCTTTTTTTGTTTTTTCACTGAGCGTCCCTGATGTAGTACCTGATAAATATTTACTCTCATCCACATATGGAATGTAAGTACCTGAAAAACGAGATTTGAATTCTTCATTATTCCAGTCAGCATCACGTTCACGTTTCGCTTCCAAATCATCCAAACGCTTCATGAAAATCATGTAAGTGATTTGTTGAATAGCAGTCAGTGGATTGCTAATACCACCACTCCAGAATTGATTCCAGAGTTCGTCTATTAGGCTTTTAAGTTTTGTGTTGCTTTGTAACATTATGCTGCGAGTAATTTTTCTGTTAGTACTAATATTTCGTTAATCTCTTTTGGATTGAAAACTCCTCTGATTCCTTCTGGATGAATCATAGTAAATGGTGATTCAATGAGATTTCTTTTTTCAATTTCTCCTTTTTCAAGAATGAAATTTCTGAGTAAGTCTAAGAACTGTAATTGTCTGCCCGATAAATAATTGTGGTCAGAAATGAATTGGTCAAAGGACTTTGAAACAGTTTCAGGAAAACTTTCCAAAATCTGAATCCCTAAAATGTGCCTTATAAACTCTACAAATTGAGCCCTACGGTGATTATAAACTCGTCTTAACAAATCAATTGTTATATGTGGGTTTTCATCATGTAGTTCTTCAGCCAATTTATTAGCTTCATCTACTGTGATGGGTTCGCCATTTAGTATCTTTTGTAAGATTGGATTTGTTGAAGTAAGCTCTCTTACTTTCTCTTCAACCATTTCACGATAACGCTCAATACTTACCGCTTCATTTTGAGGGCCAAACTCTACAAATTCTTTGGTGGAGGTAATGTCAGCGAAATCAAATTTTGCTGGACCTAGTGGGGCTACTCTTGAATCGATAAACTTCATCAAAGGAGATAGCTTGTCAATTAGCTCAACGTATTTTGCTTGGGAGATTGCATCCCAGAATTTATTGCTTTGAGATTTTGTAATAAGTTCCTTTTCTCTTGCTACAATGTTGACTGAAATAGGTAATTCAGATATTTTTTCTACTAATCCATCTTTCAAAGTTTCGAACTTCTCTTTGTCTTCAAATAAACCTGCAAGCGATACTTCAACAACGTCTCTTTCGAACCTCATTGCTTTGAAATCTTCACCAGAGATTGTTCTCAATAATGGTTTAACAGTAGTTCTAAGGAACTCGATTTTGTCTTCGGTGAGTTTAGTCCAGAAATTTTCGTCATCCATTCGTTGAAGCTCATTTTTAGCTTCCATAATGACAATTGAATTTTGAGGCAATAATTCTATTTGTTGGCGTAATTGAGGAATCTCTGATTTGATAATTTCTTCCTCATTTAACTCTGTAGCTTTTTTAATCTTATCTAGTCGTAATCCAAAAAGTCTAACAGGAAGAGGTATTTGAGCTTTCAGTTCCTTTCCTTTCGGGTTGAGTTTGAAATATTCAAAATTGTCCCAACAATCAAGGATTAAAAAGGCTTCTTTTTCCGAACACCAAGGTTTCATTTTGGTCGGTTCAAGCAATCTTGTTCCTCGTCCAATCATTTGCCAGAATTTAGTATAGGAATAGACTGGTTTAGCAAAAACTAGGTTTACCAATTCTCTAACATCTATTCCAGTATCTAACATGTCAACACTTATAGCCACTCTAGGCATATCATTGTGTGTGAATTGATCTAATAAACCACCTTTTCCATAAACTCGAGGGTCTTCTGAAACTAACACCTTGGCTAATTCACCATTGTATTCAGGATATAATGTTTCGAATATTTTTTCTATTTGCCGAGCTTGTGGGATTGAAGTGCAAAAGAAAATGGTTTTCCCAGGAAGAACTCCGTTAGGGTCTTTTATACATTCTTCCATGAACTCCTTCACTATAAGTGCATTTGTACCTTTATTTCTTACTGTCTTTTCAAGTTCAGTTCCTTCGTAGTTAATTTCTTCAATTTCCTTTCCTTCAAGAATCAAGCGTTTCTGGTCTTCTAATGAAATTGTTCTTTTACTAATTCCTTCTTCTTGGAATTTAGTTTTAATCTTCATAACCTGAAATGTGCTCAAGTATGGAGGAATGTGGTTTACTGCTTCTTCATATGAATAGGCAAAAGTTGGTACTCCATCATCACAATTGAAGATTTTGAATGTATTGTGGTCAATCACATCAGTAGGCGTTGCAGTTAAGCCAAGTGTTATCGTGCTGAAGTAATCCAGAACTTCTCTGTAGGTATTGTAAATACTTCTGTGACTCTCATCAATTACGATTAAGTCGAAGAAATGAGGAGATAAAGTATTCTCTTCGTCTCTTACAATATTCAGCATTGTTGGGTATGTAGAAACATAAATTCTTCGATCTTGAGCTATGTTTTTCTCGCCAACTTTTGGCCATCTAGGTTCGTTAGGAAGGTGCTCTTTAAATGCTTCTAAAGCTTGATCTCTTAATGCAATTCTGTCAACAAGGAATAGTACTTTTTCTGCCCATCCCGCTCGCATTAATGCTTCAACCATGGCGATACAAGTTCTGGTTTTACCAGTTCCAGTTGCCATTACTAAAAGGAAAGTTCTACGTTTTCTTTCTAAATCTTCCATCACAGCACGGATGGCTCTGATTTGATAATCACGTCCCGCGATTTTGGTGTTTATGAGTTCACCAGAAAGGGGTTTTCTAGCTTTTCTAACATAATTATATCTTTCTAAATCTTCTTTTGTTGGGAATCCATGTACTTTTCTAGGCGGATAATTTTCTAAATCCCAAAAGAAAATTTCGTGCCCGTTTGTATAAAAGCAGAAGGGTAATTCTCCACCTTGCTTTTTTTGAATGTTGTAACAGTATTGTTTGGCTTGTTCTCTTCCTATTGAGGCATCAACGGAAGATTTTTTAGCTTCAACAACAGCTATAGTCTTTCCGTCTTTTCCAAGGAGAACATAATCACTAAATTGCTTTCCAGAATATGGTGTAGCAGCCTCTTCGACTAAATTGTCATCAACGATTATATGAAGCTCCTTAATGACTTGAGAGCGGTCATTAATATTCCAACCAGCTAGTTTTAGCCTTTTGTCAATTATGTCTTTTCTAGTTTCTGCCTCGTTCATATTAGCTCTTATTGGAGACAATTAAATCTTTTATATCTACATCTAAGATGTTTGCAATTTTATTTAATATTTCAAGCCTAGGTTGTTGTCTATTCTGAACATAACCGTTGACCATGTTGTAACTCTTCCCCAGTTTTTCAGCCAGCCAAGTTTGCTTAATTCCTTTTTCTTCTAGTACTTCCTTTATTCGGTTCATTTCCGCATAAATTTAAGTCGCTAAAATAGTCAAATTCCTTCGTTTATCTCGTTTTTCAATATACATTTCATTCGTTTTCTTGTTAGTCTGTTTAAGCGTTGGCAAAACCAAATGTGCTTAATTGTGCGTTGTTTTTTTTGTATGCCGCACAACTTATATATAGGTTTGATAAAATTTTAAAAAAAATCTGTCAGACTTATTTCTTCAAATGTATAAAAAATAGTTTACAAATCATCAAAAAAAAGCAGCCTTGAGAACTCAAGGCTGCTTTGTTATGAAGTATAAATAATAAATTTATTTTTTTACTTTATCTACCACTGCTTTAAAAGCTTCAGGATGATTCATTGCTAAATCAGCTAATACTTTTCTGTTCAGTTGTATTTCTTGTTTAGAAAGTTCTCCCATAAATTTAGAGTAAGATAATCCGTGTTCTCTAACACCGGCATTAATTCTTTGAATCCATAAGGCTCTGAAATTTCTCTTTTTGTGTTTTCTACCTGTATAAGCATAAACACCTGCTTTTTCAACAGCATTTTTTGCTACTGTCCAAACATTTTTTCTTCTACCAAAGTAACCTTTGGCAAGTTTCATAATTTTTTTTCTTCTAGCTCTCGAAGCTACTGAATTGGTTGATCTTGGCATTTTTTTTACGTTTTTTGAATGTTAGTGCTGCATTGTTGCAATCTTTATACTAGTCATTCTGGTTTTGTTTACTAATTTTTAAATCCCGAAATATGTTTTTCTTTAGAAAAACTAATATTTTGAGGATACTCGTAAAAATATAAAATGATAAAATTTTTGTTTTTACGGTATTTGTACGATAACCGATTTTTTCAAGTTAACATAACTGAACATCTACTTAGATGCACAATTGTAATTTAATGTTTTTCTCATCAGCTTTATCAACTGTTGTGAATTTTGTTAAATTACGCTTTTGTTTAGTCGTTTTCTTGGTTAAGATATGACTTTTAAAAGCATGCTTTCTCTTAATTTTTCCGGTTCCTGTTAATCGGAATCTTTTTTTCGCACTGGAACCAGTTTTCATTTTTGGCATAATTTCAAAATTTATTATTGGTTAATTAATTACTTGTTTACTTTTTCTTTTTTGGAGCTAAGAACATTAACATTCTTTTTCCTTCCATTTTTGGCATTGATTCTACTGTTGCAATATCTTCTAGCTCTTGAGCTAATTTTAAAAGTAAAATCTCGCCTCTTTCTTTAAATATAATGGTTCTTCCTTTAAAAAACACAAAAGCTTTTATCTTTGCACCTTCTTCAATAAATTTACGAGCATGATTTAATTTAAAGTTAAAATCATGGTCATCAGTATTAGGACCAAATCTTATTTCTTTCAAAACAATTTTAGAAGCTTTGGCTTTAATTTCTTTTTGCTTCTTTTTTTGGTCGTATAAAAACTTTTTATAGTCAATAATTTTACAAACAGGAGGAACCGCATTTGGAGAAATCTCTACTAAATCTAGTTCTCTTTCTTGAGCCATCTCTATTGCTTTTGCAGTAGGATATACTTCAGGTTCTAAGTCATCAGCAATTACTCTTACTTCTTTTGCAAGAATTCGCTCATTAATTCTGTGTAAATCTTCCGGTTTACGAAAGTTTCTTCCTCTGTTGTTAAAGTTTTTGTTGTTAGCTATTGCCAAATTGTTAATTAATTTTAGTTAAAATTTTTATTTATTTCATCGTTGATAAGCTTAACAAATGCTTCTGTTGAAAAAGTTCCTAAGTCGCCTTCGCCATGTTTTCTAATAGATAATTGATTTGACTCAATTTCTTTTTCACCTAGAAGAATCATGAATGGAATCTTTTTTACCTCAGCATCTCTTATTTTTCTACCAACTTTTTCGTTTCTGTCGTCAACGAAGCTGCGAATATCGTAATTATTTAGCAATTCTGAAATATTTTTCGCATTTTCATTAAATTTTTCGCTAATTGGTAAAATGGCAACTTGCTCAGGAGTTAACCATAATGGGAAGTTTCCGCCACAATGCTCAATTAACACAGAAATAAATCTTTCCATAGAACCAAAAGGTGCTCTGTGTATCATTACCGGACGGTGCATTTCGTTATCACTTCCTTTATATTCTAATTCAAATCTTTCTGGTAAATTGTAATCTACTTGTATGGTTCCTAATTGCCAACTTCTTCCCAACGCATCTTTAACCATAAAATCTAATTTAGGGCCGTAAAATGCTGCTTCTCCTGTTTCTACAACAGTTTTCAATCCTTTTTCGTTAGCTGCATTAATAATGGCTTTTTCTGCTTTTTCCCAATTGTCATCAGAACCAATATATTTTTCTTTGTTTTCAGGGTCTCTTAATGATACTTGAGCTGTAAAATCTTCAAAACCTAAAGAATTGAATACATACAACACTAAGTCTATTACTTTCATAAACTCATCTTCCACTTGGTCGGGACGACAAAATAAGTGAGCATCATCTTGCGTAAAACACCTAACTCTTGTTAAACCATGTAGTTCTCCACTTTGTTCGTATCTGTAAACTGTTCCAAATTCGGCATAACGTATAGGCAAGTCTTTATAAGAACGAGGAGCTGTTTTATAAATCTCACAATGGTGAGGGCAGTTCATCGGTTTTAGTAAAAAAACTTCGCCTTCGTGTGGTGTTAAAATAGGTTGAAATGAATCTTCACCATATTTTTCATAATGACCAGAGGTTACATATAAATCTTTATGTCCGATATGTGGGGTAATTACAGGAAGGTAACCTGCTTTTATCTGAGCTTTTTTCAAAAATGATTCTAATCTTTCTCTAAGCATAGCTCCTTTAGGTAACCATAAAGGTAAACCTTGGCCAACTTTTTCTGAGAAAGCAAAAAGCTCTAACTCTTTACCTAATTTTCTGTGGTCTCGTTGTTTGGCTTGCTCTAATAATTCTAAATATTCTGTTAGCATTTTTTGTTTAGGAAAAGAAATTCCGTAAACACGAGTAAGCTGGTTGTTGTTTTGGTCGGCACGCCAGTAAGCACCGGCAACATTCATTATCTTTATAGCTTTAATTATTTCTGTATTAGGAATATGTCCACCTCTACATAAATCAGTAAAATCTGAATGGTCGCAAAAAGTAATTTCGCCATCATTTAGGTTTTCTATTAACTCTACTTTATATTCATTTCCTTCAGCTTTATATTTTGCTAATGCATCTGCTTTAGAAACAGCACGCATTTTAAAAGTTGCTTTCTGACGAGCCAATTCTAAAAAGGTATCTTCAATTTTTTTAAAGTCTTCTTCTCTAATAACATGCTCCCCTGGATCAACATCGTAATAAAAACCATTTTCTATGGCAGGTCCAATGGTTAATTTAATTCCAGGATAAAGTTTTTCTAAGGCTTGAGCCAGTACGTGTGCAGAAGAATGCCAAAAAGCTTTTTTTCCTTCTTCCTGATCAAAAGTGTATAACACTACAGTAGCATCTTCGGTAATAGGGGTAGTGGTTTCAACAGTTATTCCGTTAACTTTTGCTGAAATTACATTACGAGCCAATCCTTCGCTGATGCTTTTTGCAACATCCATAGCTGAAGATCCTTTGGCTAACTCCTTTACCGAACCGTCTGGCAGTGTTATTTTAATCATATTTATTTTTATTGAATTTTTTTAAGGGTGCGAAGTTACTAAAATAAGATTATTTGATTGGTTTTTATTTTAAAACAATTCACGAAAATTTATATGTTTTTAAGGATTTTTTTTGACTTTTTATTCAATTATCTCGATAAAAATTAGCGGATTAGAAAAAGGCTAATTTTTTATTTATTAAAAAAGATTGTTTAATAGGTACTCATCAATTTCAGTAAAGGTTAAAATGATTTTTTTAAACAAAAGGCTAATTTTTTAATTTAATGGTTGAATAAAGCTGTTCCTATTTACAACTTCCAATAAGAATTAAATGCTTTAAGAGTTTGATTATTAATATGTTGATTTGTTTTAGTGTTTTTAAATACTACTATTTTTAATGTGGTTTGTAAGTAGTTGAGTCTAATGAATGTACTCAGTTTAATACTGTAAAACTACATTAATGGTTATGTGAAAAATACTTATGCAGAATGAATTTCTATCATAAATTCACTCCGTATCTCACGAAAATTCATGTAAAAATTGTCATTTTTTAGCCTCAAAAATACAGTATTAATATTTTTCAAAATAGGTATAATGCCGTTTTAATAACCTTATAATCAGCATACTTTTGATTCATAATATTAAAACAGAAAAAATTATATAAACAATATTTAAAACACAAAAACATGAAAACACAGTTTCACGAATTCAATAGTTTAAAACTAATAGCAATGAGTAAAAAATTAATATTAGTATCTATCTTAATAAGTGCACAACTTTTTGCAATTGCAGGTAACAATAGTAAAAGTGCCAAAAAAAATAAACAAGTAAAAGCTAATAAAGAACATAAGTTAAATTATGATGAGTTTGTTAGTAAGTATGGTGCAGACGATACTTCTTTAGCTGTAATTGAAATATTTTTTGATAAAAGAGAAAACGCTGCAAAAGGACAAATGTCATTTTTACCGCTTTCAACTGCTATTGCTGTTATAATTCCACCATTAGGAGTAGGATTAATGGCAGTTTCAACTCCAATTTTTATAAATGGTTTAATTGTTAATCAAAAATACAATAGAAGAAAATTAAAAAACATTTTAGATGAATATCAATCAACAAATGAATTGCCAGTTAAATTGCAAAACAAAGTGAATGATTTTATTGAAGATGAACAAGAATATGAGCGTTACTACGAAGATAAACTAGTAGAATATCAAGAGGTAAGAGTTCAAGCAAATCCGACTACTCCAGCTAACGATGTAGTAGTTCAAGCGAATAATTAAAAAGTAAGTTTTTAATTATATTTCATAGTTTTAGTTTTAAAAGTGGTTGTCGATATTTTCGGCAGCCATTTTTAATTTTTAGGCAAGACATAAAGGTTTAACACTGTCAAATTCTCAAACCGATAACATCCCTCGTCAAGCGTGGGATAAACTTTGCATCATATTCTAACGCCTATAATGCAAACGTCATCCACTTGCTCTAAGGCACCTTTCCATTCTTTAAAATGCTGTTCAAGTATAATTTTTTGTTCGTCCATGCTTTTATCTTGTATAGAAAGCAGCAAGTTTTTAAAAGGTTTGTACATCATTTTTTTGCCTTTTTCTCCACCAAACTGATCGGCATAGCCATCAGTGAATAGGTAAATGGTATCTCCTTTTTGTAGCGCTATATTATGAGTGGTAAATGGCTCTGGATTATCAATTTTACCTATAGATTGTTTGTTGGGTTTTGTTTCTAACAATTCAAATTTTGAATTTTGAACTGTTGTTTTATCATTTTTTTCACTATTATTAATTGCACGAACAATGTATAATGAGTTGTTAGCACCAGCATAGTTTAACACAGCTGCTATGTGAGATTTTTCACTTTCAGTTTTAAATTTTATACTGCATAAAGCAATATCCATCCCATCTTTAACTTCATCTTCACTTTTTTCAAATTCTTGCACCACAATTTCACGAGTTTTATCTAGGATTTCACCGGGTGTGGTAAGTTTAAACTCATTAACACTTCTTTTTAAAGCATTGTTACATATTACACTTACCATTGCTCCAGGAACTCCGTGTCCGGTACAGTCGCAAGCTGCAAAAAATATAGTGTTATCATCGTTTTTAGCAGATTGTATTGTTTCGTTTGCAACAATGTTAAAAGAGGGGTTTTCCAACCAATAAAAATCTCCACTAACCACATCTTTGGGTTGGTAAATTATAAAACAGTCTTTTAAATGTTGTTGCACAACTTTTATTGGCGGAATAATGGCTTGCTGAATTCTTTTAGCATAATCTATAGAGTCTCTAATTTCTTTATGCTGAGCTTCAATTTCAACCTTTTGTTGTACAATAAGAATATTGGCTTTTTTCTTAAGTTTATAACTTCTATAAGCCAATAACCCTAATACGGAAACTACAATTAAGAAAATTACAGAAAGCCAAATGATGTTTTTTTGCTCTTCAATGGTAGAGGATTTAGTTTCTATAATTTTATACTGATTTTGAATGTAAGCTTCATTGTCTTTTACCAATTGTTCTTTTTCAGTAAGTTCTTTTTCAGTTTCAGCAAACTGAGTTTTAATCTGCAGCAGTTTTTTTTGTTCTTTTTCTAATATTTCTTGTTGTTCAGCAAGCCTTATTTGTTTAGCAGTTATGGTGAAATTTAAGTCATTTAAGCTATTTTCTTGTAGTGCAATTTTAGCTTGTTGTTGCTGTATGGTAGCTTTTCTTTCATCAAGCATTTTGTTTGAGGCTTCAACCATGGCAGCTTTTTCTGCCAATTCTTTTTTCTGATTTTCAAGAATTGATTTGTTAGCAGCAATTTCATTTGTTAATTTTTTTTGTTGCTCCAAAAGTGCTTCTAAATCTTTGGTTTGGACAACTACTTTTTCATTTTGAGATAGGCTTAAAGTTTCCATCTTTTCAGTTAAACTTTCCCAATCTCTTTTGGTTTTTATGGCAATGGTTTTTATAGCTATATTTACTTTTAAACCAACAGCATTGCATTTTTCTTCATTAAGTTCAAATTCAATCTTATCATTTATCATAATAAAATTAATCATAGACTGTCCATAAGGATAATGTTCGCTCACTAATAATACAGGAGCTTTTTTAGTTTTTTTCTGAATGTCTTTTATGTGATATTTTTCAGCATCATCAAAATAAAGTACCTGAAGTTCATCTAGTTTTGTGTCAAAGTTAACCCGTACTATTTTTAAAGGGATATCATTTACATTTTTTTCGGCAGCAATTTTCTCCAATCCGTTAAAAATATAATTGTAATCATCACCCATTACGCCTATTTTAAACTCTTTTAGTTTTTTAATATTAGGCCACTCAATATATTTTGAGAAATTGTATATGAAGAGTGCTTTTTTTTCTCCAATGGCTTTTTTTTCAGCTGTTTGAGAGTAAGAAGCTAGAGAAGTAGAAAATAAGAATAATATAATTAGAAACCTTTTCATTGATTTTTGTATGTGGTTATCAACTTTAAAAGTAAAAATAGACTAAATTTCCAACAATCAATAAATTACTTACAAATTGTTTCCTTCTTGGGGTAAATCTATATTGTCAATAATTGTGTTTTTGATATAGTTGTTTGGTGAAGAATCGGAAATGGTGTTGTTTTCACATTTAATTGTTCGGGTAGGAAATTTTTGCATTAACTGATAATCGTGAGTAGCCATAAGAATAGCTTTACCTTTTTTACTGATTTCAAAAAGTAGTTTGATAATTTCTTCAGAAGTTTCTGGGTCTAAGTTTCCGGTTGGTTCATCAGCTAAAATTAAATCTGGTTCATTAAGTAAAGCACGAGCAATAACAACTCTTTGTTGCTCACCACCAGAAAGTTCATGAGGAAATTTAAAACCTTTATTGGTTAAACCAACACTTTTGAGTACTTCTTCAATACGTTCATTCATTTTTTGTTTTTCTTTCCAGCCGGTAGCTTTTAATACAAAATTTAAATTATCATGAATACTTCTGTCTGAAAGCAACTGAAAATCCTGAAAAACAATACCAAGTTTTCGTCTTAAAAAAGGAATTTGGCTCTTTTTAAGCTTGGTTAAATCAAAATCGCAAACACTTGCTGCTCCTTCTTTTAGAGGCAAATCACCATACAAAGTTTTAAGCAAGCTACTTTTACCAGAACCAGTTTTACCTATTAAATAAACAAACTCTCCTTTATCTATCTGAATAGAAATATCTTGAAGGATTAAACTTTGTTTTTGGAAAATTTTTGCGTTTTCAATTGAAATAATCATGCTAATTATATAGTTATGAATAAAGGAACAAATTTATTTATTATTTGACGATTGTGCTTATCAATTGCTTGATTTTAAAAAAATAATGTCAACACTACAACGTTGAAAACTTGGGTAAATGCATGTCTCAAACTCAAGTTTACGTTCTAATTTTACCGAATACAATCATTAAATTGGGAATAAACTAATGGTATTAAAACGAATTTTAATTTTATGTGTGGTTTTAAGTGCAGTTTCAATAGTTATTGCACAGAAAACATCCATTTATACTCACGATAATCGGGAATACAACGAAGGGTTAGAGTTGTATGACAAAGATAAATTTAGTGCTGCTCAAGAGGTTTTTGAAAACATCATAAAAAGCACTTCAGATAAAAAATCTGAAATGGTAGTAAATGCTTCTTATTACCATGCACTTTGTGGATTAGAACTGTTTAATGATGATGCTGAAGCGTTGCTAATTGAGTTTGTACTTAAATATCCCGAAAGTCCGAAAGTAAAATTGGCTCATTTTCATTTAGGCAGGTATTATTTTAGAAAAAAGAAATATGATAAAACTCTGCAGTGGCTCGAGTTGATTGATGTGTATGATTTATCGGAAGAAGATAAAGCAGAATATTATTTTAAAAAGGGATACAGTTATTTTGAAGAAGAAGATTTAGAAAAAGCTTCTGCCGCTTTTTTTGAAATTAAAGATACGGATAATGCATATAGTGCTGCTGCCAAATATTATTATGCACATATTGCTTACTTGCAAGGTAAATATGAAGCTGCTTTGCAAACTTTTTTAATGATTAAAAATGATGATAAATTCTCGCCCATAGTTCCTTATTACATCACTCAAATTTATTATTTACAAGAAAACTACGAGCAGCTTATAGCTTATGCTCCAGCTTTGCTAGATACTGCCATTCCTAAAAGAGTAGGAGAGATTTCTCGGTTAATTGGAGATGCTTATTATAGAACCGATAAGTTTAATGAAGCTATTCCTTATCTTAACAAATACATTAAAGAAAAACCTTATGAAGCCAATAGAGGTGATTATTATCAGTTAGGTTATGCTTATTTTAAAGCGGATAGTTGTAATGAAGCATTACCTTGGTTGAAGAAGTCTATTTTTAAAAGTGATAGTTTGTCTCAGGTAGCTCATTACCATTTGGCTGAGTGTTACCTAAAACTCGGAGAAAAACGTCAGGCACAAAGTTCGTTTAGAGAAGCAGCTGTAATTGATTTTGATGCTCAAGTTCAGGAAGATGCTCTTTTTAGCTTTGCTAAAATTTCTTATGAATTATCTTTTCATCCATTTAATGATGCGATAAGAGCTTTTGAAAAATTCATTAATACTTATCCTAATTCAACAAAACTAAATGATGCTTATGAATTCTTGGTTGCTGTTTATTTTACCACCAAAAACTACAAAGCTGCTTTAGAATCGTTAGAAAATATTAAAAAATTAGACCCTCAATTGCAAGAGGCTTATCAGAAAATAGCTCATTACAGAGGTGTAGAATTGTTTAATAATCAAAACTATGCTAGTGCCATTATACATTTTGATAAATCTGATAAATACCCAATATTAGGCGATTTAAAAATTAAAAATACTTTTTGGAAAGCAGAAGCCAATTACAGATTAGATGCTTATAGCGATGCTATTGCCCTTTATAAAAAAGTAATTTATGAGCCAAATGCTATTGCTTATTCATTTTACAATGAAGCTCATTATAACTTAGGTTATTCCTATTTTAAATTAAAAGAATATGACAATGCTCAAAGTTGGTTTAGAAAGTATGTTCAAAATGATAAAACAGGTAAGTCTAAAACTAAGAATGATGCTTTGAATAGGATAGGAGATTGTTTTTTCATAAATAAAGAATATAAATCAGCAACAGAATTTTACGATAAAGCCGCTATGATGGGTGAGTATCAATTAGAGTATTCGCTTTACCAAAGTGCAGTTGCAAATGGTGTTATGGGAAATTATGATGATAAAATTAATTTGTTAAATACCTTAATTAACCAAAAACAAGCTTCTCATTTGTTAGATGATGCCATTTACGAATTAGGAAAAACTCAACAAGAAAGAAACAAAAACGATTTAGCATTAGCCAATTTTAATTTATTGATTAATGAACATCCAAACAGTACTTACATTAGCAAAGCTTTATTAAAAAGAGGACTGATTTATTATAACAAAAAAGAAGATGATAAGGCTTTAGTTTCTTTCAAAAAAGTAGTTGATGATTATTCCGGAACTGATGAAGCTAGACAAGCATTGACTACCATTAAGAAAATTTATATTGATAAAGGATACATTGCTCAATATGAAAATTATTTGGCAGGGTTAAACAACATAGATTCAACTCAAATGGTAATGGATAAAGATTATTTTGAAGTTGCTGAAAATAACTACATGAGTGGAGATTGTAATAAAGCAACTAATGATTTTACTAAATATTTAGAGAAATATCCCAACGGAAATTATAAAATTCAGGCACATTACTACAAAGCCGTTTGCGAGAGAAAAGCAGGGTTTAAAAATGAAGCATTGTTAGATTTTAGCGAAGTGATAAAATATCCAAAAAATGCTTTTACAGAAGATGCCTTACTTAATGCTGCCAAGTTGAGCAAAGAATTAGGTAAAACCCAAGAGGCACTAAATTATTTTAGTAAACTAGAGTATTTGGCAGATATACAAGAGAATGTATTTTTAGCTCAGGTAGAACAAATGCGTTTAAACTTTGAATTGGAAAATAATGATAATACCATTAAATACTGCGAGTTAATAATAAATAAAGACAATAATAATGCTAATCTATTAGCAGAAACGCATTTAATTTATGGTAAAACTGCCATTAGAAAAGATGATTATAATTTGGCTTTTAAAGAGTTTACTACAGCAGCAACTGCAAAAAACAAATATGGGGTTGAGGCAAAATATAATGTGGCTAATATTTTATATATGAGAGGCAACAATGACTTGTGTGAATCAGAAGTGTTTAGTTTAATAAAAACCTTTCCATCTTACGATTTTTGGATAGGAAAATCATTGATTTTATTAGCTGATAATTATGTTGCTAAAGAAGATTTATTTCAAGCAAAAATTACCTTGAAGAATGTTAAAGACAATAGTAAATACCCTGAATTGGTATCTACCGCTACAGAAAAATTAAACATTATTGAAGCTCAAGAAAGCCAGAGAGAAAAACAAGAGGAAGAGGAGATAGAATTGAAACTATATGATAATGTAAAGTTAGATGACTTGTTTTACGAAGAAGAAAAAATTGAAGAAGAAATTAACCAACCTAAAAATGAAGATGAAAATGAGTAACAAAAACAGCATTAGATTACTTTCTCCATACACAAAAGGATGGTTGCTTTTGGTTATGTGTTTTAGCCTGCTTTTTACTCAAGCTCAAAACTCAAGCTTAGATTCTACAACTGTAATTAATGTTGAGGAATACAAGCCGTTTTTAAATGAAGCACATAAAATTAAAAGTAATCCAGTTATTCAGGACACCTTTAAAATTATTCCTCAATTGAAATATTCATTTTTGGAGAAAAATATGCCTGTAGCATTTAATATTGATACCATTAAACACGCAAAAGTTGTTGGAGAACCTTTAACAAAATTATATAGAGGCTATGCAAAAGTGGGGTATGGAACCAACGGAACGACTGTGGCAGATGTGTTTTATAATTCAACCAGAAATAGAGATTATGCTTGGGGAGTTCATGCCGGACATTTATCTTCTTCAGGATTAAAAGATGTAGGAAGATCTGCTTTTAGCGATAATCATTTTGGCTTGTATGGTAAAAAATTTTCTAGACAATTTACATGGAAATTAGGGTTTGATTACGATAGAAATGCAGTTCACTATTATGGTATTCCAGATAGCCTACCTGTTCAATACACTCCATCAGTGGGCATACAACAGCAGCTATTAAATAAATATACAGGTGTTTTTAATCTTTCTAGAAACTTTACCGATACCAATCAATTTGATTATAATGCTGATGTGAAATACTACCATTTAAAAGATGTTTTTGGTGTTAGTGAAAATAACATACAGGTTGATGGTAGGTTTAACAAATACCACAAAAGAGAATTATATGAGTTAGGAGTAAAAGCAAACTATAATAAACTTACGAATGATTTAGAGCTTAAAAGTACTACTTCTGTAGGATTAGTTCCTCAAATAAGTACACAGACAGCTAAGTGGAAGTTTAATTTAGGAGCGGGTTTGTTTGTTAATTCTCAACAATTATTAGAAGAAGAAAATGATTTTCATTTTTATCCTATAGCTGAGTTTAAATACAATATTGTTGATGATATTATTATTCCATATGTTGGAATAAAAGGAGGAATTATAAATAATAATTTTAATACTTTTTTTGCAGAAAACCCTTTTGTGAATGCTGATGTTTTAGGTGTATTAAACAGTAATCAGAAGTATGATGTTTATGGTGGAATTAGAGGAAGTATAAGTGATAAAATTAGCTTTAAAACAAGTGTGAGTAAGCAAAAGATAGACAATCAACCATTGTATGTAAAAGAGCATGCTACAGTACTTCAAAATAAATTTAATGTAATTTATGATGAAATCACTTTCTTTAACATAAATGCAGAAATAGCTTATCAGAAATTAGAAAAAATAAAAGTGTTATTTACTGCAGACTATTTTGCTTATGAAGCAGCAAAAGAATTAGAAGTATGGCACAAGCCCGAGTTTAAAACTATGGTATCCGGAATTTATGATTTGTCAGATAAAATTTTGGTGAGATTAGATGTGTTTGTTTTGGGAAAACAATATGCTAAAATTTATACCACAACAGCTACTACAGATGGAATTATTACAACACCAGAAGCAAAAGAATTAGGCGGATTGGTAGATGTAAATGTTGGGTTTGAATACAGGTACACCAAAAAACTATCAGCTTTTATTAACTTTATGAATATTGGTTCGGTTGAGTATGAAAAATACCAGGATTATGCAACGCAACGATTTAATATTTTAGGTGGGTTAACCTATAGTTTTTAATTCTGATAATCAACAAACTAAAAATAGCTAAAAGTCAATAAATTTATTTATTGACTTTTTTTGTGTTTGAATTTATCTAATAGATGTAACTTGGCATCTTTTTTATACAAAAATGAAGGTGAAATTATATTTATTTTTAAGCTTATTAGTAGCTTCTTCTATACTTAAAGGACAAGAAATACTTCCGATAACAAAACAATTTAACAAAGGTAAAGTTTATATTTTATGGGGCTGGAATCAGGATTGGTACGCTCCATCAAGCATACATTTTACAGGTACAGATTACGATTTTATTTTAACAGATGTTAAAGCTCATGACAAACAATCTGATTTTAATTCGCAAACGTATTTTCATCCAAAATATATTACTTATCCACAAACTAATTTAAGATTGGGTTATTATATTTCTGATAAGTATGATATTTCTATAGGCGTAGATCACATGAAGTACGTTATTTCTAGTGTGCAAGATGTCAGAATTAGGGGGCATATTAGAGATGAATCAATTTATTCTGGAGAATACATTAATAGTCCTTTTCATATTAATGAGAATTTTTTAAGATACGAACATACAGATGGATTAAATTATATCAATATTGAATTAACCAGAAATGATAATTTATTACATCAGTTCGTAAGTATTAATCCAGATAAGTTTCAGTTAAATTCTATGTTAGGTTTTGGATTAGGGCCTGTTTTACCAAAATCTAATGTTACGTTGTGGAATAATGTAAGAAATGATGAGTTTCATTTTGCAGGATATGGGTTCTCTGGTAAAGCAGGATTTAATGCTATCTTTTATAAATATTTCTTTCTAAGAACAGAATTCAAGGCAGGTTTTATAGACTTACCAGATGTTAGAACATCTAAAGATATTACAGATAGAGCCAGTCAGAATATTTTATTTGTTGAATGGTACTTTGCTTTTGGTATGATGTTTCAGATAACGAAGTGAGAATTATTTAAAACGTACACTATGTCCTCTAGAAGGAGTTGAATTGAAGTTTCCGTAATATCCTAAACTTAACTCAAATCCTCCGTTTCCACCTGTTGCAGCAGTTAAATCAGACATATTAATGTCATAACTAACTCCCATAGAAAAGCCTAACCAATTAAACCTAGCAACAGCATAAAATGCATCTCCAACACGCAAATAAGGTCCAATAGACATAGACATTTCATTTTGATGATTGGTAAATTTAGATGCACTTTGTAATCTCATTTTTGCTTCGGCACCTAAATTAAAATACCTATTTGGTCCTTGTTGAGAAAAAATAAAGTTAGGAAGAACAGAAAATCCATTACTGGTAACAGCGGCATTTCCACCACCTCTGCCAACTTCAGCACCACCATGAATAGTAAATTTTCTTAGTAAAGGATCTTCATCACTGTTAAAAGAAACATTTGGAGCATTTAAGTGAAATAAAGAAACTCCAGCAAAGTATCTTGTGAAATCAGTAGGTGAGTAGAACCAATGAATTCCTGTCGCCATATCAAAAACATTTACAGCATTGCCACCAAACTGGTCAATTGTAGGAATCTCAGAATCAAAAGCAACACCATTCCATTGATCGTGAAAAGTTAAGTTATTATAATTTAAAGAGCGTTGTATTGCTCCAGCTTGGAAACCAACAGAAATAAAATGATTTTTATTTCCACCGCCAATATCTAAATGATAAGCCAATGCTAAACTGTATTTCACATTAGAGAATTTTGATACACCAGCGTCATCTTTATAAAAATTTAACCCTAAGCCAAACATTCCTCCTTTCATTTTCTTTAAAACAGGGGCATCAAAAGAGGCTGCAATTGTAGTATAAGGTTCACTAACAGAAGCCCATTGATTTCTATAGTTTAAAATACCTCTTATGTCTCCATTGAAAGCACCAGCACTGGCAGGGTTAACCGTCATTGGTGAAGAAAAAAATTGCGAGAAATGTGCATCTTGCTGTCCAAATAAAGGAAAGCTAATTAGTAAAGATAAAATGCTAGTTATATATAAATTTTTCATAATCATAAATTTAAATGTAAAATGTATTTACCTTATTAGAGTAACATTACCTTTTAGTTCTCGAAGAGTACCATCAATCATGGTTGCTTTTACATAATAAACAAAAACTCCTGGGTTTACGGGGTTGCCATTATGTGTTCCATCCCAACCTTCAGTCTTTTCACTGGTGAAAAACACTTCTTGTCCGTATCTGTTATAGATAGAAAAAGTTAATGACTCAATACCTATTAAGCCCCTAACTAGTAATAAGTCATTGCTACCATCTCCATTTGGAGTAAATGCGCTTGGGACACCAATATTAAACTGCATATCAACATTAACGGTTACTGTATCATAAACTATACAACCATTTTCGGCTTCGTAAGCAACAATGTAAATACCTGTATCAGTAGGTTGAATTACGGTAGTAGTTTGACAAAGTACACAGGTTAAATTATTTATTGGACTCCAAGTATAAGTTCCTCCTGTTATAATATTTCCAGAAGTATCTGTAGCTTGGGCAGTAAGTGTAACATTGGTTCCGAAAGTTATGGTGGTATCAGAATAAGCAGTTATAATAGCAGGGTCGCTAACGGTAACGGTATCTATTATAGAACTTGTACCATAAGCATTAGAAACTTCTAAAGTAACAACAAATTTTCCAATGGTATCTGGCCAACAAACTAGACCAGGATTTTCTAAAATTGATGAATCAGGTACAGCACCTTCAAAAGTCCAAACCCATGATGTTGGCGTTCCACCTGAACCGTTGTAAGAAAATTCAACACAACCATTTTTACATATTTTACCGTTACTAGGGTTCATGCCAATAGCTGCAATAGGAGGATTACAAGAATCTACAACTATAGTAATTGTTGTATCACTACTTCCATTAGGATAGTTGATTTGTAAGGTGATGTTAAAACTTCCTGCATTGTTAAAAGTAACCGTATGAGGTCCTGGGGTATTGGCAATAAGTGGATTTCCACCATTAAAAGTCCAGTTCCATGTGTTTATATTAGAGCCAGTACTATTATCAGTAAAAGTAATAGAGTCTCCTATACAAATAGTATCCGAAGAAGCAGTAAATGAAGCTTGTGGTAAGGCACAATTATTTACCACTATAGCAATAGTAGTATCATGTGTACCATTAGCATCAGTAATTTGTAGGTTAATATTATGTGTTCCTGCAGTATTAAAAACTACTGTATGAGGACCTTGAGTATTAGCAGTTCCTGGAGTACCTGTTGGGAAAGTCCAGCTCCAAGAAGTAATACCAGAACCAGTACTATTATCTGTAAAAACTATAGAGTCTCCAGTACAAATTGTATCTGCAGACATAGTAAAAGAGGCAGTAGGCTGAGAGCAGTTATTTACGGCAACCGTAATTTGAGCAGTATTACTACAGTTGTTACCATCTGTGCCTGTTACGGTATAAGTTGTTGTTGCAGTAGGGTTAAAAGATACTCCATCAGTAACTCCATTGTCCCAAGTATAAGAAGTTGCTCCACCACCTGTTAAGGTTACAGGGTCGCCAGAACAAATTGAAGTTGCAGTAGCATTTGCTGTAACTGTTGGTAGTGGGTTAACAGTAATAGGTAAAATTATATTATCAGTTCCATTGGCATCAGTAACCGTTAGACTAATATTATGTGTTCCAGCGGTATTAAAAACTACAGTATGTGGACCTACGGTGTTTGCTGTAGCAGGAGTTCCTGTTGCAAAAGTCCAGCTATAGGTAGTAGTTCCAGAAGTAGTACTTGCATCGGTAAAAGTAATAGAATCGCCAACACAAATTGTAGAACTAGAAGTGGTAAAGCTGGCATTTGGTCCTGCTGTAGTAGGAATGGTTAAGGTAATGTCATCTACAGCAAAAGAAGGGTCATTTCCAACTCCGTCATCATTGTTTACCCATCTAAAACCAATTTTAACATTAGCATTATTATTTGCAGAAGCTGGTAAAGGAATAGAAAATGCAGTCCATAAACCTTGTGGAGCACAAGCACCTAAAGAAGGTTTTGCTAGAGGATCTAATAAAGCCCATGTAGCTCCATCAAAATACCATAAAGAAGCATCATCTAAAGCTCCATCACCATTTTCTATATAATTGAAGTTTAAAGTTATATTGGTTTGCCCCGTTAAATTAATAGTTGGAGATTCAGCCCTTTTATCAGTTAAAACACAAAAGAAAGAACCACATAGTCCACCAGCATTGTATGCTGCGCCATTGTCAGCAGGAAGACCTAATGCTGCAACAGCAACATTTCCAACGTGGAGAGATGGATCTGTAGTTGCACAAGCAGAACCACAAGTTCCAGCTGCATTTCCACATTCAGCTCCACTAACAAACCATTCATTTGCTTCAGGGTCATTGGCTCCTATATTTGTAACTGTCCAAGCACCATTAGTTCCAGCATAACCACTAGCCAAGCATGCAGATGCACAATTATTTTGAAAATCTTCTGTCCATATTACGGTTTGACTTTTAGCACCAAACATAAATATCAGACATGAAAAAAGAATAAGAATTTTATGAGTCATAATCGCAGAGTTTTTGTAAATGTATAAATTAATCAGCTACTTACACTACAATTATAGTCTTAATTTTTTAAATATAGGTTGTCTTGGTGTGTAAAAAAGTTATTTTTTTTCAGTTCAATGGTATAGAAAATAGTAGTTAAAAAAAAGTATTTAGAATTCAAAATCAGATAAATAGAGCCATCTTTCTCCTTTTTTGTCTAGTTGAGTACTAATTTCGCCAAGTTCGGTGGTGATTTTTATTATTTCTTCATGGTTAGCCTGATTAGCTTCTAACACTTTCGTTAATTCTGCTTTTTTCTTTTCTAGTACTTCAATGTCTTTATCTAGTTGTTCTAACTCAATTTTTTCTTTATAAGTAAGTTTTACTTTAGGGGCAGCTACTTTTTCGGTAGTGTTCTCATCAGCACTTTTATTAGCTTTTGTAGATTCGGCTTTTTTGTTAGCTACTTGCTGTTGTTTGAGCTCTTCTCTATAATCAGAATATCTTCCTAAATAATCATTTACCTTTCCATCACCTTCAAAAATAAATAGATGGTCAACCAGTTTATCCATAAAATACCTGTCGTGCGTAACAATTATTAAACAACCTTGAAAATCTTCTAAAAAGTCTTCCAACACACTTAAGGTCATTACATCTAAATCGTTGGTAGGTTCATCAAGAATTAAAAAATTAGGATTTTTGATTAAAATGGTAAGTAAGTAAAGTCTGCGTTTTTCTCCACCACTAAGTTTTGCAATTTGGTTGTAGTGCATACTTTTAGGGAAAAGAAATTTTTCGAGTAATTGAGCTGCGGTAAGGCTTTTTCCTTTTGTAAGTGGAATAACTTCAGCAATATCTTTAATAACCTCAATAACCTTTTTTTCTTCCTTAAACTGCATGCCTTTTTGGGTGTAGTAGCCATAAACTACTGTTTCACCAGAAACCACTTTTCCTCCGTCAATGTTTTCTAATCCTAATAAAATATTTAGAAATGTTGTTTTACCTACACCATTTTTACCTACAATGCCTATTTTTTCTTGCTTTTTAAAAACATAGTTAAAATCTTCTAGAATTTTAAGGTCGCCAAAAGATTTTTTAACATGATGGAGTTCTAAAATTTTACCTCCCAAACGTGTCATGTTCACTTCCATTTCTACTTTAGAGTTGTCTTTCTTTTGCTTGGCAACTTTTTCGGTATCATAAAAAGCATCCTCTCTCGATTTTGCTTTTGTTCCTCTAGCTTTAGGCATTCTTCGCATCCATTCAAGCTCTTTTCTATAGAGGTTTTTGGCTTTATCCACATTCGCAGAAAAAATGCTTTCTCGTTCTTCTTTTTTTTCTAGAAAATAGCTGTAATTCCCTTTGTATCTGTAAAGTGTTTTTTCGTCTAGTTCAATAATTTCATTACATACACGTTCTAAAAAATACCTGTCGTGGGTTACCATTAAAATAGTGATGTTATCTTTAATAAGATAATTTTCCAACCATTCTATCATGTCTAAATCTAAATGGTTGGTAGGTTCATCTAAAATTATAAAATCGGGTTCTTCAATAAGTACTTGAGCTAAAGCAATTCTTTTTTGTTGTCCACCAGAAAGTTCGCCAATTTTTTGTTCTAAATCATGAATTTGTAGCTGACCTAAAATTTGTTTGATACGCACTTCGTAGTCCCAAGCATCTAAAGCATCCATTTGCTCAAAAGCCTTCTGCATTCTTTCGTTATCGTCAGGATTGGCAATGGCTTTTTCGTATTCTAAAATAGCATCAATTTGTTCTGATGAAGTTCTAAAAATTGTTTGAGAAATAGTTAGTTCATCATTGTAATTGGGAGATTGTTGTAAGATGCCTGTTTTTATACCATTTCTGAAAACAACATTACCCGAATCATAACCAGCTTCGCCAGCTAAAATCTTTAATAAAGTAGATTTTCCAGTTCCATTTTTAGCAATAAACGCCACTTTTTGTCCTTTATCAATTCCAAACGATATATTTTCAAACAACACACGCTCACCAAATGATTTTGAGAGGTTTTCAACTGATAGGTAATTCATTTAGATTTTGAGTTTAGAAGTTTATGGGTTTTGAGAGATTTGTAATATTAAAAAACTCTTTCTAAAGCTTTAGCAGCATTAGTATGGGTAGGGTTAAATTCAAGTACTTTTTGAAAATCAGCTTTAGCTTTTTTTCGGTCTTTCATTAATTCATAACAAAGACCTCTGTTATAGTAGGCATCTATGTATTTAGGCTCTACATTAATTGCTTTTGTGTAGTATTCAACAGCTTTTTCATATTCTTGCAAATATTCGTGGTGAATATAGCCCATATTAAAATAGGGCTCTCTGTATGGCTGAATAGCTATAGATTTTTGATAATGTTCCATAGCTTTTTCGTATTCGCCTCTTTCTTGATAATAAAGTCCGATATTATAAAGTGCCTCTAAACTATTTGGATCAATACGTAACGCATTTTTAAAGTAACCTTCACTTAAATTAGAATCATCATTGAAATATAAAACACCTAATTGGATATAAGCATTATAATAATCGTTTTCTTGTTCTATGGCTGTTTTAAAACTAGATTTTGCAAGTGCAGTATCCTTTTTATCTAAAAATATCATTCCTTTAAGATAATAAGCTTCGGCATTATACATATCTCTTTTTAGTGCTGCATCAGCATAATCTAGTGCTTGGTTATAGTTGTAAGTGTATAATGCCAACCATCCTAACTCAACCCTTGCTTGTACATTGTCATTATCAACGTACATACATTTATCTAACATATTTTTAGCTTCTTTGTAGTTGCCTTGAGTTTTTAGAAGTTCAGCTTTTAATAAGTAAAACTCAGGGATTAAAGAATCTATTTTAATTGCTCTATTTAAATCATTAATAGCAGCATTATAATCGCCATATTTCTGATATAATCGGGCTCTTTTTAAGTACAATCCAGTATTATTTACATCATTTTTTAGTTGCTCATTAATTTCTTTAAAAGCAAGTTCTTCTTCTGTAAGAGCAGGGTTTGCTGCAATATTATTTTCAGCATTTTCGTCAACAGATTGGTTGTTAGTAGAATTATTACAAGCAATGATAACACAAATGAGGCAAGATAATAACAGCAATTGTTTCATAATAGAAATAGAATTAAAAAGTGTAAAAATTCCGAATAGTTTCGGGGTTTCAAAAGTACAAAATTATTAGTAATTTCTTAGGAAGTATGTTTTAGACCATACCTTAAGTAAGAAGTTTTATTTTTTTACAGGTACGAATTGAACAGAAGTTTACAAAATTACCTATAATCGGACTAGTACTTGAAGGAAAGATATTGAGGGATAAGCAATTCTCTTATGTTTGCCAATGATTTGGCTATGATTTCGTTTTGTTGAAACCAAATGTAAGGTAATCAGCCAACATAATGAAATATAGAGATTGTTACCACTAGTTGTTTATCTTTTATAATTTCGTTCAGCTTCTAAATGGTTAAATTTAAATAACAAAGAGTCATTTCTAAAAACATTCATATAAAATGATTTTTTTGTTTTATAAAGGCTGTCACCTAGTTGAATTTGGTGGTATATTTCAGGGGTAAATGTAGGTACATTTTTATTGTCAGAGAGTTTAATTGTAAGGCTGTTGTGGTTATTTGGATTTCTATACATTTTAATTACAACTCCATTATATTTATAGTTCGAAACCCTTTCTTCTGTCATGCCGTTAGGTGCTTTAATAATACTTATAGCGAGTCCTATAGATATAATAAACCCAACAAGTATTCCTATGATGATTTTTTGGCTTCTAGTCATTATAATTAATGTTTGCTAGCGATTAGGCTATGATTTCGTTGTGGAAAATGTCGTTAGACTTTTCCGCTTAAGAGATCAAGCCGAGTAAATGTACCAAACTTTGGTTTTAGCACAAAGTTTGGTACGAACTAAACTTTTTGATTTTACTACTATTTCGCCTATTTTTTATATACATTGTTACCTGCTGGTTTTATTCCGCTTATCTATTTAGAAATGAAGAATACATCCAAACTAATTTTTCTTGTTCCCTAATATAATCACTCATTAGTGCATTTGTTCCTTCGTCATCAGCATCTGAAGATATGGTAAGTAATTCTCGCTGAAGTACTATTATTATTTGAAAAGAAGCTAAAATGTCTCCGACAGCTTTTACTCCGTCACTCACTTGTACACTTTCTTTTATTTTTGAAGTAGTTCGATAATCTGCATAATTATGCTTTGGCGTGTGACCTAAAGTTAAAATTCGCTCTGCAACTTCGTCTATTTTCAAAAGTAAATCATTATATAATTCTTCAAATTTCAAATGTAGTTCAAAGAATTTCTCGCCTTTTATGTTCCAATGATAGCCTCGAGTATTTTGATAAAAAATTGAATAGTTTGCCAAAAGTTCATTTAACTTTTCAGAAAGGTGTTTTGCTTTGTCATTGTCAAGTCCAATTGCGTTTGTGTTGTCCATTTTTATATATTTTTAATTATTTATTTTAATTCTAACAAATTTACCATTCCGTTTCCGTATTTTCTGTAACATTAATCACATAACTCTATTATATTTAAAATCCGTATTTTTTTATGTGGTATGTTTTTTAGCTTGTAGGTAACGTTTATGGCTATGAAGCGTAGGAACGGTTTGGTTGGTTCGGCCAATGCTTTATAGCCATTGTTAGTTGCATTTGTTTTTAGTCCAATTTATCTTTTCGGAGTTAATTTTAATTTCTTCTTTTTCATTATCAAGGCTAATGGTTATCTCAAACCTCTCAACTTCAGCTTTCGCTCCATCATAGTCATCTAACGTACAATTTTCAAGCGAATATTTAAATCTATCATTCATAAATTCTTCAACAGAAATCGGATTGTAGTTAAACCCCACGAATCCAAGTCCATTAAAAAACAGAATTTTATTGCTTTTATCTTGAATCAACAAATGATAGGTACAAATATTGTCTCCACAGAACCCCCCAATAATATTCCAGATATATTCTGATGTCTTGTATCGACCGACTAAGTAAAAAGATTCACCTTCAAAGTTAGCATGATTGAATTCAGTTGTCAATGAATCGTAACCAAACCATAAATAAGGAATAGAACCTAATTGATTGTTCCAACTGGAGGTGTCAATTATAGTTAATCCGTCAGATGTGATTTTACCAAGATTTATCGTGTCAGACTCAATTAAGGCTTTAAATCCAATTATTTCCTTGTTAATATTTAGAAAGTCAAATTTAAGTGAATCTATTATCACGGTTGTGTCAGAGCAAGAGGCGATTGCATCCGTCTTATTAACTGTCTCTTTTTCCTCTTGACCAGACGATTGCTTTTGGTCTTGACAACCAATAAACACTAAAATCAATGCTATATGATATAATAAGTTCATTCTATTATTCAATTGCAACTAACAACCGGATAAACGTACCGGTACGTTTATCCGTATTGTATCTTTATCCCAAATGTAGTAATTCAATCGGACTTTTAATAGTTTTTATGTTATTTATTGCTACTTGAGTGTAAGCTTCAGTAGTCTGTGTATCCCAATTTACAAGATAACGTGGTACCATTTTACTAAGCTCCGTTCTTCAGCTTGTAAAATTTCAATCGATATGACAATCGGATGAGTTTTTTGTGTTGGTAAAGTCCCCTTTCGGGGGATTTTTTGGTTTTTTTAATTAAACCTCGCCTTACTCTTAACACCACCAAATGGGTTAGGGTAAACGTATCTTAAAGCAATTTCATAAGCTCCTTGTCCGCCCGAAGCATCATTTAAAGAAGAAGTGTTTACATCATAACTAAAGGTAATATTGTAATTATCAATTTCAAAACAAATCATGGCTACTACTGCATCTTGCCATCTGTAAAACAATCCTCCGCCCATTGCCATTCCTTTTACATTTTGCGTGTATTTAGATTCTTCTTTAAACTTATACAACACATTAGAGCCAAACATTATTTCATTTATGGCTCCTTGTCGGGAGTAGAATAGGTAAGGCAATATTGTAAACTTAGGACTTACACCAACAATAGCATTGGCATGCCATATCCATCGGTAATGTAATTGATCGGCAAAAACATTTTGAAACTCAAAATCGGGTTTGGTTAAGTGGTGCATAGAAATACCACTATTTATCAGCAATTTTTTTCCCGAAAGGTAATTTTCATCATTTCTGTAAGTCCAAACAATTCCAGAAGTATAATCTGTAGTACCAAAAGATAACTTATCATCACCATTACCTTCGTTAGAGGTAAGTGTAGAGTTGTACTGAAAACCATCATACTGACTTCCCCATTTAAGTGAAGCAATAGAAGTAGAACGTTGAAAATAACCTCCCTGAACTCCTAAGCCAATAGTGTTTTTATCATTAATATTTACATGATAAGCTACACTAAGATTAACTTGTGTAGTTTTTGTTTGGGATTCTCCAGCTTCATCATTAAAAAAGTAAAGACCTCCTGCAAAATAGCCTTTTTTACTACTGTTTTTAGGCTTAAAGTTCATATCAAAACTAGCCATCATGGTATTAAATGGAGTAGTTACGCTTCCCCATTGGCTACGGTAGTTCAAAATTCCACGCATAGTATATTCAGCACCTGCATTGGCTGGATTTACCAATAAGGGTGTCATGTGTGTTTGACTTAAATGAATATCTTGAGCAAAAACGCTACTCACAAAACACATCAATATTGGTATAATTAGTTTTTTCATCTGTTTTTAATAGCTAACTTCTTATTTAAAGATAGTAACATCTCCTTTCAATTCTATTTCTTCTCCATTAATTAACTTCGCCTCTACAGTATAAACATAAACACCTGAGTTTAGATAAGTACCGTTATAAAACCCATCCCAACAACCATTAATATCTTCAGTTTCATAAATTAAAGCTCCCCAACGAGAATACACTCTAAATAATACTTCTGATAAACAGTTACTATATACTTTTAGGCAATCATTATTACCATCGCCATTTGGTGAGAAAGCATTGGGGACATAAACTTCTCCACAAGTTTCATCAACATAAACCGTTACACAAGCAGAATTAAAACAGCCATCTTTTTGCGTTTGCACACAATAGGTAGTCGTTTCTCTTGGTGATGCTGTTGGATTAGGACAAGTTGTACAAGACAAACTATCGCTTGGTGTCCAAACAAAAGGTGGTGTACCTTGAACAAAAATAGGAGTAGACTGCCCCATCATTATAGTGGTGTCTGCATAAGCATTAATAGTTGGTAATGGTTTTACCTGAACAGTGTAAGAAGTACTATCAACACATCCGTTAGTGGTAACAATAACAGTATATGTGGTAGTATCATTTGGCATTACACTTATGGTAGAAGTAGTATCTGTGGTACTCCACAAATAAGAACCACCACCTGTTGCTGTAAGTTGGGTAGTTTCACCATCACAAATAATGTCAGTACCTGTAATTGTAGCTACTGGTTGCGGAATTAAGTTTACCGTATGTTGAGCTGAATCAACACATCCAAAAGAACTTGTGCCAACAACGGTATAAGTAGTGGTAACAGTTGGAGAAACAGTTATAGAAGGAGATGTAGCACTGTTGCTCCAAACATAAGAAGCAGCTCCTGTGGCTGTTAATGTTGCGTTTGTTCCTAAGCAAATAGAGTCATTTCCAGTAATACTAATATTTGGTAACGAATTTACAGTTACTGTAACACTAGTAGAATCAAAACAACCATTAGCGTTAGTAACAATTACACTATAAGTAGTGGTAGTTATAGGGTTAACAGTTATTGCTGCTGAGGTATCTGAGGTATTCCATAAATAACTATTTCCGCCACTTGCGGTAAGCGTAGTAGAATTTCCTTCACAAATAGTAGTATTCCCAGAAATAGTTGGAGTAGGTAACGGATGAACTGTAACTGTAAATGTAGCAGTATCGGTACACCCACCAACATTTACTTCTACCCAATAAGTGGTAGTTGTTGTTGGGGAAACAATTAATGAGTCCAAGGTAGAGTTATCACTCCAAGTGTAAGTTCCGCCACCAGAAGCATGTAAAACTAAACTTTCTCCTAAGCAAATAGCAGTATCATTAGCAGTAATACTTGCTGTTGGTTGTGTTAAAATCTGAACAGTTGTAGTATCATAACCTACACAACCATTGCCATCTGTTCCTTCTACCCAATAAGTTGTTGGCGTTGATGGGTTTACATTTCTAGGATTGGTAGTACTGTTATCATCCCAAATATAGGTATTTCCGCCTGATGCTGTTAATGTTGCAGTAGAACCATTACAAACGCTTACAGGGTTTCCATTATTAATTTGAATAGTAGGGTTAGGATTTACAGTTATGGTTTTTGTCATGGTTTGTTTATTACCACAAACTCCTTCCACAACTAAAGTATAAGTAGTGGTTGTAGATGGTTGAACAG
The DNA here is from genome assembly GCA_965284565.1 of Vicingaceae bacterium. Lineage (GTDB taxonomy): Bacteria > Bacteroidota > Bacteroidia > Flavobacteriales_E > Vicingaceae > BRH-c54. Next base: position 2,554,898 of record OZ260100.1, read on the forward strand.
TGATGTTTTGAGTAGTGTCTCCACCTGGCATCCACAAATAAGAAGAGGCTAAATCTGGACCAAATAAGGTGGTAGTATCTCCATAACAAATATTAGGTCGTGGTACAACTATATCAGGAAATTGAATACCAGAGTTGGCAGTAATCGTATAACTACAAATATCACCGGCATAACCATCTATCATTAAGTAATAATCATTACCAATAGTTAAATTATTAGCGGTAATGGTAAAGTTGGTAGAGCTTTCTTCAAAGTTAGATACTGGAGTAAAATTGCAACAACTTGTTGCAGCTTCAAAAATTTGCATTTGGATTCCCCCTGATGGATAATTACCAATCCAACAATTACTAATAGCTACATTAAGAATAGCTGTTGTATTTCCTGCTGTAAATTTAATCCATGAGTTATTGTTTATCTGAACATCAAATAATGGAGCCCCTGTCCCCCAAGGTCCACCTTGTCCAAAAATACCACCAGTGTTTGTACCTGGAGTATAGGTGTAAGTAGGAGGATTGTTTTGTTCAGCATTTCCACGCATGTTACAAGGTCTATCTGGTGTATAAGCAGCACTAGTAGTTCCGCTATAACCGTTCAAATCGCATATATATAATGCTGTAGAGCAAAAATCATTTACAGGAGAAGCCACACAAATTCCAAAATCTCCTGCAGTTGTTCCAAATCCCCAATACCTTATAAAATAAGTAGCACCAGGTGTTAATCCTGTTGCAGAGATAAAAGGTTTAAAATCATTTCCTGTTCCGGGGTAGTTGTAATCATCAGAACAAGCTATTTGTGTTAAACTTCCACATGTTCCACTATATAAAGCCATTACACCGTCATTAATTCCAAAATTTAGCTGTGTAGTTATTGAAATCTGACCATTTGCTGGAACTACAACACTAAACCATACATCAGCACTTCCGGCACCAAACCCACCTTGTTGAGGAGCAGAGCCACCTGCACAAGCTGATGGAGTAGGAGCCCCCATTGAAGCAGTAGCACCAACTGTTGAGAATTGTAAGAAATTACAATCTGAATTAACAGTAGGTAAAGCTATGGCATTACAAGGTTCATCATTAGTCGGTATTGGAGATGCAGAAGGTCCTGTTATACAGATGTCAAACGGATGTCCACCACCACCATAATAATCATAAACTCTAACAAAATAAATGTTTCCCGGAATTAATCCTACTGCATTTATTACTTCATTTCCGTTCATAAATCCTGAATCTTCACATTGTATAGAGCTAAGTGTTCCACAACCTGTTCCAGAGAATAACTCTAATACGGGATCCATGGATGAGGATGGATTTACAGTAATAGTTGCTGTTGAGTTAACAGCTGTAAAGCTAAACCAAACATCATCATCAGCATTTCCTGTACATCCTAACATTGATTGGGTAGCACCGACTGAAGTAGCACTTGTGTTTACACACGTGGTGTTTACTAATAAATTGATAGCATTTCCACAATTATCATTACTTGGAGCAGGAGGAGGGTTAGTAACACAAATCGTAAAAGTTCCTGAACCAGAGCCAACACCATAGTGATAAACTCTTATTCTGTAGGTATTGCCTATGGTTAATCCTGTTGCATTAATGGTTTCTGTTTGTCCCGTAAAACCTTGATCCATACATGATATAGATACCAAAGAAGCACAAGTATTAGAAAATAGTTGCACTACAGGATCCATACTAGCACTTGGTGTAACAATAATTTGGTGAGAGGTGTTAGTAGCTACAAATTGATACCAAACATCATCATCGGCATTACCAACACAACCTGGTATATTCTGAGTTGCTCCAATGGTAGTTCCTGATGTTGGTGAAGAACAGTTAGCGGTAACACTAATACTTGTAGCAAAAGAACAATTATCTGCTTGAGCAAAAACATTATTGCCTAATACTATAGTAGTTAATAGTATGAATAATTTAAAAAATTTCATAAACAAGGACTAAGGTTTAATAGTTTCGAATTTTATCTCTTTAGGCATTAAACCATGTTGAGAAATAATTTTTTTTAAATCGGTAGGCTGAAATAGCACATCTCCTTCTGAATTTCTTGGTTTTTCTTTAACCATTACTACTAACTGACCCAACTGTTTTTCCTCTTTATATTTCACTTTGGCTTCAGTTACATGAGTAAGTTGTCTTATCTCTGTTTCTATTTGATCAATAGTTGAGGTAGATAGTTTACCTGAAAAATCATAATAATACATGGTAGTTATTTCTTGTTGAGGAGTAGCATTAGTTTGAGCTACCAAGAATGTAGCACCAAAAATAAATAGATGGAAAAAAAGGATTAATGGTTTTAAAAGCTTCATATCAATGATGTTATAAATAATTAACAAAAGGGGAAGCAAATGTATAAAATTTTAACCATTGAAAGCAAATGTTTTTTTGTTTTACTTATAAAAATAAAACACTTATAAGAAAAAGAGTATATTGAAAGTTAATTGAAACTGTTATTTAAAAATAAAAACGCTTGAATGGTAATTACAATCCATTCAAGCGTTTTTCTCTACTTACCGCCATTATTTTTTAAATCGGTAATACAATTTTGATCTAATTCAGGAATGTTTCCACCCACTAAATTATCAACAATGTCAGTCGTCTCTGTTGCATAGTACATCAAGCATTCTTCGTTATCACAATGGTGTCCGTGATTGTTATCTTGATGATTGGTTTGCATAGAAGTACCATTATTTACCAATCCTAAAGTATGACCAAATTCGTGGTTGATAATGGTTGTTTCTAGTACTTCATTGCTAGGTTGTGTAATTCCACCAGAGTAATCGCTAACTGTTTTTTGAAATATTGCTATAGATGTAGCACCATAGGCCATGCCTAAATATTTAGTATTGTCGGTATCCTGAATGTATCCTGCATCTAAGAACAAAATATGAGCAGTTAGAATATCTCCCAAAGGAAAATGTTTTCTGTGTATTTTTTCCAGATGAACTACATCGCTATGAGAGAATGAAGATTTTCTTGGAGATGCAATACTATTCATAGATACTTTCACACCTTTAGGTTTATTTAGTCTTGCTGAAAGAAATGTAACCATATTATTAACTGCTTCCTGTGTTGGTTTATAACCCTGAACATAGTTGATTTCTACAATTAACATTTTGTACTTTTTGTCAGACAAGAAATCTGCAGGTTTTATATACCCTGCACTAGGAGTGTGTGAGTCATCTTTTTTACATCCAAAAGCAAAACATAAAATAGTTAGTATGATGATTATTCTTAGGTAATTCATAACATTTTAGTTTTAAGGTTAATAAATTAAAGTTAGTTTAAGTTATTGATATTTAGTAATATCCAACACTTTTTATTTTAATTACAGGCTTTAGTCTAAATGATCCATCGCCCTCTACTACTACAGATTGTTCTGCATCAAAATCTACTAAAATATTTATAGTTTTATTAGCAACAATATTAAATGGAGTAACAATTTTTAACCCCGTTTCATCTTGGCTAGATAATTTTAGTGGATAGATAGAGTCTATTGTAGCAACAGTGTTTTGTTGGCCTAAAATTAATCTCATTTGGGTAATTTTACCAACAGACAAGTCTTGTTGGTCTACAATAACTACTGATACATCATTTTGTAAATCAAGCAAGTTATAAATTCCAGCATTGGTATTTAAAGTTACCCATCCACTAGTGTTGTTATTTGTATTGGCATAATGCACTTGAAACTCTTGTACTTCAACATTTACTTCTGTAAAATTTGCTGGAGCATCTGTCATTTTCACCATTATTTTTCCGTTGTTCATTTCTTCTTTTGTACATCCTACAATAAATAATCCTATTGATAATGTAGTTAGTATGAACATTTTTATCATTGTTTTCATGGCTATATAATTTTTAAGGTTTATAATTATTATTAAAAGGTTACTTTAATTCCTAATCCAGGGTCTAAAGATGTCCAAACTCTACCGTTGGAAATTACTTCAATATAAGGTTTAACATCTAAACTTACGGCAAACGGAATTGAAGGAATTTTATACTCCATACCTATAATACCATCAACACCTAAGCCTATGTTTCCATCATTGTATCGGTAATACCTGTCGTTTCTGTAATAAACTAACCTTCTTCCAGCTTCAAAAGCTACGTGACCACCAGCACCGTAATACCAGTTTAAGCCATCCACATCAAAAGCAGGTACATGTTTTTCGTACAATAAAGTAGCACTTAAACCATGACTCCAGAAACCTATAATTCCTTCTAAAGCACTGCTACTACTAATAAATTGTTTAATGGTTAAACCAGATGTTTCACCAGCTCTTAAACCAATAGCAGTTTTATAGTTGGTTGAATTAATCGCTAAATCAGGCACTTTTCCATTGTCTTGAGCATTAACATTAACAGTAATAAATACTGCAGCTAAAATTGCGGTTAAAAATTTTGTTGTTTTCATGATTTTTAGTTTTTATGGTTCGATTAACCTTTAAACTAACAATATACCAGTTTATCTCACAATGTGTAAAAAACTTAAAAACAACTACTTATGATTATTTATGGTTGTGCAGCTTTTTCAATAATGAAAATTTATTTTCAAAATGAAAAAGATGATTGTTGAACAATGCGTTATGAATGTTTGTAACTAGAATGTTAGGTATAGTTGGTTTTTGTTCCAAGCGGATGCTTGAAACAGAGGGGATGTTTGAAAAAGGATTTATATAATGTTGTAAAAGTAATAGAATGAAGTCATTTTATTTTTTTAATTCTTTATTAAACCAATTAATTATCAATTCGTTTAGTTCAGTTTTTTTATCGGAAAAGAAATGGTCGGTTTCAAATTCTTTCAATTCATAATTGTACTTTATATCTTTTAGTTTTTTGACAAGGTTATGAGCTTGTTTTGGATTAACCTTTTTGTCATTTGTTCCACATAAAATTAGCAGACTGCTATTCATATTTAACTCGTCTGCCCAATATATTACAGAACGTTTTTTTAATTCTGATTCTTTGTTTTTCCAATAATTTGGGATACATTCTGCAATTACTTTGGACTCCATTTCTGGTCGGTCTGAAATTATTCCGAACAAATCAGTTGGTGCGTTACCAACTATTGCAGTTTTTATTTTGTTGGATTTTTGAAGAGCTAAGTATGTCATCATTCCACCTCTCGACCAACCAAACATCCCAATGTTATTGGTGTCTGCGTTCTCTATTTCTTTAACTGTTTCTGTCAAATTTAGAACATCATTAATTTCAGTACCACCAAACTCGTCTTTTTTTCTATAATTACTACCAATTATAACATAACCTTGTTCGGCTAATTTTGAAGTGTACATTATCATTGTAGCAATTGTTAGTCGAGCAAAATCTCGGTTTCCTCCACGATTAAAAATAACTACTGGATATTTTCCTTTCTTTTTGGGTTCAATTAATATCCCATCGACTTTTAGACTGTCGCTCTCATAAGTGATAAAATAGAAGTCCAGATTATTTAGGTGTTGGAAATCTGAAGTTAAAGTATCATTTTCAGAAATTTTATTCCAAATAGGCGTTTGCGAAAGATCAACTAGTTTTTTAGATAGTAACTTTCCGTTTTGGGCAAAAGAGAAACTAAAAAACAGAAATGAAAATATTAATGTAAGGATGTTATTCATTGTTTGTCTAGGTAGGGTGTTAAAGCGTTTTTTTTATATTGGTACGGCTTAAAAATTAATTTAAATCTGATTTATATTAGGCTTATAATTCCCCAAATATATAAACAATACTTTAAAAGATGTTTATTGGGTGACCAAAAAATAGAACTTTCCGAAGCTTATTATAAGCTTCGGAAAGTTCTGTTGTATTAAATTAAGGGAATTAGGATTATTTGTCGGCTAAATTTTTCCCGCTACTTTCTTTGGTTTCAATTACTAAGAATTTACTTTTTTCCCAAAACAAATCGGGCTTAGTAATTTTAATGTAGTTTACTATACCATTTTCCTCTATCAACTCGTAACTTTCTGTTGGATGGTTAGTAATAATTTCGGCTTTTTTACTATAAACAGGAATGGTTTTTACATTTCTTTTATCTACCTGTATAAAATCGCCTTTATCAAAGCCCTCTTGCAGTGTTTTGGTAGCTCTAATTCCTAAAATACCACCTTCTTTAGCAACAATATCAGATTCTTTTAATTCATCAAAAGTGCCAGTTACATAGAATTTCATATTAATGGTATCGTCTTTTTGGGCAATTATTTTCTCAGTATCTTCCAACAAAAACTTTTGGTGTTCATTTTCTAAACTCAAGAAATTATTTTCAACGGTTAACTCTTCTATGTTTTTAGCAAGCAAATCATTGGCTTTTTTAAGTTCAGCAGTTTGTACTTCATAATCTTTAATTTTTTTATTGAGTCCGGCTATTTTTTTACCTAAAGAAGCCATTCGTTTGTTTTTATCTACAACTTGCTTGTTAAGGTCTTCAATAATTCTTTTGTTTTCAGCAATTAAGTGTTCTATAAAGTTAATTTCTTGCTGAATTCTTTCTTTTTGAGTTGTACCTGTTTCAATATTACCTTCATCAAAATTGAATTTTAGGTTGTTTTCTGTGGCTGTAATTTGAGCTAAGTTAGCCTCAATTTGATCGAAAGATTGTTGAACATGTTCTTCCATAGCAAGTTTTTCATGTTCAAAAAATTCCTGAAGCTGAACATTTTCATCATATTGTTTGTAGGCAAAAAATGTTGCCCCTAATGCTGCTACGATAAAAAATGTTAGCAATACATTCTTTAGCATTTTGTTGTTACTTTTTTCTTCTGTTTTCATGATTTCTAATTTTTGGTTTAACATATTTATTTATTATTTGATTGATTAAAATTTAAATCCTGCACTTATTAAAAAATAGCTACTTTTTACTTGGTGGTTGTTAATGTATCCAATCGGGTTTCTGGAATTATTCTTTCTAAAATCTAAAAAGAATGTTTTGTTATTTTTTCCTAAAACCTCAATTCCAAAACCATAAACAAATGAGTTTTCAATGGTTTCTAACGTTTTTATTTCTTGGTTTTCATAACCATGTAAGTAATTAAAAGTAGCATCGTCATATTCTCTTGTTTCTAATCCCAATAGTTTAAAGTTTATACTAGGTCCTGCCAGAGCATGTATGCTAAAAGATTCATTTAGCGGAATACTGAGTTTGGCAGTAATAGGTATTTCAAAATAGAATAAATTGTACTTATCATTGTAATAATTTACTGATGTAACTTCATTTTCAGTAATAATATTAGCCCCTCTCATCCTTCCTCCTTTAGAGGTAAACATAAAATCTGCATTTAAGCCAAACATTCTTCCAAACTGATAATTGGCTACTAAACCACCTGTAAACATTAGCTTGGTAGATCCGGTACTTACACCTTCAAAATCTAATTTACTTTCACCAACACCAAACCTGTAACCGTAGTTAAATCCTTTTTGTTGAGCATTGGCATTGCTGGGCAAACAAGTTGCTAAACAACATATAATAAAGCTAATGTATAGCGATATGTTTTTAATAGTTTTCATTTGTGTTGAATAGGCTTTTTTTATTGAGTTTATATTAATTCTTCTTGTTCTTCTTTAAATTCTGTTGTAAGCAGTTTTTGTAAAACAGCTCCCAATCTATCTTTAGAGTTTACAGTTTTATCAATATAGTCATAAACACCCTGTCTCATTAACTCGCTTGTTGTATGAGCATTTTGCTGAGAACTCATCATTATTATTTCACAATTATCACAATGTTTTTTAGCTGCTTTAACAATATCTGCTCCTGTTAATATATCTTCTTCTTCTTTGTTTTCTAAATAATAATCAAGCACCATTATATTGGTATCATCTTCTAACTCTTCAATACAATCATGTGCATTTAAATATGATTTTATTTCAAAATCAAATTCGGGATATACAGCCGAATTACACAATGTGTTCAAATAATGTGTAAGTGCTTTATTGTAATACAAGTTGTCTTCAACGATTACAATTTTTAGTTTTTTCTTTGTTCTCATTGTTTTCATGGCTATTAGTTTTAATTGTTCGAATAGTTATAGTCCATTCTTATGCCATGGGGGATGAAAAAAATAAACCACTGAATTTCAGTGGTTTATTTTGATTAGGAAACGTAGTTGGTTTCCATTATGAAGAAATGATTTTCAAAATGAAAATACTACACAGCTTGTGGTAGGTATTTTTGAACACAATCTAATACAGAATTATAGATATCATCAACTTCTTTATGGATAACGCAGCAGATTCCATTAGTTTTCATTTTTTCAATTACATTGTAATCATCAAGACTGGTAAGAAGTACCACAGGAATGTCTGGGTTAACTTTCATTATTTCGTTAAATACTTGTTCACCATTCATAGTGGTAGAGTTGTTATTAATTTTTCTGCCATTTTCATAGAGGTAATAGTCTAAGAAAACCATATCAGGTATTTCGTAGTTTAATTCATTAAGCATAGATTCTCCATTGCAAAAATCTTTTGTTTTTGTATTAGGAATGGAGCTTATAACTTTAGCGAGTATGTCAGCAATAATTTTACTGTCTTCAACAATGTAGATTAATTTTTCTTGTGTTTTCATGGCTTTAGGTTTTTATGGGTTAGTAGTTATTTTTGCTTTTTATCTTCTTTTAATAATCGGTAAACAGTTGTTTGTCCTATACCAAGTTTGTCAGCAACTAATTTAGTGTTGTTATTACATTTTTGCATGTAGTGATTTACAATTCTAATTTCATATTCTCTCATGGTTAATTCTTCAGTAAGCACATTTGGTAGGGCGTCATTAGAACTTAAAGAGATATCATCGGCATTAATTTCTTTTCTAGAAGACATAACTATTGCGAGTTCAATTACAGATTTTAGTTCTCTTATATTTCCAGGCCAATTGTAACTAAGCAATTTTTTTCTGGCACTTTCATTAATAGTTTTAGTTTCCAAGTTATTTTCTTTACAGAAAGCATCAATAAAAAATTTAGCTAAAAGTAGCACATCATTATCTCTTTCTCTTAGTGGAGGAAGGTGGATAGGTAGACCAAAAAGTCGGTAGTATAAATCTTCTCTAAAGTTACCATTTTTCACTCCTTCTTGAAGGTTTCTATTAGTTGCAACAATAATTCTACAATTAACTTTAATAACTTCATTTCCGCCAACTCTGGTCACTTCTTTTTCTTGCAATACCCTTAATAGTTTAGCTTGAAAATTCATGTCCATTTCACCAATTTCATCTAAAAACAAGGTGCCACCACCAGCTTCTTCAAACTTTCCTTTTCTACGAGTGTCTGCACCTGTAAAAGCCCCTCTTTCGTGTCCGAAAAGTTCGCTTTCTATTAATTCTGCCGGTAAGGCAGCCATATTTACGGCAATAAAAGGTTTATCTTTTCGTGGAGAATTGTAATGTATTGCTTTAGAAACCACTTCTTTTCCAGTACCCGTTTCACCAGTAATGGTAACATTTATATTGGTTTCGGTGGCTTTGGCAATTAATTCAAACACTTTTTTTAATGAAACACTATTTCCTATTATAGATTTTTCAAAAGCATATTTTCCCTGAACCTCTTTTTGTAATGTTACTAATTGGTTTTTTAGCTTAGCGTTTTTCTTAATATGATTTACTGTGTTTATTAGTCTATCTTTAATATTTTTAGATTTTACAATGTAATCGTAAGCTCCAGCTTTTAATAGATCTACAGCAGTTTCAATTTCTTCTTGTTCAGAAATAACAATGATTTCAATATTTTGGTCAAAATCTTTTATTTTAGACAATAAACTTTCTCCATTTATATCTGGCAGACGATAATCTAAAGTAATAACATCAGGTTTTTTTATCAATGCTGCCATTAAATCTTTTCCATTTAGAAATGATTTAACAACAAAATCGGGGTTTAAAGATAAGTTATGCACCAACAATTTATTATACCATTCATTGTCTTCTACCACATATATTATAAAAGGTTTATTTTCCATAAATTAGTTTTTTGTAAGTTCTTTTTTTATTAATTCTTTTATTGTTTTATATTCCGTTATCACTTTTTCTATTAAATCGTTTACATCATCTAAGTTAGTGTTGTTTCTGCAATTTTCTTCAATTTCTTTAAGAAGATTATAAAGTAAATCGGCACCTAAATGTTTGCAAGGAGAAGAAATTTTATGAGCATGTTCGGCTATCATTCCATAATTTTTTTCTTTTAGTAGTTTTTCCATTTCGCTAACACCAGTAGTGGTAGTTTGCAGAAATGTTTGTAACATATCGGCATAAAAGGCTTTGTCGCCATTGCTAAGTTCTTTTAATGATGATAAATCTAAACTTTTAACTTCTTCTTCAGGGTTACTTGAGTTTTCGTTAGTACTCGTATGCTTATTTAACTCCACTACTTTTTTTATTTCTTCTAGCAATTCTTTTTCTTTAAAAGGTTTAGCTAAACAACCATTCATTCCAGCAAATTTGTATTCTTTTTTATTATCTTCAGTAACGGCTGCTGTTAATGCAATAATAGGAATACTGTTTTTTGAATTACCGTTAAGATTACGAATTCTTTTTGTCGCTTCAATACCATCCATTTTAGGCATTCTTGCATCCATCAATATTAAATCATAATTGTTTCTTTTAACTTCCATAATTGCCTCAACTCCATTTACAGCTTCGGTATAACTTACTGGGTATTTTTTCAAGATAGTGGACAATAACTTTCTGTTATATTCTTCATCATCAACAATTAATATTTTTAACCCATCAGGAAGTGTTAAATTGCTATCACTTTCTTTTTCCACTTTTTCATACAATTCTATTTCTGCTTCGGTTCCTAAGGGATAAGAAATTTCTGCCGATACTGTGGTTCCTTTGTTAGGACTACTTATAATATCAATTTTTCCTTCGTGCAGTTTAACCAACATACTTACAATAGAAAGTCCTAAACCTGTACCGCCATAATTTCTAGAGGTGCTTACTTCAGCTTGTTCAAACTCTCTAAAAACTTTTTTTAGCTGTTCTTTTTTCATTCCAATTCCGCTATCGGTAACTTCTAATCGGATATTTGTAAAATGGCTGCTTTTCATTACCTGAGAAAGCTGAACTGAAATAGAACCACTTTCTGTAAACTTAATAGAATTGCTAATTAAGTTAAGCAAAATTTGTCTTAATCGAAAAGGATCTCCTAGTAAAATTAGTTCATCATCGGTTTTGATGTCGCATTTTATTTCAATTTGTTTTTCTCTAGCCAATGGTTGTACAAAAGTGATAACATCTCTAACAAATTCGTTGGGTCTAAAACCAATAGCTTCTAATTTTAGTTTTCCCGATTGAAGCTTGGTAAAGTCTAATACATCATTAATTAAATAAAGCAAATGATCAATAGATTTTCGCACCATGGTTAATTGCTCTTTTTGTTCGGATGTTAAAGGACCTTTATCTATTTGCTCTGTAAAACCAGCAATAGCGTTCATTGGGGTTCTAATTTCATGACTCATATTGGCTAAGAACCTTTCTTTAGTAACCGCTAAATCTTCTGCTTTTGCTTTTGCTTGTTTAAGAATTTTTCTATATCGAGCACTATTTTGAACATAATTAATAATGATGTATGCCATAATCACTAGCAATAAGGCAGTTAATACACAAAAAATAGCAATTTGTGTATTAGTTTCTTTCATAGCTTTCTCTGCCTCTTCTGTATGAATAGCAATAGAAAGTAGTTCTTTTGCTTCAATAGCATTTAGTAAGTTTTTAATTCGTTTACTTATTTCTTTATCTTGAACTAATAAGGTTAACTCTTGGTTTTTAAGAACAGTTTCTATGTTTTTTTCCTCTTTTTTAATGGAGTCAATTTCTTTGTTAATATCCTCAATGCTGTATTGTTTTCCACTTTTGTTAGCGGTGTCAGCTTTATTCTTTTTTCCAAATATTTTTTGAATAATGTTAGGTTTAAGCTCAGTTTTAAAGGATTCTTCTTTAACGCTATCTTTTTTTTCAATATTGATTATTACCTTGTCTAATGCTGTTTGAACTCGGTATTTATCTTGAATCACCAATAATTCATTAAGGATATTAAACTTTTCGGCTATTAAAACCTCAAGGGTATCTACTTCGTGCGATAATATTTTTTTGTCAACACTGTACTGATGAAGTCTGCTAAGTTTTTCGTTTGATCTTTCAGCTGCTTTGTAAAATTTGTTTAAATACAATGTATCTCTAATTAGACTATAAGATTTTACACTATTTTCAGCTTCGGCAACATCATTCATTAATGCTTTTGCTGTAATTAATCTCATGTCAACTCTGGCTTCTTTACTAATGCTAGTAACTATCTGAGAAAAACGTTTGTAGGCATAAATTCCGGTAATACTTACTAAAACCATAATTACCAACATTATGGCTAGTATTTTATACTGAAAAGCAGTTCTTTTATTCATAGTATATTTAGTTTTTCATTAATGATACATAATTCTATCCACATATCCTCTACAAAAGAAACTTATTATATCATCGGAGTAATTATCTTTTAATAGATGTTCTCCAAAATATAACTGATTATGTCTCTTAAACGTGTCAATCACATTCATAATGTTTTTACCAACTTTATCTGAAGTTAATAAAACAATAATACAATTAGGACTGTTTTTAAATAAGTTAGATAATGAAACATCGTCATTATTTATAAAAAAGTCAGCGTCTAAAAATACTAAATCGAGCTTGCTTTTTAACTGTTCATTTATTTCCTTAACATTGGTTTCTGCAAAAAGTTCAATATTAGTATGTTCGTAACTATCAAGAATATTTTTTAATATTCTTGATAATTGACGTTTAAATTTTAAATCGCTATCAGCCACTAAAATACGATATTTTTTAGCTAAAGTCATAATTTGATTTGTTTTGTAAGGGGTTAAGAAAAATTAACATTGGTAAATTCCTCTACAAAATAGCACGACTTTTCTAGAGCATCTTTATCTTTATATATATAAGCAGCAGCACCATTGCTAATGGTTTTTTCGGCTATAAACGGATTACTCGATTGTGAGATAATTACGACTTTACAATCAGTACATTTTTTTTGAATTACGTTCATTATATCAATAGCTGTTACACCTTCACCTAAATAGTAATCCAAAAACACAATGTTTATATCTGCTTTTAGGTTTCTTAAAAAATCGTCAAAATGAGCATATGATTCAATTTCATATTTAAAACCTTTAACATCAGCAAGTATTTTTGTGTAATATGCCAGTTTTTTACAAATAATTTTGTTGTAAAAAGAGCTATCTTCTAGCACAGCAATTTTTAATTTTTTATCGCTATTTTTCATTTAATGCATATTTTAAATTTATAGTTGACAAACAAAATACCATTACTATATAGGAATTCAATTTAATTCCACAAATATCATTAAATGAGGTTTTTACGTGGTTTAATTTTGCCTTAATCAATTTAAAAACAAAAGAGGTTATTTTCATTTTGAAAAAACAATATTCAAATTGACAATATGTAAAAATGATTTATCACGAAACACCATAAACTAAAATAAAAATTTATAACATTTTTTTAAATATTATTACTATTTTTCCACCATGAAACTGAAACTAACTATTTTATTATTAAGTGCATTAATAGCACAAGTTTTATTAGGGCAGAAATTACATTATGAATTGCCTGACAATGCCAATAAAATGTATAATAATGGTAATTTCATAAAAGCTAAAGAGCTTTATAGAGAGTTATATAAAAAACATCAAAACAATACAGAGTTTAAATTTAGATTTGGAGTGAGTTTGCTTAATTCTTATGAGTGGGAAGATGGGATTAAAATGTTAGAAGAAGTTTCTAAAAAGTCTGATGTTCCCAACGAAGTTTGGTTTTACTTAGGGAAAGGCTATCATTTAACCAATAGGTATGATTTAGCTATTAAAATGTTTGAAAAATATTTAGAAAATGATGCTAATTCGGAAATGGCTGAAAAAAGTCGAAGAAGAATTAATATGTGTAATAATGCTAAACAGTTAGTGAAATTTCCGGTCAATACACATTTTGAGAACTTAGGTAAATATATCAACTCTAAGGGAAAAGAATATCATCCTATTATAACTCCAAACGAATATCAATTAATGTTTACTACTAGAAGAGAAGGTACAACAGGTAGAATTTATGATTTAGAAGGTTATTATACCGCAGATATTTATGGTTCAACTTTTAGAAGTGGAAAATGGTCTAAAACGCGCTCTATTAACTATCCTAATTCTTATGGTAATGAGCAAGTTGCAGGGATTTCTGAAAATGGCAACTATGTGTTTTACTATCTAGACAATCCTAAAGAAAAAAATACTTTGTATATGGCAGAAATGGGTAAACGTTCTTATGCTAAAGCTAAAAAAATTGATAACAAATTAATTAATGACAAAAGCTCTAAACAACTTAGTGTAACAATCTCTAATGACGGACAGTTGATGGTTTTTTCAAGTGAGAAAAAAGATGGTTTTGGAGCTTCAGATCTTTATTTTGTGAAAAAATTACCCAACGGAAAGTGGGGGAATCCATCTAATATAGGAAAAAATATTAATACTAACCTTAATGAAATTAATCCTTATTTAATTGATGAAGGTAAAACTTTGTACTTTGCATCAGAAGGACATAATAGTATTGGTGGTTATGATGTGTTTAAATCTACTTTTGATGAAGAAACACAAACTTGGTCGAAACCAATTAATATTGGATACCCACTAAATACACCAGATGATAATACAAGTATTTGTTTTACTGAAAACAAACAATTCGTTTATCTATCTGCTTACAGAAGTGATTCTGAAGGAGATTTAGATATTTACAGAGTAGAGTTAAAAGATGAAGAAACTCAATTAACAACAGTTAAAGGAATGGTTTACAATGCAGATTCTACTTTAGTAAATTACGCTATGCAAATAGAGGCTTTTAAAGAAGATGGGGGAGATTTACAAGGCATTTTTGAAGTGAATCAGCAAAAAGGAAGTTATATAATGATTTTACCACCCAATAAATATATCTTAAAAATTGCCGATAATACAGGCAAAACCATAGAGAAGAAACTGTGGATTAAAGATAGAAGTTTATACACAGAAGAGCTAGACCAAAATATTATTCTTTCGGAATAAAGTTGTTTAACTTCGCAGCTTAAATTATTACTTATTTTAATGGAATCCAAAGTAGATTTAGATATTCTTTTTGAAGATAATCACCTTATCATTGTAAACAAACGCTCGGGAGAAATTGTGCAAGGCGACAAAACAGGTGATGAACCTATGAGTGAAAAGGTTAAACGATATATTAAACAACAATATAATAAACCAGGCGATGTTTTTATCGGTACTCCCCACAGAATTGACAGACCTACCAGCGGAATTGTAATTTTTGCAAAAACAAGCAAAGCTTTAATGAGACTTAACAAGATGTTTCAGGATAAAGAGATCCAAAAAACGTATTGGGCAATAGTTAAAAATCCACCAAAAAATAAAGAAGGTAAATTAGTTCACTATTTAAAGAAGAATGAAGCAAAGAATAAATCTTTTGCTCAGGAAACCATGTTTCAGGGGGCTAAAATGGCAGAATTAACTTATAAAGTAATTTTTGATTTTGATAATTATTATCTATTAGAAATTTTACCAAAAACGGGTAGACATCATCAAATAAGAGTACAACTGTCGGAAATGGGTAGTCCAATTAAAGGAGATTTAAAATATGGATTTAATCGTTCTAATAAAGATGCTTCAATTAGTTTACATGCGAGAAAAATTAGTTTCTTACATCCTGTTCGTAAAGAACAAATGGAAGTAGTTGCTCCAGTGCCATCGGATGACCCTTTGTGGAAGAGAGCTAATGAGGTTTTTAGATAGTTAATCTTGAATGTTTACTCCACCTGCTAAATAGATTATTCCAACTAGGATAGAAATAATTAATAAAAAAATTACCAAGTTTAGTATAAAATTTAATACTAGCCAGTACCACTTATTATTTTTTGAGTAAACAAAAACACTCCACAATATAATTATTACTATTAAGTATTGAATGTTGAAATAATCAAAATTCATTTTTAAATAATAATTAACTAAATCATCAATTATAATAAATAGCATTCCAAAAACAGAAAAAAGATAGGTAGTGGCTATAAAGTGTTCTCCGAAATTTAATTTTTGTTTAAAATAAGTTAAGTAGGTACTAATTGTAATAAGCGGAATAATGAAAATAATTCCAAATTGAGGAGAGGTGTAACTAATGTCTATCGTCATATCAAATAGTCTAGCGTTAACCAAAACAATATGAAGTCCGGCAATGGTCAAAAAATAGAATAAAATTTTACCAGGACTTTGATAATAGTTCCTATACCCATTCCAATAATTGCTTATTACTTTTTTAGGAGAAGTAATTAATTTTAAAACGGTATCAAAACCAGATTTTTCGAGCGAAAGAATTTGAAAAATATAATCGGAAATAATGTTCCAAAAAGTAAGTCGTTTATCAATGTGTTTTTGCCCACAGTGTTGACAGTAAGTGTCTTGAAGTACAGTTTCGCAATGGGAACAATAAGTTGCTTTCATTTTAATTAAGATAAAAATACTTTATTAGCAGCTAATAAGCTTTTTTCAAATTCAATAGTATCAATATTGGTATTTACATTAATATCGTTAAAATAACTTACTAAATTTTCTGTTGGCATATTACCTGTAAGCTTGTCTGTTGCCATAGGGCAGCCACCAAAACCTTTTATAGCTCCATCAAATCTTTGGCAACCGTTTTCATAAGCGGTAATAATTTTTTCTTTCCATGTATCAGGAGTAGTATGGAGATGAGCTCCAATTTCTACTGTCTTAAATTCTGGAATAATGTTTTTGAACAGGTAACTGATATTTTCTTTATTAGAAACACCAATAGTATCACTCAATGCAATTATCTCGATGCCTAAATCAGCCAACTTTTTTGTCCAATTAATTACAATATCGCTGTTCCATTCATCACCATAAGGGTTTCCGAAAGCCATAGAAATATAAACCACTAATTTTTTGTTGTGCTTTAGACAAAGCGACTGCACTTCTTCTACCGTTTTTAACGATTGTGAAATGCTAGAATTGGTATTACGTTGTTGAAAGGTTTCTGATATAGAAAACGGAAAGCCCAAGTAGTCAATTTCTTCAAATAAAACAGCATCATTTGCTCCGCGAGTATTGGCAATAATGGCTAATAATTTACTTTTTGTTGTCGATAAATCAAGTTTAGAAAGTACTTCAGCTGTATCTTTTAACTGAGGAATGGCTTTTGGAGAAACAAAACTGCCAAAATCAATGGTATCAAAACCTACTTTTAAAAGTTGATTGATGTAGGCTGCTTTTATATCTGTAGGAATAAAATCATGCAAACCTTGCATGGCATCTCTCGGACATTCAATTAGTTTAACCATTCTCTAATATTTTTTTATTAATTGCTTTTATCAACCCAGGACCTTCATAAATAAATCCTGTATAAATTTGAACTAAATCTGCTCCAGCTTCAATTTTTTCTAAGGCATCTGCTGCGGAATGTATTCCTCCTACGCCAATAATAGGAAACGCTTTGTTAGATTTTTGGGCTAAGTAGCGAATTACTTCTGTAGAGCGTTCTTTTAATGCTTTCCCACTTAAACCACCATTGGCAATAGCTTCAATTTCTTTTGGCGAAGTTTTTAAGTTTTCTCTAGAGGTAGTAGTATTGGTAGCTATAATACCGTCAATTTTGGTTTGGGCTACTATCTCAATTACTTCATCTAGTTGAGAGTTGTTTAAATCGGGAGCAATTTTTAATAAAATTGGTTTAGGCTTGGTTTTGGTCTGGTTGATTTTTTTAAGCTCTCCTAATAAATTCAGCAGAAAAGGAGTGTCTTGCAATTTGGTTAAGTCTTTTACATTCGGACAGCTTACATTTACCACAAAATAATCTACGTAATCGTGTAAGGTGTTGAAATTAACTAAATAATCGTCTAATGCATCATCATTAGCTGTAGCTGTATTTTTACCAATATTACCGCCAATAACAATGTCAGTTTTTCTGTTTTTTAGTCGTTGAATAGCATCTGCTGCACCTAAATTGTTAAATCCCATTCGGTTGATTAGTCCTTCATCCTCTGTAATTCTAAATAAACGAGGTTTAGGGTTGCCAATTTGTCCTTTTGGGGTAAGTGTGCCTATTTCTATAAAACCAAAGCCTAAATTGGCCAGTTCGTTAAACCACCGAGCATCTTTATCGAACCCAGCAGCTAAGCCAACAGGGTTTTTAAATGTTAATCCGAATAAATGACGTTCGAGTTTTTTGTTTTTCACTTCAAAAAGTGCTCTTAATAAAGCAGCACCTCCTGGTATGTTGGAAAAAAAAGTTAAACACCCTGTAGCAAAATAATGTGCTTTTTCTGGCGACATTAAGAACAGTAGGGGTTTTATAAGGAAGTGATACATGTAGTTGTTTTTTGCAAAGATACGAAAGCATTTGTTTCCAAAATAATTTTATTGAGTACTACAATATTTAAAAAAATGTGTCGTTAAGTGTGTAAATTAAAACCTAAAACATTTTATTGCCTATGAATCAAATTACTATTTTTAATTATTTAGCATTATCAAAAGAAGAAGAGCAACTAAAATCGCTTTTGTTTAAAGATAAAGAAACAACCAAAAGAAATACGCCCAAACAATCTACTATCAACAATATTTTGAACTATTCAAAAGCATTAAGCGTTAGAGATTCAGAGCATTTAGAAACTGTTTCTTTTGTACTAAATTAATTAGCCGAAAAACATTACGATAAGCGTGTTGAGATTTTCTTAACACGCTTTTTTTTGAGCTTATCTTTAAATTATATATATGTTGATTTTTTATCAGTATAATTTTTTGTTGTTTTACTGCTGTTAAAAGTCGGGGTGAGAGGATTCGAACCTCCGATCTCGCGCCCCCCAGACGCGCACTTTAACCGGACTAAGCTACACCCCGAAAAATTTTGAACAAAAATAATAAAAAAGCCTATTGAATATAGTTTGTAGGGGAATATTCTCTAATCACTTCATTTTAATTTTATATTTTTACCAATTATCAACTAAAAACTAGTTATTTGCCTAAATATATTCGTCCATATTTAATTATACAAGTGTTGTTATGGAGTTGTTTTTTCATATCAACTGTTTATTTTAATAGGTATGCCGCAGATGATTTTTATTTTCTTACCGAAATTAAAAATAAAAGTGCAATTGAAATTTTTAATCACTTACAGTTTAATTGGCACGGAAGATTTGCTTCTAATTTATTAATAGCTTTTTTGTTGCCGTTAAGTAAATTTTCCTATTTCTTAATTATCTTCAATTTAAGCTCTTACTTATTGTTGTACTTTGCAATTAATCGTTTTATCAAAAATGTAGTAAGTTTTTACGCTATTGCTATGGAAAACAATCGCTTAATTGCTTTTTCGCTAATGAGTATATGTTTCTTCTTAACACTTTCTCCTAATGATGTTTGGTTTTGGTTTACTGGGTCGGTAGTTTATTTGTATAGCACCATTGCCTTGTTTTTTTTATTAAGTGTATTCTTTAAAAGAGAAAAAAACAGTGGAGATTATTTTTTATTGACAATGTCTTCCATTTTTATAAGTGGATCTAACGAACCAATGACGCTTATTCTGTTATTGTTTTTAGGAATGTTTGCTGTAAAACAACAATTTCATTTTAAAACATATTTTCCTTATTTATTTTCAGGAGTTTTACTTTTTTTAGGTTTTTGTGTGATATTTTTTGGTTCAGGAACAGTTTTAAGAGATGAGCTTACACCAAGTTTAGAATGGACAAATGTAATTTTATTTACTGCTTACGCTACTGTAAAAAGTTTGCTTTTTAAACTTCACTATACTTTTATACCTGCAATTTTATTGGCATTTCCATTTTATATTTTAGGGACAAAAAGCAACTTTATATTAGAGAATTTTAAACCTTTAAGGCAGTTGCTTTATGCTGTTTTGTTCATTGTTTTTATTGTAATCATCAATCATCTCATTGTGGTAATTCCTTTAGGAGCACTTCCTCCCGATAGAGCTACAATGGTATCTTCTGTACTAATATTAATGTTATTAATAAGGTATTTATTTTTATTAGGAAGTAAAATTGACATTTCAGAAAAAATGAAAAAAGTCATTTTAATATTAAACACAATCGGTGTTTTAATTTTTGTTATTGTTACTTTTCAAATTCACAAAAACTATGCAATAGCTTACGATAAACGCATGGACGAATTAGTAAAGATAAAAACAAACATTACTCATCAACAACCTATTTATTTAAAAGCTTTGCCAAATTCGGGATATTTGCCAACAGCAGAAATAAGAACCGATACCACTCATTTTTTAAATGTGGATTTAAAAAGACATTTTGAGTTGAATAATGCCTTAATTTTGGAGGAATAAACTATATAGTTAAATTATGAGTGAAGTTTCTGAAATAAAACTTAACGCTTTTACATTAGCAGACTTGCCACAAATAGCCGATCAGCTTTTGTCAGCAATAGGGAATCATAAAATCATTGCTTTTCATGGAGAAATGGGAGCAGGGAAAACTACTTTAATTAAGCAATTGTGTAAGACATTAAAAGTAGTAGATACGATACAAAGCCCTACTTTTTCTATTGTTAATGAGTATTTAACGGAAGATAATCAACAAGTTTATCATTTTGATTTTTATAGAATTAAAGAAGAGGAAGAAGCCTTGGGTTTTGGTGTAGAAGAATATTTTTATAGTGGAAATTATTGTTTTATAGAGTGGCCAGAGAAAATTCCTAACCTTATTCCTGAAAAAGCAGTAAAAGTCTCTATAACACTAACTGAAGACAATAAAAGATTAATAACAATTTTGTATTAATAAATGTTTTGTTTATAGCTAGTAAAGTGCTTGCTAATTAATAAATTTGTAACTGTTCATTTAGAAAAATATTAAGGATATGCCAACATCAGATGATTTACTTAAATCTTTAGCCCATGGTTTTATGCCTCAAGAAGAAATGCTTGAAGTGGCTCGTAAAAAAAGTAGTTTACAAATAGGAATTCCTAAAGAAACTTCTATTCAAGAAAAGAGAATTCCCTTAGTTCCTGATGCGGTGGCATTATTAGTAAACAACGGGCATGAAGTTATTATTGAAACTGGAGCCGGAGAGGGTTGTAGTTTTAGTGATAAAGATTATAGTGAAGCTGGTGCTCAAATTGTTTATGGTACAGAAGAGGTTTACAAGGCTAATATGATTTTAAAGGTAGAGCCACCAACTCTAGAAGAAATTGATTTGATGCAACATGGTCAGTTATTAATTTCTGCATTACAATTGCCAATTCAACCTAAAGATTTCCTTAAAAAACTAATATCTAAAAAAATTACTGCAGTAGCTTTCGATTTTATTAAAGATCCAGATGGAATTTTACCAATTGTTACGGCAATGAGTGAAATTGCAGGAAATACGGCTATCCTTATTGCTGCTGAATATTTGAGCAACCAACGAAATGGTCAAGGACAAATGTTTGGAGGTATTTCAGGTGTTTCACCAACAGAAGTAGTAATTCTTGGAGCAGGCACAGTAGGTGAGTTTGCTGCTAGAACAGCAGTTGGTTTAGGAGCTTCAGTAAAAGTTTTTGATAACAATATTCATAAATTAAGAAGATTGCAAACAGCTGTCGGACAAAGATTACAAACATCTATTGTTCAACCGAAAGTATTATTAAAGGCGCTAAAATCAGCCGATGTGGTTATTGGAGCAATTAGTAGTAAAATTGGTAGAGCTCCAATTATAGTTACCGAAGAAATGGTAAAATGTATGAAAGATTACTCTGTAATAGTTGATGTAAGTATTGACAAAGGTGGTTGTATAGAAACTTCTGAAATTACTAGTCACCAAGCACCTGTTTTTGCTAAACATGGCGTAATTCATTATTGTGTACCCAACATTGCTTCTAGAGTTGCCAGAACAGCTTCTTATGCATTAAGCAATGTAATTGCTCCAACAATATTAGATACAGGCGAATTTGGCGGTATAGATGCTATGATACGTTCTTATATTGGTATTCAAAATGGAGTGTATATCTACAAAGGAATATTAACCAATAAATATTTAGCAGAAACATTTAATATGCCTTATAAAGACATTAATTTGTTGTTAATGGCGATGTAATTTAATTGGAGATTAGAAATTTAACTTACTAACAACATAAAATGGATAAATTTATACACAGGTTAAAGTATTATTTAATAGGGTTCGGATTAGGATGCGTAATGGTTTATGCCATTTTTTATACAGGAGATGACGCTCGTTCTTCTTGGTTGCCAGAAGGTAGAGTATTAGAATTTATTGAAGGTACAGAACTTAAAATAAGTCAGAAACATCTAGTTTGTGTATTAGAATGTAATGATATAGCACTTGAAGATTTTGATAAAACATTCTTTCAAAAAGCTAAAGTAAATTTTTCTGAAAGTTCTACAACAAGAGAGCCTTGTCCGGAATACCAAATTGAAGGTAAATTAGCAGATGGAAGAGAAGTTATCCTTTTAATAGAAACTTGCGAACCTAGAAGGTTATCTACTGCAGAAGAAAAAGAAGACATTGCAACACTTTCAAATATTTCTTTTGAAGGATTAAAAAGTGATTGCCTTTGTGAATAAACTTGTAACAAAATTGCAAGTAACATTTTAAAAATAAATTGAATGAGTATTACTGTTATTATCATTATAATTACCGCTATTGTTTCTTTTGCCGCCAATAGTAATGCTCAACTTTATCAAAAATTACTTTTCAACCCTTATTTAGTATATAATAATAAAGAGTGGTATCGTTTGTTTACACATGCTTTTGTTCATGATAAAGAAAATATTTTCCATCTAATCTTTAATATGTATGTATTGTACAGTTTTGGAGAGATTGTAGAAACTATTTTGATTAATGAAATGGGAGTGATGGGAATTGTTTATTACTTGTTTATTTATGTTGGAGGAATGGCGGTAGCATCATTACCTTCTTTAGCACGACATAAAAACAATTATGGCTATAATTCAGTAGGAGCTTCTGGAGCAGTTTCAGCAGTGTTGTTCTCCGCTATAGCATTCATGCCTTTTACAGGAGGAATAGGAATTATCTTTTTGCCTTTTACTATTAACCCATTATTGTTTGGAGTACTTTATTTGGCCTATGAAATTTATATGGATAAAAGAAGTAGTGATAATGTAGCTCATGATGCTCATACTTGGGGAGCAGTTTACGGATTTTTATTTACATTAATTTTTGTTCCAGGTGCTTTTATGAATTTTGTAGGTCAGTTAATGAATGCTTTAAATTTTTAAAATTGTTGTAAATATAGAATGTTTTATTCTAAAGAAATACTTTAAGAAAAGTGTTGAAATACCCCGAACAATAAGACTTAGAGTTTGCTTGGTTTTAAGAAATTTTTTATTGCCTTTCAAGCTAAAATCAATATATTTGCCACTAATATAAACCATCTTATTTTCATATAATTTGAAAACAGACAAAAAAACATCCAAACAGCAAGAGCCTAATAAAATTAAGCAAATGCTTATTTTTTGGTTAATAATCTTGCTTCCTTTCATATTTCTTTATGTTTTATTTTTAGGAGCAAAACACGGAACGATGAGTTTTGACCCTCTGCCTGATTTAACTGAATTGGAAAACCCTACAAGTAATTTAGCTTCAGAAATCATAACTGCTGATGGAAAAGTAATAGGAAAGTATTTTAAAGAAAATAGAACTAATGTTACTTATGAGAAACTTTCTCCACATATTATTGATGCATTAATAGCTACTGAAGATGAACGTTTTCACGACCATTCGGGAATAGATTTTAGAGGCTTAGTACGTGCTGTTGCTAAATTAGGACAAGCAGGAGGGGCCAGTACTATTACTCAACAGTTAGCTAAAATGATGTTTGAACATAGTGCTGATAATATTATAGAGCGTATCAAACAAAAATTACAAGAGCAAATTATAGCGGTAGAGATAGAAAAAAGATACACCAAAGAAGAAATTATTGTGATGTATTTAAACAAGTTCGATTTTATCTATAACGCTGTTGGAATTAAATCTGCTAGTAACGTTTATTTTAATAAAGAACCTTTTGAATTAAAAGTAGAAGAAGCTGCTATTTTGGTTGGGATGGCAAAAAACCCATCATTATATAACCCTAAAAGATTTCCTGAAAATGCTATGAAAAGAAGAGAAGTGGTACTCTCTCAGATGAAAAAAAATGAATTGCTAACGCAAGAGACTTATGATTCATTGAGGGTATTACCAATTGAGCTGGATTACAAAGTGGTTGACCATAAAGAGGGTATGGCACCTTACTTTAGAGAAACATTAAGATTAGAATTGCAAGAAAAATTACAAGAAAAAGATGATGAAGGGAATTACCTTTATACTAAGAAAGATGGAACACCATACAACATTTATAAAGATGGGTTGAAAATTTATACTACTTTAGATTCCAGAATGCAAACCTATGCTGAATATGCTGTACAGGAACATATTGGCAATCATTTACAAGCAGAATTTAGTGCTCACCTAAAAAAGTATCGCGAGTCAAAATATCCTTATGACCATAGGATATCAAAAAATCAATACGAGCAATTACTGGATAACATGAAAAAAGGTTCTCCGAGATACAGAATTATGACGGGACAAGAATGTGCTAATTGTGGAAGAAGAGGAGATTTTGTAAAAAAAGTAGGAAAATTGTTTGTTTGTCAGGCAGAAGATTGTGGACATGAAACCTACGCTGTAGCTAAAGATTCTATTGATATAATTTTTGCTGCACCTACTAAAATGACCATTTTTACTCACCAAGGAGATAAAGATACTACCTTGAGTCCTTTGGATTCATTAAAATATTACAAAACATTTTTACATGCAGGTTTAATGTCTATGGATCCTCATACAGGTTATATAAAAGCATGGGTTGGAGGAGTAAACTACCAAAATTTTGCTTACGACCACGTAAAAACAGCAAAACGTCAGGTAGGTTCTACTTTTAAGCCTTTTGTTTATGCCACAGCCGTTCAAAATGGTTATTCACCTTGTTATGAAGTGCCTGATGTGGCTTACACCTTCCAAAAAGGAGAATATGGTATTTTAAAAAGTTGGACGCCTAAAAACTCTGATGGTTATAATACAGGTTGTAAAGTTTCTATGAAATACGCCTTAGCTAACTCTATGAACTCTATCACTGCTTATATTATGAAACAATTCGGACCTAAAGCTGTTGTTGACCAAGCGAGAGCAATGGGAATTACAAGTACCTTAGAACCTGTACCTTCTTTATGTTTGGGAGTTGCTGATTTATCGGTTTATGAAATGGTGGGAGCTAATGCTACTTTTGCTAACAAAGGTGTTTTTATTGAACCAACTATGTACACGCGTGTGGAAGATAAATTTGGTAATGTTATTATCGATTTTCAACCTAAAACAAATGAAGCAATGAGTGAGGAAACTGCCTATGTAATGTTAGATTTAATGAAAGGGGTTGTTGATGGAGAGTATAATAAATGTGCCGGAGATTACCGTAAAGCAAGAGGTAAAAGTCCGATGTACCATTCAGGAACAGGTATGAGATTAAGAGGAAGTGTTTCGGAATCTCGCCCTTATGTCGGACATCGTTACCCAATAGCAGGAAAAACAGGAACAACACAAAACAACTCTGATGGTTGGTTTATGGGAATAACTCCCGATTTAGTTACCGGAGTTTGGGTAGGTGCTGATGAGCGTAGTATTCGTTTTGCAACAACTGCTATGGGACAAGGAGCTAATACTGCTTTGCCAATTTGGGGATATTATATGCAGAAAGTACATGCAGATCCAACTATTAAAATTTCGGATGGCGATTTTGAGCGACCTCAATCACCATTATCTATTGAGTTGGATTGCAATCAATATAATCTTAATAATAATTTTAATTCAAGTTCAAATTCAACTTGGTAAGAAAAATTAAAAATATAAAAGAATATGGCTATAAATAAAGTGGTGAAAAATGCTGAAGAAGCTATAAAAGGAATGGAAAGTGGAATGACTTTAATGTTTGGAGGGTTTGGTTTATGTGGTATTCCCGAAAATTGTATTTCTGCATTGGTAAGGTCTAATATAAAAGAGTTAACCTGTATTTCAAACAATGCCGGTGTAGATGATTTTGGATTAGGATTGTTGTTGCAAAAGAAACAAATTAAAAAAATGATTTCTTCTTATGTTGGTGAAAATGATGAGTTTGAAAGACAAATGCTTAGCGGAGAATTAGAAGTAGATTTAATTCCACAAGGTTCTTTAGCAGAAAGATGCCGAGCAGGAGGAGCAGGAATTCCGGCATTTTTTACTCCAGCAGGTTACGGAACAGAAGTAGCCGAAGGCAAAGAAGTAAGAGAATTTAATGGTAAGCCTCACATCTTAGAATCAGCACTTACAGCCGATTTTGCTGTTGTAAAGGCTTGGAAAGGAGATACAGCAGGAAACTTAGTGTTTAAATATACTGCAGCTAATTTTAATCCAGTTATGGCTATGGCAGGAAAAATTACTATTGCCGAAGTAGAGGAGTTAGTGCCCGAAGGAGAGTTGGATCCTAATCATATTCATACGCCAGGAATTTTTGTACAACGTATTTTCCAAGGGAAAGACTACGAAAAACGTATTGAGCAAAGAACTACTCGCTCTCGCTCGTAGTTGACCTTTTAATTTAGAATTGGAAAATCAGATTAAAGAAATAGGATTAATTATATATAAAATATTAAGTACAAGTAAAAAGCTAAAATAATAAGTAGTAGTTATCATAATTGCTACATTGTTAAATTGACAAACTGTTACATTAAATATAAAGTATGTTAGATAAAAACGGAATAGCACAACGAATAGCACAAGAATTAAGAGACGGATGGTATGTAAATTTAGGAATAGGAATTCCTACTTTGGTTGCCAACTATATTCCTAAAGGCATAACCGTAGAGTTTCAGTCGGAAAATGGTATTTTAGGTATGGGACCATTTCCTTTTGATGGTGAAGAAGATGCTGATTTGATTAATGCAGGAAAGCAAACGGTTACTTTACAGCCAGGAGCTTCTATTTTTGATTCTTCTACTAGTTTTGCTATGATTAGAGGGCAGCATGTGCAACTGACCGTTTTAGGAGCCATGGAAGTAGCTCAAAATGGAGATATAGCCAATTGGAAAATACCGGGCGTTATGGTAAAAGGTATGGGAGGAGCTATGGATTTAGTAGCTTCAGCAGAAAATATTATTGTTGCCATGATGCACACCAACAAAAAAGGCGAAAGCAAACTGTTGGAAAAATGCACACTTCCTTTAACAGGAGTAGGGTGTGTTACTAAAGTAGTAACCAATATGGCTTATTTAGAAATAAAAGATGGTGCTTTTCATTTAAAAGAAAGAGCTCCGGGTGTTAGTGTAGAAGAAATTAAAGCCGCTACAGCCGGAAAACTAATTATTGAAGGCGATATTCCTGAAATGAAGTTGTGATAGAGGTTTGAGAAGGACTGTTATGACATTTTTTTAATATCTGGAAAGTGTCAATATATAAGTACAACAAACAGGCTCATTGTTAATTTTAGCTGGAATAAAATTGGGCATCATTATTAAATGATTGGTTATTTCTTTTTCACATTCTCCAGCGTTTTCAATAGGTGTCGCATTAACTACTTTCCCCTCTGAATCAATGAACAACTTCCAATGAGTCTTATAAGGTATGGTTTTATTATTGATACAATTGTCCAGAATAGAACCAAGTACTTTGTAGTCTGACCATCGTTCTAAAAGAGTATTAAGATGTGGATCAAAGTTTACAGAGTCTGAGTTGTGCCAAACATTACAATTCATTTCTTGAGCATAGGAAATACTAAAAGTCATAAAAAAAATACTAAGTAATATGAATAGTTTTTTTGTCATTTATAATATTTACTAACAAACCCCATCGCAGCTTGACATTTTAAGTTCTCTTTTCGTTTTTACGAAATTAGAGAAATTTAATGGCATAGCGTTTTAATTCTTTTACTTTAACCGCTGTGCCATTTAGATTTTTACGCTTACACTAAAATCTAAAATGACAAGCTACTTTTTAGTTCTTATTTGGCAAGGTGGAGGTGTTTATTTAAGTTCAGTAGGTATAATTTTATTTTTATAAATAGGAGCGTCATCATTTGAGCACTCCCAGACTTTTACCATAATATAATCTATATCTTCCGCATCCATATCCCTTAAATAATCTTTATTCTCCCTACTACCACCATGTGTAGAGGCAAGAACTATGTTGTAGTCCGTACAGAACCCTTTTAGGTGAATAAAACCTACTTCTACATAATGTTTTTTACCATCTTTTTTATAGATATCAAAACCAACATATCCATGACAATTAGTAGATTTTTCCGCAGACATACATATTTCCCAATATTTCCCCCCTTCACCCTCCTTGTAAGGTTTAATTTTTATTGAAAAATCTTTAACTTCCATGCTGCTACATGAAAAGAGAAATAAAGGAAGGGTAAGTATCAATAATATTTTTTTCATAAAGTTCAACTATGTTTGCCAACAATTAGCTAAACGCAACTAGTTGCGTTTATTTTAGTTATAGTAGTTATCTATTTTGTGTTTAATTTTTTCAACTATTGGAGTTATCAACTATAACTATCAATTCTTAAGCAACTTGGTAATTTTATCGCTCATAGGGTTGGTTACTGAATAAAATACATCTACCAATTCGCCTTGTTTGTTAATAACGTATTTCTGGAAATTCCACTTAACAGAAGAATCCATTACACCATTTTCACTTTTAGCTGTTAACCATTGGTAAATAGGATGCGTATTTTCTCCTTTCACATCAATTTTTGAAGCCAATAAAAAAGTTACGCCAAAATTCTTTTTACAGAAAGTAGCTATTTCTTCTTCAGAACCGGGTTCTTGTCCGCCAAACTGATTACAAGGAAAACCTATTACTACGGTGTTTTCTTTGTAAGCTTCATGTAGTTTTTGTAAATCTTCATATTGCTTGGTAAAACCACATTCAGAAGCAACATTCACAATAACAATGTTCTTTCCTTTAAAATCTTTTAAATTTACTTCTTTGCCATTAATATCAGTAAAAGATAAATGGTAAAGGTTTGTTTTTTCTTCAGGTGCTACTTTAGAGTTAAACCCTGAGAATAATCCTAGTAATAGTATCATAAAGCTAAATTTTTTCATCTGTTTATATTTTTTATATTTATTGTTTGTCTGTAAATGTTTATTTGTAAAGTAAAGAGGCTGAACTATAATGATTGAAAGCCTCAAAATCGGATATTATAGACAGACACGTTATTTAAAGACATTTCTTCACTCTTCTAGCATGAGCCTGTTTCTCTTCTATGGTGTTTTGTTTAGCAGAAAAAAGCACTTTACACTCACCGGTTTTCATAGCTTCTAATTCTGCCATGGCTTTTAGCATTTTGTCATCATCTTCCGTTTCCATAATCAATTCATTTAACTCTTTTTGTTTTTTTACACAATCGCAAAAAGACAACCCGCCTTCTTCAACTACCGGTTGATTGTTAGAAGACTGCATGGCTTCTTTTAAAGAACTTGGAGATTCAGTTACTTCTTCCTGATAAACACCTGTAGAACTAGTGTCGGCAGCCGTAGTTTCAGCATTAGCATCCATAACTGGTTCTGTTGCTGTTTGTTCTTGTTCTTCAACATTAACTTCTTCTTCAGAAGTTTCAGTTTCATTGCTGCATGCCATAAAAAGAGTAAACGCAGTTAGTAGTAATGTCCATTTAAAAAAGTTGATATATTTCATAATAAAGTTTTTAGTATTAGTATTTAGTTACAGTCAATAAAATTATAAAAAAATACTTAACCATACTTGTTTTTAATGAGCTTACTTTAAAATTGCTATTTTTGTCCTTTAAAATTGAGCAAGAAACAAATGAAAACCTACCTTAGAATATTATCTTACGCTCGTCCGTTTAGGAGTTTTTTGCCATTTTTTGTTATTACTACTGTTTTAGGAATAGTTTTCGAAATTCTAAACCTTTCATTTGTAGCTCCGGTGCTAAAAATTCTTTTTAGTCAGGAAGCAACAGCAACGGTAGCTAGTTCTCCATTTCCAGATTTTGCTTTTAGTAAGGAATACATTTCATCGGTAGGAGAGTGGTTTAAAAATTATTTGGTTTCATTTTCTGATAAAACAGAAGCATTAAAAATGATATGCTTGGTGTTGATAGCCTCTGTATTTTTAGCGAATTTATTCACTTTTCTTTCTCGATTTATATTAGCTTTTGTAAAAGCTAAAATGATAAAAAACATTCGTTTAGCGATGTATGATAAAATTACCGAATTGCACTTGGGGTATTATTCTAATGAAAAAAGAGGTGATTTAATGTCAAGAATGACTAACGATGTAAAAGAAGTAGAAACCTCTATTATAGATACATTGAATGCTATTATTAAAGAACCAATTACGGTAATTTTTACTTTTATAGTATTGTATTATTTATCGCCACAGCTGTTACTTTTCTCTTTGTTGGTTTTACCTTTATCAGGATTGGTTATTTGGAGAATTACCCGAATGTTGAGAAAAAAAGCCAAACAAGGTCAAGATTATTTAGGTAGAATTTTAAATACGATAGACGAAACTTTAGGAGGTATAAAAATCATTTATTCCTTCAATGCAAAAGCCTATTTCAGTAAACGATTTACACATGAAAATGTAAAATATGAGCGTGCATTACGATCTATGGATTACAAAAAAGGATTAGCTTCTCCTATTTCTCAGGTAATGGGAGTCGGTGTTTTTTGTATGGTGTTGTATTATGGCGGAACTCTAGTGTTGAAAGAAAACTATATGCCGCCTGAAAATTTCTTGGTGTTTGTATTGTTGTTTG
This sequence comes from Vicingaceae bacterium, assembly GCA_965284565.1. Classification (GTDB taxonomy): domain Bacteria; phylum Bacteroidota; class Bacteroidia; order Flavobacteriales_E; family Vicingaceae; genus BRH-c54. Next base: position 2,585,783 of record OZ260100.1, read on the forward strand.
CCAATGTAATATCGCCATTAAAAAGTATGTTTTCTGTGGTGGCCAATATCCAAAGAGGGCTAATTGCCGGAGAAAGAATTTTTACAGTGTTAGATGCTGAAGTAAAAGTTAAAGATGTTGAAAATGCGATAACAATTGAATCGTTCAATGATAGCATAAGCTTAGAAAATATATCTTTTAGTTATGGCGATAAAAAAGTGTTAGATAATATTAGTTTAACCATTAAGAAAGGAAAAACCGTAGCATTGGTTGGTGCGTCAGGAGGAGGGAAGTCCACCATTATTAACTTAATACCTCGTTTTTACGATGTAAATGAAGGTACAATAAAAATAGACGGAAATAATGTAAAAGATATTTCGTTGCACTCATTAAGAGAGCAAATAGGAATTGTTACCCAAGATTCTATTTTATTTAATGATACCATTTACAACAACATTGTTTTTGGTAATGAAACTGCCACAGAAGAACAAGTAATAGCTGCTGCAAAAATTGCCAATGCTCACGACTTTGTTGTTGCCTCAGAATATGGCTACCAAACTTTTGTTGGCGATAATGGAATGAAGCTTTCGGGTGGGCAAAAACAACGTTTGTGTATTGCTAGAGCGGTTTTGAAAAATCCGCCAATTATGTTGTTGGATGAAGCTACATCAGCCTTAGATACTGAATCGGAAAAATTAGTGCAAGAAGCGTTGAACCAACTGATGCAAAACAGAACATCTATTGTGGTTGCTCATAGGTTAAGTACCATACAAAATGCAGATGAAATTGTAGTTATCAATAATGGAAAAATTATAGAACAAGGCACACACAAAGAATTAATGGAAAATCCATCTAACGCTGCCTATAAAAAATTAATAGCCATCCAAAAAATCGATGAATAAAACATGAGAATTAGCGGATTTACAATGGTAAAAAATGCCACCAAACTTTATTTTCCTATAAAACAATCTATTTTATCTATTTTACCAATAGTTGATGAGTTTGTGGTGGCGTTGGGAGATTGTGATGAGGATGATACTACGCTAAAAGAAATAGAAAGCATAGGTTCTGATAAAATTAAAATTGTACATACCGTTTGGGATATTAAAAAATACGATAGAGGAACAGAAAATGCACATCAAACAGATATTGCTAAGTCCCACTGTTCGGGCGATTGGTTGTTTTATTTACAAGCTGATGAGGTAATTCACGAAAAATATTTACCAGTTATTAAACAAAAGTGCGAGCAATATTTAAAAGATAAAGAAGTAGAAGGTTTTTTGTTTAATTATAAACACTTTTGGGGAGACTATAATCACTATCATTTTGCTCATAACTGGTATCCGAAAGAAATTCGTATCGTAAGAAATGATAAAGACATCCACTCTTGGGAGTCGGCACAATCTTTTAGAAGAATACCTAATTTTGATGGCAAAGACTATCGTCAGCAAGAAAACACCTACAAACTTAAGGTAGTTAATATTCCCGCTGAAGTTTATCATTACGGTTGGGTTCGTCCGCCCGAATACATGACCAAAAAGAAAAAAGCTTTAGATACGATACACAAAGGGGAGGAAAAAGCCAATAAAAATTATGAAAATGTAGCCTTAGAGTTTTCTTACGGAGCCTTAGGTAAATTAGCCAAATTTAAGGATTCTCATCCTGCTGTTATGAAAGAATGGATAGCCAAATTTGATTGGGCAGAAAAATTAAACTATTCCGACAAACGAAAACCAGGAGAGCAAATTCATAAACACGAAAAACCAAGAGTAAGGTTAGCTACTTTTATAGAGCAGAAAATTTTTGGTGGCAAAAAACAAGTAGGAGGTTTTCAGAATTACATTTTACTGAAAGGGAAGGGATGATTTATTCCAACATCTTAGGGTAAATATACCATTTCTTTGTTCCTACACCTCTAACAATTTCTTTCCAAGAATTAATTTCTAAAGTGATACAAATAACAGCACAGGTTGACATTGCTTCCATAAAGCTTTCGGTAAGGTAATCCGCAAACTCAGAAATGCCATAATTGTGACTAACCAAAGCAACACTTTCTAATTCATCAGGTAAATCTTCTAATACATGTATGAAATTTTCGATAGACGGATGATATAGTTTTGAATTAAACTTAACATGCTTAAAATTAAATGGAATATGTTCACACAATAGCTGTATAGTTTCTGTAGTTCGCTTGGAAGAACTAGCAATTATTTTTTCTGGATTAAAACCTAATTTATTTAATTCTTTTCCTATTTTTTCAGTATCATTAATCCCTCTTGTATTTAAAGGTCTTTCAAAATCAGTTAACCACTGATTATTCCAATCTGATTTAGCATGTCTTATTAAATAAATGTGTTTCATGTTAAATTTTTTCGATGAATTGTTAAAATTTATCGATTAATTTTTGTTTGTTTCGATAAATTTACTATTTTTGTAGACGAAAATCAAATTTTAGACGATATGTTTATAGCGATATTCTTCTTTACCATTTTAATATTGGTTTTAGCCTTAAGGTTCTTAGATGGAGTATCTACAACATCTCATGAATCGGATAAAACTAAAAAATCGAGTAAAATATTTGATATGTCTGGAAATAATTATTCTTTGTAAAAATCCCAATTTTTATATTTTATAACAGCCGCTTGGAATTTCTTAGCGGCTGTTTTATTAAAACAATTTCATCTGACTGGCTTCATCATCAGAAACATCCTTAATAGGTTTTGGTTTATGAGCTGATGAGGTTTCTTGCTTAGGAGTAGTTCCTTCTTCTTTTACTTCTTCTTGATTATTGGTATCAGCATTTTCATTAGCTGTTGTTTCAGCAATTATTTCTTCTTCTGGTTGATCAACTTCAACTTTATCTTCAGTAGTTTCTTCAACTATTTCTTCATAAGGTAAAGGCTCTAATAAATCTATATTTTTAACCTTATTAGCAGTTAATCGATTTCCTATAGCTTTCATTCCTTTTATAGCAATAAACTCTTCTAAATTAATTACTTCAGGTTCTTTTTCTACTCCTTTTACTTTAGCAAAATTCACTTGTATTTGAGGAATCCAGTCTGTGGTAACAATTTCTAAGAAAGATTTTTCATGTTCAGTAATAAACAATGTTTTTTTATCTGTAGGTTCTATCAAAAATCTTTTTACATTGTATTGTTCTTTTTCTCCATCAAAATAAATAGCAGTTACCGGTTTTTTTCTGTTCCACTTTTCAATAACAATCATGTCCTCATCAAACTTAGTAAATAAGTCGAAACCGGTAAGTTGATACTCGCCACTTTGCATAATGGTAAGAATTTTATCTTCAGAACCAAATTCACCCAAAAACTCACCACGACCTTCAGAATTAAGACGTTGAACAGTATCATCAAACCAAATTTTTCTGGCAGATAGCGTAGAAACACCTTTTTCTTTAAGTTCAATTTTAGCTATAATGTATTTAGTTACTCGGTTTCCATTGGCTCCACGACCTTTTATGGCTAACTCAGAAAAATCTATTTCAAATTTTAATTTTCTTACATTAGCTTTCGGACGAAGTTTTACCAATACTGTTTCAGCTTCTCCATTAGGATTGGCAGAAAACCAAAGAACTTTAGAACCTGTAGAGCCTTTTGTTAAATCGTATTCTTTATCTCGAGTAATTGAAGTTACATCAAACCTTTTCATATAAGAAGGTCCGGTTTTACCATCCTGATAAATCATGTTATAGATAGTACGTTTGTCGCCTTTTTTCCATACGCCAACATGAATAATTCCTTTGCCAACAAAAGTTTTATTAGCAATTTTGGTAACTACCATTTTACCATCTTCACGGAAAACAATTATATCATCTATATCAGAACAATCTGCAACAAATTCTCCTTCGCCTCTTTTTAAACTATGTCCGATAAATCCCTCCTCTTTATTTACATATAACTTGGCGTTACTAACGGCTACTTTCGCTGCATCAATATTTTCGAAAGAACGAATTTCTGTTTTACGCTCTCTACCTTCACCATATTTCTTTTTAAGTTCTTTAAAATAATCAATGGCATACTCAATTAAGTTAGCAAGGTAATGTTTGGTTTTGGCTAACTCTTCTTCTAGTGATAACAATTTCTCGTCTGCTTTTTCAGCATCATGACGAGTAATACGTCTCATTTTTATTTCTAGTAAGTGTTTTACATCATCTTCCGTGACTGCTCTTATAAGCTGTTTTTCAAAAGGTTTTAAAAGTTCTTGTGTAAGCGTAATAGCTTCTTCATACCCTAATCCATGTAGTTTTACATAAATTTTATTTTCGATAAATATTTTTTCTAAAGATGAAAAATGCCATTGCTCTTCTAGTTCACCTTTTCTGATTTCAAGCTCTTTTTTTAGCAATTCTACCGTTTGGTCGGTAGAAAGTCTTAGCATTTCTGTAACTCCTAAAAACTGTGGCTTATCATTTTCAATAACTGCAGCATTTGGAGAAATAGATATTTCGCAATCTGTAAAAGCATACAGTGCATCTATCATTTTATCAGGAGAAACTCCTGAAGGTAAGTGAAGCAATATTTCTACAAATTCAGAAGTATTATCTTCTACTTTTTTTATTTTAATTTTTCCTTTAGAATTTGCTTTCAAGACAGACTCAATAAGCTTGTCTGTAGTCGTTCCGAAAGGAAGTTCGGTAATTTTTAGTAAAGTTTTATCTTCTTGAACAATTTTAGCTCTTACCTTAACTCTTCCACCTCTTAATCCATCATTATAACCTGAAAAATCCGCTGATCCACCAGTTATAAAATCGGGTAGTAGGGTAAACTTTTTACCTTTAAGGTGAGCTATAGATGCATCAATAAGTTCATTAAAATTATGAGGTAATATTTTACAAGCCATACCAACGGCAATACCTTCAACACCTTGAGCTAATAAAAGCGGGAATTTTACAGGTAAGGTAAAAGGTTCTTTATTTCTTCCATCATAAGAAGAAAGCCAAGTGGTAGTTTTAGCATTAAAAACAACCTCTAAGGCAAATTTTGTTAATCGAGCTTCAATGTATCTGGGAGCCGCAGCACGGTCGCCAGTAAGTATGTTTCCCCAGTTTCCTTGGCAATCTATTAATAAATCTTTTTGACCTAATTGAACCAATGCATCACCAATAGAAGCATCACCATGAGGGTGATATTTCATGGTATTACCGATAATGTTTGCTACTTTGTTGTAACGTCCATCATCCATTTCTTTCATGGAGTGCAATATTCTTCGTTGAACAGGTTTTAGTCCATCATATAAATGAGGTACAGCACGCTCAAGAATTACATACGAAGCATAGTCTAAAAACCATTCTTTGTACATTCCTGAAATGTGAATTACATTTCCTAATGAATTATCACCATTATCGTTATCAAACTCTTCGTCTCTTTCTGGTGTTTGTTCTTCTGACATGTTTTGTTTTAGTTTCTAGTTTTACTAAAAAAATAATTAGCTCCAAATTTAATAGATTTTACTAATTAAAACACACCGACTTAAATTGTTTTATTAACGTTTTTTTGAGGATAAGTTGAAGTAATAATTAAGAAGTAAAATTTTATATAAATCGAAATATTTTATGATAGGATTCGTATTGTTTTTCAGGTGCTTATATATTTTTTGATAAAAAAGTTGATATAACAAATTAAACAACCAATTTAAACGGTAAGCTTTAATTATTAAGAAGTAAGAGAGTAATTTAACATCTTGATAGAATTTTTTTTCCGGTTTTTTAGTTTGTATTATCTGAATAAGATTTTTTATACCTTCTTCAGTTTTTTGTAAAAAAACAGCCGCACTTTCTAAGCCAACATGTATAAGCGGATTGTTAATGTGATGAATAATAATGTTTTGTTGAGATAATTCGTACCCAAATAAGGTGTCTTCATGTCCATATTTTACTAAGCTTTCATCAAACTTAATGGTGTTAAAAATTTTCTTTGGGATTAAAAAATTATTGGTGGTAAAAGCTGCATTTGGTTGTTGTTGTCTTTTTTCGGCAGATTTTTCTTCTCGTTCTTTACCATATTTCCATCTAAGCATTAATGAGCTGTCTTTTGGAGCTTTCTCTTTATAAATAGTTCCACCACAAACAACTTTATTTTCTTGGCATTGAGTAAGGTAATTTTCAAAATAGGAGGAAGATGCAATTTCAGCATCACAGTCTTGGAAAAGTAAAAAATCATATTGCGCTTTTTCGGCTAACAAATTTCTAATTTTAGCTCTACCTACATTTTGTTCTAATTGTATATAGCTAATTTCCGGTTTCGCTTGCCATTGTTGGTTAATTTTCCTGAAACTGTCGGAAGAAGCATCGTCCATTAAAATTATTTCAAAATTTATTCCCGAAGCTTTCCCTTGTTGGTAAAGTGTTTCAACAAAGTGGGTTACATCATAATTATATATTGGAATAAGCAGCGAAATCATATCAACGATTTGAAAACGTAAACTTACTACATTAATTCTTAATTTAAAGAGCGATTTAAATTCTAATTCCCATTAAACAAATATCATCTAATTGTTCGGAGCTTGTCTTCCATTTATTAAAGGTTGTTTTAAGGTGTTTTAGCTGTAACTCACAAGGCATTTCTATAATTGATGAAAGTAACAGATGTAGTTGTTTTGAACCAAATTTCTTATTTTTTTCTCCACCAATTTGATCCTGAAAACCATCTGAACCAATATAAATCATATCTCCTTTATTGACCTTAAACTCATGATGATTAAAATTTCTGTTTAACTCTAATTGCCAACCTCCAATGGGATAATTGTTACCATTATATATAGTAGCATTATTTTTACCAACATGTAGTAATTTTCTTTTAGCTCCCGAAAAATATATTTTCTTTTCACTTTCATCGTAACAACAAAGTGCTATGTCTATCCAATCGTTGTGAAAAATATCATCATTATCGCCCAAAAAAATTTCTATAAATTTTTTGTCGAACTCTTTAAGAATAGTAGTTGGATGAAAAATCTTTTTCCCTAAAACAATATAGTTTAAAAAACTTTGAGCTAACATGGTAAGTAACGCACCAGGAACACCATGTCCGGTACAATCTCCTACAGCAAATATTTTAAAGTTTTTATGTTCACCTATCCAATAAAAATCGCCAGAGATATAGGATTGAGGTTGGTAATAAACAAAAGCATCACTGAAAATTCTGTTAAAATGCCTGTCTTTGGGTAAAACTCCTTTTTGAATTATTTTCGCATAGTTTAAACTGTTTACTAATTCCTTGTTTCTTTTGTATAAAGAGATGTATTGTTGCTTTAAACCTTCGTTATTATAAATTGGTGAGTTAGTAACCTCGTTAAACCAAAAGTCATCATTATGATTAAATTTTTCCTTCAATTGCATTTTTTTTAATTTAAGACAATATTAAACGGAACGTGTAGGAAGGGAGGTTAATTAGATATTAAGGCAATTTTAATTTCGATAAGAGCGTAATAATTAAGGACAATATAACTTTTAAATTAGATGAACAGTGTAGTAGATTAAATTTATAGGAATTATACAATGGAGAATGTTTAGTTTAAAACTAATGAAAACATTTAAAAAAGTGTTTTTGTCATTCAGTTAATATTTTACTACTTTTGGACGAATTCAAAAATTAACAACTCAATTATGCTAAAAATTAAGACATTACTGTTAACTGTTTTTTCAGGGCTTATGCCAATTTTATCTTTTGCTCAAAATCAATCTGAAGGTATAGGTATTGATGAGAAAATAGAAAACTTTTTTAAGCCAATTGCTGATGCTGTGGCATATGTGGTTTTTTATGATATTAGTATTTTAGGTCATTCTGTTCCAATAGTTTTGTTAGTTTTAATAGGAGGAGCATTATATTTTACGTTTTATTTTAAGTTTCCTAATATAAGGTTGCTTGGAAAAGCGGTAAATGTTGTAAGAGGAAAATATGAAGATATTGATAAACATGATGCTTATGTAGCAGAAGGAGATCCAACCCCAGGAGGAGATGTTTTTGAAACAATCAAGGTAGAAGGAGAGAAGCATGGGGAGGTAACTCCATTTCAGGCATTAACAGCAGCTTTATCAGCAACGGTTGGTTTAGGAAATATTGCTGGAGTTGCGATAGCTGTTGCTATTGGTGGTCCTGGAGCAACATTTTGGATGATTATTGCTGGTTTTATTGGCATGGCTTCTAAGTTTACAGAGTGTACACTTGGTGTTAAATATAGGGATATTGATGAGGACGGAACAGTACATGGTGGACCAATGTATTATTTATCAAAAGGATTGAAAGAAAAAGGAATGGGAGGATTAGGAAAAGTGTTAGCAATATTTTTTGCAATAATGTGTGTGGGTGGTTCTTTTGGAGGGGGGAACATGTTTCAGGCTAATCAGGCTGCTTCTCAATTTATTCAAATGATGAATATTGAAGCTAGTTATGCTGGGTTTATTTTTGGGGTTATTGTTGCAATTATTGTTGGTGTGGTAATTATTGGGGGAATTAAAAAAATTGGAGCAGTAACAGAAAAAATAGTTCCATTTATGGCAGTAATATACGTTGGTGCTGCTTTAGTTATTTTAGGAATAAATTTTTCGTTAATTCCAACGGCTTTCGGGATGATATTCGATGGAGCTTTTTCTCCTGAAGCAGGTTTAGGTGGAATTGTAGGAGTTTTAATTGTTGGTTTTCAAAGAGCAGCATTTTCAAATGAAGCAGGAGTTGGTTCTGCTGCAATTGCTCACTCTGCTGTTAAAACAAAATACCCTGCGAGTGAAGGTGTGGTAGCTTTATTAGAACCTCTTATAGATACAGTGATTATTTGTACTATGACTGCTTTAGTTATTATTATAGTGAATTTAAAAAATGGTTTGTTTAATTACGGAAATCTTGATGCAACTAAAGATAATGTATTTTTAAATTCAACAGGAGAACCTGTTAATGGAGTAGATTTAACTTCTTTAGCATTTGATACAGCAATACCTAACTTCTCTATTGTATTGACAATAGCGGTTATCTTATTTGCTTTTTCTACTATGCTTTCTTGGTCTTATTATGGGTTACAAGCTTGGAAATTTTTATTTGGTAAAGGAAAAACAGTTGATTTAATCTATAAATTTTTGTTTTTAGTTTTTGTAGTTATTGGAGCTTCAATAAGTTTAGGTTCAGTTATAAAATTTTCTGATGCTATGATTTTTGCTATGGTTTTTCCAAATATTCTTGGGTTACTCTTACTTTCTTCTATAGTAAGAGAGGAATTAAATAAATATAAGAATAAGATTAAAGCTTTTGTAAAACAAAAATAGGATGACTATTAAAGACTACTTTTCTTTCACCAAAAGTGAAAAAAGAGGAGTAATTGTTTTACTCATTATTCTTTTATTAATACTATTTTCTTTTCCATTTGTTGATTATCTAAAACAACAAAATACGCCTGACTTTACAGCGTATGAAAATGATATTATAGCTTTTGAAAAAGCATTAGAAGAACAGAAAAAACACCAAAAGCAAGCTTATCAACAAAAAGATATACAAGCATTATCCATTACTTTGTTTGACTTTAACCCGAATACCATTTCTGATGAAGAATGGAAGCAATTAGGATTTAGAGATTGGCAAATAAAAACCATTAATAATTACAAGGCTAAAGGCGGAAACTGGAGAACCAAAGCTGATGTAAAAAAGATTTATGGTATAAGTGATAAGCATTACGAACTACTTTTTCCGCATATTTTGTTGCCAGAAACTATTGAGAAAACAAATAAACAATATGATAAACCATCAAAGAAATCCTTTGAAAATAAGTTTGAGAAAAAGGATTACTCTCAAAAAATTGATATTAATACAGCCGATAGTGCTTTGCTTACCAATATAAAAGGTATTGGACCTGCTTATTCAAGTAGAATAATTAAATATAGAGATTTACTTGGTGGTTTTATTGCAAAAGAACAATTGAAAGAAGTTTGGGGGTTTTCAGAAGAAACCTATCAAATGGCTTTACCACAAATTGTGGTTTCTGATAAAGTTCAAAAAATTAATATAAATAAAGCTACTGCTGATGCATTAAAACAACATCCGTACATCAATTGGAAAATTGCCAATGCTATTGAAAAATATAGAAAAGCTAACGGTAATTATAAATCTATAGCAGATTTGAATAAGCTTCACTTGTTGGATAAAGCTACTATTGAAAAAATTAGTCCTTATTTAAGGGTAGAGTAGAGTTTTATTCTTCACAAGAATAGATTTTCTCTACATTTTTAAACACTACTTTCTTAATGGTTGTAGGCATTTCTATTATTTCGTAAGGGTAAGTAATTACAGAAGTGGTCATACAATTATTATCAGGAATATTTTCCTCTACAATAACCATTACATTATTTTCGTGCTCCGTTATAGATGCTATTTTTATTGAAAAACCACCATTATTTTGCTCTCCCATGGTGGTTAATAAAACCATTTTGTTTTCAAAATTTAATACAGGAACAGCAGGTTTTTTCATGTAGTTAGAGTAAGCTTCGTTCCAAACTTCTTCTAATTTTTCTTGAGAAGTTATCACTATATTTTGTTTTCCTAAAAAGCCACCATTATTACCTTCGCTTAGCGTGCTAAAATTAACTTCTTTAAAAGTTGAAGCAGCATCAGTTTTAGTAGTTTCTGTGGTGTTGGTTGTGTTAGTTGTGTTAGTCACTTCTGTAGTTGTTTCTTTAGTTGATTTGCAGGCAACAAAAACTATCAGTATGGATATGGGGATAAATATTTTCATAAGTTTTATTTTAAACAGTTTAAATATTTTTTTATAGTCATTTCCATGCCAAAATACAGGGCATCGCAAACTAATGCATGTCCGATAGATACTTCTTTTAAATAAGGAATCTTACTTTTAAAATAAGCTAAGTTGTCCAAATTCAAATCGTGTCCGGCATTTATTTCTAATCCTAACGAATGAGCTAGGTTAGCCGCTTCAACATAAGGAGCAATGGCTTTTTCTTTGTTATTAGAAAAGTCTTCTGCATACGGACCAGTATAAAACTCAACTCTATCGGTTCCTGTGTCAACAGCATTTTTAATGTTTTCTAAATTGGTATCTACAAAAATAGAAGTTCTAATATTATGCTGCTTAAATTCAGCGATTACTTCCTTTAAAAAATCTTTTTGTTTTATAGTGTCCCAGCCAGCATTAGAAGTCAGTACTCCAGGAGGGTCTGGAACCAAAGTAACTTGAGCAGGTTTTATAGCTAATACTAACTGAATAAATTTGGTGTTTGGAAAACCTTCAATATTAAATTCGGTAGTTAAAATTGGATTTAAATCATAAACATCTTGATATCGTATATGTCTTTCGTCTGGTCGTGGATGGACGGTAATTCCTTCAGCACCAAATTGCTCACAGTCTTTAGCCATCTGAACTAAATTGGGTAAATTTTCTCCACGAGCATTTCTGATGGTTGCAATTTTATTAATATTAACACTTAACTTTGTCATTGTAATATTTTAGTATTTTTACAAAATTGCCTGTTGACTAATATCAATAGCAATAATTAATACAAAAGTATAAACAAATTTTGATTATGATAGCTTCTCAATTAATTACTTATGAGATACCACCATTAAAACTTTCTGACAAAGGAAGTAGAGCTTTAGATTGGATGGAAGAATTTAAAGTAACAGACCTTCCTGTGGTTGATAATGGTGAATATTTGGGAATGATAGAGGAAACGCAATTGTTAGATAGAAACAATATTGACGATTTGATTAATTCCTATAACCTAATGTTTAAGAAGCCTTTTGTACATGAAAATCAACATGTTTTTGAGATTATTTCTTTAATAGTTCAAAATGAAGTAGATTTATTACCAGTTTTAGGATCTAATGATAAGTTTTTGGGTATTATTACCATTAATAGTATTTTAAAATTTTTTTCAGAAACGGTTTCTATTGCCAATCAGGGTAGTATCATTACAATTCAATTAAATATAAATGATTATTCATTAGCAGAAATTGCCAAAATTGTTGAATCTGACAATGCTAAAATATTAGCTTCATTCATCACATCACACCCTGATTCTACAAAGCTAGAGGTAACCTTAAAAATAAATAAAAACGAAATTACGAGAATTTTAGCCACCTTCGAAAGGTTTAATTATACTATCACTGCTTCATATAACGAAACTGATTATCAGAAAGATTTACAAAATAGATATGATGAATTCATGAGGTTTTTAAACCCTTAATTAAATGCTTTTTCGCTCCACTAATTTTTATCCAATAGTATGGATGTTGCTGCTTTTGTTGCTTGTTTTTAAACCTACAAAAGCAAGTACAGAAGGCATTAGTATGGACACGGCTGTTGTTGTGGTGGAAGTTAAAATCATAGGTAACAAAACCACTAAAAACCATATTATAGAAAGAGAGTTTCCGTTTAGTATAAACGATACCATTTCTAAAAATAAGCTTAATTACATTACAGAAAGAACACAAAGCAATTTAATGAATACCTTGCTTTTCAATTTTGTAAATGTTGAAGTAGTTTATTTTACTGATGAAATTATTTCTATTTATGTTACTGTGGAAGAACGTTGGTATTGGTGGCCATTACCAATTTTTGAAGTCCAAGAAACTAATTTTAATACTTGGTGGGAAACCAAAAATTTCGATAGAGTAAACTATGGACTTTATTTAGCCAAAGAAAACTTTAGAGGAAGGAAAGAACGTTTGGTTTTTAAAGCCCAAGGTGGTTATACCGAAAAAGCTGAGTTTCGTTATCATGTTCCTTATCTTAATAAAAAGCAAACACAAGGCTTTATGGTGGGTTTTAATTACAATAGAAACCATGAGGTAATGTATGGAACAACCGATAACAAAAGAGATTTTGTGAAAATCGATGAACTTTATTTACAAGAACAATTTGTTTCCAGAATAAATTACGAGTATCGCCCCAAGTTATATAACTTACATTCTTTTGAAGTAAGACACCATTATTTTAGTATTGCCGATACTGTTTTTGCTCTTTCGGATGAATTTTTAGAGAAGAAAGATAACAATACCAGTTTGTTTAGCTTTTTATACTCTTTTAAAAGAGACAAGCGAAACTTTAAAAGTTATCCTACAAAAGGGTATTTCGCTGAATTTAATGTAATTAAAAATGGTTTTGGAATTTCCGATCATAATATAGATGCTTTGTATGGTTTATTTTCTCTACGTAAGTACTGGAAAATGGGTAGTAGAACATATTTTGCTTTATATACCAAAGGCAAATATTCGTTAGAACGTCCGCCATTTTACTTGTTAGGCGGATTAGGTTATAATAATAATTTAGTAAGGGGATATGAGTTTTATGTGATTCATGGGGAGCATTACGGATTAGCTAAAACACAGTTTAGGTATGCCTTAGTAGATAATAAAATTACGTATCTGCCTTTTTTATTTTCTGAGAAATTTAAGAAAGTACCACTTTCTGTTTATTCAGGATTGTTTTTTGATACAGGGTATGTTTATGACCAAGAGCTGAGCAAGACTAATTCATTAAACAATACCCATTTGTATAGTGCAGGAGTAGCGTTAGATTTTGTTACCTATTACGATGTTGTTTTTAGGGTAGAATACAGCTTTAATCACTTAAACGAACACGGTTTGTTCCTTCACTTTGTAGCTCCTTTGTAGGATTTTTTAGCATACCAAATGCCACCAATTCCAACAATAACAAGCAATACAGCAATAATTTCTGCTTGTGTAGCTTTCATTCCTAAAATGTTATAATCAGGGTTAATTCTTATTTTTTCTATCAGAAAACGCTCTATACCATTAAAAATAAGATATAAAGAAAACATTATTCCGGGAGTTGTTATTTTTTTTCTGAAAGCCCATAAACCACCAAAAATCATGAAAGCCATTACGGTTTCGTAAAACGGGGTAGGCCAAACAGGAGTCGCTAATTCGTAGCAATATTTACCTTCACAACCGGCAATTAAAATCCCTTCGCCATTAACATTGTGTGGGTAGGTAAAAGACCACATCCAATCAGGTAAAAAGCTTATTGCTTCCGGTATAGGTAGTTCGTTGGTGGTTCCCCAATCGCCATCACCCGAAAGCTGACAACCAATTCTGCCAATTCCGTAAGCGAGCATTAACCCCGGAGCACATGCGTCTATAACATGCACTAATTTCAACCCTTTTTTGTGGGCATAATATACTACAGCACCACCACCAATTATTAATCCACCATAAATACTCAATCCAGAGCCTGATAAAATTACACCAATAGGGTCTTCCATTAATCTTTCTAAATCCTCAACAGCATCAAATAGTTTTGCTCCTAAAATCCCACCAATGGCAGCAATAAAAGTCATGTTGCCCACATGTTGGTAAGGACGAACAACTTCGGTTACTTCTTTAGGTTCTGGCAATCTGTTTTTTTCTGCTTCTCTATATTTTAGGTAAGCTAGTACAGCTGCCAATACAATCCCTGAAAGTAAATTGCCTTCTAAAGACATTACATAAGACTGTAAATCTTCAGCAGCCTGAGCATAGTTTAAAATAATTCCTCCTAATTTATAACCGATAACAAAACCGAAAAGTCCGTTGCTAAGCAATTCATTTACAGATGCTTTTTTGCCTTTAATTACTTTTATCGTATCGGCAGATAATAATCCATCAGCTTCTTTTCTTTTCATTTCCTGTACAAAAAGTAAATTAGCTGCTATAAAGGCTAAGGCTACCATAAACCCAAACATGGGCAATGGAAACGAAAAAGAAAATCCGAATAAGTAGTTGATTAAATCTGATAGGAATGGAAACATTTTTTTAGTTTGAAGTTTATAAGTTTAATGGTTTTAATTTTAAACCTCTAATTTGTAATTTAAAATTAACTCTCCTTCTGCAACATTTTCTGAATCAATAGTGCTTATGTTAATTTGTTGTATGGTGTTTTCTAAGGCAGTCTCGTAAGGAACTTTTACTTTAATGTAATTTTCAGTAAAACCATTTAAAAAGCCTTCATGTTGTTCGGCTTCCAGTAAAACATTAAACGATTTACCTAAAAACTGCTCATAAAAATATCTTTTTTTCTTTTCAGAAAGAATGTGCAACATTTTACTTCTTTCGCTTCTTACTTCTTTCGGTACCGGATTATCTAGTTTAATCGCAGTTGTATTTTGTCTTTCGGAATAAGTAAATACATGCAAGTAGGAGATAGGCAATTCGTTTAAGAAGTTGTAAGTTTCTAAAAAATCTTCCTCTGTTTCATCAGGAAAACCAACAATAACATCTACACCAATACAAGCGTGAGGCATTTTTTCTTTAATACGATAAACCCTTTCGGAATATAATTCTTTGAGGTATTTTCTACGCATCATTTTTAATATTTTGTTTGAGCCAGATTGTAGCGGAATATGAAAATGAGGCATAAACTTATCAGATTGGCTTACAAAATCAATAATATCATTACTCAGTAAGTTTGGTTCTATAGATGATATCCTGTATCTATTAATACCATCAACTTTGTCTAAAGCTTGAACCAATTGGTAAAAATCTTCTTTTCCTTCTCCTTGACCAAAATCTCCAATGTTTACACCAGTTAGAACTACTTCTTTAATGTTAGTTTTAGCAATTTCTTCAGCAACTTTTACCGTTTCGGCTATGGATTGATTTCTACTTTTACCTCTTGCCAATGGAATAGTGCAAAAAGTACAAAAGTAATCGCAACCATCTTGTATTTTAAGGAAAGAACGAGTTCTATCGCCTTGAGAGTAGGATGGGATAAAGTCTTTTGCTTCTTTAATTTTTGAAGCATAAACCTGAGCAATTTCATTATTTTCTTGTTGATTAAAGTAATCAACTATTTTGAATTTTTCAGCAGCACCAAGCACCATGTTTACACCATGAATTTGAGCGATTTCTTTAGGTTTTAATTGAGCATAACAGCCAATTATAGCAACAAATGCATCAGGATTTATTTTTTTAGCTTTCTTTACTAATTGTTTGCATTTTTTGTCGGCATTTTCGGTAACCGAACAAGTATTTATTACAAAAACATCAGGAGTATCGTTAAAGTCAACTCGTGCAAAACCTTCTTCCTGAAACATTCTGGCAATAGAAGAAGTTTCTGAAAAATTCAGTTTACAACCGAGGGTATATAAAGCTACTTTTTTTGTTGGGTTCATTAGGAATAATAGTTATTTTAATAAAGCTAAAGTGTTTTTAATTCTGTTTATGGACTCTCTTAGGATATCTTCAGAAGTAGCATAAGAAATTCGTAGGCATTCTGGATTTCCAAAAGCATCGCCACTAACTAGAGCCACCAAACCTTCATTTAATAAAAACATACATAAATCTGTTGCATCTTTTATTACTTCTCCGCTATAAGATTTTCCAAAATAAGAAGAAACATCAGGAAAAAAATAAAAAGCACCTTTTGGTTGGTTCATTTTAATTCCAGGAATATCTTTCATTAAATCATACACCAAGTCTTTTCTTCTTTGGAAAGCGGCAACCATATCGTTCACAATAGAAGTGTCAGCTTCAAGAGCTGCTTGAGCCGCTTTTTGAGCAATGCTGCAAGTGCCAGAAGTAAACTGACCTTGCATTTTGGTGCAAGCATCAGCAATCCATTTTGGAGCGGCAATAAAACCAATTCTCCATCCTGTCATAGCAAAACCCTTTGAAACACCGTTTACTACCACTACTTGATCTTTTATAAAATCAAACTGAGCAATGCTTTCGTGTTTACCAACAAAATTAATGTGTTCATAAATCTCATCAGAAACAATAATAATATCAGGATAATTTTTAACTAGTTCAGCAATTGCCAACAATTCATCTTTAGTATAAACGGAGCCACTAGGATTACAAGGAGAGCTAAACCAAATCATTCTGGTTTTAGGCGTAATGGCATTTTTAAGTTGATCGATAGTAATTTTAAAATCGGTTTCAATAGTAGTATTTACAATTACAGGAGTAGCTTCAGCAATTTTAATCATTTCTATGTAGCTTACCCAATATGGAGCCAATAAAATAACTTCATCCTCCGGATTTAAAATGCTCAATGCTAGATTAGTAAGAGAGTGTTTTGCGCCTGTAGAAACGACTATTTGTTCAAAAGAATAATCTAAATTATTATCTCTTTTTAATTTGTTTGCCGCAGCTTTTCTAAGCTCTGGATAGCCCGGAACTGGTGTGTAGTGCGTATAGTTTTCGTCTATTGCTTTTTTAGCAGCATCTTTTATAAGTTGAGGCGTATCAAAATCTGGTTCGCCAATACTTAGGCTAATTACATCTTTTCCTTCAGCTTGGAGCTCTCTACTTAACCTTGTCATAGCAAGCGTTTGCGACTCACTTAAATTGTTAATTCTGTTAGATAATGTTTTGTTCATACAGCAAAATTAAAGTGGCGAAATTACTGAAAATTGATGTTATAAAATAGTTTTAAGTTATTAAGTAAACGCTTAGTTTTGTAAACTTAAAAATTGATTATAATTAACAAATATATTTTATGTCAAAGCAATTAATAGAATGTGTTCCTAATATTAGCGAAGGAAGAAATGAAGCAAAGATTAAAGCTATTACAGCTGTTGTAGAAACTGTTGAAGGTGTTAAACTATTAGATGTGGATCCAGGTAAAGCCACTAACAGAACAGTAATTACTTTTGTAGGAGAGCCAGAGCCAGTTATTGAAGCAGCATTTTTATTAATTAAAAAAGCAGCAGAGTTGATTGATATGAGAAATCATCAAGGTGAACACCCACGTTTTGGGGCAACAGATGTTTGTCCTTTAGTGCCTATTTCTGGAATTACTATGGAAGAAACGGTAAAATATGCTCACAAATTAGCAAAAAGAGTAGGCGAAGAATTGAATATTCCCGTTTATTGTTATGAAAATGCTGCTCAAGAAGAGAAAAGAAAGAATTTAGCTAATTGTCGATCAGGAGAATATGAAGGACTAAAAGAAAAATTGAATGACGCTGCATGGAAGCCTGATTTTGGACCTGCAACATTTAATGAACAAGTACAAAAAAGTGGAGCAACAGCTATTAGTGCCAGAGATTTTTTAATTGCTTATAATGTAAATCTGAACTCAACATCTACTCGTAGAGCTAATGCTATTGCTTTTGATATTAGAGAAGCTGGAAGGTTAGTAAAAGAAAATGGTGTTGAAAAGAGAGTTCCAGGTAAATTAAAAGCGGTAAAAGGCATAGGTTGGTTTATTGATGAGTATGGTATTGCTCAAATTTCTTACAATTTAACTAATATTTCGATTACATCTATGCATGTAGCTTTTGATGAAACGTGTAAAGCAGCTCAAGAAAGAGGGTTGCGTGTTACAGGCTCTGAGTTAGTAGGTTTAATCCCACTAAAAGCTATGTTAGATGCTGCAGATTATTATCTAATTAAACAAGAGCGTTCTTTAGGTTGTTCTGAAAAAGAAAAAATTAAAATTGCTATAAAATCTTTAGGGTTAGATGAGTTAAAACCTTTTAATCCAGAAGAAAAAATAATAGAATATATCTTAGAAAAAGATGCGCCTAAAAAATTAATTGACTTAACTTTAAAAGACTTTGCTGATGAAACAGCTGCAGAATCTATGGCTCCAGGTGGTGGTTCTATTGCTGCTTATGTAGGTACGTTGGGTGTGGCTTTGGGAACTATGGTTGCTAATTTATCTGGACATAAAAGAGGTTGGGACGATAAATGGGAGTTTTTCTCAGATTGGGCAGTAAAAGGACAACAATACAAAACTACCTTGTTGAATTTAGTAGATGAAGACACCAATGCATTTAATAAAATTATTGATGGTTTTAGAATGCCAAAAGAAACAACCGAAGAAATTAAGCTAAGAGATGAAGCTATTGAAAATGCTACTAAGTATGCTGCTGAAGTTCCATTTAAAGTAATGAAAACTGCTTTTGAGTCTATGGAAGTGATGCAAGCAATGATGCAATCTGGGCTGCAATCTTCTCTTTCTGATGGTGCGGTAGGTATTATGTGTGCTAAAGCTGCAGTTGCAGGAGCTTATTTTAATGTCAAAATTAATGTTAAAGACATTAAAGATAGGCCTTTTGCTGAAAAGTTGATGGCTGATGGGGAGGCGATATTTCAACAAACAATTGCTATCGAGGAACAAACACTTGCGTTAATTAATCAAAAGTTGGGATAGGTTTAATTAATATTAATCAATTATCTTTTTAATTACCACATAAGTGCCTATTCTACTTTGGGCATAAGCGGGGTCATCACTACAGATGTCCCACGAACCTTCTTTTATTTCCATTTCTACATTAATACCTTTGTCAATGTATTTTCTTAGCGTTTTTGCATCTACATTGCTTTCGCAGATTTTTATAAAGTAATCCTGAATAGAGCAACGTAGGTATAATTCTTTATACTCGGTAAGATGTCCACCTTTGTTTATGAAATCTTTTTCAATCAACTGGCAACTAGTATAAGGTCTATTAGGATCTTTCTCTTTTAAATTTGTTTCTGGAGCATTTTTACAAGAGATTGAGAAGATAGAGCCAATCAATAAAAATAAAATCAATGTTCTCATAAAGTATTGGTAAAAAAAACACCACGCTAATATTAGCGTGGTGTTTTTTAGTTTTAGTTATCTTTTTTAGGACAAGTTTTTATTCCAAATAAGGTATAGAGTGGACAAAAACTGATGAAACTTGTTAGTACAAAAATACCTGATAAAACTAGTAGGACAATGGCTACGGTTCCTGTAATCATTTCGGTAAAGTATAAAGTAACAATAATAGCAGCAATTATTAACCTAATAATTTTATCTGCGGTTCCCATATTTTTTTTCATAACATAAAGTTTTAGAGGTTTGTGCTACCAAATGTACTGAAAAATAGATGAGTTGGAATTAATTAGCACAACTATTTTACCCTTGATGAAACTCCTCAAATGTATTGTCAGTATAGAAAACTACCATTTTCTGAATTTTTTTATCGCCTTCATGTTGTTTAATCGGTGTAGTGGGGGAGTTGTAAGTTGGAGTGTTTTCACTTTCTACTTGATTAGAAGGAATGGTTTTATCAGCAGCAGTATTTCCTGTTAATAACCAATCGGAATTTACTTTAGGAAAAGCAGCTAATACTTTTTGAATAAATTCTAAACTAGGTTTATTTCGTCCAGAAAGTATATGAGAAATACTTGATCGTTGCACTTCAATTTTGTCGGCAAAAGCAGAAGCTGATAAATTATTTAGCTTCATAATGTATTGCAATCTTTCAGTAATATTCATGGTTTTTTAGGGTGTTACAATTGTAAATCACAATTAATGTTACAAATGTAAACATAAGTTTTTAGTTAGACATGTTACAAATGTAAATTATTTATAAAAGCCCTATTTTAACCAGTACTATTACTTTAAATAACTTGTGTTAAATATCTGATTATTAAAATTAAGGATTGTAAATTTACAGAAGATGATATTACTACGTTACATTTGTAATGTATGGTGTAATGTTTTAATTCTTTTTAGGTAGAATTACTGTTTACATTTGTAATTTTTGTTGTTTTTTGGATGCTACCAATGCACGAATGTTTTTTATGGCATTTGTCATACAGGAAGTAACTATCTTTTTGTAAACTGAAAGTTAAATAGTGGATTGAATTATTATTTTAGAACTAATATTAAGATGGGTTTTTTCCTGTATGACAAAATCAATCAAAAATGAAATACTGTTCATGAAATTTTTAAGATGTAAGTAAAATTATTGGAAACCTTTTTGGTTGAAATGATAAAGATTCCTGTTTCCGTTACACTACACAGGAATGACATTCAGAACACGGCAATACTAAATATTAGACGCATCAGTACAAAACTATCTAAAACGTCATTCCTGAAATTTTTGAAAAAAAAATTATCAGGAATCTTTGTTGGGCAATTTAGTTGCTAAAAAACCACCAGCGTGGACGCTGGCGGGAGTGGGGGTAAACTGCAACCGTTTCAAGTAACCACAACAGCTAGCAACCGCATGTTTTCATACATAATGTTAGGCACTTTTATCTTAGCTTTAAATCTGATTCAATCATCTTAAAAGGGATCTCATATTTTTTTACCAAACCTTTTAAATCGTCTATTGCCCATTTTTCGGACTTTGGGTGAAAAACTATCTCGAATTTATAATTTAAAAAGTCCCTCAAAATCAAGTTAAATCCGGGATATTCATATATTGAATCATAAAGTTTATCTTGATGCTGACGAGAAATACCTTTTTTGTATTCACGTTCTTTAATTTCATGCTTTTCTTGCTCCGCAACAATTCTAAATTCGTTTTCATGACTAAAACTCAAATCCTTAATAAAAACGGAAGAATGAATGTCAGTAGATATTTGTGAAATTTCTCTGAAATTTTGAAAATCAACATATTTTACTGGCGAAAGAGTTAGCTTCTTGATGCTTCTTTCTGTGTCTAAACCAGAGGATAAAATCTTTTCCTTAAAGTCTTTGTACTTTATGCGTAGTGCAATACTATTTGGCTTAGAATATAAATTCCACATTGCAACAGATTCAAGTCCTCTTTCATCATAAAACCAGCAATTAGCAAAATTGAATCTTTGTATCTCTTTTAATTCATCATCAATTTGGTTCATAACAGATGGAAGATTATCAATGGTCATTATACCTTGAAATTGATCGAAAATTGGGTCTTTATCTAAGCCTCTTTTAATCATTTCAAGTTGCAAATGAGAAAGATGAATTCCTTCCCTTTTGTCTTCAAATTTGTCGAGTCTTGATAAATAGAGTTTCTGGTTTCTAATGAATGAAAAAAACTTATGAAAGTCCACGTATCGCCATAAATAACCATCTGATTTTAAATGGTCATCATTGATAAATGTTATTTCAAATTTATTTTCTATCATTTATTTAAATTGTGCCTAACAACCGGATAAACGTACCGGCACGTTTATCCGCATTGTATCTTTACCTCAAATGTAGTAATTTCATCTAACTTTTAATGGTTTTTATGTATTTTAATTATCTGCTACTCTGAGTTAATAGGTGTTCCAAAAATAGATTTTTCACTTCATTTTTCTATTCCGCTACTAGCGAAATGAAAAATTTTGTTCAAAATGACAAACACTATTAACCGATAACAAATCCATCCGTGGCTTTTACATTGCAAAATTGTCAGTCATTTTATAATGCTTTTGTTGTTAGTTAGTCAATCTGTCATAAAAAAGGTGGTGGCATACGGTTTGACTATCAAGAAACTGTTAAACTTAAAAATTAAAATACTATGGCAAAAGGAAAAATTAAGGTTCAAACGGAGAACATCTTTCCCATTATTAAAAAATTCTTATACTCAGATCACGAAATATTTTTAAGAGAGCTTATCGCCAATGCTACAGATGCGACTAAAAAGCTACATTCGTTAAGTGCTTTGGGCGAGTTTAAAGGCGAGATTGGTGATGATACTATAGAGGTTAAACTTGATAAAAAAGCCAAAACACTTACCATTAGCGATAAAGGTATTGGTATGAGTGATGAAGAGATTAAAAAATACATCAATCAAATTGCTTTTTCGGGTGCGGAAGAGTTTGTTAGTAAATTCAAAGACAAAACTGACACACAAAACATTATTGGTAAATTCGGGTTAGGATTTTATTCTTCTTTTATGGTTGCCGAAAGGGTAGAAATCATATCAAAAAATTATAAAGACGAACCTGCTGCTCATTGGGAGTGTGATGGTAGTCCGGAATATAGCTTAAAACAAGGTAAAAAAGAAACGCGTGGAACAGATATCATTTTACACATTGCAGAAGATTCTACCGAGTTTTTAGAGGAACATAGAATTTCTTCACTATTAGAGAAGTATTGCAAATTTATGCCAATACCTGTAAAGTTTGGTACTAAACCTCAATATATCGATAATAAAGAAGGTAAAAAAGATAAAGATGGTAATGTAGAACAAGAAAAAATTGAAGTTGACAACATCGTTAACAATCCATCACCTGCATGGACAAAAACACCATCTAGCTTAGAGGATAAAGATTATGCTGATTTCTATAGAGAGTTGTATCCAATGAACTTTGAGGAATCATTGTTTCACATTCATTTGAATGTGGATTATCCTTTTAACTTAACTGGAATTTTGTACTTCCCAAAGATAAAACCAAACATGGAAGTACAACGAGACAAAATTCAATTATATTCTCGTCAGGTATTTATTACCGATTCTGTGGAAGGAATAGTGCCAGATTTCTTAATGTTACTACATGGAGTTATTGACTCTCCAGATATTCCACTAAATGTTTCTCGTTCTTATTTACAAGCTGATGGAGCGGTTAAAAAGATTTCGAGCCATATTGCTAAAAAAGTAGCTGATAAATTAGAAGAGTTGTTTAAAAACGACAGAGCAGATTTTGAGCAAAAATGGGACGATATAAAAGTGTTTATTGAATATGGAATGCTTTCAGATGAGAAGTTCTTCGAGAGAGCTCAGAAATTCGCTTTATACAAAACAACAGATGGTAAGTACTATACCATGGATGAGCTTACCGAAAAAATAAAACCTTTACAAACAGATAAAGACAACAAAATTGTGTTTTTATACGCTAGCGATGTTCAAGAACAACATTCGTTTATTGAAGCAGCTACTAATAAAAATTATGAGGTAATTGTATTAGATACAGCGCTTACCGCTCATTTAGTGGGTAAGTTAGAGCAAACTGTAAAAGACAGTACTTTTGCTCGTATAGATGCCGATACTATTGATAAATTGGTAAATAAGGATGAAAAAATTCCTTCTAAATTATCTGATAAAGAACAAGAAAAACTGAAGCCAATTATTGAAGAAGTAATAAGCAAAGATAAATTTACCGTACTTTTTGAAAGTATGAATGAAACGGATCAACCTATGACGATTGTTCAGCCAGAGTTTATGCGAAGAATGAAAGATATGAGTAAAGTTGGTGGTGGAATGAATATGTTTGGAGGTGCAATGCCTGATTCTTATAACTTGGTAGTAAATGCTAATCATCCTATCATTTCTAAAATATTGAATGAGAAAGATGCAACGAAGCAAAAAGAAATCACTAAGCAGACTGCCGATTTAGCAATGCTTTCTCAAAATATGCTAAAAGGAGAGGAGTTGACTAAATTTATTAAACGTAGTTTGGAGTTAATCTAATCGTCATTGCGAAGCTTTTGGGGTGGAAAGAAGTGTTGGTGCTGAAGCAACTTTTAATTTAGAGTTCTGAATAAAAGATTGCTTCGCTTCACTATGTTTCGCTCGCAATGACGTAAAATTGTGAATAAGATTTTGTAAAAAGCCAATTGCAACTCCTTCACATTAAATACATTTGTATAAACAATAACTAAAATTTAAAAAACAAAAACATGAAAAAATCAATAATTGTATTAGGTGTCTTAGGATTACTTATTTTATGGCTAGTATTCTCAGCAATTGGCACATACAACAGTATGGTAACCAAAGATGAAGCTATTGATGGACAATGGGCACAGGTAGAAAACGTTTACCAACGTAGAGCTGACCTTATTCCTAACTTAGTAAACACGGTAAAAGGTTATGCTGCTCATGAAAAAGAAACCCTAGAAGGAGTTGTAAACGCTAGAGCTAAAGCTACCTCTACTACTATAAATGCTGATAATTTAGATGCTGCTGCTTTGCAAAAATTTCAGTCAGCACAAGATGGATTAAGTTCTGCTTTGTCTCGTTTAATGGTGGTGGTAGAAAGATATCCTGACTTAAAAGCTAACCAAAACTTTTTGGAGTTACAAGCTCAGTTAGAAGGTACAGAAAACCGAATTGCTAATGAACGTATGAAGTTCAATGATGCTTCTAAAGATTTCAATACTTACATCAGAAAATTCCCAAAAAATATTTATGCAGGAATGTTTGGATTTGAAAAAAGAGCCTATTTTGAATCAACGGAAGGTGCTGATGTAGCTCCAACTGTAGAGTTTTAATAAGATTAATAATTATACCACACCTAACAGGTTTACATAGCCTGTTAGGTGTAAACTTCAAACTTTTGCTCCCATGCCTCAAAATTTATTTACTTTAGTTCAACAGCAAGAAATTATTGCAGCTATCAAAGAAGCCGAGAAAAACACTTCCGGAGAAATTCGAGTACACATAGAAAAGAATTGCAAAGAAGATGTGCTCGACCATGCTGCCTTTATTTTTGATGAATTGGAAATGCAAAAAACAGCTTTACGTAATGGCGTACTCATTTATTTAGCAGTAGAAGACAGAAAACTAGCTATTTTGGGTGATGCAGGTATTAATTTAAAAGTCCCTAAGGGTTTTTGGGATGAAATTAAGGATGTAATGATTTCCAATTTTAAAGAAGGAAAGTTTACTGAAGGCTTGTCGCAAGGGATTATCCTAGCAGGAGAGCAGCTAAAAAAACACTATCCGCACGATAAAGAAAACGATGAAAACGAGTTGAGTGATGAGATTTCTTTTGGTAGCTAAACGTCATACTTCCTCGCAATGACGGTAAAATTTTAAAACAATGAAACAACTACTTTACATATTTCTATTTCTATTTTCATTTTCTGCTTATGCAGCAAAAGAGGAGAAATGCTTGTTAGACCGACCTGCAAAACAAGACTTGGTGCAAGATTATGCTAATATTATTGATGCAGAATCTGAAGCACATTTACGTAAAACCTTAATTGCTTTTAATGATACAACTTCTACCCAAGTCTTGGTGGTAACTGTTACTGATTTATGTGGTTACGATAAAGCAAAGTTTACTTATACTTTAGGGGAAAAGTGGAAAGTAGGACAAAAAGGAAAGAACAATGGTATAGTAATAATGATAAAACCCAAGGAAATTGATGGAAGAGGAGAAACATTTATAGCTCCAGGCTATGGTTTAGAAGGTGTTTTACCTGATGCTATTGCTAAAAGAATAGTAGAAAATGAAATGATTCCTTATTTTAAGGAAAAACAATACAGTTGGGGAATAATTGCAGGAGTAAATACGGTAATGTCGATTACTTCAGGAGAATTTTCAGCAGATGAATATGCTAAGAAAAACTCAGCAGGGTGGGCTCCATTTGTTTTTGTATTATTGTTTATTATTTTCTTTGTGATATTAAAATCTAGAGGAGCATCAAAATATGCAGCCTCTAACAATTTAGGCTTCTGGGCTGCTTTAATGATGATGAATGCTTCTAATAAAAGTCATGGAGGTTCTTTCGGCAACTTTAGTTCCGGTGGTGGCTCATTTGGCGGATTTGGAGGAGGTTCCTTCGGTGGTGGAGGAGCAGGCGGAAGTTGGTAAAACAATATTAAATTAAACCTTATATGCTTTAAAAGTTTATAAGGTTTTTTTATTGATGTATTTTTAAAAAAAATATGAGATTAGTTATTTTAATATTATTAGCATTAACTATATCAAGCTGTATATCTTCAAAAAAGATTGATGATATTGTTAAAAGATATTATAATGAAAAGCCAATTGTAAAACCAGAAAAAGTTGTACAATGGTACTCCATTAATCCTGAAGTTAATAATATAGACACTTTTTCAACCTCTGAAAGAACTAAATCAAAATTTATTCCGGCAATTCTATATTGGCAATGGCATACAGTTGTTGAGTCTGATATCAATAAAAATATTACATTAAGCAGATTTAATAATTATTTAGCATCTAATTCAAGCACATTAGAATTACCCAGTTTACTAAATGGGAACACTATTGAGTTTTCTTTTGATTCTTTACCAAGTGGGTTTACTTATCTTGAAAAAGGCTACACCATAATATTTATTGTTGGATATTCTATTTCTGACTTAAATGTAATATGTCCATTAAATACATCTTATATTTTAAATTATAAGGTTTTTAATAAAAATGGAGAACAAGTATCTTCTGGTAAAATAAGATCGGAAAATAAAGAAGCTCCATTGAGAAATGACTGGAAAACATCTAAAAATTTTACTTGGTTATATCTTGACGAGTATAACAAACATCAAGATATAGCTTTTGAAGAGCTTATTAAGTTAGTAGAGCAAGAGTTGAGAAATTAAAAATTAGTAGTAAGTAACATTTAAACCTATGATATGATTTAAGGAAAAGTAATTCCTCGATAGTTACTTACAGCAACAGGTTTTAGATTAGCTCCATAAGAAGCATTAATCACTTCCATATATTCATTTGCTATCATGGCATAACCTCTTGAATTTGGATGTACGCCATCAACAGAGTAGAAACCTCCTTTAATAAATTCTGTGGTAAAGTTAATTCCGTCAAAACTGAATTCGTTTCCGCTATTAACCGTTTTCATAAATTGATACATATCTAATACCGCATAAGCTCTTGCTTGTGCAGAAGCTCTAATTTCAGCATTAATAGCATTAATATAGTTCTTTACAATAATCACTTCATCTTTATCTAATACTTGCTGATGAGGTAATGGGTCTTGCATGGTTAGTCCTTTTCCTTCTTTAATTAGAGAGGAAGAAGAAAGCAATAATAAGTCTTCTTTTACTGCTTTTCTTATAATGTTAGTATCAGCTCCTTCTTTAATCCAAATATCCTTACCTAATACTTCTAAAGTAACGGTATTAAAAAATGGTGCTTCAGTAATATCATGAACCGTAGCACAAACACCACCATTAGCTGTTAATTTTAAAGTATCTAATAAAGCATCATATTTTGTTCTAAAACTAGCAACTGGAGTAAGAATAGAAGAACCACTAACATCATCGCCACCAGCGTTTGCCCATCCCATAACATCATGAATGCCTAACCAACAAGTAAAAAAGGTAGTTTTACTGCTTTTCACATGTTCAATATAATCAACAGGATTGCCAATGCTTCCAAAATTTAAAAACCTACCGTAAGGACTAATAGGTTCTCCGGCAACGCAATTCCAAGCTAACTGACCAGAAGGTGTGCTTCCACCAAATAAAATATAATTGGTAATAGCATCGGTAGTGTTGAAAGAAATAACGTTTCTAACATTTAAACCACCTATAGCTAAATTATTATAAGTAGTAGTTTGGTTTGTCCAAGTAAGAAAAGATGGATCGTAAGGAATAGCTAACGGATGATTGTCATTTTCTTGACAATCGTAAGCTTTTATCACTTCAATTTTTTCATTAAGAAATGCTAAGTGCATATATCCTGAACCTGCTCCGGTAACCAATGGTTGTTTAAATGAAACACCCATTTGTGCAGCAATAATAGCTGGGTAAGAGTTCTCTTGTTGTTGAAATTCGTTATGCAAACCACCATCTTGAAAACCTTGAGTAAATGAACTTCCTATAGATATGTAGTTAGAAAAATCAGCACTTCCAGAATCTGGAGCTTCATAAGGGTCAAATTCGGTTTTGGTGCAAGAAGCAACAACTAAAATTGTAGCTGAGAGATATGTTAGTTTAGAAAGTTTCATTATTCAATAGTTGATGAAGAGGACTTAGATTTTCCAGATAATTTAATATTTAATGCCAATCCGTAAACATTCACTTTTCTTCTGTAAGTACCATCAAAATTAGCAGCTAACAATAAGTCTCTTCGTTCAGCACTTTGTCTGATGAAAGAAAAGTCAACAGAAAATTTTTCATTTATTTTATATCCAAAACCTCCCGTGTATGCTGTTTGGGTTATGTCTGGCAATTCAGGACTAACAAAACCTTCTTTAATAGGGGAGTTGTCGATATATATACCGCCTCTTAGGCTAAATTTTTCTTTATATGTAATATCTAATCCAAAACGATGAGTAACTACATTTTGCCAATCTTTTACAGATTTTGATTCAGGAGTTTCTTTGTTATCAAATTTAAAAGTTAAGGTATCGTAAGAAGACCAGCCTGTCCAATTGAAATCATAAATTACAGTAAACAATAAGTTTTCGTTGTATTGATGCTGAACACTTAAACCTGCAGTAAAAACCTGAGGAAGAGTAAGCTTAGAGGTGAAACCTGTTTTAGCAGGAAATTGTTCTTGAAGAGCAACTGGAATATCAGTAAATTCAGCCTCACCATTAGATAAATCGATAGGCATAGCCGAACGATAGCTTATTCCTAAATTAAAATCAGTTTTTTTACTACCATTTTCTAAAGTTAAAAAGTTTGAGAAAATACCAATATTGTAGCCAACACCATCACCACTACCTGTTAAACTTGCTTTACCTTCAGAAGTTGTTGAAGAACTTACAGGTATCGCTTTTTCTGTAGAGAAGCTTCCTGTTGCATAAACAAAACCAGCACCAATACTTATTTTATCATGTAACTTATAAGAAACCGTTGGTTGAAACATAAATGTTCTAAGACTAATGTTTTGGATAATATATCTACCTTGCCAATCATCTTCATAAGAAGAACTCGAACCAAATTGATTATTCACCAAAAACCCAACATTAAATTTTTCATTCAGTTGAGATGAGTAGTAAAAATGAATAGGAGTAGCTCTAGGTGAAGTCTGATTGGTGTTTGCCACCTGAGGCGTTTGTACAGAAACATGAGGATCTACCAAATTAGCTCCAAATGTAAATTGATGTCCTGTTAGCGAACTCATAGCTCCTGGATTATAAAATACAGCACTTGCATCATTTGACAAACCTGTAAAAGCACCACCCATCGCAGCAGCTTTTAATCCTTGTAAGTTTAGCTGAAAACCTCCTGCAGAAACAATAGCTGGAGTAATTAACAATAAGTTTAATAGTATTTTTTTCATTTCGTTATTCTCAATCTTATTAACAATGTTGTGAGTAATTTTTTCTCACAGTCATTTTATCTTATTTATTTACAATAAATCTTTTTGTAATTTTTTCAGCTTGATAGGTAAGTTGGTAGAAATAAACACCGTTCTCAAAATCACTTGCATTAAGTGTATAAGTGTTTTTACCTGAACTAGCACTAACTTTTTCTGTTTTAATTATTTTTCCTAATAGATTAAAAACAGTAAACTCAACAACTTCAGCAGTTGGAGTATTAAATTCTATGGTTGAAGTATTACTAAATGGGTTTGGATAGTTTTGAGTAATAGCAAATTTATTTTCAGCCAATTCATTAACATTAACTGTAGATCCTGAAGTATCAACAATATCAATAAAATAATAATTTACATCAAAAGGTTGAGTTTGTGTAAGACCAAAGACAGTAGCGTAGGTAGTTCCGTTAACACTAATTGGGTAGTTTCCGGTATCTGCTACTACAGGATTACCTGTTATTAACATACAACTAGAAGTTCCTCCTAAAAATTTAAAAGGCAATGCATTTTCGTTTTCAGAAACAATTGTAAATCCGGGAGGTAGACCTGTAACAGATGTAACAATAACACTATCAATTGGAACAGTAGTACAAGGAGGAAAAGCAATAACAATACAAGTATCCGCAGGAGTTACGGCTGTTATCACTTCGCTATAAGGCTGTCCTACATAAGAAGTAGGTAGGTTAGTAGCACTATCTGGATAAACTCCTGGAGTGGTATATTGACCATCTGGAGCACAATTTTGAGCAACGATAGTTGACGAAATAGCAATAATTGCTAAGAAAGAAAGTAATGTTTTTTTCATAAAGTTAGTTTTTAGTTTAAATTTTAGTTTTCAAATGTATAAAAAAATATGATGAGATAAAATAAAACTTATAAACGATTTTAAAGTATAGACCTCTCTCTAAAGTTTTTGTCTATAAGAAACTGTTTAATTGGTGTTAAAAAAATAGGTTAATGCTCGGCAGGTAAAGCTACATTAAGATCTCTGTTTACTGTTTTAAAACCTAAAATTCCTTCTCGCACTTCAATTTCATAAAAATAATTTTGTTTCATAAAATCATCTTCATTAGGGTAGGTAAGCCCTTTAATTTTGTATTTTCCAGTAATCAGGTTTCTTTCAGCTTCAATACCAAGTGTTCCAATGGTACGTTGCTCTTCTACAAAATATTCTTCTATAAAATAATAATGAGTAAACTTAGCGGTGTAAAAATAATAGTTTATTAGCAATAAACTCCCACAAATAAAAGGAGCTATTCCCATTAAATTAAAGATGAAGGCTTCGTACTTAGTGAAGTGAAACCATTTAGTATAGAGCCTTAATGGTAATAAAAAACCAATAACTGCTAAAAATGCAAATATTTTAGAGAAATCATAAAAACTAATTACAGTATAAGGATAATAAGCAACACACCACATACTTCCAATAAAAAAACCAGCAATAACAATTGTAATAACCGTCATGCTTTTATCTTTTTTAGGTTGATACTTTTTTACAACTTTTTCTGTTGATATGTCTGTGTTTTTCTTCAATTTAATAACACTTGTTACTTATTAACTAACATTCTCTCCAACAAATGGATTATATTTCTTTTCGTTTCCAATAGTGGTTGATGGTCCATGCCCAGTATAAACCACATAATCATCTGGCAAGGTGAAAAGTTGTGTTTTAATGCTGTTTATTAAAGTGTTTAAATCACCACCAGGCAAATCTGTTCTGCCAATGCTATTATAAAAAAGCACATCACCATTAATCACTAATCTTTCTAAATGATTTATAAAAACTATATGACCTGGAGCATGACCTGGAGTATATCTAACCTCTAGTTCGGTATTTCCAAAACGAATAATTTCGTCTGCTTCAATATATCTAGATGGTTCTGGAGAAGGATCAACTGTAAAACCATATAAGTGCCCATATTCTGTTGTAGCCATAAGTACAGGTAAGTCTTCCTTATGAATTTCTAATTCTAGATTAAATTTTTTAGCTATAAAATTATTACCTAAAATATGGTCGATATGACAATGTGTATTGAGTAACCTAACAGGTTTTAGTTCGTTTTCGAGAATGAAATTTACCAATTGATTTTGTTCTGCAGTAGAATAACATCCTGGGTCAATTATTACACATTCTTTAGTTTCATCATAAAGCACATAGGTATTTTCTTGAAAACCGTTAAACACAAAAGATTGTAAGTTAAGCATAATTGTTAATTTTGATTTTTTGGAAATGTAAAAGTATCATATTCATTACAAAAAGTCTTATTTTTACGCTAAACATTTGAACAGGCTTATCAAAAATAACATCAAAAATATTTTACTGTTGAGTACTATCTTTTTACTAGCTACAACTCAGTTGGATGCTCAGTTTTATAATGGTACTAAGGTTGGTTTTGGAAAAAACCGTGTTCAGTATGATTATTTTGAGTGGAAGTTTTATCGCTACCAACAATACGAAACTTACTTTTATACAGGAGGTAAGGAGTTGGCAGAATATACTGCCAAAGTTGCTCGAAAATATATTCCAGAGCAAGAAGAGCTTTTTGAGTTTAACTTAGTAGATAAAATTCAGTTTATCATTTATAACAAACAATCGCATTTTAAGCAAAGCAATGTAGGACTTTCTTTAGAAAATGGTGAGTTAGGAGGTATTACCACAATTATGGGAGAGAAAGTTTTTCTTTATTTTGATGGTAGTCATGAAAATTTTGATTTTCAGATAAAAGAAGGAATAGCTCGAGTGCTAATCAATCAACAAGTTTATGGTAGTAACTGGCGACAAGTAATAAAAAACTCTACCTTATTAACTTTACCCGATTGGTACCAGTTAGGTTTAACATCTTACATTTCTAAAGGTTGGAGTTCTGAAATCGAAAATAGTGTTAGAGATGGTGTAATGTCTGGTAAATATAAAAAGTTTAATCGATTATCTGATCAGGATGCTATCATTGCTGGACACTCACTTTGGGCATACATTGTAGAAACTTACGGAGAAGCTGTAATTCCAAATATTTTATATATGACAAGGGTGACACAAAGTGTTGACAAAGGTTTTTTATATGTATTAGGCGTTTCTACCAAAAGCCTTACAAAAGAATGGATGGAGTTTTACAAATCTGAATTTAAAAATTTAAATAAAACGCCTAAAGAATTTTATGAGAAAAATGAGTTGTTTAAAATTAAAAAGAGAAGAGATTATTCTCAATTTAAAGTTAGTAATGATGGAAACAACTTTGCTTATGTAACCAATAAGTTAGGGCAGTACAAGATTTATATTTATTATAAGGATAATGATAAAAAGTATAAAATTTTCAAGAAAGAGTTCAAATTAGACAGAGTAAATGATTATTCTTACCCTGTTTTGGCTTGGCACCCAGCAAGTGAAATATTATCTTTTGTAACTGAAGAAAAAGGCTTTTTAAAAATGTATTATTTCGACATTAATTCTGGTGGACTAGAAGTGAAAGCCTTATTTAACTTAGAGAAAGTAACCGCAATGGATTATCATGATAATGGCAGAGAAATGGTTTTTTCGGGAGTTGCTAAAGGTCAGTCAGATTTATATTTATATACAATAGGTTCTAATTCTCAGAAAAAAATTACCAACGATTTATTTGATGATTTGGAACCTCAATTTATAGAAAATTCAACAAAAATTATTTTCACATCTAATAGGTTAACCGATTCATTAGGTTATCAGCCAGCTAATTTAGAGTTGTTTTATAATAAGAGAGATGTTTGGATTTTAGATTACCTTTCGGAAGACAAAACCCTTTCAAGAGTTACAGAATCTACTAAATTCTCAGAAAGTTTACCTTTTGGATATGATTCAGCAGTATATTACTTAGGAGAAGAAAATAGAGTGAACACTCAATTTAGTGCAGTAAAAGATAGTTTTATTACACATATTGATACTACTATTCATTATCATCATTTTTATGATGCAAAGCCTGCAAAAACTATTTTTAGTAGAGGAATAAAAGAACACTTTATAAACTCTAGAGGTATTTCTACTACTGTGTTAGTTGATGATTTTAAATACCATTTATTATCAAACGACATCAATGAACCTATTATTGATAGTGTTAGTCAACAGTTACAAAATGACTCATTAAAAAATGAACAAGTACCTAGCAACTTACCTAATTTGGATAATTCTATTTTATTAAAACCAGTAGAATACTCTAGTGACACTATTAATCCTGAGCAAGAAGCAGTAGATATTAAAAATTATATTTTCGAGAGTGAAAAAACTACACCAATTCAAAAAAACACCATTGTAATTGGCGAACGAAAATCTGAAATAGATTCCTTGCCAGAAGAGTTTAAAATGCCTAATCAACGAAATTATAACTTGTCATTTTTTAATGATAACTCCGCTTTAAGGTTAAGTAATAGTTTTGTTAATGGCGAGTATCAGCTTTTTACAGGAGGTGCTTTTAATGGCCCGGGAATAGGAGGATTGATAAAACTAGGAACAGTAGATTTGTTTGAAGACCATAAGATTTATGGTGGCGTAAGAATTTCATCAGGAACAAGAGAGTATTTTATGACTTATCAGAATTTAGTAAGAAGATGGGATAAAGAATACACTTTTGCCAGAACCACATTTAGTGCTACTAATGGATTAAATGTTTTTGGAGTAGCTACCAACACACTTCATTATTCATTAAAATATCCTTTTAGCGAAGTAGCAAGTGTTAGAGGTACTGCAAGCATTAGAAATGATAATATTGTTGTGAAATCTACTGATCAATTTGCTCTTGAAGCTAGGAATCTGAATGAATTTAGAGGTGTTTTAAAAATGGCTTATGTTTTTGATAATTCAAGACATAAAATGCCTAATATCTATTTTGGAACTAAGTTTAAGTTGTTTGGAGAGTACTATCAGGAAGTGTTTGAAAACAATACTACGGGGGATGGAACAATTGGAAATACGCAGGTACTAGGATTAGATTTAAGACATTCACTACAGTTGAGTAGAGAAATTGTTTGGGTAAATAGATTAGCTTCTAGTGCTTCTTTCGGAAATGAAAAATTAATTTATTACCTGGGAAGTGTAGATGAGTGGTTGCCTTTAGGTGGGCAAAATAGGTTTATTAATCAAGAAGATATAGATTTTACTAAAAACTATCGATATCAAGCATTGGCAGCTAACTTAAGAGGTTTTCCTCAAAATATTCGTAGAGGGTCAAATTTTGCGGTAATTAACAGTGAACTGAGAGTTCCTATATTTAAATATTTCATTAGAAGACCAATACGATCTAAATTTGTAGAAAATTTTCAGCTAATAGGTTTTGCTGATGCAGGAAGTGCTTGGGATGGTGTAAACCCTTGGGATAAGGAAAATAGAATTAATAAAGAGGTAATTGTTGATGGACCAATAAAAGTTACTGTCTTTAAAAATATAGACCCAATAGTAGCAGGTTATGGTTTTGGAATGAGAACAACTTTGTTAGGTTATTTTGTAAGAGCAGATTGGGCTTGGGGAGTAGAAAATGGAGTCTCTAACAAAAAACCTATTTTTTATCTTTCACTCAGTTTAGATATTTAAAAAATGAATGAAATTATATCTTTAATAAAGCAAAAAGCTGCTGCATATAAAAATGAAGTAATTGCCATTAGAAGACATTTGCATCAACACCCAGAACTGTCATTTAATGAATACAATACAGCTGAATTTATTTGTCAAAAATTAACAGAATATAAAGTTGAGTTTCAAAAAGAAATTGTGAAAACAGGCGTAGTAGCTTTAATTAAAGGGAAGAACCCTGAAAAAAAAGTAATTGCCTTAAGAGGGGATATTGATGCACTTCCTATACAAGAAGAAAACGAAGTAGATTATTGTTCTAAAAATGCAGGTGTAATGCATGCTTGCGGACACGATGTCCATACTGCCTCCTTATTAGGAGTTATAAAAATACTATCAGAACTTACCGATAAATTTGAAGGAACAATAAAATGTATTTTTCAGCCTGGTGAAGAAAAATTACCAGGAGGAGCTTCTTTAATGATTAAAGAAGGCGTGCTTAAAAACCCTAGTCCTACTGCTATTTTCGGACAACATGTTTATCCACAATTAACTGCTGGAAAAGTAGGTTTCCGTAAAGGCATGTACATGGCCTCTACCGATGAGTTATACTTAACGGTTATTGGTAAAGGCGGACATGCAGCTTTGCCTCATTTGAATATAGACCCAATAATGATAACAGCACAAATTCTAACAGCATTGCAGCAGGTGGTAAGTAGGGCTTCAAATCCTGTAGTACCTTCTGTATTGTCTTTCGGAAAAATTCAAGCTAATGGAGCTACTAATATTATTCCCGATAAAGTTTATTTAGAAGGTACTTTTAGAACCATGGATGAGCAATGGAGAGCAATAGCTCATGAAAAAATAACAACCATTGCTCAACAAACAGCAATAGCAATGGGAGGGAAGTGCGAAGTAGAAATTAGAAAAGGCTATCCTTTTTTGGTGAATGATGAGGAACTTACAACAAAAGCACAAGAAGCTGCCGAACTTTTTTTAGGAAAAGATAATGTGGTGGACTTAGATGTAAGAATGACAGCAGAAGATTTTGCTTATTATTCGCAAGAAATGCCGGCTTGTTTTTACCGCTTAGGCACTGCTTTTAAAGACAAACCCAATTCTGGTCTGCATACACCATCTTTTAATATTGATGAAGCTGCTATAGAAACAAGTATAGGTTTAATGAGTTGGTTAGCAGTTAATGAGTTAGTAGGTTAAATCACCTTCAAACTCAAATCCAAGCTATTTATTTGATGGGTTAAAGCCCCTACGGAGATGAAATCTACTCCACAAGCAGCATACTCTCTAATAGTCGTTTCGGTAATACCGCCAGAAGCTTCCGTTTTATATTTTCCGTTAATCTTTTTTACAGCAGTTCGCATGTCTTCAAAAGAAAAATTATCCAACATAATAATATCCACATGGCCTACCACTAAAATTTCATCTAACTCCTTTAAATTACGAGCTTCAATTTCTATTTTTAAGTCTAGGCTGTTTTCTTTAAGATAAGTATTGGTTTTGTTAATGGCAGCTGCAATTCCACCTGCAAAATCAATGTGGTTATCTTTAATCATAATCATATCGTACAACCCCATGCGGTGATTTTGTCCACCACCAATTTTTACTGCCATTTTCTCGATTAAACGTAAGCCAGGAGTGGTTTTTCTGGTATCTAATACTTTCGTATTAAAACCTTCAATTAGTTGTGTATAATGATTGGTTTTAGTGGCGATACCACTCATGCGTTGCATAAAGTTTAAGACAATACGCTCAGCTTTTAATATAGACTGATTGTTACCTTCGATGGTGAAAGCGATATCTCCGGGAGAAATAAAATCTCCATCTTTTAAAATAGAATTAAAAACTAAACTTTCATCAATTTGTTGGAAAACCATTTTGGCTACTTCCATACCAGCTAAAACACCTTTTTCTTTTACTAAAAGTTGAGCTTTTCCCGTAGCATTAGCAGGAATGCATGATAAAGAAGTGTAATCGCCTCTGCCAATATCTTCGGCAATAGCCATTTCAATTAAATTGTTAATATCCATTAAAGTAAAATGTTTTGATTTTTTATTCGTCAGATTCTATTCTTAGCTCAAGAATAACAATATTAGTTCCATTTTCTTGGTAAAGAATGTAGGTTCTGAACACTCCATTTGAAGTAACTAAATTACCAATAGAATATAAAGTGTTGTTTTTAGACTCGCCATCATGAACCACTTTAAAATCGCTGGGTTTATTAGCGGTAAAAAAGTTTTTAAGAATAATTTCAGCTTGAGCTTTGCTGAAAACACCTTCATTTTTAGGGAGGGTTAAATCAACCGTATTGTTAAAAAAACTTGCTATGGCAGCAGCATTACCATTTTTTAAGGCTTTTGCAATATTTTCGTTGATAATAGGGTTTACAAATGCTGTAAGAGCAACAAATAAAGTGATAATGAGTAGTGATTTTTTCATTAGTTGTTTCATGTGTTTTTGTTTTTCAAAAGTCAGCAAAAACTAAGCCATTAAACCATAGCTATATTTTATAGAAACAAATGTAAATTAATTTTTTAATTTAGCCTCATGAAGATTAAATTAATTGCAATAGGCAAAACAGACGAGACTTATTTAAAAGAAGGTATAGACAAGTATTTAGGAAGATTAAAGCATTATATTCAGTTTGAATTTATTATTGTTAATGATGTAAAATTGGGTAAAAAAAGTAATGTTGAAGTGCAAAAAGAATTGGAAGGTAAGGCTATTTTAGAAAAAATCACTACTAATGAAGTCGTTATTTTATTAGATGAAAATGGAAAAGAGTTTAATTCTATAGGATTCTCGAATTTTATGCAAAAAGCACTAAATGCAGGTACTAACATGGTTTTTGTAATTGGCGGACCTTATGGTTTTTCAGAAGCCATGTATCAACGTGCAAGTGCTAAAATTGCCTTATCTAAACTTACTTTTTCGCACCAAATGGTAAGGTTGTTTTTTGTAGAGCAATTGTACAGGGCTTTTACCATTATTAATGGAGAAAAGTATCATCATGTTTAATAGGATGTTTTTTTACTTCTTCAAAAACTGACTTAATTTAGAAATAGGTTTAAGAATTAAAGTAAAAGGATGGGGTTTTAAGCCATTTACTAGCCAAGCTTTTTTATCTTCTCGGTTAGCTCTAATACGATTTTTAAAACTAGCATTACTAACACCTCCAACACGCATTTTAACAATTACTCTTGGCAAATAAGTTAATGAAATTTCGTATTTATGAATAAAACGAAGCATCAATTCGTAATCGGCAGCAGAAGTAAAATTAAGGTTGAACTTGCCATATCGTTGATAGATTTCCTTTTTGACAAAAAAAGTAGGATGGGGAGGCATCCAACCTTTTAAGAACATGCCTTTTTTATATTCATTGGATTTCCAAAGACGAGTTATTTTGTTGGTGTTTTCGTTATCAACATAATTCAAATCAGCATAAAGTCCATCAGCATTTGTCTTTTGGAGTTGATTTACTACATCTTCAATCACATTATTGTCAGTATAAAAATCATCAGAATTTAAATTTCCTATAATTTCACCGGTAGCCAAATCAATTCCTTTGTTAATAGCATCATAAATACCCTTGTCTTTTTCAGAAATAATAAGTGAAATCTTGTTTTTGTATATATTTATTATGGAAAGTGTTGTGTCAGAAGATTTACCATCAACAACAATATATTCTATATTTTCATAAGTTTGATTAATTACTGATTGAATGGTATCTTCAATAGTTTTTTCGCTATTGTAACAAACGGTTATGATAGAAATTTTTGGTTGCATTAAGACAAATGTACATCTTTTTAATAATAAAGCGATTGATTGAATAATTTAACATTTTATCAACAATTTGTTAATAACTATTAGAGATGAAAGTGTCGAACAAAAGCTTATTTTGATTATTATGAAGTAATTTTGAAAATATTATTCTTTATCTAGAATTATTAATAAATCGAATATTAATTAAAAATTATATCTATGAAAAAATTTACAATGTTTATGGCTTTTCTCTTACTAATAAGTTGGCAAGGGATGGCTCAATTTAGCGAAAGTTTTGAAGGATCAGGAATTCCTACCGGATGGACAGTAATTAATAATGGAGATGCTAACACTTGGTACTTTACAACACCTGGTACAGGTACAGCAAATAGTGGAACTCAAGTAGCAAGAATTGATTATGATGCTAACGTTGCTCATGATGATTATTTAATTACATCACAAATTGCAGTTACAGATTTAGTTTCTGACAGAGTAACTTTTTATGCGAAAAGCAGAAGTGCTACTTTTCCTGAAGATTTTAATGTGTTAATTTCTACAACGGGAACTAATGCAGGTGATTTTACAATTGATTTGGCTGGTTCTTTACAAACAGCACCATCAACATGGACGATGTATCAATATGATTTGTCAGCTTATGAAGGACAAAATATTTACATTGCTATACAAGCAGTGTCGTTAAATGAATGGGAGCTATATATAGATGATTTCACTATTGATGGTAATCCTAATCTTGCTTGCCCGGATCCATCAGCTTTAACCGCTTCTAATTTTACAGCAACTTCTGCTGATTTAGCTTGGACAGAAAATGGGTCAGCTACTTCTTGGGATATTGAATGGGGAACAGCAGGTTTTACTCCAACTGGTACCCCAACTATTGTAGGAACAACTACTAACCCTCATAACTTAACT
Organism: Vicingaceae bacterium; assembly: GCA_965284565.1. Classification (GTDB taxonomy): domain Bacteria; phylum Bacteroidota; class Bacteroidia; order Flavobacteriales_E; family Vicingaceae; genus BRH-c54. Next base: position 2,625,662 of record OZ260100.1, read on the forward strand.
GGTTTAACAGCACAAACTTCTTATGATTATTATGTAAGAGCTGATTGTGCTGGAAATGGAGTTAGTGCTTGGGTTGGTCCATTTACTTTTACAACCCCTTGTACTGTTCAATTAGCTGGTACTTATACTATTGGTACGGCAGGGAATTATACTACTTTTACAGATGCAGTAAACGCATTGTCTTGTGGTATTTCTGCACCAGTTATTTTTAATGTTTTAGCAGGTTCAGGTCCTTTTAACGAACAAATCACGCTTACTCCTGTAATTGGAGCAAGTGCTACTAACACCATTACTTTTAACGGAAATGGAGAAACTATTACCTTTTCAACATCAACTTCACCTAATAATTACATAATTCGTTTAGACGGTGCTGATTATATTACTTTTGATAACTTAAATGTAGTTTCTCAATCAACTACTAGCAATTTTGGTATTCATCTTACTAATGATGCAGACTTTAATACGATAAACAATTGTACTGTTGATTTATCTTCTACATTCTCGAGTACAGGAACTACCAATGCTGGTATAGTTGTTTCTGGTACGTTAGATGGAGCAACTGATGCAGGTACTTCAGGTACAGATAATACTTTTACTAACAATACTATTATTGGAGGTTATTATGGTATTACTATAAATGGAGTGTCTTCAAGTGTTAATTCTTTAAACAATACAATTACTAATAATAATATTCAGAATTATTATACTTATGGTTTATATTTTAGAAATATCTCTAATTCTACTATTAGTAATAATGAAATGTCAAGAATGACCAGATCACCTTTGGGCTCTTTTTATGGAATTTATTTTATAACTAGTGGAGAGAACAACCTTATTGAAGCTAATGAAATTCATGATGCTTTTACAGGTGTTGGAGGAGCTTCAACAAGCTTAGCTTATCCAATTTTTCATAGTTCGGTTGATGCAACTGTTGGAAATGAAAATAAGGTAGTTAATAATTTAATTTACAATATTAACACTAATGGAACTATTTATGGTATATATAATTCTGGTAGTGATGGTGTACATTATTATCACAATACTATATCTATAGATGATGCTGCTTCAACTGGTGGAACTACTAGAGGGTTTTATCAGACGACTACTGCTTCGGGTATTGAATTTAAAAATAACATTGTTACAGTTACTAAAGGTGGCACAGGAACTAAATACTGTATCTATTTTGGTTCTACAACTTCTACCATAACAAGTGACAATAATGTTTTTTATATTAATGCACCAGCAGGAACAAATAATTTAGGTTATTATTCTGCAGCTCAAACTACATTAGTAGATTGGCAAACAGCATCAACTCAAGATGCTAGTTCATCTGATGCAGATCCTATTTATGCTAATATTTTATCTAACGATTTAACACCAACTAATACGGCTATTGATGGAATAGCAGATGCTACAGTTGGTGTCGCTAATGACTTTTATGGTATTGCTAGAGCAGCAACTCCAGATCCTGGTGCCATAGAGTTTACACCACCGGCATGTGCCCAACCATCAAGTTTAGTAGTAACAAATATTACTAATTCTTCTGCTGATTTAGGCTGGACAGAAAATGGAACAGCAACTATTTGGGATATAGAGTGGGGAGCAGCTGGGTTTACACCAACAGGAACGCCAACTATAGTAGGAACTACCACTAATCCTCACAACATTACAGGGTTGACAGACTTAACAACGTATGATTTTTATGTAAGAGCTGATTGTGGAGGAACAGAAAGCGGATGGTCAGGACCATTTAGTTTTACTACAACTTGTGGAACTCCTTTAGCAGGAAATTATACTATCGGTGCTGCTGGAACTTACCCAACATTTACAGATGCTGTAAATGCCTTATTGGCTTGTGGTATTTCTGCACCAGTTGTATTTGATGTGTTAACAGGCTCAGGTCCTTATAACGAACAAGTAACTATTACTCCTATAACAGGAGCAAGTGCTACTAATACCATTACTTTTAACGGAAATGGAGAAACTATTACCTCTACAACAGCTACAGGAAGTCGTTCGTTGATTTTATTAGATGGAGCAAAACATTTTACCATTAATGATTTGGTATTGCTGCCTCAATCAACAACCAATAACTTTACTGTTCAACTTACAAATGGTGCTGACTCTAATACTGTAAATAATTGTACAATTGATTTATCATCAACTATTGGTAGTACATCTACTACTAACGCAGGTATTGTTATTTCAGGAAGTTTAACTAGTGCTACTTCATCTACTCAGCCTACTGGAAATTACAACACTATTACTAATAATACAGTAATTGGGGGATACTATGCTATTGCTCTTTCAGGAGCTAATAACAATGTTATTAGTAATAATGATGTTCAAGACTTTTACACTTATGGCGTTTACCATAATGTAGCTAATAACAATGAAGTTAGAAATAACGCTATTAGTCGTCCAAACAGAACAAGTGTTATTACATTTAATGGTATATATTATACAGGAAGTGGAGAAAATAATTTAGCGGAAGCTAATGAAATTTTTAACCCGATGGGAGGAGATCCTACAGGTACATCTTCTATTTACCCTATTTATCACACAGGAGTTGATGCTACAGTAGGTAATGAAAACAAGGTAGTCAATAACATTATCCATTCTATAAATGGTAATGGAACTATCTATGGATTTTATAATTCAAGTAGTGATGGAGTATTCTATTACCACAATACTGTGTCGTTAGATGATGCTAGTGCTACAGCAGGAACCACTAGAGGGTTTTATCAAACTACAACAGCTTCTGGTATCGAGTTTAAAAATAATATTATAACAGTTGCTAGAGGTGGTACAGGTACTAAATACTGTATCTATTTTAATGCTACGGGTTCTACTATTGCTAGTAATAATAATGTTTTCTACATTAACGCACCTGCTGGAACCAATAATTTAGGATATTCCGGTGGAGCTCAAGCTACATTAGTAGATTGGCAAACTGCAACATCTCAAGATGCCAACTCATTTGATGCAGATCCTTTATATGTTAATATATTAGCTAATGATTTAACACCAAGTAACGGAACTATTGATGGAATAGCAGATGCTACAGTTGGTGTAATTAATGATTTTTATGGTACTGCAAGAGCAGCAACTCCAGATCCCGGGGCTATTGAATTTATGCCTCCTGCTTGTCCACAACCTTCTGCTCTAAATGTAATTAACATGACATATACAACAGCAGATTTAGGTTGGACAGAAAATGGTTCAGCTACTACATGGGATATAGAGTGGGGAACTGCAGGATTTACCCCGACAGGAACTCCAACTATTGTAGGAACAACCACTAATCCTCATAACTTAACAGGGTTAACAGCCAATACTTCTTATGATTTTTATGTAAGAGCTGATTGTGGTGGTAGTGGCACTAGTACTTGGGCTGGTCCTTTTACATTCTTTACAGGTTATTGTACTCCATCAAGTAGCTCATCCTCAACTTACGTAGATAATTTTATTACAATAGGAGGTTCTGTAAACATTTCTAATTTAGCTACAGGTTTTGCTACAGGAGGATATTTAGATGCTACAGCAACTCATTATGTTGAAAGTTATCCAAATGGTAGCTTCGATTTTAATGCAGAAATTGTAGGTGGTACTGTAGGTTTTTCAATATGGATAGACTGGAATAATGATTTAGTATTTGATAACTCAACAGAGAAATTTTTTAATACTACTGCTTATGGTAATGGACCGTTTACTGGAACTATTAATGTGCCTTCAGGTGCAAGTTTAGGTAACTATACCATGAGAATTGCAACTGATTGGAACTCAAATAATCCATCAGATCCATGTGCAGCAAGACCAAGAGCTGAATTTGAAGACTATACAATAACTTTAGTTGCTCCTCCTGCTTGTCCACAACCTTCTGCTCTAAATGTAACTAACATGACAGCTACAACAGCAGATTTAGGTTGGACAGAAAATGGTACTGCAACTACTTGGGACATAGAGTGGGGTACAACTGGATTTACTCCAACAGGAACACCAACCATAGTAGGAACAACCACAAACCCCCATAATTTAACAGGATTAACAGCACAAACTTCTTACGATTTTTATGTAAGAGCAATGTGTAGTGCTTCCGACTCAAGTGCTTGGGTAGGTCCATTTACTTTTTCAACTCCATGTGCAGTTATAACTCCTATTCACACAGAACCTTTTAATACTTTTCTTCCTAATGTATGCTGGAACGAAGCTGATGGTGGGGATTTAAATACAGGCCCAACTTCTATAGGTTCATCTCCTTGGACATCAAGTACTGCTATAGGAAATACAGCAAAAATTAATTTATATACAGATTCAAGAAGTGATTGGATTTTATCACCTTATTTTGATTTGTCTGCAGGAGGGTACGAGATAGTATTAGATGTGGCAGTTACCGATTGGAATGGGTCAACTTCTGATGTAATGGGATCAGACGATTCTGTAAGAGTTGTATATACAGAAGATGGTTTAACATGGAATACATTGATGGTATTTACGGCAGCAGACAATTTGTCAAATTCATTAACAACATTCAATACGTTAATTCCTTCAGTTGCTAACAATGTTCAATTTGGAATTTTGGCAACAGATGGCCCTGTTAATGATATAGAAGATTATGATTTTCATATTGATAATTTTATTATAAGATTACCTGTAATTACTTGTTCAGATCCTTCTAATTTAACTGCATTTAACATCCAACCAACATCTGCTATGTTAGATTGGACAGAAAATGGAACAGCTACTAACTGGAATATTGAGTGGGATGTAACTGGATTCACTTTAGGAACAGGAAACCCTCAAGCAGTAGCTGCTAAGCCTTATTTACTACAAGGTTTAATCGCAGGGTCTGCTTATGATTATTATGTTCAAGCTGATTGTGGATTAGGAGATACTAGTAATTGGGTTGGACCGTTTACTTTTACAACACCTCCTTGTATGCCTATTGTTGTAGATTTAGGTTTAGATACAACAGTATGTTCTAAAGACAGCATTTTACTTGATGCAGGTGCGGGTGGTAATTATACCTACTCTTGGTCAACAGGGGGGACAGCTCAAACGGAGTTGATAGATACAACTTTAATGGGAGGTAATGGAACTTATAACATCTCTGTAACGGTTACTGATGTTGTTTCAGGTTGTATTTATACAGACGATATAAACATTACGTTCCAGTTATGTGTTAATATTGATGAGTTGAGCAATGAAAATGCAATTTTAATTTATCCTAACCCAACCAATGGATTACTTAATGTTATGATTAATGAATCTACTACTAATACTACATTAACCATTGTTGATGTTCAAGGTAAAATTGTTTATAATAAAAACAATTTCACTAACTCAACAAGTTTAGTAGAAACTATTGATTTAAGTGGAAACGATAAAGGTATATACTTTATAACATTAACCACAGATAAAACAACTGTTGTTAAAAAAGTAATCCTCCATTAATAACTTTTAAAAGTTAAACTTAAAAGCAGCTTTCAATTTGAAAGCTGCTTTTTTTATAACATAATAATTGGTGTAAAGTATTGGTATTCAAAAAGTAAAGTACTATTCAAAATTTAATGAATTTATATTTCATTAAATCCTATTAATATCAAAAACAAGTCTATTTTTGCAGCCTTAAAAAATATATATGCAATCAATCAGAAACATCGCTATTATAGCACACGTTGACCACGGAAAAACCACACTAGTTGACAAAATTATTGACCAATGTAAAGTATTTGACGATAGAGTAGAACGTACAGAACTACTTTTAGACAATAATGACCTAGAAAGAGAAAGAGGTATTACTATCTTATCAAAAAATGTAAGTGTTACTTATAATGGAGTGAAAATTAACGTTATTGATACTCCTGGTCACGCTGACTTTGGTGGTGAAGTAGAACGTGTGTTAAAAATGGCTGATGGTGTATTGCTTTTAGTTGATGCTTTTGAAGGAGCAATGCCTCAAACAAGGTTTGTTTTAGGAAAAGCATTAGAATTAGGGTTGAAACCAATAGTTATTGTTAATAAGGTTGATAAAGATAATTGTACGCCTGATTTAGTTCAGGAATCTATTTTTGACTTAATGTTTAGTCTAGATGCTACTGAAGATCAGTTAAATTTTCCTACAATTTTTGGGTCTGCTAAAAATGGATGGATGAGTACTGACCACGCAAAACCAACAGAAAACATTATTCCTTTATTGGATGCTATTATTGAAACTATTCCTGAAGCTCCTTATAAAGAAGGAACTCCTCAAATGCAAATTACATCATTAGATTTCTCAAAATTTGTTGGAAGAATTGCAATTGGAAGGATTTTTAGAGGAGATTTAGAAGAGAATAAAGATTATACCATATGTAAACAAGGAGGGGTTAAGAAAAAGATTCGTATTAAAGAATTATACGTTTTTGAAGGTATGGGAAAGGCTAGAGTGCAAAAAGCTAGAAGTGGTGATATTTGTGCTATTGTAGGTATTGAAGATTTTGAAATTGGAGATACTATTGCTGATTTAACAAATCCTGAAGAACTTACTAGAATTGCTATAGACGAACCTACGATGAGTATGTTGTTCACCATTAATACTTCTCCATTTTTTGGAAAAGAAGGAAAGTTTGTAACTTCTCGTCATTTAAGAGATAGACTTTATTTAGAGCTAGAGAAAAATTTAGCTATGCGTGTAGAAGAAACTGGTTCTGAAGATAAATTTATTGTTTACGGTAGAGGAGTACTTCATTTGTCTGTTTTAATTGAGACAATGAGAAGAGAAGGGTATGAATTACAAGTTGGAAAACCACAAGTACTTTATAAAGAAATTGATGGACAAAAACATGAGCCTTATGAAACTTTAGTTATAGATGTTCCTGAAGAATATGCTAGTAAAGCTATTGATTTAATTACTCAACGTAAGGGAGATATGTTGGTAATGGAACCAAAAGGAGATTTACAACATTTAGAATTCGATATTCCTTCTAGAGGGTTGATAGGTTTAAGAAATAATATGCTTACTGCAACAGCTGGAAATGCTGTGATGACGCATCGTTTTAGAGAGTTTGGACTTTACAAAGGAGATATCCCGGAAAGAAATAAAGGTTCTTTAATTTCTATGGAAGCAGGTCCTTCAACAGCATTTGCTATAAATAGATTACAGGATAGGGGCAGGTTTTTTATTGAACCAGGAGATGTAATTTATAAAGGACAAGTAGTAGGAGAGCACACTAGAGATAACGATTTAGAGGTAAATTTAGTTAAAGGAAAACAGTTGACAAATATGCGTAAATCTGGTTCTGATGAGGCAGTAAAAATAGCACCTAAAGTTAAATTCTCATTAGAAGAAGCTATGGAATTTATTCAAGCAGACGAATATTTGGAGGTAACACCACTTAGTTTAAGAATGAGAAAAATTAAATAACCTTATTTTCCCCCAAATTGACATTATTCATGTTTTAGACGTAAATTTTTTAATAAATTTGCACTACTATATTATTATAGCATTTACTTTAACAAATTAACAAGTCCTTTTTTGTAGTTTGTTAATATATTACAGAAGAAACAGAAGAATGAACAAGATAATAGGAGTAGAGTTAAGTCACAGATTTGCCCCAATAGCTGTTAGAGAAAGGTTAGCACTAAACACGGAACAAACTAAAGAAGCATTAAGAGGTTTAAAAAATGAGTTGGAGGAAGTATTTATCATTTCTACCTGCAACCGTTTATCAATCTATGCTTTTGGTGAAAGCTATGAGCCTATTTTAAATTATTTCGACCAGTTTGGTAACTATCGTCAATACTTATCTATTTTACCTGATAGTGAAATTTCCATAAGAAACTTATTTTCAACAGCTGCAGGTTTAGAGTCTCAGGCTGTTGGCGAACATCAAATAATTGGTCAGATTAAAAATGCTTTAAATTTAGCAAGAAAAGAAAATACCATCGGAGCTGTGTTAGATGAGTTAATCAGACACTCTATCCATACAGGAAAAAAAGTTAGGCAAGAAACTAATATTGGTAAATTTTCTGCGTCATTAGCTACTGTTGGATTTGAGTTAATAGAAAAAGAAGGGTATCAATTTGAAAATTCTACATTTTTGGTTATTGGTACTGGAAATATGGCCAATCTTATTAACACAGTTTTAGATAGAACGCCTATTAAAAAACTATATGTTGCTAGTCATGATTTTGATAGGGCCAAGGATATGGCTGCAGATTGGAATGGAGAAGCTGTTCAGATGGGAAACATGCACTCTGCTCTTTCTGAGGCGAATATAATTATTGGAGGAACTCAAGGAGAAATTAATTTACTACATGAGGAAACCATGGCAGAAAGTAAATGTCCTAGAGCTAATTTTGCGCTTCAAACAGGAGATTGTAAATTGTTCTTAGACTTTGGTGTTCCAAGAAATTTTAACCCTAGTTTAAAAAATCATGATAATATTAAGTTATTTGATTTAGATGATATAAAGAAAATTACTTATGACGGTTTATTAAAACGTTATGATGAAATTCCATTAGCCAGAACCATTGTAAACAAGGAAGTAGAATGGTTTTCTATTTGGTTAAAGAATAGAAAAGTAGCTCCAGTTATTGAAGCCTATTGGAATAATTTAGATGAAATTAGAAATGAAGAACTGAAATGGTTATTACCAAAATTGGGGAATATAGATGAACATACAGAAATTATTCTTAAAAGATTTACTCATCGTTTACTTAGAAAAATTTCGAACCCTTCTATTGAGGCGATAAAAGAAATGGCTCAAAATCTTCATGAAAAAGATAACCCAATAAATACTGCCAAAAATATATTAGCAGTTAATGATGTTTCTATCTTCGTTCCAAATAAAAAAATTATTGTAGGAACAAGAGGAAGTAAGTTAGCTTTAACTCAAACAAATTGGGTGGTTGAGCAGTTGAAAAAAATTGAACCCAGTTATGAGTTTGAAACAAAGATTGTAAGAACAAGTGGAGATGACGGTGATATAAGTGTTGTTGGAGCTTTTACATCTGCATTGCAACGCTCTATGTTGGCAGGAGAAATTGATATTGCTGTTCATAGTTTTAAAGATATTCCAACAGAAGATGTTTTTGGTTTAAGAGTTGTTCCAGTTACAGAAAGAAGAGATGTTAGAGATGTAATAATCTCTAAAAGTGGAAAGAAATTTATGGACTTACCAGCTGGTTCAATCATAGGAACAGGAAGCTTAAGAAGAAGTGTTCAGTTGAAACAGCTAAGGTCTGATTTAGAATACAAGTTTATACAAGGGAACGTAGATAGCAGAATTAACCAAATGCATAAGGGAAACTATGATGCTATTATATTAGCAGCTACAGGCTTGCAAAAAATGAACATGATAGATGTTGCAACAGAAATTTTTGATGTGCAAGAAATGCTACCAGCTGTTGGCCAGGGAATTTTATCCATAGAATTAATTGATGCAGAAGGGTATATTTATGATTTGGTAAAACAATTGAAACACCAACCAACAAAAGACGCAGCAGATGCAGAAAGAGCATTTTTAATTGCTTTAGGAGGTGGTTGTAATTTACCAATGGCTGCTTATGCTCAGGCAAATGAAAATAGCATAACTATAGATGGTATTTTTGCCGATAAAGAAGGAAAATATTTTGCTAGAGATATAGTTACTGGAGATATTAATCATAAGAAAGAGTTGGCAAGAGAGTTAGCAGCTAAATTAAAAGCAAAAGTAGAAGCACTTCAGAATTCTAAGCTTGATGCCGTACAAAAATAAAACAGTTTTAATTACAAGATCAAAAGAACAATCAGCTGATTTTATTAAACTATTACAAAATAATGGTTTTAAAACAATTTTATTACCATTAATCCAGCTTCAGGCTATAAATTCATCTCAACTCCTCTCGATTTTTAATTCTATTACATTTAATTGGTTAATATTTACTAGTAGCAATGCTGCTTCATATTTTTTAGAGACAATATCACCATTAAAATTAGAAGGAATTAAAATTGCTGCTGTTGGGAAAAAAACTGCCGATTGCCTAGAAGATCATGGATTGGAAGTGAACTTTATACCATCAGATTATACTTCAGAAACTTTAGGAAACGAAATTCCTGTATTGCCTAACGAAAAAGTATTTATTCCTCAATCTGCTTTATCAACTAACAATTTGGTAGAACAGCTTAAAAATAAAAAGGCGTTGGTTGAAACTTTAGCAATTTATGATAATCAATCTGTAAAGTATAGTAAGGAAGAATTAGACAAAATATTAAATAAACCTATAGATTTTATTACATTTACGAGTGGCTCTTGCGTTAAAGCATACATCAATAATAAAATTAATTTACCAATTGCTAAAATAATTTGCATTGGTCCATCTACTACTAAAGTAGCAGCAGAAAATAATTTAGAAGTTGCAGCCATCCCTAATGAATATACTGTTGAAGGAATGGTAGAGGAAATAAAGAAATTATGTTAAATTATTAAACAGATGAAAATAACATTAGGTTTTTCTCCTTGTCCTAACGATACTTTTATTTTTGATGCCTTGGTACATCATAAAATAGATACTGAAGGATTAGAGTTTGAAGTTGTTTTAGGAGATGTGGAAGAACTCAACCTAAAAGCATTTAACAAAGAGTTGGATATAACTAAACTTAGTTATCATGCTTATGGATATTTAACAAGTGATTACGTATTGCTTGATTCAGGAAGTGCTTTGGGCAAAGGTTGTGGACCACTCTTGGTCCAAAGTTCAAATTTTAAAGTTCAAAATTTAGAGGATTGTAGCATTGCAATTCCAGGAAAATATACCACTGCTAATTTTTTGTTAAGCATAGCTCACTCTGAGGCAACTAATAAAACTGAGATGCTTTTTTCTGACATTGAAAATGCAGTGCTTACTGGTCAAGTAGATGCAGGTTTGTTAATTCATGAAAATAGATTTACCTACGAACAAAAAGGCTTAAAAAAAATTATTGATTTAGGCGAATATTGGGAAAAAACCATTGGTGCTTTAATTCCTTTAGGTGGAATAGTAATGAAGCGTTCTTTTGATGAAGCAACTATTAGAAAAGTAAATCGATTGATTAGAAAAAGTATTGAATATGCTTATAAAAATGAAGGAGCTGCCTTAGCTTATATGCAGCAACATGCTCAGGAAATGGATGAACAAATAATGATGCAACATGTAGCTTTGTATGTAAATAAATATTCTATTGATTTGGGAGAAGAGGGGAGAGCAGCTGTATCAAAAATGTTTAATTTAGCACAACAAAAAGGAGTAATTCCTGAGATTGTAAATCCGTTATTTATAAGTTGATGACTTTAAAAACAATAGTTAAAAATAAACTTATTTGGATAATAGTATTTTCAGTTATTGGACTTGGTTTGAGTTATAATTTATATCACTATACAAAATTAAAACAAAACGCAGGATATACTATTGGAAAAGTTACTGAATCAAGGATGTCTGGAAAAGGTGGGAGATCATGGAAAACAGTTTATACCTATCAGGTTAAAGAAAAAAATTATACAGGAAAGCAAAGTAAAGAATCATTAAAAGTTAATGATTTGTGTGTAGTTGTTTACAATAAAAAATCACCAGAAATAAGTATAATAGTAGATTATTATTTAGATTTAAATGATTCATTAGGTGAGGGTATAAAAATAGATACTAATTATGTTGACTATAGTGTATGGGATTTCAAACCTGGTTGGGGATTTTAAATTTTATGTATTATTCCTAGTTTGATTTAAACTAATTATAAATAATAAATTCAAAATAGTATTTTTGGAATTGATAGATAGAATAATTAATAAATTAACCTCAAACTTCAAATCTTTAACTTTTAATTCATTAATATGATAGTAGTAACAGGAGCCGCAGGATTTATTGCCAGTTGTTTAGTAAGTAAACTCAACCAAGAGGGTTTTAAAGATATCGTGTTGGTAGATGATTTTTCAAACACTGAAAAAAATAAAAATTTTGAAGGAAAAACATACTCAGCTAAAGTGGAGCGTAAGGTTTTTTCTGAATGGTTAGACAACAATCACAAGTTGGTTCAATTTGTATTTCATTTGGGAGCCAGAACAGATACAACAGAATTTAATAAAGCCATTTTTGATGAGTTAAACTTAGATTATTCTAAAGCTATTTGGAACAAGTGTGTGGAATATGGTCTGCCTTTGGTTTATGCATCTTCTGCAGCAACTTATGGAATGGGAGAGTTGGGTTATAAAGACGACCATAACATTGTTGAAAACTTAAAACCACTTAATCCCTACGGTGAATCTAAAAATGATTTTGATAAATGGGTGTTGAAACAAGAAAAACAGCCTTTCTTTTGGGCAGGGTTAAAGTTTTTTAATGTTTACGGACCAAATGAATATCACAAAGGAAGAATGGCTTCGGTAATTTTTCATGCATATAATCAAATTAGCAAAATAGGAGAAATGAAGTTGTTTGCATCTCATCATCCAAACTATAGAGATGGAGAACAACTGAGAGATTTTGTTTATGTAAAAGATGTTACCAATGTGTGTATGTTTTTACTAAACCATAGAAAAGATTCAGGAATTTACAATTTAGGCTCTGGAAAAGCACGAACTTTTTTAGATTTAGTAAACAATACCTTTAAAGCAATGAATTTAACTCCAAAAGTGAGTTTTATTCCAACTCCTGAAGATATTAGAGACAAATATCAATATTTTACAGAGGCAGATATGAGTAAACTAAAAGCTATAGGTTATGATAAACCGTTTACTTCGTTGGAGGCAGGAGTAGAGGATTATGTGAAAAATTATTTAACAACGGCAACTTATTACTAAAAACTAACGTCATAGCAGCGTAATTGAAATTCTACATCGTGACAAGATTTCAATTATTTTATTTATATTTACATCATTAAAACTAAAAACAACATAACTATGAAAAAAATTGGAATAATATTTATCGGATTATTAATGGCTTCTCCACTATTTAGCCAAAGCGATGTAAAACTTTCTGTATGTGGAAAAACTACTATAGAAATTAGCAGTTTAGATAAGTGCAGATCTATTGAAGTTGATCAAGATGGATTTAAAGTTTATGGCTTTACTATTTCTTTTGAAACTGCAGATAAAAAAACAATAAGATTTTCTTTAGAAAACAATGAAATTTTAGGAGATGCTTTAGAAGCAATCAAAAAACACCAACCTACATCAATTAAATTAAGTAATATTAATTTAATCAATGCTGGAGGAGAATCTGTTGAAACTTCAGATGTTAATATTGGATTAAAATAATTAAGATAAACATATTTTACAAAAAAACCTAATAGATGTCTGTTAGGTTTTTTTGTGTTTGAGGAAAAACTATCTAACATGAAAAACTTTGACTGGACTATCTTTACAAGAAAAATAGCGATTAAAGCACCACTAGCTGATATTTATGCCGCTTGGACAACAGCATCAGCAATTGAAAAATGGTTTTTATGTAAGGCTGTTTTTATGGATGCTAACGGAAAACCAATAAGTAAAGCAACACCCTTAGAAAAAGGATATTCTTATGAATGGAATTGGTATTTATATGACGAAACCGAACAGGGTAAAATTACAGAGGCAAACGGAAAGGATTTTATTCAGTTTACTTTTGCAGGAGAATGTTTAGTGGATATTCAACTTTCCACATTAGACGATTATGTAATCGTAGAACTAACACAAAAAAATATTCCGACAGATAATAATTCAAAACAAAATATCCGACTTGGTTGTCATACGGGTTGGTCGTTCTATTTGGTTAACTTAAAATCTGTTTATGAAGGTGGTCTGGATTTGAGAAATAAAGAACCTAAGCTAAAAGTAATGATGAATAATTGATTTTTATCCTTCTGTTATCTTAAAAACAGATGTTTTAATTCTTTTGGTGTTAATGCTTCCTACTTTTTCTTCTAAAACCAAAGCATTGGCTTTATCCTCTTCAAAAACAGTTTTAATATCTTTAATTACACCAAAGGGAATATTGGCTTTATGGAATTTTTCCTGAAAAGAGGACAAAAAAATTTGGTTAAAATAGTTTTTTAGTAAATCATCTAACACACTTCTGTTCTCTACTCTTTTAGCGTTGCTTAAGAACCTTTCTTCCTTAATCAATATTGTTGCTCCAATAATAGTCAACATATGGTTAAACTGCTTATCAGTGCCAATTGCCAACACTATCCATTTACCATCTTTGGTTTGGTAAGTTTCTCCATAAGGAGCAATGTTAGGATGCAAAGAACCTAACAACTTTGAATTATCGTTGTTCATTAACCAGTTAGTTGCTTGGTTTTTTAAGGAAGCTAGTGCTGCATCATACAAAGCAACTTGTACATAAGCTCCTTTTCCGCTTTGTGCTTTGTTGAGTAAGGCTACTAAAATTCCTTCTTTTAACTGATGAGCAGCCAACACATCTATCATAGCTACAGGCATTTTTAAAGGTCCTGAACTTGTTGTGCCATTCATTGCCATAAAACCTGTCTCGGCTTGTAACACCACATCATATGCTACTCTGTTATCATCCTCTCCAAAACCATTTATTTCTCCATAAATAATGGTAGGGTTGATTTTTTTAATGGAATGATAATCTAAAGAAAATTTTTCCGCATCACCGGGTTTAAAATTAGCAATTACAATGGCTGCATCTTTCAGTAAGTCTGAAGCTTGTTTTTTATCACTAGCTTGTTTTAAATCTAAAAAAAGATGTTCTTTATTCCAATTTACTGATGAAAAATAAGCAGAGATATTCTCTTGGTTGCTTTTTTCTGAAGCTATTCTCCATTGTCGGGTTACATCTCCGTTGGTAGTTTTGTTTTCTATCTTAATCACTTTTGCTCCCATTTCGGCAAAAAACATCCCTACATCTGGTCCAGCCAAAACACTTGCTAACTCAATAACAACTAAATCTTTAAGCATCAGCTTATTTTTTTATCATTTTTATAAAAAATTCTCTTCCTGCTCTAGGTGGTATAGAGTTCGTTGCTGTTTCCATAATAGCCACATTAAAATACGGAGAAAAACAGCTTAAATATTCCTCTTTATTGCCTCCAAATGGCGGATGGTCTGTATTTAAAACATCATCAAACAATAAGCCTACTAATTTTCCTTTAGGTTTTAATATTTCGGCTGTATGTTGAGCATATTTTGCTCTTAAACTGGGATGTAACGCACAAAAAAAAGTTTGTTCCACCATTAAATCGTAAGCACCTTTGTGTTTAAAAAAATCTTCACAAATTAAATGATGCTCTGGAAAAGTAGGAACACGTTGCTTAAATTGCTGTAGCGCATGTTTAGAAAAATCTAACACTACTACATTTTTAAATCCTAATTGATTCAGGTATTCAGCCTCATAAGCATTTCCACATCCCGGAATAAGGATTTTCATTTCCTTATCTGTAAGCTGATCAAAATAAGCTTTAAGTGGTGTGGAAATATGACCTATATCCCAACCGGTTTCGCATTTTTCATATTTTGTATTCCAAAAATGTTCTGATAACGCTTGTTCCATCATTAAGGTTTTTTAATGCCCGATTTTTTTATACCAGGCTTTTTTGTTGATTCTTTTATCTTTACTGATGAAGATGGACATGGTCCTTGTGTATCACCATGAGCTTGATGAGCAGACCATGCTGAGGTAGGTATTTCTATGGTTTGAGGGTTTCCTGTATTTCCCGGTGGATAGTGACAGATAGTAATTTTCTCATTTCCTCCAGAATTTCCAGAACCACCATTGTTTCCACCTGAATTATTTGAGCTACCGCCATTTCCTGTTGAAGGAGTACAAGCTCCCTGTGTATCTCCATGAGCTTGGTGAGCAGGCCATGCCGATGCGGGAATCTCTATGGTTTGAGGGTTTCCTGTATTTCCTGGTGGGTAATGACAGATAGTGATTTTATTATTTCCTCCTCTTGGATTACCTAAGTTTCCTCCTGAACCACCTGGCGTTCCTCCTGGATTACCCCCCGTTGTAGGTGAACAAGCTCCTTGTGTATCTCCATGGGCTTGATGAGCAGGCCATGCCGATGGAGGAATTTCTATAGTTTGAGGATTGCTTGTATTTCCTGGTGGGTAATGACAAATAGTGATTTTTTCTTCATTTCCACCAGAACCACCTGTTCCTCCTGTATTCCCACCATTATTTTGTGTATTACAAGCCCCTGTAATATCACCATGTGCTAAATGTATTCTTACTTCTGAAGCAGTAACTTGGATGGTCTGATAAGCTCCTGTAGGATCTTTATGACAAATAGCTATTAAATCTGGTGTGCCTGAGTTATTTTCATCTTTAGGACATAATCCTTTAGTATCACCATGAGCTTGATGTGTCGCCCATTGAGATTCTTTAATAATCATTTGCTCTTTTTTACCTGTAGCTGTATTATGATGACAAATTTGTATATCATTATCTACCACTACCGGACAAGCTCCCTGTGTATCTCCATGAGCTTGGTGTGCTGCCCATTCGGTTGCAGGGATTTGTATGGTTTGTGGTGTTCCTCCTCCCACAGGTTTATGGCAAATGGTTATCATCGGTATTTCAACTCTTGGACAAGCTCCCTTAGTATCACCATGGTTAAAATGTTCTACCCATCTAAACTCCGGAATAGTAATAGTTGATTTTTTACCCGTTGCATCTTTATGGCATATCGTTAATGTTGGCTCTACTGCAGGGCAAGCTCCTAAAACGTCTCCATGTGCTTGGTGTATCGCCCATTCTGTTTCAGGGATTTCCAATGTTTGACGTTTGTCACCTGTTGTTGGGACATGGCAAATGGTAATTTTCTTAACTTTTGGACAAACTCCCATAAAATCGCCATGTGCTTGATGTGTTGCCCACTCAGTTGCAGGAATTTGTATTGTAGTAGTATTTCCTGTTAATACATCTTTATGGCAAATGCTAATTAAAGTAGGGTTTTCATTTGGTAAATTATCTTTAGGACACAACCCTTTGGTATCTCCATGAGCTTGATGTGCAGGCCACTCAGATTCTTTAATAATCATTTCCTGTTTTTTACCTGTAGTTGTATTATAATGACAAATTTGTATGTCATTATCAACTACAACTGAACAAGCTCCTTGTGTATCTCCATGAGCTTGGTGCATTGCCCAATCGGTTGCAGGAATCTGTATGGTTTGTGGTATTCTAGAACCAGCAGGATAGTGACAGATGGTCATCATCGGTATTTCAACTCTAGGGCATTCTCCTTTGCTATCTCCATGGTTAAAATGTTCTACCCATCTAAATTCAGGAATAGACATGGTAACTTTATTTCCTGAGGCTTCTTTGTGACAAATGGTTATCGTAGGCTCTACTGTAGGACAAGCTCCTAAAACATCACCATGAGCTTGATGTGTTGCCCATTCAGTTTCTGGAATAGTTAGGGTCTGACGTTTATCTCCTGTTGCCGGAACATGGCAAATGGTAATTTGTTTAACGGTATAACAAGGTCCTTTTCTTGCTCCCTGACTTTGATAACTTGGCCATTGAGTTTCTTCAATTTCAAATGATTGGTTATTCAAACAAATAGTAATCATTGATTTTGCAATAGGAACACAAGCTCCCATTTTATCTCCATGAGACTTATGTATTAACCATTGTGATTCTGGTATTTGTATTGTTTCTACATCTCCTTCTCGACTAGAAACCTGATGACAAATAGTTATCATTTTCTCATTTTCAGCACAAGCTCCTTTAGTGTCACCATGAGCTTTATGCATTGCCCAATCTGACGATTTTATGTTTATGGTTTCTCTACTTCCTGTTGGTGTTTTATGACAAATAGTAATAGTACTTTCTTCATTACAAGTTAATGAGAACTCTTTTGTAGTTGTTTCTGCTAGTTTTTTAGCTACAATTTTAAAATTATTTGTGCCATTAGCTAACTGAACAGTAGCTTTTAACTCATTATTTGTAAAACTATAATTTTGAGTAGCAACCAAATTGTTGTTATGATAAAAAGTAACATCCTGGGCTTTTATATCAGGAGTGATTTTAGCGACAACAGTTACCTTACAATTTGGCGAAATAAATGTAGTAGCTATTGGTTGAGATAAAATAATTACAGGTTTTATAGGTTGGGTATAAGGCGTGGTGGTAGGGGTAGTAGTATGAGTTGGTGTCGGAGTAGTTGTGGGTGTATAAGTACTTTCTCCTTGGTGATGTTTTATAATACTAAAATGTAATCCTAAAGAAGTATAGTGGTAAATATCCTGAATAAAAAATGGAGCATTATTTTTTGTTGCTTGACCATCAAAATAGTCTGTTTGTGGTAAAGAAATTTTATGTTCTAGAGCGAAATCAACTCCTGGAGCAATTCTAAAGCCTAACCCAATTCCAACAGTAGGTGTAAATACAACTCTTGAATAATTTCTATTATCTAAGTCTGTTTCATAACTATCGTCTAATAAATCCCTTAATTGCTTTCTAACATCTGATTTACTTCCGTCATAATTGATAGTAGAATAATCATATTGATTTCCAAATTCATCTAATTGATTGGTTTTAACAACATAGTCCGTTCCTCCAGCTCCAGCAAATAAATAAAAAAGAATTCCTGTATTTTCATACAGTTTATTCCATCTTAACATGGCTTCTAAAGAAAGTTCTTCAAACTCTGTATTATTGTTTTGAAAGAACAATTCTTTTGAATAGTCAACTCCTGAACTTCCAAAGCCATTTAATGCATAATTAGAAATAAAACTTTCGTGAGGCTGATACCCCAACCCAAATGTTTCTGATTTTAAATACCTTCCTCTTAAAGAGAATCCAAAAAACCTGTACTTTTTATTGTAAAGTCTATATTCTAATGTCGCTCCATAACCAAATCCAAATAGTTTATTACTAATATCTGCTTTTTGGTAAGCCCCACCAATATTTCCGCCTAAAGTCCATCTACCAATATCATAAGTTGTATGTTGAGCATTTGCTGAAAGAGTAATTACAATAAACGCAATAAAAAAGTAAAGTTTTTTCATCTGTATTTTTTTAGTTTTTATAATTCACCGTTAAAAACAATTTCTATTCCAAAAATAGATTTTTGTTAATTTTTCTAAAAACGAATGTAAAAATACATAGAAGTTATTTAAAGTCTAAATATATGAATGAAAATGAATTATTTTCTTCATAATACTAGGCATTATTAGGAAACATAGTATACCGATTGTATATTTTGACAAAGCTTATATCTCATAAAGCAATAAAAAATATTAAATTTGTCGCTTACCATAAAAACACAAATTAGAAAATTATGTTTGATAGTCTATCGGATAAGTTAGAAAGAGCCTTTAAGGTATTAAAAGGTCAAGGACAAGTTACAGAGATTAATATTGCTGAAACTGTTAAAGAAATAAGACGTGCTTTGTTAGATGCCGATGTTAGTTACAAAGTAGCAAAGCAATTTACTGACGAAGTTAAAGAAAAAGCTTTAGGAGAAAATGTAATGAACTCATTATCTCCCAACCAATTAATGGTTAAAATCACACATGATGCTTTAGTTGAGCTAATGGGTGGTGGTGAAGAAGAAATTAGTTTAAAAGGCAACCCAACGGTTATTTTAATTGCTGGTTTACAAGGTTCTGGTAAAACAACTTTTTCAGGAAAATTAGCCAATTATTTAAAAACTAAAAAAGGTAAAACTCCAATGTTAGTTGCTGGCGATGTTTACCGCCCTGCTGCGATTGATCAATTACATGTGCTTGGAGAACAGATTGGTGTTGAAGTTTGGTCAGATAAAGAAAATAAAAGTCCTGTTGATATTGCTAAAAAAGCTATTGCTGAAGCCAAACAAAAAGGATTTAATACTGTAATAATAGATACTGCCGGACGATTAGCTGTTGACCAACAAATGATGAATGAAATTGAAGCAGTTAAAAATGCTGTTTCTCCTAATGAAATTTTGTTTGTAGTAGACTCTATGACAGGTCAGGATGCTGTAAACACAGCTAAAGCATTTAACGATAAGTTAGATTTTGATGGTGTAGTATTAACCAAACTAGATGGTGACACAAGAGGTGGTGCAGCTTTGTCTATCCGCTCTGTAGTTGACAAACCCATTAAATTTGTTGGTACAGGAGAAAAAATGGATGCGTTGGATGTTTTTTATCCATCAAGAATGGCAGACCGTATATTAGGTATGGGTGATGTGGTTAGTTTAGTAGAAAGAGCCCAAGAACAATATGACGAAAAGAAAGCCAGAGAACTTCAAAAGAAAATTGCTAAAAACCAGTTTGACTTCAACGATTTTATGGACCAAATTGGTCAGATAAAAAAAATGGGGAACATGAAAGATTTATTAGGTATGGTTCCTGGTTTAGGAAAAATGACTAAAGGTGTTGATATTGATGATGATGCATTTAAAGGTGTTGAAGCTATTATTCAATCTATGACTCCATTAGAAAGAGCTCAACCTAAATTGCTTAATGGCAATAGAAGAAAACGAATTGCTGAAGGTAGTGGAACTTCTATACAAGAAGTGAATAAACTTATTAAACAATTTGAACAAACAGGTAAAATGATGAAAATGATGGGTGATAAAAACAAAATGGCTCAAATGATGAAGAGTTTGCCCAACATGAAACGATAACTAATTAAAAAAGTAAGTATGTCAACCATTATTAGCGGAAAAGAAGTAGCAGATAAAATTAAGTTAGAAATTGCTGAAGAAGTTTCTAAATTGAAAGATGAAACAGGAAGAACCCCACACTTAGCTGCTGTTTTAGTTGGAAATGATGGTGCTAGTAAAACCTATGTAAATGCAAAAGTTAAAGCTTGCGAAGTAGTAGGGTTTAGAAGTACTTTAGTAGCATTAGATAAAGATGTTACAGAAGATCAATTATTAAATGAAATAGATAAGCTTAATAGTGATGATGATTTAGATGGCTATATTGTTCAATTGCCATTACCCAAGCATATAAATGAACAAAAAATTACTGAAGCCATTAATCCAAGTAAGGATGTAGATGGATTTCATCCAACAAGTTTAGGAAAAATGCTATTGGGCTTACCTACTTTTTTACCTGCCACACCTCTTGGTGTTACAGAAATCCTAAAACATCACAATATTCCAACAGAAGGAAAACATTGTGTAGTAATAGGTAGAAGTCATATTGTAGGTTCTCCAATGAGTATTTTAATGTCGCAAAATACCTATCCTGGAAATTGTACTGTTACTATTACACACAGTAGAACACAAAATTTAAAAGAAATAACACTTCAAGCAGATATATTAATTGTAGCCCTAGGTAAACCTGAATTTGTTACTGCTGAAATGGTAAAAGAAGGTGCTACAGTTATAGATGTTGGAATTCACAGAATTGAAGACAGTTCTAAAAAATCAGGTTTTAGGTTAGTTGGTGATGTAAAATTCGATGAAGTTGCTCCAAAATGCAGCTATATTTCTCCTGTGCCAGGCGGTGTAGGTCCAATGACCATAGTTTCCTTATTGAAAAACACTTTATTAGCTGCAAAAAATAAAAATTAATTTTTTTTTATATTTTTATTTTTCAATCAATATATATTAATAATATTGTTGCAATATTTAATGTTTTAGATTATGGCCAGATCAATAAAAAAATTATCAAGTTTCGATAAAAAAATTCAGAAAGAAATTGTTGAGTTAATAGAAGCTGACGATATTAAAATGGTAGATTTTCCTTACAAAGGAGAAATTGAAAGAGGTATCATTTGGAAAATAAATGAAGAGGATTCTTATTTAGTTGTTTTAGATAATTTTAAATCAGCCGTTAAATTAGTAGAAACTGATGATGACGATGAAGACGAAGATGATGATACCCCAGAAGAAGTTGATGATTTTGATGGCATTAATGAGGATGTTGATGTTGAAGAAGACGAAGATGATGATTTTGACAAGGAA
Source organism: Vicingaceae bacterium (assembly GCA_965284565.1). Classification (GTDB taxonomy): domain Bacteria; phylum Bacteroidota; class Bacteroidia; order Flavobacteriales_E; family Vicingaceae; genus BRH-c54. Next base: position 2,647,515 of record OZ260100.1, read on the forward strand.
GAAGATACTGAAGAGGATGAGGAAGATTAGTTTTCGCGCTTAAATTAAAAGTATATAAAACCTAATAGATTTCCTATTAGGTTTTTTGTTTTATGATTACCTTAGTTTTTTAACTCTTGAAGACGGTATAAATCATACAGTTTTTTGTTATAGGGATAATCCCAACATCCCATTCTATGAAACAGATTTCCTCCAAATCCTTTTTTATATACATGTACCCCATGTAAAGGATGATTCTTGTTTAAATTAGGAGCAGAACCAAACATATCATATTCTGTGCATCCCCATTCTTTTGAAACTTTAATTGATTCCCATTGAAGTGCATAACTAGCCAGTAAGTTGTTTTTACAAGAAGTTGATGCACCATATAAATAAGTTCCACGTTTTTTTGATAAAACCAAAAACATTGATGAAAGAAATTCTCCATTAATATCTGCCATTAACATTTTTATGGTCACCCCTTTTTTATTATTGTCTTGGTTTTTAAAAATAGTAGAGAAGTATTCTTGACTTTGTAATGGCATATTATGTCTTACTGCCGTATCATAATACAATTTGTACCAATCATTTATATGTTCAATACCATATTCTTTAACACTAATTCCATTCATTAGTGCTTTTTTAACATTATACCTAGTGTTGTATCTCATATTACTAAGTAATTTTTGCTTTGTTATTGATAAATCAATAAAGAAGGTATTCTTAGGAAGAAAATCATTTACACTTTTTTTTAAATTCCATTTAACTGTTTTAAAATTTACCCTATATTCTTGTACCTGACTTCTAGGTGCACCTACCCAATTACCCGAAACATCAAAGTACTGATCTTCTATGGCCCATTGGTTCTCCCAAATTAAATCATAACGAATAAAGATGCAATTGGCTGGTAAAAAAGGTTTTATTGATTCTGACAACTGCTCTAGAAATAATCCTTGATTTTCAAAGGAAGGTTCTAACTTAGGGCCATAAGGAACGTAAGCAAAACAGGTAGAATTATCAATATATTTTAAAAGGACTAATATATCATCTCCTGTTTTTAAAAAGGAGTCTGCATCATTGTATAATAAATCTTTTGAAACAGTTAATTCAAATCCAATAGGAGATAACCCTTGATTACTTTTTATACGTCCCCAGAATGCTGTTTGAGGTAAGATGTTCGTTGTTTGGAGTTCTTCAACATCTTTCTTCTTTAGCTTGCAAATCATCTTTTTTTCGCAAAACTAAATAATCAATTATTGAATACAAAATTAGCCGCTATTCTTCAACAGAAAGTTAAACCTTGTATTAGGAAAATTATGATATTAAATTAATAGCACAGCGGTAAACGTGTCCGCTGTCCCATCAATTCTTAATGAATTTTTTGGTGAGTTGTTGATCCTTACTTATTATTTTAATGAAATAGACACCATCAGCAAGAGCACTTACATTTATTTTATTATTGGTTGGCAAAACAGTTTTTATGGTTTTTCCAGTAATGTCTAATATAATTATTTCATCTATGTTAAAAGCTACATTTTCTATAGTTAAAACATCATTTACAGGATTAGGAAAAATAGAAAGGCTAGCAGCATTTTGTTCATTAATTCCAACGGTAGAGGTGTAAGTTACAGAGTCGCAATAACTATCTGTACAACCACCTGCATTGTTTACGGTTAAACAAACATTATAACTACCAGTAGAAGCGTATTGGTGGGTTGGGTTTTGCATTGTAGAAGTGTTTCCGTCACCAAAATCCCACAGCCAACTGGTTAGAGAAGTAGAAGAAGTACTAACATCTGTAAACATAAAAGCTCCTGTGCTATTGTTGCTATTCGTGAAATTAGCAATAGGAATAGTATGAACGGTTATAGGAGAAAATCCGAAAAACGTACAACCATGTGATGTGGTAACACTATACATTATGGTAAAAGAACCTGCCTGAAAATAAGTGTATGTAGGAGAGGAACCAACATAATTATTTCCATCTCCAAAATCCCAAAACTCTCCAGTTATTACATTGCCAGTTCCACTACCTGGGTTGTTAACACCAAACATATTAACAACATCACCAAAACAAATATCGGTGGGAGCACTTATTAAAGCAAACCCATCATTTTCGCAAGCTAACGGAATATAAATTAACAATACACTTGAACCTGTATCTATATCTTCACAACTACCTACTTTGGGGTAAATATCAACAAAAACTCTATAACTATAACCTCCAGGTAAGGAATCAAAAATGGTAGAATCTTGCCATCCACCTAAAGTTCCTAATGCAAAAGAATTGTTTTGTTCTTGTATTTTATAAAAAACAGAATCGGCATTGGTAGTTACATGCAACTCCATAAAACCTGAATCTGGATTACTAGTAGAATCAGATTTAACAGTAACAGAATCAATATTAAAATTAGGAGGTGTTGGTGGGTTGGTAGAAAAATTATAATAAATAGTATCTCCACTAGCATTAGAAATTCTTAGCTGAAAAGTATCCTGACAAAGTTGAGTATAGTTTGTAATCCCTGTTGTAGTTGTTGCTGTTACAGGTGTAGTATTTGCAGTATGAACTCCAGTTAAACTAAAGTTGAATGGAGGAACACCTCCAGAAACAGCAATGTACAAACTTCCATAAGGATTAGGTAAAGGGTTTATACTATCACAGTCTAAACAAGTGCTTACAATATTGGTAGAATCAATTGTTATTTGAGCTTTTAAAGCAACACTTAAGGTTAGTATTAAAAGTAAAGTAGTGATTTTTTGCATGTTAATTTATTATTTAGTTGATTAATAGCCTCAAAGACTATATTTTTTTATTATAGTTGCTTTGTTGCTGTTTTTTTGTTTTAGCTCCTGCAATGATAATGATAGTTATTTAAAATCCAAAAGTATAAAAATTACTTGTAAACCAAGCTTTTATTACTAAAGTGTTGTTTTCAAAAAAGAAACTTAGATTTGCATAGTAATTAGTACCAAAACATTTTAATGAAGTATTTACACATATTAATAGCAACAACCTTTGGAGCAAGTTTTTTCTCTTTTTGCTCAATATGATCATCTTAATATAAAATAGAGTTACATAACATCAGAGGTGTGTTGTTAGGGTTGTGTACTTCGTTAAATATACGAAACCGAGAAGCAAAAAGAAAGCCGCTATTCAACATAGCGGCTTTCCTTATTTAATTGATAAGTGATTAATCCACCAATAATTTAGTAGAGTATTCTACATCATCAGCTTGTAATCTAACAAAATACATTCCTGATAGAAGGTTAGTAATATCTAATTCACTTGTTGTTCCGTTAGCAACTATTTTATCTTCAAAAACAATTTTACCTAAAACATCATAAATTACAACATTTGTAAGTTTTCCGTTTGAAGGCAAACTAATATTTAACACATCAGCTGCAGGGTTTGGATAAACAGAAACATTACTACTATTTAGTGTTTCACTAACTCCCGTAGGCAAACAGTAAATAACATCACCATTAAAGTTTCTTGGAGAAAAAGTAACATTAAAAGGATATTCTCCTCCATTACCTTCTTTAAGAACTAAATCTGAGTTAGAAGCCCAAGTATTTCCAACACCTGTTCCATTCGTGTAAGAAAAAGTAGTTCCAGCAGCATTTGCTGTCACATAAAATGCATGAGTACTTCCTGAACTCATAGCATAAGCAATGTCAACAGGAACTTCAACAGGATTACCTACTCCAGCACCTGTAACATTTCCTGATCCTACTAATGTCCATCCAGCAGAACTAGTTGTATTTCCTACAAAAGTACCTGTTCTAGCATAAATTTCTATAGTTGCATTAGTTCCTACAGTAACAGCAAATGTTTCAATAATAACATCTGTATTAGCTGTAATATCAAACATGTTGCCGTCAAAATTGTTCCCACCAGCTACAGGTGCATTCAGAACATTGGTACATGTTGCCATAATACCTTCAGCTTGTTGATTAGGTGTAACATTTCCTGTTTCAACTTGTTCAACTAAAGTTTGTACTTCATTAGATGTAGTAGCATTTTTACTTGTTCGTCTGTTTGTGCAAAGCCAGTAATACTAGTTGCACTAATTAAAGTTAAAGTAAGAATTCGAGTGTAAATTTTTTTCATAAATTTTTGGTTTTAGTTAATAATAAATTAATTTGTTTAATTGTGAAAACTTTTGATGAGCTTACAATGAATTCATTTATAGTTATTCATAGCAAATCTATAACAATAATTTAATTAAACAAAAAATAAATAAATATTTGTAATTAACATTAAATAGAGTAAAAAATATCTAGCTGTTGTTTTCAAAAAAGAAACTTAGATTTGTAGCGTAGAATACAAGCACTACTATTTTAATGAAGTATTTACATATATTAATAGCAACAACCTTTGGAGCAGGCTTTTCTCCTTTTGCTCCAGGTACAGCAGGAGCAATAGTGGGCTGTGCTTTTTTGTGGGGATTTAATGAATTACAGTACCTTCCTACTTTTCCTAATCCTTTTCTATTTGTAGTTTTAATTTTTGTGGTGGCATTGCTCGGAATTTATGCTACTAATAAATTGGAGCAGGAATGGGGTAAAGATCCCTCAAAAGTAGTGATAGATGAGCTAGTAGGTGTTTGGATAGCGATGGTTTTTGTACCTTTTACATGGTTAAACTTACTATTGGCTTTTGGTTTATTTCGTTTTTTTGATATTGCCAAACCTTTAGGGGTTAGAAAAATGGAGCAACTTAAAGGTGGTGTAGGTGTAATGGCAGATGATGTATTGGCAGGAATTTATGCTAACTTAGTATTACAATTAATTTTAATTTTCATTTGAAGTTTAAATTCTTTTTTATATCGTTTTTGAAGTACCAAACAGCTGCACTTATAGCTACTTTGGTAGATTTTGGTGTGTTTTTTCTTTTAAAAGATGTGTTTAATGTTTGGTATGTTTATGCTACTGCTATTGGTGCTTTAATGGGAGCTATTACCAATTTTATATTATGTAGAAACTGGGCTTTTTCAGCAAGAGAGAAAAAATTAGTCAATCAAATTGGCAGGTACATAATGGTTTCTTTAGGAAGTTTGTTGCTTAACACTATATTGGTTTATGTTATTACAGAATTATTTAAAGTACACGAAAACTATTCGAGAGTGATTACTGCCATTTTAGTAGCTATTACTTATAATTTCACTTTACAGAAATACTTTGTTTTCAAAAAATAAACTTTATTATAAACTTATCTCGCAGAACTTTTATTAATCTCTCGCAAAGACGCTAAGTCACAAAGACACAAAACCAACTAAATTTTTAATGATAAAAATCATCCACTATCTAAAATCAATCCATTACTTTTGTCAATCAATTCATTAAAACATTAAAAATATACTTATGAAGAAATTAATTTTTATCTTATCAACAGTTGTATTAGTAGCTTGTCAGGAAAATAATAAAAAACAAGAAAAAGAAGTAGTAAGCGAAGAAGTGGAAGTAATCATCACCAAACACGGAATGGATATCACTGAAGAAGGGGCTATTACAGCAGCAGAATTTTTAGCTCAATTTGAAGGCAAAGATTCTTTATACACTAAACTAATTGCTCCAATTAATGAAGTGTGTGCTAAAAAAGGTTGCTGGATGACTATTAACTTAGGAGATGATAAAGATATGCGAGTTACATTTAAAGATTATGACTTTTTTGTACCTAAAGATGCGGCAGGAAGATTTGCCATTGTAGAAGGATTTGCAAAAATGGATACGACTTCTGTAGCTACTTTAAAACATTATTTAGAAGATGCAGAAGCTTCTCAAGAAGAGATTGATGCCGTTACTGAGCCAGAGATTAACTATTCTTTTGAAGCAGAAGGTGTGATTATTAAGGAGGAAAAGTTAATTACCAAAGGAGAATAAAATTTAATATTTACTAATGATGACAACATCCTTTAAAAATATAAGTATCCCGATTATTTTCGGGATATTTTTTTTGATTTCAGCATGTTCTAATGCAGAAAAAGAGCAACAAGTAAAAGAAGAAATAATAACAGAGGTAGTTGACAATCATCCGAACAAAGATAGTGAGTTGGCTTTGCTAATGCGAAAAATGTACAATGATGCTGACAGTATTAAACAGCTTATTGTAAACGATGAGGGAAATATTTCTAAAGAATATATTGATGCTCTTGAGAGAATACATACTGCAACACCAACAGATGCAGAAGTAAAAACGCCTGAATTTAAAGCCTATACCGAATTAATGGTTAATGAAGCAAATGCACTTTTCTCTAGCGAAACTAATAAAAAAGAAGGCTTTAATAATTTGGTAAACAAATGTGTGGAATGTCATCAGTCTTTTTGTCCAGGACCAATTAAGAAAATTAATAAATTGAAGATTAAGTAAAATAGTTTATGAGGTTATAAGTTTATAAAAACCACTAAAACCCCATCATTTTTTCATAAAACCTTCTGATTTTGCAATAACAGAAGAAACGGTAATATCTCCAGTAACATTTACTACTGTTCGCATCATATCCAAAATTCTATCTACAGGAAAGATAATGGCTATCCAAGCTGGGTTTAAGCCAACAGCATCTAATACTATCATTAACATTACTAAGCCTGCACTAGGAACAGCGGCAGAACCAATTGAAGCTAGGGTAGCAGTCGCTACAATAGTAAGTTGTTGGGCCATATCTAAATCTATTAAATGAATCTGTGCTAAATAAATCACAGCAATAGATTGGTAAAGGCTTGTTCCATCCATATTTACTGTTGCACCAATAGGCAATACAAAACTAGAAACTTCTTCAGGAACTTTTAAGTTATCGTTTACACATTCCATAGTAATAGGAAGTGTTGCAGCACTAGAACTGGAAGAAAAAGCCAATAATTGAGCAGGGCTAATTTTTTTAAAAAGTGAGGTGTAACTGATTTTCAATACTCTTGTCATGATGAGCGGATAAACAACAAAAACCAAAAAAGCTAAACCAATTACAACTACTAAACTGTACCATCCTAAATTGATAATAATCTCCTGAATAGCTTTAGGGTCATCACCTGCCATTTCACTTAGTTTGGCAGCCATCAGTGCAAAAACAAAAAATGGAGCAGCTTTCATTACAATATCTACCATTTTTAAGAATACTTCATTAAAACCATCTACAATCCCAGCAACATTATTTGCTTTCTTTTTATCTATCATTAACAATACTACTCCAAAAAATATAGCAAAAAAGATTATTTGTAGCATTAATTTATTATCTGCCAACGAAACAAAAATATTGGAAGGAACCATGTCAATTAAGAATGCCAGTGGACCAGCTTCTTTAGTTCTTTTTGCTTCTTGTTTACGTTTTGCTAAATCTTGATCAACTTCAGCTAAAGATTTTTCTACTTCATATTGTTGGGAAGCATCATCAACAAAATCTGTATAATCTGGATTAGTAAGATAAGATTGATGGTCTTTTATTTCAATATTATTTTCTTGAGCCCAAAGTTCATAGGTAATTCTGTTTTTTACACGTTGATTTTCATCTAAATACTTACCGGGTTTAATTAGATTAACCAAAACTAAACCTAAACTTACCGCAAAAACAGTAGTTAATAAATAAATACCGAGCGTTTTAGCACCAACTCTACCTAAACGTTTTATATCTGATAAGCCTGAAATACCAACGATAATAGAAAAAAGCACTAAAGGAATGGCAATTAATTTTAATAAGTTGATAAAAATTTCTCCCCAAGGAGCAATCCAGTTTTTGGTAAAAGTACTCCATCCAAAAATTGCAGAAACGTAAGCCCAAATAATACCTAATATCAGTCCGATAATTATTTTCCAATGTAGTGCTAGTTTCTTTTTCATGTTTTTTGTTTTACTGACAAGTTTTTTAATTAATGTCTGCGTCTCAGTGCTTAACTTAATTTACTAGAATTATTACGTAATAAATGTTCCACTACTACTAAGGCAGCCATACTTTCCACTATAGGAACAGCTCTTGGTAACACACAAGGATCGTGTCTTCCTTTGCCATCTATAGTCGTTTTATTATGGTTGACATCAATAGTTTGTTGTGTTTGCATAATAGTAGCAACAGGTTTAAAAGCAACATTAAAATAAATATCCTCACCATTGCTAATGCCACCAAGTACACCTCCAGAATGGTTGGTTTTAGTAATTACTTTATTGTTTTGAGTATCGAATACATCATTATGTTCAGAACCTTTCATGTTCATACAACCGAAACCAGAGCCTATTTCAAAACCTTTTGTGGCATTAATGCTCAACATTGCTTTGGCTAAATCTGCTTCTAATCTATCAAAAACAGGTTCGCCTAAACCTATAGGCAAATTATTAATTACACAAGTTATTTTTCCACCAATGGTATCGCCTTCTTTTCGGATTTTATCAATATAATCAAACATAACATCAGCAATGGTATCATCGGGGCAACGGGTAGGATGGAGGTAGGTTTTAGAAAGGTCTAATTCTGTATATTTCTTTAATAATTTGATGTCGCCAACTTGAGCAACATATGCATTGATAGTAATTTTGTATTTTGCTAAGATTTGTTGAGCAATAGCTCCGCCAACCACTCTGCAAGCGGTTTCTCGGGCAGAACTCCTTCCACCACCACCACGGTAATCTCTTACACCATATTTTTCCTGATAAGTAAAATCGGCATGAGAAGGCCTGTATTTATCCTTAATATGCTCGTAATCGCTGGGTTTTTGGTTGATATTTTTAATGATAAAACCAATAGGACTTCCGGTTGTAATACCGTCAAAAACTCCTGAAAGAATTTCTACTTTATCTTCTTCTTTGCGTTGGGTAGTAATACGAGATTGACCAGGTTTTCTTCTGTCTAAAGCTTCTTGAATAAGAGCCATGTCTAATTTTAATCCTGCAGGACAACCATCAATAACTCCACCAATAGCTTCACCGTGAGATTCGCCAAAAGTAGTTAGTTTAAAAATAGTTCCAAAAGTGTTTCCAGCCATTTGTTTGTAAATTGACTGCTAAAATACTTAAAGTTCATAAAGTATAAAGTTTGTAAAGAAGATAATATTAAAATGATTTAACGTCTTAGCGTCTCCGCGAAAAAAATAGATGGTTTAGAATGTCTCGCAGTTTTTACAAAGGTCTATTTCATGTTTTTTACGTTGGTAAAAAAGTTTTAACCATTTTTTTCTGGTAGGAGAATTATACACATCAAACAAAGATTGTTTTTGAATATTTCCTACAACACCTTTTGAGTTTAGGTCTGTACAACATACATTTACATCTCCGTTTGGTAAAATTACTAGTTGGTGCATTAATAGTCCACAACCAATTTTATGTGGTTTATTCATGCTATTAGAGGAGTTACCTTCAATATCAACTTCTCCCGCCCACGAGTGTGGATGGCGTAATTCATAAGTGTCAACTAAGTTCAAAACTTCAACAAACTGTTTATCCATCCAATCTGTTTTTAGTGTATTGTTGGAATCAATAACAGAAATAATGTGGGTTTTAATGTTAGCTTGTTGGCGTTTATTTTCATTTAAGAAAAACATCATGTTTTTGTAGAAAATATCCCACTTTGCTCTAATACGCATTGATTCAAAACGCTCTGGAGAACCACCGTCCATACTAAAACGCATTACATCAACAGCTCCACTTTCAATAATTTCCATAGCTTTTTGTTCTGTGAGTGGAGTAGCATTGGTAAGTAAATTTACAGTTGGAAATTTTTGATTTTTATGGTTGACTAAGGTTTTATATTTTTTGATAACAGCTAATAATTCTCCTACTTGAGGATGAAGTAAGGTTTCTCCTCCACTATGTAAGTGGATTACTTCTACCTTCCTAAAGTGATGGTTATTTACTAGATTATTCATTAAGTTTTCAAGTATGGCTGGAGTCATCCTTACTTTGGGTTTTTCATGGTCTAAGGAGCAAAAAGAACACCTTAAGTTACAATAACTAACAAATTCAATATTAATCTCTCGGGTAGTGGTGGAGTTTTTAAAAATGTTCCATTGGTAATAGAACAAATAGTTTTTTACAAATAACATTCCTTGCAGAAATTCTAATGATTTCCATAGAAAAGTACCTTTCTTAAGTTTTCTTACAAAAAAATCTCTTGTAGCAATTAACATAATTTATTGTAGTAATAATTAGAACAATAAAATTAGTTACTAGACTTAGTTTAATAAGTGATATAAATCATGTTTGAAAGGAGATTTTCAACTTTATTTATTTTCTTTTTTGAAAGAAAATAGTATTAAAAAATCGTAAAAACTTAGTAGTATCGAATTGATTGCCAATAGCTAACAGAAAAAATAAAATCACAAAAATTTTATATCGTACTATAGCTCCTAAAATGGGGGTTGTTAGTCCAATTACAATTGCCAATACTAAAGCAAACAAAATTGAAAAATAAAATAGGGCAGAAAAGCTTGTTTTTTTAGGTCTAAAGAATAATAAAAACACACAAAAAAGAATGATAAGTATGTTTTCTAAGGCACTAAAAAGTGTAAATACAGAATAGCTTTCCCACAAAAAGGGTCTTAAAAACACATTAATTAGAGCTTGTGGAGTATAGGCTAATAAATCTGAAAGGTGATTAAACTTAGGTTGATAAATAGCACTTCTCACATCTATTTTATCGACTAAATAAATAAAATCTTGTTGTTTGTTTATAATAATGTCAATAGGATTGAGCGGGTGGTTGATGAAATACAAAATTAAACTTGTAGCAACTACTATTACTGTAGCATATAAATAACTTAAAGGTATGTTTTTTACTTTTTTATGAATTAAGAATCCTAAAACTCCAGGGATTAAAGCAATAAGAATAATTAGTTTAGAGAATAAAATAATTATACAGGAAAGAATAATAATCAATAGGCTTTTAAAAGACCATTGCTCATTAATATTGAAGAAGTTCAACAAAAATAATCCTAAGGCAAAAATGATTAAACCTTCTTTTAATAAACCGGAACCCCAAAATAAAAGAGAAGGAGTAAGAAATACAATAAGAAATAATAGTTTTTCTTTACCGATATAAAGCTTACTAAATACTTTAAAAATAGCGATTAACCCAATAAGTGAAAGAAAGTTGATAAAAACATTATGCACGTGATAAAAACCGAAAGAAAACAATCTTACAATAGCATTAAAACGAATTATTACATGCGTATCGCTTAAAAAATTACTATTGTTAACCCTGTTCCAATAATGCATTTTACTGTAATAATGTTCATGAAAATAAGTTGAGTTAAGATCTAAACCTAAAACCATTTGAGTGTAATCTAATACATTAGTTTTAAGAGCCTCAAACATAATTTCACTGTCGTCAAAATATTTAAATACATCAGCAACAGCTCTATCTGAATAATAGTAAGTGTAAATAAGTGTTATTAATATGCTTAGGATAATTTTTATTCCGAAGATGATAATTATCCAATAAGTGGGGATGGTAGCTAACTTAAAAAAGTTACTTCTACTGATGATAAAACAGCCAATAAGTATATAAAATATGGTTAAACCGATTTCTATCATATTGAGAATAAAACCCAAAGTAACGAAATAAACTCTTTAATTCCATATTGAAAATAGAGTGGAAGAAAGTATTTCTTTGCATCTTGCAAATATTTTTTTTTCGTTTTGTATTAAATAGTAGTTATTTTTACATTTCAAAATAGCTATATGCATGTAATAAAAACTAAAGAGAGTAAGATTTTTATCGGCAATGAAGTGTTGGATGAAGTGAAGAAAATCTTAGAAAACTATAAAGATCATCAAAAGATTTTAATTGTTGATGAAAATAGTTTTAACTATTGTGCTACAGATTTTTTAATTCAAACCGAATTGGCTAATGATATTGAAATTATTGAGCTAGATAGTGGTGAGGAGAATAAAACATTAGAAATTTGTCAGTATATATGGCAAACATTTGTAGAGCTAAAAGTGGACAGAAAAGCTTTGGTTATTAACTTAGGTGGAGGAGTAATTTGTGATTTGGGTGGTTTTGTAGCTTCGGTTTATAAAAGAGGGATTGATTTTATTAACATCCCTACTACTTTATTAGCTCAAATTGATGCTTCGGTAGGAGGTAAAGTAGGGGTGGACTTAAATAATTTAAAAAACATCATAGGGGTTTTTAATGAAGCCAAAGCTGTATTTATTTATCCTAATTTTTTAAGAACCCTCAATAAAAGAGAAATGCTTGCGGGGTATAGCGAGGCACTTAAGCATGCGTTAATAGCTGATGTTGACTATTGGAAAAAACTTAAAACTAATTTACTTTCTAATGATTTACTTTGGGAGCAACTTATTCTTAAAAGTGTTGAAATTAAAAACGACATTGTTAAAAGAGATTTAAAAGAAACAGGAGAGCGTAAAAAACTTAATTTCGGTCATACTATCGGTCATGCATTGGAGTCATATTCTTTAAGCAATGAAGAACTGCCTTTATTACATGGAGAAGCTGTTGCTGTAGGTTTAATTTGCGAATCTTATATATCGTATAAAATAAATGGACTAAACCATAAAGAATTTAAAGATATTGTTAGTTGTGTTAATAGTTTCTTCAGTTATTATAACTTAAAAGAAGATTGTTTTCAATTGTTAATTGGATTAATGAAAAACGACAAGAAAAATAATAACAAAGCAATTAACTTTACTTTACTAAAAGCTATAGGAGAAGCATCGGTTGACCATAAAATTGGAGAAGATTTAATTTTAGAAGCCTTAAATTATTATTGCTCATTAAAAAATGTAGATTAATGGCAATTTATCTGCAACATCCTTCAACTAACCTGTCATCAACTATTGAATTACCTACTTCTAAAAGTATTAGCAATAGGGTGTTAATAATTCATCAAATTTTAAAACAACAGTTTACTATCAGTGGACTTTCTACTGCTGAGGATACCGAGGTTTTAAAACAAACTTTAGAACAACATGCCAATTTAATAGATGTTGGACATGGAGGAACAACCATGCGTTTTCTTACGGCTTATTTTGCTGCTACCGAAGGAAAAGATGTTGCCATTTCAGGTTCAGAACGCATGCATCAGCGTCCGATAAAAATTTTGGTTGAGGCACTTAAAAAGCTTGGTGCAGATATTAAATATCTAAATAATGAAGGTTTTCCACCACTTCAAATTAAAGGTAAAAAACTAAATGGAGGAACTATTAATTTAGATGGAAGTGTAAGCAGTCAGTATATTTCTGCTTTGTTATTGATAGCTCCATTGTTGAAAACAGCATTTACTATTACTTTTACAACTCCTTTAGTTTCTAAGCCCTATATTTTAATGACAATAAGCATTATGCAACATTTTGGTATTGAGGTAACTTGGTTGTCAGAAAATCAATTAGTGGTAAAACAAGGAAATTATGTAGCAAAAAACTTTGGCGTAGAAGCCGACTGGAGTGCTGCTTCTTATTGGTACAGTATGGTAGCTTTATCAAAAAATGCTACAATTGTTTTAAAAGGGTTAGATAAAACCAGTTTACAAGGCGATATTGCTGTAATAGATTTATTTGCTGAATTGGGTGTTAGTACTCGATTTTTAGAAAATGGTGTTGAGTTGAGTAAAAGTAACATTCCAATTTCTTGGAAGATTAAAACAGTAGATTTTACACTTTTTCCTGATTTGGCTCAGACTTATGCAGTTACTTGTGCAGCATTAAACTTGCCTGTTCGTATTACAGGACTTTCAACTTTGAGGATAAAAGAAACGGATAGGATAGCAGCTTTAAAAAATGAGTTAAATGCTTTAGGGTTTAATGTAGGAATCAATCACAATGATTTAATTATACATCAGCAAAAGGAAATAAATATAAAACAGCATTCAATTGCTACGTACAATGACCATAGGATGGCGATGGCTTTTGCTCCGTTGGCGTTAATTACTGATAAGCTTACAATAGAAAACCAAGAGGTTGTAGTAAAGTCTTACCCTCGTTTTTGGGAAGATTTAAAGCAAGTTGGTTTTGTAATCAAAAATCATCAGGAAGAGAGTAATAGTAAATGATTTTATTGGCTTTTTTCCTAATTTTTTTAGGTAAATAGCTCGTTTCATTGTATTCAATTAATATTCTTTTGAGCTTCTTTTTGTTAAACCGAATAAGCGTGTAGGTACCATGAATAAAAAATGGAACACTTATTACTCCCATTCCAAAACCTAAAGGTGGAGAAAGTAAGAAAACTCCGGCTGAAAGTGGTAAAAACATCATTTCTGTTACTGCGTTGGTTTCTTTTCTCTCAAAGAAAAATTCAATAACCGCTGCAGAAGTATCATTGGTAGAGTAGTAAGCCATAAAATCATTGAAAGATAGTTTTCTTGCAGGAATATCTGTGGTATCGTTTTGAGCAAAACCAACCTGAAAGGCACACCCTAAACTTATTAAAATCAATAATCTTCTCATTCTATTCGCAAATTTGCAATTAAAAGTAACACAAAATGGTTTATTTTCAATTTTTTATTGATTAGTTTAGTGAAAAATTTTAGCACCATGATTTTAGTTGCAGATAGCGGCTCCACCAAAACAGATTGGAGATTAATTAAAGATAAAACAGAAGTGTTAGCTTGTTCAACTATGGGATTTAACCCTTACTTTGTTGATGCAGCTGTTGTTTTAAAGGAGTTGTCAGCTTCAGCATTATTAGCAAAAAAAGAGGAAGTGGAGCAAGTGTTTTTTTATGGAGCAGGCTGTTCTTCTGCCGAAAAACAAACTTTTTTAGCTACTATTTTTACTCAGTTTTTTATAAATGCCAATATAACAGTGGCTCATGATTTATTGGCTGCGGCAAGGGCTGTCTGTAAAAATGAATCTGGCTTGGTAGCTATTTTAGGCACAGGAGCCAATACTTGTCTGTACAACGGAACAGACATAACCCATAACATTCCTGCTTTGGGTTATATTTTGGGGGATGAAGGTGGTGGTGTGCATTTAGGCAAGCTGTTTGTTAAAAAGCTACTTCATGAGCAGCTATCTAATAGTGTTGCAGCAGATTTTAAGCACACTTTTCCTGAACTTAACTTAAACACTATTTTAGATAAAGTATATAAACAGGCTTTACCCAACAGGTTTTTGGCAGGTTTTGCTCAATTTATTTTAAAGCATGTAAATGATGCGGATATCAATTCCATTATTCAACAAAGTTTCCATGAGTTTTTTAAGCAATACATTGTTTTGTATCCCAATTATCAGCAATATCCTTTGCACATTGTAGGGTCTATAGGCTTTTATTTTCAGCAGTATATTGCTTTAATAGCAAAAGATTATGGAGTTATTATAGGAAAGGTGATTCAACAACCTATAAATGAACTGGTTGGTTTTCATTTGAAGTATTAATATTATATCTTTCCACTCGCTTGGCTATGCCAAGTGAGTGGAATTGTTTTAATTGTGGATCCCTGATCTTTGTTTCACTCCGTCAGGGAAGAGTAGCGTCTCTCCTTGCGAAGCAAAGACAAGGAGTCTAGAGCGGATATATAAGTAACTATTTTTTTCATCACTATTAAAAACCAGATGTGTATAACTTCTATGCTTTTGTGGTGTTGAGTTTAGCCTTTAACTTACTTTTGACTTCGTGTTTTTAAGACGACTTTCCATATTAATCCTCTTACTTTTTGTTTTTTTTACTGCTAAAGCAGAGTTGATAAACATTGGTATTCTAGATAAACAAGCGGTTACCTCTTTTGTTTATTATCCTCAAGTGGGCAAATATATTGTCTATACAGAAAGTGGAAAGTTGCTGGATATTGACAACACCGAAATTCTTGAAATCTCCTACAGAAATCAAAAAGTATTTTTAAAAACGCTAGACAAGGATTACGGACATTTTAACAAGATTAGAATTATTGGAGTAAGCAACCAAAATGCTTTTAAACTCAAGACCAATAAGCCTGTTGGGAAAATTATACAGTATGAAGATAATTTGTTTATTAAAGCACATCCTTTTCATAGTTATTTACAACTGATAAACAACATTGACATTGATAATTATGTTGCGGGTGTAGTAGAGGCGGAAGTGGGTAAAAGTCCGCCAGAGGAATACTTTAAATTGCAAGCTATTATTTGCCGTACCTACGCTTTAAAAAACATTAACAAACACCAAACTGAAGGTTTTAGTTTGTGCGATAAAGTGCATTGCCAAGCCTACCATGGTAAACCTAAATCGGAACAAATAAAACAATCAGCATTACTTACTTCCAACACGGTAATTGTAGATAGCGATATTAATTTAATCACTGCAACTTTTTATTCGAATTGCGGTGGGCAATCTGCTAATTCTGAAGAAGTTTGGCATCAGAAATTGTATTACTTACGTTCGGTAAAAGATTCTTTTTGTTTGAATGAAAACAATTCCATTTGGGAAAAAAAAATAGCTAAAAATGAGTGGACAAATTATTTGATAACGAATGGTTATCCTAAAGAAATTTTGAAAGACAGTTGTCATTTTGAGTACTTCCAAATAGGAAGAGAACGCTTTTTTGAAAAGCAAAATGTGCAAATCCCTTTTGTAAAGGTAAGAACCGATTGGAAGTTAAAATCGGCACAGTTTGATGTGAAAACAGAAGGTAATTTTGTAGTGTTGCAAGGCAAAGGCTTCGGACATGGGGTAGGGCTTTGTCAAGAAGGTGCTATGCGTATGGCAAAAATGGGTTATACTTACGCAGAAATCTTACATTATTACTATGAAGATGTACACATGGTAGATTTAGAATCGCTCGATTTTTTTAAGGCTGAGTTTTAGTATAAGAAAATGTTTATAGAACTAAAAAACTGTTTCTATTTTTCTCTACAAGCACATTCGTGGTGTTCATTGAGGTAATCAATGGAGGTTTTGCAAAGTTTTTCTAAGATATTGGTATTGATATCGGATAGTTTTTTGATATAAATACAGGCTTTGCTTATTTTATATTTTCCTAAACCTTCTAATAAATGCTTGTTTTCTTCGGTGGGCGAGAAGACGTAAAGAGAAAATGCAACTTTACGGGGAGAAAAAGCAATAAGAGGAGCATCACCTTCATGTCCGCTAGCATATTTATAATGATAACTGCCAAAACCAATAATGCTTGGCCCCCACATTTTAGGTTCAAATCCTGACCATTTGGTCATTAATTCAATTAATTGATAACTATCGATTTTTTTTTGGTCATTTTCTACAAATGAGTTAATAAAATCAGTTACCTTAACTGATGTTTCGGTAGTCTTATTTTTATTAGCCATTGTTACTTACTTTTTTTGAGAAGGGTTATTATTAAGCCTATTAAAGTACTGTTCCACTAATAATTAAGGGTGTCCAGTCAGCTTTACTAACAGCTACATCAACACCCAATAAATTAAAACTTTCTGAATCTTGGGCAGCTTGATAGCCAAATACAATAGTTCCAATAAGACCAATAACTAATAATATAATTCCTGCTGCTTTCATATGTATGAGGTTTAAAGTTATAAGTTAAAAATACTAAAATAGTTGGAGAATTAAAAATTAATAAAGGCTTAGGATTTTGTTGTAAAACCTAAAAGACCTCTTAATTTGCCTCGTTAATGTTAATTAATTAGGGATTTTATATTTTGTTTAACCACGCTGATAGGCGGTATTGGTAGGTAAAAGGTGTGTCGGCTTGTAGTTTAGTATCATCAAAAATAGTATCTCCCGATTCTATTTTTGCAGCTTGCACTGGAAATGGTACAAAATCTAAAGACACTTTAAACTTAGAGGCTACCATTTCTGCTAGCTCTTTAAGGCTTAAATGATCATTTCCACCAATATTATAAATTTGATTTTTACTTTTTGTTTGAGGAATGGTAGTTAAAATAACATCTACTATATCTTCTACATGGGTAAAGGTTCTACGTTGCTTACCTTCACCATAAATACTAATGTTTTCTCTATGCTGAGCTTTAGATAGGAAAAAGCCTGTAGTGCCGTAAGAGTATGCTCCATCAAAAGCGTTTCCGTAAGGTACACAAATTCTAAAAATGGTGTAATTTATGTCCGCATGTTCTTGGTAAAATACCAAGAGTTGTTCTCCGTTTATTTTGGTTTGAGCATAAGGTGTTAAGGCCTTTAGCGTATCATTTTCTTTTAACAAAATGTTTGTTTTTCCTTGGTAAACTAGTCGGGTAGAGGGAAAGATAATTTTTGCATTTGAATTGCTTTGTTGGTGTTGTTGCAAAATATGTAATAAGCCTAATTCATTAACATTCTTCATGTTTATGTAGTCTGTTACTTGAGTAGATGTTCCTGTAATTGCAGCAAAAACAAAAATATAATCAACATTAAAATCAAGTTGTGCTAAGCTTTCTGAGTTACAAATGTCTGCTTGAATATAGTTGTTGTAATTATCTATAGAAGTGGCAGCTATATCTGTAGGGGTAAATGCTATGTTTTTTGATTTTAGAGCTTTGGCTAAATGTCTTCCTAAATAGCCGTTTGCTCCAAAAATAATGGCTTTTTGCATTTTGTTTTTTTGCGTTTAATTCATCAAATCTTCAATTTCTTCTGCTTCTAAAGGAATGTTTTTCATTAAATCAAAAGGCTTTCCATCATTGGTTACCACCACATCATTTTCTAAACGAATTCCTAAAGCTTCTTCTCTGATGTAAATTCCTGGTTCTACAGT
Organism: Vicingaceae bacterium; assembly: GCA_965284565.1. Taxonomy (GTDB): domain Bacteria; phylum Bacteroidota; class Bacteroidia; order Flavobacteriales_E; family Vicingaceae; genus BRH-c54. The sequence continues at coordinate 2,666,094 of OZ260100.1, forward strand.
TAATACCATTCCTGCTTCTAAAGGTCTGTTTCTATTTTCTACATCATGTACATCTAAACCTATGTGGTGAGAAGTGCCGTGCATAAAATATTTTTTATAAAGCGGATTGTTAGCATCTTGCTTGGCAACATCATGTTTATCAAGCAAGCCTAAATAAATTAGTTCGCTTTCCATTAGTTTGCCTACTTCTTTATGGTATTCATCAATTTTAGTTCCCGGTATAAGCATTTCTGTAGCAGCTTTCATTACTCTTAAAACGGCATTGTAAACATCTTTTTGTCTGTTGCTAAACCTTCCGCTTACAGGAATACATCTGGTCATATCAGCAGCATAATTGCCGTATTCAGCGCCAACATCCATTAGAATTACTTCGCCTTCTTTACATACTGCTTTGTTTTCAATGTAGTGTAGCACACAAGCATTGTAGCCAGAAGCAATAATTGGTTCGTAAGCAAAACCCCTAGAACGATTTATTAAAAATTCGTGCATGTATTCCGCTTGAATTTCAAATTCTGTTACACCGGGCTTTACAAAATCTAACACTCTTCTAAAACTTTTTTCGGTGATGTTACATGCGTGTTGCATCATTTCAATTTCAGCAGCAGATTTTATAGCTCTAACGGTTCTCATAATAGGAGCTAGCCTTTCGTATTGGTGGAGTGGGTATTTGGCTTGGCATTTTTTTCTAAATCTATCATCAAGTGTTTCTACCGTATTTACTGCTCTTAAATGCTCGTTTTGGTTGAGATAGATATTTTTTGCTTCAGTAGTTAATTGGTGAAAAACTTGCTCAAACTGGCTTATCCAGTAAACAGTTTTGATACCCGAAAGAGCAGTAGCTTCTTCTTTAGTAAATTTAGCACCTTCCCAAATGGCTATTAATTCGCTGGTTTCTTTAATAAAAAGTATTTCTCTGTGTTGTGGATTATTGGCTTCAGGAAATAACACAACTATTGATTCCTCTTGATCAATTCCTGAAACATAAAGCAAATCGTTATTCTGACGAAAGGGCATGGAGCCATCTGCATTGGTTGGCATAATATCATTAGAGTTGAAAACAGCCATAGAAGCAGGTAGCATCATTGCTGAAACGCTTTTTCTATTATTAATAAATGTTTGTTGATTTAGAGGATTGTATTTCATGTGTTTATATTTATTTTTTTATTGTAATAGAAATTATTCACCATCATTTAATTTTAATGATGGAATTTAGAGTACCTTTAACTCAATAGGAAGTTTAACAATTTCACCTAAATCTTCTCCCATAGATTCCATGTCTTCATCGTCTTCATCATAAAGCCAGATTACTTTTATGCTATTGACATGTTTTGTTTCGTAATCAGCTAATTTTTTTAGTAAGATGAACATACATTCTGTAGAGTGTGTGTTAAGATAATCAAGGTAGATTTCTAAGGTAACTGTAGTTGGAGAAGAGTTTAAATAAGCATCAATCCAGTTTTCAATAGGTTTGTAGAAGTTTATTGGATGTTCTGGAATAGATCTCCCCCAAATTTTTAATAAGTTGGTTGATGCGTTAAAATCAATTTTAGGCGTATTAATAGTTCCTTCAATGAGTAAATTATCCATTCTACAAATTTAAATTTAAATCTGAATTTAGAAAAATTCTAAGGTTTTATTTTGTCTTTAAAATTCTTTTTAAACTTTTCTACCTTAGGTTTGATAATAGCAGAACAATAAGGTTGTTCTCCATTTAGTTCAAAATAATCTTGGTGATAATCTTCAGCAGGATAAAAATTTGTAAAAGCTGTTATTTCTGTAACGATAGGATTAGCAAAGATGTTAGAGGTGTCTAATTGCTGTTTGTAAGTTTCGGCAATTTGTTTTTGATTATCGTTATGATAGAAAATAGCAGAACGGTATTGAGTTCCTACATCGCCACCTTGTTTGTTAAGTGTTGTTGGGTCATGAGTTTGCCAAAAGACTTCCAACAATTCTTCGGTAGAAATAATTTCAGGGTTATAAATAACCTGACAAACTTCTGCATGTCCTGTTCTGCCTGTACAAACTTCTTTGTAGGATGGATTTTTAATTTCTCCACCAGCATAACCAGAAATTACTTTTTCAACTCCTTTTAATTGGTCGAAAATAGCTTCCACACACCAAAAACATCCAGCACCAAGCGTTATGGTGTCAGTAGTATTAGTATTATTAGTGTTTTCTAATGTTTTGTCATTATTTTTTGCTTCCATATTGCAGCTGAATATTGAAAATATTGATATTAAAGTAAAAGTTAACATTGTATTTATTAACTTATTCATAATTAGTTATATAATCTTGTTTGTTAATGCTTTTATTTTTTCAAAAGTAGCATCGGTAACATTTACTAAAGGTAAACGAACAGTATCACCAGAAATACCTAAAACTTTTAGTGTAGCTTTAATTCCTGCTGGGTTTCCATCGCAAAATAAATAGTGAATAATTTCAAAATGTTGGTAATGTAGTTTTCTTGCGTTTGAGATATTTCCTTTTAAAGCTTCATTTACCATGTCAGAAAATCCTTTAGGAAAAGCATTGGCAATTACAGAAATAACACCATCGCCACCAGCAGCAACAAAAGGTAGGGTAAGAGCATCATCTCCAGAAATCACTAAAAACCCTTCAGGTTTTTGTTGAATAATTTCCATACATTGTTCTAAACTTCCTGAAGCTTCCTTTACTGCAATAATGTTTTTAAAGTCATTAGCAAGTCTTAAGGTTGTTGTTGCTGCTATATTAGAGCTTGTTCTGCCTGGAACATTGTATAAAATTATTGGTAATGGAGATTTTTCAGCTATAGCTTTGTAATGCTGGTAAATACCTTCTTGCGTAGGTTTGTTATAGTATGGACTAACAGATAAAATAGCATCAACACCAGTAAAATCGGTAGTTGATAAAGCATCAATAATGGCTTGAGTATTATTTCCTCCCAAACCCAGCACTATTGGTAATCTGTTGTTGTTTATTTTGATAACAAATGCTAAAACCTGCTTCTTTTCTTCGTTGGTTAATGTTACTGATTCTCCAGTTGTACCTTGAACTACTAAATAATCTACTCCATTTTTAATTAGGTATTCCACTAATTTTTCTAAAGCGTTGTAATCTATGCTTTTATCTTGATTGAAAGGAGTGATAATAGCGACTCCTGTTCCTTTAAATTTTTCCATTTTTTTAGTGAATTTCTTTTTTACAAAGTTTTGTTTTTATTTCCACAATACTTAACAATTTGTTGAAAATTTTTATAATAAAGTATAAAAAAAAAGAGGATTAGCTGAAATGGCTAATCCTCTTTTTGTATCAATAAAATAAAAATATTTTTACTTGATATCCTTTAAAATATTTTGATAAAAAGCGCCTAAAAGAGGTACAGCTTTTCTTTCGCTATTTACCGCTCCTATAAGTCCTAATATCCAAAATATAAAAATACCAATATAGCATAGGTTAATTAATATAGCTAATAACCAGCCAACAAATGGAATAAATACCAAAATAAAGCTTGCAATCATCATTGAAAAGCTGGTTAGGTAAATTCCTAAAGCTTGTCTAAGATGAAAAGTGCCTAATTCAGATTTATTTCTTTCTTCGCTATTCATTACAAAAGCTATAATTAGCCCAATTAGTGTAATGTAGCTTAAAATAGCTACTGTTTTACCAGGATCTTGAGCTGGAACAGCATTATTGTTTGTAGTTTCTTCCATAATTATTTGTTTTTTAGTTTAGCATCAAAACTATAATTTTTATTTTAAAAATAGCCAAGGTCTTGTATTAAATTTCAATAACTTCATTTGTTTTTAAATACAAGATAAAGCCTTTAAATTTAAATGTAGCATAAGCAGGAATTTTACTGATTATAGCAATGTAATTTACTATTTGTTTTTTGTGCTTACTGTTTTCTTCTCCTGTTTTATAGTCAATTACATAAACAGTATTTTGTTTAATAACCACTCTATCTGGTTGAAAAACCTCTCCTGAAGGTAATAGGATAGAGGTTTCATTTTTCACTTCATCAACATCATTAAACAAAAAGTTAATAGCAGGATTGGCAAATAAATTTTGTAGCTGAATTAATAATTCTTCCGATTCCTTTATAGAGATAACGCCTTTGTTTATATATCTTCTAACAGTTTTTTCAATATCGGCAACTGTTTTAATATCGGCTAAAATAGCGTGAATGGAAGAACCGTGTTCGCCAATTTGTTCTGGATTTTCAACTTCCCAAACCTTTGGTGCTTGGTAGCTTATTTGTATTTTCTTTCTCCAATTGCTATGAATTATTTTATCAAACTTATTACTATCATTAGTTTTATCTTCTTTTTTAGAAGTGCTTTTTTTGTTAAATAATCCAAAACGGTAAGTAAGTAAATCTGATTTTATTGGAGTAAAATTGGAACAATAGCTATGTAAGTATTTATTTGTTGAAGCTTTTTCGCTTTTTGTAGAAGTAAGATTAGATAAAATGTACAATCTTTCTTTTGGTCTGGTAAAGGCTACATAAAGTACGTTTATTAAATCTAAAACAGCTTTGTTTTCTTCCAATTCATAAACATTAGCGTGTACAGTCTCTAAAATACTCTTATTCATTGGGAGTAGGGCTACAGGTAGTTTTTCTACAGGTGTATTTTCTATCCAAAACATATCTCTATTGCCTTTGGATTCGGCATTAGCGAATGGACTAATAACCACAGGGAATTCCAATCCTTTAGATTTATGTATGGTCATTATATTTACCGCTTCAATTCCTTCAGGAATAATAATGGAAAAATTGTCGCTTTTTTCGCTCCACCATTCGGTAAAACTATTAATGGAATTGCCTTTTTTTACTGTAAATTCATATATTTTATCTAAAAAAAACTGTAGGTAAATATTGGTTGTTTTAGATAACTGAAAATGGTTCATTAAAAACTCTGTTAGCTCATACAGAGAGAATTGGTTGGTAATGTTTTTATCCAATTCTAAATTATTCAATTTTAAGAAAATTGCTAATATATCTTCTTTTTTGGATGATGAAGCAATAAAGAGTTCAAAAATAGCAACATCATTAGCTAATGAATCGGGCATTAATGATAACAAGGCCAGTTGAATACTTTTTTCATTTGGATAAATAAGGTATTTTAAAAAAGTAACTAAAAACCTAACTTCTTTTGAGTTGTTTAATAATAAACTCTCGGAGGAAATTACATCAATGTTGTTTTCGAGTAAGAAAGAGGCTATACTGGCAGCTTCACGGTTGGCTCTTGTAAGAATAGCAATGTCGTTTAGTAGATATCCTTCATTAGTTAACTTATGAATTAAATGAAGTGTTTGTTGTAGGTTAAAATCCAACAACTCATCCTTATCATCACTATCAAAAAAAGTAATTTCTATTCCTCCACCAGTATTTTCAGTATCAAACCCCTGATTAAGTTCTTTGTATAAGTTTTGGTAATTTGCTGGCATTTGTTGAGCAACAAATTGAAAAAATTGATTGTTAAAGTCAACTATTTCGGCAGTAGAACGAAAGTTATTATTAAGGTCTTTTCTATCTATATTTCTACCAAAAGAAGCGTTGATAGCGTCAATTTCTTTATTTACAATTCCTGTTTTTTCAACAATTTTAGGAAACTGAATAATTTGTTCTACTTCACCACCTCTCCATCTGTAGATAGATTGTTTAGCATCTCCAACAACCATATTAAACCTATCATTAGCCAAAGCATTATCAACCAAAGGAATTAAGTTAAACCATTGAATTACGGATGTATCTTGAAACTCATCAATAAGATAATGATGGTATTTCTCGCCTAAACGCTCGTAAATAAAGGGTATAGATTCATTAGCAATAACATGAGCTATTTTTTTATTGAAGTCGGAAAAACTAAGGACATTGTTTTCTTGCTTTATGTTTTCAATAGATTTTTCAATCTCATTAATAACAGCCAAAACATAAATATTTTTATGAATTATTTTAGCAACAATATAGTCGCTGTGTTTTTCGGCTCTTAAGGTTTGTATTTTTTGATAGAAGTCAGTAATTTCTGTTTGAATACCATCAATGGTTTCTTTGATATTGTTAGCAGTTTTTTGTGCGTACCAATTTTGTTCTCCATTAAACATTTTTCCAACTGTCATAGTTGGAGGGTCGAAGTCTTTGTTGATTTGTTTGAGAAAATAATTTGGGATGCTCTTTCTACTAAAATCATTATCGGTTAAACCATTAGTTTTTATAAAATCTAAAGCTTCTTCGCCAATTTTTTTGGCTTCTTTTTCATAAGGATTAACAATATTTTCTAATTCTTCTTTAATCAGGTAAAAATCATCAACAGTTAATTCGCTTAGTTGGTTGACAAAGTAGCTGCCGTTTTCTTGTAATAACGTGTGAGCAAAGCTGATTAAATCCTTTTCAATGTTCCAACTGGTTTCTTCATTGGCTTTAAAAACCGTAAAATCCACCATTAACTTAGTTATTTTCTCATCTTTACCAACATTAGCTATTAGTAAATCAACTGCTTTTGTTATTACTTCTTTTTCTTGCAATTCAATTTCAAAATTGATGGGCAAGTGTAAATCGTGAGCGAAAGTTCTAATGATCTTATGGGTAAACTTATCAATGGTACTAATTGCTAAATCATTGTAATGATGAAGCATGTGACGGAGTACTACTTCACTTTTTTTGACAAGTGCTTCTTTAGTAATTCCTAGTCCGCCATCAGCTTTACTTAACAATAAGTCTTTCATTAGAAAGTTAGAAGCACCTTCTAGTGGTTGGTTTGATGCAAAATCTTCAAGAGCCTTAATTACTCTTTCTTTCATTTCTGCCGCAGCTTTATTGGTAAAGGTTATGGCAAGTATATGCTTGTAATAAGCAGGAAATTCGGTATTTTCATCTAATACACGTAGTAAAAACTCTTTTACTAAGGTATAAGTTTTTCCAGAGCCAGCAGAGGAGTTATATAATACTAAGTTTTTCAAATTTATATATTTTTAGCAAGATAGTATTTCTGCTAAAGAAAGTAAATCAGGATTTATTTTTTGATGGTGTTTAATGGCTTTTTTAAATGGTGTATAGGCAATTTTATTATTTACAATACCAACCATTAGGTTAGTTTTTCCATCTAGCAATGCGTTTACAGCAGCATTTCCCATTTGGCTAGCAAGTACTCTATCCATAGCAGAAGGACTACCTCCACGTTGTATATGACCTAAAATAGTTACGCGTGTATCAAACTCAGGGTGATGTTCTTTTACATGTTTTGCTACTTCATTTGCTCCTCCAGTTTCATCACCTTCAGCAACAATTACTATCATGCTAGATTTTCTACCATGTCTGTCGCTTTCTAATTTTTCAAATAATTCATTAATATAGGATGGCGTTTCAGGAACTAAAATTGCTTCAGCACCTACACCAATACCACTTCTAAGAGCTATAAATCCTGCATCTCTACCCATTACTTCAATAATAAATAAACGATTATGAGAGTTAGCAGTATCTCTAATTTTATCAACTGCCTCAACTACTGTATTAAGAGCTGTATCGTAACCTATGGTGTAATCTGTTCCAAATAAATCATTATCTATAGTACCTGGAATTCCTATAAATGGAATATTAAACTCACTATTGAAAATGGCTGCACCTGTAAACGTACCATCACCACCAATGGCTACAATGCCATCTAAATTATGTTTTTGAATGTTTTCAAAAGCTTTTTTTCTCCATTCATATTCATGAAATTCTTTACACCTAGCACTTTTTAGAATCGTTCCTCCTCGCTGAATAATGTTTTTAACATCTCTGGCTCCAAAAGGCTCAATATTTCCTTCAATCAATCCTTTGTACCCTTCATAAATACCATAAGCCTGAATGTTGTGATAGGCACAAGTTCTTACTACAGCCCTAACCGCAGCATTCATTCCTGGAGCATCGCCACCAGAGGTAAAAACACCTATTTTTTGCATTTTTTATCTTTTTATTTAGATAGTTTCATTAGCTCTTGAGAACGCTGATGACGCTCTATAGAAAAATCGCTATCGTTTTTTATGATGTAATTTATGACTTCTAAAGTACTATTTCTTAAGGAAACATCATTGGGTGTTAATAAGAATTTTTGAAATAGTAATTCTTCGAGCAGTTTAAACTTGGTTAAATCGAAATCATGTTCCGTTTTAAGTGTGTTAATTAATTTGTCTTCAGGGATTTCTAAAATATTTTTTAAATTAATTTTTAGAAAATCATTAGCAAAATCATTAAGGATTTCTTGAATTTTTTCGGGTTCGTTGTTTTTTTTAAAAAAGAGGATTTTAGCTAACATTTTAGCCATCTCATCAAAATATCGTTGGATGTAATCCTTTCTAATCATTTACAGCATTTTCTGTTTTGTGTGTCTTTTTTGTCCCTTGATACATTTCATATTGAACAAATTTACACTCTAAACTTCCGTTAAAAAGTTTTAATTTTTTAGATGGTCTTAGTCCAACATTTTTAAGAGCTTCCATATTGGAGCTTATTATCCATGCCGACCAGCCACTAAATTTTTGTTTAAGTGTATCTCCAAAGTCGGTATAAAGTGCTTCAATTCCATCGCCAATTCTTTCTCCGTAAGGTGGGTTAGAAATAATTACACCTGCCTCTGTAGTTGGTGTGTAGTCTTGAAAATCAGATAATTTTAAGCTTACCTTGTCCAGCAATTCGATACTTTTGAGATTGGCTCTGCACATGCCTAAAACCCTTCCTGAATTGTCCACACCAATAATTCTTGTGTTAGAGAATTTTCTATTAGCAATGGCTTCTTCTTTTAATTTATTAAAAAGTTGACTATCAAAATCTTTCCAGTTAAAAAATCCAAATTCTTCTCTTTTAAGATTGGGAGCAATATTAAAAGCTATCATAGCAGCTTCAATGAGAATGGTTCCTGAACCACAAAATAAATCGATTAGAGGTTTTTTTTTGTCCCAACTACTAAGTAAAATCATGCCTGCTGCTAAATCTTCTTTAATTGGAGCTTCACTACGACTTTCTCTATAACCTCTTTTAAAAAGAGCATCACCAGAACTGTCTAAGCTTACTACACAAATATTTTTTTGATTGATATACAGATTGATTTTTATATTAGGATTAATTTTTTCAACATTTGGTCTTCTGTTAAATTTTTCTCTAAATCTATCTGCAATAGCATCTTTAGCTTTTAATGCAGGGAATTGAGTATGATTAAAAAGGGTAGAGGATACCACAGCATCAATAAAAAATGTTTGATCTACATCAAAAATATTCTCCCACTCCATTTTTTTGATTTGGTTATACAAATCTTCACTATCTCTAATAGGAAACTGATGTATGGGAACTAATAATTTATTGACTGTTCTGAGCCATAAATTGGCATTATACAATAGAGCTTTGTCTCCTTTAAAGGAAACACTTCTAACTCCTTTCTCAATTTGTTGAGCTCCTAATTGAGCCAATTCTTCAGCAGCAACATCTTCCAATCCGAAAGAAGTTTTAGCTACCATGGTAAACGATTTTTCTAACATGTTACAAAGATAGATTTTTTATGTGGACTTATAAATGATGTTTTAAGGTCGCTTTCATAAATTATAAGAAATGGATTTTATTCCAAACGATATTGTTATTTTCTTTAATACAGTTAAAGCTATGTTATCAACAACACTTCGTTTTTTAAAAAAACATAAAAAAAGGCTGTCAATTTTGACAGCCTTTTTGATATTAATGAAAATCTTGTTTTACATGTGAATCACTTCGTCATAAGCAGCAGCTGCAGCTTCCATAACAGCTTCACTCATAGTTGGGTGAGGATGAACAGTTTTAATTAATTCGTGGCCTGTAGTTTCTAATTTCCTAACAGCTACTAATTCAGCAACCATTTCAGTTACATTGTAACCTATCATGTGTCCGCCTAACAATTCACCATATTTAGCATCAAAGATTAGTTTTACAAAACCATCTTTATGTCCAGCAGCACTTGCTTTTCCAGAAGCTGAGAATGGGAATTTACCTACTTTAACTTCATAACCTGCTTCTTTAGCAGCTTTTTCAGTCATACCAACAGAAGCAACTTCTGGAGAGCAGTAAGTACATCCAGGAATGTTTCCATAATCTAATGGTTCAACATGCATTCCTTTAATTTTTTCTACACAAATAATTCCTTCAGCAGAAGCTACGTGAGCTAAAGCTGGTCCAGGAACAACATCACCAATAGCAAAATACCCTGGAATGTTAGTTTGGTAGTAATCGTTCACAATAATTTTATCTTTGTCAGTTACAATGCCTACATCTTCTAAACCAATGTTTTCTATATTAGATTTAATACCAACAGCAGAAAGTACAATATCGCAGTCAATAATTTCTTCACCTTTTTTAGTTTTTACAGTTACTTTACAGCCTGTTCCTTTAGTGTCAACACTTTCTACAGATGAATTAGTCATTACTTTTAAACCTGCTTTTTTGAAAGAACGCTCTAATTGTTTAGAAACATCTTCATCCTCTAAAGGTACTATGTTAGGTAAGAACTCAACGATAGTTACATCAACCCCCATAGCATTATAGAAGTAAGCAAACTCAGAACCTATAGCTCCTGAACCAACAACTACCATTTTTTTAGGTAATTTAGGTAAAGACATAGCTTCTCTGTATCCTATGATTTTTTTGCCATCTTGAGGTAAGTTTGGTAATTCTTTAGAACGAGCTCCTGTAGCAATAATGATGTTTGTTGCAGTGTATTCAGTAACTTTTTTGTCGTCACCAGTAACATCTACTTTTTTACCGGACTTAAGCTTAGCAGTACCTTTAATAACGTCAATTTTGTTCTTTTTCATTAAGAACTGAATACCATTACTCATTCCGTTGGCAACTTCACGACTTCTTTTAATAATAGCAGGAAAGTCAGCATCAGCACCTTTAATGTTAATACCAAAATCTGAAGCATGGTTGATGTATTCAAAAACGCTAGCACTTTTAAGAAGGGCTTTAGTAGGGATACAACCCCAGTTCAAACAAATTCCTCCTAATTCTGCTTTTTCAATAATGGCAGTTTTCATTCCCAATTGAGAAGCTCTGATAGCAGCAACATAGCCACCTGGACCACTTCCTACTACAATTAAATCGTAACTCATATTTTTATTTTTTAGTTTAACTTAAATAGACTGCGAATTTAGGAAAAAGTTGATTGAAACTAAAAATAATATACTTAAATAATGAGATTGCTCTAATTGCTAGAAAGCCTTAATTCTTTGCAGTTGTATATAAATCGAGTTGTTTTTTTAGTTCTTCTTTAGAAATCATTCCATTATGTTTCCATTTTTCTTCTCCGTTTACAAAAAGAATAAAAACAGGCACACCACTAATATCGTAAGCTTTTGCAACTTCTTTACTTTTGTCAATATCAATTCTATTAACTACAGCTTTGTCTGCATATTCCGTTTCAATTTCATCAATAACAGGAGCCATTTTTTTACATGGTGCACACCAAACAGTATGAAAGTCAACTAGGACAGGTTTGTCAGTAGTAATCATTGTTTTAAAATCGGCTAAACTAATGGTTTGAATTTTTTCATCAGTAGTATTACTAGGAGCAGTTAATGGATAGTTATTATTTTCCCAAGCCATTGTGCCTCCATCTAGGTTATAAACTTTGTCAAACCCGTTTTTTTGAAGTAACTGAGCTGCTTGAGAACTTCTGCCACCAGATTTGCAATACACGTAAATGGTTTTGTCTTTTTGCATCATGTTAATTTTGGCTTCAAAATCTTCATCATAAATATTGATGGTACTAGCATTTGGAATATGTCCATTAGCAACTTCTTCGGGAGTTCTAACATCTAAAACAATTCCATCTTCTTTTTCTATTAATTCTTTAAAGGTAGCAGCATCCACATTTTTTATAAACTTTTCTGCTTGTGGAGCAGTTTGTTCAATAGGTGTTTCTTGTTTTGTGGTGTCTGTTTGACTGTTTCCGCAGCTGCTAAAAAGTACAGCTGAAATGATGATTAAACTTAGTTGTTTCATATGTTTTTGTGGATTAAAAGTGTTTGCACGAAATTAAAAAATATCGTTAGCATTATGTTAGATAGTTTAAGATTAAATGGTAAATTATCTTAATAAAGTTAAGGTACCTTTAAATGTTTCTGTTTTATCTGTTGTTATTTTGATGATGTAAAAATAAGTGCCTTCTGGACAAATTGCTCCAGAATTTGTTCTACCATTCCATGTAGCATTAACATCAGAGGTTTCATACATTAACATTCCCCAACGGTTATAAATTTGCATATCTAAATTGGTAACGCCTGTACTTTCAATAAAAAAGACATCGTTATTCCCATCATTATTTGGACTAAACACATTAGGAATAGTAAAGGATACAGGGATTTCTAAACAAGAATCTACAACAATATAGTTATTCATGGTAATAGTATCAGCTCCAAAAGCATTGCTTACAAAAAGTGTTACATTATAAGCTCCTGTTGAATCATAACAAATTCCTTGTGGATGTTGTAGGGTAGAAGTAGCAGGTGAAGCTCCTTCAAATAACCAGAACCAAGACGTAGGAGTGTTAGTACTTAAATCGGTGAAATCAACGCAATCGTTTATACAAATAGCTGTATTAGTTGTATTTAAGTTTGCTGTAGGTATGCCGCAACTAACAACAGAAACCGTTACACTATCTTGATCTTGACAGCCATTTATGTCAATTCCTGTTACTATATATGTTGTTGTAGATGTTGGTGTAACCGTTTGAGATGGTCCCATTACAATAGTGTTACTCCATGAATACATATTAGCCCCTGAAGCGGAAATAGTTGCAGCACTACCATTACAGATGGTGGTGTCGTTACTAGCTACCACTGTAGGAAGAGGATTAACCGTAATAAAGTTACTTATAAAGATAGAATCAGAACCAGTAGAATTAGTAGCTACAAGAGCGACATCAAAAGTTCCGGCAGTGGGGTAACAAATATTTGTTGGGTTTTGTTGTGATGATGTAGGAGTAGAGGAACCAAAAAAGTGCCATGACCAACTAGTAGGAATACTTGAACTTAAATCAGTAAAATTAATACATTCATTCATACAAATAGTAGAATCTGTAGCACTAAAACTAGCTGTAGGAGCTGTTCCGCAATTGGTAATAGTAACAATTACATTGTCTATATTTTGACATCCATTAGCATCCGTACCTGTAACCACATAAGTGGTAGTTGTAGTTGGGTTAACTGTGTGTGATTGTCCAGCACCTAAGCCATTATCCCAAGAATAAGAACTAGCTCCCGAAGCGGAAATAGTTGCAGAATTGCCATTACAAATAGTAGTGTCGTTATTTGCAACTACTGTAGGAAGTGGATTAACAGTAATGAAATTACTCATATAAATAGAGTCAGAACCAGCAGAATTAGTAGCGACAAGAGCCACATCAAAAGTTCCAGCAGTTGGGTAACAAATATTTGTTGGATTTTGTTGTGATGAAGTAGGAGTAGAGGAACCAAAAAAGTACCACGACCATCCCGTAGGAATACTTGAACTTAGATCAGTAAAATTAATACACTCATTAATACAAATAGTAGAATCTGAAGCACTAAAACTAGCTGTAGGAGGTGTTCCACAATTGGTAACTGTAATAATTACATTATCTGTATTCTGACAACCATTAGCATCCGTACCAGTAACAATATAAGTAGTATTTATTGTTGGATTAACTGAATGTGATTGTCCAGCACCTAAGCCGTTATCCCAAGAGTAAGAACTAGCCCCAGAAGCAGAAATAGTTGCAGAACCACCATTACAAATAGTAGTATCATTACTTGCAACAACAGTAGGAAGTGGATTAACAGTAATAATTACATTATCTGTATTCTGACAACCATTAGCATCAGTACCAGTAACAATATAAGTGGTAGTTGTTGTCGGGTTAACCGTGTGCGATTGTCCAGCACCTAAACCATTATCCCAAGTATAAGAACTTGCCCCCGAAGCAGAGATAGTTGCAGCACTTCCATTACAAATAGTAGTGTCATTACTTGCTACAACAGTAGGAAGTGGATTAACAATAATAACAACATTATCTGTATTCTGACAACCATTAGCATCTGTTCCAGTAACAATATAAGTAGTGCTTGTTGTAGGATTAACTGAATGTGATTGTCCAGCTCCTAAACCATTATCCCAAGTATAAGTGCTAGCTCCCGAAGCAGAAATAGTTGCAGAACCACCATTACAGATAGTAGTGTCGTTACTGGCAACCACTGTAGGAAGTGGATTAACAGTAATAAAGTTACTCATAAAGATAGAGTCAGTACCATTAGTGTTGCTTACTACAAGAGCAACGTCAAAAGTTCCAGCAGTTGGATAACAAATATTAGTTGGGTTTTGTTGTGATGAAGTAGGAGTAGAAGATCCAAAAAAGTGCCATGACCAACTGGTAGGTGTTCCTATGCTTAAATCATTAAAGCTAATACAATCATTAATACATATTGTAGAATCGGAAGCACTAAAACTAGCAACAGGAAAATTACAAGGAACAACATAAGCTGTTACGGGAATTAAATATGGTGACGGACAAGCTCTTACCCAATAAGTTGTGTTAGCAGTTAATATAGGAGTTGTAAAGTTTGCCCCAGTATTTACTAAATTGCCATTAAATTCAGCATCAAACCATTCTATGGTTGTTCCACTTGGAGCTGTCCCTGTTAAGGAAGCGTTTAATGTAGCACTTGAATTACTACATGTAGAATCATTATTCACGATAATATCAAAACTATTGATGGTCTCATTTGGTAAACCAACACCACCCATAGTAGCTCCATTAGGAGGAAATTGAGATACAAAAGGTGAATTGGTAACACCATTCATTCCTCCATTTGCAAACCGGTTAGGTGTCCCTGCTGAAATAGCAATATAGCCACCACCACCTCCACCGCCAGGCCCCTCTCCTTCGTCAATACTAGCAAAAACACCAGCAAGCAAAAATTGATTGCCTCCATTTCCGCCATTAGCAGCAATACTGTCTGTAACGGTTACATTTCCTGTAGTTTTTAAAATGATGGCACCGCCACCACCAGCACCTCCGGGAGCATCACCTCCGGCAAGTTGTCCAAAACCGGCACTTCCCGGATTAATATCTACACCATTAGCTCCATGAGCAATAATTTTTCCAGCACCTGTAATATCAGCATAGGTAGATAAGAAAATAATTCCACCACCATTTCCACCATCTGTAGCATAAGCGTTATCTCCATCTCCGGCACCACCACCGCCTCCCATAAATATTTTTCCGGTAGAGTAATCTAATGGTCTTCCACCAAGCCCACCTGCTATTCGTCTATTATCACCGCCCCAATTTGTATTACCTGGAGCTTCAGTTAATTCATTTCTATCATTTCTTAAAATAGAGTATCCACCTCTCCCTCCTCCAGAAGACGTTGTTGTTGAAGATAAAATTGGTTCTAAATTCCAAGCAGTAATGTAGTTAGCATTGCTGATATCAGGGTTTCCAACACCATCATTCCAATTATTTATGTTACCAGCGTTGGCACCACCACCACCACCTGCATTATGTGCATTTCCGCCACCACCTGCATTGGCTGCAGCACCTCTACAATAACCAGCACCTCCTGCATTAAATGTAGCATAAATACTTTGATCTCCAGCAATTCCTTCACCTTTTTCAGCTCCTTCTGCCTGGTTAGCATCAGCATATCTTAATCCACCATAAACAGTAGAAAAAGAAGATGTTAATGCGGTTCCACCCCTAAACCCTAATCCGGTAACATCAATTTTACCACCAGCATTTATAGTGGTTTGACCTAAAACTTCTACAGCTAAAACACCTCCACTAGTAGCATTCCAAGCAGTTGCTGTTAAGTTTCCCCCATTATTAATAGTAAGGGTAGTATATCTAGGTACTCTAATTATTAAAACCCTACCACTAGCTGTATAATTCAAAGATAATGGACAATCTAAATTGATGGTTGTTGCATTTGGCACACTAGTAACTTGAACTAATTCATAATTCCCTGCATTATTATAATTAGTAATCCTTCCCCAAGTGGTATAAAATTTTGATGAATTAATATTTGGACTAGCAATAGTATCTTCAACAGAAGCTCCTTGAACTTGATAAATCATTATTAAATCGCCTTGAGCAAGCGGATTACTAAAGTTGGTTGATAAAGCACTGTTTGTAACTGTTATACTTGTAGCTCCAGCATTAGCATCAGCAGTTAGCATAGTATAAGCATTTACTACTTCTGTTGTGGAAACAATTTTAGCTCCATCTTTTCCTCTTTGAGCAAAAGAAATAGCTACTATAAAAGAGAATAGAATAAATATTATTAGCCTTTTTAATATCATGTTAGGTTTTTGAATTATACAACAATAAAGACTACTTAAACTCTTTAAAAGTTGCTTAAAAAAATAAAAACACCAAATATAAGAGGATAGTTTAGCTAAATGAAATAAAATATTACTTCTTTTATTGTGTTCCTAACTTTGCTAATAATTGGTAATGGCTTTTTAATGCCCCAAAAAAAGTTGGATTGGAATAATAAGGTAATTGAAATTCTTGGGCAGTTTCTCTAACTATTTTTGAGATTTTTCTGTAGTGTACATGACAAATATTTGGAAATAAATGATGTTCAATTTGAAAGTTTAACCCACCAACAAACCAAGATAAAATTCTATTTTTCTCTGCAAAGTTTGCTGTAGTATATAACTGATGAACAGCCCAATTGTTTTCTATATTTCCGCTATCATCAGGAAGAGGAAAAGAGGTTTCGTTAACTACATGTGCTGCTTGAAAAATTGTTGATAGAATTAATCCACAAACATAGTGCATTACGAAGTAAAAAATTAAAGTTAGCCACCATTGTTGGCTAGCAAAAATTAATGGTATAACTAAAATTTGTAAGAAGTAAAGTGCTTTAACTATTACTAAGTTTAAATAAGCTTTTTTATAAGTCACTCCTTGGGTTTTCAATAAGTCCATTTTATGGTATCTTCTTAGTTGAATGAAATCTTTTTTCAAAGACCAAGAAACAGTTAATAAACCATATAAAAACCAAGCATAATATTTTTGAAAGCGATGGGCTTTATATTTTTTTTGATGTATTGAAAATCGCATTAAACCTCCGGAATCCAAATCTTCATCATGATCATGAATATTAGTAAAAGAATGGTGTAACACGTTGTGTTGAATTCTCCAATTAATATAACTTCCTCCAACTAAGTTGATTAAATAACCAAGTGATTTGTTGGTTTTTTTGTTTTTTGAATATACATCATGATTGGCATCGTGCATAATGGACAAACCTATACCAGCCATTCCTGTCCCCATAATTATCCAAAGTAGTAATACTACTAGGTTACTCTCGAAAACATTAAAAACCACTAAAAAATAAGGTACTAAATATAGTAACAACATAAAAATGGTTTTAATAACCATGTTGCTATTTCCAAATCTTGAAATGTTGTTGGATTTAAAATAGAGATTTACTCTCTTTCTTAATTCTCTAATAAATTCGGATTGATTGTTTGGATTAAACTTTACTCCTTCGGTATGCATGTAATATTATAAAAATTGAAATGCAAAGATACGAAATCTTTAATCAAATTATCAATCTTCTGATTCATCCATGGTATGATATACATTTTGTACATCATCGTCCTCTTCAATTTTTTCGAGCAATTTTTCTATATCTGCCTTTTGTTCAGGAGTTAATTTTTTTGTAACCTGTGGAATTCTTTCAAATCCAGAAGATAAAATTTCTATGTTTTTTTCTTCAAAATATTTTTGAATGGAGCCAAAATTTTCAAAAGGAGCGTATATAATTATACCGTCTTCGTCTTCAAAAACTTCTTCTGCACCGTAATCAATCAATTCAAGTTCTAATTCTTCAACATCAAGTTCTGATTTTTCTACTCTAAAGTTGCACGTATGGTCAAACATAAAGATTACAGAGCCTGACACACCTAAGCTTCCATCACATTTGTTGAAATAACTTCTAATATTAGCAACAGTTCTATTGTTGTTGTCTGTTGCAGTTTCTACTAAAACAGCAATTCCATGTGGACCGTATCCTTCCAATATAACTTCTTTATAATCAGAAACATCTTTTGAAGTAGCTTTTTTTATAGCTCTTTCAACATTATCCATTGGCATATTAGCTGCTTTGGCATTTTGGATAACAGCCCTTAATCGAGAGTTTGCTTCAGGGTCGGGGCCACCATCTTTAATAGCAATTACAATGTCTTTACCAATTCTAGAAAAAGTACGGGCCATTTGTCCCCATCTTTTAAACTTTCTTGCTTTTCTAAATTCAAAAGCTCTTCCCATGATTTAAAAAATTAAATTTTGTTTTTGAAATATTGTTAATTGAATTTATTTATTTTCAAATAATCCGTGCAATTCTGCATCTATAGAATTAATGATAGTACCTAAATCCTCAGCTTTTTCAGAAAAATTATTATTATCTACATCAACAATTAAAAGTTTGCCCTGATCGTAAGTAGAAATCCATGCCTCATATCTTTCATTTAAACGCTTTAGGTAATCTAATCTAATACTTTCTTCATAATCTCTACCTCTTTTTTGTATTTGATTAACTAAAGTTGGCACAGATGCTCTAAGGTAAATTAATAAATCAGGAGGAGTAATAAAACTTTCTTGAAGTTTAAATAAAGAAAAATAAGTTTCAAAATCTCTAGTAGTCATTAAGCCCATAGAGTGTAAGTTAGGAGCAAAAATGTAAGCATCTTCATAAGTTGTTCTATCCTGAATAACTGTTTTTTTTCCTTTTCTAATTTCTTGAATTTTACTGATACGGCTAGTCATGTAGTACACTTGCAGATTAAATGACCAACGTTGCATGTCGTTATAAAAATCATTCAAATAAGGGTTGTCATCAACATCTTCAAAATGCGGTTCCCACTTATAATGTTTTGCTAATTGAGTAGTTAAAGTAGTTTTACCGGAACCTATGTTCCCTGCTATTGATATTAACATAAATTTTAGTTTCTGTTATTGCGGTTAAAAGTACAAAAATAGAAGTTTTTATAAGCTATTTTTATTCTTTAATTGATTTTATCAATAAGAAGTTCATTTTTTTTGGTTTGAAGGTAAATGTATTTTCCCTCAACCCTAACAGATTTTATAGGTTCTTCTGTTGATAATTCATATTTTTTAATCTCTAAAGTAAAAAAATCATAAGTCATTACAGAACTATCTTCTGATATATAGATGATAAATTTTTCTTTAACTTGAAAAGTATTTAAGCCATAAATAGGGATGGTTTTGATATAAGTACCAAAATTATCGAATACTAGAATGCCATTTTTAGGATCGTTTAGATAAACTTGGTTGTTGTGTTCTACTAAAAAATTAGGCTGGATATTTTTATTAAGTAAGTTGCTTAAGTTGGCTGAAGTATTAGATGTGGTTAAGTCTTGATTTTTTCTAATCAATTCAAACCTTAATGGATTGTAATACCACATACCGTTGTTGTAAGAACGACAAACTAAAGAAGTTTCTTCTAAATTTAGTTGTGTTAAATCTATAATGTTTGAAGTAGGAGAGAGGGTGTTGTCTAAGATTAATATTTTTGTAAAGTCTCTAAAATAGACAATGATTTTTAATGGGGTACTAGCATCAATGCTAGAAATTTTTCCTAGTAAATTGTTGCTATAAGTGTATTGAAGTTCCCCTTTTATATTGAACTTCTTTATTTCAACATCATTAACATCGTAATAATTTCCAAATTGGTCGGTAGTAAAAGTAGCTCCTTTTAGAGGAAGTTTTTTAGGTTGACTAAACAATACAAGCGTTGAGAATGTTAGTACGATAAGTATTGTTATTTGTTTGTTCATAATATTTGTATGGGTTGAATGTTTAAGAAGCTCTAAAATTATACCATTTTTTGGAATATAAAAACGGATGTAACTAATGACTTATTGGTAGTAATTGTAGAATTTCTTCAACAAAATTTCGGTTATTAGATAATCGAGGTATTTTATGTTGTCCTCCTAGTTTATTATTAGATTTTAACCATTGATAAAAAGTTCCTTGTTGGATGGACATAACTTCAGGAGGAGACAGAATAATATCTTTATAACGTTTGGCTTCATAATCTGAGTTGAGTTTTTTTAGTTCCTCATCTAATGTAAACGAAAAACTTAATAAGTTATCAGGTTTTTTTTCAAACTCTATTAGCCATTGGTGTCTGCCCGATTTTTTAGACTCAAAATATACAGGAGCAGCAGTAAATTCATTTATAATAGCATTGGTTTTTTCACATGCAATAGCAATGGCTTTTTCAGCATTATGTATCATTAATTCTTCGCCAAAAGCATTTATAAAGTGTTTTGTTCTTCCTATTACTTTAATTCTAAAGGGGGCTATAGATGTAAATTGAACAGTATCTCCTAATCTATAACGCCATAAACCTGCATTGGTACTAATTACCATTTCGTAAATTTTGTTTAACTCAACTTCCTCCAATGGGTAGGTTTTAGGATTGCTTTCTTCACTGTGTTCAATAGGAATAAACTCATAGAAAATTCCATAATCCAGCATTAACAACATTTCTTTAATATTAGATTGATCTTGAATACCAAAGTAGCCTTCAGAAGCATTATAACTTTCGTAATAATTCATGTGTTTAGAAGGAATAATTTTTTCGAATTGTGTTTGGTAAGGAGAGAAATTTATTCCGCCATGCATATACAGTTCTAAATTAGGCCACACATCTAATAAATTATCTGTTTTGTTGAGTTCTAAAATTCTTTTTAGTAGAGTTAGAGTCCATGAGGGAACGCCAGAAATGTTTGAAACATCTTCTTTAGAAGTGCTTATAGCCATTTTCTCAATTTTCTCTTCCCATTCTTCCATTAGAGCAATGGCTAACTCAGGAACTCTTCTAATTTCTACCCAAAATGGAAAGTTTTTCATGATGATGGCAGATAAATCGCCAAAATAAGAATCACCATTAAATTTATTCAGTTTACTGCTCCCTCCAACTACTAAAGTTTTACCTAAAATAAGTTTTGAATTTGGATGATTGTGATGATATATAGCTAATAAATCTTTTCCTCCTTTGTAATGACAGTTTTCTAAAGATTCTTTACTAACTGGGATAAATTTACTTTTACCTGTAGATGTGCCAGATGATTTTGCAAACCATTTAATTTCTGAGGGCCATAAAATATTTTGTTCACCATTTTTAATTCTAGAAACAAGAGGTTCTATATCTTCATAAGATTGAAGCGGAACATTATTAATATATTTTTCATAATTATTGATGTTTTTATAATCGTGTTGCTTTCCCCATTCTGTATTTTTAGCATCAATTAATAATCTAGAAAGTAATTCATGTTGAACATTAATAGGGTATTTCATAAACAACTCCATTTGATGGATACGTTTTTTTATAAACCATGAAAAAACAGAGTTGATTATTTCCATAACATTTAGTGTTCAAAATCAATGTTATAAAAGTATAAATTTTTTTTAAGAAAAATAGATGGAGTTAAAATAATGTATTGTTAAGTTTTTTATACTAAATGAGATAATTAAACTAATTCTTTCTTACTCAAATAATAAATATTGATAATGATGATGGCTACATTGGTAATAATAATCGGCCATGAAAAACCTAATAAAAAGCCATAAGCAACAAACAGAGTGCAACCAAGTGTGTTAATAATTCTAAGACTTCTCATTTTTTTCATTAAGAAAGAGAAAAGCACTAAAAAAGAAGCCAAATAACCGATAAATTCGGTTGCATTAATACCTAAGTTTTCCATTGTTTATGAGAGTTTAAAATGTGTTGTTGCCATATTGCAAATTTCATCCCCAATTGATAAACAAGCTGTTGCAGCTGGAGAAGGGGCGTTTAAAACGTGTATGCTTTTATTTTTGTATTCAATTCTAAAATCATCTCTAGTATCACCATCCTGACTTAGTAACATAGCTCTAACACCTGCTCTTCCAGGTTTTATATCATCCATTGTAAGAGATGGAATCATACGTTGCAAGGTTTTTAAAAATAACTTTTTAGAAAAAGCTCTTCGGTATTCATCAAGTGCAAACATTGGGTTTTTGAATAATAACCTCCATGTTCCACAGTAGGTTAAGGCATCCCATGTATCTCTTAAACTAAAATCTGTTTTTCCGTAGCCTTCTCGCTTAAAAGTCATAACAGCATTTGGACCACATTCAATATCTCCAGTTACCATTCTGGTAAAGTGTACTCCCAAAAATGGAAATTTAGGATTAGGAATAGGGTAGATTAAGTTTTTTACTTTATGTTTAGCTTGCTCTGTAAGTTCGTAATAATCACCTCTAAAACCAACTACTTTTTCTTTTAAATCAACACCGTCTTTTTTAGCCAACCTGTCGGCTTGTAAGCCACCGCAAAAAATCATATTTTTAGTGATGTAGCTATTTTTTGAAGTATTTACTTTAGTAGTAGCAGCATCATTTTTATTATAAGAAAGCACTTCTTCGCCCAACACAATTTTACTTTTGGATTGAATTTCAGTAACCAATTCAGCCATTTTTTCAGTAGCAGCTCTAAAATCAATAATTCCGGTACAAGGCACCCAAATTCCGGCTATTCCTTTTACATGAGGTTCAATTTCTTTCAGTTTTTTGGCATCTATTTTTTCTATTCCTTCAGTATTATTGGCTAATCCATTTTCAAAAATCTTATCCATGTAATCCAATTCACTTTCATCAACAGCAACTACTACTTTTCCGCAAACATCATGTTTGATATTATACTTTTGAGCAAAAGCTACTAGCTGCTTTCGTCCATTAACACAAGTTTTTGC
Source organism: Vicingaceae bacterium (assembly GCA_965284565.1). GTDB lineage: Bacteria > Bacteroidota > Bacteroidia > Flavobacteriales_E > Vicingaceae > BRH-c54. The sequence continues at coordinate 2,688,892 of OZ260100.1, forward strand.
TTTAGTAGATCCTGGTTTGTAATATAATCCAGAATGGATTACTCCAGAATTATTTCCTGTTTGATGATCAGCTAACCTAGGCTCTTTTTCTATCAGTAAAATTTTATAAGAAGGATATTTTAATTGAATTTTATAAGCAGTTGCAGCTCCAACAATTCCTCCACCTACAATGGTAATGTCGTATATTTCTTGAGTTGACATGGTTTAGAAATTCATATTAATTATGAGTGCGAAAGTATCAACATTTTTTTGCTTGGAGTAATATTTTAAAGATTATTTAAATTAGTTTTTACAAGATATAAGGTTCTTAACATAGTGTTAATAAATTGTCCTGTTATTTTTTGAGTTTTGTCTGAATTTCAACTGATTGTTTTTCTAATTTCGTTTTTATTTATAAAACTATGGAACAGACTCAAAATATGGTAAATAACAAAGTATCAGTAATGGCTGAAAACCTTATTGGTTCAGAGATTATTAAATTAGCCGGAGAAGTAAAGGCAAAAATTGCTCAAGGTGAAAAGATTTATAACCTTACTATTGGAGATTTTAATCCTTCGCTTTTTCCCATACCTACAGCTTTAAAAAATGAAATTGTTGAAGCCTATGTAAATAACGAGACGAATTATCCTGCTGCTAATGGAGTGGAAGAGTTGAGAGTTCAAGTAGCAGATTTTTTAAAAACTAGACAAGGCTTAGATTATTCGCCAAACAGTATTTTAATATCTGGTGGAGCAAGACCATTAATTTATGCTTTATATCAAACCGTTATAGATAAAAATGATACGGTATTATTTCCTGTTCCATCATGGAATAATAATCATTACTCGCACCTTTCTGGAGCTAAGCAACAAATTATTGAAACTAAGCCAGAGAATGATTTTATGCCTACAGCTGCGGAGCTAAAACCATATATAAAAGAGGCAACAATGATTGCATTATGTTCTCCGTTAAACCCAACGGGAACTACTTTCACAAAAGAAGGTTTGGCAGAAATTTGCCAATTGGTGTTGGAAGAAAACCAAAGAAGAGGAGCAGACGAAAAACCATTGTACTTACTTTTTGATCAAATTTATTGGGTATTAACGTATGGAGAAACTCAACATTTTAATCCAGTTTCTTTATTTCCAGAAATGAGAGATTACACCATTTATATTGATGGAATTTCAAAAGCTTTTGCAGCAACAGGCGTTAGAGTTGGTTGGGCTTTCGGTCCACAAAAAGTAATGGATAAAATGAGAGCTATTTTAAGTCATGTCGGAGCATGGTCGCCAAAAGCAGAGCAAGTAGCTACAGCTAATTTCTTAGCTAATAAAGCTGAAGTGGATGAATATCTTCATGCTTTTAAGAAAAACATCCACAAAAGATTGGATGCTTTTTATATAGGAATGACAAAGTTAAAAGCCAAAGGTTATCATGTTGATGCAATTCCACCACAAGCTGCAATTTATTTAACCGTTAAGTTTGATTTAGTTGGTAAAACTACAGCAAATGGTCATGTTTTGGAAAACATTGCAGATGTTACCGCTTATTTATTAAATAAAGCCCACATTGCTATTGTGCCTTTTTATGCATTTGGAACATCGCCTTCATCACCATGGTACAGACTTTCTGTTGGGACAGCAGATTATAATGAGATTGACGCTATGTTTATTTTAATAGAAAAAGCATTAGAAGAACTTCATTAAATAAAACGATTTAAAAAATAAATTATTAACTTTGGTTTATGTTTAGAAAAGGAATATCTATTTTATTAGCCATTTTGGTAGTGTTTTTCACCATTATGTCGCTATTAGCAATTTGGGACATTATAGAAGTGGAACACATTATAAGAAAGAGCCTTAGCTCGTTGTTCCTTATTTTTGTTTCAGCTACAGTAATGCTGTTTATTTTTTCTGTTTTATACAAAGGCGGAGATGATAAAAATGTTAATCAAAACAATAATCCTCAATAATTTTTTGATTTTTAAAATAAAATTGTAATTTCGTAACCCTTGTAACTTTATTAAATTATTTCCGTTAAGGAAACTTGTAAATAAAAAAATATATCGCCTATAAGTAATATCTACTCTTTTTTATAAAAACTTTTTTTTGAAACACTTTTCAATAAGAGTTAATTATTAACCAAAGAAAAAGGAGAGATATTATGCAATTATCAAACTTCACAGAAAAACAATTGGTACAAGCTTACCTTAAAGGTAACGAATCTGCCATTGAAGAACTTATTAAGAGACATAAAAGTGCTGTATTTACATACATCATTTGCAAAGTTAGAAATGAAGCGCTTGCAGAAGATATCTTTCAAGATACTTTTATTAAAGTAATTAATACCATTAAACGTAAAAAATATAATGATGAAGGTAAGTTTTTACCATGGGTAATGCGTATTGCACATAATCTTATTGTAGATCATTACAGAAAAAGTAATAGAATGAACACTACTACAGGTGGTGAAAATTTTGATATTTTTGATATAATTCAAAATACAGATAAAAATGTTGAGCAACAAATGGAGAAGAAACAAACCTTAGAAGATGTTAAAGGTTTGATTAAGTATTTGCCAGACGACCAAAAAGAAGTGTTGATGATGCGTATGTATTTTGATATGAGTTTTAAAGAAATCTCTGAATCTACCAATGTTAGTATTAATACCGCTTTGGGAAGAATGCGATATGCTTTAATTAACCTTAGAAAAATGATAGAAGAGAATAATTTAAATATCTCTATTCACTAATTGATTGTTGTTGGCTAGCAGATTGAAGTATTTAGAGTTGGCATGTTTCTCTAAAATAGCTAGGTGTTCAATTTTATGACAATCTGTTCCAACAAGGTCAACCAAACCAGCATCAACCATTCGTTCAGCTATCTTTTTAGTTTCTGGAGAATAATGCCCAGTTAATGATAGTAAATTTAACTGAAGTAATATCCCTTTAGCTTTTAGCTCTTCGTATTTTTCAAAATTTTTATACCAGTAACTATATCGCTCTGGGTGAGCTAAAATAGGTTTATACCCCTGAGTTTGAAATTTAAAAACAATTTCCTGGAAATTTTGAGGCTCTTGCATAAATGGCAGTTCAAACAAAACATGATTATTTCCAAAAGTAAGCAGTTGTTTATCGTCAATTATTTTTTCTAAGCCATCATCTAAATTATATTCCGCAGCAGCTTCAATTTCAATAGAAATATTTAAACGTGTTAGTTCAGCTCTTAATTTCTCTAATCCACTTAAAATAATTTCGGGAGTATTTTTATAATAATCGCACATTATGTGTGGAGTAGTAATAATTTTTTGATAGCCCAAGCTTTTAAAAGTTCTAATAATTTCAATAGATTGTTCTAAAGATTGAGAGCCATCATCAATACCAGGAATTAAATGCGAGTGCATATCGGTTTTAAACACCGAAAAATCTATGACTGGAAATTGTTCTTTGTTAAATATTTTTTTGAAAAAGTTCAATGTCTGAGATTTGTTAATTGGAATTTTTCAAATTTACACATTTTCAAATTGCCACATTATCCTTAAACCAATCTATGGTTATTTTCAAGCCTTCATCAATAGAAAAAGAAGGATGGTAATCAATTAACTTTTCAGCAAGAGTAATGTCTGCCAAAGAATCTTTTACATCTCCTAAACGAGCTTCACGGTAAATAGGGTCAACTTTATTACCAACAATGTTACGAATTTTAAAAAACAAATCATTTATGGTGGTTTTACCTCCAAAAGCAACATTCATTACTTTTCCTTTTACATCTTTTTCGGTAAAAAGAGCTTTAATGTTTGCCTGAACTACATTTTCTACAAAAGTAAAGTCTCTGCTTTGTTCGCCATCTCCATTAATAAAAGGAGATTCATTTTTTAAAACAGCATCCATAAACAAAGGAATTGCAGCAGCATAAGGTCCGTTTGGACTTTGGTTAGGGCCAAAAACATTAAAATAACGTAATCCAACTACATCTAGCCCATAGGTTAATGCAAAAACATTGGCATATAATTCTTTGGTTCTTTTACTAACTGCATAAGGAGAAAGCTGTGTACCTATTCTTTCTTCTACCTTGGGTAATTCTTTACTATCTCCATAAACAGAAGAAGAGCTTGCAAAAACAATACGTTTAACCTTGCTATCTTTTGCTGCAGTAAGGACGTTTAAAAAACCAGTAGCATTAGCTTCATGAGTTGCTAAAGGGTTTTCAATACTTCTTGGTACCGACCCTAAAGCAGCTTGGTGAGAGATGTAATCAATTCCTTGAACAACTTTTTTACAGGTTTCAAAATTGGTAATATCTCCTTCAATAAATTCAAAATTAGATAAGTCAATAAATTTTTTAATGTTTTTTTTGTAGCCGTTAGAAAGGTTATCCAATACAACTACTTTTCCTGCGTTATGTTTGATTAAGTATTCAACTAAGTTAGAACCTATAAACCCAGCTCCACCTGTAACTAAAAAACTGAATTTGGAAATGTCTATGTTATGAAAAGCGTTTTGATACATTTTTCAGGTTAACGTTTTTCGTACTGCTGTTCGTAATAATTTTGATAAGCTCCAGAAGTTACATTGTTCAACCAATCTTCGTTATTTAAATACCAATCTACAGTTTTCTCTATACCTTCTTCAAACTGAAGAGAAGGTTTCCAACCTAATTCTTTTTGTAATTTGGAAGCATCAATGGCATAACGCATATCATGTCCGGCTCTGTCTTTTACGTAAGTAATTAAATTTTCTGAAGTTCCTATTTCACGATTTAACTTTTTGTCCATTACCTTACAAATCACCTTTATCAAATCGATATTTTTCCATTCGTTATGTCCACCAATGTTATAAGTTTCACCAATTTTTGCTTGATGAAAAATAACATCAATCGCTCTAGCATGGTCTTCTACCCAAAGCCAATCTCTAATATTTTCGCCTTTTCCGTAAACAGGTAATGGTTTGTTATTTTTAATATTATGAATGAAAAGTGGAATTAACTTTTCGGGAAATTGATGTGAACCGTAATTGTTAGAACAGTTGGAAATAACCATTGGTAATCCGTAAGTGTGGTAATAAGCTCTAACCAAATGGTCGGAGCTAGCTTTTGAAGCAGAGTAGGGGCTGCGAGGGTCGTAAGAAGTGGTTTCCTCAAACATTCCTTCACTTCCTAAACTCCCATATACTTCATCAGTTGAGACGTGGTAGAAAAGTTTTGATGATAAATCAATCCAATTTGCTTTAGCTGCGTTAAGTAAATTAGCTGTTCCAACAATATTGGTCATGATAAAATCCATCGGACTAGCAATAGAACGATCAACATGCGATTCTGCTGCTAAATGAATTACAGCATCAAATTGATATTTTTGAAATAACTGATGAATAAAATCAGCATCAACAATATCACCTTTAATGAATTTGTAATTAGGAGCATTTTCTATATCTGTAAGGTTAGCTAAATTACCAGCATAGGTTAATTTATCCAGGTTCAATATGTTGTAATCAGGGTATTTATTTACAAATAATCTGACTAAATGCGAACCAATGAATCCGGCTCCTCCTGTTATTAATATGTTTTTTTGTTTCATGTTTTGAGTTTCAAATTAAACTCGGAACTTTGAACTTTTATAAGCTCCAATAAGTCAATTCTTTAATTTTTCCTCTGTAGATTCCTTTAATATCAACAATTACAGGTTTTTCTTTTGTAATTGATTTAAAATAAGCTTCATCTAAATTCAAATATTCTTTGTGATTAACAGCAATATAAACAGCATCATAATCATTGCTAATCTTATCAACTAAGCCAAAACCATATTCTTCTTTTAATGATTCAGAATCTGCATGAGGGTCAACCACTTCTACTTTTGCACCAAATGAAATTAATTCATTTATTACATCGCATACTTTAGAGTTTCTAATATCACTTACATCTTCTTTAAAAGTTGCACCCATTACCAATACTTTTGATTCGCTAATGTGTTTACCTTGAGCTATAATTTTTTTAACGGTTTGTTTAGCTGTATAAGCTCCCATAGAATCGTTTACAAATCGTCCAGCATTAATAATTTGAGCGTGATAACCTAATTCTTTAGCTTTATAGGTTAAATAATATGGATCAACACCAATACAGTGTCCGCCAACTAAACCTGGGAAAAATTTTAAGAAATTCCATTTAGTTCCTGCCGCTTCTAAAACATCGTATGTGTTTATGCCCATTTTATTGAAGATTATAGAAAGTTCATTTACCAAGGCAATATTTAAATCTCTTTGAGTGTTTTCTATAATTTTAGCAGCTTCGGCAACTTTTATAGATGCAGCTCTATGAACTCCAGCTGTTACAACACTTTCGTAAACTTTAGCAATTTCTTCTAACGATTCAGCACAACAACCAGAAACTACTTTAGTAACATTTGTTAAAGTATGCGTGGTATCTCCTGGGTTTATTCTTTCAGGAGAGTAGCCTATCATAAAGTCATCTCTAAATTTTAATTCCGATACTTCTTCCAATACAGGAATACAGTCTTCTTCGGTACAACCTGGATAAACAGTAGATTCATACACAACATAATCGCCTTTTTTCAATACTTGCCCAACTGTTTTAGATGCTCCAATAAGTGGAGATAAATCTGGTAACTTATGAGAATTGATTGGTGTAGGAACAGCAACCACAAAAAAAGTAACGTCCTTTAAATCGTTTAAATCTGCTGTAAAATGAATGTCACAATCCTCAAAAGCAGATGCTTCCAATTCTTCACTAGGGTCGATATTATTACGCATCATATCCACTCTTTTTTGGTTGATATCAAAACCAACAACTTTCATTTTTCTAGCAAACTCAAGAGCTATAGGCAAACCTACATATCCTAGCCCAATAACGGCTATTTTAGTTTCTTTATTAATTAGCTTATTGTAAATACTCATGTTTCGTGTTTAAAGTTTAAGGTTCAATGTTTGAAGTTGGGGGGCTCAAGCTTCAATCACAGACTATTTATTTTCAAAATTCAAATATATTATTTTAAAACTGAACTATCTCTAAGTTCGTAAATTCTTTCTATTATTTCTACTACTTTCAATCCTTCCAAGGCATTGGTTGTTGCAGTAGTTCTGCCTCTTAAAGTGTCTACAACATTTTCAATAATATAATGGTGATTAGCTGCAGAACCTTTGTAAGGACCATAATCATTAGGAGGATTTGCTGCTTCAAGTTGAGGCATTTCATAACCATCAATATTGCAAACTTCAACCTCATTCATGTACTGACCACCAATTTTCACACTTCCTTTTTCTCCAATAATGGTGATGCTACTTTCTAAATTTTGAGTAGCAACTGCTGTTGAGTAGTTTAAACAGCCCATTCCACCTTCAATAAAATCAAAGCTTACAAAACCAGAGTCTTCAAAATCTGTTGAATCTTTGTGAGTAAAATCTTTAAATTTTCCTTGAATATTAGTAATGTCGCCAAACAGCCAATACATAATATCTATAAAGTGAGAGAATTGAGTAAATAATGTACCGCCATCTAAATCTTGTGTTCCTTTCCAACCACCTTTTTTGTAGTAACGACTATCTCTGTTCCAATAACAGTTTAACTGAACCATAAAAATTTCACCTAACACTTTTCGTTCTATTAAATCCTTTATCCAAACAGAAGGAGGGGAGTAACGGTTTTGCATTACAGCAAATACTTGTTTGTGATTTCTAAGTGCTTTATAAATTACTTTTTCGCATTTTGCTTTAGATAAGCCAATAGGTTTTTCAACTACTACGTGTAGGTTATAATCTAATGCTAATGAAGCTTGGTCGGAGTGCAAACCATTTGGAGTACAAATATTTACAACATCCACATCAATGCCTGATTTTAAAAATTCTTCTAATGAACTAAAAAAAGGTACGTCATATTTTTCAATACCTAAGTTTTCTTTTGGAGCTGCATCACAAAGTGCTATTAATTCTGCTTCAGAGTTTCCGATTATCATTTCTGCATGTCGCTTACCAATATGTCCACAGCCTACAACCGCAAATTTTATTTTTTTATTCTCAGTCATGTTATTGTATTTTAATCACCTGATTGTTTTCCAATTTATATTTTTCGTTACTTTCTGGACAAGTAGCCAAACCATGCTCATCAAAACTTAGTCTATGTCCATATTCGCTAACCCAACCTAATTGCTTTGCTGGATTTCCCACCCATAAAGAGTAAGCAGGAATGTTTTTGGTAACTACTGCTCCAGCACCAATAAAAGCATAAGCACCAATATCATGTCCGCAAACTATGGTAGCATTAGCACCAATAGAAGCTCCTTTGCCCACGCGTGTTTTTAAATAATCATTTCTTCTGTTTACAGCACTTCTTGGGTTAATTACGTTAGTAAAAACCATTGAAGGTCCTAAAAAAACATCATCATCGCAAGTAACGCCTGTATAGATAGAAACGTTGTTCTGAACTTTAACATTACTTCCCAACACCACATCAGGAGATATGACTACATTCTGACCAATATTACATCTCTCACCAATTGTACAATTAGGCATGATGTGCGAAAAGTGCCATATTTTGGTGTCCTTACCAATTTTACAGCCTTCATCAATAACAGCAGTCTCATGAGCGGAATAATCTTTCATTAATTAGTTTATTTTTTTATATAATTATTAAAGTTCTTGTGTTCTACCTTTGTTAATTCTTCTTGAGAAAGGTTTTTAAAATATTCGTAAGTAATTTTTAATCCTTCGGCTCTACTAACTTTTGGTTCCCAACCTAATAATTTTCTAGCTTTATCAATGTTTGGTTGACGTTGCATGGGGTCGTCTTTTGGTAAATCTTTGAAAATAATTTTTTGGGTTGTGCCTGTAAGTTTTATAATTTCTTCGGCAAACTCTAAAATGGTAATCTCATCAGGATTTCCAATGTTTACTGGTTCTGCATAATCACTAAAAAGCAATCTGTAAATACCTTCAATTAAATCATCTACATAACAAAAAGAACGTGTTTGGTTGCCTTTTCCGAAAACGGTTAAATCCTCACCACGCAAAGCTTGACCAACAAAAGCGGGCAACACTCTACCGTCATTCAATCTCATTCTGGGGCCGTAAGTATTAAAAATTCGTACAATTCTGGTTTCTACACTGTGGTATCTATGGTAAGCCATGGTTATCGCTTCCTGAAACCTTTTTGCTTCATCATAAACCCCTCTCGGTCCTATAGGGTTTACGTTTCCATAATATTCTTCCGTTTGTGGATGCACTAATGGATCACCATAAACTTCTGATGTAGATGCAATAAGCATTCTGGCATTTTTGTTTTTTGCCAACCCCAATAAATTATGTGTTCCTAAAGAACCTACTTTTAAGGTTTGTATAGGAATTTTTAAATAATCGATAGGAGAGGCGGGAGATGCAAAATGAAGGATATAATCTAACTTACCCGGAACATAAACATAGTTGGAAACATCATGATGATAAAACTCAAAATTATCTAAAGGAAAAAGGTGTTCAATGTTTTTGAGGTCTCCAGTTATTAGGTTGTCCATGCCAATTACGTGAAAACCTTCATTGATAAATCTATCACATAAATGAGAGCCTAAAAAACCTGCTGCTCCGGTAATTAGTATGGTTTTTTTGTTGGTAGTTGAAGGCTTTTCGTTCATGGTTTGAGATTTTCAAATTATTCGTTTAATAATTCTAAGTTTATGTGAGTACCTGTTGGTCTCTGCATTAAAAATTCCCTGATGGTCTATACTGTCAATTCTTACTTTTCCTGAAGCATGTATGATTTTATTATCACTTAACATAATGCCTACGTGAATAATTTTGCCTTCTTCGTTATCGAAAAAAGCCAAATCGCCACTTTCAGATTCTTCAATAAAACTAAGGGTTTGCCCCATATTTGCTTGTTGATAAGCATCTCTAGGCAATTTAAAACCTATAGATTTATAAATTACTTGAGTAAAACCAGAACAATCAATTCCAAAAGGAGAACGACCTCCCCATAAATAAGGTGCATTTAAAAATAACAACACGTGGTCGGCAATTAGTTCTTTTTTTGGTATTGATGGTAAAAGTTCACTTCCATCATAATCAAATTCAATATCAGAAAAATGAACGTTTTTATCTTTAAAATTAGGTAGTGTGCTGCCAATAACAATAGGAGTAAGCTGATTGGTAGTTTTATTTTTTACAATACTTAATAAATCTCCTGAAACAATTGGTTCAGCTTCATTTAAAGCTTCATATTCTTCTTCAGAAATTTCAGTAACTTGTTTTTCATCAATCCAACATTCGTAGTCATCGTAAGCGGTTTTAATTTTTTTCCAACCTTTACGCTTTTCTTCATAAATAGAAAAAACTTCGCCAAAGAGGAGCTGTGTTACCATTTCGCTTTTGTCTGATGGTTCTGCTCTTCCAGGAACTACACTTAAACTACAAATGCCGTATTTCACTATAATTAGCGTTTAAATCTATTATACATTTTCAATAACAATAGCAGAAGCTCCGCCACCACCATTACAAATTCCTGCAGCTCCTAATTTACCATTGTTTTGTTTTAATACATTAATTAAAGTCACCACAATTCTAGATCCTGAGTTTCCTAGTGGATGACCTAAAGAAACAGCACCACCGTTTACATCTACTTTTTCTGGATTTAATCCTAATTCTTTCATGTTAGCTAAGCCAACAACTGCAAAAGCTTGGTTTAGTTCCCAGTAATCAATATCTGCAATAGACAAGTTAGCTTTTTTTAATGCTTTTGGAATAGCTAAAGATGGAGCAGTAGTAAACCATTCTGAATCTTGAGAAGCATCTGCATAACTAACAATTTTAGCCAATGGTTTTAAACCTAAGCTTTCCATTTTTTCTTTACTCATTAAAATTAGGGCAGAAGCACCATCATTTAATGTTGAGGCATTAGCAGCAGTTACTGTTCCTTCTTTATCGAAAGCCGGGCGTAAACCAGGAATTTTGTCTAACATTACGTTAGTATATTCTTCATCTTTACTAACTATAATTGGGTCGCCTTTACGTTGAGGAACTTCTACAGGAACAACTTCATTATCGAATTTTCCTGCATCCCAAGCAGCTTTAGAGCGATTGTAAGAAGTAATAGCAAAATTATCTTGCTCTTCTCTTGATATATTTTTTTCTGTAGCACATGTTTCTGCACAATTTCCCATGTGTTTGTTGGTATAAACATCCCACAAACCATCTCTAATCATCCCATCTACCATTGTTACATTACCTAATTTTACTGCTGAACGAGCATCATAATAATGAGGTACCATACTCATGTTTTCCATTCCACCTGCCACAACACAGTCGTTATCTCCTGTCATAATAGATTGAGCAGCCAACGAAATAGCTTTCATACCTGATGCACAAACTTTGTTTATAGTAGTTGCTGGGGTTTTTTTGTCTAAACCTGCAAATATTGCTGCCTGACGAGCAGGAGCTTGACCAACATTGGCTTGCATTACATTACCCATAAACACTTCATCAACATTTTCGGGAGCTAAACCGATTTTTTTTAATGCCCCGCTAATAGCTGCTGCACCTAATTTGGTAGCAGGTACGCTAGATAAACTTCCTAAAAAACTTCCTATTGGTGTTCTTACTGCAGATACGATATAAACTTCTTTCATTTTTAGTATATTTTTTAAATTGAGCTAATATTTTATTACCCCACGAAATTAGACTTTTTTCGTTAATTGAAAAGTGAAATTGTAAATTAGTCATCAGTCATTTTGCAATTATCTGTAGTGAAAAAAAGTATATTTGTTGGATGAATCTAAAAATTAATAAAAAGTCTAATGTTATAACTTTATTGAATTACATTAAAGCTTATGGTTTAAAACCTTTGATTATTTTAATATTATTTACTTCGATATCTGTTTTATATTCTTGTAAAACTGTTCCAAAAGAAGATGTTTTGAAAGAAATGAATTTAAGATGGGAAGAAAAGAAACATATTCAAAGAACTGGGCTATTTGGTCAAGATAGTCTGTTAATTAGAGATTTTGAATTATATTATAAGCGAGAAACAAAAATTGAAATTTCTGTAGTTAATAAATACACTACTGAATATAAAAATGACAAATATGTTTTGTATTTATTTTTCCCAAAAATGGCAAGAGATATTTATGTGATACTATGTGTTAAGGATAATCAATTTATAGGATATTTTAATCATTTCCCTAATAGTCCATCAAATAAGTATGACATTAAAGTATGGGAATAATTATTGACTTGTAGATGTCGTGCTTTCTGTGAAGCTATGCAAAATTTGTAGTTACCACAAGCGAGGACGCTTGCGGCAGCGGAGGGAGGTTAAAAAAAGTATATTTGTTAGATGAAATAGAGTAATTATGGAACTATATAAGATTTATATTGTATTAATAGGAATAATTATTATTTTATATGGCACGCCTTTTTGCATTATTAAAGGGAAAAATAAGGTTTATTATACACTAGCAGTTGGAACAGTACTTTTTTATTTGTTTAGTGGTGTTTTTGTGTATTTTATGAAATTGTATGGTTGGGATAATGGTAAGTATCTTTTTTCTGATTTAATTGCGTTAGCTCTTTTTATTAGTTTGCCTTTTGTATTAATAGTAAATATAGTTATAGCTATTCTTTATTATTTTCTTTTTAAGAAAAATAAGTAGCATTACTATTCATTAACTTTAATGTTTTAGAAATGTTTTTTTAAGAAAAAAAAATGGAAAATATAGAAATTGAAACTATTGTTAGTGCATTTTTGTCTTTGTCAATTTTGTGTTTTATCTTTTATAGATGGATAAAATTGAATAAAATTCTTTCTAACATTAATTTTGAAGTAGAAACTTACTTTAGAAATAATAATATTGAGGTTATTTCTATTAGAGAGTTGAATGGCTTTGAAAAATTAAAATATAAATTATCATTACTTGGTTCAACTTCAAAAGCATTTAATATTTTTTCTAGCTTAGAAAAAGGGTTCTATCGTGTGGTTGAATTAAAAGAAGATTCGGACGAAATAGTTTCTAAAATTATTGACATTACTTTTAATAAAGGAAAACTAATAGAATTAAAATATATTGATTAGGTAAGTAGGTTTTAAATTCTGCATGCATTAACAGCGCAGTGCGTAATAAAAAAACTTTGAAGCCAGGCTTTTGTGTAATGCCAACTACGTACTTTATAAGTCCTTCGATTTCCATAGTACAAACATATTTTTTTTAGTTAAAGTCCTTAGTCTCTATTGCTCTTGCCTCGCTTCAGACTAAGTACAGAGGGGCTGTGTTTTATCCTGTTATATCTTTTACATTCTTTAAATCAAATGTTTTTTCTTCTCCATCTTCAGTTATAAGTGTCACTGTTACTTGATAAGGAGAACTTTGTGTATTATGGTTCTTTAGTCTACCGTTAACTTTTGTTCCGTCAAATAGTTCAAGTGTCATTCTCCATTTGTTATTAAAGAGAATCCCGTACATACCTAAACTCAGCATTTGTACTTTATTGTCATCATTCATGGTCATATTTTTAGAATATTTTTATAATTTTTCCTTAATTTCTTTCATTTTCAAAACATTCAAAAAGAGGTTCCATTACATCAAGTATATGAAATCCATAAATCAAAACAGATGGAGCAGCTCCATCAAATTTGTATATATTATCCAAATTATTTGGAATCGGATATCTTGCACCCCATTTAATCATATCGCTTAAATGTTGTAAAACTCTTTTTAAATTTTCATAGTCTGATTTATGTCTGTACAAATTAATCTTAGAATCAAAAATGCCTGATGTTTCAGCTAATCTAAGTAGGTTATGAGTTTTACCTGCTTGTCCACCAATATTTTTTAAAATAACATTTTGGCCTTTAATCTCAAAATCGATACTCTCTGGTTGATGTTTAATGATAATACCTTTTAATCCATTTTCAATCGCAATTCCAAAATGGTAATGAGCATTACTCCATAATGTTAAAAATTCGCTATAATCATTATCCTCTTTTAATTTTTTCAGAAATTCTTTGTCCAAAATGCAATTATGCAAAATTTTCTCTGCTACATTCTTTTGACTTTTTGAATAATCAAACCACACATTGCAATCTTTCATTTTCTTTAAATATTCATCTTTATCCATATGTGTGTCATTTTTAACATAGCCCATAATTTATGTATAAGTATAAATGAGTCAGACCTATACACCCATATTTGGGTAGATAAGTCTGATAAAATTTAAAAAACTATCAGACTTATTTTTCTCCAAATATATAAAAAATAGCTTATAAATTAAGCAAATGGTTTTTTGTACTTTTATTGGGTAAGGTATAGGAGGAATTGGAGAATAAAATATAAATGTACAACACTTAAAAACAGTAGTTCAAGTCTTTTTGTTTATAATAACCTTTTGACAATAGCTATATTTTAAGTTTAAATTTTAACAGTATCTTTAAACAATTGTGTATTTTTATTTTTTATTAAAAAATGAAGATAAACTTACGCTATAATAGTTTTTTACGCATTCCTTCTAATTTCTTTTTAGTTAGTTGTATTTTTATTCTTTCTATTTTTTCTACAAAACAAGTTGCTGCGAGCCACATTGTTGGTGGAGTAATGACGTATGAATGTTTAGGTAATAATGATTATCAAATAAATTTAACCATATATAGAGATTGTAATGGTGCTGGAGCTCCTTTCGATCAGGTTGCTCCTATTGGGGTTTTCAATGCAAATGGAAATCTATTAAATGTATTTTCCGCTCCATTTCCAGGTTCAACACCTGTACCTATAATCATAAATAATCCTTGTTTAATTACCCCTCCTAATGTTTGTGTTGAACGAGCAGATTACCAAGTAATTATAAATTTACCGCCATTAGCTGGAGGTTATACCATTGCTTATCAGAGATGTTGTAGAAACGGTAGTGCTCTTAATATTGTAAATCCAATTAATATGGGTTCTACTTATATGGTCGAAATTCCAGACCCTGGATTAGCAACTTGCAACAGTAGTCCTACATTTAACAATCCTCCTCCGGTAATGATGTGTAACGGGTTCGAATTCACCTACGATTTGAGTGCTACTGATATTGATGGCGATTCGTTGGTTTACGAATTTGGAGATCCTATTAATGGTGGGAATCAAGCCAATCCGGCTCCCAATCCACCTACATCACCTCCTTATATGCCAATTCCTTGGAATACAGGTTATACAACAAACAATCAAATTCCTTCTAATCCTCAATTTACCATTAACCCTCAAACAGGTTTTTTATCTGGAACACCAACCGTTAATGGTTTTTATACCTTTGCAATAAAAATAAAAGAGTATAGAAATGGAGTGTTAATTAGTGAAGTAGTTAGAGATTTTTTATTAATTGTAACTACCTGCTCAACAAATACAGTTGCTGATATAAGTCCTCAAACCACACTTTGTACTGGATTAACAATAAATTTTAATAATAACAGTATAAATGCTTCATTATTTCATTGGGATTTTGGAGATGTTAATTCTCCCAACAATACTTCTACTGCTGTTAATCCTACACATACTTTTTCTGACACAGGAACTTACACCATAATGTTAATAGCTAACCCTGGTTATTTTTGTGCTGACACGACTTATCAGACTTATATAATTAGAGATGCAATTAATCCTTCATTCCTTCCACAAAACACACAATGTTTAAATGGCAATTCTTTTACATTTAATGCATTAGGTAATTTTTCGCCAAATGCAATTTACTCTTGGGATTTTAGTACTGCCGCTTCGCCACAAAATAGTAGTAACACCCAGCAACAAGTTACTTATAATGCAACTGGAAATTTTTTAGTTTCATTAACTGTTCAAGATTTTGGTTGTACGGAAACGTACATGGATACTGTTGAAATTCTTTCTTCACCTTCAGCACAGATAGTTCCTCAGTCTGTTTTTTGTGATGGATTAACCTCTAGTTTCAGTAATTCCAGCACTTCTGCAGCAAGCTATTTCTGGGATTTTGGGGATAATAATACATCAACATTAGTTAGCCCAACTCATACATATCAAGATAGTGGTACTTACAATGTGATTTTAGTTGCTAACCAAAGTAATGTATGTTACGATACTACTTTTTCAGTATTTAAAATTTATCCTGAATTAACAGTTTCTTTTCCAAAACATCAAGGGCAGTGTTTACCCAATAATTTATTTAACCTTACTGCACAAGGGAATTTTAATGCTAATGCAGTTATAAATTGGAATTTTGGTAGCTTAGGAAATCCAACAAATGCAATAGGAACAAATGCTACTGTTTCTTTTCCTGATACTGGTTTTTATCCAGTAAGTCTAACAGTTCAAAATTATGGTTGTGAGGGTACTTACAACGATACATTGGGTGTTTATCTGGTTCCTACACCTAGTTTTTTTGCAGCATCAGAAATTGGTTGTCAACCATTTTCGGTTAAATTTCACGATAATTCATTGTCAACTACTCCGTTAAGTTATTTTTGGGAATTTGGTGATGGTTCATCCTCAACAGCTTCTTCGCCTAGACATACTTATTTATTTCCGGGCGTTTTTGATGTTACACTTACTATTAGAACTGATTCAGGCTGTATTGATACCAACACATTCTACTTAGCTGATTTAATTACTGTAAACCCAAAACCCACTGCCAATTTTTCAGTCAATCCTATTAAATTATCTATACTTAATCCTCATGTAGATGTTAATGATTTATCGAATGAGTTAGATATTTTCTTTGATTTTAATGATGGTGCTATTTTTAATGGAAACTCAACTACACACACATATCAAGATACCGGGCATTTTAATGTGCAACAAATTGTTGTAAATGAGTTTGGATGTAGTGATACATTAGTTAAAGTAGTGTGGGTACATTCAGAATTTTTATTTTTTGTCCCCACGGCATTTACTCCCGATGGAGATGGTTTAAATGATGTTTTTTTACCTATAATTTCAGGGGTAAAAGAATATGAATTATTATTATTTAATCGTTGGGGTGAGTTGTTTTTTAAAACCAAAGACCAATTTATTGGTTGGGATGGAACAATTAATAGAAACCTTGCTCCAATAGACAGTTATACTTGGAAGATTATAGTTAAAACGGATTTAAACCGATACTATGAAAAAATTGGAGTGATTAATTTAATCCGATAAATAAGGTGCTAACGATTGTCTTAGTTGAAAATTTACTAAAACATTTTTTATAATGCTACGTCATTAAGATTTTTATGTAGAAAGACATAAAATATAAAACTGCTTTTTAGTTTTAACATCTAACTGTCCTTAATTTGAAGTTAAGTCTTTATTTGTGTAAATATAAAGGTAGAAAAGTATTTTAAAAGCAAAAACCCCTAAGGTATTGATACACCTTAGGGGTTTCTGTAGTCTACAGCCTTATAGACTATGCGGTCCGGACGGTGCCAGAGTCCTGTTTTTAAATTCTTGGCATCAAAGACTTCTGGAAATTAGATAAACTTGACCTGAAGCTAATGCGAAGTAAGTTTACTTCATCATTCTAAGAACAACTTACTCACTTCAGCAGTATTTAAAGCCCAGTTCATATCGTATACTTCATCAGCAATTTCTGAATCAGATACCATTTCTAAACCTTGAACTTCAGACTTCAGTTTCAACAAATCTCCGATCTTCAATTTAGCATCTAACTTGTTAAGCAATGCTTCAATAGTTAAAAGACTAAGGATTTGTACAACTTGTCCGCCAAAACTCATCTCCAACCAAACGATCTCTTTTTTATCTACATCAAGCACTCCAAATACTATTCCCTTTGTAAGGGTTTGTTTGATTCTTACTTGATTCTGAACTGCGGTTGGATCATACGCAACGCCACTCGCAGAAATCTTCATTGAGTACTTACTATTCATCCATCCAACAACTAAGTTTGGTGCTAAGCTTCCAGTAGTATATGCATTACAAGTGAAACTTACATATTTCGCACCTAAGCTCGTTAATTCGTTCAAGTCAAGATCGATATATTCTGCAGTTCCAACTTTGTCAGGAATTCTCTGAATATCTCCACTATGCTTACAACCTGGAATCACAAGTTGTGAGTATGAACAAAATTCATTTTTATTCTCGTAAGCAACTTTACAGCTTAAATCCATATCAAGATGTTGAGCTGGAAGACCTTTTCCCCATTGTAAGAATAATCTGACGTTATCTCCTTCAACTTTGAACTTGGTTCCCATTAAAGCACCCGGTAAGTCTTGAAGATGTTCACTTCTATCACCAATAGCTATTGGGATATTAAATAAGCTTTCGTCCACAAACATAGTTTTATTTGTGTTCTGCACTTTTTTCAAATTCCCTTTGATCACTTCTAAGCTCAATTCTTGAACTAACTTCTGCATTCTTTTCAATTCTTCATCAGAATATAATTGAAGTAATTTGTTAGCAGGGATTTTTTTACTGACTCCTCCTAATGGTTTTACCGTTCTTGATGCATTTTTATCAAAGTACACTTCTGCATACATATTTAAAGTAAAAATCAATCTTGATGGTACCTTATCCATTACCTCTTTGAAGTTCTTAATTGAAACGTCAGGTCCAAACCATAGCATTGATGAAAACAATGACCTTGCAAATAAACCAGGTCTCTGCTTTAACAATGCAAAAGTACCTTCGGCATCAGTCTTTAATTTATATGCATTGACTTTACCCTGCCAAACTTCATATTTTTTGTTATAGAACGCATCCAACAATTCAGCTAAGTTTTCAAATCCTTTTCTTTTGCCGTATTCTGTTAGTCTCAATGCTCTTATCACTCTGACCCACATGCTTCTTTTTGGGTGCATCATTTCACATTGGTCAATAGTGTCTAAGGTTAAATTGTTTAACCATGTCGCATATCGCTTGCATTCCGTTCTATTGTACTTTAGCTTCAAATCAGCTAATGATTTAATCTTAGTTTCCGCACTATTGTCAATTTGTGGATGCAGGTTTCTTGCATTTTTTTCCAATCGATTCGCAATTGTTTTAGGTTCGATAATTTGTAAAAAACCAGTGTGTTTGTACCATAAATATCTCAACACATCATTTGGAGTTTTAAAGAATTCACCAGCTTTCTCGACTTGATCTTGTTCAACGAGAGCATCAATGACGACCATTAAGGTTTCTTTCATTTTGATCTCAACACCTGATGGCATTCCAAATTGAGCAATTAAGGTTTTAAGACTATCTACCTGAGTAGCGTCCAATGCAACAGGCGATTCTAATAAACTCGTAAGCTCTTTCTTCAAATCATCTTCTCTCCATAATTCAAGTGTTTTCAACTTGTTTAAACCTGAAGTATAATCGAGTTTATCAAATTCAAATGGTGTTCCACAGAATGGACATCCATTGTATCTTTCAATTGGAAACGTGTTGTCTGGAATTAAATGTCCACAAGGAAGTTTGGTGCCTTTGCTAGTTTGAAAAATATTGGCAAACCAAGTAATTATATGGTCAACAACAGATTCTCCAGTTGGCACATTCCATTGCTTTACCAAAGGTGTCCAATTCTTGTTTACACCTGTTACATCTTTCAATAACTCAAACAATTCTAATTTAGCCTTAGGGGAAATTCCATTTACTTTATTAAGCAAATCTTCGGAAAATGTATACCCTAACTTGGAACAATTTGCCAAGAGTACGCTTGTTGTCTCGTTGATATTTATTGCTAGATCATTTACGATCCAATCCTGTGGGATTACAATGGCATTTTTTCTAATCGATACTTTTAATAAATCTCTTTTCATAATTCTATTTTTTAATTTTAATAAATCAGGTAATCTTGTTTCTAAATCATTACCTAAAAATGGTGGGGACACCCCCCAGAAGTAAGAAACAATTGACCTTAATTTTTATGTGTAATTCATAATCTAAATTCAAGCAGTTGCTCTCTTTTCAGAGACCAGGATTCGAACCTGGACTTAGAAGTAAGATTATGTTGACCCTTTGTTTTATAAGGTAATTAACTAACTCTCAAAGACGGATTCGAACCGTAAGTCCAATCAGTAGTAAGTTAGTTTTGACCTTAATAGTGAGGCAGGTGGGACTCGAACCCACGACACGGGCATTATAAGTGCTGAAGTAAGCTTTTATTGACCATGGGTAATGCTAAAGCAATTTTGGATTTGAACCAAAATCCATAAGGATTTACCATGTAGTATGCTATAGTTGACCTTTCAAATTCGTTTCACCTCGCGTTTGATGTGTTAGGTAATTTAAAAGCTAACCTGCTCTACCATCTGAGCTACTGCCTCAATTAAGTAGGTAATTGAATAAGTTAGTTTACGTGACAGGTAGTTTTGAAGTAACTTATTCTTGACCTGCTAATATTTAAAAGAACGTTTTTTTAATAGCACAAAGATTGATTTAACCTACACAATGTTTTTGCGTAGGTTATTTTTTTCTTTTCCATGGTGCATTTTTTTTCCAATCACCTGCCATAATTGATCCATAAGGTATCACTTCATCTACAATACTACCTAGTCCAAACTCGCTCATTTGATTTCTAACTGATGCTGCATTTTTGTATGCAGAAGGTAATTCTGAAATGTCAATTTCATTGGAATAAAACCTTACATCAAGACCTGCTGTTTCTGCCTTAAATACCTCTTCAATGGTCATGTGTTCTTTTGTTTTCTTATGTTGTGTTCTGCTTATGTTTCTGCCAGCACCATGAGGAGCAAAACCCAAATTAGTTGGAGTTGATTCTCCTTCCACAATCAAAATTGGTTCTGCCATATTTAATGGAATTAATCTTAAATTATTATCTTCTGGTAAAAATGATTTACTAATTGGTGTAGCTCCTTTAGCATGGTAAAATATATCATCTTCTTGAAAGACAAAGTTGTGTTCATTCCAAAATCTGTTTTCAACTTTGATATTCATGTTTGCTGCTATTGCATCATGAATACAGGTATGATTTTGTTTTGTCCATTCTCTAATAATTTGAAGTGCTGCCCAATATTCTTCACCTTCATAAGAGTTAAAAGGAATCCATGCATTTTGTGATAATGTGTCGGGAGATAATTTTTTTCTATATCTCTCTGCTATTTTCATGGCATTTGAAAATAATTTGGCACCAACACCTCGTGAGCCATGATGGGTAATTAGCATTGTGTTTCCAGTTAACTTTGATTGTCCAACAAATAAGAAATGATTCCCATCTCCTTGGGTTCCAAGATGTGATCTTGCTATTTTTATCATTTGATGATCATTTAGCATATCATTTTTTTCAAAGGCTTTTAACAAGTCTGACGGAAATCGATATTGATTTGACCGATCTCTTCCTTCTGGTCCAAAATGAGTAGATAATTGTGCTGCATCCAAAATTGCTTTTGGATTTACTTTTCCATAATCAGTCAACATAACTGAACAACAAATATCAGCACTGTGCATTCCAGGATGAATAGCATTCTTAGTTGCCACAACCCCTCCAACAGGAATAGTTCCTACTGAGCCAGTTGGACAAGCGTCAGGCATTATAGTTCCACCTACAACTGTTGGAGTCTTCATAACTTCTTTCATAGTTCGAATTACTGAATCCACATTTACTTTTTCCATTTCGTTCATAGCCTTAATGTTTACAGAAAATTGAACAGAATCCTTATGAAGTTTTGTTACTGGCTCTGGTTTGAATTGCTCTAAATATTCATACATAGCTTCTCTAGAAAGTTGATTTTCATTAATGTGATTTATCGCATCTTTAAACCATTTATCAGGAGTATATCCCAAATCAATCAATGTATTTCCGTTAATTGTATTTTTTTTCATAATCATTTATTTTTAATTATAGGGCAAAGGTTGTTCTTACGTACGCAATGTTTTTGCGTAGATAAAATTTATTTGTATATTTGTTACTTATGGCTCAAAATAAAAATGCACTAATTCGTTATAAGACAATTGATAAATGTCTTCAAAATAACTATCGTCAATGGACATTAGATGATCTCATTAATGAATGTTCTGATGCTTTATATGAATATGAGGGAAGAGATGTTAATGTGAGTAAGAGAAGCATTCAGTTGGATATTCAAATGATGAGAAGTGACAAACTGGGATATAATGCTCCTATCATTGTTTACGATAAAAAATATTATAAATATGAAGATGAAAATTATTCTATTACAAATATACCTATAACTGAAAATGATATGAGTGTTTTATCAGAAACAGTGGAAATGTTAAAACAATTTAAAGATTTTTCTTTGTTTTCAGAGTTAGGAGGAATTATACAAAAATTGGAGGATAAAGTATATGCTGAGAAAACAAAACAGGCAGCTATTATACATTTGGATAAAAATGAAAATTTAAAAGGATTAGAGCACCTTGATTTATTGTATCAGGCTATTTTAAAAGAATTGTGTTTAACAATCAATTATCAATCATTTAGGGCAAGGGATGCTTCTGAAATAATATTTCATCCTTTTATTTTAAAGCAATTTAATAATCGATGGTTTGTTATAGGCAAAAAAAATAATGAAGAAACTATTCTTACTTTAGCATTAGATAGAATAATAAAAATTGATTATAATCTTAATATCCCATATATTAAAGAAAGGTTTAATGGTGATGAATATTATAAAAATACTATAGGCGTTACTGTGTTAAATGACAATCAATTAAAAGAAGTTGAATTAAAAATAGACAAACATAATGCTCCTTATGTTTTGACTAAACCATTTCATCATTCTCAAAAAATTATTGAACAACTAGCTGATGGCAGTGTTGTTATACAGGTTACTGTTCATCTCAATTTTGAATTTGATAGATTAATTCTTGGATTTGGGGATTCAATAAAAGTACTAAAACCAAGACAATTAAAAAATAGAATAAAGAAGAAATTAGATAGAGCATTAGAATCTTATGACGATACTAATTTATAACTGTTTGTTGAATATGTAAATTAAATCAACAAATCATTTCTTGGTAATTTTTTAAAAGCTTTGGAAAATTCAATCTAAAAGCAAAACCCCTAAGGTATTGATACACCTTAGGGGTTTCTGTAGTCTACAGCCATATAGACTATGCGGTCCGGACGGGACTCGAACCCGCGACCCCCTGCGTGACAGGCAGGTATTCTAACCAACTGAACTACCGGACCTTTACTATTAAAGTAAATTTATTTTTCTCTCAATTTAAAAAAAAGAGAAGAACGTTTTGATATCTAAAAAATATCTCCCTTTGAGGGCTGCAAATATACTTCAATTTTTAAATCTGCAAAAGATTTTAAAAAAAAATTACATCATTTTTGCTCTTTTTATCAAATAGCTTTGAAGGATGGAATTAAATCCTTGATTTACATCTGCTTCAACAAACTCAATTCCGAACTGCAAGCATTTTAATTTGAGCATATTTTTTCTTTTCTGCATATTTTCAATATAATTTTTCTTCACGTCATTAGGATGAACCTTGATTTCTTCGCCAGTTTCTAAATCTATGAACTGATAAGGACGATTTTCAAACTCAAAATCTAACTCTAATTTTTTATCGTAAGTATGAAAAAGAATTACTTCGTGTTTGTTGTATTTTAAATGTTGCAAAGCAGCAAATAATTGTTCATCATCGGCAACGTTTTCCATCATATCGCTAAAAATTACCATTAATGATCTTTTATGAACGGTTTCTGCAATAGTGTGCAAAGCATTTATAGAGGATGTTTTGGTATTTTTCTTTGGCGAGTTAATTAGACTTTCTAACTCATTAATAAGGTATTTATGGTGTACACTGCTCGATTTTGTTGGTGAATGAATGTCTAGTTTATCAGAAAAAACACTCAATCCAACAGCATCTCGTTGTTTTTTAAGTAAGTTCATAAGTGCAGCAGCAGCATAAACAGAAAATTTAACTTTATTGAATTTGTCCGCATTAAAATCAATTTCTGGAAAATACATAGAAGAAGAGGCGTCAATAATAATCTGACATCTTAAATTGGTTTCCTCCTCATATCTTTTTATAAAGAGTTTCTCTGTTCTACCATACAATTTCCAATCGATATGTTTGGTAGATTCTCCAGTATTGTAAAGTCTGTGTTCGGCAAATTCAACAGAAAAACCATGAAAAGGACTTTTGTGTAAACCTGTAATAAAACCTTCTACCACTTGTTTGGCAATAAGCTCCAATTTAGAGTAAGAATGGATTTGCTGAAGGTCTATTTGATGCATTTTTTATTAATTGAAGAATGTTAATAATCAAAAAATCTAAATTAAGACTGTTTGAATAAACTTTCCTACTTTTCGGATTATTTTTTCAAAATTATGTTAGCACCAATAGATTGGATAATTGTAGGATTGTTTTTATCACTTAGTCTTTATATAGGTATAAAGTTTAAAGGTAAATCGAGTGGATCATTAACAGATTTTTTTCTTGCAGGAAGAAATTTACCTTGGTACATAGCAGGAATTTCTATGGTGGCCACCACCTTTGCTGCTGATACACCTTTGTGGGTGGCAGAGGTTATAAAACAAAATGGGGTTTCTGGTAACTGGCTTTGGTGGAACATGTTAATAGGAGGGATGCTTACTACTTTCTTTTTTGCTAAATTGTGGCGGAAAGCCAATGTCCTTACAGAGTTAGAGTTTATAGAACTTAGATATTCAGGAAAAACAGCTAAACTTTTCAGGAACTTTAAGGCTTTTTATTTAGGTGTTTTTTTTAATTGCATTGTTATAGGATGGGTAAATGCAGCCATGCTGAAAATATTAATGTTATTTTTAAATATAGACTACCAAACAGCATTTATAATTATAAGTGTTTTATTGGTGTTTGTAGCCATTTATTCCTCACTTTCAGGATTGCTTGGAGTGGCTATTACAGATGCAGTTCAGTTTATATTGGCAATGGCAGGGTGTATTATTCTATCTATTATTATGTTGAATTCTGATGAAGTAGGAGGTATGACAGGTCTGCAAGAAAAATTACCAGCTTGGCGTTTTGATTTTTTTCCTAGTATAGGTAGTGATGTAGGCAGTAGTATTGGAACTTTTGGATTAACCATTGGGGCTTTTTTATCATTTGTGGCGGTACAATGGTGGGCAAGTTGGTATCCTGGTAATGAGCCTGGTGGTGGTGGGTATATTTCTCAAAGAATGATGAGTACAAAAAATGAAAAAAGTGCTGTGTTGGCTACTTTGTTTTTTCAAATTGCTCATTATGCTCTTCGTCCATGGCCATGGATAATTGTTGGACTTTGTGCGTTGGTAGTTTATCCAGAACTTACTCAACAGAATGCAGGGAATGGTTTTGTAATGGCTATGAGAGATTATATGCCAACAGGATTAAGAGGGTTAATATTTACTGCATTTCTAGGAGCTTATATGAGTACTATTTCAACACAATTAAACTGGGGAGCAAGTTACCTTACCAACGATTTGTATAAAAGACAATTAGAAGAAAATAAAAAAGAAATTAACCAACAAAAAATGGTTAAAGTAGGACGTGTTTTTACAGTAATGATAATGATTATAGCATTAATTATTACTTCTTTTATAGAAACCATAGATGGAGCAGCAAGGTTTTTAATAGCTTCATCAGCAGGGCTGGGGGCAGTTTTAATTTTAAGATGGTATTGGAGTAGAATAAATATATGGAGTGAGATTAGTGCTACTTTAGCTCCTATATTAGGTTATTCTATAGCTAAATTTTTAATTGCTCCACAATTTGAAATGCCAGCTGTTGGAAATTCATTTATTGATAATGAAGGCATATTGTTATTTACAACTGCTTTCACCACCATAATATGGATAGCAGTAACATTTTTAACTCCAAAAGAAGAAGAAGCTACTTTAAAGAAATTTTATTTACAAGTAAAGCCACAAGGAGCTTGGAATAGTATTAGAGAAAAGTGGGGAATACCCAAAGAGAAATCTCAAATACCTATGCTATTTTTTTGTTGGATAAGTGCTGTAATTTTAACTTATTCTACCCTGTTTTTTATCGGAAAATTAATTTTTCAGGAATATTTTATAGCAATGATTTATTTTATTGTTGCTGTAGTTTTTGGAATTTTACTGAGGTATTTATTCATTAATAGTAAAATATTTAACGATTAATGATAATTTTTAAATACAGATGACGCCACCATGTTGAACCTTTCAATACACAGAAAGATGATTATTTGGGAGTTACATCTGACTGATTTAATAAAATAAAAATAAACAGATGAAATAATATTTTTTACTATTAAAGATTTTTTGTTTATTTGCATCTATAGAAAAATTTCTAAAACTATAAAAATGACAACACGTTTCAATTTAAAGAACCAAGCATTATTATTATCTTTTGCAGTATTTTTTGCAGTTAGCTGTGGAGATGATAATACTAAAGATGACTCAACAGAAACAGTTGATGTAGAAGAAAAAAAGACCAATAACACCCAATTACTAGAATTGGATGGTAAAGTTTTTAGTATTCCATCACCAATTCAAACAGCTTACCTTATAAAAGGTGCAGGAGTAACTTATAATAAAGATATTTTAAATGTGCCATCAAAGGTTACGGGCTACTCAACGAACTTTAAAAAAGCGGTTAACTTAGGAATTTATGGAGCAGATTTAGGTTATGTAACACTTTACGACCAAACTCAAGATGCAATTTCTTTTCTTACTGCAGTTAAAACCTTAGGAGATGATTTAGGTGTTAGTAGTGCTTTTGATATGGAACTAGTTGAGCGTTTCGAAAAAAACATTGGCAACCAAGATTCAGTGCTTTCTTTGGTTTCAGAAGCGTATAAATCTAGCGATAAATATTTGAAAAATAATGATCAAAACCATATTGGAGCATTAGTTCTTGCTGGTGGATGGGTTGAAAGTTTGTATTTTACAACTAATAGTGCAGAGATGACTTCTAATAAAGAAATCATTAATAGAGTAGGAGAACAAAAAAATACAGTTTATAACTTAATTAAATTATTAACTCCTTATTACGACCAGCCTGAGTTCTCTACTTTGGTAGATGACTTAATGGAGTTGAATGATATTTTTGAAAAAGTAGAAATAACTTACACTTTTGTAGAACCTACAGTTGATGTTGCTAAGAAAACAACAACTATTAATAGTACTACAACAGTTAATGTTTCTGCAGAAGTATTAAAACAAATTACTGAAAAGATTGCAAAAATTAGAGCTGAATTAATCAGCTAATAAATTTTAAGTTATAAAAAAAGATATTTAAATGGGTAACTCCATTTCAACAAAATAAAAACAACAAAAATGAAAAAAGCAGGTTTCAAATTATTAGTAGTAGCAATTACCATTTTCTCTTTTAATACAGTATTTGCTCAATCTCCGTGTGATACTGTTGCCACTTTGTGTGAGAACAATATATCTAAACAATATATTTCTGACGGACAAAACTATAGAGCTCTTTTGTTAGATGATGAAATTGCAGAATTCAACATGGTTCTTTATGGAGGTAGTACTTATAGATTTGCTGCTTGTAGCGGTTTTTCTGATGGAAATTTAATTTTTTCTGTTTACGATAGAGAAAGAAATTTAATTTTCACTAATAAAGAACACAGTAATGCACCTTACTGGGATTTCAAAATTACAAATACATTAGATTGTATTATTGAAGCTCAGTTAGACCCTAATGTATCAGCTTCTGGTTGTGCAGTTTTACTTGTTGGGTTTAAACAATAAAATAAATTCTGAAAAAACTTAAAGGCATTGTTTAGAGATAAAATAATGCCTTTTTTTTTAAAATAAAACATAGATGAGCGAACGAATACTCAAGGCGTTAATGCAATTGTTTTCAATTGTATCTGAAGCTACAGATACATCAGAAAAAAGTAGAGCAATTGTGATTTCATTTTTAACTCAGCAACTTAACCAACAATTGGTTGAGGAGTACTTGGCTCTTTACGATAAATTTATAGAAGAAAAAACCCGAAAAGCAGATGGTTCTAAAAAACAAAAAAGAACTTCAGTAAATTCTGTAAAAATTCTTTTAATCTGTACTCAAATTAATGAAGAGCTTGCTCAAAAGCAGAAAATTATTGTACTTATTCGTTTGTTAGAATTTATTTATGCTAATGATAATCCATCAGAACAAGAGTTAGAATTCGTTTCTACTGTTTCAGAAACTTTTAATATTTCTAGTGAAGAACATGAGTTGTGTTCAAAATTTATTAAGAATACCATTAATGAACCAATAGATTCTCCAAACTTATTAGTAGTGGATAATCACAAAGAGAACAAGCTGCAAAAAAGTAAACATATTTTTTCTGACGGTTTGCAAGGTGAATTAAGAGTAGTAAAAATTGAAAGTGTAAACCTATTTTTTGTTCGTTATTTTGGTAAAAATGAACTTTACCTTAATGGAATTATTTTAAGAAAAGCTCAATCTAGTCTGTTAAACCAAGGTTCTTCTATTAGAAGTTCTAAAGTTCAGCCGATATATTATAGTGATATTATTACTAAATTTTTTGATAATGATGATGCAGAAAGAATAGTATTTAGTGTTCAAAATATTACCTATAGGTTTAAAGGAGGTAATATGGGAATGCACCACTTTAGCTTTAATGAAGAGTCTGGGAGAATGGTTGGAATTATGGGCGCCAGTGGAGCAGGAAAGTCTACATTACTAAATTTATTGAATGGTACTTACGCTCCTACAACTGGAAAAATCTGTATAAATAGTATTGATATACATAATGAACCAGAAAAAATTGAAGGTGTAATAGGATATGTTTCTCAAGATGATTTACTAATTGAAGAACTTACTGTTTTTCAAAATTTATATTATAATGCTCGTTTATGTTTTGCTAACTTATCTGAAGATATATTAGTTAAAAAAGTTGCTGATGTATTAATGAGTATTGGGCTTTATGAAGCAAAAGATTTAAAAGTTGGTAGCCCAATGGATAAAACCATTAGTGGTGGACAGAGAAAACGATTAAATATTGCACTAGAACTTATTAGGGAACCATCTGTATTATTTGTTGATGAACCAACATCAGGATTATCTTCTAGAGATTCTGAAAACATAATGGATTTACTTAAGGAGTTAGCACTTAAAGGCAAGTTGGTATTTGTGGTAATACATCAACCATCATCAGACATCTTTAAAATGTTTGATAATTTATTGATTTTAGATACAGGAGGTTATCCAATTTATAATGGTAATCCTGTTGATGCAGTAATTTATTTTAAAGAGCAAGTACATCATGTAAATAGTAACGAAAGTGAATGTATTACCTGTGGTAATGTAAACTCTGAACAAATATTTAATATCATAGAAGCAAGAGTAGTAGATGAATACGGTCATGCTACCGAAAATAGAAAAATAACTCCAAAGGAGTGGTATAAAAAATACTTGGAATTAATAGAACCTAAAGAACTTTCTGAGCAACCAAAAGAAATTACAACAGCTCCAAAAATAAGTTTTAATATTCCTAACAAACTAAACCAGTTTAAGGTTTTCATTATAAGAGATGTACTTTCTAAGTTAACTAACCAGCAATATTTAATGATTAACTTTTTGGAGGCACCTGTTTTGGCTTTCATTTTAGCTTTTTTGGTTAGGTATTATAATACTGATAATAGCAATGAATTAGGTTATATTTTCAGGGAAAATGAAAACCTTCCAGCTTACATGTTTATGTCGGTAATTGTCGCCTTGTTTATTGGGCTAACAGTTAGTGCGGAAGAAATAATTAGAGATCAAAAAATAAGAAAAAGAGAGAAGTTCCTTAACTTAAGTAAATCGAGTTATTTGTTTTCTAAAATAACAATAATGTTTGTTATTTCTGCTATTCAAACCTTTACTTTTGTGTTGATAGGAAATTATATTTTAGGTATACAAGGCATGAATACAGCTTATTGGTCGGTACTGTTTACTACCGCTTGTTTTGCCAATATGATGGGGTTAAATATTTCAGCAAGTTTTAACTCTGCTGTAACCATTTATATTTTAATTCCATTTTTAGTTATTCCTCAACTTTTGTTAAGTGGTGTAATTGTAAAGTTTGACAAATTAAATCCTGTAGTTACTAATCCAACTCATGTTCCTTTGGTAGGAGAGGTAATGGCATCTCGTTGGGCTTATGAAGCATTAGCTGTTCATCAGTTTAAAGACAATGAGTTTGAATCTAGATTTTATCATTTGGATAAAGACCTTAAACAAGCAGAATTTAAAAAGAATTTTTGGTTATCGAAATTAAAGGAAAAAATTAGCGGAGTAGAGAATAACCTTAAAAACCCTAATAAAAAAGAATATATTGAGGAAGCCTTATTGCTTTTAAGAAATGAAATAGCTAAAGAAAATGCCAATAATTCAACAGTTCAGTTTAAACAGATAGAGAATCTTTATCCTGAAAAAATTGATGTAACAGTAATAAGAGCAACGCACAATTATTTAAACGAATTAAATGGTTATTATTTAGATATATTTAAAAAAGCCAACAAAAAGAAAGATGCATTAGCAACTAAACTAAATGCAGATTCTACTTCAAAAGCTTTATTTATAGAAATGAAAAACGGATATACCAACGATGCGTTATCTGATTTTGTTAAAAATAAAAATGAGCTGAATAGAATTTTAGAATTTGAAAGTAATTTATATCAGAAAATAGACCCTGTATATTTAGAACCAGATGGTGTTAGAGCTCATTTTTATGCTCCTGTAAAAAAGATTTTCGGATTAACAATAGATACATTTTGGTACAACATTATAGTTATTTGGTTAATGTCTATAGCATTAATAATTACCTTGTATTATGATGTATTGAAATTCTTTATTTCTTTTTCAGGAAAATTAATTGAAAAGCTAACAAATAAGTCGGCTAGATAAAACCAATCTTAGTATTCTCCGTAAGAGGGAGGGTAAGTTTTAGTTAGCTTATTTTATGATTTCAATTTTAACATGATTCGGAAAATAGTTTTTTTCTTCCCTGTGCAACTCTTTTTAGTAAACCTAAAGAGAAACCATTTACTTTTATTATTTTGGATAATACTTTTTAGTATTATTAATGAATCGTTTGCCAACAAGTATGGTATTCCTTATCTTTTTTTAGCACCAGAATATTTAAATACCATTAGTTTTTGGTCATATATGATAATGGGATTTTCCATTGGCGGCTTTGTAATGACCTATAATATTACTGGTTACATCATCAATAGCGGAAGGTTTCAGTTTATAGCTTCGCTCAGAAGACCTTTTGTTGTTTATTGTATTAATAACTCATTAATTCCACTAACTTTCATGCTTTATTATATTTATAAAGTAATATTCTACCACCTTGAGAATGAAACTAGTTCAGCAATAGAAATATCCATTTATATTTTAGGGATTATTGTGGGTTATACACTAAATGTTGTTGTTTCGTTAACTTACTTTCTCTCTACTAATAAAAATATTTTCACTTTGTTAGGGATAAAGCCAGACCAAGAAAGTGGGAAACCTGTAAGCACACTTTTTCTTAGAGATGAAAACCTTTATAATTTTTTAAGAAAAAGAGAAAAATGGCATGTAGAATCTTATTTAAACACTCCATTTCGTTCTAAACCAGCTAAAGATATTTCTCATTACGATACAGAAATGTTGCGTTCTATCACCAAACATAATCATTTAAACGCTTCTTTTTTTGAGATACTTGTTTTCATCTCTTATATTGTATTAGGACTTTTTCATGAAAATGCTTTTTTCATTATTCCGGCAAGTGCTAGTGTAATTTTGTTTTTCACCATGATTTTAATAATATTAAGTGCTTTACACACTTGGTTAAAGGGATGGACCACTTTTGCATTTATAATTTTATTGGTAATTATCAATCTATTGTCAAAAAACCATGTGTTTTCTTATGCTAATATGGCTTACGGATTAAATTATAATACGGAAAAAGCTGAATATTCGCTCAAAGAGTTAAATAAACTTAGATTGAATGAAGGACACATTAAAAATGATAAAGCAAATAGTATAGAAATTTTAAATTCTTGGAAAAAGAATACTAATGAGGAAAAACCAAAATTAATCTTTTTAAATACTAGTGGAGGTGGTTCTAGAGCGATGATGTGGACTTATTTTACACTACATCATTTAGATAGTATTTTCGAGAATAATTTCTTCAGAAATGTCCATCTTATATCAGGTTCTTCAGGAGGAATGATAGGTGCAGCTTATTATCGTGAGTTGTACTTACAAGAAAAAGAAGATAAAACAAACTTTAAAAACAGCTATGAACATGTTGAAAATATGGGTAGAGATCTGTTAAACCCTATAGCTTTTAGTATTGCAACAAACGATTTTTTTATAAGAATGAAAACATATAATGATGGAAAATATACTTATTTAAAAGATAGAGGATATGCTTTTGAGCGTCAGTTGTTAATTAATACCAATAATGTATTAGATAAAAGAATGAGCGATTATGTTGCCCCTGAAAAAGCTGCTGAAATTCCGATGATGATATTTGCACCAACTATTACTAACGATGGTAGAAGGCTACTGATTGCTAGTCAGCCAATATCGTATTTAAGCTATAATTTACCTAAAAACAATACATTAAACAATCCTATTGTTGAAAATGTAGAATTTACCAGATTGTTTAAACAACAAGATGCCATGAATTTAAAATTTACCAGTGCTATTCGAATGAGTGCTACCTTTCCGTATATAATGCCAAGTGTTACCCTTCCTACAAATCCACAAATAGAAGTAATGGATGCAGGAGTGAGAGATAATTATGGAGCTATAACTACTTTTAAGTATATGCATATTTTTAAAGAGTGGATAAATGAAAATACTTCAGGTGTTATCATTATTCAAATTAGAGATAAGGAAAAGAATAAAAGAGTAGCCGATAGTCCTTTAAGAAGTATTGCAGAGACTTTTTCTACACCAATAGGAAGCTTTTATAGCAATTTATTTACTATACAAGATTATAATTTAGATGATATGGTGCAATATTTAGGAAATGATATTGAACAACAAATCCATATTATCGATTTTGAACTAGAAAATGAAGAGAGTAGGGTTTCATTAAGTTGGCATTTAACACCAAGAGAGAAAAACGCAATTCTTAACGCTATGAACACCAAAAAAAATCAGCAATCGCTTGAGCGATTAAAAGATTTATTGGAGTAGGCCTAATTAACAAGCGAAACGACTTATTTAAACCTCGCAATGGTAGAAATACCGCCTTTTACTTTGTCATTTAATTTTACATTTAACTCAACATCTAAAGGTAAAAGTAAATCTACTCTAGAACCAAATTTTATAAAACCACACTCATCCGTTTGTTTTACATCAGTATCTTCTTTACCAAAGAAAACAATACGCTTTGCCAAAGCTCCTGCAATTTGTCTGAATAATACAGACCTCCCTTGCTTATCTTCAACTACAATAGTAGTTCTTTCATTTTCTGTAGACGCTTTTGGATGCCAAGCAACTAAATATTTTCCTGGGTGATATTTAAAATACTTTAATACTCCAGAAATAGGGTAGCGATTTAAGTGTACGTTAACAGGCGACATAAACACAGAAACTTGTAGGCGTTTCTCATTAAAATATTCAGTTTCCAATACTTCTTCAATAACAACAACTTTACCATCAGCAGGAGATATTATTTCTTTATCTCTAGTTGCAAAATTTCTGATTGGACTTCTGAAAAATTGAAGGATAACAATAATTAAAAATGCAGAAATAGCATATCCTAGCCATTTAATAATAGTAAAATCATTAAAAAAAAAATAAATAATACCATTTAAAATAATAGAAAATAAAAGTACAATAATTAAAGAGGGATATCCCTGTTTGTGAAATTTCATGTTAGTTGATAATTGAGTTAGGGTTACAATTTAATTTTTTTACCACCAGAAAACTGTTTAGCAGCTTTGGATAATTTTTTCTTTTTGTTAGAAGTATTGTTAGAAGATGAAGATTTGATAGTAAAGCCTGCCTCATTGGCATTTTCTTCCATTTCTTCTTGTTGTTTTTTAGCTACTGCGTCTTCTTTTTCTTTTGCTAAACGTTCTTCTTCTGCTTTAGCGTTAGCTTTTGCTTCGGCAATAGCATTTTCCTCTTCCATTTTCTTACGATATTCTTCCATTTCTTTTTTCTTAGCTTCTTCATCTAAGCGTTTTTGTTTCGCTTCCGCTTCTGCTTTTTCTTTGGCTAGTTTTTCTTCTTGTTCACGTTTTTCAGCAGCTTCTTTTTCGGCTTTGGCAATAGCTTCTTTTTCAGCATTAGCTTTTGCTTCTAGTTCCGCTTTTTCTTTGGCTAATTTTTCTTCTTGTTCACGTTTTTCAGCAGCTTCTTTTTCGGCTTTGGCAATAGCTTCTTTTTCAGCATTAGCTTTTGCTTCTAGTTCTGCTTTTTCTTTGGCTAGTTTTTCTTCTTGTTCACGTTTTTCGGCAGCTTCTTTTTCAGCTTTGGCAATAGCTTCTTGTTCGGCTTTCAATTTTGCTTCTGCTTCTGCTTTTTCTTTGGCAAGCTTTTCTTCTTGTTCACGTTTTTCGGCAGCTTCTTTTTCAGCTTTGGCAATAGCTTCTTGTTCGGCTTTCAATTTTGCTTCTGCTTCTGCTTTTTCTTTGGCAAGCTTTTCTTCTTGTTCGCGTTTTTCGGCAGCTTCTTTTTCAGCTTTGGCAATAGCTTCTTGTTCGGCTTTCAATTTTGCTTCTGCTTCTGCTTTTTCTTTGGCAAGCTTTTCTTCTTGTTCGCGTTTTTCGGCAGCTTCTTTTTCAGCTTTGGCAATAGCTTCTTGTTCGGCTTTCAATTTTGCTTCCGCTTCAGCTTTTTCTTTAGCCAATTTTTCTTCCTCTTCACGTTGTTTTGCAGCTAATGCTTCTGCTTGAGCTTTTTCTTTGGCAATTCGTTCTTCTTCCTCTTGTTTCTTTTGTTCTTCTTTTTTTGCTTTAGCTTCTAATTCAGCTTTTAACTTAGCCTCTGCTTCTGCTTTTTCTTTAGCTAATTTTTCTTCTTCCTCACGTTGTTTTGCAGCAAGAGCTTCTGCCTCCGCTTTTTCTTTAGCTAAACGTTCTTCTTCTTCTTTCTTTTTAGCAGCTTCTGCTTCTGCTTTGGCAATAGCTTCAGCTTCCGCTTTAGCTTTAGCTTCTGCCTCCGCTTTTTCTTTAGCTAAACGTTCTTCTTCTTCTTTCTTTTTAGCAGCTTCTGCTTCTGCTTTGGCAATAGCTTCAGCTTCCGCTTTAGCTTTAGCTTCTGCCTCCGCTTTTTCTTTAGCTAAACGTTCTTCTTCTTCTTTCTTTTTAGCGGCTTCTGCTTCTGCTTTGGCTTTTGCCTCTGCTTCAGCCTTAGCTTTAGCTTCTGCCTCTGCTTTTTCTTTAGCTAAACGTTCTTCTTCCTCTTTCTTTTTAGCGGCTTCTGCTTCTGCTTTGGCTTTTGCCTCTGCTTCAGCCTTAGCTTTAGCTTCTGCCTCCGCTTTTTCTTTAGCTAAACGTTCTTCTTCCTCTTTCTTTTTAGCAGCTTCTGCTTCTGCTTTGGCAATAGCTTCAGCTTCCGCTTTAGCTTTAGCTTCTGCCTCCGCTTTTTCTTTAGCTAAACGTTCTTCTTCCTCTTTCTTTTTAGCGGCTTCTGCTTCTGCTTTGGCTTTTGCCTCTGCTTCAGCCTTAGCTTTGGCTTCTGCTTCTAAGCGTTCTGCTTCTTCTTTATCTTTTTGAGCTTGGTCTATTAAGGCTAGTTTCTTTTTTGGTTCTTCTTTATCAGGAAATAGACTTGTTGCTTTTTGATATTCTTTTCTTGCATTATCAAAATCTTGAGCAAATAAAGCTTTATCACCAGCTTTCATAGCATCAGCATATTTAATCAAGTTAAGCTTTTCTTGTAGTTCTCTTTCTTCTTGATTTTTTTTAAAATTTGCTAATTCTTGATTTAGTTTTTGAGCGATAGGAGCAGTGTAGCCCATATCCCAGTCTAATTCTCTCATTTTCGGATCGTAGATGGCCTTCCCAATTGGTTTTTCAAGAAAAGCAACATTTAAATCTTTGTGTTGCTGAAAAAGTGTCATTTCTACAAATAGATCATTAACACTATTTCTTTTATCTGGAGGAATTCCTTTAGTATTTACAATAATTTTTTTGGGAACAAAGTTGGCTTTTTCATACAATACGATGTATTCTTTTTCATAATCAACCAAAAGTTCATATCTACCTTTTTTATCAGAAATTACATTATGAATATAGGTGCCGTTTTCAGTAATTTTTATACTAACTCCATCCATGGTACTTTCGCTATAATATTCAGAAACAATTCCGGAAAGTGCAATCTTTTGCTCATCTGGTGTTTGTGCTTGTACAGTAGCTGTTAGCAGTATGAAAATGATAAATATGGTACGAAATAATGTCATTAAGTATTAGTTTATTTTACTTTCAACCCATTTTCTGGCATTAACAAAGGCTTCTATCCAAAGGGTAACATCATCTGTTTTTTTACCCATAGGATAAAAAGCTGTTTGCCAAGGGAAAATTGTTCTTTCTAAATGAGGCATCATTGCTAAGTGTCTTCCACAGTCAGAAACTATTCCGGCAGTATTATAATCCGAACCATTCGGATTAGCAGGGTAATTAGCTGAACTGTATTTCATTGCAATATTATAATCTTTTTCGTTATCTTCAAAAATAAATTTTCCTTCACCATGAGCAACCCATATTCCAAGTTTAGCATTACTTAGTGATGAAAGCATAATTGAGTTGTTTTTAGGAATTACAACATTTAAATAAGTTGATTCAAATTTTTCTGATTCATTATGAGCCATAGCTTGTGTTTTTCCTTTAGACTTAACAAGCCCTAATTCCATCATTAATTGACAGCCGTTACAAACACCTAAACTTAGTGTGTCTTCTCTTTTGTAGAAATTATCCAACGCTTCTTTGGCTTTTGGATTGTATAAAAATGCTCCTGCCCAACCTTTTGCAGATCCTAAAACATCTGAATTTGAGAAGCCACCTACGAAAACTATCATGTTTACATCGCTTAAATCTTCTTTTCCAGCAATCAAGTCTGTCATGTGAATGTCTTTAACATCAAAACCTGCTAAAAATAATGAATAAGCCATTTCTCTATCTCCATTTACTCCTTTTTCTCTAATAATAGCAGCTTTAATTCCTGTGCTTTCCTTTCTTCCGTGAGTAATACCATAATCAGCTAGTTTACCAGTAAAATGAGTTGGGAAGGAGAATTCTAATAAGTCTTTTTTATAGTTTTCAAAACGTTGTTTGGCTAAATCTTTTTTTGTTTGGTTACTATCTAACAAGTAAGAAGTTTTAAACCAAACATCCCTTAATTCATCAATATCTAACGAAAGTTGAGCTTCTTTTAAACGGATATTTAATTTTCTTTCGTTTGTTATACTTCCAATAATTGAAGCATGAATACCTTTTTTACCCAATTCAGAAACTATTTTATGTCCATCATGATTTACCTGAATGATTACACCTGGGTTTTCACTAAACAATATTTTAATCATTTCTGTTTCGTCAAAGGCATTTAAGTTAATGTTTAAACCACCTTTAGCATTCGGGAAGTTCATTTCTAATAATGCTGTAATTAGGCCTCCAGCAGAAATATCGTGACCAGCTAATATTTTGTTTTCTTTTATTAATTGTTGAAGTGTATCAAAGGCATTTGAAAAATAGTTAGCATCATTTACAGAAGGAACTGTTTTGCCTAGTTTATTAATGATTTGAGCAAATGAGGAACCACCTAAATCTAATTTTTGATTAGAGAAGTCTATATAAACTAATACTGAATTTTCATCATTTACCAAACGAGGTTCTACAATTTGTCTGATATTACTTACAGCACCTGAAGCAGTAATAATAACTGTTCCTGGAGCATAAACTTTATCGTTATTTGGATATTTTTGAACCATAGAAAGTGAATCTTTACCTGTTGGAATGTTTATTCCTAATTCACAAGCAAAATCACTAACTGCTTCAACAGCATCGTATAGGCGTGAATCTTCACCTTCATTTTTAGCAGGCCACATCCAGTTGGCACTTAAAGAAATAGATTTTATTCCATTTTCTAATGGAGCCCAAACAATGTTGGTAAGTGCTTCTGCAATAGCTAGTTTACTACCGCTATTAGGATTGACTAATGCAGCTATAGGAGCATGACCAAGAGCTGTTGCAATACCTTTTTCACCTTTAAAATCAAGTGCTACAGCACCTAAGTTATTTAATGGTAGTTGAATTTCACCAACGGTTTGTTGTTTAGCTACTTTTCCACTAACAGAGCGGTCAACTTTATTGGTTAACCAATCTTTACAAGCTACAGCCTCTAACTGAAGTACTTGTTTGATGTAGTCTTTAACCTTATTTGATTCATAATCTATTTCCTGAAATTTTACTGGTAAAGCTTTGCCTTCAATGATGGTTTTTGGAGGCTTTCCAAACATGTCTTCAATTTTTAAATTAATTGGATGTTCTTGGGTTTTGTTATCCTCAAATTTAAAGACTTGGTTACCTGTAACTTCTCCAACAACATAAATAGGAGCTCTTTCTCTTATACATATTTCTGTTAATAAAGCAACATCTTCGGTTTTAATTACTAACCCCATTCTTTCTTGAGATTCATTACCCACAATTTCTTTTGCAGAAAGGGTAGGGTCGCCAACAGGTAATTTGTGTAAATCTATTGTTCCTCCAACTTCTTCTACTAATTCAGAAAGACAGTTCAAATGTCCACCAGCACCATGATCGTGAATTGAGATAATAGGATTTCTACTTGATTCGGCAAAAGCCCTAATAGCATTAGAAACTCTTTTTTGCATTTCGGGGTTTGAACGCTGAATAGCATTTAATTCTATTGCGTTGCTGTATTCACCTGTAGCTACAGAAGAAACAGCACTTCCACCCATACCAATTCTGTAATTATCACCACCTAAAACTACAATTTTATCTCCTTTTTGAGGTGTTTGTTTTTGAGCGTGGTCTTTTCTAGCATAACCTATACCTCCAGCAAGCATAATTACTTTGTCGAAACCGAACTTTTTGCCATTTTCGGTATGTTCAAAAGTTAAAACTGAACCATTAATTAAAGGTTGACCAAATTTATTTCCAAAATCGGAAGCCCCATTGGATGCTTTTATAAGAATTTCTAAAGGAGATTGATAAAGCCATTTTCTTTCGTCCATTGCTTTTTCCCAGTTTCTATCATTTTCTAAACGAGAGTAGGAAGTCATGTAAACAGCGGTTCCTGCCATAGGTACACTTGCTGTTCCTCCAGCCATTCTATCTCTAATCTCTCCACCAGAACCAGTTGCAGCTCCATTAAAAGGTTCTACAGTTGTTGGAAAATTATGTGTTTCAGCTTTTAGAGATAATACAGTATCTATTTCAGAAATTTCGAAGAAATCGGCTTTGTTTTGTGTTTTTGGAGCAAATTGCATTGCTTTTGGTCCACCAACAAAACTTACATTGTCTTTATAAGCAGAAACTATGGTATTAGGATTTACTTGTGATGTTTTTCTAATTAAGTTAAATAATGAAGATGGTTTTTCTTTTCCGTCAATAATAAAAGTGCCATTAAATATTTTGTGGCGACAATGTTCTGAGTTTACTTGTGAAAACCCAAAAACCTCACTATCAGTAAGCTTTCTATTGTTTTTTTTGCTTACTTCCTCTAAATAAGTAACTTCATCGTCATTTAAAGCAAGACCTTCCTCTTTGTTATATTTTGCAATGTCATCAATATATTTAATAGGCTCTGGCTGAATATTTATTGTAAATAATTTTTGATTAAGTTCTTTGTATAAAACCTGTAACATACTGTCGAAAGGTACATTTTCATTTTCAACGATAGTAAACTCTTCCATACGGCTTACTCCATTGATAGCCATGTTTTGAGTGATTTCAACAGCATTGGTACTCCAAGGTGAAACCATTTCAGATCTTGGTCCGATAAAAAAACCAGAAATACTAGTTTGATTAATTTTTTCTGCAGCTAATAGCCAGTTTAGCTTAAGAATATCTTGCTCGTTTAACTCATTAGTATACTCAACAGCAATTATGGTGTTAAACTTAGTTTTAAAAAATAAAATCATAAATAGGTTTAAAATAGAAAGCGGCAAAGTTAAGAACTACCACAAATAGAACTTGACTTGTTCGTGTTTTTTTTAAAAACATATCAACATCAAACTTATAAACAGTATCTTCATCTGTCAGTCAGTTGAATATAGGGGTTGTTAACATAGTTACTATAAGGTAGGAATAAAATGTTTTTTTTAGTTCATTATCTGTTTTATACTTTCGCAGCCAGAATAATTAAAAAGCTAAAAATGAATATAAGAAAAGTTGGATTAATAGCTGTTTTAATGTTTTTAGTATTAATGAGTTTTGCTCAATCAACATCTAAGTTAGATAGTTTGAATAATGAACTAAAAACAGCTATTGAAAACAAAGAAAAAAAGAAAGAAGCATCTTTAAAAGAAGAAATACAATTTGAAGAAAATAAAGCAAAGAAACTTAAAGATTTAACAGAAGATAAGAAAATAGCAATTTTTCAAGAAGATTACGATAGGGTAATACTAGTAGAAAAGCAAATTAAAAACACAAAAGAATCTAAGTATGGAGAAAATAAAACTTCATCTAGTTCACTAAATGACATCGCCACTGTTGTTTCTAACAAAAATACCAATGACAATAAAAAAGTTTTTGAAAAGAAAAACAAGCTGTCGAAACCGTTTTCTGAATATGATTATAGCGACAAAATAGTAGGTCAGTTTGGAATGGGGTTTAAATCTGTAAATGAAACCTATTTTGGAGAAACATATTCAGAATTTTTAATGTCCTATCATTTTGCGAATAGTAGGTGGTGGGTAAATAAATATTTAGCGGGAGGGATGTTTTATGATATTGTTTTTGGCGATTATTTTGATTTTAGCGTAGGACCACAAATGACAGCTTTTGCTGATTTTGATGCTGTAGTGCTCCCATATACTTCATTAGGTATGGGCTTAGGAATAGATGATGATGGAGAGACTTATTTACCTATAGTTTATAAGTTAGGAAGTCATATCTTTTTTAAACAAGAGAGAAATTTCGGATTATTTTTTGAACTTAACCTAAGTTTAAATCATGAATATGATTATATGCCCGCTTATCGTTTTGGTTTATCGTGGACAAGAATTAAAAGAAAAAGCAGATAAATTTAATAACACAAAGGAATTTAGAATGAAAACACGTTTTATATACATAGCAATAATTTCAATTTTTAGCTTTAACATTACTTTAAATGCTCAAAGTTTTTACAGTATGGAAGAACTAAAATCCATGAAGATGGAGGCTGTAGATAGTGATCAATATAGATTGGCTAAAGTTATTCAAGATGAAATAGATAAAAGAAATTCATCTACTTATGGGTTAACTAAAGAACCTTGGCAAAATGACTCTTTAAGAGTAGTTGAAGTTAATGAGCTTGAGAAACAACAAAAGAAAGCTGTTGAGAATGAAAATTGGTTATTAGCAAAGTCATTAAAAAACACTATCTATACTAAAAAATATGTAAAAGAAACGATAACGACAACATCAAAATATGCAGGGTTAAATAATAGAAGAGAGGATATTTATCAGGAAATGCAAAAAAAAGGTTTTGTTTCAACATCTCCATCTTTATCAATTAGCGAAAATGATTTTGTTGAAGAAGATAATTCTACAGAAACCGTTACAAAAATTAGTAAAACAACGGAGCAAAATGAGGAGTTTAAGTATCGTAGAAGTTCTTTATATACGTTGATGATTAATGACAATCAGCGAGAACATTTTGAAGTAATTTTAAACGCTTTTGGAAACTCACCACTTTCTGAAAAATTTAATGATCATAATATTGGTCCGTACTTAATAGATGCTCAAGGGTATGAAAAAGATAGGTCTGCTGAAATAACAAAATACTTAAATGATAACAAAGTAGCCAAAGATTTGGTGGCGAAGTGGTTTAATAGAGGTGAAAACGGAGCTTTTGACATGTCGCTAATTCAAAATAGAGGAGAATATAGTGCTACAGTTCAAGATAAAGTTGTAGCAGCTAACTTAGAAAGAGGAGAAGCATTGTTAGCTGATGCAGGTGAGGAATTGATTGGAAATACTTATGTAATCATCAATGATTTTAAATTTACCAACAAAGAAGAAGTTGCCCAAAAAGTTAGTAAGGCAGCAGGATGGGCAAAATTAGGAGCTTCTTATATTCCAGGTGGTAGTGCAATAACGAATACACTTGATGTGGTAGATGCTGGTGCTACTATTGCGGGCAAAGGTTATATTATAAAAACGACCTCTTATTTATATAAATTAGAATGGAATGATTCTGTTGCAGCGGTTTTTTACAATAACTTATGGGTAGATGAAAATAATTTAGATCCTGCTAAAATTGCAGCTTTTGAGAAATCAGGATTGTTTAAACTTAAATTGGTAGGTTACGAAGATGCTTGGGCAGACTTACAATCATCCGTTTTCACTAACAAAACAGATCAAGAACTAATTTATATAGCTACCATTAAAGCGGTAGATAAAGCCATTGCTAAATTGCAACGTAAATATGAAGAATTTAGAACCAAAACACCATTAACAAGTGTTGAGCCGCTTACGGCAAAAATTGGATTGAAAGAAGGTTTGGCACCAAATGATAAGTATGAAGTGTTAGAACAAATTATGGATGAAAATGGTAAAATATCTTACAAAAGAAAAAGCATAATAAGAGTTCAAAAAGGAATGATATGGGATAATACTTATGTTCCAGAAGATGCTAAAGACCAAGTGCCACAACAAGATATTAAAGAGACTCACTTCATAGGTTCTAAATCAGGTTTATATCCAGGAATGTTGATTAGACAAATAAATTAAAAACAAAAGAGGCTGATAATTTTATCAGCCTCTTTCTACTTATGAAAGTTGTTTTACTTTATACCAAAACCATAAAACTCTCTTCTTCCATTTTCATACATTCCTTCCATAAGCACACCATTGTTTTTATTAGTATTTAAAATAGTAACCAATTCATCAACAGAATTTACAGGTGTTTGATTTATTTTAGTTATAACATAACCTTGTCGAACACCAACACTTCTTAATTTACCGTTGAATAGTTCTTTTACTATTACACCATTTTTCAGTTTGAGCTTTTTTAGGGTTGCTTTGTCGGCATTTTCAAATTTAGCCCCTAAACTCTTAAAGATAGAAGTAGCTTCTTTGGTAATCAGTTTTTCTGTACCATCAAAGTTTTTCAGCTTAACAGGAAATTCTTTTA
Organism: Vicingaceae bacterium; assembly: GCA_965284565.1. Classification (GTDB taxonomy): domain Bacteria; phylum Bacteroidota; class Bacteroidia; order Flavobacteriales_E; family Vicingaceae; genus BRH-c54. Next base: position 2,732,035 of record OZ260100.1, read on the forward strand.
AGTCGCCATCTCGTTCTATTGTTACTATAATATTATCTCCTGGTCTAAACTGACTTAATTGTTCTTGAAGTTCTGGAACATCGTTAATTCTTTTGCTATTTATTTTTTTAATTACATCTCCTGCTTGTATTCCTGCATTTTCAGCGGAGCCATTTTTAGTAATATCAGTAATATATACACCATTTAAATCGGATAAGTTTTCTTCTTTTGCCAACTCTTCATCTATACTTCTAATATTAACACCTATAAAGGCTCGTTGTACATTACCAAACTCTTTTAAGTCTTCAACTACTTTTCTGGCAATGTTGGCAGGAATAGCAAAAGAATATCCTGCAAAAGAACCTGTATTTGATTTTATTGCGGCATTAATTCCAACTAAATCACCATTAATATTTACCAACGCACCACCGCTATTTCCAGGGTTTACAGCTGCATCTGTCTGAATAAAAGCCTCAATAGCAGAGCTTCCAGAAAATGGGTCGCTTTTTAGTATATTGATATCTCTTCCTTTGGCACTTACAATTCCGGCAGTAACGGTAGAAGTTAGGTTAAAAGGATTTCCCACAGCCAATACCCATTCTCCAACTTTAAGTTGATTAGAGTTGCCAAAATTGATATAAGGTAGCTTTTCAGCATTAATTTTTAATAAGGCTAAATCTGTTGAAGGGTCTGTTCCTATAATTTCTGCAGGATAAGTTTTTTTATTATTTAATGTAATTTGAATTTCATCTGCATTATGAATAACATGGTTATTGGTTACAATGTATCCATCATCAGAAATAATAACTCCCGAACCAGCTCCTCTAACTTGTTCTTGTGGAGGTGCTTGATTTCCATAAAAGAAATGATACAAAGGGTTCATTTGGTAATTTACGGTTGAGGCTGTTTTTACATGCACCACCGCATTAAGCGACTTTTCTGCGGCAAACTCAAAACTGTTAGTGGTTCCTGAAAAATCATAATTGCTCACTAATGTTGAAGAAGCATTTTCATCATCAATGGTTTTAATGTAAACTTTTTCGGGTTTTTCGGTCAATTTGTAAATTCCAATAGCAGAAAAACCTCCAATTAATGCAAAAGATGTTGCAAATAATGCTGTTTTAATAGATGTATTCATAGCGTTTTGTTTTTATGGGTTTCTTACAAAGTTCTCCATATAAACGACTGTAATCAGCTATGAATTAGACTAGTGCTGTTAAAGAATGTTAAAGATCTGTTTTAAAAAATGTTAAAAAATCATCGAGTTTTAGATTGATTTTTTCAATGGTAAAATGACTTTGGTTATAATAAAATTCTCTTTCTGATAACAATGAAGTGATAAAAGAATTTAATTCTGAGAGGTTTATATTTTGTAATAATGGTCTTTTATAAATGCCATTTTTTAGCCGGCTCACTAAAAATTCGGGAGTATATTTTAAATAGAAAGTTGTTCCATTGGCATTCATTAATTCCATGTTGTTGTTAAAACATGGTGTTCCTCCACCGGTAGAAATAACAAAAGCTTCATTTTCATTAATAAGTTGAGTTAACTTTTTGTGTTCTTTTTGTCTGAAATAGTTTTCACCATTACTTTCAAAAATTGCAGGAATATCTTTGCCTTCATCATTTACCACTTCTTCATCAACATCGAAAAAAGGAATATTTAGTTTATTAGCAAGTTTTTTACCTATGGTAGTTTTTCCGCTACCCATAAAGCCAATAAGGAATATTTTTTCAGATGTTTGCACAGAAATGTTTTTTTTACAAAAATATTCATTTAGTTTTGCTTGAAAGTACTTAACGAATTTTAAGCTCAAAAATATTATGCAAGGATTAGTTTTTTATTTGATACTGCCTTTCATTTATCTTATTTCGCTACTTCCATTTCCAATACTATATATTGTTTCAGATTTTTTACGCTTTTTGGTGGTTAATGTGATTGGTTATAGAAAAAAAGTAGTAAAAACCAATCTTAAAAATGCTTTTCCAGAAAAAACGGATGCAGAAATACACGACATTTATAAGAAGTTTTATCGCTTTTTTTGTGATTGGATTGTTGAGATGATTAAAAGCATTACTATTAGTAGAGAGCAAGCGTTAAAAAGGTGTAAGTTTAATGATAGGAGCCTTCAGTTATTAAATCAATTAAGTGCTCAAAACAAAAAATTAATTTTTGTGATGGGGCATTATGGTAATTTTGAATTGGGTGGAGCAGAGATGGCTTACAGAACCAATTATCAATTATATGTATTGTATAAGCCTTTATCTAATTTATATTTTAATCAACTTATTAATAATAAGCGAACAAGGTTTGGAATAAAAATTATTGCCATGCAGGAAGCCTTACGTAAAATGCTTTCATTAAAAGATCCTGAAGAATTAAGTGCAACCACTTTTATTGCCGACCAAACACCATCGCCTAAAAATGCTTATTGGACCACTTTTTTAAATCAGGATACGCCTATATTTTGGGGTACAGAACTAATTGCTAAAAAATTAAATTACCCTATAGTTTATATTTGTGTACAACAATATAAGAGAGGTTTTTATGAAATGAGAGCTGAAATGCTTTGCGAAAATCCAAAAGATACTACTAAAGGAGAAATTTCGGAAATGCATACCAGAAGATTAGAAAAAGATATTCTTGCTCAACCTGAATTTTGGTTATGGTCGCACAAAAGATGGAAGCACAAACGAGCTAAAGAAGTTTAGTAGGTTATTTGTAAATAATATGTTGAAGAATAGGGATGTTGTCCGTAATGATATAATCCGGATGTTTTTTTACAGCCTTATTGATACTAAATTGAGATCTCATATTAAAAAGGATTACTTTAACATTTTTAGAATGAGCATAATCCACATCTTTTTTAGAAACTAATTTATCATCTGCAACAATACCATATAAATTATTGGTTCGCGATAATTGTGTTGACCAAGTTATATCGTTAGATTCAATGGTTAGTTTTAAGGAGGGGTCTAATTGTTGTATAATATTCAGCAAATCTATATCTCCAGAATTAATAATAGTGTATGGTTGGTAATTATACTTATTAATTAAATACACTATTTCTTTAGCATAAATAAAAAAAAACTCATTGGTAGTATATAGGGACTCATCATATAACCATTGTCTTAAATCGAGGTGAAGTTGTGGTGGATTTTTTCTGTTAGAAAGATACTCTAATACTGAAGATAAGGAGAGTATTTGTTCGTTTAAGAAAATATTAGAATAAACATCTGTATCAAATTTAAAATCACTTAACTCACTTAAGCTATATTCATAAATAAATCCATATCCATTAGTAGAGGTTTCTAATTTATTATCATGATATAAAACTAACTCATAATCTTTTGTCATCTGAACATCAACTTCAACACCATCTGCATTATAGACTTCAATGGCTTTTTTTATACTTACCATAGAATTTTCAGGAAGTTGATTGTAAAAGCTTTGCAGACCAATTCCTGCATGTCCAATACCATATATAACCCCGTTATTAAGGTTGCTAATCTTGTTTTTATCTTCTTTTTTACATGAGAATAATAAAAAGATAAATAGGAGGAGGTATATAAAAAGGTTAAAATTCATAACTAAGAATAATTTTTAGTTTCATGTTATATCCATTTATAGATGAGTGAGTCTCTTCAGAAAAATCATAAAATCTTTCTAGGTAACCTCCCACACCTATGGAATTACCTATCCAAAAATTACTATACACTTTAAAGAGATATCCATTACTAATGAAGAATTCGTGTATCATGTTATAATTTTCTCCAAATCTGATTTTTACTTTATACCTAACATTGCTATAATTTGTACTAATAAAAGATTTTACTTTCTCATTTTCAATTATAAAATACTTATAATCAAGCATTAACCCTAAGGAATTATTGTAAGGAAAATAACTAGATTGAAAAGAAACTTTTGTTCCAATACCAAGACTATGCTTTTGGTAAAACACATTGAATTGAGCTCCCCAATTTATTCCTGAATAACTTATAAAAGGAGCTGATTCTACTCCGTATCTAAAAGCTTTATCTTTTTGTTCTTGAGCTAATATTGTATTGTTAAAAAATACAACACAGCAAAATAGTAATATATGATGGTATTTTAATATCTTAAAACATGAATATATGTGCGGAGATAACATCATAATTAGTTAATAATAAGATGGAAACACAAAATTGAAAGAGAAAGTAGACTACCTATTCTTTCAATACCTTAAAGACCTTACTTCCTAAATTATTACGGAAGTTGATAAAGTAAATACCTTTACTTAAATGACTTAAATTTAGCTGAGTGTTTTGGCTGTTTATCGTTTGGTTGATTAAACTTCTACCAGTCATATCAATAACATCAATGCTAGCATTAGTAAGTTGATTATTTCCAACATCTATAGTAATATTATTTTGAGTTGGATTAGGATAAATAAGTAAGTTGCTCAACTCATTTTCGTTTATTCCTATTGTTGCATTACCTAAGCAAAAAGGTTCAATTAAACTATCTCCACTAAATGTATTATTAAAAAACAAGGTGTCTCCTGTTACTGTTTCTGTAAGAAGTATGGAGCCATTACCAAAACCACAACAAAAACCATCTCCGTAAGCGTCATAAAGAATAAAAGTGTAGCATTTTTCTTCCAAGCAAATATCTTGATTATAAGTTGATCCTCCAGTTGTATTAGGATATCCGCCACCACTTGTAACAATAGCTCCCGAACTATCTCTTACAGCCCAACTGGTTTCTGAACCAAAATTATCGGTAGTTAAAGCCAATGAAGCAAACATGGGTTGTGGTGTAGCGGTAAATAAATAAGTAATTGTGTCATTAACGGTATTTTGATCGAAAGAACCATTAGGGTTAGCAGTAAATACGGTATAAGTATGACTTCCACCACTTAATCCTGAAAGTGCAGGTAAGCTTAAGTTAATAGATTGGTAAGGAGCTAAACTTCCAGCCCAAGGAATAGTGTTAGGCATATTTCCATCTAAACTAATGTTTAAGGTTAAACTAGTTAATGTAGTATTCCCCTTATTAATAAAAGTAATTTTAGGAGAAGCAGTATCTCCACAAATGTTTTTTTCTATACCGATAATACTCAAAGCAGCAACATCTAAGGCATAGTAACTACCATTGGGGTCGTATCCGTTAATTTCAGTTAAGCCTGTGTTGTTGGGATCTAACCAATATTTTAATTGTTTAAGTGTATCACTGTTGGTTTCCCAAGAAAAAGAAAATTTACCATAATAATCAAATTCATCATTTCCACAAGCAGCGTTTCCACCATGCAGTTGACCAACAATTCTATGGTTATGGTCGAATAAAGGTGAACCGGAAGAACCACCTTCAGTAGTTCCTGAGTTCCAATCTAGTACTTGCCAGTGGTCATTGCCTGTTGCGTAATATCCTGAAGAAACTGATGGTTCATAATCATGCGATATTTTTTTTACATCACCGCTAGGGTGGTGTATGCCTGTTGAACTATGAGAAGGAGTATTGTTGGCATTCCAACCCGCATAAAAAACATTATAGCTTGAAGGAGGTGTTGAAGATAGTTTTACTAAGAAAAAATCTGAAGGAGCATTGTTTGCAATAATTGTTATACCACTTATGGTTTGTGTTATTGACCCATCAATATTGGTTGCACATTGTGGCGATTGGTAGTTAAACATAAAAATATTGTTAGTACTAGGATTACAATGATCGGCTGTTAAGATATAAGGAGTTCCATCATTAGCTGTATTATTAATAAGAGCTCCAGAGCAAACTCGAGAGTTTCCGGCAGTTAGTTGCATTACTACCGAGCGAATTTCATCGCCCCAAATAGCTGTGTCGCAAACAGCATTTACATTACAAGCCCCCGAACTTCCAAAGGCTTTCATTTTATTAAATAAATCCCTGTAACCATGAACTACAGATGCTAATTCAATCATTCCTTGTCCTATAACATTGGCAGGTTCGTAATATTCTAAAGTAACTGTTTCTCCTTTGGTTAAGAAAGTAGAGAATTCTAGATTGTCTTTATTGTTTGTACTATTAAATGCTCCTAATACATTTTTATTATTGTATAAAAAGAAGCTAGCATTTTCTGGCATAAAGAATTTTTGGTAATTAACGTTAATAGATAACGCTCCCGAAACTTCAATGGTTAACCTCCAAATTCTATCGCCATTAGGAAGGCTTTCCCATAAACCACTGTTATTAAGAGATAAATTAACAGGAATTTCCACTCCAAATCTCCAAGGAATATCTTTTTGTTGATCTGCGATAACATCTTCTGCTCTTATTGGTGTTAGATCAATTGTTGGAGCAATGTAAACGGGAATACTCTTTGATAATGTAGCTGTTGTTTGGCTATATGGTTGTCCACCATGACTTATTTGACTTGATACAGATAATGAAATAAATATAATGATAAGTGAAAGAAGCAGTTTTTTCATGATGTTATTTGATAAATATAAGTATAAAGTTACTGAAAATTAAAATACAAAAAAAAACCGACAAAATATTTGTCGGTTTCTAAGTATGGTTAGGAATCAAAAGAATTAAGCTTTTTGTTTAGTTCTTCTAGTGATTCTTCTTTTTGGTTTTTCTTCTACTTCTTCTTCAGGAGTATAGTTTGGATCTAAAGCAGCATCAACTAAAATTCTTCCACAGTGTTCGCAAACAATTATTTTTTTGTGGTTTTTAATATCTAACTGACGTTGTGGTGGAATTTTATTAAAACAACCTCCACAAGAATCTCTTTGTACAGTAACAACAGCTAAACCATTAATTGCTCCCTCACGAATTCTTTTGTAAGCAGTTAATAATCTGTCTTCAATTACTTTTTCAGCTTTAGCAGATTGTGCTGTTAATTTTTCTTCTTCACTTTGAGTTTCGTTGGTTATTTCGTCTAATTGATTTTTTTTGTTTTCTAAATCAATTTTTCTACCATCTAAGTATTCTTTAGCCTCATCTAACTTTTCTTGTTTAGATGTTAATAAGAATTCTCCTTCTTTAATTCTTTTTTCAGCTAATTCAATTTCTAATTTTTGAAATTCAATCTCTTTAGTTAAAGCATCAAACTCTCTGTTATTTCTAACTTTATTTTGTTGCTCTTCATATTTTTTAATAAGGTTAGTAGCATCTTTTATGCTATTTTTCTTATTAGATATATCAGTTTTAATATTCTCTATTTCTAAAGTTAAATTTTCCTGACGTGTTTGTAAGCCTTCGATTTCATCTTCTAAATCTTGAACCTCTAAAGGAAGCTCACCTCTTATCAAACGTATTTTATCAATTTTTGTATCGATAAGTTGTAACTCATATAAAGCTCTTAGTCTTTCTTCTACTGTTGTTGTTGCTGTTTTTTTTGCCATACTTTACAGGTAATTTATGGGGTTTGTATTTTTTTCAGATAAATGAAGTGCGAAATTAGGAATTTTTTTTCTAAGAATATCATAAATTAATTCAGAAGTAAATTGTTCACTTTCATAATGTCCAACATCTGCTATAACAATTTCATTATCAGCATCAAAAAACTGATGGTATTTAAAATCTCCAGTTATAAAAATATCTGCTTTAGCCTTTTTAGCATCTGGCAATAAAAAACTTCCAGATCCACCACATAGTGCTATAGTTTCAATTTCTTCTTTAAGAATGTTAGTATGTCTAATACAATTGGTTTTCATTACCATTTTTAATTGTAGTAGGAAATCTTTTGTTTTAATAGGAGTGGGTAATTTGCCAACAACTCCACTACCAGTTTTTGAGTCTTTGTTTTCTAAAGGATAAATATCATAAGCCACTTCTTCGTAAGGGTGAGAGGCTATCATGGCTGAGATAATTTGATTTATTTGGTAAGCATAAGCAATGGTCTCAATTTTAAGTTCATTTTCGTAATGCAATTCATTTGGTGTGCCAATAAAAGGTTGTGTATTATCATTTCCTTTAAAAGTACCAACACCTTCGCTATTAAAGCTACAAGAACTGTATTCGCCTATTTTTCCGGCACCTTTGCTAAACATAGCATTTCTAATTTTTTCAGCATGACTAACAGGACAAAAAGTAACAATTTTTTTAAGCATGTTATTTTTGGGAGAGAGTGTTTTGCAGTCAGTTAAACCTAATTTTTCGGCTATTTTATAACTAACACCATCATAAGCATTATCTAAATTGGTGTGGGATGCGTAAATGGCAATATTATTTTTAATGGCTTTTATTATTACTCTTTCTATGTAATTATTGCCGTTTAGTTTTTTTATTCCTGAAAATAAAATAGGGTGGTGGGCAATAATTAAATTACAACCTTTAGCAATAGCTTCATCAACAATTTCTTCTGTGCTGTCTAAACAAATTAGTGCAGCAGTTATTTCATCGTTTGCATTGCCAACAATTAATCCCGAATTGTCATAATTTTCTTGTAAGGAAAGTGGAGCAAAACCTTCTAAAATAGCAATAATTTCTTTTAATAGCATAATTAAAAATTAATATCACTTGCGAAGGTAATTAAAATCGCTATATCAAACAAATACAAGCGTATTTACATTACTTTAAACTCAACACGTCTGTTGTATGCTCTGTTTTCATCAGTATCATTAGCTACAACTGGAGAAGATTTTCCATAGCCAACAGCAGTTAATCGATTTTTATTAATGCCTTTTTCAACTAAATAATTTAGCACAGATTTAGCCCTATTCTCAGATAGGTTGTTGTTGTATTGTTCACTACCTTGGTCATCTGTATGTCCACTAATTTCAATATTTAATTTTGGGTTTTCATTTAAAATATCAAACAACCTATCTATTTCATTAAAAGATTCTGACATTAAATCGGCACTATTAAATTCAAAGAAAATGTTGTTTAATCTAATTGCTTCTCCTTTTTCAATAGGTAACAAATATAAATCTTTTGTAAACTCATTATAAGCAGAAACACTTTTTAAATCAATGTTCTCACTAATTGGATAAAATTCTTTTTGTTGAGCTACAAAGCTGTATTTTTTTCCCGGAGGAAGTACTATTTTGTAAGTACCTGTAATTGGATCTGAAGTGGCTACACCTAGTTCTATATTAGCTTCAATATCGTAATATTTTATATTGGCTTGCATTGGTTGTTTGGTTTTTTTATTGTAAACTATTCCAGAAACAAAAGTGATAGGTTCTGGTTTTTCGGCATTTTCTATTTTATAAATATCGCCACGAGAAGAAAGGTAGGCAGTTTCTCCTTTTGCATCTAAAAAATAGCCAACATCAAATCCAGGAGAGTTAACTTTTGATCCCATATTTTTTGGAGTACTCCAATTGGTCCAGCTATCATCTAACCTTTTAGAGGTAAAAACATCTACATCTCCAAAACCTAGATGTCCGTCAGTAGAAAAATATAAGGTTTTGTTATCAGCAGCAACAAATGGCTTAGTTTCATCCCCAAAAGTGTTAATAACATTACCCATGTGTTTTGGCTTAGACCAAGTATTTTTTTTAGTTAAGAAACTAACATATAAATCTTTTTCACCTAAACTTTCTTTACGTTCTAATGCCATAATTAATGTTTTATTGTCATTACATAAAAAGTAAGAGACGTATTTATTGTCATTATAATAATCTTCTATTTCAAAAGGTTTAGGTACTTCCCAACCATTAGATGTTTTATAAGTGATAGAAAGTCCTTGCCCATTAGCTGAGCCATCATTTTTATAAGTATTAGCAACAACTAACGAGTTATTGTCGGGAGATACTGAAACCATAAAATTTTTACCAGTATTGTTTAGTGGTTTTCCAAAGTTTTTCATAAGTGTCCATTCGCCATTTTCATTTAAGGTTGAATACCAAATATCTTGGTCATCATCAGCAGGTCCAGTATTTTCTGGTGAATCAGATCGGTTAATATAAAGTGTTTTGCCATCAGGTGAAATTATTGGAGAAAGTTCATCATATTGAGTATTTACTTTTTCACTAAGCTTTACTTTATCTGCAATTTTATCAGCATTTTCAATTAGATTAATATTTCTTGGTGATTTAGTTACTTTTAATTCATCAACTTCAATGGTTATATTTCCGCCTGTAAAATAAGCCATTCGGGTACCGTAATAACTGTGGTTGCCAGACTTATAAACTTCTTCATTATTAATATAATAAGTAACAATATTAGCTGTTTTTATAACTTTAAGTGTATTGTAACTTTTTAGCCCTTTATTAATGGCTTTGTGCTCTTTATAGTTAACTTTTATATGGTCTTTTTTACTATAATAGTGATTAATTTTATATTGTCCATTAGCAGTAATAAAGAACTGATGGTAAGCTTCACTGTTAGAGTATAGCGAAAATAAAATTCCTTGAGCTAAATCTTTATCTCCTTTAACTTGTCTTAACTTTATTTCAATAGTAAAATCTTCTTTGTCAGGAGAGAGGTTATTTATAGTAGTATATATCCACCTTGAAGAAGTTGTTTTGTTTTCAAACTGATAATGCCCTTTGGTAAGGTCTGTTTTTAAGTTTTCATTATCGGCAATATACCAATTATTTGTATTGTCGTTAAATTCTTCATTTATTAACATGGTTTCTTGAGCTGAAATTGTTAATGAAGAAATTACAGTAAAGTATAAAAGGATAATTTTTCTCATAAAATATTTTTTTAATAATGAGCTTCAAAACTAGTGAAGCAGTATTATTAAAAAAATAAGTCATTTGACGTATTATAGACCTATTTTATTAAGTAGATAGAAAAGAGAAGGAATAAAAAAAATCCTTAACCAAGCTTGGTTAAGGATTTTTTGTTTTATGAATTATTTATTTTTTTAAGCTAGCACTTCTTTTACCTTATCAGCAGCTTCTTTTAATAAAACTGCAGAATGTACTTTCAATCCTGAATCATCAATTAGCTTTTTAGCTTCTTCGGCATTGGTACCTTGTAAACGTACAATAATTGGAACATTAATGTCGCCAATGTTTTTGTATGCATCAACCACACCTTGAGCAACTCTGTCGCACCTTACAATACCACCAAAAATGTTCACTAATATAGCTTCTACTTTATCATCTTTTAAAATCATTCTGAAAGCTTTTTCAACTCTTTCGGCATCAGCAGTACCACCAACATCTAAGAAATTAGCAGGTTCACCACCAGAAAGTTTAATAATATCCATAGTTGCCATTGCTAATCCTGCTCCATTTACCATGCAACCAACATTTCCGTCTAGGTTTACATAGTTCAAACCTGCTTTTTTCGCTTCTACTTCAACAGGATCTTCTTCAGAGATATCTCTCATTTCTGCAATGTCTTTATGTCTGAACAAAGCACTTTCGTCAATACTTACTTTAGAGTCAACAGCAATAATTTTATTGTCAGAAGTTTTTAATACAGGGTTAATTTCAAACATAGCAGCATCAGTACCTTCGTAAGCAGCATAAAGAGCAAAAACAAATTTTACCATTTGTTTAAAAGCTTCTTCTGATAAACCTAAGTTAAAAGCAATTCTTCTTGCTTGAAATCCTTGTAAACCAATTTTAGGGTCTATTTCTTCTTTGAAAATAAGTTCAGGAGTATTTTCAGCAACAGCTTCAATATCCATTCCACCTTCAGGAGAGTACATGATGATGTTTCTTCCTGTTTCTCTGTTCATTAAAACAGACATATAAAACTCTTCTGGATCAGTTTCTCCCGGATAATAAACATCTTGAGCAATTAGTACTTTGTTTACTAATTTTCCTTCGGCTTTGGTTTGTTTAGTAACCAAATGTCCGCCTAAAATACCTTTCGCAATATCATGTACTTTGTCTAAGCCTTTTGCTAATACTACACCATGAGAACCTGTTTCGGTTACTACACCTTTTCCTCTACCACCGGCATGAATTTGAGCTTTTACTACAAACCACTCAGAGCCTGTTAAACGATTCACTTCTTTAGCAGCTTCTACAGCTTGTTCAGGGTTGTCAGCAACAACACCTTCTTGAATGGCTACGCCATATTTTTTCAATAATGATTTTCCTTGATATTCGTGTATGTTCATGATATATTATATTTTCAAATTTTTGAGTTTCAAAAGTAATTTTTTTTATCGGTTTTCAACGTGCAATTTATTAACAAATCATAAATCTTGTTTTATAAAAATGCATAATCATTTGTATTTCAATATTAAACAAAATGTGTTTTGATGTTTTCTTATTAAAATATATTACTAAAAAATAATTTTTTAACCACATAGCTACATAGTTTTTATTGTTTCAAAAAGTTTTGTTTAAGAATCAGATAGCTTGTTTCCATTTTATGGAAACACTTTGTGTTGCTATAAATAACTCTTAGTGTTGATTTTTCTATGATCCTATGTGGTTTTAATAAATATTTTGGTTATTGAATAACCACATTTCTCAACATTCCTAAAGCAGCAATAGCACTTCTTTCTATGTTTATAGCTCTATCTTTTCCAAATTGAAATACTTGGCTTACCACATCATCTTCGGAAGCTACTGCTATCCAAACGGTGCCAACAGGTTTTTCTTCTGTTCCACCTGAAGGTCCAGCAACTCCTGAAGTAGCTATACTGTAGTTGGTATTTAATTTTGTTCTCACACCAATAGCCATTTGCTCTACTATTTGCTTACTAACAGCTCCATATTGATTAATATCATCAGCATTTACCCCTAAACTTTCTATTTTGGTTTCGTTGGCATAAGAAACAACAGCACCTTTAAAGTAGTCGGAAGCTCCAGCAACTTGCGTAATTAAATGTGCAATATAACCTCCTGTACAACTCTCTGCAGTAGCGAGTGTAGCATTTTTTTTACGCAATAAATCTCCAATTACCACTTGCAATTCATCTTCTGTTAAGGAAAAAATATTTTTTCCAATAATGGTTTTAACTTTTTCTATTTCTTTATTAATAGTAGTTTCAATTTCTTGGCGGTTATTTCCTATTGAACTTAACCGAAGTTTTACCCTTCCGGGAGAAGGGAGGTAGGCCAATTTTATAGTATTGGGTAAGTTGTTTTCCCAATCTTCTAGTTTTTCTGCCAACTGAGATTCTGGAATTCCTTGTGTATAAATCATTTTATGGACTATAACAGGTAACTCAAATTTTTCTTTTAACCAAGGAATTACAGTATTACCTGTCATGGCTTTCATTTCGTAAGGAACACCCGGCATAGAAACTATTATTTTACTATCTTTTTCAAACCAAGTTCCGGGAGCAGTGCCATTTTTATTCCGAAGCACCTTTGCATTGTCAGGAACAAGAGCTTGTTGCCTGTTTAACTCATTCATTTCATAACCTCTACCAGTTACCATTTTTTCAATGTCTTGATAAACATCTTCGTTCATAATGAGTTTACCACCAAAATATTCGGTAAGAATGCCTAAGGTTAAATCATCTTTTGTAGGACCTAAACCACCAGTAATAATTACCACATCGCTGTTACCTAAAGCTTCATTAAGTGCTGAAATAATAGCTGTTTCCTCATCACTTACGGTGGTGTGTTGTCTTATCTGAAAACCAATTAGATTTAGTTCTTTAGAAAGCCAATGAGCATTGGTATTAAGAGTTTGACCAATTAATAATTCATCGCCAATGGAAAGAATATCTAGTTTCATGAAGTTTATATTTTAAGAGACAACAAATGTAATCAACATTTTTAGTTTAGCGGTTTATTGGGTGATAGCGGTTCGTACTTTTTCATTTTTGTTAAACCCTTACATCGACAATATCCTTTTTTAAGCTAGGGGTAAACTTTGCTCTATATACGAACTCCAATTACACAAACATCATCCACTTGCTCTAAACTGCCCTTCCAGTCTTGAAAATATTGATTTAAAATTTCTTTTTGCTCCTCCATTGGTTTGTCATAAATACTTAGCAGCAATTCTTTAAAAGGTTTATACATCATCTTTTTACCTTTAGGACCTCCAAATTGGTCGGCATAACCATCGGTAAATACATAAATAGTATCGCCTTTTTGTAATTCAATTTCATGATTAGTAAACAATTCCTGTCTAAAATATTTTCCTATAGGTTGTTTATTAGGTTTAATTTCATTGAGTTTTGTTATTCCTTCCGTATTTTTAGAAATAATATATAAAGGATTGTTTGCTCCTGCATATTGTAATATTGCTGCAGTTTCAGGCTTCAGGTTTGATACTTCTTTTAGTTTTGAATTTTGAGCTTCAAATTTCAAACTACACAATGCTATATCCATTCCATCTTTTACATCTTCCCCGCTTTTTTCGAAATGATCAACAACTAATTGTTTTGTTTTATTTAGAATTTTAGCAGGACTAGATTCTTTATCTTCTAATAATGCTTTTGAAAGCGAATTAGCACAAACCACACTTACCATTGCACCAGGCACTCCGTGTCCAGTACAATCTGCTGCCGCAAATAAAATTTGGTCTTCATGTTTTTCTAACCAATAAAAATCTCCACTTACAATATCTTTTGGATGGTATAAAATAAAAGAATCTTTAAGTTGCTGTTTTAGCAATTCATCAGCAGGCAAAATTGCATTTTGAATTCTTTTGGCATATTTAATACTATCTACAATTTCTGTGTTTTTTTGTTCTACAACAATTTTTTGTGATTCTATTATTTGTTTTTGTTTATTAGTAACTCTAAACCTATTGTACATAAAACCACTAAAAAGAATAATGAGAAAAAGTCCTCCAAACAAAGCATACTGTTGATTTTTTTTCATTTTAAGTTCTGCTTTTTGTTTAGCTATTTCTGCTTTTGAAAGAGCTTTTTCTTTTTCATAAGCAAGGCTATCAGCAACAGATTTTTTTTCATATAGATATTGCATTTCTTTTTCTATAGAAGCTTTAGTATTTTCCTCATTTAACAAACTATCTCTATATTGAATAAACAATTTATAAAAATCGAAAGCCAATTCTTTCTTATTGTTTTTTTCATAAAGTTCGCTAAGCTTTCCTGTAGAAGATTTCAACACTTCTAAAGAGCCTATTTCCTTAGAGATTTGGTATGATTCTTTGAGATATTTTTCTGATTTTTTATAGTTATCTAATAACATATAAAGATTGCCTATATAACTTTTTTGATAGCCAATTCCGATTTTGTTATTTAACTCTTCATCTATTTTTAATGCTTCAAAATAATGATCTAATGCTTTTTTTAAATCTTTTTTATCTTCATAAGCCAATCCCATATTTCCGAGGTGTCTTGATATTCCGTATTTATTATTATATTTTTTATCAACTGCTAATCCTTTTTGATAATACTCTAATGCTTTGTCAAAGTTATTTTGATCATGATACACAATACCAATATTGCCAAGTATGGTAGAGATACTACTTGTTTCTTTTATTTTTTCTTTAAGTTCTAATGATTTTTTGTAATAATCTAAAGCTTTTTGATATTCTTTTTGGTTGTAATAAATTATTCCAATATTTCCTAAAGTAACTGCCTGCCCTTTTTCATTATTAATTTCTTCTTCAATTTTTAATGATCTAAAATAGTAAGTTAGTGCTTCGGCATACCTACCTTGAGTATCCATAATAACTCCCATATTACCTAAGATTGCGGCTTGTTGTTGTTGGTTATCAATTTTAATATTAATATCTAAGGCTTTTGAATAGTTTTTAAATGCACTATTATATTCGCTTAAACTCCAATTACAATTTCCAATTTGAGCATAGGATTTAGCTTTTAATGCTAGAAAATTATTTTTTAGATTATTATTAATTTTATTATCAATATGTTTTTGTAGTAAGCTTATTGTTTTTTGATATTGAGTTTTTGCTTTAATAAATTTTCCAGAGTAATATTGAGTTAAACCGTATTGAAGATGAATTTGGCTTAATTTATAATCTATTGTTATATCAATATTTTTATCTTTCTTTCCCATATTTTTCAACCTAATAATTTCTATTAAATTAATTGATTGCTTATAATATTCAATAGCAGAATCGGGTTGTTCTTCTAAATAATAATTGCCAGTAGCTATTAATGAATTAATTAATGTTGTATCAGAAATTTCTCCTTGAAATTGAGCTGCTAATAATTTATTAGTGTTTTTTAAAGAGTCAATTTTGTTATTTGATGCAGATACAATGCTTGAATTAGCTATTAAGAACAATAGAAAGGTTATAATATATCTGAAATAGCTCATAAAATACAAATATATAGATTAAATGTTCATTTCCAAATATAGAAATTATTCCATTGTACTTTATTCATTCGTTATATGCGAACTCCAATTATGCAAACATCATCAACTTGTTCTAGACTGCCTTTCCAATCATAGAAATGTTGTTCTAATATCTCCTTTTGTTCATCCATAGGTTTGTTATAAATACTAAGGAGTAATTTTCTGAAAGGTTTATACATCATCTTTTTACCTTTTAGGCCACCAAATTGGTCGGCATATCCATCCGTAAAAACATAGATGATATCTCCTTTTTTAAGCGATAGTGTATGAGTGGTGAACGGCATAGGGTTGTCTATTTTTCCTATAGGTTGTTTGTTGGGCTTAATTTCTATAAGTTCAGTTATACCCTCCGTGTTTTTTGTAACTATGTATAGGGGACTATTTGCTCCTGCATATTGCAGTGTAGCATAACTTTCGGAGAGTAGGAGACTACAAAGGGCAATGTCCATTCCGTCTTTTACATCTTCACCACTTTTTTCGAATCTTTGTAAAACTAATTCTCGGGTTCTATCAAGTAACTTACCTGGCTCAGAAATATTATCTTCTAATAATGCTTTTGATAAAGAGTTGGCACATATAACACTCACCATTGCTCCAGGAACACCATGTCCTGTGCAATCGCAAGCTGCAAAATAAACAACATCTTTTTCTTTCTTATCGTTAGTTAACGGACTTTCTAACCAATAAAAATCACCACTTACAATATCTTTTGGTTGATATAATACAAAGCCATTTTTTAAGTTTTCTGTTAGTGAATAACGAGAAGGTAATATTGCCTCTTGTATTCTTTTAGCATAAGTTATAGAATCGGTAACTTCTTTATTTTTAAGTTCTAACTGGTTGTTTTTTTTCTTAATGTCTATACTCTGATTTTCAATAATAGTGTTTCTTTTTTTTAATCTTCTATTATTTTTTCTGGTATAATAAAACATAAAACCAAAAAATAAAAAAACTATTGATGCTAAAATAGCTGCCAAATAAAATATCTTTCGTGAGGCTTTATTTTCTGCAATCTCTAATTCTAAAATTTTATTCTCTTGTAAATGTTGTTGAATTTCAGCTTCTTTCTTTTCTGCTACAGCTGTAATTTTAATATCTCTTAGTTTGTTGTAAACTTCTTCTGATAAAATAGAATCTTGTAAATTATAGGCTTTTAATAAAAAATGGTAAGCATTTTTGTATTCTGAAGCAGTAAACAAAACCTGTGATTTATAGTCGAAAAAAGTTTTTATATCGGTTGGAGAAGTACCTTCTGTAATTGTTAGGTAACAACTATCTAAATATTGTTTCGCAGTTTTATGGCTATTAGATTTAGAAAAAATAAGTGCCGTATTGAGGTGGTATATAAAAAGTAAATCTTTATCTTCATCTATTTCCAAATATTCACGAGACTTATTGGTATAATAATTAGCAGAATCTATATTAGCAAGCTGAAAATGCAAATCACCAATATTTAAATAAATTAATCCAAAATCTCTTTTAGAAACATCTTTACTTAAGAGTTTATGAGATAAGTAATAATATTGTAAGGCAGTATCTAAACTATTAAAATGTTCAAAAGCAATAGCCACATTATTATACAGCATGCTTAAACTACTAGTGTCTTTTATTTCTTTAGCTACTTTAATACCATTGTTAAATGCTTTAAGAGCATAATCTTTATCAGGAATTTCTAAATAAACGTTTCCTAATAAATTATTAGCATTAATAAGATTACTTTTATCACTTAAAAATTGGGCAACTTCCAGCGATTTTTCGGCATTTCTAACTGCTTCAGGAAAATCAGAAAGGCTTAATGCCGCCCAACTCATTTGGTAATAAGCTGAAAAGTAAATTTGAGAATCGTTACAGTTTTTAGCAAGTTTAAGTAATTCATTAGCGTATAATTTACTTTTTTCACTATTAATTAAGTAGTACTCTTCGCATAAATCATATAGTGAATCATGGAGTTGTTCGCACCTCTGATTGGTATAGTTTACTTTATTTGCCTTAGCAAAAAATACCATTATGATACAACATATAATTAATAGTAATTTTTTTATATCTGTATGTGTTGCTTTTAACAAAAATTGATGGTTTTCGTCAAAAATATAATATATTTTGTAATATGCTATTAAATTATTTAATAATTACCTAATGTATAATAGTTGTTAGATAAATGTGGTGGAGATTTTGTTTCAAATTAAATAGGGTGTAAATGTTAGTTCCAAAATAATAGATAAGATACAAATAAACAAGGGGTGAGTATTTTTTGTTAACTATTAAAATTCTGAATGTAAATAATCAAAATTTATTTATCAATTCTCAAATATATCACTTTGCTGTTGTTAATCTTTAACGTAATTTTACGGTTCAATTTTAATTTTTTATTAATGAGCATCAACAATAAATACAACCCTACCGATATTGAAAAGAAATGGTATGATTACTGGATGAAAAACGATTTTTTCAGCTCAGTTCCAGACGAAAGAGAGCCATACACCATAGTAATTCCTCCACCAAACGTAACTGGGGTCTTACACATGGGACACATGCTTAACAATACCATTCAGGATGTGTTAATTCGTAGAGCCAGAATGTTGGGCTACAATGCTTGTTGGGTACCAGGTACCGATCATGCTTCTATTGCTACAGAAACTAAAGTGGTAAACCTGTTGAGAGAGCAAGGAATTAATAAAAGAGACATCGGCAGAGAGCAATTTTTGGAACATGCTTTTGAGTGGAAAGAAAAATACGGAGGTATTATTTTAGACCAACTAAAACGTTTGGGAGCAAGTTGCGACTGGAAGAGGACACGTTTTACCATGGAACCCAAATTATCTGATGCGGTAATTCAATCTTTTGTAGAGTTGTATAATAAAGGTTATGTTTATAAAGACTGGAAAATAGTAAACTGGGATCCAAAAGCCCAAACTACACTTTCTAACGAAGAAGTAATCCGTAAGGAAGTAAACTCCAACTTATATTACGTTAAATATAAAATTATTGGAGAGGAAGGCTATGTAACTGTTGCTACCACTCGTCCTGAAACCATTATGGGCGATGTAGCTATTTGTGTTCATCCAAAAGATGATAGGTATTTTCATTTACATGGAAAGAAAGTAATTGTTCCTATGGTGAATCGTGAAGTTCCTATTATTTGCGATGATTATATTGACAGAGAATTTGGAACAGGAATGCTAAAAGTTACTCCAGCACACGATACAAATGATTATGAAATAGGTATTCGTCATGGTTTGGAAGTGATAGATACTTTTAATGATGATGGTACTATTAGCGAAGCAGCAGGAATATTTGTTGGTGAAGATAGATTTGTAGTACGTAAAAAAGCTGCTGCTTTGTTGCAAGAGCAAGGTTTATTGGAGAAAACAGAGCAAATTACTAATAATGTTGGTTATTCTGAAAGAAATCCTGACACAGCGGTAGAACCAAAATTATCCTTACAATGGTTTGTAAAGATGGATGAAATGGTAAAGCCAGCGTTGAAACATGTAATGAATGACGATATTCAGTTGTTTCCATCAAAGTTTAAAAATGTTTACCAACATTGGTTAGAAAATATTAGAGATTGGCCTATTTCCCGTCAGTTGTGGTGGGGACAGCAAATTCCGGCATTTTATTACAATGAGCAAAAAGATTTTGTAGTAGCAATAACTAAAGAAGAAGCTTTGCAATTGGCGAAAGAAAAATCAGGCAATAATAATTTAACAGAAAATGATTTAATTCAAGATGAAGATGTTTTAGATACATGGTTTTCATCATGGTTGTGGCCCATTTCTGTTTTTGATGGTTTTGAAGAAAATTCGCCAGATTTTGATTATTATTATCCTACCAATGTATTGGTAACCGGTTGGGATATAATTTTCTTTTGGGTGGCTCGGATGGTTTTTGCAGGTTATGAATTTAAAGATGAAAAACCGTTTAAGGATGTTTATTTTACTGGAATGGTAAGAGATAAGCAACGCAGAAAAATGAGTAAATCCTTAGGGAATTCGCCTGATGCGTTGGCGTTAATAGATCAATACGGAGCTGATGGAGTTCGCTTTGGAATGTTATCGTGTGCTGCAGCAGGAAACGATTTGTTGTTTGATGAAGCACTTTGTGAGCAAGGTAGTAAATTTTCTACCAAAATGTGGAATGCTTTCCGTTTGGTAAAAGGTTGGGAAGTAGATGATAGTTTAGCTCAACCTGAAAGTGCTAAAGCTGGAATTGAATGGTTTGATGCTAAATTGAGCGAAACTTTAACTTTTGTAGAAGTTAATTTCGATAAGTATAGACTTTCAGATTCTCTAATGTCAATGTATAAGTTAATATGGAATGACTTCTGTTCTTGGTACTTAGAGTGTGTTAAACCTGATTACCAACAACCTATAGATGCAGCAACATTAAAAGCTACCATTATTTATTTTGAACAGTTATTGAAGATGTTGCATCCATTTATGCCTTTTGTAACAGAAGAGTTGTGGCAAAATTTAGAAGAAAGAAAAGATGGAGAAACCATTATGTTATTGGATTATCCAAAAGCAGGAGACATTAATGAAAGTGTAATAGAAGGAGGAGAAGATGGTAAAGAAATAATTTCAAATATTAGAAATTTTAGGGCTAAATATAACATGTCACCAAAGCAAGATTTGACATTATATGTAAAGTCGAATAACAATTTATTTTTTAAAGACTTGATTGAAAAGTTAGGTAATGTTCATTTGTATTATGAAGACCAATGGAATGATGAAGGAGAAAAAACAGCTGAAAGGTTTGTAATTAAGTCCACTGAATATGTTATTCCGGTAGCTAGAAAAATAACAAATGAAGAAATTCAAAAAATCAAGACTGATTTAGAATATGCTAAAGGTTCGTTAGCAATTGTAGAGAAAAAACTAGCCAACGAAAAGTTTGTTAATGGAGCTCCTGAGCAGGTGGTAGCAGCAGAAAAAAAGAAAAAAGCTGATGCCGAAGCAAAAATTAAAGTGCTAGAAGAACAGTTGATGAGTTTGAAGTAGGTAAGCTAATTCTACATTAATGAAAAATCTATTTTTAATATCAATTGTTTTTATCACTTCAACTATTGAAGCACAAAATAATTATATTACAAATAAAGAATATAGAGAATTTGTAATTTATATACAAGATTCTATTTTCAGAATGGTTGCAGGACAAGAAGTTGATGAAAATTATTTAATTTATTGTGATACTTGTGATGAAAGTAGAGTGATTATAGGGGTTAATTGGAAAGAAAAACTTGATATTAACACTCCTTGGGCAAGAGAAGCTTTAGAACCTCTATATTACAAACCTGAAGAACGATTTTATGGAAGAAGAGAAGTGAATAATCGCAAATTAAAACATAATAAAATTCCAATTTATCCTGATGTTTATGTTTGGTGTAAAGACACTTCAAATAATAGAAGTTGGGCAACTTTTTTAACTAGGTATTATTTTACTCATGAATATTTCGATAATTTTCCAGTGCAAGGAATTTCTGAGAAACAACTTGAGCAATATATAAAATGGAAGTATCCCAATAGGGGAGTTAATGTAAAGTATTTAAAAAAACAAATTAATCTAAATTTACCTAAAGAAAAATTAAAAATTACAGTTGGAGATTATTTCAAACTTTATAAATATACTAGAGATTCAATTATTAGAATGCAATTATGTAAAGAGTTAGATGAGGCTAGGTATTGTAAATTTATGAATAAGTATAGTGAGGAAATAAACCCACCAATAGTTGAATGGAAACATAAAATTAAGTGGAAAGATGATGATGTAATTACTATATTAAAAAAATCTAGATTACTTACAGAAGATAATTTAATAGATAATAGAAAAGTAATGTTTAATTATTATACTTTAGATTACTATAATAAATCAATCTCTTATCCAGATTCTATTAGTAGGGCTTTTTATATAAATAGACATCTGCAAAATCTTAGTGATGAAAAATATATCAAAGAATTTTCTTCATTAGAAATTAAAAATGAATTACGTTCTAAAATAGAGTTAGACTATCAGAATATATATATTGGTCAATTGAATGCTTATTATTGGTGGAAAAAAGGAAATTATAATGGAAAAGATGTGTTTGAAGGCTTTATCCCATATTATAATGGAATTTTTATAGAGGACGATAAGGTAAAGTATATAGAAGGTAATGACATAGAACTTTTTAAAACAAAAAAATTATCTAGCGATTTTTATAATTTTAATAAAAATTTAGATGTTATTATAATAGAATAGCTTTTAATTTTACTACTTTTAGAGTGTTTTTTAAGAACAATTAATGAGTTTAAAATAAATACTAATTTAATAATTAAATAACCATGGGAAAAATAGGAGTTTGGATAGATTCTAAAAAAGCATATATCGTTAGCCTTTCAGGTAGCGATGCTAATTTATCAGTAATAACATCAGAAATTGAAGGAGTAACCAGAATTGAAGGTGAAGGAAAAGAATATGGTAGGTTTGGAGATCAATATACCTCACTAGAAAATAAACAAGAAAACAGAAGAAAGCATGAAGTTGCTGAATATTTGGCTGAGATCATTGAAAACATTAAAACAGCAGAAGAATTGGTTGTTTTTGGTCCTGCACAAATGAAAATTGAGTTAGAGAAACAAATAAAAGAAAATCAACCTTTAGCTAAAAAATTGTTAGAAGTTATTAGTGCCGATGGCATGACAGAAAATCAAATAGTTGCTTGGGTAAAAGATTATTATAAGGCGTAAATTTTAATTGTCTGTATGTTTTAATTAAATGTACACGAGTATTTTAGAAATAAGTCTTTATAGCTTCAATAAAATCATCAGGAGCAGCACATGGTCGTTGGGTGTTTTTGTTGATGAAAACCAAGGTTGTTGCAGCTTCATTAATCAACTCGTTTTTTTCGTTAAAAGTTTGGTAAGTGAATGAAATACGAGCTTTTGGTAGCTCACTTATGGTGGTTTCTATCCTTAATTCATCATCATAAAAAGCAGGTTTGTAGTATTTTATAGAAAATTCTAATACTGGTAAAGCAATGCCTTCATCTTCCATTCTTCTGTAGCTAAATCCTAGTTTTTTAATGGCTTCCACACGAGCTACTTCAAAATAAGTAGCATAATTTCCGTAATAAACATAGCCCATCATATCAGTTTCGGCATACCTAACTCTTATTTTTGTTGTTGATGTGTACATGATATAAAATTAATGAAAAATTTACGGTAAAGTTCGTAATTTGGTCAACTCAGGCAAACTTATTAGGGAATAACATGCAGTTTTTTTTCACAACATACCAATTTTCAGTTATTAAGAAAGTGGTTGCCACAGTTTTTATTTCACTTTTCCTTGCTTGTCAGCCCGCTGTTTATGAAAAAACTCAAGATTCTTCTATTAACATTATTGAAACAACAACAGAACATCAACAGGCAACAGTTTTAATTACTCCTTATAAAGAGAAGTTAGAAAAAGAAATGAATGAAGTATTGGTTATTTCTGCTGAAGAATTTCCTAAAGAAAAAGGTAAACCAGAAACTAAATTGGGAAACCTTGTTGCAGATTTAAGTTTAGAAGTAGCTCAAAAAATGTATAACAGTAACATTGATTTTTGTTTATTGAATTTTGGTGGACTGAGAACTTCTTTGCCTAAAGGAGAAATTACCCTAGGAAAAATTTTTGAATTAATGCCTTTTGAAAATGAGTTGGTGGTGGTTAGTATTAGTCAAGATAGTTTAAATAGTTTAATAAATTACTTAAATAGAGTTGGAGGGCAACCTGTCTCGGGAGTTAAAGTTAAATTTTCTCAAGATAATCAAGAGGTAAAATATAAATATCGAAAAAATGATAAATCATTAAATACAACTTACAAAATATTAACGACTGATTATTTAGCCAATGGAGGTGATAACATGACTTTCTTTTTAAATCCCATTAACTATGAAAAAGTGGGAATAAAATTGAGAGATGCTATTATACAATATTGTGTAGAGCAACGTAAACAAGGAAAGGAACTAACTGGTAAAATAGAAGGGAGGATAGTTTATGAGTAACAGAAGAACCTTTATAAAACAATCTTTTTTAGGTGGTGTATCTTTACTTGGAGCTGCGGCATTAAATCCGATTTCGGCTGCCATCCTTAAAAAAAGTCACACAAAAATCACTATTTTACATACCAACGACACTCATAGTCATATTGAACCATTTCCGAGCAATGATCCTAAATATCCAAATATGGGAGGTGCAGCAAAACGAGCTGCTTTAATAGATAAAATTAGAACAGTAGAAAAAAATGTGTTATTGTTGGATGCTGGAGATATTTTTCAGGGAACACCTTATTTTAATCTGTATGGTGGAGAATTAGAGTTTAAACTAATGAGCTTAATGAAATATGATGCCGCTACTATTGGTAATCATGATTTTGATAATGGTATTGAAGGCTTAAATAATATGTTACCTCATGCTAATTTTCCATTTTTAAATGTGAATTATGATTTTACAAATACCATATTAAACGGTAAAATCGCTCCATACAAAGTATTTGAAAAAGATAATGTAAAGATTGGTGTTTTTGGTGTTGGAGTAGAGTTGGCTGGTTTGGTAGATAAAAAAATGTATGCAGAAACACAATATAATAATCCGATAATTGCAGCCAATAACACAGCAGAACATTTAAAATATAATGAAAAATGCCATTTAATTATATGCTTGTCGCATTTGGGTTATGATTATAAAAGCAATAAAGTTTCTGATAATGTACTGGCTAAAGAAACAAAAAATATAGATTTAATTATTGGCGGACATACACATACGTTTTTAGAAAAGCCAACAAGCATTAAAAATAAGGACAATAAAGTTACTTTAATTAATCAAGTTGGTTGGGCTGGGCTTTATTTAGGTAGAATAGACTTTTATATCAACCCTTTAGATAGAGCTTTTACATTAAATAACGATATAATAGGAGTTATCTAAGTAAAAAAAATAAAAAACAATAGATAAAAATTTTTTTTTTCATTTTTTTATTCAAATATTTGTTAGCACAAAAGAGAGGTGGTTTTTAGTTTTAAAAATCATTGATTTTAAACAGCTTATTAAAATTATTTTGATTAATTTAGACAGCCGTTTTACAGCAGTATAAAAGAGCTTTGACGCTTAATGATTTAGAGAGAAATTAGTAAAAACATAAAAAATAGGAGTTATTAAAAATGGATAAAAACTTTACTTCAGTATGGGAAAATTGCCTTCAGGTAATAAAAGACAATGTAAGCTTACAAAGTTATAAAACTTGGTTTGATCCGATTGTTCCTGTAAAACTGAAAGACAAAGTGCTTACCATTCAGGTTCCTAGCCAATTTTTTTACGAATGGTTAGAAGAACATTATGTATCTATCTTAAAGAAAACCATAAAAAAAGAATTAGGTCCTGAAGGAAGACTAGAGTACAGTATTGTTATAGAAAAT
Source organism: Vicingaceae bacterium (assembly GCA_965284565.1). Taxonomy (GTDB): domain Bacteria; phylum Bacteroidota; class Bacteroidia; order Flavobacteriales_E; family Vicingaceae; genus BRH-c54. Next base: position 2,757,579 of record OZ260100.1, read on the forward strand.
AATAGTAAAACTAATAATCCATATACTTTAAAAATTCCTGCTACCAATAAACCACATATTAAAAACAATCCTGTTAATATGCCAATAGATTTGAATAAAAACAAATCTATCAGAAATCCATTTATTATTCCAGGTATTGCTCATTTAAATGTAGAATCTCAATTAAACCCAAATTATTCTTTTGATAATTTTGTTGAAGGAGATTGTAATAGGTTGGCTCGTTCTGCTGGTTTTGCAGTTTCTAATAATCCTGGAGGAACTTCTTTTAATCCATTATTAGTATATGGTGGAGTAGGTTTAGGAAAAACACACTTAGCACATGCTATTGGTATTGAAGTAAAAAATAAATTCCCAAATAAAATTGTGTTGTATGTTTCTTCAGAGAAATTTACCCAACAATTTATAGACGCAGTAAAAAATAACGAACAAAACGATTTTATTCATTTCTATCAAATGATAGATGTGTTGATTATTGATGATGTTCAGTTTTTTGCAGGAAAAGCAAAAACTCAAGATGTTTTCTTCCACATATTTAATCATTTACACCAATCAGGAAAACAAATAATTCTTACAGCTGATAAAGCACCAGTAGAGATTATTGGTATGGAACAAAGGTTGTTATCTCGTTTTAAATGGGGGTTAGCAGCTGATCTTCAATCGCCTGATTTGGAAACTAGAATAGCTATTTTAGAAAAGAAAATGTATAGTGAAGGGTTAGAATTACCTAAAGATGTTGTGGAATATATCGCTTACAGTATTACTACCAATGTTAGAGAACTAGAAGGTGCCTTGATTTCTATTTTAGCTCAATCTTCTCTAAACAAAAAAGCAGTAAATATTGATTTGGCTAGACAAATGGTGGATAAATTTGTTAAAAATACAGCCAGAGAAGTTTCTATAGATTACATCCAAAAAGTAGTTTGCGATTATTTTGATATGCCTATTGAAACCTTAAAATCTAAAACTAGAAAAAGAGAAGTAGTACAAGCTCGTCAAATAGCTATGTATTTCTCTAAACAAATGACTAAATCTAGTCTAGCATCAATTGGAATGCACTGCGGTGGAAAAGACCACGCAACAGTATTACATGCTTGTAAAACAGTAAACAACCTTATGGATACTGACAAACGTTTTAGAGGCTATATTGAAGAATTGAAAAAGAAAATTAGTTTACAATAATATAATTTTAAGATTTGCACTAACTAAACAGGAATTTCTTAACTAAGATTTTCCTGTTTTTTTGTTTTAAAAACCTATGTTTAACAGATTTGACAAACCTGCTCCCATCTATAAACCTATGAGCAAAAAAGCTCAAAAAGTTTTGTTTTACATTGTTATTGCTCTGTGTATTTTTATTGTAGGTTATCTACTTTCATTTTACATTTAATTATTTAGTCAACTTCAATTTAACTTAGCTAACTTTGTACTTCATTTTTCAATATATTGAAGTCTATCAATAAAATATTAAGCAATAAAGCAACTCCCATTATTATTAGTGGACCGTGTAGTGCTGAATCTGAAGAACAGTTAATTCAGACAGCTATTACTATAAAACAACTTAATAAAGTTGATGTATTAAGAGCTGGAATTTGGAAGCCACGAACAAGGCCAGGTAGTTTTGAGGGTGTTGGTTTAGAAGCGTTAAAGTGGTTGCAAAAAGCTAAAGCAGCCACAGGTTTAAAAACAGCTATAGAAGTTGCCAATACACTACATGTTGAAGAAGCTTTGAAATATGGTGTTGATGTACTATGGATAGGAGCAAGAACTACTGTTAACCCTTTTGTAGTTCAAGAAATTGCAGACGCGTTACGTGCTACAGATGCTACGGTTTTAATAAAAAACCCAATCAATCCAGACTTACAACTTTGGGAAGGAGCCATAGAGCGTTTTGCAAAAGTAGGTATCTCAAAAATAGGAGCAATTCACAGAGGATTTTCAAAATATGGCGATTCATATTATAGAAACCCACCTCAATGGCAAATTCCTATCGAGTTAATGCAGCATTATCCGGATTTAACAATGATTTGCGACCCTAGTCATATTTGTGGCAAGCGTGATAATCTGTTTGCTGTTGCTCAAAAAGCAATGGATTTAGATTTTGATGGACTAATGATTGAAACACATTTAGATCCTGATAATGCTTTAAGTGATGCTCTGCAACAAATAACTCCTCAAACACTAGAGAAGTTTGTAAATCAGTTGGTAGTTAGAAAAACAAAACTAACGCCATCACTTACAACAGAACTTGATAAAATAAGAAGAAGTATAAATGTACTTGATGGTGAATTGTTGGATGTACTTTCAAAAAGAATGGAACTGATTAATGAGTTAGCTCAATATAAAAAAGAGAATAATATTCAGATTTTACAACCGAAACGTTGGGAAGAAATTTTATTAAAAGCATTGGAAGAAGCTAAAGCAAAAGGATTGAGCGAACGATTTATTAGAAATTTATTTACAGAAATTCATATTGAATCTATTAAGCTTCAGAGTAATAGAATGAATGAAGAAAATTAAAAAAATAAAAAATGCAAAAGGTATTATTTGTTTGTTTAGGAAATATTTGTAGGTCGGCAATGGCACAAGGCGTTTTGGAAGCTAAAGCCAAAGAATATGGATTAAACTTATTGGTAGATTCTGCTGGAACATCCGATTACCATATTGGAGAAACTCCCGATAAAAGAATGCAAGCTAAAGCATTAGAATATAACATAGACATTTCTAACCAACAAGCAAGGCAGTTTACTTATGATGATTTTCAGGAGTTTGATTATATTTTTGCGATGGATAGTTCTAACTACAATAATATTTTAAAGCTTGCCAAAACCGATACTGATAAACAAAAAGTATCATTATTTTTAAATTTAGCTTATCCAAATGAAAATAGAAATGTACCAGATCCTTATTATGGTGGAGAAGCAGGTTTTGAAGAAGTTTATCAGTTATTAGACAATGCTTGTGAGGTATTTATAAAAAATAATAATAATGAATAATAAAGGAACACTATATTTAATACCTACCACTTTGGGAGAATCTGCCTATGATCAGGTTATTCCTTCGTTAAACAATAAAATAGTACAAGAAATTGATGTGTTTATTGTAGAAAATATAAAGACAGCTAGAAGATTTATTAAAAGGTCGGCACCTGAGAAAGTAATAGACGATTTGATATTTTATGAGATTAACAAAAGAACGAACTTAGATATGTTGCCAACCTTCTTAAAGCCTATTGATGAAGGAAGGAATATTGGTGTTATTTCCGATGCTGGTTGTCCTGGAGTTGCCGACCCTGGAGCAGATGTTGTAGCTCTGGCTCATCAAAATAATATTAAAGTAGTTCCATTGGTTGGTCCTTCGTCAATTTTATTATCGTTAATGGCAAGTGGTTTTAACGGACAAAGTTTTTGTTTTAATGGCTATTTACCAAAAGAACAAAAAGACAGAGTGAGAAAATTAAAAGACTTAGAAAGAATGGCCATTGCTCAAAAGCAAACACAACTTTTTATTGAAACGCCTTATAGAAATCATCATGTAATGGAGGATTTATTGGCTAACTGTAATCCTAATACAAAATTGTGTGTAGCTGTTGATATTACAATGGCTTCGGAGCAAATTATTACCAAAACCATTACTGAATGGAAGAACACAAAAATTGACTTAAACAAAAGACCTTGTGTGTTCTTGTTAGGATGATTAAAGAAATTAGAAATTAAACTTCTAAACTCATAAACTCATAATCTAATTAAGACAATCCACTAATTTTACCATCATTATCAATAAACATTCCTTCAGATGCCGGAATAACCGGTAATCCCGGCATACGCATCATGTTTCCTAAAATAGGAATTACAAAACCTGCTCCCGAAGCAAATTCAAATTCTCTAACGTTAATAGTGAACCCTGTTGGTCTACCAATTAAACTTTCATTATCAGAAAAAGATTTTTGAGTTTTAGCCATACAAATAGGTAGTTCATTCATACCTAAGCTATCTAATTTTTTCAAATCGGTAAGGGCTTTTTTAGAATATTCCACACCATCTGCACCATAAATGTTTTTGGCAATAATTTCAATTTTTTCTTTAATAGGAAGTTTCCAATCGTAAAGTGGCTTAAAGTTATTTTTGCCACTTTCAATTTCTGTTACAACAGCTTGTGCTAGGTTGGTCATACCATCACCACCTTTAGCAAAACCTTCGGCAACAATAGCTTTTACACCTAAATCGGCACATCTATCTTGAATAAGTTTTACTTCCTCAGCACTATCAGTAGGGAACGCATTAATAGCAACTACTGGGTTTAGCCCAAATTTTTTACAGTTTTCAATGTGCTTCTCAAGGTTAGCAAAACCATTACTCACTCTTTCAACACTAGTATCGTTATACTGTTCTTTGGTAGCTCCGCCATGGTGACGTAAAGCTCTTATAGTTGCCACCAACACAAGGGCTTTAGGTTTTAATCCACCGGAAACACATTTAATATCTAAGAATTTTTCAGCACCTAAATCAGCACCAAAACCAGCTTCTGTTACTACATAATCTGATAGAGATAATCCCATTTTAGTTGCTAAAATAGTGTTCGTACCTTGAGCAATATTAGCAAACGGACCACCGTGAATAATAGCTGGGTTTCCTTCTAAGGTTTGGACTAAGTTAGGTTTAATAGCGTCTTTAAGTAAGATAGCCATTGCGTTTTCAGCTTTCAAATCTCTAGCATAAACAGGCTTTTTATCGAAAGTAAATCCAATAAAAATATTTCCTAGCTTATTCTTTAAGTCTTCAAAGTTTTCAGACATACATAAAATTGCCATTACTTCTGAAGCAGGCGTAATGTTAAAACCATCTTGTCTAGGAATACCGTTTCCAGTACCACCTAAACCAATAACAATTTCTCTTAAAGCCCTGTCATTCATATCCATTACTCTTTTCCAAACAATGGTTCTAGGGTCTATATTTAAATTATTGGTTTTATTCTGAATGTTGTTATCTATTAAAGCAGACAAAAGGTTATTGGCTTTTTCTATTGCAGAAAAATCTCCTGTAAAATGCAGATTAATATCTTCCATAGGAACTACTTGAGCATAACCACCACCGGCAGCTCCGCCTTTAATCCCAAAAACAGGACCTAAAGAAGGTTCTCTTAAAACTACTGTAGTTTTCTTTCCAATTTTATTAAGTCCTTCGGTTAAACCTATAGAAGTAGTTGTTTTTCCTTCTCCAGCAGGAGTAGGAGTAAGAGCTGTAACTAAAATTAAATTGCTTTTATTAATGTTTTCCTGACGTATAAGGCTTAAAGGAAGTTTAGCCTTATATTTTCCATACATTTCAATATCATCTTCATTTATATTTAAGTAAGAAGAAATTGATGTAATGTGTTTTAGCTTAGTATTTTGTGCTATTTCAATGTCAGAAGGAAATCCCATATTTTATATATTTAAGTTTAAAAGTTAAAAATAGGAAAATTTTGTTCAGCTACAAATATTTGCTTGCTGAACTTTATAAGATTAATTATTGAAAAGATAAGTACTGAAAATAATCTTTAAGGCTTTAAGTTAAGTTGGTGTCCCATTTTACTTTTTTTAGTTTTAAGATAGCTTTCGTTATGCAAATTAGATTCAATTTCTAAACCTACATTATCCACTATTTCAAGACCATAACCTAATAAGCCTGTTCTCTTTTTAGGGTTGTTACTCATCAACTTCATTTTAGAAACACCTAAATCACGTAAAATCTGAGCTCCAATACCATAATCACGTTCATCAGCTTTAAAACCAAGTTCTATGTTTGCTTCAACAGTATCTCTACCTTCTTCCTGAAGTTTGTAGGCTTTAAGTTTGTTCATTAAGCCTATTCCTCTTCCTTCCTGATTCATGTAAACTACAACACCTTTTCCTTCTTTTTCAATCATTTCCATAGCTTTATGCAATTGAGGGCCACAATCACATCTGCAAGAACCAAAAATATCACCTGTCATGCATGATGAGTGAACCCTAACCAAAACGGGTTCATCTTCTTTCCATTTACCTTTAAATATGGCTAAATGATCCATATCATTAGTTGTTTGCTTGTAAGCAGCCATTTTAAAATCACCATACTCTGTAGGTAAATCAATGGTAACTTCTCTTTTAATTAATGTTTCGTGTTGTAAACGATAAGAAATTAAATCTTTAATGGAAACAATTTTTAGTTGGTGTTTTTCAGCAATCTTTAATAATTCTGGAAGACGAGCCATAGTACCGTCTTCATTCATAATTTCTACAATTACACCCGCTGGTTCAAAACCTGCTAATTTAGCAAAATCTATAGCCGCTTCGGTATGTCCGGCTCTTCTTAAAACACCACCTCTTTTGGCTCTTAATGGGAAAATATGTCCTGGTTTACCTAATTGTTCTTTTCTAGTATCAGGATTAATTAATGCCTTAATAGTTTTAGATCTGTCAGAAGCAGAAATTCCTGTTGTACAACCTTCACCAATTAAATCTACAGAAACGGTAAAAGGCGTTTCGTAAGCAGCATTATTTTGGTGTACCATTAAGTCTAATCCTAATTCATCGCATCTATCTTGAATTAATGGAGCACAAATAAGTCCTCTACCATGTGTAGCCATAAAGTTAATCATTTCGGGAGTTACAGCTCTTGCAGCTGCTAAAAAGTCTCCTTCATTTTCTCTATCTTCATCATCAACAACAATAATAATTTTACCATTTTTGATATCTTCAATCGCTTCTTCTATTTTGTTTAATTTTGCTTCCATTAAGTTGTATGAATTATTTTTAGCAAAATTACTAAAATTGAATGGGGATAATTCGTTTAACATTTATAAATAGACATAGAATTTTAAATAATGGCTAGGGTTTTAGCAATAGATTACGGACAAAAAAGAGTAGGAGTAGCTGTAACGGATGATTTACAGATAATTGCCAGTGGTTTAACTACGGTACATGTAAAAGATATCATTGCTTTTTTGGAAGAATACCTTAATAAATATGAGGTAGAAACTATTGTAGTAGGGTTAGCAATGGATTTGAAAAATCAGCCTGCACAATCTGCCAGGTTTATAGAACCTTTTGTAAAACACATCACTAAAAAATTTCCTCAAGTAAAAATTGAAAGAGTGGATGAAAGGTTTACCTCAAAAATGGCTTTTCAGACTATGATAGATGGTGGGTTAAAGAAAAAAGCACGACAGAACAAAGCTTTAGTAGATCAGATTAGTGCCACCATTATTTTACAAAGTTATTTGGAACAGAAAAAAGATTAATCTAATAATTTCACTTTCTTTAAGCTTAGTAAATTAATAGGGTTGATACCTAGATTCTCCACATTGGTTTGAGTTAACCTAACCACTTCATCGTAATACAAAATTACTATAGGAGCTTCTTCAATTATAATGTTGTCCATACGTTGGTAATAATCATAACGGATAGAATCGTTGGTTTCTTTTTGAGAAAGTTCATATAAATTATCAAACTCAATACTTTTAAAATGAGTGTAATTTGGTCCGTGAGGTGTAAAGTTTTTACTATAAAAAAGTGCTAAATAGTTTTCAGCATCAGGATAATCTGCTATCCATGATTTTCTGAAGAAGTTTAATTTGGAACGAGCAACTAACTCTCTATGAGTAGTAGCTTGCACAACATCTACTTTTACCTTTATACCTATTTCTCCCAATTGATGTTGAATAAACTCGCATAAATCAACATAATTAGCGGTAGTAAAAAGCGTAATTTCTGGCATTCCTTCTCCATTTGGATAGCCTGCTAAGTAAAGTAATTCTTTTGCTTTTTCAGGATTGTAGTTATAGCCTTTCACTTTTTCTTCATCATAAGATGGTAAACCTTTAGGAACAAAACCAGCTTCAGCAGGAGTTCCAATATTCTTTCTTAGGTAAGAAATCATTTGTTTTCTATCGAAACCGTAGTTAATAGCTTGTCTTACATATTTTTTTCTTAAAGGACTTTTAGCAACAATGTCTAACTCATCATCCACTAAAATCCCTAAATATTCGGTATTTAAATAAGGGTTGGTAAGCATTTTAATTTTGTTATTATATTCTTTTTTTAGTTTGCCATCAGCAGTAAAAATACTTTCTTTGTTATCACCATCTCTACCGGAAACAAAATGCAGCTCTCCATTTAAGAATTTTAAAAATTCCATTTCTTTATCTTTAACAAAGGAAATAGAAATAGCATCTATATAAGGTAATTCTTTACCACTTTCATCTTTTTCCCAATAATTAGGGTTTTTTAATAAAACCAATTTATTGTTTTCATCCCAAACCTTAAACATAAAAGGACCAGTACCAACAGGATTACTACGGTAGTCGTTTTTGTAATATTCAACTACTTCTTTTGCCACCACAGCACAATATTGCATGGTAAGAATTCCTAAAAATGGAGGGAAAGGTTGGCTTAAGTGAATTTTTAAGGTAGTATCATCTATAGCTTCAAATGGTTGGAAATTAAATGCTTCGTCAAAATCAACATTATTAAATATCCAAGTTCCTGGAGAAGCAACTTTTGAATCTAAAATTCTATTGAAGCTGTAAACAAAATCATGAGCAGTAACTTTTCTTCCTTTACCATTTTCAAATTGTTTGTTATCATGAAAATAAACATTATTTCGTAAATAGAAGGTGTAGGTTTTTCCATCTTCAGAAATTTCCCAACTTTTAGCAATGGAAGCTTGTACTTTTAGCTGGTCATCCATTTCAAGCAAACCATTGTAAATATGATTGCAAGCCCAAATGTTTTCAGGATTTCTAGAAAAAGCAGGGTCTAAGGAAGTAATTCCTGCAGCTTCGTTGTATCTAAAAACTTTTAGATTTGCTTCATCTCCTTTTTTTGAGCCGCAAGACCAAATAATTAATGTTATTAAAAATATTGATAGAATGAGAACAAGTAAATTACGCTTCATAAGTTTGAGTGTTTTATGAATGTAATGTTAAGCAATAATAAAAAAGGATGTTAAGCGGATTAAAGCTTGTTTTCAACACGGTTTTTAACAGTTTCTTTTAAGGATTTGATCATTTTTTTGGCTTGTTGTTCATTCAAATCAATTCCAAAAGGAATTTGCTGTTTGTTAACGTTTATGCAAAGTGTATAGTGGTTAGAGTTCCAATAAGAAGAAGTCATTTTATACACTAATTTTTCTTTGTATTTTAAAGCTTCTATACTATCTATAGCACTTAAGTCATATCTCTCTGTTAAACCTCTATTGCCAATTTTTTTGGTAAGATAAATACTTTCTTTGTCAATAGTTATAACTTCTTTACCATAATTCCTCCAACGAATAGCGTAGATAACTTTAAATTCAAAAAATAACCAAAAGATAAGGTAAACTATAAAAAAAAGCTTTGTACTGGTTGGGTAATCAAAGAAAAACTGACTAATAATGGCTATTCCACAAAGTGAAAATAATACTAACCAAGTGGTAAGCATGTTTTGTTTTCTTTTATCATAAAGTGGATAAATTAAAATAGTTAGCTCATTATTTTCTTCAATATATTCTATTTTATTTTCCATTTTAGTGTGTTATGTTGCTTTAAAGGTCAAACTTCCTACTTTTTTTAACTTTTTATGTAATTTTTAACAAAAAAATTATACATTCAATAAAGAGGCATTATCTTTGTAAAAGTTAGATATAAATTATTTAATGAACTATTAACTCAAAAACTAAAAATTATATGAAAAAATTTTCAATACAATTAATTGCAATATTAATACTAAGTACATTTGAAAAAGCAGTTGTAGCTCAAGATAAAAAAATTGAAGACTTGAATTTTTTATATGTTGATGAAGAGTACGAAAAACTAGTCGATAAATCTATAAAATTAATGGATGATGGAACTTATAGAAGACATCCTATGCCGTACTTGTTTGCTGCAATGGGTTTGTACGAAATTTCTAAATTACCTGAAAAATATAGTGTAGGAGAAAGAGATTCTGATTATCCAAAGCCATTAAAAGATGCTGAAAAATATATTTATAAATATGTGAAAGCTGAGGCAAAAGCTCAAAAATATTTTGAAGATTACGAGCCAACAATGGAAGACTACAAAGAATTTTTTATCAATATTGCTGATACAGCAAATAAGTTAGGTCAGCATTTGTTTTTAGTAGATAAACCAAGAAAAGCAGCTTTGGAATATAAGTATGCTTTTAAAGCAATACCAAACGACCCTGTATTACAGCTTTGGCAAGGTATAAGTGAAATTAAATCTATGAATGCTATTGAAGGGGAGAAAAATGCCAGAGCAGCAATGGAACTTATAGACGAAAACTTTGAACCTTCAACTGCTACTGCAGGGGTAATTTCCTCAGGTATGCTTATTTTAGAGGAATATTTCACTCAACAAGGAGATATGGAAATGGCTGCTAAAGCAAAAAAAATGGTAGAAGTATTTAAAAAATATGACCCTGAAGTACTTGATAAGAAAAAACAAGAAGAGAAAAAACAAAAAGCCAAAGAGAAAGACGTGGTAATGAAAAAGTTTTATAGCGATGAAGACGATGAAGATAATCAAGATTTGAAAAAAGGAAAAGTAGTTATTGATAAAGACGCTAAAGATGCAGATAAAAAACTTGATGAAATAGAAGATGATTTTGATAATTAAATTGAATTGATAAAATAAAAAAACTCCAGAAAGCACTTCAGGAGTTTTTTTATTTCTAATTTTTAAAAAGTAACAATTTGTCTTTATCAATCATTTCTGTTGAAATAGGAGAGGACTTAATATTAGGGGCTTTTAAACCTTTTTCAAAAGCTTTATTCCCTATAAAAACCCTAGCTTCATCCCATAAATTGATATCAATAAAACTTTGTAGTAATAATGTTCCTCCCTCTATAATAATAGAGCTTATTTGATGCTCATAAAGCTTATCCATACATTGTTGTATAATGTTTTTGGATTGGTCAATTTGTATGTATTCAATATATTGGTCTGTTTTATTTTTCATGCTGTTGAACACTATTGTTGAGGCTTCTGTATTAAAAATATTTAAGTGTTTTGGAAGTCTTAAATTTATATCTAAAACTACTCTAATAGGGTTTTTACCATCCCATTCTCTTACTGTTAATTCAGGATTATCATTTAAAGCTGTATTTGTACCAATCATAATAGCATGTTCTTCACTTCGCCATTTATGCACCAGTTTTTTAGATGCAGCACAAGTTATCCAGTTGTCATGTAAGAAGTTTTTATGCCTATCAATATCAATAAAGCCATCTTGGGTTTGAGCCCATTTTAGAATAATATAAGGTCTTTTTTTATTGTGAAAAGTAAAAAAACGTTTGTTGATGGCTAAACACTCTTTTTCTAATACTCCCAATGTGATTTTAATACCTGCTTTTTTTAGTTTTTCAATACCTTTTCCTGCAACTTCAGCATAAGTATCAATACAGCCAATTACCACATGAGGAATCTTGTGCTGCACAATTAAATCTGCACAAGGAGGTGTTTTGCCAAAATGAGCACAAGGTTCTAAACTCACATAAATAGTGCTTTCAGCTAATAGCGATTTGTTGGAAACGCTATTAATTGCATTAACTTCTGCATGAGCTTCACCATAGTTTTTATGATAACCTTCTCCAATTATGGTGTTTTTATGTACAATAACACAACCTACCATTGGGTTGGGATAAGCATTTCTAATGCCCTTTTTTGCAAGTTGCAGACAACGAAGCATATATGTTTCATGACTTATCATAGAAGCATCAAAAGTAAGGTTTTTTGTTATACTGAATGAACTCAGATTTACCAATTTATGTCTCTTTCTTTTTGCAGCTGACTGCTTTAAATTTTTAAACCGTAGCTAAGGCTATGCTTGAAAAATTTGCCTTGTTATCTACAAAAATAAATTCGTCAAATTCTTCTCAAACCTGAGTTCATTCAGTATAAAAATGTTTAGCTTTGTTTCTTTCTTAAAAAACTTAAAATATTATGGCAAAAAAATCAATTTTAACAGCAAAATCATTAAAATTTCTAGAGAATTATATTAATAATCCAGCTCCAACAGGGTTTGAATCTTCAGGTCAGAAAATGTGGCTAGAATATATTAAACCTTATGTTGACGAATATTTTGTAGATACTTATGGCTCAGTTGCAGCAATTGTAAATCCTAAAGCAGAATATAAAGTTGTTATTGAAGCACATGCAGATGAGATTTCGTGGTTTGTGCATTATATTAATGAAAAAGGCTTTATTTACTTGAGAAGAAATGGCGGTTCAGACCATCAAATAGCTCCTTCAAAAAGAGTAAATATTCATACAGAAAAAGGAATTGTTAAAGCTATATTTGGTTGGCCTGCAATTCACACCAGAAAAGATGGTAAAGAGGAAACTCCACAGTTAAATAATATTTTCTTGGATTGTGGATGCACCACTAAAGAAGAAGTTGAAAAATTAGGCATTAGTGTTGGAGATGTTATTACTTACGAAGATGAATTCATGGTATTGAACAAAAATTATTTCGTTGGTCGTGCTTTAGATAACAGAATTGGTGGTTTTATGATAGCTGAAGTTACGCGTTTATTAAAAGAAAATAAACAAAAGTTACCATTTGGATTGTACATTACTAATTCTGTTCAGGAAGAAGTTGGTTTAAGAGGAGCAGAAATGATGGTTCAAAACATTAAACCAAATGTGGCAATTGTTACAGATGTTTGTCATGATACACAAACACCAATGATTAATAAAATTGAGCAAGGAGATAATCATGCAGGTAAAGGACCTGTTTTAACGGTTGGACCTGCTGTTCAGAATAATTTATTAAAACTGATAAAAACAACTGCTAATAAGAAGAAAATACCTTTTCAATTAGCCGCTGCATCAAGGGCAACAGGAACAGATACTGATGCTTTCGCATATGCAACAGGAGGAGTTGCTTCCGCATTAATATCTCTACCTTTAAGATACATGCATACTACAGTAGAAATGGTGCATAGAGATGATGTTGAAAATGTTATTCAACTGATTTACGAAAGTTTATTACAAATTAAAAATAACCAAGATTTTAGGTATTTGAAATAAGTATTCAAATACTTTTATTAAACAAAAAAACGCCTAGAATTAATTCTAGGCGTTTTTTTGTTTATATTATGTTTAGTTATGATTTGTTTAAAACTTCACTATTTTTTCAGTTTTCAGTAATGTAGCATCACCAAGAACTTTAATAAAGTAAATACCAGAAGGATAGTTAGTGTTTATTTGTATTACATTACTATTGGTTGCAGTTTTCTTATCAATTACCTTTCCTGTTATATCAAAAAATTCAACGCTTATGGTTTTGTAATCATTGTTTTCAATAGTAATATTAACTACACTATTAAATGGGTTAGGATAAATTTTAATATTACTAGTTGTAGTTAATTCATTAACAGTAACCAATGCAGAATCATAAACAGCAAATCCATCAAAACCAGCTTCTGCAATATGTCCTTGTCCTTCATCGGTAGCTTTAACAATAAGCTGCATATTAGCGGTTAATGAAAGGAAATTAGTTATTTTAAATGATTTATGTACCCAAGTAGAAAAGTCGGGAGTATTAGCATCAGCATAATCTAACCTAGCTTCGTTAATTCCATTACTAAGAATAACTACCATAGAATCGTCTGGATTTCCTGAACCGCCACCATTCACAAACCATCTATCAAAATGAAGATAAGGATCTGTTGAAGAAGATAAATCGAAAACAGGAGAAGTTAGAATAACCGTTCCACCATCAATATCATCAGAACCTGATTGTCCGCCACCATTTCCAGTAACGTAAGCTTGTTCTCCACAATCATTAGTAATATCGTTTCCTGGGTTTACAGGAACTCCACTTAAAAAAGTACCTACAGGCACATCTCTTACCCAAAAACCAGAAGATGGATTATTTAATGTTGATGCTGTCCAACCTAAGTTAAAATCAAAATCATCATAATAACCAACTCCCAAAGAGTAAGTATAAGGATTTCCAGTTGGGTTAATATTTTGGGTGCTTAAACAAACCGATTGGTGTCCCCAGTGTGCAATATTTACATCATAAGTAGCAGGTACAAAATTGTTAATGGTAAAATTACCTGAAGCATTCGTGGTAACTATTGTAGAGAATTGTGAGTTACTAAAACGAATTTGAGCGTTAGCAATAGGGGTATTAGTAGTGTTTTCAATTATTTGTCCACTAAGATTAAATGGTTGCACAGGCTCTAATTGAACATTAACAGTAGTGGTTTGAGCTGAAGTAAGTACAACATTAAATACAGTATCTGGTTTAAAACCAAACTTAGAATAAACTACATCATAAGTTCCAGCATCAGCTATCCCCGTTCTGTAATCCCCATTAAGGTTTGAAGTAGTGTTGTTAGTCGTAGTGAGAATTTCAACATTTGCTCCATTAATTGGTGCAGAGGTGTTTAAGTTAGTAATGTTTCCTATTAAGTAAGCTGCTCTTACATAGTTTGGACCTAAAACAAACAAACCATTTTCAATATCACTTGCTAAAATAACTCCTGAAGGTAACCATGGATAAGCTCCCCAACATCCGTTAAAACCATCGCCACTAAATTGTGGGGAAGTATCATAATGCCCAACCTCTATCATATTTGAAGGGTCGGAAACATCATGAATGGTTACGCCATCTCTATAGTAAGAAGTAATTAAATAATTATTGAAAAAATGGGTATTGTGTGGAATCACATCTTGTCCTGGACTTGACTGTACTTTATCTAAAAAGGTTATGTTAGTTAGATTACTTACATCATAAGCATCTATAAATGAGTTCTTTTTTTCATCAGTTGTAAAAACATACTGTCCATCATCTGAAAACCAAATATTGTGAGTAAAAAAGTTAGATGTTGGTTGGGTAGCCATAGTTGTAGGAGCATTTTTATTAGCAACATTAACAACTACAAAAATACCATCATTAACAGCTGCTCCCCAAAGTGTATCTCCTCTAGCAACTGCATCATGGAAATAATAAGTATTGTACCTTCCTAACTCAACTGGAACTTTAGGGTTATTGGTTAAGTCAAGCATAATTGCACCGCCAACTCCATTATCAGCACCTACAATATAGCAAACGCCATTTTCATCAATATATAAGTTATGAGCAGATTGAAAAGGATATGTATTTCCTCCGTAGCTGGTAACATTAGCAGCACTTAAAGATCCCGGTAGCGGATTTATGTCAATAATCATCATTCCACCTGTATTTTCGTTTGTTATATAAACGTGATTATTCCATGTTTTTAAATCTCTCCAAGTTGAGCTGGCACCCGGAGCAAAAAATACTTCTACCGGATTGGTGGGAGTAGTGACATCAACAATGGCAACTCCTGTTTCAAAACCTACTAGAGCATACTCATTAGTTCCTTTTTTTACACCCCAAACATCATTTAAATCACCTCGGTTACCCGGAAATGTTAAGTTAGAGAGTAAATTTATGTTTTTACTAGATTGAGCATTAGCAGTTAAAGCTAAAACTAAAATTAAAAATACAATAGAGATTTTTTTGAACATGATTTTATTTATTTTTTTAAACTTTGTGCAAGATAAGATTATTAATTTTCAAAATAAATATAATTTAAAGGTATCTTTATAATCTTAAATGTATATTTGATTTGTAAAAAGCAACAGAATAAAAATGTTATATGTGCGGTATTGTAGGCGTAATTTCTTCTAAACAAACAGACCTTAAGCAAATAAAAACTGCTACCAATGTATTAGGTAAAAGAGGTCCGGATTGTCAGGCAACAGTTGTTTTTGAAAACATTGCATTAGGCCATGCCCGCTTATCTATTATAGATACTTCCGAAGGAGCCAACCAACCATTTTTTGATAATACTAAAAGGTATGTACTGGTTTTTAATGGAGAAATATATAACTACAAGGAATTAAGAACTGAATTAGAACAGTCAGGAATTGAGTTTAAAACAGAAAGTGATACAGAAGTGCTTTTATACTTGTATATTAAGCATGGAAAAGATTGCTTGGAAATGTTGAATGGTTTTTTTGCTTTTGCTGTTTATGACAAAGAAAAGAAAAACCTTTTTATTGCGAGAGATAGGTTTGGAATAAAGCCCTTATTGTATTATTTTGATGGAGAAAAATTCATTTTTTCATCGGAGTTAAAAGCCATCTTACAGTTTAAAATTAATAAGTCCGTAGATAAATTAAGTTTATTTAATTATTTGCAATTTAACTACATACCTTCAGATTCTAGTATGTTAGAGCAGGTTAATAAATTAGCACCAGGGCATTTTATTCTTATTAAGAATGTTAGCAACATAAAAAAAGTACAAGAAACGGAGTATTATTGCATTCCTTATACTGAAAAAGAAACCATACAAAAATCAGCTTTAAACTATGATAAATCTAAAGAAAAACTTTATGAGCTATTACATGATGCGGTGGAGAAAAGATTAGTAGCAGATGTTCCTGTTGGTACTTTTTTAAGTGGAGGAGTAGATTCTTCAATTATTAGTTTGATTGCTAAAAAATATAAATCAGACTTAAATACATTTTCTATTGGCTATAAAGATGAACCTTTTTTTGATGAAACGATTTATGCTAAAACTGTTGCAGATAAAATAGGAAGTAAACATCATGTTTTTTCGCTTACCAATGCCGAAATGTATGAACATCTTAATGATATATTAGAAAGTATTGATGAACCTTTTGCAGACTCATCAGCAATTGCAGTCTATATTTTAAGCAAATACACCAAAAAACATGTTACAGTTGCCCTTTCAGGAGATGGTGCCGATGAGTTGTTTTCAGGCTATAACAAACACATGGCGGAATATAAAATTAGGCACTTAGGCATGAAGGAAGCTTTTGTAAAACTAGGGTATCCAATATGGAAAAGATTGCCAAAATCAAGAAACACAAAACTTACCAACCTAAATCGACAGTTGTATAAATTTAGTTTGGGAGCAAACATGTCTCATAAAGATAGGTATTGGTTATGGGCATCTATCATTAATGAAGAAAAAGCCAATTATTTATTAAAAGAAGAATTGGTTTTTAATCCGCAGCGATTAACAGATGATGCATTTACTTATAAAAAACGTAAAGATGAGCTGCTTAAATACATTAGAAAAGAAGGGGATTTAAACGATGTGCTTTATTCGGATGCTAAAATGGTTTTGCCAAATGATATGCTTAGAAAAGTAGATATGATGAGTATGGCAAACAGTTTAGAAGTTAGGGTGCCTTTTATGGATCATAGAATTGTAAACTTTGCTTTTAATTTACCAAGGGCGTTTAAAGTTAATGAGAATATGAAGAAAAAAATTCTTCAGGATGCTTTTTTTGAAGAGTTACCAGAAGAAATCTATAACAGGCCTAAACATGGCTTTGAGGTACCTCTTTTAAGTTGGTTTAAAAATGAGCTTAAAACAACTATTTGTGATGATTTATTAAGTAAGGAGTTTATTGAGGAACAAGGAGTATTTAATGTTTCTGCAATAGAGGAATTAAAACATCAATTATATTCAAATAACCCAGAAGATACGCCAGCAACAGTGTGGGCAATTGTGGTTTTTAATACTTGGTGGAGAAAGTATTTGACTTAAAAAGTATATATAATTTCTTTTTTTAATAAAAATGATGCACCTTTGCTTTTTATTAAAATAGATGAAGTTAGGCTTAATAATTCTCTTATTGTTCTTTTACCTTCCTTTTTTTGCTCAATTACAGAACAAATCATATAGTCCTATTACAAATTTTGCTCCTTCAGATAGTTTAATTAATTTATTAGCTTATAAATTAAATAATCCTAATTATCAAACGTCATTAAAAAACCATAAGCACATTAAAGATCTTAAAGAGATTTATCTTAAAAGAAGTGACTATATAAAAGAATTGCATAATGACAAAATGCTAATGCAGCATGATCCTATTACCAACTTATTACAAGAGATAACTAATTTGTTACTCCAATCGCAACCTAACTTAACACAAGATAAAATTGTTGTTTTTACTGTTAGAGACAACGAAATTAATGCTTTTAGTTTAGGTAAAGGGGTGATATTAATAAATATTGCTTTACTTGAACGGTTAAACTCATGGGAAGAAATTGCTTTTATTTTAGGACATGAAGCGGGACATGATATAATGGTTCATGCATTAAAATCTTCAGAGAAAAATATTTTAATTAAAAATGATAAAAATTTAATTAAAGAGGTTAAGACTGCCGCTAAAAAAGAGTATGGTAGCTACACTGCAGTCAAGGATATTTATTATAATATTATTTCATTAACAGCAATGCATAGTAGAGAGAACGAACTTCAATCAGATTCAATAGGATTTTACCTATTAAATGAATTGGGTTTAACTCAAAGAGGGGTTCAAGGAGCGTTAACTGTTTTAGATAGTTCAGATTATTTTTTGTACGATACTAAAATAGATATTGTAAAAACATTTAGTAATGAGAATTATACTTTTAATGAAGATTGGTTAGAAAGTGGTTCGGCTGCTCCCAGTTGGTCAGCAACTAAAGAACTATATTATATACCAGATAGTCTTAAAACACACCCTAATATTAACGAAAGAAAGAAAAGAATTACTTTGTTAAGTGAATTAGAAAATAAAACTATCGTTTCAAAATTTGAAAATAATCAAATATTAGAAAATAAGTTTTCGGATTTAAAAAAAATGATAACTTTAGAGTCTATTCTAACACAAATAGAAACTGGTAATTATTCCCTTGCTTTATATAATGCAATAAATGTAAAACACATATATGAAGAAGAACCTTTTGTAGACTATTTAATTGCACACTCTCTTTTAGAAATTATTGTAGCACTAAAAAATCAACGGTTTAATGCTCACGTACCTTTCCCAAATAAAAAATTCTCAGAAAATTTCAATGAGATTTTACATTTTTTACATAACACTAATTCATCAAAACTAACAGTAGTTTATAATAATTTTATTGAAGTTCATTTAAAAAATGAATCGCTAATAGCATATAATCATTTTTTAAATGCTTATTCTAAATTTTATATTGAAAGGTATGCAGATGAGTTTTTATTAAACGTTCCTTATACCAATTATTACCATCAAAAAATTATTAAAATTATTAATAATCAATTAGTTAAAAAGTAAATTATTAATCAAATATATATTCATTTTAAATAAAATAATCATGAAAAAATTAAAATTAACATTATTAGCAGCTTTGTTTTTGCCTATTACGATGTTTAGTCAAACTGCTGAAATCATGGGGGTAAAGCACGTCTCAATTTCTAGTTCAAATTCTATAAGCACAAAGTATGATACGAAAGGGTATTATATGTTTTATAGATTAGAAAAAGCAGACAAAGGTTTTGTTAATTATAAACTTGAAATCTTTAATGATAATTTAGCAGCAACACATTCTGTGGTATTAAAAAAACCAAAAAACTCTTATTTATTAGAAGGAAAGTTTAATGGAACTCATTTCTGTTTTTCTTATATGAACTATAAACTTAAAACTTTAGAGTATGATGTTTATGACTTAGAGGGAAAAAAAACGGGTTCCTACTCTATAAAAGATATTGATAAAAATTATTTTTATGGAATTTACACACAAATTCAGGCAGAAGATTCTTATTACAGCGGAGGTGTATTGGAAGTTCCAAATAAGGGGTTTGTTTTAATGTATGCTAAAGATGCCAAAGGTTTAAAAATTAGTGTTGATATGATAGATAACAATGGAAAAAAAAAGTGGACCATTAAATCTGGAAATGCAGATAAAGCGTATGAAAATGCTAACTTACTTTATGCTGACGAAGAAAATGTGTTTTTAACTGTTGATTCAAAACCTTCAGCTATGTCAAAAGAATTTAATTCAGAATTGCTTTATATTAACGTAGCTTCAGGAAAAGTAGTTTCAAAAACAGATTTTTCTGATAAGACTTATTTTTTCTGGCCTTTTGGGGTAGATTTTGACGAGACTAATAATGAATATTTAGTTTATGGTGAATATTATGGGAAGAAAAATGGGAAGCTAAACCTTAAAGCAAAAGAAGGCTTTTTTGTTACTCAACTAAGTAAAGATGGAAAATTGTCTGACTCAAAAATAATTTCATGGCAAAAAGATTTTAAGTCTAAAATAAGTGTTTCTGATAAAGGGAAAATGGAAGATGGAGTTGGAATTTTTGTACATAAAATACTTCGTTTAAAAAATGGAAAATACTATGTGGTAGCTGAACAATTTAATAAAACTGCAAGTGGTGCAGGAATTGCAAGTGCAGTTTTATCAGGGGGTAATAGATCAGGAGTTTCAACGTCTCAAGTAACTATACTTAATATGATAGTTATTACGCTTACAAGTGACTTTAAAGTTGATGATGTAAATATTATTGAGAAAAAGAAATCAAGAGTTCTTTTACCTCCAGGTGCTGGTTATGTAAACGAAAATGCACTTGGGTTATATGTGAAAACATATGGTGGGTTTGATTATAATTATACATCGATGAATAGAACTAATGATAATTTTAATATAGTATATGTTAATTACGATAAATCTCAGAAGGAAAGTAAAGATGATAGTAAGTATTATGCAGGAGTTATTGGTCTAGATGCTTCGGAAAAAGTTAAAGAAACAAAACTTAATTTGAAATCTAAACCAACATTCTTTAATGTGATGCGCTCAAAAGCTGGTTATATTATTCTTTTTGAGTATTTCAAAAAACAGAAAAAAGCAACTTTTAGAATGGAAAAGTTAGATATTTAAAGTATTTAAAATAATAAAAAAAATCGCTAAAAATAGAATGTTTTTAGCGATTTTTTTTTAATTAAATTTGGCTGCTAGCAATGGGGAAAAAAATAAAAATACTTCGTATTATCAACCGCTTTAATTTAGGTGGACCAACATTTAATGCAGCTTATTTAACCAAGTATATTGGTGATGAGTTTGAAACATTATTAATAGGGGGTGAGAAAGATGAAACAGAAGAAAGCTCAACTTTTATTTTGGATAGTCTACACCTAACGCCAACCATTATTCCCGAAATGAAACGAGAAATTGGTTTTAAAGAAGATAAAATAGCATACAAAAAGTTAAAAGGTATTATTAAAGAATTTCAGCCAGATATTGTGCATACCCACGCATCAAAAGCAGGTACTTTAGGAAGGATGGCAGCTTATAAATGCAAGGTGCCTGTAATTGTTCATACCTTTCACGGACATGTTTTCCATTCTTATTTTGGTAAAACAAAAACTGTTTTTTATAAAAATATAGAACGCTATTTAGCCAAAAAATCTACTAAAATTATTGCTATTAGTGATATTCAAAAAAGTGAACTAACTCAACAATATAAAATTTGTAATAAAAAGAAAGTGGCAGTTGTTCCTTTAGGGTTTGATTTAAGTAGGTTTCAAGAAAATTATGAATCAAAGAGAAATGATTTTAGAAAACATTATTTGCTTGAAGAAGATGAAATTGCTATCGGTATTATTGGTAGGTTAGTCCCTATTAAAAACCACACCTTGTTTCTAGAGGCAATAAACCAGTTATTAAAAAAAACCACCAAAAATGTAAGGGTTTTTATTATTGGAGGTGGGCAAGAAAAAGAGAATTTAATCCAATATTGCAAGGAGTTTAATTTAGATTTTACTGAATTTAATCAACAGAAAAAGAAAGTTACTATTACATTTACCTCGTGGGTTAAGAATGTAGATTGGGCAAATGCAGGATTAGATATTATTGCTTTATCTTCTTTAAATGAAGGTACACCTGTAAGCCTAATTGAAGCACAAGCAGCAAATAATCCGATAATATCAACCAACGTTGGTGGTGTTGAAAACGTAGTGCTGAAAGACAAAACAGGGTTTATTGTTCCATCGGGAAATAATCAAGCTTTTTCTGAAGCACTCTTAAAATTGGTTGAAAACGATGCGTTGAGAAAGCAAATGGGTGATAAAGGTTGGGAGTTTGTGAAAGAAAAATTTCATTACGAAAGATTAGTGAATGATATGAGAGAACTCTATTTTTCCTTGTTAGAGAACAATAAAAAGTAAATTTATCAATTTTTACAATCAATTTTTATAGTTTTGTCGTATAGTGTAAGTTAAGAATTTATCGTTAACAATTATAATTTGTTAAATATCTACATATGAAATTGAATATTTTAAAATGGACATTAGGTCTGTTGGTGCTAATATCATTTGTGAGTTGTAATTATAACTCCAACAGAATGTTAAAAACTCCTAAAGATTATAAGTTTGCAGCACCTCCAACCGATAGTAATCCTTTATATGTAATTGCTGTAAGCGACATCTTAGAGTTTAAACTTTATACTAATGATGGAACTTCTTTGGTAGATTTTACCGCTATTGATGGGGCTGGAGCGGGTGTGGCAAGGCAACAGGTAGGGCAGGTTCAATATTTAATAGATTATGATGGTTTTTGTAAACTACCAATAGTAGGAAGAATTGAATTGAGAGGCAAAACACTAAGAGAAGCAGAAAAACATTTAGAAGAAATTTATTCTAAATATTATATTAAACCGTTTGTTGTGTTGAGAGTTCAAAATAGAAGAGTAACTGTCTTTACAGGAGGTGGAGGAAGTGGTAAGGTAGTGCCACTTAATAATGAAAATGTAACATTAATAGAAGCACTGGGGTTAGCAGGTGGTTTAACTAATGATTCTAAAGCTAAAAGAATTAAAGTTGTAAGGGGAGATTTAAGTAATCCACAAGTATTTTTATTTGATTTGAGTACCATTGATGGGTTAAAAACCATCGATTTCCCACTACAAGCAAATGATATAATTTATGTGGAGTTTAGAAATAATTTTGTGAGAGAAGCCATTAGAGATATAGCTCCAATAGTAAGTTTAATAACTAGTACATTAACGCTTATTATTGTTATAGATAGGCTAGGTGCTGAATAATTAAAAAAATGCAAGAAGATCAGTTTGCACACAAAAAAGAAATTATATCTAACTTCAACACAGAATTGGATATAATCTTATTATTAAAAGTTTTTAAAAAGACTTTTATATATTTTGTGATAATTATTGCTGTATGTCTTGCTCTTTCTTTAGTCTATTTAAGATATACTGTGCCAATTTATCAATCTAAATTGGTATTACAAGTAGGAAGTGAGAATACTGCTAACAAAGTACTTCAGGTTGATAACTTTAATAAAACAGAAGATGTTGCTAAAGATGTAGAGCTTTTAAGGTCTAAATTGTTGCTTAAAAGAGCCTTGAGCAATTTGCCTTTAGATGTAAGCTATTTTAATCAAGGAAAAATTCTAGAATATGAGTTGTATAAAAACTCTCCTTTTAAAGTTTTTTTTGAAGTAAAAGACTCTTCAGTTTTAGGTAAAAAGTTTTATATAGAAAAAACAAATAACCAAAAATTCAATTTATTTCAATCAGAAAAATTAATAGGAGAGTATAAATCTAATGCTCCAATCGAATTAAGAGAAGTTACCATAAGAATTGTTATTGATAACTATAATGAATTTGGTGCTGACAAAAATAATGCTATGTTTTTTGCAATAAATGATCTTGAAGCATTAACCAATAGATATATTCAGCAATTGGGGGTTTTTCCATTAAACCCATCAGCCAAGACCATTAGTATTTCGTTTGTAGATAATAATGCCCTTAAAACATCTGATATAATTACTTCTTTAGCAAATGAATATATTTTGTATGATATTGAGGAGAGAAGTAAAAGTTCTAAAAAAATTATTCAATTTCTGGATGACCAATTGGATAAGTATTACAATAAAGTAAAGCTTTCTGAAAATAGAATTCAAGATTTTCAAGTGTCTAAAAAAATTGGAAATCCAAATGAGGTTTCTTCTCTTTATTTAGATAAAATAAATCGTTTCGAAAACCAATTAATTGATATTGACTTTCAGACAAGTGTTTTGAAAGAAATAAGTAAATCAGTTACAGGAAAAATTAATTCAATTGATGTATACAATCTCTTACCTACGCTAACAGGAACAGAATATGAAGCGAGTATTACTGCATTAATAAGTAACCTTCAAAGTTTAATGGTTCAAAAACAAAACTTGCTTAGTGAAGTAACAGTTAATAGCGGAAGTATTAAATCTTTAGAAAATCAAATTGATGTTCAAAAAGAAATTCTCTTTACTACTATAAACTCATTAATTAGTAAATTAGAAATTAGAAGGAAAGAAGTTGTTAAAAAAGTTAATGAAATTCAGACTAAATATTTAACAGTACCAGCAAATGAGTTAGAGTATGCACGTTTACAAAGGGTTTTATCTATAGATGAAAAATTCTTTACACTGTTAATGGAAAAAAGAACTGAATATTCTATTTCAGAAGCAGGTTTTGTTCCACAACATACTATTTTAGATAAAGCAAATATACCAAGTTCACCTATGTCGCCTGATAGAAACCTTATTTTAATTACAGGTATTTTATTAGGTGTTGTAATTAGTTTGGTGTTGTTAATCATTAGGTATGTATTTAAAAATACAATCTCCACCATTGATGAAATTAATAGGTATATTAGGTCGTCAGTAGGTTTTTTAGGAAATATACCAATTTATCAAAACAAAATCCCAGTATCTCAATTAGTTATAAATAAAGAACCAAAATCAGTTATTTCAGAATCCTTTAGGTCTGTACGCTCTAATTTACAGTTTATATCAAGTAATAATCAGAAAAAAACCATAGCAGTAACTTCAACCATATCTGGAGAGGGGAAAACATTTTGTGCTATCAATTTGGCTGGAATTATTGCGATGTCTGGAAAAAAAGTAGTGATAATTGATTTAGATATGAGAAGACCTAAAATTCATATAGGTTTTGGAGTTAAAAATACTTACGGGATGAGTACTATTTTAATTAATAAAAGTTCAATTGAAGAGTGTATCCATAAAAGTGAATTAGAAAATTTAGACTTTATTACTTCAGGACCAATCCCCCCAAATCCTTCTGAATTAATTATTGGAGGAGGAATTGAGGAGATTATTAATCAGTTAAAACAAGAACATGGATATGACTATGTTGTAGTTGATAACCCACCAATAGGATTAGTTTCTGATGCGATGGAGACACTTAAGTTTGCCGATTATCCTATATATGTATTTAAAAGCGAGTATTCTAGAAAGAATTTCATTAATAACATAGATAAATTAGTAATTGAAAATGAAATTTCTAAGTTATCCATCATCCTTAATGCAGTAGATTTTAGTGATAAATTTTATAGTTATGGATATAATTATAGTTATAGCTACGGAAGTAAAAATGGATATTACTATGATGGAAGTGAAGAGTCGGCCACATTTATTGAAAAAGTATTAAAGAAGATAGGGATTAAAAAATAAAGAACAGCACTAAATGAATTTTATCAAGACAACTATTGAAGGTGTAGTAATTATAGAGCCGCTTGTTTTTGAAGATGAAAGAGGACATTTTTTTGAGTACTACCAAAAAGAGTTATTTAAAAAAAATGGAATTGAGAATAATTTTGTTCAAGATAATCAATCACTATCTCAAAAAGGAGTATTAAGAGGACTTCATTTCCAGGGGCCACCACATGCACAGGCTAAGTTAATAAGAGTAATTAAAGGATCTGTATTAGATGTTGCTGTTGATATTAGAAAAAACTCCCCAACTTATGGAAAACACCTTGTTATTGAACTATCGGAGACCAATAAAAAAATACTTTATATTCCAGAAGGTTTTGCTCATGGTTTTTTAACCTTAGCTGATAATACCATTTTTTCATACAAATGTTCTAATTATTACAATAAAGCATCAGAAGGAGCTTTGTTGTGGAATGATAAAGATTTAGCTATTAATTGGGGAATTACAACTCCTATTTTATCAGGAAAAGATAAAGAAGCACCAACTTTAAAATCATTTTCAACACCTTTCTAAATGGAACTGTTTTCTAATAAACATATCTTTTTCTTTTTGGGAGCATTGTTGTTTTCTTTTTTCATCAATAACATATTATTGAGGTTTGTTAAAACACTTGGAATTAGAAATGATAAAGATATAGATGTTAGGTGGAGTGCTAAGTCGAAACCCGCACTTGGTGGATTAACTTTTTACATTGTTTTTTTGTTGTCAATCACGCTACATCCTTTTGTTTTTTCTTACCATAACATAGATATGGATTTCCAAACAACAGGAATGATAGGAGCAGTTTCATTAGGGTTTTTAATGGGCTTGGCAGATGATGCCTATAATACTAAACCTTTATTAAAATTAATTGTACAAATAGTTTGTGGAGTAATATTAATTTATTCAGGAACTTATATTAACTTATTTGAAAATAATATTTGGAACTATACATTAACAATAGTATGGGTAGTAGGTTTAATGAATTCTATAAACATGTTGGACAATATGGATGGTATTACTACATCTATTTCATTAATTATTCTAATTATAATCCTTTCAGTAATGTTAGGACATGAACATAACCCAACCTACTTAACCATTGTAATAGGTCTAATTGCAACCTTATTTTGTTTTCTATATTTCAATTGGAATCCTTCAAAAATGTTTATGGGAGATACAGGGAGTCAGTTTTTAGGTGTCACTCTAGCAGGGTTAAGCATACATTATTTATGGAATCCAGTTCAAAATGGAAGTGACTTTGCTATTTCAAGGCAATTCATCATTCCTTTGTTAAGTTTTATTATCCCAATTATTGATACAACAACTGTAGTTATTAAAAGAGCAAGCAAAGGAAAATCACCTTTTGTAGGTGGTAAAGATCATACAACTCATCATTTATCCTATTTAGGACTTAGTGAAAAACAAGTAGCTATTATTATGCTTATAATTGCTATTGTAGCAGCTATTATGGTTTATGTTATTGTAAATCATATTCCTAAATGGACGCATGCTTATACCGCTATTTTTGGAGGCTTTTTTCTAGTTGTATTTTTTACACTTTTTCGTATTGCTAATAAAAATATCGACAAGTCAGAAAACAAATAACCATGTCAAAAACACTTTCTAATCACTTATATGAATTAATTTTTTCATTATCGAGTAGTGAAAAAAGGTATGTTAAGTTGTTTATGACAAAACATATTGGGAAAGAAAATCAACTTAGCTTAAAACTGTTTAACTTAATACTAAAAAAAGAAGGTAAATCAGTAGAACACATAGAAGAAAAAATAATTTTCACAAAACATCCTTCAAGACTTAAGAATTATCTTTACGACATTATAATAAAAGCCTTAGAAGATTATCACGCTCAAAAATCTATCAATATTACTGTAAGAAGAAAGATTAACCAAATAGAAATATTGTATAACAAAGCCTTGTATAAACAAGCTGTTGTTATGGCGGATAAAACCCTTAAGCTTTCTCAGAAAATAGATAACCAAACTTATGTCATAGAAACCATAAGTTGGTATATGAATGCCTTAAAAACCTTTGAAGGGAAAAAATATCAGGCAAAGTATGATAGACTTCAAAAAATTCAAAATGAGGCAATAAATAAGTTAAGTGTTGAAAGGAAGTATTTAAATTTAAGTAATAAAGGGTTTATATTGACCAAGAAAAGTGGGCTGTTGCAATCTCAAGAAAACTTAAATAAGTTTAATGAAATTATTAATAATCCTTTACTTTCTGAAGATGTTTTAACCAATAGTTTTATTTCTACAAGGTGTTTTCATAGCATTTGGGCCAATTATCATTACGCCACAAATAATTATAAAGAAGAACACAAGTGTTTGTATCAAGTAATAAAACTTTATGAGGATTATCCTCTAAGAAAAGATACCGACCAATATAACTACATTACTTATTTGAATAACTATGCAGTTGGTTGTTCTAGAAATAAAGATTGGGAACAAGCACAATATTACTTTAAGAAGTTAAGTGCTATTTCTCCAAATTCAAATCAAATTGAGATTAAAATTTTTGAATACCTATCGTGTAATTATTTAAACCTTTTAATTGAGGATGTAGATTTAAATAAAATGAAGCAAGAGCTACCTAAAATAGAGCTTGGTTTAAAAAAATATGATAGTAAAATAACACCACTTTTCAAAAAAATTATTCAATTCAATTTATGTTATTCCTATTTTCTGTTAGAAGATTATAAAAAAGCACAGTATTATAATTTTATTATTGTAAATGAAAAAGATGATACATTTAGATCGGATGTTTATCTTATTTCTAAAATAATTCAGTTTATTCTTCACTATAAGATGAAAAATATAGATTTATATGAATCATTTTATAATTCAATGAAATACCTTTTTGAGCAAAAAAACATAAATTACGTTTTATATCATAGTTTTTTAAGGTTTATTAAACAATTAATACATGATGATAATGTTGGTGTTTTTGAAAAATATGAATCAGAATTATTAGAGATTGTTCAAACACCTAAAGAACGTCAATTACTCAGTAATTTTAATATCCTATGTTGGGTACAAAGTGAAATAAAAGGTGTTGAAATGGCAAAATGTTTAAAAGTTTATAATACTGAATTTTCTTAAAGATATCAATGATTTTAATATTGATATAAATTACCTTTTTAAGTTCCATTATTTAACTAAAAACTTCTAATAATATAGGTTTAAATAGTAATTATTAGCAATTGCTTATTTTTTATTAATGGTAAAGCAAATTAATATTGTTCTGAAAAACAAATAATTTAGTTTTAGCCATGAAAAACAAATTCTTTAATTTTTACAGTACAATTTCAATAGTTGTTATTTTTTTTATGTTGTCAACTCAAAGTGA
Organism: Vicingaceae bacterium; assembly: GCA_965284565.1. GTDB lineage: Bacteria > Bacteroidota > Bacteroidia > Flavobacteriales_E > Vicingaceae > BRH-c54. The sequence goes on from OZ260100.1 coordinate 2,786,261, forward strand.
AGCTCAAGAGAAGAAAAGAGCAACCTTTTGGCATTTTGGAAATCAAGCAGCGTTAGATTTTACTTGTCAGCCCGTTAGTTTTGCGGGCAGTCAAATGAATTCTTTTGAAGGTTCGGCTACTATAAGTGATACTAATGGAATTCTTCAGTTTTATACACAAGGAACAACAGTTTGGGATAGAAATAATAATATAATGCCTAACGGAACAGGGTTGTTAGGAAATCCTTCTTCTGTACAGGCTGCTGTCATTGTTCCACATCCAGGAAATAATGACAGGTATTATATTTTTACCACAGATGCCATATTTGAAAATAATGGTATTAATGGATTACAATGGCATGAGGTTGATATGACTTTAAATGCAGGTAATGGAGATGTTATTACTAAGAATAATATGCTTACTGATAAAACTCAAGAAAGATTAGTAGCTGTAAGAAATGCTACATCTACTGGTTATTGGATAGTGGTTTTAAAAATTCATCCTACATCAACTTCTAGTTCTAACCAAGGATACAATGAATTTCATGCATATGAAGTAACAGCAGCAGGAGTAAATCCTGTGCCGGTAATATCCACAACAGGTCCAATGATTAACTGGAATTCTTATGGAATGTATATGTCTCCTCAAGGCAATGCTTTGGTAACTGCTCATCCAGATTTTAATGTATATGATTTTAATAATTCAACAGGAGCTTTGGTTCACAAATGGCAAGCAGTTGTTAGTCCTTTTATGGGGTCCTTTGAATTTTCTCCTGATGGAAATATTTTGTATGGAACACGTCAAGGAAGTGCTATTTATCAATTTGATTTGAATGCTGCAAATGTAACTGCTTTTGAAAACTCAATGACTCAAGTTTCACCAGCAGGTTCTTCTTATAAGGCGTTGCAGTTAGCTTCCGATTGTAGGTTATATGCCATGCCAGCAAGTGGAAATTATCTTTCGGCATTTAACAATCCTAATGTTTTTGGAGCTGGAAGTGGTTTTGTGCAAAATGCTGTAACCATTAGTTCAGGAACTTTTAACCATTGTTTAACTAATTTTTGTGCTTCTTTTTTTGAAGATCCTTGTTTATCAAGGTTAGACTTTTCTCTTTCTGCTATAGATGCCAGTTGTGTAAATGATGGTTCTGCGAGTGTTATCAATTTACAAGGACAACCTCAATTTAACTTTTTATGGTCAACAGGAGCTACGACACAAACAATAAACAATTTAAGCGGAGGAATGTACACGGTAACCGTTTCTGATGCTAGTGGTTGTAGTATTACCGATAGTATATTTGTAAATCAACCACAAACAGTTGTTATAGATAGCGCTACTATCACTAATGCTTCTACCTGTGGAGCTACTGATGGAGCAATAGATATTCATACATCTGTAGTTGGTTTCGATACACTTACTACATTATTAGCAGAAGGCTTTGAAACAGATGGACATGGAGTAAGATATACTGCCAATCCATACCCTGGAACACCAAGTACTTTTTACTTTTTTACAAGAGGAGATGATAATACTATTAATTTCACAACTAATCCAACTAATGAAGAAGGTGCTTATTATTTTGGAGCAAGAAGAACGGGTTTTTCTAGCCTTCCCATAACATGTGATGTTACCACTAATCCAACTAATATAGCAGGTTATTCAAACATTGAAGTTTGTGTTTTATTGGCTTTAGGAAGAAATAATATGAGTGTTGATCCTAATAACCACATGACTGTAGAATATAATGTAGATGGTTTAGGTTGGAATACGTTAGCCACATTCAGACCACCATCAGGAAGTTTTCCTTCGGGATTAGCAGAAGATACCAATAACGATGGTTTTGGTGATGGAACAGCATTATCAACTACTTTTCAAGATTTTTGTTACCAAGTTCCAACTACAGGAGCAAATATTGAAGTACGTGTAAGCACCGATATGAGTGGATCAAGTTTGCGTCAATCAGCTTTCGACTTTATTAGAGTTAAAGGACAAGCACCATACAACTACACTTATTTATGGTCAACGTCAGACACAACTCAAGATGTAAGTGGTTTGTCTCAAGGAACTTATTGGGTAACTATTACTGGACAGAATGCGTGTGTTGTTTCTGATACTTTTACCATTACAGACCCATGCGTTCCTCAAACACTAACAGCATCTTTTACATTACCATCAGATACTATTTGTGTTGGAGATTGTTTTACTCCTGTAGATAACAGTACAGGTGCTAATATTAATGCTTGGAATTGGACTTTTGCTAGTGGAACACCAGGAACAAGTGCAAATCAAAACCCAGGAAGTATTTGTTATACTACAGCAGGTACACATAACATTACGCTTCAAGTAACTGATGCTAGTTCAAACATTGATGACACAACAATTGTAATTACAGTGCTAGCTCCAACAACAGGTACAACAACAGCTGCTATTTGTCAGGGAGATAGTGTTTTATTAGGAGGGACTTACCAAACAGTAGCAGGTAATTATTACGATACTTTAACTAATGTTTTTGGTTGTGATAGTGTGTTAACAACCACATTGTTCGTAAATCCAGCAGACGATGCTGGATTTAGTTATTCAGCCAGTACTTATTGCTTATCAGATCCAAATCCATCACCAACCATAACAGGATTAACAGGGGGTATATTTACAATTGATAATAGTGGAATAATTAATTCAACTACCGGTGAGGTTAATATTGCATCTTCAGGAGTAGGAGCATTTAATGTAACCTACACAACCAATGGAACATGTCCTTCAGATAGTACTGTTACTATAAACATAACTTCGGGAGCTAATGCAACCATAACACCTGTAGCAACTATTTGTGAAAATGCACTTCCATTTATATTAACAGCTGTAGATGGTGGTGGAACTTGGTCAGGAACAGGGATTACCAATACTACAAATGGTACTTTTGACCCAAGTGTTGCCGGAGCAGGAAATCATACCATTACTTATGCAATAAGTTCTTCTTGTGGAGATACAGACACCGTTGTTATTACCGTATTAAGTGTTCCAACAAATAATACAACAACTACCATTTGTCAGGGAGATAGTATTTTGTTAGGAGGAAGCTTTCAAACTACAGCAGGCACATACAATGACACGCTTACTGCTGGAGCTGCAAACGGATGTGATAGCATAGTAGTTACCACTTTAACAGTTAATCCGGTAGCCACAGGAACAGCTACAACAACTATTTGTCAAGGAGACAGTATTTTGCTGGGAGGAGCTTATCAAACAACAGCAGGAAATTATGTTGATACAATTTCAGGTGGAAGTGCTAATGGATGTGATAGTGTTTTAACCACAACTCTAACTGTCAACCCAATCAACAATAATAATTCAACTGTTAGCATCTGTCAAGGAGATAGTGCTTTAATACATGGTAATTATGAGACAACAGCCGGAATCTATTCACAAACCTTTACCAATATAAACGGGTGTGATAGTATAGAAAATGTAACCTTGGTAGTAAATGCAGCAACTAATACTACACAAGTAATTGATTTTTGTGCAGGAGACAGTGTTGTTTTAGGAGCGAATACCTATTATACAAATACTACAGTAGTAGATACATTTACAAGTGCTATTGGTTGCGATAGTTTAATTACCTATCAAATTATTCAAAGAGATACGTTTAATGTTATCAATAATATGAGTATTTGTGATGGCGAAAGTGCTTTCTTGCAAGGAGCAAATCAAACAACAAGTGGAACGTATGTAGATACTTACACCTCAATTTACGGATGTGATAGTCTTGTTACAACTAATTTAACAGTAAACCCTTCACCAATAGCTTTTGCAGGAAATGACACAACAGTTGGATACAACACAACGGTTACTTTAAACGGTTCGGGAGGAGTAGTTTATACATGGAGTCCATCAACAGGATTAAGTTGTTCTAATTGTAGCAATCCATCAGTAATTATTACAGAAGAAACTACTTTTTATCTTACGGTAACAGATGCTAACGGATGTTCTTCAACCGACCAAGTAACCATTTTTATGGATGATAGTTTTGTGTTTTTTGTCCCTAATATTTTTTCACCTAATGGAGATAATGAAAATGATGTGTTTTATGTAAGAGGTCAAGGGTTTAAATCCATAAGCATTAACATATTTAACAGGTGGGGACAAAAAGTTTTTGAGAGTGATGATGTAAATAATGGATGGGACGGAACTTTTAATGGACAAGAAATGAATACAGGTGTTTTTGTTTATTATATCAATTTAGAACTATACAACGGAGATAAAGTTCAAAAACAAGGAAATATCACTCTAGTAAGGTAAATTATATTAATCAACTAAATTAATGTATATGAAAAAAGCGGCCATAATCATATTTGTTATTTTAATGTTTGTTGAAAAAGGAAAATCTCAGGACATTCATTTTTCACAATATTTTAATACTCCACTAATAATAAACCCAGCATTAACAGGTGTTTTTGGAGGAGACCAAAGAGCAATGCTAGCATATAGAAATCAGTGGTCAAGTGTTGCTTCACCTTATAAAACTTACGGGGCATCATTTGATACTCGATTGTTTGAAAAAAGTAGAAAAAACTTTTTGCTTGGAGTAGGGTTTAATGTTTATAAAGATGTTGCTGGAGATACGGAAATGGGAATTACTAGTGCAGGACTTTCTGTTAGTGGTATTGTAAAAGTTCATGATAAACAACATTTAACAGCAGGTATTCATGGAGGTTTTGACCAACGAAGTATTAACCAATCTAACATGATTTGGGACAATCAGTTTGATGGCAACTCTTATGTGCCAACAGCACCTAGTTTTGAGTTTAGAGATTATAACAAACCATTTGGAATTGCTGATGTAAATGTGGGAGTTGCCTGGGTTTATTCAGATGCTCAAAAAACAATAACTTCAAACGATGCTTTTTCTGTTAGAGTAGGACTAGCTTATAATCATCTAACAAAACCTGACATAGCTTATGGAGGTTTTTCTGATAAGTTACATGATAAAATAACCTTTCACACATCTTCTAACATAGGAATAGCAAATAGCTCATTGTCTGTTATACCAACACTGGTATTTAATAAGCAAGGACCTAATTCAGAGTTTTTATTTGGAGCATTATTAAGACACAGGTTGAGAGAGGATTCAAAATATACCGGAATTTTTCAAGAATCTGCCATAGCTTTTGGAGTTCACTCTAGGTGGGGAGACGCTTTAATACCTTCAATAACTTACGAAATTTCTCATTGGAAATTATGTGTGAGTTATGATGCTAATATTTCTGATTTAGCAGTAGCAAGTGGAGGAGTAGGTGGGTTTGAAATCACATTGACTTTTGTAAACCCTAGCCCTTTTGGTACTGGAAAATCTAAAGCAAGGTTTAACTAACACCTATTTTTTTATGACACGAATTTACTTATATTCTTTTTTAACCCTCATAACAATTAGTTTGTTTTTTAATAATGGTTATACCCAAAACTGTCCGTCATTAAATGTTGTTGGTAGCTTCAATAATATAGTATCATGGCCCACTAATTATGCTACGGCACAAAATGACGGACATTGTTTAACCTTTACACCACCATATCCTCCAACATTATGTTTTGAATATCAGGTGCCATATTCTGATACAGTGTTGTTTTCTTTACATTTAAATGCTTGTAATAGTACAAGTTCAATAAATACAGGAAGTTATGGAGGAGGTTGTAGTGGAACAAGTTCAAGTAATTCAACTTTTACAGGAACAGCTACATACGATGCCAATTGTAATCTTATTGGCAATGCCGCATATGTAGGTTATTGTGGAGGAGCGGTTTCCGGTGATATTTTAACCATTTGTTTTAGTATTAATACTTCAACGGTTTGTGATCCAATAACAATATGTCCAACAGCTTTTTGTGGAGCAAGTTCTTGTAAAACAACGCTACCAATTAGTTTAATGTCATTTGAAGGTAATTGTTTAAATGGAAACTATATTTTTAATTGGGTAACATCAGCAGAAATAAACAATGATTACTTCACTTTAGAACAAAGTAGTGATGGTATTGTTTTTTATCCTATAGCTGAGATTGCTGGTGCAGGAAACAGTAATCAAATACTTAGCTACGAACATCAAGTATTAAGTGCAAATGCTGATGAAACAGTTTATTTTAGATTAAAACAAACTGATTTTGATGGTAGTTTTTCTTATTCGGATATAATTGCGGTTACTTGTCAAAACAAAACAGATATTATTATTTATCCCAATCCGGCAAAAGATGAAGTGTCTATTCAGTCATCTCAAAATATTAAAGCATATGCTATCAAAAACTATTTAGGTCAAGTGGTTTTTCATCAAAATAATTTAGCAGTAAAGAAAACATTAATTGATGCTTCTTCTCTTGCAAAAGGGATATACATTATTGAAGTAGAAACTGAAATAGGAGAATATTTCAACGAAAAATTGATTATCAAAAACTAAGAATAAAGCTATGAAACTAACTCAACTTTTTATATTTGTATTACTTTTAACGCTTAGCTCTCAACTTAATGCACAATGCTGTGGTGATGGAGTTTGTGATCCTGGAGAAAATGCAACTAATTGCCCTTATGATTGTGGCACTACTTCTTTTAATTGTTCTAATACAATAGGAACATTTCATACTTCTCCAACTTATCCTGTAAATTATAGTACAGCCAACGCTAATGGGTGGTGTTATACAGTTACCGGCCCATTTCCTCAAACTGTTTGTTTTGAATACATAGTGCCACCAGCAGGAGTAGATGCTAGTGTTTCATTAAGCATAAGTGGCTGCAATACAAGTTCAACTAATCAGTCGAATATCGGTGGAGGAGGTTGCAACACAGCTAACAATACAAGCTCAGATATTTCGGGATCAGCAACTTATGATAATAATTGTAACTTTCTTAATAATGGTATAAGAACAGGAGGGGGGAATTGTTATACACCGGGAGATATCATAACGATATGTTATACAGTTACAGGAACATGTGGTTCTGTTCAAATTTGCCCTGTAATTAGTTGTGGAACAGCTACCTGTCCTACAAATTCTACCAATCCTGCTGGATGTCCACCATTTAATTTTTCCGATTCAACTAATATTAATGTTTGTGATAATGGAGTGAATTCAGGAATAGCTGTTGTAACTCCCGATTGTGGCAGCCATTTTTCATATTTATGGGACGATTCTTCAGCTCAAACAGATTCTATGGCTACTAATTTAGCTCCAGGAACTTACAATGTTTTAGTGACTAATACCGCATTAGGTTGCGATACAACTTATACATTGGTTGTAGATACTGTATTGCCAACTGTTTCTGATAGTCAGTACGTGGAAATTTGTCAAGGAGATAGCTTGCTTATTGGTGGGAATTACCAAACAATAGCTGGAAATTACTATGATACGCTTGTTTCAGTTCATGGGTGTGATAGTATTTTAACCACTAAATTAGCCTTATTACCTGTATCAACATTTACAACCAACATAAGCATTTGCCAAGGCGATAGTGTATTGCTTGGAGGAGGTTACCAAAACACAACAGGTAATTATTATGATACATTAGTAGCCACTAATGGTTGTGATAGTATATTGACAACAGTATTGAATGTAATAGGTCCATCAACATTTACAACTAATTTAAGCATTTGTCAAGGTGATAGTGTATTACTTGGAGGAACGTATCAAAATACAGCAGGCAATTATAACGACACATTAACTGCAGCTAATGGTTGTGATAGCGTATCGACAACTGTTCTTTCAATATTGCCAATAGCTTCAACTACAGACACTGTAATTACATGTCAGGGAGATAGTATTTTTGTTGGAGGAGCATTTCAAACGACAGCAGGTACCTATTACGATACCTTAGTAACAACCAATAATTGTGATAGCATTTTAACTACTACTTTAATTTTCAATAGTTATTTTTATGATACTTTATCAGTAGATTTATGTCAAGGAGATAGTGTTTATGTAGCAGGAAGTTATCAAACCACATCAGGAGTTTTTGTGGATACAAATAGCACATCAAACGGATGCGACAGTATCATACAAACTATGGTAACAGTTATTCCTCAACCATTAGCAGATTTTGAAGTAGTTAGTATGAACTTAAGTTGTGAGGGCACTCAAGTACAGTTAATAAATAATTCAGTAAATGCTAATAGTTATTTCTGGAATTTTGGTGATGGAATGACTTCTTCAGAAGAACATCCTACACATGTATTTACAGCTTCAGGAAATTACAATGTGGTATTAACAGTTGATAGTAGTATTTGTAGCGATAGTCATGCTTATAATTTAGTAATTGCAGAGCTTCAGTTAATAATTCCTAATGTTATAACGCCTAATAATGATGGACAGAATGACTATTTTACTTTACCTGTTGATGCAGATTTAGAAGCTTGTACAAGTTATAAAATATTTAACCGTTGGGGACAATTACTTTACGAAAGTAAAACTACAGAAATGTGGGATACGAGAACAACATCTGGAGAGTTAGTGCCAAAGGGAACATATTTCTATATAGTTGAGGTAGGGAAAACCATTTATAAAGGAACATTTACAATACTTTAAATCTCCTTTATCCCTTTTAAGTAGCTGATGCTATTTGGTCCTTGGTTGAACAGTAAATCTAAAATGCTGAGGTTGGGCATAAATGGATGTCTGTCGCTAAATACCTGAATGTAAGGTTTGAATTCTAAATTCTTAGGTATTTTATTAGAAGACATTATTCCCCTATAGTCGGTAGATTTTTCTGGATTTTTTTCAAATGAAGTGGTAAGCTCCACGTTTACAGGAATATTAATGAGTTTAATAATTAACTCGTTTAATGCTAAATTGAGTTCGTGTAAATATTCATATTTTTTTTCAAGGAAGAAAGGAGCAATATGGTCTTCATAAAATTCAAAATATGGAGAGCTTCTGTAAGCAGCCTCTAAAGAACGCCAATGCATCACTTGCCAATTTTCTACATAAGCAATTTTGGTTGCTTGATAGGTCTTTCTTTTTTTAACACTTTTAATGGGTATAGATAAATTTTGGATACCATTCGGACTTAAAATTTGGCAACGATTGCGATACGTTTGTTTGATGAAATGTTCATGCATTTCAAGATAACAAGTAGGGTGTTGCAATAAATAGTAATAATAACTAATAGGTGCAAAATAACAAATAGGAAAATGTCCGTTAGAAGTCATAAATGTAATCGTTTTTTATTGAGGGCAAAAATATGATTTTTAATCAATCAAATATTCAGAGTTTTCATCGGGAATACGGATGTTACGATAGCCTTTCTCCATTAATTTTTCTCTAAACTCCTGTTGTACTTCATAAGTTCCATGCACTAAAAACATCTCTTTAATAGTTGCAGGGTGCTGGCAACTTAAAAAATCTATCATCTCCATATAATCTCCGTGAGCACTATATTCTGTTATTACTTCAATATCGGCTTGTACATCTATTTCTTCACCATAAATTTTCACTTGTTTAGTACCTTGCATTAACCTGTTTCCTAAAGTAAAAGGAGCGCAATAGCCGACAATTAAAATAGTATTTTTTTTGTTACCTAAATTATTTCTAAGATGATGAACCACTCTTCCTGCTTCCATCATCCCTGATGCTGAAATAATAATACAAGGTTCGTCAGAATTATTGATAGCTTTAGATGCTTCCACATCTCTAATGTATAATAAACCATTAAAACCAAAAGGATTAGGGTCTTTTTTCATGTATTCTCTTATATCTTCATTATACGCTTCTGGGTGATTTATTAAAATTTGTGTAGCATTTGTAGAAAGTGGGCTATCGACATAAACAGGTATCTTAGGCAATTTACCTGCTGATTCTAATTGATCTAAAGCATATATGATTTCTTGTGTTCTTCCCAAACTAAAGGCAGGGATAATTAATTTGCCTTTCTTTTCCACGCAAGTGTAATAAACAACATTTAGAAGTTTATTAATGGTTTCTAAAGTACTTTCGTGCAAACGATTACCGTAAGTAGATTCGCAGATGATATAGTCTGCAGGAGGAAAAGGTTTAGGGCTTTTTATAATATGATGTTTTTTTCTACCTATATCACCAGTATAACACAGGCGATGAATTTGACCTTCCTCTTTAATTTTTAGATTTACAGCTGCAGCTCCTAAAATATGACCAACAATTGTAAAACAGATTTCAATTTCCTCATCAATTTCAAACCAATCATCATATTTTTTTCCTACAAATTGTTGGAGTGCTATTTGAGCTTCTTCAATTGTGTAAAGCGGGTCAATAGGGTCTAATTCTTTTTGTATTCGTGTTCTGTTTATATATTTCACATCAGATTCTTGAATATGAGCACTATCAATAAGCATTATCTCACAAAGATCTAATGTTGCAAATGTGCAATAAACCTTTCCTTTAAAACCTTTTTTTACTAAATAAGGAATAGCTCCCGAATGGTCAATATGAGCATGAGAAAGAATACAATAGTCAATTTCTGACGCTTCAAAACCTAAATCTTTATTGTAATTTTTTCGTTTTGCATCTTCGCCTTGAAACAATCCACAATCTAGTAAAATTTTTTTTCCGTTTCTGGTTGTAATCAAATGTTTACTTCCGGTAACTGTTCTTGCTGCTCCTTTAAATTCAATTTTCATACGTAGATTATATAAGTTGTAAATAAATTATAAATGTACTTAGAAGTTTGTTAAAGTTCCTTTTATTAATTAGAAATAATTCATTTCCATAATTATATTTGGATTTTAAATATCATCTTATTGTATGGTTAAATAAATATGAATAATTTTAAAAAATATTATAACAATAAAATAGTTGTTGAAAAATAGAGAATTGAAGTTATAAGTTGAAGATTAGGTAATCTATAAACTTATAACCATCTAAACTTATAAACTAAGTAAATGAAATTAGATATATTAGCCATAGGTATTCATCCCGATGATGTAGAGTTGAGCTGTGCCGGAACACTTTTAAAGCACATTCAGTTAGGAAAAAAAGTAGGTATTTTAGATTTAACTCATGGAGAATTAGGCTCTAGAGGTAGTGCTGAGTTGCGTTTGCAAGAAGCTAAAAAAGCGGCTTTAATTTTAGGTGTTCACACCAGAGAGATTTTAAATTTTGCTGATGTTTTTTTTGAGAATAATAAAGGACATCAGTTGGCTATTATAAAAATGCTCAGACTTTATCAACCGGATATTGTATTGGCAAATGCTATTTCTGATAGACATCCTGACCATGGTAGAGCCGCTAAATTAATTTCTGATGCTTGTTTTTATTCTGGATTAAGAAAAATTGAAACTGATATTGAAGGTTTTCCTCAGGAACATTGGCGACCCAAAGTAGTGTATCATTATATTCAGGATAGATACATGAAACCTGATTTTGTGGTGGATGTAAGTGAATATGTAGATAAAAAAATGGAAGCTATTGCAGCTTATAGTTCTCAGTTTTTTAAAGAGAATGATCATGAGGTAGATACTCCATTAACTACCAAAACTTTTATGGATTTTATTAAAGGAAGAATGGTAACCCTTGGCAGAGAAGCAGGATTCGATTATGCAGAAGGTTTTGTTGCCGAAAGAGTAGTGGGGGTTGAGGATATTACAATTTTGAAATAGTTTTCATTTCACAAATTCAGCACATAAAATACTGGTGGCTATAGCAACATTTAGCGATTCCGCATGTCCAAACTTTGGAATGGAAATTTTTTCATGAATGTAAGGAAATAATTTAGGGTTTATACCTACCGATTCGTTACCCATAAGCAATACGGAATTGTCGGTACGAAGTGTTGTAGAAAAACAGTTTTTTCCATCTAACAATGCTCCATAAACCTGTAAATGTTCATTTTCTTTAAAAAATTCAGACAAAGAAGTAAAAACAATATTTAATCTAAAAATAGAACCCATAGTAGCTTGTACTACTTTCGGATTGTACATCTCCACACAACTTTCGGAGCAAACAATATTATTCATGCCAAACCAATCTGCTGTACGAATGATAGTACCTAAATTACCTGGATCTTGGATGCTATCTAGTGCAATAATTGGTTTTGAAAAATTATTACTCAGCTGCTGTTGTTTTTGTTTTGCCACAGCCAACACATTATTGGGAGTTTTTAGTGTAGAAATAGAGGCTAACTCCTGTTCAGATACTTCAGTTAGACTTCCTACAAAAGAACCACTCCAATCTTTAGTCGCAAATATCCCTACCACTTCAAAATCAGAATTCAATAGTTCTTCCACTATTTTTTCTCCCTCTACTAAAAAGAGGTTGTATTTTATTCTGTTTTTCTTTAACTGGAGTGATTTGACAAACTTCTTTTGTTGGTTAGATAAACTCATTTAAAATTATTTATTTTCAATTACCCAACACTTTAAATTCCGTTCTTCTATTTTTTTGATAGCAAGCACATTCATCATTTCTAGTTTCGCCACACTCTGTGTATTTACTACAATCTTCATAAGGTTCAGATTCACCTTTACCTGCCGCAACAAAACGATTTTTCTTTATGCCTTTAGCTACCAAGTAATTTACCACACTATTAGCTCTTCTCTGAGATAATCGTTGATTGTAATCATCGCTACCTCTAGTATCTGTATGAGCAGAAATTTCCACTTTTAATTCAGGATATTCTTTAAATAATCCAATTAATTTGTCCAATTCAACTTTCGATTCAGTTCTTAAGCTGGCTTTATCGAAATCATAAAAAATATTGTTTAACACAAAAGTTTTTCCAGCGGTAAGATCTTTTGCACTTTTAATATCATCGGTATAAAGTGTATCAACGGTTTTATTTTCTTTTTTCAGTGCTTCGGCTAATGCATCAGCAAGAGCTTTATTGTTGTTGACAATTAAGGCAGAATCGCTATAAATTCTAAAATCTTTATAAATTTCAATATATTCAGTAATATCATCTAAACGAATAGAGTCTCTAACAATTTCACCAGATTCTAGTTCTACTTCAATTTCATATCTTCCTGGAGCTAATGCCATAACATATTTCCCGGTCTCTTCATTAGATTTAAAAATCCCCTCTAATTCACCATCAGTACTTTTGTATAAATTCATAAAAGAGCCAGTAGGTACATCATTAAAATAAACATTCCCTAACAATAATGCTAAGACTGGTTTTTCAATTCTTCCTGTGGTAATTTTGAAAATATCTTGTTCTCCCATACTAGCAACTCCTCCTCCTGAATAGTAACCTGTATTACCATCTGCAGAGAGTACAAAATAGCGGTTGTCATCAATAGTGTTAATAGGGTAGCCCATGTTTTTTGGTTCAGTAAAAGCACCATATTCATCTAAAACAGAAGAAAAAATATCGTAACCACCAATACTGGTATGTCCTTCAGAAGCAAAATAAAGCGTTCTTCCATCAGGATGAATAAATGGAGCATCATCATTATAGATAGTATTAATCATTCCTCCTAAATTTTGAACATTTCCCCAAGAACCGTCTGCTTGTAATTCGGCTTTATATAAATCTCTACCACCCATTCCACCTTCTCTATCGCTAGAGAAATAAAGCGTTTTTCCATTAGCTGCTAAACTGGCACTACCTTCCCAACTATCATTTTTATTTACATCTCCCTCAAGTTTTTTAGGTTTTGTCCAATCATTACCTTCTAACTGACTTACATAGATATCTCCATAATTATTGTTTTCACTTTTGTAGATAAATAGGGTTTGTCCATCAACAGATAAACCTATTGCAGCATCATGTCCTTCGGTATTAATGTTTGCTCCAATACTTATAGGCTCTGTCCATTCATCATTTTTTTTGTATGAAATAAAAACATCTTCAAAATAAGGAGTAGAACTCATAGACTGAGGAACTTTATCAGCTCCAACACTTTTCACACCTCTATAAGTAAAAATCATTACTGATTCATCAGCAGAAATTACAGGAACATATTCTGAGTACTGAGAATTTATAGGGTAACCAATATTTTCTACAATATTTTCATGAATCGTATCAGCAAGAATTTCTTTAGCATTTTGTGCGTTTTTCATCATTTGATTAGCATCCCTAACTTGTTCAGCTTCATCTGCCGGTGCTGTAGCTAAATAAAAATTAAAATGTTGAATAGATTTATCAAAATCATAGTTTACAGCATAAGCTTTTCCCAAATAAAAATTGATGATGCCATATTCAGGATTTTCTTGCTTAACTTCTTCAAGTAATTTAACAGATTTTTCTTTCTGATTAGGATCGAAAGTAGCACAAATACCAGTCATCATTTTATAATAAATGTCTTTTTTGTCGTATTCGTGTAGTTGAGAGAATTTGTCTAATGCATCTAAATAATTTCTTTCTTCAAAATCTTGTTCGGCTAGTTCTAGTAATTGTTTGGCTTCTTTTTTGGATAGTGGACTTTCGTTATCAACTTGCCCAAAAACAGACATAGAAGTTAATAACATCAAAATAGTTAATAATCGTAAGCTTATTTTAATTTTCATAATTTTATAAATTGTTATTTTGCACAAATAAAAAAAGCAAACATAAGCAATTCAAATAGATACTAAAACTTTTTTTTGAGACTAAATTATAAAATATACTTTCAATTTTTCAGAGCAATTTTTGCTTTGTTTTTGGTTATGTTTTTATTTGCATGTAATCCTACTAAACATTTGAAACCAAATGAGTTGTTTCTACAAAAATCAAGTGTTAAAGTTGATAATAGTAAGATAGACAAAGATGAATTAGAAAATTACGTAAAACAAAAACACAACAAAAAAATACTTGGAATTTTTAGGTTTCATTTAGGTGTTTATAACATTGCCAATAAAAGAAATAGCTTTGTAAAGAAGAATGTTGGAGAAGCACCTGTGGTTTATGATTCACTTTTAACTCAAAGAAGTGCTAATCAGATTAGCTTATACTTAAATAGCAAGGGGTATTTTGAAAATAAAGTAACCTACAAGGTAACTCATGTTAGTGAAAAAAAGGTTAAAGTTAAATATTTGGTAGAAACAGGAGAACCATACTTGGTAAATAGTGTTAAGTACTATGTTGAAGATACTGCTTTAACAAATTTAATAATCTTAAAGCATTATAAATCGCTTATAAAAAAAGAAAAACCTTTAGATTTAGAAGTTTTAGATAAAGAAAGAGAAAGGATTAGAGACGTAATAAGAAATGAAGGTTATTTTAGTTTTACAAAAGAATATGTAGAATTTTTGGTAGACACTACTAATGAACGTAGAAGGGTTGATATTACTATTAAAGTGCTTAATAAAAAAGTAACAGAAAAAAATGACAGTACTGATACAGAAAAAGTAAGGCACAAAAAATATACTATTAACGATATTAATGTTTATCTAAGCAAAGATTTTTTGAATAAAAATGTGAGTACTTTCGATACGGTTAGCTATAAAAAAATAACTATCGGACATGAAGATGAATTAATTTATCGTCCAAAAATGATTAACCACGCTATAAATATTAAGCCTGATGAAGATTATTCTTTGGAAGATCAGCAACTGACTTATAAATACCTTACAGAATTAGGCTTGTTTAGAACAGTGAATATTCAGTTTAATAATGCTGAAGATTCAGGAAATAAAACAGGTGGTGATAAAAAAGAATTGGATGTAAATATTTATTTAACACCATTAAAAATAAAATCGTTATCATTAGAAGCAACAGGAACAAATAGCGGTGGGAACCTTGGTGTGAAAGGAGGGATAGTATTTGTGAATAAAAATTTATTTAAAGGAGGAGAAAGATTAACAGTTAGGTTAAATGGTGGTTTAGAAGCGCAACAGCTAATAAACCAGTCTGCAGAGCAAGTTGAGTTTTTAGGTTTGCCATTTAACACACTAGAGTTTGGCCCAGAGGTTAATTTAGAATTTCCTAGGTTTATACTACCTTTTGTAAATACAGATAATTTTGTTAAAAGTTTAAATCCAAAAACCTCATTAAATTACTTATTAAACTATCAAAATAGGCCAGAATATACTAGAAATCTTACCCAATTTACCTTCGGTTATTTTTGGAATCAAGGTAGATTTGTTAAACACTATCTTAACCCAATAAGTATTAGTTTAATTAAAATTGATCTTACAGATGAATTTCAAGATAGAATAGAGGAAGAAAACAATCCTTTTATTGTAAATAGCTTTACCGATCACTTTATTAACTCATCTACTTATACATTTGTTTATTCTAACCATACCTTTAATAAGACTAGAGATTTTCAGTTTTTTAGATTTAACTTAGAAGCAGCAGGAAATGCACATGCTTTGTATGATAGAACAGCAGGAACAGAAAGAAACGAAAATGGTAGTTTTGAAATTTTTAATATCCAATATGCACAATTTGTTAAAGTAGATTTTGATTATCGTTATTACAACCAATCATCAAATGGAAATATTGTAAGTAGAATTGCTTTAGGAATAGGTAAACCTTATGGAAATTTAAAAGTACTTCCTTTTGAGAAAAGTTATTTTGGTGGTGGAGCAAATGGAATTAGAGCTTGGCAAGCCAGAACTTTAGGGCCGGGTTCTTTACCAGATTCACTAATTTCAGCTCAGTTTATAAATCAAATTGGTGAAATAAAAATTGAAGGAAATATTGAATACCGTTTTGATATAACCAAACTTTTTAAAGGAGCAATTTTTGTTGATGCTGGAAACATTTGGATTACTCGTGCTGATGAACAAAGACCTAATGCAGAAATTAAACTAGATAGATTTTGGCAAGATGTGGCAATTGGAACAGGAGTAGGACTACGACTTGACTTTGGTTTCTTTTTATTTAGGTTTGATTTAGCCGCAAAATTGAAAGACCCTGCAACAGAAAAACCGAAAGAGTTTAATTTACAATGGAGAACACCTAACTTAAATCTTGGTATTGGTTATCCGTTTTAAAGTTTGGCACTTTTTATGTAAAATCCTAAAATATTTATACTTTTGAAAATTAAGTTGAAGAATTCAAAATACCTGATTATGAGAAAAATAATTTACTTACTATTAACAGCTACATTTTTATACAGTTGTGCATCCTCATCAAAAAGATTAGACAAAGGAGATTACGATGCTGCCATGCAAATTTCTGCTAAAAAAATAATGAAAGACCCTGGTAAGTTTGAAGAAGTAGATGTCTTTAATGATGCCTATAAATTAGCCAACCATAAGGATAAAGCTGAAATTGACAGACTAAAAAATATTGGCGATCCTGCTAACTGGGGTAAAATCTATAACCTTTATGGAAACTTAAAAAGACGACAAGATTTAGCAGCAACATTACCACCTGTTGGCATAAATTACGATGAAACCAATTATTTAGCAGATATTGAAAATGCAAAAACACAAGCTACTGTTTATGCTTACGAAAAAGGAAATGAGCTATTATTAACCAACGATAGGTTTAAAGCCAGACAAGCACACGCTTATTTTTTAGAGGCAAAAAAATACACCCCTAACTATAATGATGTTGATGATAAAATAGCCCAAGCCTTATTAATAGGAACAACCAATGTTTATTTTAAAATTGAAGATAATGCTCAGTTAGTTGCGCCAAAAGCAATGATGGATAATGTGCAGAATATTGAGGTAAATGATTTAGATGGCAATTGGATAAATTATGATGCTTATATAGATAATGCTAAGTTATATCACTATTCCATTATATTAAGTTTAGATTTAATTGAAGTAACACCAGAAGAATTGAAAGAAACTACCACTGTAGAAACCAAAGAGGTAGAAGATGGTTTTGACTATGTGTTAGATGCTAACGGAAATGTTACTAAAGATAGTTTAGGTAATGATATAAAGATTAAAAAATACAAAACCATTAGTTGTACTGTAAACCGCTACCAACAAAAAAAAGCAGCACGTATAACAGGCTCTATGAATTATTATGATAACTTAACTGAAAGCAAACTAAAAGTGGAGCCAATAGTTTCTGATGCCTTGTTTGAGCATTTTTATACTGTTGCTGTTGGTAATTTAGATGCATTAACACCAGAAACAAGAAAAGAGCTTAGCACACAAGCTGTTCCTTTTCCGCCTTCTGAAGCCTTAATTATACAAGCCGGAGAAGTAATGAAAGTGATGGCTAAAGAAGCTATTGTTGCTAATAAAAGTTTGGTGAAGTAGGGGTAACGGAATTTATAGTTGCTGGTCATAAAAGTAAAGGTATTAGTTTTTTAACTTACCACAAGCGAGGACGCTTGCGGCAGCGAGGTGGGTCCTTTGTCGTGTAATGTTCAGAATTATCAGACTTATGAGTTGTTGAATCTTGATTTGATGAATTTACAATGATTATCTTATCATTCTGTTTTTGCTGATTATTACAGCTTATTGTTGCTAAGATTAATATGTAAAGGATTAATTTCATTTAATTGTTACTAACGATAACGGTCTCGGCTATGCGTAGTGCGGGATTTCAAGGCACTTCATTTTCTGTTTAGCACTTAATTTATTTAATGTAATTACTTTCATATCAGCACTTTCGCCCGCATTACGTATAGCCATTGTTGTGCGGTCGTACTTTTTCTTTTTTTGTCTGTCAGCGTTGGCGAGAAAGCTCTTTGCAACCGCAGGAACGAGGATTGCAATGTGCTTGAACACGTTGCTAGAGTTTATCATAATGTAAATATTACAAAATTCAGGAATGGAGAAACGTACTTTTTTAAAATAGCTTTATGATCTTGTTCGTATTCAAGCCTATTATCTAAAGCTAAAAGCTGATTTAGTTTATGGACCTTATCTGGAATTAAATAAATTGCTTGATTTTCTATTTCTATAAAATCCGAGAAAACAGCCAAATGATTTCTGAAATAACCATATTGATTGTATAAAGTGGTTCTTTTTGTCCAAATGTCGGTTAATGAATACTCAGATTCGAATAGGTCGTTTAATTCATTTAATATAGATTCTCTATTAGCTTCATTGACCAATAAAAGGTTTGGGTATTTTTCCCTTAAAACAAAAATCGATTTGATTGCCTCTTGTATTGATTCATTTGAAGAATCATAAAGTGTATTTACTCCAAATGCAAATTCGAAAAAATTTAAAGATTTAGTCTGCTCAATAATTTTCAAACAGGCTCTATAAGGAAACAGTAGTCTCGTATCATTAGAATCTTCTAAGTATGTGGAATAGCGAAGCATTTGACGTTTGAAGAGTGTTGTGTTGTCAATGCTTCCTTCTAAATATTTTTTTCCTAAGGGAGTAATGTTATAGTTCTTTTGATCCTTGACAATTAAGCCTAATCTTAAGGTGTGTGAAACATTGTTGTTGTTTATTTTAGCTTCTTTGTTTGTAATAGAGGGCTTCGATGGTTTATATTTTTCAATAGTTGGTATAACTAAACTGTTGAAATATGAATCTACTGAATAGTCACCAAGTGTTTTGAATATTCGTTTATAGCCACTTTTTCTTTGTTTCTTACCATATTTTACAGCTGGTTCATAAAGTAAATTTGATGGGTTTGCATTTACGGTAGCAATTTTTAAATAAAGTTTATCGGCAAAATCATCAATGTTTATACTGTGTGGTAAAAAGAATTTCAATGGAT
Source organism: Vicingaceae bacterium (assembly GCA_965284565.1). Classification (GTDB taxonomy): domain Bacteria; phylum Bacteroidota; class Bacteroidia; order Flavobacteriales_E; family Vicingaceae; genus BRH-c54. The sequence continues at coordinate 2,805,754 of OZ260100.1, forward strand.
TTTTACTACTTTTTTTATATTTAGCAAATTTGCCTTTAACCGCTCCTTGATTTATTTCGTTAATCCACTCATCTAATCTGTCATCTTGATCTCTTAAGGCTTGCAATACAGAATAGACCATTTCAAAAGATTCCATATTCACAATATCGGAAGAGGTTGAGTCGTCAGGAATTAATATGGGTATTATAAAAAAGGCTGTTTTATCAGGGATATTTGCAGGTTTTCTTAACGCCCTACCACATGCTTGAACAATATCAATAATAGAATTTTTATTCTCAACAAAGTAAATGGAATCAATTATTGGCACATCAACCCCTTCAGTTAAACACCTTGAATTAGAAATTAGTCCGTATTTGGAGTTTTTAAATTCATCTAATTTTTCTTGGCGAGTACCTGCTGACATACTACCATTTATATGGTCTATGTATAAATCTTCAGAAACTATAGATTTGTTTACTTTAGTAATTAAAGTGTCTAGGTTGTTCCCATTGCCAATAGCGCCAGAGAAAACTTTAGCATTATTAACTGAAGAGTGAAATGAAATAACTTTATTGATTGGATATGATTCAATAGCTTTAGCTAATATTATTTGACTAAACAGCGTTTGAGCTGTCGTAAAAGCAGTTTCCTCTGCTTCATTTAAGACTTCTAACTCTTTATTAGTTGTTATCCAATTTTTTAATTCTGATTCTTGAATGCCTGCAACAATTATCTCATAATCGGAAATAATTTTATCATTAATTGCTTTTCCAAAATTATAGCTATGAAAGAGTTTACCATAAATATTCTCATCATCCATTGAAAAAACTAATCTTTCATTGTCTGCAGCTATTTTCTTTAAGTTTGGTCTTAACATCCTTTGAGTTGCAGTCATGAATAACCTTTTATGACTAGGTATATTATTATCGTCTAATGCTAATGAAAATAGGGTTGACTCTTTTGCACCTGCCGTTCTATGAGCTTCATCAAATATGGTTAAATCAAATTCAAAGTCATCAATACCCATAAATGCTTTTGCAATAACAGGTAATGATTGATAAGTTGAGAAAATGTACTTAGTATCAAAATTTTTAGAATGTAAAAAGTTTGAAATTTCTGTAACATCTGTAGTTACGGGCACATTAAGTTCAGAAATAGCAATATCACCATCATCTTCATTTAAAGAAACTGACTTATCACTACAAACTGCTAAATATGAAAAAGGTGTATTACTTTGATTAGCCCAAGCTTCCAATGTTTGTTTGACAAGTGCTAAACTTGGCGCCAAAAAAAGCACCGTTTTTGCGTTTATTTGTTCTGTTATCCACAATGACGTTAAAGTTTTACCAGTACCACAGGCCGCAATAACTTTACCTCTATTTGAGGTTTTAAAGCCATTTACGGTGTCCTTTATTATTTCCTTTTGAAAATCATAAGGTTTATATTTAACTCTATGGATAACTTTTTGCTTATTAGTTAAAGCATATAGGGATTGAAAAAAATCATCTCCTAAAACATCAAGATCATCAACTAGTATTTGTAAATGTTTCTCCTGTTTTTTCGATAAGTCAGTTACTGAATAACAATTTGCAATTGTATAATTTATATCTGTATGTTGAGCCTCAACCCAAAATTTAGCTAATTCATCATAACTAGGTTTTTTACGGAAAGTTCGAAATTTTACTTGATAACCTGCGCTTTTACCATTGTTTAGTATAATTAAACCGTCAACACCACTATCATTTTTTTCTAATTTATATTTTTCAAGATATTTTTTTGGAATCTCAGCAGAGCGATATAGTTCATTAATTTGATATAGTTGTTTGTTTAAGAATAAATAAGCATAAATAAATTGTTCAAATACTTCTCCTTTGTCGTAAGTAGTTGGTAATTCTTCTATTTCTTTTTCAAGGCTACTCCAGTCTGAGTATTTCCTTTTGAGTAATTCATTATACATCATATCAATTCCAATTCAATAATAGATTCACGCATTACTTTATCATAATTTAGGTGCAAGTCGGTGTTCTGTTGGCCTGAAGCTCTTATTTTACGAGCGTAGTAAATGTTATTTACTTTATAACCAACCTTTTCTGCAATGTCACAAATTAAAAGATCTGTAGGGACAATAATACCTTTGTAGCCGGAGTTAGCAACAACGATAAAACATTTCCCATTTTTAACCAATAAGGTTGCTTGCCTTTTTAATATTTCAAACATATCATCAAAATATCCTCTTAACATATCAGGTATGTTTTTATTCCAAATATTATATGTAGAAATTAAGTTTGCAATGGTATCAACATCTGGTAGATGATTCTTGATAGTATGATCAAATTTTGAATTGACATGTGATCGCATTGCTATTGATCTATATTTTGAAAATCCTTTATAGCTATCTACGAAACCTCCTAACCAAAATTCTAGTTTATAGACTTCACAATAATCAAAACAATTAGCATAAGGAGGTGAAAAGATTGATATTCCAACTTTTTTACCTCTCAAAGAATCAAGAGTTGAATCAATTAGAATTGAACTATTATAGAATAAATGTTTTGTTTCATTTGAATAAGAAGTGTTCTCAATATCATTGAGCATTCGCTTGCATCTAAAAATGAAATACTCATAAATATCATCTATTTGCTTCTTGTTCTTTTTAAGTTTTAGACCATTTCCATCTTTCACTCGGATTGATGCATCTTCAATGATTGATAAGTATGCAATCAACAGTAGGTTTTTAGCTTTAACGTGTTTTATTGAATCAATATATCCTTTTATTCTCTGCAGGCTTTCTAACTTGTCTTCAATAAATGAAGACTCAACAACCTTAGGTTTTTCATTAAATTCCCATTTCTTGGATTTATCAAATTTGTTTAATATCGCTTTTATTTCATTTATATCATTACCAGAGTAATCATCTAACTTTACTTTAGATGCGAAGTAGGCCATTGGATTAATGTCAGTTCCAATTGAATTGAAACCTAGTTCTTTAGCAACTAAGTTGGTGGTTCCAACGCCACAAAATGGGTCTAGTACATATAAGTTTTTATCTGGTTTGACATCATTTAATATAGAAGCGATCAATTCACGAGCATATCCATGTTTGTAATCATACCAGTTATGTATTGGTATTTCTTTATTAGTACTGAAATTGACTAAATTTTTATATTCTTCCCTAGTAAAAAACTCATATTTTTCAATTAATCTGGCCAGGGTCGTTTCGTACTTTTTTATTAAACTAGAATGATTATCTGTGTCTAATACTATTTTATTTTCACTTATTCGACTCATTCTTAGTATACTTTTTTTAAATACGTTTTATTGAATTTAGAAAACAAATTATGCTTATTGGTTTGTAAATAGGACTTTGAAAACCCTTCTATTAGCGGTAAGGAGCTATTAAAAAACTCCATTAACCAGTCATATTTACTAACCTCTTCAATGTTTGAGAACTTGCGGTATAATTCATCTAATTCATTTGAAAATAATTCTTCACTATCATATTGTCTCAAATCTTCTGTGGTACTTTTCTTGAACACGTAGATAAAATCTCCATAAGGTGAACCATCAAATCTAGTGTGTGCTGTTTGTTTATAATTATCTACACCATCTTGAAAATAAATACCATTTTCAGCGAGAGTAAACCCTGAACGAAAAATTGAAAACAGAAGAGATAACCAGGCACTAATGTCTTTATTGTTGAAAGTTAATATCATGTGTTTATTTGGTTTTAAAACTTCATGGCATTTACTAAATACATTATAAAGATTGTCTTCATAAGTGTACATTGATTTAGCCCCTTTAAAGCCCTTTTTTCTATTAGAAATAGCTTCTAAGGTGAAATCCGGTTGACTTTCGTATAAGTCTTTGTTCCAGACATACCAGAAATGTGATAATTCTAGGTATTGTACATTACTACCATAGGGTGGATCAGTAATTATTGAATCAACGCTGTTTTCAGGTAAATCACTTAAGGCGATACTATTATTTATTAACAGAAAATTTGATGAATCGCTTAAATCATCGAAGTTATTCGTCTTTTTTAATTGATAAACAAATTTGTTGTTATATGATAATGAGTCTTTTACACGCTTTAGAGATTTAATAAATGCCGATAAAATATTCACTTCACAGAATTGAGAAGGTATCCAATAAGCGTGTTTACTCCATGTAGTTGGTTTTCCGCCTTGCCAAGTATCATTTGTAAATGACATTATGTTTGTCTCTTTTACAGTGTTACTAAAAGCAATCCTTAATAATTCGTAATCACCTTTTGAGAGACGTTTCTTCTCTTCATTAATATAAAAGAGTAAGATATTATTTATTAGTAAATTTCTTTGAGTAAATAAGTCTTGGAAATATATAATGTCCTTTTCCTCAAGAGTATCTTCTTTTTGTCTATCCCAGTTTTTAGGAATCAAATCTTTTGATACAACTATCTTATTTTGAGTAATTATTGATTCTAAAAATGTAATGTGTTGATCTAATCTTTTTATGTCTTTTCTTAATGGTTCATAAACAATCTTCTGATTGTTAGAATCAAAACCTACTAGGTACAAATAAGCATGGCCAATTCTTTTGGATTGTCTTTGAGCAAAACCTTTTTCTTTTTTTGAATTATTTTCACAAGATTGGTTTAAACATGCATAATAACCAGGCTTAATTCTAAGTTCGTTCGAGAGCAAAGTTTCTTTTTTACATTCGGGGCAAATAACTTTAAACGTTGTCTCAATCCAATCTATGTATATCCTTCGACCATTATTTTCAAAGAAATAATAGTCTTCATATAGATTGCCAATTTTTTCAATAATTGAACTGAATCTTTCAAATAGTAACCTAACATTATCTCCTTTACTTACCATGTTATTTATAATAAATACGGACAAGGGGTTTAAGTCAAACCCAATAACTTTTCTATTTAATTTCAACCCTTCGTATAGAGTTACTCCACCTCCACAAAATGGATCTAAAACAATTTCATTTTCATTACTGAATGACTTAATTATTTCAGAGAAAACATTCCATGGTCTTCTGGCAAAATATTTATGAATTTTATATGGTGGGGTGTGACCTAAAGCTTTTATTGGCTTATAGACGTTGTCATTTATTTGCCTTGGTTTACCATTTCTATCCTTGTTATTAAGGTTAAAAAGGTGTAATTGATCAGCTTCAGAAACTGAGTCGTTATTAATTAGTGATTCTATCTCTTTTGAATAAAGTTTCATTTGCCTGCTTTAGTCATTAACCCATTTTCTGCAATCTTTAATGCTTGCAATGCTTGTTTTTCATTTTTCACCAACTGATACACTTGGTCTGCTAACCAAAGTGAAAACAGTTCGTTATAGTCTAGTTTGAAGAGTTTTGCCAAATATTTTATATGTTCTCGTTTAGCGGTTTTCTCTCCTCTCTCTATTTTACTAAGCATTGCGGTATCAATGTCTAGCTCTGCGGATAAGTGCCTGAGTAGCATTTCTTGTTCTTCTCTCTTAGACCGAATTAAGTCTCCGAATTTATTCATTGCTTATTAGTTTGCATTAAATACTTTTGTCAAATATAGACAAATTTAAAATCAACAAGTCTATATAGTGCAAATTAATTCAATTATTCTATTGGGTGGGTAAAAACAATGTGTGCGAAAGCACTCTTTGTTTTGTGCATTGGCTTTTTTTTGTATGACGCACAACAATCGGATAAACGTACCGGTACGTTTATCCGCACTGTATCTTTACCCAAATGTAGTAATTCTATTTAAATTAACTTAATTATTAGCCAAAAAAAAGCTTATCAGGTAACTGATAAGCTTTTTGCAAATAAATATGTTGTTTTTGTTACTGAGCTACTTCCACATCTGCAGAGATGTTAAGGGTAGTAACAATAGGGTCTGTATTAGCAGTAATGGTAACCGTTTTTGTTTGAGCTCCTTGTTGCTTTCCAGGACTGTATTCTACTACAATTTCTCCTGTTGCTCCTGGTTTAATTGGCTCTTTAGGGAATTGAGGAACAGTACATCCACAGCTTCCTGTAGCATTTTCAATAATTAAAGGTTCTTTACCTGTATTGGTAAATTTGAAAATTTTAGTGTGCTTAGAATCTTGTTTAATTTTTCCGAAGTTATGGCTGTTTTCAGCAAACTGAACAGCCGTTTTAGCTCTAGTTTCTGATAAAATTGGTGCTGCTGGAGCAGGCTCATTAGTTGGAGTAGGAGACATCGGGTTGATTGGGTTCAGGTCATTAACATTACCCGAGTTGGTGGTTACTGATGGAGAAGTAGCAATGCTTTCAGAAGCATTATAATCTCTTCTTGCTGGTCTGTCGTCCATAAAGAAGGTATCTACAATTAAGGTTAAAGCAATTACGCCCAATAAGGCAACTTTCAAATTTTCTTTCATAGTTAGTTGTTTTTTATTTTTAATGTGATTACAAATTTACAAAACTTATTTATATACTAATTTTTCTTTTTTAAAGGTATCGCTCTTTATTTCTTCAACAGCTTTTAATAAGGCGTTATCTATATCACTAATAACTTGATAATATGCAGAGCTGTCCCACATGTTTCGAGCAATAATTGCTTTTAATCGGGTAAGTAAAAATGTTTTTGAAGTATTAATTTGTTTCTCATTTTTTTCTACTTCATTTTTGGCGGCAAAGTCAACAAATGCTGTTAATAGCTCTTTTTCTGCATCGAAATTAGTTTTAAAATTGCTTACAGTAGGGTAGTTTGCCAATAGTTTTTCTCTGTTATCTTGTGTGTATTCCAATGCAAATTCATTTACCAAACCTTCTCGGGTAACTTTGCTTAAGTAATCAGAAATCATACTGGTATCTATAGGAACAAATACATCAGGCATGATGCCTCCGCCACCATAAACGGTTCTTTTGCTATTTAATGTAGTGAACTTTAGGGAGTCAGGAAATGCAATACTGTCTTCAGTAACCATTTCTCCATGTTCGTATCTTCTTGTAAGTTCTTTGTAATATTCTTCTTTACCTTCATCATAAGGTCTTTGAATACTTCTTCCTGATGGAGTGTAGTACCTTGCAATGGTTAACCTAACAGCAGAACCATCTACTAAAGAAAATGGTTTTTGAACTAATCCTTTGCCAAAAGATCTTCTGCCTACAATTAGTCCTCTGTCAAAATCTTGAATGGCTCCGCTAACAATTTCTGAAGCTGATGCTGAACCTTCATCAATAAGAATTACCAATTTACCTTTTTCAAATCCACCTTTTTCTGTGGTAAAGTACTCTTGTTTTGGACTTTTTAATCCTTCGGTGTAAACAATTAATTTATCTTCATCAAGAAATTCATCTGCCAATTGAATAGCTGATTTTAGGTAACCTCCACCATTTCCTCTTAAATCTAATATTAAATGTTTTACATTTTTTTGTTTTAGTTTTTTTAACCCATCTCTAAATTCATCAATGGTTTTATTAGCAAAACGATTTATTTTTATGTAGCCAATTTCATCATCTACCATATAAGAAGCATCTACACTAAAAATTGGAATTTCATCTCTGGTAATAGTAAATTTTAATAAGTCTTTTTCTCCTCTACGTTTAACAGCAACATTTACTTTAGTACCTTTTTTACCTCTAAGTTTATCTTGCACATCACTGTTTTGAAGACCAATTCCTGCAATATTTTCTTTGTTAACCTCAATAATTTTATCGCCAGCCTGTATACCAACTTTTTCGGAAGGTCCACCAGGGATGGGGGATACCACTATAAGTGTATCGTGTAAAATATTAAATTGAATCCCTACACCTTCAAAGTTTCCAATTAAAGGTTCGTTCATTTTTTTTAGTTCTTTTTCGGGGATATAAACAGAATGAGGGTCTAATTCTTTTAATAAAGCAACAATAGCTGCTTCGGTTATTCTTTCTTCATCTGTTGAGTCAACATAAGCATAGTTGATAAGTTGAAATAAATTTTCAATTTTTTGACCACCTGGTGTAAGTAGGTTTTGTGCAAAAATAGATAACACAAAAAACTGTGCTACTATTAGGAGTGAGATTCTTTTTATAGTCATATTTTTATAATAAAATGAGGTTAACAAATTTAAGTAAAAAGTTTACTAAAGAAAGTTAATAAATTATAAAACAACTATTGTGCAACTTTTATGTTCATCTTAAAACTCAATATTTAATTGTTGTAAAACCATTCTGAGGCTAATTAAAAGCTTTTGTTTTTCCTCATTTTCTTCTGAGTCTATATTTTCTTCTAAATCAAAAATTAAGTCATTCACTTCATCTTCACCAAAAGTAGCGTCAAAATTCTCTATTACGGTAAGCACTTCTAAACAAACACTAAAGTTTCCATTTACAGCTTCTTGAACTAGAGTATCTAAATGATTACTTGCATCTAGTCCGGATTGCCAAAAAATAGATATTAAAAAGGCTTTAATAGAAATATATTTATCATTTTCTATAGCATTAATAATTGCTAATGTGGTATTTTCAGCTTTTAAGTCAAACAATAATTCAGTTATAGCTTGTTGTACTTCGCTATCTTTATTTGATAAGTAAACATCTAAAAGCGGTTCTATAGCTTCTGGCTTTCCACTTTTTCGGAGTTGTTTTATTGCTGTTAATACTTTTTGAGTATCGCTTCCTTGTAAATCTTTAATAATATTGTTGAATTTGTTGTCGTTTCTTTTTACAGCCATAGTAAATGTAATTAGAGTGAAATGAAAAATGAGTTAAAAGAAATAGGGTGAATAAACAAATTTATCCACCCTATTATTTGATTAAATTCTTAATTAATAATAAATTAATCTTCTAACTTTTGCAATATATTTAGCTAAACGAATTACTTGTTTGGTATATCCAAACTCGTTGTCGTACCAAACATAAAGTACTATATTCTTTTTGTCGTTAGAAACAATAGTTGCATTGCTGTCATAAACAGAACAACAAATGTTTCCAATTATATCTGTAGATACTAACTCTGGATCGTTTTCGTACTTAATCTGATTTACTAAACCTCCTTGAAGAGCAGCTTTTCTAATTAGTTCGTTAATTTCATCAACAGAAGTTTCTTTTTTAACTTCTAAACTAAGAATAGCTAAAGAACCATTTGGAGTAGGAACCCTTACTGCATTGGCGGTTAATTTTTCTTTTAAAGAAGGAATTACTTTAGTAACAGCATTTCCTGCACCAGTAGAAGTAATAACCATATTAATGGCAGCAGAACGACCTCTTCTTGGTTTTTTGTGCATGTTATCCAATAGATTTTGGTCGTTGGTGTAAGCATGAACGGTTTCTATATGTCCTTTTACAACACCTAATTCATTTTCTACCACATAAAGAATAGGAGAAATAGCATTGGTAGTACAAGAAGCTGCAGAGAAAATAGTTTCATTTTCAATATCTAAAGTATTTTCGTTAATTCCATAAACAACATTAGGTACTTCTTTACCAGGAGCAGTAAGTAATACTTTGCTAATTCCTTTTGCTTGTGTATGTCTAGAAAGTTGTTCTCTGTTAGAGAAAACACCAGTATTATCAATTAATAAAGCATCATTAATTCCGTAAGCGGTATAATCAACATCTTCAGGATTATTAGCTTCAATTATTTTAACAATTTGTCCGTTAATGATAAGTGCTTTATTTTCAGTGTCAGCATCTACAGTTCCAGAGAATAACCCGTGTACAGAGTCATTTCTTAATAAAGCAGCTCTTTTAATAATTTCTTCATCAGTTACTTTTCTAGTAACAATAGCTCTTAACCTTAATTGTTGACCTTTACCAGCTTGTTTTACCAATTCTCTGGCGGCTAATCTGCCAATTCTTCCAAAACCAAATAAAACAACATCTTTTGGTTGTAATTGACGACCATCAGCAGCAATAAAATCTTTTAATTTATCTTTTAAGAAGTCGGTTTGAGAAGCATAGTTAGCTTTTTCGTTGTGCCATTCAGCAGCTAATTTGCCTATATCTATTTTTGATGGAGCAATATCTAAGCTTTCTAGTTCTTTAGCTAAAGAAGAAGTGTCAAAAATATCAACTGGATTAAAAGTAATGCTTTTTGCTTTAGAGTGTAGATTTAAAACATCTGAGATGCTTATGTCTACTAAAGGATTTCTAAAAAGTACTAACTCAATAGACTTTTCGTACATTAAATGTCCGATTGAACTAATAAGCTTAACAGCAGCTTTTTCTCTCTTTACATATTCATTTAGATTTTCTTCGTAGGTTTTGTTTTTGTCAAGAATTTCCATGATAAAATTTTAATTGATTTTTAATGTATAAATATATTTTTAACCTAAATAGGCTTTAAGTAAGTTGCTTTTTGATGACATTCTTAATTTTTTTATGCCTTTTTCTTTTATCTGACGAACACGTTCGCGAGTTAAATTAAATGATTCTCCAATTTCATCAAGAGAAAGAGGTTGTTTACAACCTATGCCAAAAAATAATTCTATTACCGATCTTTCTTTGTCGGTTAATTTTGATAAAGACCTACAAATTTCTTGATGTAGAGATTCTTGCATCAACAAAAGGTCTGTTTTTGTACCATCATTGTCAGCTAAAACATCTAACAAGCTTCCTGAATCTTCATCATCTCCGAAAGGAGCATCAACAGATACATGTCTGCCCGAAACCTGAATAGAACCATCAATTTTATCAATACTAACATCTAATAAATTAGCAATTTCATCTATAGAAGGTTCTCTTTCAAATTCTTGTTCTAATTTAGAAAATGCTTTCTTTATCTTACTTAAAGAGCCTACTTGGTTAAGTGGTAAACGAACAATTCTGGATTGCTCTGCTATTGCTTGTAAAATAGATTGGCGAATCCACCAAACAGCATAAGAAATAAATTTAAATCCTCTAGTTTCGTCAAATCTTTGGGCTGCTTTGATTAATCCTAAGTTACCTTCATTAATTAGGTCAGGTAAGGATAGACCTTGGTTTTGATATTGTTTTGAAACAGAAACAACAAACCTTAAATTGGCTTTCACTAATTTTTCTAAGGCAATTTGATCTCCATCTCTTATACGTTGAGCTAATTCTACTTCATCTTCAGCAGTTATAAGCCCTTCTCGACCAATTTCTAATAAATATTTGTCTAACGAAGCACTTTCCCTGTTGGTAATAGACTTAGTAATTTTTAGTTGTCTCATCGAGATGCTTTTAAAAGTGAATTGATAGGTACGCAAATTTAGCCCTTTTTCTCGATTGGAAGGATTTATAATATTAAAATTTTTAACATAAAATTAATTTTAAAACAATGTTAAAAATAATTTAAATATCTATTTGATTGTTAGTTTGTTGGGTTTTTTAACTTAATACTCCATTCAAAATTAAAAATGGCAACCGTTTCATTTTGTTCATCTTTGCCTATAGATTCCATCCAAAAAGTTTGACCTTCAGCACTTGTTATAGTGTTTTGTAAGGCATTATCTATAATTTTTCCATCACTACAAGTAAAGGTTATTTTGCCTTTGGCTTTTTTAAGAAAAGTACCTTTTTGTTGTGTTACCAACATGGAAATAGGTTGCTTACTGTTTCTTATTTTTTGAAGTACTAATGTTCCTGTGGTAAGTTCTGCAGACATGGCTAAAATGGCAAAGTAAATAGAACCAAAAGGATTTTGATTTATCCAACGATGTTTAATGGTTGATGAACAGGTATTTTCTGATATTGATTTTAACCTAACTCCTGTAAAAAATGCACTAGGTAATTTGGCTAAAAGAAAAAGATGAAACTTGAACATATTGTGAAAATAACTATTGTTTAGCACTTATTTTATTGAGTTCATCAGCGAAAGATTTAGCAAGAATTTTTCTACTAAATTTTTCATACCCTTTGCTATTTACTTTTAAACTGTTGGATTTATAAGCTGTATAATGATTTTTAATGATTTCTTTTAGAGCATTTACTTCGTCAAATCCTGTTAAAGTTCCAGCCTGAGTTTCTTTTATCACTTTAGCAGCATCTCCTTCAGGTTTTCCTATGGCTACAATTGGGCGTTGAGCTCCTAAATATTCAAACAACTTACCGGGAATTATACCATCATTTTTTGGGGTATTGTTCAATAATGCTAGCAATAACTGAGAGCTAATCATTTGTGATATTACTTGGTTGTGGGGCAAATTTCCTACTAAATTTAAGTTGTTTTGAAGTTGGTGTTGGTTGATAGATTGAATTACTTCAGCAGCTACTTGTCCAATAAATTTTATTTCCAAATCATTTTTAAATTGCACGTCCTCTTCAGTAAGCTCAGCAAGTACTCTCCATAGTGCATGAGGATTTCTATCTTCATTTAATGACCCTGTATGTGTTAATGTGAATTTTTTATCCAACACTATATTTTCAACAGTAGTAAAATCTGCAGGGTCGTAACCATTTGTAATTACTATAGGTAATTTTCCTGAAATTTCTTCAAAATCACTGGCACAACTCCAGCTTACAGTAGTCACTTCGTTAGCGGTGTGCAAAACTTCTTGCTCTAATCTTTTGTGTTTTTTGTCTGCCCAATTACTAAGCTTTAGTTTATGATAAAAATCTATTAAGGTCCAAGGATCTCTAAAATCTGCTAACCATGGAATTTTATGTTTTTGTACTACATTTTTTGCAATAAGATGAGTAGAGTGGGGAGGTCCTGTAGAAATTATAGCATCTACTTTATTTTCTTTTAAATAGTTAATTAAAAATTTAGAAGAAGGTTTAATCCAAAATTTCCGAGCATCGGGAATAAAAATATTGCCTCTTACCCACAAAGAAAGATTTTGTAATAAAGAATTTCCTTCACTAGACTGACTCATTCCGGGTAAAAGAGCTTCATCTTTTTTCTTTCCCAATAGCTTTTTATATAAGCCAAATGGTTCCCATATTTTAGTTCTTATGGTTTCAACGCCATCAGGAATTTCCTTCAGCATTTCATTATCCTGAATAGCTATTTCTCCGTTTTCTGTAGTATAAATGATAGGTTCCCAACCATACTCTCTAAGGTATTTAGTGGTTTTTACCCAACGTTGAACCCCGCCACCACCCATTGGAGGCCAATAATAAGTTATGATTAATACTCTCTTCATGTTAAGCAAAATTAATCATTAAATCTCATCAGTTGGTTAGGAGTAAATGTCCATTCTGGAGTTGAAATTTCTATTTCACAATCAGCAACTGAATACCAAGGAGACAAAGAACTATTGTTTGGATTTTTTAAAATATGAATATTCTGAGCCGGCATATAGCTTTGTGCCAACATAAAAACTTTTTCTTTTGTTGTAGCATTTTCTGCCATATCAATAACAACTACAGCATGTCCTGGAAAACCTCCTTGAATAAATACATCACCAATTTTCATGTTTGCTAAATTAACCTTAACTAATTCCTTACTTAAAGAAGCAGTTCCTGCATACATAAAAATATTATCTATATATTTTCTAAAGCTGTCGTAATTGGTATTGTTTTTTGATGAAGTTACCCAAACCACTTTGTTTTCTTGTAGTTTAGGATAAAAACCCTCGCTCCACTTTTTAAAAGGAATGGGAGTTCCATTAGTATAATTAAATTTAATTTGGTTGATTTTATTGGTAGCAAAAAGATATTCAGCCCTTAATCGCATTACAGCATCAGCACATTGTTGTAAATCTTTACTTCCAACATCTATATTAATAACTGCAAATTGTGCCGATTGATTGTATTTTTTTTCCCCACTGTGTAAATAAACAGTATTGTCTGTTAAGTTTAATGGAAGGTGTCTGAGCCAACCTCCAAATGAATTTTGGCTTACTTCTTTTCTTTTAAAACCTGATGGAGCAGGAATATTGTTACACAACGCTTCTTTATAATTATATGCTTGTAGCCAAGGAAAGCTATAAGAAACGGTATCAATAACTGATTTTTCTTTTTTAGTACTATCTTTGGTAGCAGCTAAATCTAAAATTAGAGTATCTTTTTTATCGGTATTATTTTGACAAGAAGCAGTTAGAAAAAAGCAAAGCGCAACATAAAAAAGATATTTATTTTTAGTTGCCATTATTGGTTACTTTACAGCAACGTTGGTTACATAGAATCCTGTATTCGAAGCATTATAAACTGTTTCATAAATAGAAATGTACAACATTCCTGTAGCAGTTGCTTTACCATTGTATTTTGCACCTGCTTTGGTTACAGTTCCTGTATCTCCAATTTTAAAAACTACATTGCCATAAGCTGGACTAGTAGAGCTACTGCTATTGCCATAACTATCTGAACCACTATTTTTTACAGAGCCATCTGGTTTGTAAGCATTGTTTGATAAGCTTGCCAATATAACTTCTCCAGAAGCCGTAATTGAAATATTCTGACCAGGTTTTACAACAATACCTGTTTTTAACCAACCACCATTCTGATTAGAACTGATGTGTGTAGATGCCATTAATTTGTAAGTTTTGCTATCAGCAGATGCATCCATGTAAAGGATATCAATTTTATCAATTTTTTCTCTTGGGATGGTTAAATCTCCGTATTCTGTTTTTAAGCTAATGTTGTTAAAATCATATTTACCGCCCATATTATATTCATAATCAATAGTTACAACATCTTTAGTAGAATATGTATTACCAACATTGTGTATAGCTTTTAATTCTGATAATGCAGTAGAAAGTGAGTAATCATAATGAACAGGAGTTTCTTCGGTTTCGGAGTATATTACTTCTTCAATTACTGGAATAGCTCCAACTTTTAAGTTTACCAATTGGTCGTAAGCTTTTTTTCTTTCTTCTTCTACAGTGTTTTGTAATTGTTTTGCCAAGTTAACAATAGTGTTTTTTAAGCTATTATCAGGGTGAATTCCTAAAGTAATGGAAGAAACATTTTTAATAGGAATATCTAACTTACCATAATCAGTAACTAACACAACGTTTGATGTTTTGGTTGTACCTGTTACAATATTTCCATCTTTTAAAGTAAGTGTGAATTCAGTTTTAGATTGAGCAAAAATGCAAGTTGATATAAAAAATAGTAATGTAAATAACGTTGTTTTCATAATATAAATATTTTAAAGATTAGTTATTTTTTATTTAATAAGAATACGATTGGTTTTTGGTTTTTTATATTAAAATCTATGTTTTCAGCAATAGGATGGTAACCTTCAGCTTCAACTAATATATTGTAGTTTTTTTCTGGGGCAATAATCATTACAAATTCTCCAGTACTTGCTTTTGCATTGTAAATACCAACAATAGCTTTGTTATCTTCCATTAAAGTTGCTTTAACAGGTATGGATTTGTTCGAGTCTTTATCATATCCAATTCCTTTTAATACCAATAAATTAGTTGGAGGGTCATTAATAAAAGCCTTATAAAGGTCTATACCTCCAATTCCGCCTTCGCGAGTAGAAGAAAAAAATGCATTTTTTCCATTGGCAGCTAAAACTATAGAAAATTCATCTCTAACAGAGTTTATTGGTGTTCCTAAATTTTCAGGGTTAGACCACGATTCGTTTGAAACAGTAGAAACAAACAAATCAAAACCGCCCATGTTTTGATGTCCTTTACTACTAAAGTATAATGTTTTACCATCACTAAAAATAAATGGGTAATCTTCATCAAACTGTGTATTTATAATTGGACCTAAATTTTGAGCTTTCCCCCAAGTTCCATCTGGTAACCTTGTAGCTTTATAAATGTCTTTTCCACCATAACCTCCAGGTCTGTTACTAGAAAAATAAATGGTTCTATTGTCGATAGTTATTGAAGCACTAGTTTCATTAAAAGCAGATTTTATTTCTGCGGGTAGTTCAATTGGAGTTTCCCATTCTTCTAATCCCATTTGTGCAATTTGTAAGTTACCAGCAATTAAAAATTTATTATTTTGCTGAAAAAACAAGGTTTGTCCATCAGCTGATATACCTGCTGCAAGCTCCTGTTGTTTTGTGTTGATAGTATTATTTAATTTTTCTACAGTAGTATTTTTTTTATTGTAATCACTTATTTGATAAATATCATAAGTGTAACTTTCTTTATTAGAAGAAAATAACAATAATGATGCATCTGCATTAACAAGTGGGGTACATTCATCAAATTCAGAATTTATTGTTCCTCCTAAATTTTCAACAGTAATATTTCTTTTGTTTTTTAAAGCTAGTTCAGCATAAGAGATTTGGTTGATGTAGCGACTAATATCATCATTAGTAAGTTCTTTTTCCCCAGCAATTAATTTATAACCATTATAAAAATTAGTAGCTTTTTTAAATTTACTATTGGCATGGGCTGTAGCAGCTTTGTATCTAAAAAGTTCTAAACTTACAGATGTTGCAGACTGATTAAAATGCTTTTCTGCTTTTTCATACTCGTGTAAATTAAAATAACAAATACCCATTTGGTAATTTAAATTTACATCGGTAGTATCTTTTTTATAATGTTCTTCTAAGATGGCTAAAGCACCACGACAATCATTTACTTCAATGCTAAATTTTGCTTTTGAAATGGCTTTTTCAATTTCGGGAGAAGATTGCTGACTTTTTACTGTATTGAAAATCAGTAAAGAATAGGTTATGATAAAGAGTTTTAAAATATAATTAGTTGATGTAAAATTCATGTTACCTGTTTAATTGAGCGTAAATATATAAACAATATTGATTTTTGAAAAGATTACATTCAAAAATAGTGCAATTATTTACATTTAAGCTATTGAATAAGAAATGAAATAAACAGTTTGTTGTTAGTTAAAAATGAGTTAAAATACCAGTTGAAATAGGTAAAAGCACCTAGAAAAAGTAAACATAAAGGTAATGAATACTGAAATAGATAAAGAAAAGAATTCCAATAATACTTACTATTCTAAGTAGAGTAGAAGGCTGTTTTTCTTTTGGAATATCATTTCCAGTAATAACTAGGTAATTGAGTATTGCTAATATTGGAGAGGATAAAAAAGCTATTGCTGTTGCAAAATCTATTAATGTTTTCATATTTGCAGAAAAAAAGGCAATAATAACAATACTTCCAAATGCTAATAAAAATAACCATAACCAATAAATTGAAGTATGTTTTTTTTCTTGTGTATTAAATAATATAGCAGTAGTTTCAGCCATAACCTTCGGTTGTGCGTCTAAACAAGTTAATGTTGTGCTAAACATGGTGGTTAATGCTGCTATGGCAATAATTATATAAGACCATTCACCAATATTAGTGGTGTAAATTTGTAGTAACTGTTTGGTGAAATCGTTTCCATTGGCAGAAAGCTCAATACCTGTTCCATAAATACTTACAGCTCCTAATCCCAAAAATGATAATGCTAGAATTAGTGTAGTCCAATAACCCAATTTAAAATCAAGCATGATATCCTTATAACTAATAGAAGTATCTGTATTATGGTTAGTTTTTTCCGTAGTCCATATAGAATGCCAAACAGCAATGTCGAATGGTGCTGGCATCCATCCCATAAGAGCAATTAAGAATAGGATGTGATTTTTATTTGAAAATGAAAATATTGTTTTTAAGGACTCTTCTTGATGATACTCTCCAAAAAGCGAAATTGTAAAAGTAGTTATTGTGGCTATTGTTAATAGTGTTATAATAAACTTCATAGTAGTGTCTAGCACTTTATATTTACCAATAAGTAAAAACAAACAACAAGCAAAAAGTACCATAGAGGCTATGCTCCACACAGGTAAATGAATATGAAATACTTCGCTAACTATTCCTGCTGTAACAATGGTAACAGCAGACTGTATGATGAACATGCCAAAAAATGTAATCAAGAAAAATAAAATTACAGACCATTTTCCTAAATTTTTGTAACCATGTAGTATGTTTTTACCTGTTATGGCAGCATAACGTGGTCCGTATTCAAAAAAAGGATACTTTAAAATAATAACTATTAAAACTGCCCAAATAAGTTGGTATCCAAAATCGGCTCCAGCCCTTGTAGATTGGATTAGGTGAGAAACTCCAATAGCGGCCCCTGCATAGAGTAATCCAGGGCCTAGTTTTTTATACCAATTCATTTTTAATAATTTAATAAGCGGCAAAGTAAAATTATTTTTAAAGAATAAAAAAAACTAAGCTGTAAAAAAAAGTGTTACAATCCCTCATGTTTATAAAAAAATAGCTTATTTTAGTTGCGAATTTTAAACTAACAACAATTATGAAAAAAATTTACACTTTATTATCAATAGCAATTTTAGGTTCGCTTGAAGTTATAGCTCAATGTAATGGTAGGTACCAAACCAATATATATTCTACTGTAGATGTTACAACTGTTCAATATGGTAGTAATATGGACTTAAATAATAATGTGATTGATTTGTTTATGGACATTTATCAGCCACAAGGAGATACTGCAACATCAAGACCATTGGTTATATTTGCTCATGGTGGTTCTTTTTCAGCAGGATCAAGAACATCTCCAGAGTTAGTACATTTTGCTACAGAATTAGCAAAAAAAGGTTATATATGTGCTTCTATAAGCTACAGATTGGCACCTAGTGCTTTTTCTTTATTAGCTGAAGAAACAACATTTAAAGTAGTATTTGGAGCAATTCAAGATGGAAAAGCTGCAATTCGTTATTTCAGAGATGATGCAGCTAATGCTAACCTTTATAAAATTGACGAAGAACAAATTTTTATTGGCGGAACTTCTGCTGGTGGAATATTAGCATTTAACTTAGTTTATGGTGATGATGTAAGTAAATTACCAGCTCAATGGCAAACTTGGTTAGGAGAGATTGGTGGGTTAGAAGGAAGTAGTGGAACACCTGGATATTGCTCTAGAGCAGCAGGTACTTTTGGTTTTGCTGGTGGAGTAGCAGATACTGCATGGATAAATGGTGATGATGTTCCATTATATGCTTGCCATACTTTTGGAGATCAGACGGTTTTATATAACTACGGACAGCCTTTAAATGGTTTTACACCAGTTAATCTTTATGGTAGTGGGCCAATAAATACCAGAATGGATGGTCAAGGTGTTTATAATCATTTAGACCCATATACAGGAAGTGATCATCCACCATTTGCTAATTCAACACCTATTTTAGATACTACAACAACAAATTTAATTACTTTCTTATATAATATATTGGATTGTAATCCTAGCAATCTTAAAAACCCTAATCAGAAAGATTGTAGCACTTTTGTTGGAGTTGATGAATTAGCGAAAACTAATGCCAAGTTATTAGTTTATCCAAATCCTGCTATTGAATTTATTACTATTGATTTAAAAGAAGTTGAGGATGTAAACAATGTAGTTACCATTACTAATACTTTAGGTCAAGTTGTTTTTACTCAAACATCAAACGAAAAAATGTTAAAAGTAAATGTTAATCATATGCCTAATGGAGCTTATGTTGTTAACGTTAATGGTGTATCTCAATTATTTATTAAGAAATAGTATAATAATTATTAGTAACTAAAAAAGCCAAGTGAAATTTTCTCACTTGGCTTTTTTCATTTATAAGATAAAAAGTATTAAATACTTTGTTGTCCCAACATAATAACTGGATTCTCTATTAAGTGTTTAAAGGTTTGTAAGAAAGCCGCTCCGCTAGCTCCATCAACAACTCTATGGTCGCAAGATAAAGTAACTTTCATAATGTTTCCTGGAACAATTTGTCCATTTTTAACTACAGGAGTTTCTTTAATACCACCAACAGCCATAATACAAGCATCAGGTGGATTAATAATAGCGGTAAATTCATCTATTCCGAACATTCCTAAATTAGAAATAGTAAAAGTACTTCCTTCCCAATCTTGTGGTTGAAGTTTTTTATCTTTAGCTCTTTGAGCAAATTCTTTTACCTCAGAAGTAATTATGCTCAACGGTTTTCCATCAGCATAACGAACTACTGGAACCAATAAACCTTCTTCAACAGCCACAGCCACACCAATATTTACATGTTCGTTGTATCTAATCTTATCTCCTAACCATGAAGAATTTACTTTAGGATGTTTTTTCAAAGCTAAGGCTGCTGCTTTTATAACAAAATCATTGAAAGATATTTTTGCAGCTGCTACCTCATTAATTGCTTTTCTGGCATCAATAGCTCTATCCATATCCATTTCTATGGTTAAATAGAAGTGAGGAGCAGAAAACTTACTTTCTCCTAATCTTTTAGCTATGGTTTTACGCATTTGAGAAACAGGCTCTTCTGTAAATTTTTCTACACCAACAAAATCAGCAGCTGACGTACCTCCTTGGTAATTTTCAACATCAGACTTAATAATTCTTCCACCATCTCCACTTCCTTTTAATAAAGCTAAGTTGATGTTTCTATCTTGAGCAATCTTTTTAGCTAGGGGAGAAGCAATAATTCTATTTCCTGATGCAGTGTTGTTTTGTACAGAAGCAGTTGAATTAACAGCTTTATTTTCTTCTTTAGGTTTATTATCAGTTTCTTTTTCTTCTTTTGTAGTTTCCTGAGTTTTATTTTCCCCAGCTTTTTCTGCTTTTATTAGGGTTTCAAAATCAGCACCTTTCTCTCCAATAATTGCTAAAATAGCATCTACAGGAGCAGACCCACCTTCTTCAATACCAATATGTAATAAAACACCATCTTCAAAAGATTCAAACTCCATGGTAGCTTTATCCGTTTCTATTTCGGCTAATAAATCTCCAGAAACCACTTTGTCGCCAACTTTCTTATGCCACTTTGCAACAACACCTTCTGTCATGGTATCGCTTAATTTAGGCATTTTCACTATCGTTGCATTAATTCCTGAGGTATCTATTTTTTCTGCTGCTTCCTCTTTTTTGTTTTCAGGTGTAGTTTCAGCTTTTTTGCTTGACTGAGGTTTTTCTTCAGTTTTTTCTTCATCTTTTAAAAGAGCAGAATAATCCTCTCCTTTTTCTCCGAAAATAGCAAGAACAGTGTCTACAGGAGCTGCATCTTTTTCTTTTACACCAATATATAATAAAGTTCCATCAACAAAAGATTCAAATTCCATTGTGGCTTTATCTGTTTCTATTTCAGCTAATAAGTCGCCTTCTTTTACTGTGTCACCAACTTTTTTGTGCCATTTTGCAACAACACCTTCAGTCATAGTATCACTTAATTTGGGCATTCTAACTATTTCAGCCATAATTTATATTATTTTTTGCTCGGTTAGTAGAGCTTGGTTTTTAATTTACTTTTTTAATCAATCTAAAAATTTAGCTTTTAATAAACGGGTAGTTTGGTTCAGCATAAATTTCTTCATACATGTCTTCCGGTTCAGGAAATGGAGACTCTTCAGCAAATTTAATAGCATCAACAATTTCTTGTTTCACTTTTTCGTGTATCGCTTCAATTTGCTTATCAGTAGCGTATTTATTCTTTTTAATTGTTTTCAATACTTTTTCTATCGGATCGCTACCAATATATTGCTCTTCTTCTTCTTTAGTTCTGTATTTTCTAGGATCAGACATAGAGTGTCCTTTATATCTGTACGTTTCCATTTCTAATAAATAAGGGCCTTTTCCATCTCTACAGTGTTTAGCCGCTTTTTCAATGGCGTGATGTACAGCTTCAACATCCATTCCGTCAACAGCTTCACTAGGCATCTCGTAACTCAATCCTATTTTATGTAATTCAGTAACGTTAGATGTTCTTTCTACAGAAGTTCCCATAGCATATTTATTGTTTTCAATAATAAATATAACAGGTAATTTCCAAGTCATAGCCATATTAAAAGCCTCATGCAAAGCTCCTTGTCTGATAGCCCCATCACCCATAGAACACATGGTAACGTTGTCGTTTCCTTTGTACTTATCAGCAAATGCTAAACCTGCTCCTAAAGGAATCTGACCACCAACAATTCCGTGACCACCAAAAACTTTTCTACTAACATCAAACATGTGCATAGATCCACCTTTACCTTTAGACAACCCTGTTTTCTTACCGTAAAGCTCTGCCATTAAATATTTAATTTCAGTTCCTTTACCAATAGGGTGGGCATGACATCTGTATGCAGTTATCATATTGTCCTCTGGGCGAGTTGCAGAAACAGCTCCAGCAACAACCGCTTCCTGTCCTATATATAAATGAAGAAATCCTCCGAATACTCGTTGAATATACAGCTGACTAAGTTTTTCTTCAAACTTACGCATCATATACATTGACTCGTACCACTTAAGGTATTGCTCTTTTGTGAAGGTTGATTTTTTTGCCATAATATTATTTTTAGTGATGCAAATTTATAAATATACCTTTTAAAAAATCACATTTTATAGACTAATTCTGAATAATACTTAAATCAAGGCGTTTAATGACTGGAATTCATAGGTGTTGGTAATGATTATTGGAGGTAATAAAGAGGAGGGCGAGTTACTTAGTAATTTTATTTACCACAAGCGGGACGCTTGCGGCAGCGGCTAATTGTTATATTATTCTCCCCACAAATGATAAACTTTCAATTCTGTACCGTGTGAATTTAATACTACGAAACCGTTTTTAAAGGTTTCACGAGTATTTCCAGGTTCAACTGCCAACCAAGTTGTTTTAAAAATCAGTATTTTGTTGTCATTTGAGTTTAGTTTTGACAAAACTCTGTCTTTCAAAATATCAAGAGAATAGTCATCACTTTTTAATTTTATAAAACTTTTTGTAGATAAAGTATCGGATGAAAATAAAACACTATCAACTAATATCCAATCATTCTCTTGTGCAAAGTCAATTAATTCTTGCTCAGTAAATGTATTTTCCGAATCACTTTTCCAATTAATTTCCCTGTGTCCACCCCAAGGTCCTTGATTGCTAATTTTTGTCAGTAATAAGTCCTTATGGAAGTTTATCCAAAAACCAGCAGGGGTTTTCTTGCTACAAGAGAGTGAGAAAACTGTCAAGGTTAAAGTGAATAATATGTATTTTATATTATGTTTCAAAGTTGTCATTTAATTTATTTACCAAAAGCTTTAGACATTAAATAGTAGCATTACCTACTTAATTGCATTTTAAAGAGTTTTTTAAAACTTTTTTATATTTTTTGTCCCTAAAATATTTTGCTAGTTCTCTAAATATTTTTTTATCTATTTCATACACTTTCCCATCAACTATCATGTATTGCAAACAATCCTCATTATATTTAATTATAATAGATTTATTATTTTCGGAATTAGAATACTCTAAAAATAAATAAATCCAATCAGAATCGTCCTCAAACTCTTTAGATACATTCTTGATTTCCTTTTCTAGGTTAATTTTTTTCGCTAAATCGAGTAATTTTTCATCTGTTATGGTAATAAGAAAACCAAGAGAATCCATATTTTCATAGGAAAATAAAAATTTCATACCAGTTGGGCGATTTGAGCCTAAATTAGGTTCTTCATACATTCGTATCCTTTCTAATGTATCTTGTGAATAAATAGGATTACAAATAAACATTATGGTAAATAAAGCGAACATTATCATTAATATCTTCTTGATTTTAAATTTCATTATTTTTAAGTTTTTTTCGACAACGCTCCTTCTGTCTGTCTGAAGTCAAAGCTTTGTACATTGGAGACTACATACTTCAAAACACGTATAGGTTAGGAGAATTTCTTATTTATCAGAAGCATCTAAGACACCTAAATCAATCATTAAATCGTGTAACGCCTTCATTGTTCTCGTAGATTGGGTTAACAATTTATTATGTTCTGCTATATCAATATCTATTTTAAAACTATTTTTCATTGATGATTCAGTAACCCATACTGATTCTATAATGTAAGATTTTGTTTGCTTTGTTTTTAAATAAAAAGAATGTGCTAATAAATTTCTATGGTCAATTAATTTTGTAAGTGTTGCTTTGCTTAGGTGATTTTTATATCGGTCTCTATATTTAGTATATTCTTGTTTCCCAAAAATATCGCAAAATATAGTTTTTTTTCTTCCAAAAGATATTTTGTGTTGAGGGCTTATTAAAAACCATTTGGTAAAATCTTCTACTAATGGATTGTTTTCTTTTATAGAATCTTTGCCAAAGAGATGTACAAAAATTAATAAAGTCATATAATGGTCTAAAGCTGCTGTGTTTCTTAGGAAACTATGTGATGATTTTTCAAACTCTTGCAGTATTTTTTCTGTCATTTTATTAGTCATTATGCTTCAAAGCTTCCTTTTTTGTAGGTTCTAAGCAACATTTTATTTTTCAAAAATAAGCTAATTAAGTAATTAAGACAAAATAGTTTCTGAGTTTGTTTACGGATAAACTTATGGTTGAAAAAATAATTAGCCTTTTTTGATAGCTAATCAAATTATTAATCGTAATATTGCGATATAAAACAATTACAACCATGGGAACAACAAAAACAGAAGCTTATACAGCAGCTCAATTAGAAATAGCTCAATTGTTTAAAGCAATAGGGCATCCCGCAAGGATAGCCATTTTAGAATATTTAATTCAACGAAAAACGTGTGTTTGTGGAGAAGTTGTAGATGAGTTGAATTTATCTCAATCAACCATTTCTCAACATTTAAAAGCATTAAAAGAAGCTCAGATAATTAAAGGTGAAATTGAAGGAGCAAAGACGTGTTATTGTGTAAACGAAGAAAAAATAAAGTTAATTCAAAATATTATTAATCAATACATTATTAATCTATCAGCAACAACATGCTGTTAAAAAATTATAAGATATGAAAACATCAGAAGACATAAAAAAAATGGTAGCTGACAAATACAGCGAAATAGCCAATCAATCAGCAACAGAAAATGCTAATTCTTGTTGTGGAGTAGGAGGATGCGGAACAGTTGATTATGCTGTTTTTGCAGAGGACTATTCTGCATTAAAAGGGTATCAAACAGATGCTGATTTAGGCTTAGGCTGTGGACTACCAACAGCTTTTGCTAAAATTAAAGCAGGAGATAAAGTACTAGATTTAGGCTCTGGAGCTGGAAACGATTGTTTTGTTGCCAGAGAAATTGTTGGCGAAACAGGAAAAGTTATTGGCATAGATATGACAGATGCCATGATAGAAAAAGCTCGTACAAATGCTGATAAATTAGGTTTTAACAATGTAGAATTTAGAAAAGGCGACATTGAAAACTTACCAATAGGAGGCAATAGTATTGATGTGGTAGTTAGTAATTGTGTGTTAAATTTAGTTCCCGATAAAAACAAAGCTTTTCAGGAAACCTTTAGAGTGTTGAAGCCTGGTGGCCATTTTTCTGTTTCGGATGTGGTGCTAAAAGGTAACTTACCAGAAAAATTAAAAAATGATGCTGAAATGTATGCTGGATGCGTATCAGGAGCAATCCAATTAGATGAATATTTAGAGATTATTAAAAATGCAGGCTTTAAAAACATTACTGTTCAGAAAGAAAAAAGCATTGTATTGCCTAAAGAGATTGTTGCTGAATATTTATCTGAGCAAGAACTAACAAAATATTACGAATCTCCAGACTTTGGTATTTATAGCGTAACGGTTTATGCCGAAAAAGCCGAAAGTTGTTGTGATCCAAGTTCAAACTGTTGTTAAACACTAAATTTAAATTTATTAATGGGAACTTTTGAGCGTTATTTAACCCTTTGGGTATTGCTTTGTATTGGAGCAGGAATTTTAATAGGCAATTGGTTTGGAACGCACATAGAAGTATTGAGTAGTTGGAACATTTCAACGGTAAATATTCCTGTGGCCATATTGGTTTGGTTAATGATTTACCCGATGATGGTGCAAATAGATTTTTCATCATTAAAAAATGTAGCTTCTAATTGGAAAGGATTAGGACTTACGGTAGTGATCAATTGGTTGATAAAGCCATTTACTATGGCCTTTTTTGCGTTTATCTTTTTCTATAAAATTTACGAAGTGTACATCACACCCGAAGATGCTGAACAATATTTAGCGGGAGCAATCCTTTTAGGAGCAGCCCCTTGTACAGCAATGGTTTTTGTATGGTCTTACCTTACCAAAGGAGATGCTAATTATACCTTAGTTCAAGTGTCGGTAAATGATATTATTTTACTGTTTGCTTTTGTGCCAATTGTAGGTTTTTTGTTTTACTTTTTCGATATTTCTATATTTTCAAGTAGCTCATTATCAACTGAAATAATCATCCCATATCAAGCATTAATTACCTCTGTAGTGGTGTTTGTAGTGTTGCCTTTATTTTTTGGATATTTATCTAACAAATACCTCATAAAAACTAAAGGAGAGACTTGGTTTAAAGAACAGTTTTTAACCAAATTAAAACCTATTTCTATTGTTGCACTTTTAACCACATTAGTATTATTGTTTGCTTTTCAAGGTGGGAAAATAGTAAACGAACCACAGAATATATTATTAATAGCCATTCCTTTAACCATACAAACCTATTTCATTTTCTTTTTAAGTTGGTTTCTAGGTAAATTTTTAAAATTGCGACATAATATTTCTGCGCCTGCAGCCATGATAGGAGCCAGTAACTTTTTCGAATTAGCTGTAGCAGTGGCTATCTCTTTATTCGGATTAAATTCCGGAGCTGCACTAACAACCGTTGTTGGAGTGTTGATTGAAGTCCCTGTAATGCTTTCGTTGGTGGCGATTGCTAATAGGTGGAAGTACTAGGGAGTTTGAAGACCGAAGACGGAAGTCAGAAGTCAGAAGTTATATCTTAGAGAACTTTGCGAAAAGCTTTGTGTCTTTGCGGTTAAATTTGAAAATAGAGTACACTCTTTTTCTTGATAAAAAGAGCCAAAAATCAAGAACAAACACCAAATCCTTTGTAATCTTTACCCACAAGCCACCGCATTTCCTGGCTCCGAAAATATTCAAATCTCTGATTTGATTGATTTTCGAGAGTCCTCATAAAACTAAAGGATTGGTAATTTTTGTTTTATGGGATCCGATTACTCCGGATTTTGCTCCGTTTGTTCGGTTGCCCTCGCACAGGGAACTAGAACTGTAAATGAATTTTTTGGTTAACTAGTTTCTGTTTGCTAACATTAGTATTTAGTAGCTTTCAATAATGAAGTAAAAGATATTGATGGGCTTTTGAAAAATTATAAAAGAAATTATATCTACGGCAGAAAAAATAGTGTATTTTTATCCCACTTATGAGATTTGCTGCTGTAGATATAGGTTCCAATGCTGTCCGATTACTTTTTTGCGAAGTATATCCTACAGAAACATTCCCACAACTTAAAAAAATATCTTTAGTCAGATTACCAATTAGATTGGGAGAGGATGTTTTTACTACTGGAGAAATTTCTCCTATCAACGCCAAAAAATTACTCAAAACCTTAATTGCTTTTAAACACTTAACAGAAGTTTATGGTGTATTAGATTATGAAATTTGTGCTACTTCTGCTATGAGAGAAGCTACTAACGGAAAAGAAATTGCTGATCAAATAAAAACTGAAACCGATTTAGACATTAACATTATTGAGGGTAACATGGAAGCCGATATTATTTTTGAAACACATGTTGCCGAAAAAATAGATCAGAATGGCACCTATCTTTATATGGATGTTGGGGGAGGAAGTACGGAGTTAACCTTATTCAGTAAAGGACAAAAAATTACTTCTCATTCTTTTAGAATAGGAACCATCCGACTAAAAAACGATATGGTAAAAAAATCTACCTGGTTAGAAATGAAAAGTTGGGTTGAAGAGTTGAGAGATAAATATACCATTGACATGATTATTGGAACAGGCGGGAACATCAATTCTATTTATACCTTGTGCCGATTAAGTAATTATAAAATTTTGAAATATGCCAAGCTTAAGCAGATGGATGAATTTTTAAACGAACATACCCTTGAAGAAAGAAAACTGAAGTTAGGCTTACGTCCCGATAGGGCAGATGTGATTACACATGCCTCTAAAATATACCTTACGGTAATGAAAAAAGCAGGAGTAAAAGATATGTTTGTGCCAAAAGTAGGTCTGGCAGATGGTATAATTAACCAATTATACATTAAGCACCTTGAAAAATTAGGCTGTTAAAACCATTTTAATCTACACTAAATTAGCACGATATAATGCAATTTATAAATTGCATTATTTTTTTTATATAATTGTTTCGTAAAGTAAAAAGTAGTGCTATATTTGCACCTCCAAAAAAGAAACGTTTTTTTTGACACCGATCGGGGTGTAGCGTAGCCCGGTTATCGCGCCTCGTTTGGGACGAGGAGGTCGCAGGTTCGAATCCTGCCACCCCGACTAAAAAAGGCTTAAGTGCCTTTTTTAATTTATGGAAAGGTCGCGTAGCTCAGCTGGATAGAGCATCTGCCTTCTAAGCAGACGGTCAAAGGTTCGAATCCTTTCGCGATCACAAGCTAATAAAAACCTAATGACTTTCATGTTGTTAGGTTTTTTTGTTTTTAGGGAAAATGGCAACTATCCTAAAGTCAATTTATCTTAATAAAAAGAGCTCAAAATTCGAGGTAAATTAAAAATTTAACTGTATTTTTCCATTTCAAAATTATAGGAAAAAGAAAAAATAATTAGTAAACTCTAATCTAATGAACTATATAATAACTTTAGTCTAGTAAAGAATTATATTTGATTTAATTGCATTGGCAATTGATACCGCTCTTTGTAAAGTACTAAGAAAATATACAAAAATATAAAATTGGAAAATAAATTAACCGTTAAGAAAACATGAATTTCGAAGAGTATCAAAAACAGGCAAAAAAAACGATTCAAAAATATGTTGATAGAACAGAAGTGGACGAAATAATTCCTTTCTTAGGTATAGTAGGAGAAACAGGTTCTGTCATTACTGAATTGAAAAAGAAAATTAGAGACGGTGATGGTTACAATAATTTCAATGAACAGTTAGCTGAAGAATTGGGAGATGTTCTTTGGTATATATCAACTATTGCAACTCAAAACGGAATTAGTTTAGAAGATATCGCAGAACAAAATTTGAAAAAGACGTTTGATAGATTTTCGGATAAGGATTTCTCAAGCTTCAAAATTTATGATGAAAAGTATCCAGAAGAGGAAAGATTCCCTAGAGAATTTGAGGTAACATTCAAAGAACATAAAAAGGGAGAAAAACTAATGCTGGAAATATTAGATTCAAATGGAAACAGGATAGGTGATTTATTAACAGATAATTCGCATGAGGATGATGGATATCGTTACCATGATATATTTCATTTTGGTTATGTAGCATATTTGGGTTGGTCTCCTGTTGTTAGAAAACTTATGGATGTTAAAAGAAGAAGTAATGATAAAACCGATGAAGTTGAAGATGGAGCACGAGCAGCGATTACCGAAGAATTAATTGCATTGTATGTTT
The DNA here is from genome assembly GCA_965284565.1 of Vicingaceae bacterium. Lineage (GTDB taxonomy): Bacteria > Bacteroidota > Bacteroidia > Flavobacteriales_E > Vicingaceae > BRH-c54. Next base: position 2,834,846 of record OZ260100.1, read on the forward strand.
ATAGTCATGCTCAACATCACCAACTTTTTAAATACAGCAATAGAGTAGATACTGAAGTTCTAAAAACAATTCAAAAACTTTCGAGTAAGGTAGAAGTTAAAGATTGTACTGCAAATCAATGGGAAACTGCTATTATTAACTCATATACTGTCTTTGATGAATTAGTTAAGAATAAGGGAGGTAGAGTACTAGTAAGTATAAAAAATAGAAAACTATTATACATAGGAAAAAATTAAGCTCAAATAAGAGAAATGGAATTAGTTGTTGATAACATAATAGAAGAAGTAACGTTGCAAAAAAACTTTCAAATCCATAAAAAAATGAAGCTTCCAACACCAACTGAGGCTTACGATACTTATTGGAGATTTACTGCTGAAAGACAAAATATTTTTTTCAAGAAGATAGAAGGAGAGTCTTTTCCATGGACTGATGATGAGGTACTTATTAAACACAAGTTTACTAATGCCTACAGGGCATCAGACAGAGTTAGTCAATTTCTAATTAAAGAAGTCATTTATAAAGGGGATCAATCTCCTGAAGAAGTGTTTTTTAGAATAATTTTATTTAAAACATTTAATAAAATAGAAACTTGGAAATTGCTACAAAAGCAACTTAAAGAAATTAGGTATTCAGAGTTCTCTTTTTCTAAATATTCTAAAATTCTTGATCAGGCAATTAAAAAAGAGAAAACAATATATTCTGGTGCATATATAATGACTTCTGGAAAGAGTTCTTTTGGGTATCCTAAAAAACACAAAAATCATTTAATGTTGCTTGATTTGATGATGAAAAATCAGACTTATAAGCTAGTAAGAGATGCTAAATCAATACAAGAAGTTTTTTATTTGTTAAAGGAGTTCCCTACAATTGGTGATTTTTTGGCCTATCAGTATTGCATTGATTTAAACTATAGCAATTTAATTGATTTTAGTGAAATGGATTTTGTTTTTCCAGGACCAGGAGCAAGAGATGGAATTAGGAAATGCTTTAGCGATATGGGAGATTATAATGAATCCGAAATAATACGCTTAATGGCTGAAAAGCAAAATGAAGAATTTAAAAGGTTAAATATTCCATTTCAAAACTTATGGGGAAGGGATTTACAACTTATAGATTGTCAAAATTTATTTTGTGAAGTTGATAAGTATTCTCGGGTTATACATCCCAATTTAAAAGGAATTTCTGGACGAACAAGAATCAAACAAATTTATAAACCAACAAAAAGTAAAATTGAATACTGGTATCCTCCAAAATGGAATATTAATAAAATAGTTAAGAATTATGAGTAGCCCTAAATCAAATAATGTTTTCATAAGTCATCATGGTAAGGATGATGATAAAGTACAACGATTAAAAGAACGTTTTGCAGAAAGAGGTTATAATGTCAGAAATTATTCGGTAGATAGTACGAAACATACTAAAAAAAAGAGGCCAAGTGATGAAGTGATAAAAAGATTTTTAAGAAAACAGATAAGTTGGTCAGGCTCTTTAATATGTCTTATTGGAGATAAAACTCATTCTAGAAAGTGGGTAAATGATGAAATTGAAATGGCATATAGGCAAGGTAAAAAAATCGTAGGAATCTATACTCATGGAAATAATGAAAATGCAGAACTTCCTCCTGCTTTTAAAAAGTATGGCGGACCCACAATTGGTTGGAATTCTTTAGATAAGTTAATCGATATTATAAATGGTAAAAAATTTCCTGTAGAAAACCCTTCTGGAGGTAAAAAGGCTCCTATGTATAAGATAGCTACAATAAATTGTTAGTGTAATGAATTATTTCTCATATGTAGTTGAACATGATTATGGTCTTGCTCCAAACCCATTTGGAGGTTACTGTACTTTGGCTGTGTGTAAGCCTGCTATAAGAAAAAATAAAAATTTAGAATTAGGTGACTGGATTATTGGAACGGGAAGTAAAAAATTAAGCCGATTGAATCACCTTATATATGCTATGCAAGTCGAAGAAAAAATCACTTTTGATGAATATTGGAATAATCCTCGTTTTCATTACAAAAGACCTATTATAAATGGCAGTTTAGTTCAAATGTATGGTGATAACTTTTATCACAAAGACGAACAAACCAATGAGTGGATACAAGAACCATCTGCTCATTCTACAGTCAATAAAGAAAAGCATACGAAAACTGATACTAGTGCGGATTCTGTTTTAATATCAAGAAATTTCTACTACTTAGGCGATAACTCTATCGAAATTCCTGAGGATTTTTCCATTTTTTGCAAAAAAGGACCAGGAATGAAATATAAAGATTTAAATGAAGTGGGAGAGGAGTTTATAGCATGGATTATAACTAATCCTAATATTGAGAAAGGAATTGGAGGAGACCCGATTAGTTGGATTGAACACGAAAGTGAACATAATCAAATTAACCTACAGTTATTTTGAGAAAGAATAATATGGAATATAAATATCAAATAATATTTCTTGGTACTACTGATAATTATATCAAGCGAATTAGAAGTCTTCTATTTGAAAAAATTCGTGAGTTAAAGTTACTGGAAAATGCATTTAAAGTAATCACAGAGGAAAATTACTTTGCAGAGTATAAAGGTAATCAGCCTGGATATGTATTATATTTTGGAGATAAAAACGGTAGCTTTAAGAATGTAGACTTACTACAACAGTTATTGTTGGATGGTACAATTATTCTTCCAATATACTCTGATTCATTTACTAATGAAATACCGGAGTTACTTTCTAACCAAAATGGACTTAAATATTCTGTTAATGAAGATGAAAAAATTGTATCGCTTGTTTTAGAGTCGTTTGGCAAATTAAGGGCTACTAGAAAAGTTTTCATTAGCTATAAAAGAAATGAGTCTTCATCAGTCGCTTTGCAGTTGTATGAGGAGTTGGAAAGGAAGAATTTTGATGTGTTCTTAGATACGCATTCTATTAAACAAGGAGAGCCATTTCAAGAAGAACTATGGCATAGAATGAGTGATTGTGATGTCGTAGTGTTATTAAATACTCCTAATTTTCTTGAAAGTAGGTGGTGTAAAGAGGAAATCGCTGAAGCTAGTGCAAAACTAATAGGTGTTGTCCAGCTAGTCTGGCCAAAGCATAAACCAGAGAGGTTTGCTGAAATATCTTTCCCTGTACAAATGGAAATTGAGAATTTCGATTATTGGGATGAAGATAAAACTTATTTATCAAGACTAAAGGATGACTTCATAGATGATTTAGTATGTATAGTAGAATCAGTACGAGCTAGAAATCTTGCTTCTAGACAAGATAGTTTGATTACAGATTTTTTAAATGTCGGTCGCAAATTTGGGCGAAATCTAAATTTACAACCTGAGCGTTTTATAACGGAAGAAATTTCTAGCGATAAAATAAATATATATATCCCTTCTGTTGGAATACCTCAATCTATGGATTGCCATTTATCAGAGGAACTTACTAAAGCATCAAGTAACTATGCAAAAGCATGTGTTCATCTTATCTATGATGATTTAAGAATTAGAAATAGATGGTTAAATCATCTTCATTGGTTAAATGATCAATTAAGGATAAAAACAATTGGTAAAAAAGAATTCGAACTATGTCTAAAAGTTTAAAAAACATATTTCTATCGGCTAGTATTCCCTTAGAAACAAGAGATTCAAAATATTTCGAAACAGCGGATATTCTAGCGATCAGAGATTCTGTAATATCATTAGCAACAGCAGTTTTACCTGAGCATAAATTGATATGGGGAGGTCACCCTTCAATAACTCCATTGGTTAATTATGTTTTACAAGTTAGCGGAATAAATATTCAGGATCATATGACGATATATCAATCAAAGTTTTTCGAAAAGTCTTTTCTCCCTGACAATAATCAATTTGACAATATAATAACAACAGAAAACTTAGGAGAAAAAGATGCAAGCTTAAAATTAATGAGAGAAAAAATGTTAGGCTCAAATGATTTTAGTGCTGGAATCTTTATAGGAGGAATGGAAGGAGTAGAAGAGGAGTTTATGATGTTTAGAGAATTTCATTCAAATGCAATTGTTATTCCTGTTGCTAGCACAGGTGCAGCAGCGAAAATGATCTTTGACAAGTATTATTCAGAGAAGGGCAATAAAAGGTTTCTTTTAGATTATGCTTATTCCTCTGTATTTCAAAAATATTTATTGGACAAAATTTAATTATATGGGAATTTTATTAAAAAGAGACATGCCTGTAAAAAGAAAAGTATTTTTTAGTTTTCATTTTGAAAAGGATTTTTGGAGAACCCAACAAGTTCGAAATATTGGTTCAATAGAAAAAAATTCCGTTGCAACACCAAATAACTGGGAAGAAATTAAACGAAAAGGTGATACTTCTATTAAAAAATGGATCGATACCAATCTATCGGGAAAATCTTGTCTTGTTGTTTTAGTTGGAGAAGGAACTGCCAACAGGAAATGGATTGATTATGAAATCAAAAAAGCTTGGGATTCAGGGAAAGGAGTTGTTGGGATAAGAATTCATAACCTAAATAATCAACAGGGAAAGCAATCTAAAGCTGGGAAAAATCCATTTGAGGGGTTCACTTTATGTGAAGGAAAGAAAAAACTATCAAATGTTGTAAAACTAAAATCACCTACTCAAGTTACAGGTCCCGGAGTTTATAAAAATATAGCTGATAATCTAGGTGCTTGGATTGAAGAAGCAATTAAAATAAGAAAAGAATTTTAAACATATACCAAAGCATATATAAAGTTAGAATAGCTTAAAATACACAACAGCCGCTATTATCATTCCCAGGGCTATTAGAATCAATAACACATAGGTTCTGCGTTGTTTCCACAGTAATATTTGGTTAAATTTAGTCCATATGTAACTCCATAATCTCATACGCACTAATTTACGCAAATAAAATGAGCTTGCAAAATAGTACGTGTAATTGTGGCAGTACTTTAAAGCTCTTAAATTATCACATCCATGCTACAATTGCTATCGAAGAAGAAGCTTAGTTGATTAATATCAATTATAGTAATTGATTGACATCTCCACCTCTAATTTATGCTAATATTACCTTTATGGATAATTTAAGTATTTATAAACAACTAAAAATAAAAGTTATGAAAATATTAAAAACCATAAGTCTATCAGCCCTTATTTTGTTAGGAGCATCATCAGATTTAGTCGCAAAAAAAACAGATCATGATAAAGTTAAAATTAATGAAGAGGCGTTTAACAGTCTAACAAAACAAGATCAAGCCAAAGCATTAGATATTCAAACTCAATTAAATGAAATTTATTCAACTGATAAATCAAGTTTGTCTAAAAGTGAAAAAAAAGAACTTAAACAAGAATTAAGAATATTGAAAGAAGAAGTTAAATTAATAAATCAGAAGTCTGACAATGGTCATGTTATATACATATCTACAGGTGGATTAATTATAATTATTTTACTTTTAATTATTCTACTATAGCATCTGCATTGTTTTCAAAGTAAGTTTAGTTCATGTATAACTTCATAATTTTATAAGCACTAATATATACTATTTAGTACTTTATTGTATATTAAAGCCTCTAAATTAGCATCACAACCTTGTATCCATCCATTGGAAAAGCGTTATGCAGATAATGTTTAAGTTTGCAGTAAATGAGCAAACAATACGAGCATATATTTTTCGACTTAGACAGAACACTTTGGCATTTTGATGAAAACTCTAAAAATGTGCTGAATGAAATTTTTGTGAAATTTGAGTTAGCTCGTTATATCAGTAATGTTGATGAGTTTATTAAGTCCTACGAAATCATTAATGATAATCTTTGGCGACAATATAGTAAAAGTAGAATAGATAAAGAAAAACTTCGCTCAGAAAGGTTTTATCAAACCCTACTTAGATATGGTGCAGACAATAATGATATTGCCATACAAATAGGTGATTATTACATTAACCACTCTCCACAACAAACAGCTTTATTGCCACATACCATTGAAACCTTAGATTATTTAAAAGATAAATATGTGTTGCATATTATTACTAACGGTTTTGAGGAGGTTCAGCTAATTAAATTGAGTAAATCTGGAATAATGGATTACTTTAATCAGCTTATATTTTCTGAGAAAGTAGGAGTGAAAAAACCACATCCGCTAATTTTTAAAAGAGCCATAAAAAATGCTAATGCCCAAATTAGTAATTCCATTATGATAGGGGATGATTATTATGCCGATATTTATGGAGCTACAAGAGCAGGTATGGACAGTATTTACTTCAACTTTAACAATCGTCCGCACCAACATACTGTTAACAATGAGATAAATTGCTTAAGTGAGTTGACAGGATTGCTTTAATTGATTTTTCAATTCATTCTTTCAAAAGTATCCATCAAATTATTTAGATTGTTAATGTCTTCTGGATTTTCTGCTTCAAAATTACCTTTTTCAAGTCCTTCTCTTAAATCTTTAATCAATTTAGCCTTAACTTCCTGTTGTTTTTTGTTAAATTCTAAGCTGTCTTGAGCATTTAAAGGTCGACCAAATTGGTCTGTCCAAATCTGTGTTCGGGGAGGAAAAGCTCCACTTACTGAATTGCTTCTTTTTATTTCAATAATATTTACTTCAAAATCATTCTCAAGAATAAAATATCCGCTAAATGTTACTAAGTTACTATCTTTATTAAAAGCTTTATGAGTATGTTTGATTACATAACTTTCACTTCCAGGAATTTTTTCTCCATTTATAGAACTGTGGCTCTGAGAAAATTCTGAAAATGATATTGATTCGTAACTATCAGGATAAATTGCATACTTCTTTATCCAATCTGACACACCTTTTTGTACTTTTTTGTGAGTTTTATCAAATTCTTTTTGTTCTTCTTCGGACACTAAAATCCCACAACCAAAAAGTGTTAAAAGTGTAAAGAGTGTTAGTAGTCTCATTGTTGTTTTTTTAAGTCTTATTTATCAAATATAAAAAAAACCATTAAATAAGTTGACACTTACTTAATGGTTTTCAATAAATAGTTTTACTGTTATTATTTTTCTGCGTCTTTTTCTGAATTAGTATCAGCTTTTTTAGACTTTTCTTTAACAACAGTCATTACTAACTCTTTAGTAACTTTATCCAACTCTATTTTAATAGTATCTCCCTCTTTAATTTTTGATTGAATGATTTCTTCAGCCAAAGGATCTTCCAAGTATTTTTGGATAGCTCTCTTTAAAGGTCTTGCTCCATAAGCGGCATCGTATCCTTTATCGGCAATAAAATCTTTAGCATCATTGGCTAAATCAATTTTATATCCCAATCCTTCAATACGTTTGTATAAGCTTTCTAATTCAATATCAATAATTTTGAAAATATCATCTTTTGATAAAGAATTGAATATAACAACATCATCAATTCTATTAAGGAATTCAGGAGCAAAAGCTTTTTTCAAAGCATTTTGAATTACGCTTGCCGAATGTTCATCAGAACTTTCTTTTTTAGCTGAAGTTGCAAAACCAACTCCCTGACCAAAATCTTTTAACTGACGAGCTCCAATATTGGATGTCATAATAATAATGGTGTTTTTAAAATTGATTTTTCTTCCTAAGCTATCTGTTAAAATACCATCATCTAATGCTTGTAACAATAAGTTGAATACATCAGGGTGAGCTTTTTCAATTTCATCAAGCAATATGATAGAGTAGGGCTTTCTTCTTACTTTTTCAGTAAGCTGACCACCTTCTTCGTAACCAACATATCCTGGAGGAGCACCAACCAAACGAGATACAGCGAATTTTTCCATGTATTCACTCATGTCAATTCTAATTAGTGCATCTTCGCTATCGAATAAATACCTAGCTAATACTTTAGCCAATTGCGTTTTACCGACACCTGTTGGTCCTAAAAAGATAAAACTACCAATAGGTTTGTTTGGATCTTTAAGTCCCGCTCTGTTTCTTTGTATGGCTTTAACCACTTTTTTAATGGCATCATTTTGTCCGATAACTTTATCATGTATTTCATCAAACATTTTAAATAAACGATCACCTTCTGCCTGAGCAATACGCTGAACAGGCACACCAGACATCATAGATACCACTTCTGCAACACTTTCTTCCGAAACGGTTTCTTTGTTGTTTTTAGTTTCCTCTTCCCAAGCAGTTTTAGCATCATCCAACTCTTTTAAAAGCGTTCTTTCGGTATCTCTTAATTGAGCTGCTTCTTCATACTTCTGGCTTTTAACCACATGGCTTTTCTTTGCCTTAATTTCATCAATTTTTTTCTCAATTTCGATGATATTTTTAGGTACTTTAATATTGGTAATATGTACACGAGAACCTGCTTCATCTAATGCGTCAATAGCTTTGTCTGGCAAGTGTCTATCGGTAATATACCTATCTGTTAAGGTTACACAAGCTTTTATAGCTTCATCTGTGTAAACAACATTATGATGGTCTTCGTATTTTTCTTTAATATTATCAAGTATCTGCATCGTTTCTTCAACTGTAGCAGGGTCAATAACTACTTTTTGAAACCTTCTTTCTAAAGCACCATCTTTTTCTATGTATTGTCTATACTCATCAAGGGTTGTGGCACCAATACATTGAAGCTCTCCTCTAGCTAAGGCAGGTTTAAACATATTAGAAGCATCTAACGAACCTGTAGCTCCTCCAGCTCCAATAATAGTATGAATTTCGTCAATAAATAGAATGATGTCTGGAGATTTCTCCAACTCATTCATTACTGCTTTCATACGTTCTTCAAACTGACCTCTGTATTTTGTTCCTGCTACCAAAGAAGCTAAGTCTAAGGTTACAATTCTTTTGTTGAACAATACTCTAGATACTTTCTTTTGAACTATGCGCAAAGCCAATCCTTCTGCAATAGCAGATTTACCCACACCAGGTTCTCCAATTAAAATAGGATTGTTCTTTTTTCTTCTACTTAAGATTTGAGAAACACGTTCTATTTCTTTTTCACGACCAACAATAGGATCTAGTTTGCTATCTTCGGCATATTTAGTTAAATCTCTACCAAAATTATCTAATACTGGTGTTTTTGATTTGCTTTCAGAACCTTTTGAAGGACCTCCGCCCATAAAACCTTTTCCGCTGTCATCATCGTCATCAGATGAAGCTCCCGGAAATTCTGATTTTGGGTTAAAATCTTCTGATGAGTTTAATATCATAATTTCTTCTTTTACTTTATCGTAATTAACATCAAACTGCTGTAGTGTTTGTGTGGCAACATTGTCTTGGTCTTTTAAGATAGATAATAACAAATGTTCTGTACCAATAACATTACTTTTAAACAATTTAGCTTCCAAATAAGTTATTTTTAATACTTTTTCAGCTTGTTTTACCAATGGAATATTTAGCATTTGACTAGGAATTCCTGATCCCGCTTTAGTTGAAAGTTCAATTTGTGCTCTCAAATCTTTTGAGTTTATGCCTAATGATTCAAGAATTTTTACTGCCAACCCGTTGCCTTCACGAATAATTCCTAACAACAAATGTTCGACTCCTATATAGTCGTGACCTAACCTTAGGGCTTCTTCTTTACTATAAGAGATAACATCTTTTACCTTTGATGAGAAATTTGCATCCATATACTTTCTATTATTATTTACACCCTAAAATTAGGATTAATTCAAGTAAGTCAAAAATAAATATATACTAATATCTATTAAAAATATATAACGTGTCTTTTTCAACAGAATTTTGTTAGTAAATAAGCGTTAAAAATTTGTCTTTAAAAAAGGCTTATTAGTACTTTCGGGAGTTCAAAAAATCAGTACTAATTAAAATGTAAATACATGACAGAAGGCGAAAAAATTATTCCGATTAATATAGAGAAAGAAATGAAATCTGCCTACATTGATTATTCAATGTCGGTTATTGTGTCCAGAGCTCTTCCTGATGTGAGAGATGGTTTAAAACCTGTTCACAGAAGAATTCTATTTGGAATGATGGAATTGGGCGTTAGATCAAATGGCGCTCATAAAAAATCAGCCAGAATTGTAGGTGAGGTTCTAGGTAAGTATCACCCACATGGTGACACTGCGGTTTATGATTCTATGGTTCGTATGGCACAAGAATGGTCATTACGATATAGATTAGTTGACGGACAAGGTAACTTTGGTTCTGTTGATGGAGATAGCCCCGCTGCAATGCGTTATACTGAAGCTAGATTACAAAAGATAGCTGAAGAAATGTTGGCTGACATAGATAAAGAAACAGTTGATTTTAGCTTAAACTTTGATGATACACTTCAAGAGCCAACAGTATTACCAACAAGAATTCCTGCTTTATTGTTAAATGGTGCTTCTGGTATTGCTGTAGGTATGGCAACAAATATGGCTCCCCATAATTTAACAGAAGTTATAGATGGAATTATAGCTTATATCGATAATAGAGAAATAGATATAGATGGTTTAATGGAACACGTAAAAGCACCTGACTTTCCTACAGGTGGTATTATTTATGGTTACCAAGGAGTAAAAGATGCTTTCCATACAGGTAAAGGGCGTATTGTAATGCGTGCAAAAACTGAGCTGGAAGAAACAGATTCAGGAAGGTTTAGAATTGTTGTAAACGAAATTCCTTATCAAGTTAATAAAGCTGACATGATTAAAAAAACAGCTGATTTGGTTAACGATAAGAAAATTGATGGTATTTCTGATATTAGAGATGAGTCTGATAGAAATGGGATGAGAATAGTGTATGAACTTAAAAGAGAAGCTATTCCGAATGTTGTTCTAAACAATTTGTTTAAGCAAACAGGCTTGCAAACTTCTTTTAGTGTAAACAATATTGCGTTAGTAAAAGGAAGACCAGTTGTTTTAAATTTAAAAGATATTATTGTTGAATTTGTTGAGTTTAGACATGAAGTAGTTGTTAGAAGAACTACCTACGAACTAAGAAAAGCAGAAGAAAGAGCACATATCTTAGAAGGGTTAATTATTGCGTCAGATAACATTGATGAAGTAATTAAAATAATCAGAGCATCTTCTAGTCCTGATGAAGCTCGTGAAAATTTAATGGAAAGATTTAAATTATCAGACATTCAGTCTAGAGCAATAGTTGAAATGAGGTTACGTCAGTTAACCGGACTAGAGCAAGATAAATTAAGATCTGAGTACGAAAGTATTATGGCTTTAATTACTGATTTAAAAGACATTTTAGCTAACGAAGACAGAAGAATGCAAATCATTAAAGATGAATTGTTAGAAGTAAAAGCTAAATATGGCGATGAAAGAAGAAGTTTAATAGAATATGCTGGCGGAGACTTCAGCATTGAAGACATGATTCCTGATGAAACAGTTGTAGTTACTATTTCTCACTTAGGATACATCAAAAGAACTTCTCTATCTGAATACAAATTACAGAATAGAGGAGGAGTAGGAGCTAAAGGTTCTGCTACCAGAGATGAAGATTTCTTAGAAAATCTTTTTGTTGCTACAACACATAATTACTTGTTAGTATTTACCGAAAAAGGTAAGTGTTATTGGATGAGAGTTTTTGAAATTCCTGAAGGAACGAAACAATCTAAAGGTAGAGCAATACAAAATCTAATAAACATTGAAACTGACGACAAAGTGTTGGCTTATATTAATGTTAAGGACTTGAAAGATGAAGAGTATATTAACAACAACTTCATCATTATGTGTACTGAAAAAGGTGTGGTTAAGAAAACTACCTTAGAGGCTTACTCAAGACCAAGAGTAAATGGAATTAATGCCATTACTATTAGAGAAGGAGATAGATTATTAGAAGCTAAGTTAACAAGTGGTTCTGATGAGATTTTATTAGCATTAAAATCAGGTAAAGCAATTCGTTTTAACGAATCTACTACCAGACCTATGGGTAGAAATGCATCTGGAGTTAGAGGTATTAGATTAGCCAATGAAAAAGATGCTGTAATTGGAATGATAGCGATTAATGATAGCAGTAGAAACATCTTAGTAGTTTCTGAAAATGGTTATGGAAAACGTTCTGAATTAGAAGACTACAGAGTAACCAATAGAGGTGGTAAAGGTGTTAAAACCATTAATATCACTGATAAAACAGGTGGTTTAATTGCTATGAAAGATGTTTCAGACAATGATGACTTAATGATTATTAATAAATCGGGATTAGTTATTCGTTTGGCGGTTGAATCGTTAAGAGTGATGGGTAGAGCAACTCAAGGTGTGAGGTTAATCAACTTAAAAGGAAGTGATAGCATTGCAGCTGTTGCAAGAGTTGAGAAAACTGAAGATGAAGAAGAAATAATACTTAATGAAATAGAAAATCAAGATACTCCTATAGACGATGTAGAGACAGACAATGGCAAGGATGTTGATACCGATGAGGAAGTATAAATAAAAACAATAAAATCTAAACAGATGAAAAAAATACTGATAACAGCTGCTGTAATTTTTGGAACAACAGCAGTATTTGCTCAAAAAAACCAAGTGCAAAGTGCATACAATTATAGTAAAGCCTTTGATAGAAATGGAAAATGTTCTGAGTTACAAAATGGTTTAGAAGCCATTAATTCAGCTATTGAAGATGAAACTACCAAAACATGGGCTAAAACATGGATGTATAGAGGAAATCTTTATTATAGTGTATTATTACCAACTACTGATAAAAACTGTAAAGAACTTTATAAAGAAGCTTTAGATGAAGCTACAGATTCTTACCTAAAAGCTTTGGTATTAAACTTTGAAGACCCTGAATTAAAAAAGTTAGATTTAAACAAAGAGGATGGAAGTGATGTAATGAAATTCTTTTCTGCTTTACAAAATAAAAGTAAAGTAGATGATGAGTCTTATACTGGTTTGATTTTAGGAATGAGAATGCCAGGTTTAGCAGGAGAATATGCTAATAAAGGAGTTGAAAACTTCCAAGCCAAAGATTACAAAAAAGCACAAGAAAACTTTGGTAAATCTATGATGTTAAATCAACTTGCTGGAAAAATGGACACAGTAATGATGTTTAACACAGCACTAGCTTCTGAGTATGCTGAAGATTACGAGGCAGCAAAACAATTATATAATGCTTTAATTCAGTTAAAATATAATGTTGAGGGTAACGGGCCAAGTTTATATCAATCGCTATCTAGAATTCATAAGAAAGAAGGAGATAAAGAAAAATCTTTATCCGTTTTACAAGCAGGAAGAAAAGCTTATCCAAACAATCAAGCATTAATATTCGAAGAAATTGATTACTTCTTACAAGCTGATAAAGCTGAAGATGCATTAACAAGCTTAAATACAGCTATTGATTTAGAACCTAACAATGCGTTTCTTTATTATGTTAGAGGTACTGTTCAAGAAAAGTTAGAAAATAAAGATGCGGCTATATTAGATTATAAAAAATCATTAGAATTAGATCCAAAACAACATGATGCTGCTTATAACTTAGGTGCTTACTACTTTAACAAAGGTGTTGATAAAATTAATGAAGCAAACGATTTACCTTTAAGTCAGTCTAAAAAGTTTGAAACAATGAAAGCTGAAGCTAAAAAGGATTTTGAAAGTGCAATTCCTTATGTAGAAATGGCAAACAAAGCAAAACCAGAAGATGGCGATACTGCTACTATGCTAATTAAACTTTACACTCAAGTAGGTGAGTACGAAAAAGCAAAAGAATTAAAAGCGAAATACCAATAAGCTTTAATTAATTTAATATTCTAAAAAGAGGTTGTTTTTTTTAAACAACCTCTTTTTGTTTTTAATCACTTCAAGTATTCCGAAGTGTTCTTCATTACTTTACTGTCATATCGATCGAAATTTTACAAGTTGAGGAACGAAGCTTAGTAAAATGAAGCCAGAGATATCTTGTTGGTTAAGCAACACAGATTTTAATAAGATTTATAGGTCAATGAATAAGAAGATATTTCGACTGCATTTTTCTATCCCTTATACTTCGGAATGAAAAATATTGCTCAATATGACAGTCTCATCTAGCTCCCAAGTATTCCCCATCATTGTCATATCGATCGAAATTTTACAAGTTGAGGAACGAAACTTAGTAAAATGAAGCTAGAGATATCTTGTTTAGGAAAACTTGGTGTGTAAGATTAAGATAAACTTGTTTTTATGTTAAAATTATTTAATGCTTTAAAAATCTGATAAAAATCATTTCTAATTATACAATAATTAATGTACTTTTGGTTATATATAATTAACCATTAAACCTTTTAATTAAAAAGATTATGAAAACAGTTCTTCTTCCAACAGATTTTTCTGCTAATTCTAAGAATGCAGTTAATTGGGCACTTCAATTTTATCAAAATGAACAAGTAAAATTCATTTTAATTCATTCTTATTTTTCACCTCAATCTGGCTCTAGTGCTGTAGTTTCTATTAATGAAATTCTAAGAAAACAAGCTGTAGAAGATTTAGAAAAATATAAAAAAGAGCTATTAGCTGCTTTCCCTGATAATAAAAATGAAATTGTTTATAAAGAAGTTTATGGAGATGTGCTTCATGCCATAAAATCTATTTCTGAAGAATTAGATACTGTAGCTGTTGTTGTTGGAGCAAAAGGAATGAGTGCTATGGAAGAAATTTTTATAGGAAGTAATACTTCAGCAGTTGTAAAAGAAGCTGATGCTCCTGTTTTTGTTATTCCTGAAAATGTGGTTTATAAAAAGACAGATAAAGTTGCTTTGGCAATAGATTTTCAAGACAACCTTAATGTTAGTGCTTTAAATCCATTAAAAGATTTATTAGTAAATAAAAATGCTGGATTACGTGTTTTTTATGTAGAAGATGAAGATGGTGATGTAGCTGAAGAACAACAAAATAAAGTAGTAGCAGATTTAGAATTAAAACTCAATCAAAAAATTGAAGTAATCAAAATAAATGAAGATGATACATTGAGTGCTGTTCAGAATTTTATTCATTCGCACCATATTGATTGTTTAGTAACCGTAAACCGAAAAAAATCTTTCTTCGAAAGTTTATTTCACAGAAGCTTTAGCAAACAAGTTGCTCTACATACAGATACACCTTTGTTAGTATTACACGATTAATAATTAAATTCTTAATTTATGATGACCATACTTTTACCTACAGACTTCTCTAAGAATGCTAAAAATGCAATTCTTTATGCATTAGAATTATATAAAAATCAGGAAGTTAATTTTATATTAATGAATGCTTTTCATCCAACACATGATGATATGGCTAACAGTATTACAGGTGGTTCATTAAATGACTTGTTAAGTCAGGCTTCTGAAAAACAATTGCAAGAATTAATTACCGAAATTAAAGCAAAACATATTAGCAATAAGCATCATTCCTTTAGTTTTAAATCTGCCTACGGTAGTTTAGTAGAAATAATTGACACTTTTGTAGATAAACATCCTATCGATTTAATAGTAATGGGAGCAAAAGGAATGAGTGCAGTAGAGAAAATTGTTTTTGGAAGTAACACTTACGCTGTTATTAAAGAAGTAGATTGCCCTGCTTTGGTAATTCCTGATAACGTTACTTTTACTCCTCCATCAAACCTTAGTATTGCTACTGATTTTAAAGAAATTAAGAATAAAAAAATATTCTCGGTTTTACAAACTTTGTTAAACGATTATAAGCCTGAAGTTACTATGTTTAATGTAACAGAAGAAATGAAACCCGTTGGAGCAGAAGAAAAGCAAATGGCACAATCTATTGCTAATATCCTTAATATTGATACTATTAATACTACTTATTTTAAGCATGAAGATGTAATTTATGGAACCAAAGAATATGTTAAACAACACAATACATCTTTAATGGTATTAGTAAATAAAAAAAGAAATTTCTTTGAAGATTTATTTCATATTAGTTTTACCAAACAAATTTCTTTTCATGCCGAAATTCCATTGTTAATCTTACACGATTAATATAAAGCCTTGTTTTAGGCTGTAAATATGGATTCTTTAACACAAATTTTACTCGGAGCAGCTGTTGGTGAAGCCGCTCTAGGAAAAAAAGTAGGTAACTGGGCTATGCTTTGGGGCGCTGTTGCTGGAACTATTCCCGATTTAGATATTTTTGCTAGCTACTTTACAGACAATATTACCGCACTCGAAATACACAGAGGATTTACTCATTCTATATTTTTTAGTGTGCTTTTTGCTCCAGTTTTTGGGTTTGTCATCAGCAAAACCCATAGTAAATTAGATGCTACTTGGAAAGATTGGACCTTGCTGATGTTTTTAGGATTTTTCACCCATGGCTTGCTAGATGCTCATACTACTTGGGGAACACAACTCTTTTGGCCCTTAGATTATCGTGTTGCATATAAAAATATTTTTGTTATTGATCCGCTCTATACCTTACCGTTTTTGTTTTTCTTGATTTTAGCCATGTGTTATAAAAAAGAAAGCAAAAAACGAAGGAAATTCAACAATTTAGGACTAATCATTAGCAGTAGTTATATGGTGTTAACCTTAGGCTTTAAATGGATAGGACATCAACAATTTACTACAGCTTTAGCCAATCAAAATATAAACTACCAAGCAATAGCCACTAGACCTACACCTTTAAATGCCATACTTTGGGGAGCAAACATTCAGCTTAAAGATGCTTATATTATTGCTTACTACTCACTGTTTGATAAAAGCGACATTCAATTTAGTGAGAAAATTCCTAAAAATCATTATTTGTTAGCAGATGTATTGCACGAAAAGAAAGTACAGCAATTAATTAAAATAACAGAGGGCTGGTATGCTGTTGAGCAAAATGGCGACACGCTTATTTTTAAAGACTTGCGTTTTGGTCAGAATGACATCAATAATATAAAAAGCAACTTTGTTTTTAGTTTTGAATTGTTTTATGATGAAAATGGTGAATTTCAAGCCATAGAACAGTCTAAAGATATTAGAGATGGTAAACTACTTATGAAAGCCTTGCTTACCAGAATTAATGGAATCTAAATAGTCTAGAAAATCTCTTGAATTACTCTGCGACCTCTTTTTCTATAATCACTTCTTTCACCATGTCATGGTGATGATCGTCTTCTTCATCTGACTTGTGGCATTTTTTCTCTTTACCACACTTCGCATTTTTAGAACATTTTGATTCACCAGCATAACATTCTGTTTTAGCTCCTGAACAAGAAGTGTTTTGACCACATTGTCCACAACATAGATGCATAATAACAGCAACTACAAATATTGTTGCTAAGGTTGTTAATACTGAAACGATGATTGTTTTTTTAGTTTCCATAATTTTTATTTTTAGTTAAGTGTAAGTAAAAGTACAGATTTAACCTGTTAAAAATGAAAGAATTATTAAAAAAACTTTATTCCTTAATCAATTGATCTAAATCCCTACGAACCTTCTTAGTGGGACGACCTTTAATTCCCAGTATTTTGTTTTGATGTTGTTGTTGCTGAACTTTCTCTAATAGCCTCAAATCTGCTTCGGCAGTTGTTTCTAACAAATATTGACTAAGCAATTTTGCTCCAATACGCGATTTAGGAATATCCAATACCTTAAAGGTTTTCCAAATAGGAATTACTTTAACGCTAATAATATCACCAACAGCAATAGTTTTGCTTGGTTTTACAAACTCATTATTAAGTTTAACTTTTTCAGCATCGCAAGCTTTTGTGGCTAATGTTCTGGTTTTAAACAAACGTACCACCCAAGTATATTTATCTATTCTCATGGAAGTTGCCAATTAAATTTGTTAAACATATTGAGCCAATCTGTAGGGAAATCAGCGGTAAAATTCATTTTTTGGTGGGAGAGGGGGTGTATAAATTCAATACTGTGAGCATGTAAAAACAAATAATTACAGTTAAATTGCGTTTCATACATGCGGTTATGAAATCGATCTCCGTATTTATAGTCACCAACTATGGGATGATTGATTTTATTCAAATGCTTACGCAATTGATGCATGCGCCCGGTTTCTGGTAACAATAGTATTAAACTGTAACGCGATTTTTCATAAGGATGAACAGGAATGTCTAGCTCAATGTTGTTAATGGTATTATAGTTCGTTAAGGCATCTTTATAAACACCAGTATCATCATTTTTTACAGGAGAATCAATTTTACCAGTTGCAGGAGAAAAACCTCTGACAATAGCGTAGTAAGTTTTTTGTATAGTGTTGTTGGTAAATAAAGCCTGAAATGGAGCTACAAAAGATTTGTCTTTTACTAAGAGCAAAATTCCCGAAGTTTTTCTATCCAAACGATGAACAGGAAAAAGTGGAAAGCCTAATTGTTGCTGTAACATTTCCAACAAAGTTATTTCAGTAATGTTTCTGGCATAGTGCGATTGATGGATTAAATAGTTATTAGGTTTATTTACAACAACCATATAATCGTCTTCAAAAACAATTTTTATGGAATCAACTAAGGGCTGTACGGACGTATTCATTTCTTTTGCAAGATACTAACGTTATAGGATATAAGACTAAATGATGTGTCGTTTGGGTATTAAAGTTCTTTTTTTACATTGTTAACGGCTTTTTTTGATTCTTTTCCAACGTATTTTACCGGTTTACAAGCTAACATTACAAACATTAGAGTGATTAGCGTAAATTTGAATATTAATCTTAATTTCATGGAATATGATATTAGGTGAGTACTGTATTTCCAAAATTACACATTTAAATTCATGCATTTCAGAAAGGATGGGTGTTAACTAAATTACTCATAAACAATATTTATGGAATCAACTAAGGGTTGTACAGACACGTATTCATTTTTTTGCAAGATACAATTAATAAAAAAATACACATAACTTGATGAAATTTATATTACCTAATGTTAACTTCGCTATTAAAATTAAATAATTTACTCCGTACAATGTAACTTTTTTCATTTTCGTTACACTTATTATACAGAACACACCTTTTAACGTGTTAGTGGCAAGCATAAAATGACAGCGCAATAAAATTATATTCCAATATGTAACCTTTTACAACTCTGACATTATAGTTTTTATATGAAGACATCTATACCATTTCTATTCACATATTTTTTTTGTGCTTCGTTTAATATTAATGCACAAAATCTTGTTCCTAATCCGAGTTTTGAAATAGCGAATAGAATGCCCGCAAGAAAAATGAATAGCATAAACCGAGCAAAAGACTGGATAGCTCCAAAGGCTTATTCAGATTACTACTATAAAGGTACGGGTAAAGGGAGGAGTTGCGGTACACCAAAAAACATTTTCGGTCGTCAAAAACCACATACAGGAGATGCGTATGCAGGAATCTGTATCCGTAAAAAATATGTTGAATACATAGAAACAAAACTAATCGTGCCTTTGACAAAAGACAAGGAATACCTCATTGAGTTTTATATCAGCAAGGCGGAAAGAACGCTTGGCTCGGTAAAGGAATTTGGTGTACTATTTACTAATAAAACTATATGGGATATTACCACCAGAGGCATTGAAGAAAAACCGCAAGTTAATTTTATTAACCCGAAAGGATACAAAGACAAAAAGAATTGGACAAAGCTCTCGGCAGTTTATAAAGCAGAAGGAGGTGAAACAGTAATTATTATTGGTCATTTTAATTATGAACCTTCTGATGTTAAGTGTATAGTATTTGACCACTATTATATCGATGATGTATCTTTAACTCCAATAAAAGAGAAAATTGATTCTGTTGTTACTATTGAAGATACGGACTCAATATCGAAAATATATTCACCAAAAATAGGAGAAACAGTTACATTGAAAAATATATTCTTCACGACAAATAAAAGTCAATTACTTACTGAATCTTTCATAGAGTTAGACAAATTAGTTCAATTTTTAAATGAAACTATTAATACTACTATTTTAATTAGCGGACACACTGATAATACAGGAAATGAAGACCAAAACAAAACACTATCCGAAGCAAGAGCTCAATCCGTAGCAGACTATTTGGTCTTAAAAGGAATTAACAAATCACGAATAAGTTATATTGGATATGGCAGTTCAAACCCAATCGCAACAAATGATACAAATGAGGGAAAACAACAAAACCGAAGAGTTGAATTTATTATAAACAAAAATTAAACAATACGATCACATCTGACAAAATCAAAATGAAGATTAAAATATTTTTATTATTTCTCCTACTTAATCACCTTGAATCATACTCTTGCAGTATGTACAAAATAACAATGTATGGTAAAACATTTGTTGGCAATAATGAAGATTATTGGAATTCTAATACTCGTATTTGGTTTGAAAAAGGGAAAACAACTGAATATGGTTCTATGTATGTTGGATATGATGATTTGTATCCTCAAGGAGGTATGAATGAAAAAGGACTTGTGTTTGATGGATTTGCTATTGACCCATACACACCGAGACATAAGTCTAATAAGCCAATTTTTGAAGCAAGCATGGGCAAAACAATTATGCAAACTTGTCAAAACGTTGACGAAGTAAGTAATTTCCTAAATAAATATGATTTAAGTTCTTTATCTCAAAGTATGCTTTTATATGTTGACAAATCAGGAAATTACTTGATTGTTGAAGCAGATACCATAATCAAAGGAAACGATGACAAATATTTATTATCAAACTTTTGTCCGTCAAGAACCTCTGATTTAGATGCAGTAAAAATTCCTTTTTATCAAAAGGGTAGAAAAATGATTGAAAACAAAGCAGATACGAACTTAATCTATCTCCAGTCGCTAAGCGACACACTGCATAAACGATGGCCAGGTAATGTTGCTGGCACCTTGTATACAACAATTTATGATTTGAATGAAGGAACAGTTAACCTGTATTTCTATCATGACTATAGTTATTCTGTTAAATTTAATCTAAAAGATGAATTAAATAAAAGAGACACCATTTTAGTCATCCCATCTATGTTTCCTAACAACATCGATGGCCAGAGTCAATTTAATAGATTTAACAATGCGAAAAAGTTTATTAATACAATGACAACTGACATTGCTAAAGATACTACTGCGTTGACTGACCACATCAAATCTCAAGAGATAAGTGGTTTGCTAGGTTTCTTTGAAAGAGAAATTAATTTCATCGGCTATAGTTTTCTTGAGCAAAAAGAAACTGGTTCTGCTATTAATCTGTTTAAGTTAAATATAAAATACCACCCTTACTCATGGAACTCATACGATAGTTTAGGAGATGCGTATATGAAAGATAAGCAATATGAATCCGCTTTAGTTTTTTATGAGAAATCTCTAGAATTTAAATCTGATAATGAAAACGCATTGAAACAAATTAAGAAAATTAGGAAGTGTTTGAGGCATTGACAATTATTATAGTAACAAAAACAGGGTGTTGAAAGAAAATAAATATACGGACATCAAAATGCCAACCACTAACAGCAGCTACCCAAAAGTGGCGGTTCAGTGGTTAAATCAAGCTTTGTGCTTCTATCAAAGTTTTTGCTTGGCTGACAGTGAAGTGCTTCGAAATCGCCACCTTCGGGGGTAGCTGCAAAACGTTATTGATGATCAAAAACGAAGAACAACAAGAAAAATTTCTAACACTCTACAAACCAATTCATGATAGGTTTGAACGCTTCTGCAGGGCAAGGGTTTTTGGAAATATGGAATATCAGGATTTAATGAATGATACTTTACTTGTTGCCTTTAAAAAGTTTAATACACTTAAAAATGAAAAAGCTTTTTTATCATTTTTAATAGGTATAAGTGTTCGTTTATTAGCTAATCATCACAAAAAAATAAAAGAAAATTTAATAGTTGAATCTAATTATGACCATCATCAAGATGTAAATGCCAATACTGAAAGAGATACTGAAATATATTTTCTATACAAAGCATTGGCATTGCTTCCTGACGAACAAAGAGAATGTTTGGTGCTTTTTGAGATTACAGGTTTCTCAATAAAGGAAATCATGGACATTCAAAACTCCTCCGAATCGGCAGTAAAACAACGGTTAAAAAGAGGACGAGCTAAGTTATTAGAGATATTGACTTTTGAATCAAAATACCAAACTAAAGAGGATAGTCATGAGTAATGATACTAATAAAATGTTGAATGATTTATTCAACAAAGCCAAAAATGAACCTTCAAAAGTATCTTTTGAAGCAACTAAGGAGCGATTTATAACCTCTGTTAGCAAGAAAAACAATGCTACAAAAGGAAACAATTTTGCTCGATTTTTCAACCTTAAATTAATTATTATGATAGCATCAATAATAACAACTATTACATTAGTATTAGTTTTAAAACCAACAACTACAACAAAAACAACAGATAAGGAAAATGCCACAAATACATCAACTGTAGAAACAACAATAAAGAATGAAAAACAGGTTTCACAAGAACAACAACAAGTGATAACAGAATATTTACAAAAAGTAGATATGTTAACACCTAAGAACATTGCCTTAAATCAAGAAAAAGTCCTCCTTATTCCGACAGATAGTTTAAAAAAATACAAAAAAGCATTAGTAGCATCGGCTCGTATTTCCGAAATATTAGATACCGCTTATAGGTTTCCGAATTTAACACCTGATGAAATTGCTGCTAACAATAAACAAAAAGCAAAAATGGTAAAACAACTTATTAAATTAGATAAAAAACAATATGCTTTTATTCCTTCAGGTACGTTTAAATTAGAAGATAAAAATTGGTCAGTACATGCATTTTACATGCAAACTACCGAAGTTACCAATTTAGAATACCGAACTTTTTTATTCGATTTATTAATTACCGACAGAAAGGAAGCATTTTTAAAAGCGAAACCTAATCAAGCCATGTGGGTAATAGAATATCCATATGCTTTTAATAAACCAATGCAAGATAATTATTTTTCACACTCAGCATACAATGATTACCCTGTTGTTGCTATAAGTAGGGAAGGGGCGGAAATGTATTGTAAGTGGTTAACTAAAGAGGTAAACAAACAAAATACTGAACCTATTAATGATGTACGTTTACCAAGTAATTACGAATGGATGTACGCAGCTTCTAGCGGAGGAAAACATTTTCCTTATCCGTGGGGAGGACCTTATGTTAGAAACTCAAAAGGAAATTTCTTGGCTAATTATTATCCGATGAAAGATAATTATATAGCTGATGGTGCATTTCATACAGCTAAGGTACAATCATACAATCCTAATGATTTTGGTTTGTATTGCATGAGTGGCAATGTAGCTGAGATGGTGTATTACGAAGATGAAAATAATTTACCGGGAACAAGAGGAGGAAGTTGGTCGAGTATAGGACAAGAGCTTCAAATAACTGAAGGAAATGACCGATTTAAAGGCAGTATAAAACCGTCTGTAAATGTTGGTTTCAGACCGGTTATAACTTATTTAGGAAAAGCAAATGAACAAATAAATCCTCCTGGGACAGTTAAAATAAAAGACAATATTTACATAGATGAAACTGAAATAACCAACTTTAATTGGCGAGAATATGTGATGTGGTTGGAGAAAAAACACGGAAAAAACGCTGTTGAATACAAAAATGCTTTGCCCGACACCTTAGTTTGGAAAGAAAAAGAATCGTTTAATGAACCTTATGTTCAATATTACTATAGTCATCCAGCATATAATGATTATCCTGTAGTTGGAATAAGCTACGAACAAGCCGTGCAATATTGCAAATGGAGAACCGAACGCGTAAAAGAATTGTTTGAAACCAAGATGTTGACCGATAAAAAGAATGTTTATCCAATTAACTTCGAATACCGATTGCCAACAAAAGAAGAATGGGAAGCAGCAGCTAAAATTGGTTATTCCGAAAAAACACAACAACAATTGAATACTAAATATAAAGGAAAGCTATTAGCTAATTTGAAAAGGAATAAAGAAGATAATGTGGTGGTAGCCGGAAATGTTCCAGACAATGCAGATATAACAGCTCAGGTTAAATCATATTGGCCAAATGCTGTAGGATGTTATAATTTAATTGGAAATGTATCCGAAATGATTAACCAACAAGGATTAGCTAAAGGTGGTTCATGGATTAATGATCCAAATGAAATTTCTATTGAAAAAGAGATGAATTATACCAAACCAACAGCATGGTTAGGTTTTAGATGTGTTGCCGAAATTAAATAGTAAGAGTTAATTCTTTTTTATATTAAGCTCCTAGATTCTTTATTGAAGATAGGGGCTTTTTAGTTTATTATATGGCGGGTTTAGAAAGCTCTATTTAACATAATATAAATTATAAGACAAAACGATAGTATTTATTTATTGGTGTATTTAATTCGTTTTGTCAATTATAATGTATATTATGTCTGCGTTCGTTCCTCACTTGCCTGGCTTATGGCAGCCAGGTAAATAGAACACACATTCCCTCGCTTCTTAAATTCTCGTATTCAAGATAATTCTCCGTAAATTTAAAATTACGCAATTCTAAAGAAGTTTAGTTTTTTATAAGGTTTATCGTTTTGTCCTTATAATTAGACATTATATTAAATAGCCACACATGCCTTTCTTTTTTAAAAAATTTATTCTTTTGCCATCGCTCAAAAAAATTATGATGGTAGTTCACTTGCATACAAAAAATGCTATTTGCCTTAATAAGGCTTTTTTTCGCATTTTTCTATGCTGCGTTTACTGGATTGGTTTGATTTATTCTTTTTTCTTGATAAAAAAGAACCAAAAAATCAAGAAAGAAATATGCTATCTACGCTCTCTGTATAAATGCTAAAACAATACAAAAGTAATTGTTTGCTAGGCAACAAAAGGACAAGCCCCTTTTGTTTGTTTTTGCGCATTTATCCATTCACGCCAAACGCTGGCTCGCATTTCTTTCGTGCCAACACGCCTTTCTATTTAACATAATTCTATGTTTTAATAGTTATTCGCTTGATGATTTTAGTTTTCTACACACAAGTTGCAGCAAAGTTATGGTTATTGGTTCGGGAAATTGCAAGGATAAAATGCAGTAAAGCTATTTAGCCAACACGCTTTGCTTCCGCACCGTAAACCGCTTTACTCCTTGCATTTGCCTCACTCAAAACCATTATGAACGCCTAACTTGGCGTATTGCCAAGGGTTCATTTAAATTTTTAATTATGTTTTCTTGTTTATTTACACGTTATTCAAGCTTAATTTCGGGCTGGTTCTATGGTGGTTATTATTCCACTTGTTATTTTAAAATATGGTTTCATAAAGAAGAATGGGGCTATGGTGGCTTTATCAGGTTTTTATGGTTAGAGTTAGGTGTTACTTCTCATCCATTAGGTGGTTATCAAAAGTATTTTAAAAAGTAACTCTTCTAAAAACTCCCTAATTAGGGAGTTTTTTTTGTATTCAAAATCTAGATTAGATTTTGTACTTGATTGACTAATCGATATTTATTCAATTCATCCATCCCATTTGCAAATACCTTTATTTCCCAATTGGATAAATGAGCAAATCTTTCGCTTTGCGAATTATCCTTGAAGATATAATCATCTGGGCTTGTAAAAATTTTTGAAGGAATCAAAAATGACCCTAATTCTTCTTCATTCATAAACAGAATTAAAACAATCCATAAATTATCTTTTAACTCTCCTAGTTTCTGTTTAGGAATTTTAATGCTTCTTTGCTTATCTAATTCGAGTATTTGTAAATACAATTCGTGCTGATTTCCTGATTTGGTTTTGACAATAAAATCTACTCCTTCCCTCCCACTCTCTTTTTGAAATACTTCTTGTTTGGCTTTCATAAATTCAGCCATCATAAAGTATTCAGCGTATTTTTTCAACTTAATCATTATTTATTAAGATGAGAAAACTTCAATTTCCTTCTATAAAACAATTCAAATTGATCATAAATAAATGCTTCATATAGATTTTGATTTAAACTAAAACATCTATTTAAGTTCATATGAATAATACTTCTAAGTATATCAATTGTTTTTTCACGACCTATTTTTTCAAAAATCACTTTTATGATTTCTTTATTTTTGAAAGACCTTAGACAACATTCTGTATTAATAGATATAGAATCTGTATCATTGAAATTATTACTAATCGTTTCATTTAAATATTCTTGTACAAAAGATTTTTCGTGTTTTAATTCTGAATTGATTTTTGAGGTTATATTTTGGTATTTAAATAATTCATTTTTCAATAACAAATACATGTTATGCTTTTCTTTTTCTGTAAGTTCAAAATCATCTACAAGATAGTAAGTATTCTGAAGAGCTAATTTTATTTTAAATTTTTCATCAGGAAACCCGTGTAAATTATTAACAATATTTAGGTATAATTCAGAGTCAAAATAAAATATTTTTTCTATCTCATTTAAAGCAATTGATGTATATCTCTCTATTTCTGGTTGATAACTTTCAAATTGTATTTTCCAAATTAAATTCTCATCAATATAAGGTGATAAGTGTCTATTTATTTCATCATAAATTATAGCGTTATTATTAGCGGTTTTAAAACGAACTCGTAAATGAAAATCCGGGTCCCAATATCTAATAAAAAACCACTGTTGATAAACTTCTTTTTTTATTTTTTCTAACAGTTTCTTAAGAATTATGTCTGCATATTCAATGCCTACATATATTTTTACATAAACCCAATCTTCACTACTAGCCTTTTCATTATTAGATAAGAAATCATTGGATAGCATTTTTCTTGTATTTTTTACATTATCATTCTTAAAATTTATTACTAGTTCGTTTAACAATGATTGCCCTGAATTGTTGCTAACAATAGGGTTTTTTTCATCTGTAATAAATTCTCTTATCTGAAAAGAATCCACTTTCTTTATTTCATTCAAAAATATTTCTTTTTGTAATTTATTATCTAAAGAAATAAACATTTCGTTTTCATTATTTGAAAGAAAGAACCTTGTAGGTATGCTATGTTTCTTTTTCCATAGGTCTAAATTTTCTTCATTTTTAAAAATATCCTTTATTTCCGTTGTTATGAAATTCCATTTTGCAGGAGATAATATTATGTTTTTATAAGTTGCTCTTGGAAGAAAATTAAAATAACGAGCAAATTTTCCCCAAGTAAAAAACAAAAATGGTGCATGATTTTGAAATTCCATATCACACAAGAATTCATAAATGGGCAGATTGTAATTCTGTTGGTAATTATGAGCACAACTTAAACAAGGAATAATCTCTTTTTCATAGGTCTCAGACCATAAAACTATCCTGTCATTTTTTATAAATAAAGATAAATCAGATAATTTTATTTGTTTCTTTTTATCCTTAACAGAGTTTGAAAAAATAGGTATTTCATAATCATAAAGATTTGGTCTAATAAGGACATTTGTTAATGTAGGATTAGGCTCAAAAAGAATCTCTGCATATATACATTCTCGATTAGAATTAGTATTATGATTAGCTATTTCTTTAGAATATTCAATTAACTCATCATCAAGAATTGATAATCTTCCATGAAGTTTATTTCCATTTTCTCCTCCAGCATAGTTAAATATAAAGGTATTATTGTTATCAGCAGATGAAACTAAAGATAATAAAACGGAAAAAGAAGATGGAAAATAAAATCTTTCGTTTTTATCAACTGAAATATTTGATAAATCTACTTGATACAAATTATTTTGTTTGGCATTTATTAATAAATCTAATAACAGCTCATCTGATTTATTATAATCAAGTGTTTTATTTTTTTTATCAAAAGGAGATATAGCTTTTATTTTTCTGGGTATATTTCCTGTTAAAGAATTAATCTTATTATTTGAATAACCTATACCAACATCAGAATCTAATGCTAACAGCAAAGGAACTTTTTTTGTGTTGTATCGTTTACTAAATTCCTCTTTAAAATCAAAAATATTTTTCTTAGGGATATTACTATCATTTAATCCTGATAGAAATAAAAAGACCTTTTTTAAATCACTTATTAAATTTAGTTTTAAAGGTGTTTCTAAAACGATTTCACTTTTTAATGAAATATTGAGTGTGGTTTTTTCATAATTAAATTCATTTAAGATTTTTTTGTTGAATTCTACATATTCATGCAAATAACTAGAGGGATTAAAATGATTTAATTTCTTTTGTATTGTTTCTAAAACATTATTTTCAATGCCGTTGTTTATTACATTATAACTTGTTAAACTATGCCCATAATTAGGCAATAAAAAATCCATTGAAATAAGTTCTTTAATTAATAAATCTCCTAATTCGGGACTATATTTTATTGATAAATCCACTAACTTTTGGTAAGTAAATTTTTCTTCTTTAGCATTTATTAATTCCTCTAAAAATTTATTCGATTTAACTCTTTCAATTATTATAATAGATGATGATTCATTATCTGATTTTTTTAAAAATCGTATTTCATTTTTAACACAATAAATACTAGGATTTATAATATAAGTTAATTGATGTAGATTTTTTTTTATTTCTGAATTAACTCTATTCCTTAATTCTCCATCCAATAAGTGAAACCTTATACTCTTGTTGTTAGACACTATGATTTTATGAAAATCCTTAGTTTGGTTGATTGGTAAAATACTATATCTTGAAAACAACCCAAATGGTGTTGCTCTTGTTGCCATTCTCACAATATATTTTACTATTGTGAGATAAAATTTTCTGTCCCATTCTGACAGCGGCTTGTTAATGATTTTTTTTAATTGACTGTACACATTTGGTGAAGCAATTAATAAAGCTTCAAGAAAATAATCTTGATTAATAAATTCTACAAAAACAACATCATCTTCTAAAATTTTATCAAGTTCTTCAAGACTTAAATAAGGTGTGCGTAATATAGCTTTATTAAATGGCGATAATTGATGATACATTTGCATTTTAATTTAATAAAAGAATAGAATCCCACTCAGGTTCGTGAGAAGAAATTCCTGACATAAAAGCTAATGAAACTCCTAAAGCTCCATTTAGTAAGGATAAATCATTTTTATATAAACTTTTATTGTCAACCATAAAACGAGTTTTATATCCCGCTATTCCATCAGAGTAGGTTGCAATATCTAATGTTTTTCCATACCAAAATAAAGCTTGGTTTTTAAACTCAATTCTTTTTGTAGCTTGATAAAATCTATTATAAATATGAGCTAAACCTGAAGTGCCATGACATAAACAACTGTCAAAAATTCCATTTTCAGGTAAGTTTATCCTCTTTAATGTAGATAACCCAATATCTATAGCTGATTTCATCAAATCATTATCATTTATTAGCTTTCCTATTTGATATAATAAATACGCTATACTTAAATCTCCAAAGCACCAACCCAACGGGCTATATTCTTCTTGATTTTTATCTAATATTAATTGACATGGGAAAACACTATTAGAATCTTTATTTTGGTTAGATATTAAAAATTTAACTCCTGACCTAATAATTGGTAAAATAGAATCAGGCGAATGGTATAACCTCCTTTGATATACTTTTGATAAAATTAAAAGTATTGAGGGCATACCGTGTGCAACTCCAAATGAAACGCAATTTTCAGATATTTTTTGAGCTTCAAAATCAAAATACTCCCAGTAGCTTTTATTATTTTTTTCAATTCTTAAATTAATGAGATAATCTGTTAATATGTTCACATATTTGTAATTATTCCTTTCAATGTAATAATACAATATACCTAAAGAACCATGTAGAAAATCATAGTTCTTATTTTTCATCAAATTGATTGATAAATCAAAAAGAGAATTGTCCAATTTTGTTAAATAACCATCAACATTTTCAGCTAAATCATTTTTAATGAAATTTAAGAGCCAACCAAAACCTGCAACTCCGTCCGAGAAAGTAAAACTAACATTAGATTTATCTAAAGCTCCTAAAACATTTAAAATTAAATTTTTAACTGTTGGTCTATAATCAAAATCAGGTTGTAAATGTTGTAATACAGAATAATAAAGTGCATGACTAGTATATCCTGCCATTAAAGAAGGATAGTTGTTTTCACCTTTTAATGTAGGATATTCCTCATTAATTAAGGATGTGTTAGCTATATCAGTAATTTCAATAATCTTTTTCCAATATTCTATATGTTGTGACTGTGGAATAATGACTTCCCATTTTTTATTACTCATATTGTTTAAATACTTTTTTTATACAAGCATCTTCCAAAAGATTTATTGAAAATTGATAATCAACTTTAATATCCGGAGAAACTCCATTTACGTGAAATAATTCTCCATTTAGTCTGATTGCTTTTTGTCCTGTATATGTAAATAAAAAATGTTGTGGTAATCTAACTGTCGAATAACTCCCATTTGCACCTGCTGTATTTGTGCCTACAATTGTACCGAGTTTATAATACGAAACAAGATCTAATAACGTTTCTGTATAGGATATGGCTTTTTCGGATGATAAAAAAAACACATCTGCAACTTTACTGGTAACATAATTTGGAATAACAACCTCTCTTGCTAATGTATCAAACATATATTTACTACCATCTATCGTAGTTTGAGGTGTACTAAACCATGGTTGATATAATGTATCTTTAGTAAGTAATGGAAATACAAATTCTTCAACATCATCAATAGGATAACCTCTTAAGTCAAAAATTACGTATTTCTTTGTTTCTAAAGCAGAAATAATATTATCTACTGAATCACGTGTATATTTAGTCAAATTAAAATAATAACCATTATTAGGTAATTCTTCTTCTAAAGGTAGTGAACACCTATAATCTAAGACAGTTCTTCTTAATAAATATGTTTCTTCGTTCTTATTTTTGGAAATAACTATATTACAAAAAGAAGTATCACTCCCATATAAAAGCTCTTCATTTAAAATTCGGAATATTTTCCATTTTTTTGAACCTGAATAAAGTTCCTTAAGACTATCTAATAATTCTAAAACTGGTTTGTTATCAATTTTTATAATCGTATCTCCAATTGAAATATTGTTTTCATCACTACTACAAACTATTACTTGATTATTATGATATTCTATTCCTATTTTTGGTTTCTTTAGTGGGGCAAAACAACCAGCCAAAACATCTGCATGTCCATCATTAATTTCAGAAATAAACTGTCTATACAATAAAAAAAAGTCGCTATAACTATTAAGTGATGTTGATTTGCTTAAATATTTAATTACTAAATCATTATATGGTGTTTGAATTTGCTCATGATAAGGGTAAAAATGTTCAATAACTCCCATTATCCATAATAAATTTGAAATACCTATTTCTTGATAAAAAACCTTATCTAAAATTACTTTGTTTGTAACGTTGCGAATATTAGTTCTATCTTTTTTAAATTTCTCTTTTTCTCTATTTGATAAGGTATTTTTTTCTTTATAATTTATAATATCAAATTGCAAATAAATATTATCAACAATATGGTCAGAATATTGATTATTAATTAGAGAGTCTAAACCATAATCCTTTTCTTCTTTTTTATTTTTAACAGTTAATAAACTTTCATCAAAAAAATTAGTATTATCATGGATGTTTGGGGCTTTATCATTTTCTGTTAAGCCATCATAATAGACTCTTAATGTATAAGGAAAGACATTGGAAGAACCTTTAACTATTGTATCTATATTATTGTTAGATAAATGAACTGTTGGAAAAAATGGGGTAAAATACTTATTTAAATTGTCAATTAAATCACGGTCATTTTTACTGTTCAGAGCTATTTCTGTTCCAACTACTGCGTATTTGTCCCAGTTTATATTTACAATATCAGGATAGAATAATCTTACAGGCACATAGGTTCTATAAAAAACCAATAAATTCTTAGTCTTCTGGTGAAGTAAGTTTTTTTCTTGTTGATTCTGCGAATTCGCTTGGAGGCAGAATACTCCCAATGAAAACAATAATAGGATAGTATTTTTTATATAAAAATTCATAGCAACACAAATCCTAAGTAAAATAGATGTGGTAAAATCTATTTTAAAGATGGTTATAAATATTTTGGTTTAATTAGCTTGCTGCTGCTCCTGAAGAACCTGTTGTACCACAAGGGTGATTTGTACAGTTGTCAATAGTATTTGGGCAAGCACATGTTCCGCCTTTGTGCGTTGCACAACAATATCCGCAAACAGTTCTTCCTGACTTTGCATTTGGAGAGCCACCACCGAATGGATCAAAGGAATCTAACTTAGCTATTTCGCCTCTGTTTAACATCATTGTTATAGCGAAATCATTATTATTTATTTTTGGAATCCATTTAAAAATTACTTTTCCAGCAGCTACAGCTAAACTTCCTGCTAATCCTGTTATAAAATTTGCATCCCCAATATTTGTATCTCTATCTGTTTCTACATCAAGAAATTTTGTAGAATTTGCAATTGTAAGTGTTCCTATCATACTAGAAATCACATAATGTGCAAAATAAGACATCACCTCAAAAGGCTTAGGGAAATAATTTTCCCATGGAGCAGGACTCTCTATTTTTGAAGCCCAATAATCAAAATCTGCTTTACCAATTGCAGTCGTCAAGAGTAGTGGAGCTTGTTCATTAGGTGCTAAATCTCCATTAATAATATTTTCTTCAACATCAAGTATATAATCTTTGATTGATAAAGGAGGTAATGTTATGGTATTAGAAATTAAAGATTTTATAAAGTAATATTGCTCCTGAGAATAAGTAGTACTTCCCCATTGTACTGTCGAATTTAAATATCCGTTAATAGAAAAAGAAATCACAGATTTTAAATCTACTTCAACTTGTTTTGATACTTTTTTATCAAAATATACTTCTGCAATATATTTAAAAACGACTTCTATTAAATCTGATATTTTAGCATCGGCACCTATATTTTTTCCAATATAATCTAAGCCATCAATGTGTAATTTTTCACTACTTAAAAAAGGATTTACATTTCTCATAACGATTTGGTTTTTAAATTAGTCATTCAAAAATACAAAAAAAATATTTAAACATTCATTTTTAAACGATTAAATTATGTTTTTAAACGACAAACATGATTATCATCATATTTTGAGCAAGGTAATGTCCACCAATTTTTATTCAGAGAATCTATTTAGATAAAAGAAAAAATAATTTAGTTATTTTGATATTAATTATGAGTACTAAAAATGAATATAACAACTTACTGAATATTATTGATGATTTTATTAAACCTAAAGAAGGTAAATTAATTAAATCAAATTCTCAATTAAATAATTCTAAAGCCATACTTGAACCTTATGGAAAAAGCTTGTCTGTGACATTTGAATGGAATAGGTTTTCAAAAGAAGGTAAAAGCCTTAATATTGGACAAACACACAGAAAAGTTTTATTTGAACTAAAAAACCAAACCTATGTTTTTGAAAATATTTTTTTAGGAACATTTTCGCCACCTCAAATAAAGGGGACAGTATCTTTCATGTATAGTAATGGATTTTCAAAAAAGAAAGAGTTTTATTATAGACTTGTTATTCCTCTTGAAATCGAATTAAAATTTCACTATTCACTCTCCACAAATAATGCTAAAATAAATCAGGATACTTTGCAATTTAAGGTTGTTAATAATGTAGAAAACAAAAGCTTTCTTGTAATAGAATCAAAGACTAAACAATCCTACGAATCGTTTAGTAACAAGACTTTTGCGTTGAAAAATGCAATTGGTTATTTTACAGGTCATTTAGCTGGAAATCAAGGTTATTTTTTTGCTTATACAAGGCAAAAAATGGAAACAGCTAAACACTTGTATCGATGTGAATTTAGAGACTCGATAATCAGTAGTTACTCCCCTATTTATTCCAATCCTTATGGATATATTAGAAATAGAAAACTTGCCGATAAGTATTATAAAAATAATTTGTTGCGACCAATAAACATATCTGATTTATCTACATTATGTCAAAGGCTTTATGATTCTGTTGAACTTTCCTCTGCAATAATATTAATATTAGAATCCAGTGTGTCTAGTTTACTTTTTATGCCCGGAGGTTATGCAATAGCATTGGAAACTTTAGCAAACATCATTAAACCTGATAAAAAGCAAAAAGTAGCACCCATGAAGCCTGCTGTAAGTAAAAAAGTTAGAAAAGAATGTTCGGAAGTAATTGATAAGTATAAAGAGGAACTTTCTAAAGATAACTATCAAGCATTATTAGATAGAATTGGTTGGCTCAATCAAGCCACTAATAAAGCAAAACTTAGAGCTCCTTTTGATTACTTAAAAATAGATTTATTGGATGAAGACTTGGCAATTCTTCAAGCAAGAAATGATTTTTTACATGGAAGAGTACCTGATATGACTAATGTGGGAGAAGATAGATCACTTGAAAGACAAAATAAAGATCTTTATTATGCATCAGTACGCTTCTATACTCTTTTAAATATGCTAATTCTAAAATGGATTGGCTACGATAACAAGGTTGTGAACTATCCTAAGATTAATGAAGATTACACTAAAATCAAATTAAAAGAAGAACCATATAGACAGGTGTAATATTTAGTTATTTAAAAGATTCTATTAAGGCAAAATTGATGTGTTGGGCTATCCCAAGTACACTTTAAATTTTTTCCAAAAAAAATAGTTGTACGCTTAATATGGTTTCGGCATCTTGGTACTAATTCCCCACATTTTAATAATTTGACCAAATGGACAAAGAGGGTCTTCACTCCCCCTCAACCAAGGCGTATCACATTTATTGTTGGTAATATCTGTGAGACTGTTTTTACAACAAACTTTCATACCACATGGTTCAAATGACCCATTTAGTAATTTGGTTACTTCATTAATAGCTTTTAGTGCTAATAAATTATCTGGGTAATGTTTGGGATGTGAAAACACAACTTTCCCTTTACCATTAGAAATAAGAGGAAACCCAAATCTTTGAGTCAATTTAGCAAATTCACTTCTCCTTAATTCTTTTGTATTTTGAGAAAATATATCTTTCCAAAAATTAAAATTTTCGAGTTTAAAGGTACTTAAATCCTTAAAAATAGAATCCAACCATTTATTTATTGATTCGAAATGCTCAATAGTAAAATACTCTTTTATCGAATTTAAAGCTAAAATATATCTTTCCTCATATAACTGAAAAACAGAAAGCTCTTCTGAATTTTTGGACTTAAAAGTATATTTCTTTAAAACTTCATAAATATTATCAATATCATTGATTTTTAACTCTTTGAGTTTATTAATAAATTCTACCAAAAACTTGCCTGGGTCAGGGGTCATTAAGGAATAATCACAAATAGTAATAATTGTAATGTCATTAACTAATAGTTCTGGATAAATATACTCAATAACTTTTTCCACAATCCTATATGGATATACTGGTGGATTAACATGGTCGAAAAGATTTTTTTCTACTAAAAATGCCATGTTTTCCATAATCTGAATACCTCCAAAAATAAAAGAGGATTTTTTTTCAAAAGTAGAAAAGGAAACTTTAACATACTGTTTATCCTCATGTCCCTCAATTATTTCATTCTCAACAAACTCAATTTTTTCAATAATTGAATATTTAGAAAATTCTGATTCAAAGTCGCCATAGAACATATCATGAAGATTGTCATAAACATCTATATCCTTATAATCTTCTATTGATACAGGAACATAAAATTCAGTATTATGTTCTTCTTTAAGGATTTCTTCATTTATGGCTTTTTGAACATTTACCGTATTAATAATATTAGTAAGTCCAAATGTTGTAGTTATATCTTGTAAAAAATGAGTGTATTCATGAAACAATGTTGATTTATCTCTATCGGTCAATGTGTTTAAGTCATCAAAAGGATGGTCAGTTTCTATTTCGATATAAAAAAATGAAGGTAAATAATACCCTAGCAACTTCCCACTATTAATTATTCTCATTGTCAATTTTGTATAAATTACCTGCAAAGTTAGTGATAATTATTAAGGCAAAGTTAGATTTGTTGGGCGTGCCCTAAAGGTCGGGCTATCCGCTATATCTTTCTGTGAAAAACAGAAAGGATGCCGCTTCTATCCCTCACGCAGCTAAAAAATAAGTAAAGCCCAATCACCGTTTCTGTTTTTATTGTAGTGTTTGGTCTTTACCCATTTTTCGCTAAAAGAAAGCGGTATATAAGCGTTAAAAATTTGCTTTAAATGAACCGCAAATTTTCAACCCTTACATGAATTTTTTTAATAATTTTTTTTGCCCTTTTTAAAGAATTAATTCTTTAAAAACCTAAGCTATATTAACATAATGCAGACCATTATAGGACAAAACGATAGTGTTTATTTATTGGTGTATTTAATTCGTTTTGTCAATTATAATGTATATTATAGGACAAATATAGTAAATCTTGTAATAGCTAAAATAAAGCTCACAATCTGAAAATTAAGAAAAGGTTTTTGCAAACTCATTTTATTTGTTTAAATTAGTGCTTATGAGATTATGGAGTTACATATGGACTAAATTTAACCAAAAGTTATTGTGGAAACAACGCAGAACCTATATTTTACTAATACTAATAGCCCTGGGAATGCTAATAGCGGCTATTGTATATTTTAAGCTATTCTAAGATATCAATCAAATCCTCGATTGGTAAGTAAACAACTCAAAGTAACGCCCTTGTTTTGCAATCAATTCATCATGGTTGCCTTTTTCTCTTATTTCACCATTTTCAATAACTAAAATCTGGTCGGCTTTACGGATGGTACTCAATCGGTGAGCAATTACAAAAGTAGTTCTGCCTTGCATAAGGTTACTTAAACTTTCTTGTATTAAGGCTTCGCTTTCGGTATCTAAGTTAGAGGTAGCTTCATCTAAAATTAATATTTTAGGATCCGCTAATACTGCTCTGGCAATGGCTATACGTTGTCGCTGCCCTCCAGAAAGTTTTACTCCTCTCTCCCCTATTACGGTTTCTAAGCCTTTTTCAAACCTGTCGGTAAATTCATTTACATAAGCTGCCTTTACTGCTGCTTGTATGTCCGCTTCAGTAGCTTTTGGTCGTGGAAAAATAATGTTTTCTCTAATTGTTCCTTCAAACAAAAAATCATCTTGCAACACTACCCCTAAATGTTTTCGGTAGCTGTTTAAAGTAACTTTTGATAAATCATTACCATCTATAGTTATTTTTCCCGAATCAGGGATTAAAAATGAAGAAACCAAACTGGCAATAGTGCTTTTTCCGGAGCCTGAAGAGCCTACCAAAGCTGTAACTGTACCTTGTGGTGCATTAATATTAATGTTATGAATTACTTCTTTGTTTTCTTCATAGGCAAAAGAAACATTTTCAAAAGCAATATCTCCATTTACTGCTTCTAGTTCTATTATTCGCTCTTCTGTATCATGTTCAGATTCCATATTCATTATTTCTTCTGTTCGGTCTAGCCCAGCAAAACCTTCTGTTAGCTGACTACCAATATTGCTCATTTGCACTATGGGAGCTATCATAAAACCTAAATAAAGTGTAAAAGCTAGGAAGTCTCCAAAAGTTAATTGACCATTCATAATCATATAACCTCCAATACCCATAATACCTGTGGAAGCAAGTCCTAATAAAAAAGTAGCCGAACTGGTGATTAATGCAGTAGAAGTTAGACTTTTTTTAATGTTTAAGAACAACTTTTCTACTCCTGTTTCAAAACTTTTAATTTCTTGCTGCTCAGCATTAAAACCTTTTACTACTCTAACTCCATTTAAAGTTTCTGTTAAACGTCCTGTTACTTCTGCATTAATTTTTCCTCGCTCTCTAAATATTGGTCGAATAAATCCAAAGGCTTTCATGGCTACAAATCCGAATATAGCAACAGGAACAAGCACATAGGCGGTCATCATTGGACTAATTTTTATTAATAGTATCAAAGAAATAACAGCAGTTAACGTCCCTCCTACCAGTTGAACTAAACCTGTTCCTACTATGTTTCTTACGCCCTCTACATCTGTCATAATTCTAGAAACTAACTCTCCGGATTTACTATTATCGAAAAAACTAACGGGAAGGCTTAATATTTTTTGCTGCACTTTTACTCGTAGTTGAGCTATTAAATGTTGAGCTTCCACACTCAATATTTTGGTTAACAAAAAAGAAGTAGCAGCTTGTATTAAAATTGCTCCTGCCACCACAAAAATAATTAAGTACAATTTGTCAAAGTCTTTATTTACAATAACATCATCTATCAAGTATTTTGATGCTCCAGGAAGAATTAAACTGGCTAATCGGCTTATAACAATAAGGATTAAACCTACAAAAAGCAGTTTTTTTCTGGGCCAAATAATGGTTTTAAATACGCTGCTTAAAGATACTTTTGTTTTGCTCATAATATGGATAAATTGAATTCGTAAAATTACTTTTAATCAATTACTTTTGTTGGTATGACAGTGATTTATATTCACCAAATAGATTATCCGATAGGATTAGTTACCATTGGAGCAACAAAAACAGGCATTTGTTTGTTAGAGTTTGACAATGAACAACGTATTGCTAAACATGTTGCTCAATTCAATAAACAAGGTGAAGTGAAGTTGATTAGAAAAAAATCAGTCCTCATTAACAAAGCAGCAGAACAACTGAAAGCCTATTTTTTAGGAGAACTAAAGGAATTTGATTTACCTTTAGAAATGGTGGGGACAGATTTTCAACTAAAAGTTTGGAAGGAATTATTGAAGGTTCCTTATGGTGTTACCCGAAGTTATAAAGAACAGGCTATTGCTGTAGGAGATGTAAAAGCTATACGTGCCGTAGCTACCGCTAATGGAGAGAATAGAATTTCTATCATTATTCCTTGTCATCGCATTATTGGTGCAAATGGCAGTTTAACTGGTTATGGAGGTGGTATTTGGCGTAAACAAAAATTACTGGAATTAGAAACTAATCAAACAATGTTGTTTTAAGTTTTTTCTTTGTCATCTCGAGCAAAGTTTTTCGTGCTGATAGCATATCAGTACAGAAAAACACAGTCGAGAATCTTCTTATTCATTTACCTATACACTCTGTTTAAGCCTATACTTTCTAATCAACAAGATGTCTCTAGCTTCATTTTACTAAACTTTGTTCCTCAGTTTGTAAAATTTTGTTCGACATGACATGTAATTGGATTGGCTTAAGAGTTCAATAAAAGATTCCCGATAATTTTCTATGTTCCTTGAAAATTTCGAGAATGACGGTAAAGATTAGAAATAGGAGAGTATAATTAATAAAAGTAGGCTTTATGTGTTGGAAAAGTCCCCCTTCGGTGAATTAGGGAGCTTCTTTTTCTTACACCTTCTTCACTCTAA
Organism: Vicingaceae bacterium; assembly: GCA_965284565.1. Classification (GTDB taxonomy): domain Bacteria; phylum Bacteroidota; class Bacteroidia; order Flavobacteriales_E; family Vicingaceae; genus BRH-c54. The sequence goes on from OZ260100.1 coordinate 2,873,781, forward strand.
CAGCATTCAGTCCTTTTTGACCTTGTTCTAGTTCAAAAGTTACTTTATCGTTTTCGGTAATTTCATCAATTAATCCACTTACGTGAACAAAATATTTTTCTTGATTATCAGTATCTAAAATAAATCCATATCCTTTAGAGCTATCAAAGAAAGAAACTTTTCCTTTTCTGTTTGGATTAAATTCTTCATCTACTCTTTTAGAAACACCTAATTCAATGTTTTCGGCTTTAATAACTTTCTTTTTCTTGTTGGGGTCTGGTGGAGTATCGGTAATCATTCCGTTTTCGTCAACATAAGCAATCATGCTATCTAAATCACCATCAGTAGCATTGGCTTTACGTTCTTCTTTTTTGGCTAATTTGTCTTGACGTTTTTTTAATCTTTTTTTCTCTTTTTCTTTTTTGTTGTAGGTTTGTTGCGATTTTGCCATTGTATAATTTAGTTGTTAACACACACAAACTGAATATTGTGTGTAATTTTAAGCTTTTCAGGCTGCAAAGGTAGGTTTTTAGTAGCATTATTTGTAATTATATGCCCTTTTTAATTGTGATTAACCAAAAAATAATAAAGAGTTAATTTTTTTCCAATCTTTGCACTCTGTTTTTGAGGTCTTTAAGTTCAATGCCTACACTTCGCATTAAATTAAGAATATTGGCAGGGTTAATTTCATCTTCTTCATACTGTCCAATACACAAATTAAGTTTGAATTGCCATATTTCTAATACTTCGGATAAATGTAAGATGTAAGACTCATACATTTTGTTATCGGAAGATAGAATTAATAGCCCCTCCTCTATTCTATCTGTAAAAACACGCTTATAAACCAATCCATCATTTTTTGTAAGGATAATATAACAATAACTATTTTTTACCTGATGAGGACCTTCTAAATATTCAGCAACTACAACATCGCCATCTTTTACCCACGGATGCATAGAGTCTCCTTTTATTGGAAAAGCCCTGTGTTTGCCCGTTGGTAAAAAGTTTAAACTCATAATGGGTAAGTCTGCAATGTATTCGGTATCGGTATAGCCTTGCAAATAACCCGCAGAAGCTTCTTTGGTAACTACCTCTATTACATCATTGTTATTATCATCTACTTTTATAGGAAATAAAATTCGTTGATTTCCAATATCCATAAACGTATCTTCTGTTGCCATAGTTAAATCATTTTTCACCAATGCATCTATCGGGATTTTAAAAAATTCGGACAATACAATAAGTGTTTCTATTGGCGGAACAGATCTGCCTTCTTCATAAGAACCAATTCTAGATTTAGTAACTTCTATTGCCTGAGCAAACTGCTCTTGAGTCAAGCCCTTTAACATTCGTAAATGCTTGATATTTTTTGAAATTTCCATCATAACTACAAATGTAAGTCAAATAATCTACATATTATAGTTATATTTGTGAAAATAATTTAAAACTATGAAAGGCAGAGGAAGTCAAATACAAGTGAATAACAAATTTGCTAAAACCGCTTATGTAAACGAACATATAGAAGGTATTGATGTACCTTTTTTGGAAGATACTAAAACCGAATACATTGCAGAATTTCCTAAAAAAATAGTCAACAAGGTGTATAGCCCTACTGTGCCCTTTGTTTATTCTATGAATCCATATCAGGGCTGCGAACATGGTTGTGTGTATTGTTATGCGAGAGAAAGCCACCAATACTGGGGGTATGGAGCAGGATTAGATTTTGAACGTAAAATTATCTACAAACCTGAAGCTCCTAAATTATTAGAAAAACAATTCAACACTAGAGGTTGGAAAGTCAGCCCTATTATGTTGTCGGGGAATACCGATTGCTACCAACCGATAGAAAGAAAGCTAAAAATTACAAGAGAAATACTAAAGGTTTGTCTAAAATACAAGCACCCTGTGAGCATCATTACCAAAAATGCGTTAATACAAAGAGATATTGATTTATTGATTCCTTTAGCAAAATTAAATTTAGTACATGTAAGTTTAAGCATTACTTCATTCGATAATAAATTAAGAAGCTTATTAGAACCAAGAACAGCTTCTGTACAAAAGAAACTAGAAACATTGGAGTTGTTATCCGCCAATAATATTCCTGTAAATGTGATGGTAGCTCCTATAATTCCCGGATTAAACAGTCATGAAATTCCTAATATTGTTAAAAAAGTTGCAGCATCTGGAGCTTTATCTGTTGGTTATACTACAGTTAGGTTAAATGGAGAAATTGCTGAAATTTTTGAAGATTGGATACGCAAAACTTATCCCGAAAGAGCTGACAAAGTGTTGAATCAAATAAAAGAAATAAATAATGGTAGTTTAGAAAGTAAAGGCAAAAATAGACTAAAGCTACATGGCGAAACGGCTGTAATGATAAAAAGTATGTTTGATATAGCCAGAAAAAAATACCTAAAAGGCAAAGTTTGGCCAGCTTATGATTTAACTGCTTTTAGTCGACCAACTAGTCAATTGAGTTTGTTTTAATATTGTCAAAATATCATATCCATTATCTGTCATCTCGAGTAAAGTTTTTCATTCCGAAGTATGAGGAATAGAAAAATGCTACCGAGAGATCTTCTGATTTATTGACCTATACAATTTTATTAAAGTCTATATTTTCTAAGCAATAAGATGTCTCTAGCTTCACTTTACTAAACTTCGTTCCTCAGCTTGTAAAATTTCGTTCGACATGACACTATTAAATGATTTTTTTTAGGGATTTTAATCTGCTAAAATAAGCGTATCATAAGTTACTCCATAACCACCCCAAACACCTAAACCACCACCTTCAATATTAGTGGTTACAGTAGTTGGTGCCGAAAAAGGATTTCCGGAACTCATAGCTGCAGCTTCAAAACTTTCCCAAAATTTAAAATGATAATAATCTATGGTGCAAAATTTTATTACAACTGTATCACCTTGCTGGTAGTAAAAAGATGTTTCAGCTAAATCATCAGGAGCTTGAGAACCGGGTTCTTTTCCTCTACCAAAATTGGCTTCAAAAGTAAGTCCATTAAAAAATTGATCATCAAAGGCAGAACCAAAAATAGGTATAAATCGACTGTCCTTTCCAAGTCTTTTAGTGTAAAGTCTGTAAGCGTTTCCTAATTGTGGTGGATCTGAAAGTTCAAACCAAATATACCCGAAATTACTGTAGCCAGGTTGATCTTTATACCAATAACTATTCATAAAAACCAACGGAGGAATCTGAGTGGTTGATGTAAGGACTTCATCACCAGTGGAAATGTATAAGGAATACGTTTTACCTACTTCACCAAAAATGGTAGAATCTAATGTAGTATAAAGACAAAAGCCAAAGGTTTGTAAACTGCTTAGTGAAACTCCTATTAACTCTGCTACAGCGGGTAAAAGCGAATCAGGTAATTGGTTGGTACAAATTTCTGTAAGTTGCACCGTATTAGTTCCGTTTGAAACCGTTACTAAAGCATCACTTACAAATAAAGTTTGCAATGAGTTAATATCTGTTGGTTCAAAATATGGAGATGTTTTGGTTAAAATAACAAAAGGAGGTCTGCCTTGTTCTATGTTTCCTTCAACAACCAATTTGGTTTGTGCATCAGGTAAATCAATTTCTATTTCTTTTTCGCAAGAAACCAATGCCATTGCTAAGATAAGCAACAGTAAGAAAGGAGTGATATGGTTTGATTTGTTCATAATAATTGGTTTTAAAAACTAAAGTTCCACGATATGGAAGGTATAATCCCAAATAATGAAACTTGTTTTGCTTTAATATCTAAACTACCATTGTAAACATTTCCTTCGTTAGAGAAGTATATGAAATAAGGGTTTTTTCTGTTGTAAAGATTGTAGATAGAGAAATTCCAGCTCGATTTAAACTTTTTTGTTTCTTTACCTTTAAGTGTTAAAGCCACATCCATTCTATGGAAAGCTTCCATTCTGTATGAATTTCTTTCACCATATTGATTTACAATTCTTCCTTCTATAATATAACGAGCTACAGGAAGTGTTAATGCATTTCCTGAAGCATACACCCAAGTTGCTCCTAAAATTAAACGGTCGGAAATTTCGTAATTGAAAACTACCGATGCATCATGCCTTCTATCATATCTTGGATAAAATGGTTTTCCATTGTTCAAATCATCAAATTGTCTTTTTGTCCAAGCTAATGTATAACCTATCCAGCCATTAAATTTACCTACTTTTTTCTTTAAGAAAAACTCAGCACCATACGACCAACCTTTACCAAAGGTAAGGTTGTTATCTACATTTGTTCCCCCATCATCTTGTGGCATTACTCCATCTTTATATTCTACTTGGTTTTTCATATCTTTATAATACACTTCAACAGATGTTTCCCATTTATTTTTAAAAATATTCCTAAAATAACCTAGAGTATATTGTGTGGAGAATTGGGGTTTGGTTACTTCAGTACTCGGAATCCATTGGTCTGTAGGTAATGAGACCGAAGCCAAAGTAGCTAAATGTATGTATTGATAATTTTGTGCAAACGAAGCTTTAACAGAAGCTTTATCGTTAAAAGCATAACGGGTAATAAATCTTGGTTCCAACCCTTGATACAGTTTTACGGTCTCACCTTTACCATATTCAACAGTATCTATAGGAGCACCTCTTTCATCATTATTATAACGTTTAAACGGTCCTATATGCTGGTAAATAGTATATCTTAATCCAGGTTGGATTTTCAGTTTTTCACTAATATCCCATTCATCAGAAAGGTATAAAGCACCTTCATTGGCGTAATTAATAATTACATCTCCAGTATTAAATTCAACATCGGCAGAACTTACTTCGGCACTATTGGGAGTAAATTTATGAAAGGTATAAGCTCCTCCAAACTTTATTTTATGTAAAATGGAAGGTAAATAAGTATAGTCAGCTTTTAAATTGTAATCGGTAATTCCTGAATATAATCCAAATTCAAATTGATCTTGTTTAGCAATTACTTTAAACCTATAATCGGTAAAAGAAGCAGTAACATCTCCATAAAAATCATCATTAAAAATATGGCTCCATTTCAGAGCAACTATACTGTTTCCCCAAGGTGTGTTTAATTCAAAACCATCATCTGAATTTTTAAAAGTAAATACATCTCTACCCAAATAACCACTTAAACTCAATTTATCTTTTGATGATAAAATATAGTTGAATTTGGCATTAAAATCATAAAAATAATAATTACTTCCTTTAAATTTAGAGGAATCGCTAACAAATGGTTGTGCCAAATCTCCTGCATAAGTTCTTCTGGCAGAAACCAAAAAAGCGGCTGTGTCTTTTTTTATTGGTCCTTGTACTGTTAATCTGGATGAAATCACTCCTATTCCGCCATCAACTTTAAATTTTTTCATATCCCCATTATTCATGGAAATATCTAAAACAGAAGACAGCCTTCCCCCATGGCTCTGTAATTAAAAATTCGTTCTGTATCTATAATGTGAAGCAACATTTCTTTAATCGTCCATTTATCTTCGGCATACTTATAAGAGCTATTTTCTTCATCTAACAATTTACATAATTTTTTAAATTTTTTAGTAGCTTTTTTTAATGCGGTTACTACATCTTCCTCTTCAACCATGCTTATGTAATTTTTAAAATAAGCTGCAAAATCAGCAGAAATCAGTTCTTCTTTCATGTTTAATTTTAGATTAATTTATTTTTTATAAAAGTAACATAATTCCTTTTAAAAATAAATGAATAAAACCTATTTTTGAAACCCATTAAAATAAAAAACATGTATAAAATAAAATTTGGAACAGACGGATGGAGAGCCATCATTGCTAAAGAATATACCGTAGATAATTTACTTAGAGTGGTTTTAGGAACTACTGCTTGGTTAAAACAAAGAACAAGTTCACCCTCTATCGTACTCGGACATGATTGTCGTTTTGCCGGAGAATTATTTGCAGAAAGTGCTGCCAAAGTATTTGCTGATAATGGTGTTAAAGTATATTTAGCCAAAGGACCTGTTAGTACGCCTATGGTAAGTTTAGGAGCTTTTAAGCAAAAAACTTCGTTGGGAATTATTTTAACAGCCTCTCACAATCCACCATCTTATGCAGGTTTTAAATTAAAAGGTTCTTTTGGTGGTCCATTACTTCCTAAAGAAATTCAAGAGGTAGAAGATTTAATTCCCGATAACAACAATGTTGATATAGATACCTTGCATTTAGAAGATTTTGTAAAAGCTGGAATGGTAGAATACATTGACTTAGAAACTATATATGTGAACCATGTTGAAGAAAATTTTGATATGGAAGCTATTCGTAACTCAAATATGAATTTTGCTTTTGATGCGATGTATGGCTCAGCTCAGGATGTAATGAGAAGATTAATGCCCGACATTGATTTTTTACATTGTGAACATAACCCGGGTTTTAATGGTACGCCACCCGAGCCTATTCACAGAAACTTACAAGAATTTTCTGATTTAATAAAACTTTCTGACGGAGAAATCGATTGCGGTTTAGCAACAGATGGAGATGGCGATAGAATTGGTTTGTACAACAGCAAAGGTGTTTTTATAGATTCTCATCATATTGTATTGTTATTAATTAAATACTTGGTGGAAGAGAAAAAACAAAGCGGAAAAGTAGTTATTTCTTTTTCTTTAAGTCCTAAAATTCAAAAAATGTGCGAGCATTACGGATTAGATTATGAAGTGGTTAAGATTGGATTTAAACACATAGCTGGTATTATGCTAGAAGAAGATGTGTTATTAGGTGGAGAAGAATCTGGTGGGATTGCCATAAAAGGTCATATCCCTGAAAGAGACGGTATTTGGATGGGCTTAGTAATTTGGGAATACATGGTAAAATCAGGTAAAACTTTAGATGAATTAATTGAAGAAGTATATAAAATTGTAGGTGCTTTTAAATATGAAAGAATTGATTTACACTTAAAGGAAGAAGATAAATTACGTATTGTATCTAATTGTGAAAAAGGAGTTTACACTTCTTTTGGTGATTTAGAAGTGAGAAAAGTAGAAACCATTGATGGTTTTAAATATTTCTTTGATAATGATGAATGGGTAATGATTAGAGCTTCGGGAACTGAACCTGTTTTAAGAACTTATGCAGGAGCAGAAACCAATGAAGCCGCTTTTAAGTTATTAGAAAAAACGCATCAAACTATTAATAATAATTAGGTCATTTTGTTAGCTTCATCTTACCAGAGAAAACTTATTGAAGCCGGTTGTGATGAAGCAGGCAGAGGTTGTCTTGCTGGTCCAGTTTATGCTGCAGCTGTAATTTTACCTAAAAATTACAAAAACAATTTGCTTAATGATTCCAAAAAGCTTTCTGAAAAAAATAGAAATCAACTCCGCATTGAAATTGAAAGAGATGCCTTAGCTTTTGGCGTTGGTATTGTCGATAATCAAAAAATTGATGAAATTAATATTTTAAAAGCTTCTTTTTTAGCAATGCATTTAGCTGTTGAACAGCTCAACACAACTCCAGAATTACTTTTAATTGACGGAAATAGATTTACTCCCTACCCTTCTATTCCACACAAATGTATAATAAAAGGAGATGCTAAATTTTTATCTATAGCTGCTGCTTCTATATTAGCAAAAACTTACAGGGATGAGTTTTTAGAAAAAATGCACCAAGAATTTCCTGTTTATGATTGGAGCAAAAACAAAGCTTATCCCACAAAAAAACACCGAGAAAGTATTATAAAACATGGTATTACTCCTTATCACAGGAAATCGTTCAACTTATTTCCTAGACAACAAAGGTTAGACTTAGAGTTTTAAACTGTTGGTAATACCTTAGTTCTTACTTCACCAAAACCAACTCTAACACCATTTTTTTGTGCAAAACCACGCATAATAACGGTATCGTTATCTAAAATAAATTTACGTTCAGAACCATCGGTCATAGCAACACTTTTACTTCCTTTCCAAGAGATTTCTAACATAGAACCATAAGCAGATTCATCATTTCCGGAAATTGTTCCCGATGCCATCATATCTCCGGCTTTTATATTACAACCATTAACGGTATGGTGAGCCAATTGTTGGTTCATGTTCCAATACATATATTTATAATTAGAATTAGAAACTACTTTTTCCTTTGTATTTTCAGGTTGAATAGCTACTTCTAAATTGATGTCGATATGTTTATTTCCTTCATATTGTAAGTAATCAAACACTTTTGGTTCTTGTACGGGACCTGAAACTCTGAAAGGCTCAAGAGCATCTAAAGTTACTATCCATGGTGAAATAGAGGAAGCAAAGTTTTTAGCTAAAAATGGACCTAAAGGCACATATTCCCATTTTTGAATATCTCTAGCACTCCAATCATTAAATACACACATTCCAAAAATATAATCATCTGCTTCTTTTGTAGAAATAGATTGACCCAAGGCTTTTCCGTTGTAAGTAATAAAAGCCATTTCCAACTCAAAATCCAACAATTTACAAGGACCAAAAACCGGTGGTTCATTGTCATTTGGTTTTTGTTGACCTTTTGGCCTATGTATTGGCGTTCCTGAAACTACAATTGAAGACGACCTTCCGTGGTAACCAACAGGAATGTGTTTCCAGTTTGGAAGTAAAGCATTGTTTGGATCTCTGAACATGCAGCCAACATTATAAGCATGTTGTTCACTGGAATAAAAATCGGTATAATCGCCTATTCTAATAGGCATTAACATTTCTACTTCACTAATAGTATGCAAGGCTGATTTAATTCCATCATTTTCTTTATTCGCTGCATTTTCAAGACTAAAAATAGCTGAAATTTCATCTCTTACCTGACGGGTAAACGATTTACCTAGTTTTATAAAACTATTTAGTTTATATGATTTGAATACATCTGAATCTACATCAAAATAACCAAGTTTAGCTAGTTGGTGTAAATTTATTACCGTATTTCCTATTCTACTAGCCACGAAAACTTGCTTACCTGATTTTACCACACCAAAAGGTATATTCTGAATGGGAAAATCACTGTTTTCAGGCACTTCTATCCAACTTTTTAATTCCGGGTTGTTTGCTTTAATCATAGTTTTAATATTTTTTAGTTTTTATGAAGACCGTCTTCTGTCTTCTGACTTTTTTCTATTCTCCTTTAAAAAGAGGGTACTGTTCCATTAAATTATTTATTTCTTCTCTTACATTAGCAATGGTTTTTTCATCTCTATGCGTAATTACCAAGTCCATCCAATCTACAATTTTAATCATATCTTTTTCCATCAAACCTCTTGTGGTAACGGCTGCTGTGCCTATTCTTATTCCAGAAGTTACAAACGGAGATTTATCATCAAAAGGAACCATGTTTTTGTTTACCGTAATATCAGCCTCCACCAATAAATTCTCTGCTTCTTTTCCGGTAATATTTTTAGAACGCAAATCAATTAACATACAATGATTGTCTGTTCCTCCAGAAACAACACCATAGCCTCTTTTCATTAATTCATCAGCCATAACTTTGGCATTTTTTATTACTTGCTGACAGTAACTCATGTATTCTTCCGACAATGCTTCTTTAAAAGCTACCGCTTTAGCTGCAATAACATGTTCTAAGGGACCACCTTGGGTACCCGGAAAAACTGCTCCATCTAACATGGCTGACATCATTTTAACCTCTCCTTTTGGAGTTTTAATTCCCCATGGGTTTTCAAAATCTTGTCCCATCATAATTAAACCACCTCTTGGTCCTCTAAGAGTTTTGTGTGTAGTTGTAGTAACTACATGACAATGAGGTAGCGGGTCGTTTAATAAGCCTCTAGCAATTAAGCCGGAAGGATGCGAAATATCTGCTAACAATAAAGCACCTACTTTATCGGCTAATTTCCTCATGCGTTCATAATCCCAATCGCGAGAATAAGCAGAAGCCCCAGCAATAATTAATTGAGGTTTTTCTTCTAAAGCAATTTTTTCCATTGCTTCATAATCAACTCTTCCACTTGTTTTATCTACTCCATAAAATGAAGTTTCATATAATTTTCCTGAAAAATTTACCGGAGAGCCGTGCGTTAAATGTCCACCATGCGATAAGTCGAAACCAAGAGTTTTATCTCCGGGTTTTAACACAGCCAACATAACAGCAGCATTAGCTTGCGAACCCGAATGAGGTTGCACATTTACCCAAGCTGCATTAAATAATTCTTTTGCTCTGTCAATTGCTAACTGTTCAATTTCATCCACTACTTCGCAACCACCATAATAACGCTTAAAAGGCAAACCTTCAGCATACTTGTTTGTTAGCACACTTCCCATAGCTTGCATTACCTGAGAACTAACATAATTTTCTGAAGCAATTAGCTCCACACCTACACTTTGGCGGTGTTCTTCTTCTTGAATCAAATCAAAAATAACGGTATCCTTTATCATTAATAACAGCTTAAATAAATATTGCCGCAAAGGTATAAATATTTTGATGTGTTATAAAGTTTATAACTTCATTTGTTTAAGGAAAAATAGATTTTTTACCAAGTAGAAAATGGAGGGCCAAAACTGTTATCGAAACCTGCCCCAATACCAGAGTTAAAACCGCCAAATCTGTTGTAAGGATTAAAGCTATCGTTAACTCTAATTTCACCACTAATGGTAAAACCACTTGGCGATTTGTACTCTACGAAACCAGAATAACCTACTCTTTCCATTGGAGATATATTACTATTAGAATACGAATAATAAGGATTGTTAAAAGTAGTTGCATTATAAAAAATAGAACCGCCTACCGACCATCTTTCATCTATTTGGTACTTAGCCGCAACATAACCATAAAATTGAGAGATATTACCTGTAAAAGGTTGGTAGCCATAGTCTGTAAACATAGGCATGTTATTGGCACTTACATTTTGATAAGTAACGCCCGCATTTATACTCCATTTTTTGGTGAGTTGATAAGTAACTGAAGGATTGTAGTAAGTTCCAAAGCTTCCGTTAGACATTATCATTGCTCCAAATCTGAAATTATAATTTAATTTATCTATCGGACTTAAAGAGTCGTAAGGAATTGCATATTCATCACCCTGATTGTAAATTAAGCTATCCGACTTATTAGTTTGAGCCGATAAAACAAGCACAAACATCAATATAAAAGTGGTGAGTAGAATATGTTTAGAAAAGCTTTTCACAATAGTTTTTTAAGAATCGAGGTAAAATTACATAATTTTTAATTCATTGATGCCTTAAGATTTGTTAAAAAAACATGGCACAATAGTTGAAATGAAATGATTGTTAGTTTTTTAATTAAAAGTTTTAGGTTTAAAAAGGTCTTTGGGAATTACTTCTCAAAGGCTTTTTTTTTAATCATTCGCTGTTTGTTTTTTAGTTCTTCTTTGAAAAAGACTATAAAAAGATCTAAAAAACTCGCCAATAGTATCAAACTCTTCTTTATAAGAAATACCCACACCCTGTGTATAAGGACTATTTATTTCCAACAACGAAAACTGATTGGATTTATTAAATGCTTTTACCCTTAGCTTTCCGTCTTTTGAGATTTTATACTCCAACACCACATCACCAATAAGGTTATTCGTATTTTGATTTGCTGTAGAACCATTTTGCCTATCGGCAATTCCGAAGTTAGAATCTATAATTAACCTATCGTTTAGTAATTGTGTAGAAAGTGCCACTTCAAACTCTTGTGGAGAAATTTCATCTCCAGGACGATAATTTACACCTATATCAAACTCATTACTAATTTTAGAGAGCCAATTACTTAATTGATTTGATAACAGTTCACTTGTAGCTGTTTTTTCAAGACCTGCGTTACCTGCAACACCGTCTGCTCCTGGTGGTGGTAAAAACCTGTTTAGTACTAATAAAGAAAATACTTGTCGGTTAAGCTCCTGAATATTTTCTTCCTGACTACTTACATATAACACGCTTTTAACCTTACTCTTAGTATCTTCATCTGCTGTAGGCAAAACAATATCAAAGTTAATGTCTGGTGCTAATAAAGAATTTTTCATGTGCAATACTAAGTCAACTGGAATTCTTTTTTTCAGCACATCAGAAGTATCTATATTCATTAACAAATCATACAATCTTGCTCTTGTTCTGTAAGATGCACTAACATCTAGTTGCGCGTCTAATGGATCTCCATTCCATTTAATAATACCTCCTTCGAGTAGGTTAAATCTTTTGTTAATTACATTTTGAAGTGTAAATAAGTAATCTCCACTTTTAACAACATAATCACCAAAAATAGAAAAATCTCCAGCTGAATTAATTTCTAATTTTAAATTACCATTCCCTCTACTTTTCATGATGTCTCCAATTTTTTCATCAAAAATCAGCCTTACTTCTGCATCATCAGTAACCTTTAAATCAAAACTCATAAAAAAGTTTGATAAATCTACTTCTTCTTCTTCAACTTTATTAGCTAAAACGGAAGAATCTATTTTAGTAACAAAAGTAATGTAACTATTTTCTTCAATTTCTTCATTACCATCAAGTGGTATATTAAATATGGTGTTTTTTGATGTGGTGATGTTTGCTTCTATTCCTGTTTTAGAGGTATATTGATCATAATTAATCCCAACAACACCGCTAGCAAAAGCAATTCCGTAATAATCGGGATTATCTAGTCTGTTTGTATTTAGCACCATAAAATCTTCTAAACGCATGCCTAAATCGAAACTGAAGTTTTTAAAGTTATCATGAAACAAGGTTGCTGTACCAAAGGCTTTATTTTTTCTTTCATCCAAAAAAAGTGCATTATCAAACGCAATCATATCAGGAGTAACGTTTATTAAAAGTGATGGTACATTGTATTTAGTTTTTAAGTAATTAACCGTTCCACTTGTACCTATAAGGCTAATTTTACCTTCTAATTCAGGAGCTTTCATACTTCCTTTAACCTTAATGTTAGCAGTAGCTTTGCCATCTAAATCGGTTACATAATCTTTTACATAAGCATCTAAAATACTAAGTTCGGTTTGGTTTAAGGTTATTAAAAAATCTAAATTGTCTTCAACAGATTTATTTGGATAATAATTTCCATACACTATAATAGAAGGCATTCTTTCGTTAAAGAATTTTGCATCAACATTTAGGGCTTCTTTTTCGGTTATCCATTTAGATTTTATGTTTCCTTGACCGATTAAATAATCGTTTAACTTAAAATTATTTATGTTTAAATCGGAGGTAAATAATAGTTCGTTGTTTAATTTTTTTAGTGAAGCTACTCCATTAAATACGCCTTCTAATTTAGCTACATTTTTAGGAATTAATGACTTAAATAATCCTAAATTAAAATTTTCGAACATTACATCCATTTGTTGTTTACTATTGTCGTCACTAATAGTTCCATCCACTACTAATTTTTGATTTTCATTAGCAAACCTAAAGTTAGCTATACCTATGCTATTAGAATCTATAACAATTCTATTTCCTTCGGACAGTTGCCACTGTAAATTATCTAAATAAATAAAAGCATTACTAAAACTACTGGTAATTTGTTCTGTTTGGAAATAGGTAATGTTATTTAAAGATGCGTCTAAAGGTCTTCCGCTTAATGAATCGTTTAACCAAGTTATGTCTGTAATTAAGCTATCTTGTCGTAATAATCCTTTAAGTTTAAAATCATTCATAAACAAGCTATCTACATTAAATACCAATACTTTTTCAATATCAACATCTACTTGCAACTGAGTATTGTTTGCTTTTCCGCTTAGGTTTATAGCTTCAAATTTATTTCCATAAGCTTTTACACTATCTGCTGTTCCAGTAACAACCAAATGGTTGGCTTCAGAATTATACTCTCCAACTACACTTGTGTTCGGACCAAATCTTATGTCATTAAAAAACAATTTGGTTAAAATGTCTGTATTTAAAATAGTGGCACTAAAATTAAAATTGTTAGTTACTTTTTGTGGTGTATAAATTTCTTTGTTTTGAGAAGGCAAATAAGTATAAATCAAGTTGTTTACAACAGCCCTAAAGTCGGTAAATTGGTAATTTCCACTTACTTCCATAGTAGCAAAATCTGAATTTAACTGAATAGTTTTTGAACCATTAGTTTTAGTAGCCTTTAGGTAGGTGTTCGGAATAAAAATAGTATCTAGTTTATCAATATAATTGGTGTTGTGCATTTCAATTTCGCCAACAATATTATCTATGTTGCTTCCTATTAAATCTATTTTAACATCTGTAGAAAAGCGAGTATTCATTTTTTCTTTCGTCTCTATAAAATTTAGCTTAGCTAGTTTGGCTTCTTTTATTTCAGATACAAACTGTAAATGAGGCAACTCTCCTGAAAAATCTACATTTCCGTTAAAATTAAAGGTTAAATTTTCGTCTTTTACATCCAAAAAACCTTCAAAAATTTCATTTTTAAATTTTCCATCCACTTTTATATTGGTATAAGGATATCCTTTAAGTTCAATTTGATTTATATTCCCTGTTAGTTTGGCATTAATATCTTTCAGCGAAAATCCACTTCCTACTATTTTAGTGTTTAACGCTATTTTTCCAATCTGATTTTGTGCCTCAAAAAACTTTCCTAAATGAAAACTACGGGTACTTATTTTTCCTGAATAAAACGTTTTATCTGGTTTCATCTTTAAAGCTAAATCGGTATGGATATTTCCTAAAGCGGTACTAAAGTTTCCGTAAGCAACAAAATCGTTTAAAAAACCTGATACTTTACCTTTAAAATTAATATTTCCAAGGTGTTTCAAGTTGTCTGGTAGTTGTAAAAATGTTTCACTAACAAAAGGATATAAAGGGATTTGTTCTAATCTGTTTTTAGAAGTAATTAAAGATTTTATATCTAGGTAAATAAAAATCTCTTCCGTCTTTGGGATGCCACTAATATCAGTATTTCCACTAAAATAAGTGCCGTCATCAGTTGTTATGGAAAGGTTTCTTCCTTTTAATTTATCTATTCTTCCTCTTACATCCCCATCTAACATAACATATTTGTTTAAACAATCTAATTCTTTGGTAAAAAAACAGATGTCTCTAAAACTTACTTTAGATGAATCAAAATGTGATTCTATATCAACATTGGTAATAAATTCAGATAAATCGGCAAAGCTATCTGTTGCAAAAGCTACATCGCCATTTATAACAGAATTAGGAGTCTTTAATAACATTTTTTCTGCATAAATTCCTTTATCAGAAATAGCAAAATTGGTAGTTAAATCGTCTAACTGAAAACCAGATTTCTCATAAAAACTCATGTTGTAAATTTCAGTTGCTACACCATTAGGGATAAAATTTATTTCTTTCAACTTTGTGCTTAAGTAAGTAATTTCAACATGTTGATAATCTACTCCGTACCCAACTGGTTCTACTCTATTATTGTGATAAATAAATTTACCTTTTGTGATGTCAACATCATTAAATTTAACTTCCCATTTTAAAGCTGTTGTATCTTTAGGTTCGTTTGTTGAAAAATAATCAACTATAAAAAATAAATTATTACGCACACTATCTTGATGATGATGTAAGTTAAAAAATGGTTCTTTTAAAGTGATGGACTTAATATCAATTTTGTTATTTCCTAATGAAAACACACCAATTTTAGCTTCAATTTCGTTGGCATAAAAAAGGGTATCGTTTTGCAAATCTTCAACATATAATTGATTAATTTTTAAATTATTAAAGAATGAAACTTGAACATTTTCAACACTAATAGTAGTGTTTAATTCTTTTGATAAATGATTCAGGTATTTTTTTACTAAAAAAGTTTGAAATGCATTGTTATAAACCGTCAATGAAAGAAAAACAGCTACCAGCACAACAAATGCTGCAATAAATAACATTATTTTATTTCTTTTTTTGATAGTTTTGAACTTTATTTTGAGACCTCAAAAATACATTTAATGCATCAATCTTCCATTATAATTTTAGGAATAGAATCATCATGTGATGATACTGCTGCTGCTGTAATCTCCGATGGCAAAGTCCTTGCCAACATAATAGCCAACCAAGAAGTACACAAAAAATATGGTGGCGTAGTTCCCGAGCTTGCTTCTAGGGCTCATCAGCAAAACATTGTGCCTGTGGTAGATGCTGCACTTAAAAAAGCTGGTGTAAGTAAAAATGATATTACTGCTGTGGCTTTTACAAACGGTCCGGGTTTGTTGGGCTCTTTATTGGTAGGAAGTTCTTTTGCCAAAACCCTTTCAATTGGTTTAGACATTCCCGCAATTGCAGTAAACCACATGCAAGGACATATTTTAGCTCACTTTATTAAAGAAATTGATGAAGAAAAAGAAATGCCTGAGTTTCCTTTTTTGTGTTTAACCGTTAGTGGCGGACATACCCAAATTGTTAGAGTAGATGATTTTTTTAAAATGGAAGTTATTGGCGAAACCATTGATGATGCTGCTGGAGAAGCGTTTGACAAAGTTGCCAAAATGCTCCAACTACCCTATCCTGGTGGTCCGTTAGTTGACAAATATGCTAAAGAAGGTAATCCTGATAGATTTTCATTTCCTCATCCTAAAGTAGATGAATTGAATTTTAGTTTTAGCGGATTAAAAACTTCTGTATTGTACTTTTTACAAAAAGAACTTAAAACTAATCCCGATTTTATTACCGAAAATATAAAAGATATTTGTGCGGGAGTTCAAAAAACCATAGTTGACATCCTTATCGGGAAATTACTGAAAGCTGTAGAACAAACAAACATTAAGCAAATTGCTATTGCTGGTGGTGTTTCTGCCAATTCCGGATTAAGAGCAGCTCTTCAATCTCTCACTGAAAAAGATATAAAAGTATTTATACCAAAATTTGAATACTGCACCGACAATGCCGCTATGATAGCTATTACTGGTTATTACAGTTTTTTAGAAAATCATGATTTTTCTAAAAATTACACTCCAAACGCTAGAATGAAACTATAAATTGCTTATTTTTATCGACAAAATTTACCTAACTAATATTTAACCTTTTTGGTAGCAGTCGATTATATAGAAACAGAATCAGCCGTTTTAGAGCTAAGAGATAATTATTTATTTATAGCGTTTAAAGATGACTCAGTTGTAGAACTAGAACATGTTGTAGCCAATAAAGAAGCTCGAGAAAAACTTCAACAAGGAAAAAAAATGTTGGTACTCGGAGACATCCGTAAAATATGGCACATTTCAAAAGAAGCCCAAGATTATCTGGCATGCAAAGAAGTTACCGACTTAAATATTGCTATGGCTATTTTAACAAAATCAATGACCACTGTTTTGTTAGCTAATTTTTTCATCAAATTTAAAAAACCAGCTACCCCAACCAGAATGTTTAAAAATGAAGAAAAAGCCATAAAATGGTTGCTATCGTTTAAACAGTAATTTTTTTCTTGCTTCAGTAATTATCCTCAACAACAAGTTATCAAAATGTATTAACAACTATTGAATTAAAATCATTTTTAATCGACTTTTGTATTTCATAACTTTAATAGAAAAAAACATGCAGCAATATTTAACTTTATTAGATCATATTTTAAAAAATGGTGTGCAAAAAGGCGACAGAACCGGAACAGGAACCTTAAGTTGTTTTGGCTACCAAGTGCGATTTGATTTAAGTGAAGGCTTTCCATGTTTAACCACTAAAAAACTACATTTAAAATCTATTATCCATGAACTACTTTGGTTTATTAAAGGCGATACCAATATTACTTACCTAAAAGAAAATGGTGTAAATATATGGAACGGTTGGGCAAATGAAAATGGTGATTTAGGACCTGTTTATGGTTACCAATGGAGAAATTGGAATGGAGAAGGAATTGATCAACTTTCTGACTTAATTGAGCAAATTAAAACCAACCCTAACAGTAGAAGATTAATGATTTCGGCATGGAATCCAAGTGTTTTGCCTGATACAACTGTTTCTTTTGCAGAGAATGTTGCTAATGGAAAAGCCGCTCTTCCTCCTTGTCATGCTTTTTTTCAGTTTTATGTTGCTAATGGAAAACTATCTTGCCAACTTTACCAACGAAGTGCAGATACTTTTTTAGGCGTACCTTTTAATATTGCTTCTTACGCTCTATTTACTATGATGATTGCTCAGGTTTGCGATTTAGAACCTGGAGAATTTGTGCATACATTTGGCGATGTTCACTTATATAACAACCATATAGAACAAGCTCAACTTCAACTGCAAAGAGCTCCCAAAAAGTTACCTACCATGAAAATCAATCCAAACATTAAAAATATTTTTGATTTTACCTATGATGATTTTGAATTGGTAAACTACGATCCGCACCCACATATAAAAGCTGAAGTTTCTTTATAATTTTAACCGCTACTTAGCATAAAAGTAGTGAGTTTTAATTATTTTTGGAAAATACAGACTAATTGCTGTTTTCATTTATGACTATACCTATTATCATATCTTTATGTGCTTTAATTATTATAGCTTACCTGTTCGACCTTAGTGCACCAAAAACCAAAATCCCCTCTGTAATTTTACTGCTTACCTTAGGTTGGGCGGCAAAGCAACTACTCAACTTTTTAGATATTACCTTACCCGATTTAAATTCATTACTTCCTATTTTTGGTACTATAGGTTTAATTTTAATTGTTTTAGAAGGTTCTTTAGAATTGGAATTTAAAAAGTCTAATTACCCATTAATAAAAAAGTCTGTTTTTGCATCGCTTATTCAAACCGTTGGATTGAGTTTTATTTTAGCTTACGCTTTTTATTACTTTGGAGATTATTCTTATAAAGATAGCTTATTAAATGCCATTCCGCTTTCCATAATAAGCAGTGCTATTGCTATACCTAGCGTAAAAAACATTACCAAATCGAGTAAAGAATTTATTATTTACGAAAGTAGTTTATCTGATATTTTTGGAGTAATCTTTTTCGATTTTATAGCTCTAAATGAAAATATAAATGCAGCTGCTTTTGGCAGTTTTGCCATGCAAATTCTTTTAATAATTGTTATTTCATTTGTTGCAACACTTGGCTTGGCGTTTCTTTTAAGCAAAATTAAAAACCACACTAAGTTTGTTCCCATCATTATTATGATTATAACTATTTATGCTGTATCTAAAATGTTCCACCTGCCGGCATTAATATTTATTTTACTATTCGGAATATTTTTAGGAAACTTAGATGAATTGAAACACATTAAATGGATTAGAAAAGCTAAACCAGACAAACTTAATACAGAGGTTATGAAATTTAAAGAAATAGTTATGGAAGGAACTTTTCTTATTAGAACTATATTTTTTATGCTTTTTGGTTATTTAATGAATACTGCCGAAATAATTAACCAAGAATCTTTATTATGGTCGGGAGCTATAGTTGGTGCAATTTTTATCTTCAGGTTTATTCAACTTCAGTTTTCTAAATTACCGCTACGTCCTTTACTTTTAATTGCTCCTCGTGGACTTATTACCATACTTTTATTCTTAACCATTGCTCCAGAACAAACTATAGGGTTAGTCAATAAACCATTAATTATTCAAGTCATCATACTTACTTCTTTTATTATGATGTTGGGCTTAATTACCAACAAAAGAGAGAAAAAACAAGAGCAAGCACTTCCTCAAGAAAATGAATAAACACCTAACACTAATTATCTTATTCTTTATCGGATTAATATGGTCGGGCATACAGCCGTTTGATTATTTTACTTGGGGTTTGGAGGTTTTTCCAGCAGTTTTAGGAATCATTATTTTAATTTTTACTTTTAAACAATTTCAATTTACCTTCCTAACCTATTGTTTTATCTTACTGCATAGCATTATTTTATTTGTTGGCGGACATTATACATACGCTGAAGTTCCTTTGTTTGATTGGATTAAAGAAGTTTTTGACTTATCTCGCAACAATTACGATAAAGTCGGGCATTTTGCTCAAGGTTTTATTCCTGCAATGATAGTAAGAGAACTATTTGTTAGAAAAAACATTGTACCAATCAAAAAGTGGTTAAACTTTATTGTGGTAAGTATTTGTTTAAGCTTTAGTGCTGTTTACGAATTTTTAGAATGGTGGGTAGCATTGTTCTCTGGCGAAAATGCGGATGCTTTTTTAGGCACACAAGGTTATGTTTGGGATACACAATCGGATATGTTTTATGCAACTATTGGGGCTATTACTATGTTAGTTCTTTTATCTAAAGTACAAGACAACAACATTTCTAAATTGAGCGTTTAAAATCTTTTTTTCTTGTAGGCATTATGCTTAATTTTGGTTTAATAATTACGATTTAAAAACAACTATTATGAATACAATGACGGAAAACAAGCTATCTTCAAAAGCGGCAATGGAATTAGAAAATGAACATGGAGCTCACAACTACCATCCTTTACCTGTTGTGTTAGCCAAAGGAGAAGGCGTATTTGTTTGGGATGTGGAAGGAAAAAAATATTACGATTTTTTGTCAGCATACTCTGCTGTTAACCAAGGACATTGTCATCCAAAAATTATTAACGCACTTACCGAACAAGCAAAAGAACTTACCTTAACTTCTAGAGCTTTTTATAATGATACCTTAGGTATTTACGAAAAATATGTAACTGAATTTTTTGGTTTCGACAAAGTATTACCAATGAACACAGGAGCTGAAGCTGTTGAAACAGCTATTAAACTGTGCAGAAAATGGGGCTACGAAAAGAAAGGGATTGCCGAAAACAAAGCAAAAATAATTGTTTGTGGTAACAACTTCCACGGAAGAACAACTACCATTATCTCATTTTCTAATGATGAAGATGCAAGAAAAAACTTTGGTCCTTATACAGAAGGATTTGTGAGCATAGAATACAACAACATAGAAGCATTAATAAAAGTATTAAGAGAAGAAAAAGATGTTGCCGGATTTTTAGTAGAACCAATTCAGGGTGAAGCCGGAGTTTATGTTCCTACTGATGGTTACTTAAAACAAGCCAAAGAAGTTTGTGAAGCAAACAATGTGCTTTTTATTGCTGATGAAGTACAAACGGGTATTGCAAGAACAGGTAAAATTTTAGCATGTGATCATGAAAATGTTAAACCAGATATCTTAATCTTAGGAAAAGCTCTTTCAGGAGGTGTTTATCCTGTTTCAGCAGTATTAGCTAATAACGATATTATGGAAGTTATTAAACCGGGGCAACATGGTTCAACTTTCGGGGGTAACCCATTAGCTGCAAAAGTAGCTATTGCTGCTTTAGAAGTAGTTAAAAATGAAAATCTGGCAGAAAATGCTTACCGTTTAGGAGAGCTTTTTAGAACTGAAATGAACAAAGTTATTGAGCAAACAGATTTAGTAAGTGCTGTAAGAGGAAAAGGCCTATTAAATGCTATTTTAATTAATGATACAGAAGATAGCTCAACAGCTTGGGATATTTGTATAAAACTGAGAGATAATGGTTTATTAGCAAAACCTACTCATGGTAACATCATCCGTTTTGCTCCACCTTTAGTAATGAATGAAGAACAATTGTTAGATTGTGTAAGCATAATCAAAAAAACATTGTTGGAGTTTAAGAAGTAATTAAAGTGTTCCTACTAAGCTTACCCTAAAAAAGTAAGTTTGGTAGGAACATCCAATAACCAACCAGTTATACTTCTTCTTTCGTTATTGCAATTTTTAACTTCGTGGAGGGTTTCACTTAAAAAAACAGCTAATCTGTTGGCTTTTGGTGCAATAGTTTCTATCTCATTTTTATCTTCATCAAATAAAACCAGTTCTCCACCATCTCCTTGTTGCCAGTTTTTATTCAGATAAAAAACAAAGGAAACTATTCTGTGAGGATTGTTTTTAAATCTATCTCTGTGCATTTTATAACCTCTTCCTTCTGGGTAAAAAGCATAATGTGTTTCGTAATCTTTAATTCCTAAATAACAAGTTCTGTTGAGATGAATAATTAACTCATTAATGTATTCATATAACTTAAAAACAGGTGCGTTTTCATCTTTTGGATCTATCCAACGAATAAAATCACCTCTCACCACTTTATCTATCGTATAATGAATTTGTTTACCTATTCCGGCTTTTGAAAACTCGTCTTCTTGTTGCAGTTCTTCAAACCTATCAATAATATGATTTAATTGGTTTTCAGGCAATAAACTATCTATTACAGCATATCCTTTTTCGATAATACCATCTGATATTGTTTGAGTTACATCTAAATATTTTTGCATGATTATTAATAACTAATTAAATAATATGACCATCTCCCATCATGATAATTCTGTCGGTTTTGTTTGCAAACTCTTCATCATGTGTAACGATTAGCAACGAAAGGTTTTGTTGATGACTTAATTCCTGGAAAATATTAAATACATTTTCAGCATTTTTACTGTCAAGATTTCCTGTTGGTTCATCTCCCATAATTATACTTGGACTATTAATTAAAGACCGAGCAATGGATATTCTTTGTTTTTGTCCTCCAGAAATTCTTGAAGCTAATTTTAAAGCTTGATCATCAATGTGAAGTAGTTTTAGTTTTTCAATTGCATCATGCTCAATTTCTTCGAGACTTTTTTCTCCCAGTTTTTTTGCTGGCAACATTACATTTTCTAAAACTGTAAATTCAGGTAATAAATAATGAAACTGAAATACAAAACCAATGTGTTTGTTTCTAATAAAAGCTAATTCATCATTGGTTTTTCCGCTTGTTAATTCTCCATCTATATACAACTCTCCGTCATAATCAGTATCCATAGTTGAAAGTATATAAAGTAGGGTAGATTTTCCACAACCAGATTTCCCCATAATAGAAACAAACTCTCCTTTAGTTATATTAAAACTAATGTTTTTAAGTGCATGAAAAAGCACTGGATCTCTAAAGTACTTATTGATATTTTTTGCTTCAAGTATTGTGCTCATTGTCCTCTTATTATTTCAACAGGGTCTATGTTTTTAGCCTTTTGTGCGGGTAAATATCCGGCAATAAAAGTAGATATCATGGCAAATAACATGGCTATTATATAATGAATATAATTATACACTACTGGATATGTAGTAATATTAGGAATGGCTTCGGTTTCAAAAGGAATATTATCAATTAATCTACTTACTAAATAACCTATTATCAACCCTAATACTCCTCCTACTATACCTATAATAACTGCCTGACTAATAAATATCCTCTTCACATCATTGCCAGAAAAACCTGTAGCTTTTAAAATAGCTATATCATTCATTTTTTCATAAATCATCATATTTAAAATATTATAAATTCCAAAGCCCGCTACCAACAACAAGGTTATAGATACTGCATAACTTATGAGGTTTCTTACTGATGTTCCTGTTTCGAATTGGGCGTTTGCAGTTTTTATATCTATGGCTGTAAGTCCAAATTCATTAGCAATAAATTTCGACATGGGTACAGCATCTTCAATATCATGTAATTTAACATTAATATCTGTAATATAATTTTCAGATTCGGATAAAATACGCTGAGCTGTTTTTACATTAACATAGCTTTGTGTATTATCAATTTCTGCTAAACCACTTTGAAAAAAACCTACAATCTTTAAAGGAATAATCTCTCCTTTAATATTAGCAATTTGAATTCTGTCACCTATTCTTAAAGACATTTTTTTAGCTACTCCTATTCCAAGTAAAATTCCATTTATATTGTTGTTTAAATCTATAACGCTCCCTTCTGTAATATAATTATCAAAATTAAACAAGTTAGCTTCTGCTAATGCATTCACTCCTGTAATCATTCCATTTAATTGTTGGCTCCCTGAAATATAAAAACCTTGAGCAGTTACTTGTGGTATAACTCCTTTAACCTTAGGGTTTTGGTTAAGGTAGTTGATTAAAGGTTGAGCGTTATGTATTTTTTTTTGAGTTTGCTTAGGTTTTATTGAGTGTATTACATTAAACGACTCTGAAAAATCTTTAAAATAAGCAACAGGCTGGTTTTTGCTAGGCTTTATATCATTATAAATATGTATGTGAGGTGTTCTATTTAATATTAATCCATCTAACAAACCATTTAATCCATTCATAAACCCCATAAGTATTATAAATGCGCTTATTCCAAAAGTAACACCTAATGCTGCAATTGAGGTTTGTTTTATCCTAGAAATTAAATGAATTTTAGAAATACCTAATATAATACGGAAACTATTCATCTTATAATTCAGGTTGATAAATAATAGTATTTTCATCTATACCAGAAATTACTTCAATTTTATCTATACTTTCTAAACCAGTTGTAATTTCTACTAATCCTTCTTTAGTTTTTACAGAGTTGTTATTAACCAAATAATTTTTTGGAATAACCAATACTTTTTCTTTCTCATTTATAATAATATTGGCTTCTCCAGATAAACCTGGATATAATTTTGGAGGTAATTCTATAAACTTAGCATCTATTTTAAACGTTTGGGTTCTTTCATTTTTTTGAGGATATATTTTATTTACTTTGGCTTTAAAAACCTTATTGGAATAGGCATCTAGCTTAACTACAACCAATTGATTAACTTCAACTTTTGCAATATCTACTTCATCAATTAATAACTCAACAATAAAGTTTGACAAACTTCCCAAAGTAGCTATTGACTGTTGTGAAGATACAATTTCTCCAGGTTTTTTATTTATAGCATATACTTTACCGTTTATGTTACTTTTAATTGTAAAATCTTTAGTTAATATTAATGATGCTTGATAATTATTTTTTGCTTGTTCTACTTGTTGTTTTAATTCGTTTTTTGTTCTGTTAAATTTATTTTTAAGTGTGCTATATGTATTTTTTGATGATTCAAAATTTAGTTTAGACATATCATATTCGGCTTTTGAGCCTATTTTTTGCTGCCATAAACTTTTCTGTCTTAAGTAATTTATAGAGTCGTTAACTAATTTTAGTTTGGCTATTTCTATCTCATTTTTCATATCTTCTAAAACAGCATTTTTGCCATTGTAGTTTTCTTGTGCTATTTGTAAGGCTAATCGGGCATTTTCTGTATTTAAAATTGGTGTGTTATTAGTAATCAAAAACAATTTATCTCCTTCTTTCACTACATCTCCTTCTTGAACCATTACTTTATCTATAATCCCAGTAACTGAAGAAAATACTTCATATAAGCTATCTGGTTGTATAATTACTGATGAATAAACCGATTCGGTAAGCTTTTCATAGCTAGGGCTTATCATTTGTGTGTTTTTACTATCGCATGATAACAACAAAAATGAAATAAAAATATTTAATATTAATAGCTGTTTAATTCGCTCTATTTTCAACATACAGTTTAATCTTTTTTTGATGAATAACGAAATCGTTATTATACTTGTAAAGGTAGCTATTTAAAAATATTATTAAACAAAAAAAAGCTACAAATTATTGTAGCTTTTTCTATTTATAACATGGTGTGTGTGGGTTATTTTAAAACCCTGTACCTTTAAATCCTTGAATTGGAGAAGTCATGTGTTCTACTAAAATACCTACACAACCCATATCTGTAGATTTAATAAGTTTATTTTTAGTATTACCACTTCCGCCACTTCCTGGAATTGAAACTTCTAATACTAACCTTCTGGTAGTTTCTACAGAAAACTCTAACTCTGTTGCAAACCCATCTTGACTATTATCATAAAGTAAATTTTTTTGTTGCTCTACTACAGTTACCGTTTCTTTACTTACTACTTCTACTTGATTTCCAGTTGGTACATATGAGCCCCATTCATCAACAATTAACTCACCATTTTCGTCTTTTTCGTACTCATCTTCCATAGTTTTAGTTTCAATAACTTTTTCTACTTTAACTTTTTTGGTTTCATACACTTTAAAAGTAATTTGAGAACCTAAGGTTTCATCAAAACATAAAGATATTCTATAATCTTGACCTTTATAAACAACTACATTTAATTCTGATGTTTGACCTTTACTAAATAATGCACTTTTAGATTGTCCATTTAAGCTATACATACCACTTTCTGATGGTGGACAATATTTAGTATGGAAGTGATTACAATATTGCGCAGAAGTTACTACTGGTATTGCAATTATTGATAGGATTAATAAGATATTATTTATATTTTTCATTGTTGAACTTTTAAATTTTATACTTGTGAATTTTGCGTAATTGATTAATGTTATTTAACAATTTTAGTTCTTAATTCAGTTACTTTAGATTTAATAGCTTCAAATTGTTCCTTTGTTATTTTTAATGAACTTCCACCACCTAATATCATTTTACCTTCGCCTTTTTTCTTTAGTGTAATTCCAGATGAATTAGCATCTTTTTCTGCAACAGGTTCAAACACTACCTCTAATTCTTTCAACATTGTAAGCATTTCTTTAACATCTGTTTTATCATTGTATCTGTCTAAGTACATCAATAAATTATCAAGTGTTAGTTTTTGATCTGCTAATCTTTGTAAAGCAGCTTCATTCTTATTATAATCAATTGAATTAGCAACGATGTAAACTGTTTCTAACCATCCTGCAGCAGCAATTATACCAAGTTTGTCTCCTTGCTCGTTTTGTTCTAAATAATCTACAACAGAAAAATAAGAATCATTAGAATTTTCTAACAATTCTTCTGGTTTGTCCAAGTTGTTTTTAATGTTATTCATTAACTCCTCATTAAAAGCTCCAGAAATACCAATGTTTTCAGCTAATTTCTGAATAGTAGCGAAATACTTAATTGATTCATTAAACTCTTCATATGCTGCTGTATAAGCTAAATCTGCTGAATACACACCAAAAATCATAGTTTGTTCTAATGGTGTTGTATAATTTGATTGCTTTTGTGGAGAGTTAATAAGTGCTTTATTATAAGTTAACCCTGATTTTTTTATAAATCCAAACATTTCATCTGGAGCAGGTATTTGATAAAATTTTTCGTTCTGTGGTTTTTCTTCTGTAACAATTTCCACTTCAACTTCTTCTTCCATCGGTTTATCTTCAGTACAAGATATGTACATTAACATTGGAAACGCTGCAACAATAGCTATTACGTGTTTTAAATTTCTTTTCATGTGTTAATCTGTTTTTACTTTTAAGCTTTGTAAATTAATTTGTATTTACCGATAAGTAAATCTACTTATCTTCCGACAAATGTATAAATAATTTCGATTAAATAAATAATTTATTGGAATTGATTTAGGATACCTCCTTTAATTGAGTACTTTATCTAAGTATTTTTGATAAATATCAAAGGTGTTTAAGTTATTATGAGAGCCATAATCTATAGTACATAAATCAATGTTTTTACCTAGTTTTTGTAGTCTTAAACTCATCTCATAAGGAACTGTTTCATCTTCAGTGCCGTGTATTAAGTGAATAGGGATTTTTATTTCCGATATCCACTTATTAGTTTTAAATTGATAATGTAATAAAATTGAATTAGGTAAATATGGATAATGAAATTTTGAAACATCATAAAAATTATAGTACGGTGTTTCTAAAATTAATTTGTTAGGGGTTATTTCATGAGCTAACTTTGCAGCAATACCAGAACCTAAAGATATTCCATAAAAAATAATATTATTAAATGAGTATCTTTTTTCTATTTCTTTATAGATTAAAAGTGCATCTTTATATAGCATTTTTTCATTTTTAATTTTGCCCGTGCTTTTACCAAACCCCCTATAATCATAGATTAAAACATCATAACCTCTTTTAGTAAAATCATTTGCTTTTAATCCCCAATGCTCTAAACTACCTGCATTTCCATGGTGATAATAAACTAATCCCTTAGGATTTTCTGACTTAAACATCAATACGTTAATTTTTTCTCCATCAGGAGTTTGTATGTTAAATTCTTCAAATGATTCACTGAATTTAAAAATGTGTTTATTAGATAATTTTTCTGGATAAAATATCAAATGTTCTTGATATAAATATATAACAAGACCTAAACATATTAATACTGAAGGCACTATAATTGATATGTAAAGTAAATATTTTGACAATTTAATGATATGTTAATTTTTTTTAATCCGTTTTTGTTGCTGAAATTAAATCTTAAATTTGAACTTGTTTAAAAACATCACAAAATTATGAAGAAATTATTTCCTATTCTACTTCTCTTAAGTCTTTCGGTTTCTATTTTCGCACAAAACAATAAGTATTCTATAAAACTAAAAGTTGAGGGATTAAAAAACACAGATTTATTTTTAATTAACTACTACGGTAATCAGCGTTATTATAAAGATACTGCAAAGGTTAATGATAAAGGAATAGCTCATTTTACAGGTGCAAACAATATTGAACATGGTATTTATGGTGTTTTTCATAATGGTAGAATATTGTTTGAAATTCTGGTTAATGAACCTATTATTGAAATTGAAACAGATACACTTAACCCTATAAAAAATATGGTGGTGAAAAAATCTGAAGAAAATGAATTGTTTTTAGAACACCTACTACACGTAGGTAAAATACAAGAAAATGCTACTAAACTTCGTGAAAAACACAAGCAAGAAACTACAACTTCTGAAGAAAAAAAAGAAATAGAAAAACAATTGGCTAATATTGAAACAGAAGTTCAAGACTACAGATTATCTATTATTGAAGAACATCCTAATACTTTTGTTGCTGCTTTGTTTAAGGCTATGAAAGAACCTGAAACCACAGAATTTGATACCATTCAGAACGACTCAATACTGCAATACACTCGTTATCAATATTACAAAAATCATTTTTTTGATGACCTAGATTTTAGTGACGAACGTTTGTTAAGAAGTCCGTTGTACCATAATAAAATTGAAAAATATTTCACCAAACTTGCCTATCCAAACCCCGATTCTATTAATGCAGATATTGATTGGGTAGTTAAAAAAGCTAGGGCTAATAAAGAAATCTTTAAATACACCATTCATTACTTGATTAACCATTATGAAAAATCTAAAATAATGGGCATGGATGCTGTTTTTGCTCATATTGCTTTAAATTACTATACCAAAGAGGATGCTTTTTGGGCTGACGAAAAGTTGATAGAAAAAGTACAAGATAAAGCAAGAAAATTAAGTCCTGTGCTAATAGGAAAAAAAGCAATTAACCTTATTTTAATGGATACTGCAAAGGCTAATTGGGTTGATATGTACAAATTAGATAAAGAATATACTATTCTTATTTTTTGGGATCCTGAATGCGGGCATTGTAAAAAAGAATTACCAAAAATAGCAGAATACTATCAATCTATTAAAGACAAAAGTGTTGCTGTATATGCTGTTAGTTCCGACCATAATGAGGCTTGGAAAAAATTTATTAGAGAAAATAATATGGACTTTTACAATGTAGCTGTACCAAAAGATGTTTATGAGGACAAACAAAAAGCAACAGAATATGTTGCCAAAGGGTATACTGACTTAAAAAGTTTAAACTACAGCACTACCTATGATGTTTTTACTACACCTCAAATTTATTTATTAAATAAAGACAAGGTCATTATTGCTAAAAAGCTTGATAGTGAGCTATTAAAACAAGTACTTAACAAAGAATTAGGAATTACTGAAGAATTAAAACCAACTGAATAGTTTTTTTAATACACGTTAAAGGATAACTTTGCAGCCAATGACTTAAGTAGCCCCTTTTATGAAGCATCCATTAGTAAAAACATTTTCTTACAAAATGATGATTGTTGAGGAGTTACATCTGACCGATTTAATGTCTATAAAAATTTAAACAGATGAAAACACTTATCCCTTCAATTATTATTGTTGTTATTGGTATTACCATTGCTTATTTTATGATAAGTAAACCTAAACCTTTAAAAATTTACAATCCTGCCGATATCAATCCAAAATTAGTTGATGAATCTCTACAAGGAACTACTAAAAACCATAGCGTTGGTGATTTTAATTTAATTGACCAAGATGGAAAAAATGTTACTCCAAAAGACTTTGAAGGTAAAATTTATATAACTGATTTCTTTTTTGTTACCTGCCCTACTATTTGTCCGAAAATGACTGACCAAATGCTTAGGGTTTACGAAGAATTTAATGAAAATGGTGATATTTTATTTTTGTCGCATACGGTAATGCCAGAGGAAGATTCTGTTCCTGTATTAAAAGAATATGCAGATAAACATAATATCTTATCTGAAAGGTGGAAGTTAGTAACGGGTGATAAAAAACATATTTATGATCTTGCTAGAAAAACCTATTTTGCAGCTGTTACAGAAGGTGATGGTGGTAAAGATGACTTTATACATACAGAAAACTTTATATTAGTTGATAAAGAAAAAAGACTAAGAGGATTTTATGATGGAACATCAAAAAAAGATGTGGATAGACTAATTAAAGATATTTATACGTTATTAGCTGAATATGAAAAGTAATATATTATGAATTCAACACAAAAAACCTTTTTACTTTTAATACTAACTATTTTTTTATTTTCATGTAGTAAAAAAATAGATCAATCCTCTATGTTTCATGGTAGAGAACATAAGAGTAAGAAAAAAGGCATATACAGTGCAGGATTAAAAAGTAAAAAACCTGTTAGTGTTCAAATAAAAGAAGAATACGATAAACAATCTAAATACGATACCAACCCTAAAAAAGCTGCTAAGAAAGCTGAAAAAGAATTAGAAAAAAAGAAAAAATATGCAAACAAACAACGTGCTAAAAATAACAGAAAACGTAGGGTGAAAGTTAAAACTACCAAAGGAAAATCTAGTGGAGATAATTAAATCAACTTAAAAATCTATCTTTCCTTTAGCTCTAATGCCTAAACCTTTAACTCCAAAAAGTGTACTTACATTAGGATGGTCTAAATAAGTAACTCTTTGTAATAAATCTACTCTAAATATTTTAAAGATATTAGAAACTCCAGCACTAACTTCTATGTAAGGAATTGCTTCGTTAAAGGCAAAAGTTGTTGGTGTTCCGTCTGCATTGGTTGGGAAATTGAATAAATCTGCTTGAATATCAGGATTATTTTGATCAGTTAGTCTTCCTAAAAGAGCTTTAACTCCCACTACTTCTCTTAATTTCAACCTGTTAAACAAAGGTATTCTGTTAAAGAAAAAACCGTTAGGATAATAGGTTGCTTTAAAGCTAACATATTCGTCACTCATAAATTCCATAAAATTCATTAAGTTAAAAGATGCTTCTTGCAAAAAGAATGACTGGTTGGCTTGAGGTAAGTTTAATAAAGGAAAAGGGACTTTACCCCAAACTTTTCCAGTTTCAGATTCAGTATCTAAATAACCAAAAAATGAAAGGTAAAATCTTTTAAATAAATTGAACGAGGTTCTTCCGTAAGTTAACGTTCCATTGGTTAATCCATCTATACCTTGTCTGTGACGTAATTGAAAAATAGGATATTTATTGTAAATAGGTAATCTGAAGTTTTTTCCTTGATAATACTGTTCATTAGGAGCAAAACGTAAATTTAAACTAATATTATCAGTTCTAATGGCATCAAATAATTGAGGTGATTCATCATTTTGAAACACCATATTTCCAATTGGACGCTCTTTTCTGTATTCGTAAATAAGATTATAAGCAAATCCACTATGGAATTCTTTATTGTAATCTACTGTGTAAGAATCAAAAAACAACATTTTATCTGCTTGACCTCTTCTAAACGAAAGCAAAAAGTTATCATCATTTAAAAACATAAGATTTTGTCCAGGAAAAACCGTTTCGTGTTGATAGGAGACTAATATTCTGTTTTGAGGGTTTTCTAAAAAGTTTTTATTAAAGGAATAAGTTGCCCCTATGTAATACTTGTACTCTTCATCTTTAAAGCCATATGCAAGATAAGTATCAAACATGATTTTTTTGTGAAAATTGGTAGTAGTTCTAAACCCTCCTCTCAACCTAAAGCCTTCTACATCATTAAAACTATAAAAAGTATTAATAGGTCCTATTTCAATTTTTCCGATAGAATGCCATCCTGTAATTAATAAAAAAGCAATATCCATGGTACGTTTAAAAGCTGGGATTTTTTGAATACTATCAATCATAGTATAAACACCTTTCTCTTGTTTTGTGAGTGTGTCAGTTCTAACTTCTACCCAAAAAGAATCTGTTTTTTCTTTAGCATCTTCAGCTTTAATAATTTTTTCTACTGGAGAGTAAATATCACTTTCCCTTTCAACATCAAATAAATAGTTGGTGTATTGAACATTCTTTTTTCCAAAAAAACCTCTACCTTTTTTAGTTATATTATAATCAATAATAATTTTGTCTTTTGTAAGCACCCAAACACTATCGTGAAATTTTGTAAATTCCTGATCTACTTTCATATCCTTAACAAAATTCAAGTTAATTTGATCTGCCACCCCCATTTCGATTTTAACAACGGCATAGCTTGAGTCATTTAAAATATACATATCTCCCACAAATGCAAAACTTCCTTTGTTTCTTGGTGTAAAAGCTAATCTAATAGCTTCATAACCATTGATGTCAACTGTATCTATAATAAAATATTGATAAATTGTTGGGCCAACAATCGAAATAGGACTAGTAAATTGGTTCGACAATAAGAAAATATCATTATCATAAATATTGATATCTTGATAAAGTTTATCCATTATAAATGAAATACCATCATCATCTAAATAGCCTTCAAAACCTGTTAGTTTAGTTCCTTTTTCATATTCTTTAAGAGCTTTAGGGTTTTTTCTATAATACATTTTAGAAGCTGTCTCTCTTAAAAATATGGGTAAATAAGGTTTTCCGTTTATTTCAGAAGTATCAATATGTTCCAACACTATTTGAAATTTCTTTTTTAACCAGCCTTTTTCCAAAAAATCGTCTGTAATGTTATTTAAATCTATTTCTACTTTTTCATATTTATCGTATTCATAAAAATTCAACGATTCTAATCTATTATCATCTTTATGTTCAATAACATTTTTAATTAAAGCAACAGCAGGATTATCTTTGTTTTTATAACGTTTATTTTCGGCTTTAATTACTACTTCATCCATAGTAATGGCTTCATTTTTTAAAGAAAAATTTATAGTTTGGGATTTTCCTAATTGTACTGATTTAGATAAAGTTTTGTAACCCACAAAAGAAGCTTGTAAGGTTGCTGATCCCCATTGGGTTTCTAAATAATAGTTTCCATCAAAATCGGTTGTGGTTCCCACATTTGCTCCTTTAAAAGAAACATTTACAAAAGGAAGTGGTTCTTTAGTATCGGCATCTATAATAGTACCTTTTATTCTAGTAAGCGATTGGGCGTTTATAAATTCCGCACTTAAAACGAACAATAAAATAAAGCAAATAAGCTTATTGGGTAAGTTGTATAATTTAAAAATGCTCAAATTCAATTGTTAAAATTAAGAATGCTTATGTTTTGAAAAGCTACAAAAGTAGCTATTTATTAAATTGTATGCTTATGCTTTCAAAAAAAATGTAAAAAAAAATCATAAAAAAGAGTAGATAATATTTATTTGTTTAATATTGCACCATCAGAGTCCTGATAAGTGTAAACCAATCTTTATTTTTTTAATCTTTCACTTATTGCGAAATCTCTTTATTTTATTTATTTCCACACTCAATGGAATTTCATAGTTGAATTATAACATAACAAATCTAGAAAATTATATATCTCATATTATAAATTTATGTACGACATTATTGAATTAAACAAAAAGCTTGTTGGCGAATTGCGAGAAATTGCCGACAAACTTGAAATTAAAAAAGCAGAAAAGCTTAAAAAAGAAGATTTAATTTATCAAATTTTAGATCAACAAGCCATCAACCCTAAAGCGGTGGTAGATGTAAAAAAAGAAGACACTCCGCAACCTAAAAAACCAACTCCTGCAGCTTCTTCTAACGGAGCTAAATCCAAACCTAAAAGAAAAAGATTACCTGCCGATAAAGAACCAAGTTTATTTAAAGATGAAGAAACTTTAAAATCAACCAACACCAATACAACTAAAAAAGAAGAAAGCAAAGCACCAGCTAAAGAAAATGCTCCAGTAGAAAACAAAGTTGCTCCTTCTCCCGAAAAAAAACCTACTCAACAAAATACCAACAAACCTAAAGTTGATAATAACCCTAGAAAACCACAGCAAGACAACCAAAACAAAGGAAATAACAACCCTAATAACAACAATAATCCTAATCAGAAACAAGATAACAACGAAAAACAACGAAACGAAGACCACGGATATAATTTTGATGGTATAGTTGTTAGCGAAGGCGTTTTAGAAATTATGCCTGATGGTTATGGATTTTTACGTTCATCAGACTACAACTATTTAAACTCGCCTGATGATATTTATGTTTCTCAATCGCAAATAAAATTATTTGGTTTAAAAACTGGTGATACAGTAAAAGGTGCTATCCGACCTCCAAAAATCGGAGAAAAATATTTCCCACTTATTAAAGTAGAAGCTATAAATAACAGAGAGCCTGCTTTTGTAAGAGACAGAGTTCCTTTTAAATACCTTACTCCTATTTTCCCTAAAGAAAAATTAAATTTAACCGGACATTCAAAAGATTCTTTATCTACCAGAGTAATTGATTTATTTGCTCCTATTGGTAAAGGACAAAGAGGAATGATTGTAGCTCAGCCAAAAACAGGTAAAACCACTTTATTAAAAGATGTTGCCAATGCTATTGCAGAAAATCATCCTGAAGTTTATATGTTAATTTTATTAATTGATGAACGTCCTGAGGAGGTTACCGATATGGCAAGAAATGTTGATGCAGAAGTTGTTGCTTCTACATTTGATGAGCCGGCAGAAAAACATGTTAAACTAGCTAACTTAGTGTTGGAAAAAGCTAAAAGAATGGTAGAGTGCGGACATGATGTGGTTATTTTATTAGATTCTATTACCCGTTTAGCAAGAGCATACAATACCGTTTCTCCATCTTCAGGAAAAGTACTTTCGGGTGGTGTTGATGCCAATGCCTTACAAAAACCAAAAAGATTCTTTGGTGC
Organism: Vicingaceae bacterium; assembly: GCA_965284565.1. Lineage (GTDB taxonomy): Bacteria > Bacteroidota > Bacteroidia > Flavobacteriales_E > Vicingaceae > BRH-c54. Next base: position 2,908,467 of record OZ260100.1, read on the forward strand.
TGCCAGAAACATTGAAAATGGAGGTTCTTTAACCATTATTGCTACAGCACTTACCGAAACTGGTTCTAAAATGGATGAAGTTATCTTTGAAGAATTTAAAGGTACAGGAAACATGGAACTTCAATTGGATAGAAAAATATCTAACCGAAGAATTTATCCTGCTATTGATATTGTTTCTTCAAGTACTCGTCAGGAAGAATTATTAATGGGAGCTGACATTACTAAACGTATGTGGATTTTACGTAATTATATTGCTGATATGAACCCTGTTGAAGCAATGGATTTCTTAAAAGACAGAATGAATAAAACCATGAATAATGAGGAGTTTTTAGCCTCAATGAATGGATAGTAGTAATTAGGCGTTAGGAGCTAGGCATAAGTAAGACTAACTCCTAATGACTAACCCCTAATCTCAAATTACAAATGTTAAAAAATCCTTTTCAAGTAGCTATAACATTTTCTTTAGTAGCACTTTGTGTTAAGTTAATTATATTTTCTTTAGGTGCACAGCATGGAGATATGGAAAGATACCTTATCTATATTTACATGTTAATTTTATTATTGACAGTTTTCTTTGGCATAAGAAGCAATAAAATAAACAACACAAATCCTCCTACTTTTGGAGAAGATTTTAAATCGGGAGCAAGAACAGCTTCTTTTTTTGCTGTTTTAGTTGCTATTATTACTTTCGTGTATTACGCTCAAATTGATGCTGATTTTTTTGAAATAAAAAAACAACCACTTTTTGAAAAATTAGCAGTAGATGCTAAAGAAAAAGCAGCTACAATGGACAAAACAGAACTAACCGAATTTTTATCTAACCAAATTTTAGGTATCAACATGTATTTATCGCCATATTTTCAAGCTATGTGGACCATGTTTGGATTAGTTTTTATGGGATTGTTTTATGCATTAGTTTTTACTTTTATGATGAGAAAAGTTCCAGGGTTTAAGTAATTATTTGATATATTTCTCTTTTTTAATCTTTTATAGATAATTTGTAAACTCATTCAAAAGAGTTTGCCCAAAGTAAATTAATTGGATATAAGAATGTGTCTTTATACAAGTACACTGGGATAAGGTCTAAAAAAGTTCTTTCTAAATACTTTAATGAAAAAACTACCTAATAACTATTTATATCCAATAAGCATTGTACCTTTGTAGTACACAAAAAATAAAAAATAATGAGTAAATTTTCTTATGAAATAAAAGCAGGTAAAGGTATTAGCAATATTACTTTTGGGAGTAAAAGAGCTCAACTAAAACAAAGCTTAGGTGATCCTACAGAAAAAGATTTATATAACGCTACTGAAGATGAAGATTACCAAACTGAAGATTGGCATTATGATGAGTTAGAAACTTCTTTTTCTTTTGATGAAGAAGATGGGTGGCGTTTAACTACTATCGCAACAAGCTCTCCTGAAGCAACTATTAACGGTAAAAAATTAATCGGTTTATCTGTTGATGAGACTTTAGCTGAAACAGAAAACATGGACTTAGGCGATAATTATTTAGAAGATTTTTCTGAAGAAGGTGAAAACCAAAAATTAATCAGTTTTTTAGACACAGGTATTAATCTATGGTTTGAAGACGACGTACTTTCTGAAATTCAATGGAGTGTTTTATGGTCTGATGAAGATACACCTGAGTGGCCATAATATGGTTAATAGTTATTAGTTTAAAGTTTATTAAGTTAGAAAATTTCTAATTTCTAACTTCTTGCTTATAACTAACCATGTTGGCAAACAATCGGAAAGCTCCATTAACTCCAGCTGGAAGCTCTCTGAAAAAAGATATGCCGGTATAGATAAAACTTCCCTTACCATAGTGAGCCACTATAATACTACCTTTTTTACTAGTTTCTCCTACATCATTCATCATTAAAATTGGTTGGAATTCATCAGCCCATTCATCTGCAAAATACAACCCTCTTTCTTGTATCCAACCTTCAAAATCTTTTGTTGTAAGCTTATTTGGATAATTCAATATAGGGTGTTTAGCATCAACAAAAGCTACTTTAGCATCTTCTTCGGTAACTCTATCTCTACTGATATTAAAATTGTAAGGTCCAATTTTATCTGTTACTAAACCTCTATTTACATTGTACTGAACAATAAAATTTCCGCCATTTTTAATATAATCCATAATTGGTGTATAAACATTGCTCATGTATTTATTCGTATTGTAAGCTCTAATACCACAAAGAATAGCATCAAACTGAGCTAGATTACCATTTTTTAATTTATCTTCATCCAATAACACTACCTGACAACCTAATTGTTCTAAAGCATTTGGCACTTCATCTCCTGCTCCCATTATGTAACCAATTTTTTGTCCCTTGGTTTTTACATCTAAACGTACCATTTTGGCGCTAGATTCTTTTAAAACCGTTTGGATTTTAATATGATCATATTCAATAAAAACAGCTTCTTTAGCAGGAGTATTATTAATTAACACTTTCATATCTACTTCAGAAGCTTCTGTTGATGGTGTTACCATAAAAGCAATTTGTTGCTCTTGATTTTTTTCAGCAATAGAGAACTCCGCTATTTTAGGGCTAAACTTCCATCCTTTTGGCAAAGCCAAGCTTACTGTTCCTTTACTATCATTTTGATGTGCTTTAATGGTCACTACTACTTTTTTAGCTTCATTATTCGAAAAAACATACACATTTTCAGGGACAGCAGCAGTAATTTTTGGTAAAACAACAAAAGGTCTATAAATTTCTCCTTTTACTCTATCTGTCCATTTGTATTGCAATGGTTGGGTAAGGTAAAAAAATGTTCCTTCTACCTCTAGCATAATAGCAGCGTAATTATTATTTCTGTTTATAGGAGCTCCAATCATGTCTTGTTGAGCGACATCAAATATTCCTTTATAAGGTTTATTAAGCCAATAAGGATTGGTGTTTGCTTCACTTTTACAAACAAAAGGAATATTAATATTTAGCATTTCATTTTTAGGCAGCTCAATATTTATAGTGCTGTCTTTTTCCATAACTCCAATATTAGTCACTTTTACTTTTAAATTACTTCTGTTAACAATGTTTACAACACCTGTTACCAAAGTTCCTGGTGTAGCACTATAATCATCAACAATAAACTCAGCATGTAAGCCCAAACAAGAACTAATAAGCCTACTAGTTTCTCCAAGTTTAATATATTTCCAAGAACTATGAGGAAGTTCATTAATTTTATTAAATACTTCTAATAAAGTTGGAACAATTTTTTCAGGTTGTTCTGCATTAAAGTTGATATTAGCTTCTTGTATCAATGCACTAATTTCTTTACCTCCCTCTATTCTATTCCATGAAATGTCTATACCATCAAAAACATCATTATCAAATTTATCGCCTTTTTTCAATACCAAATATTCTGTTTGTGTACCTCTTATCTTAGCTGCACCAAACCCCTGACTTTTATGCATGGTTCTGCTTTCTGCAGCTATTTCGCTATAAGCTTTTCCTAATAAAGGATTGTAGGTTCCAACATCTATCGTTATGTAATCAGGATTATCTTTGGCTTTCTCTGGTAATTCTTTATCCCACCAAGTACTAGCATTTAAAAACAATCGTTTAGGTTGCCAAACTTCTACATAAGTGAGTTGATCTGGAAAAGCATTTGGATCGGCTGCTAAATCGAAAGCCTCTTCAGCCAAAATTGCTGAAGCAGTATGATGTCCATGTCCTGCATAAGCTGTTTTAGGAAAACGAGTAATAATTACATCTGGTCTAAATTTTCTTATGATATACACTACATCTGCCAATACTTTTTGCTTATCCCATTTGGCAAAAGTTTCTTCAGGGGTTTTAGAGTAACCAAAATCCACAGCTCGGGTAAAAAACTGTTCTCCACCATCAATTTTTCTAGCTTCTAATAATTCTTGTGTACGTACTACTCCCATTAAAGCACCTTGTTCTGTGCCAATTAAATTTTGACCACCATCTCCTCTAGTTAAAGAAAGATAACCAGTACGCATCAATCTTTCATTTGCCATATAAGCAATTAACCGAGTATTTTCATCATCAGGATGGGCGGCTAAGTAAAGCACACTGCCTAAAGTATTGAGTTTATTTAGGGCTAACTTTATCTCTCCTGCGTTAAGGTGTTCTTGAGCTTGTAATTGATGTGTAAAACCTGAAAAAAGAATTGTCAAACAAAAAATTATAATGGGATGTTTCATGTGTTTATTTTTTTGAAAGTCCCAAAATTAATGAATTTTGAATAGAGCTTTTTTTTATCGACTTATTGCATTGTTAATAAAACTAAAGTTTACGTTACAATTAAACCGAAAAACACTCCTTGTTTAACCATGTTTTCATTAGTTCAACCATTTCTTGTTGTAGAGCTTGACCTTTATCCTCGTTGTATTTATGTTGTAAATCAATTTTTAGCTTATCTATATCTGCTCCATTAACTTTTTCACTTAAAAACCAATCTTGAATTACTTTTGGTCTTGGTCCCCAAGCACCTAAAACATTAAGGTTTTTATCTAAAGCAATTAATTTAGGAATAGATTTAGAGCCATTGGTTAAAAAGTTATCCATTACTTCTGGATTTTCATCTCTAAAAATTAATCGAAAAGAAATGGCTGGATTAGCTTCAGCAATTTTTGCTAAAACAGGAATATTCTGAGCAGCATCTCCACACCATGTTTCCGTTAATACTAACCAAGTCATTTCCTCATTTAAACAATCAATAGTTGCTAATACTTTTTCTGAAATAGGAGTTGTTTTATAACTTCTTTTTAATCGAGAGAAATTTAGTTTGGTATATCCAACAAATTCTTCAGATTGGTCGTTACCAGAAGTTGAACCAGTAGCTACTTGTTTTTCGTAAAGTTGGAAATATTCTTCAAAAGAAATACTTTTGTCAATATGCGTTTGTGTTATCATAGTGTAAATTTACGCATACAAAATTACACGTTATTTACCCTTAAACTATAATTTATATCATAGTTTAAGTTAAAGATTATTAAATGGAATTACAAAAAACTGCTGATGGTTCGCATACCTTGTTTATCCCAGAACTGAATGAAACTTACCATTCTATACATGGTGCTATTCAAGAATCTCAACATGTTTTTATTAAAAATGGTCTGCATTATTTTAGTGATAAAAAGACTGTTAATATTTTAGAAGTTGGATTTGGGACAGGATTAAATGCTTTACTAACATTACTAGATAAACAAAATTTAGCTCAGCAAGTTAATTATGTTTCTTTAGAAAAATTCCCACTGAACTTAGCACTTATTGTACAACTTAATTATACTACACAATTAAAACTCAATGTAGCTCAAACTGCTTTATTTAATCAGTTGCATATTTGTGAATGGAATAAATTAACTCCAATTACTAATAACTTCAATCTATTAAAGATAGAAAAAGATTTAGCAGATTTCCAATACGAAACAACATTTGATATTGTTTATTTTGATGCTTTTGCTCCTGAAAAGCAAGCAGAATTATGGACAGCCGAAATTTTTTCTAAAATTTATGATTTATTAAGACCTAATGGAATTTTAGTAACTTATTGTGCTAAAGGAGTAGTAAAAAGAACTATTAAATCTGTTGGTTTTCAATTAGAAACACTACCCGGTCCACCTGGAAAGAGAGAAATGATAAGAGCAAAAAAATGTTAAAGCAATCAGCTAGCAAACACTTCTTTTATAAATAGTATTTTTTGATTTTTACATTTTTTTGGTATCTTAGCCACCCATTAAATGAAAAAGACAACTTCTCATAAAATTTTATTGAATGTATTTTTACTGTTGCTAACAGTTAATTTGCATGCTTATACTCATATAGAAGAAGGAGATAAAAAAGAAGAGCGTACAAAAAAGGATACTGTTTCTGCATTGGTAGTTTCTTCTACTAGTCCTATATATCCTTCTATTTCTGAACTTTCTGGAAATCAAATTATTCAATTAATAGACTCTTTATTAGAATTAGACCAAATTCCTAATGGTATTTTAAAAGAACTTAACGAATATGCTGAAAACAGGTTGTTAGAACATGATTATTATAATTCTCTTACTTATTTTTATGATGACTCTCCCCTACCAGCAAACTCTGTTTATCAAAAATGGGATACCAAAAATATTTTCCCTTATGATGAAGCCATTTGCAAAAATGATACTACTACCCTTATCACTCTAACTGATTCTATCAACTTTTGTAATTATCATCCACCATTAATTGATCCTGTAATTACTTCTAATTTTGGTTGGAGAGATGGAAGAACACATAGCGGAATAGATTTAGATTTGGAGGTTTGGGATCCTGTTTATGCTACTTTTGATGGAATGGTACGAGTTGCTCTTTATCACCCTGGTTATGGAAGAGTTGTAATTGTTAGACATTATAACGGCTTAGAAACTTTATATGCTCACTTACATAGATTTAAAGTTAAAGCTGGAGACATTGTTCATGCTGGTCAAGTATTAGGTTTAGGTGGTAGTTCTGGAAGATCATCAGGAAGCCATTTACATTTTGAAGTGCGTTATAAAGGAAAAGCCATAAACCCTAAAGCTTTAATTGACTTTAAAAATAACAACATTATTAGTTGTTCTGCGGAATTAATTAAACAAAAGTATGATTATATAGCTCTTCCTACTGGAGTGGAATATCACACCATTGAAAGAGGTGATTACATGTATAAAATTGCTGATAGATACGGCTTATCTGTAAATGATCTTTGCGAAATGAATGGTATTAAAAGAAACAAATTGTTAATAGTTGGTAGAAAATTACGCATTAAGTAAAGACAACAAAGTTTTCGTCATATTGCTCCACGCATATTTTTGTTTTTCAATTGCTACTCCTTTTATAAATTCCACTTCTTTATTATTAGTATAAAAATCTACTATGGCATTAGCGACACTTGCTGCATTTGGTTCAACCACATAACCCACCACATTGTTGGGAATCATTTCTTTTAACCCGCCAACATCTGTAACCAACATGGGTTTATTAAAATGATACGCAATTTGCGTTACTCCACTTTGTGTTGCTGTTTTATAAGGTTGCACAACTATATCAGCCGCACAAAAATAGTTTCCTACTTCATTATCGGGAATAAATTTATCTACCAATATTACACTGTCTTGCAGTTGATGTTGCTGAATTAATGTTTCATAAGGCAATTTATCATCATAAAACTCTCCTGCAACAATTAATTTCACTTTAGATTTATCTATTCTTTTATCTGCAAAAGCGGTTATAAGTGTATCTAAACCTTTATATTGCCTTATTAAACCAAAAAATAATAAGTATTGAAAATTATTAGATAATCCCAATTCATTTTGAGCTGTTACTTTATCTTTTATTGCTCCAAAGTTATCGTACAATGGGTGTGGTGTTAGCTTAGCAGGAGTTGTTGGTGTAAAGGTTTTTAAATCATCCATCACTTGTTGAGACATTACTACAAAACCATCTACTTTAGTAGTAAAGTATTTTGTTAACGCACCATCCCCTACTCTTTTTTCGTGAGGGATAATATTGTGAGTAATGGCTAAAACTTTAGTGTGACTATTTTTTTTAATCTGTTTAGCTATTGTTCCAAAACAGGGAGCAAAAAACGGCATCCAATAGTTAAAAATTACAACATCTGGTTTGGATTTTCTAATTTGCTTACCCACTTTTAACCAGTTTAGAGGAGCTGTAGAGTTGATTTTTCTATTAATTTTTAAGTTCTCAGGGATTTTAGTTTCTGAAAATTGTGTTTTACCAGGAAAAAAAATATTGGGATATTGAGTGGTAAAAGTGATGATTTCAACTTCGTGACTTTCTGATTGAAACTGTTGAGCCAATCTTTCTGAAAACAAAGCTATACCACCTCTAAATGGATGTGCTGGGCCTATAATAACAATGTTCATAGACGATTAAATTTCTTTTTCTATTTGGTATTTATTTCTGTGTACAGAAGATCTGGAAATCAATTCTCCTAAAAAACCTGAGATAAACAATAAAGAACCTATTATCATTGCTACTAGTGCTAAATAAAACTCAGCTCTATCTGCTAATAATCTTGCACTTGTGTCAATAAAAAGTTTATTTATTCCTAACCAAAGTGAAATTAAAAATCCGATTAAAAACATAAAAGTTCCTAATGTGCCAAATAAGTGCATGGGTCTTTTACTGAACTTAGCCATAAAAGTAATGGACAATAAATCTAAAAAACCATTAATAAATCTTTCTATACCGAATTTTGTAGTTCCGTACTTTCTTTCTCTATGTTGAACAGCTTTTTCTGTGATTTTTTCAAAACCTGCCCACTTAGCTATAACGGGAATATAACGATGCATTTCGCCATACACCTCTATGTTTTTTATTACCTCTTTTTTGTATGCTTTTAGTCCGCAATTAAAATCATGTAGGTTTTTAATGCCCGACATACGTCTGGTTGCAGCATTAAATAATTTGGTAGGAATAGTCTTGGTTATGGGATCGTAGCGCTTTTTCTTCCATCCAGAAACTAAATCATAGCCATCTTCTACTATCATTTTGTATAAATCAGGCAATTCATCAGGACTATCTTGTAAATCAGCATCCATAGTAAAAACTACATCGCCTTCGGCAGCAGCAAACCCAACATTTAATCCAGCAGATTTACCGTAATTTCTTCTAAATTTAATGGCTTTAATCCTACTGTTTTTAGCTTTTAACTCTTCAATAACCTTCCAAGAGTTGTCTCTACTACCATCATCAACAAAAATAATTTCATAAGAATAATGGTGATGAGACAATACATTATGTATCCACTCAGCTAATTCTGGTAAAGATTCTTCCTCATTAAAAAGAGGAATGACAACCGATATATTTAATGCTTCGTTCATGACTATTTCGTAAACTTCAAAACTAATTAAATTTTTTCTTGAATTAATCGGTATGTTTTAAAAGATATTTCTACTTTTGCGGTGGGCAAGTCTTATACGACCAGCTCCTGCTGAACTTCCCCAGGCTGGGAACAGAGCAAGGATAGGTGGTTGAGCGGTGCGATGTAAGTAGCTTGCCCACTTTTTTTCTATAAAAACCCATCATTTATTAGTATTTCATCTAACTGTACATCATGTGCTTCCGTTGGTACTTTTTCTACTTCCTGAAATGAATAGAAAATACCTATTTTCTTTGCTTCTTGATGGTTAACAATGAAATTATCGTAATAACCACCTCCATAACCTAATCGGTAATTGTTTTTATCGAAAGCCAGCCCTGGCACAATAATTAAGTCAAAAGCATCATTGTAAACCTTGCCTTCAGCAGGATGAGTGGTACCGAAAACTCCTTTCTCTACTTTGGTTAAGTCGGTTAAGACTAAGTTTTCCAGTTTTCTTTTGGGTAGCGTTTTGGGAACAACCACTGTAATATTTTTTTCTAAAAGCGATTGTAGTAAAGGAGAAATATCTATTTCTTTTCCCATGGGTAAATAAGCATGTATTTTTTGGTAGCCATTATCAAGGATAATATTTTCTAGTTGCTCACAAATCCATTGGTCGTACTTATTTTTAAGCTCCGTATTGGTCTTTACTCTTTTAACCAACATTTCTTGTCGTAATGCTTTTTTTTGTGCTATAATGTCACTGTTGTCCATACTAAACATAAATTTTTTGGTACAAGTGATTGTATTTAGCCAAAATATTTTTACGCTTCAATTTTAATGTAGGTGTTAGTTCGCCAGCATCAATAGAAAGTGGTTCACTAAGTAATTCAAATCGTTTAATTTTTTCGTAGTTAGAGAAATTTTCATTTAACTCTTCTACTTCTCTTTCAAAACGCTTAATAACTTGCTCGTTGGTAATCATCTCTTCATTAGTTGTTGCCTTTATATTTTTTCTACCACACCATTCTGTAAGGAAAGCAAAATCAGGCTGAATAAGAGCTGAAGCAAACTTCTCTCCTTCTCCAATTACAATGATTTGCTCAATAAATCTCGATTCTTTAAACTTGTTCTCCATTACTTGAGGGGCTATATATTTCCCTCCTGAAGTTTTAAATATTTCTTTTTTTCTATCGGTTATTCTTAAATATTTTCCGTCAACTAATTCTCCAATGTCTCCTGTATGAAAATACCCTTCACTATCAAAAACTTCTTTGCTTACCTCTGGTAAATTATAGTAGCCCATCATAATGCTTGGTCCTTTTACTATAATTTCACCATCTTCGGCAATTTTAACATCTAAATTATCTAAAGGTTTCCCTACTGTTCCTATTTTAGTTCCTTCTTTTAACAAAGAATTTACTGCTATAACAGGAGAAGTCTCTGTAAGTCCGTAACCTTCTAAAATAGGAATTTGAGCAGCTGTAAATACTCTCGCTAAACGAGCTTGCAATGCTGCTCCACCCGAAACGATTGCCACCACATTTCCACCCAATGCTTCTCTCCATTTACTAAAAATTAATTTATTGGCAATTTTTAGTCGGAAGTTATACCACCAACCTTTATCTTCCATGGGGTCAAATTCCAATCCTAGCTCTAATGCCCAGAAAAACAAGGCTTTTTTAATGCCCGATAAATCTGAACCTTTGGCTACAATTTTATCATACACTTTTTCTAGCAGACGTGGAACTGTGGCAAACAAATGTGGTTTTACTTCTTTTAAATTATCGGCTATGGTTTCTAACGATTCTGCGTAATAAATTGAAATTCCTTTGTATATAAACAAATAATCTATCATTCGCTCAAAAACATGACAAAGAGGAAGAAAACTCAATATTCTAAAGTCTTTTCCTATGGGTAATCTTTCTTCGGAAGCCAATACATTTGCTACCAAATTTTGATGTGAAAGCATTACTCCTTTTGGTTTTCCAGTTGTTCCGGAAGTATAAATTAAGGTAGCTAACTCTTCTTGTTTAATGGCATCTTTTAATGCTTTAATGGAAGACTCATCTCCATCTTTTCCTAGTGCTAAAATTTCTTTGTAATTACTCTTCCCAGCAATTTCATCATAGGTATAAACATGTTTTAATTCAGGAACACTACTTTTAATGTTTTCAATAGATGTAAGTAATTCTTGGGAGGATACAAAAACAGCTTTTGCTCCACAATCGTTAAGAATATAAGTATAGTCTTCTTCTGTAATATTTGGGTAAATAGGCACGTTTACCACACCTATTTGCTGTGCTGCTAAATCGGTTAAATGCCACTCAGTTCTGTTATTAGAAATAATGGCAATTCTGTCGCCTTTGTTAATTCCTAATTGCAACAAGCCTAAACTAAAATGTTTACTTTTTTCTACAAATGCCTCTATAGAAAGCGGTTGCCATTTGCCGTTTTCTTTTTGAGTGAAAGCATCTGTTCTTGGCATGTGTTGTAACTGGAAGTAATAAAAATCACTAATTGTTTTAACCTGATTTATCATGTTTTCAAAGTTTTAGAAATTGAAGTGTGTAAAGATAAGCTAATTAAGTTTTAAAATCAATAGCTCTTAAATCAATTGAATATAATTGTGTTATCAAGGGTAAACATAATAACTTATAAAAAAATGTATATTTGTTAGAGTAAAACTAAATACAATGCTGAAAATAATTAAATGTTTATTTGTTATTATGATGTTACAAGTGTTCGTTTCTTGTGACACATATTCTACCGAAGATTTAATATCTGAAGGACTTAAAATTAAAAATGAAGATTTTAGCAATTTTAATAAACTTATAGAAATTGTGGATAGCTTAAATCCTAGCCCTTGTATTGTTTGCCAAATTAGCACATCTAGATCTACTTCTTATTTTTCGTTTATTTCGTTAAAATACAATGATGATACAAGTTTTGTAATAGAAGATGAAATGTTTGAATACGATGAGCACCTCGAAAAGCGAGTTCGAGATAATATGCCATATGAAAACTGTTCAGATTTTAGGTTTATGAAAAAATTATACGTTACGTTTCCTCTAGATTTTCATCGTGACAAACGTTATAACTATGCATCTCTTATTTATTGTATGGATAAGGATAAGCTATTAAAACTTTTACCTAAACTTGTTGCTTATGATAATAAGACAATTAAGAATTTAATAGATGATTCGGAACACTGGATTTATTTCTATGATGATAAATGGGCAGTTTCAACTAGTTCTCTCGTATATAAAACTTCAAAAGAAGATTGTAATCAAATTATGTTAAAATGAAAAAAAGTATCATTATCATTATTTCTATTATTACTCTTTCTTCATGTAGCATGAAAAAACAAACAGTTGCAAGATGTAATGACACCTATGATTCTGAATTATTAAATAAAATACATTGTGGAAAATTTGAAATAGTAAATGCATCTATTTTAAATAATGCCCTATTAGAAGATACACTGGTGCTAAAAAAATCTAAATCTGTTAAATTGACAAATTTTAATCAATCTAAATTAATAATTCATTTTCAACATAATTTTAATTCGATAAAAATTACTGAGTATCATTTAGACTCCATTGTTGAAAATAAAGAAGGTATTAGCTATATTTATAAAAATAAATCATTTTCAGGTTTATTCAGTATAGATGAAGTTGTGCCAAGTATTAACATAAATAGTCTTTATTTTTATAACTCCGATAATGAGGTGGTTATTTCAGAAAAAATAAACATTCCAAATTCTACTTCTGACACTCTAATGTATAATCTTTATTGGGTAAACAATTTAAAAAAAGAGGATGGGATTATGATGGTTAAACAAAAACACTAATTAGCTAATTTAGAGACTCAACGGTACTCACCCTTCACTAATTAAATTCTAAAATCAGTAGCTCTCAAATCAATTAAGTAATTTAGCGGTTCCTACTAAAAGATTATTTATTTTGTCGAGAAGAATTGCTGTAAGCATCATTATCATTATAACGGTTATCACCGGATTTGCAACTTACTTAGCATCAGGATTAAAGTTCGATTATGATTTTGAAAGTTTTTTCCCAAAAGAAGATGCTGACCTCGATTATTTCTTAAAATACAGAGCAACCTTTAAGAATGATAATGACTACATGCTCATTGCCATTGGTGATGAAAAAGGCATTTTTAATGATGACTTTTTAGAAAAAGCAACAGCATTTACAACCGATTTAGAAAAACTACCTCATGTAGTTAGTGTAATATCTCCTACTAACATTAAACAACCTGTTTTTAGTGCTTTTGGTTTTATAGAAATTCCTTTGCTACATGTTGGAGAACCCGAAAAATATAAAAACGATTCCATTAGAATTGCCAAGTCTAAAGAGTATATCAATACGCTTTTTGCTCCCGATTTCAAGTCGATTTCTATTGTTGTTAATAATGTTGATATTATTAATAAAAAAGAATCTGATGCTTTAATTTTTGCTTTAGAAGAAATAATACAACAATATGATTTTGAGGTTATTCACTATGCTGGTAAAATACGAGGACAAAAAGCTTATTTAACCATTATGGATAATGAAGTGAAGCTTTTTTTATTGGCCTCTGTGTTGCTCGTAATTATTTTTCTGATAATTAGTTTTCGCTCATTTTTCGGGACAGTCATTCCTATTGTTACTGTTTTTATTGCCATTATTTGGACCTTAGCACTCATGTTTTTAATGGGCAAAAAACTGGATTTAATGACCATGTTGTTACCTACTATTTTGTTTGTTGTCGGCATGTCTGATGCTGTTCATATACTTAACAGGTTTATTGAAGAATTGCGGAAAAACAAATCTAAAAAAGAAGCTATAAAAATTACTTTTAAAGAAGTTGGTTTAGCAACGCTTTTAACCTCTATTACTACTGCTGTTGGCTTTTTTACTTTAATTGTTGTAAGTGTTGTGCCTGTTAAAGAGTTTGGAATTTACTCAGGAATTGGGGTAATTTTTGCTTTTTTAATTGCCATTACTTTATTACCAGCTATCCTAACCCTATCAAGACCTCCATCTATTATCAATCATAGAAAAAAAGAAATGTTTTGGAATAAATTTTTATCTAAAACTTTATTAATAACACTTAAGCATCCTAAAAGAATTGTAGTGGTTTATACTATTATCTTAGCAACTGCTATAATTGGTATTTTTCAACTAAAAGTAGATTTTCATTTGTTGGAAGATTTACATGAAAGTCACCCACTCCAACAAGATTTTAGGTTTTTCGAAAATACCTACTCTGGTGTTCGTCCGTTTGAAATGGCTATTCTACTAAAAGATTCACACCAGGTATTCGATTATGAAGTGATAAAAGAGCTTGATAAGGTAGAAAAATACCTTTACGATGATTATGGAGTGAACTTTTTGCTCTCTACTGTTACTGCTATAAAAATGATTAACAAAGCTCAAAATACAGGTAATAGCAATGCTTATAAAATTCCTGAGACCAAAAAAGAGTATCAAAAAATTACTAAATGGTTAAAAAATCCTGCTATACAAAAACAACTTAAAAACATTATTTCTCCAGACAAGAAAACCATTAGATTTACAGGAAAAATGCATGATGTAGGCAGTTATCAATCAAGAATATTAAATAATGATTTTGATACTTTTTTTAAACAAAATATCAATTCACAATATTTTGATTACAATATGACTGGTACAGCTTTGTTGGTAGATAAAAACAATAGCGTAATGGCCACCAACATGATTGTAGGTTTATCTATTGCTTTCTTGCTGATAGCATTACTTATGGGTATTTTATTCAAATCTTTCAAAATGGCATTTATTTCGCTTATTCCTAATGCTATTCCGCTTGTTATTATAGCTGGTATAATGGGATTTACGGGCACTTCTATTAATATGTCCACCTCTATTATTTTTACCATTGCTTTTGGGATTGCTGTAGATGATACCATACATTTTTTGAGTAAATACAAACTTCAGAGAGGAATTGGATTAACTAATTTATATGCTATAAAAAGAACTTTTCTTTCTACCGGAAAAGCCATTGTGCTTACCTCTATTATTTTATGCAGTGGTTTTTTATCATTAATGCTATCCGATTTTAAAAGCACTTATTTAATTGGTGTTTACATTACACTCATCTTAGTTTTTGCTGTAATAACCGATTTATTCTTACTTCCTATATTGCTTTTAAAAAGAAAATAGCTTTTTACCCGTCATTGCGAACACAAAATACTTCTTCTCCTTACGAAGCACAGCGGAGATAAGGAGTCTAGCCTAATCATCTAATTCTTTATGCTGGGTCCTGGATCCCTGATCTTCACTACGTTTCGTCAGAGAATTAGATATATATTGTAAACAAAATTCAAGTTAATCAAGTCAATTTTTAACTAAGACCACAAAATTTCTCACAATTATTTTGATTTTTAATTTATAGTGTTATATTCGTAACCTTTGATAGATACTAGCATTGATGGATAAGTTAAAATATTTTTTTGTAGGCGAACTTCTTAATAATGAAGCAAATCCCTATGAAAAAGCAAAAATAGAGACCAACTACTGTTTTTCATTTTTTGGATTCATTTGTTTCTTTTCTGTGTTTTTAATCGCTTTTTTTATTGAAGCTTACCCAGTAATGATACCTTCTGGTGTTTCCGCTTTTTATTGCATCACACATTTATTTGTATTAAAATTCACTAAAAACATAAGAATATCATCCATTATTTTTACGGCTCTTATTTTTACCATTTTGTTTGGAAACATGTACTTCAACACCAATACCATTCATTTTGGAGGTGCTTTTTGGATGGTAATTTTAATCTTTTTTGCTGCTTTTAATCTAGGTAAAAAAGGTGGAGTTGTTGTTGCAGGAATAAGTCTAGCCGCTTACGCTGTTTTTGCAGCATTTTTTCTTGAAGCCAACATCATTTCCGCTGCTACTTTTCCAAAAGTTATTTTCTACTCCTTGGGTTTAGAAGCTACTGTAGCTGTTTTTATCATTTTTTACTTGCTAAATACTTTTATTAAAACCAACAGACAAATTGCAGAAGAACTTAAAATTAGCAATGAACATCTTGAGGAGCAAAATAAATTGGTTAATGAACAACACCATGAAAAAATCATTATGCTTAAAGAAATTCACCACAGGGTAAAAAACAATTTACAAGTGGTAAGTTCTATGCTTAGGTTACAATCAGATAAAATAGCAAGTGATGAAGTTAAGGTGATTTTTGATGATGCTCAACATAGAATTCAAGCTATGGCAATGGTTCACCAAAGAATGTATCAGACAGAAAATTTAGCTAAAATAGATTTAGCAACTTACATAAAAGAATTAGCTACAGATTTAACTTCTTTGCATGCCACTACTCAAGATGTTAGCTTAGATATTGACACCAATATTCCTGAGTTAAATGTAAAAAATATTGTTCCTTTAGGACTAATTATTAATGAGTTAATTTCTAATTCGCTAAAACACGGCATTAAAACAACAGGTAATATTTCTCTCTCCTTTAATAAATTGGGAGGAAACTTGTTATTCATTTACAAAGATAATGGGCTTGGCTTTGATGATGAAACACTTAAGAAAGGTTTTGGAATGGAACTTATTGAGGTATTTGCTTCTCAAATGGATAGTAATTATCAGGTAAAAAATCAAGCTGACAAAGGTTTAACTTATGAGTTTAGTATTCCTTTGAATTAATACCATTATAAAGTTTATAAAAACAAAAAAACCCGAACAGTTTTGCTGTTCGGGTTTTTTTATGGGTTTAATTATTTTGTTATTCTGAATGGTTAGTGTGGTTGGTACCTAAATCATCAAAATCAACATCGGTGAAAGTGCTAGCAACTTTTTCTACTACTTCTTCTCCTTGTTCTAATTTAAGTTCTTTAATTTTCTCTACAGCTTCTTTTAAACCATCAGAAAATTTTTCTAAATCTTCTTTGTATAAAAACAATTTGTGTTTCTCGTAGCTAAACTTTTGGTTGTCGCCATTAAACTTTCTTTTACTCTCTGTAATTGTCAAGTAATAATCATCAGACTTTGTTGCCTTTACATCGAAAAAATAAGTTCTTTTCCCGGCTCTTACTACTTTAGAAAATACTTCATCTCTTCTGTTTTCATTGTTTTCATTCTCTTCCATCATGTTTTAATTTATTAGTTAAACTTATTAATGCGTACAAATCTATTATTTATTCCTAAAAAATAGAAAATAAAATTACTATATTTTTTAAATAAATCAGCATTAATGAAAAAAAATTATAAATTTAAGTAGCTAAATTTCAATAGCTTCAATTTTCTAGTGTGTGTTTCATTTATTTTAAGAGCTAACTAATAACCTATAAAGTAATCACATTTATAGTGTAAAAAGTTGTTGGAATGATTTATAATAAATTGTATTTTCATAAAGGAAACACAGGCAAAAAGGAAGGTTTATAAATTACTAAAACGACACATTTGCAGGGGAATAATCTTTAATTGGGCAGGAGAAAACAAATTTACAATAGACTATACTGGAGTAGAAAAACTTTTTTTAAATACGCTAAATGCCGTATTGCAAGAATAGTGCTATGCGCATATTTTTGTTGTTAAATCTAAAACATAAACCATGAAAAAAATTTACTTAATAATCTTTAGCATTTTTTTAGCAATAAGTCTGAATGCTCAATGGATACGAACCAATGTTTCCATTAATAACAATGTAACCATTGAAGATATGTGTGTACACAATAATGAACTGTATGCTGCTGTATTTGATAGTGGTTTAGTAAAATTAAACACTTCTACCCAGCAATGGGAAACAGTACAAAATTCATTACCACCAAGTTCTAATAGTGCTCACATAACTCATTTAGCTAGTAGTGGAAATAGTTTGTATGCGTATGTGAATAATCAAACTTGTGCTAGTACTACCATTTATAAAAGTACCGATAACGGAGTTACGTTTGTTACAGATTCAGTCGGGCATCCTCTTTACGGATCTTTTCCGGCTCAATGTGCTGGACAACCTTTTGGTGTTGCCAATGTTTTTGTATTAAATGGAAAGTTAATTAACGTTATTAATGGTGGCTTTTACAGTAAATATCCGTCTGATCCTGCTTGGGTAAAAACTACAGATCCAAATGTAACATTTGGTGAACAATTTAGTGAATACAATAACACCTGGTATGTATGGTCAGATAATTATAAACTACACACTTCTACTGACAATGGTCAAACATGGACTACCCCAACTAATAGCGGTTTACCACCAATGTTTTATGCTAAAGTGATGAATGTAAATCCTTCTTCAGGAAGAATTTATATTGCCGGGAACTCACTTTCTACAAATGCATATAAATTATTATACAGCGATAATGAGGGGTTGTCATGGGATAGTTTACCTATCAATCAATACTTAGGGTTGGATTGGATTGGTCAAAAACAAAAATTACATGGTATGATAAGTAATGGAAATAATATTACTGCTATGTTGGTGAATGATGCGAACAACTCACATCCAAACGTAATTAGAAGTACTGATGGTGGACAAACTTTTAGTGTGGATACAGTAGGCTTGCAGCCAAATGCTTTTGGGACAGTGTTAATAAGCAGAATGCTTTATTTTAATGGAGACCTTTATTTAGCCCCTAACTACTTTGATATTTATAAACAAGGTGCATCCAGCACAAGTATAAATGAAATTAGCAAAATAAATGTTCAAGCCTATCCAAACCCTGTTACACATACTTTACATATTAAAAATGAGAATCCAATTACATCAATTAATGTGTCTAACATCATGGGGGAAATATTATTAAGTGAAACACCTCTGTATAATACTCATTCCATTAATTTTGATACTTTTCCGAGTGGAATATATTTTGTGACGATAAGTGCAACTAATCAGACACAAACATTGAAAGTTGTAAAAAAATAAAAACAACTTACAAAACCCTTTTTAGTTTATTCTCATATTCAACATAAACTAAAAAGGGTTTTTATTATTTCTTTAAATAAATGATTATAATATTTTGAAAAACTAAAATCCTACTCCTTTCACATCTTCACAAAAACTATTACCACCCTCTCAATTCTTACTCTGAAGCAAAGTAAAAGCGATAGCAGCTAAGAATTATAACTAAAAAAGTTTATGTCTGTTCTACAGAAAGAAAGGTGCTTTCAAACTCTCTATAGTTTTAAAAGTAATTTGGATGATTTGTAAAAAAATGTATATTTACAAAATAAATATATGTAAGTAAAACTACATATAAACACCCAATGATAGTTAGATATGTGTAATAAAATTACATACATAAATTGGCATGCATTAATAAATGAAAAAATAATACACATATCTTTTTTGTATTTACTGGGTTTATTCTCTTGCAATTCAGAGAAAACTGACATAAACAACAACCTCGAAAAGCCAAACTCTAAAGCTTTTCCAGTTGTTATTGACACGATTGACTTTGGTGGGTTTGATTATTATGGAAACAAAAACGAAACTACTTGGCAATCAACTGCAAACTATCACTTTTTTTATATCGGTCCACATAGAGATACCTTGATTATTAATCATAGACTCAGCTATTCTCCGCCACCACCTCCTCCTCCAAACTTTGACAGCTCAAAGCATAAAGTTCCTGAATACATAAACCCTTTAGAAGGTTATTATTTAGACTGGCTTGACGAAAGGAATTATCAGCGATGGGACTCAGCAAAAATTGAGATTAAAATAGACACGACAACAATAATCAATAATTCCTATCCTGTTGTCTTGATTAATAATGAACCCGATACAATTTTCATTGGTTACGGACACTACATCCCCATGATAATGGAAGCAAAAGACTCTATCGGAATTTGGCAACCCATTCAAGAACAATTCATTTATATGTGCGGAAATGGTGTTGGTTCTATTATACTTCCTCCTGAAGAAATTGTTCTTACTTCTGCTAGAATATTTAAAGGAACCTACAAAACAAAATTAAGGTTGACTATTGGAAATAATTCTTCAAAAGAATTTAACGGATCTATTCACTATAGACAATTTGAAAGTATGTTTACTGAACAAGGTGATTATAAAGAGGAATATGAAAAAGAAATGAAAAAATAAAACGACATACCAATAATGGCTATAAAATATAGGAGCTCAGTGGTAAGCCGAAAGCCTTGTTCTTTTCGGTTACTGTTTTTGTCGGAGGACAAAAACGCACTCAAAAAACCTTACATTTTATAACCGATTCGTTTTGGTTAATACTAAATCAAAGTTATATACTCAATTAGACAACTCTACTACTACTACATAAAATGAATACTAACACTTCAAAAAAAGCAATGACCAAAAAAGAAATCAGGAAACTGGTTTTACTTAAAGTAAAAGAAGGTAAGTCTCAACAGGAAATATTTGAAGAAATTAAGCAACAAGTTAGAAAACCTGCTAATGAAATTGCTCAACTAGTTAGAAACATTGCCACGTTAGAAAATAGAGAAAAATACAAAGTGCCTCATGCCATATTGGTTCTATTATTGTCAATAATTGTGCTTTTTAAACTTGTAGCAGGTATTCTATTGATTTTAGAAAACGGTGCGAGTTGGTGGCCAATGGTTATAATTTATCCATTCTTAAACATCCTTATTACTTATGGAATACTTACTTACAAAGGATCTTATTTTCGTTTTGCCATTATTTTAATGTCATTTGGGCTTATTGGTATTTTACTTAGACTTTTCACTAATAGTTTTGAACCTATTGCTTTAATAGATGTGGTTATTGCAGCCTCCATTATTGGTTTGTGCATTTATTTAAACAAAAATATGTTTCCTGATTTTAAAACAATAAAAGAAAAATACATCAATGCTGAAGGAAAAACTCGGTTAAGATTAAAAGTAAGTTTTAATGAGTAATTTTTAAACATCCCTCCCACTGCCTTAGTTTGAAGCAAAGTAAAAAGTGATAGCAACTAAGAGTTTTAACTAAAAAAAACTTATGTTTGTTCTTCTTTACAAAGATTTTTAAATTTTGCATATGAAAAATATTATACTGTTATTATTGCCAACTTTTTTACTTTGCTCATGTACCAAAGAAGCTTCAAACCATGGGGGTTCTACTTTTGATACAGGAGGGGGTTCTAATCTTGCAAGCATTACCAACACTTGGTGGCATCTAGATAGTGTTGTACATCCTTCAGTTACGATAAATAAGGATAGAATTTATGAGTTCGGAAATAGTAATTGTAAAATTACAAATTATGAGTTCAATCCTTCTGGGAGTATTTCAAATCATTGGTTTCTTTACAATTCCAGTTCTAAAAAACTACGTCTTCAAGGCACAGCTGTAAATGATACCAATGATTATACAGTAAATATACTAACCTTTAATAAATTAGTATTTGTAAATGATGCAAGTCCATTCGAAACTTATCATTTATCAAACTAAAACATAAGCATTATAATTGAGCGTATTTATTTTTTTAAATTCATCACTTAAAACGGAAAGGCACGTTTCATACGTATAATTGTTACCCCCTCCCCTTATACCTTGCCAAAAAATAATTTTGTAACTTTATAGCTATTCACTTTCTAAAGAAAGTGCTTTGAAGTTTACGGATAAGAAACAAAAGACAAAATGGCGATAATTGGCAATATTATAAAAGCATTTATTGATTTAAAGGGTACTATTACCACAGAATCAAACCCTGTTGAGGAGCAAAAAAATGTTCTGAATAATTTATTAAATGAGGCAAAAGATACCGCTTTTGGCAAACATTATAATTTTCAAGAAATCTTAACTGATGAAAACCCTCTTGAAAAATTTGCACAGACTATTCCCTATCACAATTATGAAACCATGAAAGACAAATGGTGGAACAAAGTTATTGAAGGAGAAAAAGATATTACTTGGCCGGGAGTTCCTGATTATTTTGCTTTAAGCTCCGGTACTACCGGTAAAGAAAGCAAACGTATTCCTGTTACAGATGCTATGGTTGATGCTATACGACAAGCAGGAATTAATCAGGTATTTGCTTTAAAAAACTTTGATTTACCGGCTGATTTTTTTGAGAAAGAAATTTTGATGTTGGGTAGCTCTACCGATTTAATTGAAAAAGACGAACATCTTGAAGGTGAAATAAGTGGTATTAGTGCTAGTAATATTCCCGGGTGGTTTAGTGGCTACTACAAACCCGGAAAAGAAATTGCAAAAATTGATGATTGGGATAAACGCGTAAAAAAGATAGCCGAAAAAGCAAAAGATTGGGACATAGGTGCTTTAAGTGGAATTCCTTCCTGGATAGAGTTAATGTTAGAAGCGGTTATAAAACATCATAATTTAGATACTATTCATGATATATGGCCAAATTTACGGGTTTTCACTTCAGGAGGTGTTGCATTTGGTCCTTACGAAAAGAGCTTTAATAAACTCTTAGGAAAACCTATTTTGGTGCTCGATACCTATTTAGCATCTGAGGGGTTTTTAGCATTTCAGGAGCGTCCGGATACTAAAGCAATGAAATTAATAACAGACAGCGGTATTTACTTTGAGTTTGTTCCCTTTAAACCGGAATATATCAATCAAGATGGGTCTATTGTGAGCGATGCTCCAAGTTTAACGATAGCAGATGTTGAGTTAAACCAAGATTATGTATTGGTTATATCAACAGTAAGTGGTGCATGGCGTTATTTAATTGGAGATACCATTGCTTTTACAGATATTGAAAGGGCTGAAATAATTATAACAGGAAGGACTAAGTTTTTTCTTAATACAGTAGGCTCACAACTTTCGGTAAATAAGCTAGATAGTGCTGTAAAATATTTAGAAGAAAAATTAGATGTGAGCATAACAG
The DNA here is from genome assembly GCA_965284565.1 of Vicingaceae bacterium. Lineage (GTDB taxonomy): Bacteria > Bacteroidota > Bacteroidia > Flavobacteriales_E > Vicingaceae > BRH-c54. The sequence goes on from OZ260100.1 coordinate 2,931,109, forward strand.
AATATACTATTTGTGCAAAACGATTTGGTGAAGATTTTTATCATTCTTGGTATTTAGGTTCCGACCAGATGGATACTGATAATGATAAAATAGCTGAATTGTTAGATACTTATTTGTCTGAGGCGAACAAAAACTATAGTGTTGCACGATCTAAAGCATTGGCAGGAGTAAAAGTTAATGTAGTCTCTCCAAAAGTTTTTCATGAATGGAGTAATGCGAATAAGAAAAAAGGCGGACAGGTAAAAATGGAGCGTGTTATGAGTGAAGATAAATTTGAGGAGTGGGAAAAATTTGTGAAGCATAATTAACTTAACTTTCGGTGTCGTTTTCTGCTACAATATTCATAATCTCCTCAGGAGATAAATAGAATTTTTTCATTCGTAATTTGTAACTATCATCTATATCTGCGTGATTAAGAATAAAGTTTTTTGTTTCTAAAATATACTCTCCCATTCCCCTATTAACGGCATAAGTATCTGCCATACGCTCTGCTTCTACAATATGGTTTTCTAACAATAAATAGCGTATTCCAAACCAAACTAAATTTAAACTACTCCTGTGTTGATAGTCTATAATATGCCCTAATTCATGACCAAACCAACCAATTAATACATCTGAGGGTAAATCTTTAGTTTTAAACTTTCTATCTGAAATTTTAAATGTTTTACTGATGTAAATATAATATTTCCGATGTTTTTTACTTTTAAGTAAGCTACCAAAATCAGGTTGTGCTTGCATAGTAGATTTTTTTATATCTTCTTTAAACTTAATTTCTATAGGTGTTTCTTTTAATTCAGGGTAATAAGAAAATGCTTTATGAATCTCTTTAGATAAAATTTCAGGGAAAATATGTTTTCTTGATGTACTCATGTAAATCTCGTTTTTTGGTGTAGTTCTAAATTTAACCTTTTTTTATAGCATTTCAAAATTAGAGCGAGCTTTATAGTTAATTTATGGAGCAATTAATGATAACACAAGTATGATTAGATTTGAAAGAGAAGATAACGGACAAAAATGCAACAATTGCAGAGATGAGGTTTTAAAATACTCCTACCTACTTTTATGAAGCTATTGGCTTGATTTGTAAAAAAATGTATATTTACAAAATAAAAATACGCACCTATCCATTTTATGACATCGTAATTTAACAAGCTGCTTTGCCATACGCTATTTTCTTGGTGTCGCACTTAGGTTTATAATTTATCATACAATTTTCGTCTTTTACAGTCTTTTCAAGGAGTTTAAAGAACGAATCTTTTTGTAAATGACGGTTATTGAATTTATAAGAAAATTCTGCAAGGTAAAAAGGTAGGTATTTTTTACTTAAAACCCTGTAATTGCCCTTAATTCCGTTTTTCATTATAGACCAAAAGCCCTCAATTGTATTTATCGTTTTTACTCCTTTTCCGTAACCCTCTGAATGTTTTATAGTGATATGCTCAACTACATTATCAAAACTGTTATAACCTCTAAAACCATCGGTAAAAACAATACTATCGTCAATGTTTACCTTATCTTTAAGCATATATAAGAGGTTTCGTCCAGATAGTTTTTCGATTATCTTAACATAAACACTTCCTTTCTTTTCAACTGCTCCAACAACGGGAACTTTAGAAGTTCCTCTGCCTCTTTTATTTGTTACTTTAGAAATATTTGGAGTATTTATAGGGTCTGACTTTTTTCTGCGTTTACCACCAAAATAACTCTCGTCCATTTCTATCATGCCCTCTAACTTAATTTCCTTATCTATCATGGCACATCTAACTCTATGACAAGCGTACCAAGCAGTATGATATTTAACACCTACATTCCTTGCTATTTGGGCTGCACTAACTCCCATTTTAGCGTTATTCATTAGTAAAATTATTTCAAAGAATTTAGGGAGTTTTAGCCTTGTTCCCTCGAAAATAGTACCTAATAAAACGCTAAAATCTTTATTACAAGAGTTGCAATGCCAACGTATTGACTTTTTACGCTTTTTTACATTTGTAGAGCTACAATGGTAGCAAGTAGGTTTTTTACCCCATCTCATTTTTTCGAGATAAGCTATACACTTTTCTTGTGTACCGAATTTTTTATGTAATTGGGTTAGGTTCATAGTTCGTTTACGACATTGTTTATAGATTCATAGAATAATGATACGACAGGTAGTATCAACAAATGATATAAAAATACTACCAATAAAACAGTAAACACTACACGTGAATCATCAAAAAAGAAAGGTGTCACTATTGACGAATGAATTAATAGTATTAGCATATTAGATAAGTCTATATAGTAATCATTCAAATCATCACCATCATCACAAGTTTTATTGCTATTATTATCAGAATACCAAGATTTAGGAATAAAGCTAAATATTTTAAAAAAGAATTTGACATAAGGACGTAATGAGTTTTCCATTTGTTTTTTAGTTTGTTCTGAATAATTAACATATTTATTAAACATTATTTGACTAAATTTAACAATAAAGTAGTCATAAAAATATTTCGGAAAAACCATATATATTATAACATAAGTAAGCCCAAAAACAATAATACCAAGCCACCAAAAATTATATCCAAAAAAAATATTTTGTAAAGTCCAGTTTTCAGGGCTTAATAAATAAATTTCTGGATGAAAAAGTTTAATAACTAAAAAAGTACTCATTAGTAAAACAGATGTTCTTATTATGTTTGTAATTCTTTTTAACACGATTCCAAGTATTAGTCCAGTTATAAGTAGTATTATTTCCATTTTTTTTCGATTTTAAATTATTTTGCTAATTTAGCAAAATAATTTAAAATGTCATAAAATGGATAAGTGTGTAAAAATAAGTAGGCAAAAACCACAGAATATATACAAGTTGGGCGTAAGCTGAAAAATGTACTCCAAAGAAGAATTAAATAGCGAAGGGATAAAGCAATGGGAATGGATTTCAAATCAATTCCAAAACAGCTCAATTCTATTAGGAAATGGATTTAGTATTAACTTTAGTGATACACTCAAGTACAGGAACCTATATGACTTTTTCATTTCGGATTGTTCAGAGACAGTTAAAACACTATTCCGCAACTTTAAAACTAGAAATTTTGAAAAAGTTTTAGAATGCATAGAAATTACCGAATTAGTATGTGATTCTATCCCCATAGATAAACAAAACTTATCAGATTTTCAAGGAGAAGTGCGACAAGGTTTAATTGATTCAATTAACGCAATTCACCCTAGACCGATAGACGTCAACTATGACAAGGTTTCGACAATAGCCGAACAATTCAAGGATTTTAATCAAGTATTCACGACAAACTATGACCTCTTCCTATATTATATCATATTGGAATCTCACAAGTTTGGTGACCATATGTTTAATCACTACAATAGTAAATTCAATCACTTTGGTGACGCAGACCAAATGAACTCTAACCATATATACTTTCTACATGGAGCTTTATTCTTGTTTGAAAATGGATTGACTACACTAAAAATCAAAAGACCTAACAATGGTTGGCTTCTTGACTCGGTTACAAATGAAATCGAAAACGACAATTACCCTTTGTTTATAAGTGAAGGTAAGTCCGAAACAAAAGTAAAAGCCATACAAAGCAACCGATATTTATCATTTTGTTTTGACCGATTTAAAAATTGTTCAGACAAAACACTCATTATATATGGACAGTCTCTAAGTAAGCAAGACACGCACATAGTTGAAGCTATAGATAATAACTTTGATAAAGTTGCAATTTCGATTCGACCAGAAGATTGGCCAACATTTGGGCATTTAAAAGCCGAGAAGAATAGAATCAAGTCACTTTTTAATAAGACTAATACTGAATTATATGACTCAAAAACATTATTTAAATTTTAAAAGCCTACCCTCACAATACAGATTCTGATTCTGAAGCAAGGTAAGAGCAATAGCGACTACAGATTTCACAAAAAAAGCTTATGTTTGTTTTTTATGATAATACCTACAGACAGAACAGCAAATTACAGTTGATAACAGAGTTAAAAATATGAATGATAATATAAACCCAGCATTAATAGAAACTGTATTATCAACAGTTTTTGATTACTTCAAAAAGAGAGTAGTAAAAACACCTTCTGATCGTTTATATTTTGATTTTATTTTAGAAGGAGATAATGGTGGTAAAATTGCTATTGAAGTTAAACAAAAACTACTTAGTAGTTCAATTGCTAGTATAAAATGGGCTTTAACTCATCAAAACAACATTGACGAGTTTATTCTAATAACACCTCTAAAGCCAGATGAAGCACAACTCCAAATTTTTAGAACCCAAATATTACCTATATTCCCAAAATCGAAATGGCAAAGTTTAAAAGAATTTTTAAAACTAAACTATAATATAATCATTAATAACAGTAATGACCTTGCTCAACTACAAACTGCAGCAATAACATCTAAGATTGACCTTTATTCTCAAGAAATTATTGGAAATGAGATAACCCTAAAAAAAAGACAAAGTACACTCAGCAAGAACCTAGAAGAAACCAAGAAAGGTAACTTTAAAGTTCAAAACAATCTAATTTCATTAAGACGACAATTCCCTGACTCTATAATGGCAAAACTTAACCATGAGAACGGAAAACTTCTTTCTGAACTTCATATTGGAGAAAAATATAATAATGCAATTATTGTTTTAACAGATATAAAAAACTTTTCAAGCATAGTAAAGGAGGCTGAACCAGAAGATTTAAACGAAACTATGGAGAAATATTATACTAATGCTCGTGACTTGGTATTTAAATATGATGGTATTCTTGATAAATTTATTGGTGATGCTGTTTTAGCTATTTTTAACTATCCTAAGAAAAACATTGAATCTTTTATAAATGTCCTAAAATTCTGCTCAGAATTAATTCTACTTGGAGATGAATCATTTCAAAACTTGCTTTCTAAAATGGATCAAACTGTAGAAACTGGAACAAGAGTTGGTATTTCAAGTGGATCTATTTACACACTAAATATAGGTAAAGGAGATATTGAAGTCACCTTTATTGGTGATAAAATAAATTTAGCTTCTCGACTGGAAAAAAAATGTGAAATAAACGGAATTTTAGTTAGTAATAGCTTTTACAATAAACTAAACTATGAGTTTTCAGAACTAACAAATCAACTTATGTTTGAAGAAAAACACATTTCTCCAACTGATGCTAAAGGACAGTCGATGACCACAAAAGCCTGGCAAATTCAAAACTGTGATATTCAAAAAATAATCGATTTCAAAGTATTTCCTAATTCCTAACTATTCATAATCTAAATCAATGTCTAGGGATAGCAACTAAGGATTTACAAAAAATGAATAAAAACATACGACCCCCGCTGCCGCAAGCGTCCACGCTTGTGGTAAAGTAATAAAAAGGTAAAGTGGAAAAGTGATAAATAATAAATTACTACATTTGTTTTTATGAGTAGAAACTACAAATTCCATAATCCAAAAGGACTCTACTTTGTAAGCTTTGCAACAGTATTTTGGATAGATGTATTTGTAAGAGAGGAATATTCAGACAGCATTGTAAAGAATTTAAACTATTGCTTAGCTAATAAAGGAATGGAAATTTATGCTTGGTGTTTAATGACAAGCCATGTTCATCTAATATTTAAGTCTTTACAACTAAAACCAGAAGAATTAATACGAGATTTCAAAACATATACCTCAAAAGAATTAATTTCATTAATTACCAATCATCCGCAAGAAAGCAGAAAAGAATGGATGTTGAATGCTTTTAAAAAAGCAGCACTAAATAACTCAAATAACACCATTAATCAGTTTTGGCAACAACATAATAAACCAATAGAATTATGGAGTAACGCTGTAATTGACCAAAAAATTGATTACGTACATAACAATCCTGTAGTAGCAGGTTTTGTTGAAAAACCTCAAGATTGGAAATATAGTAGTGCAAAAGATTTTTGTAATGAAAAAGGATTGGTAAATTTATGTTTGGTTTAAGAAAAATGAATGGTATGGCAAATACACCACAAGCGTGGACGCTTGCGGCAGTGGAGGATTATTATAAAGTTTGTAGTCTCCAACACACCAACTTAGCTTCAGACCACAAACAGAGCAGAGGGGACTCTACAGCTCATAACCAAACCGTTATATACAACTGAAGTAGTCGACAAGCATTATGGGAAAGAAGAAACTTGAATTTTTAAAAGCACCTATTATGGCTATTGTTATAGTTGCTCGATTGATGCCTGGAATACCGACATACAATAATCGATTCATGTTCTTTATTGCAGTGGTCTTACCATTTATTCCAATAATCAAATTCGCAGAAAAATTTGAAAATAAAACAATGTTAGTAGCTGTTTTTTCCTATTTTTTCTTCTACTTAATTTCAAACATCCTACTAGTTCAGGGGATTAAAAAAATCGGGAAACAATGGAGTACAGAAGAATATAACTCATTGAAGCCTGATCAAATAACTTTTCCATTTATTTTTGTTCTACTTGTGAACACTGGAATGCATTTTACATTATTTTACTTATTATCGAAATGTTTAATTTAATAATGAAATGCATTCAACATTGCCTATTTTTCATGCCGAAAAGTATTATATTCGAAAATCGATACAACCGTTACCCCAACCTTTCCTCAATCAATTGTATTATTTCAGTTTGTTGTTCGGGTTGAAACCAATGGTAATCGTTATCGTTTCTTTTAAACCAAGCTATTTGCCTTTTTGCATACCTGCGGGTATTGGTCTTTATTTTCTCTATGGCTGCTGCTAAGGTAGTTTCTTCTTCAAAATAGGCAAACAACTCTCTGTAGCCAACGGTTTTTAAGGCAACTTTATCTTTGTAGGGATGTACTTTTTTGGCTTCTTCCAATAAGCCTTCTTGCATCATGATGTCCACCCGCTGGTTAATTCGCTCATTTAATTCTTCTTTTGGTCGGTTTAGGGCTATTTTAATGGTATTAAATGCTCTTGGGTTCTTCTTGCCTTTACGTAGTGAGGAATATTTCTGCTTGCTTAGCATACAGACTTCTATTGCTCTAAACAATCGTTTGGTATTGGCTAAGTCTATCTCGTTATAAAAATCTTCATCAAGTTGTTTTAGTTTTTCTTGAAGCAATTCAATACCGTACTTATCTTTAAGGGCTTCCAGTTCTTTTCTAAGTTGCTTGTCTCCTTCGGGCAAATCATCATCAAAGCCATCACAAACAGCATCAATATATAATCCGGAACCACCGGTAAGAATAACTACATCATTATTTGTAAATAATTTATTAAGCAACTCTAGTACTTGCTGCTCGTAGTCGTTTACATTTATTTCATCATGAATAGAATGGGAATCTACAAAATAATGCTTCACTCCTTTCATTTCTTCGGGAGTTGGTTTAGCTGTACCTATAGCTATTTCTTTATAAAATTGTCGAGAATCTGCTGAAATAATAGCGGTTTTAAAATGTTGTGCAAGCTCTACTGCTAAAGCAGTTTTTCCAACTGCCGTAGGTCCTGCAATAACCACTAAAAATTTGGAGTTCATTTTTATTTATTGGTAGTCTTCAAAATCATCAAACCCTTCAAAAATATCATCATTAAAAGGTTCCTCGCTATCTTTTAACTCATCTTCATCCATCCCTTCAGCTTTCAATATTTCGTTCATAATTTCTTCATCAGAAAGCACACTATTTCTAGTGCTTTGGTTAGGAGCTGTACCTTCGCTATAAACTAATTGAGGGAACTCCCCTTCTTTTTCTTTCACCGAAATTTCTATTAGTTCAATAAAGAAATTCCACATGTTTAAAAAATCGTAAGTATATAATAAATGTCCACCAACACAATTAATGATAGATTTTATTGGGGTATCACTCATCTGCAATACTTTTTCCTCATCAGACATGCTCATGTCAAACAAAGAAATTTCCTGACCTTTATTCCAATCGTAATCGCTTAAATAAAAAGATGCCATTTGCTCATTATCAAAACCAAATGCTTTTAAAATAGATTGGTGAAATGCTTCAAAGTTTTGGTCACTCTTAATCTCAATGTCTCTAAAAACTTGTTTTTCTCCTTCAATCAGAACTCTAAACTTATAAATGCTCATTGCTGTAATAGTTATGCGGTTTTTAAATTTAATTCTTTTCCTTTTTGAAGCATTAGCTGATAAGCTGCTTCGTAGTTATTTTCTATATCGCCTTCTAAAATGGCTTCTTTAATAGCTTCTTTAATTATGCCAATTTCTCGGCATGGCTTAAGGTTAAAGGTTTTCATAATAAGCTCACCTGTTATTGGTGGTTGCCAATTTCTGAGCTGATCTTTTTCTTCAACTTCTTTAAGTTTTTCTTTAACCAATTCAAAGTTAGCCAAATATTTTAAGACTTTTTGCTTATTCTTAGAAGTAATGTCTGCATTGCACAAAGTCATTAAATCATCAATATCTTCTCCCGCCTCAAACAACAACCTTCTAACAGCACTATCACTAACCGTTTCTTTTACCAAAGCTATTGGTCTGAGGTGCAACCTAACCAACTTCTGAACATACTTCATTTTAGTATCTAAAGGAAGTTTTAAGGCTTTGAAAATTTTAGGAACCATCTTAGCTCCTTTGTCCTCATGTCCGTGGAAAGTCCACCCTACTTCTTTGTCAAACCTTTTAGTGGCTGGTTTGGCAATATCGTGTAAAATAGCAGCCCATCTCAGCCATAAATTATCTGTATTGGGAGCAATGTTATCCAACACCTGAATGGTGTGGTAAAAATTATCTTTATGGGCTTTTCCGTTTATTACCTCCACTCCTTTCAGGTTGTCCATTTCCGGGAAAATTATTTCCAGCAAACCAGTATCAAACAATAACTCAAAACCTACTGATGGTTTTTTGGTGAGAATAATTTTATTCAACTCGTCAATAATTCTTTCTTGAGAAACAATTTTAATGCGTTCTTTATTTTTGGCGATGGATTGTAAAGAGGTTTCTTCTATAATAAAATGCAGTTGTGCAGCAAAACGTATGGCTCGCATCATTCGCAAAGGATCATCTGAGTAAGTAATATCAGGATCTAAAGGTGTTACAATACGTTTGTTTTTTAAGTCTTCAATTCCGTTAAAAGGATCAATCAGTTCACCATAATTAGCTTCATTTAAACTAATGGCTAATGCATTAATGGTAAAATCTCTTCTATTTTGATCGTCTTGTAAAGTACCATCTTCCACTATAGGTTTTCTGGAGTTTCTCTGGTAAGATTCTTTTCTAGCTCCAACAAACTCTACTTCGTAATCTTTGTACTGCAACATGGCAGTTCCGAAATTTTTAAAAACAGTTACTTTGGTGGAGTTTCCTATTAGTTCAGCTACTTTTTCGGCCAATGCTATTCCAGAACCTTTACAAACAATATCTATGTCCTTACAAGGTCTGTCTAGTAAAAAATCTCTAACAAATCCGCCTATTACATAGCTTTCTACCCCTATTTCTGCAGAAGCTTTTTTTACAATATCAAAAACCTTGTGGTCTAGTAATTTTTTTACTGATGCTATACTTTTACTTTCTGTCATTACTAAAAATTAAATACTAAACTAGCTCCATGCATAATGTTGTTATTGGCTGTTAATTGTGTTGTTGGAACTATTCTTAATGAAAGGTTATCGTTTTTGGGAAACGAATACAAATGTGCATCAACACTAGCATCTACTATGTTAAGTGCATAAAAAATAACTGCTACAATAATGGATAAATCTCTATTTCTTTGGTAAAAATCATAGTTAGATTCTAAACTTTGAACAGATAAGCGACCATCAAATTCATCAACAGTATTGGGGTCATCATCTAATCGTTTACCTAATGCTGTTTTAAACCTGTTGAAGGTTTTGTTATTTTCTACTGCAAAATAAATAGAAGTTCCTATTGCTCCGTAAATTATAGGGATTTTCCAATATTTTTTATTGTAGGCTTGTCCCAACCCTGGAACAATAGTACTCATAATGGCAGCTTTTGCCGGAGAATGAGGTTTGGCTATATCTATCAATAAGGTATCAGGAACTTTATTGTTATTGGAGTTGACCGCTAAAGAATCTTGAGCGTTTACAGTAGTATTTATACCAAGTAACAGAACAAATACCCAACAAAGTGAACGATAGTTAAAAAAGAAAAAATATGGCTGGGTTAATAACATCCAAATAAGTTAAAAGTTAGTGTTATTCACTATTAAAAACCTAATAATTCAGCAATTCGCTCTAAATCATCTTCAGTGGTAAAAGGTATAATCAATTTTCCTTTACCTTCTTTATTTTTTTGAATCTGTACCTTAGTTTGTAAGATGTTGCTTAAATCTTCCATTATTTTTTGATTGGTAAAAGATAAGGTTGACGGAGCTTTTGAAGTAGATTTTTTCTCTACATCTTTTACTTTTTCATCTTTAACCAACTCTTCTACCTGACGAACAGAAAGTCCTTCCTGAATAATTCTTTTAGCTATTTGCAGTTGCTTTTTTTCTTCTGTAATGTTAATCAACGCCCTTGCATGTCCCATAGAAATTTCTTTGGTTCTGATGGCTAATTGTATTTCAACAGGAAGTTTAAGTAACCTAAGGTAATTTGCTACAGTTGAACGTTTTTTACTTACTTTTTCACTCAACTGTTCTTGTGTTAAATTACATTCTTCAATTAGTTTTTGATAACTAAAAGCTACTTCTATCGCGTCTAAATCTTGTCGTTGAATATTTTCAACCAACGCCATTTCCAGCATTTCTTGGTCGTTAGCAATTCTAATGAAAGCAGGAATTTCTGTTAATCCTGCAATTTGAGATGCTCTAAACCTTCTTTCTCCAGAAATCAGTTGGTATTTATCATAGCCTAACTTTCTAACGGTTACAGGCTGTATAATTCCGTGTTCTTTAATAGATTCAGAAAGTTCTAATAAAGCTTCTTTCTCAAACTGTGTTCTAGGCTGAAAAGGATTTGCTTCAATTTGAGCAACGGGAATTGTAGATACAGAGCCAACAACATGATTGTTATTCTCCGGTAAATCTAATCTCGATTTTGATGTTATATCGGTATCGGCATTTTGTAATAATGCTCCTAACCCTCTTCCTAATGCTGGTTTCTTACTCATCTTCTAAGGCTATAATTTTTTCTTCTTCACTCATTTTAGTCATGTTATTCTTTTGAAGAATTTCTCTGGCTAAATTTAAATAATTGATAGCACCTTTACTACTTGCATCGTGCATAATAATGGTTTTACCGTGACTTGGAGCTTCTCCCAAAGTGGTATTTCTTTGTATAATGGTATCAAACATCATGGTTTGAAAATGTGTTTTAACCTCTTCCACCACTTGATTAGATAGTCTTAACCTTACATCATACATGGTTAATAATAAACCTTCTATATCTAAATCCGGGTTTAATCTTTCTTGAATAATTTTAATGGTGTTTAATAACTTCCCTAAACCTTCTAATGCAAAATATTCACATTGAATTGGAATAATAACTGAATCTGCTGCTGTAAGCGAGTTGATAGTTATTAATCCTAATGATGGAGAACAATCTATGATGATAAAATCATATTTGTCTTTAATGCTGCTAAAAGCATTTTTCATCATGTGCTCTCTGTTAGGCATATTAATAAGCTCTATTTCAGCTCCAACCAAGTCTATATGAGCAGGTAAAATATCCAAATTAGGCGAGTCTGTATGCAAAATAGCATCTGAAGGAGCTGTTTCGTTAATCAAACATTCATAAATACTATTTTTTATATTTCGAGGGTCAAAACCCACTCCTGATGTTGAGTTAGCTTGAGGGTCAGCATCTACTAGAAGCACTTTATACTCTAAAACTCCTAATCCAGCAGCTAAATTAATGGCTGTGGTAGTTTTTCCTACGCCTCCTTTCTGGTTAGATATTGCAATAATTTTACCCATAGTGTTATTTTTAGTTTATGTATTTGTGTAACGTTTTTATTAAAGTTTTATGGTTTCCCCGATTTCAGGCAAAATTAATTCTTTACCACGAGATTTGAATTTATCTATCGCTTCATTTTTATTAATTTCTATATATCCAAACGTATCGTAATGAACACCAATTATTTTGTTACAATTAATAAATTCTGCGGCAATAATGGCATCGTCTATTCCCATAGTAAAATTATCTCCAATAGGTAAAACTGCAAAATCTAGTTTCTCAGAGTTTCCTATTAGTTTCATATCCATTGTAAGAGCAGTATCTCCAGCGAAATAAAAAGATTTTGAAGCATTTACAATAAAACCTCCTGGATTTCCTCCGTAACTTCCATCGGGCAACATGCTCGAATGAATGGCATTGGTATATTTTACTGTGCCGAAATCAAATTTCCACTTTCCACCATGATTCATTGGATGAACGTTTTCTATTCCTTTCTTTTCGTACCAACTTACAATTTCAAAATTAGATACCAACTTTGCACCTGTTCTTTTAGCAATATTTTCAGCATCTGCCACATGATCTTCATGTCCGTGAGACAATAAAATATAATCAGCTGCTAAAGTAGTTACATCAATATGTGCTGCTTTAGGGTTGGGCGAAATAAAAGGATCGAAAAGTATGGTTTTACCTTGTGTTTTAACAGAAAAACAAGCATGTCCGTAAAAAGTTAATTCCATAATATCTAGCGTTAAAATTCAATGCTATACAAATTAACTTAAAAGTAGTTAGAATATGAGGCGAAACGCTATGATTTTACCAACTACTTTTAAACATGCTTATGTTGAAATGAATTTTGAGTAGATCTTTATTTCAGCCTCCAAAAGTAAGGGGTAAACAAAATAGTAATAGTAAATAGCTCTAGCCTACCAACTAACATTAAAAAAGACAACACCCATTTTACACTATCTGGTAAATGATAAAATGTTGATGATGGTCCTATACTACCAATTCCTGGTCCTACATTACTTATTGAAGTTGCTACAGCACTTATTGCATCAATAAAATCAACGCCTAAAAAAGTTACCACTATTGAACCTGTTACAAACATAAAAAGGTAGAAAAACACAAAAGCCAAAAGATTATAAATAATTTTTTGTGATACTCCTACTCCGTTTAAATGTACAGGTACTACTGCATTTGGATGCAATCTTCTTTTAAATTCTAAGAAGCCATTTTTCATTAGCAGTACAATCCTTACTAATTTCATACCTCCACTTGTAGAGCCAGCACTTGCTCCTGTAAATAATAATAGAAAAAACAAGAAAGTTACAAATGGTCCCCACAAGGTATAGTCTGATGTACTGTAGCCTGTTGTTGTTATTATACTTGTTACCTGAAATAAAACTGATCTAAAAGCAGCTTCAACTCCTCCAGCTCTACCATAAACAAAATATACGGTAGGGAAAATTACAAAACACAATACTATTATGGCGGCTACATACCATTTAAACTCATCATTAATCCAAAACTTTTTAAACTTGAGTTTAAAACCAAAATAAAGTAAAGTAAAATTTGTTCCTGCTAAAAACATAAACATAATAATAACATACTGAATATAAGCAGAATCAAAATGTCCTACACTTGCTTGTTTAGTAGAAAAACCACCTGTTGACATGGTAGTAAGAGAATGGTTTATAGCATCATAAAAATCCATTCCTCCAAACATTAATAATACGCATTGAATAGCTGTTAACGAGAAGTATATTAGCCATAGTCTTTTAGCTGTTTCTTTTATTCTTGGATGAATTTTATCTTTAGTAGGTCCAGGAGATTCTGATGCAAAAAGTTCCATTCCGCCAACACCAAGTAAAGGCAATATGGCAATTGTTAAAACAATAATTCCCATTCCTCCAATCCATTGTGTCATACTTCTCCAAAATAAAATTCCTTTTGGAATTGACTCAATGTCATTTAAAATAGAAGCACCTGTAGTTGTTAAACCTGAAATAGTTTCAAAAAAAGCATTGGTATAATCAGGTATTGCATTAGAAAATACATAAGGTAAAGAGCCAAATAAAGTCATAGCTACCCATCCAAATGCTACAATTAAATAACCTTCTCGTTTTTTAACTTCATCATTCTTATGTTTTTGAGTTCTTAATTTGATGATAAATCCGAAAAACAGTGTAGTTAATGAAGATAAAAGTAAAGGATATAAATCTCCCTCATCGTAATATAGTGCAAAAGGAATGGCTGTTGCCATCAATAAACCTGTAATAATAATTAGATTACCAATAACGTTAAAAACAACTTTAATATTTATGAGGTTTCCAGACACTTTTTTATTTAATTGAAAAGTTTTTCCAACTCTAAAATACTTTCTTTCTTTGAAAAGACAATTACTTTATCATTTTCTTCTAATTGAAAACCTCCAAATGGAATAAATCCTTTATTGTTTCTTACAACACCTGCAACACTAACTGTTTCTGGTAACTTTAATTCTCTTAGTGGTTTAGAAAGGATTTTAGTATCGGCTTTAACATTAAATTCAATTATTTCTCCATCCACTCCATGGAAATTAGCAATAGCACTTACACCTTTCCTTAAAAAGGTAAAAATATTATTGGCAGCAATAATTTTTTTATTGATAAGTGTATCTATTCCAATATTATGTGAAATGTTGATGTAATCTATATTTTCTACCCCTGCAATAGTTTTTTTAACCCCATGAGATTTTGCAATTAACGAAGAAATAATGTTGGTTTCAGAGTCTCCTGTAACAGCTATGAAAGCATCCATTTCGGCAATATTTTCTTCTTCCAAAACAGAAACATCAGTTCCATCGGCATTTATAACTAAAGTATGTTTTAATTGATCTGCTATTCTTGTAGCTTTGTTTTTATCTTCTTCAATTAAAATTACATTGTAATCTTTTTCAAGAATTTCAGCAGTAAGCACTCCTATTCTACTTGCTCCTAAAATCATAATATTTTTAATATCATAAAACTGCTGTCCACAAATTTTAGTGATTAAAGGAATACTCTCTGGTGTAGAAATAAAGTATACAATGTCATTTTCTTTTAATTCTGTAGAGGCTTGTATTAATATTGTTTTTTCTCCCCTTAATAAAAATAAAGGTTTAAAAGAACGGTTCGGGTTTAAGTAAGCTGTTTCAACAACAGATTTATCTTTTAATGGTGATTTGTCACAAATAGGAATACCAAAAACAGAAAGCTTACCTCCTTCAAATTCATAGTCGTTAGTAAAAGCAGACTGGGTAATTAATCTGTTAATTTCTTTTGAAGCCAACTCTACAGGAGAGATAATATTATCTACACCTAAAGATTCATAGAAAACACGCATACTTGTACCAATACCTTCGTAGTTGTTTATTCTAGCTATGGTTCTTTTTGCCCCTAATTTTTTACCTGTTATACAAACCAACAAATTGGTTTCCTCAGAAGATGTTGCTGCTATAAGTAAATCACAAGAACTAATTTTTTGTTCTTTTAAAACTTCCAAATCTTTTGCATCGCCCAATACACAAAAAACATCTAAATGAGCTTGTATATAGTTTACTCGGTCTTCATTTTCATCAATAATGTAAATGTTTTGCGATTCGCTAGACATCATCTTTGCTAAGTGAAAACCTACTTCTCCGGCACCGGCAATAATTATTCTCATAGTTTATTAAAAAAGAGGACAAATGTAATCATTGAATTATATATATCTTTTAAAATTTAAATTATTTCTAATCAACAATTTTAAACAAAAAAAGTCCTAAGGTTTTAAACTTAGGACTTTGATATTTATTTAAGTAAGCTTATTAATCTAATATTTTTAATAATTCAACTTCAAATACTAAAGGCATAAAAGGTTTTATTGGTCCTTTTCCGCCTTGTGGTGCATTTGCTCCGTAAGCCAACTCTTGAGGAATAAAGAACTTGTACTTAGCTCCTTCTTTCATTAACTGAACACCTTCTGTCCAGCCAGGAATTACTTGATTTAATCCAAACTCAGCAGGTTGACCTCTTTCCACTGAACTGTCAAAAACAAGTCCTTCTGGAGTTAAACCAGTATAATGCACCCTAACTTTTGAAGTAGCAATAGGCTGTTTTCCCTCTCCTTCTTTTATTACTATGTATTGTAATCCACTTGGAGTAACTTTAACATTTTTATTCTTTTTATTTTCTTCTAAAAACTTAAGTCCATCTGCTTTCACATTTTCAAACTGTTTCATTTCTTCAGCTTGAGCAGCTTCTTGTTTTTTCTGGAAATATGGACGAATAACTTCTGGAGATTGCTCTTGAGTGATTAAATAATTAGTATCAGTAAAAGCTGCTTCAATACCTTTCATTAAAGCTTTCAGTTCTGCTTCACTAAACTCTTGTTTAATACTTGCTCCCATGTTTAATCCAACACTATAACTTACTGAATCTAACTGATTTTTTAGTTGGAAAGCATTTTTATCAACTTTTTCTGTTTTAGTTTTCTTTTTCTTCTCTTTTTTGTCTTTTTTCTGTGCCTGTACATTAGCTGATGCTAATAATACTACTGCAGAAAACAAACTTGCTTTAATAATTGATTTTTGCATACTATTTAGTTTTATTAGGTTAACTTGAAGTGCATTTAGAGAAAATTTCTCTAAATGCACTTTTTGTTTAATTTATTACTTCACTACTTGAATTAACTCAACTTCAAAAACTAATGGCATAAAAGGTTTAATTGGTCCTTGTCCGCCTTGTGGAGCATTAGCTCCGTAAGCTAATTCTTGAGGGATAAAGAATTTGTATTTTGCACCTTCTTTCATTAATTGAACACCTTCTGTCCATCCTGCAATTACTTGGTTCAATCCAAACTCAATTGGCTCACCTCTTTCTACCGAACTGTCAAAAACTGTTCCATCAGGTGTAGTACCATGGTAATGTACTTTAACAACAGATGCTGCTGTTGGATTTGCTCCTTTTCCTTCTTTCATTACAATGTATTGTAAACCACTTGGGGTAACTTTAACATCTGGATTTTGTTTATTTTCTTCTAAGAATTTAATTCCTTCTTCTTTAACATTTCCAAACTGAGCTTCTTGCTGTTTTTGTTGCTCCTCCATTTGTTTCATCTGTCTTTTCATTGAGTAAGCTTGTAAAACTGCTTCAACATCTTCTGTAGTCATTAAAGTTACTCCTGAATCTGCTTGATGTTTAAAACCATTCAAATAAGCATCCATATTAATTTCCGGAACATTTTCTTTTAATCCGGTTGCTGAGTTCATGCCTATAGCATAACTTACAGAGTCAATATTTGTAGTAAGTTCAACTTTTTTATCTGCCGAACCAGAATTGTTGCACGCTGCTAACGTTAGTAAAGCCAATGCAGGTAATGTAATTTTCTTCATAGTTAAATTTAAATTGTTTTTATTTATTGATTAAAAGATTTCATTATTTCGCTTAACTCCAGCGTAAATATTAATGGAGTTCTTGGAGGTACTATTCCTGTTGAGGAACCATATTCTCCAAAAGCAAGTTGCGAAGGTACTATTATTTTCACTTTCTCACCAACTCTCATTCCTTTTATTGCTATATTTATTCCTTTAATAACTTGGTTGGGTGTTCCATACTCAAAATCCAAAACTGTTCCTTCAGCAGCTTGATCAAGTGGTACATGGTTTAAGAAATAACCGTTATACTTTATTCTGATAAAATCTCCATAAGCCACTTTTTTTCCATCGGTTTTATTTATAGGAAAAACATATACTCCTCCTCTTTTAATGTATTCCGACTTAAAATATCTATTTACATACCAAGTAATATATTCATGTTCTACTAAATCATCATCTTGTTCACTTAAAAATATTTGGTATTCTTCCTCAGAAAAATATTGGTTTACTTTAATGTATAAACGCAAGGTATCATTTGCTATTGCAGGCAATTGAAGTTCAAAAAAACCTTCATTTAGCCAATGTGGAGCAATATTAAAAACAGCACTATCTCCTACTTTTAATACTGAAAATAAAGTATTAAACAATTCTCCTTCAATAGTAAATGTATGCTGATGAAATCTGTTGAAAAGCAAACTGTCGTCATCAAACAATTGTAATGATGCACTCACAAAGTCTTTGTTTGAAGAAGCTTTTTTAGCATCATCAAAAGCTAATAGTTGGTAAGAAATACCATCAGTTAACTGTGTAGTTTGTTGATTGTTTTTCATGCAAGAAAACAATATCACAACAACACTTAAAAGAATAACCAATTTTTGCATGATGTTCTATTTAATAGCGATTAGCTCTAAATTATAAATAATGGTAGATCGAACAGGAATTTTATCAAAATCGCCTGCTAAACCATGAGCCAAGTATGATGGAATAATAATTATGGCTCTATCGCCAACCTGTAGATAAGTAATTGCTTCGTGTAATCCAGATTCTACATTATCCTCTCCTATAGTAAACTCCTCTGATCCTTTTTCTTTGGTAGAATAAACCATTGTTCCATTTATTAAGCTTACCTCATAACTTACTACTGCTTTTTTCCCTTCTACCGCTTTTTCTCCTTCACCTTTCCTTATTATTTGATAATGTATCCCTGTACCAGTACTAATTACCTCTAACTTTCTTCTTTCAATGTAACCGTTTATTTGTCGTTGTTCTTTCTCTACCGCTTGTTTATTAGCTTCTATTAATGCTTCTTTTACTTGTTTTGGATCAGGTGTTTCTACAGGCTTTTCTTCTTCGCACGATAATAGGCACAAAGAGAATAATCCTATAAAAAAGTAAGTGATGATATGTTTGTTGAACATCATTTTAAAAGTATTTCTTCTAATTTTTTAATGGTTTCTTCTAATGATAAAGTTGAAATTCCTCCTGCAGCATATACATGTCCGCCACCACCAAAATGTTCTTGAGCTATTTTATTTACATAAACCTCATTTTTAGATCGGAAAGACATTCTTATGCCATCTTCTTTTTCAGTTAATAAAACTGACATTTTTATGCCTTTAATAGATAAGGGATAATTCACTAAGCCTTCGGTATCACCTTTTTTAAAATTAAAATCATTCAATTCTTTTAATGAAAGTGCTATATATGCCAATTGATGTTTTTCAAAAACATTCATTTTGTTGCTTAATGCATAGCCCAACAATTTTAATCTGTCGGTAGTATTATTGTCATAAACTTCCTGATGAATCATGGCGTTTTCAGCACCTAACGCTATAAGGTGAGCAATAATTCGGTGTGTTTCAGCAGTTGTTGATGGATACCTGAAAGAACCTGTATCTGTCATTATTCCACAGTAAATACAAGTAGCAATTGCTTTGTTTAGTAAGTGTTCTTTATTAATTTTATATGCAAATTGATAAACCAATTGAGCTGTAGAACAGCAATCAGTATCTACAAAATAATGCTGAGCAAAATCTTGTGTATTTTGATGATGGTCTATCATTACTTTAATTCCTGTAGCTTTTTCTAAAACACTTCCCATATCACCTATTCTGTTTAAGGCATTATAATCTAAGCTAAAAATTACTTCAGCAGCATCAATTAGTTTTTCTGCTTGTTCTTGACTTTTGTCAAAACAAATAATGTTGTTTACGCCATCCATCCAGTGTAAAAAATCAGGAAAGGCATCAGGAACAATTACCGAAACATTTTTATCTAGTTGGTTTAGTAAATGATACAACGCCAACGAAGAACCAATAGCATCTCCATCAGGTCCTTTATGTGTTGTTATTACAATGTTTTTAGAAGTTTCTAGTGTTTTTTGCAATTCTATCATGCTGCAAAGATAATGTTTCAATTATGAAAAACAGATTGATGTTATATAAAAAGAATAGTAATTTTGAGACTTCATTTTACACATTATTTACTATCCAATAAATGAGCAAAACCCTTACTAAAGAAAAGACAGCTAAAACACACATCTTAATTAAAGGAGCGAGGGTTAACAACCTTAAAAATATTGATGTTGCCATTACTCGAAATAAATTTACAGTTATTACAGGTGTTTCAGGCTCTGGAAAGTCTTCTTTAGCTTTCGATACGCTTTTTGCTGAGGGTCAACGCAGATATGTTGAAAGTCTTTCTGCTTATGCTCGTCAATTTTTGGGTAAATTAGAAAAACCTGCTGTAGATTACATTCACGGAATTGCTCCTGCCATTGCCATAGAACAGAAAGTAAATACGGTAAACAAACGCTCAACCGTGGGTACTTCTACCGAAATTTACGATTACCTAAAGTTGCTTTACGCTAGAATTGGTAAAACCTTCTCCCCTGTTTCAGGCAAAGAAGTAAAAAAACATACCTTAAAAGATGTGGTAAATTTTATTACCCAACAAGCTAAAGGTGAAAAAATAATTCTGCTTTCTAAAATTGAATTTAAGGACAAAAAAAATACCGACAAAACACTTTCTTCCTTATTACAGCGAGGTTTTTCAAGAATTTGGCTCAACAACGAAATGCTAAGAATTGACAAAACTCAAGAAATAAAAATAGATACCAATAACACCTATTTAATAATAGACCGTTTTGTTGCTTCCGCAGATGATGAGGAACAACTTAGCAGAATTTACGATAGTGTTGAAACTGCTTTTTTTGAAGGTAAACACGAATGTCAGGTACTTACTTATAAAAATGAAAAGCCTGTTATTACCCATTTTAGTAATAAATTTGAAATGGACGGAATTATCTTTGAAGAGCCTTCTGTACACTTTTTTAGTTTCAACAATCCTTTTGGTGCTTGTAAAAAATGCGAAGGTTACGGAAGTATTATTGGTATTGATGAAAATTTAGTTATTCCCAATGGCAGCTTGTCTGTTTACCAAGATGCTGTTGTTTGCTGGAAAGGAGAAAAAATGCAGCAATGGAAAGAACATTTTATTTTAAATGCTGCTAAACTCAAATTTCCTATCCATAAACCTTATGATGAGCTTACGCCAGAACAAAAAGACCTTTTATGGAATGGAAGTCCTTATTTTGAAGGAATAAATGATTTTTTCAAAATGGTAGAAAGCAACAGCTACAAAATTCAATACCGCGTTTTGTTAGCAAGATACCGAGGAAAAACTAGTTGTCCTGATTGTAAAGGTACTCGCCTAAGAAAAGATGCCAACTACGTAAAAATTAATAAAACTGCTATTGCAGAATTGGTGTTGATGCCCATAGATCAATTAGCCAATTTTTTTAAGAAGTTAAAACTATCAGAAAGTGATACTACCATTTCTAAAAGATTGCTCATAGAGATTAATAACAGATTAAGTTATTTAGAACATGTAGGCTTAGGTTATTTAACTCTAAATCGATTGTCATCAACACTTTCAGGAGGTGAATCGCAGCGAATAAATTTAGCCACCTCTTTAGGAAGTAGTTTGGTTGGTTCTATGTATATTTTAGATGAACCTAGTATTGGTCTGCACTCTAAAGATACCGAGCAACTTATTGGCGTGCTTAAACAATTACAACAATTAGGAAATTCAGTAATTCTAGTGGAACACGATGAGGATATTATGAGAGCTGCAGATGAAATTATTGATATTGGCCCGGAAGCCGGAACATTAGGTGGGAATGTAGTTTTTAGCGGAAATTTTAATGAATTACTGAAAAAAGACAACACCTTAACAGCCAATTACCTTAATAAAACCCTTGAAATTCCTGTTCCTGAAAAACGCAGAAAATGGAAAAACAAAATTGTAGTTGAAGGAGCTAAGGAAAATAACCTTAAAAACATTACTACAGCTTTTCCATTAGGTGTTATAACTGCTGTTACAGGTGTTAGCGGCTCAGGAAAATCTACCTTAATAAAAAACTGTTTATTACCAAAATTAAATCGATACTTAAGCGGTTATTCCGATAAGAATACTAAAATTCAAGGTATTTCTGGCGACATTAACTTAATTAACGCAGTGGAATATGTTAATCAAAACCCTATTGGAAAATCTTCTCGTTCTAACCCTGTTACTTACATAAAAGCGTATGATGAAATAAGAAACTTATTTTCTAACCATCCGCTATCTAAAAATAGAGGCTATAAACCTTCTCATTTTTCTTTTAATGTTGATGGCGGTAGATGCGAAACTTGCAAAGGCGAAGGAGAAATTACAGTAGAAATGCAGTTTATGGCAGATATCCATCTAAAATGTAGTGAGTGTAAAGGAAAACGTTTTAAACAAGAATTGTTGGATGTAAAAATTGGCGACAAACATATTAGCAATATTCTTGATTTAACGATAAATGAAGGTATTGCTTTTTTTGAACAGCTGCCTAAAGACCAGGGGAAAAAGATTGCAGAAAAACTTAGTCCTTTACAAGAAGTTGGCTTGGGTTATGTACATTTAGGACAATCTTCTAATACGCTTAGTGGTGGTGAAGCTCAACGTGTAAAATTGGCTGGATTTTTAAGCAAGAAAAACAGTAAGGAAAAACTACTTTTTATTTTTGATGAACCTACAACGGGTTTGCATTTTCATGATATTAATAAATTAGTAAAATCCTTTAACGGACTTATTGCTCAAGGGCATACTATTATTGTAATTGAACATAATTTAGATGTTGTAAAATGTGCCGATTGGATCATAGATTTAGGTCCTGGTGGTGGCGAACACGGTGGTCAGCTAGTGTTTGAAGGAACTCCTGAAGACATGATAAAAACAAAAACATCGATAACAGGAAAGTATCTAAAAGAAAAACTGAGCTAAGTAATACTATCAAATTGTTATTAAAACCTGTTTGATTGTGTATAAATTAGAGTGTTAAAAAATGTTCAACATAAAAAGATTGTTGACTTTTGTTTTTAACTAACTATAAACTAAAACGCTTACATGAAAGCATCTGATTTATTTATTAAAGCACTCGAGAATGAAGGGGTTCAGTACATTTTCGGTGTTCCAGGAGAAGAAAACTTAGATTTCCTAAACTCTTTAAAAAACTCATCTATTAAACTTATCATAACCCGACACGAACAAGGTGCTGGTTTTATGGCTGCAACTTATGGCCGGTTAACAGGAAAACCTGGTGTTTGTATCGCTACTTTAGGTCCTGGAGCAACTAACTTTGTTACTCCTGCAGCTTATGCCCAACTTGGAGGAATGCCCATGTTTATGATTACTGGTCAGAAACCTATTAAAAAAAGTAAACAAGGCAGGTTTCAAATTGTTGATATTGTTGATTTAATGCGACCTATTACTAAATTTACTAAACAAATTGTTAATGCAAACAATATAGCTCCTTTGGTAAGAGAATGTTTTCGTTTGGCAACGGAAGAACGTCCTGGTGCAGTACACTTAGAACTACCTGAAGACATTGCTGTTGAAGACGTTGCTAATCAAGTTTTTGAAGTGTCTGACTGTAGAATTCCTACTGCTGATGAAAAAGTTATTCAACAAGCTATAGAAATGATAGAAAAGGCTAAAATGCCACTTTTGTTAATTGGTGCTGGAGCTAATAGAAAAAATACTAGTAAAGCCCTTACTAATTTTATTGAAAAAACTGGCATGCCTTTTTTTAACACACAAATGGGAAAAGGTGTTGTTGACGAAAGACATAAATTATATTTAGGTACTGCCGCTCTTTCTGATAGTGATTTCTTACATTGTGCCATTAACAGAGCAGACTTAATTATTAATGTTGGTCATGATGTTATTGAAAAGCCGCCTTTCTTTATGGAACATGGAGGAACAAAAGTTATTCATATCAATTATTTTCCTGCTCAGGTAGATGCTGTTTATTTTCCTCAACTTAATGTGGTTGGAGATATTGATGATTCTATTGAGCAGATGACAAAAACTATTAATAACTCATCAAATTGGGATTTTGCTTATTACGAGAGAATTACCAATGAAGTTGAAATGCACTTATCTAAGTACGCACAAGATACTCGTTTCCCTACTTTACCACAACGATTGGTAAATGTAATGAGAGACCTTATTCCTGATGATGGAATTGTATCTTTAGATAATGGAATTTACAAAATTTGGTTTGCCAGAAACTATAAATGTTACCAAAGAAACACGCTTTTACTAGATAACGCTTTGGCCACAATGGGGGCTGGACTACCAGCAGCCATGATGGCTAAAATAATTTATCCTGAGAGAAAAGTAGTAGCTGTTTGTGGTGATGGTGGTTTTATGATGAACTCTCAAGAAATGGAAACTGCTGTTCGTTTAAAATTAAACTTGGTAGTTATCATTTTAAATGATAATGCTTATGGGATGATTAAATGGAAACAAGAAGGTATGGGGTTTGAAAGCTACGGACTAGATTATGCTAATCCTGATTTTGTAAAGTATGCAGAAAGCTACGGAGCTATAGGTCACAGACCTGCCAACGATGATGAATTAGTAGCAACAATTGAAAAATGCTTAAATAGCGATGGTGTTCATCTTATAGATTTAGCAGTAGATTATTCCTTAAACCACTCCATATTAAATGTAATCTTAAAAGAAAAAACGTGTATTTTATAAGATTATAAATTAAACAAATAACGATTAATCAATAATAAAAAAATGTTAAAAGTAGTATCTCCTTATAATTTAGAATTAATAAAAGAAATTCCTGTAATAGGAAAAGATGAAGTAGAAAAACAATTACAAACTGCTTATGCTTTATTTGAAAACCAATCTAATTGGTTACCAGCTCATCAGCGAATAGCTATTTTAGAAAAGACTGCAGAAATAATGAAAGGTCGTATAGAGGAATTGACTAAAATTGCAGCTCAAGAAGGTGGGAAACCTTATATAGATTCTAAAGTTGAAGTTCTTAGAGCCATCAATGGAGTAAAATTAGCAGCTGAACATATTGCACAAATTAAAGGAGAAGAAATTCCAATGGGATTAACCCAAGCATCAGTAAATAGAATGGCTTTTGTAAGCAGAGAGCCTATAGGTGTTGTTGCTTCTGTTAGTGCTTTTAACCACCCTTTAAACTTAACCATTCACCAAACAGTAACTGCTTTTGCAGCTGGTTGCCCCGTTATTATTAAACCTGCTTCCACTACTCCACTTTCTTGTTTAAATTTTATTGAAATTTTAAAAGAAGCAGGAATGCCAGCAGGTTGGTGTCAGGCTGCAGTTTGCGATAGAGAAGCTGCAACTTACTTAGTTACCGACAAAAGAGTAAATTATTTCTCATTCATTGGCTCATCAACTGTAGGTTGGAACTTAAAATCTAAACTAGCTCCAGGAACAAGATGTGCCCTAGAACATGGTGGCGTTGCTCCAGTTATTGTTGAAAAAGATGCTGATATTGAAGAATTAATACCTGCATTAGCAAAAGGTGGTTTCTATCATGCCGGACAAGTATGTGTTTCTGTTCAAAAAGTATTTGTACATGAATCTATTTGCGAAAATGTAGCCCAATTATTAGCAACTGAAGCTAAAAAATTAATCGTTGGAGATCCTTTAGATGAAAAAACAGAAGTTGGTCCGTTAATTACACCGCAAGAAAATGATAGAGTTGAAGCTTGGGTTAATGAAGCTATTGAAAAAGGTGCTAAAGTGCTTTGTGGAGGAAAAAAGATTTCTAATACGTGTTTTGAACCAACCGTATTATTAAACCCTCCTGCTGATACAAAAGTTTCTACTGATGAAATTTTTGGACCTGTAGTATGTGTTTACAGTTATACCAACAGATTAGACGCTATAAAAATTGCCAACAGTTTAGATGTTCATTTTCAGGCAGCAGTATTTACCAAAAACATAGATGTAGCTTTAGATTCAGTTAAAAAACTAAATGCTACAGCTGTAATGGTGAATGATCATACCGCTTTTAGGGTAGATTGGATGCCTTTTGGTGGTAGAGATGCTTCTGGAATAGGCATGGGTGGCATTCCTTACTCTATACATGAAATGACTAGAGAAAAATTAATGGTATTGAAAAGCAAATTGCTTTAATTAAGGTGGTTTCGTAAAATGTTTATTATTTTTGAATTTAGAAATTAAACTCCATACTTATGAACATTTTGTCCGCTTTAAAGACTTTGTTTTTAATTGTTTTATTAATCTCTTTTTCCTTTGCTTCAGCACAAGATGAAGATACTTATGTTTATGGTGATACGCCAACAAACAACGACAACAAAAACCAAAATAGAGGTTTTAGCTGGGATAAGGTAACGCTTGGAGGAAATATTGGAGCTACTTTTGGCGATATAACTTATTTTGAAATTGCACCTGTAGCTGGATATTATTTTACTCCCAATATTATTGGTGGTGTTGGTGTCAACTACATTTATTATAATGATAAATTTATAAACTTTAGTACAAGCATTTATGGAGGAAGGGTTTTTGGACAGTATTTATTAGATTTCGCCCCTCTTATTGCTCATGTGGAAGCAGAAGTTATTAATGTAGAAAAATTTAATCGTGAAAGATTTAACATTTATAACTTTTATGTTGGTGGTGGTTTGCGTCAAAACTTAGGTGGTAATTCCTATCTTTTTTTAATGGTATTATGGAATTTAAACGAGACTCAAGAATCTTTTTATATTCAGCAAAACCCAATTTTCAGGTTTGGTATTGCTATAGGTTTGTAAATTAAAAAGCTAAGCTCAATTACTAATTTAATTTCGAGCTTTCATAAAAAGTATATTTTCAAAGCACAAATTAATGAAACATTGCCATTAAAACCTCAGTAAATAAAATAAGCAGCTTTGTTTTTAGATAATGAAACATCCATGAAATTAATTTATCAAATAGCCTTATTTTCTTATACAGTTCTTATTAGAATTGCTTCTATTTTTAACCACAAAGCAAAACTTTGGCTTAGAGGAAGAAAAAATAGTTTCTCCTATTTAAAAACACACATTCAAAAAGAAGATGAAATTATATGGTTTCATTGTGCCAGTTTAGGAGAGTTTGAACAAGGCAAACCACTTATGGAATTAATTAAAAAAAATCAACCTAAATACAAATTGCTAATAACTTTTTTCTCTCCATCAGGTTATGAATACCGCAAAAATAACCCTTTAATAGATTATGTTTGTTATTTACCTACTGATAGCAATAAAAACGCAAGAAAATTTATCGAATTAGTAAATCCAAAACAAGCTTATTTTGTCAAATATGAATTTTGGTATTTTTATTTAGCAGAATTACATCAACATGCTATTCCAACCTATTTAATATCAGGTGTCTTTAGAGCTAGTCAGCCTTTTTTTAAATGGTATGGAAGTTTTAATAGAAAAATGCTTTCTTTTTTTACTCACTTTTTTTTACAAAATAAAGTTTCGGTAGATTTATTGACTAGTATTGGCTTTAATAACATTATCCAAAGTGGAGATACACGCATAGATAGAGTTTTTGAAAATGCTCAATCTCCTACTCCATTACCAATTATAGAAAAATTCACCAATAAAAAACCGACTATTATTTTAGGTAGTTCGTGGGAAAAAGAAGAAGAGATTATTAGTACTTTTATTCAAACTATCGATAAGGAGTTTAACTATATTATTGCACCTCATGATGTGAGTGAATCACACATTGACAACTTAATAACAACACTCAATACTAAACATTTGCTCTACTCAGAAGCTAATCAAAGAAATGCTACTCAGCACAATGTTTTAATTATTAACAATATTGGTATTTTAGCTAATTGTTATCAGTATACTGATATAGCATTAATTGGTGGTGGTTTTTCAGGTTCATTACATAATATTTTAGAACCAGCTAGTTTTGGTAATGCTATTATATTTGGTGAAAAACACCAAAAATTTCATGAAGCTCAAGAATTAATTGATGCTTATGCTGCTTTTTCCATAGGTAGTTTAGATGATTTTATTGCTGTTGTAAATCATCTAATGATGAAAGAAAACCTACAAGACACAAAAAGTGTTGCTTCAATATATATTAAAAATGGAATCGGAGCAACTAATAAAATTTGGGAAGTAGTAAGAAATAATTTTTAAAATTGCCTTATTCCACCTCTACATTTGTATAATAGTGGTTAATTTTAGTACTAAGTTTTCTGAAATAATCTTCTTCTAACCACTTTAAGTAGTTTTCAGTGCTTTTGCAAATATTATAAGAATATAATCTAATCCTATAAGCAATATCATCTTTTAAAAATTTAGATAAATAACGAGCATCCATAATATCTTCACTATTATCTATACACATTCTTAAGTGCTGCTCTATTGATTTATCTAAGACCACTTTTGGTTTCTGACCTTTTTTTAAGGTTTCCTGATAAGCTGCATCAACATCAAAATCAATATTTTCAGAGTTTTTAAACATTGCTCTTACATCTTCAGGCATTTTATATTTAAATTTCTTTTCAATTTCTTCATCGGAAAAAATGTTGCTTAAAAAGAAATCCGGATTTCTAAATATTTCATGCCAATCAATTGCACTATCCCACGGTCCAAAACGAGCTGCATTATTTCCTAAATCTATAACTGTAAAATCTTTTTTATGTGGTAAAATCCTAGAGCCTCTACCTATCATTTGGTGATAAAGCGTAAGCGAACGAGTTGCTCTATTTAGAATAATCGTCTCCACGGTTGGTTCATCAAAGCCTGTTGTTAAAATTCCTACAGAAGTTAAGATGGCGTCTGGGGTTTCTTTAAACCATTGTAAAATATCTCTTCGCTCCTCTCCTGTATTAGTATTATCTAAATGCCTGATGTTTAATCCTGCTTTTTTAAATGTGTCAAAAACATTTAAAGAAGTGTTTATACCGTTATTAAATATTAATGTTTTTTTACCAGAAGACCTTTCATAATAAGCTCTTAACAACTTCTCCAACATTGGAAAATCTCCATAAAGTAATTCTGAAGATTTGACTGTATAATCGCCATTTGCTCCAATTTTTAATACTCCTAAACCAACATCATAGCAATAAGTGGTTGCCTTAGCTAAAAAACCTTTTTCAATTAATGAGGGAATAGAATCACCAACAATCAGTTCCTTGTAGTTTTGAAACATTGGCAAATTAATATTAGAACTTAATGGTGTAGCAGTAACACCCAACACGGTACAATCTGTAAAATGTTTAAACATCTTACGAAAAGAGTTGTAATGGGCTTCATCAACTATAACCAACCCAATATTATCAATTTCTATAGCTTCATCTCTAAACCTGTTGTTTAAGGTTTCTACCATTGCTACAAAGCAATCAAAATCATGTTCATCTGGAAGTGATTTAACATTACTATCAATAATCTTACATCTCACATTAAATTCTTCTAACATTTTAGAAGTTTGATTGCAAAGCTCAATACGATGAGTAAGTACTACCACTTTTTTTCCTGTAGATTCTATAAATCTTTTAGCAATTTCTGTGAAGATTACAGTTTTACCACCTCCTGTTGGGAGTTGGTAAAGTAAGTTATGATTAGAAGGATTTTTAGCTAAACTTGCAAATATTTTTTCTATCGCATCATGTTGATAGTCATATAATTTCTTACCTGTAGTTCGTTCTAGTTGATCCGTTTCAATAAAAGCCATAAATATTTAATGCCATTAACAGTGGGTTACAAAGTTACGAAAATGATTTGATTCTATTTTAACTTACTTTTTACATGGTTGCAAATACTACAAGCCGTCAAGTAAAGCAGTTAAATTTGGGTCTGTAATAGAAGAAAGACTAACTTCTAAGGTAGTGTTAGCACTTATTGTCATTGAGTTATAATAATGAAAAAGGTTTCCACCACCATCAACAGCAATCATTACTATTTTAACACTTGTACCAGTTGGAATTAGTCCTGAAGTCATATTATAAACCTGCATTACAGATTTTGTTGTAGGAAAGTAAATAAAAATACCAACATTCTCTAAATAATCGGTATTCGATGTAAACGAAATAGTATTTCCTGAACCATTATTAGCTAATTTACCACAGTTTAACCATCCCAAACGAGCAATTAATGCTTCATAACCGTAAGGAATAATATTAAATGTAGGACTAACAGAAGTTGTAACACCTAAGCTAGCAGGATTATCTGTCCAATCGAAAAAACTTCCTGTATCAAAACCATAAAAAGCATTCATATTATTTTTTGGAGCTCCATTAGGCATTTGTACTCCATAAGCACAATTAGGACGAAGTACTAAATCCTGATTATTTTTGGTTGCTCTAACTCTTATTTCTCCATCTGTTTCTAAAATATTTCCAGCAGCAACTGTTGGCATTTGCCAGTACATCATATCTTTTGGTGTGTATAGTTCAACCAATTTAACAGAAAATGGGTAATGAACAGAATCTCCATTTGGGAACATTAAACAATCTTTTCCTGCCAGTAATTTAGTTCCCTGATTACCAATTATAGTATCGTTTGAAGGTCCATTGATGACAAATTCTTGTTCTTGCTGTTTCTTTACATCTAAGTAGCTATTAACAGGCTCATATTCATTTTTAGATTTTTCAATTCTATCTTTTTTACAAGCGTTAAGAGAAATGATAAAAATTCCTACTATCGATAATAATCCAATTCTAGTTTTCATGTGTCTATTTAATTTAATTATATGCAGGACAAAGTGTTGTCCCTCCTTTTTTTCTTCCTCCGTATTTTCCTGAGCCGCTTTTACAACCAAAAACATAAAGCAAACCCAAACGTAAATGTGTTTCCTGAAATTTAAAGTTATACCTGTATTCTAAGAACGGACGAAGACACTTGTTGGTTGTAATTCCAGCTCCAACTTCTGCATTCCAATTAGAAGCCTGAGCTCCATCTAATGAAGACTCTTCGTGATTTGCCCATAAATTATAAGCTCCATGAGCCAATAAATAGAAGTTAAATGTATTTCCTCTTATAATTTTTTGTTCTAAACCTAATCCAAAATAATATTCATTAATTTTATTAAATCCTGGGTAATAAGCTACCTGAGGAACTATACTTAAGCTACTGTTTGGATAGAAACTTACTCTAGCTCCAAAACCAAAACTTTCAGTTTGAAAATTATACATAGCGTCAGCACCAACCCCAATATTTTGAGCTTTTATAGTAGCCGAAAAGAAGGCTATTAAAAATATGAAAATTAGTTGTTTAATCATCGAGCCAAATTATAACATTTTTTTAAGTTTTAAAATTTTTTTTATCAACAGCCTTTAATCAACTACTATTCCATAAATGATTACTTACTATAAAGTTGTTTATTTATTTTTGTATTTATTATGAACAAGGAAATAATAGCTTTCATTAATGAAAACAAACACAAAAATGTGAATGATATTGCTTTGCTGCTAAGTAAAAAAGAAAACCTTGATGCTAATTACATCATTAACCAAATAAACGGCTTACAAAAAGCCAAAAACAAACTCCCAACTTTTTATAATACGCCTGATATTATTTTTCCATCCGTAAAATCTATGGAGCAATGTTCATCAGAAAAAACTGCTTTACTTAAAAATAAAATGATTAGTGGAAATAATTTAATAGACTTAACTGGTGGTTTTGGAATTGACAGTTACTTTTTCGCTAAACACTTTAATTCAGTACTTTATATTGAAGAAAACAAATTGTTACTTAAAATTGCTCAACACAATTTTAAATTGCTTGGTGTAGATATTGATCTTCACAACACTACCAGCAAATCTTTTCTTTTATCCAATAAAATACATTTTGATGTTGCTTACATAGACCCCGACAGACGTGATGAAAATAAACGTGTTTTTAATTTAGCCGATTGCTCTCCTAACGTAATTGACCTAATGCCTTTAATCTTGAAAAATGCTGACAAATTACTGATTAAAACTTCTCCATTTTTAGACATTAAACAAACATTAGGTGAATTAAAAACCGTAAGTAAGTGTTTTGTTATTGCTGTTAAAAACGATTGTAAAGAAGTTCTTTATTTGCTTGAAAAAAATAAAACCAAACCTACCGAAATTATTACCTACAACTTAGACCAAACTGAGGAAGTTTTTCAGTTTACTTTCGAAGAAGAACAAGTAGTATCCTCAACTTTTGCAAATCCTAAAAAATATTTGTACGAGCCTAATGCCGCTATTATGAAAGCTGGAGCTTTTAAAACTATTAGCAAACACTTTAATATAGATAAACTTGCTCAACACACTCACTTATATACTAGCAACGAACTAATAAAAGATTTCCCTGGCAGAGTCTTTAATATAAAACACATTACTGATTACAATAAAAAATCCTTACAACAGTTTGGTATAAAAAAAGCCAATATTAGTACTCGGAACTTTATCGATAGCGTTGCTACTATTAAGAAAAAACTAAACCTAAAAGATGGTGGAGATATTTATTTATTTGCTACTAGCAGTATAGAAAACAAAGCCACTTTATTAGTGACAGAAAAAATCATCTAATTAACTTGTTGGGAATAAGCCTAAAGTTAACTAACTTTGTAAATTGAAAAACTACTTAAAAGTATGATAACTAGAATTTTATTCCTATTGCTTATACTTATTACTTTTTTTGGCTGCAAGAAAGATAATAATGCCAACATCCCATATGTTCCTGTAAATATTTACATGCAAACTACCGACCCTCAATTTATTGAGCTTAATGCAGTAAATAGTTGGATTTATTTAACAGGAGGCTCTAGAGGGATTATTGTGTATAAAGTTTCAAACGACCAATTTAGAGCATTCGATAGACACTGTACTTTTCAGCCAGAAAGCAGTTGTGCTCTGGTTAGTGTGGAGACTAATAACATTTCCGCCTTAGATGATTGTTGTGGCTCTCAGTTCTTAATAACAGACGGCACTGTTTTAAGAAGTCCTGCTGTCTTACCTCTAAAAGAATACAACACTTCTTTTGATGGAGCCACTTTACGAATTTATAATTAAAGAATCAATGTACTTATTTTAATAAGTAACAATATTTATATAAAATATTTTATCATGATTAATTTAGTTAAATTTAGGTTTTTATGAATAACAATGATAATCTAACACTTTTTAAACCTTATTTTATAAAAGAGTTAAGAGATTATTACTTAATTTAAGCTTAAGAATTTTTTATTTGAACAATGAATAAGTTTCAAGAAATTTACCAAGATATTATTAATTATTTCGTCCAAAATTATATTAATTTAGGATTAACATTTCTATTTTTAATTATTGGTTTTATATTGGTCAATTTTTTAAAATCAAAACTAAAAACTAGGCTCCTTAAAAAATCAGATAATCCGATTACAATTACTTTTATTTCTCAAATTATAAGCTATGGCTTAAAGTTAATTATCATTTTAATTTCTCTTTATAGTTTGGGTTTAAATGATATTACATCTGGAATTTTAGCAAGTGCTGGTGTAATAACATTTATTGTAGGTTTTGCTTTTAAAGATATTGGAGAAAATTTTTTAGCAGGAATTATCCTTGCATTTAAAAGCCCTTTTAGGGTAAATGATTTAATTGAATCTGGTAATATACATGGTTATGTAAAAGACATAAACATTAGAGAGACCATAATAAAAACCCCTGATGGAAAAGATGTCTTTTTACCTAACTCCATTATTCTTAAAACACCTTTATTTAATTATACCATTGATGGCTATTTAAGGTATGAATTTATTGTTGGTTTAGATTACGGAGATGATATTTCGCTTGGTATTAAAACAATTTTAGACACTGTAAATAAAATAGATGGAGTGCTAAAAGGAGATAAAAAAGCAGCTGTAGTAATTAATGAATTAACAACAAACACAATCAACATAAAAGTGCTTTTCTGGATTGACACATTTCAATCAACATCAAGGACTTTTCATCACTCTATTCGTTCACATGTAATGAATAATGTTGTTATTGAGCTTACTAAGAAAGGTTTTTATCTACCTGCAAATATTGTAGAAATTAAAAATTATAAGCAAGACTTATAAATAAAATTAAACACTTGATATTATGTGAGAATAATCTTTAAGGAATAGTCTTATTTGAATATTAAGTCATTAATTTTCATTAACTTCGTTTAAAACAAAAAAATTCGAAAGATATGTGGACAGAAAAAAATAATAAACTTTTTAGGAGTTTTGAATTTAAGGATTTTAAAGAAGCTTTTGCTTTTATGACCAAGGTTGCTCTGGTTGCAGAAAAAATGAACCATCACCCTGATTGGAGTAATTCATATAATAAAGTAGAAATTAGCCTTTGCTCCCACGATGCAGGTGATATAGTTACAGATAAGGATAGAGAACTGGCAGAAAAGATAACTAATTTACTATAAATTAGAATTCGTAAGTTTTCATTTTTATCAGCCCTCCTCTTATGAATAAGAGAACCTACTCTCCTTCAACGTAATCCCTTAAATACTCGTAAGGCTCGGTTAAATCGCCATTTTTGCAAATGGTAGCATTTTTAATAATGTTTAGTTTGTCATCAATTAAGTGAGGTAAAACATTATCTATAAATTCTCTACCAAAATCAGCAGAAGCATCTTTGGGTAACTCACAAGGGAGATTATCTACTGCCATAACAGTAATAGCATCAGCACTATCAAAAGCTACTTCTTTTTCTTGTTGAGGATGGTAGCCATAAAGTGGTTCTTTAATGGTAGATGGTCTTAATGTACAAGCAACAGGTCCGTCAATATCACAACTGATATCTCCAACCACTTTTATATTAAATTCAGGAGATTTTGCATCTTCACGAGAAAAGATAAATGGTGCTTCTTCATCCCAAAAATGACCTGAAATGTACATGTCTGCAACTTTAGCAAATCGAAAAAAATGCCCTTCAAATTCAGTAGGATTATCAAAAAAATCTTGAGAATAAAACGTTTTTCCGTCTTTTCGTTTATTATAATCATGAACATTTAGCTGTGTATATACCGGCTCACTAAATGATTGATTTAAAAAATTTTCAGGCGATACTTTTTTTATTCCGATAACTTCTAAAATTTCAATAATACCTCCTGCAACTCTACCTCCACCTGTAATAACTATTTTATATTTATTAGGAAGTTTCACTTTTTTAAGCTCTGCTTCCATTTCTTTTCTATCATCGCACAAATAAGCTCTTTTTAAATCGAAAGTTTTTTCTCTTTTACCATAAGCCATAAAGCTATTGTAACAACCAACCACCCCTGCATACCTCCCAAAACCTATTAATCTTCTACCTTCAACATCTGTAATGGCTTCATAATCTACCATACTAATGTTCTTTTTTATCATTTCAATTAATAAGTCCCTGTTATAAGGTTGCTTTTTTATAGTATGAGAAAAATAAAAATAAGTTTTATTGGCAATTAAATTTTTTATAGGCACTTCTTTCACCCCCATCAAGACATCACAGTCTTCAATATTTTCAACAACTTCAATACCTGCATTAGTATATTCCTCATCCTTAAACCTTCTTACATCACTTTTTTGAACAACCAGTTCCACAGCGGGAAATTTAGTTTTCACTTCAGCACATTGCTCAGGAGACATAGGAACTCTTTCATCACTAGGAACTTTCCCTTCTTTTATAATGCCAATTTTCATAGTTATAAATTTAAAAACTTTAATAATTCGCAAATATAAGCTAAAACGCTTCTTTTAGCAATTCTTAACTTATGATATGAGTAAAAAAGTTTAACTTTGTGTAAGTTCTTTGGAATATTACTAAATGGGGTCGTTTTTGGCTTTGACAGCAAGATGAATGACTAGGTAAGCATGTCGAGCATTGTGAGTTGGCTCGTAAATATCGGCTCTCAAATCGCTAACTGGCGAAGATAACTATGCAATGGCTGCGTAATCACGACTAAGTCGGATAACCTTCATCCTCGCTGAAGTACAGTAGGCAGGACCATTACTCCTCAAAAATATTGTCTGTTTATTTTTGACTAAGGAGTATCAATTTTTCAGACTAGCCTTTGTGATGTTTCTAAGCATTGGTTAAACAACAGAAACTTAAGATTAAAGTTGGTTGTCTTTTACCTGTTTTATTCCTAACAATTAATAAAAGAATACACATGTAGAAAGCTTACGAGTTCCTTGTTTGGACGAGGGTTCGAATCCCTCCGACTCCACAAAAAACCGATAATAGAAATGTTATCGGTTTTTTTTATATCTTTATTTTTTTTATTATTCCATTAACAATCAAATTCTTATTATGGTAAAAACGGTCTTTCTTTTAGCATTAACAATACTGAGTTTATCCTCTTCAGCTCAACTTACTATTACTAATAATGATATGCCAAGTGTTAACGATATTTATCATATTAGTATTACTGCTAACTTACAAGGAAACAATCCAGCTCTTACAGGTACTAATTTTTTATGGGATTATTCTCAACTTCAAGCAGCGGTTCAACGATCTGATACTTTCGTAACTGTATCTTCAACACCATTTGCTTACCAATATTATTTTAACAATCTTCTTTTGTACCCCAATCATAAAGCTAATTATGCGATAAAAGGAAATGATATAAATTTTCAAGTAGTAAACATTACTGATGTTTACGATTTTTACAAAAACGCTTCTTCTCAATATGCTAATGTTGGTTTTGGTTCCAATATAAATGGAGTACCATCATCTACACGAAGAATTCCTATTGATATTCAATATGTTTTTCCGCTCAATTATAATAACAACAATACTTCTTATTCTGAGTTTTTAGTTTCCATACCAACGGTAGGCGATTATGGTCAATTTCAAGAGCGTGTTGATACAGTTGATGGATGGGGAACTGTTATTACTCCTTATGGAACTTTCAATTGCTTAAGAGTAAAATCTATTTTAAATATTACTGACACACTTTATACATCTCAATTAGGAACAGGGTTTAGTTTTCCAAGG
The DNA here is from genome assembly GCA_965284565.1 of Vicingaceae bacterium. Taxonomy (GTDB): domain Bacteria; phylum Bacteroidota; class Bacteroidia; order Flavobacteriales_E; family Vicingaceae; genus BRH-c54. The sequence continues at coordinate 2,967,618 of OZ260100.1, forward strand.
CCACAACAAATTGAATACAAATGGTTGGCTGTTGGGTCAGGTGTTCCTGTATTAAAGGTAACAACTACTCCAGGAGGGGCTCAAATAGAATATCAGGATAATTTAATGGTTGGTATTAATGATAATGTTATGCCTATCTATCAATTAAAAGTATTCCCTAATCCTGTAAAAGAATCAATTGTTATAGATTTTCAATCTCTAAAGAAAGAACAAGTCTCTATCAGTTTAAAAGATATCAATGGTAAAATGATTAAAGAGATTTATAGTGGGACTATTGAGAAAGGCAACAATCATATTTTATTATCTCTTTCTGAGTATAGTAATGGTTATTATTTTTTAGATCTGAATTTTACTAATTCTACAATAACCGAAAAGTTGGTTATCTCCAGATAAAACAATTCCATAAAAAAAACCAGCTAAATTTAGCTGGTTTTTATTTTTAAATTACTACGGTTACTTTACCAATGTATTCATGCCATTTTCCAAAAACATCTCTTGCTCTTATTTTATAGACATATACATCTTGCTTAATTTCTCCGTTTTTATACCTTCCATCCCATTTTGAGTCTAATTGATTACCTTCAAAAATCAATTCTCCCCATCTGTCAAAAATTAAGGTTTCTATCTCATCTATACCATATCCTTTAGCAAAGAAATGATCATTTTTGTTATCACTATCAGGCGTAAATGCATTAGGTATCCATAGTGCAAAAGCAGGCTCTATTCTTACTTTCTTTTGTGTGGTATCCTTACAACCAAAAGTGTTTTCGATAAATAAAGTAACATAATAATCACCCGAATCTGTGTAATGATGCACAGGATGTTGATTGGTAAATGTAGTTCCCTTATCTCCTACATCCCAAAGCCATTGATTAGCTACAACAGATAAATCTGTAAAAGTAATTTCACTATCATAAATATTAGCTTCTTCAGGAGAATAGGCAAAATCTGCCAAAGGTTTTGGAAAAACAGTAAGCATTTGACTCATAGAGTCAGTAATTGTACAACCTTTATCTGAAGTAACAGAAAGAATAACATTATAATAAGCTGTATTAGTATGGGATGGGTTATTAAACACTACTCCACTTGGGCTTTGAGCTGAAGATGTATTTCCGTTACCAAAGTCCCAATGCCAACCTGAAATATTTCCTATGGTATCAATAGAAGAATTATCTGTAAAGTTTAAGGTTAGAGGAGAACATCCTTGAGTAATATCTGCAATAAAATCTACTTGAGGTATTGGATTAACAGTAATCTCTAATGTTTGGCTATTAGCACATCCATTATTACTAACAACAGTAAGCGTTGCATAAAATTTTCCTTCAGAATTATATTGATAAATTGGGTTTTGCTGCGTACTTGTTCCTGAATTGTCGCCAAAACCCCAATTCCATGAAACAATATTGTTTTGTGTAAAATTATTCGATATAGTTGTTAAATCAGTAAACTGAGTAGGTATGTTAAAACAAACTTCTGTTGGTGAAAAGTTCACTACCGGAATTGGCCATACTTCAACAAAATGCTTAATCGTATCTTTACAACCGTTGTTAGATATCACCACCAATGTAGTAGAATAAATTCCTTCAGCATTATAATTATGTTGAGGACTTTGTTGTGTAGAAGTATTTCCATCACCAAAATACCATTGCCAATTAGCAATATTACCACTTGTTATAGTTGTTCCATCTACAAATAGTATTGATGTTCCATAACACTGATTACTGAACGTAAACTCAGCTTCTGGTTTAGGATAAATGGTTACTGTTTTTATTACTGTATCGGCACAACCTTGTGCAGAATAAACTATCAACAGAGGATTATATGTTCCAGTACTTTGATATAGGTTTTGGGTTGTTTGGTTAGTATCATCAATTACCCCATCATTTTGATAATCCCATGCCCAACTTACTATTGAAGAATTGTTTACAGTTGAGATGTCATTTAATAGAACTACATCAGTAAAACAAGCATTATTTGCTGTAAAGTTTGCAACAGGGTTGTCATAAACATCAATAGAACTAGTGTAAGTGTTTATACAACCACTATCCGATATAACAGTTAGGTTAACATTATACGTACCTGGTTGTCCGTATGTATATGATGGATTTGATATTGCTGATGTTCCTGAGTTATCACCAAAATCCCATTGCCAATTTACAATTCCACCAGTAGCAATGGAAGAAGAATCAATAAAATTAGTTACTTGGTTATGACAAACAGCATCAGCAACAAAATTAGCTACAGGAATTGGATCAACTACTACAGGAATGGTGATAGAATCCTTACAACCTAAAGATGTTGTTATATGCAACTGAGTATTGTATGTTCCTGCGGTAGCAAATCCATTAGTAGAGTTTTGATTTGTATTGTCAATTATTCCGTCATTGGTATAATCCCAATTCCAACTCACAATCGTTCCTCCATTTGGTTGAGATAAATCTGTAAATGAAGTTTGTGTTCCTTCACATACGTTAGAATAAGAAAAATTAGCCGCAGGAGTTGCATCAATAGTTATATAGAAATTATCTGACGGACCAGGGCAACCATTAGCTGTTGGTGTAACAGTAACTGTAGAAGTAACTGAAGCTGTACCTGTATTATTTGCTGTAAATGGAGGGATACCTCCATTACCATTTACTTGTAATCCTATATTAGGGTTAGAGTTTGTCCAATTAAAAGTGGTGTTGTTTACCGTTCCAGAAAAATTAGTTTGAGGAACAATCGCTCCATGACACACAATAATATTTGAAGGTAGAATTACTTGTGGTGTTGGATGTACTTCAACGTAAATATCGGCATTCGCACTTGTACACCCATTAACAGTAACGTTTACACTATAAAAACCTGTATCTAACATATTAGCATTAGCAATTGTTGGATTTTGTTGTGTACTTGTAAAACCATTAACTCCCGTCCAACTATAAGTCCCGTTAGCCACATTTGAGGCAAACAATTGTATGTTTGTTCCTTCACATACTGGAGCATTGGTAGTTGCTGTTGGTGCAAATGGTATTTGATTAATCACAACATTGGTATAAAAGGTATCACTATAACAACCATTAACTATGGCAACCACACCATACGCTCCAGAAGCATTTAACGGAACAACAGGTATAGATGGATATTGACTTGAAGAAGTGAAACCATTTGGTCCAAACCAAGCATAAGTGGCTCCTGGCACAGTGTCAACTCCTAAATTTAATTGGTCACCAACACAAAGTGGTCCATTATTAGTTGGATTTAAAGGAGGAAATGGTGGTGGATTAATTACATAAGCTGTATCAGAAACAGCAGGACATCCCGACAAGGTATCTGTAACACTAACAAAATAAGTACCTGCACTTGTAACCGTAATTGATGGTGTAGTAGCTCCTGTATTCCACATATAATTTATTGGTGGATGAGCATTAGCAACACTTGCCGTCAGTACTGCACTTCCTGTTCCCGGACAAATAACTACATTTTGTGGCGTTACATTTACTTCTAATTCTGGCAAAGTATAAACCCTAACCGTATCACAAATAAACATTCCTGTACTACATGTTGTTAAGTTTCCACATACTTGATAATCTACATAAGGAGGTGCTGTTGGTACGGGAGTTACTGCTGTTGTATCGCATTGCGAAGTACATGATAAATAATTATTAAAATCTCCATAATTTCCCGGAAAAATAGAATTCCATGTAACGGTTGACTCAACTAAACCTTTAACATTTAAATCTTTACTACAACCTTCTCTTACGGTAATGTCATCTGAAGCTCCATAAGTTTTAGTAGTAGTTATTACATAAGTAGCATTATCATTCCCTGATTTACAATATGTTACACAAAAATTAACCACACCTGTATCAATACAAAGTGGTGTACCCAAAGATGTTGGAGTACCACACCCTACTTGATAAAAAGCTCCACCCGGAGGTGCAGGATTAAAAACATCAAAGTTTACTTGATTAGCTCCCGGACTAACAGTAATGTTAAAACTAATACATCTGGCAGGCCCTGAAGCAGAACAACAGTAGCCATTTCTAGTAGATTGGATAGCATAACTTGTATCTGGATTTGCTGAAAGATTAATAGTAAATGTTGGAACTGTATTGTCACAACCACATGATTGGATTTGTGCTTGTAGGTTGTTATCGGCAAAGAGTAGCAAAAAAACACCGAAAAACAAAAGGGAGTAGATAGTTTTCATGGCGTAGAAGTTTAGAGGTTTACTTCTTTAACGACAAAATAATTCAAAATGTTCCTTTTGTTAATAAGTGAAAACCCTTATACAGTCTATGTTTCAGGGTTAACAAACTAAAAAACAACCCTTTGTCATACAAAAAAAATATTTATTAACAAATTTTTTTTGATAAATTTATAAATTTAACAGATTTAATGTTAAAACGTAAAATTTTAACAAATATCAATACTGAAAAGTAAATTATTTAGGAGCTATTTTTAATAAATACAGAGCCAATAGACCGTACAAAATATTAGGCGTCCATACAGCCACCAATACAGATGCTCCAGAAGTAAGGGCAAACGAAGTAAATATTTGCATAAACAATATATAAGAAGCACTTATCAATAAGCCTAACCCTATATGTAAGCCTATTCCTCCTCTAACCTTTCTGCTCGACATGGCAACACCAATTACTGTTAAAATAAATGTAGCAAATGGATAGGCAAATCTTGTTTGTCGCTCCACCAAATAACGGGTGATTTTTTCAGAGCCTTTAAAAACAGCTTCCTCTATAAAGTCGTTTAATTCTTTATAACCCATTGTTTGAACGAAGCTTTTTCTTCTTTTAAACTCTTCGGGTTTTAAATTAAGTGTGGTATCTTTATACGCTCCTGTATTTACAATTTCATCTAACCCGTTAATATGTCTTTCGTAGTAATTTCCAATATGCCATTTATGGGTAATGGTATCCCAAATTACATTGTCCGCAATTAGTTTATAAGTTAATTCTCCTTCTTCATTGAAATTTTCAATAGAAAAATCTATCCCCATATCTATATCGGCATTATAGCTCGACATATAGATAAAAGTTTCTTTATCTATTTGCATGTGGATATCTCTGTCTACATTTCTAAACTTATTTTTTCTATACACTTCTTCAAAAGCAATTCTTTCTTTGTTTGCTTCAGGAATAACAAAATTGTTAAGGTAAAAAGAAATGATAGTAAGTATAGCTGCCGATATTAAGTAGGGTCTTAACAATCTTTTAAAACTTACTCCACCAGCAAGTATGGCAACAATTTCTGAATTACTCGCCATTTTAGAAGTAAAGAAAATTACCGTAATAAATATAAAAATAGGGCTTAATTGATTAATTAAAAACGGTACAAAATTGAGATAGTAATCTAAGAATATTGCCGATACAGATGCTTTTCGCTCAATAAAAGTTTGTAGGTTTTCCGATAAATCAAATATAATGATAATAGGAATAATAAGAAGTATGGTAAAGGCAAACGTTCCTAAAAACTTTTTAATTATATATGCGTCAATAATCTTCATTAAACTATAACCTAGTTGCTAATTGTTTTACCATTTTATTTTTCCATGTTGTAAAATCTCCTAACAAAATATGTTCCCTTGCTTCATTAACCAACCAAAGGTAAAAACTTAAATTGTGTAAGGTAGCAATTTGAGCCCCTAATATTTCTTTAGAAATAATTAAATGACGAAGATACGCTTTTGAATAAAAAGTATCTACATAACTTGTTCCGTCAACATCTATTGGTGAAAAATCTGCTTCCCATTTCTTATTTTTGATGTTGATAAAACCATTTTGCGTAAATAACATTCCATTACGAGCATTTCTGGTAGGCATCACACAATCAAACATATCTATTCCTAATGCAATATTTTCCAGCAAATTTATAGGTGTGCCAACGCCCATTAAATAACGTGGCTTATCTTCCGGAAGAATATTCGTTACAATTTCACACATTTCGTACATTTCATCATCAGGTTCACCTACCGAAAGTCCACCAATAGCATTTCCTTCTCTTTCAAAAGAAGCTATTTTTTCAGCAGATTGTTTTCTTAAGTCTTTGTAAACACTCCCCTGAACTATTGGAAAAAGTGTTTGACTATAGCCATACAAACCTTCTGTTTCATCAAACCTTTCGCAACAACGTTTAAGCCAACGGTGCGTCATGTGCATAGAGTTTTTGGCATATTTATAATCGCAGGGGTAAGGTGTACACTCATCAAAAGCCATAATAATATCAGCTCCAATGGTTCGTTGTATGTCCATTACATTTTCTGGAGTGAATAAATGCTTGGAACCGTCAATATGAGAAGAAAATGTTGCTCCTTCTTCTTTAATTTTTCTTCGTCCTGACAATGAGTAAACCTGATACCCGCCACTATCGGTAAGCATTGGTTTTTCCCAATTCATAAATTTATGTAAGCCTCCAGCCTTTCCAATAACATCTAATTTGGGCCTTAAATATAAATGATATGTATTTCCTAAAATTATTTGTGCATTAGTATCATTTTCTAATTCATGTTGATGAACACCTTTTACTGTTCCAGCAGTTCCTACAGGCATAAAAATAGGTGTCTTTATAATTCCATGATCTGTAGTAATCTCTCCTGCTCTTGCTTTTGATTGCGGATCTTTCTTTTCTAATTTAAACTTCATTTATAGTTGCTTATTAACTTTTTCATGAGAAATACATCTTCAAAACTTATTAACGATGCATGTCTAAAAACTTCGCCAAAGATAATTATTTAGTACGGACATAGCTCTTTATTTTTGACATTGAATTATATTTAAAATGCAAGACTTGCTAAAAGACACTTTTTCATTCCTTCCTCCCCACTCTATTTGGGATTGGTTAGTCATAACATTTATCTTAGCATTTCTTATTCAGGTATTTTATTACATCTACTTTTTTGCTAAAATTGCTTTTTACAAACAACCTTTACTAAAAAACTATTCAACACCTGTTTCTGTAATTGTATGTGCTAAAAACGAAAGAGAAAATTTGTTAACATTTCTACCTCTTATTTTATCTCAAGATTATCCCGATTTTGAAGTTATTGTTGTTAATGATAACTCAGTTGATGATACGCAAGATGTATTAAAAGCATTTTCGTTGCAACACAGTAAGCTTAAAATTGTTACCGTTCCTGACAATGACCGTTTTTATGGCAATAAAAAATTTGCTCTAACTTTAGGAATAAAAGCAGCAAAAAATGAAATAGTGTTGCTTACCGATGCTGATTGCAAACCCAATTCAAACCAATGGATAAGCTTAATGACTGCTTACGAAAACCCTCACAAGAAAATAATTTTAGGAGTTGGCAATTATGAGCAACAGCCGGGTTTTCTAAACAAATTAATACGGTTTGAAACTTTTTATACAGCAATTCAATATACTTCTTATGCCTTGCGTAAGCTTCCATATATGGGGGTTGGAAGAAATTTAAGCTATCATACCGATGTGTTTTTTAACAATAAAGGATTTGCTTCTCACCACCATATAATTTCTGGTGATGATGATTTGTTTGTAAACGAAGTAGCTAACCACAATAACACACAAGTTGTTTTAAATGCTGCTGCTCATACTATTTCTAAACCAAAAACTACTTTTAATAAATGGGTGCGTCAAAAACAACGACATTTTTTAAGTGGAACACACTATAAATTAAAACACCAATTGCTGTTGGGAACTTTTATGTTTTCCAATTTAATTTTTGTAGGCTTATTTTTTTTATTGGTCTTTAAAATTCCCCATGTTCATCTAATAGTTGGGTTATTTTTATTGAAATATATTATTCAAATGCTTATCTTTAGGTTTTCTACTAAGCAATTGGGAAATAAAGACGTTATCATTTACACACCAGTTTTTGAATTATTTTTTATGTTTTTTAATCCAATTTTAGTAATTTCAAACTTTATAAAAAAAAGAACCCAATGGAATTAGGTAAAAATTTATCTCCCAAAGCTCAAATAGATTACGAATTGGTTGTGAAAGCAAGAGATCATCAGGATGAAAAAGCTTATGCCGTACTATTAGCAAAATACAAGGATTCTATTTTTTATATGATGCTTAAAATGGTTAAAAATCAAGATGATGCTGACGATTTAACCATAGAAGCTTTTGGTAAAGCGTTTAATCGTTTGCACCAATATACTCCCGATTATGCGTTTAGCACTTGGCTTTTTAAAATTGCTACCAATAATTGTATCGATTTTATCCGTAAGAAAAAGATGATTACTTTTTCTATAGACAAAGGTTTTGAAGATGGTGAAGGCAATAATTCTACTTTTGATATTAAGGAAAACAACTTAAACCCTGAAGAAAAATTTATGCGTAAGCAAAAAATTAGAATTATGCGTGAAATGGTAGATCATTTAAAACCACGCTACAAACAATTGATTGTTTTACGTTACTTTAGAGAATTATCTTACGATGAAATAGCCGAAGCTACAGAACTTCCTTTAGGAACAGTAAAAGCCCAGTTATTCAGAGCTAGAGAAATGCTTTACAATTTACTGCTAAATAAGAAAGATAGGTTTTGAGGGAAGTTGATTAAAATTAAAACTTATTTCACTCTATTCCAAGTAATTCAAGTCTTTTATTGTTAAAATCGCTTAATCTAAAATATACAACAACATTACTTTTTGTAAGTATTTTAGAAATAAGTTCATTCATATATTTTGAATAAAACAAATCAAAATCTTTACCCTCTATATTCAATTTTATTTTAAAATCATCCGAAAATTGAGAATCGGTATCGATTGCGTATTTATATTTTGTTTTTCCTGTTTTATTTGAATATTGAATTTTAAAAATATTACCATTTTCTTCACTACTGAGATCTTTAAGTTTGTTTGGTATCCAATTAATGTTAGTTAATTTTTTAATTATCAAATCTACTGCGTCATTTACACCGTTATAAAATTTTCCATTTTTAAAGTGCGGAACCATCATTTCGTTAATAATATGTTTAGTTACACTATCCGAAAGTACCCACTCAAGACCATTACCAACTAAAACTTGTACTTTTTTATCATTCTTAGATAATAGAATTATAATTCCATTATTAACTCCTTTAACTCCAGCAGGATATTTATTACTTAATTCCTTTCCATACTCTAAAGGGGTTTTACCTCCCAAATCCATTGTTGTATAAACTAATGTTTCGACAGTACTTTTATTTTTTAACCTTTGTAATTTATCAGTCAATTCTAACTTTTCAGAATCAGAAAAGAAAATTCCATTATCAATTATTAATTGACTTTTAACTTTTAATCCAAAAAGGATTAGAATTATCAATATTGAAATATATCTCATTATATTCTATTTCATTTAACACTCAATATCTAATTATGTTATACAAATATAACTATTAATTCAGAGAACCCTCATTAAAATAATCGTAAACTACTTTTGCTCTTTTTTTACTAACAACTTGCTCTAGTTCTTGTAAAGAAGCTTTTTTAATGTTAGCTACTGATTTGAATTTCCACAATAGTTGCTGGGCTGTTTTGTAACCAATACTTTCTATTTCAGATAATTCAGATTTAATAGCTGCTTTAGAGCGTTTGTTACGGTGGTGGGTAATGCCAAAACGGTGAGCTTCATCTCTTAAATACTGTATTAGTTTTAACGATTCTGAAGTTTTGTTTAAATACAAAGGAACAGAATCATTGGGAAAATAAATTTCTTCCAATCGTTTGGCAATGCCTATGATGGTTATTTTACCTCTTAAACCCAATTGGTCTAAACTTTTTAATGCTGCTCCCAACTGACCTTTACCTCCATCTATAACAATTAATTGGGGTAACGATTCCTTGTTTTCAATTAACCTTTTATACCTTCTATAAACCACTTCTGTCATAGAAGCAAAATCATCCGGACCTTCAACTGTTTTTATGTTGAAATGTCGGTAATCTTTTTTGCTTGGTTTGGCATCTTTAAAAACCACACAAGCTGCCACAGGATTTGTTCCTTGTATATTAGAATTATCAAAACATTCGATATGTACAGGCTTTTCGTTCATCCTTAAGTCTTTTTGCAATTTTTCTAAAATTCTATCGGCATGTTTGGTAGGATTTACATTAGCTTGTTGTTTTTTACGTTCTAACCTGTAATATTTTGCATTGCGTTCAGAAAGTTCCAATAATTGTTTCTTATCGCCTCTTTGAGGAACTAAAAACTTCATGTTTTCATCTTGCAACTCCGGTTTAAAAGGTACAATGACTTCTTTAGATTCACTGTTAAATCTGCTTCTCAACTCAACTATACCTATTTGTAACAGTTCATCATCGGTTTCTTCTAATTTCTTTTTTAGTTCAATAGTATGCCCCTGAATAATAGCTCCATTAATCACTTTTAAATAATTTACATAAGCATATTTTTCATCGGAAATAATAGAGAAAACATCTACATCATTAATCGTTGGACTAACTACAACAGATTTACTTTGATAATTTTCCAGCAACTGAATTTTTTCTTTTATCAACTGAGCTTTTTCAAAAGACAGTTCATCAGCATATTGCTTCATGAGTTGTTTTAAGTACTTAATTACACCATGTATGTTTCCTTTAATAATGGCTTTTATATTCTGAATAGCTTCTGTATAATCATCTTCTGTTTGATTACCCACACAAGGAGCTTTACAATTGCCTATGTGGTATTCTAAACACACCTTAAACTTATCGTTATCAATATTTTCTTGCGATAAATTATAATTACATGTTCTTAATGGATATAACTTTCGTATCAACTCCAAAATGGTATTCATCATTCTTACAGAAGCGTAAGGTCCAAAATACTCAGAACCATCTTTTACAATGTTTCTTGTAGAAAAAATTCGTGGAAATCGTTCGTTTTTAATACAAATCCATGGGTAAGTTTTATCATCCTTAAGCATTACATTATACTTCGGTTGATATTTTTTAATGAGGTTATTTTCCAACAATAACGCCTCAATTTCAGTCTCTACAATTATGGTTTTGATATCTGTAATTTGTTTAACCAATACTGCAGTTTTACCATTTTCATGAATTTTATTGAAATAAGAACTAACTCTATTCTTTAAATTTTTGGCTTTACCAACATATATAATCTTTCCGTTTTTATCGAAAAACTGATAAACTCCCGGCTTTTTAGAAATTGTTGATATAAGCTGTTTCATATAATAGAATTGTAAAATTAATAAAATAAAGCCCTTTATTTATGTTGTAAAACCGTGTAACTTTATATTACAGATTTCGTACTTTTATTGATTAAGTATTTTCACCTATTTTTATCCTTCAAAATAAAGTTTATGAAAACCATATTAATTATAATAATACTGTTTTTTTCTTCAAATGCTTATTCACAAGGTGCCGGATATGCTTTAAATTTTGATGGTGTAAATGATAATGTTCAAGGACATGCTGCTGACTTAACAGCAATAACAAACAACTTTACTATTGAATTTTGGTTTAATGCTTCGGCTACTATAGCTTTAAGAGCTGAACAAAATGGTGTAAATCATATATCTGGAACAACCGGTAATGGTCAGCGATATGCTGTTTATCCGCAACATGGAGGAGGTGGTAATGGAGCTTGGGGCGATGCCGGAGCAGGCGTTTCTGTTGGTTCAAACGCTATTCAGGTTTATGAGCATAAAGCTTGGTACATGCCTTGTTTACTAAGTTATAGCGGCCCTCTTGTTCAAGCAGGATGGAATCATGTTGCCATTGTTTATATTAACAAAAGACCTCGTCTTTATTTAAATGGTATTAATGTAAAAGATGGTTTAACTTCTAATCAAAACAATGTTTTTCCTTCCGGATTATTAGGCGGATCTCCTTATGGTTGGTATTCAGGCGATCTTGATGAATTTAGAGTTTGGAATACCTCACGAACACAAGGAGAAATTAGAACTAATATGTGTAGAAAATTAATTGGAAATGAAACTGGTCTAGTAAGATATTACCGATTAGATGATGGAATTGCAGGGATAACAATAGATGCTACAGGAAACGTAAATGGATCTTTAATTAATATGAACCCTGCTACTGACTGGATAGCTTCTGGTGCTGCTTTAGGCAACACTAGTTCTCATAGTTACAACACTGCTACAGGATTACCTTTTGCTACATCCATCAGTCTTATTAACCCTGGTGGACAAGATGAATTAACAGTATCGGATATTACAGGAACACCATCAGGAATTCACATATATGGAGAAGATAATGCTCCAAACGTTACTTGTGGTGCTCTTGGTGTAGGTGCTAACGATAGATATTTCGGTGTTTTTATTGTAAATGGTACCACAGCAGTTGGAACACCAACTTATAATGCAACCTATAATTATACTAATAATCCATACGTTAATGCTATTAATGAACCTAACCTAGATTTTGCCAATAGAACAACAAATGCTGTGATTACATGTAATGCATGGAATAATTTATCTGCTACCCTTAATATGATTACCGATATTCTTGTTCGAAACAACCTTTCTGGTAGAAATGAATTTATACTTACTTCAGAAACAACCCCTTTACCTATAGATTTGGTTTATTTTAATGCCATTCCAATTAACAATACTGTTAAATTAACATGGACTACCGCTTCAGAAATTAATAACAACTACTTTACTATAGAAAAAAGTACTGATGCTCAATATTGGGAAGAGGTTTTATTAGTGAATGGAGCAGGCAATAGTAATCAGATAATTGAATATACGGAAACTGATTTTAACCCAATTGAAGGAATATCTTATTACCGCTTAAAACAAACTGATTTTGATGGGAGATTTGAATATTTTAATATCGTTCCTATAAAGTATAGTACTTCTGTTGATGAAGGTGAACTGAGTATTTTCCCTAACCCTGTTCGTCAAGGAGAAAATATTTCTATCAAACATTCTTTTAACTCAACAGATCAAATTTTAGTTGTATTAAGAGATTTACAAGGAAAAGAATTCTATTCTAAAATCCATATTAATACCAATAAAAATGAACTAATTGGTTTTCCTATCGATTATGAAATTTCAAAAGGAATTTATTTTATTGTAGCTACTTCCGAAAATAAAATTCACAGCAAAAAATTGGTTATTGAGTAATCTTCAAATTCCTATTTCAATATAGGAAGAATTTTAAACTAAACACTACATAAAACATATACTAAGTAATTTTATTTTATTTTTTAAGTATTTATACTTATTTTTGGAGACATAACTAATAATTTAGATGAAAATTATACGCCTAACTATATTACTTCTTTTTATTCAAATTCAAGTATTTGCTGCCTGCGTAAGTACAGGTTCTGGAGATTGGGATGACCCAAATACATGGGTTTGTAATGGTGTTCCTGGAGTGCCTGGTTGTGGAGATACTATTACTATTGCTGCTGGACATACTGTTACTATTAGAAATCAACAAAATTATTCTGAACCAGGTTGTAGTTCTCCCATGTTTATTGTTGTAGACGGTACTCTAGATTTTCCTGTAAATGGTCCTAAACTTCAACTTCCATGTAATTCTGGCTTTATTATTAATAGTGGAGGTGCTTTATCAGCCTCAGCACCAGCTGGTGGTGGTAGTGCCAATTTTCTTGAAATTTGCGGTACTGTTTATTGGAGAAAAGCTGATGGAACAATTACTGGCCCTATAAACTATGGAGCTCCCCTCCCTATTGATTTAGTTTATTTTGATGCTTTAGCCATTGAAAATACTGTTCAGTTAACATGGATTACCGTTTCAGAAATTAATAACGATTATTTTACTATTGAAAAAAGTGTTGATGCTAAAATATGGGAAACAGTACTAATAATAAATGGAGCAGGAAATAGCAATCAAATAATTGAATATACAGAAACCGATTTTAATCCTATATCAGGGATATCTTACTACCGTTTAAAACAAACAGACTTTGATGGTAGGTTTGAATATTTTAATATTGTTCCTGTAAAATATAGTACTTCAATTGAAGAAGATGAAATAAGTATTTTCCCTAATCCGGCAAACCAAGGTGGAAATATTTCTGTGAATCATTCTTTTAATTCAACCGATGAAGTTTTAGTTGTATTAAGAGATTTGCAAGGCAAAGAATTTTACTCAAAAGTTCACATAAACATCAACAAAAATGAATTAATAGGTATTCCGATTGACTATAAAATTCCAAAAGGAATTTATTTCATTGTAGCTACTTCCGAAAATAAAATTCACAGCAAAAAATTGATTATTAAGTAATCTTTAAATTCCTATTTCAATATAAGAAGAATTTTGTGTCAAACACTTTATTTTAACTAAGTATTTCTACTTAATTTAACTCATTTTCAAATCATTATATGATAAAAATTGACAGTTTAATAAGATAGTTTTAGTTAATTTTTAGTTAAATATTTTAAACTTTGGAGGTGTAAAAAAAATCAATAATCTTACTTTCAACAGATTACTAAAAACCTATAATTGGGTTAATGTTTTTTTAACTCTTCATTGAAAATACCACTTAATTTCCACTAAGTATTTATTGTAATTTTGCCGTATTATTTACAACAAATTATACTTAACAAACTACCATGCGCATTATTATATTCTCTCTACTAATTCTAAGTTCTTTAAATTCATTTTCAACAAAAATTACCAGTATTTCTTCTGGCGATTGGTCTCAAGGTTCTACTTGGGATTTAAATAGAGTTCCATCATGTGAAGATACCATTATGATTGATGTTGCACATAAAATAGACATTTCTTCCGACATTAATTTACAACATTGTAACAACAAAATTTCTATCCTAATTGAAGGAATTTTATACTTTTCTAAAAATGGTTCTAAACTTAGGTTGCCAGAAAATGCTTATGTAAATATCACTTCTACAGGTTTATTAGATTCTTACACGTACAATGGAGCAACAAATTTTATTCGTTTTGGAAATAATAGTGTATGGGAAAGCAAAGATGGGCCTCAAACTGGAGTTTCTTTTGGGACTGCTCCACTACCTATTAAACTAATTACTTTTAATGCTAAATCTATTGGTAATTCAGTTGTTTTAAATTGGCAAACTGCTACTGAAATTAACAATGACTATTTTACTATTGAAAGAAGTGTTAACGCTGATAATTGGGAAGAAATTTTATACGTAACTGGTGCCGGAAATAGTAACAAAACCGAAACATATACTTCTACTGATTTGAATCCTTTAAATGGTACTACTTATTACAGGTTAAAACAAACTGATTTTGACGGGAAATTTGAATATTTTAATGTTGTTGCTGTAAATTTAGAAAACGAATTGACCCATAATATTACTGTTTACCCAAATCCGGCTATAGAAAATACTAGCTTTTCTGTTGAACATAATATTAGCGAAAACAATTCTACTATCACAATAAGTGTAAAAAATATTGAAGGCAAAGAAATGACCTCTTTTGTTAGTGGAAAATCTAAAATTACTATTGAAGGATTACCAAAAGGGTTATACTTTGTAACAATAAGTACAGAAAGTACTCAGCAGACTGAAAAACTAATCATTCAATAATTTTTATCTCAAATATACTTCTGTTGCTCCAGTGCTGTATTCTCTGTAATCAGCATCAGAAAACTGAAGTTCGTAGGTATTACTCAACATATTTCTTAATTCTGTTTTCAATACTCCTGTTCCTTTACCATGAATAAATACAATGCGTGGAATATTTTCTGATTGAGCTGCTTCAACACATTTTTTGGCATGATTAATTTGTGTGTATAGTTTTTGCCAATCTTCTAACCTTGTAGGAAACTCAACTAACTCTTCTAAATGCAAGTCAATTTCTAAGGTGTTTTCGTATTTGTATTTGTTGAGCTTTTTATACTTGTATAATAGTTTAGATTTCGACTTAAATTTTTCTTTTCTTAAATCTGTCTGATTAATGTATTCAGTATTATCTACTGTATAAACAATATCTTCATTGTCATCAATAACAATCACTTCATTTATAGAAACTCGCAAGGTAAACCCGTGATTATCCTCTATCTCTAATTCTTTTTCGGAAATAATTTTAGTAATAATCCCCGTAGCATCATCATTTATAAATTTTACTTTATTTCCTATTTTGGCTTGCATAATTCTATTTTCTAACCTTTATCTTCTCCTTAAAAAGAAACACACAAAAAACTGTTGCAGCTAATAAAAAGAAGGCTCCTACTTGGTGTACTACTCCTAACCAAAGTGGCACTTTATAAATCAATGTAAACACTCCCAATAAAAACTGAATAAACACTATTAACAACAATAGTTTTAATCCGTTTTGCTGAGCGATATTAACTTGTTGTTTTGCTGCTTTTATCCATAAAAAGACAATAATACCAACTACAATTAAAGCTAAATATCTATGTATAAATTGAACTCCTGCCAATCCTTCAGTAAAATTTTTCCAGAATGGTTTTATAGCGAAAACAGCAACATTTATCCACTGATCGCCCATTTTTGGCCAAGTGTTCATAATAAATCCTGCATTTAAACCTGCTACAAAAGCCCCATAAATTATTTGTATTATGAGTAAAATAAGTAAAGCGTTTAACCACTTTTTTATACCGGTAAATTTAGTCGAAAAATCTATTTTAGGCTCGAGCAATCCTAGTGCTACCCATAAAGTATAAGCAAAAGTAAGGAAAGCGGTAATTAAATGGGTTGCTAACCTAAAGTGACTAACATCCGGGTCTTTAACCAATCCACTTTTTACCATCCACCAACCTATAAAACCTTGTAAGGCTCCCATTCCTAATAATATGGTGGTTTGAACAATTAATTTTTTAGATAATTTCTTTTTAATAATAAAATAGATGAAAGGAATAATAAACACTACTCCTATCAGCCTTCCTAGCAGCCTGTGCAACCATTCCCAAAAAAAGATAGCTTTAAACTCTTCTAACGTAAAGTGATAATTTACAATTTGATATTCGGGAAACAATTTATAGGCTTCAAATTTTTCATGCCATTGTTCTTCGTTTAGTGGCGGAATCGCATCCATCATCAAATGCCAATCTACCATAGATAATCCAGAGCCTGTTAACCTGGTAATACCACCAACAATTACCATTATAAAAACTAATAAACAACCTAAAAGTAACCAGTAAAATATGGGTTTATCTTTTTGCTGAAGCGTGAAATGATTACTGTAATTAAACAATTTGACCTATTTTAATAATCGTAAATAATAATGGTCAAAATTAGTTCTTTTAAGAAAAATTAAAGCGAAAAATAGGATTTAATATACCCTAACCAATTCTAAGTTTTGGTAATGAATTAAAAATGAAGATTGGTTTTCAAAACCACTTTCTATACCAGTTTTTCTAAAGTTAAAATTCATCGAAATACCATTGTGATTGTAAGAGTTGGTAATAACAGGATTAATAATAGTACCATAATTCATTAAACAAGTTCCAAAATAATACGCCATATCAAAACCCAGTAAACTAACGGTAGACGGATAGAACTCTCTTTCCACAACAAACTTATTGATAACATTTGCTGTAGTAGAATCATCATAATTTATATAACTATGAACAGGCAAGTAAACATTTAGTAAATCAAATGAGGTTAATTCTATGTTTTCGTAAGTTAACCACTCTTCTAGCCCTATAAATGTTACTGTGTAATCTTCATACTCTCTTCTATTTAAGGTAGATGTTAAATAACTAAACAAGTCGGTAATGTAAGCCTGTTTTGAACTAGGCACAAAAATCACATTGTTTTTTGTAGGAGATAATTTGGCAACTAAATCAGCAAAATTTCTATCAATTTTCAATTTATTAATAGGTGTAAAAGTTAAGGTATCTATAGTGTTTAATAGCATTTTGTTTTTATAAGCTTTATTTAATGGATCTATCAATGATTTTTCAGGAGAATTAGCATGTTCTAAAGCAATAATATTAGCCGTTTTAAAACTATCTACTAAAAGCGTGGAAATACATTCAACAACATTTGCTTGCGATGGTATTGCTTTAAAAGCCATTTCGTTACCTAAAAGTAGTTTGTTGGGTTGTTTTACAGGACTAACGACTGGTATATGATTGCGTTTTCCGTACTGAGCAATCACCTCGTAATTAGACTGGTATAAAGGACCAATTATCAAATCTAGCGGTTTACTTTCTATTTCTTTTAATAATTTATGAATACGAAGTGAATCATCTCCATTGGTATCAAAAACGAGTACTTCAAAGGTTTTTTCTTTAGTAGATATTGAGTCTAGTGCAAATAAAAATCCATTATAAAACTCTATGGCAAACCTAGATTTTGGATAAACATTTTTATCTTGTAAAGCACTTAGGTTTTCTGTTATTTCCTTATTCTGATCTATATAAAAAGGGAGCATTAAAGCAATGGTAAAGTGATTTTTTTCAGTTGAATCGAAAGCTTGTTGAAGGATTTCTAGTAAAGAAGCACTTAATGTATCTTTATGTAACTGAAATTGTCCTATTCTATTTTGTTTTATTGGAATAAATATTTTTTCATTTTCTTTTAATCCTTCAGTTAATCCATTGTTAATAATTTTAATAGAATCTACTGTTACTTCATAAAGTTTACTAAGCGAATACAAAGTCTCCCCTTTTTTAACCTGATGTATTTTCCACCCTGAAGGTTTGATTAAAGTAACACTGTCTTTTTTACCTTTTTCTTGCTTAATTTGCTTTACAGGAATGTTTATCAGTTGTCCTTCATCAATTTTTTCTTCCATATCCGGATTAGCAGCAATAATTTCTTTAACGCTTACATTGTAAATTTTTGCAATAGAATACAAAGTTTGTTTTGCTAATACTTTATGTTGAATAAGGTTTCCATTAGGAAAACCAACCTCTTCTTGATGTTTATTTACTGGGATAAATATTTTTTCGCCTATACTTAATCCATCATTAACACCCGGGTTTTCTGATTTAATAACATCAATAGGAACTTCGTATTTTTTATGAATAGCATACAAAGATTCACCTTTACTCACCACATGAATATAATATTCCTTTCCTTTTATTTTATGGATTTCTAATGAATCTGTTTGTTGAGCAACTAAGCTAGTTGTCAACAACAAAACTATTCCAAGTGATATAACGATGTATTTTTTCAATATTCTAAATTATTTGTTGTTGAAATTTTATTCCCACTCTATTGTTGCAGGGGGTTTAGAGCTGATGTCATATACTACTCTATTTACTCCCTTCACTTTATTAATAATATCGTTTGACACTTTTGCTAAAAACTCATAAGGTAAGTGACACCAATCAGCTGTCATACCATCTGTAGATTCTACAGCACGTAAAGCAACTGCTTTTTCGTAAGTTCTTTCATCTCCCATTACACCTACCGATTGTACTGGAAGCAAAATTGCTCCTGCTTGCCAAACATCATTATATAAATTTGCTTTTTTCAAACTTTCTATAAAAATAAAATCCACCTCTTGCAATAGTTGTACCTTTTCTGGAGTAATATCTCCCAAAATACGAATTGCCAAACCTGGTCCTGGAAAAGGATGCCTGCCCAATAAGCCATCATTCAATCCTAATGTTTTCCCTACTCTTCTTACTTCATCTTTAAATAATAAACGCAAAGGTTCAACTATTTTTAGCTTCATGTAGTCTGGTAATCCACCAACATTATGGTGCGATTTTATAGTTTGAGATGCTCCTCCATTTACCGATACCGATTCAATTACATCTGGATAAATGGTTCCTTGAGCCAACCAACTTACATCTGTTATAGCATGAGCTTCCTCATCAAAAACATCAATAAACACCTTTCCAATCGCTTTTCTTTTTAGTTCTGGATCGGAAATATTGGCTAAAGCATTATAAAATTTATCTTTAGCATCAACTCCTTTCACATTCAGTCCTAAGTGCTTGTATTGTTCTAATACACTTTCAAATTCATTTTTACGAAGCAATCCGTTATCTACAAATATACAATATAAATTTTTACCGATAGCCTGATGCAACAATACTGCTGCTACTGTAGAATCTACTCCTCCAGATAAACCAAGGACAACTTTATCGTTACCAATTTTATTTTTCAAGTCTGCAACTGTTGTATCTACAAAAACATCCGGTGTCCAATCTTGCGAAAAACCACTAATGTTTACTAAGAAATTCTTCAGTAGTTTTGAACCTTCAGTGGTATGGTAAACTTCAGGGTGAAACTGAATAGCAAAAGTATCCTCTCCATCAAATTCAAAACCTGCATTTTCTACATCTGGCGTGCTTGCTATAATGGTAGTATTTGGAGGTAATAACTTTATGGTATCTCCATGGCTCATCCATACTTGAGAATTTGAACTAATTCCCTGAGTTAATTTACTTTCGTTACTTGTGAAATCTAATTTTGCTCTACCATATTCTCTGGTATCAGAAGGCAACACTTCTCCTCCATTGCTTTGAGCTAAATATTGAGCCCCAAAACAAACTCCCAACAAAGGTTTTTTCTTTCTAATATTAGATAAGTCTGGTTTAGGAGCATTCTCATCTCTCACCGAAAATGGACTTCCTGACAAGATAACCGCCTTATATTCATCTACATTAGGTAAATTGTTAAACGGATGAATTTCACAATAAACATTTAATTCTCTAACTCTACGTGCTATTAGCTGCGTATATTGAGAGCCAAAATCAATAATCAATAATTTTTCCATAAGTGGTGCAAAGATAATTGATGAAATTGGTTGAACAATTATTTTTTTTAGATTTTAAATGGTTTTATCAAGAGTTTACAAAGTTAAAAGCTACTCCCTCATTTTTTGTTGGTCGTAAAATGCTTTTTTTCTTTGGCGTTTTACTTTTGATAATTTAAATGGAAAAATAATCAAACGCATTCCTCTATCAGAATTAAAATAATTTCTTGCCCAATTAAAAAATACTACTACTCTATTTCTAAAACCTACTAACGACATTAAGTGAACAAACATCCACACATACCAGGCAAAAGCACCACCGAATTTCATTTTCCCCATTTCTACAACGGCTTTATTTTTTCCTATGGTAGCCATTGCTCCTTTATCATGATACACAAAAGGTAACATTTCTTTCTTTTGCATAATTCGTTTTAAGTTTTTCCCAATCCATCTGCCTTGCTGAATTGCTACAGGAGCAACCATAGGGTGTCCCTTAGGATTTTCTTCAGTAATCATTGCAGCTACATCTCCAATAGCAAAAATATTTTCATATCCTTTTACCTTATTAAATTTATCAACTGCAATTCTGTTTCCTCTTACAATACTTTTAGCATCAATACCTTTTATTGGAGCTCCCACTACACCTGCTGTCCATATTAACGTTTTAGCAACAAGATCGTCTTCTGTATTAGTTTGCACATAATCACCAAAATAATCTAACACCCTTGTATTAAGTACTACATTTACGCCTAGTTTTTCTAAGTAACACTGGGCTTTTTCTGAAGATGATGGAGAAAGTGCTGGCAATACCCTATCTGATGACTGTACAAGGTAAATTTGCATCATAGAAAAATCAAGTTCAGGGTAATCTTTGGGTAAAATGTGTGATTTTAGTTCTCCTAAAGCACCTGCCAACTCAACTCCTGTAGGTCCTGCTCCAGCAATAACAAAATTCATTAATCCTTGTCTTTTTCTTTCATTGGTAATGACTAAAGCTTTTTCAAAATTTTGGAAAATAAGACTTCTTAAATTCAATGCTTCAGGTATTGATTTCATGGGCATTGAGCTAATGGTAAGTCCTTCATTATTCATAAAGTTAGTTTGAGAACCTGTCGCTATAATTAAATAATCATAAGCAATTTCATTGATGCTAGAAATAACTAAATTTTCTTCAGGAATAACATCATTTACTTCTGCCATCCTAAAATAAAAGTCTTTATATCCCTCAAATATCTTCCTTAAAGGAAAAGCAATAGAATCTGCTTCTAAAGCTGATGTTGCTACTTGATAAAGTAATGGTTGAAAAGCATGATAGT
The DNA here is from genome assembly GCA_965284565.1 of Vicingaceae bacterium. Taxonomy (GTDB): domain Bacteria; phylum Bacteroidota; class Bacteroidia; order Flavobacteriales_E; family Vicingaceae; genus BRH-c54. The sequence continues at coordinate 2,989,519 of OZ260100.1, forward strand.
TATGTTTGTCTAACATCACTATTTGAAACCCTGCGTTTTTAAGACTTTTAGCAATTTCCACCCCTGCAAAACCTCCTCCTATAATTACAACCCTTGGTTTGTTAGATGTTGGAATACTTATCTTCATATCAAACTAACTGTTTTATTATAAATAGATTAAGAATATCAAATATACCAAAATATTTACGATTTTTTCTTTACCATTTCAACTTCCATATTCTAATGAGTATTTCTAAATAATAGCTTTTCCTTAATCTGCTCCAATTATTCATTATTTTTGCGAACTAACAAAATCTTTTAATACTTTGAAACATCTAACCCTATTGTGCTTAGTAATAACATTTTCTTGCTTTACTATAAAAGCACAAACAGATTCAACCCACTACGATAAAGCATTAGCAGATAGCTTAAAAGCTGATGATTACGGCATGAGAATGTATTATTTTGTAATACTGAAAACTGGGTCAAACACCTCTGATAACAAAGAAGAAACAAGTGCTGCCTTTAGAGGACATCTTGACAATATTAATAAATTGGTAAAAGAAGGTAAGTTAATTGTAGCAGGGCCTTTTGGTAAAAATGAGAAGCAATACAGGGGGCTGTTTATTTTTATTGCAGAAAATAAAGAAGAAGTTGAAAAGTTGTTAAGCACCGATCCTGCTGTGGCTCAATCATTTTTAGAAGCAGAAATTTATGACTGGTATGGTTCTGCAGCTTTGCCTACTTATTTACCTTATGCTGAAAAAATTAGTAAGAAAAACCCTTAAGTTAATGAATAAAGATTTACGAATTGTTTTTATGGGAACGCCCGATTTTGCAGTAGCTTCATTGAGAAGTATTGTAGAGTCTGACTATAATGTAGTAGGGGTAATTACTGCTCCAGATAAACCTGCGGGAAGAGGCCAGCAACTTTCAAAGTCTGCTGTTAAAATTTATGCCGAAGAGCAAAGTCTTACCTTACTTCAGCCTACTAACCTCAAGGATGAACAGTTTCTTAATGAATTAAAAGCATTAAATGCCAATCTTCAAGTGGTTGTTGCTTTCAGAATGCTTCCTGAAGTAGTTTGGAATATGCCTGAATTAGGAACTTTTAATTTACATGCTTCTCTCCTACCTCATTATAGAGGTGCTGCCCCAATAAATTGGGCTATTATTAACGGAGAAAAAGAAACTGGAGTAAGTACTTTTTTCTTACAACATGAAATTGATACTGGAGAAACTATATTTCAAGAAAGAGTAAGTATTAGCGATAATGAAACCGCTGGTGAACTGCATGATAAATTAATGGAAGTAGGTGCTAAATTGGTGGTTAAAACACTAAAGGCCATAGCCGGAAATAATATTCAAACTACTCCACAAAATAATAGTAAAGATTTAAAACTTGCTTATAAAATCTTTAAACCTTTCTGTAAAATAGATTGGACAAAACCTGTAAACGAAATCCATAACCATATTAGAGGACTAAGTCCTTACCCAACTGCTTTTACACAATTCAAATATCAACCAACAGGTAAGGTAATTAATTGTAAAGTTTTTAAATCTAAAGTTTTAAAAGAAAACCACAAGCTTAAAATTGGTGAGATTATTTTCACTAAGAATGAATTGAAAATTGCTGTTAAAGACGGTTTTATTATTATATTAGAATTACAACCTGAAGGCAAAAAAAGAATGGAAACAACCGCTTTCCTTAATGGAGTTGACATGAATGATTATCTTTTAATCGTTTAAAAAAACATAAATGTTCTCATTCGTAAAACATTATAAACAACTAGAAAAACACATTATTCAGTTTATTATAGCTGAATTTTTTCTTCAGCTAATTAATAGTGCTTTTATGGCTATTATGTTAATATACATGGAGAAAGTTGGCTACGAAGATCATGAAAGTGCTTCTTTTGTTTCTTTTAGGTTTTTAGGTGTCTTATTATTTGCTTTTCCTTTAGGTTTATTCATCAAAGGTAGAAGGTTAAAACCCATTTTTTATATATCCTCTTTCTTAACCCCAGCCCTTGCCCTATTTATAGTTTTTGCGATTTCGCAACAAGCTTCTTTATTGCTTTATACTGTACTATTCTTTTGGGGTGTAAGTTTTATTGGAATACAAATCTCAGCTATTCCTTATATTTTAAGAAATGCCAAAAAAGAGACGCACACAGCAGCCATCACATTAAGTTACTCCACCTGGAGTTTAGCAAACATATTTAGTGGAGCATTAATATTTAGCTTAAAAAACATCAATCCAGAATTGTTTGATGAAAAATTAATTTTACAAGTTATCTGTACTTTAGGTTTCATAGGCACTTTTTTTATTTTTAAAATAAAGTTTAAAGAAAATATTCCTCAACTTAAAAAGAAAAGAACCAACCTCAAAGAGTTTGATTGGCTAATTATTTTTAAAGCATTAATTCCAACTATTGTTATAGCTGTTGGTGCCGGACTTACCATACCTTTTATTGGTTTATTTTTCTTTAAAATTCACGGATTAGATTCTGACGAATTCGCTATTATTAGTGCTTTTGCTACCTTAATTGTTTTTAGCATGGTGCTTTATGTTCCTCTTATTAAAGATAAGTTAGGTTATAAATTAGCTGTTCCGCTTACTCAGACCATTGCCATAGTTGCTTTAATTGTATTGGCTTTTACAGAAATTATGTCATTTGAATGGGCAGTTTATATTGCTATTACAGCCTACATTGTTAGACAACCTTTAATGAATATGGCTGGTCCTATGACTTCTGATATAGTGATGAACTATGTTGGAGAACGGAATCAAGAAATGATGAGTGCATTAACTTCTGCTGTTTGGTCGGGTAGTTGGTTTATTAGTTCAATTATTTTTCAGGTATTAAGACAAATAGGACTACAATATGTATATGTATTTCTTATTACTGCTGCTCTTTACTTTTTTGGTGTTTTTCTATATTACCTATTAATTTTAGATTATGAGAAAAAAATAAAGCTTGGGATAATAAAAGTTTAGTTGTTTTTTTATACCTTAGCAAACAAATTATTATCTATTGATTTGAAAAATAGCTTTATATATCTTATTTTTTCTATTTTACTCTTGTTGTTTGCTTGTAACAAAGAAGCCAACAAAATTACCCCAACCCCAGAACCCACTCCTACTCCTGATATTTTCTCTTCAATTTATCAAACTTCAAATTCAGGAATTGCCGATAACTTTATTAATGACATTGAAATACTTGGGAACATCGTAAAAATAGCTACTAACAATGGTCTTTCTATTTTTGATGGAAATAATTGGTTGGTATTGAATACAACAAACGCAGGATTACCAAGTAATAAAATTAATTGTGTACAATCTAATGGCACAACTACTTGGATAGGAACAGATAATGGTTTAGTGAATTATACCAACGGAATAACAACCATCTATAATACAAGCAACTCTCCATTACCTGCTAATAAAATAAGAGCTTTACCACTAAGTATTAGTGGTAAATTGTGGATAGGTACTTTTTCAGGTGGCGGATTAGCTTCTTTTGATGGAAGTAATTGGCAAGTTTTCACTCCTTCCAACTCTGATTTGCCAAATAACTCTGTTTCTGTTATTAAAGAAAATACCAATGGTGATTTATGGGTAGGAACAGGCTCGGGTATTTCTGTTTTTGATGGAAGTAATTTCACTAACTATAATCCTGGGAACTCAGATTTGCCTAATCCCTTTGTATTTGACATTGCTTTTAACAATAATGTTGTATGGATAGCCAGCAATGGTGGTTTAACAAAAATTGATGGAAGCAACTGGCAAACTTACAGTATGCAAAACTCAGGTTTGCCTTTAAACTTACTCCATTCAATTGCAATAAAATCTTCTACAGAAATATTTTTAGGTATGTCGGGACAAGGAATTGCTAGTTTTAATCCAACAACTAATAATTGGACACATTTCAATTTTTCTAATTCAAACCTGCCAAATAATTATGTAAACAAAATTGATGTAGATTTTTCAAATAAAATTTGGATAGCTACAGAAAATGGTATTGCAGTAAAAAATAATTAAATGTATATTAATTACTTTTATAATACTGAATTTACTAAACATTTATTATTTTCCCATTTTCCAATTAAAGTTTCTTTTGGAATAATTTCGCCTTCACAAGTTAAAAATTCGCCTTGAGCATTTATTTTTATAATTTTACAATCTCCATTTAAAACAGCATTTATTACCACATTTTTAGTTGTTTCTAATGAGGTATTTTTTCCAATTTTAATACCTACATCATTATTAAAAAAATCCATATCAGAACTAATTTTATCAGGAATAGCTCCATCTTCATACTTGCCTTTTTTAAATGCTTTATAATTACCTTTTTCATGAGCTTTTCCTAATCTTTTAGCTCTTTTGTGTCCAATTTCTTGTGTTAAACGTGCCATCCAATAAGCATGTCTAAATGCATCAATTTGCCCTCCATTCCCATCGCCTTTCAAAATAGTATCTTTTTTTAATTGACTCACTATTTTTTTAGTTTCTATGGTTACTTTTTTTGCTTTTTTTAATGCAAAAGGATGTGTAACTGCCCACCACTTTTCTGGACAACTCACCTCTTTAGCAATAATTTTGCTATTTTGAGCTACTGAAAATGAAGCAACTAAAAAAAATATCAAAAAAAATACAGTTTTCATAACACTAAAACTAACAAATTGTGCAAAAGTTTAGAGCCAAAATACTTAAAATTTAGCTTAAAAAAATAGAATTTTTACGCTACATTTGTGCTTCATTAAATTTAAACAGTTAATAAAAATGGCTCAAGTTGAATTGATTATGCCTAAAATGGGCGAAAGTGTTGCAGAAGCAACCATTACAAATTGGTTAAAAGAAGAAGGTGACACCATAGAATTGGATGAAGCAGTTGTTGAAATTGCAACAGATAAAGTAGATTCAGAAGTTCCTTCAACCACTGAAGGTGTATTGATAAAAAAACTTTTTAATGAAGGCGATGTAGTTCAGGTTGGTCAGGCAATAGCCATTATAGGCAGTGAAGGAGAAGCTGCTGCTCCAACTCCTGCGGCAGCGCCCGAAGCAAAAACAGCTGAACCAGCAGTTGCAGCTCCGGTAGCTTCTGCACCTGTAAATTCTACATCAGAAAAAATTGGAAAAACTTCTGATTCAGGAAGATTTTACTCTCCATTAGTTAGAAGTATTGCCGAAACCGAAGGAATTGCTCTTAATGAATTAGAACAAATTGAAGGAACAGGCAATGGAGGTAGAGTTACTAAAACCGATATTTTAAACTATATTCCTAACAAAGGACAACAAACTGCTGCAGCTGTAAAAGCAACAAATGGTGCTGAAACACCAAAACAAACTCCTCCTACAACATCTACTCCTGCTCCTGCTAAAAAACCAGTAATGCTTATGGAAGGTGATGAGATTGTAGAAATGGACAGGATGAGAAAAATCATTGCTCACCACATGGTTGAGTCTAAACATACTTCGCCTCATGTTACTTCTTATGTTGAAGCAGATGTTACCAATATTGTAATGTGGAGAAATAAAGTGAAGAACGAATTTGAGAAGAAAGAAAATGAAAAAATTACCTTCACTCCTATTTTTATCGAAGCCATTGTAAAAGCAATAAAAGATTTTCCTGATATTAATATTAGTGTTGATGGTGAAAACATCATTAAAAGAAAACACATTAATATTGGAATGGCAGCAGCACTTCCATCAGGAAACTTAATTGTTCCTGTTATTAAAGATGCTGATAGATATAATTTAGTTGGATTAACAAAAGCTGTGAATGATTTAGCAAACAGAGCAAGAACTAATCAACTAAAACCAGATGAAATTTCGGGCGGAACATACACATTAACTAATGTTGGTTCTTTTGGTAATGTTATGGGAACACCTATTATTAGTCAACCACAAGTAGCTATTATGGCTGTTGGAGCAATACAAAAAAAACCAGCTGTTATTGAAACTCCTAATGGAGATGCCATTGCTATAAGACACAAAATGTTTTTATCGCATGCATACGACCATAGAGTAGTTGATGGTGCTTTAGGTGGTAGATTTGTAAGACGTGTTGCCGATTATTTAGAACAATTTGATGTGAACAGAAGTTTATATTAATTCTGTTACTATCAATAATTTAAACGATTATATATTTTGTATGTTAAAACAAATGAAATATATTTGCACTAAGTCTAATACATATATTTTTACAAAATATACATACAACATTTTATCAAGATATAATATACACATGAAAAAAATAGCTTTATTATCTATCTTAATTAGTATTGCAACATTAAGCTTTGCTCAAGATAATTTCCGACAAAAATTTCTAGAAGCCAATACGCTTATGGAAGAAAGCTCTTACAATGTTGCACTTCCTATTTGGCTAAAATTAAGTATTGAAGAGCCTGATAATTTCAACATCAATTATAAAATTGGTATTTGTTATATGAATTCGGCAAACGAAAAAGCAAAAGCATTAGACTATTTAATTAAAGCCTCACAAAATACTACATCTAATTACGATCCTTTTTCTCACTCAGAAAAAAGTGCTCCATTAGAAGCTTTATTCTACGTTGCTAGAGCTTATCATTTAAATTATGAGTTTGATGCGGCAATAATGAACTACAATACCTTTAAAGGTAAAATCACTAAAAAACATTATTTATTCAACGAGATAGATCGTTATTTAACCCAAGCTCAATTTGCTAAAGAGTTAGTTGCTAACCCTGTTAACATAATTCTTAAAAATATAGGAGCATCTATAAATTCTGAATATGCAGATTATAGTCCTGTAATTTCAATTGATGAATCTAGTATTTATTTTACCTCAAGAAGATTAAGAGCTGATAGTTCTAACTATTATATTACCGATGATTTTGATGGTAAACATTTTGAAGACATTTATGTTTCGCATAACTATGATGGTGTGTGGACTGACCCCGAATTACTAACCATTAATACTGATGGACATTTAGCTACAGTAAATATTTCTGCTGATGGACAAACACTTTTTGTATATCGTGATGATGATGGTGATGGAAATATTTACACCACAACAAAAAATCAAGATGATCAATGGGGAGAATTAGTAAAATTAGGTTCTGATATTAATACAGAGTACAAAGAATCTCATGCTCATGTTACTCCTGATGGAAATGTATTGTACTTTATAAGCGATAGAAAAAAAGGTGGATTAGGCGGACAAGATATATATTTTTGTAAAAAATTACCTACAGGAGATTGGGGGCTAGCTCAAAATGCAGGAAATATATTAAACACCCCTTACGATGAAGATGGTATTTTCTTACATCCTGATGGAAAAACAATTTACTTTTCATCTAAAGGACATAGCAGTATGGGCGGTTTTGATATTTTTTATGCTGAATTAGATGAAACAGGAAATTGGGGAACTCCTAAAAATATGGGCTATCCAGTAAACTCTACAGATGATGATGTGTTCTTTGTAACTTCTACTGATGGAAAAAGAGCGTATTACTCATCTTTTAAACAAGAAGGTTTTGGGGAGAAAGACATTTATGTAATTACGCTTGTTGATGCTCAAGAAAAACCACTTACCTTATTAACAGGTTTCTTAAAAGTAGTCGGTTTTGATGAGACTCCTGAAAGTGCTATTATTATTGTTACTGATAACGAAACAGGAAATTTAATTGGAAGATATGTTCCTAGAAAAAAAGACGGTAAATTCAGTATTATCCTAAACCCTGGAGGTGATTACCATATTGAATATGCTGCCGAAAGCTATACTATGGAAGAAGATATTTATATTCCACCAGTTTCTGCTTACAACGAAATTAACAGAGGTATTGATTTAAAAGATGTGGTTTTTGGAGACCTTGGAAATACAGATACAAAAATCGACAACAAGACAGATACTAAAACTGATACTAAGACAGACAACAAAGAAGATGTTTCTACCTTGAAAAATGAAATCAAAAACTTAAAGAAACAAATTAAAGACCTAGAAAATGAGTTAGCTAAAAAACCTGCTACAACTAACACCACAGTTGATGATAGCGAAAAGGTTAAAGATCTCCAAAATGAAGTCAATGCTTTAAAAAATCAAATTACAGAGTTGAAAAAACAAGGTAGTAATAACAACGACTTTACTCCTACTCCAACAGAAGTTAAAGATGCTATTGCTCATTACCAAGAATTTTTTAACTACAACGTTTCTAAAGTAAATACTGCTAATGCAAAATACATAGATATGATTAACAAAGCAGTAGCTCACGCAAAATCTAATGGAAAAGTAACTATTGATATTGAGTCAAGTGCTTCTAAAGTACCTACAAAAACTCATGGCTCCAATGCAAAATTGGCATACAAAAGAGCAATAGCAGCTCAAGAGATTGTTGTTAATTCATTGGTAAGCAAAGGTATTGCAAGAGAGAATATTCTTGTCAATAATGTAACTACAGGTGTACAAGGTCCTAATTATAATGGAGATTTTGCTAACAAAAAAATGTATGAGCAATATCAATTTGTAATTATAAAAATTAAATAACCATTATTTTATAATGAAAAATAATAGACCTATTTCCCCTCATATCACTTTTGTTTTTACTTTATTATTTTTTATTGGTATAAATAGTTTTGCTCAATCTGAGAAAAGAATTTTAAAACAAGCTAGAAAGTACTTAGATGATGAAAAGTTTGAATTAGCTCAAGCAAAGTATGAAAAACTACTCGCTATAAATCCAACTAACGATATCTATAATTTTGAAGCTGGAATTGCTTACTTCTTTCCTCTTCAAGATAGAACAAAGTCTATTACTTACTTTGAAAATGCTTTAAAAAACAGTAAAAAAGATACAATTCCCGAATTGTATTACTATTTAGCAAGATCTTATCATTATAATAATGAGTATGAAAAATCCTACGAAGCTTTTCAAAATTTCAAACCTTTTATTAATGAAAAATCTACTGCCGGAAGAAACCTCATAAAAGAAACCGATTATTTTATTGAAAGAAATCAAAATGGCGAGTTTTTCTTAACCAATATTAATGAAAATGTGGCAATTACCAACCTCGGAAATGTTATTAATTCCGAATATGGTGAATACGCTCCTGTTTTTAAACCTAATGAAAATGTTTTAATATTTACTTCTAGAAGAAAAACCGATAATAATAAAATTGCTCCAGACACAAAACCCTACGAAAATATTTATGCTGCCAAACTCAATAACGATAATTGGGAAATAATTACCGATAAAAATGAACTTTTAAAACATTTGCCTAAAAATTACAACTCTAAAAAACACAATGCTGGTATTATTTACTCTTCTGACGGAAAACGATTATACCTTTATAAAGAGGATAAAATTTGGCAGTCCAACCTTAAAGACAACAATTGGACAGAACTTAAGAAACTAGAAAAATCTATCAATTCAAGTATCTATAATATACCAAGCATTAGTATTTCTGCCGATAATAAACAATTATTTTTTGTTGCATTAAGAAGTGATGGTTTTGGAGGTAAAGACATTTATAAAGCTACCCTTAACGATCAAGGCGAATGGAGCAATGTAGTTAATTTGGGAGATAAAATAAACACTAAATATGATGAAGATTCTCCTTACCTATCTGAAGATGGAAAAAACCTTTATTTCTCCTCTCGAGGACATAAAGGTATGGGAGGTTTTGATATTTTTAAATGTGAATTAGTTAATGGAGAATGGTCTGAACCAAAAAACTTAGGTATTCCCTATAATTCTCCTGCTGATGATATTTTCTTTATACCACAAAGTGAAACAGAAGGCTTTTTTGCTTCCTCTCGTAAACATGGTTTTGGCGAAATGGACATTTATGGCTATGCTCCTAAAAAAAACGAGCAAGAATTCATTGTTAATGGTAATTTAATCGATAATAACAATTCTCCTATTAACAAAGGTACATTATCATTAACTAATTCTGGAGAAACTATTTCCACCACCTTAGATGAAAATGGAAACTATTCGCTTACGCAACAAAATGCTGGAGAAACAAAACTGACGATAGAAAGTGAAGCTTATAAAAAACAAAGTGTATTGTTTAACATCCCTGATGGTGCGAACAAATCCAACATCATTACAAAACTTTATCAAGAAAAAACTGACACAAAAACGTATCAATATTTAACCATTAGTTCAGAAGAATTAAACCTTAATATTACTGATACTTTATTGGTTATTGATGATGCTTTAGCTCAAAATAATGGGGACACAACTACTAACAATGAAAACAACACTAATAATACAAACGAGGATATTAATAATAAACCTGTTTTAAAATCTTATAAAGAATTATTTACCTACAAAAATACTAGCATCAACACCAATAAAAATGAATTTACAACTTTTATTAATGCAGCAAAAGAACAACTCAAAACAAATGATAAAATTTATATCAATATAGAGGCAAGTGCATCAACAGTTCCTGTTTCTACCTACTCTTCTAACAAGGGATTAGCAACCGCCCGTTTAAATGAAACAAAGGAAATTCTATTAAATGCACTTACCACTAAAGGAGTTGATAAATCAAAAATTATATTTAATAAAACTGGCAGTTTAGTTCAAGGACCTGCTTATGCAAACGATTCTGAAAATATTTCAAAATATGAGCCTTATCAATATGTGATAATTGAATTAAAATAGTTTTCACATTTGGTATTAAGTTTGTATCTTTCCAAAAAAAATTGAACAACTTAAAGTACATATTAACCCTATTATTTACTAGCTTAGTATTCACAAGCTTTTCTCAGCGTGTTGATCCTGAAGAAGCTGCTGAACATTTTAAGTATGGAAATTTTATTGACGCTCTAGAAGTTTATGAAAAGTTGATGGAAAAAGATCCAAAAAATCCTGAGTATCCTTTTAAAGCAGGTTTTTGTGTCTTACATATCAATAGCGATAAATCTAAATCTGTTAAATATTTAGAATCTGCATCTGAAAGAAAATCAGATCCTGATGTAGATTTTTATTTGGCTAAAGCTTATCACTACAACCTTAAATTAGATGAAGCCATTGAGACAATGGAGAAGTATAAAAAATCTGAAGGAGGAACATTAAAAGAACAAGCAGATAGAGAGATAGAAATGATGAAAAATGCTAAAAAATTAGTTGTTAGCCCAATTGATGTTAGCTTTGAAAATGTTGGTGATTTAATTAATTCTGAATACCCAGATTATTACCCTTTTGTTACTCCTAATGAATCAACAATTTATTTCACTACCAGAAGAAAAGGTGTAGTTGGTGGTATGAGAGAATTTGATGGTTATTACTCCTCAGATGTATTTTATTCTGAAGTTGAAAGTGGTGAATTTGTAAAAGCTAAAGGTGCTGGAATGATGGTTAATTCTGCTTATGATGAGCAAGTCGTAGGCCTCTCTTATAATGCCGACCTCATTTTTGTGTATCTTGATCATATTAAAGATTACGGAGATATCTATACATCTAAAATTGTAAAAGGCAGGCCTAGAAAAATTGAAATAATGGGCGAAAGCGTAAACTCTAAAGAATTTGAAAGTGCTGCTACTATTTCTGCTGATGGAAATACACTTTTTTTTGCAAGTAAAAGAGATGGTGGATTGGGTGGTAAAGACATTTGGATGACTAGAAAATCACCTATAGGAGAATGGGCTGAACCACAAAATTTAGGTCCAAATATCAATACGCCTTATGATGAAGATTTTCCAAATTTATTTTATGATGGCTCTACCCTATATTTTTCCTCTAAAGGACATAATAGTATGGGAGGATTCGATTATTTTAAATCTACTTGGAACCCCGAAACTAATGAATGGTCTTTAGCAGAAAACATTGGATTTCCTTTAAATACTCCTGAAGATAATGTATGTATTTCTTTTACAGAAGATAAAAGACATGCTTATATTTCTGCATGGAGAAAAGATTCTTATGGCGATTTAGACATCTATAAAGTAAAATTTAATGAATATGATGACAGGCAAACCATCATTAAATCTAAAATTGTAAAAGAAGGAACGGAAGAAGTTATTACTGATGCTTTTGTAATTGTTACCGACAATAGAACACAAGAAGAAATAGGTAACTATACACCAAACTCCAAAAATGGAAGTTTTGTTATCACACTTATACCCGGAAGTTACAATATTATGATTGATGCTCCTGGATTTACTCCCAAAAGCGTAGATATTCTTGTTAAAGGAAAAAGTGATTTTGAACAGTTTATCAATAAAAATTTTACTGTAACTCCTTAACATTTTTTCAAATTATTATGTCATTGAACCTAACAAAACCTCTTGCTTTTATTGATTTAGAAACAACTGGGTTAAATATTGCATCTGATAGAATTGTAGAAATTTCTATTGTTAAAGTACAACCAAATGGAAATAGAGATATTGTAACAAGAAGAATGAATCCTACCATTCCTATTTCAAAAGAATCTACATCAATACATGGCATTAGTGATGATGATGTAAAAAATGAACCTACCTTTAAACAAATGGCTAAAGAATTAAATGCTTTTGTTGACGGTTGTGATTTAGCAGGTTTTAATTCTAATAAGTTTGATATACCAATGCTTGCAGAAGAATTTCTAAGAGCTGAAGTTGATTTTGACATTACCAAAAGGAAACTTGTTGATGTCCAAAATATATTCCATAAAATGGAGCAAAGAACGTTAGCTGCTGCTTATAAATTCTATTGTAACAAAGATTTAATTGATGCCCATAGTGCCGAAGCAGATACTATTGCCACAATGGAAATTCTTCTTGCACAAGTTGAAAAATATGACTCCTTAGAAAATAATGTAGCCTTTCTTTCTGAATTCTCTAAAATCAATAATAATGCAGATTTATTAGGAAGAATAATTTATGATAAAAACAATATTGAAGTATTCAATTTTGGTAAGCACAAAGGAAAATCTGTTTTAGAAGTATTAGAAAAAGAACCTGGATACTACCACTGGATGATGAATGGAGATTTTCCACTCTATACTAAAAAAGTACTCACACAAATTAGACTTAAAGCACTTAATGAAAAATAAACTCACTAAGGTTTAGTTCATGTTCAACTACTGAAAAATAATCTTAATTTTACGAATCAGTAAAAAATAATAATCTTGTGCTAATAGCTATAAACATTACAACAGATTATCCTTTTTGGATGATTATTCTTTGTTTCCTATTAGGAGGTATTTATGCTGGTGTGTTGTATTACAAAGAGTCAAAACTCGATGTTGTAACCAAGTGGCTTAAAAACAGCCTGATGGTTTTTCGTTTTTTGGCTGTAAGCATCATTGCTTTTTTACTACTTTCTCCATTTATTAAAACCATTTTTAATAAAACGGAAAAGCCCATCATCATTTTTGCTCAGGATAATTCCAACTCGCTACTTATTCATCAAGATTCAGCTTTTTATGCAAATGATTACCTTAAAAAATTAAATGCACTAAAAGAAAAATTAGAGAAAAGTTATGAAGTGAAGTCATTCACATTTGGAGAGAAAGTAAAAGAAGATGGTATTATAAATTTCTCTGAAAAAACCACCAATATTGCTGAATTGTTTGATGCAGTTGAAACAAAATTTTACAACCGAAATATCGGTGCTCTTATTTTAAGTTCTGATGGTGTTTACAACGAAGGTTATAATCCCGTCTATACTGCCGAAAACACTAACTACCCTATTTATACTATCGCGTTGGGAGATACTACCATTCAGTCCGATATTGTGTTAAAAGAAGCCATTGCTAACAAAATCACTTTCTTAAATAATAAATTTCCAATTGAGATTCTTGGTCTTGCCCAATCTTGTAAAGGAGAAAAAACTACCCTTACTGTTGCTCATAAAAACAAGGTAGTGTTTACCAAAACTTACGACATTACCAAAAACAATCAATTAATTGAAGAAACCATTATCTTAGAAGCCAAAGAAAAAGGCGTACAACATTATACCATTTCTTTTTCTGCTTTATCAAACGAAGTAAGTATAAAAAATAATAGTAAAGATGTTTATATTGATGTATTGGATGGTAGGCAACACATTTTACTTTTAGCCCATGCTCCACATCCAGATTTAAAAGCACTAAAAACCAGTATTAAAACCAACGAAAACTATGAAGTAAGCACTAAATATTTTGATGATTTTGATGGCAATTTTGAGCCTTATAACCTTGTTGTGCTGCACCAATTTCCAACCTATTCTCCTGTTTGGCTAAAAAAAATTAGCGATAAAAACATTTCTATACTTTATATATTAGGTAATCAATCCAACACCAATGCTTTTAATCAATTTCAAACACATATAAAAGTATTACAATCGAACCAACGTTCTAATGCTACAACTCCTGCATTAACAGAAAATTTCCCGCTTTTTAATTTATCAGAAGCAACTTTAAAACAATCCAACAACTTCCCTCCTTTAGAAAGTATTTTTGGAACTTACCTTCCTCAAGAGAAAGCTTATGTTTTATTCAACCAAAAAATAGGAAATGTAGCTACAGAACAACCCTTGATGGTATTTTTTCAAGAAGGTAAAAACAAAGCTGCTTTTATTAGTGGCGAAGGTTTATGGCGATGGAGATTAAATGAATTTGCGAAAAACAATAATCACCAAGCATTTGATGAAATCATTAACAAAACTGTTCAATTTTTATCTGTAAAAGACAATAAAGATAAGTTCAGGGTAATTGTTGATAATCAGTTTAATGAAAAACAAGAAATTATTTTTAACGCTGAATTATACAACAATAGTTATGAGTTGGTTAATACTCCTGAAATTAAATTAGAACTTAAAAATGAAGCGGATGTTGATTACCAATTTGTTTTTAATAAAACAGGGAATGCCTATGTGTTGAATGCAGGAATTTTGCCTGTTGGCAATTATTCTTATTTGGCTTCAACCACTTTTTCAGGAGAGCAATTTGTAGTTAAAGGACAATTACAAATTAATCCTCTATTGGTAGAATTAAACAATACCGTTGCCAATCACCAATTACTTCAAAATGTTGCTAATAAATATAATGGTAAAATGGTGTTACCTCTTAAAATAAATGAATTAGAGCAACTTATAAAAGAAAACACAGCTATTTCTTCTGTTATTTATGAAGAAACTGATATTAAAGAAGTCATTCACTTAAAATGGATTTTCTTTTTAATTTTAGCTCTTATCTCTACCGAATGGTTCATTAGAAAAAGAAATGGAGCTTACTAATTAAGTACATTACTTCCTAGTATATTCGTGCACAAACTTACAAAGCTGTTTAACATTTTCTACAGGTGTTCCTGGTAAAATTCCATGTCCGAGGTTAAAAATATGCCCAGGTTTACCTTTTACAGAATCAAGAATCTTTTTTGTTTTACGCTCAATAATATCCCAATCAGCAAATAAAGCAGTTGGATCTAAATTGCCTTGTACTGCTACTTCGTAATTTAAGTCAGCCCAAGTTTTAGCTAAATCTGTTTTCCAATCAATAGCAATTACATCAGGATTAGCTTTTCGTAAGCTAGGTATAAGGTGAGCTGAATTTACTCCCATAGAAATTAAAGGAACATTTGGGTATTTGCTCTTAACAATTTGTATCATTTTCTCAACATGAGGATAAACGTACTCGTTGTAGTCATCAATATCTAACGCTCCTACCCAACTGTCAAAAATTTGCACAGCCATCGCTCCACTTTCAATCTGAAAGTTTAAGTAATTCGCCATAACAGTTCCTAACTTATCCATCAACAAATGCCAAGCTTTACTTTCATTATACATAAAAGCTTTCATTTTTTCATAGTTTTTAGATGGACCACCTTCAATCATGTAACTTGCTAAAGTAAACGGAGCTCCAACAAAACCAATACAAGGCACATTTAATTCACCTTTCAAGATGGTCAATGCTTTACCAGTGTACCACATTTCTGTTGCTGGGTCAACTACTTTTAATTTCTCAACATCAGCAACAGTTCTTATAGGATTATGAATTAATGGTCCATAGCCTTTTTTGTATTCAAAGCTTATTCCCATAGGCCCTAATGGAATTAATATATCAGAAAAAATAATAGCTGAATCTAATTCAAATTGGTTGATAGGCAACAAAGTAACCTCTGCACTTACTTCAGGAATAGTACTGATTTCAATAATACTGTACTTTTCTCTAATTTTCATGTATTCCTTTTGGTAACGTCCTGCCTGACGAGCTAACCAAAGTGGTGTATATGGCGTTTCTTCTCTTCTACAAGCTTTTAAAAAATTATCGTTGAATGTTGTCATTTGTTTATTGTTTTTTACTTGACTAATGTCATAGCCGCTTTAATACCGTTAATTAATTTTTCCAAATCTTTATCTGTAATCACTGATGATAAAAACCAAGCTTCAAACTGACTTGGTGGAATATAAATACCATTTTCTATTAATCCCCAAAAGAATTTAGTAAACTGAGACGTATTACACTCTTGTGCTTCTGTAAAATTAGTGATTTTATTAGCTGAGAAAAATGGATTAATCATAGAGCCAAAACGATTTACAGTAAGTGCTATACCATTTTTTGCAGCAGCTTCTAATAAGGCTTTTTCAATAATCGCTGCTTGTTCATTAAATTTATCGTAAGGATTTTGAGCTTTCAATTCTGTTAGGGTGGCAATTCCAGCAGCCATAGCTACAGGGTTTCCTGACAAGGTTCCTGCTTGATACATATCGCCTAAAGGAGAAACCATTTGCATGATTTCATTTCTTGCTCCATAAGCTCCCACAGGAAAACCTCCTCCAACAACTTTACCTAAACAAGTGATATCTGCTTCAATACCTAACAATTCCTGAGCTCCGCCAAATTTAGAGCGAAAACCTGTCATTACTTCATCTACCACCAACAATATTCCTGCATCTTTGGTAATTTGTCTTAATTCTTTTATAAATTCATCAGACGGTAATACCACTCCCATATTTCCGGCAATTGGTTCAATAAATACAGCAGCTATATCTTTGCATTCATTAATATGTTTTTTTACGGAATCAATATTGTTGTACTCTGCTATTAAGGTGTTTTTTACTGCATCAGCAGGTACACCTTTACTTCCTGGAATACTCAATGTTGCTAATCCGCTACCTGCAGCCACCAATAAAGCATCTGAATGTCCGTGATAACAACCAGCAAATTTAATAATGTGATTTTTTCCTGTATAAGCTCTTGCCAAACGAATGGCACTTAAAACTGCTTCTGTTCCTGAATTAACAAACCTAACCTTGTCCATTCCCGGAAAGGCATTACAAACCATTTCTGCTAAAACAATTTCGTTTTCAGTACTTGCACCAAAGGTAAAACCTGTACAAACTTGTTTTTGCACTGCTTCTATTACTTTATTATTACCATGACCTAAAATCATTGGTCCGTAAGAAAGTACTAAATCGATGTATTCGTTTCCATCAACATCATAAATTTTTGAACCGTGAGCTCGTTCCATAAAAAGCGGATTTCCTCCTACTGATTTGAATGCTCTAACAGGTGAGTTTACTGCTCCTACTAAGTGTTGTTGTCCTTTAATGTATAGTTCTTGTGATTTTGTATTGTTCATTTATACCTCATTTTTTTGTCGCTGCAAAAGTAGGTTTTATGAACGGAATATTGCTTTGGAAGTGCTAATATTTGTGAATTTTATTATGCTCTTTTTCTTAATAAAAAGAGCCAAAAATCAAGAACAAACGCCAAATCCTTCATAATCTTTACCCACTTGCCACCGCATTTCCTGGTCCGATTACTCCGGATTTCGCACCGTTTGTTCGGTTGCCTTCGCTCAGGTAATAGTAAGGTGTTTGTTGTTGGTATTTTAAAAGTGAAATTTGAACAAGATTATCCCGTTACAATCACTTTTGATACACTTACTAAGGAAGCATTATTAATTACATGAATAAGGTACATTCCTTTAGGGAGTTGAATGTTTGTTTGTTGTTCATTATTGCCAACTACTTTTGAAAAAATGAGTTTTCCATCTATGCTGTAAACATCCAAATGACTCACTCTTCCATGTATAACAGTAATATTCCCATCATTACTCGGATTAGGATATATTTGAATTAATTTTTCAACATCATTTTCATCTACTGAAGCTATTATCGTTGCCCAATCATCACCTATTTGAACGCCATCAATCAAAGAACTTTCAATTGTAAAATACACATCATAAAAACTATAATGTTTGAAACTATTTAATCCATAATAGGTATTATATTCATAAACATACCCAATTGAACAATTTGAAGTATCAAACAAATCTCCCACAAAAGTATATTTACGATTAATAATTGTATCATCAGCAATATAAGCTCCCGAAGTTTCATATAAATCATTATAAAAATTACCTAATGTGTAAACTTCAACAAAATTTTCAGCTGTCAAACTTGTTTTCAACACATAAATAGAACTTGACATTTCTAAACCTCTTAGGTTTTTTCTATAAAACTTACTTGTATAAGAAAAAGTATTCCCGCCTCCAGTTGTAATTCTATTAAAGTTATAAATAACTGAATCTGGAGTAATAAGAGAATTGGTTATAGAATCTTTATGGTATTTTGTATAACCCATGTGTGAAGGACCTGCAATGGGCGAATGTTCTTTCCATATTATAACATCACCAACAGACAAATGAAAATATTCCGAAAAATCAGGATAAGAAAAGCCTGTTATTGTGTTAGCCGAATCTATTCCAACTAAATTAAATTCTTGCTGATTAAAATCTCTAAATGCTATCAATTGTTTAAAACCATAATTCTTTGATAAAATAATTACCAAATTATCATACACAGACGTTACAGGTGTTGAATTTTGAAACGCTTTTACAGAGAAATACTTTAATGAATCGTTGATGTTTAATAAAACATTACCAAGTCCAATACTATCGCAAGTGAACTGTAAGGTGTTATAATTAGCAGAATTGTTGATGGAAGTAACCCAAGTATCATTAGGTTGACTTTGTGTTAAAAACAAAATAGAATCTGCTTGTCCTTGTGCCTGGTAAATAAAATAAGTAGTATCGTTTTTAAGCAGTATTGAGTCTGGTCTGATGTAATACTTTGAATAAATGTTATTTACAAGGTTTTGATTTACAACATTATAACATCCATTAAAATCAGGAATAGTATAATTAGAATGCATTACCTGAAAATTTCCATAATCAATTATGGTATCAAAATGAAATTGATGAAAAGTAGTATCGGCAGGATATGAATAACTTTCTTTAATTTTAAAGTAAGGTTTTACATCCGTATTAAAAGGTTGCCACTGTGAATAAACCAATTCTGAAAAAAATAAAATACATATAGTTATAATAATTCTCATAATAATTGATTTTAAACACCTAATGCTATCTTCAACGTAATTACTTATTCAGTAGTTTCGCAGCTTCTTTAGCAAAATAAGTAATAATAATGTCTGCTCCTGCTCTTTTTATGGACAACAAGGTTTCCATCATTACTTTTTGTTCGTCTATCCAGCCATTTTTTCCAGCTGCTTTAATCATGGCATATTCGCCACTAACATTATAAGCTGCAATAGGCAAATCGAAATTATTTTTTAAATCTCTGATGATATCCAAATAAGATAAAGCAGGCTTAACCATTAGAATTACCGCTCCTTCATCCACATCTGCTTGAGCTTCTTTTATTGCTTCATTTCTGTTGGCAGGATCCATTTGGTATGTTCTTCTATCTCCAAAACTTGGTGCTGAATCGGCAGCATCTCTAAACGGACCATAATAAGCTGAACAATATTTTACTGAATAACCCATAATTGGGATATGCTGAAATCCGTTTTGGTCTAATTCTGCTCTTATATCTCTCACAGCAAAATCCATCATGCCTGATGGAGCAACCATGTCAACACCAGCTTTTGCTTGAGCCAACACTTGTTTTTTTAAATTAACTAAGGTTAAATTATTGTCTACATCATGATTACACAAAACACCACAATGTCCGTGGTCAGTATATTCACAAAAACAAACATCGGCAATTACTTGTAAATTAGGATACTCTTTTTTTATATAACGAATAGCTTTTTGGACAATACCTTCATCGTTCCAACTTTCAGATCCTTCCGCATCTTTATGTAAAGGAATACCAAAAAGTATTACCGATTTTATTCCTAGTTCCACTACTTCATCTAACTCTTCATTAATCTTATCTAAAGAATAACGAAAAATACCAGGCATGGAAACAATTTCTTTTTTGATATTATTACCTTCCTCAATAAACAAAGGATAAATAAAGTCAGTAACTTGCAAATGTGTTTCTCTTACTTTTGCTCTAATTTCTTCATTTTTTCTATTATCTCTAAGTCTGGTACTCATGCTTGTTTTTTTACTACTATCTAACCAATTCTATACTGTCTGAATTAATTTTTATTTTCTTACCGCTATAAAGTATGCCCACTGCTTTTTTAAATGCTTTCTTGCTGACTTTAAAAGTGCTATAAATTAACTCAGGAGAACTTTTGTCTGTAATATTAAGTTTTCCTTTTTCTTTTAACAATGTTTCATAAATAGCGTTAGCTATATTTTCCAACTCGTCCAACTTTGAACTATTTAATGTAATGTCTAGCTTATTATCTGGACGAACTTTCTGAACAAAACCTTTCAACTTATCTCCAGTGTAAATTGGACGAAAAACTTCATTTTCGAACAACATACCTAAATGTTGGTTGTTTACCACTACTTTGTAGCCTAAATCTGTGCGTTGTGCAACCAATAAAGATACTTCATCTCCTTGTTCTAAAGTAATAGGATTTCTTTTTAGGTGTTTTTCAATTTTTGCACTACCCACCATTCTGTTCGTTAGCTCATCTTTATATAAATAAACAGGATACTCTTCTCCAACTTCTATCTTATAAAACTGCTCAGAGTAAGGTACTAACAAATCTTTTTCAACTCCCCATTCAAAAAAAGCACCAACAGGAGTAACATCTACTGCTTTTAAAAAATCACATTGGTGCATTAATATTTTAGGGATTAATGTAGTAGCTATAGGCCTATCTTCGGAATCTGTATAAACAAATACCTCTATTTTATCTCCAATTTCAAAATCTACTGGGACATATTTATGGGGCAACAAAATTTCTTGTTCCTCTGATGTAATTAAATAAATTCCTTGAGGAGTAGTTTTTACACTTTCTAATTCAACAATATTTCCTATTTCTTGCATATTCTAATTCTAATTCCTTAAAAAAACCAATTCTTTTGTTGATGATGCTTCTTCGTTAAATAAATATCCATCAGTATCAAAAGCAGTTAGTTCTTCTATGGTTTTTATTTTATTTTTCATAATAAATGCTGCCATAGCTCCCCTGGCTTTTTTTGCATAAACCATTACTGTTTTATATTGTCCGTTGCTAAAATCTTTAAATACGGGAGTAATTATTGGTGTCACTAATTTTTTCTTGTTAACGGCTTTAAAATATTCGTTAGATGCTAGGTTAACCAATACCTTGTCACCATTTGCTTTCATTACTTTATTGATTTCATTTACAATAATATCTCCCCAAAACTCATACAAATTACTTTTCTTACCAATTTTTAATTTTGTTCCCATCTCTAATCGATAAGCATGGATAGCATCCATAGGTTTTAAAACACCATATAAACCTGATAAAATTCTTAAATGTTCTTGAGTATATTCCAACTCATTTTTTTTGAAAGAAGTAGCATTTAATCCTGCATACACCTCCCCCGTAAAAGTAAATAAAGCCTGCTTAGAATTTTTCGCATCATGGTTAATAGACCATTGCTGGTATCTTTCTACATTTAGCTGAGCCAAATCATCACTAATTGACATCAGTTTTTTTAGTTTTGTTGGACTGTATTTTTTAAGTTCTTTAATTAGTTTTTCGGAATGCTCAGCGAATTGAGGTGTTGTAAACCAATCTGGTTTTTCACCTTCAACTGATAGCTTTTTTGCAGGAGAAATGACTACTAACATAAATGATTAATTTTTCAAAATACAAAAGTACTTTTAAAATCACGAATGGTTTTAATAAAGAATGAAAATCTGATTTTAATTAAAGTCAACTAACTAACCTTAAAAATAATCTTAGCAGAATTTAAAATTGTTAACTATTCGCTAAAAGAGCATAGGCTAAATCTCATTTGTTCTTAGTAATTTTGACGGCAAAACTTACAAAACCGATGGCAGACATTATACAACTTTTACCAGACAATGTAGCAAACCAAATTGCTGCTGGTGAAGTGGTACAAAGACCCGCCTCTGCTGTTAAAGAGTTGTTGGAAAACGCTATTGATGCTGGTGCTACCAACATTTGTCTTTCTATAAAAGATGCTGGAAAAACCCTTATCCAAGTAATTGATAATGGCTCTGGAATGTCGGAGACTGATGCCAGGTTGAGTTTTGAGCGTCATGCTACTTCCAAAATTAAAGTAGCTGATGATTTGTTTTGTCTTAACACCAAAGGTTTTAGAGGTGAAGCATTGGCTTCTATTGCAGCTATTGCTCATGTAGAACTAAAAACAAGAAAACAAGATGCTGAATTAGGCTCTCAACTAATTATTGAAGGTAGTGAGTTTAAAAGTCAGGAAGCTTGTAGCTGTGCTGTAGGTTCTTCTATATCGGTAAAAAACTTATTTTATAATGTACCCGCTAGAAGAAACTTTTTAAAATCTAATAGTGTGGAAACTAAACACATTATGGATGAATTTCTGAGGGTTGCACTAGTGCATCACGACATTGCTTTCAGCATGTATAATGATGGTAACGAAGTTTATAATCTATCCACAGGAAGTTTAAGACAAAGAATTGTAGCTGTTTTTGGAGATAAATACAATACCAAGTTGGTGCCACTTTCTGAGCAGACAGACATTGTAAATATTGACGGATTTGTTACCAAACCTGAGTTTGCTAAAAAAACTAGGGGCGAGCAATTCTTCTTCGTGAATAATAGGTTTATTAAAAGTGCTTATCTCAATCACGCTGTTCAAAATGCTTTCGACCAATTATTAAATAAAGACCAATTTCCATCTTATTTTATTAACCTACATGTTGATCCGTCAAAAATTGACATCAACATTCACCCTACTAAAACCGAAATTAAGTTTGAAGATGAACGTTCTATCTATGCCATACTAAGAACAGCTATAAAACAAGCTCTTGGAAAAAATAATATTTCGCCCACTTTAGATTTTGAACAGGAAAAAAGTTTTGATATTCCATTAGCTAGATACAAGGAGGCAGCTAAATTGCCAACCATTAGGGTAAATCCTAATTTTAATCCTTTTGATAAAGAAAGAGAAAACTCAAAACCTACTTTTGAAAAACCAAAATCCAAAAATTGGGATAGCCTTTTTAATGAGTTTGAAAAAGATACACAAACTATTTTAGATGCTAATAATGGCAGCCCAAAATCTGAAGAAAAAAGTACCGAAGCTCAAACTTTTTCTCCTAATTGGGATGATGAAACTCAGGTTACCAAAACAACAGTGCTTCAAATTCATCAAAAATTTATTCTTACTCAACTTAATCAGAACTACTTTTTTATTGATCAACAAAGAGCTCACGAAAGGGTTTTGTTTGAGCAGTTCTTATCACATTTAGAACAAGGTAAAGGCAATTCTCAACAATTACTTTTTCCTGAGACCATAGATTTAAGCAATTCAGATGCCGAAGTACTGAATGAAATGGCTGAAGATATTAAAAAAATTGGCTTTCAGTTTGATGCTATTGGCAGAACATCTTTTGTGATTAATGGTGTTCCTACCAAATTTGCTAATCAAAACTTGTTGGCTACTTTTGAGCAATTTATAGAGCAATTTAAAATACAGCAAAGTACTTTTAAGTTAGTCCATTTAGAGGCTTTAGCTATGGCAATGGCTAAGAGTGCTGCAAAGAAAAATGGACAAGCGTTAACAGAACCTGAAATGCTTGGTTTAGTAGAGCAACTTTTTGCTTGCCAAATGCCTTATCACTTACCTAACGGAAAACCTATTATTATTACACTAAACATAGATGATCTTAATCATCAATTTCAATATTAAAACTTATGTTTGAAAGCTTATTCAGAAATATACCTCCAGTTGTAAAAAACCTACTTATAATTAATGTATTGTTTTATTTAGGTACGGTTTTGTTAGAGCAACAAGGCATTAATGTTACTGCCTATCTTGGTCTTCATTATATTGAAAGTAACCAATTCTATCCCCATCAATTAATTACCTATATGTTTATGCATGGAAGTGTAATGCATATTTTCTTCAACATGTTTGCTGTATGGATGTTTGGTAGGGTTTTAGAACAAGTTTGGGGACCAAAACGGTTTTTAATTTACTACATGGCAACTGGAATTGGCGCAGGAATCATTCAATTAATTGTAGCATATGTGAGATTAATTTATATAAGAGATTTATTAAGTCAAGAAGAATTAGATTACATTATAAGCAATGGATATGAAATTTTACAAAACAGACAAAACTTTACAGAACCTCTTGCTGCCCAAGCAAATATTTTAATGAATGTAGGTACTGTTGGAGCTTCAGGAGCTGTTTTTGGAATCTTGTTAGCTTTCGGAATGTTGTTCCCAAATACCGAATTGATGTTACTCTTCCCTCCTATACCCATTAAAGCCAAATGGTTCGTAATTTTTTATGGAATATTTGAATTGTACGCAGGTTTTGCCAACAACCCTAATGATAATGTAGCTCATTTTGCTCATTTAGGTGGAATGTTGTTTGGTTTTTTCCTTATAAAATATTGGAAGGCAGATAGAAATAAGTTTTATTAGCTTTTAAGGTAAAGAATGTCATGAGTATC
Organism: Vicingaceae bacterium; assembly: GCA_965284565.1. Classification (GTDB taxonomy): domain Bacteria; phylum Bacteroidota; class Bacteroidia; order Flavobacteriales_E; family Vicingaceae; genus BRH-c54. The sequence goes on from OZ260100.1 coordinate 3,014,266, forward strand.
GTAGACGATTTAAAACAACAGTATAAAACAGGAACTGCTTTAATAAAGTTTATTTTTATTAATGTGGTTGTCTTTGTTTTAGTTCATATTATTGGTTTGTTAATTTTCTTTTTTACAGGTGTTCCGGGAAGTAGTATGGTAGCATCTTGGTTGGCACTACCGGCAGATTTTGGTCAGTTAATTTTAAAGCCATGGAGCATAATTACTTACATGTTTTTACACGAAGGATTTTTGCATTTGGCTTTCAACATGCTTATTCTCTACTTTGGCGGACAAATCTTCTTACAATTTTTAGATGCTAAAAAGCTTATCGGCACTTATGTTTTAGGCGGAATTGCTGGAGGATTATTGTTCATTATTACTTTTAATGTTTTTCCTGTATTTAAAGAAATTGTTTCGGGAGCTTTAGCTTTAGGAGCTTCTGCTTCTGTAATGGCAGTTTTAATTGCTATTGCTGCTTATGTACCCAACTACACCGTAAGGTTAATGTTTTTAGGAAACGTAAAACTAAAATACATAGCCCTGTTTTATGTTATTATGGATATTATTAGTATTCCTCAGGGCAATTCTGGTGGACATATTGCACACTTAGGAGGAGCTTTCTTTGGTTTTTATTTTGTTTATCGTTTAAGAAGCGGCAAAGATATTACTGTAGGCATAAATCGTTTGCTGAACTACATTACACATTTATTTTCTTCTAAAAGAAAAATGAAGGTGGTGTATAAAAATCCTGGAAAAACTAAGTCTGATGTTGCATACAACACACAAAAAGCAGCTAATCAACAAAAAATTGATGCTATTTTAGATAAGATATCTAAATCGGGTTATGACAGCCTTACTAAAGAAGAAAAAGCCATTTTGTTTGATGCTAGTAAGAAGTGATTTGTTTTTAATTTCTAAAGCGTAACAATAGCCAAAATAAATCCTAAAATAATTACCCCGAACTTTTTAAAGTTGAATTTATGATTTTCGGTAGATTCAAATAAAATGGTAGTAGAAATATGTAGAAAGACACCTACTGCCAAGGCCATTAACACCGTTATATCTGCTAAAAACAAACTTCCGTAATGCTGTCCTAAGTACAACCCTAGAGGTGCAGAAATAGCAAACAATATTATTCCGCTAATGGTAACCAGTTTATTCTTAACCTGAGCTAATAATAATGAAGCCAGCACAATGGCTATAGGAATTTTATGAATCACTATACCTAATAACAGAGAAGAATTTTCATGATCGTGATGGTGATGATGTTCTGGTTCTATTAATGCCATTCCTTCAACAAAAGAATGTAAGCATAAGCTAATAAATATAGCATAAGGAAATATTGATTTTGTTTCATGTGGATGGATATGAAAGTGACCATGTTCTATTCCCTTAGAAAAAACTTCTAAAAACCATTGGAAAACAAAACCAAGTAAAATAAACAGTCCTACCTGAAAAGAAGGTGCTACATATAATTCGGGAATAAGGTGTAAAAAGCAAAGTGCTAATAAATACGCACCACTAAAAGACAATAATAACTTTAGTGATAGGCCCATTTTGGGTTTTATAACAATAATTGCTCCCCCACTTAAAAAAGCTGCTAAAAAAAGAATAATGTATGTATAAGCAGTTTCCATAGGTTTATTTTTTAGCAAAAAGTATCAGTCTGTCTGAGGTATGAATATCAAAATCGTTTAGTTGGTAATCTCCGGCAACCTTAATTAATTTTAACCCTGCAAGATTAAAGTAATTTATAAAATCTTTTTGATAAAGGGCTTTAACTTTTTCTTCAAACCTAAATTTTCTACCTTTATCTTCAAAAGAAATCTGTTTTATGATAAATCCATCTTTAAACTTTCGCTTAATTTTAAAAGTTAACCCATCTACTATTTTATCCTCTTTATCAACCATATTCTCAATGGCTTTTTGAGCATTTAGAAAATCTATTACCAACACTCCATCTTGTTTCAAACTATCTGATAAAGCTTTAATGGCTAACTCATTATCCGCTTCACTATCGAAATAACCAAAGCTAGTAAATAAATTAAAAACAATATGGTATTTATTATTAAACAAAACTTGTCTAATGTCGTTTTGATAAAAATGTAGCTTATTGTTTTCATATTGCTTGGCATGTTCAATATTATTAGCCGACAAATCAAAAGCATCTACATTAAAACCAAGTTGATTCATATATAACGCATGCCTTCCTTTACCACAACAAGCATCTAACAAGTAATCACTATCGTTTGGTGCTAAATAGGTTACTAAGTTTTTAATAAAAAAACTAGCTTCTTCAAAATTTCTATTTTTATATAAAAGATGATAATATGGAGTATCAAACCAGGCTTCAAACCAATTTTTATTATCTATAATTTCCTCCATCTTTATAATTAAAAGGCAAAAGTATTAATCTATGTAGTAAAAAGCATTACTTTTATGCAAGATTTTAACTTGCTGTTAATTAATGATTATAGGCTAAAAACAAGACTGTATTTCGCTGAACTATTTTTTTTCATCTATTAATGGCGTATTTTTTTACATTAAATTAAAATAATACTAAAAAAACTTGTTAAATAATTTGGATTTAATATCTTTGAAATCGAAAATTTTAGTTGATGGAGAACATACATGATTTTTATACTAAAATGGAGGAAGGTAATATAATGCTTTCTTTTAAGGGAGAAGTTACATCTGATTTATTAACCTCTATACTTCAAATAATGGAGTCTAAGATGGATACATTAGAAGAACCTCCAGTTGTTAAAAAGAAAGTTTATAACATTTTAGTAGAATGTTTACAAAATCTTTACCACCATTTAGAAAATGATGACTTTGCTACACCAATAAATGAAAAGAGTGCTTTGTTTATGATAAAAAAACAAAACGATGAATACTCTATCATGACTGGTAATTACATGGTTAAAGAAAATGTTGTGCCAATGAAAAAAAGGCTAGATACTATTAATGCCATGGACAGCATGCAACTAAAAACCTACTACAAAGAAGTTTTAAATAACGGAGAAATGTCTTCTAAAGGAGGCGGTGGTTTAGGAATGATAGATATTGCTAGAAAATCAGGAAAAAAATTAGAATACCGCTTTGATGATGTTGATGACAAGCTTACATTTTTTAGTTTAAACGTAAAAGTTGCTCAAAACAGAAACAAAGAGGAAAAAGAAGAAAAAGTTAAATAAATAATAATTGAGATATGGAAATATTAATTTTAGAAGGAACACCAAAAACACCAACAATTGAATTCAAACCAAGCGAAGGATATTTGTTATTAAGAGGAAGATCAATTCCTGAAAACTCAATTGAGTTTTACAAACCTTTAATTGAAGGTTTAGATGCCTATAATAGTAGTCCTCAGTCTAAAACAACTGTAGATATTCAATTAGAATATTTCAACACAAGTTCTTCAAAATGTGTCTTGGATGTTTTAAAGAAATTAGAAGCTATTAATGGTAATAGTGAAGTAATCATCAACTGGTATTACGAAGAAGATGATGAGGATATGTTAGAAGCAGGTGAAGATTATCAGGCTATCATTAATGTTCCTTTCAAAATGATTGAAGTAGAAGAATAATCTTCTTTTATCTAATTTATATAAAAGCTGTCCAAATGTGACAGCTTTTTTTATTTATATCAAAAGGTTAATTTGTAAAAAGAATGTTTTATATTTGATTAAGTATTCCTTAAGTAACTTAATTTAAGACCTAACGAAAAAAAGCTTAAATGGAAAATGATAAAATAGCTCAACTACTAGCAAAACTAGAGCAACTTCAAAAGAAGCATCAAGACTTTAGAGAGGAAATTAACCATTTAAAAACTGAAATATCTAATCTCCGACACTCCAAAACTGGAGAACCATTAAACACTCCTCCAATACCTGAAATTAATATTACTAAGGAAATTAAACCAACTCCAGCACCTATCCCAAAAAAATCTGAACCTGTTTCTCCTATAAAAGAAAAAATTAAGAAAAAAACGGACATTGAACGCTTTATTGGAGAAAACCTAATCAACAAAATAGGTATATTAATTACTATTATTGGAGTTGCTATTGGAGCAAAATATTCCATTGATAACAATTTAATAAATCCACTAACCCGTATAATTTTAGGATATCTATTTGGTTTTGGACTTTTAGGTATTGGATTTAAGCTAAAAGAAAAATATAAAAACTATAGTGCTGTTTTATTAAGTGGCTCAATGACCATAATGTACTTTATAACCTTTGTTGCTTATAGTTTATATGGCTTAATGTCTCAAGAAATTTCATTTGGGCTAATGGTTTTATTTACCATTTTTACTGTGTTAGCTGCATTACAATACAACCTTCAGGTTATTGCTCATATTGGTTTAATTGGAGCTTATGCTGTACCATTTTTACTTAGCGATGGCTCCGGAAAAGTAATGATTTTATTTAGCTATATGACCATTATCAATATAGGCATTCTCTATATTTCATTTAAAAAATATTGGAAACCTTTATATTATTCGGCATTTGGTTTTACCTGGCTAATATTTTTATCATGGTTTTTATTTAAGTACGAAAATGATGTACACTTTACTTTAGCCCTATCTTTCTTAACTATCTTTTTTACCATATTTTACATTACATTTTTATCTTATAAACTAATCGCTAAAGAAAAGTTTAATGCCAGCGATGTGGTTTTGTTACTTATTAATGCCTTTATTTTTTACGGTTTAGGTTATAACATCTTTACTAATAATAGCAACACCGATAATTTACTAGGTTTATTCACTATATTTAATGCTCTTATTCATTTTATTACTGCGTTTGTTATTTACAAACAAAAACTTGCCGACAAAAACTTATTTCACTTATTGGTTGGTTTGGTACTTACCTTCATCACCATAACTGTTCCAGTTCAATTAGATGGTAATTGGGTTTCTTTATTGTGGGCAGGTGAAGCTACTGTTTTGTTTTTAATTGGTACTCAAAACAATATAAAAACGTATCGCAACCTCTCATTTCCTGTAATGATACTTGCTTTTTTTAGTATTTTACAAGATTGGGAAAGCTATTATTATCTATTTTCACATAACCAAATAACCGCATTTGTAAATATCCATTTTCTTACTTCATTATTATTTTCTTTTGCTTTTGGTCTCATTACTTATTTCTCATACAAAAACATTAAAAACCATTCAGAAAGTAGTAATAGTAATGTTTTTGGTAAGATGATAAAAATTTCAGCCATTTTTATATTTCTCTTTTCATTATATTTTACACTTAGAATAGAAATTACTAATTATTGGCAGCAACTGTATAGTAGCTCAGAAATAATTCAACAAGTTGAAGGGAGTGATTACGATACAAGCATTAATAATTATGATTTATTGAGGTTTAAATCGTTGTTTGTAATTATTTTTTCCATGTTATTTTTCTCTCTCCTAACTATTTTTAATATTAAGAAGACTAAGAATCCAATTTTAGGAGGTACTAATTTAATCCTCAACTTTTTTACAGTATTAATCTTCCTCACCCAAGGACTTTATATTCTAGGTGCATTAAGAACTTCTTACCTTTATCAAACCATGGAGTATTATGAAGCAAGTGCTTTTAACCTTTGGATAAGGTATATTGCTTATTTGTTTTTAGCACTTATTCTTTATGTAACCTATAAAGAAATAAAACAAGCTTACATCAAAATTAAACTCTCTATTCCTTTCGAACTGATATTACACACTTGCATTTTATGGGTTGCCAGTAGTGAGTTAATTCATTGGATGGATTATTTCAATTCTTCGCAATCGTATAAACTCGGCATAAGTATATTGTGGGGGATTTATGCTTTATTACTTATTATTTTAGGGTTAGTGAAAAAGAAAAAATATTTAAGAATAAGTGCCATAAGTTTGTTTTCAATTACGTTAATTAAGTTATTTTTCTACGATATTTCGCACTTAAATACCATAGCAAAAACAATAGTGTTTGTTTCTTTAGGTGTACTTTTATTAATCATTTCTTTCTTGTACAACAAGTATAAAACATTAATTTCTGATGAAGCCAAAAGTTAGTTTAACCTTCCTGATATTTCTTTTGTGTTCTTCTGGTCTATACGCTCAGATTGAAAATCATAATTATAAAAGGAAGTTATCTCCACCATCTGATTTATGGCATGAAGTGGTATTGCCTGAGGCTATTTTTAAAAATATTAATACCAACTTTTCCGACTTACGAATTATTGGATTTAATGCTGCAAATGATACTATAGAAACACCTTACATTGTTTCAACACCATCAAATGAATATACTTACAAGGAGATTTCTTTTGAATTGATTAATTCTTCTAAAAACAATAATGGCTATTTCTGGACATTTGAAACTCCGATTGATAAAATTATTAACGAAATCAATTTAAGCTTCGAAAATAAAAACTTTGATTGGAATATTCATTTAGAAGGCAGTAACAACCAAGATGAGTGGTTTACAATTCACGAAAAATATAGAGTTTTATCTATTCATAATAGTGAAATTGACTTTAACTATACTAATATTAAGTTTCCTAAATCCAACTACAACTACTACCGAATAAGTGTTAAAAGCAATGACGTACCTGTTTTGAAAAAAGCTACCCTATCGTTACAAACTATTGAAAAAATAGCACTACACCGGTGTGCTATAAAAAAAATGGCTCAAAAAAATAATAACACCACTACGGAAATTGACATTGAACTTCACAATAAATACCCCATTAACAAACTTAGTTTAACTGTTGCTGATACTTTAGACTATTACCGACCTGTAATTATCAAACAATTAAAAGATAGTGTAAAAACTGAAAAAGGTTGGATTTACAACTACATTACTTTAACAAGTAGTATTATGAGCTCAACTGAAGCCAATGAATTTCACTTTAATCCAACATTTTTAAATAAGCTTAAAATTATTATTTACAATAACAATAATGCTCCTCTAACAATTGACACTGTTATAACAAAAGGGTTTGTTTATAAGTTAATTGCTCGATTTAGTGATTTGTCTAGCGAATATTTTTTATACTATGGCAACAAATCTTCTTCTACTCCTTCTTACGACATTGTAAATTTTAAAGATAAAATACCGGCAGATATAACAGAATTAAAACTTTCTGAAGAAGAAAAAATTATTCATGAAAAAGAACAAGTTAACCAACCTTTATTCTCTAACAATGGTTGGTTATGGGGAATTATAATATTATTAATACTATTTCTTTCTTGGGCTTCCCTTAAAATGCTAAAATCTAAATAAAATTATGAAAACCAAACTCATCTCTATTATAAGCATACTAGTTATTAGTACAGTAGCTTTTAGTCAAGAAGTATTAACTCTAGACTCTACAACAATAAAACAAAAACACCAATTAAGTGAATTAGCTTGGTTAACCGAATTATGGACAGGAGAAGGTTTAGGTGGAACTTGTAATGAAGTTTGGATGCCTCAGATGGATAATACCATGCAAGGAATTTTTCGTTATTCAAAAGACGGAAAAGTAGTTTTTACAGAATACATGATTATTGAGCAGCTGGACAGCAACATTTCATTAAAATTAAAACACTTCAGTAAGGATTTAACTCCTTGGGAAGAAAAAGATAAGTGGATAACTTTTGAGTTGATAAAAATTGAAGGGACAACGGCTTATTTCAATGGACTAACTTATAGCAGAAAAGAAAATGAGTTAACTATAAAGCTTAACCTACACAGCGGAGATAAAAAATGGGTGGAAGAGTTTACATTTAAGAAAACTGAACTTTAAACCATTAATGATCGTGTTCTCTGCCTTTAATTTTATTGCTTTTGTAAGAATTGTCTAATTCTTCTGCTTCTTCAATAAATTTTTGAGAAGGTTTTTTCTCTAATAATTCATCTAAATTAGGTTGTCCGGCATTTACCCAAGCCGTGTACCAATAACTGCCTACTTTTATTATAGAAGCTGTTAAACGTCTTTCTACCATTCCATTTAACATTTCATGGTACCTATCTGAATATTCTTCTGAATAAACCTTCATTAAAGCTGCTCCCCTATTTTCTACACTGTATTTCCTATCCTGAGGAAATTCATCGTTCAATTGTTTTTCAAAACCCAATACAGAATCTTTAGCAGCAAAACTAAGTTTCACCACTCCCCATACATCTTCCAACACATCATCAACATACTTTGCTCTACCCACAAAATAATCATAATCTTCATGCTTTAACTCAGGCAAGCGAGACTCCCAAAAACCATGTATGCCTTTTTGATTGGTTAATTGTCCGTTGTAATTTTTAGTAGTATGCAACGGCACATGCGAATCGCCAATGTAATGCCCTAAATCTGCTGAAACCTTAATAATTCTATCATAATCTTTTGCTTCAAATGCTTTTGTAAGCTGCATTACCATAAAATTAACATGCCAAGGCACAATTCCATAAGCTTGTAAAGTATCTTCAGTAAATTTATCTATCGCATCAAACCATTTTTTAGGCATTACCTCAAAAGGATCTTGCCCCTCTTCAGCATAATGGTCAATATCAATATAATGTCTGGGAGCTTCTCCTTCTACGGCATAACGTCTTTTGTCAGGGTCAACAGCATGTTCAGTAATGTATTCAATGTTTTTTTTGTAGAACTTAATCATTTCGGGTGGCAAAGTAAAAACTGCCATTCGGTTAATTTTTTTATGTCCGAAAAATCCCCAAGAATAAATAGATGGTTGGTAAATGTAATACACTCCAATTAAGAAAAGCACTACAAAAATTAAATATTTATAAAGAAATTTCATGCTTTACATTAAACTAACTGACCAATAGAAGCTGCCTCTTCATTGTTTTCCAAAACCAACGTATCTCCCTTAAGTACAGGTACTAATTTAGACTTATTTAAAGTTAAACAATAAACAATATCTTCTTCCAAATTCAAGTTACTCAATCGTTTTCTGTGAGAAGACTCTCCTAGAAACTCAAATAATTTACCTTTGGCATTTTTGTATAAGTTAAGTGCCCCTATGGCTCCATCTCCTAAATCGGTATAACGTAAATTTTTACTTATTTTTTCTACTACTGCTCCTGCAAAAAGAGAGTCTTCTAAGTTAAATCTATCCTTCCAGCCAGCACATAGAAGCAATACATCTTTATCTTGTCTTTCAATGTAATCACAAACGGCATCTAAATTTGTAAATGCCCCTACAATTACTTTGTGAGCATTTTTAGCTGCATGTATGGCTTTTGTTCCGTTAGTAGTGGTAAGTACAATAGTTTGGTCTTTAAACTTCTTATCTGAGAATGTTAACGGAGAATTTCCAAAATCAAATCCTTCCATTACTTGGGCATTTCTTTCTGCACCAACTAAAAACCCTTTTTCTTTATAACTAATAGCCTGTTCAACAGATTCTACTGGTATAAGTCCTTTAACCCCATTTTCGAATGCAGCACAAATGGCAGAGGTAGCTCTTAAAACATCTATTACTACTACCACGCAGTTGTTATTATCAAAATAGCTTGGAAATAATGCTGGAGAAAAGCACACTTCTACGTTATTAATATTTCCGGAGGATATTTCTCCCATGTGTTGATTAAAAGTTAATGGTTATTAGTTAATTAATAGCAGTAAATATTTATCCTTTGTAAAATGGCATTTTCACTACTTTAGCTTTTACTTTTTTATCTCTTATTAAAATGTAAATTTCTGAATCTACTTTTGAGAAAGACTTGGCTACATAGCCCATACCTATTGCTTTGTTTAGTGATGGTGATTGTGTTCCTGAAGTTACTTCTCCTATTACATTTCCTTCTGCATCTACAATTTGGTAATGCTGACGAGGAATACCTCTTTCTACCAACTCAAAGCCAACTAACTTACGTTCTACACCTTCTTCTTTTTGTTTTTTAAGATAATCTACATTTACAAAATCTTTGGTGAACTTAGTTATCCACCCCAAGCCTGCTTCTATTGGTGATGTTGTATCGTTAATATCATTTCCGTAAAGGCAAAAACCCATTTCTAATCTTAAGGTATCTCTACAAGCTAATCCAGCCATTTTCATATCTACTGCTTTTCCAGCTTCCTGAATAGCATTCCAAATTTTCTCTGCATCTTTATTGTGAAAATAAACCTCAAAACCTCCTGCTCCGGTATATCCTGTTGAAGAAATAATTACATTTTCTACGCCTGCAAAAGTTCCCTCTTGCACGGTATAGTAAGTCATATCCAAACTCATATTGGTTAATGGCTGTAACATTTTTTGTGCATTAGGTCCTTGTACAGCCAATAAAGAAATTCTATCTGAAATATTTTCTATACTTACATTGTTAGAATTATGCCTCACTACCCATTCCCAATCTTTATCTACATTAGCTCCATTAACTACCAACATGTATTTGTCTTTAGCCAACATATATACCAATAAATCATCTACAATCCCGCCATCATAATTGGGGAAACAAGAATACTGTACTTTTCCGGGAGTTAATACTGAAGCATCGTTTGAAGTAACACGTTGAATTAAATCCAACGCACCTTCTCCACTTACCATAAACTCTCCCATGTGCGACACATCAAAAACACCAACGTTATTTCTAACATTTAAATGTTCGTCTGTTAAGCCTGTATATTGCAAAGGCATGGTAAAACCTGCAAAAGGAACCATTTTAGCTCCCAATGCAATGTGTTTGTCTTTTAAAATAATATCTTTTAATGCTGTCGCTTCCATAAATTGTATGTTTTAAAATAAATAAGGAACAAATGTATAAATAATTACGCTATTATTTATGAAAATGTAAGTGATAGAATGGTTAATTTATTAACTATGCAAATAGGAATATAAAATCAAAAATAGATTCCCGATAATTTTCTGCGTGCCTTGAAAATTTCGAGAATGACGGTAAGAAGTTAGCTAGAGCTTATTTTTTTGCTGCACAACCTATCTAAACGTCATTCCCGCGTAGGCGGGAATCTAAAACTATAAATTGAATTAATATTCTTAAACCCATGAAAAAATCCGATTGAATTACTATATTTGGGGTAAAGATACAGTGCGGATAAAGAACACTAGTGTTCTTTATCTGCATGTTAGGCTTAATTGAAAAAATGACACGAATAATTCTGATAATTATATCATTTCTCATTGCTTCTGTTTGTCCGGGACAAACAAAGTTCGGGAAGCACCTTGAGAATATAGAAGGTATATGGATCGAGAACAGTTTCAAAATCTATTTTGATTCTAATCCAAGCATGATGGAATATTCAAAGAAGTTATCACGTTCCGAGCTTGATATTTCAATTTATCCGATAGGCTTAAGAATTCAATCAGTTGAGCAAAAAGATGGAGTTTTAACTATCGGGTATGGAGTTCTACATAGTCATGTGCTCCATCCTGAAGTTTCTCGAAAATGCATTCAGCATAATGACACGATATATGAGCAAGGAAGCTTTCTCATTAATCTAAATCAAACCGATTCAGCAGGTTATTACAAAATTCCAGACCTCATGGATTTGTATGCTATAGGTTCGCCATGCTTTTTGAAAATTGACTATCAATTAGACGACACAACAATTACTATTTTTAGAAAAGCTACGGAACAGATTGACCAGATTGTTATTGAGTACAAGAGAATTGCTAAATCATTCACTCCATCATACCCTTATCCAAATCCTAGAGACTTTTATGTAAGGGATAGAACTTTGGTAGGGTCTTATGTTTTAAAGGATAGCACAGATAAAGAGATTTCAACAAACTTTACAATAAACGCGAATGGTACATTTAACGGTATCGGACATTGGCAAAACCAAAAAATAGAATTTGTGACAGATGTTTTTTGTGGTGGCCCAGCTACTTTTGATAAGGTCATTATTTATGACCCTGAAAACATTAACAATACAGATGTTGAACTTTTTATTTTCAAAAGGAATGAAAAAGGTATCATTCAGTTTTTTAGCTATAAAGTTGAAAATAGTGAGTTGGTTATTGATAAATCGATGTACACATTAATAAAGAAACACTAAGCCTAACATCACCTATACTGCATACCCTGCGGGATACGCAGCATAGCCATGGCGTTACCCGCAAGCTAAAAGAACGAAATGGAAGCAAAATACGACAAGATTGGAACAGGTTATAATTCGACTAGAAAAGCCGACCCATTTTTGACAAATAAGTTAGTAGAACACTTAAGTCCGAGAAAGGACGGAATTTATCTTGACATCGGCTGTGGAACTGGAAACTATACAAATGAACTTGAAAAATATGGACTTCGACTAATTGGGATTGACCCATCGGAGAAAATGTTAGAGAAAGCTAGACTCAAAAATAGCAATGTTGATTGGAAAGTGGGAACAGTAGAAAACATTGAATTATCCGATAACTCTGTAGATGGTATAGTTGGCTCGTTAACAATCCATCATTGGGTAGATTTGCAGAAAGGATTTTCTGAACTTAATAGAGTTTTAAGACCTGATGGTAGAATTGTAATTTTCACATCTACACCGGAACAAATGAATGGATATTGGTTGAATCATTATTTCCCAAAAATGTTGGAAGATTCTATAGACCAAATGCCAAGCTTGGAAAAAATTGAAGAAGCAATGACAAAAAGCAACATTGCAATTACAGAAACTGACAAATACTTTATTCAATCTGACCTTCAAGACAAGTTTTTATACTGTGGAAAGCAAAACGCAGAGATATATTTTGATAATCAAATTAGAAATGGAATTTCTTCCTTCTCGTCTTTAGCAAATCGAACTGAAGTTGGACAAGGTTTGATAAATTTAAAAAAGGACATCGACAGCGGAAAAATCAACGAGATAATCGATACTTACGCAAACGATTTAGGAGATTATTTATATGTAATAGGAAAAAAAGCCAGCAGGTAACAATGTATATAAAAAATAGGCAAAATATTAGTAAAATCAAAACTTTTGGCTCGTATCAAACTTTGTACTTAACTGAAACTTTGGCAAAAATTATTACTTTTATAAGTACTTGAAACAGTTAAGTACGTTTCATACACATATCGTTGGTAAACATTTAGGATAATTATATTCTTTTAACAATTCGACAAACTCCTTATCACTACCTTTACTTTTAAATTTAATTTCCAATTAAAAATGAAGATAATTTTATTTATTTTAGTCGTATTGTGTGCTACCGTTTCAAATGCACAAGTTCTTACACCCACTCCAATTAATTCTAAATTTCTAAATGAAGAAAGACCTTATCAAGTATATCTTCCTCCCTCATATTCAGATACTCTTCATGTCCAAAAGAAGTACCCTGTTCTCTTATTGTTAGATGGATATTATCACTTTTGGTATACGCTTAACACACTTTATTTCTTAAGTGGTAATGATATTATTCCCGAATTTATCCTTGTAGCTTTACCTAATACGGATAGAACAAGAGACCTTACTCCCACACACTCTATCATGTATTATGATGGCACTGAAAATGAAGACCTTTTAAAAACAAGTGGTGGTGGCGAAAATTTCTTAAAATTTATCAACGAAGAGCTTATGCCAGAAATAGACAAAAACTACAATACAATGAAACTTAAAGTGTTTGTCGGACATTCTTTTGGTGGACTTACCGCAGCTCAATCATTTCTTTCAAATAACTCACCATTTAATGCCTACATTTCTATGGATCCTTCAATGTGGTGGGATAATGACTTATGTACAAAACAATTAAAGTCGGTTAAAACACTCTCCAACACTAAATCATGGTACATGTCTGGAGCAAATAATAATGAATTTAAAGCTGACACCACCAATACAAGAAAAGCTCAAGAACGTTTTTATAAATTATTGCAAGAGCAACCAAATGCTGTACGAACTAAATTCCAAATCTATGAAGATGAAAACCATCAATCAGTAACATTAAAATCTTTGTATGATGGTATTCGTTTTATTTTTAAAAGTTATAGGTTAACAACTGCAATAAAAGAGGATGTAACATTATTTAAAGCTCATTTTAAACAACTTAGTGAAGAATGGGATGAAGAGTTTAAACCTTCTCAAGATCTTATTAATACTATTGCTTATTATCATTTTAGGCATGATAAACTTGACATTGCTTTCGCTTTTTTTAAATTAAATACCGAACTCTATCCAAAAGCTTTTGATGTATATGATAGTATTGCTGAATGTTACCGAAAAATGGGAAACAAGAAATTAGCAATACAAAACTATAAGAAATCTATAGAACTAAACCCTAACAACCAAAATGCAGTTGAAATGCTGAAAGAAATTAAATGACAGTATAAGTTGGTAGTTGAAAACAATTTACCAACAATCATCTCTATGACGGTAAAAGATAGGCTTTGTGCTTTGGAAAAGTCCCCTTCGGGGGACTTAGTTAGATGCTTTACTTATCCAACTCTTCGTAAACAGAGTTTTTACTTTTAAACTCTGGCACTAACACCTTCATTTGAGTTACAATTTGGAAATTGTTTTGGCTATTAAAGCTACTTATCAGTTGGTTAATTTTAGTATCTACTTCCTGGAAATCATATTTCTTAACCTTCGCTATCATAATTTGATTATGGTGGGTAGCAATTGTATTTTCTTCGTTTGCCAGTAATTCTTCATACAACTTCTCGCCAGGACGAAGTCCTGTGTAGGTAATCTTAATGTCTTTATCTAAGGTTAATCCTGATAATTTTATCATTTTTTTAGCTAAATCGAGTATTTTAACCGATTCGCCCATATCAAAAATATAAATCTCCCCTCCTTCTCCTGATGTTCCTGCTTCTAGCACCAACTGACAAGCTTCAGGAATAGTCATAAAAAAACGAGTAATATCTGGGTGTGTAATGGTGATTGGCCCGCCACTTTCAATCTGTTTTCTAAATCTTGGAATTACCGAACCATTAGAACCTAATACATTGCCAAAACGAGTCGTAATAAATTTAGTATTAGAAGTAGTACTCAGCGATTGAATGTATATTTCCGCAATTCTCTTACTCGCTCCCATTACATTGGTTGGATTTACTGCTTTGTCTGTAGAAACCATCACAAATCGCTCTATATTATACTGTACGGCTAAGTCTGCAATCACTTTTGTTCCCAACACATTGGTAAAAATTGATTCCGATGGATTATTCTCCATCATAGGAACATGTTTGTAAGCTGCAGCATGAAAAACATAGTTAGGCTGAAAAGTCTTAAAAAGATTTTCCATTCTTTCTTTGTTTTTAATGTCTCCAATCACAATTTCATAAGGAACACTATTAGGATTATCACTCAGCTCCAATTCCATATCATATAAGGGAGATTCAGCTTGGTCGAGCAAAATAATTTTTTTGGGACTAAAATGAACAATTTGTCTTACCATTTCGCTACCTATACTTCCTGCTGCTCCGGTAACTAATATCACTTTATCAGATAATTGTTGTTTAATATTGTCTTCACTCAGTTTAATGGGTTCTCTCTCCAACAGTTCTTCAATCTGAATTTTTTTAATTTGCTTAAAGCTTAATTCTCCGTTAATCCAGTTAGAGACAGGCGGAACGTTTAATATCTTAGTATCGTACTTTAAGCAAATATCTATCAGCATCTTTTTTCTGGCACTAGACAGCTGCTGAACAGAAATAATCAAATGAGCAACATCTTCTTTACTCAATAAATCTTCTAATTTATTTAATCCTAAAATTTTTACGCCTTCTAAAATCTTACCTTCTTTTTTGGCGTCTTCATCAATAAATGCCAATACTTTGTATTTCAACCCAGCATCTTTATCTAAAGTCCTTTTGGTAATAATGCCAGACTCTCCTGCCCCGAAAATAATAACATTACTTTTCTCTCTGTAGGGATTCATTATTTCTGTGTAAATAGATTTAAACAACACCCTTAGCGTTATCATTAAAAACAGGGTTGCCATATAATCTATAATAATAATAGAAAATGGTATTGGAAAGCTTTTATTGATACCATAATAAAAAATAAGGTTTACTACAACAAAAACTAAACTACCAATGGTAAGTGTTACAAATATGTGTTGAGAATCTTTAGAACTAGTATGTTTTACAATGCCCTTGTAGGTTCCTGTAATTAAAAAACTGATTAATCTGACGCCTAAAATCACACTAAAAACAAAAGGAAATCCTTTTATTTCTACTTCTGGAATGTTGAAGTTGAAACGAACCAAATAAGCAATGATGATAGCAAAAAAGCAAATTACCATATCAATGGTAAGCACCATCCATCGGGGAAAGTTATTTTGAAATATGTATTTAATCCAACTCATTAATTTAAAACTGAAAATTATAAAAATTCTCCAACTGAAACTGGCTTCACTTAAAATTAATATTCACAATTACTAACTAATAATTTTAGCAATGGTTTTGAATATTATTTTGATGTCGGTAATAACACTTTTTTCTTCAATATATTTTAAGTTAAGCTTTAATTTATTGGGCATAACTTCTTCTATATAGGTCTTTTCTGGATTTTCTGAATCCCCCAACACTTCATTTTCATTAATGTATGCTATACTTGCATAATCGGTAATTCCAGGTTGTACTGAAAGCACTTTTTGTTGTTCCTCATTGTATAAATCAACATACTTTCTAACTTCAGGACGAGGACCGACCAAGCTCATATCTCCAATAAAAACATTTATTAACTGCGGCAATTCGTCAATTTTATATTTTCTGATAAAATAACCGGGCTTGGTAATTCTACTATCATTTCCACCAACAGTAAGCAAACCTTTTTTATCAGAGCCAACAGCCATAGACCTAAATTTAAACACCTTAAAATCTTTTCCGTCTTTTCCTACTCTGGTTTGTTTATAAAACACACCACCTTTAGAATCTATAGCAATGATGATTCCGATAATTAAAAACAATGGAAATAACAGGATTAATCCAATCAATGAAAAAAATATATCCATCAACCTCTTCATTACCCAATAATTTGGTTTACGGCATTAACTACTGCTCTTATAACGGTTTGAATCTGCTCATCTGTTAAGTCATAAAATACAGGTAAGGAGATTTCTCTAGAGAAGTTATCAAGTGTTGTAGGATAATTTTTAATGTCATATCCTAAATTAACATAAAAACTCATAGCAGGCACAGGAATAAAGTGAACATTTACAGATACATCTTGATTAAAAATTTCTTGAATAATAGCATCTCGCTGCTGTTCAGTAATGTTTTTTATCCTTAATGGAAAAAGATGGTAAGAAGTTTCTTTTTGTTGTGTTTCATCACTAAAAATGGGTAGTTCTGCCCAGTTGTAAGTTTCTAAAGCTTTGGTATATTCGTTAATGATATATTTTCTTTTAGGTAAGGTTTCACTATCATATCTTGCCAACTCCACCTGACCAATAGCTGCCATAATATCTGTCATGTTGCATTTATACCCAGCTTCCACTATATCATAACGCCAATTGCCTTTTTGTGTTTTTGCTAATGCATCTTTATTTTGTCCGTGCAAGGTTTTCACACATAAAGTTTGATAAATCTCATCATTATTAAAAGGTTCAGGTAAATTAAGTGCTACCGCTCCACCTTCGCCAGTAGTTAGGTTTTTTACTGCATGAAAAGAAAATACTGAGACATCAGTTAAAGCCCCCGTCTTTTTACCTCTGTAGGTTGCTCCAAAAGAATGAGCAGCATCGGATAGGACTAAAATTCTTCCAAGTTTTTTTTGTTCACCTGTAGTAGCAACAAATGTATTTTTGTGTTTGTTTACTAAAGCATTAATCACATCAAAATCGCAAGGTAATCCACCAAAATCTACTGGCATAATTACTTTTGTTTTTGAGGTAATGGCTTTTTCAATTGCTGCGACATTAATATTGAAATCTGAAGCATTTA
Source organism: Vicingaceae bacterium (assembly GCA_965284565.1). Classification (GTDB taxonomy): domain Bacteria; phylum Bacteroidota; class Bacteroidia; order Flavobacteriales_E; family Vicingaceae; genus BRH-c54. Next base: position 3,032,060 of record OZ260100.1, read on the forward strand.
CATCTACAAAAACAGGTATAGCTCCACAGTGCATTACCACATTAGCCGTAGCTGAATAAGTATAGGCGGGCAAAATAACTTCATCACCTTCTTTAACGCCAAACCAACGCAAAATAATTTCTAATCCTGCTGTAGCACTGTTTAAGCAAAGTGTATTTTTATTACCACAATAAGCTGTAATCTCTTTTTCAAAAGCTTTAGTTCTTGGTCCTGTAGTAATCCAACCCGATTGAAGTACCTTAGTTACTTCGTCTATTACTTGCTGATTAATATGTGGTGGTGAAAATGGAATCATATTTTTTTATTGATTGTTATTCTTTTGTTTCTAATTTATTAATTCTTGTATAATATTCTCACAAGCTTTTCCTTTCCCATATAAATCTATAGTGAAATCTGCTTTTTGCCCTAACATTTGTTCTACTCCTGCTATTATTTTTTTGGTATCACTTCCAACAAGCACATTCACTTTGTTTTCAACCAACTCTACCCACTCTGTCTGCTCTCGCATGGTAACACAGTTTTTCTTAAAGAAGAAAGCTTCTTTTTGCAATCCACCACTGTCCGTCATTACTAAGGCACATTTTTTCAGTAACTCTATCATATCAAAATATCCAACAGGATCTATGGTATCGAATTCCATTTTCAGTCCTAAATCAGCAATTTTGCCTTTTGTTCTGGGATGAAGTGGTAATACCACAGGAATTGTTTTATTAATGGTATTTAACGCATCTATTATTCCTGTTAAATTCACTTTATTGTCCGTATTTTCAGCTCTGTGAAGCGTACATAAAATAAATTTGTCGTGCGTTATTGTATTGGCTACAGTAGCTTTTTCAGCAGAAGTAAGAGAATAATACTCGGCTGCATCTTGCATTACATCACCACTTTTAATGATTTTTGTATCAATATTTTCATATCCTTCTTTCAATAGGTTATCAACTGCTGTTTGTGTCGGACAAAATAAATAATCAGAAATTCTATCGGTTAAAATTCTATTGACTTCTTCTGGCATATCTATATTAAAACTTCTTAGACCTGCTTCAACATGAGCTACTTTTATATGTAATTTTTTAGCAGCTAACGCTCCAGCTATTGTAGAATTTGTATCTCCATAAACCAACAGCAAATCAGGTTTCTCTTCTAATAATATCTTTTCAATTTGTTCTAACATTCTACCCGTCATAGCTCCATGTCCAACACTATTAATATTGAGGTTGTACTTTGGTTTAGGAATTTCCATTTCTCTAAAAAATACTTCACTCATGTTATCGTCAAAATGCTGACCTGTATGCACAATAATTTCTTCAATTTCTGGATGTTTCTCTATTGCTCTGCTTAAAGCAGCAGCTTTTACAAATTGAGGCCTAGCTCCTACTATCGTTATAATTTTCATTTAGTTATTTAATTTTTATTTTGCACAAATGTAATATAAAGCATGGTATTAAAAAATGCAAAAAACACTACACCTGCTAATGTTTCTAACATCGCTTCTGTTAAAAAGTTAATAATAATTAGTCCTAAAAATACTATATAAATAGGTTGTTTATTTTTGATAGAATAATAAAGCGGCATAACCAACATTGCTACTAAAACCAACAAGCCTAAAAATCCGGTTGCTAACGCTATTTGCAAAAACTGATTGTGAGCATTTAGTTCTTTTTCTGCGGCATAATCTAATCCTGAATTCATATAATGCTCCACCAACACATCTTTTACATCTCCTGTGCCTACTCCAAATGGATGTTGAGCTAAAATTTTTACGCTTGTTTTCCAAATTTCTGTTCTAATGGATGATGTTGAGTTTAACTCTGTACTTTCATTAAAAACAGCACTAAACATTTCGTTAAATCTATTATTTACTTCCGGAAAAACTTTATAACCTGTAAACAACAATGTGGAAATTAAAACCAACACAATAGTTCCTTTTAAATACAACTTGTTCTTGATTATTAAATATCCTATAAAAGCAAAGTGAATAAGTAAAATTGAAATTATTCCTGTTTTAGAGACTAGAAAAAATATCATTATTGAGAACAGCCCTAATAAAAACAAGTCTTTTAAAGGAAATTTAACTGCACTATTCTGCTTAATGTTTCGAATGTAAATTAATGCTGAGGAAAAACATAAGAAAATTGCCATATAACTGGAATGACCGTATAAAGCCAACTCTCCATAAAAAAATGAATTGATATTACTATATAGATAATATTGAATGGCTGCTGAAATTAAACTTAAAACACTAGCTACAAAACAACCATCTATAAAGGAGTTTAGTATTTTGTTGGCAATTTGACGAATGTCTATTTTGGAAATAAAAAATATTAATGGAAAGAATAACAAGGAAAGTTTTACTTCTAAATCGAACAAGCCGTATTTAAGGTTAGTAGAATAAATTAGCCCCACAACATAAGTTATATAAAGTATGGCTAATGCTAATATTCCTTTCTTTTCTTTGAACTTAAAACTTCCATTTATTAAGCTCGAAACAAATAATAAAATGATAATGGGCGGAATTAATTTACGCTCTAAGGGAATTATAAATGCCAGTAGTAAAAACAAATAATAATTAGCCTTATATTTGACGGTATCAAAATTCACTGTTAATGTTTAGCAATTTAAAAGCAACAAAGATAATTGTTTTAATAGGTTTATTATTAGTTATAATTTTTAAAATTAATTTTTCTGATTTACTATTAAACGAATGTTACACCAACCAACCATCTTACCATTCCGGAGATGAAGTTACACTTCACTATTCTTCGCAAAGAGTTTTTCCTTTTAATGTCAATATTCCTATAATTGATATTAATAAAAAAGAGGCTTTTTCTATTAATATCCCTTTTGGACAAGAAACAACTAATAAAAACGAAGTACTTACCGAAGGATTTCAATATACTACTAACCAAACATTTACTATTCCAGAAAATATAAAATCGGGCATTTATTTTATTAACGGCAAACATCCGCTAATTATCAAAAATAAAACACCTCAATCTAAAATTTCTGTTGTTTATCCTTTTATGAACAACCTTATTTACCAGCCTTATCAACACCAAACTGTTTTTGATGTTAAAGCAGCAACCACCAGTTTTTTGAGAACTGTTTATGAAGATAACTACACCAAAGGATTAAAAAAATTGTTTACTGAAATAGATGCCAATTACATTACCGATACTGATTTAGAAGATAACACCAATTTTAATAATCAACAACTCCTTATTATTTATGGGAAAGCGACTTATTTCACTCCCAAAATGAGACAAAACATAGATGATTTTGTTGAAAATGGAGGGAATTTATTGATTATGTCATCATATTATCAAAACAATATTTGTTGGTACAACTCAAGTACTTCAAAAGTTACTTTAATTCATCCTAAAAGTGACGCTATACAAAGTTGGCAAAGCTATCTTACTCAACAAAATGATAGCATAACTACATTTACACCTCTTGCTTATGGTTATGGTGGTTTTACCGATAAATCTAGCAATTTAATCATTAACCATGCTAATCACCCTATATTAAAAGGGGTGGCTAAAATAAATGTAGAAACTTATTTAAACATGTCCTTACCAACTAATTGGGAAAATAGAAAACCAATAATTGATACTTCAAACATGAAAGTTGCTGATGCAAAAATTATAGCTTATAACAAAGCTAAATACTACCAGAACAAAGGTGTTAAAGGTATTTTTATTTTTCAGCCAACTAAAACAAGCGGAAAAATCATAAGCTTGGTAAGTGAAGATTGGTGTTTGGAAAAAAATTATTCTAAAAACAAGAACATTCAGCTCGTTACCAAAAATGCTATTGATTTTTTAACGAAATAAGAACCTCTTATTTCTCTATTACAGCCACCACATGTGAACGTAAAAATGGAAACAATCCATTTAATACTCCATAAAGATTTCCTACCCTTCTTCCTATTGGCGGTGCTAAGGTTACTTTTTTGATGGTTATTTTTGATGCCTTAGCAAAAAGCTGTCTTATTTCTTGTTTACTAACTCCTTTTACATCTTTATTATTAGGATTGTCATAAACAAAGTCGTACCACAAAATAATGCCGTTAGGTTTTACCAATTCCAACATTTTATTGGCAATTTGTTGCTTTAATGCTTTATCTAATATAGAGGTAAAAACGGTAGATTGAAAAACTACATCAAATTGCTCTGAAGAAGGAATGTCAAGTGCATTACCTGAATAAGCCTTAATATCAGGATAATTTTGTTTAAGCACTACAACTCTATCTTCTAAAAGCTCATTAATTGTAATATTTTCTTTAGGAATTCCCAAATTCATAAAGCCATTCAAATTCAAGCCTTCCCCTGCTCCAATTTCCAATAGTTTAACATCCTCTATTTTAGCAAATTTGTTAGTTAAAATATTGGCATATAGCAGCTCTCGTTCTTTAACAATATTTTTGCTATAGGTGTTTCCTTCAGCATATTTAGACTTAATCTCAGCAGTCTGTCTGGATTTGTACCTTTCTTTTATTTTGTCAATTTCATCCATGGCTAGTTGTTTAGACTCATTAGTTCATTAGTAAATTCTTTTGCAATTTTGTTTCTGTTGAAAAATTCTTGCACATAATTCCTTCCATTTTCACCAAATAAAATCAATTCATTTCTATTATTATTTAATTGGTTTATCTTGTTCACCAATTCTTCCTCATTTTCAGGTTCAAAATAAAGCCCCGCTTTTCCTTGATTAATAAAAAGTTCTCTTGCTTCGCCATCAACCCCTAAAAGCAAGGTTTTTTTCATTGCTAAATTTTCAAATATTTTAGAAGGAATAGCTCCTAAAAATAAATCTAATTTTTTAAGAGGCACAAGAGCAACATCAACCGCTTTAACAATATTGGGCATTTCCGATTTTGGTACTAAATCTAAAAAAAATACATTTTCTAAATCCATATTACTTTTCAGCTCCATCAGGCGTTCCTTCTCAGGTCCGCTACCTAATAATAAGTATTTTACTTCAGCATTACTTTTTGTTTTTTCAGCTGCTTTTAAAATAATGTCTAGTCCTTGTGCATAACCAATAATTCCTGCATAAAGCAACAATAAATCATTTTCTGAAAATCCATTTTCCTTTCTCCAATTAGCGTTAATGGCGTCAGGATTAAAAAGCGACAAATCCACACCATTGGGTAGCCAATAAACTTTTTTATTAGGAAACCTACCGCTTATATTTTCAACAATTCCTTGAGTTTGACCGGTAATTAAAACCGATTTTTTGTAAAGGAATTCCTCCAAAATAGTAGCTAATTTTAAGAAAAACTTATTGGTAACCAATCCTAATTTTTCGGCACTTTCTGGCCATAAATCGGACACATTAAAAATTAGTTTGGCATTTTTGTTCTTACAAAGTAAATAAGCCGAAATTCCCAAAAATAAAGGTGGCGATTCACAAAAAATATAATCGTATTCTTTTTCTAGTTTTTTCTTCCCTACCCAATAGGAAGACCAAACAAATGAAAAATAGTTTTGTAATCTTTTAACTATTGATTTAGACTTAGAGACATAAATAGATGAACGATGAACTTTCAGTCCTCCCATTTCTTCAAATGTATATTTTTTGCCAACAAACTCTTTATGTATTTCCATTGAAGGGTAATTAGGCATAGCTGTAAGAACAGTAATATCAACGCCTTCTTTTTGCAACAACACGGCCAACTCAAAAAGCCTGTTTTGTGGAGCCCCTACTTCTGGTGGAAAATATTGTGTGAGTATAAGTAGTTTCATTTATCCTTACTTACTGATTTATAATGACTAATCATTAGTTTTATATTGTTATCTAAACTAAAAAATTTATTGGTTCTTTCCCTTCCTGCTTTTCCCATTTGCTCTCTTAATGATTTATCTAATACCAATATTTCTAAAGCTTGTGTAATTTCTTCTATCGATTTTGGGGGGATAAGCATTCCTGTTATGCCATCATCTACAACTTCTGTTAAGCCTCCAACTTTAGTCGCTATTACTGGTTTTTCGCATGCAGAAGCTTCTAAAACAGAAACTCCAAAACTCTCAAACAAAGAAACATTAACAAAAATATCAATCTTATTGTGATAAAGAATGGTTTCTTCATGTTTTACCCTTCCAACAAAATCAACATCACTCTCAATACCTAAATCTACCGCTAACTTTTTTAGCATTGCTGATTGACTACCGTCTCCAACTAACATTAATTTTAATGGTATTTCAGGATGTTTATCTTTCAACAATTTAAAAGCATTGATTAGATATTTTATGCCATAAATCTCTTCCAAACTTTTTATTGTACCTATAATTAACTGGTTAGAATTGTTATTAGGCTCTTCTATTTTCTTAAAAAGAGTGGTATCAATTCCAAAGGGAATAACGTTAATTGTCTTTTCTGTATAATATTGAGCTTCAACAGCCATAAAGTTGCTTGTAGAGAACAAAGCATCTGCTTTTTGAAGTATTTTACTGAAAACTAATCTGTTTACTACCGATTTTTTTGGAAATTCAAAAACATCTGTTCCCCAAAAAGATACAAACAAAGGATGGAAACTTGTTAAAACACCTAATAGTCCATAACTTGATGCATAATGAGCATGTAATACATCTGGTTTAAATTCTTTAATACATTTTTTTAAAAATGGTAATTGCTTTAAATATAAAATTTTAGAACCTAACTTTTCTGAATGATTAGATGAATTGTTAATATAAAAAACCGCAATATTATTTTCTGAAAACCAATCATAAACAGGAACTCTAAAGGAAAAAACGCCTACTTCTATTCCTTGTTTAGAAAGTGCTATAGCCCATTTTTGAGTATGAGCTGAATTTATATCAGAGGCTAGTAATACTTTCATTTGTTTTTATTTCTATTTTATTAAATCAGTCTCCCGATAATTATCAGGATAGAACGTCAAAATTATTCATTCTCTTGTGTATGAAAATTTTCACTCAAGGTCGTTTTATCTTTTTTTATAATGTGATAAAGTGAAACAAGAACTCCAATAAAAAGATATAGCGGTAAAAAAACAATCATACTGCTAGATGCAACACCTGAGATAAGTAAACCTATGCTTGAAAGTAAAAAAGCAGAAATATAATATCTTTTATCCTCGCTTAGATTATCATTTTTAAAATGCTTAAAAAGAAATTTAAACAAAACCCAACACCAAAAAGCAAAGGTTAAAAAATAGATAATTCCTCCTTCTATTAATAGTTCAAACCAAAAGTTATGAATATTGGTTAATTTATCATATCCAACCCCACCTTTTTCTTGTAATATATACTGACTATTTCCTCCACCAACTCCCAATAATGGATGCTCTTTAATCATTTCAATTCCTTCTTGTAAAAGCATAACTCTATATCCTTGTGAATTACTATCTAAATGGTCAAAATCATCTACAATTTTATCAGGAGAAGTTGGTAAGGGCATCCAAGGTAATACTAATCCTTGCATTTCATTTACTTTTAAAAACTTACCTTGTAAAAGTGTAAATCCATTTGTGGAGATAAAAATTACCAAGAAAAGTAAGTAAAGAATATTCTTATAATACTTTTTAAACATAAAAATAGATGAGACAATAATGATTGTTATAACACCTAAAAATGCCAATTTAGAGCCTGCCGCTAAAATTAATAATACGGTTGTTGTTAAGCCAATTAAAGAAATATAAATGTTCTTACACAATAAAAAGAAAGGCAGACCTAGCAACACAAATATACTGAAATCGTTAGGATTCCAATGAAACCCAGTTGGCATAGAGTTAACATATTCTGGATATTTTGTTTTGCTTAAAATATCAAAAATTTCATTTTCTCTTGCAAATAAATGATTATACTTAGAAATTCTAGATATTGGCCACCTTAAAATTTGTAAGCCTTCTAAAACACCAATAATTAACGCAATTAAGTAAATTACACTCAACCCTTTAAATAAGAATCGAAATTTTGTAAAATCTCTTACATTTTCCACAATAATTAAACACAATAAAAAACCCTGTGTTATAAAAATTAAATGTCTTAAAGCAAAATACTTACTTGCAGCAAAAGGAAGTAATATTAAAAACCATACTATTGAAAATACAAAAAAATAATTCATCTTATTTTTCTTGTCTAACACATAACTAATTTTCTCCTTTAACTGATTAATTTTTAGTACGCCTATATAAAAAACATTTAACACCAAAAATATATGAAAAAGATAAACATTTCCATAACTAATACCTGCTCCTATTGCAGCCGATATAACTAAACAAATAAACAACCATTGTTTAGCTGTTTGTTCAAAAAAAGGTGAATTCAATATTTTTTGCATATAAAAGTCCTATTATAATTTATATCTACCTTAATTTAAGGCTATTAATTGCTCTAAATGCTTGTATTAATGTTAGTATTCCAAGTAAGTTAATGCAAAAAACAAAAGCATATAAATAATCATTGAATGATCTGTTTAAATAATAACAAGCCGTTACTAATAATAAATAAATTATTAAAACCACAGTAAGGTTAAAAGAGTTGATTGCTTTCACTTTTATAGCATCTAAAAAGCTTCTTAACACAATATACAAGGCATATCCAAAACTTCCTTGTAAGACAATAATAGAAATTTCTTCTATTGACGGTCTATAATTACTTCCCAATAAAATTGATAAAATATAGCCTGATAAAAAATAATAGATAAAATACCCAACTATCGTTAAAGATACACTCATTAATATAAATCTATAAAATCTTTGTTTTATCAAATGCAGTTTTTTATCTCTTGAAAACTCAGCAATTTCCGGTAATAACACAACACTTAGTGGTCCAAAAGCTTTACCTACTAAATTTATTAAAGTCATGGAGTACGCAACATCTCCACTTAATAACAAATCTTTCTGAAAATTCAACACAAAATAAGATGGTAAAGTTATTAATGCTAAAAGTGAGAAATCTCCTAAAATCCTTGGCAACCCATATCTTAACATGGTTTTAGTATCTGCTATTAGTTTATTTACTTTAAGTTTAGGATTATATTTTTTAATGGTGATAATTATAAAAACCAAACAACTAATTAGTAATAAACAACTATTAACATACAGTAATTCTTTAACCTGATTAGTGTAGGCTAAAACCGTAACAGGTAAAATTCCTACATGAATTAATTGTACAAAATTAGATAAGTAAACATTTCTTTTACCCCTTAAAAACCCATAGATTATAGCGTGTATTCCATATCCAAATAATAATAAGACTAAGGGGAAAATGTAGCTACTATAATTGGCACTTCCAAAGAATATTTCGGCAAAATACTCTGCATTAAAAACGATAACCGAGAGCATAACAAACCCCGAACCAACTAAAAGCAATAACCCGGTAGGGAAAATAGAATTTCTATTAGAATAAATACTAATGTACCTTGGAACAGCAACTCCTAGTCCTATCATCAAAAGAGGTTGTAAAAAAGAAATACTCCTTCTGGATAGAGTATATTCACTAAACCCATACTCCGTCATGTACTCGCTTGCTATACGATAAACTAAAAAACTAAGAATTACAATTAAAAACTCTATAAAAAAAGTAACTATATAATCTATATTTCTTTTAAAAAAATGCATTAACAATATATCTAACAATAACTTATCACATCTAACAATGACAACACTTTACTTATAAACCACAAATATAACTTTGTTTACTTAAAACGCTATTAAATCTTAAAATTACTTAACAAGCTTTACGATTTTTTTAAAAACTCCCGCTATATCAATTCATAAACTTAATTTTGCTTTATGATTTACCTAACTAGAAGAGAACGATTCAATGCTGCTCATCGCTTATTTATTGAAGAATGGGACGATGAAAAGAATTTTGAAGTCTTTGGAAAGTGCTCCAATCCTAATTGGCATGGACATAATTACGAGCTTTTTGTTACTGTTAAAGGCAACCTTAATCCAAAAACCGGATTTGTAGTTAATTTAAAGGTATTAAGTAAAATAATTCGTGAGCATATTATTAGTAAAGTAGATCATAAAAACCTAAACTTAGATGTTCCATTTATGCAAGGAAAAATAACTTCTACAGAAAATGTTGCAATTGCTTTTTGGGAAGTATTGGCACCTTTTGTAAATGAATTAAATTGCGAATTGCACTGCATTAAAGTTGCTGAAACAGAAAACAATTATATTGAATATTACGGAAAATAAATCTCATGGCAAAATACAACGATAACATGACCAGCCAAAACAATATGGATGGTTACGAAAAAATTGAACAGTACAACGAAACAAAAATCAACTTATTATCAGCAAGTTATTCCGATATTATTACTAACCTTGGTGAAGATATTAATCGTGAAGGATTACAAAAAACTCCAGAGAGAGTAGCTAAAGCCATGCAGTACCTTACTCATGGTTATGACTTAAATCCTACAGAAATTCTTCAATCAGCAATGTTTCAAGAAGACCATGGACATATGGTAATTGTTAAAGATATTGAGCTTTACTCCCTATGCGAACATCACATGTTGCCTTTCTTTGGAAAAGCTCATGTGGCTTATATTCCTAACGGACATATTGTAGGGTTAAGTAAAATTCCTCGTGTGGTAGATGCTTTTGCTAGAAGGTTGCAAGTGCAAGAACGACTAACTGATGACATTAAAAACTGCATTGAAGAAGCACTTAAACCACTTGGCGTTGCTGTAGTTATTGAAGCACAACACATGTGTATGCAAATGAGAGGAATTCAAAAACAAAATTCGCTAACTACAACCTCTTCTTTTACTGGTGCTTTTGAAAAAGATAGTACCCGTAAAGAGTTTATTAGTTTAATCTCTAATAAACTGTCATAATGACTTATTTTTATGTGTGGTAAATAATTTGATTATAAAAAAACAGATTTAAATTTTATAAACTATGGAAAACAATAATTTTATTAAGAGTCCGATTGAGCAAACTGCTTCTGCAAGCGGAACTATGGTTAAAACCTTTATGTCTAATGTATTTAGCTACATGGCTTCTGCCTTAGCTATTACAGGTATTATTTCTTATTGGTTCGGAACAGATTTAGAATTAGTAGGCATGTTATTCAGTCCAACTGCTGAAGGAGGCGTTAGTATGAATATGTTTGGTTACATTGTAATGTTTGCTCCTTTAGGTTTTGTATTACTGATGTCTTTTGGTTTTCAAAAGCTTTCTTCCATGGCAATGGTTATTTTATTTATAATATACTCTGCCATTATGGGAATTAGTTTAAGTACCATATTTTTAATTTATACAGCCAGTTCTATTTTTATGACTTTTTTCATAACTGCAGGAACTTTTGGTGTAATGGCTTTCTTGGGCTACACCACCAAAACCGATTTAACCAAATTTGGTTCTATTTTAATGATGGGATTAATAGGAATTATAATCGCTAGTGTGGTAAACATGTTTATGGGAAGCGAAACCATGGATTACATCATTAGTATTTTAGGTGTTTTAATCTTTACAGGACTTACTGCTTATGATGTTCAGAAATTAAAAAGAATTGGAACTGGTGTAGAATATGGCACTGACGAAACTAATAAATTAGCCATTATGGGAGCTTTAAATCTTTATTTAGATTTTGTGAATCTTTTCCTATTCTTACTAAGATTTTTAGGAGACAGAAAATAAAAAAAAATAGGTACAACAAAAAAGCCTAGCAGGGAACTGTTAGGCTTTTTTGTTAATTCAACTTTATAAACTTTAACCTTTTAAACTAATTATTTAAACATTAAACCTAAAGTGCATAATATCTCCATCTTGCACAATATACTCTTTCCCTTCTACCGCCATTTTACCGGCTTCTTTTACCGCTGCTTCAGAACCTAGAGAAATAAAATCATTGTATTTAATTACTTCTGCTCTAATAAAGCCTTTTTCAAAATCAGTATGGATAACACCAGCTGCTTGTGGAGCTGTCATTCCATGCTTAATCGTCCAAGCTCTAACTTCTTTTACTCCTGCAGTAAAATAAGTTTCTAAATTCAATAATTTATAAGCCATTTTAATCAACTTGCTTACACCTGCATCACTTAGCCCTAAATCTTGTAAAAACTCCTGACGTTCATCAAAAGTTTCTAACTCAGCAATATCTGCTTCTATTTGAGCACCAATTACCAATACTTCTGCATTTTCGTCTTTTACTGCTGCTTTTACTTTTTCTACATATTCGTTTCCTGTAGCTACAGATCCTTCATCAACATTACAAACATATAATACTGGTTTATTGGTAAGCAAATGTAAATCTTTTACAAAAAGAGCTTCTTCTTTAGTTACTTCTACTGTTCTGGCAGATTTCCCCTGATTTAGCGCATCAGCATATCTCTGTAATACTTCATTTTCTTTAGCTGCTGATTTATCACCTGTCTGCACTTTTCTTTTTACACCATCTAATTTTTTCTGAACAGTTTCTAAATCTTTTAACTGTAATTCAGTATCAATAATTTCTTTATCTCTAACAGGATCTACAGAACCATCTACATGCACCACATTACCATCATCAAAACATCTTAATACATGGATAATAGCATCCGTTTCTCTAATATTTGCCAAGAATTTATTACCTAAACCCTCTCCTTTACTGGCTCCTTTAACTAATCCGGCAATATCAACAATTTCTATAGTAGTTGGTTGAACTTTTTCAGGCTTCACCAATTTTTCTAATTCATTTAGCCTTTCGTCTGGAACAGTAATCACCCCAACATTTGGTTCAATAGTACAAAAAGGAAAATTTGCCGATTGAGCCTTAGCATTTGATAAACAATTAAACAAAGTTGATTTTCCTACATTTGGTAATCCAACTATTCCACATTTTAACGCCATATTCTGTATTTAAAAAATAAGGTGCAAATGTAATAACCTGAGTTCGATTTTTATTTTAAATTTCAGATTTTTATAAAAGTTTATGGCTAATATATTTTATTGAAGGTAATTATAAAGATGATGAATTGTACTCCGCACTTATATATTTGTGAGTGCTTGTAATTAATATTTCTTTATTTGGTCCAAACAAGGAGGATGAAAATGTCGTTTAAGAAATTTATAAAAACTCAAGTTTATTAATTCTTACTCTTCTCTTAAATAAGTATTCCAACTATAACAGCGGTAAATAATGATGCTAGGGTACCTCCTATTAATGCTTTAAACCCCAGTTTTGCTAAGGTTGCTTTCTTTTGTGGAGCAAGAGCTCCAATGCCACCTATTTGAATACCTATGGAAGCGATATTAGCAAATCCACATAATATATAAGTAGCCATTATAATAGATTTTTCTTCAACAAATTTTCCTTGCATTTTTAATTCTCCTAAAGAAACATAGGCAACAAACTCATTAAGAATAGTTTTCTCTCCCAACAACTGACCAACTAGCACCATGTCTTCTTTACATACCCCCATTAACCATGTAAGTGGAGCAAAAAGATACCCCAAAATAAGTTGAAAACTTAATCCATCATAAGCAGTGTTTGAAGCAATGATAGGATTTAAGGTTGTCCAATCGCCAATTTTAAATAAGATATAATTTCCTGTTGCTAAAAGAGCAATAAAAACCAATAACATTCCGGCAACATTAACAGCTAACTTAATTCCATCTGTTGTTCCATTTGCAATAGCCTCTAAAGCATTTGCTCCAATTTTTTCTTTAGGCAAGCTTAAATCTTCGTTTACTTTTTCTGTTTGTGGCACTAAGATTTTTGCTGCTACTACAGCTGCTGGTGCCGACATTACTGATGCTGCTAATAAATGTTTGGCAAAATAAATTTGTTGCGCTTCATCTGCTCCTCCTAAAAAGCCAATATATGCTGCCAAAACTCCACCTGCAATGGTTGCCATCCCTCCACTCATTAAACACATCAGCTCAGAATCTGTCATTTTATTAAGGTAAGGTTTTACCAATAATGGAGATTCTGTTTGGCCTAAAAAAATGTTACCAGCCGCTGCCAAGCTCTCTGCTCCGGAAAGTTTCATCACTTTTTTCATCACCCAAGCAAAGGCATATACTACTTTTTGAAGAATTCCCCAATAATAAAATAAACTGGTTAGTGCAGAAAAGAAAATTACTGTTGGCAAAACCATCACTACAAAATTTATGAGCGCTGATTCTATAATTCCAGACTCAAAATTCTTGAACAAGAACATGGTTCCTTCTTGCGTAAAACCTATAATTTTTGTGAAAATTTTACTGACTATTTCAAAACCGTAAGCAACAAAATCTACTTTTAAAACCAAAATGGCAAAAACTAGTTGAATTAACAAGCCTTTACCAACCAATTTCCAGTTAATCGCTTTTCTATTACTACTAAATAACCATGCAATAGCTAATAGTGCTACCATCCCGATAATTCCTCGGTAGATTGATGTAAAGGTGATGGCTGTGAGCATAAATTAATTTAAAAATGTTAGTTAGCGTTTCTTCTATCTATTTCAGCTTTTATTTTTGAAGCTTCTTCATAATTCTCGTGCTCAATAGCATTTTGCAATACTTTGTTCAACTCTGTAATTGATAATTTTGAATAATCAAGAGGTTTACTTGGATCTATATCTTCTAACTCCTTTTCTAACTCATCAAATTCATCACTATCATCATCAATATCTTTATCTTTTTGAGATTCATCTAAAATAATTCCTGCACTAGAAAGAATAAACTCATAAGTGGAAATAGGGCATTTAAACCTAACAGCCAACGCAATAGCATCTGAAGTTCTGGTGTCTATCTCTATCGTTTCTGTTCCTTGTTGAATAATTAATTTAGCATAAAAGATTCCTTCTACTAAATTATAAATTATTACTTCTAAAAGGTTGATTTCAAAAGCATCTGCAAGGTTTTTAAACAAATCATGTGTAAGTGGCCGACTAGGAGTCATTGCTTCTAACTCAATAGCTATTGCCTGAGCTTCAAAACCTCCAATAATTATAGGTAATCTTCTTTTGTTTCCACTCGTTTCTCCCAATACTAACGCGTACGCTCCTGTTTGAGTTTGACTGTATGAAAGTCCGATAATTTCTAATTCAATCTTATCCATCTGGTAAAATAAAAAAAGAGGATATTATAAAAAATAATCCTCTTTGTAAAGTTCACAAATTAGCCTTTAAGTTTTTTAACTGCTGCTATCATTTTAGGCACTACTTCAAAAGCATCTCCTACAATACCGTAATCAGCAGCTTTAAAGAAAGGAGCTTCAGGGTCTGTATTAATAACTACTATAGTTTTACTTCCGTTTACTCCTGCTAAATGTTGTATAGCTCCAGAAATTCCAACGGCTATATATAAATTTGGTCTAATAGCAATTCCTGTTTGTCCAACATGTTCGTGGTGAGGTCTCCAACCAATATCAGCCACAGGTCTTGAACAAGCTGTAGCAGCTCCTAATTCTGTTGCCAATTCTTCAATCATTCCCCAATTTTCAGGTCCTTTTAATCCTCTACCTGCTGAAACTACGATATCTGCTTCTGTTAATGAAAGTTCTGTTGAAGCTTTTTTAACTTCTTTTACCGTTAATCTTGTTGCTGGTATTTCACAAGCAAAATTTTCTACTGCAACACTTCCTTCACCAATTTCTTTATCTACTGAATTAGGTAAAACAGAAATTATTTTTATTGCTGTTTTTATTTCTACATCTGCAAAAGCTTTTCCTGAAAAAACTGTTTTTCTTACTGTATTTCCTTCAGGAAGTGCTACTGCACCTGTAACTAATCCTGCATCTAACTTAGCTGCCAACATAGGAGCGGTTGCTTTCCCTGAGTAATCATGAGGAAATATAATTGTTGTTGCATTTTCTTTGGTTACAGCTTGAGCAATAATTGCTGCATTTCTTTGTGGATCGAAATTATTTAACGCTGCATTATTTACATGTAAAACTTTAGTAATACCATAAGCTCCAAGCTTATCAATATCACTAGCTTCACCAAGAACAATTGCGGTAGCTGTTTTACCTTCTTTTTTGGCTAATAAAGCACCGTAATTAGCTGCCTCAAAAGCATTTTTTGTAAGTGTTCCATCTGCGGAATCTGTATATATTAAAACTGACATATCTCTTTAATCTATTAAGTATTAATTTGTTTAATTGTTTTTTAAATAGCTTTTGCTTCGTTATGTAGCAAATCTATTAATTGCTCAACATTATCTGCATCTACATATTTACACCCTGTTTTAGCAGGAGGTAACGAAAAACTTTTTATTTCAGTAGCGTTAGTAGCATCTGTAGCAGCAACAACATTTAATGGTTTTGTTCTTGCAGCCATAATTCCTCTCATATTTGGAATACGAGCTTCTGCCATTCCTTTAGCAGCACTTAGTACAAAAGGAGTTGATGTTTCTAATACTTCTACTCCACCCTCAATCTCTCTTTCAATAGTTGCGGTTGTTCCATTCATATCTAACTTACTAGCTAACGATATATAAGGCATGTCTAAAATTGCTGCAACCATCCCTCCCACTTGAGAACCATTGTAATCTATTGTTTCTTTTCCTAACAATACCATGTCTGCATTATTCTCTTTTACATAATTGGCTATTTGTTTAGCAACAAAAAGTGCATCTTGTGTTGGAGTATCAATTCTCACAGCATCATCAGCACCAATAGCTAACGCTTTTCTAATAATAGCATCATTAGAGGCATCTCCAACATTTAATACAGTAACACTTCCTCCGTTTGCTTCTTTCAATTCTAAAGCCCTTACTAAGGCATACCATTCATCATAAGGATTAACAATAAATTGCACTCCATTTTCATCAAATTTTGAATTACCATCGGCAAATGCAATTTTTGATGTGGTATCTGGAGCTTTACTAATACACACAATTATTTTCATTATCTATTCTTTAAAAAATTTATATATTAATTTATTTCTAAAATTCAAGTTACGAAAGTAAGCATTATCAACTTAAAATAAAATGACTTTTAAATACAAAAAACAAGAATTTATTAAAAACTTATTAATTTAAATTTAGTTAGCATGTCATTTTAAGCTTTCAATCAGGTTAATACTGCTTTAACCATTCTATTTTTATTATTAATATCTTTAATTATCTCAACCTTTTTAAAACCTTTTTTGTTGAAAAGTGAAGCTACTTCATCTCCAAATTGCTCATTTATTTCCACATATAAAGTTCCATTTTCAGTAAGGTGTTTAACAGCAATGTCTGCAATTTTATCATAAAAAAGTAATGGACTTTCGTTGGGTACAAACAAGGCTAAATGCGGCTCAAAATCTAACACATTAATATGCATTTGAGTTTTCTCATTATGAGTAATGTATGGTGGGTTGCTTACTATTATATCAAATTTTGCATCATTTTTTGTAACCGATAAAACATCTACTTTGTTTACATTTATTTTCAAATTTAAACTCTTGGTATTTTTATGAATTACCTCAATAGCTTCATCAGAAACATCCCAAGCTGTTACAGTTGTATTTTTTAAATGATGTTTTAAACTCAATGCAATACAACCACTACCACTTCCAATATCAAGAATGTTTTTAGGTGGATTTTCATCGTAATCATTAATAATTAACTGAACCAATTCTTCGGTTTCTGGTCGGGGAATAAGTACATGTTCGTTAACAAAAAAAGACAACCCAAAAAATTCCCACTCACCAATAATGTAGGCTAAAGGCTTATGTTTTTTTAAATCCTTTACCCCATAAATCACTAATAATAAGTCCGATTCGGAAAGTTTCCTATCCTGGTACAATAAAAAATCTGTTCTTGTTACTCCAAAATAATGCTCAAAAAAAATATAAAGCATACTATCCACTTCATTTTTATCATAAAAAGAAGCCAATTCTTTTTTAAAATAAGCCACAGCACTACCTAATTCATTAGAAGAAATCTTCATTGTCATTATTTTTTTGTAAAATTGGCATAATTATTATAATTTTAGCTACTTATTTTTACAAAACTCTTAAACCATAATGTATATGAAAAAAATGAAACTATTTATTCCACTTACTTTTATATTACTATCGACTAATATAATCGCACAGGATGTTGTTGTTGGTGATACATCAGCACTTTCAGAAGGCAAAGCAATGGAAATCTATAATCTTGGAATTAACCAAGCAAACAGTCAAAACTTAAATGGTGCTATTGAAAGTTTTACCCAAGCTATTGAGCTTTCTCCAAATTTCGAGAAAGCCTATTTTAACAGAGGTTCTGTAAAGTTTCAATTAAAAGAGTATAAAAATGCTATTGCTGATTTCGACAAAGTTGTTGAAATAAATCCTGACTCCAATAATGCTCATTTCTTAAGAGGTCGTTCTTATTACGAATTAGGTAATTCAGAAGCTGCATTAAAAGATTTTAACCGAGCCACAGAAATTGACCCTACCAATGCTGATGCTTATTATTATAAAGGAACCATTTATTTTCTTGACAATAAATTTAAAGAAGCCATTGCCGAATACGATAATGCGATAAAAAACAAACCAGACTATGCTTATGCTTTTAATGATAGAGGAAGTGCTAAAAAACAACTAAACGACATTAAAGGTGCTATTAGAGATTATGAAAAAGCATTAATGGTTGATGGAAAACTAAGTTTTGTTCACAACAACCTAGGTAGTGCTTACAGAGCTAATAATGAATTCGAATTAGCTATAAAAAGTTATTCAAAAGCTATTTTCTTAAACGAAAATTATTTTATTGCTTACAATAACAGAGGTTTGGCAAAACTTGAAAAAGGTGATTATAAAGATGCTATAAAAGATTTTGACGAAACCATAATGTTAAATCCAAAATATGCTTATGCTTTTAATAATAGAGCTTCTGCTAAATATAAATTAAAAGATTATGAAGGAGCTGTAGCAGATTGCGACAAAGCCATTTCTTTAAATAATAATTATGCAGCTGCTTATCTTAACAGAGGTATTGCTTACGAAATGCTACGAAAAGAAGATAAAGCTTGCGAAGATTGGAACAAAGCAGCTGAGCTAGGATTAAAAAATGGCAAAGCCTTTTCTCAACAAATTTGTAATTAATCCAACCTAATCAAAACTCATTTTTTTATAACAAACAATAAAATACCTAACATATGAAATATATATTTATCAGTCTATTAGTTGCTATTTTTTCTTTAAATGTAAAAGCACAACAAGACACTCCTTTTGATAAAAAACTATTTAAAGAACAAAAAGATGCTTTTAAAGAAGCCGAAGAAAATCTTAAAATAGGTGAAAAAACTTTTACTTTAATGTCACCAGAATATATGGATGAAAATACTTCCGATTATAAAATAAGGGTTAGCTACTACAAAGAGTCATTACCATTTTTAGTAAAAGCTAATAATTTTAATCCAAATAATTCTCAACTAAATTATAAAATTGGGAGATGTTACTTAGTCTCTTCTGTTTATAAGGAAGAAAGTGTTCCTCACTTAGAAAAAGCTTTAAAGCTAAACCCTAATGTAGCTCCAGATATTCATTATCACTTAGGAAGAGCTTACCACATTACTATGGATTTTGACAAAGCTATAGCTGCTTTTGAAAAACACAAAGCTGTTGCTAGTAAAAACCCTGTTGAACTGGAAGATGTTGTAAGAAGAATAGAACAATGCAAAACCGCCAAAGAACTAGTTGCAAAACCTGTTAGGGTTTTTATCGATAATTTAGGAGGTGTTGTTAACTCAAAATATCCTGAATATGGTGCAATAATTAATGCTGATGAATCTGTAATGATGTTTACATCTAGAAGAAATACCACTACTGGTGGAGGTATAGATCTTGGTTTAAATGAATATTTCGAAGATATTTATATCTCTAAAAAAATGAATGGCAGATGGTCTTCTCCTGAAAACTTGGGAAGCCCTGTAAATACAGACGAACATGACGCTACTGTTGCTGTTGCTCCTGATGCTCAAAGCATGATAATTTATATTGATGATAAAGGAGATGGAAATCTATACGAAACCAAATTAATTGGTTCTTCTTGGTCAAAACCAAAAAAGATGAATAAAAACATCAATACCAAATACCATGAGTCTTCAGCAAGTTACTCTAGTGATGGTAAAACACTTTATTTTGTAAGCAGCAAGCCTGATGGTAGTTTTGGTAATAGAGATATTTATGTTACCAATTGGGATGAAAAACTACAAGATTGGGGGCCAGCTCAAAACTTAGGACCAACCATAAACACCAAATACCAAGAAGAGTCTGTTTTAATTCACCCTGATGGCAAAACACTTTATTTCTCTTCTCAAGGACATAAAAGTATGGGCGGTTACGATATTTTTGTTTCAGAAAAACAAGCCAATGGAAGTTGGAGCGAACCTAAAAATATTGGCTACCCTATTAATACTGTTGATGATGACGTATTCTTTATTATTAACTCAAGTGGTAGAAGAGGTTATTATTCTTCATTCAAGTCTGATGGATATGGTGAAAAAGATATTTATATGATTACTTTCTTAGGTCCAGAAAAACCGATGCAAATTAGCTCTGAAGACAATTTATTAGCCTCTATTGCTAAACCAGTAAGTGAAAAAGTAATTGAAAAAGCAGTAAACACTGATGCTAAAAAAATTACTATCCTTAAAGGGGTTATTAGTGATGAGAAAACCAAACAACCACTTGGCGCAAGTATCGAGTTAATTGATGTAGAAGCCAACGTTACCTTAGCCACCTTTGAATCAAATGAAACTACAGGTAAATATTTAGTTTCCCTACCTTCAGGGAAAAACTATGGTTTGATTATTAGAAAAGAAAGTTATTTATTCCACTCAGAGAACTTTAATATTCCTGAATCTGCAGCTTACCAAGAAGTAGAAAGAAATATTGAACTTAAGAAAATTGATATCGGAAGTATCATTGTCTTGAAAAACATTTTCTACGATTACAATAAAGCTACGCTTAGAGATGCCTCTAAAAATGAGTTAGATCGTTTGGTTAAATTGCTTAATGAAAATCCAACCATTAAAATTGAGCTTTCTGCACATACCGATTCTAGAGGTGGAGATAAATACAATGAAGACTTATCTCAAAAAAGAGCTCAATCTTGTGTAGATTATTTGGTTAAAAATGGAATTGCTGCCGACAGATTAGTTACTAAAGGTTACGGAGAATCTCGTTTGGTAATTACTGATGCAGAAATTGCTAAACTTAAGTTTGAAGAAGACAAAGAAGCTGCTCACCAAGAAAACAGAAGAACAGAGTTTAAGATTTTGAGCAAGTAAGCTAGTTTAAATAGTTTATAAGGTTATGAGTTTATTTGTTTAGTTTTTCTTCTAAACTTATCCTCTATTAAACTTCTAAACTAAGTTCCTTTCTGTCTTATTGTCATAAAATTGTCAGCCATTAATCGGTAAATTCGGTTAATGGCTGACATATTTTCAAGAAAATGCTATTAAAACCCAATGGCATATCCTTTGACTATTCCTTTTCGAAAATAATTTTTTAAACTAATAAAACAAATATCATGAGTAAAATAATAGGAATAGACTTAGGAACAACCAATTCATGTGTTTCTGTAATGGAAGGAAATGAACCAGTTGTTATCCCTAATGCTGAAGGAAAAAGAACTACCCCTTCTATTGTTGCTTTTTTAGAAGGTGGAGAAAGAACTGTTGGAGACTCTGCTAAAAGACAAGCTATTACCAACCCAACTAAAACCATATCTTCTATTAAAAGATTTATGGGTAATTCATTCGATCAAGTAGCTAGCGAAATTAAAAGAGCTTCTTACGAAGTGGTAAAAGGAGACAACAATACACCAAGAGTAAAAATTGACGACAGGTTATATACGCCACAAGAAATTTCTGCAATGGTTCTTCAAAAAATGAAGAAAACTGCCGAAGATTACTTAGGACAATCTGTTGCTGAAGCAGTAATTACTGTACCTGCTTACTTTAACGATGCACAACGTCAGGCTACAAAAGAAGCTGGAGAAATTGCAGGATTAAAAGTAAAAAGAATCATTAACGAGCCTACTGCAGCTGCTTTAGCTTACGGTTTAGATAAAAAATCTCAAGACATGAAAATTGTTGTGTTTGACTGTGGTGGTGGAACGCATGATGTTTCTATTCTTGAATTAGGTGACGGTGTTTTTGAAGTAAAATCTACTGATGGAGATACTCACCTTGGTGGTGATGATTTTGACCAAGTAATCATAGATTGGTTGGCAGATGAGTTTAATACTGCTGAAGGTATCGATTTGAGAAATGACCCAATGGCATTACAACGTTTAAAAGAAGCTGCTGAAAAAGCTAAAGTAGAACTTTCTAGTACTAGCTCTACAGAAATTAACTTGCCTTACGTTACTGCAACTGCTTCAGGACCTAAACACTTGGTAAAAACCTTATCGAGAGCTAAGTTTGAGCAATTGGCAGACGAATTAATTAAAAGAACTATTGAGCCTTGTAAAACTGCCCTTAAAAGTGCAGGTTACAGTGCAAAAGATATCAACGAAGTAATTTTAGTTGGTGGTTCTACAAGAATACCTGCTATACAAGAAGCAGTAAAATCATTCTTCGGAAAAGAGCCTTCTAAAGGAGTAAACCCTGATGAAGTAGTTGCTATTGGTGCAGCTATTCAAGGTGGTGTTTTAACCGGAGAAGTTAAAGATGTATTATTGTTGGATGTTACTCCCCTATCTTTAGGAATTGAAACTATGGGTGGTGTATTAACTAGATTAATTGAAGCCAACACTACTATACCAACTAAAAAATCAGAAACTTTCTCTACAGCTTCTGACAACCAACCAGCGGTAGATATCCATGTATTACAAGGAGAAAGACCAATGGCTGCTGATAACAAATCTTTAGGAAGATTTCA
Organism: Vicingaceae bacterium; assembly: GCA_965284565.1. Lineage (GTDB taxonomy): Bacteria > Bacteroidota > Bacteroidia > Flavobacteriales_E > Vicingaceae > BRH-c54. The sequence continues at coordinate 3,054,809 of OZ260100.1, forward strand.
ATTGACTGACATTCCACCAGCACCAAGAGGCGTACCTCAAATTGAAGTAACTTTTGATATTGATGCTAACGGAATAATGAACATTTCTGCTAAAGATAAAGCTACTGGTAAAGAGCAAAGCATTAGAATTGAAGCTTCTTCAGGCTTAAGCGAAGATGAAATAGCAAGAATGAAACGTGAGGCTGAAGAAAATGCTGATTCTGATAAAAAAGCGAAAGAAATTGCTGAAACAATGAATCAAGCAGATAGCTTAATCTTCCAAACAGAAAAACAATTGAAAGATTATGGCGACAAATTGCCGGCTGACAAAAAGCAACCTATTGAAGAGGCATTAGCTGAATTGAAAAAAGCACACGAAGCTAAAGATGTTGACGCTTGTAAAGCAGGAATTGAAAAACTAAATACTGTTTTCCAAGCTGCTTCTCAAGAGATGTACAACGCTCAGCAACAAGCTGGAGGAGCAGAAGGCGCTGAAGGTGCTGGAAATACTTCTGGTGAAAATGGTAGCGATGAAGTTACCGATGTTGACTTTGAAGAAGTAACTGACGCTGACGATAACAACAAATAATTTTTTATAATAAATAGTTAATCTAAAATCCCTGTTAAGCAATTAGCAGGGATTTTTTTGTATCAATAGTTATTAACATCTAATTGATTAAGAAGCTGTTTTGGGTAAATTTGGAAGAAAAATAAGTTATGAGTGATAAATCACTAAGAGAACAATTTATTGAGCGGGTTAATGAAATAATAAGTACGCCAATAGAAGATTTAATAAAGAACTCCAAAGCAAATGAAGCAAAGGGAATTCTTTTATATAACGAAATCAAACCTAAAATTCAGGAGTTAAAAGATTACCTGAATCAATTAAGCACTGAAAACCTCAATCAATTACCTGATTCAAGATTTAATATCCTTAGTTCTAAATTAAAACCAATCTTCGATGAGTTAGACAAAATTCAAACAACAGACAAAGACCCAAATAGAACTGATTCACAACAAAAGCACCCAATAATTCAGTTTTTCAACAATCCTGCAAATCATGATAATGGTCACTATGAGAGAGAAAAAGAAGATATTTGGAGAATAATTCTTGAAGCAATCACTCTAGAGAATCGTAAACTTCAAGATAGTTCTGTTGCTGTAAAAAAGGCTAAGGAATTAGATAGTGTTATCAAAAATGCAAAAGACTCTCAAGATGAGATAAATAAGGTTTTAAACTCTGCAAGAACTGAATTGTCAAAAGGTGGAGTAAGCGTACATTCTGATATATTTGGAAACCAAGCTAAGACACATAAAACAAGTGCTGATAATTGGATAAAAAATGCTATCGGACTATTGATTAGTAATGCTATATTGGTTATTCTAATTTTAGTTTTGATTATATGGATTGTAGAAGATAAAACCTTAAGAATTGAGGTTGGTATATTTGGTGCTGCTTTAGTTTCTCTTGTGTCTTATGCAATTGTTTTATGTGTTAAGAATTTCTTTGCTGAAAAACATAACCAAAACGTAAATCAACATCGTGCTAACTGTTTAGGAACATATAACACGTTTATAGACTCCGCTGACGAGGAAAGAAAAGCTGCTGTGCTTATTCAAGCTACTACTACAATCTTTTCACATCAAAAATCTGGTTATTTAACGAAAGATACTGAAACAAATAATCCAAACCCAATAGTTGAAATTGTAAGAAAAGTAACTAATTCAAAATCAGATTAAAGCTTAAAATCCCCCTCCGCTGCCGCAAGCGTCCACGCTTGTGGTAAAGTAATAAATAATAAATTACTACTTTTGAAATATGTAAAACTATAAAGTCCGTAGTTGTATTGAACAAAGCTTGGCTTCAAACTATGAACAGGTTATGACATAAATATGTAAGTTATGGTAATATCAAAATTGAATACACAAATCACCTTAGACTTTCTTCAAAAGAAAAGAGAGAACCAATACTTCGAACGAAAAGGGTTGGGCGAAAAAGATATAATCCCTACTAAAATTGCGAATGAGCTCATTGGTATGCTCAATGCGGACGGAGGTGTATTAGCATTTGGCGTATCAAACAACGGTGAGATACAAGATTTAGGAAGTTTAGGGGAAAAACTAAGTGATTACAGAAATCTTTTTGTTGATTTTATTGAACCACACGGGAACATTAGACTCGAAGAGGTTAAAATCGAGGAAAAGCTAGTTTTCCTATATCATGTAGACCAAGACATTGAACGAATTTTTAAGCGAAAAGATAATGAGCAAATTTTTTTAAGAATTGATGATAGAAATAAACAACTAGACAGAGATGCGGTTAGAAACTTAGAGTATGACAAACAGATTAGAAAATTTGAAGATGAAATAGAACCAGAGTTTGATTTTAATGACCTTGATGTAAAACTTCTAAATGGATATAAACAAAAACTAAATTATGATGGAGATGTATTGGATTTACTGGTAAAAAGACATCTAGCTGTAAAGAAAGACGAACAATACAAAATAAAAAAAGCATGTGTTTTGCTCTTTGCCAAAGATCCTGAGAAGTATATCACTTCAGCTTCACTTCGCTATATCAGATACGAAGGGTTAGAAGCACAAGTTGGTATAGAGCATAACGTAATTAAAGATGAACGCTTTGAAAATAACATTCCGTGGATTATAGGTCATGTAAAAAACTTTTTAAAAGCTACTCTAAAAGATTATTACTTTTTGGATTTAGAAACAGGCAGGTTTAATAAAGTTCCTGAATATCCCGAAGAAGCATGGTTAGAAGGAATTGTAAATGCATTATGCCATCGTTCGTACAATGTACAAGGGAATGCCATTTACATCAAACACTTTGATGATAGATTAGAAATTTCCAATAGCGGTCCATTACCAGCACAAGTAAATGTTAAAAATATAAGGACGGAAAGATTCTCTAGAAACCCCAGGATTTCAAGATCTTTAGAAGATATGGGGTTTGTGAGACAGCTAAATGAGGGTGTTTCTAGAATTTATCAATCTATGGAAAAATCAATGCTTTCAACCCCTGAGTACATTGAGAAAAATGGAAACGTATATTTAACTCTTCGTAACAAAATTAGCAAGCATACTAAAACAATTCCAGATACTATTCTCAAAATCATTCAAGATAATTGGTCAAACTATAATGACACGCAGAAGAAGATTTTACAGCATCTTTTTTATCATAATCAAGCAACAGTTGGGGAGTTAGTAGCTGTAACAGAGATACATGAAAAAAATGTTAGACTATATTTAAATCAATTTATTGACAATGAAAATATTCTAGATCGCCTGAGCAAGAAACAACGGGACAAAAATGCTAAATACACATTTAAAAAACTTTAGGTACCTAATAAGGAACAAAAAATAACATATTTAAAATATTGACAATGAGATATTTAATTATTTTAAGAAACGTTATAATTAAAATAAGGAACATAAGAAAATAAGTGACAAAGCTACCTTCCATAAAAACAGCATTACATCAACACTGCTTAACGCTTGCAGAAGAAAGAATTGCCTCCTTACAACAAATTTTAAAAGAAACACAACAAGCAGCCAATAACGAAACCAAAAGTAGTGCGGGCGATAAACATGAAACGGGAAGAGCCATGGCTCAATTAGAAACAGAAAAACTAACTACCCAACTTAGTGAAGCACTCAACATCAAACAAAACTTAGCTCAAATCAATCCTACTAACACCAACAACACAGTAGTGTTAGGCAGTATAGTTCATACCAACAAAGGCAACTTTTACCTTGCTGCAAGTATTGGAAAAGTAGCCTTAGAAAACGAAATCTTTTTTGCTATTTCTCCTGCCTCTCCTATTGGCAAATTAATGCTCACCAAAAAAGAAAAAGAAAGCTTTTCTTTAAATGGTAGTGAGTATACTATTTTGGCTGTAACCTGACAAGAAGGTATTTAGGTAATATTTTTCTATACCCATACTTTAAAATAAAAAAGAGGCTGATTAAACAACCAACCTCTTCTTTTTTTAATAAAAAAAACTATTTATTGTTTGAATAGTTTTTGTGAGTTTATCATTTCTCCATTACTATACAGATTAACGAAGTAAACTCCAGAATTATAATTAGATAAATTCAATTTAATAATGTTTTCATTAATTGAGTTATTTTCTTCTATTAGCTGACCATCTATTGAAAACAATTTGTAAGAATAGTTATTATTAGACTTGCTTAAGCTAATATTAACAAAGTCAGCAGTTGGATTAGGGAAAATTTTAACTTTCACTTCTTCTTGTTCTGAAATACCTGAAACAAAAGTGCTTTCAACATTAATATCGTCAAATAAGAAACCATCATTTCCTCCTGCAAAATAATAATTATCGTGTTGCTGAAGCTTTACAACATAAGTAGCTGTAAAACTTAATCCGTGGGCATTATTAAGACTATCTAAATTTAAATCAAAATAATACCATTGTAAATCAGTATAAGAAGCTCCGTTTAAATCAAGTACTTTAGTAAATGTAGTACCTCCATTATCAGAAATATAAATTCCATCTTCTGGTTCGGTTTCATCGTTCCATTCTGCCCACCAAAAACTAAATCTAACTTGAGTTTCACCTAGTAAGTTTAATCCAATCCAAGCTTCGTTGGTTACATAACTTCCTCCTGGGTCATTATCCATACCCAACCATAAACTATCGGTATGTGCTTTTGCGGTATCTCCACTCCATATTAAACTCGTAGAGTTCCAAATTTGTATTCTTCCATCTTGAGAACTTGAAGTAGTGTACCAATTGTTATCTAAAGTACCATTCTCAAAACCTGTTGCATAAGGAATGGCAGCATAATTTGTAACTTGAGCATTCATTGCCTGAAAACCCATAATAGAAATTGCTAATAAGTAAATTTTTTTCATACATTTAATTTTTTAGTTCATATTAATTTTTATCCCACTAAGGTACTATTTAATAATTTATTTAACAACTATATTTCACTAAAAAAATAAGCAGTACAATGCCTGTCTAAAAACTATTTACTTGATTTATAAGCTATTTTTTTTAAATTTGGGAAAATAAATGTGAGTAAAAACTACATATATAAACAAGTTGATAGCTATTTTAATAATCCAGTATTATTCAAAATTAATCTAAATAATAATTGATAATATGATTACCGAAAAAGACAAAGAAAGGATTAAGTCCGAAGAAATATTTAGGGATGAGATTAGGAAGACATTAAGCCAAAAAGAACTAAGTTCACCTAAGAAAAAAGTTTGGGGAATTATTAATAGCCCATTCGGCCTATGGCTGCTATCCACAGTCCTTGTTGGTTTAATTGTATATTTCTATAATGATAACAAGCTGAATAATGAAATTTTAGCTAATAATGCTGCAACAATTCAGAAATTAGAAACAGAAGCTAGTAATAGGTTACAACTTTTTAAGTTAGCATTATTAAATCAAGACCCATCCAAAATTTACTATCAAAAAGAGGAACTTGCATATATGATAGATGGAGTGCTTGTTAGGGATGGCTCTTTAGCTCAAAAAAAACCAGTTTACATATTTCCAGAATATAAAGAGCGAACTATGAATTCTTTGCTTTATGAAATTGGACGATTAACATTTGACAAAAAACAAGTATCAACAATTACCGAAGCACGAACATTCTTAACTGAAATACAAAATAGGTTATTAAATATGGAAGATCCTCCTAGACGTGATTTTTCACTTAGCCAGAGAATCCAACAAATTGCACAAATTCAACCTGAAAACATGTCCCCAGATGACCGAAAATTATGGGATGAATATCAAGAAAAGAAGAAAATATTTGAACAAGGCCAGTTGTCTGATTATCACAATAGAATTAAAAAGGATTTGGACGATTTACTTACATTATTCCATAGTAATCTGTTTCTTAAAGGAATGTTAGATAAATGATAGCAGGGTAAATAATGTCATTGAATAAAAAAAGTAGCTAACAACATATAAAAAAATCAAAGCTCATCCATTACTTTTAGGATAATGGCTGCAGCAGTTTTTAGTTCCTCATCGCTTATGCATAATGGTGGAGAAAGCCTAAAAGCAGTTGGTGTAGAAAGAAACCAAAAACCTATTACGCCTTCTTTTAAGCAATTGTCAACCACCTTTTGTACTACTTCAAAAGACTCCATTTCTATGGCAAAAAATAAGCCTGCTCTTCTTATTTCTTTTATTTTGGGGTGACTAATTAGCAAATCTTCTAACAACTTGCCTTTTCGTTCTGTTTGTGCTATCCAATCAGTCGTTTTCAACACAGTTAAACAAGCATTGGCAGCAGCAGCAATTACCGGATGTCCGCCAAAAGTGGTAATGTGTCCCAACACAGGGTTGTTCGTTAAGGTATGCATCATTTCATGCGAAGCAACAAAAGCTCCAATGGGCATTCCGCCTCCTAAGGCTTTTCCGAGGGTAAGGATGTCCGGCACTACGCCATAATGTTCAAAAGCAAACATTTTTCCTGTCCTCCCCATCCCTACTTGCACTTCATCAAAAATTAATAAAGCTCCTTTTTCGGTACATTTATTTCTCAATGCCTGTATAAACTCCATAGTAGGTTTTATCAATCCGGCATCGCCTTGTATGGTTTCTATAATTACACAAGCAGTGGCTTCGGTTATTATTTCTAAAGAAGCAATATCATTAAACCTTATAAAGTCTACGTTTGGTAATAAAGGTTTAAAAGCAGCTTTTTTATTTTCATTGTTGGTAAAACTTAAAGAACCATGCGTACTGCCATGGTAAGCACCTTCACATGCCACAATGTGTTTTCTTTGGGTTACCCTTTTGGCTAATTTAACGGCTGCTTCGTTGGCTTCCGTACCCGAATTAACAATGTAAGAGCACGAAAGTGATGCTGGTAAAATGGAAGCTAAATTTTCAGCTAAAGCCAATTGAGCATCTTGAATGTACTCGCCATAAACCATTACGTGTAAATATTTGTCGAGCTGTTCTTTAATGGCTTTTACTACTTCTGGATGGCGATGACCAATATTGTTTACTGCCACTCCAGCAATCATATCCATGTATCTTTTTCCAGATTTATCCCAAATATAAATGCCTTCTGCTTTTTCAACATCAATTAAATAAGGACTTTGGTTGGTTTGTCCTTGTAAATTTAAAAAGGTATTTATTCTTTGTTGTTTCATCAGGTTATTCTAAGATTTCAATAGCATCTACGCTCCACGCTTCTGCCCTAGCTATAAAACAAGGTTTTAGTTCACTCCAAAATTGTTTAAAAAAGGCTGATTTTCTATAATTTTCTAAATGAGCTTCACTTTGCCAATGGCTATAAGTAAAAAATATATTGGGTTGCTTTTTATCTTTTAATAGGGAAAGGTGTTCAACTCCATCAAAATTTCTAATGTGTTGTTTGTTATCATTAAATTTTTCTAAAAAAGCAGCTACTTTTTCAGGATGAAAAGTCATTTTTACTATCCTAATCATAAAACTGTATTCTTATGGTATCTTTAAATTCTATTCCAAACAAGTCTGTTGCTCTACCATTGTTTATAGCTATTTCAATAAAACCTGTAGAACTAAAAAGTGCTAAACGTTCTCCGTTAGGAACATCTTTATACGATTTAGATATTTCACTAATATTATAATCTGCTTCTCTAAATAATATTTGAAAATCTCTTCCTTTACCAAACTCCAAAAACAATTGTTTAGGGATATTGGTAATAATATTACCGTAATGATCGATATAAATAGCAATTCCTACAATAGTATCGTTTTCGGTTAATGCCCTAAACATTTGTTTAGCATTAAGTTTATTGAGCGGCTTACCAAGCATCTCCATAGTTCCTCCTCTGGCAATATGGCAAGCTGCTTTAACAAAAACATCTTTAGTAGGAAAAGTTATTAATTCTGTGTCTGAATAAAAATCTAATGCAATAGCTTTTTCAGGAACGGTATCAAAAATCATTGAAAAAATTCCATTATCGGCTCCAATAAAGTACTGTTCTTTATATTGTATAACAACATGTGGAGTATCAATATTAGCTTCAGATTCTACCCCTATAATATGAATAGTACCTGGTGGAAAATCTGCGTAGCAAGTTTTTATTAAAAAAGCTGTTCTTAATAAGTCGAAAGCAGGTATTTCATGAGAAATATCAACAATAGTAGCCTCAGGGTAGTTTTTTAATATTGCACCTTTTACAGAAGCAGCATAACTATCTGTTGTACCTAAGTCTGTTGTTAGTGTAATGATGCTCATAAAAAAGTTTCAACAATTAATAAATCAATGGTTAATAAAAACTATAAGGTAAAAAATCGTTAATTCAATTAAAATAATGATTTTTACAATTAATAATCGAACACAAAATTAGAATTAAAACGCATATAATTGAACGAAACTACAATAGATATTTCAGAAATTAACCCAGTAGATTTATATGGGATAAACGATAGTAAACTTACAGCCATTAAGAAGTTTTTTCCTCGCATAAAAATTATTGCCCGAGGAAATGAATTAAAAGCTATTGGTGACGAAAATGAACTTAGTGCTTTTAAACAAAAAATAGCCTTATTAATTGCTCACCTCTTAAAATACAAGCAACTAACCGAAAATAACATTGAACGTTTGATGAGTGAAGATGGCACATTAGAAAACAGCGAGACTTTAAGAAATGAAGCAGATGTATTGGTTTTTGGTAATAGCGGATTGATTGTAAAGGCAAAAACTGCTAACCAAAGAAAACTAGTAGAAGAGATAGATAAAAACGATATGGTTTTTGCAGTTGGTCCTGCGGGAACAGGAAAATCTTACACTGCTGTAGCTTTAGCTGTAAGAGCTTTAAAGAATAAAGAAGTAAGAAGAATTATCCTTACACGTCCAGCAGTTGAAGCAGGAGAGAATTTAGGCTTCCTTCCTGGAGATTTAAAAGAAAAATTAGATCCTTACTTACAACCACTATATGATGCTTTAAGAGATATGATTCCTTCAGAAAAGCTGAATGAAATGATGGATAGTGGTATAATTCAAATTGCTCCTTTAGCATTTATGCGTGGCAGAACCTTAGATAAAGCTTTTGTTATTTTGGATGAGGCTCAAAATGCCACTAATAGTCAATTTAAAATGTTTTTAACCAGAATGGGTAAATCTGCTAAGTTTATTATTAATGGCGACCCCACTCAAATAGATTTACCAAAAAATCAACCTTCAGGATTAATGCAATCACTTTCTGTTTTAAAAGGTATAAAAGGAATTAGTTTTGTTCAATTTGACGAAAATGATGTTATTAGACATCAATTGGTTAAAGAGATTATAATGGCATACAGTAAGTCTGAAAAATAATTTTTTTTCTTTCTTCCATCTTATATTTATATATTTGTCGAGAATAAACCATTAATAACCTAATATGAGCTTTAGAACCGAAAAACATGACAACTACTCTATAATTGTCTTTAGTACAGATAAACTAGATAGTATTGTTGCTCCCGATTTAAAATCTGAATTGGTTTTAATTAATAAATCTGGAGAGAAAAACATTATAATGGATTTATCTAGCGTTAAGTATTGCGATTCATCAGGATTAAGTGCTATATTAACTGGATATAGGGTTTGCCAGCAATCTAATGGTATATTTATTATTTGTGGTTTACAAACAGCAGTTGAAAAATTAATGACTATTTCTCAGCTAACAACCGTTTTAGATATTACTACAACATTGCCTGCGGCCCTAGATTTATTTTATGAGAAGCAATTGAGCGTCAACTCTGACGAAAATAATGCTAATGAGTAAATTTAGTGTACTCATATTAGGAAGTGCTTGTGCAACACCAACGCTTAACAGAAACCCAACATCTCAATTAGTAAACATCAATCATCAATACTATTTGATTGATTGTGGTGAGGGTACACAGCTTCAACTCAGAAAATACAACATCAACTTTAACAGAATACACCATATTTTTATCAGTCACTTACATGGCGACCATTATTTAGGTTTAATGGGATTGTTACAAACCATGCATTTACTCGGTAGGGAAAAAGAATTATTTGTTTACGGACCTGAAGGTTTAAAAACCATACTCGATACCCATTTTAAATACTCCAAAAGTTTTTTAAAATATCCGTTACAGTTTAAAGCTGTTAATATGGAACAAAGTTCTACTATTTTTGAAAATGAAAAATTAATTGTAAATACAGTAATATTAAAACATAAAATTCCTTGCACCGGTTTTGTTTTTAAAGAAAAACCAAAGCCAAGAAGAATAAACCCTAAAGCAATTGAAAAATATAAAGTGCCTAAATACGCCATTAACAAGCTAAAATCAGGTATCGATTTTGAGTCTCCAGAAGGCGAAATCATCAAAAATAATCTACTAACTCACGATTCTTTGCCATCTTACTCCTATGCTTTTTGTTCTGATACAGCATATTTTGAGGATATTTTACCAGAAATTAACAATGTAAGCCTACTCTATCATGAGTCAACTTTTTTAGAAAAAGATAAAAAGCTGGCTAATAAAACATTACATTCAACCGCAAAAGAAGCAGCAAGTATAGCACAACAAGCAAAAGCTAACAACTTGATTATCGGTCACTTCTCTAACAGATATTCGCAACTTACAGATTTACTGGAAGAAGCAAAAAGTGTATTTGAAAATACTGACTTGGCATTAGAAGGAAAAGAATTTAATATTGCTGAAAGTCAGTAATAGCAATGTTAATAGCTTGTTAATAACTATTTCCCTACTTTTTAAAAAAACTAATGATTTATACTATTTTTGATACGATAACATTATTTATTAACTAAAACTCTAAAAATTATGAACAAAGGAGAATTAATTGATGCAATTGCTAAAGATGCAAAATTAACTAAAGTTGATGCTGGAAATGCTTTAAATGCTTTCGTTGCTAACGTAACTAAATCATTAAAAAAAGGTGACAGTGTACAATTAATCGGTTTTGGTACTTTCTCAATTTCTAAAAGATCTGCTAGAACTGGAAGAAACCCACAAACTGGTAAAGAAATTAAAATTGCAGCTAAAAAAGTAGCTAAATTTAAAGCTGGTAAAGCTTTAGCTGAAACTGTTAAGTAATTGGTTTTACTTCAACAAAGAAAAACCCGAACAGTTAGACTGTTCGGGTTTTTTGTTTTTAAATAGCTTTCTATTTTAAAATACAGTATTAATTACCAGTTATAATCTCTACAACCAACTCTTTGGTTAAAGTTTTGCCTGCAGCTCGTTTTCTAACATCTTCAAATGTATAGCGAAAGTTACAGCCATTTTTATATTCGCTGCAACCATAAGCTGTTTTTCCTTTAATAATTTCTCCTTTTTTACATTTCGGACAAATTAAAATATTGTTTTTAGAAGGTTTAGGTTTTTTAGTTGTCTTTGGTGTTAACTGTAGTTCGAAATTTTCATCTAAACTCAACACTCCATCTATTTTTTGCCCATTATTTTTAAACCCTTTTATAGTTGTTGACTTTCCTTTTTTTAATATTTGAAGGATTTGTTTTTCGGTTAATTTCTTTTCTTGAAAAATAAAAGGCAGTAGAAATTTACATCCATTTTTATATTCACTGCAACCATAAGCACTTTTTCCTTTAAGTATGTTACCTTTTTTACATTTAGGACATATTGTGGTTTCAATTCCTGATATTTTCTTCTTAGTTTTCGTTTCTGCTTGATGAGCTACATGAGATATTTGAACACTGTTTTGCTCCATTCTAACTTCATACACCAAGTCATCTACCATTTTTTTCATGTTTTTAATGAAAGTTCCTGCGTTGTATTTACCTTTTTCAATTTCTTGTAGCTGCTTCTCCCATGTACCCGTTAACTCAGCAGAAGTAAGAATTTTATTTTTTATAGTATCTATCAGTTGAACCCCTGTAGTTGTTGGTAGTAATTGTTTTTTATTTCTTACAATATATTTACGCTTAAATAAGGTTTCTATAATATTTGCTCTAGTAGATGGTCTTCCTATACCATTTTCTTTCATCAACTCTCGTAATTCTTCATCATCAACTTGCTTTCCAGCAGTTTCCATAGCTCTTAATAAAGTTGCTTCTGTAAACATTTTTGGTGGCTTTGTTTCTTTTTCTAAAAAACTTGGTTCGTGAGGTCCTTTTTCACCTTTCTTAAAAGCAGGAAGCACATCAGGTTCTTTTTCTTCTGCTCCAGCTACTTCAAAAACTACCCTCCATCCTTTTTCAGTAATTACTTTTCCTGTTGTTTTAAAAGTTACCTCATCCGCCTTACCAATAACAGCAGTATTATCTACCGAACAATCTTCATAAAAAACAGCTATAAAACGCCTTACAATTATATCGTAAACTTTTTGCTCGTGCAGACTTAATGAATTTTGTACTCCTGTTGGTATAATAGCATGGTGATCAGTAACTTTTTTATCATTAAATACTTTAGATGATTTTCTAATTTTCTTTCCTAATAAAGGTTGGGTTAGTTGCAAATAGTTAGTCAACTTTTCCAAAATACCTTTTACTTTCGGATAAACATCATTTGGTAAAAAGGTAGTGTCCACTCTAGGATAGGTTACTACCTTTTGCTCGTAAAGTTTCTGAACGGTTTTAAGTGTATCATCTGCAGAAAATCCAAACTTATTATTACAATAAACCTGTAAGCCCGTTAAGTCAAATAGTTTAGGCGCATATTCTTTGCCTTTCTTTTTTTCTACAGAAACAATTTCAAAATCGCTCTCTTTAACTTTATTAGCTAATTTTTCTCCATCTTCTTTTTTTAAAAACCTACCTTCTTCGCAATTAAATAAGGTATCTCTGTAAAGCGTTTGTAACTCCCAAAAAAGCGTTGGTTTAAAGTTTTCTATTTCTTTATACCTATTTACTACCATTGCTAAAGTTGGTGTTTGCACCCTTCCTATAGATAATACCTGTTTATAACCACCATGTTTTATAGTATATAAACGAGTAGCATTCATTCCCAACAACCAATCTCCTATAGCTCTAGAAAATCCTGCATAGTATAAGTTATCATATTTTTCTGAAGGTTTTAAGTTGTCAAAACCTTCTTTAATAGCTTCTGTAGTTAATGAAGAAATCCATAAACGCTTTATTTCGCCTTTATACCCTGCTTGCTCTAATACCCAGCGCTGAATAAGCTCTCCTTCTTGTCCGGCATCACCACAGTTGATAACTACTGTTGCTTTATCGAATAAACTTTTAACAATGTCAAACTGTTTTTTAATTCCAGCATTATCAGTCACTTTTGTTTTAAATTTTTCTGGCAACATTGGTAAACTGTTTAAGTTCCAACTTTTCCAATAATCCTTATAATCGTGTGGTTCAAAGAGTGTACACAAATGTCCGAAAGTGTAAGTTACAGCATAGCCATTGCCTTCAAAATAACCATCTCGCTTAGTATTAGCACCAAGCACACTGGCAATTTCTCTGGCTACACTGGGTTTTTCGGCAATGCAAACTTTCATATAGTATATTAAAAATAGCTTTTTACAAATTAATGGTTTTTTTACAATAATTCATAATCAGGAATATCCTCTAAAAAAGTGTAAGACTCGTTTTTAAAATCTATTTTGCAACAATAATGATTCATTCCATTGGTTACTAAAAGATATGGCACTTTAAAAACCATATTATATCGAGCAATTTGTTCAAAAGTTGCTTCTGTAATTTTTATGTGAGGAGCTTTACACTCTATCATAAACAAAGGTTGTAATTGTTTATTATAAATTAATACATCTGCTCTTTTTTGCATCTCGTTAAAAACCAAACCTTTTTCAATTACAATTAATGATTTTGGAAATTTTTTATGATTAATTAAAAAACTAACCAAATGTTGCCTAACCCACTCTTCTGGAGTTAAAACCAAGTATTTTTTACGAATAACATCAAAAATGTATTCTTTATCATGCTCTCGCTTAACTTTATAATCGTATTCTGGTAAGTTGAGTTGGTGCATATTAATACTAAGGTATATGCATGTATTTATGCGTTTGTAAAGAAATTGACCATTGTGTATGTTTTTTCACATACTCTATAATAAGTGGCAACATTTTTTCTTGACTACTCCATTCGGGTTGTAAATACAATCTGCAATTTTTTTTCACTTTTGCCGCATGCTCTTCTGCCCATTTAAAATCATTTTTATTATGAATAATTACTTTTAATTCATCTGCATAATGATAGGCATCATCAAGCGGAGGCATATTTTTTTTTGGTGATAAACAATACCAATCCCAACTACCACTACTTTGGTGAGCTCCAGAAGTTTCTAAAAAAACTTCTACCCCCACTGCTTTTAACTGATTTGTTATATAATCTAAATTATATAACAAAGGTTCTCCACCTGTTATTACAATAGCTTTTGCTCCAATTTTAATAATATTTTCTATAATCTGCTTTACATCTACTAATGGATGTAAATCAGGATTCCAACTTTCTTTCACATCACACCAATGGCAACCAACATCACAACCACCAACTCGGATAAAATAAGCTGCTTTACCAGTATTATATCCCTCTCCCTGAACAGAATAAAACTCTTCCATAATAGGCAACATTATTCCCTCTAAAAGTCCTTCTTGTTGCTCTTCACTCAGTTTTTTATTTATTAAAGTATTTGTCATACTGCAAAAATAAGATTTGTTTTTCTATATTCTATTTATAGTATTTTTACTTAGTTGTTTATTCTTTTTGTAACATAAATACTTAATACTCGTAAAATGCCCAATATCAACAAAAAACAACTGCATGCGACAACTTAAGATTACACAGCAAGTAACAAATAGGGAAACCATTTCATTGGAAAAATACCTTCAGGATATTTCTAAATTAGACATGATTACTGCTGATGAAGAAGTAGAGTTAGCCAGAAAAATTAAAGCAGGAGATATGAATGCTCTCGAAAAATTAGTCAGAGCTAACTTGCGTTTTGTAATATCTGTTTCTAAGCAATACCAAAATCAAGGGTTAACGCTTCCAGATTTAATTAATGAAGGAAATATTGGTCTGATAAAAGCAGCTGAAAGGTTTGATGAAACCAGAGGTTTTAAATTCATTTCTTATGCCGTTTGGTGGATACGTCAATCTATTTTGCAAGCTATAGCGGAACAAGCTAGAATTGTTCGTTTGCCTTTAAATAAAATTGGTAATATCTCTAAAATAAATAAAGCTTTTACTTCATTAGAACAATTTCATGAAAGAGAACCTTCTGTAGAAGAAATTGCCGATTTACTTGATATTACTACAAATGAAGTAAGTGATTTCCTTAAAATTTCTGGAAGACACATTTCTGTTGACGCCCCTCTTTCTGATGATGACGATTCTGGAAGCATGTTAGATTTTATGAGCGATGACAACAATCTTAATTCTCCGGATAAAGAACTAACTAACGAATCGTTACGAAACGAAATTGAACGTTCTTTATCTACACTTTCTCCTAGAGAAGCTAGTGTTTTAAAAATGTACTATGGAATTGGTTATAAAAACCCACTAACTTTAGATGAAATAGGCAGAAACCTAGACTTAACAAGGGAAAGAGTTCGCCAGATAAAAGAAAAATCTTTAAGGAGACTAAAACAAACATCAAGAAGTAATTTACTTAGACCATTTTTAGGTTAATCATGACGAGCTCCTTTTAAAATTCTAAAAGCATGGAGAATAGCAGGAAAAACTGCCTCCATGCTTTCTTTTGCTCCATTAGTAGAGCCTGGTAAAGCCAATACCAACGAATCTTTTATAACACCAGCAACACTTCTTGACAACATAGAATATGGTGTTCTATCTTGTCCGTAAGCTCTTATTGCTTCTTCTATTCCTTTAATTTCTCTATCCAATAATGGACAAAGTGCTTCCGGAGTTACATCTCTTGAAGATAGACCTGTGCCTCCTGTATAAATAATTAAATTAACTTTTTCATTAGCATAATAAGTGGCCTTTTCTGCAATAATTTCTTTTTCATCAGGAATAATAATGTAATCTGATATAGTAACACCACATTCCTTTAATTTATCAATAATTGCTTTTCCTGCTTTATCTTCTTTTTGTCCTTGCGAAATAGTATCGGAACAAACAATTACAGCAGCTTTTAAATCTTGTCGGAATTTATCTTTAAAATCAGACTTCCCTCCTTTTTTATCTAATAATTTTATTTCATGAATTTCTATTCCTTTATCGATAGGTTTTAACATATCATACATATTCAACGCTACTAAACTAGCCCCATGCATGGCTTCAACTTCTACACCTGTTTTATAAATGGTTTTTACAGTAATATAAATATAGATAGCTAAATCTTTAATTTCATAATCGATAGTTGTAGCTTCTATTGGCATAGGATGACAATCTGCTAACAACAAAGCGGTTTTCTTAACGCCTAACAACCCTACCGCTTTACTCATGGCAAACACATCTCCTTTAGGAACCTTATTCTCTTTAATAGCAAATATAGTTTCTGGTTTACTCACTTTTACAATGGCTTGAGCTGTTGCAATTCTTAGTGTGTTATTTTTATGTGTTATATCTATCATCTATTTAAAAATTATCTTCTTCCAAAATTCGATAAAATAATACGTTTTTTAAATGATTTAACTCATATCTTTGAATTTGATTATAGACTAACAATTAGCAATTAACCCAAATTATGAAAGAAAAAGAGTTTACTATTAGTTATAAAGAATATCAAAACGATGAATTTCATCTTTTACCCGAACAAACCCAAAAGTTAATTCAACTTGCTGATGGTAACCTTAAAAATGCTTATGCTCCTTATTCAAATTTTGAGGTAAGTGCTGCACTTCAACTTAGCAACAACGAAATAATAAAAGGCACCAATCAGGAAAATGCAGCTTACCCATCGGGTACATGTGCAGAAAGAGTGGCTGTCTTTTACGCTAATTCAAAGTATCCTAATGAAAAAATAAAAGAGATTGTAATTACCACCACAAAAAACAATCAATCTCCACTTTCGCCTTGTGGTTCTTGTCGCCAAGCACTAATAGAGTACGAAAAAAAGCAACAAGCACCAATAAAGGTGATTTTAAAATCTGGAGATTCTGCTGTTTGGGTTTTTAACAGTATCGCTGACTTACTTCCTTTTGCATTTGATGCTAATCAATTACTTGATAAATAATTCATTTTGTTAAAGAAGTGTTAATGCATATAAGATAGAAGTGCTTTCTTCTTAAATTTGAGAAGTATTTATCAATTATTATTAACCTATAAATAAATTTAACTATGAAAAAAATTATTTTATCTTTAAGCATATTACTAGCTTCAGTAGCAGTAATTAATGCACAAACAGCTGATGGAGCAACTCCAGTACAAAATGAAAATGCAGCTGTTCTTACTTTTGAGGAAGAAGTTGTTGATTACGGAACTATTGAACAAGGAGCTGATGGTGTAAGAGAATTTATATTCACCAACACAGGAAAAAGCCCATTAATTATTTCTAATGCAGTTGGAAGTTGTGGATGTACTGTTCCTACTTGGCCAAAAGAACCTATTAAACCAGGTCAAAAAGCAGCTATTAAAGTAAAATACGATACCAAAAGAATTGGTGCTATTAATAAATCAGTAACCATTACTTCTAATGCTACTGAACCAACAAAAATTATTAGAATTAAAGGTACTGTTGTTGCTCCTAAGACTTCTCCTACAAAAGAAGCAGTTGGTGCTCCAGCAAACTAATCTTTAAATAAAGATCACTTACATAAGCCCTGATAAAATTATTTGTCAGGGTTTTTTTGTACTTTAAGCTAAAAATACTTGTTTAAACTAAATCTTGTTTAGTAATTTTATCTTTCATTTTTTAATAGTTGCTATGTTATCATTATCAGAAAGAAGTATATTAATGCCTGAATCACCTATCAGAAAGCTTGTTCCTTTTGCACAAGCTGCTGAAGCTAAGGGAAGAACAGTTTATTATTTAAATATTGGACAACCAGATATTAAAACTCCAGAAGTAGCCATTGATGCTTTAAGGATTATTGACAGAAGTATTATTGAATATAGTCATTCTGCTGGTGGTGTAGGTTACAGAAATGGACTAGCGAAGTATTATAATAAGTTAGATTTTGATATTACTGCCGATGATATTTTAGTAACTACTGGTGGATCAGAAGCTTTGGTTTTTGCATTTAATTGCTGCATGAACCCTGGTGATGAAG
Source organism: Vicingaceae bacterium (assembly GCA_965284565.1). Classification (GTDB taxonomy): domain Bacteria; phylum Bacteroidota; class Bacteroidia; order Flavobacteriales_E; family Vicingaceae; genus BRH-c54. The sequence goes on from OZ260100.1 coordinate 3,072,929, forward strand.
TTATTATCCCTGAACCATTTTATGCTAACTATAATGGTTTTTCTCAAATTGCAGGAGTAAATATCGTTCCTGTAACTTCAACAATAGAAAATGGTTTTGCCCTTCCTCAAATTGAAGAATTTGAAAAATTAATAACACCAAAAACCAAAGCTATATTAATTTGTAACCCAGGTAACCCAACAGGTTATTTATATAGCAAAGAAGAATTAGAAACGTTAAAAAATATTGTCAAAAAACATAATCTTTATTTAATTGCTGATGAAGTTTATAGAGAATTTTGTTATGACGACAAAAAACATTACTCAGTTTTTAACTTAAAAGGTATTGATGAGAACACTATCGTTATAGATTCCATTTCCAAAAGATATAGCATGTGTGGAGCTCGTATTGGAGCTTTTATCTCTAAAAATAAAAAATTAATAGCTACAGCTTTAAAATATGCTCAAGCAAGGTTAAGTCCACCAACTTTAGGACAAGTTGCTGGTGAAGCTGCATTAAATACTCCTCAAAGCTATTTTGATGAAGTAATTGATGAGTATGTTCAAAGAAGAAATGTAGTTATTAAAGGACTTAACGAAATTGAAGGTGTTAAATGCCCTACTCCTGGAGGAGCTTTTTATGCTGTTGTAGAATTGCCAGTAAAAGATGCTGAAAAATTCTGTCAGTGGTTATTAGAAGAATTTGAATACAATAACCAAACAGTTATGCTAGCTCCTGCTGCTGGATTTTATGCTACTAAAGGATTAGGAAGAAGAGAAGTTCGTATTGCATATGTTTTAAATAAAAACTCACTACTTAATGCGTTGGAATGTTTAAAACATGCTTTGCAAGTTTATCCTGAAAGCACTTTAAAAGAAAAACAATCGTTAGCAGAATAAGTAATTTATATAGACATCTGACGTATTTATAGGTTTTTAACAAGGTAAATATTGCTTACCGAATTGCTATTCAATTTTTTATTAGGAAATTAGCAGTCTTAATTAAAAGATGAGTAGTAATAAAATTCAGTTGATATCAATGTCCAAAAGCTTATGCTTAGTATTTTTTTTGAGTTTAACACTAGTTGTTAATGCCCAAAGAGTTGGACTTGTTTTTAGTGGCGGTGGTTCCAGTGGTATTGCTCATGTTGGTGTTTTAAAAGCCTTAGAAGAAAACAACATTCCAATTGACTACATTGCAGGAACTTCTATGGGAGGATTAGTTGCAGGCTTTTATGCTGCAGGTTATTCACCTGAAGAAATAGAAGATATTTTTCTATCAGATAAATTTAAAAACTGGGCTAATGGACTACTAGATGAAAAGTACGTGTATTACCTTAGACAAAAAAAAGAAGATCCTTCTTTATTTACCTTAAAATTAAATTTGGACACTATTATTGGAATTAGTCTTCCAACTAACCTTGTTTCCCCTTCAGCAATTAATTATGCTTTAATGCAATATTTAGCCCCTGCTTCTGCAAAAGCAGATAATAATTTCGATAGTTTGTTTATTCCTTATAGGTGTATAGCCTCTGATATTATTTCAAAAAAACCAGTTGTACTAAGAAAAGGAATGCTACCAAAAGCTATTAGAGCTACTATGGCATATCCATTTTACTTGTCTCCTGTTACTTATGATAACCAATTATTATTTGATGGTGGACTTTACAACAACTTCCCATCTAATGTTATGTATAATGAATTTGACCCTGATTACATTATTGGTAGTAACGTGTCATCCAATTTCTTACCTCCCAATGAAGATGATATTATTTCTCAAATTAAAGCTATTATCTCTAACGATACTGAATACATGATACCATGCGAACAGTCTGTATTAATAGAACCAGATGCTGAAGACTTTTCAACTTTTAATTTTGATAATAATGAAGAGCTCATACAAATTGGTTATGAAGCAACATTAAAGAAAATTGAACATATAAAAAGTAATGTCTCAAGAAGAAATGACTCTACTTATATAGCAGAAAAAAGAAGTAAGTATAGAGCAAACCTTCCAGAACTTATATTTGATAATATTCAAGTACAAGGGTTAAAAACTTCCCAAAACACCTACATTAAAAATTCAATTCGATTAAAAAAAGATACGCTAAATGCTGAAGATTTAAAGTCTGAATACATAAAAGTTTCTTCTGATGATAAAATCAAATCATTATATCCTGAAGCAATTTTTAATAATGAGACTAACAAGTTTAGCTTATTACTTAGAGCAAAAAAAGAAAAAAACTTTGTTGTTTCTTTTGGAGGTGTATTTTCCTCTAGACCTATAAATACAGGTTATTTAGGGCTGCAATATAATATTTTAAGAAAAAAATCTTACTCATTTATTGCTAATACTTATTTTGGCAAACTTCACAATTCAGTTAGTTTAGGTTTTAGGATGGACTTTCCTAAACCACTTCCATTTTACTGGGTTACTACATTTAATAATGATAGATGGGATTATTTTAAAAGTAACTCTACTTTTTTTGAAGATACCAGGCCATCTTTTTTAAGAAGTTCTGATTTATATGCGAAAACCGAACTTGGTATCCCTGTTGCTTACAAAGGAAAGTTATTAATTGGAGCTACTGCTGGCGAATTAGATAATGAATATTATCAAACAAGACAATTTATTTCTACAGATACCACAGATAAAACAAGTTTTAGAAATGCAATTGGATTTATTAAATATGAAAGGAATTCTTTAGACAGAAAACAATATGCTACGGCTGGAAGTTTTTTTACTGTTGGCGCAAAATACATTAAAGGAAAAGAAAAAACAATACCTGGCTCTACTTCAATTATCAAAGATATTGCTCAAGAGTATCACGAATGGTTTATGTTAAAAGCAACTTATGATAAATATTTCATAAGAAAAGGTAAAATTAGGTTTGGAATTTTTGGAGAAGGTGTTTATTCCGATCAATCTTTTTTCGAAAATTATACTGCTAGTATTTTAACTGCTAATGCCTTTTCTCCACTTAGCGAAAGCAGAACCTTGTTCCAAGAAAGATTAAGAGCGCATAACTATGCGGCTGGTGGTATTAAAAATATTATTATGTTTACCAATAATTTTCACTTACGATTAGAAGGATATATTTTTCAGCCATATCAAAGAATATTTCAAAATGAATTTAATAAAGCTGCTTATGGTTTAGAATGGGCTTCTAGAGAATATATAGCAGCTTCTTCTTTGGTTTACCATACTCCAATTGGCCCTATAGCTGTAAATGTTAATTATTACGATAGACAAGAAGACCACTGGAGTTTTTTAATACATTTTGGCTATTTAATTTTCCCTAAAAAGAGTTTACATTAATAGTATCAACTTAATAAAAGTCAATACTATTGTCCAAAAAACAATCCCAAAAAGCATAATTATTAAAGTTTGACTACTTTTTTTAAAAAAGCGAGTAGCTAAAAAGCATCCCAAAGGAATTGAGAATAATAGAGGTGTTAATAAAGAAATTCCTATCAATCCATATTTTGATTTTACATTAATCATTCTTCTACTAGAGCTAGAAAATATTTTAGTTGGCAATTTGTCCTTTCTCCATCTAATCAATAATTTATCAATTAATTGATTAATAAAAGCTCCTAAAAAATAAAACACCAACATTCCTAAGCAGCCACCTATTAATAAAATCAAAAATGTAGAAGTCCAAGTAATTCTAGATATTGCAAGAATGTACAGCGCTGATGCCATAAACTTGGTAGCACTAAAAGCTAGTAGAAAAAATATTTCGTAAAAAGATAAAAACATTTATTGTTTATTCTTTAGCACCAAATGCTAAATCTCCAGCATCGCCAAGACCAGGAACTATATAAGATTGGGCTGTAAGCTCATCATCAACTGCTCCAACCCATACAGTAGTGTCTTCTGGTAAATGTTTTTTAATGTAATTTACTCCTTCAACACTTGCTATCAAAGTAACAATATGTAGCTTAGATGGTTTGCCTTTTTCTAATAACAATTTATAAATTTCTACCATTGATGCTCCAGAAGCAAGCATTGGATCTGATAAAATAACTGTTCTTCCAGTTAAATCCGGACTTGCCATATATTCTGCTTCAATTACAAAAGAGCCATCTTTATGGTGTTTTCTATATGCAGATACAAAAGCATTGTCAGCTTTATCAAAATAATTTAATAAACCTTGGTGTAATGGAAGCCCTGCTCTTAATATTGTAGCTAATACTGGTTGCTCTATAAGTAATTTCATTTCTGCTACACCTAAAGGAGTAATTACTTCCTGTTTTTTATAGGTTAATGTTTTACTTACTTCATAGGCGAAAATTTCTCCTAAGCGTTCACAATTTCTTCTAAAACGCATACTGTCACCTTGTATACTTACATCTCTAATTTCGGCAACAAACTGATTAAAAAGTGTGTTTTCTGAGCCTAGGTTAATAATCTTCATTGTAGATAAATTTATGCTGTTAATTTATTTTTTTGCCACTAATAACATTTTTTCATAGACCTCTCGCCAACCTTTCCAAATATCTTCATCGGAAAGAGACTCATTGTGCCATATGCTTACAAAAGTACCATTTACTTTTTTTACAAGCTCTAATATTTTATTAATGTTCATAATTGCCTCTTCCTTAGTATTATTCTGATAATATTTTAATCCTGCTTCCATTACACAAAATGGGATGATTTTTAATGATGTTATTTTATTTTTTTCTAAATCAAAAAAATAATATGGAGAACAAATACTAGCTCTAAACCCAATATTTTCAGCATAACCCATTGAATAATCTTCTGTAATTCCAACCGAAATTAAATGCTGATATGTAGTTGGAAAACTCAATTTTAAAAAATGTTGACGACTTTTTATAATACTTTTTTCTACAATTTTTTCTAATCGTAATTTTTCCTCTTTTAATAAATCGATATTGCTATTAGAAAGATATGACGGATGCAGTCCAACTGTATTAGTAATAGCTATTTTTTTAACTAAATGTTGAAAATTTTCATTATCAAAAGCTATATTTTTATCAAATGAAGCATAATTTCCTATTAAAAAAAAGTAAGTCGGACGAACTTTATATTTTTGATGAATTTCATCTTGATAATCATACGTATCATAAGGATCCTCAGCCTTATTACACAAAACATCTATTCTATATTTTAAATTTTGAGGTTTTAAAATGGATTTTGCTAATCCCCCAACAGTTCTCCAAAAGCCCTTATGTTTAAAAGCAAAAGCATTATCAATATCTATGGTGCTTAAAAAATCAAATTTTCTTTCAGGAAATTTATACTCTTTATAATAACTGACTAAAATATTTGCAATTTTATCTGTCCATAAATTCACCATTGGTAATTCTAAACAGTTATTTTTAAAAGCAAAACTTTCCGATGCTAAATACCTTCCGTGTTTATCTGTTTGATGGGGTAAATATTCTTCATACCTAGAAATTAAATAAAAAATTGTAGCAAAAACATCAAAGTTAAAATGATTGTCTGAAGGAATTTCAAATAATCCGACAGTTCCATCAGCTTGAGTAATTGCTTTTGTATTTTGTGGTTTTATGTCTTCCTCAAACAATAAGTTTGTTGATGAAAAATGCAAACCACCATCTATTGCTTTAGGTGAATAAGATAACTTTGTTGTTTTACACGATAAATAAAAATCAATATCATCAGTAAATGATACCGGTTTTTTAAGAATATGCTCAAATACTGTTTGAAAAGTATAGCTAACCCTATTGGTTACTTTATGTGTATAGACTAAAATCATTTTCTTACATTAATCCTTCATCAGCAAAACTATAATAACTTTTGTCTGTAACAATTAAATGATCAAGTACAGGTACATCCATCATATTTCCAATTTCTTTCATTTTTTTAGTTAGCTGAATATCTGCATCACTAGGTTTTAAGTTTCCGGATGGATGATTATGACACAAAATAACAGCCGAAGCAAGTAATTGAATAGCTTCTTTAAAAATAATTTTAGCATCTGCAACTGTTCCAGAAACACCTCCTTTACTTACATTGCTTTTTTTAATAACCGCATTACGCCTATCTAAAAACAATACCCAAAATTCTTCATGAGGCAAATCGCTCATTACACCAATAATTTCTTCAAAAACATCTTTACTTGATTTAATGTTTTTATTAAGTTGATTATCAGTATTTTTTCTTCTTCTACCTAACTCCAAAGCTGCTACAATACTAATAGCTTTTGCCTCTCCTATTCCATTAAATTGCATTAATTCTTTAACAGAAAGCCTCCCTAGTTTATTCAAATCATTATCAATAGACTTAAGAATTCTTTTTGAAAGTTCTACAGCACTTTCGTTTCTGTTTCCAGAGCCTATTAAAATTGCTATAAGCTCTGCATCAGAAAGTACCGACCTACCTTTAGAAAGTAATTTCTCTCTGGGCCTATCTTCCTCAGCCCAAGCTTTAATATTTAGTTTTTCGGAATACATAAAGCAGTTATATCAATTGATTATCAACTATAGTTGCTGCTAAATTAGCGAAAAATATGTTTTTTAGTTCTAATTCTTATTTAACATCCCCCATTTTACTACCCTAATAAAACCACATAGACACATAGACTATTGTTATCATAAAAGATAATTATAGTCAAACATAGTATTTTCCTCCGCCTAAGGCGGATAAACTATGATAACCTTTTTATACTTTTAGTAATAAAAACTATGATCTATGTGGTTAAAAATTCTTAAGTTAACAGTTTCACTCCTAGCTGAGAATTATTTTATTTTCTCTCCATTTCCATTAGGATAGAAATTATGCAAAATAGAAAGCATTTGTTTTTCACCTTTTTCAATAGCTTCAATCTCTTTCCATTTTTCATCAGAAATTAAAGTACGTAATGGCTGGTTTACCTTTGTAACTAATGGAAATGCTTTTTCTATCTTTTTATCCCAAATCTTATGATATTTTACCAAATCATCTGGATAAACAATTTTTCTGCGAGTACCTTCATCTATTCCTCTAAAAGGATAGGGAATATTTAAATACCCATAGTCATCGGTAAGTTGTTCTCCTGGAAGGATATCTCTTATAGCAATTTCAAAATCGTATGCTGTAGTTAAACAGTTAGAGTTAAAACTATGGTTTACATACCTTCCATTATCCCAACAAAGTACGTAGTTACCATTGTTGTTACGGAAAGTATAAAAATCTAATATGTCCTGATAGATAGGTTCCATTGTTTGAATTTCTAATGGACTAAACTCTCTATCTAACTTATCTAATACCCAAGTAATGGTCCCTTTTGGGATAAATTCTCGAGCGACAACGCCATAACCTATTTCGTTGCTAATAAATTTTAATTCTGTAAGTGGATGAATCATATATATTTAAGGTTTAAAAAATTACTAATTGAGCTTTTAAAAAAATCTAGTAGCTGTGAAATCATATACTCAAAAACCTTAAAACATTTTCAGCTATTATTAGTACAAATGTAAATAGGATTTTAATTCAAAAAACTTTTTTGACCTATTTATTTTAAGGTGGTTTTAATATTTATTTATTCTTAAAAGATATCTCACTAACCTTATAAATTTGAGATAAAAAAAAAGCAAGTGTATCAATTTGGTTGCTTAAATTTGCTCTATGATTTTATCTGAATTATCTATCATTAACTTTAAAAACTACGAAGAAGCTAACCTAAAACTTTCTGAAACTATTAATTGTTTCCTGGGAGATAATGGTGGTGGAAAAACCAATATTTTAGATGCTATCTATTATTTATCTTTTTGTAAAAGTCATTTCAACCCTATTGATAGTCAAAATATAAATCATGATGCTCCTTTTTTTGTGGTAGAAGGATATTTCAATAATCAGACAGAAACAGACAGAGTTTATTGTGGTGTAAAAAGAGGTCAGAAAAAAGTTTTTAAATACAACAAAAAAGAATACACTAAACTTGCAGACCATATTGGCAAAATTCCTTTGGTGATAATTACTCCAGCAGATACTTCTTTAATTATTGACGGAAGTGATGTTAGAAGAAAATTTGTTGACGGTATTATTTGTCAGTACGATAATAATTACCTGAACAACCTAATGAACTATAACAAAGCCCTACAACAACGAAATTTATTATTAAAATCGTTTTGGAACAATAGAAATTTTGATGCGGCTTCTTTAGAAATATGGGACGATCAACTTATTCAGTTTGGAAAATATATTCACCAAGCAAGGCAAAATTTTGTAGAACAATTTGCTCCATTTTTTCAAGAATATTATACTTTATTAAGTAATCAAAAAGAAAAAGTGAGTTTGTTGTACGACTCTAAACTTAACGATACTGATTTTGAAACCTTATTACAACAAAGTTTAGACAAAGACAAGGCGTCAAGCTATACTAATGTAGGAATACATAAAGATGATTTGTTTTTTAATATTGGTGAATTTCCTATAAAAAAATTCGGTTCTCAAGGACAACAAAAAACCTACCTATTAGCATTAAAACTGGCTCAGGCAGCCCTTATTCAAAACATAAAAAATACTAAAGTCACCCTTTTATTAGATGATATTTATGATAAGTTAGATAATAAAAGAATGAATCAATTAATTAATATTGTAGGCAGCAAACAGTTTGGACAAATTTTTATTACAGATACTTCTTTTGACAGAATTCCTTCTATACTTGAAAATGAAAAACTAACATTTAAGGTGTTTAATATTACCAACGGAAAAATTAACGACCAATGAGCGAAAAACCTATAAAAGAATTAGTTGACAAAATACTTAGAGCCTACGGATATCAAGATCAGTTAGATGAAATTGAACTGATTAAACAATACGAATTGGCTGTTGGAAATATGTTTGTGAAACACACTGAAAAAGTTTATTTTCAAAATAAAAAATTGTTTGTAAAACTTAATTCTGCTGCATTAAAACAAGAAATGAGTTATGCTAAAGAAGCATTAAAAGAAAAGCTTAACAACACTATGGGGCGACATATTATTAATGAAATAGTAATCATTTAACTATCTTAAAATGAAATTTTTTAATGACATTGGAAATGGATTAGCCGCTTACCCAAAAGCAATTGGTTTAATTTTCTCAAACGGATTATGGTGGTATTTTTTATTCCCCATTTTACTTAATATTTTGTTTTTTGTAGGAGGCTTTTATGGAATTGGCGTGTTATCTGATGCTGTTCAAGAATGGTTATCATCTTTATTAGAAAATGATAGCGACACCTTTTTAGGCTTTACATTTTTAAAAGATGTAGGACTTTATATTCAAAAAATTGCTAGTGGTTTTTTATGGATATTTCTAAAAATCATCTTTTTCTTTATTTTCGCCACTTTTGGTGGGTATATCGTTATTATTTGTTTGTCGCCCATTTTTGCTATACTTTCTGAAAAAACGGAAGAAATTTTAACTGGAAAAAAATACCCTTTTAATGCCGACCAATTAATGCGAGACATTGTGAGAGGAGTTTTAATTGCGTTTAGAAATGTTTTTATAGAAACCTTATTTATCATCCTATTCTTTATACTTAGTTTTATTCCTATTGTTGGTCAGGTAGCTGCTATTGTTATGTTTTTTATATCTGCCTATTTCTACGGCTTCTCCTTTATTGATTACTACCTTGAAAGACAAAAATATAACCTAAGTCAAAGTGTGAGGTTTATGCGTCTTAACAAAGGTGTAGCTATAGCTAACGGAAGTATTTTTGCTTTAGTGATGTATATTCCTTTTTGCGGAATAACCTTAGCAGGTTTTGTAGCAATAGTTTCTGTTGTTGCCGCTTCAATTTCCACACATAAAGTTATTAATAATAAAAGTATTCAGAATATATAAAGGTTAAATTAAAAAATGAATTACAAAATATCGGCAGTATCTTATGCTAACACCTACCCTTTTTTATATGCGTTAAAAAACAGTGATTTAATTAAAGATATTTCACTTTCGTTAGATTACCCTGCTTTGTGTGCCGAAAAACTATTGACCAATCAAGTAGATATTGGCTTAGTTCCTATAGCCATTTTACCAAAATTAAAAGAATATCATATTATTTCTAACTATTGTATTGGAGCTGTTGGTAAAGTAAAATCTGTACTACTACTTAGCGATGTTCCTCTAAATGAAATAAAAACCATTTGGCTCGATTATCAATCTAAAACCTCAATAAACCTTACAAAAATATTGGCTGCCAACTTTTGGAAAATAAATCCTAAATGGCAGAATGCTACCGCAGGTTTTGAAAACAAAATAGCAGGAACTACTGCTGGAGTTGTTATTGGTGATAGAACTTTTAATTTAGAAAAAACTTATAAATATGTTTATGATTTGTCTGAAGAATGGCAAAAATTTACTGGTTTACCCTTTGTTTTTGCCTGTTGGGTTGCCAATAAAAAGATTGATGTTGAATTTATTAATCAGTTTAATAAAGCATTGAGCGATAAAATGTTTAACACTGATGAAGTACTTAACTATTTTAATATTGATGAAGATAAAAAAGCTTTTTTAACCAATTATTTAAATAACGATATTAGCTATCACCTTGATGAAGCTAAAAAAAATGCCATTGATAAATTTTTAAGCTCACTTCCTAAATAACTACCTATCAGTTAGTTTTTTTTTATATGTAAAAAATAATTTGTTAATATTGTTGTTCACAAATTGAACTATGTTATTTCAACCTGAATTTGTATATTTACAATACTAAATTTGTAATTGATTTAACAAGCTTTTTTTATTATTAAAACCTATCTATTGTCTATGAAACAATTATCACTAATCATAACGGTATTATTGATTTTTACTAGTGTTGCTTTTACTCAAAACGACAAAAAAAAGAGCAAAATAACCTACAAACTTAAAATGGCAGAGGCCAATCATGCTTTTGTGGGAGACCGAAACTATAGAGCTGCTCTTAATATTTACAGAGAACTTATGACAAGTTTTACCAATGATGCTATGATTAATTATAGAATTGGAGAATGTTATTTAGCTATGAACGATGCTGAATTAGCAGTTGAATATTTTTTAAACGCTAAAAACCTTGATGATAAAATTGCTCATGAACTTTATTTTAAACTGGGAGAAGCTTACCATAAAAATGACCAATTAGATGATGCTCTTGCTACTTTTAATCATTTTAAGGCTAATGCTAAGAAAAAATATTTAAAGTCAAATGATGTAACTAAAATGATTACTCAGGTAAATTATGCCATTAAAATGAAGCAACATCCTGTTGATGTTAAAATAGAAATTCTTTCTAAAAATATTAATTCAAGAGGTGGTGACTATGCTCCCTCTATTACTGCTGATGGAAAAACCATGATTTTCACGTCAAGAAGATCTGACACCAAAGGTGGTGGAATAGATAAAGCTGGCGACTACAAATATTTTGAAGATGTTTACATCTCTCAATGGGATTCTGTGAATAATGAATGGGGAAGATCTTATCCTATTGAAGGAAATATAAACACTGAAGGACATGATGCTAGTTTAAGTATTTCTCCTAGTGGTGAAGAAATTTTTATTTATAGAAATGATGGCAATTTATATATCGGAGATATTTTTCTATCAAAAAAGAGAAATTCAGGTAAATGGAGTACTCCTAGGTCATTAGATAAACCCGTAAACACATCTTATTTTGAAAGTTCAGCTCAACTTACTGCTGATGGAAACTACCTCTTTTTTGTTAGCGAAAGAACTGGGAAAAAAAATAACCCAGTTGGAAAAGGAGATATTTATATCTCACAAAAAAAATCTAATACAGTTTGGTTAGAACCTAAAAATATTGGTTCAACTATCAATACTCCAGAAGATGAAATTTCAGTTTTTATTCATCCTGATGGAAGAACATTGTTTTTTAGCTCTAAAGGACATCTTTCTATGGGAGGCTATGATATTTTCATGACAAGACTTCAAGATGACAGTACTTGGACAACTCCACAAAATTTAGGCTACCCTATTAATTCAGTAAATGATGATTTACATTTTGTACTGAGTACTGATGGAAAAACCGCTTATTACTCCAACCAAAGAAAAGATGGTATGGGAGAACGGGATATTTATAAAATTGATATGAGTAACTACCCTGTTTTAACAGAAGGCGTATCCATAAACCTATCTATTTTAAAGGGTGAAATTAAAAACCCAGAACAAGAAGTTGTAGTTGCTAAAATTGATTTTAAAGATGAAAACGGAAAAGTGGTAGCTTCAACTACATCAACTGATGAGGGACGTTACTTTATTACCTTAGTAGGAAATAAAAAATACACGTTAGAAATTACTGCTGAAGGTTATCAAACACTTACAAAAACTATTGATTTAGGCATCGGAAAAGAAACCATCCTAACTCAATCAGCAGATTTTGTATTGGAAAGATAATTTTTCACTCCAATCTACATTTTAAGTTCATAACTACTTCTGTTTAGCATTTACCTGTTAACTAAATCAAGAGCAATATTTCAATACTTAGTACTAATTGTTGATTATCAACAACTTAACTCTTAACATTTTTTAACACCGAACGAGCCTTCTCCATAATAATAAACTAACTTAGCTGCTTAATTTAGCAACAATAAAACTAAAAAAATTATGGAAGAAGCACATACACCTACTCCACCTTTATCTTCTGCCTCTTCAGAAGGTTCAACAGATGTGGACATTAGAGCATTAAACGAAAAAATTCAAAAAGAAAGTTCCTTTGTAGACTTGCTTACCATGGAAATGGACAAAGTAATTATCGGTCAGAAACACATGACAGAAAGATTGCTAATTGGTTTGTTATCTAATGGTCACGTTCTTTTAGAAGGTGTTCCTGGTTTAGCAAAAACACTTGCCATAAACACTTTAGCTAAAGCTATTGATGCAAAGTTTAGTCGTGTGCAGTTTACTCCAGATTTACTTCCTGCCGATATTTTAGGTACTATGATTTACAACCAAAAGCAAGAAGCTTTTACTGTAAAAAAAGGACCTATCTTCGCTAATTTTGTCCTTGCCGATGAGATAAACCGTGCTCCTGCAAAAGTACAAAGTGCTTTATTAGAAGCAATGCAAGAGCGTCAGGTAACCATTGGAGAAGAAACTTTCCATTTACCTGAACCATTTTTAGTATTAGCAACTCAAAACCCTATAGAACAAGAAGGTACTTACCCTCTACCAGAAGCTCAAGTAGATAGATTTATGCTTAAAGTAGTGCTAGATTACCCTAAAAAAGAAGAAGAAAAAATAATCATTAGAAACAATATCTCCAAAGCAGGATTTCCAAAACCAAATCACGTACTTAAACCTGAAGACATTCTTAAAGCTAGAAATGTGGTTAGAGAAGTTTATATGGATGAAAAAATTGAACAATACATTGTAAATATTGTTGATGCAACAAGACATCCTGAAGATTATAATCTTACTGAATACAAAAACCTAATTACTTTTGGAGGGTCTCCAAGAGCAAGTATTAACTTAGCTCTGGCTTCTAAAGCCTATGCTTTTATAAAACGTAGAGGTTATGTAATTCCTGAAGATGTTAGAGCAATATGCCATGATGTATTGAGACACAGAATTGGTTTAAGTTATGAAGCCGAAGCTGAAAACATAACCAGCACAGATATTATCAATGGTATTTTAAACAATGTTGAAATCCCATAAAACCTAATTAGAAATTAAACTAATAATTGACAAATCAAATTTCTAATTATTACAAATGAGCTATAGTAGTACATCTGAACTTTTAAAAAAAGTTAGAAAAATAGAAATAAAAACTCGTGGATTAAGCAATCAGCTTTTTTCAGGAGAATATCATTCTGCTTTTAAAGGAAGAGGTATGGCTTTTAGTGAAGTTAGGGAATACCAACATGGAGATGAAATAAGAACTATAGACTGGAATGTTACCGCTCGTTTTAACCATCCTTATGTAAAGGTTTTTGAAGAAGAACGAGAGATGACCGTTATGATTTTAGTAGATGTTAGCGGCTCTGGATATTTTGGTACTCAGCAAAAAAGCAAACAAGAATTGGCAACTGAACTTTGTGCTGTACTTTCTTTTTCAGCCATTCAAAATAACGATAAAGTTGGCGTAATTTTCTTTTCTGATAAAATTGAAAAATTTATTCCTCCTAAAAAAGGTAAGAGTCATATTTTAATGATTATTAGACATTTAATTGACTTTCAGCCAGAAAGCAAAGGTACTGACATTGAGCTAGCTATCAAGTATTTAAATAGTGTTATTAAAAGAAGAGCTACAACTTTTATTATTTCAGATTTTATAGCGAAATACAACTATGAGGATGCTTTAAAAATTGCTAATAAAAAGCATGACATTATTGTTTTACAACTTTACGATAAAGCCGAAGAAAATTTACCTAACCTTGGTTTAGTACCATTTTTAGATGCCGAAACTAACCAATTGCAATGGATTAATTCTTCTGACAAACAAGTAAGAAAAGATTATGAAATTGCTTCCTTAAAAAGAAAAGACAAGTTGAAAACAATATTTAAAAAAGCTGGTGTGGACAGTGCTTTTATTGGGACACATCAAGATTATGTTAAACCATTAATGACTTTATTTAAGAAAAGAGGGTGAGAAAGTTAATTTACATATTCGTTGCATTATTACTACCTAGTTTTGCTCTTTTTAGTCAAAATGTAGCGGTAAAAGCTGTTTTAGACACTAATTTCTTAATGATAGGTGAACAAACTCAGTTACATTTTATTACCACTTACCAAGATAAAAATACCCAAATACTTTTTCCTCAACTAAATGATACCATCATAAAAGAAATCGAAGTACTTTCTAAATCTTCTATTGACACTTCTGTTGCAGATGCTAACGGACTATTCTCTCAATCACAATCTATACTTATTACCAGTTTCGATTCGGGATATTATGTAGTACCTCCATTCTATTTTATTATTAATGGAGACACTGTTGAATCCGATCCACTTTTGTTGGAGGTACAAAGCATGGAAGTAGATACTGCTAATGCTATTTTCGATATTAAACAACCTCTTTCTGAACCATTCTCTATTAAAGATTGGCTTAAAGACAATTGGATTTGGTTAGCAGCTATTTTAGCTGTACTAATAGGTGTTTTCTTTTTAGTAAAGTATTTAAGAAGAGAAAAACCTGTAGTGGTTGAAGAAAAAATTGTTCCCAAAGTCCCCGTACATGAAATTGCTTTAGAAAAATTAAAACAACTAAACAAACAACAACTTTGGCAGAATGGCAAAGTAAAGACTTATCATTCTGAAGTTTCTGAAATACTAAGAGAATATATTGAAGATAGATATAAAGTAAATGCTTTAGAAGAAACAACTTCTGAAATTATGTACGGATTGAGATTACATCAAGTTCCAGAAGATTTAAAGTTAAAGCTTTCTCAAACGCTTACTCTTGCTGATTTAGTGAAATTTGCTAAAGAACAGCCATTAGCAAATGAAAACGAAAATAGTTTGACTAATGCTATTGAATTTATAGAAGCAACAAAAATGACTGAACCTGAAAACACCAATACTCATGCTTGATTTTTGGTACGACATATCATTTGCTAATCCCAATTTTTTCTGGTTGCTACTCATTATTCCTTTAATGATTGTTTGGTATATTTTAAGACTAAGAAAACTCCAGGGAAATGTAAAATTAAGTACCAACGAAAACTTAACTTCTACTTTTTTAGCTAAATCCAGACATAGTATATTTTTATTGAGAATTATTGGCATTGCTGCATTAATTACAGCTATTGCCCGACCACAAACTTCATCAAGCTGGCAAGATGTTTCTACCGAAGGAATTGATATTGTATTGAGTATTGATGTTTCAGGAAGTATGTTAGCAGAAGATTTTAAACCTAATCGTTTAGAGGCTTGTAAAAATATTGCTATGGAATTTATTTCCAACAGACCAAACGATAGAATGGGTTTAGTAGTTTTTGCTGGCGAAAGTTTCACTCAATGTCCGCTAACTACCGACCATGATGTACTTATTAATCTTTTTACTAGCATACAAAATGGTATGATTGAAGATGGAACAGCCATAGGAATGGGTTTAGCGACTTCTGTAAGCAGATTGAAAGATAGTGAAGCCAAAAGTAAAGTAGTTATTTTACTTACTGATGGAATTAATAACTCAGGCTCTATCCCACCTGTAACCGCAGCAGAAATTGCTAGAGAATTTGGTGTAAGAGTTTATACTATTGGTGTAGGAACAACAGGAACAGCTCCCACTCCTTATGTTGACCAATTTGGTAGGAAACAATACCAAGATGTACCTGTAAGAATTGATGAAGAAACAATGACTCAAATAGCTGAAATGGCTGATGGAAAATATTTTAGAGCTAAAAACAATAAAGAATTGGAAGAAATTTACAAAGAAATCGACCAAATGGAAAAATCTAAAATTAACGTTACTGATTACAGAAAAAAATCAGAGAAATTTTTACCATTTGCCATATTAGCCGCTTGTGCTTTATTAATTGAATTCTTATTAACCAAAACACTTTACAAAAGCATTGTTTAGATTTGAAAACATATTATTTTTGTATGCTTTAGCTGTGGTTATTCCATTGCTAATTGTTGCTTTTTTATTGTTCCAACAATGGAAAAAGAAAAAGTTAAAGCAATTTGGAACTCACCACCTTGTAAAAAGATTAACTCCTGAAGTCGCAAAACACCAACCTACAGTTAAGTTTATATTTTACCTACTGGCAATTATTTCTTTGTTTATTGGTTTAGCAAACCTACAATATGGCACAAAAGCAGAAGAAATTAAACGCGAAGGTGTTGATTTAATGATAGCTTTAGATGTTTCTAACAGTATGTTAGCAGAAGACCTCTCTCCTAACCGACTGGAAAGAGCCAAAAGAGCCATTTATCAGCTTATTGAAAAATTGGAAAACGACAGGCTGGGAATTATCATCTTTGCTGGAGAAGCTTATGTTCAACTTCCTATCACTTCCGATTATTCTTCAGCAAAATTATTTTTAGAAAGTATCGGTACAGACATTGTTCCTGTTCAGGGTACAGCCATAGGAAAAGCAATAGATTTAGCACTTCGTTCTTTTAATCCAGAAGCAGAAACTAGCAAAGCTATAATTGTTATTACCGATGGAGAAAACCATGAAGATGATGCTTTAGGCGCTGCTGCAAACGCTTTAGAAAATGATGTGATTGTTCACACTATTGGAATGGGCTCTGAAAATGGAGCTCCATTGCCTATTTATCAAAATGGCGGACAAGTAGGCTTTAGAACTGACAATAGTAATAACACAATTGTTTCTAAATTAGATGAAAAAATGTTACAGGAAATTGCTGCTGCTGGAGAGGGAACTTATGTAAGAGCTACTAATGCTAATGCAGGTTTATCTATTATTATGAATGAGATAAATAAAATGGAGAAAAAAGAGTTTGGTAGTAAAGTGTTTAAAAACTACGATGATAGGTTTCAGTTATTTTTACTAATCAGTTTAGTTTTGCTAATCATTGAGTTTTTAATATCAAGAAGAAGAAGTAGTAAGTTGGACAAGATAAAATTATTTGAATCATAAATAAAAATAAACAGATGAAATACATTTTATTCATATTATTTTTTAGTGCTATAGGGAATTCTTTTGCTCAGGAAGAGAAGAAATTTATCCGAGAGGGAAATGAGCTCTACGAAAATGAAAAATATACTGAAGCTACCGAAAGCTACAAAAAAGCTCTTGAGAAAAATCAGGCTTCTGAAAAAGCTACTTTTAACTTAGGTGATGCTTTATTTAAAGAACAAAAATTTGCTGAAGCTGCTGAAGAGTTTAAAAAAATTGCTGAACAAAGTTCTAACAAAGAACTTAAAGCAAGTGCTTTTCACAATTTAGGCAACTCTTTTCTAGAAGCTCAAAAATACCAAGAGAGTGTTGATGCATACAAAAATGCACTTCGCCTTAACTCGAAAGATGATGAAACTAGGTACAACCTTGCTTATGCCCAAAAGAAACTAAAAGAACAACAACAAAACGAAAATAAAAACAAGGATAAAGAAAAAGATAAGGAAAAAGAAAACAAAGAAAATAAAGATAAAGAGGAAAACAAAGACGAAGAGAAACAAGAGAATAAAGACAAACAAAAGAAAAACGAAGATAAAAAACAAGACCAGCAAAAAGAACAAGAACAACAACCTAGTCAGCTATCTAAAGAAGAAGCTCAGCGTATGTTAGATGCTCTTAATCAGAAAGAAAAAGAAGTACAAGCAAAAATGAAAAAAGAAAAAGAAAAAGGTCAGAAAGTTAAAATTGAAAAAGATTGGTAAATTAAATAAAAATAGAAATTTACTTATATAACAGATGAAACGAATTACAACATATCTACTTTTACTCTTGATGTTAACTTTCTCAGGAGTTTTAGCTGTTGCTCAGGATATTAAATTCACTGCTGCAGCAAGCCACTATGATGTTGCTACTGGAGATCGTTTTAAAATTGAATTTAGAGTAAATGCTAACATAGATAACTTTAAGCCACCCAAAATATCCGATTTTAGAGTACTATCCGGACCAAACCAATCAACCAGTATGAGTTGGGTAAACGGAAAAACAAGTGCCAACATTTCTTACAGTTATATTTTAATGGCAGTAAATGAGGGTAGTTTTACTATTCCTGCAGCAGAAGTAACTATTGATGGTGAAAAATACCAATCAAATACCATAGAAATAAATGTTAGCAAAGGTGCTAATGTTCAAAACAACCCTAATAGTAATAACACTACTATAACTAAAGGTTCTGGCGACTTGTTTATTAAATCTAGTGTAAACAAAACCACTGTTTACCAGGGAGAGCATTTAGTGGCGACTTATCAACTTTATACTAAAGTGAATATTGCTGCTAACGAAATGGTTAAAAATGCAGATTTAAACGGTTTTTGGAGTCAAGAAATTAACATAGGACAAGCCCAATGGACGCAAGAAAAAATTAACAATGAAGTATGGAATATTGCTACCATCAGAAAAATTGTATTGTTTCCTCAGCGTTCAGGAGAGTTAGAAATAGACCCATTAGAAATGCGTTTTATTACTCAAAAGAGAGTAAGTGGCGGACAAAGTATTTTTGATCAGTTTTTTGGTAAAGTGGTAGAAGAAGAACACATCGTTAAAAGTAAATCTATAAAAATAAAGGTACTTCCTCACCCAGCCCCAAAACCTGATGACTTTGTTAATGCTGTTGGTCAACTAAAAATGACTACCGATGTTTCTACCAATGAAGTTAAAGCTAATGAAGCCATAAACATAAAAGTTACTATAAGCGGAATTGGTAACTTGCCATTAATTGATAATCCACAAATTAACTTCCCGAAAGAATTTGAAATTTATGACCCTAAAATAACCGACAATACCAAAACAAGTAATGCTGGAGTTTCTGGAAGTAAAGAATATAATTATTTAGTTATTCCTCGTTATCAAGGAAATTTCACTATAGAACCCATTACTTTCTCCTATTTTAATCCTTCAACTAAAAAGTACGAAACACTAAAATCTAAGCCTATTGTTTTAAAAATTAATAAAGGAGATGGATCTGGTAACAATGTAACTTACACTGCCGCAGGAAAAGAAGATATTAAAATTCTTGGTGAAGATATCAGGTACATCCATACCGATACTCCACAATTTGTGCTTAATGCAAATAACTTGTACAATAGTTGGAGATTTTACGGTCTGCTCCTACTTGCTCCCTTGCTTTTTATAATTGCATTTATTGTAAGAAACAAAAACCGAGCAGCCATGAGCGATATTGCTAAAGTTAAAAGTAGAAAAGCAGGTAAGTTGGCTGCTAAACTTTTATCTTCTGCTAAGAAAAGCTTGGCAGCAAACGATAAAAATGCTTTTTATGAAGCTACTTCTAAAGCCTTATTTGGTTACATTAGCGATAAATTAAATATTGCTGTAGCGGATTTAACACAAGAAAATATAAAATCTTCACTTAGCAATAAAAATGTAGATGAAAACATTATCAACTCATTAATAGAAACCATTGATTTGTGTGATATGGCTCGTTTTGCTCCTGTTCCTGTTTCCGAACAAGAAGTTTACGATAAAGCTGAGAACATTATTCAACAAATAGAAAAAGCAATTGCTTAATACAAACCTTAAAACAAAGCCATGAACTACACTGATAAAATGTTTAAAAATGACGAACTAAAAAGTAAAACCATTTTAATTACCGGTGGCGGTACAGGCTTAGGAAAAAGCATGGCAACTTATTTTTTAGAATTGGGTGCAAACATCATTATTGCATCTCGTAAAGAAGAAGTAATTAATAACACAGTTGATGAGCTAAAAACCTTAACCAAGAAAGACAATATTGTTGGTTACGTTTGTGATGTAAGAGACTATCTACAAGTTGAAAAAGTAATTAATTTAGGTATCGAAAAGTTTGGTTCCATCAATGGATTGGTCAATAATGCAGCAGGTAATTTTATTAGTCCTACGGAAAGATTATCACACAAAGCATTTGATGTGATTACAGACATTGTTTTAAAAGGCAGCTACAATTGTAGTTTGGCTTTAGGAAAATACTGGATAGCCAACCAAATTAAAGGAAATGTGGTAAATATTGTAACTACCTACAGCTGGACAGGTTCAGGATATGTAGTACCTTCAGCTTGTGCCAAAGCTGGCGTTTTAGCACTTACTCGTTCTTTAGCATCAGAATGGGCAAAATATGGCATTAAAAATAATGCTATTGCTCCAGGACCATTTCCTACGCAAGGTGCCTTTAGCCGTTTGTTTCCAGATGCTGTTGCAAAAAGTATAGACCCATTGAAAAGAATTCCACTAAAACGATTTGGCGAACATCAAGAACTAGCTAACTTAGCAGCTTATTTAATGTCGGATTTTTCTGCTTACATAAATGGCGAAGTAATAACTATAGATGGAGGAGAATGGATATATAATGCAGGAGAATTCAATAGTTTTGATGCTATTCCTAATGAAATGTGGGATGAAGTAGAAAAACACGTTAGAGGTAAAAAATAAATGCTAAATAAATTTAAACTCAATATTGCTCAGTTCTTACTTAATAAGAAGAATAAAAACACTGTAAGAAAAGTTAGGGCTATTGGTTTGGATAAAGCCATAGAAATAGGAATCATCTATGATGCCACTAACAGAATGGAATACGAAGCAGTAAAAAAACTAACCAACTACCTTATTGAAGAAAGAAAAAAAGTGGCTACACTTGGCTACATCAATTCTAAAAAAGGGTCGGAGTTAATGTCTCCTCACCTACACTATCGTTATTTCGATAACAACAACCTTTCTCGTTTAATGATTCCCAAAGGAAACGAAGTAGATAAATTTATTGCTACTCCTTTTCAAATTTTAATTGACCTTACCATGTCCGATTGTTTTCCAAATAAATACATTACCACACTTTCTATTGCACGTTTTAAAGTTGGTGCTTGTGGCGATTACCGTGATGAAGCTTGTGATTTAACCATTGCCTTAAAAGAAAATAAATCTATCGACCAGCTTATTTTGCAAATAAAGCATTATTTAAAAATGATTAATGCAAATTAAAAACATTTAAAAATCAAGTTTATTTTTTATACCTTATTTTTGATTTACATAATTCTTATTCCTAAAATATGAAACGACCATGAGTAAAAATTTCCTCACACAGGGAAATGATTATATGAGAGTTCCATATGACCGATAAAAAACAATAAATATCTACATATGAAAGTATTAGCCTATAGCACGCATGGTTTTGACCAGCCTTTTTTAGAAGAAGCTGCAAAAAACAAACATGAATTTAGTTTTACAGAAAAGCCACTAAACGAAACAACTGTTGAGATGGCTAATGGCTTTGATGCTGTCGCTTTATTTTCTAGCGATAATGCTGCTGCAAAAGTTATTGAAAAACTTGCTGAGTACCAAGTTAACTACATTACACTTCGTTCTGTTGGTTACGATCATGTTGATTTACAAAAAGCACACGAACTAGGAATAAAAGTAGCCAATGTACCTGAATACTCTCCCTACGCTATTGCAGAACATGGTGTGGCTTTACTTTTGGCACTCAATCGTAAACTACATAAAGCAGAAAGTCTTATTCAACTGCAAGATTTTAGATTAGACACACTTGTTGGCTTCGACTTAAATAATAAAACTATAGGCATTATTGGTACTGGAAAAATCGGTTTTGCTTTTGCTAAAATAATGAATGGTTTTGGCTGTAAACTATTAGCTTACGACCCTGTAGAAAGCCCTTCTGCAGAAGAAATTAATTTGGAATATACCTCTTTAGAAATCCTTTTAAAAAACAGCGATATTGTTTCTCTTAATTGTCCGTTAAATGAAAAAACACATTATCTATTAGATAAAAAAGAATTTGCTAGCATGAAAAAAGGCAGTATATTGATTAATACCGCAAGAGGAGCTGTTATTAACACCAACGCACTTATAGAGAGCATAGAAAACGAACATTTGGGCGGTGCTTGCTTAGATGTGTATGAAAAAGAAAAAGGACTATTCTTTAACAACCATACCAATAGCGTTTTAAAAGACCCTGTTTATAGTCGATTACGCTCTTTTCCAAATGTAATTATTACAGGACATCAGGCATTTTTAACCCGAGAAGCCCTTATTGGTATTGCCGAGACTACTATTGCTAATTTAAGTAATTGGGAAAGCAATGGTTCTAGCGAAAACGACCTTTAAACAGTAAACTTATGACCAAACAAAACCACATCGGTTGGAATTTTAAAAATTCCTATACTCAGCTTTCAGAAAAATTGTTTGCTAAACAACTACCTGCTACTGTTCCAAACCCTAAAATGGTTTGTTTTAATGATGAACTTGCTAAAACGCTTGGTTTAGATTTTTCTGCTGTTAGTGAAAACGAAAAAGCTCAATTATTTTCAGGAAACCATTTGCCTATTGGAGTAGCACCTATTGCTCAGGCTTATGCAGGGCATCAATTTGGGCATTTTACCATGCTGGGGGATGGCAGAGCCATACTTTTAGGGGAACACCTCTCTCCTAACAATAAACTGTTCGATATTCAACTAAAAGGCTCAGGACAGACTGCTTATTCTCGTAGAGGCGATGGTAAAGCTACACTTCGCTCTATGTTAAGAGAGTTTTTAATAAGTGAGGCCATGCATCATTTGGGAGTTCCTACATCTAGAAGTTTATCGGTAGTAAGTACAGGTGAAAAAGTATATCGTGAGGAAGTGCACGAAGGAGCTGTGCTTGCTCGTGTAATGTCGAGTCATATTAGAGTAGGGTCTTTTGAATATATCAGTAATTTTTTAGATGTTACTACTTTGCAAGAGTTTACCCATTATGTTATTCAACGCCATTATCCTGAATTGGCTAAAAACACCAATCCGCCTTTAGCATTGCTTAAAACTGTAATGAACAAACAAATTGATTTAGTAATAAATTGGTTGAGAATAGGATTTATACATGGCGTAATGAATACCGATAATATGTCTATTGCTGGAGAAACGTTTGATTATGGTCCGTGTGCTTTTATGAACAACTACCATCCCGATACTGTTTTTAGTTCTATAGATGTACAAGGCAGATATGCTTTTGGCAAACAACCGGGAATAGTACAGTGGAACTTAGTTTGCTTAGCAGAAGCTTTAATTCCTTTGATAGATAAAGATGCAGAAGAAGCCGTAAAAATGGCTCAAGAGGTTATTAATAGTTTTCCTGCTATCTACAAAGAAAAATGGTGGCAAATGAATGGACTTAAATTAGGGTTTACAAGCATTTCCGACAATGAAAAACAACTAATAGAAGACTTATTAACTTGGATGCAAAACAACCAAGCAGACTACACTAACACTTATTTAGCAATTGCTAATTACCACCAACAAACAGATGAAAAATATACTGCCCCCGATTTTGCCCAATGGTACCAACGTTGGGCAAAATTATTGGCTACAAATAACATTAACCAAAATGCAGCCCTTAAAACCATGCAGCAGCACAACCCTGAATTCATACCTCGCAACCATTTGGTAGAAAAAGCGTTGGATGATGCTTGCCATCAACAAAATTTCACATTGTTTAATGAAATGCTAAACGCAGGTAAAACCCCTTATAAAAAGCAAGCTGACTACCAACATTTACAAACACCTCCCCCTCATGGTGATGAAGGTTATAAGACTTTTTGTGGGACTTAATTCAATACTATTCTGTATCCTACGCCACGTATGTTTACAATTTTTAAATTAGCATCTGCTTCTAACTTTTTACGGAGTTTAGAAATAAAAACATCTAAAGTTCTTCCTAAATAATCTCCTTCATCTTCCCAAACTATTTGTAAAATATGTTCTCTACTTACCGTTTGGTTAACATTAGTGTAAAGTAAATCCAACAAACTTGCTTCTTTACTCGATAGCTCCTCGCTTTTCCCTTTATAAAAAAGTTTCATTCCTTTTTTATCAAATTGGTATTCTCCTATTTGAATCCATTCAGAGTTTATAACATCTGAATTTTTTCTTATTTTCCAATACCACACTCCTCCTATTAGCAATAATCCAATAACAATAATATAAACAAATGAGAAATTGGTTGACGCTATGTTTTTCTGAGCTAAAACGGGTGGGTTTTCTTCCTCTAGAATAGTAACATAAACTTTATAACAATCTTTAGGTAATGGACGAGCTTTACATGGAACCAGACTCTCATCTTTTTTGCTACTAATTTCAAAGCTATGCACTGCTTCATTGGTAGAACATTTTTCTGTTTCAAGAATGAAACTACCTAATATTTTTGTTTTTTCAGCTACTTTAAAAGCTGCTATAGATAAAAAATCAGGTTCAAAACCAAATTCATTTTCAAATTGAATCAAATATCTCCCTTGATGTTTTTCTATAGGCATAACACGAGAAGTACTATCTCCAACCTGAAGCAAAAATTCATCTCCTATCATTCGTATGGCTACTTTTACACTTTGCTCTCTCACATCAGCACCTGTCTGTTTTAATGATACTAACAAAACTACCAAAGCCACACTTCCAATGTATTTACCTATTCTTTTTAATTGCATATTGCAAATCTACTGCATAATGTTGTGTAAAATAAAATAGCATTACATAAAATTACCTTTGTTTTACATTAATTTACATTTCTTAACACTCTTCAGCATAGAGCAGATGTACTTTTATCAAATAATCATAAAACATAATATCATGAAAAAATTATTTGTAAGTACTTTCTTAATAGCTATGGTTGGATGTACAACTGCTGAAAATAAGCCAGCCCAAGAAAAACAAAAAGATGAAACTACAAAAAAAACTACTCACAAATATGGTGGTTGGTATTGTCCCGATAATTTAAATGGATTTCCGGCAGTAGATTTAAAAGATTGGAAGAATGTTCCGGTAATAAACGGAAGACTCCCAACAGAAGAAGAAGCAAAAAGTGAAAAGTCACTTATTTTTGTTGATACAAAAGCATATCCTGATGCCAAAGCAATGGACATAAAATTACCTAAGCTTGCCAAATATTACAATGATTATAGTAAGAAAACAGAAGTTATAATTGTAATACAAGCTATTGAAGTAGAAAAAGATTCAATTGTAGGTTTTCGTTATTTAAATGGCGGAAATGGAAGTGCTCACTATAAGGATGTAACATTTATTTCTGAAAATGAAGTAGCTACTATTTCAGATGCTCAATTTGTAAGCTTTAATATTGCCATAAATGCCTCAGATGATAAAGTTTGGGAAGTAATGACTCAATCAAAATTTACAAGCAAGTTACAACCCTTATTTGACATCAAAGATTATTTAAATAAAGATTGGAAAACCAAATCAAACATCAACTATAATTATACTAGTCTAAAAAACATGACAAGCGAATATGCTAATAAGCTCTTTGGCTGTTGGTATGTTCAAAATGATTATTTAATAGACAATGTAGGTTATGTAGAAAAATTTCTTCTTTTAAGAAGTGAAGAAGCCAACCAAACCGAATTAAAAATTGTTTGTGGTCCTTTTAAGGATGATTTTGAAGCACAGCAGTTTGTTTTACATCAATGGGCAGAAAAAGTAAAAGAATTAAGTGAAGAGTAAAAGCCTAGTCTAGGGTAGTGTCATATCGAACGAAATTTTACAAGCTAAGGAACAAAGCTTAGTAAAATGAAGCTAGAGATATCTTGTTAATTGGGAGTAGAGATTTTAAATAAAATGCAGCAGTCTATAAATAAGAAGATATATTGATAGTCTATTTTTTATATATTTGGAGAAAATAAGTCTGACTGATTTTATGATTTTAAACAACTTAAATATGAACACATCACCTTCTAATAATTAATTTTCAACATCAAAAACTTATAATGCTAAAAATAAAATAGGTTGATTTAAATAGATTTAATATTTTTGGAAAAAGATATAATGCGGATAAACGTACTGGTACGTTTATCCGCATGTTGTACTTAATAATTAATATGAAAAAAAACATCCTAGGATTACTTGGCCTTTTTACAGGGATTATAGGAATTATCCTATCAATATTCTTTTATGAAGGTTCTCGAAAAGACAGAGAGCCTACTTTCATAGTAGACCCAATAAAATCTGAAATCCTTGATATATCTCGTACAAACCTGGCTCCATTAAAAATTTTAAAAACGAATGGAGAAGAAATTAAAAGTAATGTAACAATTACAACTTTCTATTTCTGGAATAAAGGAAAGCAGCCTATAGTTCAAACTGATATATTAGAAAAGGTTAAGTTCCATTTCAAAAAAGGAACCAAAATCATTGATTATAAATTACTTAAAACGTCTAGGGAAATTTGCAAGATAGATTTAGCCAAAATAAATGAAAATGTATTAGAGTTAAATTTTAACATATTGGAGAAAAATGACGGCTTCACTTGTCAAATCATTTTTGAAGGAGATAAAACATCAGAATTATTGACATCTGGAATCTATGTTGGTGTAAATGAAGTTTCCTCATTTGCTATGACAAAATATCAATTATTAGGAAATACTTTAATAAATATTGGTTTAGGAATTCTTGCAATTTTCGGTTTCATCCTTGCATTCTTCTTCATGGGCGCTACTAGTAGCAAAGGTATGTATGAACCTGATTATGTAATACATAAAAACTCAGAACGATATACAACAGATGCGGAGTTTAAAAAATATGTTGATAATCTAGAAAGTGTCGAAAATCAAATATCCGAATTAAGAGATAAAGCATATGGTAAAGAGGAACCTAGTATAGAGGATCAAGAAAACAGAAAAAAAAGGTTAAAATTCTGGTTGCGAATAGGTGTTTCGGTTGGAATCTTAGTTGTTATTGGACTTATGATTTACGCTTGGTTTATTACAAAAAATGAAATTATTGAAAATCCTAGTCAATATATACCTAGTATAATTAAACCATAAACTAAGTACAACACCGTTTATAGTGCATACCCTCCGGGATACGCACCATACACTAAGCGTTACCTCCAACAAGAGTAATTATAAATGAATAAAGAAGAAGAATTAAAAACAACACATCAGCCTGTACTGGGTAAAAAAAGAATTGTAGCGCTTGACTACTACCGAGGTTTTGCAATTTTAGGTATTTTCATGGTAAATATTCTTGTAATGAATGTAAGCTTTGCATTCAGAGAAGAATGGGAAGCAGAACAAACTGGTTGGTTAAATCAAGCTACTTTTTTTATACTTCAAACTGTTTTTTACAGTAAATTCTTCGCCATCTTCTCTCTATTATTTGGAATGGGTATTGCCCTACAAATGCAAAAGACTTCAAACAAATCAATCTTCTTTTTTCTTAAGCGGTTTGGTACTTTATTCATATTTGGCATAATGCATATACTATTTATCTGGTCTGGAGATATTTTGCATTTATATGCTCTTTTAGGTATATTGCTTTTATTCTTCTTTAAGCTGCCAGCAAGGTATTTATTGTGGTCAGCAATTTTTATTTTTTTATTCCCCTTTTTTGGAGATATAATTAATTGGTTTTTAGAATGGTTATCATTTGATAATTATAGCTATATCACTTCATATACCCGAGAAGATTTAATTGAATTAAAACGAAACGGGTCTTATTGGAGTGGTGTTAAACTACGTATTAAAGAATATAGTTTTGCATTACAAATATTACATGCCTACATTGCTCCAGTAGCACTTTCCTTAATGTTGGTAGGTGGTTATATCGTAAAGAAAGGAATTGTTTTTAATCTGCAAGAATTTGCTAAAAAAATAACTAAACCATTACTTATTACCACAGGCATTTTACTCATTTATCGATTTATCTTGTTCTATTACATTATTCCAGAACATGAGCCTGAATGGGGTTCATTACTTTCTATAATACTACATACTATTTTTCAATTATCAGATGTGGCTATTTCATTTTTACTACTTTGGACATTAACAATATGCTATCATCAAAAATATATGCTTAAAATATTATCTCCACTAAAATATGTGGGACGTATGGCATTTACCAATTACATTCTTCAAAGTGTATTTGGATATATTATGATGCGAACATTTGGTTATTATGAAACCTTTTCCGTTTTTGAATGCTTTATTTTAGTCCTTTTTTTCTTTGGAATTCAAGTAGTATTAAGCAAAATGTATTTAAAATACTTTAAGTTTGGACCTCTTGAATGGCTTTGGAGAGTTTTAAGTTATGGAAAATTATTCTCTATTAAAAAAAGTAATAAATGATACTAGAAACAGAACGGCTAATCATTAGACCTATTAAACTTGAAGATAAAGACAGCATATTTGAATATCGTTCGGATAAAGAAATCTATAAATACCTAGGATGGATTCCAGAAACTGTTGATGATGTAGCTGCTTTTATTAGTAAAGTACCCAAACAAATTAATGAACCCGAAACTTGGTACCAACTTGTTCTTATAGAAAAAGAAACTGAAACCCTAATTGGTGATTTGGGAATTCATTTTTTCGGTAAAGAAAATCAACAAGCAGAAATTGGATGTACTTTAAATAAACATTTTCAGCAAAAAGGTTACGCCTCAGAAGCCATTAAAAAAGTAATTGATTATTTATTTCAATCATTAAACAAACACAGGATTATCACATCAATAGATCCTGATAATAAAAGCTCTATCCGACTTGTGGAAAGAATGGGTTTTAGAAAAGAAGCTCACTTTATTGAAAGTTTCTATATGAAAGGAAAGTGGGTTGATAATTTAATATATGCTATGCTTAAAAAAGAATGGAAAAAATAATGCTAACAAAACTTCAACCTTTTTTTATGAGGTTAACACTGTGAGTTTAAGTAATTTTCACAAAGTCTGTAGTCTCAAAACAAATAAGCTTTCACACTAAAGAGAATCTGTAGTTACATGCTATCTTATTATAATGCAGTGTAAACTTAAAAAATGTCTCCTATTGTAAAAAAAGTATTCATTTTCATTCTTATATTTGAACTTTAAATGGTTTCATTTAAAGAAAACCTCAGAAAATTAAAATGGCAGAAGAAATTAAAGCTCAAAAAGTAATTTATACCATAATAAACCCACTAATTAACCTATTGGTAAAGATGGGAGTTACTCCCAACATGATTACTTCTTTTGGACTGGTTTTAAACATGCTGGCAGCTGTTATATTTATTATTGGAGCTAAATATGCCGATCGTACAGATATGACTTATGTTGGTTGGGGTGGTTTTACTATTTTAATTGCTGGTTTGTTTGATATGATTGATGGGAGATTAGCAAGAGTTGGCAACATGTCGAGCAAATTTGGTGCTTTATACGATTCTGTTCTTGATAGGTATAGTGAAATGGTAATGTTTCTAGGAATTTGTTACTATTTAGTAGCACATAGTTTTTTCTTAAGTTCTATGTTTGCTTTTATTGCTTTAATTGGATCTATGATGGTTAGTTACACCAGAGCTCGTGCTGAAGGTTTAGGAATTGATTGCAGTGTTGGCATGATGCAACGCCCAGCTAGGGTTGTTACCATTGGTGCTTCAGCTATGTTTTGTGGTATTTTCTATTTCTTTTTTGATACTATAGACCCTGTTAAAATTGCTAAATCTCCACTTATTGTTTTTGAAAATATTACTATTTTTACATTGCCAGTAACCTTAGTTGCTGTACTTTCTAATATTACCGCTATACAACGGCTCAATCATTGTAGAGTGGAATTATCAAAAAAAGAAAATTTATAATAATGCGAAAAAAGTTTAACTTAACTTACATCTTTCTTTTCTTGGTAATAACTTCCTTCATTTTTAATCAAGATGATTATCATACTCGCATAAAAGTTTTTGAAGGTTATCCTGTTCCTAAAGATGACAAAATGCTTTTTTATATTCAAAAAAGCTTCAATACAAATACTGTTGTTTATGCTGCTAATATTAATTCTGATGGTAAATTAGATCCAAAAGAACCTGTTATTGTTTTTTGGAGAAGATATCAAGAAGGTGGCGAAAAAAAAGAATTAAAAGCTGTTGAAAAAACTTTTGGTTATGGCGTAAAGTCAAAACCATTAAAAGACAGAAAAAACACTTATGTTTTTTCACTTGTTTCTCTTAAAGATATGAATTTTGTTATTACTCAAGATAAAAATGGACACCCAGAAGTGGCTACTATGATTAATAAAAAACCTGCTCGTATTGAAAAAGTTTTTGTAACTGCCGAACATGTTAGTCTATTACCTAAAATTTTTGCTGTAGAAGTTTTTGGAAAAGAAATTAAAACAGGTAAACCACTCTACGAAAAAATAGTAAACAAAGAAGAGTAATTCATTTTGAAAATTAAAAAAACCTTTATACTACTTGCTATTTGTCTCCTCTATTTTTTATGGGTTTATTTTTTTGTAGGACTCAGACCTGACCATTTTGCAATACTGTTTATTGTTTTAGGAGGGTATTTAACCCATGCTTATACCAGAAAATTAGTCTCCGCCTTTTTTATTTTTATTATTTACTGGGTTATTTATGATTCTATGAGGGTTTTCCCAAATTATGAATTCAATACCATATATATTGAACAGCCATATTTATTAGAAAAAGAGTTGTTTGGCATTGAACTTAATAATCAACTTGTAACGCCCAATGAATACTTTTTAACCAACAACTCTACTTTTTTAGATGTGCTTAGTGGTTTTTTTTACATCAACTGGGTGCCTATTCCATTAATGTTTGCCTTGTATTTATTTTATAAAAACAAAGAGCTTTTAATTCAGTTTTTAGCAGCATTTTTATTTGTTAACTTATTAGGGTTTATAATTTACTACAGCTATCCTGCTGCTCCACCGTGGTATTTTCATCAGTACGGAACAGAAGTTATTTACAATACTCCAGGTAATGCAGCTGGATTACTTCGTTTTGATACGTTTTTTGGGGTAGATTTATTCCGCTCTTTATATGAAAAAAATGCCAACGTATTTGCAGCCATGCCTTCATTACATTCTGCGTATCCAATAATTGTTTTATTCTTTGGAATTAAACAAAAATTACGTTCAGGAATTATTATATTTGCCCTCTTTTTAATGGGAATTTGGTTTGCAGCAGTATATTCATTTCATCATTATATAATTGATATATTAGCAGGAACCTTATGTGCTTTAACAGGCTTATTCATTTTTGAACGGATAATCATTAAAAATAAAAAAGTAAAGAATTGGGTGGTAAGCTACTCGCAAAAGATATAAATAACTAAATAACAAACATGGCATCAAACATTAAACAACCACAAGGTAAATTAGGTATTCTTTTACCAGGTATGGGAGCTATTTCAACAACAGTTATAGCTGGGGTTCTAGCGGTTAATAAAGGAATTTCTAAACCTATAGGTTCAACTACCCAAATGGGAAGAATTAGAATTGGCAAAAGAACAGATAACAACTCTCCGTTAATTAAGGATTTTATTCCATTAGCAGACATTAACAACATCGCTTTTGGAGGATGGGATATCTTTGAAGATAATATGTATCAAGCAGCTGTTAATGCAGGTGTTTTAGATAGATATTTATTAGAACAATTAAAACCTGATTTGGAAGCAATAAAACCAATGAAAGCCGTTTTTGACAAACATTACGTTACCAAATTAGATGGTCCAAATGTTAAAAAAGCTGCTACAAAATGGGAATTAGCAGAACAAGTTCGTCAGGATATTAGAGATTTTAAAGCTAACAACAATTGTGATAGATTGGTAATGGTGTGGTGTGGTTCTACAGAGATTTATATCCAAGAAAGTGAGGTTCATCAAACAATTGAAAGCTTAGAAGCTGGTTTAAAAAATAATGATGTAAACATTCCTCCAAGTATGATTTATGCTTATGCTGCCATCATGGAGAAAGTACCTTACGCTAACGGAGCACCTAACCTTTCAGCTGATATTCCTGCTTTGGTTAAATTAGCTAAAAATAATAATGTACCAATTTGCGGTAAAGATTTTAAAACTGGACAAACCTTAATGAAAACGATAGTTGCTCCAGGGTTAAAAACACGTAATTTAGGTATAGCTGGTTGGTTTTCAACCAATATTTTAGGAAATAGAGATGGAGAAGTATTAGATGATCCAAACAGTTTTAAATCAAAAGAAGTTTCTAAATTAGGTGTGTTAGAGCAAATTTTAGAGCCAGAACAAAATCCTGATTTATATAAAGATTTATACCACAAAGTAAGAATTAACTACTACCCTCCTCATGGAGATAATAAAGAAGGATGGGATAATATTGATATCTTTGGTTGGTTAGGTTACAAAATGCAAATTAAAATTGATTTCTTATGTAGAGATTCAATTTTAGCTGCACCGCTTGTTGTTGATTTAGCTATTTTCTTAGATTTAGCTCAACGTGCAAACATGTCAGGTGTTCAGGAATGGTTATCATTCTATTTTAAATTTCCTCAAGAAAAAGTGGCAGGATTAAGACCAATGCATGATATTTTTAAACAAGAAATGAAATTACTTAACACGCTAAGACACTTACAAGGAGAAGAATTAATCACTCATTTAGGATTAGATTACGAAGATTAATTAAATCTTAACAAAATAGAAAAGAGGCTAAAACAAAATTTTAGCCTCTTTTTTTATACCTTTATAATCTCTTTAACCAAAATAAGTTTATGATGAGAAATTGCCTTTTTATTTTATTGTTTTTATTCGGCTCTATAAGTTTTGCCCAACAAACTATTAATGATAGTATTTTACATAATGGCATTTACCGAACTTACATTTTATATGTTCCAGCATCTTATAATGCTACAAATGCAACTCCATTAGTTATAAACTTTCATGGTTATACAAGTAATGCCAATGCTCAAATGTATTATGGAGATTTTAGAGCTATTGCCGATACGGCTAACTTTATTTTAGTTCACCCTATGGGTACATTGGATGGAAACAATCAGCCTTATTGGAATGCAAATTGGGGCGGGACTGTTGATGACATTGGTTTTACAGCTGCTCTTATAGATTCATTATCTGCTCAATACAATATAAATCAAAATAGAGTTTATAGCACAGGTATGTCTAATGGAGGTTTCATGAGTTATACTTTAGCATGTTCTTTAAGTAATAGAATTGCAGCTATAGCTTCTGTAACTGGTTCCATGAATGCTAATCAATCATTAAACTGTAGTCCTCAGCACCCTACTCCTGTTATGGAAATTCACGGTACGGCAGATGCTACAGTTCCTTATAATGGATCAACAGGAATTGCTTCTGTTGCTAACGTACTTAACTATTGGGTAAATTTTAACCAATGTAATTCAACTGCTGTATTTAGTAATGTGCCTAATATAAATACTTCAGATGGTTGTACTGCCGAACATTATGTTTACCAAAGTGGGAATAATGGTGTAGAAGTAGAGCATTATAAAATTATTGATGGCGGACACACTTGGCCAGGAGCGCCAGTAAATATTGGTGTTACCAATCATGATTTTAATGCATCAGAAAAAATTTGGCAGTTTTTTGCTCAGTATGATATTAATGGAAAAATAAATCCTACTAATATCAACCAAATTAGCTTAAGTTCAACTATAGAAATTTTTCCTAATCCTGTAGAAAACATCCTAAATATTAAAACCAACAAAGCTTTTACAAAAGCTACTATAATTTATGACCTTACTGGCAAAATTGTAAAAACTATTGAAAAAAATAACCTCACTTTTTCTTTATCTGAATTAGATAAAGGAGTTTATTTTATTCAACTTAATTTAGGAGATGAAATAGTTACTAAAAAGTTTATTAAAAATTAGATGCTCACACCAATAACACAAACATCATCTACTTGTTCTAATTCACCTTTCCAATCCTGAAAATGATTTATTAGAATTTCTTCCTGTTCTTCCATTGGTTTGTTATAAATGCTTAGTAGTAATTCTTTAAAAGGTTTATACATAAACTTTTTACCTTTTGGCCCACCAAATTGGTCTGCAAAACCATCTGTAAATAAATAAATCTTATCCTCACTGTTTAATTGGATAAGATGGTTGGTAAAAGGAATTGGATTCTCTGTATAATTCACTGCCTGACGGTCCGCCTTTATTTCTGTAAGTCCATTTTTATTTATTATCCATAAGTTATTATTTGCCCCAGCCCATTCTATTGTTTTGCTATTTAAATTTATTTTGGCCAAGGAAATATCCATACCGTCTCTTGCAGCTACATTTTGTGAAGTCTGACCTAAATCTGTAGTAATTTTATCTCTAAGCTTGTTAAGAATTTCTGCTGGAGATAAATCATGATTTTCTGCATTAATACTATTTAAAAAACTAATTCCCAACATACTCATTAACGCTCCTGGAACGCCATGTCCGGTACAGTCGGCAGCAGCTATATAAATACTGTCATTTTTTTCATAACTCCAATAAAAGTCACCACTTACTATATCTTTAGGATTAAAAAACACAAAATGTGTTGGGATTTTCTCAGAAATATGTTTTCCTGCTTGCAATAATGCCTCTTGAATTCTTTTAGCATACCTAACGCTATCTGTAATATTAATTAAAGACTCTTCTAACTCATGACTTTTAATTTCAATTTCATGCTTTTGTTGAGAAATCAAAATATTAGCTTTCTTTTTATCATTTAATGATTTAAGAATAATGATAGATAAAATAACCAGAGCTACTAAACCAATACCAAAAGAATAAGTAATAGTTCTTTGTTCTTTAATTTCAATTTCGTGCTGATAATTTTTTTCTAATTGTGCTACCTCTGCTTGATGAAGCTTTTTTTCAAACTCATATTGCAAGCCAACCTGAATAATTTTCTGAACATTTTCTGTATTGGTTAGTGAATCTGCCATTTTATGATGCTCCACAAGCAATCTATAAGCTCGTTCATAATTTCTAGTATTACGATAATGATTGCTAAGGGAAAGAGAGGTGTTTTTTATTAAATTAGGTGAAGTTATAGTCTTTGCAAGGTTATATGCTTTTTCTAAATAAATTTCTGCTTGATGAATATCACCTTTCAATTCATAAATAACACCAATACTATTAAGGGTATTTACTAAACCTACATTGTTATTAATTTCATTTTGAATATCTTTTGACATGAGCAAATATGTCAACGCTTTATCATATTGCTTTTGCTCTCTATAAATTCCAGAAATATTAATTAGTGATTGAGCAATTCCAGGCTTATCATTTGTCTTTTTTCTTTTCCCCAAGCTTTTAAAAAAATACTCATTTGCTTCATAGTACTTTTGTTGAGAAAAATATACCGAACCTATATTGTTTAATGATGTTGCTATACTCCTTTCATCCCCTAGTTCTTCCTTAACTTTTAAGCCTTCTTTATAATATTCTAATGCTTTATCATAATTATTTTGATCGTGATACAATAACCCAATATTATTCAAACAAGCTGCTAAACTTGCTTTGTCGTCCATTTTTTCTAGTAACTTTAAGCTTTTAATGTAGTTTTCAATAGCTTTTTCTACCAATCCCTGACTTTGAAAGATATAAGCTATATCGTTATACGCAATAGCTACCCTATTTTCTTCGCCTAATTTTTTAAATAACTCTATGCTTTTTTGGTAATGCTCTAAAGCCTCTCTAAAATTACCTAAATCTGTTAGTGTATAACCAATATTATTATGTGCTACAGCAATTCCTAATTGGTAGTTTAATTGTTCACTTAAATTTAAAGCTTCTCTAGAAAGGGAAATGCTTTTATTAAAATCTGTAGCAAAATACTCTTCGCTAAGTAAAAGCATAGCATCAACTTTTTGTTCATTTTTATTTTTATCAATAAAACGAACTAAGCTATCAATCTTATCATTGGAAAAAAGAGAGATAGAAATAAAAATTAATATACCTAAGATTATCTTTTTTAACATTTGGGCACTAAAATAGAAAAATCTTATCAATATAAAAATAAGTTGATAAAAACATTTTAATATACGTAGGAAAACACTGAAAGAGACTAAGGTAGCTTAGGCTTTCTTTACAAACTCAGATTTTAATGCCATAGAGCCAAAACCATCAATTTTACAATCGATATTATGGTCTCCATCAACTAAGCGAATACTTTTTACTTTTGTACCTGCTTTTACAGGTTTTGGAGCCCCTTTAACTGGTAAATCCTTTATAACAACTACGGCATCACCATCTTTTAAAATATTACCATTGCTGTCTTTTACTATCAATTCATCTTCTGCAGCCATTTCTTCTGGGCTCCATTCAAAACCGCATTCTGGACAAGCAAATAAATTATTTTCAGTAGGGTATCCATAAGGCGATTTGCATTTTGGACAAGGTGTGATTTCTTCTTGCATTACTATATTTTGTTTTTTGTAAAAATAGGAATTTTATAAACTAAAACTTTTAGTGATAAAAGATATTCCTTTTTGTTATCGTTATTTATAAATATCCTTAAGACAATTATAACTCCTAATGTAGCTTGTAGCCTGTATTTTATAATATACAAAAGTTTGTTTAAGCAATTTAATATTTATACCTTTGATACATTATTAACTTAAAATATAACACGTTATGAGAAAAATTTTTACTGTTTTAATTTTATCCTTATTTACATCTTCACTTTCATTTGGTCAGACATACTCTGCAACAGATAGTGTTATTGTAACTTCCACAAACACGTCTATAACTGGCTGGGGAAGAGGTTTTGAATTCATACCTAATGTTGATATTTACGTATCTCACATAGGAAAAAGGTCTTTGGACCCTCAAGGAACATTTGTTTGGAAAATTTGGGAAACAACTACTCAAAATTTAGTTTACACTCAAACAAGCATGGTTACTTCATCAGGAAGCTATGTCTATGAAGCAACAGATTCCATTGTAAAGTTATCTGCAGGAAAAAACTACATATTAACGCTATACTCAGATCAAAGTGGATATTACTATGGTAGTAGTTCACAAGTTAACGTAAATCTAACTTATGTTCAACAGGTGTATTGTAATAGCTGTTTTGCTACTATGCCTTTCCCTACAAATACACTATCAAATATGCATTACGGAACTCCTGATTTTTTATTCTCTAAATGTGCTCCTGTAGATACATCAATATCAATCAATGGAAATACACTTACCGCTAATAATTCATCGGCAACATCATATCAATGGATAAACTGTAATACTAATACTGCAATTACTGGTGAAACAGGACAAAGTTTTACTCCATCAACTAATGGAAATTATGCCGTTGTTGTTACAGAAAATAATTGTTCTGATACTTCTGCATGCTTTAACATGACACCTGTTGGAATATCAACACATGCTTCAAACAACGAATTTGTTTACTACCCTAACCCAACAAAAGGCATCTTAAATGTTGAAATTGAAAAAAATAATGTTGTAGCTTATAGTGTTTCATCTATGGATGGTAAAAATATTATTGAAGGAAATGTTGGCAAAAAAGCTACTAAACTTAAAATTGATTTAAGCAACGAAAGTGAAGGTATTTATTTATTGAAAATAATTAAAGAAAACGGTTTTGAAGTTTATAAAATACATAAACAATAAAAAAACAATTATAAAATTACAATATCAACCGCTACTGATTGTCAGTAGCGGTTTTTTTTTATCATAAAATAATTACCTTAAGCTGTAACAAAATAAGATACCAAACTGTCATAGTTATAAAATAAAAAAATTAACAAAATGAAAAAAATAGTATTTATTACAGCAGCCGCATTATTAGCACTAAACATTTTTGCCAACAACAACCCTTCTGTACAGAAGAAATTCGAAAAAGAATTGAAGTTTGAAGCCAATCAATTTTTAATTGAGAAAAACCAAACAGCGTTTGTAAAAGTTAGTTTTAAAATTGACGAAAATGGTAAGGTAAAAATTATTGATGCTAACTACTCTAACGAAAAGCTAATGAAAGAAACCTATAAACAATTAAGTATGCTTCACTTTGAAAGTCAACACAATAGTGATGATGTTTATTATTACAATTTTACATTTAAGAAACTGTAATTTAATTAATTTTGCCAATATATTTGTAAACAAATATAGTTGTTTGCAATCAGCTTAGTGTGCGAGTTCACTTACTAAGCTGATTTTTTTATTAACCATGATTTTAAGATTAACCAACTCTTATAAAAATTCTTTTAAAGGACTATCCGTTCAGGTATGGTGGTTATCGTTAATTACGTTAATCAACCGAGCTGGAACCATGGTAATTCCTTTTATGTCGTTATACCTTACTGAGCATTTAAAATTCACTTTAAACCATGTTGGTTGGGTTATGACAGCTTTTGGTTTGGGTTCTGTTTGTGGAGCTTGGTTGGGAGGTAAACTCACTAATAAATTTGGGTTTTACAAAGTAATGCTTTGGAGTTTAGTTATATCTAGCTTTATGTTTGTTGGTTTGCAATACATCACTACTTTTTGGGGAATTTGTATTGCCGTTTTTTTCTTGCTTTTAGTAGCAGATTTATTTCGCCCTGCATTGTTTGTAGCGGTTGCAGCTTATGCTAAACCTGAAAACAGAACCAGAGCCGTAACCTTAATAAGGCTAGCCATTAACTTGGGTTTCTCTTTAGGTCCTGCTGTAGGAGGTTTTATCATTTATACTATCAGTTATTCAGGTTTATTTTGGATAGATGGCATCAGCTGTTTGGCTGCAGGAGTTTTGTTTTTTTATGTGTTGAATGAAAAACGTGCAGGAAACAACATTAAAGAAATAGAAGAAGGTACCAAAGGTTCTCCTTACAAAGACAAAGCTTACTTGGTATTTTTAGCCGCTTTATTGCTTATTGGTTTTGCTTTCTTACAGTATTTCTCTACTATTCCACTTTATTATCATGATGTTCATCACCTAACAGAAAAAGAAATTGGTTGGTTAATGTCGCTTAATGGCATCCTCATTTTTGCTATAGAAATGCCATTGGTAAGTTTCTTTGATAAAGAACGCTTTTCCAAATACAGCATTTTAATATATAGCACCCTCCTATTTGCTTTAAGCTTTTTAATTTTAAACTTATTAGGTTGGGTAGGTGTTTTAGCAATAGGGATGATTTTTATGTCATTCGCTGAAATGCTCAATTTTCCATTTTTAAATTCTTTTGCAATGGATAGAGCTGCAAAATACAACAACCAAGGCGAGTATATGGCATTGTTTACCATGGCATTTTCTGTTTCACATATTTTTGCTCACAATTCGGGTATGCAGTTAATAAGTTTTTTTGGTTATGAATTTACTTGGTACATTATGGTAGGTTTACTACTACTTGCTGTGTTATTTTTGGCGTGGCTAAAGCGTATTGTTAAGAAAGAAAGTCATTAATGTTTTAAGAAGTCGCTTGAATTAGCAGAGGGCGAAATAATGTTTATAAGAAAAACACGCCTTCTGTTAGTTTAGAAGACGTGTTTCTTTATTTAAAATCTACCTGTTGTTAACTTTTCGGTCAGATTCGTGTTGATTTGTAATGGTACTATCAACATTTGTTACTTTCTCGTGCTGAATTTTTTTTTGTCTTCAGAAGTTTCTTTTCTTCCTTCATTACGTGATTCAGAACGCTCATCTTTGATAGCATTAGTTTTTTTAGTGTTATTATCTTCGATGCTTGTCTTTCTTTTTGGATCACCAATGTTTGGGACTTTTTCATTAGGTACACGTTCTTTTTTGTCAGGATTAACTGTACTAGGCTTGTTATTGTTAGAACCTACCGTTTTTTGTTCTCTTGATTCGTTACCAGTAGTCTGATTACGATTGTCATTTTTTTTATCGCTCATAATATAAAATTTAAGTTGTAATTGAATTATTACAACTCAAAGTTGAGTCTATTACCACCATATTATCTTACACAATTATTTAAAAAAGTTATAATTTTACTAGGTCTCGCTTAAGGTTATTCTTCAATTTCTCAACGCCATTCTTTTTAAGATTCAAGTCATTCCTGCACAGGCAGGAATCTTATTATTCTGTAAGTAGAATAAGTTAGAAGTTTCTTTTTGAAATAAAAGAGATTCCTGATAATTTTTTTGTGCCTCAAAAATTTCAGGAATGACGTTATAGATTGGTTTGGTGCTTTTAGTTTGTATTCCTTTGCCTCCTACCGTCATTCCTGCGTAGGCAGGAATCTTTGTAAATATTAATCACTCGCTACAAACGAGCTATTGGTTGAAAACTATTAAGTATTCGATTCTTTAACGTCATTTCTTTTTATTCTTCTTTAATTCTTTTTTAGTGTAATCAAAATGACCGTACACTGTTTTAATAAAACTTAGTATTAACCCTAGTCCAATTAAAATGTATACCATGTTAAAAATCTTACCAGCATCGGTTTGAGGAATGATATCTCCATATCCTATGGTTGTAAGCGTTATTACACAAAAATAAATTGCATCTAACCACCTCCATCCTTCTAAATAATGAAAAACTGTTGCACCAATTAGTATTACAACAATGGTTGTTAGTAATAGCTCTAGGTACTCCCTATCTTTTAAAAAACTCAATACAGCTCTCCAAATTAGCATAGTATTTTATTACATGATTATTGGTATGAATAACTTTATTTTCCAGTTAACAAATGTATTGTTTTTCAATAAAAATAACTTATGTGAAACAGGAATCTTTTTCATTATGTACTAAAAAAGATTCCTGATAATTTTTTCGTTGCACTCCAAAATTTCAGGAATGACGTTGAAGAATGGTTTGGCACTTTTAGTTTGTGACACACTTTCTCTGTGCGTCATTCCTGTGGAGTGCAACGGAAACAGGAATCTTTTGTGAATAAAAATTATATTAAAGTAGAAAAAAGTTATTTTTGACTATGACTGCAAAAGGAGGATACGTATATATCGTTTCAAACAATTCGAGAACTGTTTTGTACATTGGAGTTACCTCAGATTTATACGGTAGAATTTTTCAACACAAAGAGCTTAAAGGCTCTATCTTCGCTTCTAAATATAAATGTGTTGACTTAGTGTATTATGAATTTCATGAGACAATTGATATTGCTATTCAAAAGGAAAAGCAACTTAAAAAATGGAAACGTGAATGGAAGGATAAATTAATTAAAACGTTTAATCCTGATTTGAAAGATTTGTTTAATGATGTTGAAGATTTTAGATAGCATTTCTTATCCTCATTTCTCTTCATTCCTGCGTAGGCAGGAATCTTATTGTTTTATAAGTAAAACCTGTTAGAGACACTTTTTGTAAACTAAATAGATTCCTGACAATTTTTTCGTGCCTCAAAAATTTCAGGAATGACGTTATAGGTTGGTTTGGTGCTTTTAGTTTGTGACACACTTTCTTTATCGTCATTCCTGTGGAGTGCAACGGAAACAGGAATCTTTATCATTTTGTACTAAATAAATTTATAATTTCATTACAAGTTTCTTGAGGCGTTTTGTATTTAGTGTAAAAAGTATATTTCGCTAAAAGTGGATTGGAAGGATGACTTATAAAAAGATGATTCAATTTTTTTCTAACTTCAATAGCTTCCTTGGAGAAATAATCCTGATAATCTTGTTCTTTCATTCGTAAATTCAATATTTCAAGACTTTCTTCTTTGTTTTCGGAAGGGAGCAGTAAAACAACCCTATATGGTTTTAAAAGTGTTGTAATTTGCTGTAAGTGATTTTCATTTTCGTAAACAGACAAACCACCTCCAAAATCAATAATACCTTTTTTACAATCTTTTAAAACTCTTTTAACAGCATAAATATCATAAGGTTTTCGATATTCGCATAGTGCTAAAAAACCATTCTTGTTGTTTATCTTTTCAGCTTCTACTTCATTATAATCACTTTCTTTGTAGTAATCAAAACGAAGTTTATCCATTCCATACCTTGGTATGTTTAATTTTTCAGAAAGTAGTTTGGCTATCGTAGATTTTCCACTACGGATAGGTCCAATAAGAATAATTACATCTTTATTTAATGTTGTCATTTATTAAAAAATAATTTCTTCCACCTACCGTCATTCCTGCGTAGGTAGGAATCTTTATCATTGTAAACAAAATAGATTCCTGATAATTTTTTCGTACCTCAAAATTTCAGAAATGACGTTGTAGGTTGGTTGGGTGCTTTTAGTTTGTGATACTCTTTCTCTGTGCGTCATTACTGCGTAGTCAGGAATCTTTGTAAATATTAATCACTCGCTACAAGCGAGCGATTGGCTAGAGTTATTTTTCTAATTTTCTTCAATAAACTCAAGGTAGGCCATACCAAAATCTGTAATCATTAGTCTAGAATAGCTATTAATATTAGTCCAGGAACTACCTATATCCATCAATAATGATTTAGATACCAAATCTTGAACATAGAATTGAAAAAGCCCATCATCCATATCATTATAATGATTAGCTTTTGAATATTTATCAAATTCACTCATACTATTATCAATTCTTTGTTTTGCACTTCTAATATCTTCTAATTCTTTTGTTATATTTCCTATTTTACCTTCTCCTGTAAATATTTTAGTTAATTTTTCCTCTTGTTGAATCATTTCTTTATTTTTATGATATAGTGTGCTTTGATTCTCCCAAATTTTTCCAAAAGAAAAAAGAATTTCAATTTGTTCTTCATTTAATCTAGAGGTTATATCAAGGAATGTTTCTGAAAAATCAATTTCATTAGAAGAATTTAACCCGTTTATTAATATTTGTCTAAACCTCCTCATCTTTTCTTCAGACTTCGTGGTTACAACTCTTTTTAAAATAGAATTAAAAAAATCATGAAAATTCTCAGTTTTTATATTATCTATATTAATATCTTCCTTATTGACTTTTTCAAAATATTCTATAAGCATTTCATTAAAAACATTTAATCTTTTTTGTTGAATTCTTCCACTGTATTCATAAGCCATTTCAATCAATGGAGTCCCTATAAAAGGTATTTGACCAAAAGTTGATTTATAAAACGATTCAAATGTCGAGGTTATTATTATCTTATTAGATTCTGATAATTCCATGGAGGTCTATTTATAGGTAATAAAAATAATTAATTACCAAAGATAATAAAAAGAAAAACGAAAAAACACACTTCTGATGTTGTAACCTTGCAGCTATGTCAGCTTCAAACAACATCTACTCCTATCAAGAGGAGAAAGTAATAATCAAAACTCAGAGTTTAAAATAAGATAGATTCATCACTTCATTTTTCTATCCCTCATATTTCGGGATGAAAAAACTTGTTCAGAATGACAGTTCTAATTGGTTTTGTAGCGTGGGCAACCTCTTCCCTTTGGGAAGGTTGGGATGGGAATTGGCTTTGCAGCGTTGGAAAAGTTCCTATGGCTAGATCCCTATAATTACTTTCCTTACGTCAAGTAATATCGGGATAAGCGATTCACACAAATTTTGCTCTGCAAAATCTGGTTCTCTGCTTACATGTTCCTCCTATACTGCCCGCCAACCATAAACAAGCTATCGGTTATTTGCCCTAAGCTGCAATATTTAGTGGCTTCCATTAGTACTTCAAAAATATTTTGGTTTTTAATGGCTGCTTCTTGTAAGTTGGCTAATTGCTCGGCTACCACATTTGCATTACCTTTGTGTAGTTCATTTAACATGCCTATTTGGTATTGCTTTTCTGTTTCGGTAGCTCGTATTACTTCTTTAGGTAAAACCGTTGGAGAACCTTTAGAACTTAAAAAAGTATTTAC
Organism: Vicingaceae bacterium; assembly: GCA_965284565.1. Taxonomy (GTDB): domain Bacteria; phylum Bacteroidota; class Bacteroidia; order Flavobacteriales_E; family Vicingaceae; genus BRH-c54. The sequence continues at coordinate 3,116,895 of OZ260100.1, forward strand.
ACCAATAATCGGGAATTCACCATTGTGCTTTAAGGTTTCGTAATACAAACTTTCTTCTTGTATTTTTCCTCTTTGGTACATGGTTTCCATAGCTCCTAACACACCGCCACGCTCAGTAATTCTATCAAATTCAGTTAAAACAGCTTCTTCTACTAAATCGGTTAGTTCTTCAATAATAAAAGCTCCTTGCAACGGATTTTCATTTTTCGCTAAACCTAACTCTCTGTTAATTATCAACTGAATTGCCATCGCTCTACGCACACTTTCTTCTGTTGGTGTGGTAATGGCTTCATCATAAGCATTGGTGTGTAGCGAGTTACAGTTATCATAAATCGCATACAATGCTTGTAATGTTGTTCTAATGTCATTAAAATCAATTTCCTGAGCATGTAAACTTCTACCACTTGTTTGGATGTGGTATTTCAACATTTGAGCTCTTGGATTGGCAGCATATTTTTTAGCTAAAGCTTTTGCCCAAATTCTTCTTGCTACTCTTCCAATCACTGCATATTCCGGGTCAATTCCATTACTAAAGAAGAAAGATAAATTAGGACCAAAAGCATCAATATCCATTCCTCTGCTCAAGTAATATTCCACGTAAGTAAAACCATTGGCTAAGGTTAACGCTAATTGCGTAATAGGATTGGCTCCTGCTTCGGCAATATGATACCCTGAAATAGAAACGGAATAAAAATTTCTTACACCCTCTTCAATAAAATATTCTTGCACATCACCCATCAAACGTAAAGCAAATTCCGTAGAGAAAATACATGTATTTTGGGCTTGGTCTTCTTTTAAAATATCTGCTTGTACTGTTCCTCTAACTTTGGTTAAGGTCTCTGCTTTAATTTTATTATATACATCAGTAGGAAGCACTTGGTCGCCTGTCACGCCTAACAACATCAACCCCAAACCATCATTTCCTTCAGGTAAATCACCTTGGTAAGCTGGACGTTTAGTGCCTTTTTCCTTGTAAATGGCTGCAATCTTCGCTTCAATTTCTTTTTCTAAACCATTTTCTTTGATGTATTTCTCACAGTTTTGATCGATAGCAGCATTCATAAAAAAACCTAACAACATAGGCGCAGGACCATTAATCGTCATACTTACAGAAGTCATTGGATGCGATAAATCAAAACCTGAGTATAATTTTTTAGCATCATCTAAACAACAAATAGAAACTCCTGAGTTACCTATTTTTCCATAAATATCCGGACGAATAGCAGGGTCGTTACCATAAAGTGTAACCGAATCGAAAGCCGTAGATAAACGCTTAGCAGGCATTCCCAAACTAACATAGTGAAAACGTCTATTGGTTCTTTCTGGTCCACCCTCTCCTGCAAACATTCTTGTTGGATCTTCTCCTTCACGTTTAAACGGAAATAATCCCGAAGTATAAGGAAATTCTCCAGGAACATTTTCCTGTAAGCTCCAACGCAACACATCTCCCCAGCCTTTGTATTTTGGTAATGCAACTTTAGGTATTTGTGTATGCGATAAGCTTTCCGTATGGGTTAAAATGGATAATTCTTTATCTCTAACTTTAAATTTATAAAAAGGTGCTTTGTATTTAGCTACTTTATCGTTCCATTCTTCAATAAGTATCCAGTTTTTAGGGTCGAAATCAAGTTTTAAGGCATCAAATTCTGCTTGTAGTACTTTGGCAATACTTTCGTCTTTAGTTTTAAGTATTTCTATGGTATTGTGGATGGCATACAATTTATCGGCAATAGCCACTTGCTCATCCACCCAGTTATCGTAAGACCTGTTGTTTTCTGCAATTTCAGACAAATAACGGTTTCTACTCGGTGGAATAACAAATATTTTCTCCGACATTTCTTTAGTAATCTCAAAAGTAGAAGACAAATCCGTTTTGGTTTTCTCTACCAATTTATCCATAATCACTTTGTAAAGCTCATTCATGCCCGGATCGTTAAACTGTGAAGCAATTGTTCCATAAACAGGAATATCGTCATCTGAAGCTTCAAAAAGCATGTGATTACGTTTGTATTGCTTTTTCACGTCTCTCAACGCATCCAATGCACCACGTTTATCAAATTTATTCAATGCTACTACATCAGCAAAATCAAGCATGTCAATTTTTTCTAATTGAGTAGCAGCCCCAAATTCAGGTGTCATTACATAAAGCGAAACATCCGAATGATCCATAATTTCGGTATCAGACTGACCAATACCAGAGGTTTCTAAAATAATTAAATCATATTCAGCAGCTTTTAATACTTGAATGGCTTCTGCAACATGTTTACTCAATGCTAAATTACTCTGACGAGTAGCTAATGAACGCATATAAACCCTTTCATTTTTAATAGCATTCATTCTAATTCTATCTCCAAGCAATGCTCCACCAGTTTTTCTTTTTGAAGGATCTACAGAAACAATGGCTATGGTTTTATCTTCAAAATCAATTAAAAATCGTCTTACCAATTCATCTACCAAAGAAGATTTTCCTGCCCCACCTGTTCCTGTAATGCCTAAAACTGGGGCATTTCCTATTGAAACTGAAGAGAAAGCTTTTTCAAAATCTTCATGTCTGTTTTCAGCTAAAGAAATTAATCTGGCAATGGTTGGGATATTTTTATTTTTCAGAGAATTGGCAAGGTTATCTGTTTTTGGAAGTGCTGGAGTTGGGTTATCACACTTTTGTATCATATCATTAATCATTCCTTGCAAGCCCATAGATCTACCATGGTCGGGATGATAAATCCTACAAATTCCGTAAGCTTCTAATTCTTCAATTTCAGATGGAAGAATGGTTCCCCCTCCTCCACCAAATATTTTAATGTGTTCGCAACCTTTTTCTTTCAATAAATCATACATGTATTTAAAATACTCCACATGTCCGCCTTGGTAGGAAGTCATAGCAATAGCATTGGCGTCTTCTTCAATGGCACAATTCACCACTTCATCCACACTTCTATCATGTCCTAAATGAATTACTTCAACACCAGTTGCCTGAATAATTCTACGCATAATGTTGATAGCTGCATCATGTCCGTCAAACAAACTAGCAGCGGTAACAATTCTAATTTTATTTTTAGGCGTGTATTTTTCTATTATTTCCATAATTTATTGCTTTACGAACTAAGTGTTGCGAAATTAGTAAAAATCTATTGTTTTTGATGCTTGTAAAGAACTACTAATTACTGATTTTTTCCATCGGAATACTATCTTTTGTCAATCCGAAAAATGAGGCTAACCAATAAGTAGAGTGAAAACCAATATCATCGGTATGAAAATCGTGTTCACCTCCTTGATGAATAGCATCTCCCGGATCTATCAATAATTTGTGTTTCACCTTTTTAGATTTTAGCAAAATAATTTTTAACTCATCATCAGCATTGTAAAAATACTGTGCATACAACACATCAACCCCTTTGTAATTGGTGTAAAATTCATTATTAGCTGTATCAAGTTGATGTTTTTCTACCCATTGATTTAATATTTTATCAGAATTTTTTTCTGGAACAATGATATCATCTTCTCCCTGAACAATAGCAACAACAGGTTGTTTTTCGGGTGGTAAAGTATTCTTATCAAACAAATTGGAAGGTGCTGCTAACATTGCTCCCGATTTAAAAATGGTAGGGTAAGCATTTAGCAAAGCATTTGTCATGGCTCCTCCGGCTGACATTCCAACAATAAATACTTGATTACTATCGATATTATAATGGTTAAAAGTATAATCTATCATTTCTTTAATAGAAGCCACTTCTCCTTTGTCTTTTTTGGATTCAAAACCTAAAAAGAAATTGAAGCATTTACCAGCATTATTAATCATTCGTTGCTCTGGGTAAACAACTATAAAACTTAAACTGTCTGCCAATTTATTCCAACCTGTTTCACTAGCAATTTGTTCTGCCGATTGTGTGCAACCATGCAGTACAAAAACTAAAGGAACTTTTGTTGACTCAGGTAAATTCTCAGGCACATAATTGTACATTTTTAAATTTCCTTTATTTTCTCCAAAATCTTTAATTTGAGATATTTGCACTTGTGCATTTGAACAAGAAGATAAAGATACAAACAAAAAGAGAAGCTGTAAATAAATACAGCTTCTCTTTATTATTTTACTATTACAAAACATCATTTTATTATTCTGCATTTTGTTTTTGAGGTCTTTCTAAAAGTACTTTTCTTGATAGTTTTAGTTTACCTGTTTTTTGGTCAACTTCAATCAGTTTAACTTCTATTTCTTGTCCTTCTTTCAACACATCTTCTACTTTTTCTACTCTATCCCAGTTGATTTCAGAAATATGAAGTAATCCGTCTTTTCCAGGAATAATCTCCACAAAAGCACCGAAGTTAGTAATCGATTTTACTTTACCTTTATATACTTCTCCAACTTCAGGAACAGCAGTAATAGCTTTAATTCTAGCTAAAGCAGCACTCATTGCTTCACCATCATTAGTCATAATATCTACAATACCTTTATTGTCTTTTTCTTCAATGGTAATAGTTGCTCCAGTAGAAGCTTGTATTTCTTGGATAATTTTTCCACCTGGTCCAATTACTGCTCCAATCATTTCTTTAGGAATAGTGATTTGAGTAATTCTTGGTGTATGTGGTTTGTAATCTGTATTAGGAGCTGACATGGTTTTAGCAATTTCTCCTAAAATATGTAATCTTCCTTCTCTGGCTTGGGCTAATGCTTCTTCCAATACTTGATAAGATAATCCATCTACTTTAATATCCATCTGACAAGCAGTAATACCTTCGGTAGTTCCTGTTACTTTAAAATCCATATCTCCAAGGTGATCTTCATCTCCTAAAATATCAGATAATACAGCGTATTTATCTCCTTTAGAAATTAATCCCATTGCTATACCAGAAACAGGTCTTTTAATTTGAACCCCCGCATCCATTAATGCTAATGTTCCAGCACAAACAGTTGCCATAGATGAAGAACCGTTTGATTCTAAAATTTCAGAAACAATTCTTATTGTATAAGGATTTTCCGAACCTGTTGGCAACATTGGTTTTAAAGCTCTCATAGCTAAATTCCCATGTCCAATTTCTCTTCTACTCGTTCCTCTATTTGGATAAGCTTCTCCTGTACAAAATGCAGGGAAGTTGTAATGTAAAAGAAACTTAGAAGTATCTCTAAAAGTAGCGGCATCAATCAATTGCTCATCCATTTTATTACCTAAAGTAACTGTAGTTAACGACTGAGTTTCTCCTCTTGTAAAGATAGCAGAACCATGAGCTCCTGGCAAATAATCTACTTCACTCCAGATAGGACGAATTTCATTTAATTTTCTTCCATCCAAACGAGTTCTTTCAGCTAAAACACAATCTCTTACTGCTTCTTTTTCAATATCATGGAAGTATTTTTTCAATAAAAATGTTTGTTCCAATTCTTCTTCAGATAATAAAGTTTTTGCTTCTTCTCTAATTGCCTTGAATTTCTCCCCTCTTAATTTTTTATCAGCAAGACCTTCTTTAGCAACTGCATAACATTTATCGTAAATTGCTGTTCTAATTTTATCTTCTAAATCAGCTATAGGAGCTGGCTCGTGAGTATAATCTCTTTTTACTTTTGACTTTTCTACCTCAGCAGCTAAATCTAATTGTAATTGACATTGTTTTTTAATTTCTACGTGAGCAAGTTTAATAGCTTCTAACATTTCTGCCTCAGAAATTTCTAACATTTCACCTTCCACCATGTTGATATTTTCTAATGTTCCTGCAATCATCATATCAATATCCGATCTTTCTAAATCTTCTCTTGTAGGGTTAATTACAAAGTTTCCATCTATTCTTGCAATACGCACTTCTGAAGTTGGTCCATTAAATGGAATATCAGAAACAGCAAGAGCTGCAGAGGCTGCTAAACAAGCTAAAGCATCTGGCAAGGTATCATCTCCATGAGAGATAAGGTTTACTACTATTGAAGTGTTTGCATGATAGTCATCTGCAAATAATGGACGTATAGCTCTATCTATTAAACGACAAACTAATACTTCACTATCTGAAGGACGTGCTTCTCTTTTTAAGAAACCTCCAGGAAATCTTCCTGCAGAAGCGTATTTTTCTTTGTATTCTACTGTAAGTGGTAAAAAATCTGTTCCTTCTGATGCTTCTTTATCTGAAACTACAGTTGCTAACAACATAGTATTACCCATTTTTAAAACTACAGATCCATGAGCTTGTTTAGCTAATCTACCTGTTTCAATTTCGATGGACCTTCCATCGCCTAATGTGTAGGATTTTTTAATTCCAATTTTTGACATAATTTATTTTATTATTTAATTTATAAAAACACACCTTGTGTTTTCTTTTGGTTACTTTTTTTTAACAAAAAGGGGGATACAATCTATTTGCCTCCCCCTTTAAATTTTAATACGAACTTGAAAAAATCATTTTCAATTATCTTCTTATTGAAAGTTTTTTAATCAACTCTCTATACTTGACAATGTCTTTTGCTTTGTAGTAATCTAGTAATTTTCTTCTTTTACCAACTAAATCTAATAAAGCTTTTTGAGTTCTAAAGTCTTTTTTGTTTTTCTTTAAATGCTCTGTTAAATGACTAATTCTGTAGGTAAACAAAGCTATTTGTCCTTCTGTTGACCCTGTGTTTTTAGCGTCTCCGCTAAATTCTTTAAAGATTTCTTGTTTTTTTTCTGATGCTAAATACATGCTAAAATTGTTTTTAATGTTTATTATGTACGTTCTTAATTTAAGGCTGCAAATGTAAGTATTTATTTAAAGAAGTTGTTTAAAGTCCCAAAAATAAATTAAAAAATGTTTCTTTTTACACACTACTTCGTTATTTTCTCCAACCATAGCTTAGGCTATGCTTGTCAAAAATCCCTCGTATTTCAAAAAAATAATTCATTTTCATGGTTATATTAAGGCTTAAAACAACTTCATTACCAAATCATTTAACCTTAATTTTTTCTTTTACTTTTTCTTTTACATTTTCTTTTATAGGGATTTCTATGCTTACTTGGCAACCATTATTTGGTGACGACTCTAATGTAAAATCTCCTTGAAAAAGCATGGATCTTCGTTTCATATTAGCTAAACCTATGCCTTTCATTTTTTTCTCTGAATCAAATCCAACACCATCATCTTTTATATTCATCACTAAGGTATGATCTTCATCTACAAGAATTTCCAAATCTATAGTTGAAGCTTTAGCGTATTGAATAATGTTTTTGAGTTGTTCTTGTAAAATTCTATACAAATTCAACTGCAATTCTCTATTCAATCCCAATTCTTTTATTCTATTATCAAATAAAAAATTGACTTTGTATTTATCTTCCGGATTAAAGGTTTTGATAAGTGTTGAACAAGCTTCTTCAAGATTTATATTTTCATAAAAAGCAGGAGCCAACCTATGAGAGATACTTCTTATTTCTTTATTTGCCATATCTATATATCCCTGAGATTGAACCAACCATTCAGCAGCCTCCCCATTAATTTCATCTTTTATCATTCCTAAACTAATTTTAGTAGCTGCTAAAATCTGGCAAACATTTTCATGTAACTCACTTCCTATATCAAACCTTTCTTCTTCTTGTGTGTTTATAATGGCTTTGGTTAACTTATCTTCAAATTGTTTTTTCTCCGTAATATCATTTATCATTATAGACAAGTATTTTTTATCCTCTTCTAATTGTATCTCATTTACAATTATTTCTACATCTATAATTTTATTTTTTTTAGTTTTTTGCTTAAACTCTTTAGCATCAGAAAATTGTGGTTTATATTTTTCTAATTTTAAATAGTTGTTAAACTTTTTACATTCGTTTTCATTCGCAAATAGCTTACAGAAAGGTATATTTAACAATTCATTTTCGGAGTAGCCATATTGTTTTATAGCTTTATCATTAGCTTGGACGATTTTGAAAGTATCTTTTTCGCATATAAATATTGGAAAAGGTGTAAATTGAAATAAATCGCTATAACGTTTTTCGGAGGTTTTAATTTTTGCTAAGCTTTTCTGACGTTCAATACCATATATTATACTTTTATGAATGTTTATTGCGGTTAATTCATCTTTAAGAATATAATCTGCTATACCTAAAGAAAGTGATTTTACAGCAAATTTTTCATCTGAATAACCTGTAAGAACAATCACCGGAATATCTTTGGAGCGTACAAGAATTTCTTCTATTAGGTTTTCTCCACTTTTATCGGGTAATGATAAATCTAATAATATCGCATCAACTTTATGAGAAGTTTTTTCTAAAACACCAGCTGCTTCTGCAAATGTTGTGGCTCTTAAAATTATCGGTATTGGGTGGTATTCTTCCAAATAATCTTGAATAAGTACAAAATCACCAAGGTTATCTTCTATAACTAAAACTGTATACTTTAGAGTATTTTCTTCCATATTTTTTAATATTATTTTGGCAGTTTTACAATGGTTAACCAGAAATCTTCTATAGAAGCAATTGCGTTTAGAAATGCCTCTACCTCTACTGGCTTCGTTATAAAGCAATTAGCATGGTGTTTGTATGAAAGGTTAATATCTTTTTCGGAAGAGGAAGTAGTAAGCATTATCACTGGTATTTGCTGAGTTGCTGGCGAAGACTTTATAACTTGCAATACTTCATGTCCGTTTTTTTTAGGAAGATTAACATCTAGTAAAATTAAATCAGGTATTGGAGCATTTTTAAACTCTCCTTGTTTTAGAAGGAAATCTAATGCTTCTTGTCCATTTCTGGCAACACTAATTTTGTTTACAATTTTTTTTTCATCTAATGCTTCGGTGGTTAATAATATATCCCCCTCATTATCTTCAACTAAAAGAATGTGAATATTTTTCATCTCAGTAATTTTTTCTAAAGTTAAATAAAATTATCCTCTAAATTATCAATAAAATAACATGTTACATTAAAAAAAGTATTAATTATTTTGTTATTTAGGTAATGTAAAATAAAAGGTACTGCCTTTTCCTTCTTCCGACTCGAGCCAAATTTTTCCTCCAAAATTCTCTATTATTTTTTTAACTATTGCTAGTCCCATACCTGTTCCAGAATACTCCTCTTTACGATGTAAGCGTTGAAAAATAACAAAAATTTTATCATAAGATTCTTTATTAATACCAATACCATTATCTTTTATGGTAAATTGCCATTCGTTATTAAATTCATTTGCTTTAATCTCTATAATTGGAGCCACATCTGGTTTTGCATATTTCAAACCATTACTTATTAAGTTTTGAAACACTTGTAATATAGGAACTTGGTAAGCCAAAACAATAGGCATATCTTTATGTAGAATTTTAGCGTTTTTCTCTTCAATGGTTTTCCTTAGCAACACTTTAGCTTGTTCTATAACTTCTGCAATATCTACTTTTACTAATTCATACTCATCTTTACCAACACGAGAGTATTTTAGTAGATCTAATATGATATAACGCATGCGTGTTGCTCCATCTATTGCAAAATCTATATATTGTTTGGCTTTATCATCTAATTTACTATCATATTTTTTCTCTAATTGAGAAAGGAAGCTGGTTACCATGCGTAATGGCTCTTGTAAATCATGAGAAGCTACGTAAGCAAATTGTTCTAACTCTTCATTAGATATTGACAACTCTTTTGCTCTTTTTTCTAAAGCTAAATTTAAGTTTTTTAGCTCTTTAGTTTTGTTCTTAACATCTAATTTTAACCTAACTGGCTGTAGAGATAAAACAAATACAAAGTAAGCTAATAAGCTAGAAAACATTATTCCTAGCAAGGAAAAAGGCAAAGCTTTCATGAGGTGACTTGGAGATTTAACTTTTACATAAATATTCCAGTCTCCTAAGTTAATAAAAGACTGATAATATACCCCTTCCTTTATCTTTACATTATAGTTGAAAAATGAATATTTTTCATTTCCATCTATAACTTTTGAAATCTGATATATAAATTGATTATTCACCCCTTTTTTATTTATCCCTATAATTTTAAAGAGTGTTTCCATTTTAATGATGATGGCAGAAAAACCCCAAAATTCGTTATTCTTATAAATTGGTAGCCTCCCAACAATAGCCTCTCCTCCTTGTTTAAGTTCAATAGGACCTTCAAAATAAATATCTTTTCTTTTTATAGACTCTACAGCCTCTCTTTTATGTTCGGGATTATTAAAAATATTAAACCCTATTATCGCTTCATTTCCTTTTAGTGGATACGTATTTATTATGGTACTGCCTTTTACCAACTGCAAGGCATCTATAAATTTATTACGTTGAATTAAATCTTTAGAAACAGAATTAAAATCGTCTGCTATTAAGTCTTTTTCTACCAAAAAAGCTATCATTTTAGCAGCAGTAATACTATGACTTAATGATGATTCCACTTGTTGTTTTATACGAATAGCTTCTTTTTCTGCTAATTCATATTCGTTAGTTTTTTCAATAGAGTATATTTTATAAGCTACGAACTGCGTAATAACAAGAGTAGTAATAAAAACTATTAGTACTGGTTTTAATATTTTTTTTGGAAATTGTTTATGCTTCATATTTCTTTTTTAATAGTAAAATAAAAAGTACTACCTTTTCCTTCAATAGATTTAAGCCAAATTTTTCCTCCAAAATTCTCTATTATTTTTTTAACTATAGCTAAGCCCATCCCTGTTCCTGAGTACTCTGTTTTACCGTGCAAACGTTGGAATATAACAAAAATTTTATCATAATAGTCTTTATCAATACCAATACCATTATCTTTTATGGCAAATTGCCATTCATTTTTAAATTCTTTTGCTTTAATTTCTATAATGGGAGCAACATCTGCTTTAGCATATTTTAGTCCGTTACTTATTAAGTTTTGAAAAACCTGTACTATTGGGGAGCGATAAGCTCGTATTTTGGGGAGATTTTTATAAATTACTATTGCATTTTTCTCTTCAATAATTTTTCTCAATAATACTTTAGCTTGTCCTACTATCTCGGTTAAATCAACATTTTCTAATTCATCACTGTACTTACCGATACGAGAAAATTCCAATAAATCTAAAATTATTTGTCGCATTCGTGTTGCTCCATCTACTGCAAAATCTATATAAGTATGTGCTTTTTCATCAAGTTGTCCGCCATATTTTTTTTCTAATTGCGATAGAAAGCTCGTTACCATGCGCAAAGGTTCTTGTAAGTCGTGAGAAGCTACATAAGCAAACTGCTCTAATTCTTCATTAGATCTTACTAATTCATTAGTGTATTTTAATAATTGATCATTTAACTTTTTAAGTGATGCTTCATGTTCTTTTTGGTAAGAAATATCTGTCATAGCCCCAACCATTCTAGTAGCTTTCCCTTTTTCATCTCTAATCACCACTCCTCTATCTATTACATAAGCATATTCACTACTTTCCTTTTTATATCTATATTCATGTTGCCAATTTATTGAATTTGGGTCTTTAATAATATTATTTAGAGATTTTAAAATATTATCCAAATCATCAGGATGAATTCTTGTTGACCAAGATCCTAAATCAGGAGTATTATTGGCTAAATCATAACCAAATAGGGTTTTATAACCTTTACCCCAATACAACTGATTGTTTATAATGTCCCAATCCCAAATAGCATCATTGGTAGCTTCTGTAACTTTTTCAAAACGTTCATTGCTTTGTCTAATTTTTTCTTCAGCAATTTTTCTTTCTGTAGTATCTTTAAAATATACCGTTAACCCTTCTTCAGATGGATAAGCACTTATCTCAAACCAACGATTAATTGGTGCGTAATAGTCTTCAAAATGAACAACCTTCATTTCTTTCATGGCTAAATGATAATTTTCATAAGAAGGTAAGTCTTTAGCATCTGAAAAAACATCCCATAAATTTCTATTGAGAATATTTTCCTTAGGAGTTTGTAGTAATTTTTCAGCCATCTTATTCCAGTAGGTTACTTTAAAATTTTTATCTACAGCAAAAAAAGCATCACCTATGCTTTCTAAAATGGTATTTCTTTCCTCTAAAGCTAAAATAGCTTTTTCATCAGCTAATTTTCTGTCTGTTACATCAAACCTAATGGCTAAATATTGAAATGGCTTGTTTTTTTCATCTAAAAATGGAACTATAGTAGTGTCTACCCAATAATGAGAACTATCTTTAGCTAAGTTTTTAATTTCTCCACGCCAAACCTTACCTGAAGTTATTGTTTTCCATAAATCAACAAAAAATGATTTTGGATGATGTTTGGAGTTAATTAATTGATGAGTATTTCCTACAAGTTCTTCTTCAGAATATTGAGATATTTTACAGAAATTATCATTAACAGAGGTTATTACTCCTTTTTTATCTGTAAATGCAATAATGGCAGATTGATCTAAAGAAAATTTATAATCTTCTAATGTTTTTAAACTTTTCTTAAGTGCTATTTCATTTAATTTCTGCTCATGAATATCCTGAAAACTACCATAAATTTTAATACACTCTCCATTAATAAATTCTGATTTACCAATAGTTCTAATCCATTTTAAATTACCCTTTTCAGTAATAATTCTCAATTCTTCATCCCATGGTGTTCCATCTTTTTTACATTGTTCAACTCTTTTCTTAATAATATCTCTATCCCCATCTACAAAACCTGAGATACCTTTATTTAAAGTCGGTTTAAAATCTGGCTCCACCTCTCTAATTTCTTTGGTAATGCCCGACCAGTAAACAGAATTACTTTTAACATCTATCTCCCAACTTCCTACTTTGGCTAACCTTGATGTGTTTTCTAATAGTTGTTGAAGCTCTTTCATCTCGGTTACATCTCTTCCGTAAGCAAAAACAAAACCATCTTCTCCAAAAACATCTGATGAATTCCAAGATATCCATTTATACGATCCTGATTTAGTCCTATACCTATTGGTAAATCCTTGAGATTGTCTGTCTCCTGTTATTGTTTCACTATATTCTTTTATTGTCTTTTTTAAATCCTCGGGATGTAAAAAATATTCAAATGGATGTGATACAATCTCTTTTTCCGTATAACCTAAAATTTTTGTAAAAGCTGGGTTTGCTTTTACAAAATGACCATTAGGAGAGGCTATAGCCAATATATCTGGTGCACTATTAAAAAACAAGCTCAATTCCTGCTCTTGTTGCTTACGTTTAATTTCAGCTCCCAAAAAATTACTTAATGGAGAGAGTATTTCTACTCTATATGGATCGTTTTTTAAAGGATCTCTACTCGTTAGCACCATTGCACCAACAAAATTGTCATTATGAAACAAGGGAAAACCAACACCTGATTTTAATTCAGATTTTTTTGCAGAATTGTTTCTTATAAATTTTGAGTCCGTATTAATATTATCCCAAATTTCAACTTGCAAATCTTTCCAAACTTTCCCAGGCAACCCTTCTCCTTTTTTAAAGTGTTTTATCTTTATAGTCTGTTTAATGTAGGTTTGGACTTTTTCATCTACAGCATTAATGGCCATTAGTTTCAAATGTTTTTTATCGCTACTTAACAACCATATTTCTGCAGTTTGGTATTCTCCATACTCTGCAACATAATGTAATACCTTTTCTAAAATTAGAGGTAATTCTCTTTCGTCTTTAAATATACTTGTAACTTGGTGTTGTAATTGCTTTTGATTTTTAGAAAGTTTTGCCTTAGACACATCTCTTAATGCACCAATCATTCTTATTGGATTACCATTTTTGTCACGCAACAAATACCCTATTTCTTCTACATATAAATATGTTCCATCTGCTTTTCTAAACCTAAATTCATTCATCCATTTTTGTCGTCTTTCATCTTTCAGAAATGCATCCCAACTCTGTTTATGTTTCTCTATATCTAATGAATATGTTAACTTATCCCAATCACTTGACCTAAATTTATCTTCTATTTTTTCATAACCAAATGTATTGTAAAAGCCATCTCCCCAATAATACTCATCTTTCTCTACATCCCAATCATAAATAGCATCATTGGTGGCTTTATTTACTAGCTCAAAGCGTTCGTTACTTTGTCTTATTCTTTCTAAATAATTAAATTTAGATATTAAAATAGATAATAATCTTTGAGCTCTATCTATCGCATATTCTTCTTGTTGATTTGGTGTTTTTGGTGTTTTATAGTAACTAGAAATAATAGCTATTACACTTCCTTTTGCATCAAAAATGGGGTACGACCAACAAGCAGTAAATTTATACTTCTTAGGGAGGTGTAATAATTTTTTCCAACGTTTGTCTTCATATACATTTTCTACAATAACTTTTTCTTTGGTGTAAGCTGCTGTCCCGTAAGAACCAACATTTTTTCCAATTTTAATTTCATTGAGTGCTTTTAAATATTCTTTTTGTAAAGATGGTGATGCTAAATTATAAAGTTTTTCTTCTGCAACCTTCATTACTGAAGCTTTCATATTTGGAAATAAGTATTCTAATTTTAATAAATAAGTAGAAACAACTTGCTCTAGGTTTGCATTTTCTTGCATACTTAAAGTCATCACCTCTCTATCTATTGTTTCTAATTGTTCATAAAAATATTCTTGAGTAATGTCTTTTATAGCTCCTACAACTCGGTAAACATCACCTTCATCATTACTCATAAACAATGCCCTATCACTCACAAAAGCATATTCTCCATTGGCTTTTCTAATCCTATACTTCATTGTCCATAAAGTATCTTTACTTTTATTTAAAGCATTTTTAAAACTTTCCATAAATTTTGGAAAATCATCTGGATGGATATGAGCATTAATTGTTTCATTATTTTCTTTTAATGATTTTATTTGTATTCCAAAGTTTCTATTAAACCCATCACCTAAAAATAATTCATTAGTTATTGGGTTAAAATCCCAAATGCTTTCTGTTCCAGCTTGCATTAACAACTTAAACCGTTGATTATTTTCTTTAATTTTTTCGTTAATCATAACCCTTTCAGTAACATCTCTAGAATTAGTTATTATCCCTTTAATAGCTGGGTTATCAAGCATGTTTGTAGCTATTGTTTCTACCCACCTCCATTCTCCTTTTTTATTTATAAATCTAAAAGGAGCAATCTCAACTTTATTGAGTTCTGCAATTTTCGAAAAACTATTTAAAACTATTTCTTTATCATCTGGATGAATAAAATCAAAAGCATTTTTCCCTATAAACTCTTCAGGAGTTATTCCTAATACCGTGGTTGAATTTGGACTAACATATAAATAATCTGCATCAATAGTTAAAATACCTATTAAATCAGCACCTTCTTGAATTAATTCTTTAAAACGTTGTTCACTAAATTTTAACTGTTTCTCGGCTTCTTTTCGTTCTGTAATATCAGTATGGGTACCTGCCATCATTAGAGCCCCCCCCCTCTTTTGACCACTTTACCACTCTTCCTCTATCATTTACCCATATATAATTTCCGTTTTTATGCTTTAAACGAAAGTCAACATCATAAAAAGAAGTTCTCTTTTCTAAACATTCTTTTAATTTTTTATCGGATAATGCTATATCATCTGGATGAATAAATTTATAAATTGTTTTTTCATTAACTGGCTGAAGTTCTTCTAAAGTATAGCCTATAATGTTTGCCCAACGCTCATTAATATTAACCGTTTTTGTTTCATAATTCCATTCCCAAGTTCCTACTCTAGTTGCTTTTATTATGTTATTTAGTTGCTCTGTTTCTTGATTAATAATTTTTTTGCTTTCGTTAATTTCTATGTTTTTCTTTCTTAAAATTAATAATTGCATTACCTGGTTAGCTAAAGATTGTAAAGAAAGTATTTGCTCTGAATTAAGAACATTTGGGCTTTTGTCAATTACACACAAGGCGCCTAAAGGAATACCTTCTTCTGAAATTAAAGATACACCTGCATAAAAAACTATATTGGGGTTTGAAGTTACTAAAGGATTATTTTTAAAACGTTTATCTGTTCTAACATCTTCTATTATAAAAATATCGGTGGATTTTTTAATTACATGAAAACAAAAAGAATGTTCTATAGGAGTTTCTTTAATTTTTAATCCGTAGCGAGATTTAAAGAATTCACGTTTATCATCTAAAAATGATATTAAAGCGATAGGAGAGTTACAGGTTATTGCAGCTAAACGAGTAATGCCATCATACTCCTTTTCAGGAAGTGTGTCTAATATTTCGTATTGCTTTAAAGCCTCTATCCTTTTATCTACAGCATCAACATTGGGTTTCTTCATAAACAAATTAAATGTTAAAATTTGTAATCACTTTAAAATTAAAATGTTTACAAGATACTAAAATTATTATTTTTTTAACACTTATCAGTTTTTCTGTTATTTATTTTATTGTAGTAACTGTTATATTAAAGTAATTATAAACATTCTTGCTTTTAGAACACTTATAAAACACTGATTTTCAATAGTTAGAAATCGGTTTGTTTGTTTTAGACTATTTCTTTTTGAAAATACTAACAACAAAAAAACACCTTGGGTAACCCAAGGTGTTTTTTTTGTTTTTTGATTATAACCTATACTTATAGGTAAGTCTGAAGGTTATTAGTTCTTGAAAGTCTTTTCAATCTTCTTAAACCTCTTTCTTTTATTTGTCTAATTCTTTCTCTAGTTAAACCAAAGTGATTTCCAATTTCTTCAAGCGTCATTTCTTTTCTATCGCTAAGCCCATAGAACAATCTAATAACTTCAGCTTCCATTCCTTTTAAGAATTGTAATGTTCTTTCGATATCTGTTGATAAAGACTCGTGAATTAACAAATCATTTGGAGCTGGTGAATCTTCACTTTCTATAACGCTTACCAAGCTATTGTTATCATCATCATTAGCCATTGGTGCATCTAGAGAAGATTGTTTCTTAGACATTTTTCTTGAGTTTTGGATTTTCTCAATATCCATATCTAAGATTTCGCTCAATTCCTCATCTGTAGGTTCTCTTTCCATAGTTTGTTCAAATTCACTTGAAGCTCTATTTATTTTTTGAATTTCACCTAGTCTATTATGAGGTAATCTAATGGTTCTTGAGTTATCAGCTGCAGCTTTAAGGATACTTTGTCTAATCCACCATACTGCATAAGAAATGAACTTAAACCCTTTGGTGTGATCATATCTTTTGGCCGCTTCAATCAACCCTAAGTTTCCTTCATTAATTAAATCTTCTAAAGTAAGCCCTGTATTTTGATACTGTTTTGCAACAGAAATAACAAACCTTAAGTTAGAACGAACTAATTTATCTAAAGCTCTCTCATCTCCTTCTTTGATTTTTTGTGCTAACTCTACTTCTTCATCAGCAGTAATCATACCTTCACGAGAAACTTCTTGTAGGTACTTCTCAAGTGATCTACTTTCTCTTTTGGTAATTTGCTGTGTAATTTTAAGTTGTCTCATTGTTTAATTTTTAATGACTTTTTTTATTTTTTTAAATACTTACTATGATAACGTCTGATTATCTTTTTTAGTTTCCTTTTTAGTATTTTTTAACATATAATTAACTATCTTTTTTTCGCTTGTTATCGCTGCTTCTTGATTATCACTTTGCTATCTTTTGCTACAACTTGCCAATTATTATCAAAAACCTGGCTTATATAACGACTATAAAGTGCTAATCTTGCATTTCTACTCCTTTCTTTTTCTTCTTGGCTTTGTTCTCCTGTATATTCAAACTGTGTAATATTAGGATGCTCTTTTAAATAAACTTTAACAACTTCAACAATAGTTCTCATAACTCTATACATCTCTCCTTTATTTGTTATGCTGTACTCTTCTCCATCATACTCTTCATTGGTCACACCAAAAACTAAAGATGTATGTAAAATATTATCCTCCTTTCTTCCAAACCTTACTTCATAATTTACGCCACTACCAGTTGTAAAAGAATATATAGCTCCACTTTTAATATTCGGATAAACAATATCATAAGGGACTATTTTGCTCATTTTCTACAATTTATCACATAAATTTATTTCAGACTGCGAATATTCAAAAAAAAATTAAGAATAAAAAAATTAATTTATAATTCTTTTCATTATTCCTACCTTTGTTTTAAACAATTATTAAATAAATGGCTAAATTAGGAAAGTGGATTGGTGGCGGATTAGGTTGGGCTTTTGGTGGTCCGATTGGAGCTCTTTTAGGTTTTGCAGTTGGCTCTGCAATTGATAGTACCATCTATGGTGAAGAGGAAAGTGTTAATTCTCAATCAAACAATACAAGAAGACACTACACCTCACAGCCAAATGATTTTGCAATGAGCTTAATGGTTCTTGTGGCTTCAGTAATGAAAGCTGATGGAAAAATTTTAAAAGCTGAGTTAGATTTCGTAAAAAGATTTTTTAAGAAACAGTTTGGTTCAGAAAAAACCCAACAACACCTTATTACACTGAGAGATATTTTAAAGAAAGATATTCCTATTGAAGAGGTTTGTATTCAAATTAGAACATTTACAGTAATGTCAGCAAGAATACAATTGCTTCACTTACTTTTTGGTGTTGCTTCGTCCGATAACGATATTAGCCAGCAAGAAATAGATGTTATTTCTAGAATTAGTGCTTACCTTGGAATCCCAACACATGATTTTAATTCTATTAAAGCAATGTTTGTAAAACAAAAACATAGTGACTACCAAATTTTAGAAATTGAAGCAAATGTTTCTGATGAAGAAGTTAAAAAAGCTTACAGAAAAATGGCTGTAAAATACCATCCTGACAAAGTTAGTCACATGGGTGATGAGTTTCAGCATGCGGCAAAAGAAAAATTTCAAAAAGTTCAAGAAGCTTATGAAAATATAAAAAAACAACGAGGAATTAAATAAACTACTTTGGAGAAAAAAGAAAAAAATCAATTTATTGCAGCAATATTCATCCCTTCAACGTTGGTATTAGCAATGTTTATTGTTTTTTTAATTGAAATTATTTTTAACGTTAGCTTTAGTTCTTATGGAATTTACCCTAGAAAATTTTCAGGATTAATTGGTGTTATTCTAGCCCCCTTTTTACATGGAGATTTTTCTCACCTACTTAATAACTCTATTCCAATTTTAATTTTAGGATCATCATTATTTTATTTTTATAAAGAAATAGCTTTTAAAGTATTTCTTTGGGTTTTTATAATGGGAGGAATTTGGACGTGGATATCTGCCAGAGAAGCGACACATATAGGTGCTAGTGGTGTTGTTTATGGTTTGTTTTCTTTTTTACTTATTAGTGGTTTTATACGAAGAAATATGCAACTAATTTCTATTTCTTTTTTTGTAGTATTTGTTTATGGAAGTATGGTTTGGGGCATTTTCCCCATTAAAGTAGAAATTTCTTACGAAAGTCATTTTTGGGGTTTTATTGCTGGAGCAATTTTATCAATTTACTACAAAAAACAAGGCCCGCAAAAAAAAGAGTACCATTGGGATGAAGATGAAGACGATGGGAAATACCCTAATTCTACTAACCATCCTCCTTCTCAAGAAATTACATACAACTATATTTATAAAGAAAAGTAAATTTATTGCCATTCAATTTTTGACAATTCTGTTATTTTTTTAGCTTTGTAAAAAATATTAAACATGAGATTAGGACAATTAGCCAGACAAATTAACATTTCAACAGATAAAATAATAACGTTTCTTGAAAAAGAGAAGCAAATTACCATTAACCCACATCCTAATGCTAAAATTCCTGATGAACAGATCGATGTTATTACAAATCACTTTGTTGTAAAAGAAGAAAATACTGAAGTTATTGATGAAAAGCCATCTAAAAAACCAATTGAACCTATTGAAGAGAAAAAGGAAGATGAAAAACCTGTAATAGAAAAAATAAAAGTTGCTGAAACCATTTCGGCTGTTCCTACTCCTAAAGTTATTGGTAAAATTGATTTGCCAGATAAATCTAAAATTGAAGTAAATGTTGATGGAGTAGTTTATACCGAAGAAGAGTTAGAACAAAAAAAGAGAGAAGAAAGAGAGGCTAATAAAGCTCAAAAAGAACAAGAAGCTATAGAAAAAGCAGAATATAAAAGGCAATTAGATGAAAAAAAACGTATCGATAACGAAAAAAGATTAGCAGAACAACTTCGAAAAAAAGATATGCAGGACAAAGAAGCTAAATTGCTTTCTGAGGAGGAACAAAAACTTAAAAAAGAAAAGGAAAAGAGAAAAGCTGAGCAAGAGGCTATCAGAAAGAAAAAAGCTAAAGAAGCTAAAAAACGTTTTTACGAACAGCAGAAAAAGGAAATTGAAAAAAATAAAAAATTAACACAAAAAGCTACTGCTAAAAAACAACAGGAAGAAAAAGAAGTTGTTCAACCAAAACAACCAGAAATTATGGAGGAAGCTCCAAAAAGTATTTGGGGTAAGTTTTTAAAATGGTTAAACACTTAATTTTCTTTAAAGTAAATCTCTACTTTTTTTAAGAAATCGGCATAAATTAAATTATTGGTGGCAATTAACTCTTTACCAAAAAGAAAGTTATTGTTTCCAGAAAAATCAGTTACAACACCACCTGCTTGTTTTACTATAACTGCACCAGCAGCTACGTCCCAAGAATTTAAACTATATTCATAAAAAGCGTCAAATCTGCCACAAGCAACATAGGCTAAATCTACAGCTGCCGACCCCAACCGTCTTAACCCTCTAGATGTTTTCATTAAGTCTTGAAATAGCATCATGTATTCCTTTTGTTTTACATAATTAAAGTAAGGAAAACCTGTTGCTACTAATGAATTCTCTATAAGCGTAGTAGGAGAAACTTTAATTACAGCTCCATTTAAATAAGCATTGCTTCCCTCCCACGCATAAAACATCTCATCTAAGTTAATTTCATAAATTACACCTAAAACTAACTCATCATTTCTTAATAAAGCTATACTAATAGAAAAACAAGGAATGGAATGAATAAAATTGGTAGTTCCATCTAAAGGGTCAATAATCCAATTATAAATTTCACCTTTTTTTACAAGAGTTTCTTCTTCTGTTATAAAACCTGCTTCAGGAATAAGCATAGCTAATTTCTTTACTATCATTTCTTCCGCAGTTTTATCTACATAGGTAACCAAGCTGTTTTTAGATTTCGTCTCTATATCATCTATTGTTATTTTTTGTAGTTTAATAAACGCTCCTACTTCTCTGGCTAAACTATTTACTTCTTTGCAAAGGTGTTCTAAATCTATCATCAATTTATTTATGTTTATATTAATCTACAATTTCAGCTCTTTTTGGTTTTAACGCATCTCTAACCATATAAACCTGACTTTCTTTTACCAATAAATAGGCAGTAGTATGGTTTGGGCTTACTTGTTCTATGCCTGTTTCCCTTAATAATAAGTTTTCTTTACTGGCAAACTCTGCTAAATGTCTTTTATGATGTTCTGCAAAATAAACAGCATCATCACCATTAAAATCCCAAATAAGTTTAATTGTTCTTTCCATTTTTAATTATAAAGCTCAAAATTAGCTATTTTATTACTTTTCTATACCATTTTGTGTTTTAACCACTCAATAACATCTATATCCGAAACTGTTGATGTGGTTTTATCTAATTTTTCTAATGCAGGTAAATTTTTTGCTATAATTTTTTGTTGTTGTTTTTCATCATTTGTTTTTGAAAGCGCTAACAACACCAACAAACATTTTTTATCAAACTCTGTTTGTAAATGATGTTGTTTTAAAAATTCTATAGTAGATTTTACTAAATAAGGAATGAGTAGTAAGTTTTTTAATTCATGATGTATAAGTATATTAAGTAAAAAAGCGGCCGCTTTTACATCTACTCGCAAATTTCTTGAAGTAATATTAATAACTTTATTTATCCATAATAGAGCATTTTTATAATTCCCCACATTAAAATAAATTAAAGCTGCATGATAGTTTAATAAAAATGAATGTTGAATATTAATCAGTGCATTTATATCTTCATATTTAGTTATTGTATTTTCAATAAAAGCAATAGCTTTTTCGTAATCTTTTCTTTCCATATAATAACCAAGTTCAAATAAACATAAAGAAGAAAAAACACTCGCTTTTTCATGAGGCATTTTAAAATTAAATGTTTTTAATTTTTCAAGGTATTTATTAAATTCAGGATAATCATGGTTCACTAAAAAATGAGTAAGAACATTATGAAGTGCTGCAATATAATGAATAGGATTTTCTTCAATAAGATGAGGATTAGCTTCAAGAAAGTTTACTAATTGTTTTCTGTATGCTTCAGATTTTTCCATCGAACCTATTACTCTGTAGAGCACACCATTTAAAACATAATAATTATATTTTGCTTCATTAGATTGTGCTAAAGAAATATCAGTTAAAAGAGGGTTCTTTAAAAATGCATTGTATCTATCTTTCTCGTCTTCACCTCTCACTAATTCTGATTCTTTCATCATTAATTGAGCGGTATTAATAAGCTCTCTATATTGAAGGATATTTAAATATTTTTGAATATTTTCTTTACTACTATCTTCTAAAGCAGTTTTATATGTTTCATTAAGCTTAAAAAGAGCGTTATGAATTCTCCCTTCCCAATAATTTAATTCTTCTAGCACTAAAAAAAAATCATATCGCTGAGCTATTTTAGTAGCTTTTAAAATAATCTTCTTTGCTAAATTATATTGTCCTTTCCAAAATAAAATCTCAATATCTATCAACAAATTTTTACATTCAATATTCATCTTCAGTCCTGCATGGTATTGCCTTAATTGTTTAAGAATAAATTGTTGTAAATAATTTTTAGCTACTCCAAATTGATTAATAAATTTTTCATTCCTAAACTTCACCTTAAGTGCTTCTTCATCATATTTTTTTTGTTTCTCAATCGCATCAAAAAGCTTCATGTACGTTTTATCTCCTTGATGAAATTGTGCATTAAGTCTTATAAATCGCTTCTCACTTTTTGAAAGTGAGTGAATTAGATCGTGTAAAACATGTGGCTTCCCCATAACAATTTGTTAATTTTTGTAGATTTACAACAATATAGTTAAATTTAAAACAATATTAATTTTTTGAATACTAAATATAAAATAGCTAAAAATATTTTATTTAATAATGATTTAATAATATCAAATAACCATAGAATACTAAAAAAGTTTAAAAATAAGATATTTTTTTTTATATATAGCATCTATATTCGCAAAAAAAAATTTTATAATATTCTCAAAATCAACATAAAAATGAAAAAAAGTTTTATTATTATAGTATTTACATTACTATCTATTGGAGCATTTAGTCAACCTAAATGGACCAACAGCCCAAATTCAGAAAGGGCTTTTGTAGAAAATAAAGGACAATACGATGGAAGGAACTGGCAATCTGCCAACCAAATAAAATATGCTCTTAGTCAGCAAGATGGTTGGTTTACATTCTTTTCTAACAAAGGTATAACTCACCGAATTGAAAGATTGGTTAGAAATCCAAAAAAGAAAAAAGAAGAAGGAGATGTTAACAATAATCATCCTAGCAGAATTCACTTGAGCGAATTTGTAAATATAAGTTTTCTTGGTGCTAACAATAATGCAACAATTATTGCTGAAGAAAAAACTAACCATTACTACTCTTATGCTGTTAAAGACCTCAATACAAATGATGTAAACAATATCAATAATGTTAAAGGATATAAAAAAATTACTTACAAAAACATTTATAATAATATTGATATTGAATATACTTTACATTCTGATGGTGGTATAAAATATAATGTAATCTTACATCCAGGAGCAAATCCTAATGAGATAAAAATGAAGTATGAAACTTTTCACACTAATCATTTAGATGAAAAAATTGACATTAAATTAAATTCTCAAACAGGACAATTAGAAATTAATACGGCTTCAACTAAAATTGTAGAACATAAACCACTTACTTTCTATCAAAACTCTAAAAATGTAATTCAATCAGAATATGTTTTTAACAACAATATTTTAACATTTAATTTAGGGAACTATGACAATACTCAAAAAGTGGTTATTGATCCTTGGGTAGTAACTCCTAACTTTAATGCAGGAGACTTTACTAGAGAAGTGGAAACAGATGCCTTAGGAAATGTATATGTTATTGGTGGAGAAATACCAATGGAGCTTAGAAAATATGGTATTGCAGGAAACTTAATTTGGACATATATCACACCTTGGGATACAAATGGTGGTGATTGGTTGGGAACATTAGCAACAGATGCTGCCGGGGTAAGCTATATTACACAAGGTACTGGTGCTGAAATAGAACGAGTAAGTACAGCAGGAGCTATGGTTTGGCATGCTAATGCAACTGGAATTTTTAACATAACCGAATACTGGACCATCACTTTTAATTGCGATAATACCAAATTGATTGTAGGCGGTACAGGAGGTACAGGATTAAATTTTCAAGCTAAAATATATGATATGGACTTGAGCAACGGTAGTGTTTTGGCTGATGTAACTGTTGGTACCCAAGGTGGTTTTACTCCCGTTGAAGTTCGCTCTATTGCCCCTACTAAAAACTCCAAATATGTTTATTTAACCCATACCGAAGTTGGTGCTATTAACCAAAATTTAACAGCATGTAGTTCTATTCCAGATTTTCAAGTTGATAATACTCATCATTTAGGTTATAAATGCGAAAACTATCTATCTGCATCTCAAAATGGTGGAGGATTAAAGGCAATTATTGCTAATGATAATTTTTTCTATACTCACAGAGGAGATAGAATTTTACAATGGGATATTAATACTGGAGCATTATTAAACAATGTTGCTTTACCTGGAGGAAGCTCTAACAATACATTTGGGAGAGTTGTTCATTGTAGTGGTTTAGATGTAGATGCTACTGGAAACGTATATGCAGGCTCTATGGATAGAGTTGTAAAATTTGATCCAAATTTAAATATTCTTTCTCAAGTTAATACTACAGGTGGATTTACTGTTTATGATGTAAGTGTAAATTCCAACGGAGAAGTTTTAGCTGTAGGTGCATTATTAAATAATAGTACTTCAACAGGGCGAGGAGGAAGGATTGAGTCTTTAAATATGACTGCCGGATCTCAATATGCTACAGTTTGTTGCGACCCAAATTTTTGTCCAATCAATACTTTATGTACTACCGATGCTCCAGTTTCTTTAAACCCAAATACTCCAGGAGGGGTATGGAGTTCTACTCCTGCAACACCTGGACTAAACACGTTAACTGGTGTATTTGATCCTTCAGTTTCAGGAGCTGGAAATTTTGTAGTTACTTATACTTTAGGTTGTGGTTCATTTTCCTATACTATTTCTGTTAATGTCTGTTCATCTTTGTCTGTCTGTGTAGAAGCAAACGGAGATTTAACGGTAAGTAATGGAACTCCAGTTTATACGTGGGATCAATGGACTCCTCCATCAACAATTACTGTAACAAACCAAACTCAATGTACTAGCTGTGGAGGAACATGGACATTTGGAAGCTGTTACAATCCATTCCCTATACCACTAAACTCTTGTAATGCTCCTGGTTTTTGGACTACATTTACAACTGGCTCTACAGTAACACCTCCTCCTGGAATTGATACACTTAGGGTAACTGACAGCTTTGGTAATTTTATTATTATTAATGGGTTAGCTAATCTCCCTGCCTGTAACCCAACTACTTGTGACGCCACTATTACTGCTGCTGGTCCTTTTTGTGAAAATGACGCTCCCGTAACACTTTCTGCTGTTGATCCAGGTGGGACTTGGTCTGGCAACGGTATTACCAATGCTTCTACAGGTATTTTTGATCCAAGCGTAGCAGGACCAGGAAGTCATGTAATAACTTATTCTATTACTGGTTCATGTACAGATACTGATACCGAAACAATAGTTGTAAATGCTCAGGATGATGCTTCTTTTAGTTATTCTCCTACAACTTTCTGTACTACTGATCCTAACCCTACTCCTAGTATTACCGGAACTACTGGTGGAACTTTCACTATCGACAATAGTGGAGTAATTAACGCATCTACTGGTGAAGTTAATATTACTAGTAGTGGAACAGGTGTTTTTAACGTTACTTATACCACTAATGGTACTTGTCCTGATACAGCTACTGTTTCTATCAACATCACTTCAGGAGCTGATGCCACTATTACTGCTGCTGGTCCGTTTTGTGAAAATGATGCTCCCGTAACACTTTCTGCTGTTGATCCAGGAGGAGTTTGGAGTGGAACAGGAATAACCAACACTTCAACAGGTGTTTTTGATCCTTCTATTGCTGGTGCTGGAACACACCAAATTATCTATACTATTTCAGGTTCTTGTGGTGATGCTGATACTATTTCTATAGTTGTAAATGCTCAGGATGATGCTTCTTTTAGTTATTCTCCTACAACTTTCTGTACTACTGATCCTAACCCTACTCCTACTATTACTGGAACTGCTAGTGGAACTTTTACTATAGACAACAGTGGTGTAATTAATGCATCTACTGGCGTAGTTAATATTTCTGGAAGTGGTACTGGTAGTTTTAATGTAACCTATACAACAAATGGTACTTGTCCTGATACATTAACTGTAACAATAAATATTACTTCGGGAGCAGATGCCACTATTACTGCTGCTGGTCCTTTTTGTGAAAATGACGCTTCAGTAACTTTATCAGCTGTTGATCCAGGGGGAGTTTGGAGTGGAACAGGAATAACAAATACTTCTACAGGAGTTTTCGATCCCTCTACTGCTGGTGCTGGAACACACCAAATTATCTATACTATTTCAGGTTCTTGTGGTGATGCTGATACTATTTCTATAGTTGTAAATGCTCAGGATGATGCTTCTTTTAGTTATTCTCCTACAACTTTCTGTACTACTGATCCTAACCCTACTCCTAGTATTACCGGAACTACTGGTGGAACTTTTACCATAGACAATAGTGGTGTGATTAACTCATCTACGGGGGAAGTTAATATTTCAGGTAGTGGAACAGGTGTTTTTAATGTTACTTATACCACTAATGGTTCTTGTCCTGATACAGCTACTGTTTCTATTAATATAAACAATTGTACACTTCCTCAACCTGTTGCTAATTTCTCTGCTTCTCAAACAACTATTTGTGAAGGTGATTGTATTAATTTTACAGATTTAAGTACTTCCTCAGCAACAGGAGGAATTACTTCATGGAGTTGGACTTTTAATGGTGGTATTCCATCTACATCAGTACAACAAAATCCTAGTAATGTTTGCTATTCAACAGCAGGAACTTATACTGTTTCATTAACTATTACAGATGCTAATGGAAGTGATGACAGTACAATAATAGCTTATATTACTGTAAACAATTGTAGTACACCTACAGCATCTTTTAGTATTTCAGATTCAGAAATATGTGCAGGTGAATGTGTAGACTTTACAGATTCAAGTACTGGAGCTACTTCATGGCAATGGACTTTTAATGGAGGAACTCCATCAACTTCAACTGACCAAAATCCTACAAATATTTGTTTTGGAACCGATAGTATATATACTATTGAACTAATAGCTACAAATGCAAATGGTTCAGATACAACTACATCAACTATTACAGTTCATCCAACTCCTGTAGTAAATGCAGGAAGTGATGTCAGTATTAAATTAGGAGAAACTACACTATTAAATGCAACTGGCTCAAGTGGTAATTATTCGTGGACTCCCCCTACTTGGTTAACTTGTCCTTTATGTCCTTCAACTAATAGTACACCAGATGAAACTATTACTTATACTGTAACTGTAGTAGATTCAAATGGGTGTAGTGCATCTGATCAAGTAACTGTAATTGTTGATTTCGAATATGTAATATGGGTTCCTAACATATTCTCTCCTAATGGAGATGGAAACAATGATGTTCTTTATGTTAGAGGTAAAGGAGTTCAAGATATTTCATTTAAAGTTTATGATAGATGGGGAGAAAAAGTATTTGAATCTACTAGTTTAAATGACGGTTGGAATGGTAAGTTCAGAGGTAAAGATATGAACAAAGCTGTTTTTGTGTATTATCTCGAAGCTACTTTTATAGATGGTAGTAAAGTCACTAAAAAAGGTGATGTAACATTAATTAGATAATAAAAAAAACTAATAAAATAATATATTCATGAAAAAAATAAGCATTGCTATAGCACTTTTTTGTCAATTTGCATTAATCACAATATCTGAAATCAAGGCTCAAGATATTCATTTTACAATGTATGATGCAATGATAATGACCACAAACCCAGCTGCAGTTGGTGTTTTTAATGGAGACTTTAGAGGGGTTTTAAACTATAGAAGCCAGTGGGGAAGTATATCTAATCCATA
>OZ260100.1:3150000-3378117 GCA_965284565.1 Vicingaceae bacterium
CTTTGTACTCGCCATTGTAGCACGTGTGTAGCCCTGGACGTAAGGGCCGTGATGATTTGACGTCATCCCCACCTTCCTCTCGGTTTGCACCGGCAGTTTCTCTAGAGTCCCCGACATTACTCGCTGGCAACTAAAGATAGGGGTTGCGCTCGTTATGGGACTTAACCCGACACCTCACAGCACGAGCTGACGACAACCATGCAGCACCTTGAAAAATGTCCGAAGAAGGTCTAGTTTCCTAAACTGTCATTTCCCATTTAAGCCCAGGTAAGGTTCCTCGCGTATCATCGAATTAAACCACATGCTCCACCGCTTGTGCGGGCCCCCGTCAATTCCTTTGAGTTTCAATCTTGCGACCGTACTCCCCAGGTGGATTACTTATCACTTTCGCTTAGGCACTAACCGTATATCGTTAACACCGAGTAATCATCGTTTACAGCGTGGACTACCAGGGTATCTAATCCTGTTCGCTCCCCACGCTTTCGTCCATGAGCGTCAGTTATAGTTTAGTGAGCTGCCTTCGCAATCGGTGTTCTGTGTCATATCTATGCATTTCACCGCTACATGACACATTCCGCCCACTTCATCTATACTCAAGAAAAACAGTATCAATGGCAGTTCTATCGTTAAGCGACAGGATTTCACCACTGACTTATTCTCCCGCCTGCGGACCCTTTAAACCCAATAAATCCGGATAACGCTTGGACCCTCCGTATTACCGCGGCTGCTGGCACGGAGTTAGCCGGTCCTTATTCTTATAGTACCTTCAGCCTCGTTCACGAACGAGGGTTTATTCCTATATAAAAGCAGTTTACAACCCGTAGGGCAGTCTTCCTGCACGCGGCATGGCTGGTTCAGACTTTCGTCCATTGACCAATATTCCTCACTGCTGCCTCCCGTAGGAGTCTGGTCCGTGTCTCAGTACCAGTGTGGGGGATAACCCTCTCAGGCCCCCTACCTATCATCGCCTTGGTGAGCTGTTACCTCACCAACTAGCTAATAGGACGCATGCCTATCTCTAACCACCGTAGTTTTAATAAATCTGTGATGCCACAAATAAATATTATGGAGTTTTATTCTTCCTTTCGAAAGGCTATTCTCCTGTTAGAGGTAAGTTGCATACGCGTTACGCACCCGTGCGCCACTCGTCAGCAAATTAGCAAGCTAATTCCTGTTACCGTTCGACTTGCATGTGTTAGGCCTGCCGCTAGCGTTCATCCTGAGCCAGGATCAAACTCTCCGTTGTAATTATTCTTAAATGTTCTAAAAAATTACTACGCGTTGATTTTACTCAAGGATATTTACCTTTTTTTCTCTACTTCAATTTCTTCAAAGAACTCTCTGTTTTAACCGCTTTCCCCTCTCTCATTCCCATCATTTCGTCTCAAACGGGCTGCAAAAGTACAACTCTTTTCCTTTTCCCAAAACTTTTTGTAACTTTTTTTTTACTTTTATTTCCCAACACCCTTAATAAGCTGATTGTGAAGACATTTTTTTTAATCTTTTTATCTGATTAGCTTTTTAAGCTTTAAGGTTTTCTTTACAATCCTTTATTACTATAGACAGATATGTAATTGAAAACAACTTACACTAACTCTCATACTCTCATACTAAAAAATTAATATATGGTAAGCCATAAGCTATACAATTGGATTAAAACTCAAAATATAAACAAATTTAGTTGTTTATGTTCATAAACATTTCATCATAAAATTTTGCATTTTAAAATTTTGTTATACATTTGCTGCGTTATTGGTTTTCAGATTTAACGTCTGGAATTAATAGGGAATCAGGTGAAAAACCTGAACTGTACCCGCAACTGTAAGCTCTGTAAGTTTTTACATTTTGCCACTGATTAACCATCGGGAAGGCGTAAAAATAAGGAGAAAGTCAGGAGACCTGCCACTAACAGAAGTGTTTCACTTCAACATGCTTTCGGGAATAAAGGCGAAGAATTTTTCTAACAAAAATTTCTCTTCACTTTATTTTTTTTCAAAACAAGTTAACCAACTACTGCATTTATGTATTTGATTGGCTTGAGTTAATTTATTTATTAACCTCATTAAAACAAAAAAAAGATGATGAGAAAAAAAATGAAATTGGCAAGCTCAGCTTTCCTCGGATTGATGTTATCCGCAACTTACATCAACGCTCAAACCGTTTCAGATTTTGAAAATCTAAACTTATCTACTAACAGTTATTGGAGTGGCTCTGATTACAGTGGAACACACATCAATGGTGCTTTTTACAGTTCATTTACTAGCGGAACTGCTGTTTTTCCTAATGTTTATGATACCGCTTGGGGAGCACCAGGTTATTGGACACAAGGTTTTGCATATTCAAATGTAACCGATAGTGTTACCTCTGGTTTTGGCAACTTATATGCCTCTAAAGCAGCTAGTGGCTACAACAACTCTGATAACTATATTGTTGCCCAAAATAATGCTGTTATTCAACTTTCCGGACTTGCTCAAAATAATATGGTAACAGGTGTATTTGTTACCAATAGCACTTATGCTGCTAACAGTATGAGAGACGGAGATGCTATTGGTAAACAATTTGGAGGCGCTACAGGCAATGATCCTGATTGGTTTTTATTGACGATAAAAGGCTACACCAATGGAAATATCACTACCGATAGCGTTAACTTTTATTTGGCAGATTATCGTTTTGTTGACAACAACCAAGACTATATTGTTAAACAATGGGAATGGGTTAACTTAACTTCTTTAGGCAATGTGGATAGTTTAATTTTTACATTAAACTCATCAGATGTTGGACAATGGGGAATGAATACACCTGCTTTTTTCTGTATGGATAATTTTAATGACCAAACTGTTAATGTTAATGAATTAGCTGAAACTAATAACGTTAATTTTTATCCGAATCCTACAACTAATTTTTTAACTATTGCTAGTGAGGTAATGCTAAATTCAATAGAACTGGTAGATATTACAGGTAAAACCATTTTAGTTGAAAGCAATCTAAGCGATAAAAATCACACTATTAATTTAAGTGCTTTTGCTAATGGAATTTATTTTATAAAATATACAACTGAAAACCAAACTGCCATTAAAAAAGTAATTAAAAACTAAGCAATTAATGTCAATTCCAAAAGCCATATTTTGTTGGAGCGGAGGCAAAGATTCTGCCTATTGTTTGCACAAAGTGTTAGCAGAAAAACAGTTTGATGTAACGTATCTTTTAACTACTATCAATCAAGATGTAAAAAGAATTTCTATGCACGGAATTCGTGAAGCATTATTGGATAAGCAAGTAGAGGCAATAGGAATTCCAGTGTTAAAAGTGGGACTTACAACAGCATCTAACGAAGCTTATGAGCAGCAGATGGCCGTTACCTTACAAAAAGCTAAAACAGAAGGTATTGAACATGTTATTTTTGGAGATATCTTCCTTGAAGATTTAAGAGTTTACAGAGAAAATAACTTATCAAAAATAGGTATGAAAGCCATTTTTCCTTTGTGGAAAATGAACACAACTCTTTTAATTAATGATTTTATTTCCAAAAAATTTAAAACCATTTTATGTTGTATTAATGATGGGTTTTTAAAACAAGAATGGATAGGCAAAGAAATAGATGCTTCTTTTCTCCAACAACTTCCATCTCATGTTGATCCTTGTGGCGAAAATGGCGAATACCATACTTTCTGTTATGACGGACCTATTTTTAAAAATGAGATTCCTTTTATTAAAAAAGAAATAGTGTATAAACCTTTAAACATAAAAACAACAAGTGATTGTTCTTTACCTTCCAATAATCAAACAAATGGCTTTTGGTTTATTGACTTAATTCCAAAAAATTAAAACTATGAAATTTTATCTATATATAATATTAATAATTAATCTGTTATTTTTTAATAACCAAACAATTGCTCAAGGACCTTATGCCCCAGCTGTTGGTCAAGTAGGAACAACTGCTATTCATAAAGATTCATCTGTTTTTGTAGCTTGGGCCACTAGCGCTATAATAGAAAGAGGTTGGCAAAATATTGCCGATACTTCTTTAGGAAAAACTACAGCCGGAACAATAACTGATGTTTTAGGAAAATCAGGAACAGGAGGAGTTGTTAGTCTTGGTGATGGAGGCAGTGCTGTTTTAACTTTTACAGCTCCCATTAAAAATGGCTCCGGAGCAGATTTTGCTATTTTCGAAAACTCATTTGACGGACAGTTTTTAGAACTCGCTTTTGTTGAAGTAAGTTCAGATAGTATCAACTTTTTTAGATTTCCTGCTCATTCGCTAACTCAAGATACTACTCAACTTGATAATAATGCCAATATGGACGCTACTTCTATTCATAACTTGGCTGGAAAATACCGAGCTCAATACGGAACTCCTTTTGATTTAGACGATGTTGATGGAACTCCGGGATTGGACGTCAATAATATTACTCACGTTAAAATTATTGATGTAGTCGGAAGTATTAATCCAACTTATGGCACTTATGATGATGACAACAATATTATCAATGACCCTTTCCCTACTCCATTTCCTACCGGTGGTTTTGACTTAGACGCCATTGGTATCATTCACCAACAACCAACCAACATTAATGAAAATGAACAAATTGTCAACCAAATTTATCCCAATCCATTTTCAACTAATTTAACCTTAGAGTTAAACATCAACACTGATTATAGCTATTCCATTGTTGACATGAATGGTAAAACACTTTTTGAAGAAACAACATTACCAAACAACAACACCATTAATACAACTAACTTAAAAAAAGGAATTTATTTTTTAAAAATTATTGCCAACAAACAAGTATCAACACATAAAATAATAAAGTTGTGATTGGATAAAGGGTAAATGTTAATCAGATAACTCTTAACCTTATCAACTCATAAATTTCTAAACTATATTAATGAAATTAATAAGTGTCATATTTACCCTGTTTATTGTTCAAAACACCTTTGGACAATTACTGAATGACACTATTAAATTCGAGCCGTTTGTTATTGAAGAATTAGCAGTATCCGCCACTTACAAAACAACCAACTTAGATGCTGTTACCACCAAATCTGTTGAAAATTTAGCCCAACTGTTACAAGAAAATTCTACCGTTTTTATTAAATCCTATGGTTCAGGTTCTTTAGCCTCCATATCTTTTAGAGGTACAGGTGCCGGACATACACGTGTATTGTGGAATGGCGTTTCTTTAAATTCCCCCATGAACGGGCAAATAGATTTTTCTTTATACCCTACTCCATTTTTTGATAAAGTAGAGTTGCATTACGGTGCAAGTGGACTAATTGACGGAAATGGTGCATTAGGAGGTAGTGTAAATCTGCAAAATTCTTTGCCCAACTTTAATGATTCAGCAAAATCCGTAAGATTGAATTATAATTATTCCATAGGCAGTTTTAATAAACAAATTCACAGTGGAAAAGTTGCATATTTAGGAACCAACAATTGGTTTTACGAAACACGAATTTTACACTCCGAAGCAGAGAATGATTTAGTGTATTACAACTTTGCCAAAAAAGAAAATCCTGAAGAAAAACTGCAAAATGCAGCCTTAAAACAATACGGATTTCAACAAGCCATTTATAAAAAAATAAAAAACCAAACCATCGGCATAAGGTTTTGGTATTTCAATAGCGATAGAAACTTACCCTCAACCATGCTGGTAGAAAAAAATGATGAAACACAACAAGATGAATCTTTTCGTTTGTTAATCAATACCACTGGTTTTAAAAACAAAATCTCTTATAAAATAAGCGCTGCTCTTATTCACGACAACTTAATTTACAACAATAAACTTATTGATATCAACTCAAAAAATAACAGTCTTTTAATTGATAACCATATAGATGTCAATTATTTTATAAACGATAAAATTACTTTTTTGAATAAAATTAATATAAGACATGAACAAGCTAAAGCAGATGGTTATAATAGCGAGCACAAAAGATTCAACAATAGTTGGCTAACAGGTTTTTCCGGAAATTTAAAACGCTTAAATTGGACTGTTTTTAATAGAATGACTGTTGTTGATGATTACTTCAAACCTTTAGCTCCAAGTATTTCATTAGGTTATCAACTTCCTAAATTAGAAGATATAACACTAAAAGCAGCTGTAGGAATAAACCACAATTACCCAACTTTTAACGATTTGTATTGGATACCCGGTGGAAATCCTGATTTAAAACCCGAAGAAGCTAAAATGAGTGAAGCAGGAATGAAATATCATAAAGCCTTTGGAAAAATGACCATTACCACAGAGAATACTTTCTTTTTTGCCCATGTTTCCAACTGGATTTTATGGCAACCAAGTGCAGGAAATATTTGGAGTCCTACCAATTTAAAAAAAGTAGAAAACAAAGGTTTTGAAAGCACGCTAACCATCAAATACAAGCTCAATAAAGTTGATTTAAGCATAAGAGGAAATTATGCCTATACCATCTCCAAAAATATTGAGCTACCTAAAAACACTGATAATGCCTTAAATAAACAACTTATTTATGTACCTCAACATCAATTCAATTCGAGTTTAAATTTATCTTATAAAAATACTTCGTTGAGTTACGGCTATCAATACACTAGTTTAAGATATATTAGTACAGACAATAATTGGTATTTACCCGCCAACTATATTTCAAACATAGGTATCAGTCAAAAAATAGAAGTAAACCCTACAACTTTTAACCTACGTTTTCAGGTAAATAATTTGTTTAACCAAACCTATCAATCTATTGCTTGGAGACCAATGCCCTTAAGAAACTACATGTTAACCATTTCTATAAATTTATGAGCAAATCCACCTCAAATATCGTAGTTGGCTTAACATTATTAATGTTAATTTTTTCTTCTTGTAAAAAAGAAGAATTTGGTCCGCAATGTATAAACTGTGAGGAAAATGCCATTTCCCCTTCTATTCAAAATGATGTAATTATAGTTAATGAAGGAAATTTTGGTTTTGGAAATACAAGTCTAAGTTTATACAATTCTACCAGTAAAACTGTACATAATGGCATTTTTCAACAAGCAAATAACTATCCTTTGGGTGACGTAGCTCAATCTGCTTACTGTTTTGAAGAGAAAATTTATACGGTAATAAATAATTCCAGCAAAATTGAAGTTATTGATAAATCTAATTTTTCGTCAATAGCTACCATTACAGGGTTTGATTCTCCTAGGTATTTTCTTCCCATAAATTCATCAAAAGCTTATGTGAGTAATATTTTTTCAAATAAAATAGACGTTGTTAACTTAACTAATAATACTATTTCAGGGAGTATTACTACAAACTCTAACTGGACTGAAGAAATGCTTATTTTTAATGACACAGCCTATGTTTGTGACATGAGTAACAACAAATTAATACTCATTAACACCACTAATAACCAAATCATAGCTAATATCTCGGTAGGAATTCAACCAAATAGCCTAGTACTAGATAAAAATAACAATATTTGGATACTGTGTGACGGTGGCTTTAATGAGGATAACGCCCAACTAATAAAATTTAACACAAACTTAAGAACTATTGTTCAAACACTAATGTTTAGTAACATTAACCATTCACCATCAGACTTAATTATTGATGGTCCTAAGGAAAGTTTATATTTCATTAATAATCATATTTATAAAATGAATATAAACGATATGTCTTTACCTTCATCTAGTTGGGTTTCCAATAATGGAAAAGTTTTTTATAGTCTTGGAATTCATCCAACAACTCATGAAGTTTATGTTTCAGATGCTAAAGATTTTGTTCAAAATAGTACTATTTACATCTACTCATCTAACCAACAATTTTATCATCAATTCCAATCTGGAATTAACGCGGGACATTTTCTATTTCTTCAGTAAGGTTATTTTTTGAAAAAAATATCATTCCCAAAAACATTCATAATGAGTCTGTTTTATTAACAATTGTTGAAAACTCAATAAACATTAATACTAAGTATTTCCCACAAAAAAACCTACTTTTAGGTCGAATTTTTAATCAAAATCAACTACATTATGAAAACAAAATTATTCTCTAAAAGTATTTTAACACTTATTATAGCACTTTTCACTGTAACAATTGGCTATTCTCAAACGGTTTATGAAGATTACCAAGATGGTAAAATTTGGTTTAAAATAAAAAGTTCTGAAAAAAATATTATTGTAAAACAAGCTTCTAAGAACGGTAATATTGAAGCTTATGATGATGAAAACATAAAATTATCATCCATGCCCTTTTTAAGAAATGTTTTTGTAAATCATACCATTAAAAGGCTTTCTAGGCCATTTCCAAAAGCTTATTCTTCACAAGATTTGTTAAATACTTATTTAATTGAATTTGATGATGTAAAAAATATAGAAGCTTTTATTAATGAATTAGAAGCTTCTGGAACTGTTGATTATGCTGAAAAAGTACCTTTATATAAAACCTCTTACTCTCCTAACGATCAATATCACAATACTACAAACATGTGGGGATTATTTCAAATTCAGGCAGAACAAGCTTGGAATATTAGTACTGGAAGTGCTAGTATAGTGGTTGCTACTGTTGATAATGCTATACAAATTACTCACCCTGATTTAACCAATCAAATTTGGACTAACCCAGGAGAAATACCAAACAACGGAATTGATGATGATGGTAATGGTTATGTTGATGATGTAAATGGTTATGATGTTGGAGATAACGATAATAATCCAAACCCACCTAGCACTCAGTTTAGTCATGGAACACACGTTGCCGGTACTACTGGAGCAGAAACTGACAATAGTATTGGAGTTTCTTCAATTGGTTTTGGTATTTCTATAATGCCAGTTAAAGCAACAAGAAATAATGCAGGATCTAACTCAGTAACTAATGGATATGATGGAATTTATTACGCAGCGGTTAGTGGTGCTGATGTTATAAATTGTTCTTGGGGTGGTACAGGCTATTCAACTACAGGTCAAAATATTGTGAATTTTGCTTGGAACAATGGTTCTATTGTTGTTGCCGCTGCAGGAAACGACAATGTAAATAATGACAATACTCCACATTATCCTTCTAATTATAACAATGTAATCTCAGTTGCATCTTCAACTACAAATGACGTAAAATCAAGTTTTTCAAATTATGGAAACAGTGTTGACATTACCGCTCCAGGAAGTAATATTGCTAGCACCATACCTACTAACTCATACTCTTACATGAGTGGAACATCTATGGCATCACCTATGGTTTCTGGACTTTTAGGATTAATGAAATCTTTAAATCCAACTATGCCAAATACAGCATTAATTAATTGCATGTATTCTTCTGCTGATAATATTGATGGTGCCAATCCAGGGTATATTGGACGACTTGGAGCAGGGAGAATAAATGCTTTTCAGGCTTTACAATGTGTTTCTGCCAGCTTAAGTAATCCTCCTGTTGCTGAATTTACAGCTAATATCACCACAGTTTATGCAGGTAATTCTGTTACTTTTACAGATCAATCTACTTTTGCTCCTACAACATGGTCATGGAATTTTGACAATCAAAGTTTAGGTGGTGTCATACCAGCTACTGCAAACACTCAAGGACCACATACGGTAACATACAATAATATAGGCTTATACGAAGTTTCATTAACAGTTACTAATGCTAATGGTAATGACACGGAAACCAAAACCAACTATATTAATGTTGTCCAACCTGGAACTTGTGAAATTATTGATATGGACACTACAGGGAGTCCTTTTCATTTTGGATGGACTCCTACTTTATATAGTGCAGGAGCTGGAAATGGATATGTTGGTGGCACAAATAATTATGGAGACAGAGCTAAATTAAATTATTACAATGCTACTCAAACAAGTGGTTTTAATTACTTAATAGGTACTTATGTTTGGTTCGCAAGAGCCTCTACTAATACGCCTACAAAAACAATAGATGTAAATGTTTATGATGGAACTGGCGGAACAGTTGGTGCATTATTAGGTACTAAAACTTTACCTATGTCTTATGTAATGGCAAATACTCCAGGCATTCCTTTTATTGAGTTTGATAATGCTGTTCCCCTACCAGCTTCAGGAGAAGTATTTGTTGGTGTACGTTTTGCTAATTTAAATATGGCTGTAGGTGATACCATTGCTGTTGTAACTAATGCAGATGCCGAATCTACTCCAAATACTGCATGGGAACAATGGAATGATAACACTTGGAATGCCTATAACGGTACTGGTGGCTGGGGATTAAGTGTTACTCATTATTTTTTCCCTTGGTTAACTAATGACACCACTGCTATTTCTTTAACTGCTACTCCAACCACAATTTGTGAAGGAGAGATGGTACATTATGATGCTACTGGATCAACAGGACAAGACACACTATTATGGTCTTTCCCAGGTATGAACCCAGCAAATTCAAATAATGTAATTGATAGTGTATTATATAGTTCTGCTGGTAATTACACAACCTATCTGGAAGTTGTTGGTGGAGGTTGTAGCCGATACAGAATTGATTCTGTAAGCATAACTGTAACTCCAGCTCCAAATGTAAGCATATCTTCAACAGCAGATACAATTTGTGCAGGAGCATCTGTAACACTAACTGCTACTGGTGCAACAAGTTACTTATGGTCTCCAGGTGGACAAACAACTAATGCAATCACTGTTTCTCCAACCTCAACAACAACTTATAATGTTGCTGGAACTACAGGAAGTTGTAATGACAATGCATTTGTAACTATATATGTAACCAATTTACCAACCATTGCTAATGCCACTGTAACTCCTACTAGTACTATATGTCAAGGAACAAATGTGGTATTTGATGGTACTAGCTCAACAAATGCTTCTACCTATAGTTGGTCTTTCCCACAAGGTAGCCCTTCTATTAGCTCTTCTACTAACCCATTTGAAACTGTTAGCTTTGGAGCTCCTGGAACACATAATTATTCTCTACAAATAACTAGTGCATGTGGTACTGATACCTACAATGGAACAGTAACCGTAGAAGCTCTTCCTTCAGTTACAGCTAACGCATCAGCATCTACAATTTGTGCTGGCGACCCTGTTACTTTAACAGGTGGTGGTACTGCTACTTCATACGCTTGGGATAATGGCGTTACTGATGGTGTTGCTTTTACACCAATAACTACTGCAACATATACGGTAACTGGAACAGGTGCTAATAGTTGTCAAAATACTGCTCAAGTAACAGTAACAGTTAATCCAGCCCCTACGGTAGTTGCTAATGCTACTACTACAACTATCTGTGCTGGTGATCCTGTTACCTTAACAGGTAGTGGTGCTACTTCATACACTTGGGATAATGGTATTACTGATGGTGTTGCCTTTACGCCAACAGCTACTGCAACTTATACCGTAACTGGAACCACTGGAAGTTGTTCTAATACAGACCAAATAACCATTACGGTTAATACAGCTCCAACAGTAGTTGCCAATGCTACTGCAACAACTATTTGTGCAGGCAATCCTGTTACTTTAACAGGAAGTGGTACTGCTTCATCTTACACTTGGAATAATGGTGTTACTGATGGTGTTGCTTTTACGCCAACAGCTACTGCAACTTATACCGTAACAGGGTCTAATGGTGGTTGTTCAAGCACGGATCAAATAACAATTACTGTAACACCTGCTCCAAATGTAACGGCAACTGCCACTTCTACTTCGGTTTGTGCTGGTCAATCTGTTACTTTAACAGGAAGCGGTAATGCTACTTCATACACTTGGGATAATGGTGTAACTGATGGTGTTGCTTTTACGCCAACAGCTACTACCACTTATACCGTAACTGGTACTATAGGAAGCTGTTCTAATACAGACCAAATAACAGTTACTGTAAATCAGGCACCTTCTGCTATAGTAACTTATACACCAAACAGTAATATTTGTGAGAATATGAATGTTCAATTTGATGCTTCAACATCAACAGGAGCTACTTCTTACAACTGGTCTTTCCCACAAGGAAGCCCATCAATGGGCTCATCAACCATTGCTAATCCATTAGTGAGCTTTGGTGTTGCTGGAACACACAATTTTGCAGTTGTAATATCTAATTCTTGTGGAACAGATACGCACAATGGTTCTATTGTAGTTGATGTTTGTAATAGTATTGATGACCTAAATAATGGTAAATCTATGATTGCCTATTTTGATAATATCAATAATAATATTACTATTTCTTATGAAAACCTTGCTCAAGGAACTTACAACTTAAATATTTTAAATTCATTAGGACAAGTTGTAGTTTCAACTAAGCTTAATATTAATAATAATGAAGGAATTATTACCATTCCTTTCAATGAAGGTGCTAAAGGAATTTATTTCATCAACGTTTATAACAATGATGCTAAATTCAATAGTAAATTCATGAAATAATATTATTTAACATTCGTTATCAGAAGAGGTTGTCCATAGGGCAGCCTCTTTTTGTTTTAATTTGTTATAAATTGCTTTAATTTGCACTTCCAAATTTTATATTAATGAAACTAAAACTAATTGCATTAAGCCTCACTTTTTTTATGTCCAATTTACTTTGGTCGCAGGCTTTCGAGCAACCAGTAGTTCCAGATTCTGCTTACACCATTCCTTTATTCAAAGCCTCTTATGCAGTACAACTTACAGGTTCTGATATGGCAGACCGTTTTGGCACCAACAACAATGTTGGAGGTAGCTTTGCTGTTAAAACTAAAAAGAATTGGTATTACGGCATTAAAGGTAATTTTTTATGGGGAGGAACAGTTAGACAAAGTAATATTCTGGGGCAAATTAAAGATAGTGATGGAATGATTATCAATTCTGATGGAAAACCAACAGAAGTTTTTCTTGATCAACGTGGTTCTTCATTTTTTTTGGTAAGCGGAAGATTGTTTAATGTATTAGCTCCCAACAAAAATTCAGGAATTCTTATTTATGGAGGGTTCGGAACGCTCCAACACAAAATAAGCATCAAGTACCAAGGAACAATTCATAGCTTGACTGATGAACACAAAAAAGGCTACGATCGTTTTTCTTTTGGCTATGCCGTTAATGCTTTTGCAGGCTATATGTATTTCAGTAAAAATAGGTTAATCAACTTTTTTGGTGGAGTTGATATCACACAAGGATGGACAAAAAGTTTAAGAAAATTTAATTATGATACAGGCATGCCCGATAATAAAGTTAATTCCGATTTTCTTTATGGATTCAGAGTTGGTTGGATTATAAGATTAAATAAAAGAACACAAGAAGAATTTTACTATTACTAAAAAATCATGATAGTTATTGAAAACCTTCATAAAAGCTATGGCGACCTTAAAGTACTTAAAGGTGTAGATTTATCTATTAAAAAAGGGGAAATAGTTTCTATTGTAGGTTCTTCTGGAGCAGGAAAATCTACTTTATTGCACCTAATGGGAACCTTAGATAGAGCTGATGAAGGAAAAATAATTATCAACAGTGAAAACACCTCTGTACTTTCAGATAAAAAACTTTCTATTTTTAGAAATAAACACATTGGTTTTGTTTTTCAATTTCATCATTTATTACCAGAGTTTACAGCCTTGGAAAATGTTTGTATTCCTGCACTTATTAACCACACCCCAAAAGCTGAAGCAGAAAAAAAAGCCATTGAGTTACTAACACTACTAGGACTTACAGCAAGAATGCACCACAAACCCTCAGAACTATCTGGTGGAGAACAACAAAGAGTAGCTGTTTGTAGAGCTTTAATTAACAGCCCCGCTGTGGTATTGGCAGACGAACCTTCTGGAAATTTAGATTCTGTTGCAGCTAAAGATTTACATCAATTGTTTTTTGATTTAAGAGACAAAACCAATCAAACGTTTGTAATTGTTACCCATAATGACGAGCTAGCCAACATGGCGGATAGAAAGCTAGTAATGAAAGATGGTAAAATCTCTTTGTAAATAACCTATAACTTACATAACCAGAAAAGCTATTTTACTGATTTTTTGATTTTATCAGACAATATATAAGCTGAGGCTTTTTTTATTTTTTAAACAACTTAAATATGAATTCATCACCTTCTAATAATTAATTTTCAACATCAAAAACTTATAATCCTAAAAATAGGTTGATTTAAATAGATTTAATATTTTTGGGAAAAAGATACAATGCGGATAAACGTACCAGTACGTTTATCCGCATGTTGGCAGTAATTTGACAAAACCTCCCAGAATTGAATCGGAATAAAAAAATAGTACTTTTCATTATAATTTTAATTGGACTCATAGTTCCATTTATTCCTGCTTTCACAGTTATTGTAATGTTTTATCTTTTAATTCCTTTTGGAATAATTTTCATTACGACTCTGATTTATTTAATTGTAAGTTTATTAAATATGAATATGGAAAGCCGAAAAGCTTTGTTCGTTTTTTCACTTCTTCCTATTTTTATATTAGCTCAAATTCTTTCAGTATTTACAGTTGATAAAGTACAAAGATTTAGGAGTGAAAATATTATTTCCGAAGTTGAGAATCTGAAAACCGAAACTGGAGATTACCCAGAAAAAATTAATGCACCACTCGGAATTGAATACATAAGAATGA
Organism: Vicingaceae bacterium; assembly: GCA_965284565.1. Classification (GTDB taxonomy): domain Bacteria; phylum Bacteroidota; class Bacteroidia; order Flavobacteriales_E; family Vicingaceae; genus BRH-c54. The sequence continues at coordinate 3,164,512 of OZ260100.1, forward strand.
GAGACAAAAAGAGTTATGTAGTTTCTTATTCAAGAGGATTTATGGTAAAGGAAAAGTACCAATCGGAATACAATCATTGGAAAAGTTATGGTTGGAATGATTAAAAAAAACTACTGCCAACACCGTATATAATTTATTGCTAGTGCTAGCCTACTTACGAAAATCCTCGCGGATTTTCTATTCGGTTTGTATTTGCTAAATTAGGTGCTTAAAACACGCAACAAACCATATACAAACACGTTCACCCAACAAGAGGAACTATAGTAAAAACCTTTCTAAGCAACATTTGTAATACGACCTAAGAAATCTAAAAGATGTTGATTAAAATCGTGAGGTTGTTCTAGATTGGATACATGTCCTGCATGATCAATAACCTTTAGCTCTGACCCTTTAATAGTTTCATTCATCATTTCAGATTGAGCAGGTGGCGTTACCCCATCTTCTCTACCGCAAATAATTAATGTTGGAACAGTTATTTTATTCAAAATAGAACAAGTTTCTGAACGTTCGGCAAGTGCCACCAACCCCTGTTTAATAATATGTTCTGAATTAGCAAGTACAACACTTCTAATTTCTCCAATCAATTCTTTTTTGTTTGCTATTGAATCTTTATGGAAAACACTTTCAATAATTCCTTCAGTAAAATTAGCTATCCCACCACCTTCTATTACTTCTATAGTCTTATAGCGTTTTTCTTTTACTTCAGGGGTATCAGCAATACATTGTGTATCACATAAAATCAACCCTTTAAAGCGATTAGGAAATCTTTTTATTGCATTAAGGGCTATATATCCTCCCATAGATAATCCACAAATAATTGCTTTATCAATACCTAACTTATCCATAAATTTTATCAAATCATCAGTAAATAAATCAATGCTTAAAGATGTTTCCTCATCTGTTGATTTTCCAAACCCTCTAATATCACAAGAAATTAAACGATATGAAAATTTCAAAAAATCAAGCTGATTATACCACATCGTTTTGTCGAAAGGATAACCATGCAAGAAAATGATTGGAATACTCCCATCACCTACATCATCATAAGATAATTGAAAATTATTTACTGGGATAGTTAAATTGTAACCTTTAGTTCTTGTTTTCATAATATTTTTTGTTTTTTAAGTTCGAGATACGTTACATAATTTGTGATAAATTATATACTTCATAAATTGTTAGTAATGCTTAAACTTATTGACCTAAGTTTAACTTCTGCTACTGTATTAAGCTATATATAGCTTTTATCTCTAATCTGTTAAATTATTCCAGCCATATTGACCAATATATTTTAGCAAATTAAGGGGGCGGTAATTGGCATCACCTTCAAAGCGTTCTTTAACGCTGTAATGAATAAACGTATCTGGTAAAATTTTACGTTCTTTTTTTCCTAATAATTTATAGTGTTTTTTGAACTCATTATTCTGTTCTGCTAATGGATTTATGTTAACATTTGCTATGTGCGACTGAAATTCCAATTGTTTTAATTCGGCTTCTTTTTTCATCCACAACATAGGAATATCACTAAGCGTAAATTTATTTTTGTCGGGTGGGTAGCTTCCGCCAACATCCGAATGTACTCCGGCAAACCACACTTGCTTTAAATCTACTTTTTTATCATAATCTTGTTTCCAAATAGTAGGCTCAAAATCTTTTCTTAATTCATCTATAGATAAGGCATGTCGGGCTGTTTTAATAATAGCACCTATTTTATTATCGTAAAAAAGATTTTTTTCTTTTATAAATCCAAAAATACTTGTTGGCAAACCTAACGCTCCTACCGTATCCCAAACACCAACAAAATGAATAGGTGTTTTTGGAGCAACAGCAAATTGCTTTCTAAAATTTACAGAAAAATCACTATCGGGTTTTTCGTTGGGATTTTTATACAATTCAAAAGCTTTATAAATATGGTTGGCATGTTGTTTTTTTAGAATACTGCAATTATTAATAAATCCGGCTAAACTCCTAACAGTATATGCTCCTCTGCTAAAACCAAAGAAATAAAGCTCATCGCCCACATCATAATTATGCACAATAAAACGGTAAGCATCCATTATATTTTTGTCTAATCCTGCTCCAAAAGCACCTCCTTTAAACCCATCATGATAAGAGCCAATTCCCCAATCGTAAAAAACAGTTTGAGCTACACCATTGCTATCCACAGGTTTTATGGCTCTAGAAAATTTTAATACATTGGTAGGAAAATCTTTTTCTAAATTTTCTTCGGGTTTATTCCAAGTACCATCAGCACAAATAATAATACGTTTCATTTTTCAAACACTTTAATGTCAGCTTAAAAATAGCATTTTTTATTGAAAAAATAAAGCTTAAACAAGATTATTTTTACAAGTTATGTGCTAGCAAACCACTTTGTTTCTTCCCTCTATTTTTAAACTCTTTTATCGCTTCCTTACTTTCATATTGATAAGCTCTACCACTAAAGAGAAAAATACTGCAAAATAGATATAGCCTTTAGGAACTTCGTAATGTACGCCTTCTATCAACAACATAAAACCAATTAAGATAAGAAAAGACAACGCCAGTACTTGCAAGGTAGGTTGGTTGTTAATAAAGTTACTAATGGCTTTAGCGAAAACCATCATTACAATAATGGAAATGATAACTGCAATCACCATTAAAATAATTTTATCGGTAAGTCCAACAGCTGTTAAAATAGAATCGAAAGAGAAAATAATATCTAACATTACTATTTGAAAGATGGCACTACTAAAAGAAGTAATCACTTTATTTTTAGACTTTCCTTCTTCTGTATCTTGAGCAATTTTATGATGAATTTCTGAGGTACTTTTTGCAATTAAAAACAAGCCTCCTATCACCAAAATAATATCTCTCCAACTCAACTTAAAATCATAAACCTCAATTACCGGCTCGGTTAAGCCTATTAATATAGTTATCCCAAAAAGCATTATAATTCTAACGATTAAAGCTAGACTTAATCCAACAAAACGAGCACTTTTTTGTCTTTCTTGAGGTAATTTTCCGGCAACTATAGAAATAAAAATAATGTTATCTATCCCTAAAACAATTTCTAAAAAGGTTAAAGTTAATAATGCTATCCAAGTATCTAACTGTAAGAAAATTTCCATAGTGGGTTAAAATTTTATTTTAACCAAAATTAGACAAGATTTTACTAACTTTACTTTCTGGTTAAATTAAAATTATGCGTTTTATTACCTTACTTTTTCTACTTGTATTTTCTTGCAGTGCTTTTGCACAACAATCAAAAATTAATTTTGATTTGCAGGCTGCTATAAAAAAATATAGTGCTACAAATAAAATTATAACTTTATTTGTAAAAGGAAATGTTGGCGAAATAAAAAATTATCTAGAACAAAACAATGCCGCTTACGGTTTATCTGCCAAAGGTTTTATTCAAGTAAAAATACCTGTAAATAAAATTGAAGCTTTTGCCAAAAATAATTTTGTTGAATATATTGAATACACTACTCCAAACATTCAATTACTTAACGACACTATGCTAATTAACAATAATGTTGTTGATGCTCATTCAGGAATTACACCACTTCGACAAGCTTATACTGGAAAAGGTGTTTTGTTTGGTTTAATAGATACTGGAATTGACATTACTCACCCCGATTTTCAGGACACCTTAGGAAATACCCGCATCTTATCCTTATGGGATCAAACTAAAACTTTTGATGGAAATACTTATGGTTATGGTTCTGTATGGGATTCTAGCGATATTAATTTAGGTATTAGTACACATCACGACCCATTTGCTTACAAAGGTCATGGTTCACATGTTTCTGGAATTGCAGCAGGAAACGGAAATGCAGTAAACGATTACAAAGGTGTAGCTCCAGATGCCAATATTATTGCTGTTGGAATAGATTTTTCTTCTGAAGAAGCTGCTATTGTTGATGCAGTTCACTTTATTTATAGCGTTGCCGATGCGTTAAACATGCCTTGTGTAATTAATATTAGTTTGGGTAGTTACAGGGGCTCTCACGATGGAACAGACGCTCAGGCGGTAGTAATTGATAGTATGATTACAGCAAAAAATGGTAGAGCTTTTGTAAGTGCAGCAGGAAATGCAGGTGCTTTGCCTTTCCATTTACAACACAACATTAATAGCGATACTACTTTTACTTGGTTCAAATACAATGCTTCAAGTGTGCTGGGAACTGGTGCAGTGTTTTATGAGCTTTGGTCAGATACTGCTGATTTAAACAATGTAGATTTTGCTTTTGGTGTTAATCTTCCTTCAGGGAATTTTGCTTTACGCAACAACACACCATTTCATAACATTCAGAACAGACTTGGCAATTTTGCAGATACTATCTTAAATACTAATGGTGATACATTAGCTATTGTAGAAACTTTTGGCGAATTACAAGGTGATAAATATTTATTACAAGTAAAAATAGAAGAGCCCGACTCCAATAATTATTTATTTAGTTTAATGACTACTGGCTTAGGTAAATTAGATATTTGGTCGACCAACAATGGTATTTTAAGCACTTCTGAAATAGTTAGAACGGGTTTACCATCAGCAGCCACTTATCCTAACATTATTCATTATCAACTTCCTGATACATTACAAACCATGGTAAGTAGCTTTACTTGTTCGCCCATAACCATTGCTGTAGGTACGTACAGAAACCGAAAAACTTATATGGATTACGATTCTACCATACAAGTTACTGCTGGAACTCCCGGAACTATAGATGTTGGTTCAAGCTTGGGACCTAATAGAAGAGGATATTTAAAACCAGACATTTCGGCTACAGGCAGATACATGATGAGTAGTGTTCCCGATTCTACCATTGATTATTATTTAGCAACTCCTGTAAACCACATGTGGATTGCTCCCGGAGGAAAACACATGCTTAAAAATGGGACTTCTATGGCATCCCCTGTAGTAGCAGGAATAGCTGCTCTTTATTTTGAAAAATGTCCTAATGCTTCTATGGGTGAAATTAAAAATATGATAATTGCTAATGCTAAAAAAGACAATTTTACAGGTTCTACTCCAACTTTTACTTATGGTAATGGTAAAGTAGATGGTTTTAATACCTTAGTAGCTTCCAACTTTAACTTTTCTCTTGGAAATGATGCTTATGTATGCGATGGAGATAGTGTTAATATTGCTGCACCTCCTTATTCATCTTACTTATGGTTTAATGGCGATACCACTAACAATGTTTATTTAGATACTTCCACAAATGTTTATTTAGAGGCTACTAACCAAAGCGGCTGTAAAGGTTATTCTGATACTATACAGATTACTCATCATAATATACCAGCCAAACCAATTATTAATCATATTGGTGATGATACCTTAATAATTTCTACTAATAATAATGTGCAATGGTATGTAAATAATAATCCGATAAGTGGTGCAAACGATACCATTTGGATTGCTCAGACAGTGGGAAATTATTATGCTGTTGTTACGGATAGTGTTGGTTGTCAGAATTATTCAGATACTATAAATGTTACTATAGTTGGTATAAATGAAGTAATTAATAATTCATTTAACATTTACCCTAATCCTGTACAACATGAATTAACTATTGAAGGAGTTGAAGGTCTTATCTCATCAATAATAATTAAAAATAGTAACGGACAATTAGTTTATTCCAACAACAATATTTCTTCAAAAAAACACACCATAAATACTGCTCGTTTCTCATCAGGAGTATATTTCGTGTCTTTAATTTCATTTAAAAATACAGTGGTATATAAATTATTCAAATATTAATCGCTTACATGAGAATTATCATATTTAAAATGAAAAAATAAGCTTACATTTGTTGGTATAAATGAAAGTATTTAATGTAATATTAGCTGTATTTATGAGTTTGGTGTTGCTTTTTAGCTCCAATCTTAAGTCTATTATTACCATTAACTATTTGCTTAACAAAGCAGAAATTACTGACTTATTCTGTATTAATAAAGAACAACCGAAACTCGAATGTAACGGAAAATGCCATTTAGCTAAAGAAATTAAAAAAGTAGATGTTAAGGAAGAAAAAAAACCACTAATCCCAATACCTACTACTTCCAAACAACACCACGAAGTTTTATATGTTGAAGTAAGTTCATTAAATAAAAATTCTGAAATTATTATTAGCAACAAGCAACATTATTCGCCAATCAATTTAGGAGAAATCCAACATGGATATTTTCTTTTAATTACTCCTCCACCAAAAGCTTTATTATAAAATATTTTTAAACAGTTGCTTAGTTACTAACAGCTGTAAAAAGCATTAATGCTATTTTATAATAACAAAGCATAAAAATTTAATGAAAAAAATCATGTTAGTACTGATTTCATTGCTGTTTGCAATAGAAATCTTCGCTTGTGATTTGTGCAGTATTTATATCGGAATTGAACCTAAAGATTATAAAAACTCCTTTGGTGTAAGGTATCGATATAGAGCTTTTGAAAGCGACTTTTTAACAACTAATAGTACATCAAATTCAAAAATGAACTATACTCCAACACAACGAAAAGTCATTATAAATGACAAACATTTAGATGAAAGCACTTTTAATGGAAGTGAAAATGAAACATTTACCTATTCAGAAACTTTTATAAGTTATGATGTATTTGCTAATTTTTACTTAAGCAAGCGTTTTCAACTTAATGTTAATACTTATTTTGCTGATAATTACACCTATAAAAATGATAGTACACTAGAGAATATTAGCGGTATTGGTGATATTACCATTACAACTACTTATCAATTGTATAACACCACACAAACTGTTGATACTTCTAAAAAATTCATTCATAGGATAAATATTGGAGCTGGAGTAGCTATCCCTACAGGAAGTTTCAATAAAAAATCTATTGTAGGTTTTCAAACTAAAATACAACCTAATGTTATTTTAGGTAGTCCGATAGAGCAATTAGACCCACACTTACAATCGGGAACAGGAGCATTTAGTTCATTATTTATTTTGGAGTATCTTGTTAAATATAAAAATATTGGTTTAAGTTCTAACTTAAGTTATAAAGCAAATACAACAAATAAGAACAACTTTAGGTTTGCCAATAGATTTAACGCAAATTCAAACCTGTTTTATTTAGGAAAAATAAGTAAAAACTTAACACTTATGCCTACCATAGGAACAGCAATGGAATTTAGTAATAGAGATACTTTTGAAAATTACTCTTACTTAGGTTCTGGTGGAGAAGTATGGTTTGCCAATTTTGGAACTACTTTATTTGTTAAAAATTGGGGATTTAACGTCATGTTTTATACCCCCGTTTATCAACGACTAAATGATGTCCAACCAGAAAATAAAAACAGAGTAATTGCACAATTAACTTACTATTTTAATTAATTTTATAACTATAATAAACATCAATCATGAAAACAACAAGAACATTAATACTCTTATTAGCAACAATTGCGATAAATTCATTTTTCACATCATGTTCAAAAGACAAAGGATGTACCGATCCTGTAGCTTTAAACTTTGATCAAAAAGCAGAAACAGATGACGGATCTTGTATCTACCCAACACCAACTCCACCAGCAGCAACAACAGCTTCTGTAAACATTAATTTTACTCATAATTTTGATGGAACAACTGTTACCGCTAACGATTTCAATACTATTCAATACACTAATCAGTTTGGAAACCAAATGAGTATTAGCAAGTTAAAATACTTAATTTCTGATATTCGTTTTTACAAAGCTAATGGCGACAGTGTTGTTGTAGATGGTTATAACTTCATTGATTTAACTAATACTACTACTTTAAGTTATGCCTTAGGAAATGTTGGACACGATACTTACACAGGTATAGGATTCAATATTGGTTTTGATGTAATTGACAATATTTCAAACTTTTACCCTGATTTAAACGCAGTAAGTTGGAACTGGCCTGCTGGCTTAGGTGGAGGTTACCATTATATGCAGTTAGAAGGACAGTTTATTGACAGCAATTCTGCTACAGCAAATTATGCTTACCACTACGGCACTGCAAAAGATGGTTCTGTGACTCCTGCTGTTTTTGAACCTAATTATACACTAGCTCAAATTGGTGGAGTTACCATTGCTGGTTCTTCTGTAAATATGGAAGTTAAAATGAACATTGCAGAGTGGTTTAAAAACACTTATACTTGGGATTTAAATGTTTATAATACGATGTTAATGCCTAATTACAATGCTCAAATACTAATGAAACAAAATGCTCCAACAGTATTTTCTCTTGGAACTGTAAACTAATTAATTGTTAATATTATAAATTCCCCTAAATGAATAAACTTATTTAGGGGAATTTCCTAACTAAAAAACTATGAAAACAACAAAAACATTAATTTTCTTATCAGCAACTATTGCATTAAGTTCATTTTTTACCTCATGTTCAACAGAAAAAGGTTGTACTGACCCACTTGCTATAAATTTTGATAAAGACGCAGAAAAAGATGATGGATCTTGTGTTTATCCTGCTCCGACAAACAACGACCCCAATCATGAACATACCAATGGACATGTAACATTAGTATTTAATCATCATTTTGATGGATTACCTGTAACTTCTTCAACATTTAATGATTTTAGATATGTTACTGCAAACAACGATACCATAAGTATTACTAAATTAAAATACTTATTATCTGGATTTAAATTATTTAAAACAAATGGAGATAGTATAGAATTTCATGGCTATTCTCTGTTTGATATAGCCAACCCTCAACCAACAGATCCTCACCACAATAGATTAAAACACGATGAAGGTTCAGGATTAACATTTCCACTTCATGATGTAGAAAAAGGAGCTTACGCATCTTTAGGGTTTACTTTTGGTTTTGACTCGACAGATAATTTAGGAAATTATTCTGATTTAAATGTTAAAAATTGGAACTGGCCTGCGGGATTAGGTGGTGGTTATCATTTTATGCAGTTTGAAGGTCAATATAAACATAATGGAAATGATTCAACTTTTGCCTATCATCACGGAACTGCATTTAATGGATCTGATAAAATTAATCACATACCTATAAAATTAACTGGAGTTGCTTTTAACGAAAATAATGCTGTTGTTAACATTGATGTAAATTTAGCTGACTGGTTTAGAAGTCCTTATTTATGGGATTTAAACACCTATCACAATATGTTAATGCCTAATTATACTGCTCAGAAAATGATGCAGGCTAATGGTCATAATGTTTTCTCAATTAATAGTGTTATACAAAGACGAAAATAACAATATCTAAACCTATTAAGAAGCTACTAATTTATATTGGTAGCTTCTTTTTATTCAGGTAATCCATTTTTTATCCATGTTTGTAATGTGTCTTTTTGTCCTTTGGTTAAAAACCCGTTAATTGAATTTGGCGGTGGCATATTACCTTGATTTAAAACCCTAACCTGAATTCTCTGTCCCTGACTAACAACTTCATTATATGTAGTTAAAAAAGGAAGATGCACCAGTTGTGAAGCATTTGGAGAGTGGCAATTATTACACTTATCATCAATTATTTTTTTTACATGTTTACCGTAAGAAATACTTCTATCTAAAATAATTTCCTCACTATTATAATAGCAAGATGAAAGTAAAGTTATATTAACTATAAAACAAAGTAATTTCATCAGCCAAATTTAATAAATATAACAAACAACTTGTATTATCAATAATCTTAATTATATAATTCTTAGACAAAAACTATCATAATTATCAAACAAAATAATTAACTTTGTTTAGGTCTTTTTACAGCTCAACATTATGACAACCACTGATAAACTTACACTTTTACTAATAATAGCCTTAAGCGTGCTTTACTCTTGCTCTAAAGATAAAGACCCTGTTACCCCTACTCCTATTTCACCACCACCTGGCGGAAGTTCGCCAACACCATACACCTTAAACATACCTGCAATATTTGCACAAACATTACCAGCTCCTTTTAATCCACCAAACAATCCATTAACTATAGAGGGTGTTGAACTAGGAAGACATTTGTTTTATGACCCTATTCTTTCTGGTGATGGAACTCAATCTTGTGCTACTTGTCACGCACCTGAACTTGCATTTACAGACACCAACCAGTTTAGTACAGGTATTGATGGTTTAGAAGGAAACAGAAACTCTATGGCTATTTTTAATGCCGCATGGAACTTCGACCATAGATTTTTTTGGGATGGAAGAGCTATGGGCTTAGAAGGTCAAGCTTTTGGACCTGTTGTAAATCCAATAGAAATGCACAATACGTGGCTAAATGCTGTAGCCAGTCTGCAAAACCATCCTACTTACCCCAATATGTTTAATGCAGCTTTTGGCACATCTACTATAGATTCTGTTTTAGTGGTAAAAGCCATAGGTCAATTTGAAAGAACACTTATTTCTGCTAACTCTAAATTTGATAGGTATTTATTAGGAATGGAAGCGTTAACACCTCAAGAAGCTAGCGGATTTAATCTTTTTATGGATCAACAAGGTGGAGATTGTTTTCATTGCCATGGTAGTGCCGGCAATCCACTTTGGACAGACAATGATTTTCATAATAATGGTCTAGATGCCAGTTTTACTGATTTAGGTTTGGGAGGTGTTACTGGAAATCCTGCTGATAATGGTAAATTTAAAACCCCTTCACTAAGAAATTTAGTTTTTACAGCACCTTATATGCACGATGGAAGATTTAAAACACTTGATGAAGTGCTAGAACATTATAGCACAGGAATAGTAATGTCTGCTACAATAGACCCTATGATGGAACATGCTGCAAATGGTGGTGTTCAATTAACCGCTCAGGAAAAAGCTAATTTAAAAGCATTTTTATTATCACTAACTGATAGTAGTTTTGTGACAAATCCAAACTTTCAGGCTCCTTAAAATAAAAAAACCTAGTTTTAAAGTATAAAAAAGGTCACTAATTAACTAATTAGTGACCTTTTTACACAATTGTTTATTATATTTAATTCAATACCAATTTTTCTGAAGACACTATTGCATTATCGTATAAAATTTGAACAAAATAAATTCCTTTATTCAAACCATCCAAATTTAACGTTATATTCTTTGAAGTAGCTATAACATTCTCTGTCTTAACAATTTTACCCGTAATATCAATCACCTGTAATTGAGCATTTTCATACAATTTATCTAATAAAATAGTAGTTTGGTTATTAGAAACAGGATTAGGATAAATAGTTATTGGATTATTTGGAATAAAATCATCTCCAAGAGAAGTAATAACACTGGATTGATCCATATACATACCTGTTTTTATAGTTGAAAAGCCACCCATATTTAATATAGTCCAACTCATAATCATATAATTAGTAGAAGCATTGTACCAAAAATAGGAAGTATCTTCGTAATTTATAAAAGGTACTCCCCCTTGTCCATCTGAATAAAGTGTAATAGTTTTAACTCTTAAAACATTAGTTATAGTTCCATAAGGCAATACCAAATCACCATATCCATCAGCAGTAATGGCTACAGTACCGCCTCTATCATAAGTTTGACTGGCAGCAATATTATTAGAAGTTCCGCTAAATGTTTCATTAAAAGAATTTCCATAAGTAATAGGAAATTTAACGAATTCTCTAATGTCAGTATAAGTATCTCTAAATGTTCCTGGAGAGAAAGCTCCAACCATACTATATTCATCACCATCTACAAATATATAAGACTGGTTTCCGGTCGAAGCATCTTCTGCTGCCATATTAGAAGCAGGATGATTAGAACCATCTGACAAAGTTGAAGGATTCACCATTGTTCCTGTAGCTGTTGTTTGAGGTGTTAACGAAGCAAAGTTCCAAGTAATATTTGCTCCTGCAGAACCTGGAATTACAGTATTTGCGTCATAATAATTCAGAGTGAATGAATTACCTACTGAAGGATTATTATTTGCTGCTGTTAATGTAATTTGAGCATCCATTGTCTGAAACCCCATGATAGAAATTGCTAAAAAGTAAATTTTTTTCATACTTTTAAATTTTTAGTTAATATTAATTTTACCCTACTAAAGTATATATTATTAATTTATTTACCAATTTTATTATTATGATAAGCATCATAATGCCTGTGAAAAACACTTCTCTCTATCTGTCTGAATGTATCAGTTCTATCATTAATCAAACAGAGAAAAATTGGGAACTAATTGCAATTAACGACCATTCTGCGGATAATAGCAAAGAAATTCTACTTTCTTTTGCTAAGCAAGACGAACGAATTAAGGTCTGGGATAATACAGGAAATGGAATTATTGATGCACTAAAATTAGCTTATTCTAAAAGCTCAGGAATATTTATAACTCGAATGGATTCTGATGACATAATGGCTCTTGAAAAATTATCCTCGCTAAAAAACCAATTGCTTCATTATGGCAAAAAGCATATAGCTATTGGGTTAGTTAACTATTTTTCTGATTTATCTCTTGGTGATGGCTATACTAGATATGAAGAATGGCTAAATAATTTAACAAAAAAAGGGACTAACTTTAATGATATTTATAAAGAATGTGTTATTGCCTCTCCTTGTTGGATGGTTTATAAAGAAGATTTTGAAAGTTGTGAAGGATTTAATTCAAACATATATCCTGAAGACTACGACCTTGCTTTTAGGTTTTACAAAAACAAATTAAAATGTATTCCCTCAACTAAAGTGCTTCACTATTGGAGAGATTATCCCGAAAGAACATCTAGAAATGATAAAAATTATGCTGATAGTAGTTTTATTAATCTAAAAACACATCATTTTATTAACATTGACTATAAACAACAACAGCCATTAATTCTTTGGGGAGCTGGAAAAAAAGGTAAAAAAGTAGCCGAGTTACTTTTAAATACGAGCATACCTTTTGTATGGATATGTGATAACCCTAAAAAAATAGGTAAAGAAATTTATGGGCAGCAAATGATAGATTATAAAACCATTAATGATTTTAATCTATACCAAAGTATTATAACCATTGCCAATCCAGTTGCACAACAAGAGGTGAGATCTTTATTAACCAAGCAAAACTTAACTTTAGGAAAAGATTTTTTCTTTTTTTGTTAATGATTTTTTTTTACTAAATTTATACACCTGAACCATTCAAAATGAACAGTTACATCTCCATTCAAAATAAAATCGTTTATTCTACTAACCATACTTTACAATTATGACAGGAGGTGGTGGTGGTCATATTGCTGAAATGATTGCCCGTATAAAGGCAAATGAAGCTCTTCGTAAGAAAAAAAGTTACTTCAAAATAATGCAAGATTACATACATGTAGTCCGAAGCGAGAAGCCAAACTTTAGAAAAGCAACAAAAGAAGAGTTAAATGCTGTACGTATAAAAATCAAAAAAAATCAGCAAAAAGAACTTCGTAAGACTATCCTAATAATAATTATCTCAATACTAATATTACCCTTATTAACTTGGTTGATTATAAAAGGAGTGAGTTTAGTTTTTTTGTAATTAAATCTTGCTAATCTTTTACAACACTAATTTTTGCTTGATGAATGTTTAAACCAAGTGTATTATTTTTAATCAAGGTTACCACTATCGAATAACTATCATCATACTGAGCAGTAAACTCTCCTTCTAATTTTCCTTTAATAGTATTGGGAGTATTATTTTCAATTTCTGTTGTAACATTTAATGGATCAACACCTCCACTAAAAAGTAATTGGTTGGCTTGATAAAATTCAAATGAATAAACTATATCTGGTTTTACATCATAAGTCAACTGTAAGTCGGAGTAAAATTGTACTCGCTCTCCTTTGTTTAGTTTAAGGTTTATTTGTGCAGGGTTTTTTGTTGTTAAATCTATGGTTGCTAATTCTTGCTTAGCACAAGACATTATCAGCATGACTAGAAAAACTATTATGCTTGTTTTATTTACCACTTCCTTTTAGTACAATTAATACAGTATAAATTAAAATTTTAAAATCTACCAAAAGCGACATATTTTCTATGTATAAAATATCAAACTTTAATCTTTCTATCATTTCTTTTACATTTTCAGCATAACCGTATTTTACTTGCCCCCAAGAGGTAATTCCAGGTCTAACTTTAAGTAAGTGATTAAAATGAGGTGCTTGTTCAACAATTTGGTCTATAAAAAATTGTCTCTCTGGACGAGGACCTACTAAACTCATATCACCAATTAAAACATTAAAAAATTGTGGTATTTCATCTAACCTAACTTTTCTCATAAACCTACCAAATTTAGTAATTCGAGTATCATGTTGGCTAGATAATGCAGGGCCATCTTTTTCTGCATCTTGCACCATAGATCTAAACTTATAGATGACAAAAGGCTTTCCATGAATACCTACTCTTTCTTGTACGAAAAATGCTCCACCTTTTGATGTGCTAACTACAATAATTGCTGTAGCTAAATAAACAGGAAAAAAAACAATCAATACAAGTAGAGCAACAATAACATCTATCATTCTTTTTACAGAACGTTGCCATGGAGGCATGATTTCATTTTCAATAACAATTAGGGGAGTACCGAAAATGGCACTCATTTTTACCGATCCAGATAAAATAGCATACATGTCAGGAATAATCTTAATTATGACTGAAGTAGCTTCTAGTTCATTGATAATAGCTGTTAATTTATTATGTTGAGTCTTTTCGGGAGCAATAATAACCTCTTCAATAGCATTTTCTTCAATCACATTCTTAATATCAACACAATTACCTAGATGAGTCAAGTGTTTATCCATCTCATACTTTTGTCCTTTTTCGATATGGGTAAAGCCAATAATTTTATTTCCAGATGAATATTTTTGATTATTCATTTCTTGAAAAAGTTCTACTGCCGTATTTCCTGAACCTATAATCAATGTATTAAAACCAATTTTTCGATTTTTGATTCTATTTCCAGTATAAGTTGACAGTAAAAACCTTGCTATAGATGTTAATACAAAATGTAATAAAAAAAGTGCGAAATAAAGTTTGTAATACTCTTTGTAGGAAATAATTTCATCATCAAGTAATAAAACAAAAAAGATTACCAATGTACCTATTAATGAAACTAATAATGTTTGTCCAAATTCCTTTAAGCGAGATTTTCGATAGACATCATTATAAGTACCAATAATATAGTAAAATAATAACCACCCTAGAGGAACTGCCATTAAACCGTAATAAAAATTATCATCAAAAACTAGAGGGACATCAAAACCATATTTATTAGGTTCTATAAATTCTTTTCTGAAAATAAAAAATAAAAACCACGCAAAAGCAGCAGAAAAAATATCTAACACTACGTACCTAAAAACCTGTAAGTTTCTATTCATTAATAATGTAATATTTTAATGTTATCTAAATAAAACTCAGGGTTAGATGTTTGAAAAGGGCTTAAACCAGAAGATTGTATTCCAAAAAACACATAGAAATTAGTATTTGCTGGTTTCTGGCTAACTGCTGGAGTTAAATTAATATATATTTTTTTCCAAGTTGAAGTTGTATTTAAATTCACTATCCCAATATTATCATCATCGGTTTTTAATCCTACTAAAATAGGTTCGTTGGTTTTAAAATTAAGCTCTAAATAAACTGGACTACCTATAGAAGACACATTTGAAAAAGCTGGCGATTTTGACTCAAAAAAATCCATATACGATTGAAGATAAACTTGACCTGAAGCATTGCCTTCAAAAATATCATTGGTTGTTTTATTTATAATGGTATCGCTACCTGTGGTATATGTAAAGGTTGTTGCTGGCGATTCAAAATCTTCTTTCCACGCTGTTTTTGTAGTACTTATATAAGTTACTTGTGGTTCTATTTTAATTTCTTTTCCTTTTTCAAAAGTAATTTGCTCTTGGTGTGGAGTATAAAATAGATAGCGAGTTCTTAACCCACTTACTCCGTTATCTTTAATTCCTGCATAGAATTTAACATTAAAAGTTCCTTCTTTTAAAACTGGAAACCTTGCTGGTAACTCATAAGTTCCTATCAAATCATCATTAACATAAACCCATACATCTGTTATATTAGATGAGTTTGAACCATATAAAGCATAATCGGAAGTAACTGTAAATTTATCTATAGAAATATACGTTGGAATTTGTGCTTCAAAACTATCTTTAGAGCAACTGTTAATCAACAGTAAAACAGCAATATAAAATACGGCTTTAAACTTATTAACTAAGCTATTTTTTTTGATATCGTGCAAATCTGAAAAAAATTAAATTCTTAACGTTAAATCAACATTAATTATTGTGCAAAAATATCAATCTTGAACTAAAGAGAAGTTAATTTTTAGCTTTTCTGAAATTTTTTGGAGAATCTCATGGATTTTAAGCATATCATGCATATCGGTTGATAAGCTTTTTTGGTGTTTAATACTTTCTGAAATTGCTAGCAGTTCAACATTTAACTGACTATTATCCATTACTTTAATTTCTTTTTCGGAAAAATTATTTTGGCTATCTAAAGCATAAACCATTTTTATTTTATTATCTAAAAAATCAACAGTAGTAGTTGCTCCTGCTGTATAAAATATAATGGCTTTTTTATCATCATCGGCAACAGTATTGATAGTTATTGAAGCATTGCAACCATTATCGAACTCTAATAAAGCATTAATTACTTCTGGAAACCTGTTAGAAACATCTACACCTATTGTAGTTACTTTTTTTAAGTTAGCATTAACTGTATTTAATATTACACTTAATTCATCGCACAATAAATCGTTTATTAAGTATGCCGATTTATTTTTATAGTGAATATTAGTAACCGATTCTATTAATGTTGGCTGAGCAAGATGCTCTTTGGATGCTTTATACAAAGGAGATAATGCTGAAATATTACTCACTTGTGTAATTACGCCTGCTTCTTGTGCTAATTCTAATAATTGTTTTGCTTCTATGGTAGTTTTTATATTAGACTTATCTATTAAAAGATGATTAGCAGATTTGATTACCTGAATGGCAATATCCATTCTAACATCATCTGCAAGACTAAATAAGTAAACTAATTGAGTTTGATGTAGTAGTTCATTTAAATCCTGATATTCATATTGATTAATAAGATTTGCAGACATTTTACTGCCACTTTTTGCATTTACGTTGTAATAGCCAACCAATTGAAAATTAATTGACTTCACAACAGAATCAATATGCTTTTCTATCAAATACGCTGAACCTACTAAACCTATCTTTAACATCTAAAATAATTTTAAAACAAAAATAGTGCATAGTTACTAGCTTGTGTTTGATAAAATAAATTCTTATTAACACTCAAATTTTAATAATATAGCCTCTTTTTTATGCTGTTTTTAAGTTAAAGAATACTTACTTTGTAGCGGTTAATAAAACAGATATGGACAGTCATAAACACAAAGGGTTAAGAAAAAAATTAACAGAAATTTTATCAAAAAAAGGAATTACAGACACTAAAGTGTTAGATGCTATAGGTAAAATTCCTCGTCATTTATTTATTGCGGATACTGCTTTGCATCAATTTGCTTATGAGGACAAACCTTTCCCTATAGGTTCTGGTCAAACTATTTCTCAACCTTATACGGTTGCTTTTCAATCTCAAACTTTAGAAATAAAACCAAGAGAGAAAGTATTAGAAATAGGAACGGGTTCTGGTTATCAAACTGCTGTTTTATTAGAATTGGGAGCTAAGGTATTTTCTATTGAACGACAAAAAGCTTTATTTGATAGAACCAAAGAATTTCTTCCTAAGTTGGGTTATAATGCTAAGCTTTTTTATGGCGATGGATATCTTGGTTTACCAACTTTTGCTCCTTTTAATAAAATTATTGTAACTGCAGGAGCTCCTTATGTTCCAGAAGATTTACTAAAACAACTTGCTGTTGGTGGAATTATGGTTATTCCGGTTGATAATGAAGACCATCAAATAATGAAAAAAATAGTAAAAATTGATGACACTAATTTTAAAACTACCGATTTAGGTGCTTTTAGGTTTGTGCCTCTTCTAAAAGAAAAAGGTAAGGATTTATAAAGTTTTTAATATTTCTAAAGACTTTTCTGTAAGATTTTTTACTGCCAATTTAATATCCCAGTTATCTTTATTTCTCCTTTCTACTTTGTTAGAGATAGCTCTAATTTGCAGACAAGAAATTCCTTCTAACAAACACGCATATAAAAAGGCTGCACCTTCCATAGATTCTACTTGAGGTTGAAATAAGTTTTTTACTTTTTCTATAGAATTTTCATCTCCATGAGTGGTATTTACAGTAATTCCTTTAACTTTTTTCAAGGTTTCTGCACATTTGTTTTCTATTGGAATAGTGTTTATCATTTCTCCATTTTGAAGTTCAAAATCTTCATCTTCCAACAAATCCATATCAATAAGCGAAAGAAATTTTTCACCATCTTCAGCACCTAGTTCAGAAATTCTATCGGAAATAACACTTACCACCTCTCCTATTTCTACAGCATCATCAAAAGTTCCTGCCAATCCCACATTTATAGCTACATCGTACCTAATAGAAGTAAGTGTTTTTCCCAACCAATAAGCTGTAAAAGTCATTCCTACCCCTGGAATTAATACATCTATATGATGGTTTTTAAATTCATAATGTCTTAACTTTTGGTTAGATTGATTTATAAATTTAAAATGGGTTAGTAAGGGCTCTATCTCTAAATAAGTTGCTGATACAAGTAAAATATTCATTTTTTTTAGTTTGAATTTATTTAAATTTAAAGGTCTCCTTTCGGGGGATTTGAAGGCATTAATAAAATCGAGGGGTTACTTCTTTTTCTTGAAAATGAACTCCATAATTTTCTAATTCATTTAAAATGGGTTCGTAAATCTCTTTCGATATAGGCACATGAACTCCTGGGGTTTTTATCACTTCATTTAAAATCATTTTTGTAGCAATTGCCACAGGCAAACCTACTGTTTTTGCCATAGCAGTATAGGTTTGATCATCGCCTTTTACCACCATAGATGAATGAATTTCTTTAAAATCTCCATCTTGTTTAAATAAGAACCTGTGCCACATTACTATCATATCTTTATCGTTTGCAGAAAGTGATAGTTTTTGCTCTAAAATATGCTGAAGGATTTGTGCAGGAGTAGCATCTTTCAGTTCTATTTTAGTATTTTCAAAAATACCTAGCCAAACAAATTTATCAAACAAATCTACATCATCCTGACGGATATTTAAGTAGTGTTTAAATTTCAGTTCAACAGAATCTGTTTCGTTATACGCTAAAAATGAATTGATAAATTCTCTGTTGGTCATATTTTCAGAACCTTCCATAATATAAGAATCGTCAGTTGCTCCTAATTGTACAAAAACATCCCAAGCCCTGCAAAAACCAGGTTTTCTGAGTGTTCCTCTATACATGGTTGGAATATCTTTTAATCCATAAATCTCTCTGTATTGAAGTGAATCTCTATTGGCATAACCTTCAAACTTTCCATGTCCATCAATGTCAATAATTTCAGTTCTTCTAAATAATTTATGATAAGGAATGTATTTATATTTATGGTTTTGAATAAATTTTACTGTTCCTTGTCCTGCCAATACTACATTTCTCGGGTTCCAAGTAAATTTATAATTCCAAGGATTATCATCACTTTCTGGAGCTACCAAACCACCTGTAAAGGTTTCAAAAGCTTCTAGCTCACCTCCATTTTCTCTAATTTCGTCTATTAAACGCATAGCCGAAAGGTGGTCTATTCCAGGGTCAACACCAATTTCATTCATAATAATTACACCTGCATCTATAGCTTCTTGTTTTAAGGCTTTCATTTCTTTAGAAACATACGAAGCCGTAACCATGTGTTTTTTTAATCTGATGCAATCTTTAGCAACAGCAATATGCATGTGTGCCGGAAGCATTGAAATTATAATATCATGTTCGTCAATTAAACGATTTCTTTCTTCATCATTATTTACATCAAAAGCAATGGCTTTGGACTTGTCATGGTTGTTGGCAGATTTTATTGCTAATTCTTTAGATTGATCGGCAATGGTTACAAACCAATTTTCGTTTTCAGCATTAAACAATAAGTATTGAATTAAAGAAGACGTTGATCTGCCGGCTCCTATGACAAGAATTTTTCGCATGATAATTATTTATAACAATTTAGCTCGAAATTCGCTAAAATTTTAAAATTTATCTCCATAAAAATGGGGAATTTTACTAACAATAAACATTAACACAAACAATGAAAAAATCTATGCTAATAAAAGGCTCTATCTTAGGTGGATTAGCCGTAATTTTTGGAGCGTTTGGAGCTCACGCTTTAAAAGAAGTATTAACACCCGAACAGCTTATTTCATTTGAAACTGGCGTGCGTTATCAAATGTATCACGCATTGGTTCTAGTACTTTTATTTATTATTAGCTTAAAAGTTAATCATGTTTATTTTAATAGAGCTGCACAATTTATATTTTGGGGAGTAATATTGTTTTCAGGATCTATTTATTTGCTTACACTAAAAAATATGTTGGGTATTGAAACTTTAAAATATGTAGCTCCAATTACTCCAATTGGTGGGGCGTTAATTATTGTAGGGTGGATGTTTATATTGTTGGGAGCATTAAAAATTAAGTTGCCCAACTAATATAATGGGTATTATTTCATTACAAAACGAGCTGTATTTCTACTTTTTTGTTCCACCAAAATATCTTTGTTTGCTGTAACTCTTTTTATAGTAGCTTCATCATAATGGCGAACAGTAACCAACTCTAAGTTTTTATTGTACAACACATGATAATCTTTTTGTAATTCCTCTATAAATTTCATGGTGGTAAACGGATTAAAATCAATGCAAATAGAAAAACTTATCGCTGCATTTTGCATCAAATTTACGGTAATGTTATGTGCCGAAAGTTGGGCAAAAATCTGACTCAAATTATCCTCAACAATAAAAGAATAATCTTTTGCAGCTATTGAAATCAATACTTGTTCTATTTTAAATATAAATGAAGGGGTTAATTTATCACCTGCTGTATGCTCGTCTATTAATGTTCCTTTAAGTGCAGGTTCTAAAAAAGATTTAACATACAAAGGGATTTTTTTATTTTGAAGTGGCTTAATGGTTTTCGGATGAATTACCGTTGCTCCATAATAAGCTAATTCTACCGCTTCATAATAAGATATGTGTTCTAATTGTTGAGTATCATCGAACCATTTTGGGTCGGCATTTAACATTCCGGGAACATCTTTCCAAATCGTTACACTTTCTACTCCTAAGCAATGAGCTAAAATTGCTGCTGAAAAATCTGATCCTTCTCTTCCCAAAGTAGTGGTAAAATTTTCTGAGCTAGCTCCAATAAATCCTTGGGTTATCACATATTTATTATCTGATGTAATTACTTTTGGTATGGTAGATTGAACTAACTCGGTAGTAAGCTTCCAATCTATATTAGCTTTTCGGTAAGTATTATCTGTTTGTATTAAAGCCCTGGCATCTATCCAATGATTGTTAATATTTGCTTCATTAAGGTAAGCACTAACTATTTTTGTAGAAAGTAATTCACCAACAGAAACAATTTGGTCATACACGTAATCATAAGTTCTTTGTGGTTCTTCCTCTATCTCCCACTCTATTTCTACAAAAGTATTATGTATATCTGTAAATATTTGATGGTTTTTATTCTCAAAAAGTTCATTCATTATACCAAAATGAAATTGTTTTACTTTTTCCAGCAATACATTTACATCATTTTCTTTAAAATAATAAGCGTTTACCAATTCTTCTAATGCATTGGTAGTCTTACCCATTGCAGATATAACCACCACAAGCGGTTCGTTATACAACTGAATAACTTTTCCTACATTTTTTACTGCTTGAGCATCTTTTACAGAAGCACCACCAAACTTAAATACTTTCAACATTTAATTATTTTAATTTTACAATCTTATTTTTCCGTTTAACCATTCCTCATCCAATTCTGCATTAAATTTTTTATAGAATTTAATAGCAGGTTCATTCCAATCTAACACTTGCCAAGTCATTAGTTTAGCGTTCATTTCTTTAGCAGCATCTAAAGTAGCTTTAAAGAGTAAAGAACCTATTCCTTTTTGCTTATAAGCTTCTTTAACTACCAAATCTTCCAAATACAAACACCTACCTTTCCATGTAGAATAGCGAATATAATAAAAAGACATTCCAACAATTTCATGGTTATTTTCTGCTAAAATTATCCAATATAAAGGATGATTGCCAAAACCATCTTCTTCTAATTGTTTAAGCGTAATGGTAACTTCTTGCGGCTGTTTTTCAAAAAGTGCTAATTCTTTTATTAGGTTTAGTACTTCGGGTAGGTCGTTTTTTGTAGCTTTTCTGATTGTGATTTCCATAAAACAAAAGTAGTAAAACTGAGTTAATTCACGATAATTTCATTTCTTTGTAATGAAGTTTTTAAAAGTCCAATTTAGAAAAAACAGTATGATGACTAATTTTACAACCCTCAACGAATTTATTTTAGAAAGACAAGCTGATTTTCCTTATGCTTCAGGAGAGTTAACCCGATTATTAAACGATATAGGTGTAGCCTCTAAAATTATTAATAAAGAAGTTAGAAGAGCTGGTTTAGGAAATATTTTAGGAAAAGCTGGTAGTGAAAACATTCAAGGGGAAGACCAACAAAAATTGGATGTTTATGCCGATAATCAATTCATCAATGCGTTTAGATATGGAGGTGAAGTTTGTGGAATAGCTTCTGAAGAAAATGATGATTTCATGGCTTTTGATAATGAAATTTCTCAAAAAGGGAAGTATGTTGTTGCTTTTGACCCGTTGGATGGTTCTTCTAATATTGATGTAAATGTTTCTATAGGAACTATTTTTTCCATTTACAGAAGAGTTAGTAAAGATGGTCCAGCTCAATTGGAAGATTTTTTACAAGAAGGTAACAAACAAGTTGCTGCCGGATATGTAATTTATGGTTCTTCTACCATGTTGGTTTATACCACAGGCAAAGGTGTTAATGGATTTACCTTAGATCCATCTATAGGTGAATTTTGTCTTTCACATCCCAATATAAAATCTCCTGATGACGGAAGGTTATATTCTTTTAATGAAGGAAATTACAATACGTTCTCTAAAGGACTTCAAAAATATTGCGATTGGGTAAAAGAAGAAGATGCTTCAACAGGCAGACCATATTCTTGCAGGTATATTGCTTCTATGGTTGCTGATATTCACCGAAACTTAATAAAAGGTGGTGTTTTTTGTTACCCTGCAACAGCGGGTTCTCCAAATGGTAAACTGCGTTTAATTTACGAATGTAACCCTATGGCTTTTATTGTTGAACAAGCTGGCGGAATTGCTTCTACAGGTAAAGAAAGAATTATGGATATTAAACCAACTTCTTTGCACCAACGAGTTCCTGCTTTAATGGGGTCTAAAAATATGGTAAATAAAGTTTTTGAAATGATTGAAAAATATGAACGAGTAGAAAATGCAAATGCATAACTCAATAATTACCATGCTAAAAAAAACATTTTTCTTCCTTGCTTTTGCTCTAATGTGCTTTTCTATAAAAGCTCAGCAAGTGGTAACAGAAACCATTCAAATTGACACGAATTTTGTTACTTACGATGTAATTTACACAGATACCTTAACAAAAGGCATTTTCTCTAAAGTTATAGCTGTTTTTGCTGATGATACTAGTCAAATAGCTATTGAAAAAAACTATAGTTACAATTTCCAAAACGGTTTATACAAAGCATATTATCCTTCAGGAGGATTAATGGTAAAAGCGATTTATGCTAACAATAAACTTCATGGAGAGTTTACCTATTTCGATAAGGCTGGTGAAGTTGCCATTAAAGGCATATATGATGAAGGAGTGAAACATAAATATTGGGCTTATCGCTATTTAAAATGTTATGGAAGATACAAGCATGGAAAAAAATCTGGTAGGTGGAAATGTTTAAATACTGATGGAGGAAAATACATTACTAAATATCCCAATCTTTATTTAACTGGTATGTTCGATTTTGTTAGAATTAGAAGTAATAATCCGTCAACAAACGATAGTATTGTTTCGCAACCAATTAATGATAGTTTAATTAGTGATACCAATAATCAAATACAGGAAATAGATACGTTTTACTTAAGTGCGATTACCTATTTAGCAAGAAATTATTACATCAGAAATAGAATTAAAATTCAGTTTACCAACACCAAAAAAGAGCGTAAATACTACGATAAGTATTTCGATTATAAAAAAGATTTGTTCTTGTTTGCTGTTTCTCCAACCATAACACCACTAGGGTTAGCCCCATTTTTAACTGAACCAGAAAAACTAACAAGTGATACTATAAATGCCCAGCTTACTGCTAATATTGAGCAATATAAAGATGGTTTTTCTTCACATCCTGTTAGAACAGATTTAGCATTATACCAATATTCTACTCAACCAAATTCGGATATGATTTTATATTTTTCTGAAGTTGTTGATAATATGCTAAGAGTTGATATTGTTGAGTTTAGAAATAGAAATAATGAAAGTTTTGAGGATATTTACAAGCATCCTAATGCCAGAAAATATAGTGTGTTAATATACTTTAACCAAATTAAAGACGTTAAGGCTGTTGAATATCAACAACAAAAAGTTGAATAAATTTCAAATGAAGAATAGTCTAAAAAAAATAGCTTACCCTTTGATTAAAGTTGGAATGAATATTTTATTCCCCAAGGTTAAAGACGACTATTATTACACCTATTATTTTTTAAAAATGGGTATCAACCAAAAACTTTTTGGCTATAACAAAAATGTGCCTTGGCCAGTTCATCCAACATCAATTGTTAAGTGTCCTGAAAAAATACAATATATAAGTAAAGCACCAGGAACAGCTATTGGGTGTTATTTAGATGGTAGAAACGGAATTATTATGGAAGAAAATGTTTGGTTAGGTCCTAGGGTTTCTCTTATTAGTCAGAACCATGATTTAAACGACTATAATCAATATATAGCAGAAAAACCTATAATTATTCGCAAAAACTGTTTACTAACAACCAATTGTGTTGTACTTCCCGGAGTAGAATTGGGTGAACATACGGTTGTTGCTGCAGGTACAGTTGTTAGAGATTCTTTCCCAGAAGGAAATCAGCTACTTGCAGGAAACCCTGCTAAGGTGGTTAAAAAATTAGACGATTATAAAGGATAATTTTTTATTATTCTCCTAACAATTCTCTTGCTTGATTTACTGGAATTAATTCATCTCCATGTAACGCAATTACAAAAGCACCTTTAATGCCTTTTTCTTCTACAATTTTTGTTTTATGAGCTTGAGCTTCATCATAGGTTTTAAAACTACCAGTAGTATATCTGGTTAATTCATTTTCAATTTCTGTTTGCTCCACTCCTTTTATAGTCATAAACTTAGTAAGCACTTCTACAGGCAATTGGTTTTTGTAAGAACCTATTTGAACTTTAAAAACAATTTGATTTTTATCTAAGGTTTTAGTTTGTGTTTTAATGCTTTCTTGAGCAGCAGAAAGAACTCCAGCTTCTTTTAAGGTAATTCTTTTTCCACCTTGATAAGCTACCACAAAAGCATCTTTAATACCATTATCTAATGCCAAATTAATTTTTTGTTTGGCAGCTTCTTCAATAGTTGCGTAAGAACCTGGTGCAATATATTTATACAAGCCATCATCCGCTTTTAATTCTATAACTCCTTCTAATTTATTGAATTGCTCTTTATGTTGTTTTTTGGAGAATGCTCCCAATTGAACTCTAAACACTACTTTATCAGTATTATCCATACTTGCAAACTCATCTCCTACTGCCATGTTGTTAGCTTCATCACCAACAGATACAAGCTGGCCATCTTTCGTTTGTTCTACTACAATTGCTGCATCAAAACCATCTCTTGTTAAGCTTGCTTTTCTTTGTACAGCTTCATTTAAACTCATATAATCTCCAACAGTAATTATTGTCTCCCCATCTTTTTCTTGAATATCCACATCAGAAACACTTAAGAATTTATCCACTAAAGCAGCGTCTATTGCTTCAGTAAATCTTCCTAACTGTACTTTATATTTTTTAGGCTGTACTTTAGATTTTTTCCCTGCTGTTATTGATCTATTTTCAATAGTAGCGAATGCTCCTGTAGTATCCATATACCTGTCGTAAGCATCTTTTATCATTTCATCAGTCATTTCAACACCCAAAGGAGTAACAATAGCTTTTGGTCTAGATTCTAACTCATCATCTTTATAATTAGGTACAAAATCTTTATCCATATCTAGCGGACAACCTTTTTCATCAACCTCAACTCCTGCTGGTGTCCAAGCACATTCATCTATAAAATCAATTACACCATCTCCATCTTCATCATCCATATCATAAGCTAAATAATCAATTGGAGCTTCAAATTCTTTAATTTCATAGTCTTTTTTATGTTTTAAGAAGTTATAGCTAATGGAAAATGAACTCATCAAAAACTTATCTTTTGAACCATTACCTGGCTGATTGCCAATTCTGTCTCCTTCACTTTCTTCTACAACACCATCTACTAAATCAGAAAAAGTAAAGTGCATGATAAAACCTAATGTAAAATCAATGTTTTCTGTAGCATGCATAATTACTCCACCTCCAAAAGGAATTGCAAAAGTTCTTTCGGGATATTTCCCTAAACCATCAAAGTCAGACTCTCTAATATCTGTTTCAAAAACATAATCTCTTTGAATTACTATTGCTTCTTGAGCATTTGGAGCATCTTGTGGTAGGTTTCTTATTGAACCATCTGACCAATAATTATATCTATTCCCAAATTCATCAAACATATCTGTTTTTGAATGGAACTCAACAGATTCTATACCTAAAGATAAAAATGGACTTAACGAACGTTTTTTAGGTAAGAAGTTACCAAAATCATACATTAAAGCAAACCCACCAACAGAAAGTCTTGATTCAAAATTTAAGTTTCTATCTAATGAACGCTCATTAGCACTAACTTTTCCAAATAACACATAAAATTTAAGTGCTAAATAATGATTTAAACGTTGTTTAATATGTAAATCATAAGCTATGTTGCTTATAAAAGGTGTTCCTACATTGGCATCTAAAATATCTCCGTAGAATTTAAAATTCCCAACTCCTAAACCTATTGTAGGAGAAAATGGATTGATAGAAGGAGATAATGGCTTAGTAGTAGTTTCTGGAAGTTTGGGGGATGTTATAGATGTAGAATCGCTCTGAGCAAAAATTTGCAAAGAGCCTACCAATAAAACACATATAAAAAGCAAACTATACTTATTCATTCTTTTACTTAAAACGAAATGTAATACGAATATAGAGAAATAAAGATACAATTAAGCCAAAATTGGGAATTTATTGTACCCATTTTTGATTTGTGATCATTAAAGCCTCTTGCACTGTAATTCTTTCTCCCTGATTATAAGCAGTAACAAAAGCTGTTTTTACCTTATCTCTCAACTTATTACGCTTATCTCTTGCTGACTTATATTCAGAAAAACTTCCCGTAATTAATTTAGTCCAACCTTGGTGATTTTCTAAGTTTATTTGATCTTTTAAGTTGAATTTCTTTTGATATCTTTCTATAGTTATTCCTTCTCTAAATGCACCAACTTGAACTTTATAAGCAACATTTTGTTCTGGAGCAGGAGTATTTGTTACAGGTGCTTTATTTGTTTCTTTTTCAGTA
This sequence comes from Vicingaceae bacterium, assembly GCA_965284565.1. Classification (GTDB taxonomy): domain Bacteria; phylum Bacteroidota; class Bacteroidia; order Flavobacteriales_E; family Vicingaceae; genus BRH-c54. The sequence continues at coordinate 3,192,082 of OZ260100.1, forward strand.
TTATCTACTACTACGTCATCTTCAGTATCTTCTTCAACTTGATTGTTTACCTTGTTTTGAAGACTTGTTTCTTCCTCTTCTTCATTATCATTTATAGTTAAACTTTCATCAGCTGCAGAAAATCTTGTTGCTAATATTTGATACTTTTGAGTTTCTTCTCCTTTTAGATAAGATAATACACCTGTTATTTCTTGCATTCCAGAAGCGGAAGTGCTTTCTATAAAATAACTTACTTCAAATTGGTTTTCTGCAGGCACAGATAACCAAAGAACTTTAACTTCATTATTTTCCGTAGAAAAAACGCCTCCTGCTGAGTTATTGTTTGATGCAATAAATCCAGCTGGAATAAACTCTGATAATTTAGCAAATCCTTCCACATTCTCTTTATTGATATTCAATATTACTTTAAACTTATTTTCACCAACAGACGTTATACTTCTAGAAGCAGATAAAGATGTTACTGTGCTATTGTTTTCAGCAGGTAATCGACTTTCTTCATCATTTGTATCTGTATTAGATGTTATTTCCGTTTCTTCTGCAACTATGTCTTCTGTAGAAACAGTAATATTTGCCGTTGGAATATCAATATTAGTTCTTTCATTATCGGCTATGTAAGAAAATTTACCTGTAATAGAAAATTTACCTGAAGTGTGAGCTACATTTTTAAGTTTATACTTAATGGTAAACTCATTACTTTGAGGTAAAGCCATCCATATTAACTTTAATTTTTGTTCTTTAAATGAAAAAGTTGCTCCATGAGTTTCTATAGCCTCTACAGTAAATCCTTCAGGAATTTCTTGTTGTATTTTAGCAAACCCTGATATATCTGCTTTTGTAACAATCAACTCTACATCTATTTCCCCATTAGGCTGAATAGATGCCGGGATATTATGTTTAACAGTTACATCTGAAGTGAAAAATAGTTGGTAGAAAAAAATACTTACAAAATTTACTATTAGAAATAACTGTTTAATCATTTTATATCATTTTTTAAATTATTGCTGGAAATAAAAATCAATCAACTCATTTAAATCTTTTGCTGTAAGATTATTTTCTCCCTCAAAAAATTGGTCGATTGCATTTGTTATTTCTTTCGCTGATAAATAATTATCTTTATCTGTATCTAAAGGAATAAACTTAGCCGGCATATTAGTTTGACCAATTTTCCCTCCTTTATTTTGCTCATATAAAGCTTGTATTTCTTTCATTTCTTCATCTGACAAATCTTCTGCTTTAAATGTTTTATACTCAGTAATAACTGAATCTTTCATAGCATGTTCTTCAGCAATCATAGCATCTGTTAAAGTAACCCCATCTTTATTTACTAAAGTTCCTGCTGGAGTATTAGGTTCCTTATCTAAATAATCTGGTACACCATCTTTGTCACTATCTAATGGACATCCAGTAGCATCAACTGTAACGCCTGACTTTGTACCTGGACATTTATCATTTAAATCTACTATTCCATCATCATCACTATCTTCTTTATCTAATTTAGAAAAATCAAAATCTTTATATTTATTATCAGATTCAGAAGAACCAGCAAAATTATATTGTAATCCAAAAGATGTTTGAAACATTTTATCACTTCCTCCTCCACTTAAGTTATCTAAATACTCAGTAGTTGTTAAAATATAAGCAACAGTTGCCCTAGCATGTAAATGAGGTGACAACTTAAATTTCAATCCAAACCTTAAAGGAATCGTAAATGCTGTTTTAGGATAATTATTGGTAGAATCCTTTAATGATGATTCATATTTATAATCTCTTGTCAAAAGCATTGAAGAAGTATCTGATCCTGGCATGTTCTCAGGAACATCTCTTAATGTTCCATCACTCCAATGGTGATAGAAATTACCATTTTTATCAAATAAATCACCTTTAGGATCGAACATTAAGTAACCAAAACCAACAGAAATAAATGGTGAAAAAACTGAATTTTCATTTACTATCTTTCCGTTATCGAAATCCAATAATAAGTTTAAATCAAAGTTAGTTACTTTCGTTTCAAAGTTGTGAAATATATTATCATCTAACTGGCTTTTAGATACTGTACCAAACATTCCATTTAGAGTAATTCCTACAAAACTTCCTATTTTCTTTTCTAAATAAACCCCATAAACAGGTCTCCAATAAGTAAAAACAGAAGAACCTTTGGAACCTTGTAAATTCCCCATATAAGAGAGTGTTCCGAAATTAGCTCCAATAGAAGGGATATACTTCAATCCACTACCCTCTGACTCGCTCTGAGCAAAGGATTTCTGTGTGATTACACATGAAAATAAAACGGCAAAAATTGTAATTTTTCTTATCATAACATATAATTTATTGCGATTCAGGCAATAAAAATATAACAAAAAATTGATATTCCTAATTTTTTTCTTAAGTTATTAACAAAAAGAACAACTTAAGATTTAACAAACATAGCTTATTCTTTGTAAGAATTCTTAGAAAAAACTTAGTTTTTTCAACTTATAAATGTTAATAAATCAGAAATTTGGACGAAGTAAATAATCATTATAGAAATCGGTGATGCATTTAACCGCTTCATCAGCAGTATCGCATATATTAATCAGCTTTAAATCTTCTGGACTAATGTTTTTTTCTGATAAAACTGCTGTTTTTATCCATTCAAATAAACCTTTCCAATAATCTTTACCAACTAAAACAATAGGAAATCTACCTATTTTTTTAGTTTGTATTAATGTTATCGCTTCAAAAAGTTCATCTAAAGTTCCAAAACCACCTGGTAAAACTATAAATCCTTGGGAGTATTTCACAAACATTACTTTTCTTACAAAGAAATAGTCAAAAGTCATTAATTTATCAAGGTCTATATAATCGTTATGTTTCTGCTCAAAAGGTAAATCAATATTTAATCCCACGGACTTTCCTTGTACACTAAAAGCTCCTTTATTACCTGCCTCCATAATACCTGGACCACCACCTGTTATAACACCGTAGCCATTCTCTGCTAATTTAGCAGCTATATCTTCAGCAAGTTTATAATATTTATTATCAGGAGTTGTTCGTGCAGAACCAAAGATACTGACACTAGGTCCTATTTTAGCAAGAGTTTCAAAACCATTTACTAATTCCGACATCATTTTAAAAATTGCCCAAGAATCATTGGCTTTTATTTCGTTCCAATCTTTATCGTGGTGTATCTTATTGTGTTCTTCGTTGTAATCTTTATTTCCCATATATGTTTTTTTTGTAAGTTGGCAAATTTATGTTTTTATTTCTTCTTCACTAACAGTAGATAACTGATAAATAAAGACATTAAAAACACTTCATTTTTAACCCGCCAAAAAGTGCTTCAATTTTTCCAGATTCTATAAAATATTGAGGTGTATTCACCTCTAACGATTCGTTATTAATTAACCAAATTTCATCTGCGTAATTTAGTGCTAAATTTAATTGGTGAGAAGATATTATTATGGTTTTTTGTTGTTTTTCAACTAATTGATGAAGTAAATCAAATAATTCAGATTGGTTCACTAAATCTAGGTGTGAAGTAGGTTCGTCTAAAAATATTATAGGTGTGTTTTGAGCGATAGCTCTTGCTAAAGCTACTTTCTGTCTTTCTCCATCGCTTAAATTAGCAATGTTGTTAGCAGCAAAATTGGTAATTCCACAAAGCTCCATTGCTTGATTAATTTGCAAATTATCTTCTTCTTTTTTTACTGCCAACCAATTGGTATATGGGTATCTGCCATAAGCAACAAAATCTTTAACCGTAATATTGTTAATTGCCGGTGGCGAAGTAAGTACCACGCTAAATAATTTCGATTTCTCTTTATGACTTAATTCTTTGTTGATTTTACCTTCAAAAAACAACTCCCCTTCAATGGATGGAATTAAACCTGTAAGTGTTTTTAACAAAGTAGATTTTCCCTGTCCGTTTCTTCCAATAAGCGTAATGAGTTTAGGTTTGTCAACAACAAGATTAATATTGCTTAACACTTTCTTTTTGTTATAGCCAACACTAAGTGATGATATGGAAAGTATGTTTTTCAATTTAATGCTGCAATTTTTTTATTTTTTAAAACTATCCAAAAAATAAAAGGGATACCAATTAGTGAAGTAACTGCATTTATAGGAAATGTTTTATCGCTTCCGGGTAGTTGAGCAATTATATCTGCCAACAACATAATATTAATACCTAACAACACACACAAAGGCACTAAATAAAAATGGTTGGCAGATTTTAAAAACATTCTAGCAATATGAGGTGTTATAATTCCCACAAATCCTATTGGTCCGCAAAAAGCAGTTATGCTACCTGCTAACAAAGCAGTAACAAAAATGACCAAATACCTAGTAGTATTTACATTTGTTCCTAAAGATTGAGCATAATCTTCGCCTAATAAATAAGTATTTAACTGTTTTGAAATGGCAAAAGCCGCTAGCAAACCTATGAGCACAATAAAAAACAACATTTTTAAACTATCTGGATCTACACTGCTTAAATCTCCCATCGTCCATAAAACAAAAGACTTTAAACTATCTTCTTGAGAAAAATATTCCAATATACTAATAAAAGCTGTAGCAATGCTTCCTATCATTATACCTAGAATTAAAACTGTCATAATATCTTTTAGTTTAGCTATTGCTGCCATCAAAAGTAGCAATACTAAAACTGCTCCCAAAATAGCACTGATAACAATTCCGTAATTGGCAAACCATATAGAACTGCTTAAAGAAATTCCCATAACAGAAAAACCCATAATAAAAACTGCCACTCCCAAACCTGCTCCTGAACTTATTCCTAGAATATAAGGTCCTGCTAAAGGATTTCTAAACAAAGTTTGCATTTGCAACCCACTAACAGCCAAAGCACTTCCTGCCAAAATTGCTGCTAAAGCCCTAGGTAACCTAGATTCTAATAAAATAATTTTCCAACTTTCTTTCCCCCCATCATTTCCTAACAATATCTCTATAATAGAAGCCAAAGGAATATGAACAGAGCCTAATGCTAAATCTGCCATAAACAAACCTAAGCTGGTTATGACTAAAACAATACCTAATATAGAAAATTTAGAAGTCAATTAGATTATTTATAAATTTTAAACTAATATTTTTAAGGGTATAAAAGTAAAAATAATGCCTCACTTAAACTCGAATTATCCATTAGAAAATCTATTACAGATTGAAACTACTGCAAAATCTAATAAATAATAAGGGTTTGACCAAAATATAGTAAAATCAAATAAATTCTTTTTTTTCATAAGAAAGAATTATCTTTGCCGCTCAAAATTAAACCTAAGACACATGAATGATATTTTTGAAAAAATTAAGAACAATAGAGGCCCTTTAGGTAAATACTCCAAAGAGGCTCATGGTTATTTTGCTTTTCCTAAATTAGAAGGAGAGTTAAATAATAAGATGAAGTTTAGAGGTACCGAGGTCTTACAATGGAGTTTAAACAATTATTTAGGGTTAGGAAATCATCCTGAAATAAGAAAAGCTGACGCACAAGCAGCAGCAGACTGGGGATTAGCTTACCCAATGGGTGCTAGAATGATGTCTGGAAACTCTAACTTACACGAAGAATTAGAAGCTCAATTAGCTGATTTTGAAAAGAAACAAGATGCTATTTTATTAAACTTTGGTTACCAAGGAATGGTTTCTGCCATTGATGCTTTGGTTGACAGAAATGATGTTATTGTTTATGATGCAGAATCTCACGCTTGTATATTAGATGGTGTTAGATTACATCAAGGTAAACGTTTTGTTTATCAGCATAACGATATGGATAGCTTAAGAAATATGTTACAAAAAGCTACTAAATTAGTAGAAAAGACCAATGGTGCTATTTTGGTTATTACCGAAGGTGTTTTTGGTATGTCTGGAAATCAAGGAAGTTTAAAAGAAATTGTTGCTTTAAAATCTGAATTTAGCTTCAGACTTTTTGTTGATGATGCTCATGGTTTTGGAACTATGGGAGCTACAGGAGCTGGAACAGGTGAAGCTCAAGGTTGCCAAGATGGAATAGATGTATATTTTGGAACTTTTGCTAAATCAATGGCAAGTATTGGTGGGTTTATAGCTGCCGATGAGCAAGTTATTGAATATTTCCGTTACAATATGCGTTCTCAAATTTATGCTAAATCAATGCCAATGCCTTTAGTAGTTGGTAACCTTAAGCGTTTGGAAATGTTAAAAAACAGTCCAGAGTTAAGAGAAAAATTATGGACAGTAGCTCATGCACTTCAAAACGGATTAAAAGAAAATGGTTTTAATATAGGAACCACTACAACTCAGGTTACCCCTGTTGTTTTAAGTGGAGATATCCCTGAAGCTACTAACTTAATTATAGATTTAAGAGAAACCTATAACTTATTCTGTTCAATAGTGGTTTACCCTGTTGTTCCTAAAGGAGTAATTATGCTTAGGTTAATTCCAACAGCAATGCATACTTTGGAAGATGTAGAATATACTATCAATACTTTTAAATTGGTAAAAGAAAAACTACTTAAAGGAGATTACAAGTCTGAAAGCATTGCTTCTATTTCGTAAATCAACCTTTATTGAAAATTATATTTTAAAGACCGAGCATAATATGTTCGGTCTTTTTTTATAAAGCTACATGAATAGGGTATGCAAAAAAATTAATCAATATATTTGTATCTAATTTAAAAACAAAAACTATGCATCCTATTCTTAGAAATGTTTTAGCAGTAGTACTTGGTTTAGTAGTGGGTAGCGCTGTTAATATGGGAATCATTATGATAAGCGGTTCTATTATTCCACCACCAAACGGAGCAGATATTACCACTATGGAAGGTTTGAAAAGTACCATGCATTTATTTGGTCCGGAGCATTATATTTTTCCATTTCTAGCTCATGCCTTAGGTACTTTAGTAGGAGCATTTGTTGCCGCTAAAATTGCAACCACTAACAAAATTAAATTTGCTTTAGCTATAGGAGCTTTCTTCTTTTTTGGAGGAGCTATGAATGCTTACATGTTGCCTGCACCAACTTGGTTTTTAATTTTAGATTTAGCAGGAGCTTATTTCCCTATGGCGTATTTGGGTAGAAAATTAGCTAAATAAATGAGTTTCGAGGATTTTATTCATTCCGCAGTAAAAAACGGTAAACAAATTACCTTACTAAAAAACGATTTTTTAAAACTTGGCGGAACTACAGATACCAATATTTACTTTGTAGAAAGTGGAAGTTTCTGCGTTTTTGTTATGGACGAAGATGAAGAGCAAATTATTCGCTTTGGGTATAACAACGATTTAATTGTTTCCTTAGATTCTTTTCTAACAGAACAAGCATCTGATTTTTATATACAGGCAATAAAAAAGTCAAAAATTAGGGTAATTCCCAAACAGCAGTTTATAGATTTTGTTAATGAGAGTAGCGAGAACCAGCAAATATGGATTTCCATGCTAGAAGATTTAGTACTTCAGCAAATAGAAAGAGAAAAAGATATCCTTACTAATTCGCCAAAAGAAAGATATAACAGAGTGCTGAAAAGAAGTCCGCAGTTGTTTCAGGAAATTCCCAATAAATATATTGCCAATTATTTACGAATGACTCCCGAAACCTTATCCAGATTAAAAAAATCTTGATTTCAATCAATTTTTATGAAGCGAAAAGTGAACAATTTTGTCTAAAAAATAGAAGACAATGAAATCAGCAACATTACTACAGGAATTAGCAGCTAAAATTGAGCAACACATCAATTATGTTAAATCAATACAACACCTACCTCAGGAAGTGCTTACTCGCAGAAAATCAACCGAAAGCTGGAATGTTTTAGAGTGTTTGGAGCATTTAAACCGATATGGCGATTATTATATCCCTGAGATAGAAAAAGCCATAGCCACTTCCAACACAACAAGTGAAGCGACTTTTAAAAGCGGTTGGTTGGGCAATTATTTTGCAAACAGCATGCTTCCTAAAGAAAAGCTAAACAAAATGAAAACTTTTAAGGATAAAAATCCTTTGCATAGCGATCTAGATAATTCGGTAATAAGCGTTTTTTTGGAACAACAAACACAATTATTGGGATTGCTAGATAAAGCAAATACAGTAAGTTTAAACAAAGTAAAAGTGAAGGTAAGTATTGCTCAATGGTTAACAATTAAACTAGGAGATGCTTTTCGTTTTGTTATTTTCCACAACGAGCGACATATAAAGCAGATGGAAAGAGTTTTGGAGTGAAAGATTTTTGGTTCCTTTTTTGTCATTTCGAACGAAATTTTACAAGTTGAGGAACGAAACTTAGTAAAATGAAGCTAGAGAAATCTTTTTGGTTAAGAGTTGTGATTTAAAATTGGAAGTATAGGTCTATAAATAAGAAGATTTCTCGACTTCGTTTTTCAGTACTGTTTTAGAAACAGCACGAAAAACATTGCTCGAAATGACAATTTGAAAATATGAGTATTTAAAACAGTAAAGCTTCCGCTACTTCAAGCGTCCACGCTTGGAGTTTTAAATATAGATTTACTTGCATGGAGTTATGCATAACGTTTTGTGTATAAGCAGTAGCGGATTTTTAACCACTAAGTTTTCAGATAGCAAGATACTTATTTAAACGCAAAAACGGTTCAAGTTTACACCTAAACCACTATTGCTTATACACTGTGTTGGCGGTAGTTTTTATTTATTTTCAGGAATACAATAGGAATAAATATTCTCCAATTCACCCTTTCTATTGAACTCATAAACATCACAGGCAGTAATTAAATTTACTCTTTTTCCGTCTCTTATAAATTCGCCTGTTCCCCTTATTATTACCTTATCTTTAGCTACTATTACATCTTCTGTTTTAAAGTCCGTCTCAATAGATTTGAAATACTCCGAAGTTTGTTTGCAATTCTCAATTACTTCAATTTTTCCATTAAACAAATTTTCTCCGACTACATTCCAAACTATGCTTTTAGATAAATATGGGAAAGTCAATTCAAAATTTCCGTTTGAAAATGCTTCTGCTATTTGTACCTGTGTCATATCTGTCATTTTGCTCGATCTTTTGTTTATCCCCCAGGTGCTGCCACTTCACGAATTTCGACACTCGTATTTTCACCGTTTAAAATGGGACATTTTCTCCCAATTTCCGTTGCTCCATTAAGGTCATTAGCTAAAACAATTATGTAACCAGCAACAGAATTATTCTCCATAGTATACGGTGTGTCAAATACTTCATTCTTTGGTTTTAATACTCGTCCTTGAGGCGAAAAATGGTTGCCACCATCTGCAAGTTGTTTATTGTCCGCAATTTCGTTGATCCATTGCATCCATTGATTCATATAGATATTCATTTGCTCTTTTGAAGGTTGAGCATCTTTATTGGTAATGTCCATTCTGAACAGCAGTACAAATTCATTCATTTTTATAAATGTTTTGTTGAACTATATGGTCAATGCGATTCCCATAAAAGCATTTTCATAAGCCAATAGAAAATGATTGAATTATTTGAGCTATTAATGTTAATTTTTTAATCATAATTTTTTGTTTTTAATTACCGTAATCGACTGGTATAAGAATGATAAGTGATTTCAGAGCTGGCTTAATCAATCAATATTCAATAAACCTCGTAGTCAATTATGTTTTTTAGACATTGTTGGTAGCAATACTTTATTATTCAAATTTTATAAACATCTTGTCAAAATTAATAATCATTGTGTCAAATTTTTGAATCAAGTCCTGTCCGATATTTCCATAAACAGTTTCACTTTCTTTTATTTTTTCCTTTACTAAATTTATATTCTGAAGTTTTATTTGTTCTTCTCCAATATTAAAAGTGAAATCAATATTATACCCTTCAAATTCCTTTGTTCCTCCTGCCCCTCCAAAACTTATTTTTTCAGGTTGGTAATTTTTATCTATTTCCTTTTGATTTTCCTTGTAAAATTTATGATATAACATAGTTTCATCAGCACCTGTATCAAACGTAAAATGCATATTGTTAATATAGATTAATGGAGTTAATCCATCCATCACTATATTAGAATTTTCAGTAGATGTGGACCTTACAAGCGGAACGATAAAGTCACCGCTTTGAGTTATCCTGATTTCCTTAAGAGCTTCAATTACAGGAAAACCTAATATACCATATATCTGATAATTGATCTGAGGAAAATAAAGTGCTTGGTCTGGTAGTACTAGAAAAACAACATTGAACAGGTCAATATTACCCATACTTAACTTATTACATACAGCTAGCTTTGCCAAAGCTTTTTCTCCAGTGATTGTTCCGACCTCTATATCAACTGGAATTATTTCCATGTTTAGTTGTTTTGCAACTGATAGAGAGGTAGTTGATAAATTAGCTCCTGTGTCAAAAATAAAATTAACAGAATCATTATTAACATACATTTTTAAGGTATTCAAGCCCGCCATATCTTTCTCCATTTTAAGGTTTGTCATTTTTTTAATGTCAACTTGTTGTGCAGGAGTATTTTCTAAAGCAGTCCATATCTTAAGACTATTTTCATAATCGTCTGCTTGCTCATTATCTAAGTACTTTTTATATTTATGTAATATGGTTAGAACTGTATTTTTTGCTTCCTTATAATTATAAAGTTTCAAGACATTGTCGTACTTTGTTTCGTACAATTTAAATTGAAGTGAATCTGGAATAGTATTCTCTGTTTTTAACAAATCATCAATAGCCTGTTCCGATTCTCTAAGTTTGTTAAAAGCATTATCTAAAATTGCTATAATGAATTGTTGATTAGTCTTTGATAAGTCATTTTTGTTTAATTCAAACTGCTTTTTGGCTTTGAAAAAGTTATTTTGCTCAAGTAATACGTAAATCTCCTTAAATGCAGTTTCATTATTTCTGGCACTTGTATTTAAACTCAATAATATGCACAAAAGGATTGATATATTTTTTACTTGATTCATTGTTTATATTTTATACACATTGTTGGCGGTTCGTTGTTTTCTATTCATTAGTTAATTTATTAATTTCAAGATTTAGTTGTTATTAACGAAAAATATTTTGTTCTATTTTCAAATATTACCCATAGATTGATTACAAAAAGTATCGCTGCAATAGGAAGACCTGTTGGTATATTTACAATATTAGTAAGTAGTATGCCTACCATTATTGGGAAGATAACAATAGCGCCAAAAGCTCTGGTTTTTGGGATAATAAATAGAATACCTCCAATTATTTCGATAATACCTACTAATGGCATTAACCAACTTATAGTATTATATGCTTCCATTACTTTAAGCATACTTTCGGGGAGATCATCAGGTACTGGCATGTAATTGAACAGTTTGTTTAAACCAGCATTTAAGAACATTAAGCCAAAAAGTAAGCTTACAATAAATATAATTTTATTTTTCATTTGTTATTATTTTGAAAGTTTATCATCCAATTGATACCAAACTTGTCTGTAAATTCTCCGAAGTAAGCACCAAAAAACATATCTGCCATTGGCATAGTAATATTGCCACCAGCCGAAAGTTCGCTAAATAGCCGGTCTGCTTCTGCTCTTGTTTCGGGTTCCAGACAGATATGCATATTGTTTCCACTTGTCAATGTAAAGCCCATTTCTTTTGGAGCGTCTGTACCCATTAATATATGCCCACCTACTATTGGAAGTTCAACGTGCAAAACCATTTTCTTTACTTCATCCGCAACAGGAGGCCAATTTTCGGTGCTTGGAGGCACATCCTCAAAACGTTCAATGCCTTTACCTATAAATTCAGTTTTGAAAACAGATTTATAAAATTTGAAAGCTTCTTCTGTATTTCCTGCGAAGTTTAAATAGGTTGTTACTCTTGCCATATTGTTTGATTTATTTTGTTTGCGAAGTTTAAATTGTGCTTCAATGTATTGATCAAGGTTTTCCATAGCCATTGTGAAACCTTCTTTAAAGCCCATTTCGATAATTTTTTCTAAATCAGCAAGGCTCTCGTATTTGGCAGTAATAGTCACAAGTGTTTTTTCTCCATTTTCATTGAACTCATTCGTCCATTGAGTTCTGGGCATTGCTGGGTTAACTATTCCGTTTTCATCACAGAATGCGTCTAAACCCGAAAACATCTTTTGATGTTCAATTTTGATGTAATCATTTTTACACCAATGACATTCTTGTGGGTTGTTACTTTCTGCAATGAACATTTCATATAGCCACATTCCGCCTTCACGAAAATCCATTGACTTCGTTCTCGTTTGATAAGGTTTAGGTGCCCACCATTGGTCAAGAATTTCAGGATTTGTCCATGCTTCCCAAACCAATTCAAGGTTTGCTGCAAATTCCCTTTTTACGTTAATTGTGTTATTTTCTTTATTGACTTTGAAGTCAAATTTTAAGTTTGTATTCATTTTTTTTTCGATTTTAATTGTTCTAAAACAGTGTCCAATTGGTCAAAGCGTTTTGCTAGTAATTTCTTAAACTGTTCCAACCATTTTTCTATGTCTTTCATTTTGTCGGCATTTAAGTGATAATGAATTTCTCTACCTTGTTGCTCTTGTGTGAGTATTTCGCACTCCGTAAGTATTCGCAAATGTTTTGAAACCGCTTGTCTGCTTGAATCAAAATGTTCGGCTATGGCATTGGGTGTCAAAGCACCAACAGCCAAAAGCATAATAATGGCTCGTCTCGTTGGGTCTGCTATTGCTTGGAAAACGTCTCTACGCATTTTTGTAATTAATTTTACTGAAACTAATATAGTTGGTAATAAGAATAGCCAGTGCGGTAATTGGTAATAGCATATGTGAGTTATAACCGTCAATGACTATAAATCCGATGATTGCACAAATTAAATCAAAAGTAAAACCTGCATAAGCCCACTCTTTAATTCGGTTGGGTAACTGTGGAATTACAATTGCCAAAACCCCAAATACCTTAAAGCAAGTAATTAATACAGGAAAATAATAGGGGTAACCTAAATGTAATATAACATCAACACTTGTCGGATCATCATATGCGAATATTGGTCCAATCCCGAGCCAAACAATAATTACTGAAAGTGTAATCCAATAGACTGCTTTTATCTTTTTCATTTCTTTGGTGTATATTTCATAACAATAATTCCGCAATCAAACTTTTGTGCATCAGCTAGGTTAAAATTTTGCATTTCGGACAACTCTTTAAAAATGGGCATTCCGCTACCAATGGCAGATGGGTTAACAAATATATGTAACTCATCAATAAGTTTGTTTTTAATGAGTGCAGAAACAAACTCACCACCACCATAAGCAATTATGTCTTTGCCTGGCTTATTCTTTAAATTAGTAATTTCTTCAACCAAGTCGCCTTTCGCAATTTCAGTATTTTCCCAAATCGATTTGTCAAGTGTTTTAGTAAATACAATTTTATGTGTTGAAGCATATTTAACTCCGCCTTCATATTCTGGATTGTTAGGGTCTTTGGCAACATTTGCCCAATGTGGGATAAAGCCTCCTGCTAATTTTCTTCCTAAAACAATGGTATCTACAGGTTCAGTAATCTCTCGTACATAATCTAGAATGTCTTCTGTCCAAGGAAATTTCATCCAATCCATTTCTCCATTTTGTCCCGAAATAAACCCATCTATGGTCATTTGGATTTGTAATTTTAATTTTCTCATTTTCTGATATGTTTAAGTTGTGAAACTAATCGGTTGCAAATATATATGCAATTAATCGGTTTCGCAAATTATTTTTTGATTTTTTTTATTAATGCTGTTAATGAAGAAAGAAATTGTCTATGTGTAGGGGTGTTCTTTCAATTACCGCCAACTTGTATATATGTATGATTTTTTCATACATACTTAACACATATTGTTGTATATATATGAAAATCGTCATACTTTATTTCATACAAATATAATTATTAAATTGAATTTATAAATCATCAAAAGGGCTATTACCCCACTAAGCGTAGATTTATCCACTAGCATATTAATGCTGAAACCAAACAACAAAGCCCACATTTCTGCGGGCTTTACTGTTTATTATTGTTTAGCCATTACGCTTCTAAAATAATTTGGAACATCAGCGGTGCTACAATAGAAGCATCCGATTCAATCACAAATTTTGGCGTATCAATTTCTAGTTTGCCCCACGTAATTTTTTCGTTAGGTACAGCTCCTGAGTAAGAACCATAACTTGTTGTAGAATCGCTAATCTGGCAGAAATAACTCCAACAAGGAATTCCATCTAATTGTAAATCTTGATGCAACATAGGCACTACACAAATAGGGAAATCTCCAGCAATACCACCACCAATTTGGTAAAAACCAATTCCTTTGTCGGTAGCATTTTCTTGGTACCATTTTGCTAAATACATCATGTATTCAATTCCTGATTTTACAATGCTTGGCTCAAACATACCTTCTAAGCAGTGAGCGGCAAACATATTTCCTGAGGTAGAATCTTCCCAGCCTGGAACAATAATAGGCAAGTTCTTTTCAGCAGCAGCTATTAACCAAGAGTGTTTAGGGTCAATATCATGATATTGTTCTAAAGAACCATTTCTAATTAACTGGTAAATATATTCGTGTGGAAAATATCTTTTACCTTCATTTTTAGCTTTTGTCCAAACTTCAATCAATTGTTTTTCAATTCTACGCATGGCTTCCTCTTCTGGAATACAAGTATCAGTAACTCTGTTGAAATGTTGATCTAGCAAATCTTGCTCATCTTGTGGAGATAAATCTCTGTAATGAGGCACTCTTTTGTAAAAAGTATGCGCAACTAAATTAAAAATGTCTTCCTCTAAGTTAGCTCCCGTACAAGTAATAATTTGTACTTTGTCTTGTCTAATCATTTCAGCCAAAGAAATACCCAATTCGGCAGTACTCATTGCTCCGGCAAGGGTAATCATCATTTTGTGTCCACTTTCTAAGTGCTTAATATACGCTTTTGAAGCATCTACTAAAGTAGCAGCATTAAAATGTTTGTAATGTTTTTCTGCAAATTCTGTAATAGTCATATTTGTTAGTTTATGAGTTTATAGTTGATGAGGTTATTAGTTGGTTTTTGGTTCACGGTATTTCGGTTGACAGTTCAAACTTCAAACGAGCTTAAGAGTTCAACGTTGAGAAATCTCTAATCTCTAATTTCTAATTTCCAATCTCTAATTATTAATCATTATAACCTAAAATATCCAACATTACTTCAGCATTTTGTTGATCTTTAAAAAGATAATCTTCATACTGACCGTTTTCATTTCGTTTTATAACAATATGTTTTGGCGAAGGAATAAGACAATGTTTAATTCCACCGTAACCACTAATAGAATCCTGGTAAGCTCCTGTATGGAAAAAACCAATATAAAGTGGTTCTTTATCCTTATCATCAATTTTAGGTAAATAAATCTCTTGGTTTAAATCTTCCGAATTGTAGTAATCAGAGTGGTCGCAACTGATGCCGCCAATGTTTACTTTAGTATATTCTTTATCCCATTTATTAATAGGAAGTAAAATAAACTTTTCATGCATACTCCAACTATCAGGAATGGTAGTCATTAAACTATTATTAATAATGTACCAAAGCTCTGCATCATTTTGTTGTTTGTAATCTAGTACTTCAAAAACCAGGGCTCCACTTTCGCCAACAGTATATTTCCCGAATTCGGTATAAATATCCGGGTCATCAATTCCTTCAGAACTACAAACATCTTTAATGTTAGCTACAATTTGGTTAATGATAAATTTATAATCGTATTCAAAACCTAAGTTGTTTCTAATAGGTAAACCGCCACCAATATTAATAGCATTAAGCGTCTCGCAATTCTTTTTTAGGTTGGCGTAAAGTTTCATCGCATTAATAAAAGTACTCCAATAATACATGGTATCTTTTATGCCGGTATCTACAAAAAAGTGCAACATTTCTAGTGTTACATTTTTTCTAGGTTTAATGTCATTGTTGTAGTAATCTATAATTTCCGAAGCTCTAATTCCCATACGAGAAGTGTAATAAGTAGATTGAGACTCCTCATCAATAGCCATTCTGATACCAATACGAATAGGTGTTTTAATGATTTTTTGAAGTTTTTCTAATTCTTTTTTACTATCCAAAATAATAAAGCTGTTAGTAAAACCCTCTTTTTGAAGCGAGGCTATTTTTTGGATATAACTATCTGTTTTGTAGCCGTTATGAATAATTTTTTTGTCTTTATTGATTAACCCTTTTTTGTAAAGATTAAGGATAATATCAATATCATAACTTGAAGAAGTTTCTAAATTAATGCCGTGCCTTAGCGTTTCTTCAATAACAAAGTTGAAATGACTGCTTTTTGTACAATAACAATAGTTATAAGTTCCCTTATAATTATTTTGTTTAATAGCCTTGCTAAAAAGGTTTTTTGCTTTTTTAATTTGATCTCCAATTTTTGGTAAAAAAGAAATCTTAAAAGGAGTTTGATACTTATCAATCAAATACTTAATTGATGTATCGTTAAAAAATAAATTACCATCCTCAATATTAAATCCCTCTTGTGGAAAATAGTAAGATTGGTCAATTAAATCAAAATAAGTAATCTTCATTCTTTATAACTTTTTATTGCGAAATTAACGGTTAAAAAAGTTTATGAAGTTATTTTTATATAAAAAATGCTTAATAAATGTAAAATAACTTTTGCTGTACTTATTTTTACGGTATTAATATTAAAAATTATGACTATGAAGAAGATAATAAATACACCAAAAGCACCAGCACCAATAGGCCCTTATAATCAAGCAGTTTTATTAAATAACATGCTTTATACTTCTGGACAGATTGCTATAAACCCAACAACCAATGAATTGGTTTTAAGTAACATTAAAGAAGAAACTAAAATGGTGATGGAAAATTTAAAAGCAGTGTTGACTGCTGCAGAAATGGGTTTTGAAAATGTGATAAAAACAAGCATATTCATTTCAAATATGGATAATTTTGCACAAATTAATGAAGTATATGGAAGTTACTTTACTTCAGATTTTCCGGCAAGAGAAACCGTAGAGGTAGCTTGTTTGCCTAAAAATGTGAATGTAGAGATTTCTGTTATCGCTGCTAAATAAAAGCTATTAATGATAGAAAAAGAAGAGGTAATTGAAGTAATTGGAGCAAGGGTACACAACCTTAAAGATGTTTCTATAAAAATTCCTAGAAACCAATTAGTGGTAATGACGGGAGTAAGTGGGAGTGGTAAATCTTCTTTAGCTTTCGATACCATTTATGCAGAAGGACAACGTAGGTACTTAGAAACTTTTTCTGCTTATGCTCGTCAGTTTTTAGGCACAATGGAGCGTCCAGATGTGGATAAAATTAACGGACTAAGTCCTGTTATTGCCATAGAGCAAAAAACCATCAGCAAAAACCCTCGCTCTACTGTTGGAACCATTACCGAAATTTATGATTTTTTCAGGTTGCTTTATGCCAGAGTAGCTAATGCTTACTCATATAATACGGGAGAATTAATGGTAAAATTTACCACTAATCAAATTGTAGATTTAATTATAGAACAATATCAGGGAAAGAAGATTTTATTATTAGCACCTATTATTAAAGGTAGAAAAGGACATTATAAAGAATTGTTTGCTCAATTTATGAAGCAAGGGTATTTAAAAGTCCGTATTGATGGAGAGCTAATGGAAATGCATCCTAAAATGCAGCTCGATAGGTATAAAATTCATGATATTGAATTGGTAGTAGATCAGCTTAAAGTTAAAAATGAAGATTACCAACGCATATTAGCTTCCGTAGAAACTACACTTAAGTTGGGCGATGATAGCTTAATGGTTTATGAATTTCAGGTGGAAGAAGACAAAAAGAATCCTCCAAAATTTAGGTTGTTGAGTAAGAAATTAATGTGTCCGACAACAGGAATCTCATACAATGAACCAGAACCAAATTTATTTTCTTTTAACTCGCCTTATGGAGCATGTAAAAAATGTAGTGGTTTAGGTCAAATTTCTGAAATTGACATTAAAAAAGTGATACCCAACCCCAAACTGAGCATTAAAAAAGGAGGTATTGCACCTTTGGGAGATTACAAAAACAATTGGGCTTTTAAACAAGTTGAGGGTATAGCTGCTCATTATGGATTTACCGTAAACACACCTTTAAGTGAAATTGAAGATGAAGCATTAGATTGTTTACTCTATGGTTCTTCAGAACCTATCAATATGACACATGAAGTTGATGGTCAGACAAAAAATTACCAATTAGATTTTGAAGGTGTAATAAACATTGTATTGCGTCAGTTAGAAGAAAAATCTTCACCATCATTAACCAGGTGGACAAATAGTTTTATGAATAAAATTAATTGTCCGGATTGTGGTGGTAGCAGACTAAAAAAAGAAGCTTTATATTTTAAAATTGATGATAAAAATATTGGAGAAATTGCTACAAAAGATTTAAGTGAGTTGGACAAATGGACTGCTAAAATTGATAAAAACCGTAAACAGCTTTTTGGCGAAAAGCACGAAATAGCAGAAGAGATTTTAAAAGAAATAAACAAACGACTCCAATTTTTATTGGATGTAGGGTTAGATTATTTAACCTTAAATAGACCAGCAGCAACATTATCTGGAGGTGAAGCTCAACGAATTAGATTAGCTACTCAAATAGGTTCTCAATTAGTAAATGTGTTGTATATTTTAGATGAACCAAGTATAGGCTTGCACCAAAGAGATAATCAGCGATTGATAAACTCCCTAAAAGGATTGAGAGATGTAGGGAATTCGATAATTGTAGTGGAACATGATAAGGATATTATGTTGGCTTCCGATTATATTATAGATATTGGACCAAAAGCAGGGAAACACGGAGGGCATGTTGTTGCAGCAGCCACACCAAAAGAATTTGTAAAGCTTTCTACTAATACGGCAGCATTTTTAAATCATCAAATAAATATTGATGTTCCCAAAAAACGAAGAAAAGGAAACGGCAATTATATTGAACTTAGTGGAGCATCTGGTAACAACTTAAAAAATGTAAACTTTAAACTTCCTTTAGGGATGTTTGTTTGTGTTACTGGAGTTTCAGGTAGTGGAAAATCAACATTAATAAATGAGACTTTGTATCCAATTATCAATCAACATATATATAAAGCTGTAAAAAAACCGTTGCCTTATAAAACAATAAAAGGTCTGGAACATATTGATAAAATTATAGATATCAGTCAGACACCTATAGGAAGAACACCTCGTTCAAACCCTGCAACCTATTCAAATGTTTTTGGAGATATACGTTTATTATTTAGCAACTTGCCAGAAGCTAAAATAAGAGGTTACAAACCAGGCAGGTTTTCTTTTAATGTGAAAGGAGGAAGATGTGAAAGTTGCCAAGGGGCGGGAGTAAAAACCATAGAGATGAACTTTTTACCCGATGTTTATGTAATGTGTGATGAGTGTAATGGAAAAAGATATAACAGAGAAACATTGGAAGTAAGGTACAAAGGAAAGTCTATTAGTGATGTGTTAAATATGAGCATTGAACAAGCAGTAATTTTCTTTGAAAATCATCCTAATATTTTACAGAAAATAAAAACCCTTAATGATGTTGGTTTGGGGTATATTAATTTAGGTCAACCATCAACAACACTTTCGGGCGGAGAAGCGCAACGAGTGAAATTAGCTGCTGAATTAGCTAAACGACAAACAGGCAAAACCTTATACATTTTAGATGAACCATCAACAGGTTTGCATTTTGAAGATATTAAAGTACTGTTGGATGTTCTAAATAAATTAGTTGATATTGGTAATACGGTGCTGGTTGTGGAACATAATTTAGATATTATTAAAGTAGCAGATTATATTGTAGATGTTGGTCCGGAAGGCGGACAAGAAGGAGGGAAAATTGTTGCCGAAGGAACACCAGAGCAATTGGCTAAAAACAAAAAGAGTTATACTGCTAGTTTTTTAAAGCACGAATTAAAAGTGTGAACGAGTAGATAACTAACTCATTGAAATCAATTATTACCCCCCTCCTTTTCAGCTTTACATTTTAATTTATCTTTTCCTTTTCACGAAAATAGAGAGATTAAAATGGCATAGCGATAAAATTATAAAAAAATGCGTTGAATTTTACGCTGTGCCATTAAGGTTTTTACCGATAATTATCGGTAAAAACCTTAAATAACAAGCTGCTTTTAGTCCTTACATGGCAAGATGTGGAGGGGATGATGTTACTGGTTTTTTTCTTTATAATTCTTTTCTTTTTTTAGCTTTCCATCTTTATCAAACGTTTTCCATAAGCCAATTTTTTTACCATTTTTATACTGACCTTGAATCATAACAGAACCATCTTCATACCAGTACATGTAGTCTCCATCTCTTTTATGGTCTAAATTTCTAAACACTTTTTCTTTAATTTGTCCATTCTCATAATAAGTATTATAAAAACCTATGTTTCGCAAGCCTATTTGGGTGTTTTCACTACTTATATTACCATTTTTATAGTACCACACGGCATAAACTTTTTGTAATGTCATAATCCCTTTAAAGTCTCCTTTACCTGTTTTATGGCTCGCTTTTAAATTTTCTGCTTGGGTCATTGTTCTTTTTTGTCTTAAGCTTCCATCTTTTCTATAGTTCCACATTGTAATGGTATCAGTTGGGGAGTACGGGATATAATCTGTCATTTTAATTGAACCATTTTTTCTATAAAAATTCCATTTACCTACTCGGTGGTTAGTAAGATAGTCTCTTTTCTCTTTAATAAAATGGGGATTGTAATAAGAACCAAAATACCAGCCTTCGCTATCTTGTTTGCCTTGAGTTTTACTTAGGTATTCAACGTGAACTACTGTGGTGTCAGTATGTAATAAAGACATTATAGAGTCAGGCAATTCAATTTTCTGAGCCAATAAATTTCCAGAGAAAAATATAAAAATTAAAAGAAGTTTTTTCATTAGGTTTATATAGTTTTTAATTAGATTCCATAAATCTTTTTTCAATTATATTTCCATTGTTAGTGCAACGTAAAAAAATATAATTAAGAAAAATAAAGTCAGAATTAAGTTTCCCCCTCCGCTGGTGCGAGTTTAGCAAAGCGTAACTCGTTCCATTCATAACACATCTATTTTTATTTCTCCAACCTCACCTGCATAACTTCTTGCACTACTATATTTCCAATCACAAGCATTAATAACAAAACCAGAAACTACAGGGTTATTATGAATGTAATCTATTTTCTGTTGTATAACTTCATTGCTCCACACTTCTATAGGTTTATTGTGCTGTTGCCAAAATTGACGTTTCTTTACATTGCTATTTTTCTTTCCTGCTTGCTCCATCATCCATAACAACCACTTTTTTCTACTTTCATGAATGTTATTTTCTATCGCTTTTTGAATTTCTTTTGAAGTATGTCGTTTAAAATCTCTTATTAAATCGGATGGATTGTTGTTTTTGGCTTTAAAAATTAAATGAATATGACTAGGCATTATACACCAAGCATAAATTTGCATGCCTTTTTCTTTCTGACAAAAATTTAAGCTTTCTGTAATTTTTTCACAATACAATTCTCTTACAAATACATCTATCCAATAAACCACAGCAAAACTTACAAAATAGAGTCCTTCTTTGTTATGAAACTTATAATTCCTACTCACAAGTCAAATTTATACTTTTTTTTTAAATACCACGAGTTACACTTCGTTAAACTCGCGGGAGCGGAGGGAGAATAAAAAGAATGGTTTACTTGATAAAAAGTAAAGTTTATTTGTCATTTTAAAAAATAGTTGTATATTTGCGTCAAGTAAACTTTACAAATAATCAAATACAATTGACAGATGAAGACAAAAAACAAAAATGAACAAATTAAAAAAGCGACTAAAAATTTAGCACTTTGGACCCTATTATGGGTAGGCTCTTTGGCATTCTCCACCTTTGGACCTAAATTCCTTTGGGAACAAAACACTACTTGGAGCATGCTCGCCATTTTATTGAATACGGCTTTTGGGGCAGGAATGATCTGGGCGAACATTAAACACTTAACACTTTTGGATGAACTTCAACAGAAAATTCAATTGGATGCTATGGGCATTGCTTTGGGGATTGGGATTGTGGGTGGATTGAGTTATTCTACGCTAGACATTGCAAATGTTATTTCGGGAGATGCCGAAATTGGTTTTTTGGTAATGCTCATTAGTGTTTCTTATATAATTGCAATATTTATTGGTAAAAAACGCTACGCATGAAAAATAAATTAAAAGTATTGCGTGCAGAACGAGACTTGACGCAGGCAGATTTGGCGGACTCTCTGGCGGTTTCTCGGCAAACAATTAATGCCATAGAAAAGGGTAAGTTCGATCCCAGCTTACCCTTGGCATTTAAAATATCTAAATTGTTTGAATTGCCCATTGAGCAAATATTCGATGATTCAGCAACAGCTTAATTGGAAATAAAAAGGAGGCGAAGCGTAACTCGTTCCATAACAAAACTTACAAAATACAGTTTTTTTGTTATGAAACTTATCATTGCTAACTCACCAATCAAATTTATACTTTTTTTAAATACCACGAGTTACACTTCGTTAAACTCGCGGGAGCTTGGGGGAGTTTTTTAATTATAGTTGGGTTAACGGTTAGCATATGAAAAGTAGACGAAATAGCACCAAAATTTTGGTTAAGTACAAAGCTTGATACAAGCCCAAAGCCTTTATTTTTCTACTATTTCGCCTATTTTTTATATACGTTGTTGATAATAATTATTCGATTTCATCAAAGAGTTCGTTCCTCATTTCTTGATCAAGATGATCATAACTTTCCTTATCTACAATTACTATTTCATTAGGAAAACCTTTTATATTCTTTGCAACTACTTTTAAGTATTGATTTTTCTCTAAGTCTTTCTTTAAGGGATTAAGTCTTCCTGAAACTATAAAACCTAATTCTCTAGAATAACTCTGTAATCTACTTGCTAAATTGATACAATAACCAATATACTCCTCTGATTTCGAATATTCATAAGTTAATTTATAAATTGTACCAGCTGAAATTCCAAACCTAATTTTTTGAGGAATATCCATTACTGGAACATCTTCATTTGCAATTAAATTTAATTCTTCAAAATTTACCATCAAATTCCAACACCTATTCATTAAAAGTCCTAGTTGTTCTTTTTTGAAATCATTGTATTTCCATAAAACTAATAGCCCATCTCCAAGAAATTTCCAGTGAATTGGTTCTGGAAGCGGTTCGTATTTTTTTTCACCTTCTAACCATTTATTTTGCCCACCATGTATAATAATTGACATAGCGTCAATAATGTGATTTAAGTATTTAGGTACATATAGATTAACATCTGGTTGTGCGAAAAATTGGGAAAACCCAGCTAAATCAAACATTAGTGCAATACCGTGTTCTGGAACTGAGGCTGTGGGTTTAAATTTTTTTAGTTTATCTTTCATTAATATTATTAGTTTTTTTAATTGTTACAAACTGTACAAACTGATAGTCATTTTTAGTTTATATGTTTATCTAATATTCGCTATATAGATATATTTTTCTTGCTTATACTTTTTTCTGTAAATGTATAAAATAAATTAGAAATTACAAATGCAGGCCGCATTCGGTTTTGGGGTTGTTGTTCCACCTGCCGTTTCGGTCTTCACCGGGTACGGTACAGTGTTCGCAGCCTATAGAAAAATACCCTTTAGAAATTAAGGGGTGGAAAGGCAAATGATGTTCTCTAATGTAATTGTCTCTATCATCACGAGAAACATCTAACAAAGGGTAAAACTTAAGAATACCACCACGCTCTTCAAAAATATCTAGCGTTGCTCTGTGGTCGCTCTGCCAAGCCATTAACCCGGAAACCCAAACGGTATGGTTTTCTTTTAACGCTTCCAAGGGTTCTACTTTGTTAATGGAACAACATAAATCGGGATCTTTTTTCCAAGTTTGGTCTTTGGTGGTAAAGTCATGTTTCCACTTTTCGGCACCAACACTGGTTACTTTTAAGTTATACAATTGGGTAAGGTAATCTTTATAAATAATGGTGTCTTTAAAATGGTACCCTGTATCTATAAATAATACTTCTTGTGAGGGGTGTATGTCTGAAAAAAGTTTGAGCAGTAATGCAGAAGTACCCGCAAAAGAAGAAGTAAGCATTATTTCCGCTTCATTAAAATCTATATACAACTCGCTAACTCGTTGTTCTGGAGTTAATGTTCTGTATTTTTTATTTAACTCGGCTATGCTTTCCTGGCTAAAAGTTCTTTTACTATTTTCTATATTCATATAGTTGCTATTAAAATAACAGGTGCAAAACTAAAAAAACTAAATAGCAATTAAACTGATGATAGTCATAAAATAGTTTATGAGGTTATAAGTTTATGAGGTTATGAGGTTGACAAGAACTACCAATTAAAAATATACTTGGTAATTTGGAACAGACAAGTAAGTATAATTACCGCTAGCACAAACATCCTAAAAAAGTGTTGAGGCGTTTTATTGAGAATTAATTTTCCTACATAACTTCCTAAAAAGCTTATACCTATTAATATGGGGATAGTGACTAAAAATTCTTTAATAAAGTAACCATTAAAGAAATAAACTATGGTTCGGCTGGCATCAACACCCAAATCTATTAAAGCAGAAGTTGCTATAAAAATATCTTTTTCTAAACTAAAAGCAGTTAATGTTAGTCCTCTAATGGCACCACCTGTTCCAATTAATCCTGCTAAAAAGCCCGAAGCCATGCCACCTAAATAAAGGTTCTTGTTGCTTTTATCAATTTTTTTGTTGGCATAAATAATTAAGTAAATTGCCAATATAATAAGCAATAAACTCATGAGCAATTCTAATTCTTTTTGTGGAACGAACTTACTCAGAAAAGCGCCAATGATTACAAAAATGACTGCTGGAATACCCAATTTAATGGCTACATTTTTATCCAAGCCTTTTCTAAATAAAAATATTTTAGAGAGGTTGCTAAATACATGAAAAAGAGCGGTTATTCCTAATACTACTTTAAAATCGAAAAATATAGAAGCAATGGGTATAAATAAAATAGAAGAACCAAAGCCACTAACCGTTCCGATAACTTCGGCAATAAAAGCAAGGATGTAAAACAGGTAATACTTTTCTATCATTTATGGGCTAAGAAATAATTGATTTACTGGTTTTTTGTGTTGATGGTTTGAAAACCAATAAGTTCATCGTAAATTCTGTTAGGTAATCTGTGATAAACTAACACCATGTAATCATTCTCTGTTTGAGAGTATGAGCCTTCAATTTCTGTCATGTCGCCAGTGGTTTTAGCACCATCTTTTAACAAGCAATAAGCATAATTGTAATACCCTTGTTTTAGCAAAACTTCTGTAGTATAGCTGCTTGAAGCAGAATCGTAAGCCATTTTATACTCGTCTTTAAATTTCCAATCGCTTAGTTTACCAAACACATAAAAAACACCATCTTTAGGAGGAACATTGGCTAGTGTAAAGTGTACACTAACATAGTCGGCTTCCACTTCGCTTCTTTCGCCTTCATTTCTTTTAATTAAAAAGTTTCCATTAATATCGGGGTTGGTGGTGTATCTTTTATATGAACGATTTTCATCTGGAACCAAGTAAGCATCATTTATTTTCTTTACGCTGTTAAACTCAATACGATCTACATTTAAAGTTTGGTAGCGAATACTTTTTAAATCAAACTCTCTAAACTCGTTGTTACCAAAAAAACTATTTTCTGTTTCATAATCATACACCAATTCTTGTCCTTTAATAAAACGTGGAGGAAGGTTATAAATAGCATTATCCCATCTAAAATTTTGCATAATTACTACTTGTAAATCTTTAAAAGGGTCAATAATTTCGTAACCCGTATGGTCTATATTAAAATCAACCTCTTGCTTGGTAAATTGATATTCTACATTGGTAGCCCTTTTGGGGTCGATAATAATAGAAACTTTACTATCATAAACCATAAACCTTTTGGTAAGCATGGGTTTATCTTCTTTTCCATTTTCGTAAACCTTAATAATATAATTACCCGATTTTGTTAATGAAATGTTTTCATTAGGGATTTGTATTTGATAATGTAAATAAGGAATATCTGTATTAATAGAATATTGATAATCGAAAATAATATCTTCAAAAAAGCCATCAATGTATTCGTTGGGTCTAAGGTCTGAAGGAGTCCAGTTAGCGTTGCAATGGACAACGGAGTAATAATAATCTCGGGGAAGGGTTTTAAAATCATCAAAGCTAAGTAAAAGTTGTTCTGTTCCATTTAATGGAATAATAGGGTTACTTAATGGAGTTCCAGTATGATGAAGTAGTACCGTTTTTATATGGTCAACATATATATAATCTTCATATCTTAAATAATTATTGCCTGTATAATCATCATCAGAAATTTTATTTGAAATAAAACTCGATATTAAAATAAATAAGCTAATAGAAAATGCAGAAATAACTATTATGGTGAAGATTTTTTTCATTAAAAAGAGAAAGTTAAAATAAATAAAACGTTGGTAATCAAAATATCAACATTTGAGCCGAAAACGATGTTAATAAAAATATTCGTCAGTAAAATTAAGATATTAAGCGATGTTAAGCCAGTAGTTGTCAAATAAAGTTTATTTTTTTCATAATTTCCTTTGCCAGATTACCGAATTTTATAATTTTGTCGCAGTTATAATTTAATCTAAAAAAATTATGTCAAAAGACGTTAAGATTAAAAGGGGAGCAAATATAAACCTAAAGGGTGCTGCCGAAAAATTACACACTAATACTATTGTTGCAACAGAAGTTGTATTAAAACCTACCGACTTTCCTACTTTAGTGCCAAAACTTTCTGTAAAAGTTGGCGATAAAGTTAAAGCTGGTTCTCCATTATTTTACAATAAAGAGATAGAAGAGGTTTTATTTACATCGCCAGTAAGTGGAGAAGTAATAGATGTTGTTAGAGGTGATAAAAGAAAAATTTTAGAAATAAAGGTTAAAGCTGATGCTGAAATTCAATACGAATCTTTTAAGCAAGCTGATGCATCAACATTGTCGAGAGAGGAAGTAAAAGAGAACATGTTGAAAAGTGGTGTTTGGCCATTTATCAGACAAAGACCTTATGATATAATCGCTAATCCTAAAGATACACCAAAATCTATACACATTACAGCTATAGATACAGCTCCATTAGCACCAGATTATGGTTTTATTGCTCATGGAAAATCAGCTGAATTTCAGGCTGGATTAGATGCTTTGGTAAAACTTACAGATGGTAAAGTACATTTAAACATAAATGGAAATGCTAATGCTGATGAAGTGTTTACTGGTGCTAAAAATGTGCAAATTAATAAAATTGCAGGACCACATCCAGCTGGTAATGTTGGTATTCAAATTCACCACTTAGAACCTATAAATAAAGGAGAAATTGTTTGGACGCTTAAAGCACTAGATGTTTTAACTATAGGAAAACTATTTAAAGAAGGTAAGTTTGATGCAACTCGTTCTATTGCTTTTGCTGGTTCGTTAGTAAAAAAACCATCTTATGTTAGAACTGTTTTAGGAGCTAAAATAGACGCTATTGTAAAAGGAAATGTAGAAGAAGGTGGAAGATACATTAGTGGTAACCCATTAACAGGAACTAAAGTAGCGGAAGATGGTTATTTAAGTTTTTATGATTACCAACTAACAGTTATACCAGAAGGTGGAAACAATCAATTTATGGGATGGTTAGCACCAGGTTTTGATAAGTTCAGCCTTTCAGGAACATTTTTCTCTAAATTAATGCCTAATAAGAAATATGACTTAAATACCAACATGAATGGTGAAGAAAGATCATTAGTTGTTACAGGTGAATACGAAAAGGTTTTCCCTATGGATATTTACCCAGTTCAATTACTTAAGTCTATATTGGTTGATGATATTGATAACATGGAAAAGTTAGGGATTTACGAAGTAGCACCAGAAGATTTTGCTTTGTGCGAATATGCGTGTACTTCAAAAACTCCAGCACAACAATATGTTAGAGAAGGCTTAAATAAGCTTAAAAAAGAAATGAGCTAAAATAATATAAAGTAAACTGTAAGCACTTACACTTATAATTAAAATATGAAAGCATTAGACAATTTTATGCAAAAAATAAAGCCGAAAGCTGACGGGAAGTTTCCTTTAGCTTATACGGTTTGGGATGGAATGTACACCTTGTTTTTTGTACCTGGTCATACCAATAAAAATGGGGTACATATTAGAGATGGAATAGACTTAAAAAGAACCATGGTAATGGTAATTTTTGCTTTAATTCCTTCTTTATTATTTGGTATTTATAATGTTGGACACCAACACTTTTTAGCCTTAGGAGAAGTTACTAATGCTAACCATGTGTGTGATATGTTTATGGATAAATTTATTTTTGGAGCTCTAAAAGTACTTCCAATAGTAATTGTTTCCTATGGAGTTGGATTAGGTGTAGAATTTATTTTTGCTGCATTTAACAAACATTCTATTCAAGAAGGATTTTTGGTTTCAGGTATGTTAATTCCATTAATATTA
The DNA here is from genome assembly GCA_965284565.1 of Vicingaceae bacterium. GTDB lineage: Bacteria > Bacteroidota > Bacteroidia > Flavobacteriales_E > Vicingaceae > BRH-c54. Next base: position 3,220,469 of record OZ260100.1, read on the forward strand.
CCAGTTGATGTTCCATTATGGATGGTAGGTGTAGCAACTATTTTTGCTGTTGTAATAGGTAAAGAAGTATTTGGAGGGACAGGAATGAATATTGTAAACGTTGCATTAACTGCCAGAGCGTTTTTATTCTTTGCTTATCCAACCAAAATGTCTGGAGACGAAGTTTGGGTAAATACTAGCTTAGAAGAAGGTCAGCAATTAGTTGATGGTTTTTCTGGAGCTACTCCATTAGCACAAGCAGTTAAAGGAGGTACAGAAGCTTTAAATACAATGAATGCCAGTGTTATGGAAGCTGCTATTGGATTTATACCAGGTTCTATTGGAGAAACTTCTGCAATAGCAATAGGTTTAGGAGCTTTATTATTATTAATTACAGGTATAGCAAGTTGGAGAATAATGTTATCCACTTTTGTTGGAGGTTATGTAATGGCTTTGTTATTCAACTTGTGGGGAGCAAATCCATTTATGGAGCTAACGCCAATGCACCAATTAGTAATAGGAGGATTTGCATTTGGAGCTGTATTTATGGCAACTGACCCTGTAACAGGTTCTCAAACAAATACTGGTAAATACATATATGGTTTCTTTATCGGGATTTTTGCAATAATGATTAGAGTTTTTAATCCTGCATACCCAGAGGGTGTGATGTTAGCAATTCTATTCATGAACATTATGGCTCCATTAATAGACCACTATGTTATTGCAGCGAATATTAAAAGAAGACTTAAAAGAGTTAGTGTTAAAGCTTAAACTATAAAAAAATGGATGTAAATAGTAATAAATATACCATAGGGTTCTCATTTGTAATGGTAGTAATAGTAGCACTATTATTGGCTTTTGCCTCAGAAGGTTTAAAACCGATGCAAAACCAGAACATAGAGCGTGAAAAAATGCAAAACATTTTGCAATCTGTTGGTTTAGAAATATCAAGAGAAGAAGCTCAGGATGCTTATAACAAGTATATTACAGAAGCAATTGTGTTAAATGATAAAGGCGAGCAGATAGAAGGAGATGCATTTAAAGTTGACATCTTAAAAGAATACAAATCTGGTGGACAAAAAAACTTTCCAATTTTTATTTTTGAAAATGAAGGAAACAAAAAATACATTATTCCTTTAGTGGGTAAAGGACTTTGGGGGCCAATTTGGGGCTACATAGCTCTTGAAGAAGATAAAAATACTGTTGCAGGAGCATCTTTCGACCATAAAGGAGAAACTCCAGGATTAGGAGCTGAAATTAACCAAGGATGGTTTCAAGAACCTTTTGTAGGAAAAAAAGTTTTTGACGAATCAGGAGAATATAAATCTATTAGAGTAATTAAAGGTGGAGCTCCAGAAGGTGATAAGCATGGTGTTGATGCTATTAGTGGCGGAACAATTACCGGAAATGGTGTTACTGAAATGTTAGTAAGAACATTAAAAACATACGAACCATATTTAAAATCTTAATACTATAAAATCATGAGCGAATCATTATTTTCTAAGAAAAACATGAAACTTATTAAGGATCCCCTTAATGACGATAATCCAATTACCGTTCAAGTTTTAGGTATTTGTTCTGCTTTAGCAATTACTGTTAAAGTCGAAACAGCTTTTGTAATGGCAATATCAGTACTTTTTGTAATGATAGGAGCTAGTGTTATTGTTTCTTTAATGAGAAAAATTATACCTTCTAGAATTAGAATTATAGTTCAGTTGGTAATTGTAGCAAGTTTGGTAATCTTGGTTGACCAAGTATTAAAAGCTTTTGTTTATGATGTAAGTAAACAACTTTCGGTATTCGTAGGACTTATTATTACCAACTGTATTATTATGGGTAGGTTAGAAGCTTTTGCTTTGGCCAACAAACCTGGGTCTTCATTTTTAGATGCAGTAGGAAATGCTTTTGGGTACGGGCTTATTCTTATTGTTGTAGCATTTTTTAGAGAATTATTTGGTTCTGGAACAGTTACACTGCCTGTTGTAGGTAAATTAGAAATACTAACAGGTTTAGCTAATAATACAGGTTACGAACACAATGGTTTAATGATTTTACCTCCAATGGCATTAATTACTGTTGGTATCTATATTTGGATACAAAGAAGTAAAAACAGAAAACTAATTGAAGAAAATCATTAATTATAAAAGCATTAAATTAACGACTCATGGAATATATTAACATTTTCGTAAAGGGTATCTTCATAGAAAATATGATTTTCGCCTATTTCTTAGGCATGTGCTCTTATTTGGCTGTATCAAAAACAGTAACCACAGCTAATGGTTTAGGTTTAGCAGTAATATTTGTTTTAGGAGTAACCGTTCCTATTAACTACTTATTAGAAAACTTTGTATTAAAAGAAGGTGCTTTATCTTGGTTAGGAGACGAGTACGCAACTATGGACTTAAGCTTTTTGAGTTTTATTATGTTTATTGCAGTTATTGCATCAACTGTTCAAATAGTAGAGATGGCTGTTGAAAAATTTGCTCCAGCATTGTATGGTGCATTAGGTATATTTTTACCACTTATTGCGGTAAACTGTTCTATACTTGGTGGTGCTTTATTTATGCAAGAAAGACAGTATGCCAACATTGGTGAAGCATCAGTTTTCGGATTAGGTTCTGGAGTGGGCTGGTGGTTAGCAATTGTTGCCATAGCAGCTATTAGAGAAAAAATTAAGTATTCTCATGTTCCTGGTCCATTAAGAGGATTAGGAATTACATTCATTATTTGTGGATTAATGGGAGTTGCTTTTATGAGCTTCATGGGAATTGAACTTTAATTTTAATAAAAATTACGTAACAAATATATTTAGATATGTTTTTAGCAATCAGCACAGCAACAATTGTAGTTGCAATTATAGTTTTCACAATTGTAACATTATTGTTAGTATTATTACTACTTTGGGCTAAGTCAAAATTGACAAGTTCAGGGCCAGTAAAAATTACAATAAACCATGATAAAGTTTTAGAAGTAGAAGCAGGAAGTACGCTGTTAAATACGTTGAGTAATCAAGGAATTTTCTTGCCCTCTGCTTGTGGTGGTGGTGGAACTTGCATTCAGTGTAAGTGTGAGGTTAAAAGTGGTGGTGGAAGTATTTTGCCTACAGAAGAACCTCATTTTTCTAGAAAGGAAATTGCACAAGGTATGAGATTAGGTTGCCAGGTGAAGGTAAAAGAAGACATGGAGATTGAAATTGAAGAGGAAATTCTAGGGATTAAAGAATGGGAAGCAACGGTTGTTTCTAATTACAATGTAGCTACTTTTATTAAAGAGTTTATTGTAGAAATCCCTGAAGATATGGACTACAAGGCTGGTGGGTATATTCAAATTAAAATTCCACCATGTACCATCAAGTATGAAGAAATGGATGTTACTGCTCACCCACAAGATCATCCTGGAGAGCCAGATAAATTTAAGCCAGATTGGGATAAATTTAAACTATGGCCTTTAGTTATGAAAAATGATGAAGAAGTAATTAGAGCATATTCAATGGCTTCTTACCCTGCTGAAGGAAGAAAGATTATGCTGAATGTACGTATTGCAACACCTCCTTTCGATAGAGATAAAGGCGACTGGATGGATGTAAATCCAGGTGTTGCGTCATCTTATATTTTCAACCAAAAACAAGGAGATAAAGTAGTTATTTCAGGTCCTTATGGTGAATTCTTTATTAACCATTCTGATGCTGAAATGTTATATATTGGTGGTGGTGCAGGAATGGCTCCAATGCGTTCTCACTTATACGAATTATTCAAAACTATAAAAACCAACAGAAAAGTTACTTATTGGTATGGAGGTAGATCTAAAGCAGAATTGTTTTATATTCACTACTTTAGAGATTTGGAAAGAGATTTTCCTAACTTTAAGTTTTACTTAGCACTTTCTGAACCACTAGAGTCTGATAACTGGAAGGTTAAAAAAGATATTCATGATGAAGAAGGAGATGGTTTTGTAGGTTTTATTCACCAAGTGGTAATAGACCAATATTTAACAAAACATGAAGCTCCAGAAGATATTGAATTCTACTTCTGTGGACCTCCTTTAATGAATAATGCTGTTACAAAAATGTGTGACGACTGGGGAGTACCACCTGAGAATGTTAGATTTGATGATTTTGGAGGGTAATATTTCTCTCATTTAGATAAATATTAGCGTTCAAATATTTATTTATCAATTAACTAAGTATATATACTACTAATTAAAAACCTAAAATACCAAAACATGCTTACTAAATAAATATAATGATTAGCTTATTTTGTACTTATAAACTAAAAACAAAATGAAGTACCTAACAAAAATTATTATTACCAATATTGTTTTAGTGCTTATCTTAGTATCTATAGCAATAATGACCATGATGCTCTTAAAATTAAGAAGCACGGAAACTATTTTAGCCCATTCGCTTACTCAAAAGTTTATGGTTTCATCAGAACATAAACTAAACGATTTTTTTGAAACTGTAGGAAGGGCAATACTTGTTGAAAAAGAAAGAAAGCAACAAACATCTTACTTAACCATGTCAGAAGAACAGGTGGTAGATTATTTTATGCCTGTACTAAAAAACTACCCACAAATTTCATCTATAGGAATAGCCAATGAAAAATCTTATGAAATAGATTTATTTTGTGATGAAACATCAGTCTTTACCCGAAAAATTGATTTAAACATAAGTAATAATGTTGCTCAATTTAATCAATGGAAAAAAGAAGGAGATTCTTTATATACAGTTAAGTCTTGGGAAAACCCATTAATAAAATCACCTACTGAAAGAGATTGGCATACCAACGCTATGAAAAAGCTTTATGATAATGAAGTTACCTGGACTACTCCGTATTTATTTAATACCAATAATGAACTTGGACTAACAGCATCAATAGGTTGGGAAAATGATAATAATGAAATAACAATTCTTGCATTTGACATTACTTTATCTGACCTTACAAGTTTTACAAAAGATATAAAAACAACTCCTAATTCAATGACTTTTATTGTGTCAGATAATTTAAGTTACTTAGCACTTCCTGAAAATAAAACCATAAAAAACTCAAAAGAAGCGTTGTTAAAATCAGTTCACCAGGTGAATATTCCAGCTGTTGCTCATGCCTTTAATCAATGGGAAGAAAGTAAAGCATTACTAACACAAACTTTTAAATTTAAAAGCAATAATAAAACTTGGTGGGCAAGTATAAAACCGTTTCATTTAAATGAAAGTAATATCATGTATGTTGGAACTGTAATACCACAGCAAGATTTAATTAAAATTTCTAATGATACAAGATATTATATTATAGGAGGATTTATTATTTTAGTTATCCTTTTACTTTTTGTTCTTTATTATACTTTTCAGAATAAAAAAATTAATTTATTACTAAAAAGAAAACATAGGGAAATTTCTAAAATAAACAAAGATATAGAAGGAAAAAGTAAAGAAATTAAAGATAGTATTCAGTATGCAAAAAGAATACAATCGGCTATTTTAACCTCAAAAGAAGAAATTACTCAAAATTTAACCAACAGTTTATTAGTGTATTTACCTAAAGATATTGTTGCTGGAGATTTTTATTGGCACAAACAAAAAGATAATTTAGTTTTTTATGCAGTAGCAGATTGTACCGGACATGGAGTTCCTGCTGCAATGGTATCTGTAATTTGTAATCATGCATTAAATACTTGTGTTAATGATTTTGGGTTGACTAATCCTGATGAAATATTGGGCAAAGCAAGAGAAATTGTTGTTGAAGCTTTTAATAACCAAGCTACATCTATTCAAGATGGAATGGACATCTCTCTTTGTGTTTTAGATAAAAATGACATAGAAAAAGATGGCTTCTACTCCTCATTAAAATGGGCAGGAGCTAATAGCCCTTTATGGTTAATAAGAACTTTAAGAAACAAAGAAACAGAGTTATTTGAATACAAACCTAATAAACAACCAATTGGAAAAACCTTAAACCCAACGCCATTTACTACAAATACTATTTCATTGCAAAAAGAAGATAGTTTATTTATTTTTTCTGATGGGTTTTCTGACCAATTTGGTGGAGAGAGAGGTAAGAAATTTATGGCTAAACAGTTTAAAAACTTCTTAATTTCTATAAGCGACCTTTCTATGGATACTCAAAAAGAATTAATTCTAGAAAAATTTAGAGATTGGAAAGGAAATAATGAACAAGTAGATGATGTTTGTATTATCGGTGTAAGGGTATAATAGAAGTTTACTACACGCTTAAATAAAGATATTATTTCACATAGTACCTTTTAAGTCTTTCTCCATTGTTAAACAGGTTATTTTACTCCCTCCTACCTTGATAATTAAACCAATATGAAATTTTGAATGTCCTTAATAAAAAAAAGACGGACATTGTGTTCCGTCTTTTTTTTATTAAATATTAGGAAATTACTTCTTCCCTCCTAACATGAGTAATTCATTTACTACTACTTCGGTAATGTATTTTTTATTACCTTCTTTATCTTCGTAGCTTCTGCTGGTTAACTTACCTTCAATAGCTACTTCGTTTCCTTTAGTAAGGTATTTTTCTACTATTTCGGCAGTTTTTCCCCATGCTACTAAATTGTGCCATTGCGTTTCTTTAACTGTTTCGCCTTTGGCATTTTTATACGATTCGTTGGTAGCAATAGCAAATTTAGCTAATTTTTTACCACTTTCTAGGTTAATAATTTCAGGTGCATTACCTAAGTTTCCGATTAATTGTACTTTGTTTCTTAAATTGTTCATAATACTAAAATTTAAAAGGTTTATAAAAAGTTTTATTTGGTAATCCTGATTCGTTCAGAATTGATGGTGCAAAGTAATGACCGTTCCAAAAAAACATTCGGTTTCTAAATAGTTACTTTCGCTTATTATCAATTGTAGTCGTTTGTAAATGATTTTGATTGTTGATTAACAATTACTTAGTTGTTTTTAAGATTGTATTGTTTTTTTATTAATAATTAATTGTTTAATAAACTGATTTAATATTTGTAACAAATGTTACTGTAGGTTTAAATATTCTTGTTGAACTTTGTATCATAAAAAAATATGAACTTTTAAATTTATAGATATGAGTTACTACTATACAAAAATTACCGATTATACTTTTGATGAAGCAATAGAAAAAGTTACTGAAGAATTACAAAAAGAAGGTTTTGGTGTACTTACCGAAATTGATGTTAAAGCTACTTTTAAGAAGAAAATTGATGTAGATTTTAGACCTTATAAAATTTTAGGTGCTTGCAATCCTCATTTTGCTCATCAAGCGATACAAGCTGAAGAAAAAATAGGTACTATGCTGCCTTGTAATGTAATTGTTCAGCAATTAGACAATGGTAAAGTAGAAGTATCAGCAGTTAACCCAATGGCTTCTATGATGGCTGTAAAAAACGATTCGTTAGGAGAAATTGCAACACAAGTAAGTAATAGACTAGAAAACGTGATAAAACAACTTTAAAACCCCAAAGCTATGAATATCGAGCAATTAATTTCAGAAAATAAAGGTACCATTATAGATGTGCGTACACCTGAAGAATTTATGTCTGGTAATCCAGTAGGATCAATTAACATTCCGTTACAAGAAGTTGTAAATAGAATGGATGAAGTAAAAAGCTTACCTCAACCATTAATTTTATGTTGTGCCTCTGGTAACCGAAGCGGTATGGTAGAGCAATTTTTAGCCCAAAACGATATTGAATGTTGTAATGCTGGTTCTTGGTTAGATGTAAATTATTATCAATCTAAAAACGTTAAATAAATTATGCTAAATACATTAAAGCAAATGTTGGGTTTAGGTCCGGCAACAGATTATGCAGAATTAATTAATCAAAATGCTATTATTCTTGATGTAAGAACAAAAAATGAGTTTAAATCGGGCAGCATAAAAAAGTCTATCAATATTCCAGTAGATGTTTTACATAATAACTTAAAGCATCTTAAGGATAAAAACAGACCAATTATAACCTGCTGTGCTTCGGGAGCAAGAAGTGCTATGGCAAAACGTATTTTAAAGTCTCAAGGTTATATAAAAGTTTATAATGGCGGTGGTTGGAATAGATTGCAGTCTAAAATTTAAAGTCCCTAATCGGGACTTTTTTTTTACACAAAGCCAATCAGCACTGTCATATCGATTGAGATTTTTCATTCCTTGTCTTTGTCATTTCGAGCAATGTTTTTCGTGCTATTTGTAAAATAGTGCTGAAAAACGAAGTCGAGCAATCTTCTTATTTATTAACCAATACATCCAATTTAAAATTTCAAATCCTAACCAACAAGATATCTCTACTTCATTTTACTAAACTTCGTTCCTCAATTTGTAAAATCTCAATCGATATGACAATTGCTCATGTCCCTATAGACTCCTAATCTTTAAACTACCCAACAATTCATTCACTTTTTCATCTAAGCTTAAATTACCATCTATCCAATTAATTTTAAAGCCATTTTTTTCCATTTTTCTATACCAAGTTGCTTGTCGTTTAGCAAACTGATGTATAGCAATGTTCAATTGAGTAAATAGTTCTTCTTTGCTAATTTCATTTAACAAATAAGCGGTTACCAATTTATATTCTAATCCGTAAAACTTAAGTTTTTCTATAGGAACGTCTGCTTTTATTAAACCTTTCACCTCCCCTATCATATCTTCGTTTTCTAACCGTTGTTTTAAACGAGCGGTAATTCTTTCTCTTATAATTGGTCTTTCAAAATGAATCCCAAATAAGTGGTAATTAAATGTTGGGAAATCTTTTATTAAGTCTTCATTTTCTTGCTGAAAAAAAGCGATTTCAATGGCTTTAATTAACCTCGTTTTATCTTCTGTATCTGTAGTGTTGTGTAGTTGTTTGTATTTTTTGAGGATTTCCACCAACTCTTCATTGGTTTTTAGTGCTAATTCATTTCTAAGTTCATCATTTTCAGGGATAGCTAACATTCTATAACCTTTTAAAACTGCTTCGAGATACAAACCTGTTCCTCCGCATAAAATAGCTTGTTTATTTCTACTTTTTATATCCTCAAAAGCAGCTAAAAAATCTTTCTGAAACTCAAACACATTATACTCTTCTCCTGCATTTTTTATATCAATTAAATGATAAGGTATAGATTTTCCGTTTACTATAAAATCATTCAAATCCTTACCAGAACCTATATCCATACCTCTGTAAACCTGACGAGAATCTGCACTAATAATTTCTCCATCAAGCTTTTCTGCTAAATGTGCTGCTAACTTGGTTTTTCCGGTAGCAGTAATGCCTAATATTACAATAAGGTCGGTTTTGTTCATTTTGTAATTTGTAAATTCCTGTATTTCAAAAGCAAACCTTTCATCGATTGTTGTTCTTCTAGATTAATAGTTTTTAAAAGTACACTGGCAGCTTCATCAATTAATTGATTTTGGTGGAAATTATCTCTACAAAAATGTAAAAATTTTAGGGTTTTAAAAGCATTAAACCATTTAAAAAGTAATTCTTTAAAGCGTTTTGAATTGGTAGCATTTGCTCTAATCTTCTTTAAATTACTTTCAAAATCGTTCTCTTTTAAAAATGCTAATACACTTTTTGGTAAAGGAATTTCATTATTAGAAAACAGTAGTTCACTATTATCATAAAAGATTTTCAAATCTTTAAATGAATTAAAACTATAGGTAAATAAAATTTCATCTTCATTATTTGTCCATTGCTGTATCGCTCTTCCCGTTCCAAAAGGTACTCTCTCAGAAATTCTTGGAGAAGGAAATACTTTAGTAATATTTATTTCAGTAAAGCTTCCCAATGGAATTACTTTTTGCAGAAAATAAAAATCCTCTCCAGCTTTTCTTTTGTTCATCCCACCCTGTTTGTGGTAGATGGCCGCCCTAACAGCCATACTTGAACCAACAGTATGAAAGGCATAAGGCAGCCCAACATAACAGAGTGCTTCTTTGTAATAACGCAAATGAAGCTCGTACTGAATAATTCCATCATAAATTCGCTGTGGAAATTCATTTCCTTCTAGAGGATGTTCGTAATAAATGGAGCAACCTACACTTTTAGGGTGTTGTTGAAAATGTGTTTCTATCGCTGAGAGGTAATTTTTAGCACACGTTGCATCTGCATCAAAGCAAACAATAATTCCATCTGTTTTACCAATTGAAGCCAATTTATTGTAAGCTTCATCCATTCCTATTTTTCTTGCTAAGCCAACGCCTGCGTCTTTTTTTGGCAAATCTGTTGCCTCAATAAATGAAAAATGAATATTATCTCGCTGATGATTGGATGACCAAGCTAAAGCTTCATTCAAGCTATATTGATTTTGTTCTAAAACCTCTTTTGAGTCTGCTTCTGAAGAATTGATTACTGTAATTACCTCCACATTTGTTTGTGTTGGTTCACAATCGTAAAGACTTTGAAGACTTTTAACCAAATTGGGTTCGTTGTAGCAAGGGATTACAACTATTATTGTTGTTGATGGATGTATAGATATATTATTGTGATACTGCACTTTTAATTATTTTGAACTGCAAAAGTATGAACTATGGTTGTTTGTTATTATTTGTTAAACGTAAACTAACTACCAAAACTATTAACTTCTAACCTAAATATGCTGATACAATTCTGTCACAAGCTTCTCTTGCGAGGGATAACTTATTAAAATTCCTTTTTGAGCTCCTTGGTAAACAAACATACTACTTGCCGCAACAGCACTTGCTCCATGTTTTACGGCTGTTAAAAAATCTGATGTTTGTTTCGCTCCTCCACAAATAACTAAAGGCAATGAGCTTATTTCTGATATTTTTGAAATTAACGAATAATCATATCCAGAAAAAGTTCCATCTAAATCAATAGAATTAATAAATAGTTCTCCTGCTCCACTTTCTTCTATTTGTTGTACAAATGGTAATAGTGGCGTTTTTACTTTTTTACTTCCAGAAACAGTATAAGCGTATTGTTTGCCCAACCAATCTTTTTTTACATCTATAGAAGCAACAATACTTTGTGAGCCAAAAATGTTAGCTGCCTCAGTAATTAAATTCAAATTAGTTGAAAGTGCCGAGTTTATAACCACTTTTTCTATACCCAATTTAAAAAGTTTTTCTATTTGGGATAAAGAATTTATTCCTCCACCATAAGCAAAAGGCATAAAAGCTTCTTCAGCAATTTCTTCAATTTTTTTATAGTTGGGTGTTCTTTTTTCTTTAGTGGCGGTAATGTCTAAAATTACAATTTCATCAACCTCTTTTTCATTAAAAATTTTAACGGCATTAATTGGATCTCCAATATAGTTAGGGTTTTTAAAACGAATGGTTTTTACTAACTTTTCGTTTTGCAAGGTAAGTACCGGTATAACTCTAATTCTTCGCATTGGTTTATAGGTTAACAAAGTTTTCTAATAACCTCATACCAAACTTATGGCTTTTTTCAGGATGAAATTGTACGCCAAAAATATTTTCTTTTTCTACTGCGGAAACAAATTCATAGCCATAATTAGAGTTGGTTAATACATCATTTTCATTTTTGGACTGCATATGATAAGTATGTACAAAGTAAAATCTAGCTTCATCTTCAAGTCCCTCCATTAACATCGATTTTTTACTAATAACAACCTCATTCCAACTCATGTGAGGAATTTTTAGTTGTTCATTCATTTTAGATTTATCAAACTTCACAATATCCATATCTATCCAACCCAACCCTTTTTCTATCCCTTCTTCACTATTATTCCCTAACAACTGAGCTCCTAAACAAATGCCTAATAAGGGCGTTTTGTTACTAATAACTTTTTCATTAAGTATCTCGATTAAGCCGGATTGTTGTAAATTTCTCATGCCATAATCAAAGCTACCTACACCTGGCAATATAAGCTTTTCAGCTTGAGCAATTTCTTCAGCAGAAGAACTGATAACAGATTTAGCCCCAATACGCTTTAACATATTCTGAATGGACTTAATATTTCCAGCATTGTAGTTAATAATAGTAATCATGAGCAAAATCTCTTAGATGTTGCAAATGTAATTCGATTTAATGAAATGAGGTAATGAACTTGTTATAAATTACTGCACTACTATTTTATCTGATAAAATGGTAGTAGGAAGTTCAATTCTGTAGATGTAAATTCCTTTACTTAAAAAAGATAAATCAATTTTGTTTTTTTGAAGTTGGTTATTACTATACACTACTCTACCTGATAAATCTAGCACCTGAATCCTAACATTATCAGTGCTTACAGATAAATTCAAATAGTTTTCATAATAATATACCTCTCTCCCATTAGTTTCATTTTTAATGGCAATAATATCCGAATAACTATAGGTTCCATCAAAATCTGTTTGTTTTAACCTGTAATAATTTATTCCTTTATGAGGATATTCATCAACAAAACCATAATCTAATACACTATTACTATTTCCTGCTCCTTTAACTTTTCCGATAACTTGAAAAAACTGTGCATCCATACTCCTTTCTATTGTAAAAAAGTCGTTATTAATTTCTGATAATGTTACCCACTCTAGTAAATTAGCATTGTTAGTTAATTTATTTCCTATAAAAGATAGTAACTTAATAGGTGTTGGGATACTTGTGCTTAAAGTAATGTCATCTACAGCAAAAGAAGGATCGCTAGCAGAACCATTCCCATCATTTACCCACCTAAAACCTATCTTAACATTTGGATTATTATCAGCCGAAGCAGGCAACAATCCCGAAAAAGCAGTCCATAAACCTTGCCCTCCCCCACAAGTTGATGTTTTAGGCAATGCGTTTATATTGTTCCAAACAGCTCCATCAAAATACCACAAAGTTGCATCATCATTCGTCCCTTCACCATTTTCAATGTAATTAAAATCTATGGTTATACCAGACTGACCCGTACAATTAATAATTGGAGATTCACACCTAATGTTAGTTACTTCATCAGGACCGGAATCATCATAAGCTGCTCCACAATCTCCTGAAGGACAAAAAATAAATGCTGCAGCAGAAGTTGAAACGTTTCCAAGATGGAGAGATTGATCTGCACCACAACCGCCTCCACAAACACCCGATGCATTTCCATTTTCTTGACAAGAAACGTAGAACTTATTAGCATTAACGCCATTTACACCAACATTGGTAGTTGTCCATGCAACAAAACTTGGATCGCAACCTGACCCAGCTACACAAACAGATCCATCAAAAGTTTCTGTATAAAATATTTGAGCGTTTGCTATAGTTACAGAAAAAAGAAAAAATAATATCAGAACTATCTTCCTCATAACTTAAAGTTTAACCCAAAGTTATTCAATAAGTTACTTGTTTCTATTTCTATTTTTTTGAATTATTTCAGTTCTAACCTTAAAAATAGTTAGTTACTGTACTATAATTTTGTCTGATAAGATAATATTGGAAAGTGTTATTCGGTAAATGTATATTCCTTTACTTAAAAAAGACAAATCGATGATATTTTCTTGAGATTCGTTGGAATATACTATTCGTCCTGTTAAATCTAATAGTTGTATAACGAAAGCTTCTTCTGACTGAATGTTAAGTTGATTATTGTAAACAAAAGTACGTAGTTGATTATCTTTCTTTCTTGAAATAGCAACCATATCAAAATATTCAGACTTGTCATCAAAATCGGTTTGTTTTAGTCTATAATAATAGGTGGGAATTTCCTCTTTAGGAAGAATATCTATAAAATTATAATTCATTACAATAGAAGAATTCCCTGAGCCTGGTATAACGGCAATGGTTTCAAAATTGATAGCATCAGTACTTCTTTCCAAGGTGAAATAATCGTTATTTACCTCTGTTAACGTAGCCCATTTCAACACATTGGAAATATCATCATATATTTCACCTGAAAAATCTAATAGTTCTATGGGTAAAATCTGACTACAATTACAAGTGCCAACATCTTCAATAGTGTAAGTGATAATTTCATCACTTCTGTTAGCAGCTCCTTCAATAATAATAGTTGCCGGACCTGTAACAGTCATTTGATCGAATAAGCTTGCATTACTTCCTCCTATTTGCCACGGAGGTGTTCCTCCTGCTGCATTTCTAATCCTAAGTCTATCTCCACTTGTTGAACTCCCATCAGCACCAGAGGCTGTACATGGACTTGTTCTATTTTTCATTTCGGCAGTAATTCTTACATCACACCCTCCAGGAACTTCAAATGTTGTTGACATAGTTTGATGTCCTGCATCACAATTCCCACTAGTTCCACTTCCACAATTTGGGCCGCCTAAAGGTGTTAAATCACAACCTCCAATACATCCACAACCTGACCCACTTACATAAATAGCTCCTGACGAACATACTTGTGCCGATAAATTTATAGTGAACAAAGTAAGCACTAAAGCTAAAGTGAAGTTTGATAAGTTGTATTTTAAGTTATAGAAAAACATTTTACAATTCTGTTATTCTTGTTATATGCTAAAACGTTAAAAATCACTCAAGTGTTTCTTTCTTATCTAAGCAATGTAACCGAGCCTTTAATAAACTCTCTTTTTCCTCCTAAAAAAGTAACATCAATCAAGTAAAAATAAGTACCTGTTGGCACAACACTTCCTTGATAAGTCCCATCCCAACCTTCTTCTATTTCATTCCATGAAAACAACTGCTCTCCCCATCTGTTAAAGATAGTTGCTTCAAAAAAATCAAATTCACTGCCTTTTATCATAAAAACATCATTATTATTATCATTATTAGGCGTAAAAGTATTTGGAACAAAAATAGTTGGTACTAAACATTCATCTCTGGTAATTTCTATTTGACCTTCAGATATGCAACCATTATCCATTGATGTAACGGTATAAATTCCTTCGGTAAAAACAATTATAGAGTCAACTCCTGTTTCTCCAGAACTCCAAACTAAATTAGCTCCTCCAACGGCATTTATAATAAAACCTGTTAGTAATTCATCTCTGCAAATGGTAATGTTATTTTGCACTATATTTACTTGGCTTGTAGCAATAATAGTTAAGTTTGTTTCAACAATACTATCACATCCTAAGGAAGTGCTAAGTACATCTGTATAAACGCCAGTTGAGGCATAAACATTTCCTCCAACAGTTATGCTAAATCCGGGACATTCAGTATAACTCTGAGTAGTAAACTTTGTTGGATTAATGCTTAAAGTTGTTGTAATAACACTATCGCAACCTACACTACTTCCACCAACAAGTGTGTCTATATAATTTCCTGCTGTAGTTTGAAAAGCTCCTCCAACAAAAATACTATCTCCTTGACAAATAGCTACGCTTGTTGAACCTGTAGTAAAATTATTTACCGCAAGATTAGTGGTAATTATACTGTCACAACCTGATGCTGCACCACCAATAAGTGTGTCAATGTATGTTCCTTGTATATTTACCTGACTTCCTCCAGGCAAGGTGTAAGTTTGTCCTTGACAAATACTTGCATTTTGAGTAGCAGTAGCTGGTGGATTAATCGTAATTAAAATACTATCCGTAATAGTACCACAAGCTGCAGAACCTTCTACATAAATGTAAAAATTTGTTGTATCATTTAGAGATGATGTATAGGTAGTTGAGTTACTTGTTGTTGAGCTAAAAGATCCATTACCGCCAGTCCAAAATAAGTTTTGTAAAGAACTACTTGCTGAAACTGTTAATTGAACATTATCTCCCGGACAAATTGTAGTTGGGGACAATGCTGTTATACTAATATTAGCAGGAACAAAAGGGGCTTGACAAGCAAAGTTATCATACGTTGCATTACCTTGCCAATCG
This sequence comes from Vicingaceae bacterium, assembly GCA_965284565.1. GTDB lineage: Bacteria > Bacteroidota > Bacteroidia > Flavobacteriales_E > Vicingaceae > BRH-c54. Next base: position 3,236,149 of record OZ260100.1, read on the forward strand.
AAATTAGCTAATGCTCCATCTCTTATTGCTGATGCCCCACCAATAGTTCCATTTTGATTTACCAATAATGTTCTATCATAGGTTACTATATCCGAACAACCACTTGGAGATGAAAACGAAATAGATAAAGTTCTCATTCCTGGAGAAGTACTCCAATTAGCAAAATGTCCTGCAGTATTTCCTGCGCACTGAAAAATAACGTACATGGTATCCGCTAAGTTGGCAAAAGAATTGGCATTTACATCAATAGCAGTACTTGTTACAAGCAATACTCTTGCTCCTGCTGGCAAAACCCCATTGGTTGGTTCTAGTAATAATCCACAACCCTGTACAGTAGCATTTAATGCACTAACAGCGTTTGCCGTAGTTGTATTCTTGCAAGTATTTAACCAAGGATTAGAGGAATTTGCCCAACTAACATTCATATTAGCAACATTTAGTGGAGTATTTCCTACAACAAAACGAACCATTTCATTTTCTCCTTCTGGAGAGCCACAAGCATCTACAAGGATACTTTCTATTTCAAAACAGGTGGTTGGAATTTGTGCTTTAACATGTAAAGCCAGAAGAATTATTGTTATTAAAAATAAAGTTTTTAATCCATTAACTTTAAAAATCATTACTCATAAGGGTTGAATTTAAAATGGTTTAGGAAAATCCATGTAGGTAATCACTTTAAATTTCTATGCAAAAATAAATCTAATCTTTTGATTAAATTCAGTTTAAAAGTTATGAAAATGTTAATCTTTCAACAGTTATTTAACAAATGATGAAGTTCAAAGTTTGAGTTTTGAGATTTAACTTTCAACCTTTCAAACTATTTACAACAATAACAATTTCTCCTTTTAGGGTATTTTCTGTGAAATACTGAATCAACTCATTGGCAGTTCCTCTTACTGTTTCTTCATGAATTTTAGTTAACTCTCTGGAAACAGAAATTCTTCTATCTTCTCCAAAAAACTCATTAAATTGGGTAAGTGTTTTTATTAAACGATGAGGTGATTCATAAAAAACTATGGTTCTAGTTTCTTCTTGCAAGAACTTTAATCGGGTTTGTCGGCCTTTTTTATGAGGCAAAAAGCCTTCAAAAACAAACTTATCACATGGAAATCCTGAATTTACTAATGCAGGAACAAAAGCGGTAGCTCCAGGTAAACATTCTACTTCAATATCGTTTTCAACACAAGCTCTCACTAATAAAAACCCAGGGTCGGAAATAGCAGGCGTACCAGCATCGCTAACTAAAGCAATAATTCTACCTGATTTTAGCTTATCAATTACTTTATCTAAATTTTTGTGTTCATTATGTTGATGAAAAGCAATCAGTTGCTGATTAATATCGTAATGTTTTAACAATTTAGAAGAAGTTCTAGTATCTTCAGCTAAGATTAAATCAACAGCTTTTAGTACTTCTATGGCTCTAAAAGTAATGTCTTTTAGATTTCCTATAGGCGTTGGTATAAGGTAAAGTTTTGACATCTGAAAATAAAAAAGCTAAATTACGGAGATTATAATTATTTAGCCAATAAGCGTTGAAGAAGATTTTAAGAAACAATTAAAAACAAAAAAGCTGAGGATTACTCAGCTTTTTTAGATATATCATAAATTTTCTTTCCTCCGTATATTGCTCCTAAAGCTAACAGATAAGAGATACCACCATCTATTGGCACACAAGGTGGTGGCCAACATGATGGACCACCTCCACCTCCAGGAGGGCCTGGAGGACCTGCTGCAAAAACATCTATTCCGCTAAGAGCTAAAAATAAAATAATTGTAATTAAAACTAACTTAGTTATTCTCATTAGGTTATTTTCTAATAGGGGCAAATTTACCATTTAATTTAATATCTGCAACAAAAACGTTTCAAAGTATTAAATGGTTGGTTTTAGTAAGTTAATTTTTGAACTATTTCACCTTTACTTGAACTAACCTTAATAATAACCAAACCTTTATCAATTGATGAGTTTTGTAATTCAAATCTATTGGTGTTACTTACCATTTGATCTTCAATTATTTTCTGACCTAAGGCATTATAAACAGATACAATATAATTTTGTTCTATATCATCAAACTCTACTACTGTAACTTCATTGGCTTTGTAAATAGCTATTTGCTGTTCGATTCCATTAACAGTATTATTAACTTGATTTGATAACCTTAATGAAAAACGTTCTCCTGTTCCAAATTCATCTATTATTACTTCTACTTCTTTAATTGAAGTTAAATCATATACTTTACCTGTTTTAGTATCGGTTAACTCCATTACTTTATACTCATGAGCAAACTCTTCAAAATTAATAGCTTCAATAATATAATCTCCAGAAACCCCAACCTCAACAGCTATAGGCAACACTACTTCATCATTATAATTGAATGAATTAATAACTAATTTTTTATTGTTGTTAGCACTATAACTTGTAATGCTTGGAGCTTCTAACACTCTACTTGGTAAAAACGAACCATCATGATAGTCAAAATCTAAAGTAGCTAAATTATTTAATCTTAATTTTAAAACATGGTTGTATGGAGATTTTGCACTCTTCACTTTTAACTGTGCTTCAGTAAACTCAAAAGGTTCTTCTGTCAACTCTCCATTAGTTCTGTAAAATGTACTTGAGCCACTACCATGTTTTGATGACTCTGCGAAAGTTAACGTACCAGCACCAACACTTTCTACCCAAAAACCTTGGTTTGGAGGTATATAACCTGTGGTTGATGCATCATAAGTACCATTATTGGTATTCCAAATGTAGAAAGTACCATTTAAAGTAGGTTTTGATAAGTTTGCCCAATTAATCCATGATTGATAAGGGTTCCCTACTAAGTTCCAAGAGTTAGCAACTGGCACAGCAATATTGCCAAAGTTAGGTGTTCCTCTGGTATTAAAAGTTTTTGCTTCCCAAACAGAATTAGAATCTTCTAACCATAATTCATAACCTCTACCAGCAGATAAAGCATGGTTGGTATCTGTTACTGCAACAAAACTTTGTGTGTTCTCATCATAAAAATATACTGATTGAAACTGATTTGAATTTCCATCTACACCACCTACTCCAGACATGTATATTTCTGTTACAGTACCTGAAGGGTCTGAATCCCATTCTCCTAAAGTAGCATTAGAAACTGGTGAACTTAAATCTCCCCAACCAGCATTTCTTTGAGATATATGACGTTGAACAATAAATCCACCAGAAAAGCCTCCTCCTGTATTTAAGAATATTGCAGTACTAGTTGCATCAGATTTAAATGTAAAAGTTCCTCCTATATTATTTAAAGGTCCATTAGGCACTTGAATAACATTGTTTACTCTAAAACTACCAGCTTGAACATTTACTCCATTAGAATTATTAATAATTAATGTAGTGAATTGTACAATAGATGCAGCATTATTTTGCATATTTTGAGCTACCGTACCATTAAATTTAACCGTTTTCGATACAAAACTTCCAGAAGCACTTACAATCAAATTTCCTTTTATATTAAAATCTCCAGTTTGTTGTGTGTTTAAAGTACCATCTATTGTAATGGTATTTACATTAGTGGTAGTAGTTGCTGAAACGGTATGACCTAACGAAATGGTAACGTCATCAGCAGCTCCTGGAATACACCCACAATTCCAAGTGCTTGTACTATTCCAAGACCCTGTGGTTACAGAAACTATTGCTGAACTAGCTCCAGATGCTAAGGTATAATAATCTCCATCTGAAAATGAAACACCTGCAAAAGTTACTATGCCACCCACATCACTAAAAGGACCATAGGTTACTACACCTCCATCTCCAAAAACACCATTGTTCGATTCTACTAATAAATAATACCCTCCAGAACCCGGTAAGTTTAACCCGGATACATCATAAGCCACATCTATAGTATTAGTGGTACCTGTTACATCTACTCTCCATGTTCTGGTTAAACGAGCTCCTCCTGCAATACTTGCTGGAATATCGTTAGTTACACCAGACAACCCAACATTATCATGACCTGAAATAATATAGTCTCCATTATTTAGGGAAGCAGATGATAATTGAACTATCCCTCTACCTTGAGCTGCTAGATTATTGCCATCAGCTTCTTGCCCAATACCTATTACGCCAAAGCGATGGGTTAACCCACCATCATAAGCATACATATCATTAGCAATGGTTATGTTAAATTTAGAGGATAAATAATTATCTACTATGTTACGTTGTGCTGAATTTAATGCCGTATTGTATAAAATTACTTCCCCCATGTCGCCATCGAAACCTGCTGTATTAACTGATGATGCTCCAACAGTGTTCGTCAAGTTACCCGTAGGAACACCATTAGCACCTACTGTTGAACCTACCGAAGTGCCATTTTTATAACTATCAAAAGTTTGAACACTACCATCCCACACAGAAGATGTTATTTGAAAAGCTGAAGAATTTGTTGTTGTATTCTCTACAACAGCACTTGAAGCATCTCGAACATAATACCTTATATCTCCATACCTACGATATGTTCCATAAAAATTTCCTTGATCAAACTCTCCAGCATATAGTACACCAACATGACTAGGTCTAAACCCATTATACACCACATATTGTGTATTTTCAGTAGCATTTAAGGCAGCTATTCCACCTCTTCTTAGCCAATCTGCACCATCAAAACGAAGTCCATTAAACCCATAATACGTTACAACTCTTGGTTGATTAGTGGAAGTTCCTTGCGTAAAATCATTTCCATTTCCTGATTGATCAGGCCAAGTAGCAATATTAGGATGAGTTCCTGTTGTTACCATATTTCCATCTAACCAAACCACATTGTTAGAGGAGTTGCCTACACCGCCCGGTCCGATTTGTGCCATTAATGAAAGAGAACTAGTAAGGAGTAAAACAGTAAATAGATTTTTCATGTATTTATGGTTTAATGGTTATGTGAGATATAACGCAAATCTAATCTAAAAGGTTGTAAGTTTAAATTCTTTTTGTTAGTTTTTTTGAAATTTACGTATTGTTACGGATAAGTACTGGTAAAAATACTTAGAGAAGAAGTTCCATACTTTTTGTTAAGTGCGTTATTGCAAAGCCAATCCTGACTGTTATTACAAAGTCTTTCCTGACCATCATCCTATATTTGGATGGGGATTAGCATGTGTTAGAAAAAAATGTCATGTCGAACAAAATTTTACAAGTTGAGGAACAAAGCTTAGTAAAATGAAGCTAGAGACATCTTCTTGCTTAATAGTTTACTTTATTAATATTAGGTAATAAGTAAGAAGATATCTCAACTGTGTTTTTCTGTACTGATATACCATCAGCACGAAAAACTTTGTTCGATATGACAAAAAGTAGTAATAAGAAATTTTGCAACCATAGTATGAACCATAGTATGAACCATAGTATGAACCATAGTGGAAGTCAATAACAGTAAAATTAAACAGCCTTATAAATATCCATCACACGTTTATAAAAAACTGCTTTACCGTATTGCTTAATTACATCTTCTCTTAGTTGTTCTTTATTGTACTTAGTGTGTTCGTAATACATCTTTAAAAGAGCTTCAGCTAATTGTTGTTCGTTTTTAGGTTGTACTAAAATACCATTACTATCATTAACAATACATTCTGGACCACCGCAATAAGTTGAAATAACTGGAACACTTCTAGAAAGTGCTTCAATTAATACCACTCCAAATGTTTCATAGTGGCTGGGTAACACAAACACATCACAATCATCTAACTGAGTAATTACTTCTTCACGAGAAATTAATCCTATTAACTTTACTTTATCATTTAAGTGTAGTACATCTATTAAATGCATTAATTCTTCCTTCAACTCTCCTTCACCTGCGATTATCAACTCTACATTATCCTTATCTTTAGATAATTTAGCAAATGCTTTTATTAATTCTACTTGCCCTTTAAGTGTAATTAAATTAGCTATATTTAAAAACCGAACCTTTTGCCTTTTATTTTTACCAATAGTTAATGGCTTGCTTTCAATAAAATCATCTAATACATTGGGTAACCATTTTATCTTATTGACAGGTAAAGAAAATTGTTGCTCAAGTTGCTTAATTAACTCAGGACTAACAGCATAAAAATTGTCTGAAGCATTAAAAGTGTTACTTAATTTTAGCTTTAACTCATTATTTACTTCTCCCATGATGTATTGAGAACTGTGTTCTGTTATTACAACTGGTATATTATTTTTTTTACCTATTGCTGTAAAAGTAAGTCCTGCATAAATCATATTATGAGCATGTATTAAATCTGGCTTTCCATATTTCTCAATATATGTGTTTAATACAAAGTCACCATACTTCATCCACATTTCATACTTACTCAATGGCAAATTACTTTTTTTAGCTCCCCAAAAACCATCACAACGAATTACATTTATTTGGTCTTTTATTTCATGCTGTAATGCCGACTGAAATGGAGTAAACGTTTTCTTTAATATGGTAGTTAGTAATGCTCCAATACTTAATTTTTTGGTATGTTTATTCTTTTTGCCTAACAACGCATTTAACAAACTCGAAAAAGAATATTTAAAAGTGAAGGATAACACTCCTACTTGGTGACCTTTCTGTTGTAATATTTTAGCTTGGTCGTGCTGAAAAATCCCTGCCATAGGAGCATATTCAGGAACGTATTCTTCTGACGGTATAATGAGGATATGCATAAATAGATAGTAAAAACTTTTTAACCTAAGTTTAAAGTTGTTGTATTTATAATTGCTTTTTTATATAGGTGCTTATTTTTTAAAACCGACATTAGAAATCCTTTCTTTTTTATATACAACAATTCATTCCTATCTCCTACAACACTTTTATTCATGTTTTTTTTCATCCTCAATATTAAAAGTTGTTTAAAGGTAGCCAATAACAACCTCAAAACGGTAGGGTTTTCTCGTTTTTTAAAATAATTAGCATAAGGATAAAGCACAAAATCTGCCATACCAAATCCAAACCATAATTTTTTAAGGTACTCCCAATTTATTCTTGCTGCAGGCATGTAATGCTTAAAGGTCATTTTTGAGTTGTAGTACAACTTCCCTCCTATTAATCTTAATGCATACATTAACTCTGTATCTTCTCCTGCCACTAAGGTTTTGCCATCTCTTCCTTGTAAAGTAGATTCGAAACCCAAAATATATAATTTATCTAGCCATTGTAAATCGATTATAGCTCCAGCTGTGTATAAACATCCTTTAACATTCGTTGTATCTCCATCTTTTTCGCCTTGAGCTCCTGTGCCAAAATTGTGTTCATAATCTTTCATCCAATTTGGTACTTCAAAACCAGCTTCATACTCCATAATTCCTTTACCGCCAACTGCTGCTATTTGGTTATCTTTAACAATGGTACTATATGCTGTACTCACATAATCTTCGCATAGCCAATTATCATCATCACAATACAGCATGTAACGATATTTAGATTCATTAACACCTCTTTTTCTGGCAAACATCGTCCCAGGTTGTTTTTCATTAACTATGCGTAATGTAAATGGAGATTTTAGTTCATCCCATAATTGCTGAGCTTTTTCACTTGTACCATCATTACTATTATTGTCAACGAGAATAATTTCAAAATCAAAGTCAATACTCTTTTGTTTTGCCAAGTGAGACAAAGTAGGTAATAACCTATTGCTTCCGTTGTAAGTTACTATTACAACCGAAACACCATTTAAGTATTTTTTGTTTGTTACGCTCATTTATTTAGCGAATATACTTAGTAGTTTTAAACAAGCATAATTTAGTTTTCGGATAAATTTACTTTGTTCAATTTTTAAAAACAGTTTCATCCTTGGGTTATTCAGTAGTTGTTTAAACTCAACAAATGCCAAGCCATCTTCATAAAAATGAGGAAAGTATTTTTTATAGGTGTTTTCTCTTTCTAAGGAGTATTTTTTTTGTGTGGAAACATCACTTGATATACCACTCATATCATAATTAGCTACCACTAAATCTAAATGTTTGTAAGGTACATCATATTTACAAACAGCGCATATAAAAAATTCCCAATCGGCAAAAACTTTATAGCTTTCATTAAAGTAAAATACATCATCAAACAAAGTTTTTTTTACAATGGCAGATTGATGGGCTATTGCAGAGTCTACAAAAAAACTGAATTTCAATTTTTCAGGGTATGTTTTTATCTTTTTTGTTCCATCATTAAAAACACGTTGTACATCTCCATAATAAATTTGATACGCATTAGAAATTTGCTGAACAGCATTGGCTAACACCTCATAATTATAAAAGGTATCTCCACTATTTAAAAATAACAAATAATCTCCTTTGGCTGCTTTTATCCCTTTGTTCATGGCATTAAAAATACCAGTATCTTTCTCGCTTACCCAATAATCAATTTTATCGGCATATTGCTCTATTAGCTCTTTGCTACTATCTGTACTACCACCATCTATTACCACATACTCAAACTGCTGATGCGTTTGGGTAAAAACACTTTTAAAAGTATCTTCCAACCCTTCTTGGTCGTTATAGTTGATGGTAATGATGGAAAGTTGCATTTTTAATCCCTTAATTTATTTATTTCAACGAGTTGTAAAAATTGTTCGCCAAATGTTGTTATTTTTTCTTGGTAATAATGTTGATATTGCTCGGGGTAATTCTTATTCATTTCTGAAATAATACCAACTAATTCATTGAAATCAGCTGGGTTAAAAAATGTCACTCCTTTATCAATTTGTTCTTTATGTACATCTAAATTAGATAAAACAATGTGTTTACCAACTGACTTAGTATCTTCAACTACCGTACTCCAGCCTTCAAATAAAGAAGGCTGAATAACGGCTATTGCATTTTTTAAAATACAAAGTTGTTCTGTACGCTCTATAAACCCTAAGAATTTAATATTATCCGTTAATTTATGCTGCCTAATAAATGTTTTTAACTCATTTACATAGTTTTGATTTCTATAGTCATTTTCCTTACCCGAAAAAGCTATTATTACTTCCTCACCTTTTTCTTTTAATCTTTTTACAGCTTCCAACACTACTTTATGATTTTTATGAGCCCAAAACTGGTTAGGTGCAAAAAAATAATTGTTAGGTAAATCATATTTCTTTTTTAACAGATAAATGTCTTCTTTAGAAAAATCGGGATGAGTTACTGCAAAGTGTATAACTTTTAAATCAGCTTTCGATTCGGGATATAGTTTTTGAAAATGCTGTTGAGCATCTTTACTGCTAAAAACTACAACATCACCTTGAGCAATTATTTCTTTTTGTAATTTTTTTCTTTTTAAAATTTCTTCTTCAGAAAAAAATTGAGGTAAAAATTCTTCCTGAAAATCAGGTATCCAATTTACTTTTTTTAGTCCTTCTATCTGAATACTCTTATGTTCAGCAGGATATAAAAAAGAAATGTCGGGCTGTGAAGGTTTTTTAACTATACTATTTTTGTTTGAAACCATTCTGCTTAACTTATTTATTACTCTTTCAATAATTGAGTAATGAGCTTTAGCTGGAAATTTAAAATAGCTTAAATAAGGATATTGGGTGGAATTTTTTAATAATTCAAAATCTTCCATTTTAGTAGCTAACACAACAATATGAGGCTTTTTAACATCACTAAGCGTATTAAGTGCATGTACTATGTTTAATATATAGTATGCTCCACCTATCCAATTTTCATCATAAGAAAAAATTAATCCTATTCTTGTTCTTTTAGCCATTTAACATAGTTTAAAAGCCCTTCATCAATGCTTGTTTTTTGTTGATAACCCAATTGTTGTAATATACTAATATCAGCCACCCAATTAATAGGGTCACCTTTACGTTCTTCTCCGCCAAAGTTAACTTTTACTTTTTCATTTACCAATTGGTAGAAAATAGTAGCCACTTTTTCAATAGACAATTCTTCTCCATTGGCAACATTAATTACTTCTCCTTTAAAGTCTGCTTTTTGTACAATACATGCTATGGCTTGAACTAAATCCGTAATATAAATAAAGTCTCGAGTTTCTTTACCTGTACCAAACAGCGTAATGTTGTTGGTGTTTTTTTGTTTATGGTACAAATCCCAAAACAATTGTTTTTTTAACCCTGGACCATAAGCGGAAAAGACTCTTAATGAACAGGTATTTAACCCAAATTGGGTGTGAAATTCTTCTGTAATTTCTTCTCCCATTTTTTTGTGTCTGCCATAGGGAGAAATAGGTAATAAGGAATGATTTTCTTTAATGGGTAAACTAATAGGGTTACCATAAACAGCCGCACTGGAAATGTGTACATATTTGCATTGAGGCGATTGTGTTCTTATAGCATCTAGTTGTTTAAATACAGTAAAGGTATTGAGATTAAAATCTCGTTGTGGATGGTTAATAGAATCGGGTACACTAGCTGCTCCCGAACAATTGATGCAAACATCAAAATTGGTTGTAGCAAAAATTTCTTCATAATTGGCGTTGGTAGCATCTAACAATAAATAATTAGGCGTATTGTAATCTACTACGATATCGCACTGCCATACCTCATGTTGTACCGAAAAATACTCTACACAATGCGAACCGATAAATCCTTTTGAGCCTATAATTAGTATTTTCATCTATAAATATTTATTGTTTTATTGCTATATAAGAATACATTCTTCCTGGTACTTTTGATTCATCATATACTTTAGAATGGTTAATTCCTTTAGCAAGTTTATACAATTGAAAAACGAAAGGCAAATTTGCTAGTATTCCCAATTTATTTTTTAAAAGCAATTTGTGTTGTTGAAAATATTGTTGTTTCATTGCTTCTTTTTCCATTGTAGTAATAGGAAAATAATTAATTACATTATCGTAATATTTAAGTTCTTCTATAATAGTTGCTCCCGCTAAAATAAAAGCATTTTTATATTCTTGAGGAGTGTATGCATTTTCACCACCATAAAACTTTTGAAGCGGGTGATTTTCTAAAAACCATTGTTTATCTTTTTCATTAAAAATAACATGATCTCTTATGGTTAAGAGCAATCCATTAGGTTTTAATACCCTAACAGCTTCTTTAATAAATTTATTCAAATCCATTGCGTGATGCATGGCTTGTCGGATATAAACTACATCAAAGGCAGCATCTTCAAACTTAATATCTTCTGCTAATGCTTCATGTATTTCAATGTTATCTAACTTATTAATTGTTTTTAATTTTCTTATTGCTCCTGCACCCACTGTTTCACTTGGGTCTGGCTCTACTGCTGTTACTTCAAAACCTTTTAAAGCAAAATTGACAGCACTTATTCCATTTCCACAACCAATATCTAATATTTTTTTTGCTTGAGGTTGGTAGTTTTCAATTAACGCCAATGTTTTTACAAATTCCTCACTTTGGGCAAAACGTTTTACATTAAGTATTAAATCTTCATCAAAATAAGCTTTCTCAACCAATTCACCATACTCAGGAATTGTTCTAATGTATTGTATAGTTTCTTCCCAATTCATTTTAGCTTGAATTTTGTTTTAATTTTTTGAAAAATATTTTTTTGTTTTTTTAGCTTTTCAAATTTTTCCTCTAATTCAATATAAGACTTATGAATGATTTCAACTTGTTTAATTAAACCTACTGTATTGTCATTCTCTTCGAAAATCTTGAAATTATTAATATTTGAAATTATACTTTTACAAGTCAAATCATCGCAAACCACAATATCATATATTTCAGGAAATGAAACACTTATATGCTTCACTATATTAAGTTGACGTCTATCTAACACAATAATATTTGAATTTAATGAGTTAGCTGATTTCCTATTTGCACTAACACCAATATATATAAAATTTTCATCATAAGTAACACCACGCGTGAAGCCATTCAACACAATTTCTGTAACTAGCTTATCTTTATTATAAACTTTTAATGAATTTTTATGAGAGTCGCATATAAACCACTTTTCATCTATAAACCTCGGATGATGTGGTCCACTTAATCCAGTTAACACAACTTTATCAGAATTTAAATCATATAAAATTCCTTTTTCAAAACATCCTTTTTCATTCCATTCTCTATGAGTAGAAAATTGTCCAAAAGCAGTTAAATAAAATTTATCTTCTTTTTTTTCAAGACAGTTAATATGCCATGCATCTCCAATTCCTGCTAGGTGTTTTATAAATATTAATCTTCCTGAAAAATTATATTTAAAAATCTGATTTGTACTTGTGGATACCAAAAATATATAATCATCTTCTATGTATATATCGTGGCAATCTTTTACTTCAGGAAATTTACATTGATAGAAAACTCCATTTTCATTGTACCCAACCAATGTTCTTTTTTCTCTGATAAATCTAAAGTAGCTATTTCCTTTTCTAAAAAGACCTGTTGAATCAAATTTATCAATAACGTAATTTTTATCTTGATTTACTAAAACCAAACCACCTGTTCCAATACCTGAATCACCATAAGCACCAACGCATGTAATTAAAAAGTTCATTATAAGTTTAATTGTTTTTATACCCTATTATCTAATTCAATTTCCCATTTTAGTTTAGGTTGTATTACCCCTTTTCTGCTAGAGTTTACTAAGTATCCTAAATCTCCAATCTCAAATGAAAGAACGTCTTCCTGTACATCAATAATTTCTACATTTGGTGTGTGAGCAGCTATTGTAATAAAATATAAACCTTTTTTTAAAAATAAAGGCGGTAATTTTAATGATGCACAATATATAGAATCTACATCTTCAATTCTTTCCATTTTATCATCTTTATCCCATGAAGTGAAAATAGTAATTCCTTCTTCATTTGTTAACCTAAATAGCAATACAAAAGAACTTAAAGGTTTTTTTATCTTGTATTTAAACAATATATGAATAGATTGTTCATAATAAAATAAATGTGTTACTTCATTTTCTGGGTTTTTTAAAGTTATGTCAATAAAAGAAAAGCCATTACTATTAGATTCTATCAGTTTATAACCCAAATTATCACTTTTTTTATCTTTATTTAAGTAATACTTTATACCATAATTAACATCACCATTAAAAATAACTCCACCCTCACTTAAGACAATTAGCCTTGAACATAAAGTTTGTATACTCGCCATATTATGGCTAACAAAAAGTACGGTTCTTCCTTCGCCTTTGCTTACATCTTGCATTTTACCTATGGCTTTTTTTTGGAACTCCGCATCGCCTACTGCCAATACTTCATCTACTATTAAAATTTCGGGTTCGAGGTGGGCGGCTATGGAAAAACCTAAACGTACGGTCATACCAGAGGAATAACGCTTTACAGGAGTATCTAAGTATCGAGAAACACCTGCAAATTCTACTATTTCATCCAGTTTAGCACTTATTTCTTGTCTGCTCATCCCCATTATGGTTCCATTCATGTAAATGTTTTCCCTTCCTGTCATTTCCGGATGAAAGCCTGTTCCTACTTCTAATAAAGAAGCTATTCTTCCCTTGGTTTTTATTGCTCCTATTGTAGGGCTGGTAACTTTAGAAAGCAGTTTTAGTAAAGTAGACTTTCCTGCTCCATTTTTTCCAATAATTCCAAGTACCTCCCCTTTTTCTACTTCAAAATTAATATCTCTTAATGCCCAAACATATTCAGAATTCCCTTTGCTTGTTCTATCGTTGTTTTCACCAATTTTTAAATAAGGGTCTTCTTTACCTCTCATCAAATGCCACCAGCGGTTAATGTCGTGACTTATAGTACCCGTACCAACTTGTCCAAGCCTATATTGCTTAGATAACTTCTCCACTTTTATGGCTATATTTTTACTCATTTATTTTGTTAATCGTAAATAGTTCCATCATTGCTATGCTTTAGCGTTATTGTGAGTGAGACACGAACGAAGCAATCTGTTTATTCTGTACTCCCAACCAATAGATTGCTTCAATTCCAACTCTCAATTCCTCTGCTTGTGCTTTGCAATGACGCAAGCGACTGGCGGATTGCTTCAGCTTCTACACTGTATCCATAAATTTTCTTTCTGTTTTATTAAAAACCAATGTGCCTACACTCACAATAAAAAAAGCGAACACAATGGTGTAAATTAAATTATTCCAACTAAAATTACCCGAACCTAAAATTCCATACCTAAACGTTTCTATAATAGATGTCATAGGGTTTAACTCTATAATCCAACGATATTTATCCGGCAAAGAAGACAGCGGATAAATTACCGGTGTGGCATACATTAATAGTTGTACGCCAAACTGAAGCAGAAAAACTAAATCTCTGTATTTTGTTGTTAATGAAGTAATGATTAACCCAAATCCTAAACTTATTGCTGCCATAAGTAGAATGAGTAAAGGGAATAGCAACAACTGAACATTGAAATCTATTGAATAGGATAAGAAAAAAACATAATAGGCTAATACTACTAAAAATAGCATGAACTGTATAGCTAATTTTAATAAACTGGATGTTACAATAGACAAGGGAGTAATTAACCTTGGAAAATACACTTTACCGAAAATATTTTGATTGTCTTTAAAAACGGTTGCGGTTTTATTAAAACATTCTGCAAAGTAATTCCACAATATTATACCCGACATATAAAAAAGAATTTTAGGAGAACCATCGGTAGATAATTTGGCAACATTACCAAATACAAAAACATAAATAGTGGTGGTAAAAATAGGTTGAAGAAAAAACCATATAGGCCCTAATATGGTTTGTTTATAAAGGGTAACAAAGTCTCGCTTAACAAACATGATAAGCAAATCTCTATATTTCCAAATTTCTTTGAAATCTATAGCAAACAAGCTTTTTTTAGGTAATATTATATTGTCCCAATTCTCTTCACTATGCATCCTTTCAGCCAATTATTTTTTAAATTTATTAAAAAATGTTTTTTTTGTAACCTCATCATCTCCATAATAAGCTCCCCCTCCATAGCCGTAACCATAACCGTAACCATAGCCATACCCATAATTATAACCATACCTGTAACCTATGCGTTGCTCTTTTAAATCATTCACAACAATTCCAACATTAGTTACTTTTTTATCTGTATAGAGTTGATTAATCAATTCTAACTGATTTTTGTTGGTATATCGTTGTCTTACAACATACAAGTTTACATCAGAATATTGGGTTAATATCATAGCATCAGTAACTAAACCAATTGGTGGAGTATCCACAATAATGATATCATAAATTTGTTGTGCTTCTTTAAAGAATTCAGCCATTTTATCAGTTTCTATTAATTCTGAAGGGTTAGGTGGTACAGGTCCTGAAGAAATTAAATGTAAATTTTCTTGTTCTGTTTCTTGAACTACCTCTTGTAACGAAGCTTTGTCTATTAAATAGGTAGATAATCCTTTGGAGTTTTTAAGGTTAAAATCATTAAAGATCTTTGGTCTACGTAAATCTGCGCCAATTATTAATGTTTTCTTACCCGAAATAGCATAAGCCGAAGCTAAGTTGATGGAACAAAATGTTTTTCCTTCGCCACTAATGGATGAAGTGATAAGTATAATAAAAGTTTGTTGTTGCTTGGTAATGTAATTAATATTGGTTCTCAACGACCTGAATGATTCGGCTACAATAGATTTAGGATGATCTATCAACACTAAATTTCCATCTGTTTTGGTATGTCCAATAGTAGCAAAAATAGGAATAGTAGTTACCGATTCTATGTCTCCTTTTTCCATTATTTTGGTATTAAAAAGGAAAAGTAACAATACTATTAAAAAAGGAATAACTAAGGCTATACCCATATTTAAGGTATAAACACTACTACTATTAATACCAGCATAAGAAACGGTATATTTACTGGCAGGTTCCAACACTTTAGCCTTAGGCACATTAGAGGCTTCTGCCATAGCAGCTTCACTTCTCTTTTGTAATAAATAATTATAAAAATCATTATTCAAATTATATATTCTATTGATTCTATTGTACTCAGATTCAACAGTTGGTAATTCTCCTAATTTACTATCAATAGTTAATAATTGTTCTTTTAATTGATCTAAGGTAAACTTAGTTTGCATCAATTTCGATTCAATATTAGCCGCAAGAATTTGTTTTGTAACTTTAATTTGCCCAAGTAATAACTTATAAGTTGTACTGCTATCACTTGCTTGGGTTTCCATTCGTGTTTTTCTAGTATATAAGGACATCAATTCTGTAATAGAAACATATAGTGGGTCTCTAATCCCTACACCTATCACATTTGGGATAAACATTTTACCTTCGTCTGAGCTTTCTAAATTTTTTATTAACTCTGTATAAAAATTATATTCAAACTGTGTTTCTAAAAACTCTCGTTCTAATGCATTAGATTGAGGTATGTAAGTATTAGTGTTAATTTGAAGTTTTTCATTATTATTGCCTAATTTAAATGACTCCATTTTGTTTTCGGTGGCTCTTAAATCACTAGAAATATCTTTTAATTGTTCATCAACAAACCTAATCGTATTGGTAGCAATTTCACTACTTTCTTTTAGTCCATTTTCTATATAATAAGTCATTAAAGCATTAATAAAGTCCACTTCTTTATCTATAGTAGAACCAACTAAACTAAATTTTAAAATAGAAGATTCTAAAGGTTCTGTTTCTAAACTGATACTACTTTGATAGACTTTTGCCAAAGAGTTTAAGTCATTTATAGTAAAATAGAGCAGTTTATCTTCTGTTTTACCTTGTTGGTAGTTTTCCGTTAAAATAACTCGAGTTTTAATTCCATTCAAATCTATCCATTGATTAAAAGGAAAGGTTTGTTTATTTTCAAATTCTTCATTTTTGGCTACAGAGAAAGTAGATTGATCTTCCACCTTTAAATAATAAGCCGCCCTCAATTGGTCTGTTGCAGTTGAATCTAACTCTACTTTAAAAGGTGAAGATTTATATAGTTCAGAAGTTTTAATATTACCAATGTCATAATAAAACACTCTAAAATCAACTTCATCTAATACAGCACGCATTAAATTATAAGAGGTAATAATACCTACTTCATTGGTTAGTCTATTTCTGGCACTTACCAACTCCATTCCTTTAATAAAGTATTCTTCTCCCCAAGCAGAATACTCATCTTTTAATAAGGTTTTTCCATAAGTTCTATATACTGGAACACTATAACGTACAGTATAATAACTTACTACCCAACCAATAAGTAAAGATACAACAAACAAATACCAATACTTCAGTATTCGCGCTCCTAAAGCTTTAAAATCAAAACTTTCTATTACATTTTTTGGTTGGTTATTTTCCATTTTTTATTACAATCTACTTTTTAATAGGTTGACAAAAATAGTTTTTTATTCGTACAAACTAAATGTTAAACCAACAAACTGAGTTAATTTTAATAATTTTGTTTCCTACTAACATAAATTTACCATGTCTATTCTCAAAAACATATCTAAACAAGACCAATTTATAGCTTTGTTCTTATTAAAAGCTATAGCCTTGTATTTTATATGGTTTCTTGTGTACGATAATTGGCTGCTAAAGGATGGTTTGGTAGATGATTTTTTAATTAGTCATTTAGTTAGTGCTACTGAATTTATTTTAAACTTAATGGGGTATGATGTGTTTACCTACAATGATGCTGTTGGAGTTGATGGTACTCATGGTGTTTTAATTGGGGCTCCTTGTAATGGATTAAGTTTATTTGCCCTCTTTGCTGGTTTTATTATTATCTTTCCTGGTAAAATAAAATATAAATTAATTTATATTCCACTTGGTTTATTATCCATTCATCTATTAAATATATTTAGGCTAGTAGGTTTAGCTATGGTGGTGGTTTACAAACCTGAAAGCTTAGAGTTTAACCATAAATATACGTTTACTGTAATTGTTTATGCTTTCATTTTTACTTTTTGGATGATTTGGGTAAAGAAATTCGCACAAAGAAAGTAATGCAAGCAACAAAAAAATACCAACAATTCTTAACAGGTCTCTTGTTACTGTTTATTTTTTTTGTTGGATACATTAGAGAAGCTATATTCTTGATTATCAACTCTGTTTATAAAAATAACGAATTTCCTTACAATACTGCTTATATAACTCCTCCAAGTTTTTTATACCAGTGGAGTGAAACTACATTGCTATTTTTAAAATGGGGACTTACCTTGTTCTTCTCTCTTACTTTTACAGCACTCACATTATGGTTAATCCATTCTTATTTTAAGAATAAAAAATATAATAAATTCACTATATTAATTTATGGAACACTTATACTTTTTGCTGCAATAGTTAGTATGGTTGGCATTTTAACAAACAGCTTTGATAGTGTTTATACGCTAAGTCGCTTTATAATTGGGTTAGTTCAGTCTCCTTTAATTTCTTTAGTATTATTCGTACTATTTTACTTCATTTCTAATCAGTACAAAACTAAGCACGTTTAAAAAAAGGCTTATAAATGTTATGATATAAAAAAGCATAAATTTTTTTGTATAAAAACCACATTTTCTTTTTAAAACTGTTGGGTGTTTTGGTATAAAATCCTTTATTTGCATGAGGTATAGGTGTATTAGGGATTTCTACTCCTAAGAATGGACAAAGTTTTTCCCAACCCTCGCCTTCTGTAAAATTAATAACAAGAAAATCATCAGGTCTGTCTTTAAAATAGAACTTTACATTATTGATATGCTCTAAATAAACAGATTTAAAATTTACTTCATTATCCTTAGGGCGACCATCACCATAGATAAAATCTCTAATTGCAGTAGTGTCGTCATAAAAATGATTCAAACAGCTTTTGTACCAACTATCCACATCTCTTTCTGTAAGTATAAACTTGCTTCCCGGAAAAGCAGCATCCATCTCTTTGTATAACAAATGCCATGGATCATCTTCAAAAGCATCATATTTTTTAGCCAACTCAATAAAAGGAATAATATTTCCATTAATCAAATCCTGATATAGTGCATTTTGTTGACCGCAAACCTTATACCCTAACACATGAAGTGCTGAGGCTAAACTCGATGTTCCTGTTTTATGAAATCCTAATCCAACTACTTTTTGTTTCATATAGCTATTTCTAAATAAAATCTTTCAAAGATATTCTTTTTTAAAGAGCCTCCATTATTTAAAAATATTTTTTTACCCTTTCAGTTGTAAAATCGTAGTAATAGTAGTTAATTTGTTTTAAAGTTAAAAACTACCATTTATACCTGTGAAATTATTCCAAATACGTTTAAAATAAAGTTCGGCTATTTGATATTTGATTTTCAATGAATAGGATAATTAAATTAATAAGTTTGACGCTATAGATTTTGATAATAATTTAAACAAATAGGAATATATTTTTGTTATAAATAATAAGCTAGTTGTTTTTAGTAATTTAAGAAATGAGTGATATAAAATTTCAACAATGTACCAAAACAGTGATGGATAATATTGCTGATCCAAACATCACTTTTGATGAAAAAGGAATTTGCAATTATTATTATGAATATTTTGAAAAAGAAAAAAAGCATGTAAAAAAAGGTGAGGAAGGTGCTGCTTTTTTCAATAAAAAAATTGCAGCAATAAAAGCTGAAGGAAAAGACAAACCATACGATTGTATTTTAGGATTAAGTGGTGGTGTTGACAGTTCTTATTTGGCATACTTAGCTAAAAAAGAAGGGCTAAAACCATTAATTGTACATTTTGATAATGGTTGGAATTCTGAGTTAGCCGTTAAAAACATTGAAAACATTGTTTCCATCTTAGGTTTCGACTTATATACTTATGTAATCAATTGGGAAGAATTTCGTGACCTACAAATTGCGTATTTAAAAGCATCTGTAATTGATATTGAAGCCATTACCGACCATGCGATTAGGGCAACCTTATTTAAGTTGGCGGCTAAGCACAAAATAAATTATTTTTTAAGTGGTTTTAATATTGTAACTGAAGCAATATTGCCAAAAGCATGGGTTTTTAATAAATCTGATGCTGTCAATATCAAGTCCATTCACAAAAAATTTGGAACCATCCCATTAAAAACCTTCCCTTTTTTAACCGCTTTTGACAAACGTTATTATTCCGTTGCTTTAAAAATTGAATCAATTCCTTTATTAAATTATATTGACTATAATAAAGACAAAGTTAAAGAAACCCTAATAAAAGAGTTAAACTGGAAAGATTACGGTGGGAAACACTACGAATCAGTTTGGACAAGGTTTTATCAAGGGTATATATTACCTGAGAAATTTAAAGTGGACAAACGTAAAGCACATCTTTCTACACTTATTTGTTCCGGTCAAATTACGCGTGAACAGGCATTGGAAGAATTGAAGCAACCCATTTATGATGCTGAACAATTAATAATTGATAAAGAATTTGTATTAAAAAAGTTAGATCTTGGTGAAACAGCGTTTAATCAACTTATACAATTACCTCCTTGTCCGCATACCTATTTTGAAACAGAAGCTTATTCTTACTTTGATAAGTATCCTATTTTCAAACCTTTAAAAGGAATTTACAGTTTACTTAAAAAAAATAATTAAAATTGAAAAAATTTCAATTTCAAAATAAAATCATATTAATTTTATCTCAACAAAATTGGGGTGTCAATCAACTTTCTAAACATTTATACGCAAAAGAATTAAGCAAAAAAAATAAAGTTTATTTTATTCATACCATCCCAAACAAACAACAATCAAAAAATGTTGTTATTGAAAATATTGAAAAGAATTTGTATTTAGTTTCAATTAATCTTGGTGTAATAGGAGTTACAAAACTCCCTAGCTTTCTAATTGATATACAGACTAATAAAATTATTCAGAAAATTTTAAAAGCATTAAATATCTCAAAGCCTGATGTGGTTTGGAGTTTTGAACAATCTCGATTTCAAAATTTAAAACAGTTTAGAGCTTCAATAAGCATCTTTCATCCTGTTGATTATATTTTAAAATCACGCCCTTTTTTAAGTAAAATTGCTAATAGTGCAGATATTGTTTTATCTGTTTCAGAAGCAATATTAGATAAAATCAACACTTCTACTCCCAAATATTTTATTAATCATGGTGTTGATGAAATATTTTTATCCCATTACAAAACCTCCACCCCCCCAAATTTTATAAGTCAACATAAAGTGAATGTTGGCTATGTTGGTAATTTACAGATGCAATTAATTGACTGGGATAATTTAATTCAAACTGTTAAAAAAAATCCAGAATTAAATTTTATTTTTATTGGACCTGATAAAAAATCAAATATAGGGGGTAAAGTAAAACAACCTAAAATAAATCTTTTAAAAATGCTTCCAAATACCAATTTTACAGGTAGCTTAACAAAGGAAGAACTAATTAAATTATTATCTTTTTTAGAAATTTTTTGGTTATGTTACGATAATAAAAAATTTCCTATTGAAGTTTCTAACAGTCATAAAATTCTAGAATATTTAAGCACAGGAAAAGTAATAGTATCTAATTTTATTTCAACTTACGAAAATTCTACTTTGTTAGAAATGACAAACAGTAATGATGAACTAAAATCAAAAATAAAAGAAATTACATCAAACCTATCAAATTATAATAACGCTAATCTCCAACAAGAAAGAATTAACTTCGCAAAAGAAAACACCTATAAAAAACAGATAGAACGTATAGAAAAGTTTATTACTGTTACCATATGAAAATATTATACATACCAGCTGATAATATCTCTGCAAATTTTTCGCGATCATACCATATTGCCAAAAATCTAAGTAATCATTGCGACCTTTATAGATTAAGGTGGAATGATAATAGAAGTGCATTATGGAAAGGAAAAAAAAAATCTGTGTTTAACACTTTTAAATGTTTTATATCCTCATTATTACAATCTTTTAAAGTTGAAAAATCTGATGAATTTGGTTATGATGTATATAGTTCTATTTTCTTATCTGCTTTTATAGGTAGAATAATTGGAAAATATAATGCTTTGGTATGGATGAGAAAATACAATTATCAAACATTAAAAAAAATTGCAGCTAAAATACAACCTGATATCATTTTTCATGCAGATGGCTTTTATTTCTTTCCTGCTTTAGATTCATCCATTCCTGAATTTTCAGATTTACAAGATGATATTAATTGGAAGAATTTTCCACCAAAAAATTTAAATGATATCTATGCATACTATACTAATCAGTTTAATAAATGTAAATTAAACTTTATTGTTTCTGAAAGTGCAAAAAAAAGCATCACAAATTATATAAAAGCTGAATTTTTTCCCATCAGTAATGGAGCCGATTTTTCAGCTATAAAATCTATCAATGAGAAAGAAATAAATGAATTTAAACAAAAATTCAATATCCCATTAGATAAAAAAATTGCTTCTTACATCGGTGGAGCTCATAAATTTGATGAGGAGTTTACTAAAAAAATTGCTTTACAAGCAGAAAAAGAATTATCCAATTTAGCATTTATTGTTGCAGGTAATATTCCTGCATTCAAAGTTAATAATGTATTTTTCACTGGTGTAATACCAAATAAAGAAGCTAATATCCTTTATGCATTATCCGATATAGGTTTAACTTTAAGAGACACTGCTAACAATGATTTTATTTACAACTCAGTTCCTTTAAAATTTATTCAATATGCCGCAGCTAAAAAACCTGTTGTGACTTTTCCTATAAAATGGTCGGTAGATAACAACTTCCCTTCTGTCTTTCATATTAATAATGACAACCCTAAAGAATGGGTTAGTAAACTAAATTATATCTTAAATGAATTCCAATGGGAAACAAAATATAATGAAATTTGGGATGTTTATGATTGGAAATATATCATATTAAATTTATTTACATTAATTGAAAAAAATAAATGATTTTAAATCTAAACAAATCTTTTAAGTGGTTTTTTATAATATCACTAATATGGATATTAATTGATGGTATTCCTAGGAAATGGTTTTTATACGAATTAGCAGGACCTTTATTTTTTGTTAAGTATATACTTTTTAGCATCACCTATGGTTTATTTCTGCTCACTAAATACCCTATTCCAAAGCCAAAACACTTGTACCAATTTTTAATATTATTATTTATTATTATATGTACAATTGGTTTTTTTAATAATAGATTAAATAACCCTATAATGGTAAGTATAGTTGGTGTAGTTATTCATTTATTGTTTCTTCCATTAATTCATGTAAATCAATATTTATTTAAGACATTTAATTCAATTATGTTATTGGCCAAAATAATAGCTTTTATTAGCTTTCCTATTGGCATTCTTGGTGCAATACAGTATTACTTACCAGTCGATCATATCTTAAACGGCTTTACTAATGACGATCAATTAATTGCAAGAGCTGCAGGTTTCACAAGAGTTTCCTCTATTTTTTCATTTATGAAAATATACAATGCTTATTTATTGTTTAGCATCACTTTTTTAATGGGGATTATGTTGATTAAGCTATTAAGAAATGAAAGAATAATACTATATATTGCAGCTATGCTCATATTAATAATTAATATGTTTATGACTGCATCTAGATTACCAATAATGTTAATGGGTATTAATATTTTCTTATTTGGTTGTTATGTATTTTTAAACTTTGTAAATCTAAGAAAAACTGTTTCCATAGTTTTTACATTAGGGTTTGTAATGGCTTTGTCCCTATATTCGACTACAGATGTGTTTAAAAACCCAGTAGACTCAACTATTAATAGGTTCGAAAAAGCAGAATCTAGACATAGAGGAGAAAGCACAGGGTTTACAGATGTTCAACTAAGACTGCAAGATCGTGTTGATATTTTTAAATTTAGTGACAATGCCGGTTGGTTAGGTTATGGAATAGGAATGACTTATCAAGGTGCTCAAGGTCTTATTAAAAAACCTATCCCTTTTTATTTTGAAGAAGAAGGAGAACGACTTGTTTTAGAATTTGGTATTATTGGAGGTATTATTATTGTCTTAATGCGACTCTTTATTTTTCTGTTTTCTTTTAACATCTTAAAATGGTGTAAGAATATTGAAATTAAAATTTTATTAACTTCCTTAATATTTCTCATTATTCCTCCCGTAATAACCATACAAATGACCACATTTAGTTATATGGAAAATTTTTTCTACTATTTTACCATAGGATTAATATTCGCTCTATACAAAATCCAACAAAAAGAATTAATAACTAATTCTTCAAAATAATTTACTAACACTCATTTCTATTATTATCTAATACAGAAAATTCATTAACCCAATCCTTACTTTTTTCATATCCCAATTGGACAAGAATATCTCCCGCATACTCATTATAGACATTTGCACTTTCTAAAGTAAAATAATTTTTCCAATCACCTGTTTGTCCTCCTCCTTTTCTAAAAAATCCGGTATCTTTTTTTTGTCTTTTTTTAGAGGCTTCTAACGACCAGTATTCAACAGACTCATCAATACGACTATCATTTATTTCAATTTTAGGGGTTAAATGTTGAACTGATTTTATTAATGTTTGAGCTGTTTCTTTATGTAAATCTTCATATTTTAAAATCAAAAAATTATTCTCGATAGCTTTATTCACATGCGATTTATAATCAATAGTTGATTTATGATAGTTGATTAAAAATTTAATATATAATGGAAGAACTGATGTAATATTTTCCTTCGTTGGTGTTTCCCCTGAATAATCAATAAAATCTCTTTTCATTAATGATTGAGAAGCTTGATTTACCATTGTGAAATATCTTGAGATAATCGTATCCCTCCCATCTCGCACCAAATAAATTGACTTTTTTTGAAAATATGTTGTTGGTAAAAATCGATGCATATGATAAACTCTTGGCCCAAAAAATCGGTTGCCAGGAGTATATCTTGCAGGTAATTTAAAATCATAGTAATGCCTCAACATATTTTTCAACCAATTTGTACCACTTTTAGTATATCCTATCACATAAAACCCTTTATGTCCGATATAAGCATCAAACAAAACAGGCATCCAATATAAAACTTGATCTTTCTTTAGCATAATTCACTTAAATAAAGAGCCAAATTTATACAAATATTCATAGTTTATACATTATAACCTGAGTTCGATTATTATTTTAAAAATCAGATTTTAATAAAAGTTAATATACAAGGGACATTAGCTTTTATGAGAAAGCATTTTTGTTTTCCACTTCTAAACAACGATTTTCTGTCTAAAAATGCTTTGTAATAGCTCGCTATTGCTTTATCATTTTTAGTTGAAACTTACTATTTACAAGCGGTCTGGATTCAAAATAATAATCGAACTCAGGTTTATAAAAAAAGGTTGTGGGAAAAACTAATACTACGCTCATGAAACATATAAATCAAGGTTTTGATTATAAAATCATCAAAAAAAAAGAGCGACCTAATTATTGCTAGTATTCCAAAAAATTAACCTGCATCTAAAAATATTAAAGTATGATTGTCATATTTTGGGTTAATTGGTAGTAGAATTTGTTTTGATTTTAATTTGTTAATCCATTCTGGTAAAACCATATCATTATTAAAAATTAATACCTTTATATCGTTTTCAAAAATAAATTTTTTAACTGCTTCAAAAAACTGGTCATCATAATATGAATTAGGATTATAATTATTTTTTATACAAAACTGATGAAAAGGACCGCTTTCTATAAGTGATAGAATTTCTTTTAAATGGTCTGATTTATTTGGAAGTAAATTAGTATGAGTAGGTTGAATTATAGATACATTATAATTTAACTTATATGGACCTACTTCAAAACTCATATAAGGAATAAATCTAATTGTATTTTTAGATGTAGCTTTTTTAACATCTTCAAAATAAAGTAACTTAGTGTTCTCATTAATTAATTTTATAGTTTTTTTCGTCATTAAAACACTTGCTTTATAACCTGAAATAGGAACATGAAAGCTTGATAGATTAGATAAATAAAAACCTAATATTACAAAAATGGCTACTAAAGAAGCAATATACTTACTTAATTTATTTTTTTCAAAAAACTGAATTAATCCGTAAAAACTAAGTGTAACAACACACCCTACAAAAGAAATATTAAATATTTGATGCGAAAAAAAATTAAAATATAAAAGACTTCTAAAAATTATTCCCCCAATCATTAATAGAAATATAATAATTATTGAATACTCAATTTCAATATTTTTAATAAATAAAAATACTTGATAAATTAAAATAATACTAAATATTATAAAAAACCACTTAAGCCAACCTATATAAATTATCAAATTATTGATAACATTTTTAACATAAGTAATTGAAAAAAAATCAATCTTCTCAACAAAAGTATTATCAACATAACCTCCCGATTGTTTTGTAGTTATATTAATAAAATAAAAAAATATAAAATATAAGAGAAATATAAAAATACCTATTATAACTTTTAAATTATTTTTAATAGTAAAATTGAATAGGAACCTTTTTTTATAAATTATAACTATAAAAAACACAATAAAGCCCATTATTGGTAATAAAATTATGTTGAATAAAATTGATATTGAAATCGCAAAAAATAAAAATAGATTGTTCTTAGATTTAACCCATTCAATTAAAATTAAAATTAATGTTATTGCATACAATCCTTTATGAAAATAGATGATATTTCTATTTATATCAAATTGAAAACCATCAAATGAGAATGTCAACCCTACGATGTGAATAGATACAATCGCTAATATATATGTTATCCATTTAGGTGTTTTTGCCTTAAACATATACACTAAACATAATACACCAAATGTTGCTACAAAAGATGGATAAAAATATAAGTATGCCATAGTTGGAGGAATCCCTAAGTATAAAAAAGGAACTAAAATATAAATGTCAAAATAATGGTATAAAGATGGTGATGAATCCATTCCATAGTTTACCATATAATTAAATGGCGATTCAACACCACTTTGTATTAAATTTTCTGCTATAGTTAGGTAATATGTATAATCTGTATATCCTGTAAGGATAAAATTGTTTGAAAAATATTCGTTTCTAAATAATTCTTCAATTGTAAATAATAAAAATAATCCTACTAATTTTAAAGATAACTTTAAAGCTAGTTTTAATCCCTTAACTGAAATAAATTCTAATGAAGGCTTTAAAAGAAAAATAATTAATATAAAAAAAACTAAAAAAATTGTCTTAGCCAGACTAGTTATAATAGCAATAAATGATACAACAAGCAAAATCCCTATTAAAAATTGAATTGCAATATTGCTTGTATAGTTTTGAGTATAAATTTTACCTATAAAAAAAGATAAAAAAAACAGTATAAAAACTATTATAAGTATCTTAACTAAAGGATAAATTCCAAAAATTTCAAACATTAATTGTTCTATTTATTTTCATAATTACTAATTAATTTTATTCACATTGTGAATGCCACCATCACCTTATAATCCTCTGAAATTTCTCTATCGTAATAGTTAGTATGTACATATAAAATATTTTTATGAACCCGATGATTCCTATACTTTATTTTCAGTGACTATTATATTTATACCCCTTTGTAAAAGCATAACAAATATAGTAAATATAATACAGTTGTCTAATCTCAAAGATTTAAACCTTTAAAAATAATCCATTGTTTATTTAAATAATAAGTTAAATTTGTAAGATTAGATTGTTTTATACACCATCATCATTATTATTTTTTCATTTAATGAAAATTCTTTTTTTACATAGAACAAAATCATTCGGTGGCCATAGTTTTGAAGAATTGTTTACTACCATTAAACAACACCTTAAAAACTGTATTTATGAAGACTTTTATGACAAAACCTATGCTTCCTTTTGGAGAAACCTAAAAGCTATAAAAAAAATGGAAAGTGATGTGATACATATCACTGGAGGGATTGGATATTATGCCCTGTTTTTACCAACCCATAAAACCATTTTAACAGTGCATGATACCAATCATTATGAATTCGATTTAAAAGGAATAAAAAAATGGTTATACGGTTGGTTAATCTATAAATTACCCATCAAAAATGTCAATTATGTTACAACTGTTTCTGAACACACTAAAAATAACTTAATTCGTTTTTTTAATATTGACGAACATAAAATAAAGGTCATTCCTAATTGCTATCCCGCTGAATTTAAGCCAGTAGTTAAAGATAATTTTTCTAAACCTGTGCGAATTTTACAAATTGGAACTAAAGCCAATAAAAATATCCCTCAACTAATAGAAGCTATAAAAGAGTTAAATATAGAACTCACTATTATAGGTAAGTTAAATGACGAATTAAAAAACACCTTAAACCAGCACAAAATTGATTATGTAACTAAAGCTGATTTATCACGAAACGAAATTTATCAAGAATACATTAATACAGATATTGTTGCTTTTGTTTCTCTCCGTGAAGGTTTTGGTTTACCTATCATAGAAGCGAATGCCATTGGAAGAGTGGTCATTTCTTCCAACATTTCTTCTATGCCTGAAGTTGCTGGTAATTCAGCCCATTTTGTAAATCCTTTAAATGTCTCAGATATAAAAGAAGGGATTGTGGAATTGATAGAAAACAAAACATATCGTTTGCAATTAATTCAAGACGGCTTTATAAATTCAACTAAATATAGCCCTAACAAAATTGCGGAAGAATACCGAAGTTTGTACCACCAAACAATAACAAAGCAGTGAAAGCAGAATTTGAGTATAAAGTCATCACAAAAGACAGTAATGAAGCGTATTTTAATCAACTACTCGAAAATGCAGCTTTGATTCACAATAGGAAAAAGGATAGCTTGGAATGGTTAAAATGGAAGTATTTTGACAGCCCTTTTGGCGAAAGTATTTGCGTTGTTGCTTTAACCAAAGACAACGAAATTGCAGGTGAAGTCACCTTTGGTCAATATCAATATATGTTAAATGACAAAGTTATAAAATGTCTAATTTCTTACCAAACCATGGTTCATCCAAACCACCAAAAAAAAGGGTTGTTTAGTTCTTTAACAAAAGAAGTTCTTAAAATAGCTAAAAATAAAGGTATTGAACTTGTATTAAATTTTCCCAATAAAGCCAGTTATGCTCCTTTTGAAAAATTAAATTTCACACCTATTAATCATATTGAAAACAGCGTTTTTTTTACAAAAAAAATCAGTACACTTTTTAATCTTTTATCCCTAAAAAAACCTTTTAATGCAACAACTATTAACTCCATTAGTGACAAACAACTAACCTTATTTAATGAATTAAAAAACACTATAACTCCACTTAAAATAAAAGATATACTTACCCCAAATAGAACTCCTGAATTTATAAAATGGAGGTATTTTACTTATCCGCTTTATGACTATCGCATTATAAATACAACATTAGGCTGGGCAATTATTAGACTTGGAAAAAGAGGTGGTTTAAATGAGGTACAAATTATGGAAATATTTCCAAATGATGAAATAACAATTAGTTTCATGAAGAAAATTCGCAAAACAATTATTTCAGAATTAAGCCCAAACCTTATTTTGTTCAACCTATCAACAAATCACCCAATAAAACCTATTATAAAAAAATTAGGATTTTATTTTTTGCCACATAATATTAGTTTTTTTACTTATGCTATTAATAAAAATAAGTGTAATTTGCTCAATAAAAAAAGTTGGTTAGTAACTGCAACCGAATTTCATAGATACTAAATAAATTGAAAAATCTCATTCGAAATACTATTTTATCAACACTTGGCAATTTTAAATCAGTAGCTAATGGTATACATATATTAAATAGCCACTACATTGGAAGAAACGATTTACCGCCAGCAATCTTTCATGATTTATTAAAAAACCTCTCCAAACAGGCAGATTTTATAAATATTGAAGAAGCAGTAACTGCAATTAAAGAAAAGACACACCAAAATCAAAAACTAATTGCTTTTACTTTTGATGACGGATTTGAAGAATGCTACACCAAAATTGCTCCTGTACTTTCTGACTTTAACACCAACGCTGCTTTTTTTATCAATCCCGGATTTATTGATGGTGATAAGGACTATCGTAAAAATTTTACTGAAAACATTGTTCATACCAACAAAGCACCAATGACATGGAAAATGATAAAAGAATTACACCAGCAAGGTTTTATTATCGGCAACCATACTTTAAATCATATTAGGTTAGTTGGCTTGACTAATGAAGAATTATATCAACAAGTTACGGTTTCAAAAAATCGAATAGAAGAACAAATTAATGCTCCTTGCAATTATTTTGCATGGACCTATGGTAGAAATTATGATATTGATGAGAAAGCTTTAAATTATTGCCTTAACGAACATCAATATGTTTTTGGTGGTGATAATTACACCAACTATTTTTCATTTAATAATAGCGTTTTTAACCGAAGACATGTAGAAGGAAATTGGCCTATATCACACATCAACTATTTTTTATCTAAACAAAAAAAATATTCATGAAACCTACCATCCTCATATTCATAGATTGGTATAAACCTGGCTACAAAGCTGGTGGACCTATTCGTTCGATAAGCAATATGGTGGATGCATTAAAGGATTATTTTCAATTTTATATTGTTACCCGAAATACCGATTATTTAGAAACTACCCCCTACTCTAACATCAATACCAACCAATGGAATAGTATTGATAACGCTCAGGTTTTTTATTTGTCTAAAGAAAATACCAAACGAAATACAATACATGCTTTAATAGATGAAGTTCAACCCGACATAGTATATTGCAACAGTTTTTATTCTCTCTATTTTTCGTTGATCCCAATTTATTATGTAAAAAAGAAAAACATTAAAACCATTTTGGCTGTAAGAGGAATGTTATCAAAAGGCTCGTTGGGAGTAAAAAAAACAAAGAAGAAAGTTTTTAGTCAGTTTATTAAATGGGTAGGATTATTCCGAAACATTACTTTTCATGCTACTATCGATGAAGAAAAAAAAGACATAGAATCAGTTTTTGGAAAAAACACCAAAATTGTTGTTGCTAATAATCTTCCTGAACAAAAAACAAGAACATTTACTATAAAAACTAAACCTGAAAAAACCTTAAAACTTGTTTCAATTGCCCGAATCGCTCCCGAAAAAAACACTTTGTATGCTATTAATGTGCTGAAAAAATGCCACCAAAACATACTTTTTGATATTTACGGTCCCATCTACAATCAGGAATATTGGAACGAATGTTTGAAAGCCATTAGCGAACTACCCATTAATATTAAAGTAAATTATAAAGGTGCTTTGCCTCACCACGAAATTGATGCTAGCCTACAACAATACCATGCACTTTTCTTACCTTCAACTGGCGAAAATTTCGGGCATATAATTGTTGAAGCCATGGCGAATGCTTGTGTACCGATAATTTCCAACAAAACTCCTTGGAAAAATTTAGCTACTAATAATATTGGTTTTGATATTGACTTAACAACACCTGAAGACTTTGCACAAGCAATAGACACATTAGCTTTAATGGACGAAAAAACATTTAATAAAATGGCTAAAAATGCTTTTCATTATGCCAAACAAATAAGTAATAATCAATCATTAACTGAACAATACAAACAACTTTTTCAATTGTAAGAGGAATTACTAATTTAGCAACTTAAATTTTAAAAATAAAAAAGTAGAAAAATTTGCGGTAATCTGCAAAATCTACTGGAAATAATAAAAGCATGTACATACTAGGAATAAATGCATATCATGGCGATTCATCTGCCTGTATTTTAAAAAATGGTGAAATAATAGCTGCTTCAGAGGAAGAAAGATTTAGAAGAATCAAGCATTGGGCTGGTTTTCCCTCTGAGGCTATTAAATTTTGTTTAGGCGAAGCTAATATTGATATTACTAAAGTAGACTATATTACTATTTCTCGTGATCCTTCTGCTAATATTCACAAAAAAATTCTTCATGCTGCCAAAAACCTGGTTTCAGTTAAAGCTCTAAAAGACCGTTTGGCTAATACCAAAAAAGTAGGCAGTGTAAAAGCTGAACTAAGTAAAGTCTTTAACATTCCTGAAGACCAAATTAAAGCTGAAGTAAAAAATATAGAACACCATAGAAGTCACTTAGCTAGTGCCTTTTTCGCGTCTCCTTTTGATGAGGCTGCTATTCTTTCCATAGATGGTTTTGGAGATTTTACTTCTACTATGATAGCTACCGGAAAAGGAAATAAAATTGATGTATTAGATACTGTTATCTACCCTCATTCAGCTGGAATTTTCTATACCTCATTAACACAATACTTAGGTTTTCCTCATTATGGCGATGAATACAAGGTAATGGGCTTAGCTCCTTATGGTGAACCCAAATATATCAATGAACTCAAAAAAATCATCTTATTTAAAGACAATGGATTGTTTGAGTTGAATACCAAATACTTTAAACATGCTAAAGAAGGCGTTGCCATGAGTTGGGAAAATGGAGACCCTCATATCGATAGTATTTTCTCAGAAGAATTAGAAAAATTACTCGGTCCTGCCAGAAAAAAAGAAGATGAACTTACTCAAAAACATAAAGATATTGCCACTTCTGTACAACGTGTTACCGAAGAGTTGATTTTCCATATTTTAAATCATCTACAAAAAAGAACTGGATTAAAAAACATTTGTATTGCTGGTGGTGTGGCTCAAAACTCGGTAGCTAATGGTAAAATATTAGAGCAAACTACCTTTGAAAATATTTATATTCCTTCTGCTGGACATGATGCAGGGACAGCATTAGGTTCTGCCTTATGGTTGTATAATCATATATTAGAAAACGACAGACTTCCTGCTATTTACAATGCTTATACCGGTGCTAAATCAACCAACGAAGAAGTAGAAGCTTGCCTAAAAGCTGATAATATTGAATACACTAAATACAATGATGAAGAATTATTAGAAATTGTTTCGGATGCATTAGTAGATGGAAAAGTAATTGGTTGGTTTCAAGGAAGAGCAGAATTTGGCCCCCGAGCATTAGGACACCGTTCTATTATTGTTGACCCAAGAAGAACAGATGCCAAAGAATTATTAAATGCTAAAATAAAACGTAGAGAAAGCTTCCGTCCGTTTGCTCCTTCTATTTTAGAGGAATATGTTCCAGAATATTTTGAAAAAACCGATAAAGTTCCTTTTATGGAAAAGGTTTACCCTATCAAAAAAGAAAAACATGCCGAAATTCCTGCGGTTACTCATGTAGATGGTACAGGTCGTTTACAAACTGTTGAAAAAGGTGATAGGTATTACGATTTAATTGAAAGATTTAGACAAAAAACAGGAACACCAATTTTGTTGAATACCTCCTTTAATGAAAATGAACCTATTGTAAACACTCCCAAAGAAGCACTAGATTGTTATTTAAGAACAGAAATGGACATGTTGGTAATGGAAAACTGTGTCGTGTCCAGAAAATAAAGCACACAACTATTGAAAGAAGTCGTTTTTATAAAAAAGAATGCCGATAAGTGGAAAAAGATGGAACAGCTCATTCATCAAAAGGTAAAAATTACACCTGATGAAAATGCTGATTTATTTATCCAACTTACCAACGACTTAGCTTTTGCTAAAACTTATTATCCGAAATCTACTACTGCAGAATATCTTAACCAACTTGCTGCTACTGTTCACCATGAGATTTACCAAAATAAAAAAGAAAGTAACAATCGTTTTATTACTTTCTGGAAAACAGAATTGCCATTGGTAATAAAAAATCACCACAAACAGTTACTTATTGCTTTTCTTATTTTCTTTATTTCTGGAACTGTAGGATGGATTTCAGCTAAATATGACGATAGTTTTGTGAGGCTTATTTTAGGTGATACTTATGTAAATATGACATTGGAAAACATTGAGAATAATGATCCTATGGCGGTTTATAAAAAATCTAAAGAATTAGATATGTTTTTGGGAATTACCATAAATAATATTCGCGTTTCATTTATTGCCTTTATTCTAGGTTTATTTTTCTCATTCGGAACAGGATATGTTTTGTTTCTTAATGGTGTTATGCTAGGTGCTTTTCAGTATTTTTTTGCTGCTAAAGGGTTATTATTCGAGTCTTTTCTTACTATTTGGATACACGGAACTTTGGAAATTTCTGCTATAATTATTGCCGGGGCAGCAGGAATAATCATGGGTAATAGTATACTTTTTCCTAAAACTTACCCTAGAGCTACTTCTTTTATTAAAGGCGCTAAAAACGGAATAAAAATAGTTATTGGCTTAGTCCCTATTTTTATAACTGCTGGTTTTTTAGAAGGTTTCGTAACCCGACATACAGAAATGCCTATTTATTTATCTTTATTTATTATCTTGGGCTCACTAAGTTTTATCATTTGGTATTTTATCATTTACCCTATCAAAATATTTAAAAAAATCAACTATGAATCAAGAAAGAATAGATTTCGAAAAAGAAAGAGACTTTAGTAGTACGCTAACTGTTTCATTTACTTTTATTAAAGAAAATTTTAAACTTTTTTTCTCTTCCCTGCTTTTTTTAGCCGGACCATTATTGTTGCTTAATGCTATATTAATGAGTATTTATGTCCAAAACATTTTTAATTTTCAAACTTTTAATCCAGACGATTTTGAAAATTTACAGTTTTTCTCTCCTGTATATTTTTTAGTCATTATTATTGCTATAGCCTCTAGTCTTGTTGTCCTTGGCGTTACTTATGAATATGTTTTTCTGTACGATAAATATGATGGGGCAAAATTTACTGTAAATGATGTTTGGAATGCTTTCCTAAAAGATCTAGGAATACTTATTTCTACTTTCTTTTTTCTAGTAGGAATATTTATTCTATTTCTAATTGCTTTAGGTATCATTATAGGTCTTTTTGCCATGATGGGTGGAATTTTGATGGGGTTAATTATGTTTGCTCTTTTTATAGCTTTAATGGTAGTTGGTCCTCCTCTGCTGTTTGTTATAACTGCTGTTTATCCTATTAGAATTAAGGAACGTATTGGAAATTTTGCTGCTCTAAAAAAAGCTTATCAATTAGCTAAGAACAACTTTGGAAATACTTGGATATTAATTTTCATATCCCAATTAATTGTTGGTGCTATTGGGTTTGTTTTTAGTATCCCTCAGTTAATTTATACCGTTATGATTCAACTAAATAGCATACAAAATGCAGCTGTAGAAACTAGCTCTGTTTTACTTACTAGCTTTAATGTTATAGCAACCATAGGAACCAATCTAACAAATGTGATATTTTTGGTTATCGTTGTCTTCCACTATTTTAGCTGTAATGAAAAAGTTTTTGGAGGAGGTCTGATGAAAAAAATTGACGCTATTGGTAATACTTCAGAAGACAACGAAGATATAACCATTTAAACAAGCTACTCTAATTTATGCTTAATGTTCAATTATTACTGCGTTACTTTATATTGCTATGTCTGCTTAGTCTGAAGCTAAGTGTTTTCAGTAATGATACGCTAAAAGTAAAAATTGACTCTTCAAGTACCATTGATGTAAAAAAAGTAGCTGACGAATCTATTGAAAAATACACAAACGATAAAGAATTTTTATACGACCGTATTCCACCACCGGCAGAATCTCCTTGGGAAGCTTTTAAGCGATGGTTAAATAAGCTTTTTAATAAATATGTAAGTAATAATCTTCCTCCCATTTTTTGGGATATTTTAATCTGGACAATTGTTGCTGCTGCTCTTATTTTAATTATCTACCGACTGTTCCGTCATGAAATAAAAGGTGTTTTTAGAGGCAAATCTGCAACCAATAAAGTTGGTTTTATTCATGAAGATGAAAATATTCATGAAATGGATTTTAACCAACTTATTACCAATGCCATTACTGAAAAAGATTATAAAAATGCCATCCGCTTGTCTTATTTAAAACTATTAAAAACCCTTACTGATGAAGATTTAATTACCTGGAAAGCTGACAAAACTAATTTAGATTATATTGCTGAATTAAAACAATCCCCGTTGCAAACGCCATTCAAAAAGACTACTGTAGTTTTTGAACATGTTTGGTACGGAGAATTTACCATTAACGAAAATCATTTTGATGAAACCATGCTTATTTTTAATGATATGCATAATAAAATAACCAACCATTAAGCTTACTTGAAAAAATACATAAAATATTATCTTGTTCTATTGGTCTTATTTATTTTGGCTGTATATTTTCAGTACAATGCTCCCAAACCTATTAATTGGACTGAAAACTACACTAAAAAAGACAAAATCCCTTACGGATGTTTTGTTTTGCACGATTTACTTCCAGAACTTTTTCCCAACCAAAAAATATTACATGTAAATGAACCTATTTATACTGCATTAGATTCTTTAAATAACTTTAATTACTTGTTTATTAATAATGAATTTAGTCCTGACAAAGCTGAAACTGAAAAACTTTTAAAAGCTATTCACAAAGGAAATACCGCTTTTATAGCCGCTCGTGAATTTTACGGACTGTTTGCCGACACACTAAATATTGCTACTGATGGAAATTATAATTTCTATTACAACGAAAAAAACAACTCCCCTATTCACATCAATTTTGAAAACAAAAATATCAGACAAGATTCTCCCTATATTTTTCATAAAAACATTTTCCATTTTTACTTTACTAATTTTGATACTGCCAATACAACAGTGTTGGGGCATTCCGAAATTTACAAGTTGGGAAATATTAATTATCAACAAGAAGTCAACTTTATTGCAATAAAACATGGTAAAGGAAAAATTTACATTAATACTTTACCTGCTGCTTTTACCAATTATTTTTTAACCGATAGTTTAAATTATTCTTACGCTTTTAATGCCTTAAGTTATTTAGATAAAAACACGCTTATTTGGGATGATTACTACAAAATTGGTAAACCCATCATTACTTCTCCTCTTCGGTTTATTTTATCTAACCCTGCTTTAAAATTTGCTTACTTTTTAGCCATCTTTAGCTTATTGATTTACATTGTTTTTAATATTAAAAGAAGACAACGCATTATTCCTGTTATTGAACCTTTAAGCAATGCTACCACAGATTTTGTTGAAGTAGTTTCTCAGATGTATTACCATCAAAAAAATCATTTGGATTTGGCTAATAAAAAAATCATTTATTTCCTCGAAAATGTAAGAACCAACTACTTGCTCAACACACAACAGTTAGACAATGATTTTAAGAAACAACTAGCAAGAAAATCGGGTGTAGAAATGAAATTTACCGATGAACTTATAAATGAATTCAAAACTATTTTAAATAAAAAATCACTTACTGAAACAGAATTATTACATTTAAATCAATTAATTAACACTTTTCATAAAAACAAAATAAGATAATCATGGAAGAAAACATA
Organism: Vicingaceae bacterium; assembly: GCA_965284565.1. Lineage (GTDB taxonomy): Bacteria > Bacteroidota > Bacteroidia > Flavobacteriales_E > Vicingaceae > BRH-c54. The sequence goes on from OZ260100.1 coordinate 3,273,204, forward strand.
CCTAATGAAGCTGCCAACAACAACGATTCTTCTTTTAAAGCTAGAATAGATTTGTCTGAAATTCAACAAGCAATGCAGCTAATAAAAGACAAGCTAAACAGTATTATTATTGGTCAGGAACAAATGATAGATTTATTACTGATTGCTATTCTTTCTGATGGACATGTGTTAATTGAAGGTGTGCCTGGAGTTGCCAAAACACTTACTGCAAAACTTATGGCTCATAGTATTTCTGTAGATTTTTCTAGGATACAGTTTACGCCCGATTTAATGCCTTCTGACATTATTGGAACTGCCGTTTTTAACCCAAAAACGGTTGATTTTGAGTTTAGAAAAGGTCCTTTATTTTCAAACATTATATTAATTGATGAAATAAACCGTTCTCCAGCAAAAACTCAATCTGCATTGTTTGAAGTCATGGAAGAACACCAAATAACTAGCGATGGAACAACCTACAAAATGGCTGAGCCTTTTTTGGTTATTGCCACTCAAAACCCGTTAGAACAAGAAGGAACATATCGCTTACCCGAAGCTCAGTTAGATCGTTTTTTATTTAAAATTGAAGTAGGATACCCTAGTGAAACTGCCGAAAAACAATTATTGCTCAACTTCCATCAGCAAAAAAATAAAATTGATATTTCTGCAGTAGAAAAAATGCTCACTGCTAATCAAATTACTGAGTTTAGGAAAAAAGTAAACCAAGTACATGCCGATGAAAATATTATTGCCTACATCGCTAAAATTGTTGGTGCTACAAGAAGTGATACTGCAATTTTTGTTGGTGCTTCACCAAGAGCTTCTTTAGCCATTTTAAAAAGTGCTATGGCTCACGCAGCAATAAATGGTAAAGACTTTATTACACCTGATGATGTGAAGTTTATTGCTCCTCATGTGTTAAAACACCGAATAATTCTAACCCCAGAAAAAGAAATGGAAGGTGCTTTACCACAAGAAATTATTGACAGATTAATTGAAAAAATAGAAATTCCAAGATAATTGTAATGCAGTTTTTAAAATCGTTATACCTCAAACCTTTACTCTTCTATTGCCTTTCGGCTTTAGTAATTGTTTTTTGTGTAGGATTTATTTTCAGCATCTTTTTTTCTATTGGAATTTTTGCTTTTATAGCTATTTTAATTTTATTAATTATTGATATTTTACTGTTGTATAAGCAAACTAATGGGATTAATGCCAGTAGGTTAGTTAGCGACAGACTTTCTAATGGTGATGCTAATCAAATTCAGCTAATTGTAGAAAATAACTATCCGTTTGATGTTCATTTAAATATAGTTGATGAAGTTCCTATTCAATTTCAAGAACGAAATTTACAATTTAACCTTAGCTTACCAAAAGGGAAAAAAAAACTAATAAACTACACCATTACACCTACCCAACGTGGTGAATATAATTTCGGAAAACTTAACATTTATGCAGCTGCTAAGATAGGCTTTTTAGAGAGGAAATTTGTTTTCTCAGAAGAAAAAGATGTGGCTGTTTATCCTTCTTTTCTGCAAATGAAGAGGTATGAACTTATTGCTTTTTCTAATCATCTTACTCAAACAGGCATTAAAAAAATTAGGAAAATTGGTAGAAATACCGAATTCGAAAAAATTAATGAATATACTGCTGGTGATGATTTTAAAACCATAAACTGGCAAGCTACTGCCCGAAAAGGAAAGTTAATGATTAACCAATATCAAGAAGAGAAATCGCAAAATGTATATTGCATCATTGATATGGGACGAAGTATGAAAATGCCATTTAATGGACTTACTTTGCTAGATTATGCTATCAATTCTTCTTTAGTTTTATCTAATATAATTGCTAAAAAATACGATAAACCTGGCATTATTACTTTTAATAATAAAATTAAAAATGTGCTTAAAACAGATAATTCAGGCTTGCAAATACAACGAATTATGGAATTGCTTTACAAACAAAAAACAGGTTTTGCCGAAAGTAATTATGAAATGCTCTACAGCACTATAAAATATAAAGTTCCGCAACGAAGTTTAATGCTGCTCTTTACCAATTTTGAAACACTCGATAGTTTGGACAGACAACTTATTTACTTAAAAGGTATTGCCAAAAATCATCTGTTAATTTGTATTTTCTTTGAAAACACTGAGCTTACTACTATCACTAAAAAAGACACTTACAATACTACTGATGTTTACAGACAAACCATTGCCGAGAAATTTATTTTTGAAAAAAAACTAATTATGAAAAAACTAAATCAGCACGGAATTCAAACTATATATACTGCTCCCGAAAATTTAACCATCAATTCTATTAATAAATATTTAGAAATAAAATCAAGACACCTTATCTAACCAATATGCCCAACAACGATATTTTAGGAACCGCTTTAAAAGATTACCTCAAAGGTAAGAACAAAGAAAACATTACAGTAATTTCTTCTATTGCCGAAGATGATGAATTACCTTTAGATTATTTGTTTCGTAAAGCAGACCAATTGCCCCAATTAGAACAAAAAGCTCTTTCGCATTGTTATGGAAAAGTATTAGATGTTGGTGCTGGAAGTGGTACGCATAGTTTAATATTAAAAGAAAAAGGTTTAGATGTTTTGTCTATTGATATTTCTGAAGGTGCTGTTGAGGTTATGAAAGAGCTTGGCTTAAATGCTTTACAAGCAGATTTTATGGAGTTTAACCATCAACAATTTGATACTATTTTATTATTGATGAATGGTGTTGGCATTGCTCAACAATTAAATAAGCTGACTCATTTTCTTAACCATGCTGCTAGTTTAATTAATGATGGAGGACAGATTTTATTAGACTCATCAGACATCAAATATATGTTTACAGAAGAAGATGGTTCTGTTTGGTTGAATTTAAATGGAGAATATTACGGTGAGGTTTCTTACCAAATGAAATACAATAATAACTTATCAGCAGAATTCTCGTGGTTATTTGTAGATTTAGAAAAGCTAAAAGAACATGCTGAAAAAGCTAACTTAAATTGTGAAGTAATTTTTGAAGATGAACACTATGGTTATTTAGTAAGACTAATTAAAAGTTAAAACAACTGTCTTATTTCATTTTTTAAAATTCCTATTGCCACGTGAGTTGGCGATTTTTCTAATTTCGACATCACCTCAAAAAGTTTTTGTCCAAATTCTACACCTGTTGCATCGCTTGGCAATTGAGATCCTGCAATATTTATCGCTCTAATAATATCTTCTTTTACTTTTTTTATCACATCCCAAGTTGATGATGAAATATAAATTTGTTGAGCCACATTATGTTCAAACTCGGTTTTAACTGTTATAATTAAATTATCTTGTAATAATTTAGCACTCATACCTGGTTTATGCATTCTTAAAACTAAATTTTCAGGAGAAATTCTTTCCAAAAACAACACTATTCTTTCATAAGCTTGTAAGCGCAAAGGAGTGGTTATCTTTTGGTTTTCTTTTCTTATTTCATACATATGTTTGCGCTGCTCAGCGTCCATAAACTTTTTAATTACCAACAAAGTAGCTGCTAACACTACCAAAGATGGTAAAATGTATTTTAATATGTCTAAAAATTCTTCCATAAATTGTTATTAGTTTAGGAAACAAAAATACAAAATCAACAGCAATTTACACACGCTTACAAAATCTTATAAATTAAATCTGACTCGTACCCTTTTGAAGACAAATAACGAAAAATTTTGGCTTTTCGTTCATTTGAATCTTGTTCTTCTTTCAGTTGCTCTTTTTTCTTTTCAGCCAAATGGTTTAAGGTCTTAAAATATTCCTCTTCATCAATAACTGCCAACGCTACATCAATGTCTTTTTTATTGATATGAAGTTGATATAATTGAGCGGTAATTTTTACTCTTCCCCAATTTTTAATATTAAATTTTCCTCTTACAAACGCTTCTGCAAATCTTGTTTCATTCAGAAAATCATCATCAATCAGTTTATCAATAATGTCATCAAAATGTTTTTTTTCAACATTCCAAACTATTAACCTATTCAACACATGTTGTTTACATCTTTCCTGAAAAGAACAATACCACTTGGCTTTTTCTAAAGCTTTTTCGGGTTGCATATTTTTAAAATATTGAGCCATAAAAGAGGTACTTTTGCATCTCAAACCGATATAGGTTTTTCATTTGCAAACTTACACAAACGAATGAAAAAACTTATCGGAGGTTAAGTTGTAACAATTTATAATTTCTCAGGAAAATAAGGAATGAAAAACAAAAAAGCACTCTATTTGTTACTTAGTGCCAATGCAGTTTCGGGCATGGCTCAAGGTATTAGCATGCTGGCAATTCCTTGGTATTTTGCGGACGTACTTAAACAAAGTTCTTCTTTTGGTATTATGTATGGAACAGCAACCATCCTCTCCTTATTTTGGGGTTTATATGTAGGAACACTCATTGACAAATATTCTAGAAAAAATATATTTTTAACCATCTCCATAGTGGGCACGCTATTTATAGGTAGCATTGCTGCTTTTGGTTTTTATAACGGTGGTCTTTCTGCTATTAGCATTGGAGCAGTTTTTTGCTACACTATGTTTGTTTATAATATCCACTACCCTACACTTTATGCTTTCGGACAAGAAATTAGCGACAAAAAAGACTATAGAAAAATTAACTCATTAATTGAAGTTCAAGGTCAATCTACCAGTATAATTGCCGGAGCTCTGGCTGCTGTATTAATTACAGGGATTAACACAGAGTTACTAACAAAATTAGGTTTATCCAATTTTGATTTCTTATTGATAGAGCCATGGCAAATGCACGAAATTTTCTTGCTAGATGCTGTTACTTATGCTTTAGCTTTGGGTTTAATATCGCTTATTAAATACGAGAAAAGCTTTGTAGGAACCATGAACTCTGGCAACATTTTCAATCGATTAAAATCTGGTTTTTCTTACCTTAAAGAGCATCCTTTAATATTTCACTTTGGAGTTGGCTCTTTTGCTATTTTTGTAATTGTACTTATTCATATTCATCAATTATTGCCTATTTACATCTCTAACCATCTCAATCAAGATGCTTCTATTTATGCTTCAGCAGAGGTTTTACAGGCATTAGGAGCTCTATCAGCAGGATTAGGTATTCACCGAGTTTTTATGAAAACCAATACTATTAAAGCTATTATTATTTTGATGAGTTTAGCAATAGTTACTTTATTAGTGCTAGTTTTCACCAAAAGCCCTATTGTATTGGTAATAAGTTGTTTTGTACTAGGACTAACCAATTCAGGCTCAAGAATTATGCGAGTAACTTATATTTTTAATCATATTCCTAATAATATTATTGGTAGAACAGGCAGCGTTTTTCAATCCATCAATATTTTCTTAAGGTTTACTTTTATTGGCATTTTTTCGCTTGCTTTTTTCTCTAAAGAAAATAACATTATTTGGACTTACTTTATTGGAGCAGGATTTATTTTGCTTTCACTTTATCCTTTGTTATTTTATTACAAAAGATTAATTAACTTAAAACAACCTGATTAATATATTTTTTAATTATCTGCTGCAAACCACTCTGCGTAAGAGGTAGGGGTTTCTCTTAAAAACAAATTGTGTAAAGTAATGTTAGAAGGAAGTTGTGCTTTAATCAAAGCTGCATAATGTATTAACAGGTTTTCGCAAGTAGGTTGAAATGGAACTGTAATCAATTTTGGCATAAAATCAAACTGCGTAAAATCTATGTCCATTTTTTCGTTTAAAACCAATGCATGGTCGTATTTATGAACGATTAAGTCATTTACAATTTTTTTAATGATACCAAAATCTACTACCATTCCTTCATCAGAATCTGAAGTGCCATTTTTTATCTTTCCTTTAACGGTTACATTTAATTTGTATGAATGTCCGTGAATATTCTTACATGGTCCATCATACCCTAATAAGGCATGAGCCATTTCAAACTTAAATTCTTTTGTAATTCTAATTACTGACATAATAAGGTAATTTTCGGCAAAATTATCATTAATCCACGAATTGAAACCATTAAAGGTTAACTATTCCAAGTTTAATAATTCGTTTTGTAATTTTTTGGTCAATGATTTTACGATAAGTGCGTAAGAATCATCAATTAGTTGATACAACATTTTGTCACTAACATCAGCATCTACTAAAACAGTATTCCAATGTTGTTTGTTCATATGATAGCCAGGTAAAACACCCATATATTGCTCTCTTAATTCAACTGCATTTTCGGGGTCGCATTTTAAATTAATCGATTCAAAACTATCTACATCTGCCAAGGCAAACATTTTTCCCATTACTTTAAAAACCAATATTTTTTGGTCGAAAGGAAAACTTTCTGTTACGCCTTTCTTTTTGATGCAATATGCTCTATATTCTTCTATATTCAAAGTTGAACACGTTTTATTACTAACTAAATTTATTGACTATATATTTTTTCAGACTATCAGCTAAATAAGGACTTTCCATTGCTTTTGCTAATTTATTTTCACTTGGTTTTTTACTGTAAATTAAACGATAAACTTCTAAAACGCTCAATTCATTTTCTGGATTATCAATTAATGTAAGTACATCGCCTTTTTGTACTTTTCCTTCTTTTAACACTCGCACATAAATTCCCGGAAATGCTGCCAAACGAAATTGCTTAACTACTTTTTGATTATTAAACCTAATGCCCATTTTATAACAAGGCTGACGAGGTTGTGTAATCTGAATTTTAGCCTCTCCTATTTGAAAAATAGCTCCTATTTTTAATGCTGCTTCATCTAAAAATTCAAGTGTAATGTTTTCTCCAAACAACCCAAAGTCTGCCTCCAACTTGGGATATTGCTCTGCCCAAAAAGCATAATGGTTATATCCGTACAAATAACAAGCTTTGTCTTCTCCCCCATGATGTACTCTATCTATAACGCAATCATTTTCCACATCGGTTTTTCCTAAATAAATGGGTTCGTTAACTGCTTTTTTAAAGTAACCCGTTTGTTCTTCTTTTCCATTAATAACAATGGTTTGAGGTTGACTGATATTTACAGAAAGTACTTGCATTACAAAAATTACTTAATAGGACTATTAGGCTCTTGAGCCATTTTATTATACACCAATTTACTAATTAATTTTGGGAAGAATTTACTTAAAAAAACTGCCATTTTTCCTTCAAAAGTAAGGATTAAACGTTGTTTCTTCTTAGCTACCGCTTTATAAATTTCAGTTGCGACTTCTTCGGAAGTCATCATTTTAGATTCATCTCTTGGCGATTCTTTCTGAGCATTTCCATCAGCTGATAAAGCTGTATTTCTAATATTAGAAGATGTAAATCCGGGACAAGCAATAAGCACGTTTAAGCCCGTTTTTAAATTTTCTGTACGCAAGGCTTCTAAAAATCCTTGCATGGCAAATTTTGATGCCGAATAACCTGTTCTGGCAGGTAAGCCTACAAAACCGGCAATGGAAGAAACACCAACAACTGTTCCTTTAGATTGTAACAAATAAGGCAAGGCATATTTGGTGCAGTAAACTGTTCCATAAAAATTAATGTTCATTACTTTTTCAAGTACTTCTACATCCATTTCATTAAACAATGCACGCATAGAGATGCCTGCATTATTAATCAACACATCTATTCTTCCATATGCATTAATGGTTTCCTCAATTAATCTTTCGCAATCTTCTTTTTTAGCCACATCACAAGCTACCTGCAAAACATAGGGAGTATATGGCTTTAGTTCTTCAGCGGTAACACGCAAATTTTCTGTATTTCGGGCAGCAATTACAATGGCAACATTCTCTTTTGCAAAACGAATGGCACAAGCTTTTCCTATTCCGGATGATGCTCCTGTAATTATAACTACTTTCTCTACCATAAGCTGTTTATTTTTATATCGGCTAATTTATTACTTATAAAATTATTGACAAAACAAATTAAAAATAGTTGATAACAATTAATTAATGTACATGTGTAAAGAATAATTGTTTAACCACATAGATACATAGTTTTTAATGTCAGAAAAAAATAGTTTAACTTTAGTTCCATTTAGCTTGTTTCCATTTTATGGAAACACTTTGTTTTACTATACTTTTCTTTTACTATTCTATTCGTCTATGTTTCTATGTGGTTTTATTAGTTTTATTAAACAGACTAAGCTTTGTTTAAAAAGTCTTATTTATATTAAGTATTTTTGAGGCTGTTAACTAAAAGCAACTGTGAAGCATGATTATAAAAGAAGTTACTACCAACAAATTAATTCAACAATTCCACCAACTTCCCTTCTCTATATACAAAAACGATAACAACTGGATTCCTCATATTAAACAAGATGTTGAAAAAGTTTTTGACCCCACCAAAAATAAAGCGCATGCTAACGGAAAAATAACACGTTGGCTACTATTTAATAACACTAATGAAGTCATTGGCAGAATTGCCGCTTTTGTAAATTTTGAAACTACAGAGAGTAACGAACAACCCACAGGTGGTGTTGGCTTTTTTGAATGTATTAATGATAATGATGCTGCTGCAACCTTATTTAACACCGCTAAAGATTGGCTAGTACAACACGGTATGGAGGCAATGGATGGTCCTGTTAATTTTGGTGAGAAAAACATGTTTTGGGGCTTGTTAGTTGAAAATTTTACCGACCCTAATAGTTATGGAATGAATTACAACCCTCCCTACTATCAACAATTGTTTGAGGAATATGGTTTTAAAACCTACTACCAACAATTTATGTTTAAGCGTTCTATTGGAGTGCCTACACAACAAGTTTTTGAAGATAAAAGTGAACGTATTTTAGCTGACGGCAATTACAGCATTGCTAATGTGAAAAACCTTAGCTTAAACGAAATTGCAGATAATTTTAAAACGGTTTACAACAGTGCTTGGGCAAGTCATGATAATTTTAAGGAAATGACTACGGCTACTTCCCGAAAAATTATGCAGAACCTAAAACCCATTTATGATCCTTCCATCATGATTTTTGTTTACTATAAAAACAAGCCTATTGCTTTCTATATCAACATTCCTGAACTAAACGAACTGTTTCAATATGTAAACGGCAACTTAAATTGGTTAGGGAAGCTTAAATTTCTTTACCATAAAATGGTACACCCTCCGGAAACGATGGTAGGAATTGTTTTTGGTATTGCCAAGCGTTTTCAGGGTAAAGGTGTTGATGGTGCCATGATTAAATGGACACACGAAAGTTTATTGAAAGAAAAGCGGTATAAACAAACCGTTTTGACATGGATAGGTGATTTTAATCCAAAAATGTTGCGAATTGCCAAAGATTTAGATGCAGAAGTGTATAGAACCTACCATACTTACCGTTATTTATTTGATAGGAATAAACCTTTTGAACGCTGTCCCATCATAGAATAAAACTGTTAATCAACCCTTTGAAAAAAAAGGTTAAAAAAAACTAGGATATTCTTTTTTTATAAAAAATACACTGCTATATTTGCACTCCTTTTTTAGGACGACTTGGTAGCTCAGCTGGTAGAGCATTTCACTTTTAATGAAGGGGTCCTGGGTTCGAATCCCAGCCAGGTCACATAGAAGTTTCACTTCATTTCAAAACCTAATGATTTTCAAGTCATTAGGTTTTTTTTGTTTCAAAAAGTTTCATTTCAATTCGCTTTTTCGTGTGTTTTTAATTCACTGATATTTCACTAAAACTTCAGAATTTCACTAAAAATTATAAATCACTAAAAATCAAAGCTATGAAAACAACAAAAAAAGTAATCATTAAAAAAGAAGTAAATAAACTCTCTAACTTACATCCTGTATATATTAGAGTTATTCATAACTGTAGTAAAGCAGAAGGTTTAATAACAGAAATTGATGGCGTTACTCCTGAACAATTAAAAAAATGGAATGCTAAAGAAGAACGCTTTGAAAACATTTTGCCTGAGTACAATGAAATAATTGCATTAATCAATAAAAACTTCCGGGAATTAAAAATTATAAAACGTGTTTCATTTCATCAATTAACCGCAAAAGAGATAAGAGACATTTTATTAGAAAGAAAAACTAAAAAAAAGGAAAAACCATTAATCTCTCATTATAACGATTATTTAGAAAATGAAATTTATAATAATCCTAATTTAACCAACGGAACTAAAAAAAATTATAGAAAATCTTTTACTCATTTTAAAACATATTTAGAACAAGCATCATTATATAAAATTGAACTGGAAAATTTTACTCCTCAACATGCTAATGGATTTAAGACTTATTTAACGAATAAAATGATGTACGTTTCTGCTCAAAGTGTGTTGAAAAACGTAAAACCTTTTTTTGAACGAAAATATGAAGAAGATATAATAAGAATGAATCCGTTTAAACGTATAAACATAAGGTTTACACGTACAGAACAAACTAGAATAGAGCCTATACATTTTTATAATATCAATCATATAAATTTATATAATTTTAATAATGTAGAATTATATATAGACATCTTCAATTTAATGTGTTTAACAGGCTTGGCTTTTGGTGATTTATTTGAGGTGAAAAGAAGCCAACTTTTATATAAATCTTCCGGGTTATTTTTTCTTGATTATAGAAGAGTAAAAACTAACGGAGTTGTACAGCAATTTTTACCTAAAAAAGTGATTGAAATTATGGCAAAATACGAAAATCATCCTGATGTTCAAATCTTAGATACGTTAGTACCTAAAAAATGCTTAAACGAGGTAAATAAAAAACTTAAAATTATTGGTGCTTTAGCCAACTTTCCACACCCACTAACTACCTACCATGCCAGAAGGTTTTTTAGACAATCTTTAAAGCATGCCGGCATATATGAAGAAGTAGAAGTTAAAACATTGATGGGACATTCTACATTTGGCATAATAGATGCTGTTTATTATACTGTTGAACCAAAGACATTTATCGAAATTAAACATAAATTAGATGATTATTTTGATTCACTTTTAACTTATTCATCAATAAAAATTTAAAAAAATATGGAATATCAAAATATTGACAACAAACTTAATGTTATAAGTCATGATAAATTCTTTGAAACAGACAACATACATGACGTAAGAATCACTTATAAAAAACTACATGAAAACTTTAACGAAATTTTAATGTCAAAACAAAATTTAGACTACGCTCAAAAATTAATTTTTTATGTAAATGCTGCTATCATTTTTGGATTATATAAATCCGAAGTGAAAAAAGAATATTTTGACCAAATTTATGTTAATGAAAAACTAAAAAAAAGACTGGTTGAATTAGATAGTATTATTACTGTAATTAACACCATTAACAGTGAAACTATTTTTTATTTTAATGAAAGACAAATTACACTTCATTTCTTATATTACTCTTCCTTTTATTTAAAAAGTAAAATTGCATCAGAACTATCTAAAACAGACAAAGGTTTTAAAGCATTTTATGAAAAATTTTCACCAACAATTTCAAAGGTAAAAAGACAATTAAAAGAAAATAAAAAACCACCAAGTAAAGAAGATGATAAAAAAATTTATGAAATTATGCAAGAAATGATAAAAGCTGATCTTAAAACAAAAAAACAACTTAAAACATTAAACTTTAATTTACCTTTAATAAATAAGTCGTTTGAATATACGTTGAGCAAATGTTTTTCACATCCACATAAAATATTTTTTACAGATTTAGTTTATGATATAAAAATAACTAACCAAAATAAATTAAAACAAGCATTTAACGAGACAGAATTTTATGTTGCATTATATGACCTTTTAAAAGCTATTTCTCATGAAAAAGTTTATTTTAAAGATGATGATAATATATATATAAAAGATTACTATAAAAACAACGTAAATAATTACAAATCGAAAGTAGTCAGAAACTGGTTTTCGTAACTTTTTAATTCACTTTATATTTTTTTGCTTTTTTTAGTTTTGTTAATTCATATAATCAAACTAAAAAATGCAACAAAAAGACACCACTGAAACCCAACTCAACGATTTAACGTCAAAAAGCCTTAACGGCTGGATACCCCGAAAAGAAATTCAAGCTTTTTTAAATCTAAAAGCTACCGTTATATGTGAATTTCATAAAAAACACAACATCTCAATCTCTAAGATTGGTAGAACGGTATATTATCGTTTAGAAGACATCATAAAACTACTAAATAATAACGTAAAAACTCCCTAATTATGGCACTATCCACCAACTGCCGAAACCCGGAATGCAACAAGGTTTTCCAACGAAAAAACAGTAAGAAAATTTATTGTTCTGGTTATTGCAAAAACAGGGCGAATTATATCAAGTTTTCAATTGAAAATGCACAAGAAGTTTTATGGCAGAAAAACTACAAAAAAAATATAAAAATAGTAGACAGTATTTATACTAACGGAGTAAGTAAAGTTTTTAAAATCACATTAGATCAAATAGGATTTGATAAAAATTATCTTAAAAACAAAAAAAAGACAGATAAGGGAGTAGCATATTTTGAAGTTGGTATGTACTGGCTTATCGATTATTCTTTAGAAGAATATGAAATTCAAAAAATTCCTACAAAATGAATGAGACTAACTTTAGTGAAGCTTTTATTAAAGCGAACCAAAAAGCCAATATTTTTATTGCTGATATTGATAACCCAATATACCTATCGGATATAAGAAGAAAACAAAATAATACTTTTATAATTGTTGGCATAATTGCTATATCATTATATATAGCTTTTTCCGTTTACCAAGCAAAAGAAGAAACTGAAAAAAGAGCATCGAAATTCAAGCATTATCAGTGATTATTAATGAAAAACGATGAGTGATGGTGAAAAGTGTTTGTAAACACTGATAATCGATTTTCAGCGATTTTCAACAATTCATTAGTTGCAAGAAAAATCAATAAATTGCTTGTTAAGAAAACATATTTTTTTTTATCTTTATGTCATTAAAAAACTAAAAAAATGTTATTTCAAGAAAGAGCAAAAATAGCAAAGAAAGCCTTAGCCAAACAGAAAGGGTTAACCTATGAAGAAATGTTAGCAATACAAAAGAAGGCAGACAGTCAATCAAAAACCAAAAAGAAAACTAAATAAACAAAAAAGCCAACAAGTTAATTGTTGGCTTTTTTGTCATAAATAAAATATTAATTAAATTGCTCAAAAATTAAAGACTATGGAAAAACTAAACTTTCAAGAATTACGAAATGATATTTTAAAACAGATTCATACAATAACAGCTATTGAAAATCAGGGGTCAGAAATAATAAAAAATCAACGATATGAATTAGCTGAAAAATTTAGAGCCGAAAGTAATTTACCTGAACTTAGAAGCGAATTAAAAAATAGCATTAAAGAGTGGAATGATAATGTAAATTCATTAGAACTTATTGCTGAAAATATTGACTTTATAAAAGCATCTAAGCAATTTTTAAGTCAGTTTGAAGATAACACACAAGAGTTTAATCAACTAATATTTGATGAAATAGAAAAACTTTCTGAAGCCAGACAAACTGCTTTAAGTAATAAGGATTTTAAATTAGCAGGTCAGTTGGTTGATAAATCAGTTGCTTTAAAGCAAAAATTGGAATTAAAATAGAAAACATTAGAGAAAAAATAGTGAGCATTCAGATAAAAATATCACCTTGAAAAACTAAAAAAAATTACCATTTCATAATTTCTTCCGAAATGTCTGAAGCTCTTTTTCTGAAATTAATGAGCAAACTTGGGTTATCAGAATTTAGGTGTTTTATTTCATTTATATAATCTTTTAGAGCAGCTATTTTCTTACTCACATTATTACACGCTTCTTTTTCCCCTGCTGTTAGTAGCTTACTCTCTTTTAACGCTTCTTTCTTTTCTTTGAATAAGGCATCAACAACCTCAACAATTACATAAAGTTCTTCTTCCATAGTGAGCCTGCGAAATTAGAAAGAAGTTTTATATTTATTTAAAAATAAAATATATTTCATTTTGGAGAATCTATAGTCAAACTTTTCATTAATTCAAGCTTAGTATAGTGTTGGGCGTATTCGTAGAGTTTATCCATTTTTAATAAAATCTATATTGATTTCATCATTGAATTTATTTATCAGTTCAGGTAATGTAAGGACATTAATATTTAACATATCACAAATGGATGGTATTTTTTGAAATACTTTAAGGTCATTTTGTGCTTTTGTTTCTTCTGTCACCAAAAATATTTCTTCAAATGTCCCTTGATGATTATGATTAAAGCAATAGATAATGAGTTTAGCATCTGCCGAGTTAAGCCATTCTTCTTTTTTTAATTCAAACTGAACGTCAGAAAGTTTATTTTTAAGTACGCCTATAGGAAATTGATTTTCAACTTGCCTAAGAAATTTTTCAGGTTTTGCAGCAATTAATTCATCGGTTTTTAAAGGAATCTTGAATTGCTTTTTGAAATCTTTATCTTCTAAAAAGTCAAGTTTCTTTAAAACCAACCCATCAGATTGAAACTTACATTCCGTAAGAACTGCATCTAAAATGATAATATCACCAATTTGTATTTTTTTCTTTACTAATTCATAAAGATTATTATTTGCATCAAATGGTAAGTAATAACGAACCAGTGCATTAAGCGAATTGGTATCTATTACTACTCTCATTGAATAAATCTGTTTAATTTATCAGGTTTGATATTCAACCTTTTACAAACTTCTTGCTCATTGATAATTCCTTCGTAAAAAGCAGTTTGGATTGTTGAAATCAACAAGGGAGAGTTAATGGGTTTCGGACTTGAACCACCTGGCTTTTTACCCATTTCTATTTCACGCTCTCTTTGTTTTTTTTCTGCTTCTTTTCTTGCTTTATATTGTTCTTCTAAATCGGTTTTTACCTTATTGTAATTAGTATTGGAAATTTGATTTTTAAATAGAAGTCTAGTAAACAAGGCTAATCGGCTAAGATGGGTTTCCATCGAAATTTTTCCGATTAAATCAAAATGATAATCATTTTTTGCACTTGCCGTTTCTAAATTATCTAATACATCACTATATTCACCCACTAAAAAATAGTAAGCAAAATCGTTACACCATCTTTCCACTTTAGAAAGACTTGCTCCTGTCATGTCATTGAAGTCAATTTTTTCAATTTCCTCAATATTTAAAAGATAATGACCTAATTCGTGAGCCAATGTAAAAATCTCTCTACTCATTGCATCTTGCAAACGCTTCAATACAATAACATTTGGATTAAGAAAAAAGCCTTCAATGTTTGCAGTATCTTTTTTGTTCCAAGTTTCTACAAATTCAAAAACCAAAACATTTTTTTCTGCGAGTTTACCGATTAATGCTTTTAAAAAATCTTTATTTTTTCTTTGATTTTCGGGATAAAATTCTTCTCGAATAGCCTGAGCAACTTCTTTAGCTGAATGTTGAACTGTATAAACTGGAACTGTACGCTCAATTTTTAATTCGGCAAGTTTGGCTATTGTAGAGAGCGAAATTTTAAATTCTTCAAATTGGTTAACTATTTTTTTTGCTCCAAAATTTAGCTCCGAATTGAATTTTTTCTTCCTAAAAAATATACTTGCTTCTTTGTTGGCTTCGGGAGTTTTCGGGTCTAAATAATAATGAAGTCCTTTATTGAAAATTTTATCAATCCGTTTTAAATAGGCAACTTTTATGTTTTTGGAAAACACATCATTTTCAGTTAAAGAATTTTTTAATCCTTTACTAACCATAGTCAAAAACTCCTTGTGCGAGATTTTATATAAATCTAACAAGTAATTTAAACGTGATATGTTTTGTTCTATTTTCAAGAAGGTGTTTTATTTTAACGCAAAGTTACGAAGTCTTTTTATCTTCAATATTTTAACTTTCTAAGTCAATAGTTTGTTCATTGTACAAGCATTTCTACTTCTTCTGCCTCTTCTTGTTCTTGCATCATCATTTTGTAATGTTCAATATTGTTTGTTTTGTCAAAAATTGAATTGGAAAAATACAGCTAATTTTTTAAAATCTCTTGAATTTTAAAGTGTTTTTATTATTAAAAATAGAGACATCAAAAGGAAATAAAATCAATATAATTTTTCTCATATTTTATCTTTTAATTTCTGTTCTCTATTGTTTGGTTAAATACAACACAACAGTTTGGGTATTATAAATAGGCGATTTTGAAACGCTAACTTTTGAGTTTATAACAGACCATTATTATATTATTCACCTTTCGTTTAATCACTTAAACCTCTATTTTTTTATATACTTTACTACCACACGTTGTTTTAGTTCGCATTCCCCCTTATTTTAGTTGTGTTTACAACCATTCTTTTCTTGTTCAGCGTTACGTATTTCGGGGTGATTTTTTGTCTGTCATGCTCAACATCTTGATAAGTCTTTATTTCTTTAATAACGACAATTTTAACATTGGCATCAATACCTGTTGTTTGGTTATCATTATGTAGACCTATGTAAAATGTGTCTTTCAGCCTGCTAGTATTCTTTCCATATGCGGCAATACCTTTTCCTTGGTCGAATTGATAATATACCTGACCTGCTAAAAAAGCTTGCACATTTTGAAAGTCTGCAATAAAAGCATATTTAACATCTTCTCCAGATTTTGGTGTCAAAAGTTCTGTAACAGCACCGACTGCTACACCCGCAAGCGGAGTTCCATAAAAGGAGGCAACACCTGAGGCTATTTTACCAATAGCCTTTACATTTTGTGCGTATGCCTGAGAAGCTTCTTCACCAACTCCAATCCAATAAGCCCAAGCTAATATTTTTTCTTCATGGTATGGTTCTATTTTATTTTGAGGCAAATCCACTTTAAGATATGTATAGCTAGAATTTTCGTTCCAATATGAATGGACTCTTTGAGTTTTATCAAGAATCATTTCGTCTATATTTTCTTTCTTAATGAGTTCTTTTACTTTTTCCTTGAACCTCAGAGTGTCATAGCCTACAAGGCTGTCTTGCGTATAAGGAACATATGTGGTGTCATAAAGTGTTTTCCATTCCCAATTTGTATTAAAAGAAATTAAATCTTCTGTTTTAGGAATTCGCTGTATTTTCACTTTACAAATTCTACCAGCAAGTGCAGAATTGTTGAACTTAAACTGATAAACACCTTTTTGATTTACAAGTATTTTTTTTTTTTCAATTTTGGTTGTCTTGTAGTCCATAAATTTTGAACTACTCGGAAGTTCAATAATTTCAATTTCCTTTAATTCTTTTCCTTTTAATTCCTCAAAACTAAAAACTATTTGGTCGCCTTCCGCAAATCCGTAAAATAGTTCTTCGCTACCCATACTTCCAATTTTGATAGTCAATTCTGCTACATCAATAGGTTGTGACTGTCCTGATGCTGTCAAGATTGTCAGGCACGTAAAAAGGGTAAATGACATTTTTTTCATACTTACTGTTTTTTATAATGTGTGTTAACGGTGTTGTATATGGCTAGTAGCGTGCAAAATAGCGATAACTATTCGGTTAAGCACAAGCCAGATTTTTAAATTTTACTATTTATCTTTTTATTGGAAATCGTCAAATTTAAAAATTTGGCGACCTCGAAAATATGCATTAACTTCGTTTAAGTAACTAATTAGCTATGAGCTATATACGTTGTTGGGCACAGTTTTTATTTTCCTTCTCAATTTATTGTTCTAACTTTTTTATATGCTTTTCAATATCAAGATGAACATCGTATATGATTTTTGCAGCTTTAGAAGCTGTTTTATTTTTCATTTTTCGAAAATTGTCATCTAATATATATCCTTCTCTTCCAGATAGCCTTGTTAATATTTTAGTAATCGATTCTACTTTTTTTCTAACACTTTCTGGATAATCATTTAATTGGATAGTCCAAATAGTATAATAAGCTTTTTGAACACGAGAACGAGCATCTTTTTCTCCAGTAATTAATATTTTTACTGCGTCTTTATATTTTCCTTGTATATAATAAATATAGTTTAAAGGTTCTTTCATAATTATTTCAATTCAGTTCCTCTGATTGGTTTAGGTGAAACTGCTCCAAAATCACTTACATAACGAGTTGTTCGAGTTCTAAGTGTTAATTTTGGATTTGCTCTAATTCCCATTCTTGCAGCTTCAATTCCCGGAATTGAAAGAAATGAACTTATGACTAATCTACCATTATAATCCTTTGATGATTTGCATCTTGTTATTGCAACATAAAAGAGCCTTCTCGCTTCTTGATTAGCTAGAGCAATTGCTTCTTTATCTTCTGTATTTGGCAAAAATGGAATTAGCGTATCAATCATTGAAGTTAAAATAACAAGTTTAGCGCTTAATCCTTTAGAGGAATGCAAACTCATAATTCTGATATGGTCAATATCATCAGGTATTTGTGGTAAAGCAATTGTTGTTAATAATAAATCCATTACTTCTTTAAACCATTCTTGAAAATTTTCAATCTTTTCAAGTTTTTCAGTTCCGATTTCTTCAATAACTGACCTATAAACTTGGTCTAATTCATAAAAGTCATCTTCATCATCATCAGTTTTTACAAAGAAGTTAGAAAGTGCATTTTCAGGCTCAGTAATTATTGTTTTTCTGAGATGTGGAATATCTTCTAATATTTTTCTATAAGTAGCTATTATTGATTTTAAATGAGTCTCTGGAAGCTCGCCTAATAATATTAAATCGAGAACTTCCTTAATTGATTTATTTTGCTCGTTTGCAATATCTTTTAATCGAGCATATTGATTTTTTCGATAATCAGCCGAGTCAAAACCAAGTAAAAATCTCAAAGAAATTTTGTCGTCAGGATTTGCGATAAAATTCATTAGAGAAAATGCACGTTGTACATTCTGTTTTTCAATTATTGATTCTCGGAAATAAGATTTAACAGGAATTTCTTTGTTCAAAATTCTATTTCTAAGACGATAACCAATTTTTCTTCTTGGTGTCAATATTAGAATATCCTGCGGTTCTATATTTCCCTTTGCTAATTCATTAGCAACAAAATCAGATAACCCAATAATTTCTGAATCAAAATCAGTCCATTGCACAATATCTACATCACCTTCGGGATTTCCCTCGAAATGGTTTAAAGTGCCTAATGTTCTGTTTGGATTTTTTGATATTAGTTCAGAAGCCATTTTAGTAACAAGAGTAGGACAGCGTCTACAAACGTCAAATGGCACATCGTCATACTTTCCAAATAATGTTTCAATTTCCTGTATGCCTTGAGGATGAGCAAACTTAAAACCATAGATAGACTGGTCATCATCTCCTACAATAACAAGATTTGACTCTCCTCTTATTAATCTTATAAACTCCTGTTCACTTTTATTTAAATCTTGAAACTCATCAACGAGTATATAATCATATTTCTCAATATGTTCTGTTGCTGGATTATTTCTTAAATAATCAATGACGATAGGAATGACTTCTCCAACTAAAATTCCACTATGGAAGTCAAACCAATTTATTAAATCTGTTTTAAAATTTTCATCGTTAGGCGTTTGTACAAAACCTGCATCATCTTGCTGTAGTCGAGCCCAACCTGCGAGATAACTATCAAGTAATTTCTTTTTTTCCTTTACTCCTCCAAATTCCTCTCTATCTATATCTCTCAATATAGGTTGTTGTTCGTGTTCAATAACCATTCTTGGATTTCTTCCAGTTTGCTCTAAAACACCTTCGTTCATTAAAATTCTGAGAGCGTGACTATGAACTGTTCTCGAATGAACTTGTTCTGCACCTTTTACTCCTAGTGATGAAATTTCAGTTTTTAAATCTTGAGCAGCAGTCCTAGTAAAAGTTATTGCTAAAATTTTTTCTGGATTAACTTTCTGTTCCAAAAGTCTTAAAATCCTTTTTTTTATTGCAAAACTTTTTCCCGAGCCAGGACCTGCAACAGCTCTAATTGTTGATGCATCACTAGCAGCAAGATTGTATGCTGGTGAACCTTCTTCTATTTCATTATTCCAAGTCATATTAAATTTTCGTGTTGTTTCTCAAATTGTGCCCAACGTTTTGCAGCTAAGACAACGTTTTAATGTGGCTTAGGTGCTGTTGTATGTAGTTAATATTTGCTTTTAAATGCACCTTCTTTGTATTTATCAGCATAGGTTTCATTGTGCAATTTGTCAATCGGCATATTTTTTAGAAGAGCGTATTCTTCAATTAACGGTTTAAATTTTTCATTCCCATTCTTGTATAAACAATTATAGAACAACCAAAGCAACTCGAAATCTGACAATTGAGCTCTTATCATCGAAGTGTACTTATACCTGTATTGGTGATTATAAATATAATACTTAGCATTGTCCACATATTTTTTTGAATCTAATGGTACGTTTAGTTCCTCTTTTGTAACAAACTCTGTTTCGTGAACAAACTTTACAATGCGGTACAGATTACGAAAATAATGACCTAAGTCTGACTGGCGACTATCATAATGCTTCATATACAATCGTTCAACTTCTTCATCATTATCATTAGCTTTTAATTTGCTCTTAAAAATATCGTAGGTGTATTTAAAGTAATCGCGTTTAGTGATGGTTACCCTGTCATACTCTTTATCTAAAACACCAGTTATTCTGGCTGTTTTCTTTTCTTCGTGTTTTTCAATATCAATACCGTCAACGATTTGGTTATGGATTGATAATAAATTGAAAAATGTATTCTCAAAACGCTGCCTCTTTAGAGTTTCATTTTGGATGATGAATTCTTCTCGTGTCGCTCTTAGTTCATCTCTTTGATATCCTAATTCCTTTCTTTGAAGTAATATTGTAAATATAATTCCAGCCAACGCTAAACCAGAAAATAATGCATTGATAGTTCCAAACATGTCTCCCAAAGTTCCCCTTTTGTCTGGAGCCATATCTTTTAAAGCATAATATGTATATATCCATGCACCTATTATTAGAAGTGTGGTTACACCTCCAATAATCCATAAACCGTATTCCTTTTTTTCTTCTTTACTCATACAATTACATACAACTTACATATATATGTAGTTTTATTACATATACCTAACCAATTTTGGGTGTATATATGTAGTTTTTAATTACATATATATATTTTAAATAATTTACCAAACATAAACTAAAAATGATTAAAAACAAAAAAATGTTCCATCCATCTAACTAACGGTCGGTTTTGAGCAATGAACGGTCATTTTTTTTTAATTCAAACAAATTACAGATTTATATAAAACTGATTCCAATTTAATTTCATAAATTAAACCTCTGAATAACAAATAGTTTTTTATATATTTGATACTTATTTTTTTAACTAAACATAAATATCAGATGAAAAAACATATTGTATTTCTACTACATGGTGTTGGAAAACATACTGAAGGTTGGGCAAAAGATCCTATTATAAAAATAAAGGAAAAAATTGATACTATCTTAGCTGAAACAAATAAACAACCTCGATTTAAACTTGAGTTTAAAGAACTAACCTACGGTGATATTATTGATGCTAATATGGCAACAATGATAGAGGGAACAGCAGAATGGGAACCACTTCACAATTTCTTAAGTACCGGATTAGCAGAAAGAAACAATACTAACCACGAACCAGATAATAATAAAGAAAAGATTGCAAGCGGCTTAAGAGATTATGCACTAGATGTACCTACCTATATTTTAAATCCAGAGATTACTGATCTTGTTTTAATTCCACTAGTAAATAATGTAGTTGACACCATTAAAGAAAACCCTGGGGCTAAATTCTCATTTATCTGTCATAGTTTAGGAACTAAAGTAGGGTTCGATCTGATTCATCGTTTATATTCAGGTGGAAGTGATTTTAATGTGTTGCCATCAGGATTGCCCGAAGATGGGTCTCCTGAAATTCGATCATTCTATCAATTAGCAAGTATTCCTGAAGTGATGAATAAATTTGATGCACATGACCGTAATCCAAGCAACACCTTTATTAAGGTGTGTAAAATGTCAGATATGGGAGAACAATTTGGAGTGATAACACATAGTTACCGTATCTTTGGTAATAAATTCGATCCTATAGTATGGATTGGATTATCTAAAAATATCTCGCCAACAGTATATACCTCTAAAATTCAATTAGATTATATTGATAGAGCTTGGATGCACGATTTTGACCTTTATTTGGACCATCCTAAAGTGCATTTACCAATGGTAGAAGACCTTTGTAATGTTGTACTTGATTCTAATTTTAAACAAGAAAAAATAACAGCATATGATAATAGTGATAATAACTTAAACGATGAATATAATCATATATATAGTGAGTTGAAGGATATTGTAAATGAAAATTCAAATGGAATCAATCTTTATAAAATGATTAACGATATTAAAACTATTATTGAAAAATTAAAATTATTAGACTTATGAGAAAATATATTTTAACTTTTATTCTATGCTTAATTGTTACACTTGGACTCCAAGCCCAAGGAGGTAATCAGGTTTTCCTAAAATCGCTACACGATGACATCGTTAATAATCTAAAAAAACAAAAAACAAAGGCAGATTCACTCGATTTTATATGGTATGCACAATTGATAAAACCTTTTACCTATGAGAACGAATTACCGGTTTTTTATTTTAAATATGATTCCTTAATGTTAAATAAGACAAATGATACTTTAATTAAGGAATGGGTAGCGTATAACAGAAGTAAAATTGCCATGTTAATTGAAAATGATTCAGTAATCATTAGGACTGAAGTAGAATCAGAAATAAACTTACTTAATCATACCATGTTCAGTTCAACTGTAGGAAAAATGAGAACCTTAAAATGGCATGAAGAATTTGCAATTTCGGCAAATACTATTGATAGTTTAATAAATACTAAAATTAAAGCAAATGCAATTGCATATTCAAAGTTTTTAGATGAGCTATATGAAAAATATGAGAATAAGTATTCGAATGGTTATCGACAAAGAAATCTGTATTCTTTTCTTGCCGATGGTTATATTTATAGAAGAAGAACCCATAGAATGAATAAGCGATATAGCATTGAAAATGATAAATTTCGTGATCCATCAAGATTTGCTATAACTTTAATATCACCTCCTATATTAATGATGAGTACTAATTCATTTAAAGGCTCATATGAAAAAGGAAATGTACTTGGAGCAGTACAATTGATTGGAGCTGACTATTTTGTAGATAAAAAATTTAAACATTATATAGGACTCTCCTTTTTTCATGCTTCTCCAATTGATTCTGAATATGGTTTATGGGGTGGTTCTTACGCTGGAATTGAATTACACTGGAACAACA
Organism: Vicingaceae bacterium; assembly: GCA_965284565.1. Taxonomy (GTDB): domain Bacteria; phylum Bacteroidota; class Bacteroidia; order Flavobacteriales_E; family Vicingaceae; genus BRH-c54. Next base: position 3,296,303 of record OZ260100.1, read on the forward strand.
AAGTCAATATTGGAATAGGTAGAAGCTATAAAAAGATTGAATATGATGGAGGAGAAAAAATTTGGAGTACTAAATTATTCTTCTCTTATGCCTTATTCGACAAACTATTCAAAAAATAAAATTGTAACACATGAAAGTTGGAATTTACATATCAGGCTTGGGGCAATCATTTGTTGATGAATCTGTAGAAAAATATGCCGAAAGATTAATGAATGAAATTAGCTTTAATACCTCCGGCATTGATTATGAAATTAAAAAAGAAAAAATAAACTACACCAAAGAGAGATACAGCAACGTAATAAGCATCTGCGAAAAGAACGAACAAGGCAAGATCATTTATAAGTTTTATGATTTTAGATACCACGAAATACTTACAGAAAAATTCAACAGCTATTCTCTGATTATAAAAAATCTTCGATTGTTCTTTCTAGTTTTTACAAAGTTTCCTTTAATTATTAGCCGACTTTTTAAATCTAAGAGTTATAAAAGACCTGGTCAAACCTTTTATCTTTTCATGATATTTATGCTTATCGCTTGTGCTGTTTTATTAATGCTACCGGCAACCATAGGTCTTATTCTTAATTTAGCTGAATCCTCTATAATTGGAGATGCATTAGCGACTATACAAGAAACTTTTCCCTTTTTAACAGATATTTCATTTATATCTAAAGCAGGAATTAAAAATTTTTCAAAAGGATTAATATCCCTCACTGCTTTATTAGTGTTGTTTTTACCCAAAGCAAATATTTTAATTCCCAATTTAGCAACAGAATTTGTTTGTGCCAACGATTATATTCAACATGGCACTCAAAGACAGCTTTTACAAGGTAATCTTGATCTTTTAATAAACTACATTACTGAAAAGGAAACGGACTGTAAAATTCATATTCATGCCTATAGTTTCGGTAGTATTTTAGCCATTGATTACATTCACCCTTTTGGTAATAAAGTATCAAAAGATGCTGATTTTTTCTGTGAAGCACTAATAACTATAGGTACTCCATTTGAATTTATTAAATCTTATTATCCCCAATTTTATAATGACAGAAACACAGAATTAGGGAATAAAATTAGTTGGATAAATGTATATTCTATTGCTGATGCTCTTGGTACCAATTTTAGAAATGATTTAACCATTGGCAATGCACAATTTGGAGTTAGTAATAATTCAAGTAAGCCAACAAATATTAATTATGAAGTTGTTTCAGCTCATAAAGGTGGTATTATTGATTTCTTTACCTTATATAATGTTAAGGTTCATGGAATGTATTGGGATGCTAAAACCGAAGGACAAAGCTGTTTAAGACTTGTGAATGAGGAAATGATAAACCAAAAATTAATTCTTCTGCATCAATAATAACAATACTTACAAAGAATTTTAGTTTTATACATTTTTGACTACACTTTTTACATTTCATTTTTTCACCAACATTTCTGAAACACTTTAAACGCAAATATTGATTTTAAAGCGATTTAAACAACAAAAAAGGGATAGCATAAAGCTATCCCTTACTTATTTTAATATTAATTTTATTTTTTACCTATTCATTATCAATAATTTAACCTCTTGTTTTGTCTAAAACAACATTTCTGGAACACTACCGTAATAGTCAATCATGTCAACAGGAGCCAATCCTGCTTCTATTGGGTTACCTGACGGACCACTTCCTACAAAATTAGTTCCTCCAAAACCACTACCATCATAAGTCACTGAACCTTTACCCCAATAATCCCATTTACCTCCAGGAGTATTACGCTCAAGCGTTTTCAGAGTATTGTTTATTTTGACTTTATTAACACCAAAACTCAAAGTGTGCACCGCACTGTTATGTGTATGCTTGTAGCTACACATTCTCTCTTTACCAAATCCAACTTTACCATATCCCATCTTTTTTAAAACAACATTTCTGGAACACTACCCACTATCGACACAACACACAATTCCTGATTAATTCCCCTACCCAAATAAAACCAACAACCACCACGATTACATAAAAAATACTTACATAACTCAATATCTTCTTTTTACTTTTTGGCAGTTGTTCGCAATCTTCAATAATATTAATATATCTATTCTTGCTATTTATAAAAAACATTACACCTACCAATACAACAAGTGCAAAATACTTATAATAAGTATTAATCGATTTTATTATCTCAGGGTTCAAAAAATATAATAAAAGGTCAGCAACAACAATAAGATTAGCAACAACAATAAGAGTTATAACAGACGAAGCAAACCAGTGTGGAATTTCTTTCTCTTTAAATACCTTAACATAAAAAAAATAAACCTTATAAAACATATATTTAAATAGTATCATCATTTTAAAATTTTAAATTATTTAAACCATTTAGTATTATCATCTCCATACCATTTGCTTGGTCCATAGTCCTTTCCTAAATTCCACCCTATACTCCAAGCTGTACCATACAAAGGGATAAACCCTATCCCATTGGAAGTTTGTTCAATAATCGCTTGAGTTCCACTAATTTCATTATTTTGATATTGTACTTGAGTGTCAAAAACCCCATATAATCCAATAACAGAACCTCCCCATTTAAAAAAACTACTTACTTTACCGGCAAACTTAAACTTACCTCCAGTTGTTCCATTTCCACCCCAACTCTGGCTACGTATTTTTCCATCTTTACCCATCCATGTATTAAATTTATTACTATAGAATGTCTCACCAATAATACTTGCACCAGCACCAATATTACTAATATTTTTAAATACATAATCAAACTCACCTCCCTCTCCATTTTGAGCTTTAGCAAATGTTTTTCCTTTTAGTTTTTCAAAACCCAAAGCATCTTCTTTCACCTTACCTCCTCTTGATTGATTCAATTTTCTATAAATTCCTTCTTTTTCGTTAGCAAGCATTGCACGGGTTATCACATTATCTCCGGTGGCTAGTAGTTTGTTTCTAAGTATTCTGTCTTTAACCGAATAATTTCTTAATGAAGCATTGGTAATAGCCCTGTTTATATCATCTTCTTTTATATCTTTGGTTGTCCAACCATATCTACTCTGTTCTAATTGCCAAAGCCCCCAATCTTCATCACTAAAAAAACCTCTAATATCTACATATTCAATTATTTGGAATTCGGGTAAATACATCTGAATAAGAATTCCATCAACTTCAAGTTCATCATCATCATTAATTCCATTATTGTTTTCATCTCTTCCACCCGTTGGGTCTACAAAGCTAATGGGGTTATTACTCATAGCTAAGTAAGGGCTATGGTGCTGGTAATAAGGGTCGGTTCTGAGCCAACGTCCCAAACGAGCATCGTACATTCGCAATGGAAAAAAGTTAAGCCCTGTTTGATCTAATTCCTGCCCTTGGTAACCATAGTTTACGTTATTAAGTGAACTGATAGAGGTTCTGCCCGGCATGTTCATGCCAAAGGGGTAAAATTCATTAACACTAAGCACTTCCGCTGCTCCTGCATTTTCTCTAAAGGTTGCCCTTACATTACCTAAATGGTCGTACATAAAGTAACGGCTTTCTAAGCTTACCGGGTCGGGGTTAAACATGCCTATCAGGTTATTGCCTATAATGCTGTAATCTATAGCAATGTTGCTGGTGGCTATTTCTTTTTCGTAGGTGCTTATTACGTTTCCTCCGGCATCTCTTATGTAAAAAACTTCTTTATCTAGCACTCCGCTGCTATTATAAATGTACTTTTTAAGGCGGTGTCCGTTGGCATTGTACTCAAACTTTAGTGTTGCATTGCTGCCTGTATTAATTTCCTTTGCCAACCCATTTTGGTAGTAGGTATAGGTTTTGTTTTCAGAGGCATCAGCAATAAGCTCTCCTATGGCATTGTAGGTATAGTTGTTGGCACTTTGTGTAGCTATATCGGTAGTATATCCTGAAGCCGCTACCGCATCGGTTACATGGGTTAATTGGTTATTCACTTTTACCACATCATTATCAGGCTGGGTAAGGGTAGCGTAATTGTAGGTCAAATTATCCATAGCTGTTCCTGTGGTAGTGTTTCCATTTCGGATTAATGTAGCTAAATTACCATTTTTATCGTAAGTGATGTCGCTTACTTTAAACTGATTATTAACATCGGCTGTAAATGTAGGTGGAAAAGGACAATTATAAATAGGGTTGGTATTTTGGCTGCACGATGGGGTGTATTCTCCAAAGGTAGCACCGGTAAGCCAATTAAACTCGTTATAGGTATATTGATATACATTTTGTTTTCCTGAGGGGGTTAAATCTAATCCCAGGGTGTTTTCATCTAAGTTCCACCTTACCTGGTTAATGGTTCCTCCATATTTTTGGTTGGTTCCTAACCCAAAGTTAATGTGTGTTCCTGCACGCTCATAATCGAACTGATGGTAATCTATTACCATACCGAAAATATCGGTATTAAAGGGGCTTGTTCCTTCCCCGTCTTTTCCGGGGTCATGAAAAATAGTACTTCCGCTCGCTTCGCCTAAATTGGGCGAGTTAATGGCTTTTAGTTTTCCATCTATGGTATGTACATAGTCTATTCCTTGCAATTGGTCTCCTATTTCGGTTCTTTTTAATGGTCCGTGTTGGTAATAGGCATAAGTGGCTTCATTGTAATAAATAACTCCGTTAATGCTGGTCTGTACTTTTTTTAGTTGCTGCCCGGCATCATAGGTATATTGATGTTCAAAATATTCTGTATCGTACTTTTGATAAATGGTGTTGGTAACATTACCCGCAGCATCGTATTCATAATTAATGGTTTTGTAATCGGCAATGGCAGCATCTAAAATATATTCTATGGTCCAGGCTACTCGTCCATACATATCGTAACTGTACCACATAATGCTAAACTCGTTCCATGTTTTAGAAACTCTACCCAATAAATGGGTTTGCTTATAATTGGTATAAGGAGCTGTATTAAACGGGTAGTAAGGAGAGGTACTCTCGTCAGGCAAATCGTACAGGGTAAATGTTTGTTCTGAGCAATAGGTATCGTTTAATCCATCTGTTTCATCTACTACTGTAAGTACAGATGTTTCGCCAACATTAAGGGCAGGGAGTTCTTTTTGATTTTGAAATTGCAGTGCTGCACTGTTGGAATAATCATAAACACCTGATTCTACAGGTCGCCCTGCACGGTCATAATTCACATAATTGAATTTTTCGTCTATTTTTTGTTGTGCATTTTGAGTAAATCGTATTTTTCCTTGCGTATCGTACACAGACTCTGACAAGCCTTCATCGGGAGTTTCTACAGCAACAAGTTGGTTTAGTTCATCATATTCATAAGTAGAAATTAAACTGTGCGAAATATCATCGCTGATATAAGGACCTACATTGTGTTTAAGGCGAACACGCAAATCCAAATACTGCACTAAATGATGTATCCAATCGGAATCATCAAAAACTTCATAATAAAGATATCCTTTTCTTACGTCAATAGATTTAAGATTAAAATGGATACCTTCTTTATAGGTGTTTAACTCCTGATTATCAATGGTGATATTTAATGTAGAAAATGAGGAGTAATCCCAATAATATTCGCACTCACATGTTTTATATATTTTGGGGTAAATATAATAAGAATAAGGGGTTAACTGAACGCTTCCATCTGGTTTTACATAATAAGCTGTGGTAGCATCTTCCATAATAACTTCTATTTCCATTTTATAGGTTGCTAATAATACTGGCGGAATACCCTCACATGGAGGTGGAGGAGTTATGGTACAGCTAGGACCTATATCAATGCCTGTTTCATCGCAATCTTGTACTCCATTGTTACAATGATCATCACAAGGACCACCTCCAGGTATGAATACTGCATTTGACCCATCACCTGCCGTTACTTTAAAATTTTGATCTCCTATAAAAATACCATCCTGAACCAAAATAGGGGTTCTAATTGGTGTGCGAAGATTAAAACTGTCTATATCTGTAGTGTCTACACTTGTCATTATTCTTGAATTGCTGTAAGTGGTATTTTTTTCTATAAAATCAAGTATGGTATTTACTATAATAATAGATCCACCATTGTCGTCAACGCCCAAATCATAAAAAGTTCCTAAATTATCACAATCGTCATAACCTATAATTTTCGGACTTGGATAAAAAGTTAACTCTATATCATGATTTTGAGTAGTTTCACTAGTATAAACAGTAGAGTTAGTGGTTTTGTATTTATAATAATTAAAAATATTATCGACATAATTTCCGGGGTTTATGGTAAAAACATCTGTTTGATAGTCATAAAAATCATAGTTTACCCAAGCTGTTTCATAACCCCAACCTACGTTAGGGTCAATTCCATTACAATCTACTCCTTCGGGAGGTATGGATTTAATTAGTCTATTTTTATAGTCATAGTAATTTAATGTCCAATGAGAATAGTCTAATTTATATTGGATGGATTGGTAGGGTAAATACGGTCCAGTATTTCTTATTGTATAAACATTATTAATATAATGAGCAGTGTAATCATAAGAGATACTTAAGTAAAGTGATTTATTGGCATAATTTCCAATAAAATTAATAGGGTATTTATAGGTTCCTGTAATAGGTGTTTGAACAAAGTTATAATCGATTCCACTAACCAATTCTTTTTCATTAATTAAATCAACTATTTTAATGGTTACATAAGCAATGTCACTACAACTTCTGGAAGTATTAAGGTGAAAAAATAACTGTTGCGAAGAAAAGTCGGGCAGGTGAATGTTTACACTTCTGCCTTTGTAATAATCTAATTGATGTCTTACAGGAATAGCATAACAATCGTTTTCTACTCCACTATAGCAAGTAGCTATTACATTTTCTTGAGCATCGGTATAAACAACTTGCTCTAATCCGTCAGCATTGGCAAGTATGGTTTTGGTTAAGTTATTTCTATAATTATTAAAATTATTGTCAGTATGTCCATAAACATAGGTAAGTTCATTACCTGCAACACCATAAAAGAGGGTTGTTTCATTTCCGCTACCCATTTTGTAATTTTCACTTATTCCTGCTATTCTTTTTGGTCTTCCTAAAGGGTCGCTATAATATTCTACTCTTGAATAAGGAAAACCACTACTTGCTACATAAGGTTCTTCATCATTATCATTACTAAAGTACCAACCTAAGGTTCCTTTAATTGTTGCATCTACTGCATAAGGATTGTCAATTTCTCCTGATAAAGCACTTGATGTATTGGGTAAATCAAACTTAGAAACATCATATGGATTTCCGCTATTTGCAGTAATAAAATTTGATATGTAACAAAAAGCACCAGTATAAGTTGGAGCAGAAAGTGTACTAATTGCAAGCCTCCCAAAAGAATCATAAAGATTTTCTGTAGCCATTATTTTATTGGTAGAAAAATTCCTAGCCTGACTTTGTGTGGGACGCCCAATATTATCAATATAAGTAATACCTTCATTGATTACTACTCCATTTTCATTATAACTTTTATTTGACACCCAATGATAGTCTTCATATTGAAGACATTTTAACACATGATTTGTAACTAATTCGCTTAAGTCAAATATTATATTGTCACCCTCTAAAGATAAATATGGCAAAATGCTATATTCATAGGAATCTGATCCGTCTGTAATGAGGGCAACGGCTGTTTCAATTTGATTATTTTCATTAAAGGCAATCGTAATAGCAACAGCATTAACTTGATTGGTATCTGTAAAATTAATGGTTAGCAATTTAGTTGTGTCTAAAGCTGATAATTCAAATGTATCAATTGACTGCATAAAAAAATCTCCCCCAACTCCCATTCCACTAATATAGTAAGTAGTAAAGTCTTGTCCTACCGTTGATGCATCAACACTAAAATTAAAAATAGATGAAATATAAGCTCTCATCTTATCTGAACCTGATGAGACATATGAATACCCTGATTGTAAATAAATTTTTTCTGTTGCTCTATGTGTTTGATTACCAAATTCAGGTTGATCAAGTGTTATAACGGATTGAGAAAAAGCTATTGTAGTAACTATCGTTAACAACAAACCAATTCCATAAGCTTTAAATTTAAACATTCTTTTACATTTAGTATATTATAAAAAACTTGTAATGAGAAAATTACATTGTACAACTAACTCTAAATTTATTTATTACTTTTATTTAACTCAATCAATTGTTCAATTAATTTTTGTTGTTCCTCTATCAATTTTTGTTGATTTTCTGCTACTTCATTTTGTTTATCCAATTGCTTTTGTTGAGCGATAGTGTAAAGTGTTAACTCTTCAATCTTTTGTAGTAAAATAGCGTCCATTTCTGCTATGTTAATTCCTTTTTCTGCTACTTCTTCAGCTGATGGTACATTAGGTAAATGACTATGTTGATTAATATATTCTTCTACCTGAGCTAGGGTGTTTAATTCGTAAGAGGTGCTAAAAACAAAATCAGGCCATGTTGAGGAAAAACTAACTTCTACTTCTTCGGCACTTATTTTACCTGCTACGGCAAGCAAAGAACCGTTTGTTTTTGTTGTACCTATGCTCATGGTATCAGAAAAATGAGACATTCCGTTTACATCAAATGTTCTTATTGGACTGCTAGTGGCTATCCCTACTTTTCCGAATGTTCCTACTCCTGTTGATGGTCCTACAAAAAGTGTTGCAGTATCGCTATTGAACCCTACGATTAAGGAATTAGTGGTGTTGTTATCTAATTTTGTTGTTGAATTTATTCCTCTACCTATTGTCATTGAATTAGCAATAGATGTACTGACATAATCTCCAATTGAATATGAATTATTTGCATTTGCTGTTGAGTAACTACCTATTGAAAAAGCATAATCTCCCGAACCACCTGAATAATATCCAAAAGCATAAGCATTAGCTCCTGTAACGACTGATTGTCTTCCTATAGAATAAGAGTGAGTACCTTCTGCTCTGGAATACGATCCAAAAGAATATCCTTCATACCCTGTAGCTCTTGATCGATTTCCTATAGCAAAAGATACGTATCCGTTTGCATACGCTTGAACTCCCATAGAAATACTATATTGTCCACCTGCTTGAGAATAGTATCCTGTTGACATACTATAATTAGCTGAAACACTATTTCCTATACCTGAAGTAAATCCATAAGTTCCAGTAACACTATTACTAACTCCTGTAGAAAATGAATAACTTCCTGATCCTGTATTAGAATTACCTGTTGAGCTACTATTATTACTTAAAGTATTTGTCCCATTATTTATTTGAGCATTTAATTTATCACCATTTAAAATTAAACAGCTAATAATTAGTCCTGATATATATATAATTTTTTTCATATGTTTGTTTTTATTATTCGTTAATTTTTATTGTTTTATTTATGTGCTCATGAACTCACTTGCTCGTTTGTTTTTTATAGGTCATATGTAACTCCCAGAATAATCACTTTCCTTTGCTAGAAAGGTTTTTATCATGGTCATTTCATCGTTAAAAATTTTAATTGTGCTTAAAAGAATAAGAAATAAGCTATAAGTTGTGTTTCACTTACAGTTCCTACTGAATTTATTAATACTTGGCTAGTATGGTGGTCTATTATTTTATTTCCCGACTGAACAGTTGCTATAATAACTTCTCCACCTACTTTTATTTGAGTTTCGTTTCCTGCTACTACTTTTTCACCTCTTACAAATTCTGATACATCTTTAAACTCATTGCCAACAATATTCCCTAAAGTTTCTCCTTGTGCATTTTTTATTACTCCTGATGAAGTAATTTCACCTATTTGATTGTTCATGGCATCTGTTACTATTCCTGATGAACTAATGTTTGCTACTGTGTCTTTTTCTCCTACTACTATTTGTTGTGAAAAAACGGTTGTTGTTAGACTTAACAACATAATTATCAATAGCGGTTTCATAATTGTTTTACTCATGGTTTTAAATTTTAGGTTATTTTTATGTTTTTTGTTATTCTCATCCTTTACCTCTGAAAGGGAAGGAGATTATTATTTGTAATTATATTTAGATGTGTTTATTACTTTTTCACCATTTTGAGTTTCTTTAAATATTTTTAACTGCTTACCTGCATTATCATATTCATAGCGTGTATAAAAATTTTCATTGTTGATAGTTGACATCACTAACCCCAATCTTTCATCATAAATATAACCTGAAAATTGTGCATCAACAGGGTGTATTACTAAATCATCAAAATAAGCATTTCCTCCTGTTCCTGGATTTTCTAAGTAAATTCTAACATCATTATTATTTGACCCTCCAGTAGAAAGGTAGTTAGACGGTACTTCAAATATCAAGTTTAATTGTATCCAATTTCCTATTTGAATGCCCTCAGGGCTATCTTTTCTAATGTTTTTAGTATCGCTTAGATTACCATCTAATTCAAAAACTAATCGTACATCATCAGGACTATCTTTATGCACCCATACACTCGCAATGTATGTTCTTCCCACTTGTATTCCTCTTTCAAAATCCTCTCCTGAAACAGTTATATTATCTACCACCGCTTTAAACATCCCACCAATACTAGAACTTTCTAGTTCTAACATATAAGTTCCTGTATGTGGCTTTATCGATCCAACTATTGTTTTTTGAACGCCATCACCTTTTTCTATCTCTCCATCAAAATGAATTACGCCTGTTTCTACTTCTTTAATGCTTTCAAAACTTGAAAATGCAAAACTGGTATAATTACAATTACTTATTTCAGCTATTTTAAATCTATCATCGTAGCCATATTTTATAGCAGAATAATTGTCTTTCATGTCTTTCATTTCTACTATAAGCTCACTATTTCTACCTGCAAAAAGTGAAGTTGTAGAAAGTTTCTTCCAATTAAAATTACCGCTAGTTATTCCATTAAAAGCATACGTTTCTGTAGTTGACCAAATAGAACTTACTGATGCTGTAATATATTTATCATTAATATTATCCCAACTTCTGGTTAACAAAGAATTGCTCCAATTTGATTTAGTTCCGTCAATTCCTAATCCATTTTCATAATTATTATCAAATTCATAATTATTCTGTTTTTTATATAATCGTTCTTCTCTTACTGGTAATAAAATATTAGCATAGGAATCATCGGTGGTTTTAGCCCCCATGGCAGTGTTTGATGTATAAGCTATTTCTTTTATTTTAACACTATTTATAGTTGGCGAAATAGTTGCTACATTTGTTGGAATGCCTGTGAAATTATCTCGCCCATCATACATAACAACTGTAGTTACACCATCTTTAAAATAAGTTTGTTTTTTCAAATGAGACATGTATGTTCTTTTCCAATGAATTCTTTTATAAAAAAATGTAATCCCATATTCTACTTTTAAAAAATCATAAAAAAGTTCATCAACTCCTCCTTTTGCATCTTCGTATTCAAAGTTTGTTTTATCTACACTAACTCCATTTTTATCAAAATTTGTGACAGAATTTACTCTGCCATATAAGGAGTTGTCATCTTTAACAGTAAAGACAGAATAATTGACTTTGTAGTCATAAATAGGCAATGACCCTTCATAATAATATTCTTTTGGACTAGGAACGGAAATGTTAAAAGCATCAATATTATTAAATGTATATTCTGTACTACCTATATTAGTATTAATTTCTCCTATATACATTTTTACTTTTGTATATCCTATAGCAGTTGCAGTTGCATGTCTATCAACTTGAGCCAAAGATCTTTTTAGTGCTATTCCATCTATTCTAGCATAAATATCAGGTTCAGTAGTTGCCATACCATCTTCATAAACATAATTTAATTCATAATTTTCTGTCAAACTATTCTTTATAGCTATCGTTTTTACTCTCGTTCCTCCGCCATACACATTATCTACCTCTAAATGAACATATCCTTCTGAAAAATCAGGAGAAGAACAACTACCTCCATTATCAAAACATCCAGCACCATTAGTTGGAACAATTTCACTAGGGGAACCAGCAGTTAATGTTCCGATAAACGAGTTAGAGTAATATGCATAACAGGCACAACCAGAATTAGTATATGAGAGAAATACTTTTCTTCTAGTAGAAAGAGGGTAATAATAATCTATATCCTTGTTATCAATATAAATTTTAGATACACCTACACTACTTCCGGAACCAGTAAGGTCAGCATAAGTCATTTTAAACACCCTAGTAGGCTTATAAGGCATTCCGCCTTGTCCATCATAACCAATTGCATTATAACTATCAGATTCATAATCTATACTAATTTCTCCTTTTAAAGGAGTGGTAATTTTTTTTAATGACCAAGCATCTACTTTATCATGATCTGTAGTTAAATACCTGTTTTTAGTAGTATTATAATAATCATCTTTATAATATCCATACATATCATGAGCTTCATGATTAAAATCAGGATTATTAGTTCCATAATCAAACAAATAGCTAGGTATAACTTGCTCATGATTTAGCTCATAAGTAGTAAGTTGGTTTAATGTTAATTTACCGCTAGCTGATGCATCTGTTGTGCTTACATAACTCCCATTTTTATAAATTTCTTCAGATGTACTTCCAAAAGTGACAGCAGTTTCTGAAAATGTATTGTTAATGTTATTATAAAGTTTTTGACTTAAATGATAATCATAATCAAATTCAATCGTTTTTAATGCTTTGGTTTCTATTATAGATTGATAATAATCATAATCTTCTGTACTTAATGTATTTGATGTATTTGCAACAGATGATAAATTGGTAAAAGATGTTGATGTTACTGCTTGCGGTGTTGCGAAAATATTGTTATCTGTAATGTCTTTATTATTAAGTAACACAATTTGTTTTAAAAATAATTTTGGGGTATAAACACCGCTGCCATTAGCTATACTATGTTCATCACTCCTTACTCCTTTAATAAAAAAAGCTGTTTGAGTACTTGTTTTAATATATTCCGGATAATATAATTCTGAATTGCCTTCTGCTATTACTCCTTGATGTATATAAGAATCAGGGACTTCATTATTATATGGTGTTTTCCTTGTAGATAAGTTTGCGTTATAATTGTAGTAAGGAGATTTAAAATTATAATCGCTTGACCATTTAGTATAGTTTATACGTATCCAAAAACCTTTATCATCCTCATCAGGAAAGTTATTTCCATTAGTATCTTCATATCTATAGTCTGTTATTGCAGTTAATTTCCAAGTATAAGCATACTTATTTAATTTCGAGTTTTTTGTCACTTTACTTACTGTATTCCACTGAGTAATAAATTCTGCTGAAGTGATTTTTTCGTCTCTAGTATAAACGGGTAATGAATAATGATAAGTCATTCCGTTTGGAGTAGTTACCCTGAAAGCTCCAATTCCTTTAGGGTCATATTTTGTACTGTTATTTCTATCACTATTATTAAGAGTAACAATTTCATAATCGATAAAACCATTTATGTGTGGACCTGCTGTTGTATAGTGATTATAAATTTGTTCATTGGTAAAATATTCAATGTAATTAGCAGCATCATATACATTCAAATCATTATTACGATTAAACCAATCATTTCTATTACCACTTGCATCAGGATCAGGATATCGCTCATAATAAAAAGGTGAAGAACCAGTCTCAGGAGTAGTATAACTCCTCCAAAAACTATTTGTAGCGAGTCTATTGTTAACTTCTGCCATAGGCTCAGTTACAAATCTAAAAATAGGCTTTTTGGAGAAATCTCGCATCGGATCATAGCTTGCTGCGGCTGTCGTATAATATTCAGTTCTAGTTCCATTTACATAAGTACCTGGATAAGCAGGATATTCAGCATAATCCAACAAAAATGGACGCATTTCTCCACTTACTCCTGGTCCACTAACATAATAACTATCATAATCAGGAAATTGAAATGGAAATTCATCATTAGGCATATCTCGTTTTGATACATATATATCTATTTTTTTAGTAGCTCCCGAAGGTGGTGTAGCATTATAAATATCTGCAAAATACAATGGTCCAAAATAGCTATAATTATCTGTAGTTGACCATGTTGATTGTGAGTTAGCTATTTCTTCTGTTGTGGATTGTGCATTAGTATAATCATCAGGTATTCCTTTAACAAAACGCTTTATTTCTCCTAAATTTAAATTCCATCCCAAACCTACCCAAGAGGCTTCTTCATTTACTCGTATTCCTCCTGAATAATTAATATCCAATGGAAACTTCTCACCATTTGGTCCACTCAATGTCAATAAAGGAATATTATATTTAAAATCCCCAGTAAATGGATCTACATAATTGGTTAATTGTTGTGCAGGAGATTTTGTTTGAGCATTTAACTTATTTAAATTCAAAAACAAATAACTTGTTAAGAATACTACTATATATATTTTCATCATTAAAATTTATGTAACAACAATCAAAGTACTTACTATAATAATTTGCCAAACATAAATGAAAAGATTTTAAAATCAAAAAATTGGTTCATCCATCTTACTAACGGTCGTTTTTGACCAACGAACGATCGTTTTTTTCTAATTTTTAATTTATTATTATTTTTTTTCAATCTAATTTTCATTTAAAAAAACCGATATTTTGACATCAAAACTCACATTATCCTAAAATAATCCCGTATTAATTTCCATCATAGGGATGTACATAGCAATTACTATAAAACCTACAATAACGCTGATAAATAAAATCACAAAAGGTTCCAAGAGTTTTCCAAACAGTTCCGAACGGTATTCTAAATCTTTGGAATACTGCTCGTCTAAGTTTTTGAAAATAGCATCCAGCTTATTCACTTCTTCGGCTACTTTTATCAGGGCAATCATTTTCTTTGGGAAAATAGGCATCGTTCGCATGCTTTCGTTCAATAATTTTCCATGCATCAAATCATCTTCTACTTTCTCCAGAGCTTGTTGCAAAGGGTAATAATCAATCATCTTTTTTACCAACTGAATGGAATTTAATAAGGGATTTCTGGCACTTATCAGTAAATTCATGGAGTGACAAAAACGGGTTAAATATATTTTTTGAGCCATCTCCCCTACTACCGGAATTTTAATAATAAGCGTGGAGGTAATTTTTCTGAACCAGATTTTCTTTTTATTGAGTATCACAAAAACAATTGCTCCCAGTATCAATAATACAATCAACAAAAAATAACTACTTACGGTATCAGAAGCATCAATTACAAATTGGGTTACTCCCGGTAATTCTTTATTAAAACTTTTAAAAATGTCCTGAAACATCGGGACTAAAAATTTCAATAAAAACACCACCATTCCAAAGGCAGTAAGTAACAATACAATGGGATAGGACAACGCTCCTGATAGTTTTCTTTTTTGGTCTATTTTTCGTTTGAAAAAAGTGGCTAAATCAGTGAGTACTAAATCTACCCGAGAGCTTTCTTCGCCTACTTTTAGCGAGTAATATTCGTATTCGGTAAATTTTCCTGTATGCTGAAGTGCTTCAGAAAAACTTGCTCCGTTAATGATGTCATTTTTGATGCTTTCCAGCAGCTTTTTATCTTTGTCTTTCTCTGTTTCTTCCACAATCAATTCCAACGCAGTTTTTATGTCTGTTCCTGCCGACAACAACAAACTGATTTCGGAATAAAATTGTTCTTTCTTTTTATCGGGATAGCTTTTGTTGAAACTAATGTCTTGATTAAGCAATTGCAATATATTGCTTTTCTGCTGCTTTTCTTTAGCTGCCGATGGAACGGTTGTATTGATATTGGATACTTTAATTGCCATACTTATTCTTCAATTTTAGCGATTGCTCCGTAATTTTTATAAAAAGAAAATTCGTTGTCTTTTACCTTCATTTTTACAAAGTCAACTACTTGTTCTTCTTTAAATTCAGCTATGGTATTGATTAATAAATTTGTTGCTGAAAAGAAAAAAGTATCGGTTTGAAAATGAATGGTTCTCAATACATAAGCATTATCGAACTGATAGTGGATATTTCTTTCTGTTTGGTGCATCACAATGTTATAATCATTGGTTTTTATCACTTTATGGGCTAATTCAAAATCACGGCTAATGGTAGATGAAAACTCAAAATAATCTCTGACATCAGCTTTTATGGTATTGAGTTTAATATACTGTTGGTTGACAAAAATGTAAACAGAATAAGCCGTGCTCATTACTACTCCGGAGATAACAATGGCAACCATAATTTCTAAAAATGAAAAAGCTTTAATTTTTTGCCCGCAGATGACGCTGATTGTTTTTCTCGCAAAGACGCTAAGACGCAATTTTTTTATATTATTTATTATAAAAGTCATAAATTTTCTATTTACACACCCCTTACCCCTCTCAAGAGGGGATGTGAAATGTTATTTTTTAACATCATCCATTAGTATTATTTCTTTGCTTTCAAACAATTTTTCATTGTCTTTGTAGGCTTCTATTTGCAATATTTTTAACTCACCGGATAAGGGATGTGCTACTATCATTTTTTCAATAGTCATATTCTCAAAAGTGATGGTTTCATCTAAATACCTGCTTTCTTGCAATGTTTCATTTCTGATAAGTTTTGCTAGTGCTGCAGCTTGCTGTTTTTCCTTGGTAATTCCGGATGAAGCAATGTTGATTAGTGTAACAGATGTCAGCCCAAAAGCAATCATTACAATAACCATGGCTACCATAGATTCTAATATGGTAAATGCTTGTATTTTTTTTAGTTTAACCATTTAATAATTTGATGCTGCTGAATGGTTTCTGTTAATGCTACGCCCACAAAATGTTCTGACAATGCCATTCTGTCTATCACCACATCCATCAGGTGATTTTGATATACGGATGAGGGTGTTTTTAATAGAAAATTGTTGCAAAAAACACCTCCCGTGACTTCTCCTTTTAATTCGAGCATTTCGGAAGCATAAATTTGTCCCGCTATTTTACTATTATTACCAACACTTACCAACGCTTGATTTTTTCTGTCGTAGTTTTCATTATATAAAAAAACAGATCCTTTTAAGGCTACATTTTCAGCTATGCTGATTTTTCGTTGCGTGGTTGAATTGCCTTTACCTAACACCGCCAACACAGAGGGATAGTTGAGTTGACAGTTTTCTTCCACCACAATGGAATCTTGTGCAAAAAACTGAGCATTGATGCTGCTGTTCTTTTCAATAATAATTCCCTTGGCATAACAAATAATATTATTGATGTTGGAAGAGGTTTCAATAATGATGTTTCTATCGGAACGAATAATCACATTTCCTTCAATGGTTTTATTGGCTAACGAAATGGTAAATGGAGAGTATAACACCAAGGTATTTTTATCAAAAGTATTGACAATGGAATCTTGTCCTAAAACAGCTTCATAATCCACCACACTGTCGTTACTAGAATTCATAAAACGATGATAATTTTCGTCTATTAATTCTTTATTGATTGAAGGCAGGTTTTTATTGCTGTTTTTCTTTATTCCGTTAATCAAGCGTTGACCAACAAAACTTTTTCCTTCTATGTAAGCTCTTTTTACCCCTGATTCAGGTAAATAACAATCTCCTGTAATTATGGTAAGTCCCGTTAAAGACAATGGTTTGTTTTGTTCAGCTAAATAGATGGCTGTTTTTTCGCCTGCATTTAAATTGGCACCTACTAGTGCCGTTTTTGAGGCTTTTTTATTTCTCCATGTTGCTTTAGAAGAAATGACATAAAAAGCTCCCCAACTTTTTTTAGTTAATAAAACTTCATGTTGAGCATCTGCATACAAATCAATTTTGCTTACTTGATTTAAAGGAAGTGTTTGATTAAAAACCAAACCATAATTTATCCCTGAATAGACATCCTGAAAAAGTTGGTCTTGTTTAAATGCTCCCAACACATAAAAATTGTTGTAATAATTCACCAAAATAATAGAGGAAGTAATGATTGAAATAACAATCACCAAGAACATCGCATATAGTAATGCTCCTGCCTTAATCATCCTTCTTTTTTTTAGTTTTTTTCTCTTTTTTAACCTTAGGTTCTTTTACTTTTTCCGTTGTTGATTTTTTCTCTGTTTCTTTGTCGGTTTTCTTTTTCCAGAATTTCCACCATTTTTTATTCGTTTCTTTTTCCTTTTCTTTTGTGCCTTCTACCCTATCTTCTGATTTATTTTTTTTAGTTTTTTCTGTTGTGGTTTTTGATTCTTTAGTCTTTTTCTCTTTTGGAACTACTTCTTTGCCATTTTTATAGTTGGTAACACTAAAAATGGTATCGTTTTTATAGGTTATGATTTTTCCGTGTAATTTGCCTTTTTTATACCTTCCCTTTTCTACCACTTCTTCTGCTTCATACTTTAAAAATGAACCGTGTAATCTTCCCGATTTATAGCTGCCTTCTTCAACTACTTTCCCATCCACATACAACTCATAATTTCCATTTTTATAGCCTTTGTTCCAATAATAAATAGTTGATAATTTCCCTGTTTTTTCCCATGTTTTCCATTTGCCTATTCTATATCCTTTTTTAAATTCGCCTTTGGTGATTAAATTACCGTCAGAGGTAATTACCTGATAATCGCCATCTAACAATCGTCCTTTATATCCTCCCTGATTCACTTTAATGGCATTATTCTGATACCAGTAATAATCGATGGTTGTATTCAACCTGATTTTTTTCTCTTCTAATAAAACAGTAGCGTTGACAGATGAATCTTTATAATGTACACTTACATCTCTATGGGTGACTTCTTTTATTTTTTGAGCATAGATAAATGATGCAGAAAATAGAAAAAATACTGCTACGGTAATGATATGTTTCACTGCTACGTTCATTTGTTTATCGTTTTTTGTTCGTCTTGAAAGGAAACGGTAATAGTTTCTTTTTCAATTTTAACTACTTTTAGTTCGTTCAATGTTGTTCCTTCTTTTACGATGCGTTCTTTGCCGTCAATATTTACTATTGCTACTCGTCTTTCTGAGTTATTATTTTTTATCATTCCTTTGTATTGTATGGAAGGCCATTTAAGTACCGTTGGAGGTGTTTTTTTTTAGTTTTTGAACCATTGGTTTTAGTTACAACTCGATGATTAACTATTTGAACCCTCTTTTGGCTTAAAAACGGGTCTCTATAATCGGCAACAATAGAAAAAGTATCTTTTTTTATTTCGTCAATGTTAATGACAGTTTTCACTTCTGTGTTCGCATAACTAGGCGTTGAAAAAAAGTAACCGTATAACTGGTAAAACACAAAGCCCCATACCAAAATCACTATGGGCAATAAAATGTATATGTTTTTTTTCTTCTGCTGCATACTTACTGTATAGTTAATTTTCTGATATTACTCATAGGTCCAATATTTCCTGCTGCATCTGTAGATTGAACTCTCCAATAAAAAACACCAACACCTAATGAATCCTGATGAGAAGTTCCAACAGCTTGTGCTGATTTTATGAGGTTGGTAGCAGAAACATCAGAATAAAAGAAAATATCATCTGTTAGTGCTGTTCCTGTATTTGCTCCTTGTGTCCAGGAGTAAGTATGGTAACCATCACTCAATGTAGCATTATCGGCAGGAGCAACTAAGGTAACCATATTCGGAGAAGTAGTATCTATGGTCAATGTTCGAATAGAAAATGCAGTAGAAGTATTCGAGGTAGCGTTTCTGCCTTGAATACCCCAAACGAATGTTCCTTCAGGTAAGGTAGTAGTAATTGAATTGGATGTAGTTATTTGTGGTCCAAAAACTAAGTTTCCTGTCCATGTGTTTTCATGAATTTCTATCAAATAATCATCTGCATTTAAGAGGCTATTCCAAGTAAATGTAATGTTGTCGTTATTAGTAACGTAATTATCAGTAGGAGAGCTTAAAACTATTTGTTGGCTGCTAATATCTAATGAACTGTCAATGGTTACGGTAAATGTAGAGAAATTAGTTTCACTACCGTTATTCATTCCTTTTACTCTCCATTGAAAAGTTCCTGGATATAAGGTATATTCAAATTTGTTTTTAGAAATGGTAGTATCCAACAAAAATTTAGTTACCGAAGTAAAACTTCCTTCAACTACTTGCATGTTATACTGTTCTGCACCGTCTAACCAATTCCACCAAAAAGTATGAGTTAATTGTATGGTAGTTAAATTGTTGGCAGGTGCTAACAAAGTAATCGTTTCTTTTTCGATGTCTTTTTCAATAAAATCATTACAGGCAATAGCTGTTGCCAACAACAAGGTGATAAAACTGTAGTTAACTATTTTCTTCATGGTTTTCAGCTTTTACGTTTTGTAAATAAATGGTAGTATTTAATTTTCTTGTTCGTGTTCTAAGTTCATTATTGATCTTAAAATCCAAAGCGACCAACTTTCCTCCCTGGTAGTTATTTTCTATGTAATTACTTAGTTTTAGTAATTGGATAAAGTCTCCTTCTACAATTACCAATGCTGTTTTAGTGGTATATCCTTTATCTGATATGGAGAAGGGTTGAGGAAAGTCTTTCAACACCAAATTATTGGTTTGCACGTAGCCTGTTACAGACTCTAACAACAATTGATGTACGTCTAAATCATGGGCTACTTGAGTACCTATTAATTGTTCTATTTTGGCTAGTTTTTGTTTGATTACCACAATTTCTTCAGGTGCATTTTTATTGTTGGCTACTTGTTCTTCCATCACACCAGTCTCAATAGCTAAATCAATAGTATCGGACAAGGCTAATTGGTACAATACCACCATAAATACTCCACTTATGATTAATATATATTGCAACTTCTTTTTGTATGTCAGTTTATTCATCATTGTTTTATCACAATTTGTAATTCAAACTCTCCCGGTGTTTTCAGGTTATCTTGTATAAAGGAGATGATATTAATATCATTCACCCATTCGTATTTTTTTAGTTTTTTTATCCAGTTATTTAGTTCAATGCTTCTGCTTACTGAACCTATAATTTTAACCGCATTGTAGGTAAAATGTATGTCTTCTGCTTTATTAATTCTTTTGGTTAACGGATTAATAAATAGCTGATTCAACTGAATGGAAGCAGGTACACTCATGGCAATTTGATCGGCATAGAAAGTAATTTTATCTGCTTTGGTTACGCCACTGTTTTGAATAAATTCTTCTTTAATAAGCAGCTCTTTTTTTAAGACTTCTAACTCATCCACAAACTGTTGTTTGCTATTTAACTGGTATTGTAACTCATTGTTAGAAGACTCATAACTGTTGGCTATCATCATATTTGAAATGGTAAGCACAAAGAAAAAAGCAAGCAGACCAAAACCCACCACCGTATATTTATTCTTATGTAAATATTCTTGCCTAAAATGGGTTACTTCTTCGCATGCTATCGGATGCATTTTAATCGGTGGAATAAAATGACTCAGTGCTGCACTAAAAGCAATTAATTCATGTGAATTAATAATTTCTCCTTCTATGTTGTATTCTTCTCCTCCTGCAACGCTTCCTAAACTGTCTATCTGAGTAATATGGTTATCAGCTATCAGCAATTCATGGGTAGTAGTGGTAATTACTGATTTATCAATGAGTTGAGTACAGTTCTCCAAAGTAAATGGACCTAAATAGATTTGAACACCAAAAAGGTGCAGTGATTGTATTGTAGCAATCAATGAATTTAACAGGTCTTTTCTTACAATAGAAACCCATGATTCAAAAGTGGAGATAACTGCTTGTTGTAAATAAAAATCTTTTAATGTTGCATTTGGAAGTACTTGATTTAATAAATCCTGCTCAGACAAATGCTCATTTGTTTTTACTTTTTTATGTACTATTCCTTTCCCTCCAACCGCAAAGTACAACGGAGCTTTTTTGGTGTTAATCTTCGCTAATTCTTCTAAAGAAATATCCGTAAACTTACGAGTTACCTGCACACCTTCTTTACCCGCTGTTAATGCTAATGCGATGAGTGTGTAACTGTCTTTGGAGTTGTAAATCACCTCAACACCAAAAGCAGTTTGTCCTCTTATTAATTGATATTTATCTAAAAAATTGAGCATTAATAAATTACTGTGGGTTTTATAAAAATGTTGAGTTTACTTCTTGATTTTTCTTTTGTTCTGCTGCTAAAAAACCATTTGATAATAGGAATACGAGATAAAAAAGGCACGCCATTTCCTGACTCTCGTGTAGCTTTTTCTTCTAATCCACCCAACAGTACCATTTCCTGGTCTTTTACTCTTATATAGGAGGTAAAGTCTCTTGAAACACTTCCCGGAGGAGCTCCAGGTTCTATTTTTTCAGTAAAATCGGATTGATTTACCGTTATTTCTAAGGTGATTTGATCATCTCCTGACACAAAAGGTTTTATGGTTATTGATAAGTCAGCATTTACTGATTTATATGTTTTAGTGGTGATATTTTGAGTAGATGTATTGGTAATTACATTGTTGGTTTGTTCAAAGTAATACTCTGTATTTCCAATACTCATCGTAGCTTCATGTCCATTTAGAGTAGCCAACTTAGGAGTCGATTTTATATTTAAAATTCCTTGTGATTCTAATGCCTTAATATTTACATAAAAATTAGGGGTTACTTTTCCTAAATTTAATATACCATAACCGTTAAAACTCTCTATTAAATTATTGATTGAACTACTACTTAAACCAACACTTGGATCTGACAAAATAGTGGCAGTGGTAGTTGCAGGATTATCTCCTAATCCAACTTCTATACCTGTTGAATTGGTTCTTTTGTTAGAATAATCAACTATCATCACCTCTATCAGTACAACGGGAACAACTTTATCTATTTGTTTAATAAATAGCTCTATTTCTTTGATTTGAGGATGAGAGCCGCTTAAAATCAAACTGTTTAAGTCAACAAATTCTTTTACATCCACATTTTGCTTAATGTTAGCCGGAATATTTTCGGTTACCTTTTCAACAGATCTATGTTGTAACTGAATGACTTTAGTCATTCTTAACCCTTCTGTTTTTCGTTCTCCAATAATGTAAATACCATCTCGATACTCATAAGTGAGTTCTGTGCCTTGAAACAAATTTTCTAACAAGCCTTGAAAAGTGGTTGATTGCACATTTACCGTAGTTTTGTCTTTAATATCGGAAACAAAATAGTAGTCTGTCCCTGTTTCATTTGCCACGCTTTTAATTACATCTGCAATTTGTACATCGCTTCCGAAAACAGATATGTCTAAGTTGCTTTTAGCATTAAAACTAAATTCTTCAGAAGTACTACCACCTGAGTTACGGTTATTTGTTTTATTAGATTTATTGGTGTTTCTATTGTCAATTTTATTATTGTTATTTTCATTGGTGGTGAATCTTTTATCTATCAAATAAAATCCATCCTCTGTTTTAGTAATGCTCAAATCATTGGCGATACCAAATTTCTCCATCGCATTATCAAAAGGCATGTCTTCTATATAACTACTCACTAATTTTGGGGCTACTCCCGAAGCCAATACCATGTTCTTTTTCGATTTTTGAGTAATCAACCTTGCTACTGTTTCTAAAGAATCATTGTTTAAGTCTAAGGACAATTTATCTCCATTCTTATCATAATTAATTTGAAGTACTTTTTTAGGTGTTTCGACAACAACTGGTTTGGGAGGATTGTGTTTTACAATAGACATAATGCTTCCAATAAAATTAATACTCAAATCATATTCTTTACAGATAAAAATCAGCACATCAGAAACGGTTGCATTGGCAAAGTTGTTCACCACCTCTTGCTTAATGGCGGGATCAACACTAATGTTCAACTTATGAGCATCTGCAATGCCTCGCATGAATTCTTGAATAGAAACTCCGCTTACCGACATTTGTACTTTTTCTTCCAATCCAGGCATTTCGGTGGTCATAGCAGACAGTTGGTTTTCTATTTGTTTTATTCTGTCGTTGGCATAAGTGGTTACGCTCATCAACAAACAACTCACAATTCCTAATATGAATATTATTTTCTTCATTTATCAATAATTACTCATCAACATGGCATAAACTTCATCTATAGATGTTTCGCCTTTTTCAAACAATTCAAAAGCATTGTCCATTAGTTGATTAATTTGTTTGGCTTTTAATTCTTCCCGTACATTGAATTTTTCATTTTTGATGCATTCTGACAATTCATAATCAATGGGAATGACTTCATACACGGCTTTTCTTCCTTTGTAACCAGTATAAAAACATTTTTCACAACCTACCGGTTCAAAGTGTTGTTCCACAACCCTCGGAGCTTTGTAGTTATTAGGGAATAAGTTGGCATCAAAGGCTTTTTGTTCTTTACAATTGGGACATAACAACCTTACTAATCGTTGAGCAACACTTAATGTTAAGGTGTTTGCCAATAAATAAGAAGGTACGCCCATATCCACCATTCTGGAAATGGTTCCCCAAGCGGAATTGGTATGTATGGTAGATAAAACCAAGTGTCCCGTTAAGGATGCTCTTATTGCCATTTGAGCAGTTTCTCCATCTCTAATTTCTCCCAACATAATTACATCCGGATCTTGTCGTAAAAATGAACGTAAAGCGGAAGCAAATCCTAATCCGATGTCTTCTTTAAGTTGTACTTGATTAATTCCCTCTAAGGTATATTCTATCGGATCTTCAATGGTAAGTAAATTGGTTTTTTCTTCGTTTAATATTTTTAGTGTTGCATATAAAGTAGTTGTTTTTCCTGATCCTGTTGGTCCGCTAATGAGGATGATGCCATTTGGTTTTTTAATGCCTTCCAAATAATCGTAAAGTTGTTTGTTGTCGAAACCCAATGTATTAATGTCTATGTCTGTGGCATCTTTGCTTAACAAACGCATTACTATTTTTTCGCCATGCAAAGTGGGTAACAACGAAACCCGTATATCAAACTTACTTCCTCCATTGGTGAAGGTAATCCTGCCATCTTGAGGCAATCTTTTTTCAGCAATATCTAAGTTGGCTTTAATTTTTAATTTATTAACCAATGCAGGGTAATCATTTGCTGGGATTACATATTTTTCAATGAGTTTACCGTCTATTCGAAGCCTCACTCTGCAACGCTCTTCGTATTTTTCTATGTGAATATCGCTACATCCTAAATCATCTGCTTCGGCTATTAGTTTATATACAAAATCTTCCGATTGGTTGGCATCAAAACTGATGGTTTCTGCTCTTTTGTTTTTATAGGTCAATCTGTAATATTTCCCTAGTGTTTGGTGAATCAAATGCGTGGATGTTGGAATAATTTTAATGGTTTTACCAAAAATCATTTCTAATTCATCGCTTAAACTGGAATCCATTTTATCTTCATCGGCATAAAAAACAAATACATCTTCATCCATACTTTTGGGTACAATATGGTAATGCCATGCCTGATCGGTAGAGATGGTTTGCTGAATTTCAGCACTCAGTGGTATGTGTTTGCCTTCATTCATTAATTATCAATAAATCTTGATACAGGTGAAAGGAAGTGGTAAATTGCTGCACAAGTAATACTGCTATTAACACCAAGCTCATTGCTCCTGCTAAAGGAATTAAGGTGTTTTTTTGTTTTCGAAAAAGTATTACTCCTCCATAAATTAGTGTTATTAGAAAAATGCTACCTATAAAAAATACTACAAAATTGATGGGAGAAAATAAGGTGGTTAACACGATAAAGAAAAGTACATCTCCCAAGCCCAAATAACTGTTGATGATGTTTTTAATTTTTTTTTCTTTTACTGAAATAATAAGCGTTACTCCCAACAAATTAACCAACACCAACAATAAATTTATTCCTGAAAAAATGGTGAGTTCTTCTATGTTAATGGTCATTACTGCATTGGTAAGCACCACCATTAAAAGCAACGGGATTAAGAACCAACTGATGGCTCTGCTTTTAAAATCTTGGTACACTACTACCAATAAAATAGCGATTAATATGGTTAATAAAATAGGCTGCATTAATCTTTTATGGTTTCTGTTAGTTTTCTATCCTGATTGATTTCCCAAACATTGAACACGCCATCGCCATCAAAATCTTGTACGGCAGTTGCTCTAGCGGTGAAAGTGGTTGTACCTGCTTCTACAATTTCTATTTTGTATCTTGCTCCACCCTCTTCTGTAACCAAGGTTTGTTGGTCGAAATCTACTTCTTCTAAGTCGGGCGAGTATTTAGAAAATTCTAAGAAATGTAGTTGTTGTAATGAATATAAATGTTCTAACTGTGTTTTTGCTTCTCCCTGTTTGGCTTTGGTAACGGCTTTCATAATGGAGGGTACTGCCAAAGCGGTTAAGATACCTGCAATTAATATTGCCCCCATAATTTGAAGCATGGAATAGGCTTTTAACTTTTTGTGTTTCTTCATTTTTTAGAATTTAGTAAAGTTCTAAATTAGAAGTAGAGGGAGTTTTAAAAATGAAGTGGTTCATTTTTTTTTTTAACGGTAAGGAATAGAAGAATTGATTCCGTTTGTTGCTACAAACAGCTATTCAGAATTACTAAGGAAATAGGTGTTATTTTACTTTAATGCCAATGATAATTACAAAGAATTGAAAATAGAAACCACTACCTTAATTTTTTACAATTTTAACAGTAGCTGATTTATCATCTGCTAATAGATGCATAAAATAAACTCCTTTGGGCAGGGTTTCAATATCCAAATCAAATAAAGTCATGTTTTGTAACGTCTTATTTAATATATTTCTACCCACTATATCATTTAAATTAACACTAATTTCAGAATAATGTTTACCCAAATCTATATTAACTAACCCATCTGTAGGATTAGGATAAACATTTATAACTTCTGAAATATCATGTTCATTTATTCCAACTAAATAATAACTCTGACATGGAATATTGTTATAGCAATAGATGTTGGGGTTAGTTTTTAGGTTTACCCTAGTATTAAATTCATATTTTGCCCCTGAAATATTCACTCCAACTATTGGGTTAGAACTATTGACAGGTTCCCAATTATTATATAACCAAGGTGTATTTAAACATAAAACAACTTGAGCCTCAATATTAAAGAAATTATAATTAGGAGGTAAATTCGGAAAATATATATGTAAGGTATTATTTATTTGACCTATATACGATTCACCTATATCCATATAAAGATTTATTGTAATAATACTATCACATCCTAAATGATTTTGTAACGTATCATAATAAACTCCTGATGTTGTGTAAGTATTTCCTGCTGGAGACATATAGTTTGTAGAACCACAAAATTCTTTAGTTAGTGTTGAATAAGATACTTGTTTAATCAAATTAACATTTATGATACTATCGCAACCGTATTGGTTGGGAATAGGAATTGTATCTACATATAATCCGCTATAAGCCCAAGCCTGATTACCTGAATAAGAAACAAATGTATCGCAAGTATAAGCTTGTATTGTTGGAATATTTGAAACAGGAATTGTTAAATATACTGTAAAAACGCTGTCACAACCAACACTATTAGCATTATACAATGTGTCGGTATAGGTACCTGAACTTACCCATGTTTGGTTTCCTGTATTTGATATATATGGGGCACACGAAACCCAAATTGAGTCATATCCTCCAGTTGATGGCTGTAAAATAGTTAGATTGATAATTAAAACACTATCACAACCTGCGGAGTTTTGTAATACATTTGTATAGGTTCCAGAACTATAATACGTATTTCCTAGAGGAGAAATATATTTATAACAAGCAATGGGGTTTAATGTGTCATAAGAATGGTTATTAATGGTTACTGTAGTAGTTATAATACTATCACAATATCCTGAACCAATAGTAGTTATCGTGTCTTGATAAGTACCAGAAGTTGTCCAAATTTGATTGCCACTTAGGCTAGTAACACTTTCACAACCTGACATAGTATTTGTTCCATAGGCTGTTTGATATATTTGAATAGTATCTGTATAATACACGTTACAACCATGAATGTTAATCAAAGTATCATAATAAATTCCGCTAGTTGTAATCCATTCATTCGTAGACCGGTATAATACACTGTCGCAGATAGGGCCATTGGTAAAAACGTATTGATCATTAATACTTAATAAAATATTTAAAATACTATCACAACCATAGGTGTTAGGTAACGTATCATACACCGTATAAGTTCCGGTTGATGTATAAGTTGTTGTACCGCTAGGTACTGTATATGAGCTACATCTATCAATAGTCATAAAAGTAAGTGAGTTTTTATCCGTATAATTTATTGTGATGATGCTATCGCAACCTTTTGAATTAGGAATTATATCAGTATATATTCCATCAGAAGTATAAATGGCACCACTTGGAGCTGTATAAGGTCCACAATGATTAACTACTATAGCGTTATAAGTTGAAGGACAGTAATGAATTTTGGTAACATATGCAGCTCTAGAATTAGTGGTAGTAGAAGCTGATCCATTTAAGATATAAGTGTTGGGACCGTGGTCAAAATCAACATTTTTATTGTACTTACCTGTTGCATAAATATTTTCATATTGATCGACAATTATATCTCTCCCATAACTATTACTATTATATCTACCATAAGTAATAACTGATAAATAGTTTCCAATAGAATCAAATTTTAATATAAATATATCTCTATTTCCTTGACTAATGTATGACTGAGTTCCAGGACCGGGGTCAAAATCAATATTACCACTAAACGAGCCTGTGGTATAAACGTTTGAATAATCATCTACATATATACTTTCACTAGAATTTAAATGTCCGGACAATACTTTTACCCACACATAATTGCCTGCATCATCTAATTTTTCAATAAAACAGTCTGTATTTTGAGCGGTAATATTAGTAACTCCGGAACCAGGATCAAAATCAACTGTACCATCAAAATATCCTGTAATAAAAATATTGTTGTTTTTATCACAGGATACAGACTCCCCTCTACTAAGACCAGTCCCTCCAATAGCTCTAGCCCATACAAAGTTGCCGTTTATATCTAGCTTTAATAAAAAAACATCGTCTCCCCCTACTGAAGTTAAATTAAAAACTCCTGCACCTGGATCAAAATCTACGGTATCTTCAAAATAACCAGTAACAATAGGGTTTCCTAAATTATCTATGGTAATAGCCCTACTTATTTCATGATTAGTTGCTCCAATAGATTTAACCCAAATAAAATTACCATTGGAATCTAATTTTTGAATGAAAATATCAGCTCCACCCACTGATGTAATATTATAAACTCCCACACCAGGATCAAAATCTACTGTATTTTGAAAATAACCGGTTAAGTAAATGTTGCCAACATTATCTATGGCTATAGATTTTGCATCATCAGATGATGTTCCTCCAAAAGTTTTAACCCACACAAAATCACCGTTACTATCTAGTTTTAATACAAACGCATCATATCCTCCATTAGAAGTTGAGTTAACTACTCCAGAGCCAGGGTCAAAATCTTCGGTCCCAGTAAAAAAACCACATATGTAAGTATTTCCTAAAGAATCAACACTCAAATCTCTCACACTTATTCCTAGTGTTTTCAGCCAAACATCATTTCCACTACTATCTTGTTTATAGATATATGTACTATTCGAAGAAGGGAAAGACAATCCAGGCGTAGGAACAAATCCTACACTTCCTGAGTAACTCCCTACCGTATAAACATTTTTAGCAGCATCCATGCCAATTGATTTGCCTTCTGCTCCATGAGATGTACTCGCTCCAACAGAGTCTCTCATGCCAACAGCCCACTCAAATTTATAATCTTGAGCATAAAAATTATTATGCAATATAAATACTAAGCCAAGAAAAAATATTTTTATTATATTTTTCATATGTAGAATAACGATAGTCTTTCAAAAGTAAACATTATTTTAAATAAGCCTTATTATTTTTTGAATATAAACTTTGTAAGTACAAACAGTTTTTTATCCCCAAAAATATATCTTTAAACATGCTATAAGTATTAAAATGCTTTTTGAAAAACAAATGGTTCTTCTATTTAATCTTTTTAAATGGGTTCTTAAGGTCAAGTTTTTTCTTTCGATGTGATTTATTCTATATTGTCTGCTACAGTGAATTGCTGACGGTATCAGGCTTTTATAAATATTCAATTTATCGGTAAAAATTGTTTTTGCTTCTGATAATAACAAACTGTTTATAATTTGTTGTAATGTTCGTTTTGTTCGTGTTCCTACTGCAAAATTGACTACTTCTTTCGTGTCTTTTCTTAAACTATAGGCTACCCATCTTTTTCTACTTTTATTGCCTATGTAAGTGCATAATTCATCTACTTCATACATTTTACCCATAACTATAGAGGGACTTTTAATTTGGTTTGAAATAGTAAGAATTCTGCGTATAGTAGTGGTAGGAGATATTTTTAATAGTCGTGATATACTTCTTATTCCACAACCTTCTTTTAATAATGATACTAGATTACTGTTCACATTCTTTATATACGCTTTATATAAATAATTTTCTTGTTGTGTTTTTTTACATGTTTTACAATAATGCCTTTGCTTCCCTTTTATTGTTTTTCCATGTTTAATACATTTTTGATTACATGTTTTACATTTCATTTTTTCACCAACATTTCTGATACACTTTAAACACAAATATTGATTTTAAAGCGATTTAAACAACAAAAAAGGGATAGCTTTATGCTACCCCTCACTTATTTTAATTCTATTTTTATTTTCTATCTATTCATTATCAATAATTTAACTTCTTATTTTATCTAAAACAACATTTCTGAAACACTACCATTTTTCTCCATACCATTAAACCCGTAACGGTAAGCACCATTGGCATCAAACCAACTTCTGTCTTTTATGGTCATCCCAAATGGGTAATAGTCATTAAAAGAAAGAACGCGAGGACTAAAGTAATCATTTTCATCAATCATATCCAAATCATTCCCCATATTATTTCCATTGGTGTGTAATTTCACATCTGCAATTACTACCCTCACATTTCCTAAATGGTCTTTTAATTCGTATTGTTTTTTGCCTATTTCTCTGCCTGCATTTGCTACTGCTTCTTCTCCAAATAATTTATATACTTGGGTAGGTAATGCGGAGGCAAAGTGGTAAGGGCTATAATTAATGTCAGTAGGAATAGTGTTCATGTTAATCCCATCATAGTTTTAAAGCGATTTAAACAACAAAAAAGGGATAGCTTTATGCTACCCCTCACTTATTTTAATTCTATTTTTATTTTCTATCTATTCATTATCAATAATTTAACTTCTTATTTTATCTAAAACAACATTTCTGAAACACTACCAAATAATTCCACTTGTAATTAATATTTTTTTCATAATTTTTAGTTCTCAGATTTTTGATTAATTGGAACAATAACCACATATGTCTGACTCACATTTGTGAGTGGTTGGGCATCATAAACCATCTTTTTTACCTCAACCTCACTTTTACACCCTTGCATTTTTTATTTTTTACTTTATTTTTATCTTAATTATCAACTACTTACGTTTTTTATTTTAAAAACCAGATAAATAGTAACACTACCTCTTTTGATTATCAATTGGTTAAAATTTATTTTTCATCAATCAACTTCTTTGATACACTACCTTTTTAATTTTTAAAAACAGATAAATAATAACACTGCCAACACTACCTAAAAATTTCACATATATCTGAAATACTATTACACATATTGATTCTTTCTACCATTCCTTCAAATGTATCTATTACTAACCAGTGCGATTTGTTTTTATTAATTTTTTCTATCAACATTTCTTTAATATCCTCCAAATCAATTTTTCCAAGATGTTTAATTTCTAAGTCAACTAAATACATCTTCTGAAAATACCTTAGTGATAAAGAGGCACCTGCATACTTAATAGAGCATACTTTTATTAAATTAAAAGAATTACATTCGGAGTCAACAATAAATAAATCTTTATAGAATTTATCTCCTCCTTTTGAGACCAATCCAAAATTAGATTTGAAAACATAAATGTTTTTATCATTATTTTTCAAAACTAGTAATGGATATTTATAACTGATTTTATTCATAACACAATAATACGATTATTTATTCACCTGATTGTCCAATTCTCCCTCCAATTGAAAACGCTCCTGCTTTAAACCATGTAGGAGTAGAAGTAAGTGGGTAAAGAAATTTTGCAAAAGGATATTTAACACCACCATAAATTTGACCATGAGCCCACCTCATATGACCAGCCTGTGTCTTAAATGAAGTTAAATTCCACATTTGATTTCCCAACACTTTTAAACTCGGATATCTTTTCATTGTCTTTTGCGATATTAACCAATGATGTTTATATCCAGTTGGATTAATCCCCAGCCTTTTCCATCTAGCTACAGTAGCTCCATAGGTATGAGAGCCACCGAAACCAAAAGTTCCTTTAACTCCACCCTTAACCAACGCTTTAGTGCCATTTACAGCAACAGCTTTAAGTAAAAATATATCTGAGACAGCCATCATTGTGTTAAGTGTTCCCATAGCAATTTCTCCATCAGAAAAATCATTATATGCTTGTCTACCAGAACCCCAAATAGGTATTGCAGATTCTGCAGCACCTACATCATTAAAATCTTTTTCGAAACGAATTTCAAAAGCATTTTCAATCATAAACGTCATTGTTTCTGGAATCTCAGTATATCTCATAGCTCTAGCATACCTTTCGCCATTAGTCTCACCAAGAGCAACTTCCCATCCTTGTCCATCTCCTCCTCTTTTTTCGTAATCCCTAAAAGCAGCTTTCACATATCTTGGAGCATTAGTTGACCCTCCTAATTGTGTTGGGTCATAAATTTGTGGATCTGAGCCAAGTGTAGAATACCAATTAATAGAAGGATCAAAATAGAATTCATTACCTCCAGAAGTAAACGAAATTAATGCCCCATTACTAGATTTTTTCACATCAGCACCAGAAGGTATTGAAATATCTCCCCCAAACACACTTTTTGCATCATCACAATTCCCGTCAGGACAATCTCCATAAGGATCGTTAAATGTTATAGGATTATTTCTAAATGCTGCATAATATGATTCCCAAGCTACTGGTTTTGGTTCGTTACTCTTCCATCTACCAATCCTTGCATCATACTGTCTAAATTCTGTTGTATAGTCATTCCCTCCATCATTAATATCGAAATTTTTCTCCATCCCACCAAATGAATACCTATAAGAGTTAACACACCCGTTTACTAAATGGCTGTCGCTTCTATATGTTGTTGTAGATGAAAACATAGCATCAAAAATACAAAGAATATCTTGTATTCCATGCTCTACTAACTACAAAAAATAAGTGGGAATTGATACTTTTAACTTAACTGTAATAAATCATAATACATTAGACGTGTAGAATCTTTAGTGCTTCGATCATTAAGGAATATAAAACCGTTACGTTCGTAGTAGTTTATCTGCTGTGGCTTGTTATACGCATCCAGAAGTAATAATCGACATGCTGGCTTGTGTTCTATTATCGAATACCCTTTTATGAAATCCATCAACTCATAAGCAACACCAGTACCTTGAAGTTCTTTACATACTCCAAGCCTTCCGACTTTGACAGCAGGGTATTGTTTAATTCTTTTAGTGTTGGGTATTTTTCGTTTACGATGAAACTTGTTCCAAACATTTGGTGCATATCCTTTATCATGAAGACAGTCATTAAGAATACTGAAAAATGCTTTTACCTGTTTATCTTCATGAAAAACATAAGTATTAGCCATGTGCTCCTTCTGGTAATTCAGAGCATCTTCTTTAAGAAATTCGTTGATGTCTGTGTCATCACAATCAAACTTCGATAAGTCAAATTCCTCAGTAAGGAGGTCAAAGTCAAAATCTGTTAACGACACAATAGCTTACTTGGATTTTTTTTCCGACAATACTTTTTCTACTATTGAGGAAATACGTTCCCTAGTCTCCTTACTCTCTCGATTTTTGGATGTTTCTGCAATCTTAACATTAAAGTTATACGATTGTCTACCACTAAGCCTTGGTGTTATTTTTATCGGTGTTGCCATAATAATATTTGCAAATGTACAAATCAGAATCCAAACTTTTACGTAAAATCCCGGAATTTTGTAATATATGACCGTAAACACTGCCTTATTTTACAATTTTTCCCGTCATTTTTGACCTAATTTAGTCCAGTTCACTACCACTTTAACGGCAAAAACCAGTCCAATGTTACCTATTCAGGGGATGAAACTCGTTTATCAGCTTCCGTTGCTCTTCTAAATTTTCCCGATAATACCGTTCTGTTGACGATGGCCACTTGTGTCCCGCCATCAGTTGTACGTCTTCCAACGGTATCTTTCGTTCATTTAACCAGTTAGCAATAACGCTCATTCTAATCGATTTCGAGTGTAATTTTTTATGTGGGAACAATCCTTTTAGTTGCTCCAACATGGAATGAATACCATCTACTGACTCTGGTTTACCTAGCTTAGTAATCATTAGTTTATTGGTAGGCATCGTTTTTCTTAGCAGAAACGGACGTGCATCTTCTAAATACCTGTCCACTAACATTACTTGTTTACGGTGCATGGCTAAGGTTCTACCGCTTAGTTTCCTAGATGCTTTAACCCTGATGGTCGCTTCTTCTATATCTATATCTTGAACCGTTAACCTAACAATTTCGTCACTGGTTAATCCCTGATAGATTAACAATGAAATGAGTAGTTTGTTACGATGCCCCAGATACCGGTAGCGTTCTTCTCTAATTAACAGTAGTTCCAGTTCCTCCATGCTAAACAGTTCCTCGAAGTTGAGCCCTTTCTTTCTGTTGTCTTTAATCTGTAATCTTCGGCAGGGATGGTTGTTTCTAACTTCTATAGCGATTAAATAATCGTAATATTTTTTGATGGAAGCCAATATTTTTGCTCGATAGGTTCCTGCTGCTCCTTCATCTTTTAGTTGTAACAAGTAATCTACAATGTGTTGGTAGGTGTATTTTTCGGCATCGGGATTGGTGCATAAGAATTTAACGATACTGTAGTGATAGCTATCGGCTGATTTAGTGGTGTGGATCGATTCTAAATACTGCATAAGGGTTTCTGGTGCTTTCTTCATCTGGATTGGTTTTATATGATAAACTTATTTTTTTGTTTTCGTCTGGCCATGTATAGCGAGGTGGTATCTGTTTCTGAGTGGCCCATAAATTTTCGGATGGCTAACATACCCATCCCCCTATCTACTAAGTGGGTGGCTATACTATGACGTAAGCTGTGTAAACACACTTTCTTTTCTTGTAATGCTAAACTACCGGTTCTTTCTACTAGTGCTTTTAAGGTTTTGTTCATGTGATCCCCTGATAGTCTATTGCCCTTGCTGTTAAGGAAATATGCTCTGGTAGTAGTTCGGGTGCTCCTAACTCGTCCTAAACGCTCCGTATGGGCGTATTCTTGCAAATCGTTGATGACAGCATCGCTCATCATCACATCCCTCAGTTTATTTCCCTTCCCTTTGGTAACCACTAACACCCCTTTATGAAATATCAAATCGGCCATACTCAACCGTTCCATTTCATTTCTACGAAGCCCACACCCATAAGCGGTACTTAGTATTGCTTTTTCTAATGGGGTTTGAACATGGGCATACAACAGTTGTACTTCTTCTAGTGTTAGTGATGCTCGCTCCATATTGTTTCTAGGTAAGTTATTGGGAACTACTGGTACTTCTGTGGCGTAGCTGATAATGAGTAGGTGCTCAAAAAACAACCTTAGGCTAAACAAGTGGTGGTTGATGGTGGATACACTGAGTGCTCCTTCTTTTCTTCTGTTGGGACGTACAATCAAATGCTCCAGGTATTCTTTTACTTTTGGAGTAGTAATGGCTGCAATGGTAGTAATCCCTTGTTGTTCCATCCATAGGAAGAATTCCTTTAGGTTGGATTGATACATTTTTCCTCCTCCTGTTTTATAGTCTTTGGAGCGCACCAGATGATCAAATACGGTGTACAGTTCTTTAAATTCTTTGCTGTATAGTGGTTTCATGGCTTACTCTTATTACTGGTTTGTTGAACCACTAGCGTCATATAAGTTGCTACCATTCGCTTCTAGTGGTTCAAGTTGTTTTATTTGTTGGGTAAAATGCTCCTTAATCTGATGGCGCATTTTAGCTACGTCATCCCAGTAGGTGATCTGGTACTTGTATCCTTTGTTGGAACTTCCTCCACTAACGGCAATGTATTCTAGTGCTTTTAGTTTTTCTATGCAGCGAAATACTTGTGTTTTGTTGGTTTGTAAGGCGAGGCGCACTTCTCGTGAACCAAAGGTTTGGGTACTTCCTTTGCTTTGTGTTTTGACATATTGTTTCAACTGCTCAAAAAATTGTCTGGTGGAGGAATCTAGTTCATCCGTTTTCATATACATCGCTTCTGCAAATAATTCTACTGCTGCTGTTAGATCAGCTATGGTGGTGATGATACGCCCTTGTTCATCGGTACTTCGTTGGTATTGGTGTAATAGAGTTACTTGTGTAACTAGGGATTGAAACTGGTTATTGAGCCTCCTGATAGATTTTACATTTAGGGGCAACAGTACTTTTGCTGCATAGTGGTTGACTACTGGTTTAGTGTACACTTGACGAATGATACACCGTAAAATTTCTTTGGCTTGCTCTACTTTTTTTTGATTAATCATTCCAGCGGTTAACTGGTTTTGGTGAAGCAGTATTTTTTGTGTCTGCTCGGCTGATTCATCGGTTCCTACCACCACGCTTCTATTCATGTTATCTTGATATACTTCTGCATTGGTAGTGGCGATGATGCTCGAAAAGTGTGCATCTACTACTTTAACCCCCGTTTTGGAGTTGCCCCACCGATCTTTCAATGTGGTGCTTAGGCTTAATTCTCCTGCTGATTGCATTTCTCTAAAGGCATATTGTGCATCGGTATCTAATCCATCATAATCTTGAATTAATAACAGTTTGTTTTGTAGTTCCCCTTCGCCATAATGATAGAAGGATTTACTGGTAACCCTGGTTAAAGACAATACATCTTCTGGCGGTATGCAGGAGGATATTGTTTTGAGCAAATGACTTTTTCCTGATCCTGATTCTCCTTGTAAAAGAGTATGTAGTGGATAGGGTATTTTGTAACTGGCCGCCATCACAAAGAGGGACAACCTTGTTTTTTCTTCGCCTACTACTCCTGCTTGTGCAATTAATGTATCTAAGTGCTGGAACAGTTTAGGATCTTGTAACAGTTCCATTGCTTTTTGATAGTGTGCTGGTGTTGCTTGTTTCTTGGTTGTAGTTTTAGTTTGAATTGGGGCGAGTAGTTGATCCCTGTGCTCCTCCAACAAAGTGGTGAAGCTATTCAAATCTTCTTTTACTGCTGACACTTGATAGTTTTCTAGTGCTTCCAATTCTTCTACTACTGTGCGTAAGTGATCTTTCTTATACAAATCAACTCGGTAGCGGTGCTTCCGTTTACTATACTTATCTTCTACTACTAGCAGTATTTCCAGTACTTTTTGGTCGTTGGACAGGTTTCCTTTAGCATGGTAGATGGCTTCGCTTCCTTTGTATTGGGTGTGTTGGTCGCTGATAACTTGGAAATTAGATGTTGTTTCTTCTTCTGGTGCTAATGCAGGGATAGAAATGGGTAGTACCTCATTGGGTACAACTGGTGTCAGTACTTCTTGTGGTTGGTGATGCAGTAATTCATCTAAAGTGGTGATGTTACCTGCTACTAATAGGTTGTTGATAGATTTACCGTTTGGTAAATCTACTATATTAACCTTTAGGCTCGGCTTGATTGCCTTGATCTTTTTGTTGATGCTTGCTGCTGTCATTTTCTTAGTTTTTGATAAGGATTACTTCTTCTAACATTTCTAAATCCTGTATTATGCTACTGTGTTGGGGTAACCATTTGCCATCGTGTAAGGCGATAACCGCTTCTCTACTATCCAATACATTCGCTTGAATAATACTTGCTGCATCCATTAATGTGGATGTGATGTATAAACGTCTGGTTAGTGGTGGTGGATAACAGGGATAAATTCCTAAGTTATTTAGGTATTCTTCTGGTGCTGCTGCCATTTTTATTCTGATGGCGAACAGGTTTACTATTTTTCCTGCTACATCTTTTAGTGGAAATACCACACTATAAGTTCCAAAGCAGGTATAGGCTTTTCGATCCACATGGTTCACCGGGGCATCACTTGGGGTTAATATACCTAGCTCAATATAGGGTTGACGCCAAGCATCATCTTTTCTATGGTGGAACTGTCCACTACAAAACCCAATATTGAGTTGTTGGTAATCCAATCCCTTATCTTCTAAGTATTGCTTGGGCTTCACTGCTTTTATGGAACGTATGCCTGTATTAAAAGACTCCCATAAGCGTTGTAAATGCTGTTGTTGCTCTGGCAATAGGTTATTTGTTGATTGCATCTTTGCTGTTTTTATTGGCGCAGTATAGCCAATCCGTTTGAGTGGGGATACCCATTGGGTCTTATTTTTACTAACGATGTTGCTCATAATAGGTATTGTATATTGTTCGTAATTCGTTTCATTTTATGCTCCATTTTTGAGGTGTTATATTATATGTTGGTCTCTCCAAGTCCTGTTACACGTAGCTTGGGTGGTTTGATTCCTAGCTCCAGAAAGGCGTTTTGTATGATTTTCAACGCACGGTCTTTATCGTTAATACTTAGTATGAAGCTATCATGGATCGTTGTCGATGCTATACCCTCAGATTGAAATAGTGGGATTATAACTTGATACACGAGGTAGGCTTCCATCACTTGCAGCATTACCGAAGGGGTGCTTCTCATTAAACCCTTCTCCCCATTAGCTCTTGGAGTGTGCTTAATAAATGATAATATTTTTTCTGGTGTTCGCTTCAGTTCCACTAGTGCTTGATGTACATTAGGGTATTCGGTTTTAAACAGTAATTCCGTTTTGAATCGCTCCTCGTGTTCTGGTGTTCCTTTTTTGAAGTGGTTCGCTGAATCACCATACATAATATGGTGAAACACTAGTTCTTTAGCTGCTTGCTTCTGTCCCTTGGTGTACGGATCTCCCAATTCTTTGATAACTCCTGTGACGTATAACCAGTTGGGGATGAACTCGCCCATGCAACATACGTGGTGAAGCCGCTTCACATCGTTACAGTTGCTATATTTTTGCAGTACTCGCTCGTAAACTGGTTTAAACTCTGGTGCAAACTCGATAAAAATTTCCGGGTTCAGTAAACAGCTACTTAATACCCATGGGTGACTATTAACAAAGTCTAACTCCACCAATGGTTCACCGTCAGGATGCACCAAATAATTTCGTAATTCCGATGGTAGATTACAAAGGTGATGGTAGAGTCTTTTCGTTAGCTTATCAAATTTTACGTGACGGTTGTATCCTCCGGCATAAGTTTCAGCGATACTGTACAGAGTTTCTTTTGGATCAGGTAGTTTACCACTATTCAAGTCTTGCTC
The DNA here is from genome assembly GCA_965284565.1 of Vicingaceae bacterium. GTDB lineage: Bacteria > Bacteroidota > Bacteroidia > Flavobacteriales_E > Vicingaceae > BRH-c54. The sequence goes on from OZ260100.1 coordinate 3,335,418, forward strand.
TATGGCTTCAATATCTAGTACTAATGAGTCCGTGAACGTCATTATTTTACCGAACATTGGCTTTATACGACTAATGCTTTTTAGCTTGTTAGGGTATTGGTTATCGAACATTTTTTTGATGACATTAATTACTACAGGTGTTTCGATACGCTCTCTTCGGTAGGTTCTACCTCCGGCTATTTTAGCTTGGTGTGTAAGCCATGGATGTATCCGGTATTCTTTTGCTCGTCCGGGACGATAATGCTCGGTTCCTGTTGTTGGATGTGCGTTAACTTGTATAATGTTGTTTGAAATGAGTGTCGATAGCACTTGCTTGTAAGTTCCTTTTCCTATTAGTTGGAGCTTCTTCGCTTCCAGAAAACAGTACCGCTCTTTACGATCTAGGTATGGTGCATACTTGGGATTGTTAACCATATAAATGTGGTATTGCACAAACATCAGTTGCAACATTGCTCGTGCCCTATCCGCTTGTATCTTTTGTGGAAACAACTGGTCCAAGTCAACACAGTACAGTGGTATCATGGCTGTTATGTAAGGTTTTAAGGTCTCCATAAGTCCATTTTAGTGCTGAAAGAAAAGGTAGTGGTACCTAGGTCCATATCACCAAAGACCAACATAATGGTAGTGGGGAGGGATTTTAAACCTTTTATATTTTTAAAGAATTTTAAATTCCCAAAAGGAAAACTTAACAATGCGTAGCTGACGCATCGTAAAACCGTAAAGTGGAAAGTGTGGTGTGGTGTATAAGGGGTGTTTAAACCTCCTAAACCTAGATTATCACAATAGCTATATCGCTGTAAACCGCATACACGCTCCTGTTTAGAGCATAAACCAAGTTTAATGAGCCCGAGCACTAACTCTAGCGCCTTTATATATGTTGTAGGTTTTTTACTCCTTATATTCATCCGAAACTGATTTAATTAAAAATCAAAGTTCAGAGTAAGGGGTGGAAATTGGGTTAGCTTAACATTGTGGTAAGTTTCGAAAAGCTAATATTGTTTACGTTTAAAAATTAGTCCTCCTTCTATTGGATCGTTAAGGTAATTTTCTACAACACTTTCTTTCCATACTCCTCCATCTGCACCTGAAGGCATAATCATGAACTGTTGTAGAATTTTGGCAATACGTCTTATTTCCCCTCCGCGCTCTTTATTTGCAAATACCTCAATAAAAATGGACTTTGGATTTTTTACTAGAGGTGATATTGCGCTTTTGAACCCATCTCTGTCAGCCTTCCAAATTAATAGCTCAGGGATTACAAATGGCTTTTTATCCATCTTAATTTTACCATTAGATGTGTTAACATCCATTCTAGATTTAGGTGGTTTAATTTCTTCAAATACCATCTTTAGTATACTCATTATTTTCTCTGGGTTATCTTCTCCTGATACAAGTCCAATAGCACCTTGCTCGATTAGCTCTTTAAAACCATCCTCCAAAGCTTCTACATCAGCATTCCACCTGAGTCGATGATCTACTACGAATTCTTTTTGCTGAGATTGGAGCCTACCATCTCTTTCTAATTCGTTAATTCGTTTCTTGTATTGTTTAACTAGTTTTGAGTTTTGATAATTAAAAATATCTAACATATTGTTTACTAACTCCATGTACTTAGTTAAATCTGGATCTAGTTTCAAATCTGGACCTATTTTTATTTTAGACTCTTGTAGTTGTTTATTATATGTAATGACTCTAGATGTTATTGCTGTTTTAGTCAACTTCTTTTGTAGGGTTGCATACTGATCTTCTTGTTGCTTCATTATTAATTTACACGTTTTTTCTCCCTCAACCTTTATCCAACCTGTTAGTTCTTCAGTCATTTGATTAAGGTGCGTTCTAACATTCCTAAGAATAAAACTCTGCCATTCTTTTTGAACAGAACTGTCACTCATTTTTATAACATCAGATACGCTTAACCGCTCCTTAATTGATCCCGACTCATCGAAGCAAACTAATGCTTCATTAGAAATATCCTCTACGTGCATATCAATTATGCCTTGTACTGTAGCTATCATCTTTATTTCACCGAATGCAGCCATAAATTCAATAGCTGTTTTCGTTTTAGGGTATTTTTCTTCTAACATATTATCTATTGTATTTGACCTCTAAATTACACTTTTTTTCAAAAGTTTACCACAATGTTAAGCTAACCTACTTTGTTGCATATCGGTCTTTCCTTTGCCCTAGTTTTCTGATAAACAGGAAGCATAACTCCATAAAACTAAAAAGATGGAAGACTTTAAAAAAGAGGTTTTAACCTCACAAGAAAATGCCGCTACATTAAGTAGTGTGCAAGAAACCGCTGGTATTGCAGAAGCTGATGTTGATGCTACTAGTAAAGAAGTATCTACGGATACTGACGGGGACGAAACCCCACAAGAAGATGTAACTGCAATAAGCAGCTCACCTCAAACTACTGGTTTTGCTGCTGCTATTGCTGCTGCAACTAGTGGAGAAGTCGCTTCTGACGAAGACACCTATTCTCCATTAAAAGCTTGCAGCGGTGCTAAATTTTCTCCGAGTACGGACGAAAATAGAGCTGTTAAAATCCACAGTCCACTAAAAGGTGCAGATGGAAAACTAGATATGGGGCGTACTGGTAGTAGCGACTCACAAGGTGGTTTCATTAACCATGGTGACGTAGCTGCTAATTTCGGTTTGGATGTTACTAAACTTAAGAAGCTCACCCAAGCAAGTTTAGTGCTAGCCAACGGTAAAACGTTAGTGGGCTACGTATCCATAACGGCAAGCCGTAAAGGTTTTTACTTTCCCAAGAAGTTAGCAGAACAAACGCTGACGCTTCCACCGAGTGGTCACCGTCTACCAATTAGGGTTAAAACTTTAATCATTGGTTAATCTAAAGAGAGTGCTCCAACAGAGGAGCACTCTTATTTTTCTAAATTAATACACAATAAGATGACATATACAACAGAAGGTAAAATATTTCTAATTGGAAATATTACAACAATTAACAACAGCCTCAAAAAACGTGAGGTGGTTATCGTTAGAAATGACGGTGGCGATAGTGCTTACCCCAACATGGTGTTGGAACTACTTAATGCTGATACCGCTAAAACTGACGGGCTTAAAGTGGGCGACCACGTGTCTGTTTCGTTTGCTATACACGGCAGAGCATACAATCCTCCAAAGGGAGGTGGCACAAGGTACTTCAACAACATTAGGCTCCTAGACATTGAGCTTACACCTAATGGTGATGGTGGTGAAGGTACAGTCTCAGGTTCTCTAACTCCTGAACCCGTAACGGCTTTTGACGACATGCCAGATATTAATTAACCCACATGGTCCAGCTACTGATTAGAAGCTGGACCATTTTACACTTAGAAATTATGTCTCAACAACAAAAATCAGATACCGCCAACTCCAATCAAAAAATAATCTTCCAAAATTTTTGGTGCATCGATGCCGAAGGGAAAATTAGTATCCATCACCAAGGCTTAATAGAATTCTTTTCCAGTAGAGGGTTCTGCTGGTTAGATACCAATGGAGATAAACAGTTGGTCCAAAAAAAGGGAAACATTATAGAAGCTACAGATATTACTTCTATTACTAATTACGCCTACCGATTTATTATGAGTGACAAAGTTCCCGATTTATTAGGTAATTGGGCAACTCGTCAAGGATTATTAAACTTGTTTGTACGTGGTATCGATAACTACATCAACAATCCTAAGCTACGCTTGTTACCTATTGTTAAGTTGAAACTCCATCGAGATACGCCCGATAAATCTTTCTTTTACTGTAAAAATGGTGTGGTAGAAATTACTGCCAACACAATTAAAATGAGTAGTTACGCTGCGTTAGATGGGCACGTTTGGAGAAGTCAAATTAAGGATAGGGACTTTACATTGTTACCTGCTGATGATGCTCCTGGCGACTTCGCCACATTTTCCTTTAGGATTTGTGATGAGAATCCCGATAAGTTCGAGAGCTTACAGACGATTATCGGTTATATCTTACACCGTTATTGGATGCCGTCAAAATCCGTGATACCATGTTTACTCGATGAAACTGTTGTTGGTGATGACGAGGCGCAAGGTGGTACTGGGAAGACCTTGTTATGCCAAGGATTTTCTTACGTCAGAAATATGGTGGACGTTGATGGGAAAAACTTTAAAGCAAGTAAAGACTTCGCTTTTCAGCGTGTTACTAGTGCTACTGAAATACTTTTCGTGGACGACCTATCTAGGTCATCTGTATTTGAGGATTGGTTTTCCATCATATCTACAGGTGTTGAAGTGAACCAGAAGTTTAAGGCTTCATTCAAAATTGACAGGGAGTACTCGCCTAAGATTATTATTACCTCCAATTTTCCGATTCGATCCCTTCCCGGGAATAGTACGGAGCGAAGAAAAATCGAGCTAGAGATAGGTACTTATTATGGTGCTGATAAACAACCCAAAGACGAGTTTGGCAGAGATTTTTTTGAGGGTTGGGACGATGTTGAATACAACAAAATGTTCAATTTCTTCGCTCGTTGTACTCAGAAATATTTAACCTCGGGCATCATTAGCCCTCCTTCAAAAAACATGGAATTACGTAGGTTGATCTCAGAACTGGGTAGCTCAGATTTACTTCAGTTCCTGGACGAGAAAATGTACATGAGGGTTGAAAATCGATTCAACAAAAAAGATTTATTTGCTGAGTTTCTGTCTGAGAACCCAGGGCAGAAAAGGTTTTACACCTCCCAAAATAGATTCATCCGAAAGGTGCATAAGTATTTCGAATACAAGAAAATGGAGTATACCGAAACCCCTGCTGCAACAAAGAAGATTATCAACATAACTGGTTGGGGTGATATTCCTATGCCTGATGACACAACAGAAGAAGTTCCTACTTCTAAACTTGATACGCTAGCTGACAAGGCTCATGATTACATGGTGATAGATGCCCCTGAAAATAATGACAATGTTACTTCATGAGCTGCTTCATAAATTACGAAATGGGTTTTGTTTTGATACCGAAACTGCTGGTGATAAACCGGGTGATGCACTCGTCATACATTCGTTAGCTCTTGTTGGAATTTCCTTTGCAGTTACTCCTTGGGAAGCTTATTATTTACCTGTTCCTCAAGAGCCGAAAGCGGCCGCTTCTTTTGTTCAACAGCTTGCTGTTGTATTCTCTAATCCTACCATTCCAAAAATTGGACACAACCTAAAGTACGATATTAATGTTTTGAGGCGATACGGTGTTCATGTGCAAGGCGCTTTATTTGATACGATGATTGCTCATTACTTGTGTAACCCCGCTGGTAAACACGGTTTAAAATCTCTTTCTCAGGAGTTGTTGAACTACCAACAAATCGAAATCACTCACTTGATTGGTAAAGGAAAATACCAACGCTCCATGCGTGACATTCCCACTAGGGAAGTTGCTGTGTATGCTTGTGAAGATGCTGATCAAACTTTGCAGTTAAAAAACATACTAGAACCTATGTTAGCACAAAAGAAGTTGACTCAGTTATTCCAGGTTATCGAGTGCCCTCTTATTTATGTATTGGCGGACATGGAATATACAGGGATACGTGTGGATGCAGATTTACTGGGTAATGTTGCTGCTAAAGTTAATGAGGAGCTGATTACTATCAGTAAACAATTAGACGAGCTCTCCGGTATAGAAGGGTTTAAACCTAAATCACCCGCCCAACTTCGAGAGTTGTTGTTTATTCAGCTGGGGTTAGATTCCCCGACCAAAACACCTACTGGAAATAAAAGCACAGGAAAAAAGGCACTACAAAAATTACAACACCATCACCCTATCATTCCGTTAATACTAAGGTACAAGGAACTGTCAAGTTTAAAATCTCATTTTTTGGCTTCGCTTATTGCTAAGATACATCCTGTTACGGGACGTGTACATACTTCCTTTAGACAAGCTACTGTGATTACTGGTCGTTTAAGTTCTTCTGGGCCGAACTTACAGAACATTCCGAACACGAAAGGGTTAGGTCAGGAAATCCGTAAAGCTTTTGTGCCTAGAGACGATAATCATGTTATTGTTGCTGCTGATTACAGTCAGATTGAGCTTCGGGTAATGGCACACTTTTCCCAAGATCCTGCCATGATACACGCTTTTAGAAACGGGGTGGATATTCACTTGGCTACGGCCTCTAAAATATTCGGAATTCCTCCTGATCAAATTGATAGTTCTAGTACTCAACGGAAGATTGCTAAAACTGTAAATTTTGGGTTGAACTATTTAATGTCTGCTAATAGTTTGGCTGATCGTATTACAGAAGCTACTGGTGAGGAAGTTGACGTCAACAAAGCTAAAGAGTATATGGACAGGTACTTTGAGGAGTTTAGCGGTGTTGCTCGTTTTCAGAGGGATGCTTATTTTTTTGCTTTAGAACACGGTTACAGTCAGACCATATTTGGTCGAAGACGCGATGTTCCTGGTATTGATGCTGCCGTTACTTCCAAAAGAAATGCTGCTAAACGTATTGCTGTAAATACTCCTATTCAAGGTTCGGCTGCTGACATTATTAAAAAAACGATGCTTGTTCTTCATCGGGAATTAATACGTCAGGGGTTTACGGCAAAAATGGTGTTACAGGTTCATGATGAATTAGTGCTTGACGTTCCTAAATCAGAACTGGATTTGGTGGTACCGTTAATTCGTTCTGTGATGGAGAATGTGGTAACGCTAGATGTGCCGCTTGTTGTTGATATTGGTGTTAGCGACAACTGGAAAGAGGCTCACTAATACTCCCTAACCGTGATAAAGTGATCAATCGTGATTATGGTATTTCCCAACTTATCACGGCTACACATCTCTATTAATGGGCTAATCCGACACATCGTGATAAGATGAAAAGATTTTTGGGATTAACCTTAAGGGGTGTAGTTTTAAACATGGAAAGTTATTTATTCGTTGGCTTGTGAATATGAGAACAGCTTATATTCAGATTAAAACCGACTACTGCCTAAAGGAATTTCTGCTTTAAATTGCTGCTGTGTCAATATTTTCGATTATACTCGCCTAAAAAAAGCTATGGTACAGGTTAAAAACAATAAATTATCTATCACCATTGAATGTGGGGATCCAACTAACATGTTAAAACAGTTACGAAGTGCTCTTACTGTTGTTAATACAGTACTCGTTACTTCTGATGAATTCTATAATAATGTGGATTTGCCCGAAGCTCTAGCTAGTTTAATTACTCTGCAAGGAGAATTGGTAACTGACTCTAGTAAATCTAGTTAATCTTCTTTTGCTAGTGTAAATGTAAATAACATGGACACTTCTATTTCTAGGGCTCGACATATCGAAAATACACTTGACAAAGTAGCATTTATTTCACCTCGTTCCATTCTGCCGATTTGACTTAGGGCTAACCCACTAACATCAGCAAGGTCCTCTTGACTCATGTTCTTTTGCTTACGTACTTCACGAATTCGTTGGCCCAACATTTCTAAACCTTCTTCATCCATACGTCTTTTGGTTCCTTTTCCTGATGTGTTTTTTGATAGGACTTTCATATTACAAAAAGAGCGTATATGAATGACTTCTGTTAGAGCGTATAAAGAACATTTATTTTAAAAAAATAGAGCGTATGTGGTTTATTTTTTTATATTTGTATCATTAATAACTAAAATATTAAGACATGGGAATATTTAAAAAAGTAGTAAAGTTAGCCACTGGTGGTGATCAAGTTTGTAAATATTGTGGACAGAAGAAATCTTTAATGTCGTCAGATGTATGTAGATCAGGAGAAAGGCAACTCAAAAAACACGTTTGGATTAAAGCCTAAGTTAATTCAAATGACCTTCTTCATTAAACATGCTAGCTTCCTTAAGTGGATTTCTCTTTTTATAGGGGTAGTAGCATTTGTTTTTAGAATACTTTACGGTGAATTAAACGAAACTCATGTTGTAAGAGAGATAACAGGTGAGTTAAGAATGGGAGGTTCTTCTGTCGGTTATGTGTTAATTAGCATCATCATTCTCTCTATTATATCATTTGTAATATTTAATGAATTATCTAAAAAGAAAAACTAGAATTATGAAAAAACCAATCTACTTTCTACTATTTATAATGAGTTCAACACAAATAGTAGCGCAATCCAACTTTGAAAAAGTATTACCATCTCTGGTAAACAACAATTATGATGTTGAACAGACAAGTGATGGTGGATATATTATTGGTGGTGGAAGTTTAGCGAAGACCAACCCTGTTGGTGACACTTTATGGACAAGACGTCATTTTCCCGTAGGCCAACCTAGTGTCATTACAGGAGTAACACAAACCACTGATGGGGGTTATGCTTGTGTATTATCTGATAAACCTGGTACAACATGGCACTGTACTTTCGTAAAAACAAACAGCACAGGTGATACCGTTTTCACAAAAAAATATGGTGGTGCTTTAGAAAGTTATGGTTGGGACATCATCCAAACTACTGATGGTGGTTACTTGGTTACAGGAGTTTTACTTTTAACTTCTACTGATTATAGAATATACGTAGTTAAAACTGATGTATCAGGAAATGAAGTTTGGTCCTATACACATCCCATCACATCTCAAACCTATTCTAACTCTGTTGTTGAGATTCCTGGTAACAAATATGTTATTGCTGGACAATCTAATAATGATGCTACTTTAATTAAGTTAGACAATACTGGGGTACCAGTTTGGACAAAAACGCATGGAGATCCCGCACTTGTCGAATTGGCAAGGGGTTTAAGTAGCACCAGTTCTGGTGGTTTTGTTTACACAGGTTGGCAATATGATTATACAAATTCCACAGGATCTTCATACTTAGTTAAAACAGATGTGGATGGCGATACTTTATGGACAAGGAATGAAACACAATCTTGGGGAGGTAACCTAGAAGGATATGGATTTGATACGAAGGAGTTGAGTAACGGTGATATTATGATGACTGGTTCTGTGGGTATTTCTGTAATTAATAATCAGATCCAGTATGGTAATTTATTCATTACCTACTTTAATGGAAGTGGAACAAAATTAACTTCTCCTTATCCTTGTACATCTACCAATACTGGAACAGCTATTGCTCCAACAAGTGATGGTGGCTACATTATTAGTGGTGGTATTAGTAGTATCGACCTTCTAATCAAGTTAGATGCTAATTTGTGTGTGTATCCAACAGACACCATTTCATTAATGAATACAGGAGATCCTAATAAATTTTGTGCTAACTCAGGTTTTCTGTTACAAGTACCAACCAATAGTTGTAACCAAGTGTTGTGGGATAATGCCTCTACTAATAACCAAGTGGTTTACAATCCGCCTAACAACAACCCCGGTTCATATTATGTAACTCTTACCAATAATTTTGGTTGTTCTATTAATGATACTATAGTATTAGATACGTTTGTTACTGCTCAACCTGTAATAGCTTCTACTACTGGGGATACTGCATTTTGTCAAGGGGATAGCTTAATCTTATACACAGGTAATTGGAATTCTTACTATTGGTCTCCTGGCGCTTCAATTAATGATACCAATATCGTGTTTACTGGTGGTTCTTATACTGTTCAGGTTACAGACGCCAATAGTTGCTCAACTGTATCAGACCCATTTGTGGTAACAGTTCATCCACTACCAACCCCTAACATTTCATTACAACCCAACAATGATCTAGTATCTAGTGAGACCACTGGTAACCAATGGTACTTAAATGGAGTTTTAATATCTGGTGCAACTAATCAAATTTATACACCAACAGTAACTGGTACTTATACTGTTGAAGTAACAGATGCTAACGGATGTGTTGGGATTTCTCCTCCTTATGTTTTAACTACTGTTGGTATTAATAAACACCAATTACTGTCCGATGTTTTCTCATACACCAATGGAAGGTTAACTGTCCATAAAGGTGTATGGCAGTTGTATGATATGACTGGTAGAATGGTATTAAATGGTAGTACTGGCTCGTATGTTATTCCTGTTGGCATTTACATCTTACATACTGAAATAGGTGCAAATAGGATTGCTCATATTAAGTAATCTACTTTCTTTTTTTGGCGGATCTTATTACAGAAGATTATAAGAAATTTGAAAATTAATTGGAATTGTTGTAAACTACATCCCGGATTACATCAATCAGCATCCCCTGATGCATTTCAGCTAATTCTGGAGCGTCTATTTCTATGTTATGCATGTTTGTTTGGATAGTTCGATCTGGCATTTTTAGGAGAATTATATCAAATTCTGATAGATGATCAAATTCATAAGTGTTGTCGCAAATTACAATTGGCTGAGGGTTAAAAACAATTGGAGGAACTAATTCTTTAGATGGAGGTTCTTTTGTTTCTAATTTCAGCACATTCCCAACTATTATATTACTGATAGTGGTTATCAGTTGACCATGATCCGTATATTGCAATGCTGGAAAATCAGTTGTTATAGCATCTCTTTTACTGATTATTGTCATTCCAGGAATGTTGAGGCTAAGGTCATTTGTCTTTGGGTTAAAGGTGCCAGTATAAATTATTCCTTCCACTTTGAAAGAAAATGGTTTGGTAATATCCTGAGGTTGTGATTTGGTTTTATTCCAAGCAATTGCCTTACGAATCCATTCCACCAATCGAAAATCGATTGGTGGAATGGATTCAGGTGGTGACTTTATAAATTCAAATGATTCATTGTAAGCTAATTGATTTGGAGTTTGAAGCTCAAATACTTCTTCCTGATAATTAATTCTTAGTATATAATTTTCTAATGTATAGATGAATTCATTGGTGTTTTTATCATAATCAACAGGCGCAATAATATTAGGAACTATCATAAGTCTTTTTTTATTTTATATATCATCAAAATTCAATTTAAGACGGTAATAGGAGTTTTTCCTTTAGTAACTAATTCAGTATTACGGTAGATTTCTCATTTTTTTCTAGCATACTCGCTGTAAAAACGAAAGCGATGCAAATATCAGAAGTTAAAAAAATCATTTATAATGAGCTTAAGAAGAAAAAATCGATAACAGCTCAGATTCTAAATTATACCCCATTTAATATTCCATTTATTCAAAGTTATGGCGTCTTAGCACATTTAGTTGAGTTGGGAGCAGTTGAAAAAAATGATAGAATATATACATTAATAGATGAGAAGAAAGCGTTAGGAATTTTTAATTATAAAGTTCCTGCAAAAATAAAGAAGGAAAAGGTTGATCCATTATTAATTAAATCAAGTCGTAACACAAGTCAATACGTGTTTGAGAAAGTGAAACGTAGTAAAGGAAGAACAGTACTTGCCGTTGTTCAGGCGTATGTACGTGACAACAAAGACGCAACCTATAAACAGTTACTTACGGTGTTTCCACCACAAATAATTAAACGTTTTGGTATTATAAATCTTCTTGCTTCTGCTAAGGAACTTTCACCTGACCCTAAACGACCTCGATATTTTTTCAAGGACGAGGATGTGATTAGTTTAAAGAACCAAAAGGTGGTGGTAACAAACCAATGGACGCACAGCGCCTTCTTAGAATTTGTTATTGTTGCTAAAGAATTGGGGTATGTGATTACGCCTGAGTAATTACATTCTACTTGTCATTTGATACTGCTCGATGTAGATCACTATTTATAAGTTTATCCTGCTCTTGGATAGCTTTTTCTACGATCTTTTGCTTTTGTTCTTTTGATAAATTTTCAGAGAATTTATTCATTGCTTCAACCCTAGATATTACAAATGCCCCAAACTCCCCATCTCTAATTTGTTGTGGGGTTACTAATGTTCCTGCTAAAGGGTTTATTTTAGTGTTAACAAATTTTTCATCATCGAACCCTTCCAACAAACAAAAGAAGATGAATCTAGCTATTTTAGCATAAACCATTAACCTCCCATTACCATCACCAATTGTACCATCTGTAGATCTCGCCATGTAAAAATTAAACCTTTCTGGTTGATTAGGAAAGTCATTTACAATATCTGTTATTAGGTAATGTATTTTGTTACTGTTCAATGGATATTTGCTCTCTAATAAAAATAACCTCCATTCTTCAGCAACTTGTTCTAACCGTTGTTTATCTCTTCGATTATAATCTCCACTGTCCATATTAACAACCAACAACCTCCATAATAATGAAACTACAAACTTATAATACTGTTCATTATAAGTAACTGATGTAGATAATTGACCATCATTCTTAAGCATCTCATCCAATATTGGATGGAACATTTCTTTAGCAAACCATGTTTCATGAAAATTGAATATTTCTTCACAATTTCTACATAACATTTTAACTGTTGGACCATCTTGTCTTCTCATGTTTACTGATGTAGGAATTCTAAAATTTCCTGACCCTGTTTTCTTCATCCATTTAAAAACAAACTTTGGAAAGATGTGACTATCACATAAAATAGTATCCTTTTTACACAAGCGACAAATTCCTGATTTATCTTTACTCATATATAACTACTTGATTTACCACAAGCCCCATGACCAATAATGATGTATATTTTTTCTTCATATTGATTAAACTGTTACGGCATCTTTTAAAGACTGTCTTGTCTGATTTTTATTAGCTTGAAGTGTTTGTAGTTTTTGACTTTCTTCATTCGTGTAGTCGTCCCTATCTTTATGGTCCATTATAAATGTTACCCATGCCCTATAACTCATTAGGTAGTTATTTAATAAATCTACTAATGGACTACCACTTAACTGGATCTCCTCATTCAATTCATGTGCAGTTTTCCAATCTATATCTTCAAGGTTTAATTTCCTAGCTACATTAACAACTGCTATTCTAATAGTATCATTAATTTCATTTTCTCCGATGTATACTTTCATTTTATGATTTTATTGTTTCGACAGTTAGACGTTAAAATAGTACAAAGGTTGTGTAAATATCATACTAATTTACTTCCATTTCTCGCTGGAACCTGTTAAATTCGAGTATTATAAATTTTATAGAAAATGGCTGTTTTAGCGCTCAACATTAAACGTTGCCCAAAAATCAACGAAAAACCAAGCCTTCGGGGCTGTTCAAATCGGTGTCCAAACGCTCTAGCCTTATCTATAGTAAATATTAGAACATGGAAAATAAAGTAAATGTATGTATCCTGGCTCGTGTTTCAACTAAACATCAAAGCGTAGGTTCTCAGGTGACTTCACTTCAAAATTATTGTAGTGAACGAAATTATAATATAGTAAAGACGATTACTTCTGTAGTTAGCGGGAATTCCTCCAATAAAAAAAGGGATGACCTTATTGAGCTAATGGATTTTGTTTGTAATGGTAAACAGTCCATTACAAAACTTTGTATTAGTGAGTTATCCCGCTTAGGGAGAAGACCGGCAGAAATTAGGGATGTACTTGATCAATTACATCAGCTTGGTATTTCGGTGGTATTTAAGCAGCTTGGTGTAGAATCTTTAGATGAAAATGGGAAAGAGACTCTGGTTACAAGACTTATAATTTCAATTTATAGTGAGTTGGCTAATTCCGAACGAGAAATATTATCCGAACGGATTAAAGCAGGATTAGTACATGCAAGGAAAACTAAAACATTAGGAAGACCTGTTGGTACTAGTGAAAATGATAAAGCATTCCTTCAAAAATATAAAGGTGTAGTTAAAGACCTGAAAGATGGCGTGAGCATAAGAAAGTGCTGTAAGATACATCAGGTATCTCACACCACAATTGTAAAAATTAGGAAGTTGGCGGAAGTTGCTTAATCCCCCTTCTTATGTTTGTGTGGTTTTAGTGTTGGAGTATTTCCTGGAGTTTTCTTATTATCTCTTTGGCGTTTGTCCGGTTTTCCTGTTGAAGTAGCAGTTCTTTTTGGACCTGATTTAATTCCCATAATCTTTCTTTTTTGTAGGTTATTACTTTAATGTAACTGCTTCTACGAAAATTCATTTTAGATGTTGCAAAATAAGGGGATACAACGTAATTAAATTAGATTGGTAAAAAAACATACACCTCAAAGCTTAATAAATACAATTTGATAAGTGTGTCAATTTAGGGGATGGCTTAAAATTATTACGATTGACCTTGATATAAATTAAATACTACTCATAGATTCATAAAGGGGATATAACTTTTTAAATTCAGACAATACTGTAGTTTCAATATTTTGATTTGATAGCTCTTCATCATTTGGATCGTAAAACCTTCCAATAATAAAATAGTGATTGAGGCTTTCTTGATTTACCAGTTCATATAGTTGCTCAACTGACTTGATGTCCTTAACAAAAATCTTATTGTGCCAACCTTTAAAATCGATCCAATAATTTTCATCCAATTGTTTTAGATCTTCATAAAATTTCAATCGTAATTCAATATCGTTCATTTGATTTCTAAAATGATTTCGGTCGATGATTCCTTTACGTTCTATCCCTAGCATCAACCAAATCCCTACATCTCCTTCGTGTATAATAACCTGCATTCTTGCATGGTTTAAAAAAGATTGTTGTCTCTCGTCATACCTTTGAAGGTGTTCTTTAGACTTTCCATAATGAAGCCATAGTGACTCAATGTAGTAGCCACTATATGGTGTGAAGAAATGCTTTGAAACTCTATCTTTTTTACTATGGTGGGGATGTAAATTAATTAGACTATACTCTTCAAACCTAGGGTAAATTCTATTGTGCAATTCAATAAGACGATCACGAACTACTTTTCTAATCCTTTTTAAATCATTGTTTTCTACTTCCACATATTCGAAGGCAAACACCTGATGATGGTCATGCTTAAAAAATTGTCCTAACTTTTCGCCTGCATTTTTTTTAATTCTGCTTAAATCCTTCTTTGTTTTCTTTTCTCGACTCTTAATTTCTTTGTATTTAGCTTTATACTCTTCTATAAAAGAGGCTGTAATTAAGTTTGCTTGCGATCTTATATTGTCAAACCAAGAAATCAAACTTGCACATTCATTTTGATTACTTATACAAACATTTAATTCTATATTTTTTGTTAATCCAGCAGTTGTGGCATTAGATGAGCCAACGAATGCTGTGAGTTCATTATTCTGCGATTTAATAATATATACTTTGGGATGGAATGTGTAAGTAGATTCATAAACCAACGCATTGAAGTTGTTTGAACACTTGCTCTTAAGTTTACTAAGAATTGCTGGGGGGGTTGGTAAATCCACTCCTACAACATGATGTTGAATAATATCTGAATGAAGGTCTTTAAATAATGAATACCCTCCATTATTCATCATTGATACAGCAACCCACACTTCTTTGGCGTTATCAAGTTGAGTTTTTAATTCTTGCTCTATATTTTCGCAAATTGAAGCCATCTATAATTTCCCCATTTACATAAAGTATCTGAATTCGTATGGCTTGTTGGTTAATTCATTCATTTTTTTAATAGTTCTTGCTAGAACAGAGGCGTAACCCAATGTCACAGGTAGTCTATCATAAATTCCATCGTGATTCCAGTTCATTTTTGTTAACCCAAGAATAGCTTGACAATTTTTATCCCAACCTCCTTCTCCTGCAAACCTTTTGATTAACATAGGGGAGGGAATACCTTTTCCTTCTTTGTAAAAATTATTTCCTGGAGCAAGTTTAACTTGTCCTTGTGTCCATAGTAATGTTTCTTGTGTGTCTAACTGACAGTAACATCCACGATTAACAGGGAAACCAGGTGTTGACCATTTACCATCGTACTTAACGTGTTGGGTTGCTTTCCAAGGTACATCTTGAATTATCTGAAGAAGTTCCAGATCAACTGATCCAGGTATTGCATCGAATGCACCATCTATTTCTTGAGGTTTAAAATGACTTGTTTTGTGTACAATTAATCTCTTTGGCAGTCTTCCAGCATGCCTTCTTTGATATAATTGAAGACTCTTAGATAAGACTTTTCTCATTTCAGATCTTGTTAAGAACGGGTTCTCACCTATTCTTGATTCTATTTCTGTTGCATCATAAGCGATAAATTCCATTCCAGTTCCATCTGCATCGAAAACTTGACTACAGCAGGTGGTAAAATCAAATTGTCCAGTATGTGTGTTTAATCTAGAAGAGTAGCTTAGCCCTACGAAAGCAGTTTCTTGGTCGATAGAGGCGAGTTTCCAAGGAATCCCCCCACTTTTAACATAAAATGCAATTGAAAGCCTCCACAGTACACTACATCTACATTTGTAATTTATAGCACTACCTTCTCTTAAAATTTGAGTTGGAATATTTTGCATTGCTGTAGTTCCTTTAAGGTAGTCATGGAGATTAAAACCAGTTTCTTTATCTTCAAAACCATCAGACCATGCTTCTGGCAAATAAATTACAAGCACATCAAAATCTTGCTTTCTTTGCCCCATGGATCGTATAGCATTACTAAGTTCTTCACTTAATTTAATATACGTAGAATCACCTTTTATAATTTCATTGCCGTCTAATTCAACGCATATATTTTCATCAACAAATTCTAAATCTGATCGAAAAATGTTTTTGAACCCAGTATATGTAGGCAGGTATTTTTTCCTTTCTTTTGGTTCATGAGTTTCATTAAATTCATTGAAGAAGGCTTGAAGGATTTGTCGAGTTCCCTTTGGATATATAGCTGCTACCCTTATCGTTTTAATAGGCATCAATTGATGGCTATATGGGCCAAAATCTAAAAGCCCTTGAAGAGGGTGTATATGAAATGCGTTTGGACTAAAGGCATCAAATGATAGCTTAGGTTCAGGAATAATATTGTAGCCAGGAAATTCCATTAAGAAAATTTTGAATAACTGGTTTGTTTACTAATGATAAAAGTTGAGTTTACACCTAAAATATTTTCTTCAAACAAAGTTATGGATAATTCATTGTGTTCACCGAATAGTATGTTTAACCATAAGTCAAAAATTTGATTGAACTTATTGTTATACCAATTGGCTGTAAATTCTTTAATAAATGGTGCTATTTGCTTTCCTTCTTCACGATTCTCAGTCTTTGTCGCTAAAATAGAAGGATTCATTACAATGTGGGCTTGGTTAAGTTTGTATTGTATAGTTATTTCTAAAGAAGCAACCCATTTTAATTTTGTTCCAGGAATAGACCCAATCACTCCATTCATTGCAGTTTTTAATTCATTAAAAACTTCTGAATTAGCTTGTTTAGGATCTATAATCAAGAAATGCTTGCCTCTTCTGTAAGTGACTTTAAGGGGTGTATTTCTAGATAAACTATTAACCAAACTTTCAACGATTAAATTTTTTAATGTAGAATCATCTTGTCTTAGTGCATAATCAGGGATGTTATATAAATCGGAATTTCCTTTTTTAACACTCCCAAAAACTCTTTCAAATTCCTCGTCAGAACCAAAACCTATAACACCTTGTTTTTTTCTTATAGCAACAATGCTACTATTGTTAGTTGAAATTTTTTCCCTAACCTCTTTTATTCCTCCTATCTCACAATTATATAATCTTGCGATTGAAGGATATTTAACTATTGGAATAGCATTAAACCTAAGTAGAGGAAGCCTTTTACCTTTTGGAGGCAAAGGTCGATTATTTACTCTATAGTAATTTCGATTTAACTGTCCAAGTTCAGCTTCAGGTATTGAGTCAAAACCTTTTAGAATTTCAGCCCATCCAGTATCAAATGTTTCAATTTCAATAATATGTGCCTCTACTCCTTTGTTTTGTGCTTTCTCAATAAACGCATTTACGTTAGGTAATGTTTTTGAACCTGATCTAATGAACCAAAATATTCCATGTGGAAAACTGTTTTCTAGCTCAAGTGCGGCATTAAGGGTCTCCATGATTGACTGATCTCGTCCACTATACCCCATAATCCCAAGTCCCTTTGTAAAACATGATTGGGAAATTATTCCACGAAGTTTTTTGTCTTGACTCTTTAATTCAGGAGTAGTATTCTTTAATTTTTCAGAAAAGTAATCTCCATGAAGTTTAACAATTAGAGGTGATTTTCCAGATTGGTACAGACTTAATCCAGTTTCAGCATTATCTAGATCTGCACAAAACCAATCCTCTGAATTTTTGAATTTTTCTACGGCAGCATTCTCAAATGCTTTATCAAAATTTGTTGTAAAGACTAAAGGGATGTGACCTAATTTCATAAGAGTTCCTATAACCTTATGTCCATAAGATAATTTAACACCTGATAAAAGTGAATCGAGATATTCCCGTCTACTTTTAGCTGTAGTAAAAACTGCATTAAAATAGAATGAGTACTCTTCAATACTATCTTCAGGAGGACAATCTCCTTTCCCATCAAAGTAACTTTGAATTTGATAACGTAACCCTGAATCGGATAAATTATCATAAAGCCTCAATTCATAACCTTGTTCAGCACAATATATCCGCCGTTTAAAATCCCAAATTAAATCATAAGCAGTTGGAAGACCTGCAGAAACAGAAGTTCCAGCACCAAATAACCATGATATATTTGATGCTCTTAAAGGGAATAAAGGTATGAATTCACTTAGTTTCATTTGCGTATGCAAAGTACTGAATTCTATTTGAAATAAAGAAAATTAAAATGCCATTGTATAGTGAAAAACTTTATTATTCTTTATAATTGTTCTATTGGCTTCACAGAATTATTTTGGGTCAAGCTTCAACATGGGAAAGTAAGGCACTTGTGGCAAATCCACCGTAAGTTTCTTCTTCACTTGTTCCTTCAAGTAACCTATTAGCCTGCCGTCCTTGATTAATGGGAGCTCGGGGTTCTCAAAGAATATATTATCTATGTAGAAGGGCTTTGTTTCTCGTTCAGGGTACTTCATCGTACATACACCAGTAGATTCCACAACCGTGAGTACGTACCTGTCATTATTCATAGTGACAACTATTTCGGTTCCTACCGGCTTTTCTTTAACATATAGAGTTTCTATCTCAAGCATTGTATCCTGCATGAATTCAAATACACCTTCATCCAAATTTTTATACAATGCTTCTCGATCCTGAAATTCGTTGAAGGAGTCGTAAATTGTTTTCCGCTTACCTTCTTTACCAGTTGGGATTTCCATCTTGAATTCTCCAACCTCATTAAGGACAGTAAGTAGATAGTCTCCTGTTTCCGTTGTTAGGTATTTCTCGAGTTCTACTTCTTCATGTAGTTTGTATGGGTAGCTGTTGGATCTGTATAAGCGAGTTTTCATCATGGTCATTTGTTTATGTATATATCTGCCTGACCAGAAACAAGGGCTACGTCTATTTGTTTCGTTTCAACCACTCATAGATAAGCAATAGACCTCCCGACCCTGACTGATGCTTTCCAATGCTTAGAACATCATCACCTTCATTTTTTAGTTCAGGCTTCTTGGTAATCACCTTCGTCATTATTTTTTCTAAATGCTTATGTAGTTTAGCCACCTGCTTCTTCTGTTGTGCTGGTGACAACACTCTCTGGCTCTCGGTCTCATTATGTACGATAGACTGATACAATCCCTTTAGGTCCTCATACGATTTCGTATCTGGTTTTAGTTTGAGTTCGCTCTGAACGAACATCTCGATTTCTCTACTCTTATTGTAACTCATAGTATAAATTTTAAATTATCATACGAAGCTACAGTAAGAGATTTTATAAAAAAAGGACAAGGATTTTAAGAGGCTAGGAACTTCATTATTTCGTCACCGTGATTAACCGCCGCATCCTCAAAACCGTTCAAGTACAACCGAGCACAACCATCTTTCGATATTATAGGTGAATCTGGCATAGAAAAGCTTTTATTATCAAAAGGGGAATAATCTTGAAACGCCTTACTCATAAAAACCATCATATCCCTTTGCTCAGGCCAATTCATTGCTGTCCAATCTCTGTGCCATGCCTTACCTGTAAATTTAGTAATAACTACTATTCTCCTTTTATCTCCGTGGACGCCTACAACACGTTCGAGCAAGCGATTGAAATGTAAGTCCCCAAACGAATACCCGACAACCAGTAAGGAATTATTGGTGATAATAGCATCATGCAAAGCTGAGTAGTAGGAACTATAAGGAAAATTTATGACTTTGTCTGTTTTCTTTAATCCTGTAATAATCGGTCCTATCGTTGCACCCTCGGAAGACTGAGATACATTTTTTGACCTACCAAACCAAGTTGGCGAGGCGTCATTATACGTTTTGAATTTGTAAACATCTTCAAAATCATCCACTAAAGTATATTCGTTTGTATTAGATGTTCGTCCGTAACCATATTGAATACAACCATGTAAATGATATATTTTTGAGCGTGTCGACAGTTTAAGCTTCCGAGGATTAAATCGTTCGAAGTTATGTGCTGTAGCTTCAAACCCATCTTCAAGGTTAGGTATAGACTGTTCGATACATGTATCGTAATTCAATGTTGCTATGTCTAACTTGAAATCTTTGTTTGCTTGTTGCCAAAAATCAGTATGCCACGTGTTCTTTGGTTTCGTCTTGTAGCTTGAATCGTACTCGTCTATGAGTTTGGCTACAACGGCTATCAGATTATCTTTGGCGCTATTTATAGTAATGGCATCCTTGAAGAATCTGGTCAATCCTGGTTTTGAAAAAGCGGTCATGTACGGAGTGTATCTTTTTGACGCTCCTCCCCATCCTGTCCTGAATGAATTTATCTGTTCAAGCACATGGTATATCTCCTCAAAGTTACAGGGTGTATCATAATGTTTATCCAGCACCTTTGCTACTCGGTCGATAAATGCTGTACTCTTATTCAGGAACTTCTGCTTTTTCTTTCGAACCTCTGTTGTAATGACATTGGTTGGCGGTCCATCAATTTCTATCGCTGCACCAGCGCCGATAAATGCTGTAAGTCTCATTAGTTGTTGTATTAATTATTCATCGAAGAGATCCCAGTATGTGTCCTCTAGCTTTAATATCTTATCGGTAACCTTACTAGCGATGTCAGATGTATTCAACTCAACTCCTGTAGCCATGAAAACTTCATCCTCTACAGCATATAGGTAGTTTTTAGCTCTGTTAAGTCGAATTTTCATCTCCGCCAACCGCTTCTCATTTGGTTTTAGTCCATTAAATAATTCCACCTCAGAAAATGGTTTTACGTCTAGTTTCGAGATTTTATACCCGTCATCTTTGTAGTTAAAACCCATCGCTCTAGCTACATTCATCGAGTTGTTTTTGTGCTCTGTTGTGTCAGCTCCATCAAACGTAACGGATTGGGTATCTCGTGATTCGAACAGGTGTGGTAGGATTACTTCTGTCATTGCAGTAGTTAAATATCCTTGCTTCCTATGTTTTGGGGAGACGAACCAATGTAAATCACGTTTCCCCATATCAACTACTGCTCCTACAAACTCTGTAGCATTACGAATAAAGTACATTAAAAATGCTGAGTCCGTAGATGTTGTTTCCTCAGGTAACGGATCCCATACCTTAGCGTAAAATACTTCACGTGTAAGTTGCCGTAAAAATATATGATCTTCGTAGTTTCCCAAGTTCAATGACTGAATATGTTTTTCTATAGTACTATTATCCATGCTAGTTGTATGATTGCATTTCCCAACTAATAATATTTCGTTCTTCTGTATCGACAGCGACACCAACCAAAATTATTTTTTTCTTCGTGCTAAAGTATTTTTGATAATACTCCTTCTCTTTAATCTGTTCAATTGCAATAGAACTGCTGTTCTGCTTAAACTCAATGATATGAAGATAATTCTCTGTTTCAATTACCGAATCGATACGACCTTTATTGGTCTCTACTTCAGACTCAA
The DNA here is from genome assembly GCA_965284565.1 of Vicingaceae bacterium. Taxonomy (GTDB): domain Bacteria; phylum Bacteroidota; class Bacteroidia; order Flavobacteriales_E; family Vicingaceae; genus BRH-c54. The sequence goes on from OZ260100.1 coordinate 3,357,031, forward strand.
TATTAAAGTCGAGGATCTTCAGCACGGTATGAATATTGCTGTGGAAGAATGCTTCTGTAATTTTCATGCTGTAAGACATAGATGCAAAAACACCTTGAATCAACTTGAAAAACTTGTCAAGATCATTATTTGACAAGGCTATCTTTAGGTCAGCAAGACTTTCAAATTCTATCGGAAGTAGGTTGTTCTCTTTCGCCTCAATATCTCCACCTTCTTTACTATACTTTACTTTTAGCTGAGCGATTAAATCGATGATTGCTCTTTGCTTTCCATATTCTGACGCAATTTCACTTTCAGAAATTAAGCTTTCGAAAGGTGACCCCATTCTAATCTTTGGCTTAAGATTTATTTTCTTTATACCATAAGGTATGATACCTAAGAACTTCTTAAAATCGACCGACACTTCATTCTTATGGGTTTCATGCCATTCCTCTGCCATAACTTTTTGTCGATCTATTATACCTGGGATTGCTCTAATCGTATCAGCAACTGAGCCACCTAACTTATGTATGTGATCGTGTGTTTTGATAATTTCCTTTTCGAGTGTGGAAGCGTTTCTGAAAGCAAAAAGAAAAGTCATAATTCCCAGCCCCATTTCAGTAGCATATTTCTTATCTCTTGCTTTATCATAAAAAGCATTAACCATTTGAAAGTGCTTATCAAACTCTTCCTTATAGGATGCTTCGAAAATATTTATCAGCTCTTGGTCGTTCATTTCTTCGATAACTAGATTGAAATCATTAAAGCACCCGTTTGATATTACGAATTTCTATCTCTCCGTCTCTTAAATCGTAAAGCTTGAAAGTCAAGTCCTTCCATAAATTCATTTGATCCTCTATTCCGTAATCTATTGGTTTTATTGTTGTGTCTATTTGTATATCAATATTGCTAAAGATTGATTCACGTGCAATCTGAGAAAATATTTGACCAGAAACAACGTACGGTACTTTGTGTTCATACTCAACCCAATAAGACGGAACCATTGCACACTTTTGAGCCTTCACACCAGATAACTCATTAAGTATTCCTTGAAGTTTCTCCTTTAGAGTTTCGAATTCTTTCCATTGTTCAACGTCTCCCTTAGAGGTAAATTTCTCATAAGCCATATCCTTTGCACAGCTTACTTCCACAATTTGATTCGTTAGGTCTGCTATTTGTTGATTAAGCACTTCTATTTTTGATAATTCTGTCATAATTTTCTACGTAATTTTTATTTAGTAAAAATACTAAATATGGTTACATCACTATCTATAATAACCTCTTTTAATTTGGATGATTACCATTATGGTACTATCATTATTGTAAGGCTTAGATTTGCTGTCTTGGAGAAAACTTTAAGATGGAAAAAAGACAGGGTCAAGGCGTTAGTTTTAGATTATTCTAGGTGGGTTAAGCAAAGGTATGGTACATTTATACTAGGTGTAAAGTATGGTAAAGTTTACAACGGGTAACATATACTGAGGTAAAGCATGGTAACATTTACAATAGGTAACATTATACTGAGTATTGCTTTCCTAGCTGAATAACTTGTTGTTCCTATCTCTACTGAAAAACTGGGACTATTGGTAGTTCCACTTATTCCACTATTTAACGATAAAGACCATTCATTAGTACCAGCAGACCCTCCGTTATTCCATTTACCCACAACTCCATTCCCCCAACTTAATTGAGATATTTTTTTAGTTAAAGTTAATTAGTACCTTTGAATTCTTACAAACATAAAATAAACATGAAGAATTTAATCTACTTACTGTGTGTACTATTAATGGCTTGCTCGGGACAAACTAATGAGGAAACATTTACCAGTTCAGAGAATTCTACAACTGACCTATTTGAAAAAATTGCTAAACCCGCACAACAGTTTGTTATCTCTAACGATAATGACACTGTAATTGAAGGTCTCGAAGGAACTATTATTTCTTTACCTAAAAACTGTTTTGTCTTTACAGATGGAACTCCTGTTGATGGAGCCGTAACAATCGAACTCAAAGAGTTTTTTACAATCTCAGATATGATACTTAATAATCTTACAACTACAAGCAATAATAAATTATTAGAAACTGGAGGGATGATACATATAGGAGCTACTTCTAATAATGAGGAGGTCAGGTTAAATCAAAAGATTGATATAAAAATACCCAATAAACTGGAAACTGAGGATGTAGAGTTATTCATTGGAAGTGTCAACGATGGATTCATTAATTGGAATTCGGATTCTTCAAGCACAATCAGTAGTCTAAAAATGATTGCCATTGATGCAGGTGAATCGGATACCACCTATATTTATGATGATGGTTCTGCTTCTAATCGAATGAGGGGTTCCTATTATTTAATCAACACCTTTAATCTAAAATGGTTAAACGTGGATAAATTTCTGAGCTACGATCCAAAAGAAGATTGCATGCTAATTGATGCTAATAAAAATGTTGCCTATTTTCTTTTATTTGATGAATACAAATCTATCTCAAGTGCTTATCACAATAAAAAGCAAGAACTCATATTTCCGAATTCTCCAATTGGCAAAAAGGCGAAACTCATAGGGTTTAAGTATATCGATGAAGTAGCTTACATCGGAATAAAAGAAATTACAATAAGCCAGTCTATTGACGCAAAATTGGACTATGAAGAAAAATCCATATTGGAGCTCAAAACCAAACCAATTATTTAATCTTTCTGTTTATAATTTTCAACTGAACTTATTTCGCCCGTTTCATCAAAATATTTCCACTCTCCATCTTTTATAGTCTCAAAACCATTATGAACTAAGTATCTACCCTCGCTTTCTATTTTTCCATTCTCGAAGTAAGATCTATAACCACCAACAAAAGATCCTCTCTTGTTTTTGCTCGCTTTAATTTTAATAGTACCGTTACAATGATATTCTTCATAAGTTAATTGATCCCTACCAATACTATCGACAGCTAATAATTGCCCATTCTCGCACCATCTTTCTTGATAAAACAATCTCCCATCAATATCAGATTTAGTTACTTTTAACAGCTTGCCTGAAAGATCATAATACTTCGTTGTACAAATGCCGTCAGAATGTGCACCGCACTGTTATGTGTATGCTTGTAGCTACACATTTCATCTAATCCTCACTTCAAATTTACAAATTCCAATTTTTAAAAGAACATTTCTTAAAAAATATTTTATTTACCCATTGACTTTATCTAAAAAAACACTTATCTTCGCTAAGCAGTACTAAAATTTTAAACGAAATGACTGAAATGACTCTTGTTACTTATCAGTAAATTAAAGCTATAAATAAAAAACTACAATTACTATGAAAACCACCTATGAAAATGAAGCAAAAAATCTAGCCCAAGCAATAGATATTGCTATAAAATCTATCAAAAAATACCCGCCAGAGAATTTCCAAACACATCAAATTAACCATTTTATAAATACTTATTTAGACATTAAAAACAAAGCTCTAAACCCAGAACCTCAATTCAAAAAATTATCTAGCTTAAAATATCTTATCAAAGACACTTTAATATTTTTTCAAGAATCGAGTGGAAAAAATGTAAATTATTTTTGGATTGAAATAGAAAACAAAAAACTACCTTATAAAAGAGAAAATAAAGTTTTAAATATCTTAAAGAAAAATAAAATTAAAAATAAATTAGAATACGACTACGTAATTGACACTATCATTCCTTTTAAACAAAAAGGATTGATAAGTACCGAACAATCAAACCAACTTAAACAATTAATTGCTGAATTTGAGAGTAAGTAGTTAAAACTTTTTTGTTTTAACTACTTACAATCAATAATCAAAGAACTTTCTTGCCGCATCTAAATACTTACTTCCATTAGGGTTATTAGATCCTATTCCATTAACTCCATTACCAGAAATCCCCAATTCTCTATAATATTCTATTTGTAATTGTTCACTACCTCTTATTGACCAATAAGAAGGATCCATAGCTCTAGTAGTATAGCCCCCTGGTATTGTAGCAGGAGCAGAAGTTGATAACACAGCCTTTCCATAGCCAAGTGCAGACATATGATGATTATAATCACGATTATTTACTATTTGTTCAGGAGTACCATAACCACTAGTTCTTCCTACATATACTTTTCCAGTTTCTAGATTTGTTTTTGTATAAGTCGCATAATTGAATGGAGTTATATCCCTTACGATATCATCAGTAGTAGAATTATCTAAAGGTATAGTTAAGGGGGTAGTAGTTGATACATCCTGTACCAACCAAGGGCTTGGAATGTAAAGAGGAGTACTAATAGAATGATAAAGTCCATACCCCAATAATACACTAGAAGCAACTAATGCGTAAGGATTTCTAGCAACTAAAGCTATTGGACCTACATTAGCTGTGCACCGCACTGTTATGCTTTAGCTTGTAGCTAAGCATTTAATCTTTACCATCTACCAACTCCAATTTACCTTTTTTTAAAGAACGTTTTATTTAATAGAGTAAACACTACCAAACATTCAACAATCATAACAACTAAATAAGGAATAATAACAATATAAGTGCTATATAAGCGATTTAATGATAGCTCATATAGAAGCCTAACTCCATAAGTTCCATAATAAGCATAAAAAATTGCTATAAGAATATATATATGTGTAGAAATTATTGAAATAATTGTCCCTAAAATCAAAAATGACCAACAATCTAATTCTTTGTAATTTTTTTTTAGATAAAAAGCAAACCATAAAAATATTATACTGGTTGGAATAATTATTACAAATATAAAGTCAACATCCACCCCCATGTAATCATACATTAAATCATCCATTAATGAGGAAATAATAAGAGTTATTACTTGAAATAAAGAAAATAATAATATTATTTTTACAATTACATTTTTCATAACATACTATCTTAAATATTTAAAACCATCCCATTTTTTTAGATACTAAATACCATAAGTTAATATATAAAGCAATAGTTATTAAAGAAAAAATTATTTTTTCAACCAGTGAAATAACGACATTTTTATTAACTATTTTCTTATATTGTCTTTTTCTAAAAAACAAGAGTACCATAAAAATAGAACTAATAATAAATGATAGGATTATCTCTATTTTTAATCCTGATCCTACAATAGTATCAACTAACAACCATATAAATGAGAAAGACTCAATCCAAATTGCTATAACTGCATTTTCAATTGGATATGGGGAACACAGTCTACACAATTGTTTATACATGTTTATATAGTACTTATGTATTAAATCAATACTCATTAAAATATTTTATTAAAGCTTTTTTTAGTTTTTGTACCTGTTCAATATGGTCTGTATCTCTTTTTATTGCTCGTAAAGTAGCATCTCCATATGAAAAAGAAGCATCATATTTATCTTGTGTTGTTTCAGCTTTTAATACTGGTTTTATTCTTGTCGCATAAATAGAGGATACGAAAAATCCAGGGAGACCACCTCTTGCACCTAAAGCAATTGAACCTAAATCTAAACCAAACTCAGTAGATTTACTTCCAAAACCGCTTCCATAATTGGCATTCGTTTGAGAATCATATAATGTATATCCAATCCCTAAAACTGTTCCTCCTATATTCAACTTACTCCCCAAACTTGTCAATCTTGCACCTTTTTGAATAGATGATGGAACTTCATTTATTCCATACCCTACAGAAACATGATGAGGCTTTCCATACCAAAAATCTGAAGTTGAATTACCAAACTTATATTTTGTAAAACTATTATTTAATGACTTACCAAAAGAACTAAGCATTAACGAACTTGTTCCAGAAATAATGCCTAATGTACTAATTGTACTTTCTGTAATCTCATTAAATGCTCCTATTTTTGAAGAAAAACCTTGTAAAACATTAAATGTTTTAATAAAATTTAATATTGTATTTTCTGTTATATTTATCTCACCAGTTATATTATTAACTCTTGTAACTCGAGTTGTAGTTGTAGAATGAACTAGGAATGTAGGATTATCTCTATATGTTATTCCTTCATAAGGATTTCGATATAAAAGAGTAACTGTAGTGGTTTGTTCTATAGTTACTCTACTTCCATCTAATTGAGAAGTATAACTGAAATTATTATTTGAACTTTTTTCTCCTAACTTTTCATCTGGTTTAGCTTCTTCTAGACCTTCTAGTTCAACAAACTGGATAACCTTATTCCCTGAGAATTGGTAAGGACTATAATGTGGGTACTTAGATTCCAATGGGTCAACAGTAAAAAATCTTCCAATTCTTGAATCCTGCATTCTGAACTTATAGTTCCAACTATTTCCCTGACCTTTAATCTCTGAATCTCCTTCCTGTCCTTGGAAGCCATATCTCGCTTCATTTGGATTAAAACTTCTCAAGTTCATTCCAAATGGATAGGTATCCGAAAAACTCAGTATAGAAGGACTAAAATAATCATCTTCACTAATAGCTGTGCACCGCACTGTTATGTGTATGCTTGTAGCTACACATTCATTCTAATCCTCACTTCCAATTTCTAATTTACTTTTTTAAAGAACGTTTTGTTTAGTTTATTTTTATAGAGTAAACACTACCCACTTACTCAAAATTATCTTGATAAAAATGCTCAAAATTTATCAAATCTTTTCTTATATAATATGCATAATATCTTTTTATCACTTCTCTTTTTTCCTCTGTAGTAAAAGGCATTGCTAACTCACCAAACCCTTTATTCATCATTTTGTTTACAGTACTATATTTTTTTTGTAAAAAATTTAATTCTAATTCCATAAAAAAATATTCAGTCCACAACCACTTCCGTAATTCTGTTCGTCTATATCCATTATCATTTTCATGAAAATGATAGATTAGTGCTTTCACATTTTCTATCTTTTTTTGATTTAAATAAAGTCTGCAAAGTTGTGCCTTTGCAATTATTTTATCTCTCCATAATAAACTATCTTGAAAACATTTTTTACAAGCTTTCTCCATTTCTTGATACTTCTTAGATTCTAAATAATAATTATTTATTGAATTATCACAATCATTAGGAAATTCTAATTCAAATTTAGCTACATAAACAGCTGCCGAATCTAAATTTGGATTTTCTCCCCATGAATACTCACTAATTATTCTTTTTAACATATCTCTTCTAAAATATCCTAATTCATATATCTTTTTTAATTCAAATAAATATTCATCTATTTGATTAGTTACAAAAAAATAATGTGCTTTTGCTAATTTTAATCTGTGAAAATTTGGATAATAAACAAGTAAGCTATCTAAATCAAAATCTTTGTTTTTTGAAAAATGTTCATATTCTAATTCATAAGTAGTATTTAATAGTAATTCTGCTCCTTCGAGTACTTTATTAAAAAAGGTATCAGTAGAACTTAATTCAAATTTTAAATGTGAAATGATACTTTCTTCTATCTCATCTATATGAACGGCATAACGATAAAAAGATAATGATTCATAAAATCCCATTTCTTTTGGAAATTGACGAGGATATATTTTTTCTCCATCATCCCAATCAAACTCAACTTGACTATAATGAGGAATTAAACTTAATGCCTTTTGATAATTACCTTGTTCTAAAAAAGCGATTGAAGAAATACCTACTTTCAAATCCGAATCAATTTTATACTTATTTTGCACTAGTTCTTCTATGTTACCTTCCATATAAAAATACAAGAACAGACTATCTGAAATTTCAATACCTTCCTTATTAATTTCAATTTTTTCTGGTACTGTTAATTTTAGTTTTTCTTTATTATCTTTTATAACCGAGGAACCTAATTCTTCTTCATTATTAAAACAACCTGTAAAAAATAAAAGACCGAAAATCAATACAATGCTTCTCATAAAACTTTAATTATTTTTTTTTACTTTTTCTGTTACTTTTGGAGCTGATTCCCCTGATTCATTAAATGCTTTTTCTGCTTTTTTAGCTTCTTTTACTTCTGGAGATAAATCTTGTTCTGCCACTTCTACAGGCACTAATATCATTATTGTACCAAGATTTCTATCAATAGTTCCCATACTAAGAGGAATAATCATTTCTTCCGAAGAATCTTCCCCTAAATTAAGACTTCCTGACAATACTTTTTCTTCATTTACTAATAGCATTTGTGCCCAGTCTGTAACTAATTTTGAATATTCTTTTGTTATTACAACATTATTTTCATTAGGTTTAGGAGTTCTTCCATCAGATAAATAATTTGCTAAATCTGCCATAAAAACATCACTTTGTGATAGAGACATAGGGATGTATCCATTTTTTTTAGCCGCAGAAACTACTGTTGTGGCTCTGTTTAGTGCAATAATTCCTGCTATTGCTCTTTCTCTATCAGCATAATAATCAGAATTTACAATTAAATCTATATAAGGAACGAATAAATTAAAAACTTCCAAAATCGCCCCCATTCTCATTCCAATTTTTGCAGATGATGAATTTACTACATTTGTTACAACAGGTGTGCACCGCACTGTTATGTGTATGCTTGTAGCTACACATTTCATCTAATCCTCACTTCAAATCTACCATATCCCATTTTATTTTTCATCAATCAACTTCTTTGGTACACTAGCTTCAAAAAAACCAGTTAAGTCGTTATAATAAATATTCGCAACAAGCATTATCTTTTCTTGATCTTTAAAATTTGATGTTTTAAATAAATTTAATGTAAATGTAAACTGGGCACCTCTTTTATAAACTTCTGATTCATTAGGTATATTATGAGTATCAACCATTATAATTTTACTATTATACCCATCAGCTATATAATAAATTAGATGTTTGGTGTTAAATGGTAAATAATAATAAACTGTATCATGATTTTCAAAAATCAATTCTTCCTTATTAGCAATTCCATTTAAAAAAGATTCAACCAATATCACTTTAATTTTGGTCTCATAGTCAAATATCGTATCTCCATTACTTTTAATATTTTTTATTAAAGCTAATTGTCCAACGACTTCAAGATTATTTTCATTTTTTCCAATACTATCTTCTACATACATAGAAGTTAAATATGAATTGAAAGGTTCAATAATAAAATAACAACCTCTTATCTCAGTAACATATAGATTTGTACTCATTAATGATTTATCTACATAAAAATTAATATTTAAACTAAAATGCTTACCAAACTCTATTTCTTCTGTACTAAGTACATCCAAACCCTTGTATTCAATATTCACAGATTCCTTGTTATTAAATATTTCTTGAACCAATTCATTATAATTTTTTCTAAAAATTGCTAAAAGAGTGTCAGCATCTTTAATCGATAAATATTTATCACTTAATTTATTATTATTTCTTTTATTAAAACTTGACATCGCTTCAACCAATATTTCTTTATCTAGCAATTTCTCATAATTTGAAAAATTTCTATCCTTAAGTGTATTAATATGTGCCTTTGCAACATCCTCAAATGACTCAAACTGACATTGGGAATAAAATCTATTAGACACAATTAAAAAAAATATATATAAACAAATTCTCATAAAAATTATACAGTTTTATATGTTCCTATTTTAATATTTGTCACTCCTTTCTTCTTCAAAAGATTTATAATGTCGTTCAACTTTCTATAATCATTAGAAATACTAATAGATAGTTCTTTTTCTTTTTCTTTTTCATAATAATGTATAGTAAGTATAAACTTTAATTGTTTTGAAACCACAGGAGTATATTGTTCTACTCTTGTAATTTTGGAATACAATATACTTTTTTTCCTCTTAAAGGGAGACAAACTGAAATAAGAAATAACCTTATCATTTGTAAATTCAAGAGTCTTATTTCCTATAAGAATAAAAATAACTATAGAAGTAATAAACACTAAAATAATATAACATATTTTATTTATTACAAAAGTTTCTAGACCATAAATTATAACAGATCCTATGAAAGTAATAAAAATAACAAACAATAATATGCTAAATTTACCAGAAGATTTAATTATTATTTTATCCATCATTTTTTAGTCAAAAATACATTATTATTTTGTTAAAATTTATTTTTGGATTTACTTACCACCGGTCCTTTATCTCCTTTTTTCTTATCCTTTACAGGCTTACCTGTATTTTTATTCTTATTTTTAACAAGCTTCTTTACTTTTGCCGATTCTAAGCTGTTTTTATGACCAGTTTTCACAGCATCTACTACATTATTTATTGCATTTAATTCACCAAGTAGGACAAGTGCTAATTTATACGTATCTTCATCAAGTGAAATATCTGGATTATTAACTGCATTTCGAATCAAACTCCTCATTCCATTTGCAAAACTTGCTACGCTTACACCAGCCTCTAAAAACTTTAATTGATCATTAGTTAAACCTAAACGTTCAAATAAAGTTTCAGTATCAGCAAGTACTACACCAGACAAACTGTTTGCTGTTAACAACATGTCTGATATCCCTATCACGTACTCTATAGCTGTTCCTCCCCCTTTAATTAAGGCAGCACCTTCTCCAAAAGTTAAAATAGTCCCCCAAAACTGGAGTGTGAGTTTAAGTCCTTCCAACGGACTTGAATTCACTTTGTGTTCCCATTGGTAGAAAAGCATTTTATTTCTAATTGTCCAACTTGACTCAGCCGCAACCATTGACTCTATATAATTCACACCAAAACTTTGTAACAGTTTAGCATCTTTATCATCATCGGTAGATTCATTAAACACATATGAATTATAAAATTCTTTACCATCATCATTCACTTGTATCCTAACTATAACTTGGCTTTCACTTTCTACAACCAAGAACGTCCCATCTCCTACTCCTTTAGTAAACCCTAATAATTTTAGTTGTTTTATTAATGCCTTAGCTATATGAGCAAACCTGGGTCCTTTTCCAAACTCATCTATAAATACAATTGGATTATTTGCCGCATAAATGTAAGTAGACAAACTTGGAAAGTTTTTACTTCTTGGATCTCTACTTAAAAACATTGTCACTCTACTATCATAAATTCTCGCACCAAAATCTAAATGACTACCACTCCCATTTCCTAACGAATTTTCTTTTCTCATTCCATTAAATCCATATTCCACTTCATTAGGATTAAAACTTCTCATACTCATCCCGAATGGATAGGTATCGGAAAAACTCAACACCTGTGGACTGAAATAATCCCCTGCATCAATGATAGTTAAATCGCCCTGATTATTAAGCAGTTTTGCATCCGAAATCACCACTCTGACCGACCCCAAATGGTCGTTTAAGAAATACTGTTTTTTTCCTATTTCTCTGCCTGCCGCTGCTACTGCTTCTTCTCCAAATAATTTATATACTTGGGTAGGTAATGCTGAGGCAAAGTGGTAAGGGCTATAATTAATGTCAGTAGGAATAGTGTTGATGCTACCATTATAACTGTGTATTTCATTTGCAGCTGCATCCATATTGGGCATGTACAGTTTTCCGTTTACTCCTCTGCGTATTTCGCTAAATAAATACACACTGGTAGGATTTAAGGGGTTGAGGGTGGTAGTATTTAGGGGGGAGTATTTCCAAAGGTTGCGTTCGCTTTCGTTTCCGCTTGCTCCGTCTAAATAAATGCCTCGTTGGCTCAGGTACATGGTTTGGTTGTCGGCATCGTATTCCGCTCTTCCTTCGCCATAGTTGCCTCCGTAGTTGTTTACCAGCGTATGGTCTAGTATATCTACTACGCCTGTGGTGCTTATTTTATCGGGGTGCAGGGCTATGCTGTACACATCGAACACGCGGTGGCTAAAGCCGGTTACGTATTTATCGTGCTGGTACCACAAGAGTTTATCTCCTTCGGGTGCTATTTGTAGTTCGCCTTGTTCGGTATTGCCGCATCCGTTTATCTGGTACAACACGTGTTGTTGCAGTTGGGTGGTGTTGTTTATAAATTCAAAGGCTACAATTTCTGTAGTGCCTTGGTCGGGCAATGCTACATTAGGGGTATAGCGGGTACTGTAAATTATTTTTTTGTTGTTAACGTGGTCTTCGTAAGCGGTAAAGTGTAAGCCATATTGTGCTGTAGTGGTGGTAGTCATGGCTACGTTTACCTGGGTAGCATCTACTTCACCTGCATTGATAAGCGTACCATAACCTTGTTCATCCATGTCTATGATATGATACATGGGTTGCTTGTTGGTATTTAGGGTAACTACCGCATATTTATTTATGGCTAAATTAATGACAATAGGCTTGCTGTTGATGTCGATATTACTAATCAATTCTGTATTTTTCATTAGTTTGCCTGTGGCATCGTAAATTAAGCACGCATCTTTGTTGCCCAAGTATTTTTCGGCAAGTACTACATAAAATTGTAATTCGCCATCGGTATTTTCGGCAATGGCTACTCCATTTTTGGCTATTCCTAAAAAGTTGGTGGTAGCAGGTATGTCTGGTGTGGTTGGTGTAGCGTATTCGGTACTGTTATATTCTAAGTGTATTACTTTTTGTTGGCAAAGCTGGTTGGTAGCATCAATTAACGCATTTTTGTTGCTGCTGGTAATCCAGTTTTGGTATTCGGATTTTTTTTGTATTCCGCTACCTAGTGGAGCAAAAGGAATGTTACCGGAGCTTCCGCTTACATTTAGGGAGGCTGCTAATACTTTGCTTGCTGTGCGTTGTCCTAAACGGTCGGAGCCATAAATGGGTTGCTCTTTTAGTTGTAGGGTAACATCGAAGTTACTGCCATTTTCTACTGCTGTTTTTTCATATACGGCAAGGGTGTTTCCTTGGGCATCTCGCACGTAGTAGGTGATGGTAACTTCGTTTACCAAGAAATTGGCTGTGGCAGGGTTGGCATCTGCTCCTGATAGATTTCCTGCTGCATCAATTTTTTTATTAGCGGTTTTTTTAATTCTGTTGCCTGAGGCATCGTACTCAAAGTCTATTTTTTCTACTTGGTAAACGTTTGCTCCGCTGTTGGTGCTAATGGTTTTGGTAACTTGTTTTACTTTTCCGTAAACGGTCCAGTAGATGTTGGTAGCTACATCAAACAATTGATATCCGGCACCAAAATCCATCCGTTCTTGAGCGGTTTCTATGGTTAGGTTTCCTATTCCATCATAGGTATAGGTATGGGTGGCTTCTAAATCGCCTCTTCCGCCTACTGTATTGGTACTGTTATCGGTTACGGAAGTAAGTTGGTTGCTGTTTAGGGCTACTCCTGCTAATCCATTATCGTAGGTATAGTCTAATTCATCCATTAGTATTCCTAACTCGTTGTATCGGTCTAAGTTCAGGAGGTTACCGTTGGCATCGTAGGTATAATTGGTTTTGTAGGCGTCTGCTGCATTTGGTCCGGTGGTATAAGCTGTCCAAGTGTCTGTTCCTGTATTTTCTAAGTTAGTAGATTGTTTGATACGGTTTAATACATCATACTTATAAACGCTTGCTCTTGGGTTAACACTTGGGTCTTTTTCTCCCGAAGTACTGTTTAACTGGCTGTGTACCCAATGGCTAATGTTTCCGTTGTACAGGTCAGCTGCATTGTTGGTAGCCGAGGCATATAAATCGTTAAAGGACGAAGCTCCTGTAGTGCTGTTATGGTGGAAATTATTGACATTACGATAATCTCCCTTGTAATAGCCTAAGCTCATACCAAAGTAATCTTCGGCTACTTTGTTGGTTTGTTGCCAAGGAGTAGTGGCGGTTACTAATTCGCCATCATTTCCGGGATCAGTGTTATTGCTCATGTTAGGGCTATTAATGGATTTTAGCCATCCGTGTATGGTGTAGATGTAATCTAAGCCTTGTACATGGTCTTCGCCTATGGTATTTCGTTTTAATGGTCCGTGGGCGTAGTATTCGTAATGGGCATCGTTATCCCACAGTTGGTTATCGATAGAGGTGAATACATGGGTTAAACGGTTTTCTGCATCGTATTCGTATTTATGGAAAAATTTATCGCTACGGTTTTCATTGTAACGTACTTTTAATACGTTGCCACTTATTAAATCGTATTCATAGGCAATGTAGTTTCTGCCCAGTTCGGCATCTTCTTGTATCAGCCATTCTACGTTTCCGTGCGGATCGTAACTGTAGTAGGTATGGTATTGGTCGTTGGTGGTATTTAAGTCACCATCTTCATCGTTAAACACAAAACTTACTCTGTTTTGCAGGTAGCGTTGTGGTAAACCATAATAATCTACTTGTGCAGGGGTGGTATAGTTTGTTTTGGTTATTTCCGTATTTATAATTCCTGCCAGCGTGTTATCAGGATAGTTGACATCATTGGCATAGGTGGTTACGTTGGCTGGTAATGCAGGGTCTGCAAAGTTTAATCCTGTGGCATTGCTTTCACCTACTTCTATAATTCTGCCGAGTTCATCGTATTTGGTGTAGCTGAATACTCCATCTGTATTTTGTTGTTCATTTTGTGAAAAACGCAGGCGGTTTAGTGCATCATAAATAAAGTTGGTGGTTCCTCCATCGGGCGTATTTTGACTGATGAGTTGCCCCAAACTGTTGTATTGGTATTTGGTTTCCATGGTATGGTCGGGAACAAATTTACTTACGGCAGGTAAACTACTAGGGCTAGCGGCTCTGTAATCAATTATTTCTTGTATTTCATTTGTTGTGCTGTTTGTTCCATCAGTTAGCAGAACTACCCCCTGAGGCGGCACTGTTTTGGTTAACTGCCCTGCTCTATCGTAATAATAAAGGGTATAGTGGTGTTCGTTTACTTCATAACTAATGTTGGTAGAATCTCTAAAGATATTGAGGTCGAAACAATTGTCTTCGAAGGCAGTAATCATTCCTTGTGTTTGGCTCTGCAAACAAGCCATGGTGCTAGACATCATTTCGTTGGCTGCTTCTGCCATGTTATCTTTTAGGTTAATGTCCACTTCTTCGGGAGCTTCTACATCATCAGTTGAAACAGGTTTAGCCCATACAAAGCTAAATTCGGGAAATTCAGGAACAGGAGGAATGGTAATTTTTACTCCGGGGAAGGAGGTACTACAACCGTTGGCATCTGTAATTACTAAGGTGTAGATTACCGGGTCACCATCAGGATCGGCATATTCGGCAAAATCGGCAGTGCTTGTTGTTGGGCTGGTATGGTTATGTACCATAATGTCGTTGGTTACGGTTACCTGAACGGTAACGTTAAAAGGTGTAACGCCATCGGTTTGTAAGGCGTGATAAATAGTAGAAGTAGCACCATCATATATCCAATAAGGGTATATATATTCGTATTGTCCAGTAACAGGGGTTAATAATGCTGCAATAACAGGGTCGTTTGTATTAAATGGTATGGGTAAGGTGTTAGGATTAGTAATCGTATTGTTGTATCTGGCATCTAATTCAACTAACAATGCTGTATTACCAGTAACTACATCAGCTGTAAGTACATTTCCAAAAGTGGGCGAACTTGGGTCGGGGTCGGTAAATTTTAAATCTCCTGTAGTGCCATCAACTGTAAAAATTACCGTTCTAGTTTCTATGGAGGGTTGTCCTTCCAGGAACCATTCGTAATTTAAGGGAGCTGTTCCTCCTGTGGCACATAGTTCTAGCTCGCAACCCGTAATGGAAATATTGTCTTCATAAGTGGCTGAGGGTGCTAAGGTAGCATCCGTCCCAACATAAGCCGGTGTTGGGGTAATTCCTAAGGTACACAATACAATAGGGTCTGGAAAAGTTAAGTTAGTTGATATATCGGGAGAAGTAACGGGGCCACAACCTAAGGCGGTGTTTACATCATTTACGGTAAGGGTAACTGCTCCGCCCGGTGCTGTTGGTATAGAGATATTGTCATCTGTAGAGGCGGAGTTGCTCCAACTATAAGTGTAATTGCCGCTTCCTCCTGCTACTATTGCGTTAATTTGTGCAGGGTCTCCCGGACATAGTGGTTGAATGATTTCAAAGTTGATGGTGATGGGGTTAAATTGTTGTACGGTAAAATAGAGTATTTCTGTACAAGAACCATCTTCTACTGTTACAGAGTATTCTCCCGGTTGGGTAATATTTTGCGTTGATGCTGTTCCACCAATATTATTGTAATTACCATTAATATCTTTTTGTTGCCAAGTAATGCCTGCTCCTGAAGGTGGATTATCTAATTCGGCATCTACATTTCCTCCAGTACAAATACCTAAGTTAGGATTTACTAAGCTGAGGTTAAATGTTCCACCTAATACAGTTACATTTTGGGTAACTACACAGCTTCCCGGTGAGTTTTCGGTTACTTCCACTACATAATTTCCTGCAGGCACGTTTCCACTTGTACCTGTAAATAAAGGTGTTGATGGATAATCATTTGCGGCATATACAGTGGTGGTGTATCCTCCTGGTACGCCATTAACAGTAATACTACCCGTGCTGCTACAAGTAGCATCGGTAGTTACTACTTCCACCTCGGGGCTATTATCCGGAATGTTTACCAAAACAGTTCCTGTACAAGTGGGATCTTGGGCATTGGCTATGGTGATGTAATTAGCTCCTGCGGGTAAGTTATTGATTGTTGTTTGAAGTGAGGTTAATACTGCTCCGCCATCAATGGTATAGCCTACTAATGCTAAATTAGCGGTAACATCTAAAATTACTGCCCCTGTAGAAAGTCCGCAACTTGTAGCTGTTATGTTTTGTACATCAAATGTTGCTGTTGGAGCTTCTAATTCGTTAATTACTATGGTAGCCACATTGTTGTTGTTGCTAAAACAAATGTTGCTTCCTGTAGTGGCAGTTACTTGGTAAGTGCCTCCTGAAGTTACGGTTATTTGTGAGGTAGTTCCGGGTAAAGTAATATGATTTGCAGGATTAACATCTGTAACATCTTTCCACTCATAAGTGATTCCACCTGAACCTATAGCTACATTAGCTATTACGGCATTTAATGTTACGGTGCTTCCTGGACATAAATTGGTATTACTTGCTACAATGGTTAGTGTTGCTTGATTAGTAATGGATACATTTTTTGTTTTTGTATCGGTACACGTTCCATTGGTTAGGGTAATGGTAATGCTGTAAACTCCATTGTTGGTATAAATATGTTCTAAATGATTGCTTGGCGCAGAGGTGATGTTTGTACCTGTTTCTATAGTACCATCGCCATAATTGATGGTATATGCGGTGGTGGTAGTAAGATTAGTTAATGTTACTGCTATTTCTCCGCAATTGATACCTGAGGCAATGCTGAAACTGGCATCAACGGGCTCAAATACTACCACTGTTTCGGTGAAAAAGTCTATACAAGTTAAGGGACTAGACGGATTACTAGGGTTAGGATAGCTGGTGGTAACGGTTAGGGTTATTTCGTATGTTCCGGCTGTAGTAAATTGGTAGGAAGGAAACATGCCTGCATTTAATAAATCTACTGAAGTTGAAGTAGTGATGTTATCAATTTTCCAATCGTAGGTAGTTCCTCCCGATTGAATGCCTGTAACATTCAATAAATCTCCTAAACAATATTCTAAAGAGGTGTTAAAATCTGCTTCTACTGCTCCAATTTTGATGTTTTGAGAAGTTGCTGATTGGCAACCTGATGCATCTTGAACAATGAGTTTGATGGTATTGGTTTGACCTGATACGAGTGGTGATGTTAGTGGTGTTATGTTAGTAGTAACTCCTGTAGTAGGTACTGATACGTTATTTACTTTCCATAAATAGGTATAAAGGCTTGGGGTATAATTATTAATGGTAAGGTCTATACCATCATTAACATCACAGACATCGGGAATGGTATAGCTAAAATTAGCGGCAGGTTTATCTGATATGGTAATTGTTGTTGCTATAGCACAAGGTGCAATTTCATCTCCTGTAAGTGTAACGGTATAGGTTCCATTAGTTGGGTAAGTGTGACTAATGGTTTGTTGTCCTGAGTTATCAAATAATCCATCTCCAAAGGTCCATTTTGGATTGGTAAGAGTTGTTCCTGTGTATGCAAAGTTAACTTGTCCGCAAGCATTAATGGTAGGTGTTATGGTATGAGAAGCTACTACGTTAGGGTTGTTTAATACTATCCATTGTTCAACTCTACAAGCTTCTCCATTATCTAATTCAACGCAAACTATTATTTGACGAGTTTCTGATGCACATGCGGATAATGTGTAAGTATATTGAGGGGTATTTGATGTTGCATCAACATTGCCATTTCCATTGAGGTCCCAACTTATTCCTATAACTTTTCCAGCACAAGTTCCTGTAAATACATCATTTATATCCGTAATACCTAAAATAGAAGTTAAGGTAAAATCAACATCTATTTCATTGGCCTGTGTTCCAGACTGTTGATTATAGGTAAAATCAAAGTTGTAGGTAATACAACACTCTGGCTCGGTGTCAGGAATTTCACAAATAGCAGTTTGACTTACAACAGACTGAGTTATAAAAAGTCCGAACAAGAGTAATATAGCAACTTTGATTTTCATGGGTAGATATTTATTATTATTAAATCGGTCATATGGAATTGTTCCTTCCATACTTGTTTGTTTTTATTATTTAAAAATTAAAATTTTGGAGGATTTCCGCAAACTTGAACATCTTCCGGACATGGTTGAGATAATAATCCGTCTATTAATCTAATCCATTTTCCAAAACAAGGGTCTGTATCATAAAAATACCATACTCCATACACGTTTTTTGTTGTTGCTTGCATTCCTGAACAAAAATTTAGGTTACCATCTGTAACAAAAACAAATAAACCTCTATCATCATCTGTTAAATTAGCTTCCATTGCCAACATTTGAGCAAAGGTTATTTTAGGCATTTTTTCATCACCTCTTCCTATAGGAACCCATTTAGTTTCCCAATAATAATAACCCGGCACAACATCTGATACCGTACTGGTATTATATACCAATAAACTAGTTGCCGGAGATGCAATGGTGGTTACATCGGTGGTACCTGTTAGCTCAACCCTTGGAATTAACAACCCTTTAGTTTTAGAATCTACATCCAACATTGCTGAAGGGTCTGGTGGTGTTACATTAGGGGCAATAGAAACTCCTTCGGAATTATTTGTTTGGGCTTTGCTTATTAATACAGTAGCAAGAAAAGCGGTTAGTAAAAATGTTTTTAGTTTCATAATAAATAATAAATTAAGTTAATTATCTTTTTATTTTATTCCACAACCGGATTACAATGAGTTGGTTCGTTACCATCAACTGCACATGCCGTAGTCGCGTCTGGGTCTGGTGTCCCTTGATTTGTTGATATTCTTCTCCAAAAAAGGATGTCTCCATTAGTACATTCAATGCTTGATAAATACCATAGCCCATAAACTTCGGCTGTACAATATGTAATGATTTCATCATCTTGCAAAACATTACTAATAAAACCTCTGTCTGTAACAAAAACTGACAATCCTAAATCATCTAGTGTTAAATTAGCTTTCATGCTTTGCATTTGATTATAAGTAACCTTGGGAACTTTATTTGTTGATCCTAATAAAACCCATTTTGTTCCATTCCAATAATAAAAATTAGGACTAACATCTGATGCTGTATTAGTATTATACACTAATAAACTGATAGCGGGTGATGCAATAGTGGTTTGATCCGTTGAGCTTGTTAAAGCAACCCTTGGAATTAACAACCCTTTAGTTTTAGAATCTACATCCAACATTGCTGAAGGGTCTGGTGGTGTTACATTAGGGGCAATAGAAACTCCTTCGGAATTATTTGTTTGGGCTTTGCTTATTAATACAGTAGCAAGAAAAGCGGTTAGCAAAATAATTTTTTTAGTGTTCATCTTTTTATAGTTTTATGTTTTATATTATAGTTTATAGTTCTGTACTCATTTTCTCTCGCAAAGACGCTAAGACGCAATTTTGTTGCCCGCTGATTACGCAGATTATCGCAGTTTTTTTTAACTTCTTTGAACTCGTAAACTCGTTTCTCGCTAAGACACAACTGTTTTTCTCTCGCTATCCCGATAGCCATCGGGACGCTAAGACGCCATCATAATTTATTTTATTTATTTTCAATGTGTTATTATTCATTTTTTATTGAGGAGTAGGGTTCGTTATTGGTGTTGTTGTTGAATAGGTATTATGCTCACAAACCTGCGTAGTTGAGCAAGGAGATTGTAAGGTGCATCCTGCCACCCATTCTTTTTCTAAAGCTGGACAATCAGGGTCTTCTTCCATGCCATGGTTAGCACAACACGCATCAGTATCATCTGTTAAAGGATTCTCATCTAAGTCTGCTACTGGTATATTAGGTTGGAATTCCCACCCTGCTAATTGGTCTAAGATTTCTAGGTGACAGGGAGCAAAAAGCACAACTGTTTGTCTTGTATTAGTTTGGCAAGAACCATCACTATCAATCCAGTTACAATCTTCTTCTACCAAAGTAGGGTACTGATTGTTAGTACTTCCGGCAGGGGAAATATTGTCTTTATTACATCCATAACCTAAACTTGTATTTCCTCCCAAACAACTACCATTATAAGTTGGTAAATCAACTCTTATTCCAGTAACAAGATCGTTTATTTTTGAAACACAAGCTGCTACAACTGCTTCAGCCATGTTGTCAATTTGGGCTTCACTAATTTCGGATGTAGGAGAGCCAACAGCAGTACATTCAACAAGTGTATAACATTTGTTATTCAACTCTGCTATTAAGGCAGTTTTTATTTCTCCGAATCTATTTTCACATATAGAAACGGCATCATCTAATACTTGATTTGCCTTTGCTATTAAGTCTTCTTTAGTTACATCAGGAGGAGTTGTAGGTTGAAAAGCGGGAGGTGAAGTTGGTACACAGTTTAAACCACCACTAATTTGTTTGTAAAATGCTAATCGTTGTCCTGACGACCAACTTTTGTGGTAATAATTACATGTTTCACCAAAACAAAGTGGTAATGAAGTTCCACAATTTGGATCATTGTAGCAAGATGCCATTTCAATGTCAAACTGATTAAGAACAATACGATCGTCATCATTGCTTGGACTTGGAGGTGTTGATTGTATAAACGCATCATAAGCATTATACACAAAATACTTAAACATCCATTCGGGTTTAATGATGTATTTGTATTGAAGAGCGTCTATTGAGGTTGAATTACAGGTTAAAGGATCTGAAGTAAAATTAGTACCATCGAATAAAAACAATCCGGGAGTAGTATAATTTGAGTGATTTAAAAAAGATGTTGATGCCCCAATAGTAACATCATAAGCAGTATTTGAATATCCTGCTGAAGATGCACTTCCATAATCAGTAGGTAAAGCTTCATCTTCATCTAT